>DFMO01000014.1 GCA_002375695.1 Flavobacteriaceae bacterium UBA3591
GCCGACACACCCGAGTGAGCCAATCTGCCGAAAAAGTAGAAGTCCGCATAGTTTTTTAAATGATTCCGCAATATTTTTTAAATTTTAGAGCACTTAAAAAACATCCGCTTGAGTGAGTTTCGGTTGAGTGAAATTGCGAGCAGTTTCATCCGAGTCAAAATCCGGGCGAGTAAATTGTCCGAAGTCCGATCACCCAAATAAAACGCCTCCGAATTAATTCGGTTGAATTCAATTCGGAGGCATTAAATATAACGGTCTTGTATATGGCTCGTAGCGTGCAAATTAGAAAATTATTTTCGGATTAAGCACAAGCCAGATTTTTAAATTTTACTATTTATATTTTTTATTAGAAATCGTCAAATTTAAAAATTTGGCGACTTTCTAAATATTCCTTAACTTCGTTTAAGCAACTGATTAGCTATGAGCTATATACGTTGTTGTGCATAGTAATTTTTTATTCACTATACTTAAACATTAAACCTAAAGGCGACTTTTTTAATTGTTCTTTCTCTCGTTCAGTTTGTTTTATGTTTTCAACTGTTTTTGGTAAATCTTTCAGTTTTGGCGCATCTAATACTTGACTAAGGATTGCAGATGGTAAACCATATATCATATTTCCCGTGCAAGCTGACGCAATTTCAACAGAACCCATTACCAACCAAGAACCAAAGTCTTTTCCAGCTATTTTCCATTTCTTGTTTGTTAGCTTTTTAATATTTTCTTGATGTTGATTAAATGCATAATTCAAGTTGTTAAATACTTTGTGCGATGTACTTGTAAAATCAAATTGATTAGCTTTTACTAATTCGTCAATTCCTTTTAGAAGTATTTCTCTAATCTCGTTAATTGCACCATTTTTTCTTAGTTCAATAAGACCTTTGGGTGGTATTTTACCTATCCATTGAAGTTTTGAGCTATCAAGGCCATTAAGACCTTTTACAATATGAAGTTTAGAGTAATCCTTATCTGGATAAGTTCTTTCTGAATCATATTCTAATTTCCATTTAAAATATTCCCAAGAGGTTGGTGCATCAATGAGAGGTATTCCGCCAACTTTTGAGGATTTCATTAAGAGTTCATTGCATACGCTCATTCTTCCAAATCCCATCATTGAAACTATAATCCCAGGATTATTAGTTCTAAGTGCTTTAGATGAATCACTTTCGGTTTGATGTTTTATTTGTAGTTCTAAAGAATCTTTAAATTCTGTGTCGAATAATACACGTTTTGGGTCTTTTATTACCTTAGTGACTTTTTCAATAGTATCTAAACTTTTTCCGAATTCGATAAGTTCTTCCATACTTTTGAATTCTCTACCGAAAACTTTTTGAGCGTGATAAAGTGCATCTTTCTCGCCAAGTTTTGAGATGTTTTCATAGGCGAATTCATCCATCATTTCCTTATCTGGAAGTATTGCAACTATTGGTTTATCAAGTTCAGTTAATGCAAGTTCTTTATATTGTAAAATATTTAAAGCGTGCTTTAGAAGATAATAAACTCTTTGTTGTTTATCCCAAATATCAAACATATGTCTTGACCTTATAAATGGACAAGGAAGAATTATTGTATCTGTATAAATTCCACATTTTGAAGCTATATTTTCATCATTAGATGGAAATAAATCTCCTCCAAATACAGCTTTAATTGAATCGTAATCGTCTTCGAGATGCAAATAACCTGATTCAGCAACTAACTCCCAAAATTTTTCAAGGTCTTCTAATATTGGTTTTATGACTTCATCTAAATTCTCTATTGATTGTTTGCCATATGCTATCACATTAGCGACTTGATGTGGTGAAACATTTTTTTCAATCATAATTTTATAAAAATGATTGAAATTGCCTTCTATTCTATTAAAGTAACCTTCTTGAATTTGTTGAAGAGAAATTGCACTTTTCATTTTTTGCCTATGGTCCATATGTTCAGCCATAAGAGCCATTGACCTAATTCTGCCGTCGACAGTATCTAAGTCAGGTTCGCCATTTTTATCTAAACGAACCCTTAGTAAGCTTTTTTCGAAATCATCAGCGAGATGCTCTGAAATATGAATGTTCCCATTTTCAAGCTGTTCTTTTAAAATCAGAACTCTTCGCTTAACTCTTTCTTCGTACTCTTTTTCTTCTTTAGATTTCATTCATTAATTAACTTGATTTCGGTTGAGTGGTATTATTATGCACAACGTATGGGGCTAAGCTCCGTTTCAATGGCGTTTAGCCAGTGTTCGTGTGAGCCTTTTTGGGCTCATACGGGAGCTTAGCCCCATACGTTCAGAGGGGAGCCCGAAGGGGTTCACTCTGAACGTGTTTGGCTATGGTTTCGTTGCGGATAAATCCGCGAGGATTTGTCCGCCGAAAACCGAAGATAGCAAATTTGCGAGGACTTTCCGAAAGGAAAGTCAGAAGCAATGAACTATAGGCATTGTTAGGCGCTGTTTTTTTAATATTTAATATACTCATCCAGTTCTCTCAGATATGCCATTTTAGGAAATTTCGTTTTGAGCAAGGATATAATTTTCGCTAATTGTTCTGATTCAGATTTCGAGTAAGAGTTGCCAAATTCTTTAATGTTTGAACATTCTAAAATTATACGTGTGCTCATTCCGTCTTCAGAGAGCCTTCCGTCAATAACTATTGTTTCTTGTTCCCCATTTCCTCCAATAACCTTGACAGTATCAATTGGAGGTCTTGACTCCGAAACCAAGGAATGTATAGCCTTCATTAAGTTAGATTGTTCTGATTCGGTCAGCCGTATTCTATGACTTTTAGAAGAAGTATCTAGCCTCAAGATTGCATATGAATTCGAAAAATTTATATCAAGAAATGAGCTCGAAATGAATGAAGGTAGAAACTCTATTCGAACCTTTTTATAACTATCAGATTGAGCCAAAACAACTGTGAAGCTGAGCAAAAATAATATATAAATTACTTGTTTCATTAAATTGCGCCTAACGGTTTGCATATGGCTTGTGGCGGTTTTAGAGCACTTTTCTGTCCGCAGAAACCAAAGCTTGCTACGAAGCGAAAGCTTTGCTGGCAGCCGTTCACCCGCCATAAGCTATATGCTGTGTTGTGCTTAGTTTTTATTTTTCCATTCATCAGGTATCGTTGGGAAATCTTCTTTCCAAATACGCTCTTTTGAGTTCCACATTAAGTAAGGCGGGTCAAAACCAATTGTAAATATCAATTCATAAGTTGAATCATTTATTTGACGAATTTCTGGATATGCAGTCTCCATTTCGTCTTCCGTAAATCCGATTGAGCGTAGAGTTTCCCAATTGTTCGAACCTGGTAATTCACCCGTTTCGTTTATGTAATTTTCGATATTCTCAATTAGTGCATTTCCACGTTTTATCTCTGTCCTATGAGTAATTTCAAGTGGCAGGTTGAAAAGAACCAAAAGTCCAATTCCAAAGAGGACGAGAAATATTAAAACACCTTTCTTCATTTTCAAATGTCTTGTCCTGAAATATGG
>DFMO01000001.1 GCA_002375695.1 Flavobacteriaceae bacterium UBA3591
TTATTTGATGAAGGTTTTTTTTTGGTATAAACTGAAATAAAAAAGCAAGTAATAAATACATTACTTGCTTTTTTAATTTTAGATAAAACAAAACCGATTTAAGGAAATAAACTGGTAACTGTATGCTTTATTATATTACGATCTTTATTTAAAATATAGATTTCATAATGGTATTTATGCCTTTAAATAATAGATAAATTGCGCCGGCTCCGGCAATTAACCCAAATATTAAAAAAACAAAAAACATAAATGTTTCTTTGTTTAAAAATGATAGCGTGAGTAAATAAGGGCTTAAAAATAGCAACGGCAACGCAAATGCTAAAAATTTCAATCCTTTTTTAAGTATATCGAAGTCTGTATGTTTTCTACCCATTTTTATAATGTTTAATAGCGTTACGTACGTTTTTATGTGAGTCTAGAAGTATTTTGGCTTCATCTATTGAAATGTCTAATTCATTCATAAGCATTCTTACTCCACGATCTACAAGTTTGTTATTACTCAATTGCATATCTACCATTTTATTTCCCTTTACCCTTCCCAATTGAATCATAGTGGTTGTAGAAATCATATTTAAAATTAATTTTTGGGCAGTTCCCGCCTTCATTCGTGAGCTTCCTGTTACAAATTCTGGTCCTACAACTGCTACAATTGGATGTTTTGCCACAAGAGCTAAAGGACTACCGTCGTTACAAGTAATACAACCGGTCACTATATTATTTTCATTACATTTTTTTAGGGCTCCTATAACGTAAGGAGTAGTTCCCGATGCGGCAATGCCTATTACAATATCTTTGGTTGAAATATTATTTTTTTGAAGATCATTCCATCCTTGACTTTCAGAATCTTCGGCAAACTCTACTGCATCGCGAATTGCAGTATCGCCTCCAGCAATTAAACCAACCACCAAATTTGCCGATACTCCAAAGGTAGGCGGACACTCACTTGCATCAACAATTCCTAACCTACCACTCGTGCCAGCGCCTATATAAAAAAGACGGCCGCCGGCTTTAAGTTTATTTACTACTGCTTCGGTAAGTTTTTCAATTTGTGGAATTGCTTTTTCAACAGCATAAGCTACAGTTTTATCCTCATTGTTAATATTTTGAAGTAATTCTGAAATACTCATCTTTTCCAAATGATTGTATTTTGAATCGCTTTCTGTGGTTTTTGTAAAAGACATATTCAAATTTACGTTTTAATAGATTTTTTTTTAAAAGTAGTGGATTATTGTACTGTATAATCAAACGTTGAAATTTCCGAAACTCTAAAATATCCTAAAGGATAATTATCTTCGTTTGTAATGTTGACAATATTTCCTCTCACCGTGGCGGGCTGGGTTTCAAAAGGTCCGCCATCGCCGCCAGATTGTTGTAACAGCGTAAACATATAATTATAAAAAGCTTCGTTTACACCGTATAAATTAAACTGAACTTGATCGCCGGGCGCTAAATCTTCAACCACAAAATATCCAAATGTAGTATTACCGTTTACAAATTCGTCTTTATAAACTTCAAATACATCGCCCTTTTCTGAAAGGCCTTCAAAAAAATAGAAGTTTTCTTCGTTAGCCGGATCTGTATAATATGCTTTTAGTTCAATATCTTCTCCAGTAAATCCGCCATCATCGCGCTGTTCAACAAATTCTAACGGCGCTACTGTGTAAAGTTTTTCGGTGGCAGTATAAGTTTCATCGTTATAAATAATGGTTAATGTGTACTGCGCATTTTCCTGCAGCGGAATATCTCCTACATAAATTCCATTTTGAGTATGCGTTAGTTGAAACATTGTTCCATTACTATCTAATACCGAAATATCTGCCGTTGTAACTGTGGGTATATTGTTATCGAAATACGGTGCTGTTGTCGTTAACCTAACGAATGAATTTGTAGCGCCATCTAAATTTTTGTTGAAATTTGCTTCAATTACAAGTCTTGGAGCTGCATTATTTAAATCGACCTCGATAACGTCTTCACAGGAAGAAAATATGCCAATAAACATCGCTAAAAGTAAAAGCTTCTTCATTTTTAAAACTTAAAGTTATACGTTATTGAGGGAATAATGCCGAAAATAGAAAGTTTTACAGCTTCATTTTGATTAATGTCTGTGTTTTCTCTAAAACTAATTGATGCTGCGTTTTTTCGGTTGTAAACATTGTAAATGCTAAACACCCATTCACTTTTCCAGCGGTTTGTACGTTGTGGTTTTGGGGTCCAAGTGGCCGATACATCTAAACGATGAAAAGAGGACAGGCGACTGCTGTTGCGTTGTTCATAAACAGGAACCACTACACCGTTGTACTCGTATTGCCCCTCGGGATAGGTAGTTGGTATACCAGTTTGAAAAACAAAATTACTTCCAAAAGACCATTTTTTTGAAAGCTCATATTGATTGGTAATAGCAATGTCATGGGTTTTATCCCATGCCGAATTATACCAGTTGCCCTCATTTATTCCACTTTCGGCTTCGGTTCTGCCTGGGGTGCGCTGTTCGCTTTTAGAAAGCGTATAGGCTACCCATCCCTGCAACCGTCCTGTATTCTTTTTAAATAATATTTCTGCGCCGTAGGCTCGCGCTTCACCATTTAAAAGTATTTGCTCAATGGCATTATTAGCAATTAAATCGGCATCGTCTACATAGTCTAATCTATTTTTTACTTTTTTGTAAAACGCTTCAATTTCTAATGAATATTTGTTGAAGTTTTTATAATAGCCCCCTGCAAATTGATCACCTAATTGTGGTTCAATATACTTTCCGCTAGGAGCATAAATGTCAAAAGGTGTGGGTGAAGTGGTATTGCTAATTAAGTGAATATACTGCGTCATTCTGTTATAACTAGCTTTTACCGAAGTGTCATCGTTTAACAAATACGAAATTGAAAATCGGGGTTCTACGTTTGTGAAAGCTTTTATGGTTTCATTTCTGTTAAAAGATAAAGTGTCTATTGGTTTTGCTTTTTGATAAATATTTAAACTTTCATCGTATAAAATTGGATTGTCATTTGCATATAAAAACAACTCATCCTGACCTAATCTATTAAAAGTTGATAGGCGTAACCCAGCTTGAATCGAAATTTTATTTGAAAGTTCAATTTCGGCATCTAAATAAGCGGCGTTTTCCCAAGCGTATTTATCGGTTAATTTAAATTTATTGACGCCCGAAGTAGGGGAAGTGGGGGTTACGTCGCCCGGATTAAATTTGTAATAAATACTATTTATACCATATCGCAAATCTAGATTATTCGAAATATAGTGTGTGAAATCGTATTTTAAATTAAAATTTCGAATACCACTGTCAAAATCGAATTCAACAAATTTAAGCCCTAAGCCGTAATAATAATCTGAATATATTAAGGAAAGATTGGAAAATAGTTTATCGGAGAAAAGATGATTCCAACGTAGATTTAATGTTGTATTTCCGAAATTATTTGTGAAACTATCAGAAATTTCAAAAACATCTCTCCCAAAATATCCCGAAAGGTATAACCGGTTGCTATCGTTTAACGTATAACTAAGCTTGGTGTTTAAATCGTAAAAATATGCGAGATTATCATTGTTGAATAGTGGTAAAAATAAATGTGCATAACTGCTACGCCCCCCTACAAGAAAAGAGGCAGTATCTTTTTTAATTGGCCCCTCTAAAAGCAACCTGCTCGCCACCAAACCTATACCACCGCTAGCGTGGTAATTGCGTTTATTTCCATCTTTTTGATAAATATCTAAAACCGAAGATATTCGTCCGCCGTATCTGGCCGGAATTCCACCTTTATAAAGCGACAAATCCTTTATTGCATCTGGGTTAAAAACCGAAAAGAAACCAAATAAATGCGATGAATTATATAAGGTAGCTTCGTCTAACAAAACTAAATTTTGATCTGCAGCACCTCCCCGAACGTTAAAACCGCTAGCTCCTTCGCCTGCACTGGTAACTCCCGGTAATAGTGTTATTGCTTTAATTACGTCTACTTCGCCTAAAACAACGGGGATCTTTTTTATGGTTGTAGTTGAAAGGGTATTCTTACTCATTTGCGAACTACGCACATTAAGCTTTTCATTATTGGCTTCAATTACAACCTCGTCTAAACTTTCGGTATCGGTAGTTAGTGTTATATCTTTTTTTATGTCTCTATTTAATGCAATTTGAAAAGTTTGACTAGTAAATCCAATACTGCTATAAGTAATATTATAATCTCCGGCTGGAAGTGTTATACTGTAATAGCCATATTGATTGGTTACAGTGCCGGTATTTATTTCGGGAATAATAATATTTACTCCATACAGAGTTTCTCCAGATTCGGCTTCGGAAATTGTTCCACTTAGGGTGAATTTTTCTTGAGCCACAGCGGTAATATCACCTACTAAAATGTGTAAACTGCAAAAAAGTAAAAAGCCGAATAATTTTTTCAAATGAAATAGTATTTTGAAAAAAAACCTTCAGCAAAGCCGAAGGTTTTTTTACAGTTTTTATTTTATCTCTGTGAGAATACTATTAAAAGTTGAACTTGGCCTCATAGCGTTAAAAACTAATTTTTCGGTGGGTTCATAATACCCTCCAATGTCTACTTTGCTGCCTTGTACATTTATTAATTCGTTATTAATAGTAGCTTCGTTATCATTTAAACTCTTAGCAATTGGACTAAAAATATTCTTTAAAGTTTCATCTTTATCCTGATTTGCCAATGCTTCGGCCCAATACATTGCTAAATAAAAATGACTTCCACGGTTGTCAATTTCATTTACCTTTCGAGACGGAGATTTGCTGTTTTCAAGATATTTCTCGGTTGCATTGTCTAATGCTTCTGCTAATACAATTGCTTTTGGATTGTTGTATTTTGTTCCAATGTGTTCCAATGAAACAGCTAACGCTAAAAATTCACCTAAAGAATCCCAACGTAAGTGATTTTCTTCTAAAAATTGATCTACGTGTTTTGGAGCCGAACCTCCGGCACCAGTTTCAAATAAACCACCGCCATTCATTAACGGAACGATAGAAAGCATTTTGGCGCTTGTTCCCAATTCTAAAATAGGGAAGAGGTCTGTTAAATAATCGCGCAACACATTTCCTGTTACCGAGATTGTATCCATTCCAGCTTTTACTCGCTCTAGTGTAAATTGAGTAGCATTTTTTGGTGAAAGGATTTTAATTTCCAGTTCGTTAGTATCGTGTTGTGGTAAATAAGTGTTTACTTTTTTAATCAATTCGGCATCGTGCGCTCGGTTTTCATCCAACCAAAAAACTGCTGGAGTGTTTGTAGCGCGTGCGCGACTTACGGCAAGCTTTACCCAATCTTGAATTGGTAAATCTTTTACTTGGCACATTCTCCAAATATCTCCTTTTTCTACAGCGTGTTCAAAAACTACATTGCCGTCGTTATTGTAAACTTTCACTTTTCCGGCAGAAGGAATTTCAAAAGTTTTATCGTGGCTTCCGTATTCTTCAGCCTTTTGAGCCATTAAACCTACGTTTGGCACCGTACCCATTGTTTGCGGGTCAAAAGCTCCGTGCTTTTTGCAAAACTCAATAGTAGTATCAAAAACGCTTGCGTAACTGCTATCTGGAATTACTGCTTTTGTATCGCGACTCTTGCCGTCTGGTCCCCACATTTGTCCAGAATTTCGAATCATTGCTGGCATAGAGGCGTCAATAATTACATCACTGGGTACGTGTAAGTTTGTAATTCCTTTATCGCTGTTAACCATCGCCAAGTCTGCATTTTTTGAAATAATAGCTTGAATATCATCGAGGATGGCATCTTTTTCAGAGTCGCTTAATTCAGAAAGTTTGTTTTCCAAATCGCCCAGACCATTGTTTGGTTCTACACCTAATTTTTTAAAAGTTTCGGCGTACTTTTTAAATAAATCTTCAAAATATACTTTTACCACGTGACCAAAAATAATTGGGTCACTTACTTTCATCATAGTTGCTTTAAGATGTACCGAGAATAAAATATTTTTCTCGGTTGCATCTTTTACTTGCTTTTCTAAAAAGGCAATTAAAGCATTTTTGCTCATAACTGTAGCATCTACAATTTCACCTTTTAAAATTTTTAGATTGTCTTTTAAAGTAGTCGAACTTCCGTCGTTACTCTCCAAAACAATTTTAAGCGCATTGTCTTCTTGGAAGGTTGTCGACTTTTCGTTGTTTGCAAAGTCGCCTTCACTCATTGTGGCTACGTGACTTTTGCTATCGCTACTCCAAGCCCCCATACTATGCGGATGTTTTTTAGCGTAATTTTTAACAGCTTTTGGAGCACGGCGATCGCTATTTCCTTCGCGTAATACAGGGTTTACAGCGCTACCTTTAACTTTGTCGTATTTAGCTTTTATTTCTTTTTCGGCATCGGTTTTTGGGTCTTCTGGGTAAGACGGAATATCAAATCCTTTCTTTTGCAGTTCTTCAATTGCTTCGTTTAACTGTGGTAACGAAGCACTAATATTTGGAAGTTTAATAATATTGGCTTCTGGCGTTTTTGCCAACTCACCAAGTTCGGCTAAATCGTCATTAACACGTTGGTCTTCTTTTAAAAATTCTGGAAAAACTGCCAGGATTCTTGCCGCTAATGAAATGTCGCGACTTTCTAATTCTATATTGGCTGGAGCGGTAAAAGCTTCAACAATTGGTAAAAAAGAGTGTGTTGCCAAAGCCGGTGCTTCATCGGTTTTGGTGTATATTATTTTTGAAGAATTTGTCATTGAAATATTTTTTGGAAATATTAATTTTTACGAATGCAAATATAACGATTTGACGGTGCTTTTAAAAGAGAAGCAGCAGCTTAATTACAGGTCTAAATTGCACATAAAAATGCTATTTGTAATGGTTTAAATTTTAAAATAAAGAGCCTTATATCAATAAAAAAAGCCATATCACTGTATAAATACATTGTGATATGGCTTTTAGTAATATAAACTGTTACCAACCAACTGTCAATAAAGACAATTTTAAGCAAGGTTATTATATTCTTGCGGTTGTAGTTTACTTACAAGGGTTTAATTTATGATTCTTATTCTCTAAAAAGAAAATAACAATTATAAAATACACCCAAAACTTTCTGTAATCTCAACACTAATTAATCTTGTGATAAATAGTATCTCCAACAATTATAAAAAGTTTAAAAAGTACTTTCTAATTACGTTTCAACAATCAAAAAACTAACATTCGCTAGAGCGTTAGAATTTATAAATTATATAATGTAAAAGAACGGTACTTTGTGTTATCAATTTAGCGGTTAAACTGTTTTGATAATGCTAATATATAATGCAATTTTGGATTTTCAACAATTTGTAACTAATTAATAATCCACAGGTTACAAACAATACTTGCTAACAATTGTTTATAAAAAAAGCCCTGTGTTTACAGGGCTTAATAAGGTTTTTAACAAACAAAAACTTATGAACGTTTTTCTTTGATACGGGCTTTCTTCCCGGTAAGTCCTCTAAAGTAGAAAATACGTGCTCTACGTACGCTACCTTTTTTATTAACTTCAATTTTTTGAATTGCTGGCATATTTACAGGGAATATACGCTCAACACCAATAGTACCACTCATTTTTCTAATTGTAAATGTTTTTGTGATACCCGAACCTTTAACTTGGATTACAACGCCTCTAAAAAACTGAGTTCTTGTTTTTTCACCTTCACGGATTTCGTAGTAAACTGTAATAGTATCACCAGCACCGAATTCAGGAAATTCTTTTTTTGTTACAAATTCGTCTTGTACAAATTTAATTAACTCTTCCATTTTGTTAATTTGATATAGTTAAAATAAAACAACATTCGCGGTTTTCGCCAGAGGTTGGATTAAGTGGGTGCAAAAGTAAACATTTTATGTTATCACACAAAGTTTATTTTGAAATTTACACCGTAAATTTATTTTTGATTTATAATTGAATTAATCGTCTAAAAAGCGCAATATCAGCTATAAAACTGTAGGTGTAATTAAAATTTACTCCAACAAATCGGGTCTGCGTTCTTTGGTGCGTTGGTACGCTTGTTCTTCTCGCCATTCTTCAATCTTTCCGGTGTTACCGCTTCGTAATATTTCGGGCACTTTCCAACCTTTATATTCGGCAGGACGTGTATAAATAGGAGGTGCTAGTAAATTGTCCTGAAAAGAATCTGTTAAGGCGCTTGTTTCATTTCCCAAAACCCCCGGAATTAACCTAATAACAGCGTCGCAAACTAAAGCCGCACCCAATTCGCCACCGCTTAAAACAAAATCGCCCACCGAAATTTCGCGCGTTATAAAATGATCGCGCACACGTTGGTCCACTCCTTTGTAATGCCCACAGAGGATAATTATGTTTTCTTTTAAGGAAAGTTCGTTGGCGGTGTTTTGATTAAAGGTTTTACCATCGGGCGTCATATAGATTATTTCGTCGTAATCTCTTTCTGCTTTTAATTTGGAAATACACTTATCTATAGGTTCAATCATCATCACCATTCCTGCGCCTCCGCCAAATTGATAGTCGTCAATTTGCCTATAGGCATTGGATGACCAATCGCGAAGGTTATGTGTGTGTACTTCCACGATTCCTTTTTCAATGGCGCGTTTTAGGATTGAAACTTCAAAAGGGCTTTGGAGTAATTCGGGCACTACGGTTATTATGTCAATTCGCATTGTAAAAATTCTTGTTTCGTTTGAAATACTAATGGAAACAGATTGCAAAAGTAAGTAATTGCTCCTAATTTTAATTTAGCAACTAAGTTTTGATGCCAATTTAAATTATGAAATAGAAGCATATTTAATTTTTGGTGAAATAATAAAAAAAGGGCTGGACAAAAGCCAAACCCTTTTTATTTCAACTTTAAAAGTTTTTACTAGTAATAAGTAAATCTTCTAACTTGTGCAATATATTTTGCCAAGCGAATTACTTGGTGACTGTAACCGTACTCATTATCGTACCATACGTATAACACAACGTTTTTCCCATCTTTAGTAACGATTGTCGCATTGCTGTCAAAAATAGCTGGCGATGATGAACCTACAATATCACTCGATACTAATTCATTATTAATTGAATATTGAATTTGTTCAACCAAATCGCCCTCCAATGCATATTTTTTCATGGTAGCATTTAGGTCTTCTTTTGTAGTGTTTTTCCCTAACTCTAAGTTTAACACCACAAGCGATCCATTAGGAACAGGAACCCGAATGGCATTACTTGTAAGTTTTCCGTCTAAAACTGGTAGGGCTTTGGCAACAGCGCTTCCTGCACCAGTTTCGGTAATTACCATATTTAGTGCTGCAGCACGACCACGACGGTATTTACCGTGCATATTATCTACTAAGTTTTGGTCGTTAGTGTATGCGTGAATAGTTTCTAAATGCCCGCGAACTACACCAAAAGAATCTTCAACAGCCTTTAAAATAGGAGTAATGGCATTGGTTGTACAAGATGCTGCCGAAAAGATATCGACCGTATTTGGGTCGTATTCTTTTTGGTTTACACCGTGAACAATATTGGGTACCCCTTTACCTGGCGCGGTAAGAAGTACTTTTGCAGTACCCTTTGCTTGTAAATGGCGGCCTAAAGCCTTATCGTCACGGAAAGCTCCTGTATTGTCAATTACCAAAGCATCATTTATACCGTATTGCGTGTAATCAATATCTTCGGGATTGTTTGCATTTATAATATGAACACGCGTTCCGTTAATAATTAAGGCGCTGTTTTCAAGGTCTGTTTGAACCGTTCCGGGGAAGTCTCCATGTACAGAATCAAATTGTAAAAGAGAAGCTCTTTTGTCTAAAACGGTTTGGTCCATTTTACCACGAACCACAATAGCACGAAGGCGTAATTGATTGCCTTGCCCAGTTTTAGTCATTAATTCACGTGCTAATAAACGACCAATTCGTCCAAAACCGTAAAGTACCACATCTTTTGGTACTAAAGTTTTAGATTCTTTCGCGTTTTTTAATTTATCTGAAACAAACGCCAGTGCATTTGAGTATTTATCGTCTTCTAAATGAAATTCGTAAGTAAGCTTTCCAATGTCTAATTTAGCCGGTGGAAGGTCCAGTGTTTTAATAGCTTGGGCAATTTCTACAGAATCGAAAATTGAAATTGGTTTTTGTACAAATTCGCCTGCGTATTCGTGAAGGTTTAAAATTTCACTCACATTGCGGTCGATAAGCTGGTTGCGGAAAAGTACCAATTCTATGGACTTGTCATACCAAAGGTCGCTAATGATTTTAATAAATTCTACTGAAGCTTTTCGGCGGTCAGTTTGAAAGGACAGTTCTTTTTCATAAACGTCATCAAAACTCATAAGGAAACATTTTTTAGGTCCGCGTCTTCGCTTCTGTTGTGTTAATCGAAGTCCGTGGAGTGTGTTAAATTTTGTGCAAAAGTACTTATTTTCATCGGCTTGGTGAAATAAAAATTCAAAATAAAAACACCGTTAAAACAAATGCATTTTAACGGTGTTTAAAATAAATTTAATTGTAAGTTTTTATCTAAAAATAAACGAATTGATATTTCCGGCTGTATCCATAAAGGTCATTTTAATAGGAGTACGGCTGTCGCGTTGATTCATTATACGCTCTGCATCACTTATATTTTCCACAGCAATATCATTTAGGTGTGTAATAATAATTCCTTCTAATTTATATCGGGCAATTTCGGGAGTGAGCGCTCGGGTAACAACCACGCCATTTTTAAGTCCGCGTGATTTTAATTCTTCCCTTGTCATATTTTTTACTTCAAGCCCTAAATCGTCAATAGAAAATGTTTCAAGTTTTTCTAATTTCACCGGAAACTTTCTTTCTTTACCATTTCGCATTACAGTAACTTCAACAATATCGCTTGGGCGTTTTGAACCTAAATACCCCGATAAATCGGCAAATTTGGTAACCTTATATCCATCGAGTTGTTTAATTATATCGCCTTCTTTTAATCCTGCTTTATCGGCGCCACTACCTTTTTCTATACCCCCTACAAATACACCTTGCGTTTCGTCGATACCGTATTTTTCTACAATTTGTGGATTGATATTTCCTACTTGTATTCCTAAAATACCACGTTGAACATTTCCGTATTCTAAAATATCTTCAATTACTTTTCGAGCATTATTTGATGGTACAGCAAACGAGTACCCTACATAGCTTCCGGTTTCTGATGTAATTGCTGTGTTAATTCCAATTAACTCACCTCGGGTATTTACCAATGCGCCACCACTGTTACCGCGGTTTACAGCAGCATCGGTTTGTATAAAAGACTGCGTGTTTCCGTCAAATTGATTTAAATCGCGTGCCTTTGCACTAATAATTCCGGCGGTAACAGTAGAAGTGAGGTTAAAAGGGTTTCCTACCGCCAATACCCATTCGCCAATTTTTACATTGTTTGAATCGCCAAACGGAACAAAGGGGAAGTCGTCATTGTCTTCAATTTTAATTAACGCAATATCGGTGTTGGGGTCAGAGCCAATTAATTCGGCTTTATAAGTTTTATTATTATTTAAAGTAACTTCAAGATTGGTAGCATTGGCAATGACATGATTGTTGGTAACAATATACCCATCGGGCGATACAATTACCCCGCTACCACTGCCAACCATGGCGCGTGGTTGTCCGCCTCCTCTAAAATATTCAATAATATTGGTGGGTTGTCTACTTACAGTAATATTTTTTACGTGAACTACCGCGTGTACTGTTTTTTCGGCTGCTTCGGTAAAATCGGTGGTCATTTCGGCAGCAGTGCCAGAAAAAGTGGTAGGGATAAATTTTGATTGTTGTTGTGGTGTTTCAAAAGAAATTAATTTTTCCTCTTCAAAATACTTGTAGCCTCCTAGCGTAACCGCGCCAGCAAAAAGCGCCACTAGAAATAAACGAATTGTTTGTTTCATTGCATTGTATTTAAATTAGTATTCAATAACTAGTGTTTTTGTTTTCAGGTTTTTTTGGTTAAAAAACCAATGATTGTAGAAAAAAATACATTTTTTCATACTACAAACTTAACTTGGTTTTACTGAAAATAGTGTGCCAAAAATTCGGTTTTAACTTGTATTTAACGTGAAAAAATCACCCTTTTACATGATGGCTTTTTATATCTTTGTCGGGTTATGAAATTTTCCTTTTACAAATATCAAGGCGCGGGAAACGATTTTGTGATTATAGATAATCGTAAAGCATTTTTCCCGAAAGAAGATACCCAGCTAATTGCCAAAATCTGCAATAGGAAATTTGGTGTGGGCGCCGATGGTTTAATGCTTTTGGAAAAGAGTACCCAAGCCAATTTTACCATGGTTTATTACAATAGCGATGGCAACCAAAGCACAATGTGTGGCAATGGCGGCCGGTGTATTGTACACTTTGCTGAGTTTTTAGGAATTATTTCAGGAACCGCAACTTTTATGGCTGTGGACGGCTTACACCAAGCCACAATTAAGGATAATTGGGTTTCGCTAAAGATGAACGATGTTAAAAAGATCGATAATTCAGAAGACTTCACTTTTTTAAATACAGGGTCGCCGCATCACGTTGAAATAGTTGCAGATTTAGAGAATTATGAAGTGGTTAAAAACGGAAGATTAATTCGGGAAAATCGATACGGCACAGAAGGCGCCAATGTAAATTTTGTGAAGCAGATAAACGCTGACAAATTTTCAGTGAGAACCTATGAGCGCGGTGTTGAAGACGAAACGCTTTCTTGCGGTACTGGCGTTACAGCCGTAGCTATTGCAATGTTTGAAAGAGGGATTACAAATAAAAATAAAATTTCGTTGTTAACCCCCGGGGGTGAGTTGCAAGTGCGTTTTAATAAAGATAATTCAATTTATAAAAATGTTTATTTGGAGGGGCCGGCAGTACAAGTTTTTAAAGGAAAATGGCAATGATTACACTTACTGGAGAAAACATTTTTTTACGTGCTTTGGAAGCTACAGATTTAGATTTTCTCTATCGGGTAGAAAATTCTGAAGCGCTCTGGGAAGTAAGTAACACCACAACGCCCTATTCAAAATATATTTTACAGCAATATTTGGAAAACAGTCATCGCGATATTTACGATGTAAGACAGCTTCGGCTTGTAATTTGTAAAACTGAAGATAACAAAGCCGTAGGATTAATAGATCTTTTTGAATTTGAACCAAAACACAGTAGAGTAGGTGTGGGGCTTGTTATTTTTTCAGAAAATGACAAGCGAAAAGGATATGCTTTTGAGGCTTTAAAACTTACTTGTAACTACGCTTTTCAGCACTTAAATGTGCGCCAAGTTTTTGCGAATATTACGCAGGACAATAAGGGAAGTATTCAATTATTTGAAAAAGCTGGCTTTAAAAAAAGTGGTGAAAAAATAGATTGGATTTTTTCTGAAGGAGCCTATAAAACCGAATATTTTTATCAATTATTTCAACACCACTAGATTCATAATACTTACCATCAAACAATGTATATTAGAAAAATTATCATAACAATCGTTTTATTGGGAGCCTTAGCAATGGGGGCTTTTGCCTGGTATGTGTATTCAACTGCATTTACTCCAAATACGGCCTTTAACAATAATGAAGCTCACGTTTACATTAAAACCAATGCCAATATTAACGATGTAGTGGAAGAAATTGAACCGCTTTTAGACAATGTTTCTTCATTTATTACCATTGCCAATAGAAAGCAATACGTACACAATGTAAAGCCCGGTCATTTTGTTATAAAAAAGGGAATGTCTAATAACGACATTGTAAATACTCTGCGCAGTAAAAATATTCCAATCGATGTAAAATTTAACAATCAAGAGCGCTTAGAAGATTTAGCCGGTCATATAGCTACCCAAATAGAAGCAGACAGTCTTTCGTTAATTACTGCTATGCGCGATACGGTTTTTTTAAATGAAATGGGGCTTAATAAAGAAACAGCCTTGTCTCTTTATATACCCAATACCTACGAGTTTTACTGGAATAGTTCAGCCGAAACCTTTAGGAGTAGAATGAAAACTGAATACGAAAAATTTTGGAACGAGTCGCGACTAAAAAAGGCAGAAAAGCTTAATCTTTCTAAAGAAGAAGTAATTTCATTAGCAGCTATTGTGCAAAAAGAAACGGCTAAAGTAGACGAACGACCGCGGGTAGCCGGGGTATATTTAAACAGACTTAAAGCTGGAATGTTGTTACAGGCAGATCCTACTGTTATCTACGCTGTTAAGCGCGAAAAAAATGATTTTAATCAAGTTATAAAACGAGTCCTTTATAAAGATTTAGAGACAGACTCGCCTTACAATACCTATAAATACGGTGGAATTCCACCGGGGCCAATCGCAATGCCCGATATTTCTTCTATAGACGCAGTTTTAAACCCAGAACAGCACAATTATTATTATTTTGTAGCCGATGTTACCAACTTTGGGTACCATAAATTTGCAAAAAACCTTGCGCAGCACAACAGAAATAAAGCTGAATATGTACGCTGGATAAACAGTCAAGGTTTAAAGCGATAATTGTTTTTTTTCTTCTGTTAAAACCCTTTAATAAGTGGGGTTAAATTATGTTAAGACTCTTGTAGTTTTGGCTAATTATTGTATCTTTTTTCTATAATCAATTGACTGTCAAGAGTAGACCGGTCAATAGAACGATCTTTGGCACAATATTTTCATAACACGCGGCGAACAAATTTTGCCGAAAACAATGTTTGTTTTTAAAATTTTATTTCGTCTCGCACAAAGCGATGACGCAATAATTATAATTTAAAACTAAATAAAACATGACGAAACGTTTTATGAAATTGTCTGCGCTGCTTATAGTTGCAATTTTTGTTGCAACTGCATTCTCTTCTAAAAAAGAGGATTATAGCAGTTCTATATTCACTACAGATATTGTAGGTAACGTAGCCCATGTTCCCTATGAATATGAAGTGAATTTGAAATCTCAAGATAGTGTACCTTATCTTGGGAAGTCGTTCCTTGGTTTTAGTTATGACCTCGGCTTTAGTGAAAGCAGTGGAAACTATAAAGCCGTGAATAGATTAGGATATATGGGCAAATACCAGTTTGGCCGTTCAACCCTTAATTGGGTAGGAATTTATAATACCTCTCAATTTTTGAATAGCCCTTTGTTACAAGAAAAAGCATTTAGAGCTTTAATTTCTAAAAACAAATGGGTTTTGAGAGATTATATAGACCAATATGTTGGCCAAACTATTAATGGTATTAGAATATCCGAATCTGGCCTAGTGGCAGCGGCTCATTTAGGAGGTGCCGGAAATGTTAAAAAATTTCTGGATAGTAAGGGAAAGATTGTCTTTAGAGATGCTAATCGTGTACCTATCACTAAGTACATGAAACGCTTTGGAGACTACGATATCTCTGAAATACTCCCAGATAATAACGCAAGAGCGACATTATAATTATTGAAGAAACCAGGTTGACAAGCCTGGTTTTTTTATTTTAATAATTTAACACTCTGTAAATCAAGTTAATAAAAAAAGTATTATATTTGCCCGCTGAAACGAAGACGTACTTATACGTCCGAATTTTAAAACTCAATGAAAAAAAGATTATTTGTAATTGCAGTTTTACTTGTTGTTACCGCAATAGTAGGGACAGGTTTCAATTCAAAAGACGACTATGATTTTTCAGCATTTAAAACCGAAGGATTAGCGTTGTTTTATCACGTACCAACAGAGGCTGAAGTTTCTGCTATCATAGCCCCTGTTACCCCACAGTATAATTTATTCTTAGGAAAATCTTATTTAGGATTTAAAGAAGCCTTGGGCTTTAAAGAATCTAGGGGAGATTATCAAATTGTTAATGATTATGGCTATATGGGAAAATACCAGTTTTCGCGAGCCACACTTAGAATGATGGGGCTTAAAAATGCCGATAACTTTCTATTTGACACACGCCAACAAGAAGCTGCGTTTACCGCCTATGTTTCTTTAAATAAATGGATTTTGCGTAAAGACATAAAACGTTCGGTAGGTAAAACCATTGCTGGTATTAAAATTACCGAATCTGGAATTTTGGCAGCAGCACATTTAGCTGGTGCTGGCAATGTTAAAAAATTTCTTAGAAGTGCTGGTGTTAATCGGTTTGCCGATGCCAACGGTACTTCAATTCGCTATTATTTAAGAAAATTTTCGGGCTATGATACTTCGCATATCGTACCAAATAAACGCCCCAGGATAATGTAAATTTTATCCTTGAATAATAAATAAGGTGGGTCTTTTATGAAGGTCCACCTTTATTTTTTTCCACTGGGCTGCAGTAGTTGTTTTTATATATTCGGTAGGTAGCGTAATATCGGCAGCTACACAAATTTTGGTACCGGGCGTTAAATTTTGAATTAAACTCGCTAACATTTGATTGTTTCTATACGGAGTTTCAATAAATAACTGTGCTTGGTTATGGCTTTTTGAGATTTTCTCCAGCCGTTTTAATTCTACTTTTCTTTCTCGTTTATCGATTGGTAAATACCCGTTAAAAGCAAAATTCTGCCCATTTAAACCGCTTGCCATCATTGCCAATAAAATAGACGAAGGGCCTACCAACGGGATTACCCTAATTCCTAAGTCGTGAGCATTTTCAACCGCACGAGCGCCTGGGTCTGCAATTCCTGGGCAACCAGCATCGCTAATAACACCCACATCAAAACCCTCTAAACACGGGTTGAGCATAGAGGGTATTTCTTCTTCACGAGTAAATTTATTTATTTCCTGAAAATGTAAATTCGGTTGCTTTTTTTCGGGAACGATACTTTTTATAAACCGTCGTGTATTTTTTTCGTGCTCTACAATATAATGATCAATCTTTTCGATTGCTTTTTTTACCGAAATAGGAAGAACAGCTAAAGGCGGTACTTCGCCCATGGGGCAAGGAATTAAATATAAATCTCCTTTTTTTAAATTCATTTAATTATTATTTTTTTTACGAAAGTGCGACCGGTATCAGACTTAATTTTAGCAAAATAAACACCCGAATTTATTTTAGAAATATTTAAACGTATTTCATTAGAATTCACATTTTCCGAAGATAAAATAATACGCCCGCTTACATCGTAAATAGCGATGTTACTAAAATTATCATTGTTAAGGACAAATGTAATATTATTTGATGCAGGATTTGGAAATATTTTAAGCTGGTTTTTTTGTTGAAATTCGGCTGAATTTGCAATTACACTGCCTACCACCTTATAAATAAATCCATTTAAATCAACTATGTACAACTCCTTATTAACGTCTTCACCAAATGAAACCCAACTGCCACTAAATGACCCATAATTGGTGATATTACCTGCGTTGTTCACGCTTCCAATAAGGCCACTGCAAAAGTCGGCAAAAAAATACAATCCCGATATATCTGTATAAACCGATCCTCGATAAACATACCCGCCAGTAATAGAGCAGTTGCCGTTACTGTGAGAATATTCGGCAAATGGGAAAGTTAAATCTCCTTGTGGAGGACAGTTTTGCGTATTATATGGTTGGGTGCCTTCGTAGCATCGCCAGCCGTAGTTTAGTCCCGCATCGGTGGCATTGGCTCGGTTAATTTCTTCAATACTAGTTTGGCCAACATCGGCAATCCAGATTGTGTTATCGGTAAAATCAAATGAAAATCGCCACGGGTTACGTAAACCGTAAGCCCAAATTTCGTCTAAAGCATTGGGATTGCCAACAAACGGATTATCTGCCGGAATACCGTAATTATTTCCGCCTGTTGTGTTATCTACATCTATTCGTAAAATTTTTCCGAGAAAGTAGTTTAAATCTTGTGCTCGGTTGTTGGGATCGCCGCTACCACCGCCGTCACCAGAGGCGATGTATAAATAATTGTCCGGGCCAAATGCTAAATCGCCTCCATTGTGATTTGAAGCTGGTTGCGAAAAAGATAACAAAGGTAGCTCTGAAGAAGGATCGGCAACATCGGTATTGCTACTTACCGAAAATCTAGATATTTGTGTATCTCCGGCAGTATTTGTGTAGTTTACATAAAAATACCCAGTGTTTTCGTAATCTGGATGAAACGCTAAACCCAATAAACCGCGCTCACCATTTGTTGAAATTAAAGATGAAATATCTAAAAAAGGAGTGGCGTTAACGGTACCATTAGCTTGAATTATTTTTATTTTCCCACCCTTTTCAACAACAAATAGTCTATCGTCGTTGGCGTGTTTTAAACTAAGGGGTTGACTTAAATTTTCGCTAAAAAGTTCTAGTGAAATATCCTGTGAATTTGCCGAAAATGTAAAAAGACAAATTATTAAAAGAAGTGTAATTTTTTTCATGACTGCTTTGGTTATTTCTTAAAAATAAGAAAAACAGCCGAATATATTAATTTAAACGTGCTGCAATTTGATCGCAGGCTTCGTCGAGCATCTTATAAACATTTTCAAATCCAGAGTCGCCACCAAAATAGGGGTCTGGTACATCGACGTTTTCACCGGGAAAAATTTCATTGAGAATTAACTTAACTTTCTCCCTATCGGCATTAGATGTGGCAAGTGCTAAAACATCTTCTTTATTGCTATTATCCATAACAAAAATTTCATCAAAATTGTCGAAATCACTTTTGTCGAATTGTCTGCCACGTTGTTGCGTAATGTCTATATTGTATTTTTTACCCACGGCAATACTCCTTTTGTCGGGCTGTTCGCCCACGTGCCAATGGCCTGTCCCGGCAGACTCTATTAAAACTTTTGAAGGGTCTACCTTAGATTTTAATATACCTTCGGCCAAGGGTGAACGGCAAATATTTCCGAGGCAAACCATCAAAATTTTGTGTTTTTTATCCACGATTAAAGTAAATTTAATAGTTAATGAAGAAATTTTGAAAGTAAAAATTTAAGTAAAAAGCTAACAAATTACAATGTTAGCTTTTTACTTAAGTCTTCAACGTATTTTCGAAATTGTTTATCGGTACTCGAAAGATTGTCAACAGTTTTACAAGCGTGTAGTACGGTTGCGTGGTCGCGCTGCCCAATTTGAGACCCAATAGAAGCCAATGAAGCTTTGGTGAATTTTTTAGCAAAAAACATAGCCAATTGTCGCGCTTGTACAATATGCCTCTTTCTTGTTTTTGATTGTAAAGTGTCTACGTCCATTTGGAAGTAATCACTCACCACTTTTTGAATATATTCTATAGAAACTTCACGTTTTGTATGCTTTACATAATTGTCTACAATTTTACGTGCAAGGTCTATTGTAATTTCTTTTTTGTTAAATGAAGAATGTGCAATTAACGAAATAATAGCGCCTTCTAATTCGCGAATATTAGTTTTTATGTTATTTGCCAAAAACTCAATTATATCTTCGGGCATTTCTACACCATCGCGATATAGTTTGTTTTTAATAATGGCAACACGCGTATCGTAATCGGGGTGGTTTAATTCGG
Source organism: Flavobacteriaceae bacterium UBA3591 (assembly GCA_002375695.1). Classification (GTDB taxonomy): domain Bacteria; phylum Bacteroidota; class Bacteroidia; order Flavobacteriales; family Flavobacteriaceae; genus Aequorivita. The sequence goes on from DFMO01000001.1 coordinate 19,311, forward strand.
CCGAAAGTCCCCATTTAAACCTCGATAGTAAACGCTGTTCAATATCAATCATATCTACGGGCGCCTTATCGCTGGTTAAAATAACCTGTTTCCCGTTTTGGTGTAAATGATTAAAAATGTGGAAGAAAACGTCTTGCGTACCCGCTTTTCCTGAAAGCAATTGAATATCATCCACGATCAATACATCAATAATTTGATAGAAATGTATAAAATCGTTGCGATTGTTCTTTTTTACAGACTCTATATATTGTTGTGTAAATTTTTCGGCTGAAATATATAGTACCGTTTTTTCGGGGTATTTATCTTTAATGTCAACGCCTATTGCGTGACCCAAATGTGTTTTACCCAGGCCTACTCCACCAAATATTAATAGGGGGTTAAAAGACGTACCGCCGGGTTTATTGGCAACTGCTAATCCTGCAGATCGCGCCAACCTATTAGATTCGCCTTCGAGGAAACTCTCAAAGTTATAATTAGGATTTAGTTGCGATTCAATTTTTACATTTCTAATTCCGGGAATTACAAATGGATTTTTTAGCTCGGGGCTTTTATTTTTTACCGGTACATCAACTTCTTGCGATTGTAAATTGCTTCGGTTGGCACTTGGGATTTTTTCGGTAAAAGGTTGCTTGTTGCCGTAGGTGTTTTCCATTCTAATAATGTAAACCAATTTGGCATTTTTACCTAATTCTTTAGTGAGTGCAACTTTTAAAATTTTAACATAGTGTTCTTCTAGCCATTCGTAGAAAAATTTACTTGGAACTTGTATGCTTAAAGCACTATCGGTTAGCTTAACCGCTTTTATAGGCTCGAACCAAGTCTTGTATGCCTGCGAAGTAATATTATCTTCGATAAAAGCCAAACAATTGTTCCAAACCGATTCCGCAGTTCTGCTCATAGTTAAAAGTTGTGTTTTTTTGTTTTTAAAATAAGGCCAAAAAATAGGGGATGGAATATTTTTGGGCTGTTAATCAACTGTGCAAATATGTGAACAAAAAAGTTATAAAAAAAACCACTTTGGGGTTGAATTATTAGTTTTTTTTCGCCATACTTGACTTTGGATAAAACTACAAAAAACTTTCATTAAAAGGTACTAAATAGTGAAGAATACTTTTACACAAATTAGAGTGCGATATGGCGAGACCGACCAGATGGGTGTAGTGTATTACGGAAACTATGCCCAGTACTTAGAACAAGGCAGAACAGAATGGCTTAGAGCGTTGGGGTTTAGCTATAAATGGATGGAAGCCAATAACATACACTTACCTGTGGTGCATTTAAGTATTGATTATAAACAGCCGGCATACTACGACGATTTGCTTACTATAAAGACAAGTTTAAAGAAAACGCCCACTGTTAAAATTGAATTTGAATACGAAATTTATAATCAATCCAAACAACTTTTGGTAAAGGCAACTACTATTTTAGTTTTTATAAATAGCACCACCAAAAAGATAACCAAAGCACCAGCTTATTTATTAGACAGTTTAAAAGAAGATTAATTACTCTTTAATAGGTTTAATATCAACTTTATAGGTGTTCTCAAAAAGCTGAAATATTCGGGTTGCATCTTTTTTGCGCACGGCAATTTCAAACTCGCAATTCAGTTCCATTTTTTGATTGGTAACAGTTAAATCTTCATCTTTTATAATGCGCATTACGGTGTTCATTTCGGGGTATTCAAATTTGATTATAAAAGTTTCGTCTATCGTTCTCTTTACAATGTTACACTTTTCTAATGCCAATTGTGCTCCAGTTTTATAAGCTTGAATCAAGCCGCCTACACCCAATTTTGTCCCGCCAAAGTAGCGAACTACTACAACTAACACATTTGTTACATCAAAAGATTGAAGTTGACCATAAATTGGCATTCCCGCACTGTTTGAAGGTTCGCCATCGTCATTGGCGCGATAGTGTTCATAGCCTTTTCCTAATTGCCATGCATAACACCAATGCCGCGCACTGTGGTGTTGTTTTTTTAAAGCTTCAATGTGTTCTTTAATTTCAACTTCGGTGGTAACAGGAAACGCATAGCCGTAAAACTTACTGCCTTTCTCTTTAAATAAAGCTTCTTCCGAAGGTTTTAAAATTGTTTTATATGTGTCTTTTTCGATTTCCAAATAAATTAAATTTCAAAATTCTCTAAATTACCACTTTTCAAAGGCAATTAAAATAATACTCAATACGGCTAGGCCTATCCCAATCCAGTTTTTAACTAATAATTTTTCTTTAAAAAGTAAAATTCCGACAAATGTTGAAAACATAACAATGGCTACATTGTTTATGGTAAATACTCCCGAGCTGTCAAAAATACCACTGCGCAACGCTTGGACTAAAAAATAAATTGAGAAATAATTTGGAATCCCCAATGCAATTCCGCCCAACACATTTTTAAATTTAAATTTAAAATTTCCTTTGCCCGCTTGAAACGCGACAATAACAAATCCAATAACCCCCGCCATAGCATAAATTATTGCCGAAAAAATAGGGATGTCGTGTTCTGCAATTAGAGCGCCTTCCAGATATTTTATAGTAGTATCAATTAGGCCGCTTCCTAAAAACACCAAAATTGGATAAATAAAATTTGAGCGTTTTATGGCAATTCCTTCTTTACTTTTAATAGAAGCCAAATACACGGCAAAAAGCGCGAAAATTATACCTGTAATTTTTAAAATTCCGAAACTTTCATTGTAATAAATTAAACCAAAAACTATAGGAATTACTACGCTCATTTTTGTAGCTACTGAAACGGCAGATAAGCCACTACGTTGTGTTGTAAGTGCCATTAAATTGAAGACAGTGATAAACAAAGCTCCTAAAATTAACGCAAACGGAAACCAACTATAATTAGGGATTGCAACAAAATCTATCGCCTCTTTTTGAAAAATTATGCCGCAAAAACAAGCGGTGACGTAATTTACTGTAAGTGCGTGAAGGGTATTAATTTTATACTTTGAAAATAGCTTAAATACCACAAAAATCATGGTAGATGAAAGAATGCTAAACAGTAGTGCTATCAAGAGTTGGGGTTTTTAAAAAATTTTAAAATATCTTCTTTTATCTGTACTTCTGAAAACAATTCGCCTTTTAAATTGGGAGCTTTAACCCCTTCCAAAAAACTATTGTTGCCTGTAAAAATATAGGCTTCGTCCCACAAATTGGCGTCAATAAATGTTTGAAGCGTTTTTGCACCACCTTCAATTATAACTGATTGTATTTTATTTTGGAAAAGCGAATCGCAAATTTGCTTCGGAATTTTAGAGGAAAAATCAATTTTTTCAAAAATTAAGTTTTCTTCTGAAGCGTGCTTCTGTTTGTTAAAAATAATTGTGGTGGCTTCCGCATTAAAAATTGATAGATTGTTGTTGAGGTTTAGATTTTTATCAATTACAATCCGCGTAGGGTTTGTGCCGGTCCAATCTCTAACTGTAAGTGACGGGTTGTCTTGCGCTGCAGTATGGGTGCCCACTAAAATTGCTTGTTCGTGGGCGCGCATTTTATGTACTATTTGTCGCGAAAATTTGTTGGTTATCCAAACAGGTTGTGTTTTGGTTCGTGTTTCTTTTTTTGGAGCGATAAAACCATCGGCTGTTTCTGCCCATTTTAAAAAAATATAGGGTCTCTTTTTACGATGAAATGTAAAAAACCGTTTGTTTAACGCGTTACATTTATCTTCCAAAACACCAACAATTACTTGGCATCCTGCTTCGGTTAGTCGTTTAATGCCACGGCCTGCCACTTGTGGGTTGGGGTCTAAACTTCCAATCACCACCTTTTTTATGCCACTCTCAATAATTAAATTTGCGCAGGGTGGGGTTTTCCCAAAATGACTGCACGGCTCTAAACTCACATAAATGGTGGCATTTTTTAAAATAGACGTGTTTTTTACTGCAGAAATAGCGTTTACTTCGGCATGTGGCAACCCAGCTTTATAGTGCCATCCTTCGGCAACAATCTGCTGGTTGTAGACTATTACACTGCCAACCAACGGATTTGGATAGGTGGTTCCCAGACCGTTTTTAGCGAGCTGTACACAGCGCATCATATATTTTTCGTGTATCTTCACGGCGTAAAAATACAAGGTTTTAATTAGAATGAGCGTACCCAAAATTCGTCTTATAAAAAAGAATGATAACCCGCAAATTGCCAGTGTAATACGCAGTGTGTTGATAGATTTTAATGTGCCAAAAAAAGGAACTGCATTTGCCGATAAAGCTTTGGATTGCATGTTTGAAACCTATCAAGATCCAAAGTCGGCATATTTTGTAGTGGACGTTAACGGTAAAATTATTGGTGGCGCTGGTATTGCAAAATTGGCCAATTATAACGGCAATGTTTGCGAATTGCAAAAAATGTACTTTTTACCAGAAGCCAGAGGCAAAGGAATTGGGATGCAAATGATGGAGTTTTGTTTGGCAAAAGCTCGTGAATTTGAATATGAAAAAATTTACCTCGAAACCATGGATTATATGGCGAATGCTCAAAAACTTTACAAGGAGGCAGGATTTAAATTTATTGACGGCGCTTTAGGTGATACCGGCCATTTTTCTTGTCCGGTGCATATGCTTAAAACTCTTTAAACTGATTGTGAAATTGCAAACTTGCTTATGAATATTTTAGAACTTAAAAAACAATTTCAAGAATCGCTTTCAGAAAAATATCCATTGGAAGAAATACAGTCGTTTTTTAATATTCTTTCAGAAAGTTATTTAAACCTCTCGCGAATTCAAATTGCCACCAATCCCGAAATTGAAGTAAGTAAAAGTGATTTGGAAAAGTTTCAAAATGCATTACTTCGTCTTAGACGTTACGAGCCAATACAATATATTATAGGTGAAACTGAATTTTATGGCCTTCCTATTAAGGTGAATAACTACACGCTAATTCCACGACCTGAAACGGAAGAGTTGGTATCCTGGGTTTTGGATGAAATTTCGGAAAGTTCAGATGCTGCCGAAAACAAAACAATTTTAGACGTTGGTACGGGGAGTGGTTGTATAGCAATTTCGGTTGCAAAGCACATTAAAAACGCAAATGTCTCAGCGATTGATATTTCAGAAGAAGCCTTAAAAATAGCACGGTATAATGCCGAAATAAATGCAGCTAATGTATCATTTTTAAAAACCGATGTTTTAAAGGCTAATTCACTTAAACAAAATTTCGATATCATTATTTCCAACCCGCCCTATGTGCGCGAATTGGAAAAGGAGCAAATGCAGGAAAATGTTTTAAAATTTGAGCCAGATACCGCGTTATATGTTAAAAATGAAGACCCTTTGCTGTTTTATCGGGTAATTTCTATCCTGGCAAAAAAACATTTAAAACCCGGAGGAAAACTGTTTTTCGAGATTAATGAGTACCTTAGTGAAGAATTAGCTGCACTTTTAAAGAGTAAAGGTTTTAAAGATATTGAAGTAAAGCAAGATATATTCGGTAAAGATCGAATGGTTAAATGTAACCTTTAATATCTAAATTTCTATTGCCGAATTTGACAGTAATTGAGAAAAACGAATTATGAACGAATTAAATAAAATTTGTGTCTTTTGTGGCAGTAGCGATGGCAACGATTTGGCAATTACCGATACAGCTAAAAAGCTAGGCGAAATATTTGCCGAACGTAAAATCACCCTAGTTTATGGTGCAGCAAAAATTGGCGTTATGGGGGTTATTGCCAAAAGCGTTTTAGATAACAAAGGCAAAGTAATTGGCGTTATCCCCCACTTTTTAAAGAAAAAAGAAGTTGTGCATCTTGGGCTTACCCAATTAATTTCTACAGACAATATGCAGCAACGCAAATTGAGAATGCACGAAGAAAGTGATGGGTTTATTGCGCTTCCGGGCGGGATGGGAACCTTAGAAGAGCTTTTTGAAATTATTACTTGGTTGCAATTAGGATTGCACAAAAAACCAATTGGATTGTTAAATGTAAATGGTTTTTACAACGACCTTATAAAAATGTTAGAAACCATGGTTCGCAAAGGTTTCTTGTCTATGGAAAACTATAATTTGCTTTTAGTAGACTCAAACCCAAATGGACTTTTACAGAAAATGGAGGCCTTTAAACGCCCCGATGTACCTAAATGGTTAAATGAAGATAGAGCGTAAAAAAACCACAAAAGTCTTAAAGGGCTGTGTGGTTTAAATTTTATATTTGTTGTATGAATATTGAGCAGCAAATTACAGCCCTTCGCGACGAATTACGCGAGCATAATTACAAATATTACGTATTAGACAACCCCGAGATTTCCGACTTTGAGTTTGATCAAAAACTGAAGGAGTTACAAGCATTAGAAAATGCTCATCCTGAGTTTTATGACCCTAATTCGCCAACGCTGCGAGTGGGGGGTGAGGTGACTAAAAATTTTGAAACCATTCCGCATACGTACCGCATGTATTCTTTGGATAATTCATATTCAAAAGAAGATTTAGAAGATTGGGAAAAACGTATTAAAAAGGCTGTTGATGGCGAAGTTACGTTTACGTGCGAACTTAAATATGACGGCGCTTCAATTAGTTTAACTTATGAAAACGGTACGCTGCAAAAAGCAGTAACGCGAGGCGACGGTTTTCAAGGCGATGATGTTACAGCCAATGTAAAAACAATTCGTTCGGTGCCACTGCAACTAAAAGGCGATTACCCGCCATTGTTTGATATTAGAGGAGAAATAGTTTTGCCTTTTGAAGGATTTACAAAAATGAATGCCGAAAGAGTAGAACTTGGCGAAGAACCCTACCGCAACCCGCGTAATACAGCTTCGGGTAGTTTAAAACTGCAAGATAGCGCCGAGGTTGCAAAGCGTCCTTTAGAGTGTTTGTTGTATAATATTGTAGGTGAAAAACTTCCTGTTAAAACACAATTTGAAAGTTTAGAAAAGGCGCGGCAATGGGGCTTTAAAGTTCCCGATGTGGCAAAATTAGCCAAGAATTTAGACGAAGTTTTAGAGTTTGTAAACTATTGGGATGTTCACCGGCACGAACTGCCCTACGAAACCGATGGCGTAGTTGTAAAAGTAAATGATTTGCAACAGCAGGAAGAACTTGGCTATACTGCAAAAGCACCCCGCTGGGCAATGGCTTACAAATTTAAAGCCGAGCAAGTTTCAACAAAATTAAACCAAATTACATATCAAGTTGGGCGTACGGGAGCAATTACTCCTGTGGCAAATTTAGAAGCTGTAGAATTGGCGGGAACAATTGTAAAACGCGCTTCGCTTCATAATGCAGATCAAATTGAGAAGTTGGATATACGCGAAGGCGATACGGTTTTTGTTGAAAAAGGAGGTGAAATTATTCCCAAAATTATTGGGGTAGATTTTACCCAACGTAACCCAAATTCGAGCCCGACAATTTATATTTCTGAATGTCCCGAATGTAATACTGCTTTAATAAGAAATGAAGGGGAAGCTCAGCACTACTGTCCAAATGCAGCAGGATGCCCACCGCAAATTATTGGGAGAATTCAGCATTTTATTTCGCGTAAAGCAATGGATATTGAAGGTTTGGGGGGCGAAACGGTTGCGCTTTTAGTTAATAATGGATTGATTAATAATTATGCCGACTTGTATTTGCTAAAAGAAGAGCAAATAATCCCGTTGGAGCGTATGGCTCAAAAAAGTGCCGAAAACATTGTAAAAGGAATTGAAGCCTCCAAGCAAATACCTTTTGAGCGTGTACTCTTTGGCTTGGGAATTAGATATGTGGGCGAGACCGTGGCTAAAAAATTGGCAAATCACTTTAAAACAATTGATGCTTTGCAAAATGCTACTCAAGAACAATTGGTTGCAGTAGATGAAATTGGGGAACGCATTGCGCAAAGTGTTGTTTCGTTTTTTGCTTCCGAAGAAAATATTGCTATCGTTGAAAGAATGAAGCAATACGGTGTACAACTGGAAATTTCGGCTGAAAAACTTGCAAATCAAACCAACGTTTTAAACGGCAATACCTTTGTGGTTTCGGGAGTTTTTACAAAAGTTTCGCGTAACGAGCTTAAAAAACTTATTGAAGACAACGGAGGAAAGGTTTCGAGCTCTATTTCGTCTAAAACCAATTACGTGGTGGCGGGTGAAAATATGGGGCCCAGTAAAAAAACAAAGGCCGAAAACCTTGGTGTTGCAATAATTTCGGAAGATGATTTTTTAAAGATGATTTCTTAAGTTAAATTCTGTATATTTTCAATTTTGGTGTAAAACGCAAAATACAAGCCTTATAAAGTGTAGTGTTAAAATTATAATTTTACACCCCAGCAACGAATAATTTATGTTGAAAAAAGTTAGACAGCGGTCATTAAAAAAACATATTGATAAAAGTTTAATACGCCGCGATGTTTCGCAACGTAACGCGCCGTTAAAGAGTTTGGGGTTTGTTGTAGACGAAGTATTTTTTAACGATTTTGAAAAGTTGTATGAATTGGGGACTGCGCTAGGTTTACAGCAGAAAGACGTAAAAATTTTCAGTTTTGTAGAAACGCGGAAAAAACTTCCGTCGTTGAGACAAAACCAAGTTACCAACAAAGAATTTAATTGGCGCGGCGAAATAACAAATCAAAATGCAAAAGAATTTTTAACAGCGCCGTTTGATGCTTTAATTGGTTTTTACACGGGCGATCACCCGTATTTAAACGCGATGGTGGCCCAAAGTAAAGCGAAATTTACCATTGGTTTTAAAGGTACAGACGAGCGTTTATTCGACTTGCTTTTGGCTGTTGAACCCAATAATTTTGGTGATTTTAAAAATGAAGTAATAAAATATTTAAAAATCTTTAAAAAGATTTAAAAAAAAAAAGACAAGATTTATGCAAGAATTAATAGGTACGGGCGTAGCGCTCATTACTCCTTTTAAACCCGATTTTTCAGTTGATGTGGAGGGCTTAAAAAATGTTGTAAACTTTAATATAGAAAACGGTATTGACTACATGGTGGTAATGGGTACAACTGCCGAAAATGCAACCCTTTCGCAGGAGGAGAAGCAATTAGTAATAGATACTGTTGTTGAGATTAATAATTCGCGATTACCACTGGTTTTAGGTATTGGAGGTAACAATACCCAAGCTGTAATTTCAGAGATGCAATCGCGAGATTTATCGGCCTTTTCGGCGATACTTTCAGTTTCTCCATATTATAATAAGCCTACTCAAGAAGGTATTTATCAGCATTTTGCCGAGATTGCCAAAGTAGCTCCAAAACCAATTATTTTATACAATGTTCCAGGGAGAACAGCTTCAAATATTTTACCCGAAACTGTGGCTAAATTGGCGATTGATTTTAAAAACATTATTGGAATAAAAGAAGCGGCAGGAGACATTGTGCAGTCAATGAATTTAATAGCGATATGTCCAAAAGATTTCTTAGTAATTTCGGGTGATGATATGATAACTTTGCCAATGGTGTTGGCGGGAGGTGCCGGAGTTATTTCGGTGATTGGTGAAGGTTTCCCAAAGGAATTTTCAACTATGGTTAGATTAGGGCTGGATAAAAAGGTAGATGAAGCTTATAAAATTCACTATAAAATAGCGCCCGCAATCGATTATATTTTTGAAGAAGGAAATCCGGCTGGCATAAAAGCTGTTTTTGAAAAACTAGGGGTTTGTGGCGATACTGTAAGGCTTCCGCTTGTTGGGGTAAGCGATGCGTTGCGAACAAAAATTGATGATTTTATCGAAAATTTTTAATAGTAAACTTGTTGGTTTATAGTTAAATATTTCAAAAGGCTTGAAAATAATAGTCTTTAGGGCAATATTTTAGCCAAATAATAAGTTTGTTCAATCATCTTTAATTCACTATTTTTGCACGATGTTTTTTAAGCCCATGCGATTACCACTTTTATTACTTATTTGCTTTTCCATTTTTATGTCTTCCTGCAGTCAGTACCAAGAAGTATTGCGTAAAGACGATATGGGAAAGAAATACGCTTTTGCCGATTCTCTGTATACTTCGGGGAAGTATAAAAAAAGCTTAAAGTTAATGGAGCAGTTGGTTCCTTCATATAGAGGGAAACCTCAAGGCGAAAAACTTATGTTTATGTATGCAAATACATATTACAATTTAGAAGATTTTTACCTTGCGGGATATCAGTTTGAGCGTTTTACGCAGTCATATCCCAACAGCGATAGCGTTGAGGTTGCATCGTTTAAAGCTGCTAAGAGTTTTTACGAACTTTCTCCCCGATATTCTTTGGATCAAAAAGAAACCTATCAAGGCCTTGAGAAGCTGCAGGAGTTTATTAATACATATCCAAATTCTTCAAAAAGAGAAGAGGCTAATACACTTGTTGCCGAATTGCGCACAAAGCTTGAAAAGAAAGAATTTGAAGTTGCCAAACAATATTTACGCGTAGAAGATTATAAAGCAGCTATTGGCGCTTTTGATAATTTTATTACAGATAATCCGGGATCGGTCTATAGAAAAGATGCGTTTTTCGGAAGATTTGTCGCAGCGTATAAATTGGCTATAAATAGTATTCCTGTATTGGTACAAGAGCGATTGCGCGATGCCAAGGTATATTACAACAATTTTATAAAATACTACAAGGATACCGATTTGGCTCCTGAAGCAATGGAATACAATCAAGATATAGAAAGCAAATTAGTTCCTTTAGAAACTGAACCCACTATTTAATAATTATTACTATGGATATTAAAAATTCAGAAGCACCGATTAATACTGTAACTTTAGACAAAAACTTAATTGATGCGCCCACCAATAATATTTATGAAGCAATTTCAATTATCTCAAAAAGAGCTTCACAAATTAACGGTGATATTAAAAAAGAATTACTTGAAAAACTAGATGAGTTTGCGACTTACAACGATAGTTTGGAAGAAATTTTTGAAAACAAAGAACAAATAGAGGTTTCAAAGTTTTACGAAAGACTTCCAAAGCCGCACGCTTTGGCAGTACAAGAGTGGTTAGAAAATAAAATATACTACCGCAACACTGCAGACGAGGTTGTAGAAGAGTAATTGCTACAAACAGTTTGTGCAAACAAACACAACTGCCTTTTACCTTTGTAAAGCTTCTTGATTTTAGGGAACTTTCAATTGAAACTTAATTTGCTTGTAATTAAATTCAAGCCTACTAAATTAAAAACTCAATAACTAAAAGATGAACGGGAAAAATATCTTGCTTGGCGTTACCGGCGGGATTGCCGCTTATAAAACAGCTTTTTTAGTTCGTATTTTAGTTAAAAAAGGAGCCAATGTTAAGGTAGTTATGACAGATTCGGCTAAAGAATTTGTTACACCTCTAACGCTGGCTACCTTATCGAAAAACGAAGTGTTTTCATCGTTTACCGATGAAAAAGATGAAAATAGCTTTAAAGAGCCCAAATGGAACAATCACGTAGAATTGGCCCTTTGGGCCGATTTGTTTTTGATTGCGCCTGCCACAGCAAACACGCTCTCAAAAATGGCAAACGGTACCTGCGACAACCTGCTTTTAGCGTGCTACCTTTCGGCTAAATGCCCAGTGTACTACGCGCCAGCGATGGACCTCGATATGTATCAACACCCTACAACCGAAACGACTTTTAAAAAGTTGGATAGTTTTGGGAATATACAAATTCCGGCGGCTTACGGCGAGCTTGCCAGCGGATTGGTAGGGCAAGGTAGAATGGCAGAACCCGAAGAAATTATGTCTTTTTTAGAAAACGATTTACTTTCTAAACTTCCTTTACGCAATAAGAAATTTTTAATTACGGCAGGCCCTACTTATGAGGCTATTGACCCGGTAAGGTTTATAGGAAATCATTCAAGTGGAAAGATGGGCTGTGCAATTGCCGAAGCCGCAGCCAGCTTAGGTGCAAAAGTTACTTTAATTCTGGGGCCTTCGGCTTTGCAGGTTAATAACGAGTTTATTGAAGTAATAAGGGTTACTTCGGCCGAAGAAATGTACACCGCCGTACATAACTATTTTAATGATTGCGACGTAGCTATATTAAGCGCCGCAGTTTCAGATTATCGACCCGTTACCGCAGCTTCAGAAAAGATAAAAAAGAAAGACGATTCTTTAACACTTCAACTTACCAAAACAAAGGATATTTTAGCATCCTTGGGCGAAATTAAACACAATCAATTTTTAGTTGGATTTGCGTTAGAAACTCAAAATGAAGAAGAAAATGCAAAATTGAAATTGAAAAAAAAGAATTTAGATTTAATTGTGTTAAATTCGCTTCGAGACAAAGGTGCAGGTTTTAAACAAGACACCAATAAGGTTACTTTAATTTCGAAAGACAATAAAATGTTTCCTTTTTCTGTTAAACCTAAAACCGAAGTGGCTAACGATATTTTAAAATTTATTATAGAACAAACAAATGCGTAAATTCTTACTTTTTTTTATTACAACTTTTGTTGTTATTTCTGCAAACGCTCAAGAACTTAATTGCTCGGTTTCTATTGATGCCGAACAGACCGGTCAACCTAATTTACAGATTTTCCGTACGCTCGAAACACAACTGCGAGAATTTGTAAACAATACAAAATGGACCAACAAAGTTTATAAAAATCAAGAGCGTATTGATTGTAATATGACTTTAGTGATTAGTGAATACGACGGCGATTCATTTACCGCTACCTTGCAAATACAATCTTCGCGTCCGGTTTTTCAATCTACTTATGACACGCCGGTTTACAACTATTTTGACAGGCAAGTTAAGTTTAGTTATAAAGAATTTGAACCCTTAAATTTTAACATTAATTCGTTTGAGTCTAATTTAGTATCGGTTGTGGCATTTCACGTGTATACTATCATAGGCTTGGATGCAGATACTTTTGAATTAAATGGGGGAGAGCCTTATTTTGAAATAGCCAAACAAATTACAAATACGGCTGCTTCCAGCAATTTTCAGGGCTGGAAAGCTAATGACGGCAACCAATCGCGCTATCGTTATAACGACGCGCTTTTATCCTCTGTATACAAAGAGTTTCACAGTGTAATGTACCAATATCACCGCGAAGGATTGGATGTAATGGCGAGTGACCAAAAAAAGGCTAAACAAACCATCGCGGCGGCTATAAACGATTTAAAAGGTATTAACGACCGTAGGCCAAATTCATTTTTAGTACGAACTTTTTTCGATGCTAAAAGCGATGAAATTCAGGCTATTTTTAGTGGTGGTCCGCAAGTAGATATTACCACCTTAGTTGAAAATTTAAATAGATTAGCACCTACAAAAAGAAGTAATTGGTCTGAGATTAAATTCTAAATATTTAGAGAGTCTTTTAGTTACAATTGCAGAATTCCTATATTTTTTATTTCGAGATTTAAAATTCTTTAAATCGTTTTGAAACCTTAAATTTGGCATAGTTTAATGTTTCAAATTTTAATTCTAATTGCTGAATATGATAGCTAGCCTTGCCATAAAAAACTATGCGCTTATAGATGATATTCGTGTAGATTTAAATGACGGTTTAACAATTATAACGGGTGAAACAGGGGCAGGAAAATCTATTATTTTAGGTGCTTTAGCGCTATTATTAGGAAAGCGGGCCGATTTAAAAAGCGTTAAAGATTCATCTTTAAAATGTGTGATTGAAGGGGTTTTTGAAATTAAAGAATACAGTCTTCAACAAATTTTTAGCGATAATGATTTAGATTACGAAGACCAAACTATTATTAGACGCGAAATTTTACCAAGCGGAAAATCTCGTGCCTTTGTAAACGACACCCCAGTATCATTGGCACAACTGCAAGCGCTTGCACCTTTTTTAATAGACATCCACAGCCAGCACGAAACCTTAGAAATTGTTTCAGAAACATTTCAGATGGAAGTTGTAGATGCACTTTCGGGAAATGATGAGCTATTAAAAACTTATAAAAAACATTATACTGACTACAAATCGTTAACTGCGCAATTATCAAATTTACAACGTGATAAAGAAGCCGCAGCGAAGGAATTGGATTACAACAACTTTTTATTAACTGAACTGCAACAGACCAATTTAAGTTCAATTAATCAAGGAGAACTCGAAGAAGTTTACGATACCCTTAATAATGCCGAATCGATAAAAGAGGCGTTGGTATTGACAAATCAACATTTAGCAGAAGAACAGATTGGAACAATGCAAACAGCAAAAGAAGCACGCATTGTTTTGGGAAAAATAAAGGAGTTTTCTCGCGATTATGAAAGCTTGTGGCAGCGATTAAACAGCGCAATTATTGAATTGGAAGATATTTCTTCGGAAATTGATTTGGCTTCAGAAAAAATAGAAGCAGACCCCGACGAGCTTGCTGTTGTAAATGAAAAGCTTCAGTCGCTTTATAAACTTCAGCAAAAACATTCGGTTGCTACAGTGGAAGAGTTGCTAACAATTGAAGAAAACTTAAAACAAAAAGTAGACAAAAGCTTAGGTTTAGACGATGAAATTGAAGCTTTGGAAGCTAAAATTAAAAATGTAAAAGAGCTAGCCACAGTTACGGCTCAAAAACTTCATACAAAACGGGTTAAAACCATTCCTGTTTTAAAGCAAAAACTTGAAGATACTTTGGCGCCTTTAGGATTGCCGAATGCTAGATTTAAATTTGAAATTTCAGAAATTGAAGATTTCACATTTAATGGTAAAGATAGGTTGCAATTACTTTTTACCGCCAATAAAGGATTAGCCTTTGGATCATTAAAAAAGGTGGCTTCGGGAGGAGAAATGAGTAGAATTATGCTTGCCATAAAAGCAGTTTTGGCTGAGTATAAAAGATTACCTACTATTATTTTTGACGAAATTGACACAGGAGTTTCGGGTGAAGTGGCTAACAAAATGGCGGCTATAATGGAGGCTATGAGTAAGGCTATGCAATTGTTAAGCATAACGCACCTGCCTCAAATTGCCGCACGTGGAGACAATCATTTAAAGGTTTACAAAGAAGATATTAACAATATTACTACAACCGCTCTAAAGAATTTAAACGCAGAAGAGCGTATTTTTGAAATTGCTGAAATGTTAGGAGGTAAAAATGTTTCGGAAGCAGCCATAGCAAATGCTAAAGAATTATTGAATTAAATGTATCTTTACTCTTTGCAAAACAACTAAAAAATGTCAACTATAAAAACACTATAAAAATGTCATATAATTTATTAAAAGGGAAAAGAGGAATTATTTTTGGAGCTTTAGACCCTAACTCTATTGCTTGGATTACCGCCGAGCGTGTTCACGAAGAAGGAGGCACATTTGTTTTAACCAATGCACCTATTGCATTGCGTATGGGGCAAATAAACGAACTTGCTAAAAAAACCAATTCGGAAGTGATTCCTGCAGACGCTACAAAATTAGAAGACCTTGAAAACTTGGTTGATAAAGCTACAGAGATTTTAGGTGGAAAAATAGATTTTGTTCTTCATTCTATAGGTATGTCTGTTAACGTTAGAAAGGGCAATCACTATACAAACCAGAATTACGATTTTACACATAAAGGATGGGATATCTCGGCTGGGTCTTTTCATAAAACTATGCATGTGCTTTATCAAAAAGATGCCATGAATGAGTGGGGAAGTATAATAGCCCTTACTTATATGGCTGCGCAGCGTGTATTTCCAGATTATAATGACATGGCCGATAACAAGGCTTATTTAGAGAGCATAGCGCGTAGTTTTGGATATTTCTTCGGAAGAGATAAAAAGGTGCGTGTAAATACTATTTCGCAATCACCAACCCCAACCACTGCGGGACAAGGAGTAAAAGGATTTGACGGGTTTATTAACTATGCCGATAAAATGTCGCCTTTAGGCAATGCAACGGCTGTAGATTGTGCAAATTATACTGTTGCTATGTTTAGCGATTTAACAAAACGTGTAACCTTGCAAAACTTATACAATGATGGAGGTTTTTCAAACATGGGAGTGAGTGATGGTGTTATGGAAGCATTTGTAGAGGGAAGTAAATAAAATATTAAAACTCTTTTTTTATTAAATCCTGTCTTGGTTTAACCGAGGCAGGATTTTTTGTTTTTAAATAAATGCATAAATCTTGAATTATACATTATTTTTTTTGTCTACCTTTAACGTATTATTAACTAATTTCAACTAAAACTATGAAAAAAATTACCTTGTTAATTTGTGTCTGTGTGAGTATTGTATTTTCCACTCAGGCCCAAAACATTCAACAAAATGGTTCAGTTTATGGATCAAAAAGCGTTGCTACGCAGACTTCGGTTTCATTAGAGCAATTACTAGAGCGACTTGCACTCGCCGAAGACAAAAACGGAATAGATTGGCAACAATTTACCAATTATGAGCGCCAAATTATAAAGGCTCATTTTAATTCTCAAAACGCTGCAAACAGAGGTCCACAAGCAACGTTACTTACCGAAGAATTTGATGATATTACCACTATGCCTGGTGCAGGGTTCACTTTTGTAAATGCAAGCGATGTTCCAGGAAGTACAGATTGGTTTCAAGGTAATGATGGTGTATTTCCATCTCAATCTGGTGCTCCTACCGCGTATATAGGTGCCAATTTCAACAACACAGGTGGAAGTGTAATAAACAATTTTATGATTACACCCGAGCTAAACTTAGAAAATGGTGATGAAATAATTTTCTGGACTCGTTCTGTAGCGGGAAGTGCTTTCCCAGACAGATTGGAAGTTCGAATTAGCCCAGATGGATCAAATGTTGATCCTGCAGGCCCTGCCGATGTTGGTTCGTATACCGAATTATTATTAGAAATAAACCCTACATTAGTTGCGGGTGGATATCCTGAAGTTTGGACACAATTTACTGTGCCAATTACTGGATTAACTGGCGCAACAGATACTCGAGTTGCTTTTAGATACTGGGTGACTGATGGAGGACCAACAGGAAATAATTCAGACTACATTGGTATTGATTCTTTGAGCATTGAGGAAGGCACTGGCGGTGGCGGTGGATGCGCTATTGTGAGCGATTGTAATTTAGTAGATTCTACACCAGATGATGCTACAAGCCCCGATGTTTGGGACAGACCATTTGCAAACGGAACTTGCTGCTCTGGTTTAGGTCCTGTATCTTATGATGTTTACGGTCCTTTTACGGTTGATGTAACAGGGTTATACACCGTTGATAGTGACCAAGATGGCGGTGCATGGGATGGATATATTTTCTTATATGAAAATTGCTTTGATCCATTAGACCAAACAACCAATTTTGTAGCTGGCGATGATGATGGCCCAGGTGGAGTAGGAACTTCACAAATTCTGGATGTAACATTAAATGCCGGAACAGAATATTACTTAATAACAACCGGATTTGGTGCAGGGGACTTTGGAGATTTTACAAATACAATTACTGGTGTTGGAACTGTAACTTGTGGCGGCCCAGTTTTAACCTATGACGACTGTGCAGGTGCAATTGCTGTATCTTG
>DFMO01000004.1:0-125 GCA_002375695.1 Flavobacteriaceae bacterium UBA3591
ATCGACTTAGAAACAGTAATCGATAATTTTGAAACGCTAACTACGATTGTTGACAACGGTGACGGAACCTTTACGTACACCGATGAGGATAATGCAACGACGATTATTGACATTTCAAACTTAGA
>DFMO01000004.1:428-60831 GCA_002375695.1 Flavobacteriaceae bacterium UBA3591
GAGTACACCGACGAAGACGGCGTGGTAACCAGCATCGACCTTGAAACAGTAATCGATAATTTCGAAACACTAACAACCATCGTTGACAACGGCGACGGTACATTTACTTATACCGATGAAGATAATGCCACTACAATCATTGATATTTCAAATCTTGAAACACTTACAACTCTCGCTTTAAATCCAGATGGGCACACCCTTGAATATACCGATGAAGACGGCGTTGTAACAAGTATCGACTTAGAAACGATAATCGATAATTTTGAAACTTTAACAACCATCGTTGACAATGGTGATGGAACTTTCACCTATACCGATGAGGACAATGCAACGACAATCATTGATATTTCTAATTTAGAAACGCTTACTACTCTTGCTTTAAACGTAGATGGTAAAACCTTGGAATATACCGATGAAGACGGAGTTGTAACGAGCATCGACTTAGAAACGGTAATCGATAATTTTGAAACGCTCACAACCATCGTTGACAACGGCGACGGCACTTTCACTTATACCGATGAGGACAATGCAACGACAGTTATTGACATTTCAAACCTTGAAACGCTTACTACCCTAGCACTTAACGCAGATGGTAAAACATTAGAATACACCGATGAAGACGGAGTTGTAACGAGCATCGACTTAGAAACGGTAATCGACAATTTCGAAACTTTAACTACAATCGTTGATAACGGTGACGGTACTTTTACTTATACCGATGAGGATAATGCAACAACAATCATTGATATTTCTAACTTAGAAACGCTTACTACCCTTGCGCTTAACGTAGATGGAAAAACATTGGAATATACCGATGAAGACGGCGTTGTAACTAGCATCGACTTAGAAACGGTAATCGACAATTTTGAAACACTAACTACGATTGTTGACAATGGTGATGGAACATTCACGTACACCGATGAGGACAATGCAACGACAATCATTGATATTTCAAATCTTGAAACACTTACAACCCTTGCGCTTAACGTAGATGGTAAAACTTTGGAATATACCGATGAAGACGGAGTTGTAACGAGCATCGACCTTGAAACAATTATTAAAAATTTCGAAACACTTACAAGAATTGTCAATAATGGCGACGGAACCTATAACTATTTTGATGAAGACGGCAATATTACAGTGATAGATGCTAACACAACTTCGGTTACTGTAACTAACGGTGTTTATACCTTTTTAGATGGTTCTGGAGCAACTATAACTACAATTGACACTAATGCAAATGCCATCGCTTTTGATAATTCCACAAATGGCTTTACAGCAACTAATGTTCAAGCTGCTATTGAAGAAATAAACACGACAATTAACACTAATCGCGGCGATTTATCAGTATCTGAAGGAATTGCATTCTCAGGAGCTACAAATGGATTAAACAAACTTTTAGCCGATGCTGGAATAAAAGTTGCCGATGGCGGAATTACAACCGCTAAACTTGCTGATAATGCAGTAACTTCTGCAAAAATTGGCGATGGTGAAGTAAGGACTTCCGATATTGCAAATGCGGCTGTTACAACAACAAAAATTGAAGCAGGAACTGCAAACCAGGTAATGATTACTAATGCTGCTGGCGATGTTGAGTGGGTTAATCAATCAACTTTACAAGCTCAAATTTTAGATGGTACTACTACGGTTGTTCATGGCACAGGAACAGTAGCAGATCCTTATATAGTTGAAGTAAAAGATGGCGCTATTACAACAGCTAAACTTGCTGATAATGCAGTAACTTCTTCAAAAATTGGCGATGGTGAAGTAATGACTGCCGATATTGCAAATGCGGCTGTTACAACAACAAAAATTGAAGCAGGAACTGCAAACCAGGTAATGATTACTAATGCTGCTGGCACTGTTGAGTGGGTTAATCAATCAACTTTACAAGCTCAAATTGCAGATGGTACTACTACAGTTGTTAGTGGCACAGGAACAGTAGCAGATCCGTATATAGTTGAAGTAAAAGATGGCGCTATTACAACCGCCAAACTTGCTGATAATGCAGTAACTTCTGCAAAAATTGGCGATGGTGAAGTAATGACTGCCGATATTGCTGATCAAAATATAACTGCTGCCAAATTAAATGATGACGTGGCAGGTGTTGGATTGGTTAAAAATTCAACTACAAATGCCTTGGACGTTCAAGCAAATAACGGATTAAATGTAGATGCTACAGCCGATGCAGTTCAACTTGGTGGCGACCTTATTAAACCAACCACTGTTACTACCGATGCTACAAACACTTTAGCTATTGCCGGGTTGCAACCTGGTAGTACTTCAGATAAATTGGTTGTTGCAGAAACAGATGGCACATTAAGAGAAGTAAATGCAGCAATGCCAAAGTTCTTTTATATGCCACCTATTATTTTCGATACGTCTACTAATGGAACTTTCACCAAAAATTTACACGCCGAATATTTAGGACAGTTTACCGGAACAAGCAACCCTACCTTGGTTGGAAGCACAGGTGCACCAAGCGCTATTCCTAACGTTCCAGGGCCAACAGACTTATATTACTACATTACTTATTACGATACCAACGTGTTCTCAAATGTATCTATAGATGCTAACGGAATACTTACGTATAATATCATAAACAATGCTACCGAAGCTTCTTTTATGACTATCGTATTCGTTGTAAAGTAGAATCGATAATAAACAGATTTTAAATATTGAAATAACAGCAATTAAAAGATTAGTAAAATTTCAAAATATAGATTAAGGTGAATCGTCCCAATATTAACCAAATTCGTTTTGAAATTATTAGTCATTGCATTCTAAACCTAAATTAATTGTTTAGTAAAAAAATTAGAAATATTAACCTACGTCACGATATGGAAATCATTACTCGATTCTCTCATACCAATCCCCTATTTATAACTGTATTTTTTATAGTCTTTACTGTATTGGGGATTACGGCTCAAACTAATGCGCCTAGTATTAGAACCGGGGTAACTTTTCAATGGAGCGATAATCAAACACAACCATCCCATCCAGCAACTATAAAAAGTATAACCGTAAACGGAAAAGTATATAAGCTATTTGTTGTTCCAAATAATTACGAACTAACGCGAGAAGGTCCTTCGCCATCTTCAAATAATATTTGGAAAAACGGAATACGACAAATAAACAACAGTAGTTCCAATAGACCCTTATGGAATTCTAAAGCGCTATTGGCATTTCAAGACAAAAACTTAAACCACTATTTTGAATCAAATCCAAATGGAGCAGATTTATGTGATGATTTTGAAGAAGTAGCAATTAACACCACTGCTCAGCAACAAACGCTAACATATAATCCTGCAATTCCCTCTAACAAAGGTGGAATAGTTGCAATAACCGAAAGAAATGCCAATAACTGTTTTCATATTGAAGTTTTTGGTACGCCTCCAGGCGGAGGGCCAGATCAATCGCTGGGGCAAACCTTTGTAAACGAAGATAGCACACGTTGGGGGTTTGGAGGTACTGGTTCTTCTGGTAATATGGGAACTCCGGGTGCAGTAAGTCCGCCCCATACAGATTCAGATTATTGGCTATCAGATCGAGTATTGGAAGGTAACAATACTATTGGTGTTGCATTATTTTACTTAAAAGACATTGCCCCAACAGGTTCCTTGATTAAAAAAGTAAGAATCACTGCAGCTACAAGAGACCACGGAGATGGAAAATTCTTCATCTTACAATCGTATGCCACAAACGACAACGAAAAAACTATTTGGAATAATAACTGTCCAAATGGCACCAATAACCCAGTATTCAACGGCAGTGTTGCCACTAACGATCCTGTTCCTGCAAATGCAACTTTTAGTCTAACAGGTGGAGGTACAAGTAATGGTACGTTAAATTTTAATTCAAACGGTACATATACTTATACTCCTAACCCTGGTTTTACCGGAGTAGATACTTTTAATTATGAAGTGTGTTTTGATAATGCCGGAAATTTAATTTGTGATAGCGCCACCGTTACCATTAGAGTAATAAAAGACTCAGATTGTGATGGTATAAATGATGAAGACGATTTAGACGACGATAACGATGGTATTCTAGATACCGACGAGCAAGAAATTATAAATTGCGGTCGCCTCCCAAGTCCAAAATTTAAAAAGAATAATGGTCCGCATCCACACTCTAGTGGAGCAAATGTTTCAAACCCACAAGCCGGCGATGTGTTTAGGTTCGACGATGTGTATTCTGGCGTAGATGCTTTGGTTACCGTTGTTGCTCTACACGGCGCACAAATAAACGATTTAGACATCGATAACGAAGGTGTAAACGACTTTTTACAACCAAAGATAACCTATTCGCACCGTCACGGTTATGCCGAATTTAAAGTAGACTTTGTTCTATCTTCAAACAATAGCATTCCTGCACCAAAAAACAATTTTGTGCTAACGGCAGTAGATAATGACGAAGACGAATTTGTAACTTTTAAAGACGGTTATTCAACGGGTATTGTTTTAGACAGCCCATCAAATAATCAACCGTATTACGGACCCGCAACAGTGGGCGGATTTTCACAAGGTGTTGTAAGTGATGGTTCTTTTGAAGAAGGAATAGACGAAGGAACTCCTCAATTTCAAGCAACCGCAGTATATTCTTTAACAAATTCAGTAAGTTTTAGATTTGGTTCGATTGGCCCAACTACATCATATCACTCCATGGCTTTTATTCCCTGTCTTCCGCGTGATGAATGGGAAATGCCTCCAACACTTTATGCCGACTTAGATACCGATGGTGATGGCATACCAAATCGGTTAGACTTAGATAGTGATTCCGATGGTTGCTATGATGCTTTAGAAGCCGACGGCGGGATTGATCCAACGCAGTTGGAAGACGATGGTAGTATTACAGGGGGAGTAGATAGTAATGGTGTGCCATTGTTAGTAAGTGGCGGACAAGCCGATGTTAGTTCGCAAAATAGTTCTGTAAATGCTTGTCCAGGAGATGTTACTGGGCTGGTTTACAATGATGAAAATGGTGATGGTACTCAAAATGGAACTGAAACCGGTTTTACTTCACCCGTGACTGTTTTTGCCGATTTAAACGGAAATGGCGTACTAAACTCTGGTGAACCAAGCGCAACAACTGCTAGTGATGGTACTTATACCATTGAAGGCATTCGTGAAGGTGCAGTTGATATTATTGTGGATGCATCTACCTTGCCAACAGGGGCAACTTTAACCGAAGGTACCGAACCTACCGAAGTAATTGTTGTAGCAAATAGCACAGTTTCGGCCGGAAAGGACGGGTATTCAACTGTTGGTACTGTTACCGGAATTATCTATAACGATGAAAACGGCGATGGCACTCAAAATGGATCAGAAACTGGGTTTACCTCCCCGGTTTTTGTATTTGCAGATACCAATGGAAATGGAACTTTTGACCTAAACGAACCCAACACTACTACGGCTAGTGATGGTTCGTATACTTTAGAAGCAGTACCTGCAGGAACGGTTAATATTGTAGTAGATACTACTACCCTACCCACCGGTGCAATCTTAACCGAAGGTACCGAGCCTACAAATGTTACCGTTCCACCAAGCGGCACGGTGTCGGCTGGAGTTGATGGTTATACAACTAATGGAACTGTAATTGGAGTAGTTTATCACGATGAAAATGGCGATGGCACTCAAAATGCTTCTGAGACTGGATTCACCCCAGCTGTAGCTGTTTTTGCAGACCTTAATGGAAACGGCGTATTAGATGTCGGAGAGCCCAACACAACAACCGCAAGCGATGGTACATATTCAATTCAAGCTGTACCGGCAGGCGCAGTAGATATTGTAGTAGACACTTCTACCATTCCTGCAGGATTTGTTATTTCTGAAGGAACTGAACCAACAAATGTTACTGTAGTTGCAGGTGAAACGGTAAACGCAGGAAAAGATGGTTATAAAAACCTTCTTATCGCAGTAAACGATAACTATTCGGCAACTTATTTTGAAGGAATTAATGGAATTGTATTTAGCGGAATTTTAGACAACGATAGCATTAATGGAGTTTCTCCAATAGATCCTTCAGATGTTATTATATCCTCCACTCCTACTGGTCCGTTATCTATCAATTCATCAAACGGCGATGTTATTGTTGCAGTGGGTACGCTTCCCGGTGTGTATACAATAGATTATACAATTTGTCAAACCGATTATGTAACAAATTGTAAAACAGCCACCGTAACGGTAACCGTGGGTAATCGAAGTCTTTTAATTTCAAACCCACATATTTATCAAAAAGTAAAAGACAATTAAAATGAAGAAAATTATATTATACATATGTCCTTTACTGTTGTTAGCTGTTTCTGTTACAGCCCAAACAACTAATGATGGTATGTTATACGTAAGTGAAGACACTAAATTTTCTACAGTTGAGCGTTTTAATAATTTGGAAACAGGTTCTTTTTATAATGATGGCGACACCTACATTTATAGCGACTTTAACAATGACGGTATAATCGACTTTTATTTTGAAACAGGACTCACTAGGTTTATAGGCAGCGCAACTCAATCTATTACTGGTACCAACATTAGTAATTTATACAACGTACTATTTAATAATACTAGTAATAGGGTTCCTTTTAATCTTTCTGGGAGTCTTGTAGTTAGTGGCGAAGCCGAATTTTTTGAAGGTATTGTAGATAACGACAACTATGGTGGCAAATTCTACTTTAATACCAACGCTTCACATTTTAATACATCAGACAATAGTCATGTAGATGGCCCCGTAAATAAAATAGGAGACACAGATTTTATCTACCCTATTGGTGATGGAGGCTTTTACCGTTTTGCCGGAATTTCGGCTCCTGTAAATAATCAAACAATTTTTGAAGGCAAATTTTATTTCGAGAATTCAGACAATCTATATCCACACGATTTAAAAGCTGGAGGAATCCTAGAAATCGACAATCAAGAATATTGGACTATTACAAAAGAAACATCTGTTAACGAAGATGTTTTAGTAACCCTTTCATGGCGCGACGTTACCACCCCAGAATCTATGATAAACGCTGCCGAAACAGGTAGCTTAACCATTGTTAGATGGAGTGAAGACGAAAATATGTGGATAGATGAAGGTGGAGCTATCGACCTTGCAAACAAAACTATTACCACGGCCGTAAAAGGATATGGAACGTTTACATTAGGTAGAGTTAACGAACCCGAAGTTTTAGGCTGTAGTAGCCTAACAATTTACAACGCTGTAAGTCCTAACAACGATGGAATAAACGACTTTTTCAATATTGAGGTAACAGATAATTGTGCTCGCAACCTCCGCGTAAAAATATTTAATCGTTGGGGAGTAAAAGTGTTTGAAACCGATAATTACGGTCCAAATGGCGATTTGTTTTACGGGTATTCTGATGGGCGCGTTACCATAGAGGCGGGTAAAAGACTACCTACCGGGACTTATTTTTATATCTTACAATATGATTATGACAATCCTGAAACAAATAACCTACACAAAGAAACTGGCTTTCTATATCTAAATTAACCCGTGAGAAGCAGCAAATCTATAGAGTGCAATGGTATTGCCTTCAATGTTTAACTTCTTAAAAATATTGCGTCGATGGGTTTGGACAGTAAAGCTCGATAGGTAAAGTTTATCTGCAATTTCTTGGCTATTGTAACCCTGACAAACCATTTGTATTACTTCAGTTTCGCGCTTAGTTAAATTGTATTTGGTTAAAAATTCGTCCATATAACTAAATTCTGAAGTGACATCACTTTGAATTTTTGAAAAATCTGGAAATACGGGTTTCCCGCTAACAACCTCTACTATATATTCTGAAATTTTATCGAGATTTTCCGATTTTAAAATATAGCCACTCGCCCCTGCATCTTTACATTTATCAGACAAATCTTTTGAAAAATAAGAAGTTATAATTACTACCTTTATATCAATCTGCAGTTGCGAAATTCGATCCAAGACCTGTAACCCGTCTTTTCCCGGCATGTTTAAATCTAACAAAAGCACGTCTGCTTGCGATAAGAGCGGCGATTGCAACAGTTTTGTGCCGTTTGAAAATGATTCTAATATTTTAAACAATTGCTCTTTATTTAATATTTCAGAAATTCCACTAATAACCAGCGGGTGATCGTCTGCTATTATTACTTTAATTTCTTGCTCGTCTTTAACCGACATTTTTTTAGAGAGTTTTATAGTTTATAAAAAAGCAATTATTAAAAATCTACTTTTTTTCAATGGGCAATTCTACCAATACAAAAGTGCCACGATTGGGGTTGCCGTTAATTTCAATAGTACCATTTAAATATTGCACATTACTTTTTAACATTTTTAGTCCCATTCCATTTTGTTCTTCCTCCTTATTTAATCCTTTTCCATTGTCTTCAATATAAATTGTAACTGCGTTTTCCAATTCAACCAATTGCAGTAAAACGTGGCTTGCTTGCGAGTGTTTAATAATATTATTCATCACTTCTTGTACGATGCGATAAATAGTTAAACAGAATTCATCACTCCACTCGGCAGTAGTATCTAAGCCCTCAATAACCTCTTCCACAACTAATTTTTCTGAAGTATTTATAGCTTCAACCAAGGTATGTATCGCTTTTTTTAAACCGTATTTCTCCAATGAAATAGGCATTAAACTATGGCTTATATTCCGAACATTTTCAGTGATATCTTGCAGCAAATTTTGAGTGACCTCTAATTTTTCTGTGGCACTAATTTCAACCCCCGAAATATTATCCTTAAATTGCTTTAAATTTAAAATAGCAATTGAAAGCATTGAACCTGTTTCATCGTGCAATTTTAACGCTACTTTTTTACGCTCCTCTTGTTCGGCAACTTTTAAAGACTTGGTAAGATTTAATAAGTGTTGTTGATTTAAACTGGCCAATTGGGCTTTGTGCCTTTCTTTAATTTGTCGTCTTCGCTGCCAAAGCAACAGCGATAACAAAAGGATTACAAATACAACGCTCGAACCACCAAAAATTATTCTGTCATTTGTTATTTGTTGTTTTTTACGCTCAAGCGCCAACTTCATATCCCGTTTTTCAATATTGTAATCTGCTTCGGTTTTTAAAACCAAAACCTTTTCATTTTCGGTAAAAAGTGTGCGTTCTAATTGAAGTTCCAACGATTGATAATGCAAGGCTCTTTCAAAGTTTTCTTCGGCAATAAAAAGATCTTTTAAATACCCATAAAGCTCTTTCAATCGTGCATTTTGACGGCCATTTTCATTGTAAATAGGTTCTGCCGCCAATAAATATTCCTTGGCCTCTTTGTATTTTTTTTGTTGCAGCGCCGACTTACCCAAGACTGCAAGCGAGCTCGCTGCGGCAAGGCTCGCCCCTATTTCAGAACGCAATTGATATGCCTTTTCTAAATGAAAATCGGCTTTTTTATATTTTTTATTTATAACCAAATAATTGCCAAAATTGTGGTGGGCAAATGCCATTCCGGCCAAATCGGGTATTTTCTCAAAGTATTTTATCCCTTGGGTATAAATTGTATCTAGTTCTTTTTCACTATCCTTCGCATTATAAACAGTTGCCATATTAATTGTAGTCAACCCCATATTTTTATAATTGCCAAGCAATTTTCCTAAGGCGTAACTCTTTTTGTAATAGGTAATAGCTTTATCGTATTCTTGAGCATTTTTAAAGGCAATCCCAAGGTTGTTGTACACTTTTAAAAGGCCTGTGGTATCTTTATTTTTTTCACAAAGTCTTAAAACTTTAAAATGAACCTCAACCGCTTCATCAAATCGCGACAATCGGGAGAGCATATTGGCGTGGTTAATCAATAAATTTCTTTGCAAAGCATCGTCACTGGTATTTTGAGCGTATTCTAAACCCTTTTCAATAGCCAATAATCCTTCTAAAAAATCGCCTCGTTTAACGCAAATAACGTTTTTTCGGTTGTAAAGCTCGGCTAATCTATCGTTATCAATTTCATTAAAACGCTCCTCTTTTTCTATTGCGACGTTTAATAGTGAATCACCCACATTGAGATTGCCAGAAATAATAAATTCTCGCCCTAAATTTCCGGTGGCAACCGCCAATCCTTTTTGGTATCCAATTTTCTTTGCAAGGTTTATGGCAAGTGAGTCATAGTGCAAAGCTTTACGCGAATTTTGATGTTTAAAATATAGATTCCCGTATGCAATATAGCTATCCACTTGGCCGTTTTCGTCTTTGTTTTCTTTAAAATAATTAAGTGCTGAAATAACATCGGCGAAGGCTTTTTCTTTATCAGCTTTTGTAAAAAGCAACGCTCTTTTTAATTGCAGCTGCGCCTTTTTATTTAATGAAGTTTCGGTTTTTATTTCTTCGGAAATATCGTCAATTGTATTTTGGGCATAACAGAGTTTTCCGCTTAAAAAGAGGATGACAAAAACTGTTGAAACTGCAAGTTTTACAAAGAGTTGAGGAATAGCGATAAGTTAATTACTGTGAGTTAATATCAAGAAAAATTTAAATTAATACTGTAAAAACTATAAATTATATATTAATACCTAAGTATAAATATAAAAAATTGATTACGGAAAAAGCCTAATAAAAATAATTTCTTGGCATTAAACCTCGCAGTTAAAGTCTATTTCGCTGACTTGCAGGTGTTTAGCAAAAAAGAAATGCGACCTATTTAAGTCGCATTTTAAGTAATAAAAAGTTGAGTTTTTATAATGTATTCATATCAATAACAAAACGATATTTTACATCGGCTTTTACTACTCGGTCGTAAGCTTCGTTTATATTATTGATGTCTATAATTTCAATATCTGAAACTATGTTGTGTTCTCCACAAAAATCTAACATTTCTTGGGTTTCTTTTATACCTCCAATTAGCGAACCTGCAACGCGTTTTCTTCCGCCAATTAAGCGACCGCCATTAAAGGGGTCTAAAGGTTCAATTGCACCCACCAAAACCATTGTTGCATCTACTTTTAACAAACTGAGATAAGGATCCATTTTATGCCCAACAGGAATTGTATTTAAGATAAAATCAAAGCTATTTGCGTGAGTTTTCATCGCTTTTGCATCATTGCTAAGTAGTACTTCGTGAGCTCCTAATTTTTTGGCGTCTTCAGCTTTTGATGGCGAGGTGGTAATCATAGTTACGTGAGCACCAAGAGCGTTGGCAAATTTTACTCCCATATGTCCTAAACCGCCTAATCCAATTACCCCTACCTTATCGCCTTTTTTTACATTCCAATGCCTAAGTGGAGACCAAGTGGTAATGCCCGCACATAATAAAGGTGCTGCGCCAGCTTCATCCAAACCATTTGGAATTTTTAATATAAATTCTTTATCTACTACTACCGTTTTTGAGTATCCCCCGTACGTTTGTTGCCCTTTAATATGTTTGTCGGCACTGTTATAGGTAAAAGTAGCTCCCTTTTCACAAAACTGTTCTAAATGGTTTTTACACTGGGTACATTCTTGACAAGAATCTACCATACATCCTACCCCCACTACATTACCTTTTTTAAAATTGGAAACGTTTTTACCTACTTCAGTAACGTGACCAATAATTTCGTGACCGGGCACTACCGGGTATTTTGAACCACCCCACTCATTCCTTGCGGTATGAATATCGCTATGGCAAACGCCACAATATGTAATTTCCAATTTAACATCGTTATCACCTACTTCTCTCCTTTTAATTTCTAAAGGTTTTAAAGGTGCATTTTCATTTTGAACGCCAAAAGCTTTTGTAGTTGTAGTCATTTCACTGTATTTTAAAAATAGAAATTTGCGCATACCCATGGTGAGGCTTGGTTCTATCTTAAATTATGTAGTGTAAAGATATTTGGCACTTATAACATACTGGGTTAATACAATGTTAATTGACTTAACTCACATTGTAATTTTAAAGTCGAAACTACCGTGTTAATGGCTCGCGCGAGTACTATTTACTTTTCTAACTTTTTGCGGTTGGTTCTACCCGAAAATCGCGGAATTGATATAGATGTTTTTGACGTATTGATAAAATAAACACCTGTTAATAAAACAGCTGCTGCAATTATAGACTGCGTTGTTATAACTTCGTCTAAAATATACCAACCCAAAAAAAGGGCGATAATTGGGTTTACATATGTTGAAGTTGCAACTTTATCTGGCGAAACCGTTTTAAGTAAGTAGTTAAAAGAGGTAAATGCTACTATGCTCCCAAAAATAATGAGTATCCCCATACTCCACTGTACCGCTTCTCCCCAGTGGTTTGGAGTGGTCCATGTTTCGCCAAATGCCAAACTCGCTAGTGCAAGTGTAATCCCTCCGGTAAACATTTGGTAGCCGGTATTTACAAAAAAATTTTTGGGTAAATCTGCTTTACCTACAAATAAACTGCCGTATGCCCAACTTAGCATACAAGCAAAAATCATTACCAAACCTAAAACAGTTCCCTCCTGCGTAATTATTTCCTTTTGACTAACCAATAAAATAATGCCAAGAATGCCAAGCGCGACTCCAATTAACGACATAAATTTTATTGGTTTTCCTTGTAACAATCGCATTAACAGTAAAACAACTAATGGTTGTGCCGAAATCTCTAAAGCTGCAAATCCACTGTCTACATACTTTAATGCCCAAACAATTACACCATTTCCGAAAGAAAGAAATAAAAAGCCTACTATAACAGTATTTATAAACTGCTTACGTGTTATGGCCAAACTCTTTCCTAATAATTTTGAAATAATAAAAATTAATAATCCCGCACTCGTAAAGCGAATGGACGCCAAGAAAAATGGCGGAAGCTCTTCTACTGCAACCTTATTGAGCATATAAGTTGAACCCCAAATAACGTAAATAGAGAAAAAAGCTAAAATAATTAACCCGGTATTCCTTACAACCTTCATTTAAAGATGTTTATTATAAATTAATTTTAGAAAAGTAACCTATGTGTTACATTGCACTGTACCCCAAAAGTACTTGCATTAACGCCCTTTTTTACGACGGTTGTAGTTTTTGTCGCCACGCGTTTTGGGTTTTTTGTATTTCTGTTTTATGGTGCGTTTATACGACCCACCCTGATTTTCTTTTCTATTTTTTTCTTTCTTCTCGTGAAAGGCAGGACCTACATCTTCAACGTTAATTGGGTTGTTAATTTCCACAACTTTTGGTTGTTCTTCGTAAGTTAGTTGTTTTGAAATTTCAACTTCTTCGGGAAAATCAATTTCTACTATTTTTAAACCCATTAAATCTTCAATGGCTTTTTTTGCTTCTGCTTCCTTTTCGGTATAAAGCAAAATGGAAGTTCCCTCCTGTTCGGCACGCCCCGTACGCCCTATTCTGTGCATATAATTTTCAGGGAAATTTGGCGTATCTACATTTATTACATGGCTTATTTTATGTAAATCTAACCCACGTGCCATTACATCGGTACTAACTAAAATACGCGTTGTTTCGGCATTAAAATTTTCAATAGACCGCAAACGGTAATTTTGTGTTTTATTTGAATGTATTACAGCAACTTCATCGCCAAATACACCTTCTAAAATCTCAAAAAGTAAATCGGCCATCTTTTTATTCGGAACAAAAACAAGTACTTTTTTGTATTCTTCTTTTTGTTTCAGTAAGTGTTTAAGCAAGTTTGCTTTTGTATAGAAGTTTTTTACTCGATATGCTTTTTGAGAAATATTATCGAGCGGAGTTCCGCTAACGGCAATAGATACCGTTGTAGGAGCAATAAAAAAGTCATGAATAAATTTATTTACATCATCGGTCATCGTTGCCGAAAACATAATATTTTGCCTTCTGTCTGGCAGCAATTCAAGGATGTTTGTAAGTTGAAATCGAAACCCGAGATCGAGCATTACATCCACTTCATCAATCACTACGTTTTTAATTGTTTTTAACTGAATTGCACGACTAATAATTAAATCGTATAACCGGCCGGGCGTAGCAACAATAATATCGGTTCCTTGGGCTACAGCTTCTTTTTGCCTATTAATATTAGTACCGCCGTAAATACCAACCACGCGCACAGTCATATATTTTGCAAATTTTTCAATCTCTTCTACAACTTGTAAAACCAATTCGCGCGTAGGTACCAAAACCATTATCCGTGGATGAACTTGTTTCGAAAATTTCAAATTTTGAAGCAACGGAAGCATATATGCAAAAGTTTTTCCCGTTCCTGTTTGAGCTATCCCCACCATATCTTTACCAGACATAATTACTGAAAAAGACTGCGCCTGTATTGGCGTAGGCTTTTCAAATCCTAAATCGGTTATTGCATAATGCAATTGTTTAGAAATATTTAGCTCATTAAATGACTCCATGGAATTCTATTTTTTGCAAAAGTAGCGTTATAAATACGAAAAATTCACATTTAAAAATTTATAATAGAATTCTTTCGTTTTCTGAAGTAAATAAAAGTTAAGCGCTTTATCAAAAATTTTCAGTGATTTCCCCAGCCTATACCGCCGAAGGATTTAGCTTTTGCATTGCGTTAATTGCATAATTGGCACCAAAATTGGCGTCTAAATTTAAAGATTCTTCCCTACCCAAAGTGTAAAGTACATAGTCTGCGCCCGGTTTTGAGTAACACACAACTAAATCGGCCAAGACATTATAAGCGCCCTTGGTTTTTTTTGCAACTCGGTTTAGCTGGCTGTACCCCGAAGAAGCAAAAGCCGAACAATCTACAAGGTTATTTTTATGATTTAAATAGCTTTTTCCTACAATAACCTGGCATCCGGCAGACCAATTGGAGCGGCCTATTCCAGACCAATGTATATTTATACTGTTGTTTAATTCAAGACTCGCTTTTCCTTCACCTCGCAGATCGTTGGGTGTTAAGGCATGATCTCTATCCAAATCTCTTAAAATTACTACCCCGCGAGGGTCATAAGGTTTTAAGGCGCGATAAATTTTTCTCTCTACCGAAATTTTATGCCATCCAAAGCGGTACTTGTGTTGCCCTTCAACAAGAAATGGATCTATTCTATGGCTACTCACCATATTTTTACTGGGATCTGTAGAACCCCAAAATTTAAAAACCATGCCGCTAACGAGCAATACAAACAAATCGTCGTTTTGGCGTTTAACGCGCTGCGATTCGTCGTGCTTTCGGCGTATTCCAATTAAATGTACATCGTCTGTATTAAAACTCCAATTTGCGGCTTTAATCGTTGAATGGGTATTTTCAATAGAATTAACCGCTTGCATTATTGGACCCGGATTGGCTTTATAATGCGCCTTTGACTTTTTTAGAAGATTAATCCAGTTTTTATATTCAGAAGTAGGATTTTCGGCAACTTGCGGATTCCATTCGGCTATTTTGTTATGGTTTTTCCAACGAGTAATATGTTGCCTTGTAATATTTCCTACAATCCCGTCGGGTACCATGGAAGCATCACCATTCTCGTCAACCGTTCTTACATATTCCTGAAACAAACGCACCGCGGCTTGAGTTACATAATCAAAAATACCATCAATTACGCCTCGCGGCATAAATCCTGCTTTAAATAAAAACTGTTGAAGATTAGCCACCTCGTCACTTTGCCCTTCCCTAAACGAGCGCCACGTGGTTC
Source organism: Flavobacteriaceae bacterium UBA3591 (assembly GCA_002375695.1). Lineage (GTDB taxonomy): Bacteria > Bacteroidota > Bacteroidia > Flavobacteriales > Flavobacteriaceae > Aequorivita. The sequence continues at coordinate 15,931 of DFMO01000004.1, forward strand.
TATCATCATCACGAAATGAAACAACGCGTCGGGTGAGTCCATCTTTGTGATAGGGTTTTAAAAATTCTTTCCTGTTTGATGGAACCTTGCCAAAATCGCAGCTACCTAAATAAAGAACGCCCATAATCTCTTTCTTTAATATTTATAAAAATTTCAACCGTATTTTTGCAAATACAACAAGTAACAGTATTAAGAGGGGCTCGATAATTTACTTGTAAAAAGGCTATTTCACCTTTAATACGTTTAAAGATAACATTTTATATTAATACAGATTTTTAATAGGAAGCAAAAAAAACCTCAGCTTTTACACTGAGGTTTTTAAGTTTAAAAATTAATCTTCGGGTGGAAACCCGTTAATTTCTTCGAAAATTGTATCAAAGTTTTCTCTAATATAACTTCTCAACTTTAAGCGGTAGTCTTCTTTTAACCACGTAATAAAGTTATGGGTACTTTTACTAATACATTTTGAATATTTCTCGATGCGGTGATCAATATCATCTCCCAACATTTTTGCTAAGCCCAAAGCATCGTAAACGTCTTCGCTATTCTCAATACAAATATACGCGTGATGTGCGATAGAACGTTCGAGCACAACTTTTGAGGATTCGCCCTTAAAAGTAGCTTCGGTATATGTGCTTTTTATATCAAAATACACATTTTTACTCTTAGAGAATTCGGCTCTAAGTTCTTCGGGCATTTCATATTTAAAATTACTCTCCAGCTCTTCATCGCTCATTAGTCGATCCATATAATAATCTGGCGATCTAAAAATAGCCTGCCAATCTAATGGGGCGTCCCACGGACCAAAGCGTTGGTAATTGTTTCCTAAATCGATTACAGAAAACTTCGATTTATTATTTAAAATTCGAGAACCTCTACCAATCATTTGGAAATAAAGCGTTAACGAACGTGTTGCTCTGTTTAAAATAATTGTTTCGATGGTGGGTTCATCAAAACCGGTTGTTAAAATACTAACCGAAGTTAAAATAGCATTTGGCGTTTCTTTAAACCACTGTAAGATTAATTTACGCTCTTTTTTTGAAGCCGTATTATCTAAGTGCATTACGGGTAAACCTTCCGCTTTTAAATGATAATAAACCTGAATAGAAGTATTAATACCATTATTAAAAATAAGGGTCTTTTTACCTTTTGAATGGGTTAAATACGCTTGCAATAACTGGTCGAGCATATTGATACCAGAATACAAATCGTCTGAAGATTTAACGGTATAATCACCATTCGAACCAATTTCGAGTGAGGTTAGGCCCATATTGTACTGAAACACCTCAACCTCTGCTAAAAATTCGTTTTCAATAAGCGATTTTATACTTTCTCCTACAATTAACTCTTGGTAGTTATCCTTCATAGGAAGACTCCTGTTTGAACTTAGCGGGGTTGCTGTAACGCCAAGAATAAAAGACTTTTCAAAAAACTTAAAAAGCTTTGTAAAGGAGTTGTAGTGAGCCTCATCAATAATTACCAACCCAATGTCTGAAATATCTAGTTTATTATCGTTTAATCGATTATTAAGCGTTTCAACCATTGCTACAAAGCAACTGTATTTTGCTTGATCAGACAGGTTTGCGGTACTATTCACCACTTTATTTACCACTCCAAATGAAGTAAGCATTTCTGAAGTTTGCTTGCACAGCTCAACACGGTGAGTCATTACAAGTACTTTTTTATTGTGAATTCGTAAATATTGTCTAACTATTTCAGAAAATATTACGGTTTTCCCCCCTCCGGTAGGCAGTTGATATAATAAATGGTAATCGCTTGGCGCAGTTTCAAACTTTTCAAAAATCTTGTCTATGGCTCCTTTTTGGTAGCTATATAACTCTTTATCGGTCTTTTTCTCTAAAACAGCGTCGTGTACTTCAGTCATAAAAATTTTCGTTTTGCAGGTTTGCAAAAATACACCCTTTTGTAGGTTTTTAAAGAAAATTTGAAACTTTATTAGAAAAGAAGTGGTTTAATTTGATGGAAACTTGGTTTTTAAATAGAGTTGCTCTACTTTTTCGCGGGCCCACGGGGTTCTTCGTAAAAATTTTAAACTCGATTTTATTGAGGGATTACTGTTAAAACAGTTGATTTTTATTTTTTCACCTAAAACTTCCCAACCGTAGTGGGTGTGTAAAAAGCTTACAATGTCTACTAATTTAACCCCGTGTAGCGGATTATTAGGTTGTCTATTATTCATTATATTATTAATTAAAACTTTGTTGCTTGCTTGTGGCGAGAGAATTCTTAAAGGTGTTTTGCATATCTAACTAGAATTTATGAATACTTTTTATATTCACTAAAGTTAGTATTAAATTTTTATTAAAGTGATTAGTAAATTCTCTACTCTTTAGCTTAAAATGTACCTTTACGTAAACACAAAAAAACAAAAACTATGAAAAATAAAGGAACAGGAATTTTAGCATTATTAGGCGTTGCAGCCGGCGCATTCGCATTTTGGAAATACAGAAACATGTCGCCAGATGAAAAGCAAAAACTTAGAGATAAAGCTACCGAAACTGGTACAAAAATTAAGGAAAAAGCTGGCGAAGTACAAGATTCAATTTCGCAGAAATACGAAAAGCTTAGAAATGCTACCGAGAAAAAAACTAGCAATCTTACAAGCTAAAAATTGCTATCATAAACAAAAAATCCCGCAACGTTGCGGGATTTTTTATATCGTGTTAAAAGCTTATATTTTTTGAACCTTTACGGCGTTCATTCCTCTCTGACCTTTTTCTAATTCGAAAGAAACTTGATCGTTTTCGGCTATTTCGTCTATAATACCGCTAACGTGAGTAAAATACTTTTCGTTATTTTCATTATCGACAATAAAGCCAAACCCTTTGGACGAATCGTAAAATGAAACTTTACCTTTCCTTACGGGATCAAAAGCTTCGCGTTCGCCTTCTTCCTTTTTTGGAATACCCAGCACAATATCTTCTGCGTCTACCTCTACTTTCATAGACGGATCGGGTGGAGTATCGACTAAATTTCCGTTAAAATCTACGTAAGCAAAGTCTATTCCTGGAGATTTTTCTGCCTTACGCGCTTCTCTTTTCTTTTGTTTTTCTTCTCGCTTTTTCTGTTTCGCTTTTTCTTTTTCTTTTTTATTATACGTCTGTTGCGATTTTGCCATTTTTAATTTTAAAATAAAAAAAGCCATCCACGTTCTGCAGATGACTTTTTAATTAGTTATATGTAAATATTTGTTCTTTTAATTTACTTCTGTAGCTTTTTAAATTCTTCATCGTGAAGTGCTACAAAGGTACAGTAAATTAAACAGTTAAAATCATAAAAATGGTTAAAGTGAAAAAGAATTTTTGCAACTGCCTGGGTAATTTAGTTCAATTTATCTATTTAATCATCCTTTAACTTACTGGCGTACATTTGTTTTAATTTCTTCAATTTTGGCGAAATTACCGCGGTGCAATAAGCTTGAGTCTTATTATTTTCATAATAATTTTGATGAATTTCTTCGGCCGGAAAAAACTGTTGTAACGGTTTTATTTCGGTTACAATTTTATTTTCAAAATACGGCTGAATTGTTTCAACAACGGCCTCGGCCACATTTTTTTGTTCCTCTTCACTATAAAAAATAACCGACCGATATTGCGTCCCCACATCGGCTCCTTGTCTATTTAAGGTAGTTGGGTCGTGGCTTGTCATAAAAATAATAAGCAACTCTTTAAGGCTAATTACAGAAGGATTAAAAGTTACTTTAATCACTTCGGCATGGCCTGTGAGTCCGCTACAAACTTCGCGATATGTAGGCGTACCAGGCACCGTGCCTCCAGAATAGCCAGATATTACTTTATCTACTCCTTTTACAGCATTAAAAATTGCTTCGGTGCACCAAAAACACCCCCCGCCAACAATTATTTCTTGTGTCTCTTTTTCTGTCATAATTAACTTTTGCTCAAAGATAATTACTCAACGTTGGATGCTTAATAAAGTATTGTTAAAGGTAGTTATTACACAATTATTTACTGCAAAATAGCCGTTTTTACGCTGCTTACTGTTCTGCTGAAATTAACTGGGTTTAAAATTTTTGTGTGCCAAATCTTTTCGCACCCTGCTCAAACTTTCGGGGGTTATTCCAAGATACGAAGCAATCATCCATTGGGGCACTCTTTGTAGCAAATCATGGTAGGTTTTTATAAAACTGAGGTATCGAACTTCGGCCGAAGCGCCCAATAATAATTTAATGCGTTTTTGCATTTGCCTAATATGGTTGTGCAATAACTTATCGTTGAATTTATTAAAATTAGGATTGGTTTTACTTATTTCACAAATAAAATTATCATTAATTAAAACTACGTCGGTATCTTCAATTGCTTCAATAAAACTATCGGAAGTTTCATTAAAATAAGTACTGCTTCTGTCTACAATAAACCATTTTTCGGGGGCAAATTGAATTACGTGTTCTTTGCCATCACCGGCAAGCATATAAGAGCGCAACAAGCCTTTTTCAACAAAAAAAGAATGCCGACACAACTCTCCTTTTCTTAAAAGAATATCGCCTTTTTTATACGATTCTCTCTTTAAACTAGCGTCTATGTGCTGTGCTTCATTTTCTGAAATATTAGCAGTTTCAACTAAGTAAGAAAAGAATTGCGTAGGCTCTACTTTATTAATATTGGAAGTCATTTACGTAAACAATAAAAGTTGTTTAAAGTTACAGTTTAAAATAATAAAATGCTAAAAGGCCATTATTAAATTTTAGCCAAAATAGATTTTACAAAATTTTATTTACTATTTGTCTAAATCTTTATCTAAATCTAATTTCCGCAATTGTGGGAAAAAAGCAGCACTTCCTAAAACAGTTAAAATTGTCATTGCACCGCCAAATACCACCGCGGTAACTGTGCCCATTAATTTTGCTGTAAGTCCACTTTCAAACGCGCCCAGCTCGTTTGAGGAACCTGTAAACATTGAATTAACCGAAGCTACGCGACCTCGCATGGCGTCTGGTGTTTTAAGTTGAAGTATGGTTTGCCTAATTACCATTGAAATACCATCGGTTACACCGCTTAAAAAGAGTGCCACTACCGAAACCCAAAACCAAGTGGAAATCCCAAAAACAATAATACACACCCCATAGCCAAAAATGGCCGCCAATAATTTTATTCCTGCATTTTTATTTAAAGGAAAATGTGCCGAAGTAAACATAATTACCAAAGCGCCCACGGCGGGTGCCGCGCGTAAAACTCCAAATCCTTCGGGGCCAACTTTTAGTATGTCTTGGGCGTAAATAGGTAGTAATGCCACCGCTCCTCCAAATAATACAGCAAACATATCTAAAGTAAGTGCACCCAATATAACCTTTGTGTTTTTTACAAACTTAATTCCGTGTTTTAAGCTTTTTAAAACCGGTTCGCCAATATTGGGATTTAAAACTGGTTTTTTTGGAATTTGAAATAAAAAGAACAATGCCATTAACGAAAAGGCAAACACAAAACACATAGACCAATGCACCCCAATCCAGTGGATAAAAAACCCACCAAATGCCGGACCAATAACTGCCCCCATTTGCCAAACCGAACTACTCCACGTAGCAGCGTTGGGATAGATTTTTTTTGGAACTAATAAAGAAAACAGCGAAAAGATAGTTGGTCCTAAAAAAGCGCGAACTATTCCGCCTAAAAAAACCAATACATAAACTGTGTAAAGTATAAAGTCTTTAGAGAAATCTTCGACTAATCGCGGCCAAGTAATTAAAAATAAACCGAGGCTTACTACCGAAAATCCTAAAATACATTTTATTAAAAGTCCGCGTTTTTCCTTTTGGTCTACCACGTGTCCGGCAAAGAGTGCCATGGATACTGCGGGAACAACTTCCATTAAACCTATAATTCCTAAAGATAAAGGGTTTTTGGTAAGGCTGTAAACTTCCCATTCAATTACAACAAATTGCATGGTCCAAGCAAAAACCATTGCAAACCTAACCAATAAAAAAATATTAAATTCTCTAAAACGTAAAGCAGCGTACGGATCAGCTTTCTTCATACAAAAAGAAGCTTTTAATTATTTAGGGAATAAAGATAGCTACTTGAAAAATTTTAAAACGATTTAAACTAAATTAAATATGGCAAGGGCGTATAAATAAAATCTAACAAAACGCAGCAATCCAAATAATAGATAGTTTTTAAACTTGTAATGAATCATTCCTGCCGCCATACTCGTCATTGAAAAAGGAATAGGCAATAAAGCCCCCACTACAATTAAAAATCCACCCCACTTTCGGATGTGTTTAAGGTGCTTTTTCATTTTGCCTTCCATATAATCGTAAACACGAGGAATGGTAAAAATCCATTTTCCTATAAAAAATGAAATAATACCTCCAATATATGATAAGGCTGCAAGTAGTGTTAAATATAAAATGGGTTGCGGCATTTTATCACTCCAAGCAATAAAAATTTCGGGTGGTACCAGTCCCAATAAAGATTCCGATGCAAGAAAAACCAACAGAATGTTAATTGGTGCGTATGTTTCAGTAACATAGGTAAAAAGATCACTAAAATCTACAACATAGGTATCGACAACTATAAGGGCTGCCACCACCAAAATTATAGGAATAATCGCCTTTTTTAAACTCTCTCCTACAAAGCTGTAAAACCCTGTGTATTTGTAATACAAATGGGCGCGTTTTATTTTATTTTTTTCAGTTTTTCTAACTGTGTTCATTTCAATTTGGGTATTCTGAAATTTTAAAATTTCTATTTTTTTCAATTAATAATTAATCAACCGAATTTTAGGGTGCAAATATAACGCTAAACCCACTACTCTACAAGCCTTTGACAAATGTTTAGCGGTTAATTGGATGTTAAAAGATAATCGCTTAATTAACTGTACCAAAATAGCTGCAAAAGCGTTAAAACTTTGTTAAAATACTACTTTGCAATACATAGTACTGTAACAAAATAATAATTGATGCGTCTTTTAGATATAACCGTTAAAACAATTTATTATGAGAACATTAGACAGCAATCAGTTAACTTCAAAAATGAAAAACTCAAAAGCGTATTCTTGGAATTTGCGAAGGAGATTTCATTAAAAATTAAATCACCATAAAATTTTAAACTATGAGAACTTTACACAACAACCACGCACAACATAGACCGGTAAATTCCAAAGCATCTATTTGGAATAAGAAAAGAAGATTTAAGTAAAAACAGACTTTTTATCTAAGAAATATTACAAGCAAACACCCATGAAAACGATGAGACATATACACAGCAGGATAAAATACAACTCCCAAAAATTTTACAAACTAGCGCAGTTGGGTGAAAAGAAATACAATTATAACGATCCATCAATAACAGCCCCATGCAAACCTTCTATCTAAAAGTAAGCCAGCGAGAAGCAACCTAAAAGCTGAATTGAAGAAATTTAATTCAGCTTTTTTAATTTTTGGGTCTCTTTTTAAAATTAGACGTTTTTGGGTTTTTAGTCTTGGAATCTTTCTTTGGTGGCATAGGGCCTCTTAAATAAATTATTAATCCATTTAAAAAGTTACGTAAAAACTGGTCGCCACATTCCATATATTTTTCGTGATTTTCATTTCTGAAAATTGCTCCCAATTCACTTTTGGTAACCGCAAAATCTACTAAAGCACAAATTTTAACAATATCGTCATCTCTTAGTTTGTGCGCTACGCGCAGCTTTTTCATTATATCATTATTAGTAAGTGCCATATTTTAAGTCTATTTTTTTTTCAAAAGTAAGCTTAATTAAACTTACGTGGAAGCGTTTTATAAAGCAATATTATTCGTCATTTCCTGTAGGAACCATGTATACGGGAATTTTAGTTTTTTCTAAAACACTAGAGGCCACGGTTCCTAAAAACAATTTTTCTAGGGTGCTATGGCTGTGAGTTCCCATCACAACCAAATCGGCATTCCACTCTTCCGAATAGTCTAAAATACAAGTTGCTGTGTCGCCTTCGGCCAAATGTGTTGTAACATTATCTCCACCTAAATGTTGGGCTGTTTTATTTAAATAATCTTCGGCAACTTTTACAAATTCTTCTTGTATTCTAAAATCTACCGGAAATGCATACCCTTCATAACCCATAAATGGTTCGTATTGCATTCCGTAATAACGAACTTCAGATAATACGTGAAACAGGCATATTTCTGCATTCATGAGTTTTGCGAGTTGATGCCCTTTGGTAACTACTTTTTCAGAATTAGGGTTGTAATCGAGTGCAATTAGTACTTTTTTCATAATAGCTATATTTTTTGATTGCAGAAAAGTTTTAAAGCATTCACCTGAAGTTTTCATAACAAGGCTTAACAGCTTAAAGATAAAACTTCTTTATAAAGCTTAAAAAAAATTTAAACTCAAATTTTTTAATAACTATTTAAAGTAGTGTGCAGAACAATTTTCCGAAAATAATTTAACTATAATACGCCTACTGTTTAACTAAAATTGCTGTGGCCTTATTTCCTGTTAATAGATTCCACTCATAAGATGCGAGTAGATTTCCTTTTTCGTCATAAATGTTTAGTTGGGCTGTATTGGGGCCCGAAGATCCTTGATTGAGCGCTTCAAAATCTATTTTATTAAAACCAGATTGCAGCGGTACATCAAACCCTCTAAAACTCCCTTCTAGCCTTGCACGCGGAATGGCAATTTCGCCATTTACATAAATTCTAATCATATCGCCATCTACAAATTGATGATCGCGATACATAAAAGTGGCCGTTTTTGCCGTAGTTTTAAAGTCGCCCAAATATTGATCTTTTCCATATTCTGGTTTAATCTCTTTGTCGTTTGTAAAATACTTGGGCGTTTTATTGGATGAATACTCCATTAACCCATCGCCATTTTGTAAATCGATTTCCTTTTCTTTCTCCTTGCCCAAATCACTATTATTTGGGGTATACGGATTTTTAGTATTTGAAAGTGTGGGCGTGGTAATGGCAGGCATTTCAAAACCGGTAGGGCTATTTAAGTTTGAATTTGTAGACTCCAATCGCACCGAATTATTAGGTAATTCAATTTGAGCGTTTAATTTAAAACTACAAATTATAAGTACAGCGATAAAAAGATACTTCGGCATTTTTAAATTTTTAATAGCAATAGCAAATATTGCACCAAATTAAGTTGTTTGATGATTTCAAAAAATGAAAGTTTAATTCATTTAAATTATTTCTGTCTTTTTTTTCGAGCTCTCCAAAGAAAGAAAAATATTACTGCCAAAATTGGCAATACAATGTAAATTATAATATCGGCAGTACTTGTAACATCAATTGGCTCTTCGCTTGGCTTGGGCACTTCGGTAGGTTTTTGAGCGTAAAATACGGCCATAAATAGCAGATTAAAACCCGTTATAAATAGTTTTTTAAAGTTTTTCATGTTTTTTTTATCAATGTATGAATTTTTTTTGTGATGTAAAATTTTAACATCTTTTGTTAACTATTTGGAAATTACGCTAAAATGTCTTACTATGCCGTGTTATTATAAAAAACAGGAGAATATATGAGACAACTTAAGATCACGAAGCAAGTTACCAACCGCGAAACCAAATCTTTAAATAGTTATTTACAAGATGTAAGTAAAATCGACTTAATTACCGCGGAGGAAGAAGTTGAGTTAGCTCAACGTATTCGTGAAGGAGATCAGGCCGCACTAAATAAATTGAGTAGAGCAAATTTACGATTTGTTATCTCTGTGGCAAAACAATATCAAAATCAAGGATTGAGCCTTCCTGATTTAATTAATGAAGGAAACGTTGGGTTAGTTAAAGCTGCCAAACGATTTGATGAAACAAGAGGTTTTAAGTTTATCTCGTACGCAGTATGGTGGATTCGTCAAGCTATTTTACAAGCCATTGCCGAGCAATCGCGTGTTGTTAGATTACCGTTGAACAAAATTGGTGATATCAACAAAATTAAAAAGGCGTCAATTCATCTTGAACAAAAATTTCAACGTGTACCTACAGCTTCTGAAATTGCAAAGGAACTCGACTTTAGTGAATCTAAAGTAAAAAGTTCGCTTAAAAACTCTACAAGAAGCTTATCGATGGATGCACCGTTTCAAGAAGGTGAAAACGACAACAACCTATACGATGTACTTAGCTCTGGCGAAAGTCCGAACCCAGATAAAAGTTTAATGCACGAGTCTTTAAGAATTGAAATAAATCGCGCGTTAGATACCCTTGCGCCCAGAGAAGCAGACGTTGTAAAATTAAACTTTGGGCTTTGCGGACAACCCCCAATGACCCTACAAGAAATTGGTGATACGTTTGATTTAAGTAGAGAGCGCGTAAGACAAATACGCGAAAAAGCCATTAGAAGATTACGACAAACATCTAAGAGCCATATCCTTAAAAAGTATCTTGGCTAATGTTAAAATATTGAGCTTATCAATATTTTAAGAATTTCTTAGGAACGAGTATAATTTCTGAAGTTATCTTTATAAAGCAAAGCTTTATATTTAATGACACTAGAAATTATACTCGTTTTTTCTATTCTGTTTATTACCATAATTCTCTTCGCGTTTGAAGTATTTACGGTAGATAAAATTGCGATGCTTTTAATTGCAACCTTAGCTTTAACAGGCTTAGTGCAGCCAGAACAAGCCATTTCGGGGTTTTCAAATGCTGCAACCATAACCGTTTTATCATTAATGATAATTTCGTTAGCCTTAGAAGATAACGGTGTTATAGCCTATCTAGCACGGTTATTAAAAAATTTACACATACTTCCACTATTTTTGCTTTTACCCGTCTTAATGCTTATTACGGGGGGTATTTCGGCATTTATAAATACTACAGCGGTTGTAATTGTTTTTATAAAAATTATAGCCGAACTCTCAAAACGATTTAATTTACCACAAGCAAAGCTGCTTTTGCCAATTTCTTTTGCAGGAATTTTAGGAGGAAGTTGCACTTTAATGGGTACATCCACCAACCTTATTGTTAATTCGGTTGCAAAAGACCTTGGTGCCGAAAGGTTTAGTTTTTTTGAATTTTCACTCTACGGGGCTATCTTTTTGGGAGTGGGTATTTTAATCATTACCCTTGCTTCGGCATGGTTGCCAAAAGATTCTCAAGAAAAATTACAAGACGTTTATAATTTAGAAAATTATGTAACTACCGTGGTTATAAATAAAGGTTCAAAATTAATCGATAAAAAAATTGAAGACACCTATTTATTTACGAGTCCAGAAATTTCAATTTTAAAACTCACTCGAAATAAACAAATAACTAATGCCCCAGGAAAGTACATTACTTTAAAAGAAAAAGACAAACTTTTGTTGATGTGCAACCTCGAAAACCTTACAAAGCTCAATGCCGCACAAGATTTAAATATTCATAAAAATCAATCCACTTTTGATAAAAATGAAATTGAAACTTCAGCCGAAAAAAGCGCTCAAAAAAAACGTTCCAATTATGGATTGGTTGAAATTTTAATACTTCCAGGTTCAACGTTAATAGGTAAAACGCTTAAACAATTAAGAAAACAACCTTTTCATAACACCTTACCTATTGCAATTAAAAAGCGCAAAAACATTCGGAATACAAAAGAGCGACTGGTACGCAAAGACATGAATCACATAAGGCTAAAGCCGGGTGACCGACTTTTATTAGAAATCCCCTTAAAGGAAATAAACCAACTTAACGAAATAGAAAACGTCGCGATATTAAAAGAGCACAAAGCTGAAACTATAAACCCTAAAAAACGTATTATTTCATCGGCAATTTTACTACTTGTAATTGGTTTAGCCGCGAGCGGCATACTCAATATTTTAGTGAGTGCCCTTACAGGAGTTTCGCTATTGCTTTTAACACGATGTTTAAATCTAAACGACGTATATCACCGTATTAACTGGCAGGTTATTTTTCTATTGGCAGGAATGATACCTCTGGGAATAGCAATGCACAACACGGGTGCAGATAATTGGTTGTCTAATCAATTACTTACTATGTTAAGTGAACAGTCTAATTTAATAGTAATTGCAGTTATATTTTTAATTACCATGTTACTTAGCGGTTTAATAAGTAATAATGCTACTGCTATTATCATGACCCCAATTGCAATAGCTGTTGCAGTAGGGTTAAATTTATCAATGAAACCCTTTATACTCGCAGTATTATTTGGTGCAAATTTTAGCTTTTTCACCCCAATGGGCTACCAAACAAACACCTTAATTTATGGAATGGGGTTTTACAAATTCAAACACTTTTTTATAATTGGCGGGATGTTATCTATAATTTTATGGATTTTAGGTACATTTATGTTATCAACGTTGCTTTAAACAAACAATATGGAAGACACAAAATTTACAATTCACGATGCAATTTCAGGTTTATGGACAAAACTCGACGGCTGGTTAGATGCAATAATTTTGAAGTTGCCCAATTTTATAGTGGCAATTTTAATAATGGTAATATTTTATTTTATTGCTAAAGGATTAAAAAAATTCGCACATAAAGTATTATTTAAACGCGTTAGCGATGAGTCTATTAAACAAGTTTTATCCAAATTAATTTATGCAATTGTATTATTAATAGGGTTTTTTATTGCCTTAGGGGTTATGCAACTCGACAAAGTGTTAACCTCTGTACTTGCCGGAGCTGGAGTAATGGGCTTGGCTATAGGTTTTGCACTTCAAGGAACTTTAGGCAATACCGTTTCTGGGTTTATGCTTTCATTTCAACCCAAAGTACGCATTGGCGATTTTATAGATGCCCAAGGCAATATAGGTTATGTAGAAGAAATTGACCTTCGCAATGTAACCCTAAGACAACCTGACAACGATTATGTAATTGTTCCGAATAAAATTTTTGCCGAAAACCCCTTTACAAATTACTCGTGGACAGAACGCGGAAGAATTTCGGTAAGCTGTGGTGTAGGTTATGAAGACGATTTAGAAAAAGTTGAAAATTTAGTTGTAAAAATAATTTCTGAAAACTTTGAACAACGCGCAAACGAAGGGGTCGAATTTTTCTTTACCGAATTTGGCGATAGCTCAATAAACTTTATGGTTCGTTTTTGGATTACAAGCCAGAAACCGAAACCAAAATACGAAGCACAACACAAAGCAATAAAGCTTATTAAAAAGCATTTTGACGAAGCTGGTATCAATATTCCATTCCCAATAAGAACTTTAGATTTTGCTAAAAATAAACTTAGGATGGAACCTCAAGAACAACAATCAAATTCTGAAGAGAAAAACAATAACCAAGATTAATATTCACTAATAATCAATTTAAAAATACATATATGCAGAAATTATTTAGAGCGCTACTTGCAGGATGGGGCGCTAAAAAAATTGGCGGTGGCAAATGCGGTTGTATAGGTACCATTGTGGTATTTATAATTCTATATTGGTTACTTGGCTTTGTTTTTGAAATTTTCTAAACACTACCTTTTAACAAAACAATAGCATGTCTTAACACATAATTTGGTGCGTTCGTCGGTTATATTTGCTGTAAACCTATAAAAACTTAGAAATTATGAAAAAGACATTAATGCTAACCATGATATCAGGAGCTGTATTTTTTACCTCCTGTGTTTCAAAAAAGAAGTATGTTACGTTAGAAAATCAATATAACGATACACGTTCTACCCTTGCTAAAACACAGCTTGAAAAAGAAGAAATTGAGGCAAAATATGCCAAAATTGAAGAAAGGGTTGCAAACTACAATTCGAAAATTCAATCGTTAACCGACAGTAATAATAGCCGTTTGCAACACACCGAAGGCGTAGTAATTTCAGAAAATGAAAAAGCCAAAATGAGGGAGGCACTCGCCAAAGTAGACCAAAAAGAATTGGCACAAGCAAAATCGTTAAAAGATTCCATGAATCTTATTGTTTCGTATAACCTTAAAAACAATTTGGATAACAGTTTAGTTGGCCAAGGCGAAGAAGACGATATTAAAATTGATATCGACGAAACAGTAGTAATGATAACTATTTCAGATAAATTATTATTCAATTCGGGGAGTGCGCGTGTAAATTCTAAAGCAAACCCGTTGTTAGAACGCCTTGCTAATGTTATTAATAGCGAGCCGGCCTTAGAAGTAATGGTTGAAGGACATACCGATAGCCAAACTGTAAAACCTGGTGCCTATGTTAAAGATAACTGGGAGCTAAGTGTTGCCCGTGCTACAGCGGTTATTCGCACCTTGCAACATAAATACGGCGTTGCACCCGAAAAATTAATTGCTGCGGGTAGAAGTAGTTTTCATCCTTTAACCGAAAATGATACTAAAGAAGGTCGTGCAAAAAACAGAAGAACTAGAATTGTTATTTTGCCAAATTTAGACAAGTTTTTAGCGCTTCTTTCAGCTAATTAATATCAAGTATATTTAATAAAAAAGGCGATGTGTTTTAAAACGCACCGCCTTTTTTTTTATTGATAAAATTATAAAATTATTTTGAAGGAGGCGTCGTAGGCCGTACCTCTATTTTACTAGGTAACGTACGCGAATTCATTTTTAATAAATCTACAACCAACTCGCCAATATCTTCAATCTGAATTTTCCAAGCATCACTTTCATCGGGCTCATTTCCAGCAAAATATGTAGATACCGACCCAGGCATAATTGTAGAAACTTTTACGCCGTAATTGCGTAAATCTAACATCGCGGCTTGGCTAAAACCAGTTAAGCCAAACTTACTCGCATTGTAAGCACTTCCGCCTTTAAAGAAATTTGTACCCGCCAAACTAGAAATACTAATATAATACCCTTTATTATCCTTTAATTGGTCTACACTTGCTTTAAGCGTATAAAATGGACCAGATAGATTTGTATCGATAGTTTCCTGCCATTGCTCCACCGATAAATCTTCAACAGATCCAAAATGTCCCAGTCCAGCATTTGCGATAACAATATCTAATTTCCCAAATTCATTTACAGCCTTTTGTACCGCCCTTTCCTGGCTCTCATAATCGCGTACATCGGCTTCAATTGCTATGGCTTTGGCGGTTTTATTTGCCAAATTATTTAATTGCGAAGCTGCCTCTTGAGCGGTTTCTAAATTTCTACCGGTAATTGCAACATTTATACCTTCTTTAAGCAGTGCTTCTGCAATTCCAAAACCTATACCTTTGGTTCCTCCAGTGATTAATGCAGCTTTGTTTTCTAAATTTTTCATATTATTTTGTTTTGTTTTCAAAGTTACAAAAGGCAATTTTCAATGTTATTAAATTCTGCTTAAATTTAACCTATGAAATTTTTCTCACTATCGTTTACCACCCTACTTTTTGTAGGTATTACCACTATTGTAAATTCGCAAGAAAGACTGGTAAATTTAAAAAACTTATCTACCGAATTTGGTTATGAAATTAGATATGCCACCCCCAACAACTTTATTGGCGAAACACTTTATAACTGTGCTACTTGCCTGTTGCAACCCGAAGTGGCCAAAGCACTTTTAAAAGCCAATCAATATTTTTGTGAATTGGGTTACCGAATAAAAGTTTACGACTGCTACAGGCCTTTAGATGTTCAGAAAAAAATGTGGTCTAAAGTTCCGCGCCCATCGTACGTTGGCAATCCGTATGGCAAAGGATCAATTCATAACAAAGGGGCAGCCGTCGATATTACCCTCGAAACCTTAGAGGGTTGTTATGTTGAAATGGGCAGCGATTACGATTATTTTGGGAGAGAAGCCCATATTGATAATTATAATTTTTCTAAAGAAATTTTAGCAAATCGAAAACTTCTTTTTGAAGGGATGCGCAAATTTGGGTTTAATACAATACGTACCGAGTGGTGGCATTTTAGTTTTAGAGGTAGTGGTAAGTTTAAGACGTTAAATGTACCACTACCCTGCGATGAATAATTTATTCGCTTAATTTTTCGGGTGTATTTCTAAATTTAATAGGAATGGCATCTTCGGTACCGTAAATCTTTAATTCTTTAATATCTGCAGGTAGATTAAAGCCTTTATTAAACAACTGTTCTTTTACCTGTCTAATAATTAAACCCCGTAAAACCCGCGAGGCTCGACGATAATCTAAAGTGTCTACCCAAAAAAACACTTTTAAATTTACCGTACTTGCGGCAAGCGCATCTTCAATTACAAAATTTTCGTGAACTTCGTCTTGCACAATTTCGGTATTGGCGTTTAAAATTTCTTGAATTACTTGTTTGGCGGCTTCAATATCATCTTCGTAACCAATTCCTACGGTAAAATCTACTCTATAAAAACCATCGGCCGTGTAATTTTCAACGGGTTTGGTGAGTACATCACTATTTGGGATATAAATATCGCGACCGTCGAATGTTTTTATATGCGAATACCGAAAACTCAATTCTTTTACTCTTCCAAAAATGTTATCAACTTTTATAGTATCGTTAATATTAAAAGGTCTATTAAATGCTAAAATAATTCCGGCTAAAAAATTTTTACCAATATCTTGAAAAGCAAATCCCAAAATTATGGCTCCCCCTCCCACTGCAGTCAATATTCCAGTTGCAATTCCGTCTAAACCAGCAACTTTTAAGGCAAGCATAATGGTTATTATTATTAAAATTACTTTTACCGCTTGGGCTAAAAATTTTGACATTAATGGATCTTCAGATTGTTGCTGAAATCGTCTTTTGTAAAAATTTGTTAATAATTGAGCCAGTAATATTCCTAAAATTATCACCAACACTCCCAACGCAATTCTGGGTAAAATTTTTAAAAATTCGTCATAATAGTTTTGTAGCGAATTTTGAATGGTTTCGGTTGGCGATTGTAGAAATAGCTGCATAAAATTTTCTTTTAAAGATAATAATTCTATTAAATATATTTCTTCCTTAAAATAGTATTAAAATTTACGTTAACAGTTAACAACATGTATCTTTGCAAAAATTTTATACCGTGGAAAACTCAATAAAAACTTTTAGAATTATAAGTACTTTGGAAGCTATTTCATTTTTAGTTCTTTTAGGAATTGCAATGCCTTTAAAATACATTTGGAATATGCCGCAGATGGTAGAAATTGTAGGAATGGCTCACGGTATTTTATTTGTTTTATATGTAGGCGGTGCGCTTTATATGTATAAAAAATTAAATTGGTCTTTAAAGGTATTATTTATCGTTGTTATGTGCTCTGTTTTACCTTTTGGACCGTTTTATGCTGAACGTAAATATTTATAATGGACAATTTTAGTATTCAAAAACTTAGTAAACTTTTTCAAGACTATCTCTATGACCAAGGTATGGTAATGGAATGGGCTATCTTTTTGAATGTTATCGTAAATTTTATCATTATTTTAATAGTGGTCTTATTTATCGCCGCTATTGCAAAAAGAATAATCGTTAAAACCTTTCTTACATTTAGCAATAAAACAAAATCTACTTTTGACGATTATTTAGTTACAAGTAACTTTCCGCGTTATATTGCACAGTTATTTCCACTTGCGCTTGTTTGGTATTTAATACCCTTAATTTTTAATGAGTCGCCCATAATTGCCAATGCCTTTCAGGTAATTGCAAAAGGATATTTAATTGTTCTTGGGGTGTATATTTTTAGAAGTGTTTTGCGTTCAACCCGAAAATTTCTTGAAGGAACCGAAAAATATCACGACAAACCTATTGAAAGCTATATTCAGGTTTTAATGATGTTTGCTTGGGGTGTGGCAATTTTTTGGATTGTACAATTGCTTACAGGGTTTTCAATAATAAGCTTAACAACCTTAGGTGCAGCTTCGGCGGTTATATTGTTAATTTTTAAAGATACCATTCTTGGTTTTGTTGCAAGTATTCAGGTTTCAGTAAACGATATTGTACGTATTGGCGACTGGATTACTTTTAGCAAATTTGGCGCAGATGGTACGGTAACCGAAATTAATTTGGCGACTGTTCGTGTGCAAAATTTTGACAATACATTTACCACCATTCCTACCTATAGCTTAATCGCCGATTCTTTTCAAAACTGGCGAGGCATGCAAGAAAGCGGCGGTAGACGCATAAAACGTTCGCTTTATATAAAACAATCTTCTATTAGATTTCTCGCTCCCGATGAAATAGAACGCTTAAAAGAAATACATCTTTTAAAACCATATTTGGAACATCGCCAAAAGGATATTGATAATTACAATAGCAGAAACGAAATAGATAAAAAGGTTTTAATTAACGGTAGAAACCAAACAAATCTCGGCGTTTTTCGCCACTATATTAATGCTGTTTTAAACGAAAATTCGGCAATTAATAAAGATTTGTATTTAATGGTACGCCATTTAGCCCCTACCGAAAAAGGACTGCCTTTAGAAATTTATTGTTTTAGTAAAGACAAACGCTGGGTAAATTACGAGCATATTCAAGCCGACATCTTTGACCATTTATTGGCTGCTATTAAATACTTTGATTTGGAAGTATTTGAACTGCCAACTGGAAAAGATTTACAAAAAATGGTGGAAGCCTAAGCTAACCTATCTTTTACATACTCTACCTTAGTTTTGCCGTGTGGCGAAGGTTTTCCGGCTTTGTCTAAACTTACCATTATTATTTTATCGATACTAATAATAACCTCTCGTGTCATTTTATTGCGCACTTCGCAAGCGAGAGTAAGCGATGATTTTCCAAAAGCTGATACTTCTAAGCCTATTTCAATAATATCCCCTTTTTTTGCCGAGCTTCTAAAATTTATTTCACTCATAAATTTTGTTACTGTTCGTGGGTTTTCAAGTTGGATTATTGCATATAACGCAGCTTCTTCATCTATCCATTCTAAAAGTCGGCCGCCAAATAGAGTGCCATTGGGGTTTAAATCTTCGGGTTTAATCCATTTTCGAGTGTGAAAATTCATCTAGTTTTATCCTTTAACAATTGTTTAAATTTATAAATTCTGAAATTTTACTTATTAATATAAATGGTCTTTTTATTAATAAATTCACGAATTCCATATTTGCTTAATTCACGACCATAGCCACTTTCTTTTATTCCGCCAAAGGGCAAACGCGGGTCGCTTTTTACCAATTCATTTATAAAAACAGCGCCTTCTTCAAATTGAAAAGCTAAAGTTTCGGCTCTTTTAACGTCTTTGGTAAATAGTGAAACTCCCAACCCAAATTTAGAATTATTAGAAAGCTCAACGGCTTCTTCTTCAGTTTTAAAAGTGGTTATAGCCAATGCCGGACCAAAAGTTTCTTCCTTAAACACAGCCATAGATTTTGTAACATTGGTTAAAACCGTTGGCTCAAAAAATGCTCCTTGTCGCTTGCCTCCTATTAGCAATTTTGCTCCTGCTTTAATAGATTCATTAACTTGTTTTTCTAAATCTTCTGCTAGATCTTCGCGAGCCATGGTGCCTATAAAAGTGTCTTCATCCATTGGGTTGCCTGCTTTTAATTCTCTCACTTTTACGAGGAGTTTCTCGGTAAAT
Source organism: Flavobacteriaceae bacterium UBA3591 (assembly GCA_002375695.1). Taxonomy (GTDB): domain Bacteria; phylum Bacteroidota; class Bacteroidia; order Flavobacteriales; family Flavobacteriaceae; genus Aequorivita. The sequence continues at coordinate 35,266 of DFMO01000004.1, forward strand.
TCTTCTGAAATTGACGCATCAATCAACAACCTTTTCCCGGCAATACAACTTTGACCGGTATTTTGAAATCGCGCTTGCACACAGGTGTCAACCGTTTTTTCAATATCGCAATCTTTAAAAACTACCAACGCATTGCTCCCGCCAAGTTCCAAAACCGACTTCTTTATATTTTTACCGGCAATAGATGCCACCGAAGCACCCGCAGGACCGCTTCCGGTTAAGGTTACAGCTTTAATTTTTTTGTTTTCAATAACCGCTTCTACGTCTTTACCGCCAATTAACAAGGTTGAAAAACAATAATCGGGGAAGCCAGCTCTTTTAAAAATCTTTTCAATATTTAAAGCACAGCCAAAAACATTTGAAGCGTGTTTTAAAACACCAATATTCCCTGCCATTAACGCAGGAGCAGCAAACCTAAACACTTGCCAATACGGGTAATTCCAAGGCATTACAGCTAACACTGCCCCCAACGGTTCAAAACTTACATAGCTTTTATACGCATCGCTTTTAATAACTTCATTTTCGAGGTGTTTTTCGGCATTTTGGGCGTAATACTCGCACACCCAAGCGCACTTTTCAATTTCGGCTATGGCTTGCGTGATAGGCTTGCCCATTTCCAGAGTCATTGTATTGGCATATTCTTCTTTATTTTTAATCAATTCAGAAGCTGCGGCCAACATCAACTTTTTTCTTTCAGCAAAAGAGGTTTCTCGCCAATTATAAAACTGCTTATCGGCTTTATCGATAATTTCGGCAACCTTTTGTTTAGAATAATTTTTATATGAATTTATCTCGTCTCCGGTATACGGATTACGCGAAACAGTAGTAGACATTGTTTTTATTTTAAATGTATTGAAAACAACAGAAATGAGCGTATGATTAAGATGAATTTAACTTCAAAAAACATAAAAAATAAACCCGCCAAACACTCGTTATCTGAAAAGTAATATAATACATTTGCCAATAGAATGTTTTATTTAAAATTTTGAATTAGTCTGCCATTACACAAGGCGCACACATTTTTAATACCGAATTACAATGAAAAAAATAGCACTTACCGAACTCCATGAAAAATTGGGTGCCAAAATGGTACCGTATGCAGGATTTAATATGCCCGTATCTTATGAGGGTGTAAACGCAGAGCACGAAACAGTACGAAATGCTGTGGGTGTATTTGATGTTTCGCATATGGGCGAATTTTTGGTCTCTGGTCCCAATGCATTAGATTTAATTCAAAAAGTGTGTAGCAACGACGCTTCCAAAGTTGCGGTTGGCCAAGCACAGTACAGCTGTTTTCCAAACGAAACTGGTGGTATTGTAGACGATTTAATTGTTTACCGTATTGAAGAAGAAAAGTGGCTGTTGGTGGTAAATGCTTCAAATATTGATAAAGATTGGGCGTGGATTTCAAAATACAACACAATGGGAGCTACCCTGCGCAACTTATCTGATGATTTTTCATTGTTGGCAATTCAAGGCCCCAAAGCCATAGAAGCAATGCAATCTTTAACTTCTGAAGATTTAAGCGCTATAAAATTTTATCATTTTAAAGTTTCAGATTTTGCAGGAATAGAGAACGTAATTATAAGCGCTACTGGCTACACAGGAAGCGGCGGTTTTGAAATTTATTGCAAAAACAGCGAAGTTGAACAAGTGTGGAATAAAGTAATGGAAGCCGGCGCAGATTTTGGAATAAAACCTATTGGCCTTGCTGCTCGCGATACTTTGCGATTAGAAATGGGCTTTTGTCTTTACGGCAATGACATAGATGAAACTACCTCGCCATTAGAAGCTGGGTTAGGTTGGATTACAAAATTCACAAAAGACTTTGTAAATTCTGAAAACTTAAAAAAGCAAAAAGAAGAAGGCGTAAAAAGAAAGCTTGTAGGTTTTGAGTTATCCGCCCGAGGTATTCCAAGAAAAGACTACGATATTACCGATAAAAATGGAAATACTATTGGCGTAGTAACTAGTGGTACTATGGCACCTTCACTTAACAAAGCAATTGGAATGGGCTACGTTACTGTTGAAAATAGCGCTCCCGGAACAGAAATTTTTATTCAAATAAGAAAAAAACCAGTTGCAGCAACCATTGTAAAAACACCATTTTATAAGGGCTAATGGTAGATTACCAAGAAATACTCGATGAAATTCACGAATCATTAACCAACGTTAAAGACAAAGGTGAAGTTGCAGGTTATATTCCTGAATTGGCCAATGTCCCTAAAGAGAAATTTGGTATTCATCTGCAATTAATTACAGGTGAAAACTATTCGGTTGGTGATGCCTCCGAAAAATTGTCTATTCAAAGTATTTCTAAAGTGCTTTCATTGGCAAAAGCGTTCCAATTAGTAGGCACCAACCTGTGGAAACGTATGGATGTAGAACCCTCGGGAAACCCCTTTAACCACCTTTCGCTTTTAGAAATGGAAAACGGTATTCCGCGTAATCCGTTGATTAATTCTGGAGCTATTGTGGTTGCCGATGTTTTACTTTCAAACCTAGAAAACCCAAAAGACGATTTTCTAAACTTTGTACGTCAATTAGCACACGACGACACAATTTCGTTTAACGAAACAGTTGCCGAGAGCGAAAGACTAACGGGCTACAACAATTATGCGGCTGCCAATCTTTTAAAATCATATGGCAATTTAGAAAATGACGTTGATGATGTTTTAGACTTTTACTTTTATCAATGTTCTATAATGATGGATTGCAAACAACTTACCAATGCATTTTATGTTTTTGCAAATAAAGGCAGGTGCATTCACGACCAAGAACATTTAACGGCAAGCCAAGTAAAACGTATAAATGCAATTATGCTTACCTGCGGTTTTTACGATGAAGCCGGAGAGTTTGCTTTTGAGGTAGGTTTACCGGGTAAAAGTGGCGTTGGCGGCGGTATTGTTGCCTTGTTGCCGCAATGTTTTACAATTGCAACTTGGTCGCCGGGGTTAAATCCGCAGGGTAATTCGTATTTGGGGATGCAAGCGTTGGAACAATTTACAACCAAAACCAAATTGTCTATTTTTTAAAACTTAGGCAATAGATTTTTTTAAAATGAAACCCGAAAAACACAGAATTTTAATTTTAGGAGGTAGCGGCTTTATTGGCAATGCCATTTATAAAGAGCTCCTCTCCTATTTTGAAGTTCATGGTACATACTGTACACAAGTAGGTACTTTTTCAGAAAATCAGGTTTTTCATAAGTTTTGTGCTGAAAAAGACTCTGTTTTACTATTGCTTAATTCCATTAGACCAAGCGTAATAATTTCGGCTTTTGCGGGTGAATCTTCTTCGGCATTTAACGTACATCAAGAAATTTCAAACTACGCACTTATCAATTCAAATTGTGCTGTTTTGTATATTTCCTCTGCCGAAGTTTTTAACGGAAAGTGGAAACACCCTGCATACGAAAACAATGTTACTTTGTCTGAAACCAGTGCAGGGAGGTTTAAAATTTCAGTTGAAAAACTATTTCTAGAAACCATTCCACAGCAAACCACAATAATTAGGTTGCCGATGGTTTTGGGAGTAAATTCGCCCGAAATTTTACATTTACGGCAGTGTATGCGGCATCACGTAGCTTTTGAAGTTTATCCAAACTTAATTATAACCGCTACCACAATTGACAAGTTTTGTCAACAAATTCATTATATTATAAACCAATCTAAACGTGGAATTTTTCACCTTGCGAGTAATGATATGGTGCACCACGACGACTTGTTTCTTGAAATTGCTGAAAAAATTGGTGGCGAAAATTTAATCTTTAAAAATGTATTTCGTAAAAACGATGATAGTTATAACGCAATTCTTCCAAAGGAAAATAAATTGCCAAATCAACATCAAATAACAATTTCAGAAGTAATTGAAGATTGCAGCTTAAATGAAGAAGTAGTATCAATAAAATAATATTATTATGAAAGCATTAACCGACAAACAAATTGAGGAAAAATTAAAAGATTTTGAAGGCTGGGATTATCACGATGGCGCGCTTCATACAATTTTTGAATTTGAAAATTTTAAAGAAGCATTCTCGGCAATGACACGCATTGCTTTTGAAGCCGAAAGATTGCAACATCACCCCGAATGGAGTAATGTATACAACTCACTTGAAATTTACTTAACTACTCACGATGCCGACGGCGTAACCGAAAAAGATTTTGAATTGGCAAATATTATCGATACGCTAATTGGATAAAGTTTGTAGTGAACGTCAATTTTTTTTCTATTATTACAGATGTTATTATTAAAATTTCCTAATATTTGGGAAATCGAATAAGAAAGGGTATTGAAAATTGATTTTTATATATTTGACCCTACTTTTCAGGAATATAAATTTTTAAAACCAAATACAAAATAGTTTATGGGAAGAGCTTTTGAATTTAGAAAAGCCAGAAAAATGAAGCGGTGGTCTGCAATGTCTAAGGCATTTACACGCATTGGCAAAGATATAGTTATGGCGGTAAAAGAAGGAGGTCCAGACCCCGATACTAATGCCAGGCTACGAGCAGTAATTCAAAATGCGAAAGCTGTAAATATGCCTAAAGACAACGTAGAGCGCGCTATTAAACGTGCAAGCGATAAAAGTTTGGGCGATTATAAAGAAGTGTTATTTGAAGGGTACGCCCCACACGGAATTGCAATTTTAATTGAAACGGCAACCGATAATAATACACGTACCGTAGCCAATATTCGTAGTTATTTTAATAAATGCGACGGTAGTTTAGGTACCTCAGGATCGGTTTCTTTTATGTTTGACCATACTTGTAATTTTAGAATAAACCCAGAAGGGTTAGATATTGAAGAACTCGAATTAGAATTAATAGACCACGGCGTTGAAGAGATTTTTGAAGATGACGACGGGGTGTTAATTTATGCTCCTTTCGAAAGTTTTGGAGCTATACAATCTTACCTCGAAAGCAATAATATTGAAATACTTTCTTCGGGATTTGAACGTATACCACAAGTAACCAAAAAATTAAACGAAGAAGAAGCCGCCGACGTAGAAAAGCTTTTAGAAAAAATTGAAGAAGATGATGATGTACAAAATGTATATCACACAATGGAAGAATCTACAAATTAAAAAAAAGCCACTTTAAAAAGTGGCTTTTTTATTACTACAATATTTTATCAATTACCTATCGGCAAAATACAACGATGAAGCTCCTTCAAAAGCTGTGCTTACATTAGGTACTAAATTACCTCCTGCTTCTATGTTGTAAAATATTAATACTTTACCACCATCATTAGCACGTTCGGCAATAAATACAGTGTTATCTGTATGCTCATAAGCAACAGATACAGGATTACCCAACTCTGTTAACGATCCCGAAACGCGCACTTGGTTACCAACAATTTCAAGGGTTTCTCCATCGGGAGTTGCATTAAACTTGTTTACAAAATCGCTAATAAAATGAAATCCGCCATCACTAGCATTTGCAGCATCGCCAATATCGGTCAAAATTACAAAGCCGTCGTCTTCGGTAATACCGTGTGTTCTTGTAATACCTTCAATTGTAATTTGCTTATCGGGTGTTGCTGTAACATCGGTCGTGTAAGCTGTTAAAAAGCTTTTTAACACTGCTACATCGCCTGTATTGTCTACAACGGTATACAAGTCGTTTCCTATAAATTGAATTCCCCAAACAGCGTAGTTTACAGTAACTGTATTACGTAATGTGTACCCGTTTGCATCTCTGGTAAACACAAAAAATCTACCATCGGCAGTACTTGGATCGCCATCTACATCTGTATTATCTGAAACCACATAAAAGTTGTCTTTTACAGCCAAATCACGCGGACTTTCCAAAACAGCGGGGCTAGATAAAAAAGGAGTTATTGGGCTTCCGTTCGAAGCATTATCGACATTATTATATGTATTAATAACCGATTGAGCCCTTGAGTTTACTACAAGTTCATCTGCATCGTCATCGTAATAAATACCTTCGTTGTCGTTAGAGCTGGTTGTAAAACTGCGAGTTTGCAACCCATTAGGTGTAAAATCATAGGTAAGGATGGCCCCATTAGTATTACTTGTTACAAAAAGGTTAGCAAAAATGGGGGTTGGCACAACTTCGCCACCACCTGTTTCGTCATCGCTGCTACAAGCAACAGTTAAAAGCGATAAAGCTAAAATTGAAATTATTGAATTTATTTTTCTCATAACTGCTTAATTTTTTTACATATTTAATAATTAGAATCTAAACCTAAAAGTGAATAACCCGTGGTTAACTATAATTTAACTACGATTTATGCCGATTGTTAAAGAAATTAGCCTAACGCTTTGATGCTACGAAAAGTGAGGAACTTTCCCTACTACCCCTTTAAAAAAGGCTCGCATTTTTTTTGTGTCTTCTTCAATATTCCCTTTTGGATAAAATGGATTGTCAATAATCACTCGTTTAGTTTTATAATCAAAAGCAACGCAAATTATGGGTACTTCGGCTTTAAGAGCGATATAATAATATCCCGTTTTCCACACTTCAACTTTTTTTCGGGTGCCTTCGGGAGAAAGAGCTAACCTTAACTCGTCATTATTTTTAAATAATTCGGCAATGGCTTCTACTTTGTTTTGTCCTGGGGTGCGGTCTAATTTTTTTCCGCCAGTCCACTTAAAATACCAACCATACGGCCATTTAAATAATTCTTTTTTGGCAATATAATTAATATCAACTTTTGTAATTCTTCGGGTAAAGAGCCCAATATAAAAGTCGTGCCAACTGGTATGCGGAACTACAATAATTACGGCTTTCTTTACTTCGGGGTTAAAATTTCCTTCAATTTTCCAGCCCATAATTTTTTCGAACACAAATTTTGCTAACCCCATAATAATCTTGCTCTACTTTACATTTTTAAATACAGCGCTCTCAATTTTTCGCGCGTAGCTATTTTTGCCCAGTCTTTACCCAAAGCATTTTCCCATAAAGGAATTAGCCCTAAAGCTACCGTTATCATGGTTTCAAGTTGATCTTCGGAAAGATTTGTACAAATATTTTGTGGTAATTCTATATTGTGTTTTTCTACCATCTTTTTAAATAGCGCCACATCGTCTGGGTAAAACTCTTCTAATTGCTGAAAAACAATACAATTCCCTACGCCGTGCTTTGTACCCAAAACATAACCAAGCCCATAGCTCATTGCGTGCGCTACTCCTACTTGCGAGTAGGCAATACTCATACCACCGTGCCAAGACGCCATCATAAGTTTTGCGCGCTTTTCGGCTTCAGGAAGCGAGTCGTGTAAGAATATTTCTTTACATAAATCATATGCTTTTTCGCCATAACTTTGACTAAAAGCATTTAAAAAAGTACCGTTTAAAGATTCTACGCAGTGAATAAAGCAATCCATTCCTGTATAAAACCACTGATTTTTAGGTACTCCTTTTGTTAACTCGGGATCTAAAATTACTTGGTCAAAGGGAGTATAATCGCTATTAATACCCAGTTTTCGGGTTGGACCCGTTAAAACGGTAGTGCGCGAAACCTCGGCGCCAGTACCCGAAATTGTAGGAATCCCTACGTGATAAACGGCTTTTTGTTTAACTAAATCCCACCCTTGATAATTTGTAGCACTACCTTTATTAGTAAGCATAATAGACACTGCTTTGGCCAAATCTAAAACCGTACCGCCACCAATACCAATGATCCCTGATGGCAAATACGTAAATTCAGCTTTAATTTCTTTAACCAAGTCGTCCACTTGTGCGGTTGTAGGCTCTTTAGCAGCCGAAATAAAAAATAGTTTGTCGTTAAAGCGAAGGTTAATTCTATCTAATATTTCAGTATTATTTTTAAAAACATCGTCTATTAAAAATATAAAAGGTGCTTTTTTCTTTTTCTGTGCCGAAATAATCGTATCCAATTGGTCAAAACACCCTTCGCCAAAAACTACCTTAGGCACCATTGGAAAGTTTCTAAACTTGTTATTTACCGTTAACTCCTCTTTTTCTTGAAACATTCTATTGGCACGTGCCAAGTCTTCGGGCGTATCAATTTCAACTCCTGTGGTGTTCGAAACGGCCATTTTTATGTTTTTTCCGTATTCTAAATAACGAATGCATTCAATTTTTTCAACAGCCTCTAACGCCCGCATCGGCAATCTGTAAAAATCTAAAATAGCTTGTTTTCTAAAGGCATATATGCCTTTGTGTTTATAGTATTGTAGCGCAACATTTTTATCGCGAGGATACGGAATAGGCGACCGTGAAAAGTAAAGTGCAAAATTATCTCTATCTACAATAACCTTTACGCAATTAGGGTCGCTTATTTCTTTCCAATCATGAATTTCGGTCATTAACGAAGCCAAATCTATTTTATCGGCATCGGGTTCATTAAAAACCGACAGTACTTTTTCTAAACTTTCGCGGCTTGTAAAGGGTTCATCGCCTTGAACATTTACAACAATATCAATGTCCATATTTTCTACAGCTTCGGCAATTCTATCACTACCACAGTCGTGTTCTTTAATGCTCATAATGGCTTTTCCACCATTGTCTACAATTTCTTGGAAGATAACCTCGCTATCGGTAACTACATAAACCTCTTCAAAAAGATTGGTAGCTTTTGCTGCTTCGTAAGTTCGTACTATTACAGGTTTTCCTGCCAAGTCTTGCATTAATTTACCAGGAAATCGCGATGCGCCATAACGCGCAGGAATCATTGCTATAATTTTCAAGTCGGAATATTTAAAATGAATTCAAAAATAAGAAGATTAAACTCCGAAACTATCTTTTTTCCGAAGCTTTTTATAAAATCTAAAGATTATTATAAATAATAAAATAACGAAAATAAAGGCCAAAATTGGGATAAATATTGAAGCTATCGCCATAAACCCCGAAATACCCGTTTCAACCGTTGTAAGTACTGGATTTGCGAGTCCGCCAGTAGTAGATGTTGAGGTAAGCCTTGCGGCGGCGCTATTTCCTTTTATAACAGCTGCAGTCCCACCTCCAGCAATTATTGCCAATGCCCAAGTTACAAACGGACTCACTTCTGAAACCGTTGCAACAATTACTACCGTTCCTGCAAGCGTAGCCAATGGCAGTGCGATTGTATCCAAAACATTATCTATCCACGGAATATAATAGCCACATACCTCTACAATCGTTGCAATACTTAGCGTTATTACGGCAGTTAAACTGCCCAACCACTGCCAACTCTCGTTTAATGGAATATAACTTAAATATCCAGCAAGGCTCAAAGCCAGCAATGGCAAAAACACTCTAAAGCCAACAGCGGCAGCTAAACCCACACCTAAAAAAATGCTAATAAATAATTCGAGAGTTTCCATGGATTGTAGTAATTGCTTAGTTTTCTATAAAAAATTCGTCTTTAAAACCTATTAAATACAATTTTTCTTGTGCTCTGGTTATTGCTGTATATAGCCAGCGCAGGTAATCTTTGTCTATTCCATTAGGCAGATACGGTTGTTCTACAAAAACAGTATTCCACTGTCCACCCTGAGATTTGTGACATGTAATTGCATAACTAAATTTTACCTGCAAAGCATTAAAATACTTATTGTTTTTAACAGCCAAAAACTTTCTATACTTAGACTTTTCGGTTGCGTAATCTTTCATTACTTCTTGATACAACTGGTTTGATTCGTTATAAGTAAGTGAGGGAGTTTCGGAAGTAAGCGTATCTAAAAGTAGCACTGTTTCTAAAGGTTTCATATTTGGGTAATCTACCATACGCAATTTTACTTCGGCGAAGCGGAAACCGTATAATTCTTTAAATGCGAAAATTTCTAACACCTCTACAATATCGCCATTGGCAATAAAGCCAGCTTCACTTTGATTGTCTACCCAGAAATAGTTGTTTTTTACAACCATTAAATAATCGCCTGCCGAAAGTTGAGATTCTTGAAAGAGAATACGTTCCCTAATACTTTGATTATACAAATTGGCTCGTTTATTTGAGCGTACAATAATTACAGTATCTTCATTGCCCAACGCCGAATAGCTATCGTTTATGGCATCCATAATTTCTTGCCCATCTACGGGACGAATAATATCGGGATAATTAATTCCAGAAAATTTAAAAGCTTCAAATAATTCGTCTTCCAATCGTTCTCTAATTCGAGTTGCGTTTACCAAAATACCACTGTCTTTTTGTTGACGCACTACTTCGTCTAACTCAATTTTAATAACTTCTTTGTCGTATTGATTTTCGAGCAAACTAGCGTCTAAAGCCGGACTTATATCCAGATGCACCGGCGGCAGCTGGGCAGAGTCGCCAATAAGCAAAAGCTTACAGTTATTGCCACTGTAAACAAATTGCATTAAATCGTCTAAAAGAGATCCGTTTTCAAATAATTTTGAATCTTGGTTTATATCTGGAATCATGGAGGCTTCGTCTACAATAAAAATAGTATCGCGGTGCTTGTTGGGTTGCAATGTAAAAGAAACCGTGCCCTTATCGCTTTTTGGGAAATATATTTTTTTATGAATTGTAAACGCCTGTTTTTTTGAATAGTTACTAATAACCTTTGCCGCTCTCCCCGTTGGCGCCAGCAATACAGAACGTTTTTTAATTTTAGATAAATTTTTAACCAAAGAACCCACAATGGTGGTTTTACCCGTACCGGCATATCCTTTTAATAAAAACGCTTCATTTTTTTGTTTACTAAGGGCAAATTTTGCTAAAAGTTGTAGGGCAATATCTTGCTTTGTAGTGGTGTTATGCGGAAAATCATCTTTTAAAAAATTATAAAATTCAGGTATATTCATCATTTGGTACTAAAAATGAGGGTTTAAAGATAGGTATGATTTTTTCGGAATATACTTTTGTGAATAAAAAAAAATTGTAGATTTGCGATAGACCTTTTTATAGTAAAATCAACACTTAAATAAAATCAATAATGAAATTAGTAATTCAGATTGTTCTTTGGATTGTAATCGTCTTTCTGGGGTGGAAATTATACAACTCAGTAATGGGACCTGTTGAATTCAACAAAATTAAAAAAGAGCGTTACGCCGAAGTTATTAAGAATTTAAAAGATATTCAAGCTTCACAACTTGCCCACAAAGAAATTACAGGAAAATTTACAGGAAACTGGGATAGCTTAATTCACTTTATTGAAACTGCAGAATTTGCAAGAACTCAAAGACGTGATACAAGCTATGCAGATGTTGAAAAAAACAAAGCTTTCGGGATTACAGATGGATACTTTATTGAAGAATCTATCATAGACACCTTAGGTTTTACGCCGGTTAAAGATTCACTTTTTGGAAACTCAACTAGATACAAGACAATGATGAATGTGCCTATTGAAGGTGTTGATGCGAAGTTTGAATTAAAAGCAGGTGAATTAGAAAAGAATGATGTTGTATATTCAGTTTTTGAAGCTAAAGTTTCTAAAAAAGTTATTTTAGCAGATAGAGACCCAGACCTTTTAGCACAGGAACTTCAAGTACAATCTGTTGATGGTGTAAACGGTCCAGATATTAAAGTAGGTTCTCTTCAAGAGGTGAATACTTCTGGAAACTGGCCAAAAATTTACGATGGCGCAAAAGACGAATAATATATCAAACACTTTAAATTATAGACTGTCCGTTCAAATTTCTTTGAACGGGCTTTCTTTTTTGGTAAGCAATCAAGACACCCAAAAAACCATTTTATTTGCCGAAAAGAATTTTGATTACAGCATTACTCCCGAAGAATTATTAATAGAGGTTGAAAATATAATTTCAGAAAATAATATCTTCAATTTTAGTTTTAACGATATCTCTATTGTTTACGCCACGCCAGTCTACACCTTGGTGCCACTAGCACTGTTTGACGAAACAAAGGCAAGTGAATATCTAAAATTTAATTCAAAAATATTGGCCAATGATTATATGGCGCACGATGTTTTAGATACTCACGATATTGTAGTAGTCTATGTTCCCTTTATGAATATAAACAATTACTTTTTTGAAAAATTTGGGACCTTCAACTATTATCACGCCACAACTGTGATGTTAAAGACTATTCTTAGTCACGAAAAATACGCGTTGCCTAAAATGTTTTTACACATACAAAATAATAATTTTGACAGTGTAATTTTAAAAGACGGAAAACTAGAACTTTGCAATAGTTACTCGTATAAAACACCCGAAGATTTTATCTACTATACGCTATTTGCCATAGAACAACTAAATTTAAATCCAGATACGCTGCCTGTGCATTTATTTGGGGAGGTTGAGAAAGATGACAGTATTTATAAAATAGCGTATAATTATATTCGACATATCGAAATTTTAGATGCTTCTAAGTACAATTTACCAACCATTGAAAACACAATTTCTCACAAACACTTTATTCTAAAAAATACTATTTAATGCGCATAATTTCAGGAACTTACAAAGGACGAAGATTAGTAGCGCCAAAAAACTTACCGGTTAGACCCACTACCGATTTTGCCAAAGAAGCGCTTTTTAATATCTTACGGGTGCGCTATTATTTTGATGAAATATCGGTTTTAGATTTATTTTCGGGAACTGGAAATATTAGTTATGAATTTGCATCGCGCGGCGTTGAAAATATTACGGCAATCGATGCCCATTTTGGCTGTGTGCAGTATATCGATAAAGTTTCAAACGAATTCGATTTTCCTATAAATACAATTAAAACAGACGTAAATAAATTTTTAGAAACCACTACCGATAAATACGATGTTATCTTTGCCGATCCACCTTATAACTTTGACGAATCTGAACTCGAAAGTATAGCATCATTAGTATTTTCAAACAAATTACTAAAAGAAGAAGGCCTGTTAATTATTGAACATGCAAAACATAATGACCTCTCCAATTTGCCAAACTTTAACGAAGCAAGAAAGTATGGAGGCAATGTTTTTAGTTTTTTTGCGTAAATTGTAAAAGTGTCAAACACTCCCATAAAAATCGTTAACCTACCATTTGTAAAGATTGAGTTCTTTAAACGCTATATGGTAGCTACCCCAGCCGAAGGCATTGTTTTAGATGAAGAGTATGTGTCTAAAATTCAAGCCTTAGCGACAGACTTTTACAACGACAATTCATTTGGTTATATTTCAAACCGAATTCACGATTATTCCCGTAATCTTTCCCCAAAATCATATACACGACAGTTTCCTATTTTAAAGGCAATAGCGATAGTTTACAAAACTGAAAACACCTTAAAAGTAGCAGAATTTGAAAGTTATTTTATTCAAATTCCATTTAGTACGTTTAGCGATTTAGAGGCTGCAAAACAATGGATGCTTTCTAGAATAAGTTCTGAAGAATAAAAAATGCAGGCCTATAAGCCGGGTTCTGTTACCAAAATCACTTTTGGCACCTTATCATTTATCTAGACGTGTAGTTACCTACACGCTCAATCTGCCTACCCTCCTGCTTTGGGCGGGTACCCTTACTCGGTAAAAACCGAGACACAGGTTTACGTGGCATTTCACCGCATAGAGTTTACCTGATTTCACTACAGCATTACCTGTACATCCTTTCTGTTGCACTAGTCCTGAAATTTCTCCTTTCGCAGAAATAACGACGGCTGTTAGCCGCTATGCTTCCCTATGGTGCCCGGACTTTCCTCCCTTCCAAAAAAATTGGAACGACGATAAGGCGGCCTGCGGCACAAAAGTAGTTTAATGTTAATAAATATAGTAAAATACAAAGCGCTATTTTTTTAAAACCCACTACACATCTTTATATTTGCTATCACGTCTAAATACTGTAAAACAGCTTAGAATTTTTTAGACGCTTTAACTATGGAACATTTTATTGTATCGGCCCGAAAATACCGTCCAGCCACGTTTAAAGACGTCGTGGGTCAACAGGCAATTACCAATACTTTAAACAATGCCATAGCCAATAATCATCTTGCACAAGCCTTATTATTTACTGGCCCTCGCGGTGTGGGTAAAACTACCTGCGCTCGCATTTTGGCCAAAAAAATAAATCAAGATGGCACCGAAAGAGAAGATGAAGATTTCGCCTTTAATATTTTTGAATTAGATGCTGCATCAAACAACTCGGTAGACGATATTCGTAACTTGATTGATCAAGTTCGTATTCCACCACAAGTTGGAAAGTATAAAGTATATATTATTGATGAAGTACATATGCTGTCGGCTTCAGCTTTTAACGCTTTTTTAAAAACTTTAGAAGAACCGCCAAAACACGCTATATTTATTTTGGCAACTACCGAAAAGCACAAGATAATTCCAACAATACTTTCGCGCTGCCAAATATTCGATTTTAGACGTATTGGCGTTCAAGATATTAAAGGTCATTTAGCCGAAGTAGCTAAAGCCGAAAATATTGATGCCGATGATGATGCCCTGCATGTAATTGCTCAAAAAGCAGACGGAGCCTTGCGCGACGCATTATCTATTTTTGATAGAGTAGTTAGTTTTGCCGGTAAAAAACTTACACGACAAGCTGTTACCGAAAACTTAAACGTTTTAGACTATACTTGGTATTTTAAAATTACCGATTTGTTGTTAGAAAACAACATTCCTCAAGTGCTCGTTACTTTTAATGAAATTCTCTCAAAAGGTTTTGACGGTCATCATTTTATCATGGGACTTGCATCACATTTTAGAGACTTATTGGTTTGTAAAAACCAAGAAACCATCAATCTATTAGAGGTTGGCGAACAAGTAAAAGCAATGTATTTTGAACAATCGCAAAAGGCAGATACAACCTTCCTAGTTCAAGCAATTGAAATTGCCAATGCCTGCGATTTAAAGTATAAAACCAGTCAAAATCAACGCCTCCTAGTTGAATTGTGCCTTATGCAACTTGCTTCCTTGAATTTTCAGGGCGAAAAAAAAAAGTCTAATAACCACGGACGCTTCGTAATTCCGCCTTCATATTTTAAAGGAAATAATAATAAATTAGATGAAATTACTTCGGCTGAAAGTATCACAAAAAAAAGTGTTTCACAGCATTCAAGGTCTGAAAATAGCACCGAAACAATTAGTGCTGAAGAACCAGCTGTAAAAGAAACTGCTACTAAAGAGAAACAGCTTGCAGAACAAAACGATTCTTCAGAATATAAAAACGGTTCAGCATTAAAAAATACTTCAGAAAAAGTTGAAAACAGACCGCAAATAATAGCAGAGCGAAATGCGAAACGCGTATCGGCACTTTCATTAAAAAGTATTCAGAAAAAGCAAGAATTAAAGCAAGAGTTAGATGCTAAACAACCCGAGGTAAAAGATTTGCCCTTAAAGGAATTTTCAGAAAAAGAAATGCTTACCGCTTGGCAAGAGTACACCGCTGGTGTAGAACGTAGTGGTAAATTTAATTTGCTGTCGCATTTAACCATGGGTACGCCAAAATTAGCAGGCTCGATTATACATTTAGAGTTTCCAAATCAAACCATTAAAACTGAGGTTGAAAGAGCCAAATTTGAATTGCTCGCCTTTTTACGTGAAAAACTGCAAAATTACAATATAGATCTCGACATAACCGTTAACGAAACTATTGAAAAGCGTTATGCGTACACTACGAGAGAGAAGTATGAAAAATTAAAGGAGATAAATCCGCTTATCGATAAACTACGACAGGAATTTGATTTAGATATTTAAAAATTATCATTTTTGTTTAAAGTTGGCAGTCTATTATTTAATAGAAATTAAAAAATTACAAGTATGTTAGGTTTAAAACTTCCCACAGACCCGCGTTGGGTGAATATTGTTGAAAAAAATATTGAAGATATTCTTACAGATCACGCTTGGTGCGAGCAAAAAGCAGCTTCTACAGCGGTTTCTTTAATAGTGAGTTTCCCAGAATATACAGAGCTTATTCAGGAAATGATTGCGCTTGTTAAAGAAGAAATAAGCCATTTTAAAATGGTTCATGACAAAATTTTAGAACGGGGTTGGGTTTTAGGTCGCGACCGTAAAGATGAATATGTTTTACAAATTGTACAGTTTTTTCCAAAAGGTGGAAGCCGCACCACTCAACTGGTTCATAGATTGCTGTACGCAGCGCTAATTGAGGCACGTAGCTGCGAGCGTTTTAGATTGTTAAGCGAAGAGTTAGAAGATAAAGAATTGGCAGAATTTTACCGAAAATTAATGGTGAGTGAAGCCAACCACTATACTATGTTTTTAGGGTTTGCGCGCAAATATGGCGATAGAAAAGAAGTAGACAAAAAATGGAACGATTTACTTGCTTTTGAAGCAGAAGTAATGAAAGACTTGAGTAAACACCAATCTATTCACGGGTAATAGAATAGGTTTTATATGCCTTTATTCCTTTTACTTAGCGACAGTTCATATTTATAATTTGTATTTTTACAAGTTGAATTGATTGACTATGGCCTCGCAAGAAAAGGATGAAAATTTAAAATATAAACGGTCTTATATAGAGAGTCAAAAAACTCAATCTGCAACAAAAACAAAATCTCCAAAGAATAATATTGGTGCAGAGAAAAAGCCAAAAATTGATGGCGAACCATCATTTTTTGAACGTTGGGAAACAAGCAGGTTTTGGCTAATTCGTGCAATTTTTGTGGTTGTACGCTCGGTGTGGATGGTTGTAATGGTAATAGGCGGATTTATAGTTTGGTTAATATCGTTGTTGTTTATATGATAAGCAAACTTCCACTAAAATGGCTCCATTTTTATGCAGTATTATCTTTATTTATCTTCTTTTGGGTACAAGGGTTAAAGCACTTTTCTGGTATTAAAGCTAATTGGATATTTCACCATTTAAACGACTTTTTAACAATACCTCTTGTAGCAACCCTATGTTTGCACGGAGTTTGGTTAGTAAAGAAAGACAATACCATTAGGTTAAACCTGTTTACAATTTTAAGCCTCGTCGCAATGTTTTCTATTGCATTTGAATATTATCTGCCTATGCAATCGCATCGCTACACAGCCGACATTTACGATGTTTACTGCTACTTTTCTGGAGGAATCATTTTTTATTTTTTACAGAAGTTAAAGTAATCTCTTTATTCCGCAGCAAGTTTTTCGTTGTACAAACTTTTTACTATGCCATCACTAAGACCTATTTTAGGAACATAGACATTTTTGGCTCTACTCCATTTCATTGCAGATAAATATATTTTGGTAGCAGGAATTACAACGTCGGCCCTGTCTGGATTCATATCGAGCTGGGTAATACGTTCTTCGTAGGACAGCGAATTCATCATTTGATAGTAATTGGATAAGTAAAAGTAGCTCAATGGTTTTCCAATTTTTCTACCGCTTTTTTTAAAGATGGTATTAATATTTCCACCGCTACCAATCATCGAAATGTCTTTAAATTTGTTAGTCTCGGTTTTAATCCACTGTTCCATTTCATCCCAAACCGTATCGTTCACCAAACCTTTTAAAAGTCGAACGGTACCAAGTTTAAAACTTTTTGAAATTAAATTTTCACCGTTTGAAAAAACTGTTAATTCTGTACTTCCGCCACCAACATCTACGTATAAAAATGTTTTATCCTTTTCAATTAACGTTTTAAGGTCTGTTGACGCAATGATTTCGGCTTCATCTTTACCGTCAATAATGTTAACCGTTAATCCAGTTTTTTGCTCGATATTTTTTGCAACATCGTGTCCATTAGCAGCCTCTCGCATAGCCGAAGTAGCGCAGGCCTTATAGCGTTTTACATTGTGCGTTTTCATTAAAAGGGTAAATGCTTTCATAGCATCTATCATTCTATTTGCACTACTTTCAGATATTTTATTGTGAAGAAACACTTCGGTTCCTAAGCGAATTGGCACACGTACCAACGAAGTTTTTTTAAATATAGGGTCTTTATCTCTTTGTTCTATTACTGTTACAATTAAAAGTCTAATGGCATTACTGCCAATGTCAACAGCTCCGTATTTTTCAATGTTTAACAAAATCAGTATACTTCTAGTTTTCTTAAATAATAATCGTACATTTTAAATTGTGAACGCACGGGTGGTTTGTTATTTCTTCGGTAAGCATTATCATTTTTAATACTAAAAACACGCGCTTTCACGTTATCACGCCATCCAATTTCAAAGTTTTCTAAAATTTCTTTTTTTAGGTCTTCATCGTAGATTGGACAAGATATTTCAACTCTATTATCGAGGTTTCTACCCATTAAATCTGCCGATGAAATATAAACTTTATTATCGCCTCCATTTTCAAAAATAAATAATCGAGGGTGTTCTAATAATTTACCTACAATACTTATAGCCTCTATGTTTTCACTCATCCCTTTTACCCCCGGAATTAAACAGCAAATACCGCGTACTATTAATTTTATTTTTACACCCGCCCTACTCGCTTCATAGAGTTTATCTATCATTTTATAATCTGAAAGACTATTGAGTTTTAGTTTTATGCCACTGGGAAGGCCCGCTTTTTTATTTTTAATTTCGGTATCAATTAATTGATACAAAGCCTTTCGGGTATAATGTGGCGAAACAATTAAGTGATTGTATTTTCTAACTTGGTAGTTGACTTCAAAAAAGTCGAATACTTTATTAATTTCTTTACAAATTTTTGGATTGGCGGTAAACAACGTGTAATCTGTATAAAATCGAGCGGTAGACTCATTAAAATTTCCTGTGCTTAAAATTCCATAACGCACTTTTTTCTTATTTTCTATCCTTTCAACTAAACAAGCTTTGCAGTGTACTTTTAATCCTTTTACGCCAAATATTAGCTTTATATCTTCGCTTTGTAATAACTCGGCATATTTAATATTGGCTTCTTCGTCAAAACGTGCTTGCAACTCAATTTGAACCGTTACATCTTTACCATTTTTTTTCGCATTTATAAGCGAACTTGCAATATGCGATACTTCGGCAAGTCTATAAATTGTAATTTTTATCGATTTTACTTTTGGGTCGAGCGCTGCTTCTCGTAAAAACTTTATAACATACATAAATGTTTGGTAAGGCGCATGAAGAAGATAATCTTTTTTAACTATCTTATCGAATAAACTACCTTGTAAGCTTAAACCGGGAATTGGCAACGGTTCTTTGGGCTCGTATTGCAAATCGGGTCTTCCCAGCCTTGGAAAATTCATATAATCACGTCGGTTATGATATCTTCCTCCAGGAATAATACTATCGGTTTTATCGACCCCCATTTTATCTAAAAGAAACTGTAACGTTTTTGCGTCAATACTTTTATCATAAACAAACCTAACAGGATCGCCCGCACTTCTATTTTTTACACTTTTTGAAATTTTTTCTATAAAACTTCTACTTAAATCACTGTCTATATCTAACTCGGCATCACGAGTAATTTTAATCATGTGTGCCGAAATTGTTTCGTACTTAAATATGCTAAAAATGTTGTGCAGACAATGTCTGATTAAATCGTCTAAAATAATTACGTATTGTTTATCGCCCTTTGGTGGTAATACAACAAAACGGTCTATTGTACGTGGTATTTCAATTAGCGCGTAGTTGTGTTTGGTTTCAAAAGTATCGTCGTCCTTATTCATTACCATGGTTACGGCAAGATAGGCTGCGCTATCACGAAGGCTTGGAAATTCTTCCAATTCGCCCAACATAATAGTCATCATGGCCGGACTTACATTCTGAATAAAATAATCTGAAAGAAACTTGCTTTGGTCTGGGGTAACTTCGGTTTCATTTATAATAAAAATATTTTCTTTCCGAAGTTCTTTTTGAATATCACTTAAAATATTTAAGCTATGTGCCTGTTGTTCAATTACTGTTTTTGTTATTACTTCCAACAGGTCTTGCGCCGAAATTCCCCCCAAAAAGCTCTTTCCCATTTTTCCTGCATCTACAATTCGTTTAATAGTAGCGTACCGAATTTTAAAAAACTCATCCAAATTATTAGAAAATATTCCTAAAAAGCGCAACCTTTCTATTAACGGAATTTTTTTATCGTTAGCCTCTTGTAAAACACGCGCATTAAATTGTAGCCAACTTAATTCTCTGTTAGTGTAAATATTATCTTGCTGGGTATGCTTGCTTACTTTTTCGGTCATTATTTTAAGTCCCTCGGAAATATTGTGTTAATGGTTTTACCTGTAGTTATTTCGCTCCATTTTTCTACATTAAAAGCCAACATAATAAAGCCACAAGTAGGAACATTATCGATATAAATATCGCCCAACATATTTGCCACAGAAGTAAATGCGTGATTATGCCCTACGATCATTACCTTATCCAAATTTTCGGGAAGCGATTTAATAATGCGCATAACATTTTGCCCACTAAAATCGTATAATTCGTGATTTGTCTCAAAATTAGCATCGTCGATTTGTAAAGCATCTTTAAAAAATTGTGCTGTAGAAAGTGCCCTCGTTGCATCGCTGCTAATTATTTTTTGTGGAGGTTGGATTATTGATGAAACGTGTTCTGAAACCAACTTACCATCGCGCTTTCCCCTACCCTTTAACGGCCGTTTGTGGTCGTCTACATCGTGTTTCCAAGAAGATTTGGCGTGGCGCACTAAGTATAGTATTTTCATGGCTTCAGTAATTGGGGATTTATGTGTCTAAATTAATAAATTAACTATAGTTTATCTAATTTTTGCATTGCTGAATTTAGGGTTTTACGGTGCCAATCGCTCAATTAGCCAGTCTTCACCTTTCAAGGTGTATCTAATCCTGTCGTGCAATCTATTGGGCCTGCCTTGCCAAAATTCAATTGAAATAGGCTTTACCAAAAAGCCACCCCAATCATCGGGTTTTGGCACTTCGGAGTTTTTATATTTCTCTTCGAGTTTAGCCAAGTTTTTTTCTAAAACCTCTCGTGAAGCTACAACTTCACTTTGATGCGAAACCGCAGCGCCCAACTGACTTCCCTTTGGCCGGGAATGAAAATAGTTGGTTGAATCTGCTTCCGAAGTTTTTTCAGCAATTCCTTTTATAATTATTTGCCGTTCCATATTTGGCCAAAAGAAAGAAAGCGAAACTTTGTGATTATTTGTAATTGATTTGCCTTTTTCACTGTTATAATTGGTGTAAAAATAGAAACCGTATTCGTCGTATTTTTTCAACAGCACTACGCGCCCCTTTGGAAAACCATCGGTACCGATCGTGGAAAGGGTCATTGCATTTACTTCATCTACACCGCCACTATCCTTCACCTCAAAAAACCAAGTACGGAATTGCTGCATCGGGTTTACGTCAACAGACGTTTCAGAAAGTTCACCTTTTTCGTAAGATTTTCGGTAATCGTGAAGCTTTTCGGCCATGGTTTGAGTTTTAACGCAAGTTAAGAGTTTTAACGAAGCTATAAAACAGTGGGATATTAAATATGTATTAAAATTATGGTTGAAATTATGGGCGAAATTGAAAGACTATTCCACTACTATTCTTTGGGTTGTAGTACCATTAGCTGAAAAGACCCTTAAAATATAAAGCCCACTTAAAAGTCCATCAACCGGAATTCTGGATAGCCCCATATTTATAGTGCCCGAACGGTCTATTTTACCCTGCACTGAAATCAATGAGTAGTCACCTTCCACTTTCGATGAAATATTAAAATAGGTAATTGCCGGATTGGGATAAATTTTGAATGGCGCTGCAACAGATTCCTGATTTCCCAAAGCATCACACTCCGCCTCATTATTTACAAATGTTGTAAATGGGTCTTTATACCAATCGTCAAGATAGGTGGCACTGGCGTCGTCCACAAAGATACATTGTAAGTTGTCTGTGCCATATACATTGAAGGAGCCTATATTTTCGTTATTGCCGTTGCGTAGGTCTAGATGATTTAATGGGGGCATAAATGGAGCCAATAAGAGTATTAGGGCAGGATTTTGAGTTAGATCCAAACTCTCTATATCGTTTCTACCGCAAACCAAATAAAAAAGTTCCGGATTATTAGAGGTGTCTAAAGAGGCAATATTGTTTGAAGAACAAGAAAGTACTTCTAAAAAAAGATTCTTAGAAAGATCCAATGCTGAAATTTGATTTTAGCTACAATCGATTTCAATCAAAGATGGCACATTGGATAAATCCAGTGATGTCAAATAATTTTCAAAACACTCCACTACCACTAACATTTGACTATTTAACAGTAAACTAGTTAATTGACTGCCTTGACAGCTAAGCCACTCCAAATGTGTATTGCTCGACAAATCCAAACTAGTGAATGGATTAAATGTGCAGCCCAGCGTTTTAAGCATTGAATTTTGTGAAAGATCTACCTGTTCCACCAAATTATAACTAAAATCCAACCATTCGAGTGCTATAAAGTCTTCTATTCCAATTAAATCTATAACCCCAATTTGAGAATTAAGATCTAAGGTAATTACGTTTTCAATATTTGCAGTAAGCACCTGCCCATTTCAAGGTACACCATCACCCATGCCGTTGGCTTACAAAAAATTTTCAAAATTGGGGTCGGGAACTGATGTATATTGAGAATAACAAACCATTGTTGTGGCCAGGAATAAGAAAATGAGTATTGATTTTTTCATGTTTCTCTAAATAACAGGGCGATGGTTTCAATAAAAGTACAAATAAATTATTCAGAACTCAAATACTCTCCCATCCTCCGCCAATTCCACATTTTCAAAAACTTCCTGCGCTTCTTTTCGGAAAAGCTCCAAATCGCCATAACGCCCAGAATAGTGACCGAGTATTAAAGTTTCAACTTTTGCCTTTCTGGCAATCACTCCAGCCTCTTTTGCAGTACTGTGTTTGGTTTTATCGCAAAGATGGTGGTGTTCTTCCAGAAAAGTAGATTCGTGGTATAAAACAGTGGCGCCTTCAATTTGCGGCACTATCTGTGGATAATAAGCTGTGTCGCTGCAATAAGCATAGCTTTTTGAAGGTGGCGGGTCAAAAGTAATTTCTTTATTAGAAATTAGTTTGCCCTCCCTATTCTCAACATCAAAACCTTGTTTAATTTTATTGTAATAACTTAAATCGATATTGAGTTTTCGAGCCTTTTCAACATCTAATTTTCGGTCATCTGGTTTTTCTTTAAACAAGAAACCATTGGTATAAACTCTGTGATCCAACGGGATGGTTTCTACCGTAACTTTGTCGTCCTCAAAAATGATTTGTGGAGTGGTTTCCTCTAATTCGTGAAAGTAGAGTGGATAATTTGTGTATGCCTTCCCCAGCTTTAGCAATAATAATATAGCTTGTTTTATTCCCTTTGGACCATAAACATGCAATTCGGCTTCTCTACCTAGTAAAAGAAAGGTAGAAATAAGTCCCACCAAACCATAAAAGTGGTCGCCGTGTAAATGTGAGATAAATATATGCCGAATACGCGAAAATTTAACCCTGCATTTTCGCAATTGCATTTGCGTGCCTTCACCGCAATCAATTAAAAATAAATGACCCTTTATTTCCAAAACCTGCGCTGTTGGGTGCGTTGAGGCCGTTGGTGTTGCAGAATGACATCCTAGGATGGTAAGTTTCATAATTAAATGGCATTTTTTGAGTTAGAGTTACAATAACAATTTTATTGTAAAATTAAAACCCTAAATCTCTTTCAATTTCTTCCATTTCTATAATGTCTTCTGCCTCTTGAAGGGTTGGCACTACGATCATTTCAAAAGGTACATCATCAATATTAATTGCATTGTTTACAATTACAAAAGACTGTTTTGTTTTTCGATGCAAATTTGAAGTTTTTAGAAATTCTAATAGTTGTGGTAATTCCAGCGAGTCGTATTTCAATAGGTTTAAAACAACATTCTGACCTTTATATTTTGTAGGAATTTGCGTTTCAATAAACGAAGCAAAATCTATAATATCGTCCTTTTCATCTTCAAGGATTACAAAATTGGGATGATTTTCAATTTTCATAATATGACTCGTTTTGGTGTAAGTCTCTTAGTTTATATTGTGACCAATTTTTGAAGCCAATAAATAAATTACGGCCATACGAATAGCGACGCCATTTTCTACCTGATTTAGAATAATAGCTTGCTTGCTATCTGCAACGTCACTAGTTATTTCTACTCCGCGGTTAATTGGTCCCGGATGCATTACTACAATCTCTTTATCGAGCGAATTTAAGATTGCTTTATTTAAACCAAATTGTTGCGTATATTCTCTTGTTGTTGGAAAATAACTAATATCCATGCGCTCATTTTGTACACGTAGCATATTTGCTACATCGCACCATTCTAAAGCTTTACGCAGGTTGGTCTCCACCCCTACGTTTAATTTTTCTATGTGTTTTGGAATAAGCGTCATAGGGCCACATACTTTAACCGATGCTCCAAGTTTTTGCAATGCAAATATGTTTGAAAGAGCCACACGCGAATGTAAAATATCGCCTACAATAACCACTTTTTTCCCAGCCACATCGCCCAGCTTTTCACGTATTGAATAGCTATCTAATAGTGCTTGGGTAGGATGTTCGTGAGCCCCATCGCCAGCATTGATGATACTTGCATTTACATGTTTTGATAAAAACACACCAGCCCCTGGGTTGGGATGTCTCATTATTACCATATCTACCTTCATTGCCAAAATATTATTAACCGTATCTATTAAGGTTTCACCTTTAGCAACCGAAGAACTGGAAGACGCAAAATTAATTACATCTGCAGACAGGCGTTTCTCGGCTAATTCAAAAGATAATTTGGTACGGGTACTGTTTTCAAAAAACAGATTGGCAATAGTAATATCACGTAAAGAAGGAACTTTTTTAATTGGCCGGTTGATTATTTCTTTAAAATGATCTGCGGTTTCGAAGATTAAATGAATATCGGCTTCGGTTATATTTTTAATACCCAATAAGTGGTTTACACTTAGTTCGCTCATTTGGTCTGTATTATTTTATTCTTTTAGCTTTCTAATTTCAGAAGAAAAAAGAAAGTTTCCTTTAATTTTTTACCAGATATACTGCATCTTCTCCATCTTGGTCTTTCCAGCATACTTTCACTTTTTCATTGTTTATTGCGTCTACTTGCCTGCCGCGATAATCGGGCTGAATTGGTAAATGTCTACTAAATCTTCGATCTATTAACGTGAGTAATTCAATGTCTAACGGCCTCCCAAACGACTGCACAGCGGTTAAAGCCGAACGTATACTACGACCGGTGAAAAGAACGTCGTCTATAAAAACAACATTTTTATCCTCTACTAAAAAATTGATATTCGTTTTATTGGCCTCAAGTGGTTTTTCACTTCTTCGGAAATCGTCTCTAAAAAAAGTGATATCTAAATACCCAAGTTTAATATCCTTTATGTGGTATTCTTCTTCCAATAGCGTTTTGAGTCTTTCGGCTAAAAATACACCTCTGGGTTGAATTCCAATAAGTACAGTTTTATTAAAATCGTCGTGCTTTTCAATCAATTGACATGCCAAACGATTAAGCGCAATATTAATTTCGGTTGCGTTTAATAACACTTTTTGACTCATAGGTAGTTCTTAACTTGTATTCGGAGGTCAAAAATACAGTTTTTTTCATATATAATCTACAAAAGTATTTAAGGAAGCTAAGTAGATGATATGTATTGAGTTATAATTTTAGAGTGAAGTGAATTAAAATTATTATAAAAGAAATGAATACTGAAATATTACTGATATCGCAGTAATTGTTTAAAATTTGAACAGTACTGTTTAGTTGTTAAAGACTATAATTAGTTATTAAGCTATTTCAGTTTATACCAAAAAAAAAACCTTCATCAAATAA
>DFMO01000012.1:0-93013 GCA_002375695.1 Flavobacteriaceae bacterium UBA3591
ACCACCAATTTCTTTGGGATGGATTCTGTGGCCGAAAATAGTTTGGGGATGAAGGATATTCGCGATTCCCTCAACATCCGTCATATGATGTTGCAAAATTTGGAACAGGCAGCTATTACTTGTGATGATAAAGAACGCGACGCGCTGACAAATTTTGTAATAGTAGGTGGTGGTCCAGCAGGCGTAGAAATGGCAGGAGCTTTGGCAGAGTTTTGCAAATACATCCTTCCCAAAGATTACCCAGAGTACCCTTCTTCCATTATGAATATTTATCTAATAGAAGCCATTGATGAGTTGTTAGGCACAATGTCAGACAAGGCATCATCGAAAACCCTCAAATATTTAGAGGATTTGAATGTAAAGGTATTATTAAATGAAGCTGTAAGCAATTATGACGGCAACGAAGTCACTACCAAAAGTGGTAAGACCATTTTGGCTAAAAATCTTATCTGGACGGCTGGCGTAAAAGGACAATTCCCAAATGGTATTGATGAAAAACATGTAGTCAGAGGCAACCGTATTAAAACCAATGCCAATTTAAAAGTAGAAGGCTACGAAAATATTTTTGCCATAGGTGATATCGCAGCACTCATTTCCAAAGAAACCCCAAAAGGACATCCACAAGTAGCACAGACCGCTATTCAACAAGGTAAATACCTGGGCGATTCGATATTAAATATCATAAATAACAAATCCATAAAACCTTTCAAATATAAAGATAAAGGTTCCTTAGCAACCGTAGGTAAACGCAAGGCAGTTGCCGATTTGGGCAAATTTAAATTTGCAGGCTATTTCGCCTGGTTGCTGTGGTCCGTTGTTCACTTGATGTCCATAAGTGGATTTAGAAATAGATTGATGGTTGGTTTTAATTGGGCGGTAAGTTATTTCACTTATGAAAAGAGCAACCGCCTGATTATTAGAAACTTTAAACCGAAATCTTCGATTAAAAACAGGGAAAAATAATTTTGAAATGAAAAACACCACAGATAAAAATAATAAGCTTTCCTTATTAGGTTCCATATCTCTTGGTACAGGCGTAATGATTGGTGCTGGCATATTTGTCCTTATGGGGCAAATAGCAGAGTTGGTGGGGGATCTATTTCCCATTGCATTTATTGCAGGTGCTGTTGTGGTGGGTTTTAGCTCATATTCCTATGTCAAGTTTTCAAATGCTTTTCCATCGTCTGGAGGTGTGGTTAAATTCCTTAACAAATCCTATGGACCTGGAACAACAACAGGGTTATATTCTTTGCTGATGTACGTATCAATGGTAGTTTCCGAAAGTCTGGTGGCGGGCACTTTTGGAGCATATACGTTGAGACTATTTCCCGAGTCCTATGCAGGTTATGCCTCTACCCTGGGTGTTGGGCTAATTGTTGTTGCTTATATAGTGAACATCCTGGGCAATAAGGTTATTGGTGCCACCGCGACATTTACCGCTATTATAAAGGTAGTGGGAATAGCAATTTTAGCTATTGCCGGCCTTGCAATTTCAGGTTTTGCCGATATTACGGGAAACTATATTCCCAAAAATACTGAGACATTACCACAAGGCTTCGGATTTGTGGCCGCTTTGGCGTTATCTATCCTTGCTTATAAAGGCTTTACCACTATCACGAACCAAGGGGCCGATATTAAAAACCCGCATAAAAATCTTGGTAGGTCTATCGTGTTTTCCATACTTATCTGCACACTGATATATGTAGCCTTGGCATTAGCTGTTGCGGGAGGTTTAAGCATTCCTGAAATAATCGAAGCTAAAGATTATGCCCTTGCAGCCGCCGCAAAACCTGTTTTTGGGGAATGGGGTTCCTGGATTACCATTGGCATTGCCATTATTGCCACGGTTTCTGGGGTCATTGCCAGTATCTTTTCCTCTTCACGCTTGTTGGCAATGCTCAGCAATATGAAACAGGTGCCTTCTTTAACCAAACTTGGTAGCTTAAAAAATCCAGCACTAATATTCACGTCTTCCCTCGCCATTTTACTGACCGTGCTTTTCGATTTAACAAGAATTGCATCCATTGGGGCTATATTTTACCTCGTTATGGATATCGCAATTCATTGGGGGCTTTTCCGCAATCTTAGAAAAGAAGTGGATTTTAAACCAATTATCCCCGTGATTGCCATTATACTGGATGTTGCAGTACTCTCGGCCTTTATTTATATAAAATATCTGAACGATCCTTTGGTTCTTATTGTCGCGGCAATTGGCATTGTTCTAATACTTGTGGCGGAACGCCTTTTTATGATTTCACATACAGACGATGAAGGTAATATGCCGATGGGAATGAAGAATACAAGTGACAAAAACAATAAAACATAATTAATTAAAAACAATTTATATGAAAAATGTAGCAGTTATAGGTTACGGAGTCATTGGAAAAAGGGTGGCAGATGCCATCAACCTACAAGAAGATATGAAGCTTTCGGGAGTATGCGATATCATTACCGACTGGCGAATTCAAAATGCCGTAAGAAAGGAATACGATATTTATGCAGCTACCCAGGAAGCTGAAGGTAAAATGAAATCCGAAGGAATTTCAGTAAAAGGAAATTTACAGGAGCTTTTAAAGAAATCAGACCTGGTTGTGGACTGTACACCCAAAAAAATTGCCGCTCAGAATGTCGTTATCTACAAGGAGCAAAACATCAAATTTATTCTACACGGTGGCGAAAAACACGAAACCACAGGGCATTCCTTTAGTGCAGGAAATAATTACAAATCAGCTCTAAACTTGAATGCGACAAGAGTAGTTTCCTGTAATACTACGTCTATTTTAAGAACCTTGACCGCTTTAAAAAGAGCCGATTTATTGGATTATGCCAGAGGTACACTTTTAAGAAGAGCTACAGACCCTTGGGAAAGTCATTTGGGTGGTATTATGAATACGATGGTTCCCGAAAAAGATATCCCAAGCCATCAAGGTCCGGATGCTAAAAGTGTTGACCCAGAACTGGATGTCATCACCGCAGCAGTAAAAGTACCGCAAACCTTAAGCCATCTGCACTATTGGAATGTGAAATTGAAAAAACAGGCGACAAAGCAAGAAGTGCTAAATGCTTTCAAAACGTCCAGCCGTATTAAATTGATTCAATATGACCAAGGTCTGGTTTCTAACAATACCATTAAGGAAATGTTCTTGGATATGGGAAGGCCTTGGGGCGATATGTACGAAGTAGCACTATGGGAAGATATGCTGAAGGTACAGGGAGACGAACTCTTTTATGCCTACGTGGTCGATAACCAAGCTATTGTAATCCCGGAAACAATTGATGCTATTAGGGCTTTAACTGGAATTGAAACAGATGGTACAAAATCCATAGCCAAAACAAATGAAAGTTTAGGAATCCATTAAATACTATCAAAATGAAAACAGACAAGAATATAGTAGAACTTTTAGGAGAAAAAGCAGACTTCTATTTAGAACACGTTTGTGAAAAAATAACAAAGGATGAATTGCAAGTGCCAAGCAAAAATAGTTTAGAAAAAGTATTTGGCAGTAGCAACAGAAATCCGCAGGTACTTCGTAGCCTTTCCCAATTATACAATCACGGAAATCTGGCAGGAACTGGTTATTTAAGTATCCTTCCTGTGGACCAAGGTATTGAGCATAGCGCGGCCTTTTCATTCTATAAAAACCCAGATTATTTCGACCCAGAGAACATTATAAAACTCGCCCTTGAGGCCGGTTGTAATGGGGTGGCTTCCACGTTTGGGGTTTTGGGTTTGAATGCCCGAAAATATGCCCATAAAATCCCTTTTATCGTTAAGATTAACCACAATGAACTGCTTACCTACCCGAACAAATATGACCAAACACTCTTTGGTAAGGTAAAAACCGCTTGGGATATGGGAGCAATTGCCGTAGGAGCTACGATTTATTTTGGTTCAGCGGAAAGTAACAGACAACTCAAAGAAATAGCAGAGGCTTTTGAAGAAGCTCATAATCTTGGTATGGCTACCATTTTATGGTGCTATACACGAAATGAAGCTTTTAAAACCGATAAAGAAGATTATCACGCATCGGCCGATGTAACCGGACAAGCCAATCATATTGGAGTAACGATACAGGCAGATATCATCAAACAAAAATTACCAACCAATAATTTTGGTTTCAAAGAGATAGGATTTGGAAAATATGATGATGAAATGTATAAAACCCTTACCACAGACCACCCTATTGACCTTTGCAGGTTGCAAGTAGCCAATTGCTATATGGGTAAAATAGGGCTGATTAATTCAGGTGGTGGTTCCAAAGGCAAATCAGATTTGTCCGAAGCTGTAACAACTGCCGTCATCAATAAAAGGGCTGGTGGCTCTGGGCTGATAATGGGAAGAAAAGCATTTCAAAAGCCCTTTAGCGAAGGCGTGAAAGTATTACAATCTGTTCAGGAAGTTTATTTGGACGATAAAATTAGTATAGCATAATCAACAGAATGTTTGACACAGAGATAAAATCATTAAAATCACTTAACCACTACCTCCTTAAACTGGTAGAAAGCCGTCTATGGCTTAAAGTAATCATTGCCTTGTTTTTAGGTGTTGGATTTGGTCTGCTATTGAGCCCACAAAATGGATGGATTTCTAAAGAAACAGCAGATATCGCGGGGAATTGGCTGGCATTGCCTGGTGTCCTGTTTCTGAAACTGGTTCAAATGATTATGATTCCGTTGATTGTGGCTTCCATCATTACTGGAATAGCAAGTAATGATAAGGACAGTCTAAAAAAATTAGGTGGTGGGGTTTTGTTATATTTTCTAGGTACTACGATAGTTTCGGTAAGTTTGGGTGTCATACTATCTCAACTTTTTAGACCTGGTCGCTTTTTACATCAACAGGCTCTAGCTGAACATAATGAAATTACAGCTGTTCCAACGGAAAATCCAGAGCTTTCCTTCGGAATTGAAACGATTCCTGATGCCATCTCAAACTTACTTCCCGAAAACCCGTTGGCATCTATGGTAAGTGGTGAAATGTTAAGCATTGTAATTTTCACAATCATTATTGGTGTAGCTGTGCTATCACTTGAAAATGCCTTACTGCGCCCAGTGAAGCTGCTTCTAAGTGCCATTCAGGAAGTCTGTATGACAGTAGTAAAATGGTCAATGCTTCTAGTGCCTATTGCTGTTTTCGGACTTATGGCGCAGCTCACCTCTAGCGTTGGTTTGAGTTCTCTATCTGGCCTCACCTACTATGTGGGTGTCGTCTTGCTCGGTCTGTTATTCTTAGTGATTTTCTATTTAGGGCTAATTGTGCTTCTTGGAAAATCAAACCCTATGCATTTCCTGAAAAAAATAAGGGATGTTCAGCTATTGGCTTTTTCAACCACAAGCTCTGCCGCTGTGATGCCACTTTCTCTTCAAACAGCCGAAGAAAAACTAAAGGTGGACAAGACCATTAGCAATTTTATCATTCCCATTGGCGCAACCGTCAATATGGACGGTACGGCACTCTATCAAACGATAACAACCCTTTTTATAGCCCAAGCCTATGGACTGGAAATGAGTTTGCTCAATATTATTGTGGTCATTGTAACTATCGTTGCTGCTTCAATCGGCACACCTGCCATTCCCGGAGGTGGTGTGGTGATACTCGCTTCTGTTTTGGGAAGTGTCGGTATTCCAGCCGAAGGCATCATCATTATCATTGGTGTAGAAAGATTGTTGGGAATGTTCAGGACTGCTGTAAACGTAACGGGTGACCTTACAGCTTGTATGGTTTTTAATAGGTTGTATGGTATAAAAAATACTGAAATTCTTAAAAAAGAAGCTTTATAACTATGGATAGTACTATAAAACATATAGGTGTATTTACCTCTGGAGGTGATAGTCCAGGGATGAATGCAGCCTTGTACGCCATTACAAAAACGGCTGAAGTAAATGGTATAAACGTAAGCGGCTTTCGAAAAGGATATGAAGGATTGATAGACGGTGACTTGGTTCAATTAAAATCACACGAATTACAAAAACTGACCCAAAAGGGTGGCACTATCCTTAAGACAGCCCGAAGCAAACGTTTTCTCGAACTGGAAGGTCGAAAAAAAGCCTTGCAAACTCTAAATGTAAACAAAATAGACGCTTTAATTGCCATTGGTGGTGATGGTACATTTAAAGGATTACTTGCTTTTTCAGAGATATGCGATATCCCATTCATAGGGATTCCCGGAACTATTGATAACGATATTTCGGGTACGGATTACACCCTTGGTTTTGATTCCGCAGTTAACACAGCCATTGAAAATATTGATAAAATAAGGGATACTGCCGAATCCCATAACCGTGTGTTCATTGTTGAAGTAATGGGAAGGGATTCGGGTTACATCGGTATTCATTCTGGATTGATGGTTGGTGCGGACGCCATATTAATTCCAGAGAGCGGTACGGACTTTATTAACCTTTTGGGTAAGGTGAAAAATTACGATAGCGAGGATGCTTTTCTAATCGTAGTTTCTGAAGGTGACGAAATTGGTGCCGAACTTGTTTCTTCAAAAATAAAGGAAGTCAATCCCAATGTCGATTTACGCATAACAAAGCTTGGCCACATACAGCGAGGTGGAAATCCTTCTGCTTTGGATAGGATGTTGGGTATTAGGCTTGGGGTGGAAGCCGTAAAATCACTTTTACAAAGTAAAAAGAATGTAATGGTCGGGATTTTAAACAATCAATTGCACTTAACCCCTTTTAATGAAGTGGTCAAACAACATCAGGTCAATAAAGAATTGCACGAACTTTTAGAACTATTTGGAACATAAATTATGAAAACAACAATATACAGCACACATAAATTCGATAAGCCTTCCATTGAAAACGCTAATAAAGGAAAACATCAATTGAATTTTCTGGAATTTAGGCTAACAAAGGAAACCGCCTTATTGGCAGAAGGTTCAAAGGCCATAGCACTTTTCTCAAGTGACGATGCCTCTTCGGAAGTTTTGGATATTTTACACAAACTAGGCATAAAATTTATCGCATTACGTTCGGCAGGTTTCAATCACGTCGATTTAGAAAAAGCAGCTGAATTGAATATAAAAGTGGCCCGTGTCCCAGCCTATTCACCTTATGCCATTGCAGAACATACAATGGCTTTGATACTTGCATTAAACCGAAGACTGATTAAAGCCCACAATAGAGTGCGCGAACAAAACTTTTCATTAAACGGTCTCACTGGTTTTGACCTAAATGGGAAAACCGTTGGCGTGATTGGAACAGGAAAAATAGGGTCTGTACTCGTAAAAATACTTCACGGATTCGGCTGCAATATTCTTGCCCAGGATATAGAAGAAAGCAAAGACCTAATTGATAAATATGGCGTAATCTATTCAGATTGTGCGACGCTCTGTAAGCACGCAGATATAATAAGCCTGCACGTGCCATTAAAAGCTTCAACAAAACATTTAATAAATAAAGAGCATATAGCACTAATGAAATCTGGAGTAATGCTCATCAATACAAGTCGTGGTGGGTTGGTGGACACCAAGGCAGTTATCGAAGGATTGAAAACTAAAAAAATAGGGTATTTAGGACTGGATGTTTATGAGGAAGAAGAAGGATTGTTCTTTGAAGACCATTCCGATGACATTTTGCAAGACGATGTGATTGCACGCTTAATGACTTTCAACAATGTACTAATTACAAGCCATCAAGCTTTTTTAACCAAAACCGCATTGACCAATATTGCAGAAACAACCATATATAATCTGGATTGTTTTGAAAAACAAAAACCTTCTGGAAATGAAATTAGCATTAATTAATAGTTAAAAACAAATATTATGAAAAACATACTCGTACCAACAGACTTTTCAAAAAATTGCAATAAAGCAGAAGAACTCGGAATTGAAATGGCAAAGCTTTACAATTCCGAAATCCATTTTTTCCATTTGATGAAAACCCCCGTAGAATGGGTAAAGTTGGATAAACAAAAAGAAAAACAGTACCCAGAAACAGTAAAGCAAATAGGCATCGCAAAAGCCTACCTGAGAGAACTGGAGAAAAAAGCAGAACGACAAGGCCTTGAGTGCAGGACTTTTCTTGAATTTGATGGTGGTCAGGCAAATATCCTTAAACATTCGGGTCATTTTCATCACGATTTTATAGTTACGGGAAGTAGTGGCACCCGAGGCGGTATACGTGAGTTAATGGGAAGCAACGTAGAAAAAATTGTTAGGAAAGCTGATGTACCAGTTGTTGTAGTCAAGGATGAAGAAGTATCCTTTCCTTTTAAGGATATCGTTTTTGTTTCAGATTTTCTTCAAGATGTAAGCGATGCATTTAAGCAGGTTATTTCGATTGCTGAAAAATGCGGCGCACATATCCATTTATTGAGGGTCAATACTCAGACCGATTTTAACTGTATAGAACAAGGGTTGGATCCCATCAAGGAGTTCCTGAAAAAATTCCCCGATTTGGATAACTTCTCAATGAATGTATATAACGAACCAGACGTAGAAACAGGGATAAACAATTATTTACGATATAAAAATGCCGATTTAATCGCAATGTGTACTCACGGACGTACAGGCTTTTTAAGCTTATTCTCTAAAAGCATCGCAGAGGGTGTAACCAATCACTCCGAATTACCAGTAATGACTATTAAAATGTAACAATGAATAAATCAGTCTTAATAAAAAAATACTCTGGTGAGTACGAAGCCTTTGATGTAAACAAACTCATCAACTCCCTGCGGCGTTCACGGGCAGATGAGGATATTATTCAAGATATAGCCCGGAAAGTACAAGAGCAGATTGAAGAAGGAATGACAACCAAAAAAATCTATCAGTTGGCTTTCAAGATGCTAAAACGAAAATCTAGGGTAAGTGCCTCAAAGTACAAGCTCAAAAAAGCTTTAATGGAACTAGGTCCAACCGGTTTTCCATTTGAAAAGTTAGTAGGCAAACTATTGGCACACGAAGGATTTTCAACACAGGTTGGTGTCATAGTTCAAGGCAATTGCGTTCAGCACGAAGTGGATGTGATAGCGCAAAAAGGAAATAAACATTATATGATTGAATGTAAATACCATAGTGACCAAGGCAGGTTTTGCAATGTAAAAACCCCATTATATATCCATTCACGGTTTTTGGACGTGGAAAAGCAATGGAAACACCAAAAAGGTCACGAGGCTAAACTTCATAAAGGCGGGGTTTACACCAATACGCGTTACACAACCGATGCCATTCAGTACGGGAAATGTGTTGGAATGCTTATGACCAGTTGGGATTATCCAAGAGGAAATGGTCTCAAGGACAGAATAGATAAATCGGGGCTACATCCCTTAACCGCTTTAACAACACTTACCAAAGCTGAAAAAACAAAATTATTGGATCAAGGCATCATACTCTGCAAGGAGCTACACGAAAATCCAGACTTTTTGGAACAAATGGGTATCAGTAAGCTAAGGCAAAATAAGATACTCGAAGATTCAAGAGAATTATGTAGATCCCATTAATTCAAATAATGAATAATTACTAATTTTTAAAAATAATACAAATGAAAACTGAAGAATTGCAAAAACAGGGCAACATAGATTTAGAACCATTTTACCAGGCATTGGAAGATGACTCAAAACTACTTGAAGAAGCCCTTGAGATATTATTGGAAATGGTTCACTTTGAACCTAAATCAGTAAAGAAATTGGCTCTTTTTATTAAAGAGGATTCTCGTAATCTATATAAAGAAATAGTGGAATTGAGCAAATCAAAACAAGATAAAGGAAATACACCTTCTTGCTGTGGTGGACTCTAAATAAATACTATAAAGATGGATAACAATAAAATAAATATTCACTTTTTAGGTGCAGCAGGTACGGTAACCGGCTCAAAATATTTAGTGGACACAGGAGATAAAAAGATACTCATAGACTGCGGACTTTTTCAAGGGTTAAAAGAATTGCGCCTTAAAAACTGGGAGTATCCACCCGTTAATGTTGCTGATATTGACGCTGTTTTGCTTACCCACGGCCATATGGACCATACAGGATATTTGCCGAGATTGGTAAAGCAAGGTTTCAAAGGGCCCATTTACGGCACCAATCCCACCTTAGACATCGCAAAAATCATATTGAATGATAGTGCCAAAATACAAGAACAGGAAGCCGAACGTGCCAATAAAGAGGGCTATTCCAAACACAGTCCCGCGGAACCACTTTACGATTTAAATGATGTAGAAAAAACAATCCCTTACTTCAAAGGAGTACCACCCTCGCAATGGTTACCCATTCTCAAAGATGTGAAAGCGAGGTTTCAATACAACGGACACATCCTTGGTGCCACATACATTGAGTTAGATTTACGCGGAAAACGTTTCGTGTTTTCTGGCGATATAGGCAGAACAAACGATTTATTACTGTTTCCGCCATTAAAGCCAAAAAAGGCAGATGTATTATTTATTGAATCCACCTACGGAGGAAGATTTCATCCTGATGAAGTAGAAGCACTTCCACAAATTGAAAAATTGGTCAATGACACCATCAACAGAGGTGGCAGCCTATTTGTTCCAAGTTTTTCAGTAGAACGCGCCCAATTGATGATGCTGATTTTTTGGAAATTATTGAAAGAGAAGAAAATCCCAAAAATACAAATGATAATGGACAGCCCAATGGGAGCAAGTGTATTAGAATTGTTTCATCGCACAAGAGATTGGCACAGGTTGGAAGATAACGAATGTGACGAAATGTGCTCACACTTTACAGTTGTTAGCAGTTATCGTGAAACAATGGAATTAAGAACAGATTACAAACCAAAAATCGTGATTGCAGGAAGCGGAATGCTCACAGGGGGAAGAATGCTAAACTATCTTGAAACACAGGCACAAAATCCAAATAACACCTTACTTTTTGTAGGCTATCAAGCTGAAGGCACTCGTGGCAGAAAATTATTGGAAGGTGAAAAAGAACTAAAAGTATATGGAAAATGGGTGCCGTTTAAAATGCAAGTAGTAGAAATTGAAGGGCTTTCGGCGCACGCAGACCACGCAGAACTTATGGACTGGATGGATAAGATAAAAAACAAACCCGAACGTATTTTCATTGTACACGGTGAAAAAGAGAGTGCAGAAGCATTGCAAAAAGGCATCAAGGAAACCTATGGGTGGGATGCAGAAATTCCGCAATTATACACCATCGAAGAAATAGAATAAATCGAAAAATCACAACAACCAATAAAATATGGACACACACTCAAACATATTAAAATATAAACATCTCGGAATCTATACCCAAAACGAAAATGTAGTGTATATGCGCGAAGATTGCCACGTCTGTATTTCAGAAGGGTTTGAGGCACTTACCCGAATAAGAATATCCAATGCAAATACATCAATCGTAGCAAGTCTTAATGTCCTGAATTCTGATATTCTGTTGCCTAATGAAATCGGACTATCAGATGCTGCTGCGAAAAAACTCAATGTTTCCCCAAACGATACATTATATGTTTCCCATTTAGAACCTATTGAATCCTTAAGCCACGTCAGGGCAAAAATCTATAACAAAAAACTGGATTATAAGGCCTATAACAACATCATAACCGATATCGTGGAAGGCGATTATTCCAACATCCACCTTTCGGCATTTATTACTGCCTGTGCTGGCGACCGAATGGATATTGATGAAATATCCGACCTAACGAAAGCAATGATTGCTTCCGGAAAGCAACTGAACTGGAACAAGGATATCGTGGTCGACAAACATTGTATTGGCGGATTGCCTGGCAATAGGACAACACCATTGGTAGTTGCCATTGTTGCCGCGTATGGGCTTACTATGCCAAAAACATCCTCACGGGCAATCACTTCGCCAGCAGGCACAGCAGATACAATGGAAGTACTGACCAATGTTACGCTCTCTTCCGAGGAAATAAAGACCGTAGTAGAAAAAGAAGGCGGATGTTTTGTTTGGGGCGGTACAGCGCAGTTAAGTCCTGCCGATGATGTGCTCATTAAAATTGAAAAAGCCTTGGATATTGATAGCGAAGGTCAGCTCATCGCTTCAGTACTCTCTAAAAAGGCAGCAGCTGGTTCTACTCACGTGGTCATTGATATTCCCGTGGGAGAAACCGCCAAGGTTCGCAGTACCGAAATGGCAGAAAAACTAAAAAATCATATGGAAACCGTTGGAACTGCTGTTGGGTTGAATGTAAAAGTTGTAGTTACGGATGGCACGCAGCCTGTTGGAAGGGGTATCGGTCCAACTTTAGAAGCCATAGATATATTAAAAGTTTTGAAAAATGAGGAAGATTCACCCAAAGACTTAACAGAAAGAGCATTGTTTTTAGCTGCTGAACTAATAGAACTTTCTGGAAAAGTAGAAAAAGGAAAGGGATTGGAAACCGCACATAGAATTCTCAAATCTGGAAAAGCATATGAAAAATTCATAGCCATTTGTAAAGCACAAGGTCAGTTTTTAAAACCAGTTTTAGCACCTTATAAAATTGAAATTACGGCCGAAAAGTCAGGGGTTTTAAACAGAATTGATAACCGAAAAATTGCAAAACTTGCCAAGCTTTCGGGAGCACCCCAATCTATATCCGCAGGGATTTTTTTAAACATCCATTTAGGAGAACAGATTAAAGTAGGCCAATTGCTTTATACCATATATGCTGAATCCAAAGGTGAACTTAACTATGCCTTGGAATATAAAAACAATCATAACGACATCATAACTATAATTTAAAAACTATGAAAACAATATTATTCAGTCTTTCCGGAAATGAAGAACTCACAGAACTAATGGCTACAAAAATGGATGCTGAAGTGGGCAAAGCCACTTTGCGTAATTTTCCCGATGGGGAATCGTACACACGCATATTATCTGATGTTAAAGATAAATGTGTGGTACTGGTATGCACCTTGCACGAACCAGATACAAAACTGTTGCCACTATATTTTTTAAGCCACACAGCCAAATCATTAGGAGCTATGTGTACCTGTTTGGTAGCACCCTATTTGGCATATATGCGACAGGACAAAGTTTTTAACGAAGGTGAAGGGGTAACTTCTGGATTTTTCGGAAAATTGATTTCAGGTTTTGCCGATAGCATTACCACGGTCGACCCTCACTTGCACAGAATTAGTTCTTTAGGGGAAGTATATCAAATTCCAAATAAAGTGATTCACGCTGCCGATGCCATTTCAGAATGGATAAAAGAAAACATTGAAAACCCCGTACTTATTGGGCCTGATTCAGAAAGTGAACAATGGGTTTCCGAAGTCGCCAAAAATGCCGGAGCACCTTTTACGGTATTACAAAAGGTACGTCACGGTGACCGTGATGTAGAAGTCTCTGTTCCCGATGTGGATAAATATAAAGATGCTACACCCATTTTGGTAGATGATATTATTTCCACAGCGCGAACAATGATTGAAACCGTACAACATTTGAATAAAGCAGGAATGAAACCACCTATCTGCGTAGGCATTCACGCCGTTTTTTCAGGAAACGCCTATCAAGATTTGTTAGATTCTGGGGTAGAAAAAATAGTGACTTGCAATACCATCCCGCACTCTTCAAACGGAATAGATTTAAGTGATATTATGGCAAAAGAGGTAAAAAAATTAATGCACCATATATGAGAAAACAAGGCTTTATAGTACTAATCACTTTATTCAGCATCACAATGACTGGACAAACTGAAATGCTCATTGGGCAGATTTCAGGCAGAGTTGTTATTCGGGAAAACTTTGATGAAAATGGTTCTTTTTTAAATAAACAAACTTTCAAAGCCAGTGAAACAATAAAGAAAAATGGATACTATGAAATTGAGGTAGTTACGGAATTGTTTGATAAAGACAAAAAATTGACCGATAAATACACCACAACCTATCGTTGCAAGCCTGATGAAGCAAGTGTAGTGGTAATGGCTTTCCCGTTTTCCAATCCAAAATCAAAGAAAACAGAAATCAACACCACTTCAAAGAAATTTAAAGAACTATACAATTTGGATAATCTGAAAAATATTGAATTGGAAATGAGTTTTGACTCGGGCTTGTTGAATTTTTTCGGTTCAAAAAGCATCATAAAAATTTACGATCGAAAATTAGAAGCTGGCAAAAACACT
Organism: Flavobacteriaceae bacterium UBA3591; assembly: GCA_002375695.1. Lineage (GTDB taxonomy): Bacteria > Bacteroidota > Bacteroidia > Flavobacteriales > Flavobacteriaceae > Aequorivita. Next base: position 14,052 of record DFMO01000012.1, read on the forward strand.
ATTAAATCAAAAATAAATATTAAGGCCTATGCCTGGGGTATTCGCATCAAGCAATTCAATTATACTGTTATTGAAAAATTAAATGAAAAAGGATTATTGACTTTTCAGAAATTTTCAGAAGCAGATAACAGCTATTTTACAATAAACTATAAATAAAGACAGATGAAAAATTACGATACACTTTCTGAAGCCATAAACGATTTACAGGGAAATGGCTATACATATGATTTTAACCTAAAACCAGAATGTTTGGAGTGTGCCTCACTAAAAATTGAAATACACCCAGAAGATTTTAATGTTGACGAGATGCATCGTTTTGAGGGTATGAGCAGTACCGACGATAATAGTGTGCTTTATGCTATTTCATCAAAAAATGGGATTAAAGGACTTTTGGTAGATGCCTATGGCGTCTATGCCGAAAACATTTCGGAAGCTATGAGAAAAAAATTACGATAACACTTAAACAAGACAATAATGGAAAATCACGAACACCACAATCACGATGAAATGGACCATTCTAAAATGGACCATTCGAAGATGAAACACAAAAAAGAAGACCATTCTAAAATGAACCACAAAGGTGGAGACCATTCTGGCCACAATCCAGGGCACGGAGAACACGGGCACGACCATCATAAAATGATGATTGCCGATTTTAGAAAACGGTTTTGGGTAACCCTTGTACTTACTATTCCCATACTGTTCTTCTCGCCGATGATTCAGGACTTTTTTGGATATGAGTTTTTGCTTCCCGGAAATCCATATATCCTTTTTGCACTTTCCACAATCGTATATTTCTATGGTGGTTGGCCATTTTTAAAAGGATTCTGGTCTGAAATCAAAAAAGGTGCGCCAGGAATGATGACCTTGATTTCTATGGCAATTACCGTGGCTTACGTTTATAGTTCGGCAACCGTGTTCGGCTTAGAAGGAGTTGATTTTTTCTGGGAACTGGCTACCCTTATCGCTATTATGTTGGTAGGACATTGGATAGAGATGAAAAGCGTCTTGGGAGCATCAAAGGCCTTACAGCTTTTGGTAAGTATGATGCCCGCAGAAGCCCATAGGGTAAAGGATGATACCATAGAAGATATTCCGTTGGAAGATTTGTTAAAAGATGATGTGATTTTGGTTAAACCAGGTGAAAAAGTTCCTGCTGATGGGATTATAGTAGACGGTTCAAGTTACCTGAACGAATCTATGCTTACAGGCGAATCTAAACCTGTAAAAAAAGATGAAAACGATAAGGTTATTGGTGGTTCGGTAAATGGTAACAGTACCTTAAAAGTAAAGGTTGAGCATACTGGAAAAGATAGCTATCTCAACAAGGTCATCAAAATGGTCGAAGAAGCGCAAAAAACCAAATCAAAAATGCAAAACCTCTCGGATAGAGCTGCAAAATGGCTTACCTATATCGCATTAGGTATTGGTTTTGGAACATTAGCGGTATGGCTGATTTTAGGCTTTCCATTTGTCTATGCTTTAGAAAGAATGGTTACCGTTATGGTCATTGCTTGTCCACACGCATTAGGTCTTGCCATACCACTTGTGGTTGCTATTTCTACTGCTGTTTCAGCTCAAAACGGGTTATTAATTCGAAATAGGACAGCTTTTGAAGAATCCCGAAAAATATCAGCTTTATTGTTTGATAAAACGGGAACATTGACCAAAGGTGATTTTGGTGTCACTCGAATCGAGTCTGTTAACGAGACTTATTCAACAGAGGAAATTTTAAGACTTTCAAGTGCATTGGAACAAAGTTCTGAACATCCAATAGCTGTTGGGATTATTAAAAAAGTAAAAGAAGATAACATAACCATTCCAAAACCTGAAAACTTTAATGCAATTACAGGTAAGGGTGTAGAGGCAAATGTTGAAGGCAAAGAAGTTAAGGTAGTAAGTCCTGGCTATTTAAGAGATGAAAAAATAGACATCCCAAAAGACGCTTATAGTGATGCCGCTGAAACTGTCGTGTTTGTATTAATTGATGGGAAACTGGCAGGTTACATTGCGCTTGCTGATGAAATAAGACCGGAATCTGCCGAGGCAATCAAAATATTTAAAAAGAATAACATTAAAGTTCTAATGGCAACTGGCGATAATGAAAAAACCGCTAAGGCTGTGAGTGAAAAACTTGGATTGGATGGTTACTACGCCGAGGTATTGCCACATCAAAAAGTTGAAATTGTAGAAGAGTTACAGAACAAAGGTGATTTTGTAGCTATGACGGGTGATGGTGTTAATGATGCGCCCGCTCTCGCAAAAGCCAATGTAGGTATTGCAGTAGGCTCAGGTACAGATGTAGCAGCTGAAACTGCCGATATTATTCTGGTCAACAGTAATCCACAGGATATTGCCAATTTAATTCTCTTTGGGAAAGCCACCTACAATAAAATGATTCAGAATTTGATTTGGGCTACAGGATATAATGTCGTGGCTATTCCTTTAGCAGCCGGTGTATTATATTCTTCAGGTTTTGTTTTAGGTCCTGCGGTTGGTGCGGTATTTATGAGCTTAAGTACTATTATAGTAGCTATTAATGCGCAATTATTAAAGCGAAAAATCGGTAAAAAATAAATGGACAAAAAAGAAAAACTCAACAGGATATCTTTAATCCTGTTGAGTTTATTTGTAGTGATGTTGGGTTATGGTATTTTATTGCCAACCCTTCCCTACTATACCGAAAGATTAGCTTTAAAAGACAATCTCGACACCGATTTAATCAACTTCCATATTGGGTTGCTTACCAGTATTTATCCTCTATTTCAATTAATTTTTGTTATCGTTTGGGGAAAGTTATCTGACAGATATGGTCGTAAACCCGTCATTATTATTGGTTTGATTGGCTTTGTAATAATGCAATTGCTAACTGGGCTTGCAACATCACTTACTATGCTATATATCGCTCGGATTTTTGGTGGTGTTTTCACTTCTTCCGTTATTCCTGTAAGCGACGCATATTTAAGTGATATTACCTCTGAAAAACGTAGAACGAAGATAATGGCCTGGTCTGGTGTAGCCATTAGTTCAGGGGTTATTTTTGGACCCGTTATCGGTGGCTTTCTTTCGCAATCAGACCTTCATTTTGAGTATGCAATTGGTCAACTACATTTGGGTCGATTTTCCACACCTTTTTTATTCGCTGCATTATTAGGTTCTATTGTTTTAGTCATTGTTGTAAAATGGCTAAAAAATTCTGTTCGCATCCATAAATTTACAACTCAAAAATTCACTTTTCGGTTCTCGTTCAGCCAATATTTCCTTGTCCTATTGGCGCTATCATTTGTCATCCAATTTGTAGTAACGCTGTTTGAAACTGTCTTTTCAATATATGGGAAAGATGAATTAGGATTTAACAGTAACCAAATAGGTATTGGTTTTATGCTATGTGGTTCAATAATGGCTGTTTTGCAGCCTGTATTTGCCAGTTATGGGGAAAAGATTCTATCTACTAAAAAGCAAATTGGCTTTGGGTTATTCATTTCAGGAATTTCATTAATTGCCTTTCCTTTTTTCAAAAATGAATTTGTTGTGTACGGTTTAATTGTGGTGTTTGCTGCTGGTGGTGCTATGGTTACACCTAATTTGTTGTCTGCGGTATCCTTGTTATCCAAAACAAATACAGGGCGAAATATTTCAATACAAAGTTCAACAAACAGCGTTGGTCAGATTTTAGGTCCCATTTTAGGAACTTGGTTGGTTACCGGTGGTTTTTATTATCCATTTCTAATTGCAGGAAGCATTATTTTAGTTGCTATTGGTTTTCTCATTTTTCTAAAAAAACCACCTATTTAAAGAATAATGAATTATTACAAATTCTTAAAAAAATAATCTAACCAATAAGCCCCAAATCTATTGTGCATAAACTTATTCAAACAATTTTAGAAAATTATAAAGAAGAAATAAAAGTAGTTGAAGAATCTAATTTAGATGATTTCAATAATGTAGAAAAAGGAATTTCCATTTCCAGGCAATACTTACAACAACTACGGATATGTGTTCGGGAAAATGAATTCGTTGATAAACAGAACGAAATTATTTTCTTTAAAAAACATAAACCCTATGTCTACAGTAGATTAAAGTTTTATGCAAAACTCTATAATTTCTTAATAAACAGACCTGCTGGAACCATAAAATCTCAACAGGATTTTATCGATTCTGAAATAAACAGACTACAAGAAAGTAATAGACGTAATATAGATTTCATCAAATACTACAGAGAGGGTTCTGAGCTTTTGGATGAATTTTATTTTCTAAGAGGTAAGGACAATATCAGTTTGGTCTCAAACACCTCTCATTTTTACACGGATGCTGAATTTTCCACAAGCCACGATAATGCCATTGCTAAAATTATGGCCTACGATTTATTAATCAGTCATTACGTAGAAGAGTTAAGTTATTTGAGGGATCTGTCAAACGGTGTACAGAATAAACTGAGTACTTTATCAAATGGCGAGCGACTTGGATGGACAGCCTCAAAAACAGACCTAATTGAATTGATTTATGCCTTACAGGCTTCAGGAGCGATAAAAAGTGGTACGGCTGGGATTAAAGAGATGGCTTCGGCTTGTGAAGACATCTTTGAACTCAAACTCGGAAATGTTTATAGAACTTTTCTCGAAATTAGAGAACGGAAAATTGACCAAACCAAGTTTATCGATAGACTGAAAGCAACACTTTTAAGGAGAATGGAGGAAAGGGATGGATAAAATTCATTTCGCTTAAATGTTAAATTTCTTCCCAAGTTGGGTACTACTTGGGAAAAAATAAAATTAATTTTCGTTATTATCATTTGGCATATACTATTTTCAGGACAACCGCTAAACAAAACTAATTTAAACCATTGAAAATGAGTATATAAAAACACCCAACTTGGGTATGACTTGGGGTTAATATCCAATAAATCATCCCAAATTTGTAGAACGAAAGTCAAATCGACAGATTCACGAACACTTTTTTATTAAAATACTAAAGCTCGTGAGTTAAATCAGGTCAGGAGCTATCAAATTAGTTGAAAAGCGATAATGATAGCCCCTTTCTTTTAAAACCGTTCTATTATGCCAGCAAATATTATTACCACAGACGATCTTCGGGAATTTAAAATAGAATTGCTCGATGACATTAAAAACCTTCTTTCCAAACAAGCTACTGGAAAACTTAAAAAATATCTCAAATCTTCAGAAGTTATGGACTTGCTTCAAGTCAGTCCAGGAACATTACAGAATCTTCGAATCAATGGTACGCTACCATACACAAAAGTTGGAGGCATAATCTATTACGATGCCGAAGAAATTCAAGATGTAATGACCTCAAACCATGTACAACACAAGACAAATTCTTAAATGATGAACTACATAAAGCTACTTAATGCGGCTTTTGAAAAGTTCTTTCTTGATGACCGCCTCAACCCAACACATATAAGTCTCTATATGGCACTGTTCCAAGAATGGAACAGTAGCCGATTTGCAGATGAATTTTATGTGAACCGTCGAGAATTAATGCGTGTAGCCAAGATTGGCTCAAAATCCAATTACCATAGATGTGTGACAAACCTTGATTCTTGGAACTATCTCACCTATTTCCCTTCCAATAACCCCTACAAAGGAAGCAAAATCAAGATGGCCATTATCGGTACAAGTGATGAACCGGATATGGGACGGTACGATCCCATATTAGAACAGCTTGCGGAACAGTACCATCCCATCCGTGAACCTGTTATGGGACAGCACCGTCCCAAAAATGAACAAGTAGTGGACTCAAACCGTCCCGCGAGTGGACAAGCATTGGTATCTACTATAAACAATACCAAACAAGTAAACAATATAAAACAACCAAAGGGCTGGCAGGCCGTTATTGATTTTTTTATTGAAAAAGGTTTTAATGCTGATGAAGGAAAAAAATTCTTCGAGCATTATGAAACTCGGAATTGGCAAACGAGCGATGGAAAAGAAATTCGAGACTGGCGAGCCTTGGCCACTAACTGGATGGGCAGAACAGAGTTATATGCCAAAGAAAACAAACCAAACAAAAAACAAGCGTCCCAAATCAAGGACAACTTGCGAACCACTAAAAACAAAGATTATGGACAACCCCTCTAAAATTACCGAAGGTGGCGTGGAATACTTGCTCGGAAAGTTTGATGGCAAGAGTGTTCTCTACGATTTTGACAAAATCCTGATTTACCTGAATACTAAAGGAAAGTTGCTCTTTGGAAAAAATTTCCGAATCTACGATAAGGACACGGCCATCATTCGTAAACTCTGCCATTATTTCATCAAGGACAAAGAGAACTGTGAAAAGAACGGAATTGATATCGACAAAGGCATTTTACTTTCTGGACCTGTAGGATGTGGAAAAACCACCTTAATGAAATTGCTACGCCATATCGTCCCAATGCAACGACCTTATGAAATGATTCCTTGCCGGAACGTGGCTTTCAGTTTTAACCACCTCGGTTTTAAAACCATTGAAGAATATGGTAACACCAAATTTTTCTGTTTTGATGATTTGGGTGTAGAGCCAGCTGGTCGGTTTTATGGAAAGGATCTAAACGTAATGGGCGAAGTGCTCTTATCTCGATACGAGCTTTACCTACAGACAAAACGTAAAATAAAAACCCACGCAACCACCAACCTCAATGCCGAAGAACTGGAAGAACGCTACGGTAACCGAGTTCGTAGCCGAATGCGAGAACTTTTTAATTTGATTGCTTTTGATACCAAGGCTACGGATAAACGGAAGTAATTGCTATTCACTATTAAACTTTGGCAAAAAATGTGTATTTTGCCAAAGTTTAATTCAAAATATCATTGTTCTGGAACAAACTATTAAAGATAAAATACCAACATACTTTGTTGACCAGCAAGCTATTTCAAAAACCAGTCTGGTAGAGCTTATTCAGAAAGATTTTCCAAACTTAAAGGAAAGTTCTATCACTGTGTATTTGTCTAAACTTAAAAAAGAAGGTGTGTTAAAAAACCCATCCAGAGGTAAATACACTTTAAGTGGAAAAAATAGATTTATTCCAGTTATTGATACCAAATTAAAACGACTGTACAATAAAATAAAAAAAGATTATCCATTCATTGAATTCTGTGTGTGGAACACTTTATGGTTAAACCAATTTATGCGCCACCAACCCTTTAGATTTTACACCATAATTGAATTGGAAAAAGATGTGGTACAATCCGTTTTTTACAAGTTGAAAGACCAAGGCAAAACCGTTTTTACAGAACCAGATGCTGAAACTTTCGAGCTGTACGTTCATAATAGTGATAATGCAATAATTTTAAAGCAGTTGGTATCCGAAGCACCTTTAGTTCAATCCGAAAATATCATTATTCCATCCCTTGAAAAATTGTTGGTCGATATGCTAATAGACACTAATTTATTTGGTGCACAACAAAGTGAATTGGAATTTGTTTACCGATCGGCATTCGAAAAGTTTGAGATAAGCAAAAGTAAAATGAAACGCTATGCCCACAGGCGTAATAGAGAGACGGAAGTTGAACAATTAAGCAATTTAACTTTGGCAAATAATTAATTTTATTGCCAAACATTAATTTTAAGGATTAAAGAAACTACATATCAACCAGAGTGGATTTATGAAGTCAAAAAAAGACTAGGTAAAAAGTATGATCCAAAACTTATTGAAAAGGTTATCTATGCCTTACTGTTTTTGGAACAACTTGAAATCAACAAACTCGATTTTATTTTTAAAGGAGGAACTGCATTATTGTTGGCAACAGAAGAGCCTAAAAGGTTTTCAATCGACATCGATATTATTACCGAGCAAAGCCAAAGCGACATAGAAACTGTTCTTGAAGCTATAAGTAAAGAAACTGAAGCGTTTACACATTGGGAAGATGACAATGACAGAAAGCACACGCCTGATGCACCAGTTGGTCATTTCAAGATGTTCTACAAAAGCAATGTAGATAGTCGTGTTGAGCCAATTTTACTGGATATTCTCTACACACCAAACCCTTATCCCGAACTTACAGAAATTCCGATTGCTCACAACTGGCTTCAAACACAAGGGAAAATCACAACAGTAAAAATGCCAACGTTTGATGCCATTTTAGGCGATAAGCTAACTGCGTTTGCACCAAAAACCACAGGGATTTTATACAGCAAAGATAGACCAGTTGAAATTATCAAACAGTTATTCGACGTAGCGTTTTTAATGGATAATATTTCGGACTTAGCAACAGTCCGTAACAGCTTCACAAAAGTAGTTGCAGAGGAAATAGCGTTTAGAAAACTAAACTTAACCTCAGAACAGGTTTTGGAAGACACTCGAGGAGCGTGTTATGTTCTTTCTACCCGTAACACTAAATCTGATGAATTTAAACATCTACAAACTGGAATAAGCAATTTTACCAATTTTACATTGGTAAGGTTCAATATTGAAGAAGCCATTACAGCTGCTTCAAAAGTTGCATACCTATCTGAACTGATTAAGGCTGGTATTGATAGCGAAATCGAAAGGTTTACCAATTCGCTTGAGGTTAAAGATTGGTTGATTGAGAACCCTCCATTCACTAAGCTAAATAAATTGAAAAAGAGCAATCCGGAAGCTTTTTTTATTGGTTTAAGGCAATAACTTTAAGTTAAAATTTCACAATTTAATGAGGCTTTACTTGGAAAAAGAAAACTACTATTCTTCCCAAATAATACTAAGAGCTCTACCCTTAAAAGTAATGCAATGCTCAAAAAACTTTCTTTGATTATTGTCTTCCTTAACGTAGTTGAAAATATCAACTGCCCAAATCTCTTCTTTTTTGAACTTCTTCTTGAAATTTTCGACCATTTCAACTTTAGTCATCTTTGAAGTGTCGCCCAAGAACTTTGAAAAATACTTTTGTTGACTCATATAGTCCACATTATTTTCAAAGAGCGATATCGAGAATGCGACCATTTCATCCATTGAAAGTGTCTTCTTCGTATTAATGTATTTTGTTTCACGAATCATCTGTACAACTTCTTCAAACTGCTTGTTGTTCTCTATTTGCTTCTTGCGGATTTCCCTTTCGTTGATTTTAACGATTTGTTCTTCAGGCGTACAATCTGCCATTTTTCTGTTGGCCAATGGTGCCGAATAATCTGTTGATTCATCTTTCGATTTTTCAACAATTTTTATGAAGACTTCTTTATTCCTGTAAGTTTCAGGATGGAACAAAATGCCATTGACGAATCCATTTTCTTTCGCTGAATTGTATTCTTCCAAAGCTTCATTGTGATTCTGCATTGCTTCATCCAATTCGGCCTTTAATTCATCTTCAGAATAATCGTAATGTTGATATTCTTCCTGAATAGTTTCGATTGTTGGCTCAATCGGATTCTCTATAATTTCAACATCGTCCAATAGATAGACTTTTAATCCGTTTTTTTTCAATTGTGATATAATGAGCTGATTGCTTTCGTCATCTGCCCAATACTGTCGTATTTCAGGGATTAAAAGGATATTCTCTTTCTTAGACTTTTCAATCAGGTTCAAGAACGATTTGCTTTTCTTCGTCTCAAAACAGGCTGCTTTCGTACAGACCATTTTTCCTTCGCCGAACAGATTGCCTTGATTTGCTACATTGAAAGGACATTCCACACAAGACCCAACTTTCGGGACCAATTTTTTATCGGTAACATCAAACGATGCTTTTTCCAAGTCATAAGTCTGGTCTTTAATCATCCTGTTTATCTGGTGTGCATTGAAATCCTCGCCCATCGTTTCCAACATCATCTGCTGTTCTTCCGGTTCAAAGAGCGCTACACCTACACCCAATGAGATTGTCATTTCGCCATTGCGGACAAAGTGCTTGAAACCGTCAATCAATCCTGCCAGTTTAAGTCGCTGTCTGATGAAGTTATCAGTTCTACCCAATCGCTTCGCAATTTCGGTAGGTGCATATTTCTCGCTTAGGTAAGCAATCGCCTCCGCTTCTTCAGTAGGCTCTACATCTTTTCTTTGCAGATTTTCAATGATTTGAACTTCCAGAACATCATTGTTCTCGTAGTTTTTGACAATACACGGTATGGTTTTCTTGGAAGCTAATTTGCTTGAACGATACCGACGCTCGCCCATAACGATGACGTAATGACCATTCATTTGTCTTACGGTAATGGGTTGCAGTACACCATACGTTTTGATACTTTCTGAAAGCTGAACTAACTGTTTTTCATCAAAAGTCTTTCTTGGCTGTTTTGGGTCAGGCTTAATTTTGCCAATTGGCAGATTCTGAATTTGAAGTGCTAAGGTTTTCTTTCCATTCACTACTTCTTTGGCAGCTACTTTTGTTTTGCTGCGCTTCTTTGCGGTACTCGCTTTTGTTGTCATAATACTCAAATTTTTGATTAAACAATATTTGAGCAGAAACCAAACGGAAGATAAAATCTTGGCTCAAAAGGAAACGGAATAAATAAGCAAAGGAAAGAGCGTTGGCTTTATGCCGTAGTCTTTTGATGGAAGTATTTTACGAGTTTAAATTGCGGTGATATTGTATGATAATAAACCCCTCTAACGAAGAAAAAACTTTGAGATATTGCAAAAAAAAATATTATTTCCAAATACAAGAAATTGGGTTTAATATCGAATACAGGAATCTAATGTCAAACTATATTAAGAGAAGACAAACAACGACTAATAAATTATCTAGAGGTTAAGTATTAAATATTTAAAAGAGTTATAGCAATAGTCGATATCAACCCCAACATAAATATAATTACTGAGAACAATAAAATTCTTTGTTTTATAGTAATGGTCTTTCCTAAAAAATAAAGGTCCGTAATCAATTCGTCATATACTGTCTTGCCAGTACTCATAATTCTATCAAATTCCTCTTTAAACTCTGTTAGAGTTTGATTGGAAAAATTTTCAGCATAAAGGGTTCCTTTATATCCACTTTTCCTATAACTCTTCCCTATATACCTGTGAGGCAACATACTGGCAATAGCAAAAACCATAGATAGCATACTGCATATTACCAAAATTTTTAGGGAAATACTGTGTTCGGTTATTTGAGCTTCCCAGTTTAAGATTTGTATTCCGAAAAGTAAAGAAGTAATTATGGAATTTACCGTAAGTACAATCCTTGCTTTATTATCAACCATTTTTAATAGGTTATAATGATTTTTACTAACCGTTCTAAATAGCGTTTGTATTCCACGAGTGTCGTACTTATGTAGTTTTTCGTTAATAAGCTTATCTTGTTTCATTGGTGAAATTGTCATAATGTAACAGCTTATCGATTTCGTTCTTGGTTTGCTGTATCCTATTTGTTGAAATATGCATTTTTTGTAAAATACCGAGATTGGAATATAGTTCTTTGATGAGAATAAAATCTGTTGCTATAAGCTGTTGTTTCTCTTTTTTGGTTAAGGTGGTAAGGGCCGTTACGGGATATAGGCCATAGCCATCAATGTTGATTTTCATCCCATTTCCTTTGGGATAATCCCAACTTAAAAGAGTTAGTCCAATACACTTTCCATAATCTATAGCATCTTTTGTAAAACGCGTATTGGTGACCAACCAACCCTGTTTTAAGTTTGTATCGTTTTTAGGACTGGCATTCCAGAACTTTTGAACATCTAAAAATCTTGAGTTTATGTATAAAGGTACTTTTACATTGCTTGTGGCTTTTGAATCTGAATGAAACTTACATTCTATGGCATATACACTACCATCTTTTTCCGCCAATACATCTATTTCGTGGGTAACACAATGACCTTGTAAAATAACACCAACTTTAGTATCATAGCCTTTTTCTTTTAATAAAGCACCTATTAAGCGTTCAAACGGATAACCGGTTGGTCCCAATTCAAAAAGAGCCCGTTTTAGACTATATCTGGAAGCAAAAGCACGGTCAAACTTCTTTAAAATCGAAAAAGCCTTTTTATATATTTCGTTGGTTGAAATGCCATTATAAATTTGATGGTTTACTTGATTGATAATGACATCAACCTGGTTGCTGGTTGCACCGCAAGAACGTAATGAATATCTTAATTTGTCTTCAGAATAAAACTCCTTTTCTTCTGAATTTTTGGTAACTATAATTTGGTCCTTGTTCATAGTTCAAGTATTTTAAAATCGTAAAATTTCAGTCATAATTCCAAACCGTATCACGTCCAATTGATGTTGAAAATAGATATTGTAGTAATCCATACCGTGATAGAATTGCACAAAAAACCCAATATCCTCTAAAAATTGTGGGTGGTAATAAAAGGTCACTCCCGCATTAATACGGTCTACATCAAAAAAATCAAGATCATTGTATTGGTCCAACATTAAATTGGTTTCCAATTTCAGTGAAAAATGTGGTCTTTGGCTGCTTTTGCTATTGCCAAAGGGTATCTTAAAAGCTGTAAATGAATTATGCCATCGCAAACCGCTATATGAACCCTCAAGTTCTTCTAGCATCCAACTTTTTGGGTGTACTTCAATTGAGCTTTTAAGTACTTTTATTGCATTGAGTCGAGAGCTGTATGAAGATTTTAAAATACCCAATTCAAAATAGTTTGTTGCAAAATTTCCTGTAAGTAAATTTATGGAACCATCCTCATTATAAAACGAACCATCTTGACCGTTTGAGTGATGGGCTATTTTACCAAATATTGATAAGGTATTATTGATATTATTTTGTTTGGCTAAATAATAAAAAGAAACTTGCGGTATGTAGCTTGGTGTTCTGACAGGATATGATTCTTCATTATACATTCTTATAACAATCTGTGGGGTCAAAACGGCCATCAGCTTAGAATCCTGTCGTTCTCTTATAATGAATGAAGGATTTACGTTGGCTTCAAACATTAATGGTTCTATATTACCTATATCCAACGGGAAAGTGATATAGCTATCTGTTTGATTAATAAGTGCAATTTTAGATAAAGTCAGCTCTGGTAAAATAGAATCTACTTCTTGCGCAAATGCAAAAAAATTGCAATTAATTAACAATAATAATATGTATACCCTGTATTTCATTCCTACTTATAAATCACTTTAACAGTTATAGTTTTGTCACTATTTAAGTTAAAGCTGGCATCTTTAAAATTTGGACGGTTGGACAATCCAAAATCAATATAATTTGAAAACCCTACACCTTCTTTAGGTAAGGGCAGCATAAATTTTTTGTCGATTTTACCATTATTATTTTCGTCGTGCAACACGGTAACAGCATAGCTTCCTTCTAGCAGGTTATTGAATACGACCTTGGCATTTCTATTTTCGATTTCCGTATTTTTCATTTTATAGTAACGCTTAAATTTTTCATCAGGCAAACTGCCTTTCGAATTGTAAAGCGTTATAATTATTTTTCCATTAGAATTCTTTAAGTTTTCAATTGAAACAGTAAGGGTATGTCCTTTTAACGTTGTGTTGTTGTGTGGTATAAATACCCAACAACTTAATAGTATGTATAATAATGCTTTCATTTTTTTAATAATTTTTTAGTGATTCTTATAAATCCAATGGTGAGCACAATTCTAAAAATCATTGCACCAACAGTTTTAGTTTCATAAAGACCTCCCATACTTATATGAACAAACAAACCTATAAAGCCAATAGATAAAAGGATTAAGGCCGTCAATAACAGTTTAAAAGTCCATTCTTTTCTTTTATAGAGCCCATATGCTGCGGTTAAATACAGGATAGAGCACAAAAAATTTGCACCCACTATAAAAAGCACATAATTTCCTTGTTTCGCTCTTACATCAAACCAATCAAACAGTATCGAACTACTTAAATACAAAGTCAATAACCCAAAGGCTGTCAAAATTATGGCAGCAATGATGCTAATTATTTTATTCTTTTTCATTTGGCTTTAGTTTTTCCCCGTACCACCATTTTGGTTTGGAAGCTTTTTTGGTTAGTCCAAATTCTTTTATGGCATAAGTATCTATATGTTTAATGAGGTCATCAACAGAGTCGGTTACAAACAATAATTCCATATCAGCTTCGCTAATACTTTCCCGCTCTGCCATTAAATGGATGTGCTCACATAGTTCTTTATGGTATTCTGAACCAAAAATGACCACAGGAAAGTTTTTGATAATTTTGGTCTGAATCAGGGTAAGTGCTTCAAACAACTCATCAAGAGTTCCAATACCTCCAGGCATCACCACAAATGCGTAGGAATACTTTACCAGTATGACTTTTCGTAAGAAAAAGTATGGGATGTCAATCCATTTGTGCAAAAAAGGATTTGGTTTTTGTTCAAAAGGCAATACAATATTACAGCCAACGGAATACCCACCTGTTTCATACGCACCTTTATTGGCAGCTTCCATAATCCCTGGTCCACCACCAGTCATTATCGTGAACCCCATTTTGGATAGTTCAGCACCAATTTTTTCAGCATATACGTAATATTCGGATTCCTGTGTAAAACGTGCTGAACCAAATACGGTAACACAAGGGCCAACAAAGTGCATTATCCTAAAAGCCCTGATAAAATTGAAAAACACCTTAAAGGCAAAACCCAATTCTTTTAATCGGGACAAAGGACCTCTTATAAAAAGTGATTCATTGGTAACCAATTTGTTTTTATGTCTGATACCATGATTCATTTTAGGTTGTTTTTTTATAGCTCCAAACAGCTAAACCGTTCATTACAATAGCGTAGGCCAAAGTTTTTATGGCCAATGGGAAAATATCAACAAATCCAGAGCCTTTGAGCATTACCATTCTTATGATTTCCACAAAATATTTAATGGGATTGAACTCGGTAAGTATTTGTGCCCATTTTGGCATACTTTCTATGGGGGTAAACAAGCCACTCATTAGTATAAATATCACTATAAAGAACCACGCAATAAACATCGCTTGCTGTTGTGTATCAGTGAAGTTTGAAATAAAAAGCCCCATTCCTAAAATCACCAAGATATAAACAGAGGTATAAGCATAGAGCAGTCCTAAATTACCAAGCATCGGCGTATTAAAAATAACTTTGGCGAGTATTAAACCTATGGTCAACAGCCCCATACCTATTATCCAAAAAGGGAAGAGTTTACCTATGATAAAATGGCTTTTTCGTATGGGCGTAACATTTATCTGTTCTAGCGTACCAATTTCTTTTTCCCTAACAATATTCATTCCTGATAAAAACAGGGTAATCATTGTTACAAGCAAAACCAAAATACCAGGCACCATAAATGTTTTATAGTTCAAGGTCTGGTTATACCAAAACAAGGGAATGCTTTCTATACTATTCGGTTTTTGAACGGTATCTGAAATCTGTATCAAATCCGCTACAATATTTTTGTTGTAGTTCTGTATAATTTGGGTTATATAAACATTGATAACTCCCGCTGCCGAACCATCAATGGCATCAATAAATACGCCTATGCCTTTTGTTTTGTCTTTTTGTAAATCCCGTTCAAAATGGGTAGGTATATTTAAATACGCATCAATCGTGCCTTCCTGCATTGCTTGGGAAGCCTCCTTTTCAGAAGGAAACTTTTCTGAAACATTGAAATAAGTCGAAGCTTCAAATTGTTCTATCAACTCTCTGGACGTGCTACTGTTATCGGCATCAACATATCCAAATTGTATATTTTTTATTTCGTAGGTAGCCGCATTGGATAAAATGACCAATTGTAGCAGAGGTAAAATAAATATGATGGGTAGCATTCCTTTATTTCTAAAGATTTGCTTAAACTCCTTTTTTATAATGTATAGTATTATTTTCATCTTACTCCAGTCTAATTTTATATTTCTTCACACTTACACCAATGAACAATAATGTCATTAAAAGAAGAATCAAGGTTTCCTTTAAAACAAAACCAATTCCAATACCTTTTAACATTATGCCTTTTACAATGATTATAAACCATTTTGCGGGTATGATGTTGCTAATAACCTGAAGCGGTAATGGCATACTGCTAATAGGGAAAATAAACCCGGATAGTAATATGGTAGGTAACATTAAGCCCATAAGGGAAATCATCATAGCTGTTTGCTGTGTTGCCGATATGGTAGAAATTAAAATACCCAAAGCAAGTGATGTGATGATAAACAAGACACTTTCAATCCCTAATAAGAATAAGCTGCCATTAACAGGCACATTAAACACGAAAATGCTCAACAAGACGATGACTACGGCATTGATAACAGATAGGAAAATGTATGGAAACACTTTACCTATAATTACCTGAAATGGTTTTAACGGGGAAACCAATAAAATTTCCATTGTACCTTGTTCTTTTTCACGGGTGATGGAAATAGAAGTCATCATTGCTGAAACCAACATCAGAATAACAGTCATAACCCCTGGAACAAACATATAAACACTTTTCAATTCGGCATTATAAACCATCCTGCTTTGCGGTATAATCTGATAATCAATGGAAATATTTTCGTTTAATTCTTGCTGATACTTTTTAAGTATTGACGAAATGTAATTACTTATGGTACTGGCCATATTTGGATCCGTGGCATCTGTAAGTACTTGTACGTTGGCCTGTTTTTCTTTAATGAGGTTATTTCCAAAGTTATTTTCAAATTGAAGTACCGCTTTTACTTTGCCTTTTTTGAATATGGATTCTATGGATGACTCTTGTTGAATAATATCAACAATGCTAAAGTGTTTTGAAGCGGCTATTTTATTGATGACTTCTTTAGATGCTACATCATTGGCCTGGTCTAAAATGGCAATATCTACATTATTGATTTCATTGGTAATGGCGAAACCAAACAATAATATTTGGGCTATGGGCATCCCGAATAATATAAATAGGGAACGTTTATCACGGAATATGTGATAAAACTCTTTTCTTACAAAACCTACAAATCGTTTCATCCTCTGGCCAGTTTTAAAAACACATCGTTCATTGTGTCTGTTTTATAATGCTCTTTTAGCTTTTTTGGGGTGTCAAGGGCTTCAATTTTACCATCAACCATAATAGAAACCCTATCACAATATTCTGCTTCGTCCATATAATGGGTAGTTACAAAAATGGTGGTGCCATTATGGGCTGCTTTATAGATCATTTCCCAAAATTGGCGTCTGGTAATGGGGTCTACACCACCGGTGGGCTCATCTAAAAAAACGATTTTGGGCTCGTGCAATAGAGAAACTGAAAACGCCAACTTTTGTTTCCAGCCCAAGGGTAATGAAGCCACAAGACTGTTCGTAACTTCTTGAAGCCCCAATTCTTCAACCAGTTCACGTCGTTTATGTTCTATTTGTTTTTTGGACAATCCGTAAATACCACCAAAAAATGTGATGTTCTCTTTTACTGTCAAATCATCATACAAGGCAAATTTTTGACTCATATACCCAATATTTTTTTTGATGGACTCAGTTTCCTTATAAACATCAAAACCGGCAACCGTCGCCTTCCCCGAAGTAGGGGAAGAAATCCCGATGAGCATTTTCATCGCTGTTGTTTTACCAGCACCATTTGCTCCCAAAAAGCCAAATATTTCCCCTGCCTTTACCTGAAAACTTATTTGGTTTACCGCTGCAAAGTCTCCAAATAACTTGGATAGATTTTCTACTTGTATAACGTTATTATCTTTCATCATTTGGCTAATTCCATAAAAGTGTCCTCTATGGTAGGTTGGGTTTTTTCAATTTTAATATCTGTAAGGCCTTGAGATTCCAGATAGGTTTTCAAACTTGCCTTATCTATAGGGTCACGCTTATCGGTATAGTGCACAAACTCCCCAAAAGGAAAAATGCTGTACGTATGCTCATAATTTGTTAAACTCTCAATAAGGCTGTACATATTGTTGGTACTGATGTTATACAACGGTTTTGGAAAGTGGCTAACAATTGCGTTTGGCGTATCTATTTCAAGGATGTTACCATCTTGAATTAATGCGATGCGGTCACATAAGGCAGCTTCATCCATATACGGTGTTGATACTAAAATGGTTATTCCTTTTTTCTGTAACCGTTTGAGCATTTCCCAAAATTCCTTTCTCGATACGGGGTCCACCCCAGTTGTAGGCTCATCCAGAAAAAGGACTTTCGGCTTGTGTATCAACGCACAGCTTAAGGCAAGCTTTTGTTTCATACCACCTGATAGTTTGCCTGCTCTACGATTTTTAAAAGGTTCTATTTGTACATAGATGTCTTTTACCAAATCATAGTTCTCTTCTATGCTCGTACCAAAAATTGTAGCGAAAAAATTCAAATTTTCCTCTACGGTCAAATCTTGATAAAGTGAAAAACGCCCAGGCATATACCCAACACTATTTCTAATGGATTTATAATCGTTAAGCACATCATAACCTGCTACCGTAGCTTGCCCATTATCTGCTATCAACAGCGTGGTAAGTATGCGGAACAAGGTGGTTTTTCCTGCACCATCGGGACCTATAAGTCCAAAAAGCTCACCAGGTTTTACATCAAAAGAAATATCTGATAATGCGGTTATTTCACCATAAGATTTTGATATGTTGGATATTGTGATGCCCATAATTATTCAAAATAATCGTCATAAGCATTTACGTTTTGCTCAATGCTCTTATAAATATGTTGTGCTTCAGCCAAGGTGTTAGCTTCTTTTAAAGCATCAATTTTTTCTATTAACGGAAGCAGCCATACGTGTAAATTATCGTGTGAAGGCCCTTTCATAGTACACTCTTTAATGACATAGTTTTTTTCTTTGTTAAGTGCATCGGCGATGGTGTGATAATCATTCAAATCTTTTGGGTTACTTATTGTTAATACGGATTGCATTCTAACTACACCTTCATTTGTTTCAGGATTCGCAATCCATTTAGCTCCATCATTTGTTTTTATTTCTTGCATCCAGTCATTCCCAACTGCATTGCTTTCAGTATGCTGTTCCGTATGTTCTGTTTCATTTTTCTTTGTTGCATTACTTTCTTTGGGTTGGTCTTTACAACCTGTAAAAAGTAGTGATACTGCAATGAGTGTGATTATTATTTTATTCATAATTTCAAGTTTAATATTTATTGATTTGATTCTGTGTTTAACCATATTTCAGCCGGCATTCCAATTTTTAAACTGCCATCGTTTTTTACCTGCACTTTCACCGCATAGACCAGGGCAACTCGTTCTTCTTTGGTTTGAATGATTTTAGGGGTAAACTCCGCTTCCGAAGCTATCCAGCTAATTTTGCCGTCATACGTTTTCATTCCATCTTGGTCATCGATTTTGACGGTTACGGCTTCACCTATCTTTACATTGGCCAATTGGGTTTCACTGACATAAACCCTTAGTTCCATAGTCGATAAATCAGCAATTTTATATAGTGGTTTTCCAAAGGATACAATTTCACCGGGTTCAACGTATTTTGACAATACAGTGCCATTTATTGGATTTTGTATTCTACTCTTTGTTATTTGGTCATTGAGTTGTTGAAGTTGTACATCTATGCTTTTAAGTTCGTTTACCACTGGTGCATTTTGAATTTCAACACTGCGAATACTGTTTTTTAAAACTGCTATTTCACCATCAATATCATCCAACTGCTTTTGGGTTCCAGCATTGTCTTTAATTAAATTTTCAATTCTAGTTTTATTGGTATTGGCGGTTTTTAATTTAGCTTGTAATACATTTATCTGCGACAAAACACCTTTGGATTTTGCTTTAATCACATCTTTTTGTACAAAAAGTTGCTCTTTCTTTAAGTGCAGGGGAATCGTATCTATATGACCAATAAGTTCATTGTATTCTACAATAGTGCCTTCATCAATAGTAAAGGTCATTAGTTTTCCAGTGTTTTCAGCAGATACGGTTATTTCGGTAGCTTCAAAATTTCCGTAACCATCTGCTTTGTCTCCGTTATTATTACAGGCTGTTAATACAGTTATAGCAGTTAGTGCAATTAGTATTGTCTTTATGTTTTTCATCGTTTTTCTATTTAGTATCTCCCTTAAGGGTATTGTAATTGGCTTTGGCTAATTCCAATTGGGTTTTATGTTGATTGAACAAATTTTCTGTTTCGTGAAGTTTGGTAAGCTCTGTAATGTATTCAGAGGTCGTGATAACCCCATTCCTCAATTGAGATTCGGAAGTATTAACTACTTCTTGTTGTAAAGAAATTAATTGCTGGTCAATAGTAATAGTGCTTTCAAGGGTTTCAATTTCTTTTTGTTGTTCATTTAAAGCGGTGTTGGTGTTCAGTCTAAAAACTTCTTCTTGATTGCTAATCAATTCTTTTGAATAATCTAATGCTTGCCTCTCTTTCTTATTTCCATTCCAGTCAAACACGTTCCAGTTTAGCTTTAAACCAACGATGTAGTAAGATGTAAAGTCATTTTCCAACATATTCAATCCCGGATTACCATAACCGCCAGTTGCAAAACCTTTAAGTTCGGGAACCAATGATTTGGATAGTATATTTTGTTGTTGTCCTATCTCTTGTTTCCGCAAGTTGAACAAGCCTAATTCCGGTCTATTCAAATCTGAACTTGCATTCATTGAGAGCAAAGGCTTTTGAAATTCTGTTTCAATAGGAATAGAAACTCCTATCAATGAAGATAAAGATGCAATCAACTTTAACTTATTGTTGGTCGCTTCTTTAGTTTGCTGTAAAATTTTCAACAATTCAGCTTCAATGACTTTATCTGAAGTAGGCAACAACACACCGTTTTCTATTCCAGATTTCACTTCCTTTAATTTACTATTCAATTGTTGCTCTCTTACGTTCAGCAATTTAGTTTGGTCATCAATCAGAAGAATTGAAAAATAGAGTTGATTAACTCGTTGTTTTAATTGATACAGATTGACTTCGACCTCTAGTTGCTTTCTGTCAGTAACGGTATTTTGTAAACCTTGTGATGCTTTAATTTTTCCACCATTGAAAATCAGCTGATTAGCTGTAAGTGTGGCACGATATTGGTCGTTATTCAAAGACTCTATGTCTATATTTGGTACTGGAATCTCGGTAACATCACTCTGATAGGTCGCCTGGGCATTAAGATAAAGCTGCGGTAATGTCTTTGCTTTTATAGCCGAAAGCTCAACCTCCTTTTGTTGCTCTAAAATGACACGCTGTTTAGCAAGAGGATAATTTGTTTTCAAACCTTCATAACATTCGTTTAAACTAATTGTGTTTTGGCTATAACCAAAAATCGGTGTTAAAAAGAATAATCCAAATAGATATATAGCTTTCATAGGTTTATTTTTTTATGGCATTAATAATGAAATCGGACACTTCTTTTTTTCGAGCTTCTAATAAGGTTTTGTAAGTTCTGTCATCAACATTTGCAAACGCTTTAATTAAAGGCGAAGCAACAAAGGGGAATATATTTAAGGACAGTATATTGATAAATAGTTGCTCTGCACTTATGGAAACTATTGTGCCGTTTTTAACTTCTTTTTGGACTTGCAGTTTAAATTTGTCAATACTTGGAAAGGCGACATTATTCTTAATCTTTTCAATGAATTTTGGATTTCTGTTAAGCTCTTGAATAATGAAGTTCGGCAAATAAGGATGCTTTATAATAAAGCTAATGTAGTTGTGGGTAAAATTTTTGATTTTATCTTCTAATGATGAGTCATCATTAAGAATGGCATTAAGCTGCGGGGCTAATAAGGCAAACGCCTTTCTAAAGACCGCCTCAAACAAAAGCTGCTTACTTCTGTAATAATAATGCAACATTGCCTTATTGATGCTTGCTTTATCTGCAATTTCCTGCATCCGTGCACCATCCATTCCTTTAGCTTGGAAAATTTTCTGGGCTGCTTCCAATATTTGTTCTTCAGTTTTATTGTCTTTGTGTTTTGTCATTATATAACCATTTAGTTTAACCGTTTGGTTAACAAATGTACAAAAAAAATTTAATATCAGATACTTTGATCAATTACTTCAACCAAAAATTCACAATAAATACTTGTATAATCTTATTTATTAGTTGCAAATAGAATGGCAAAAGTCAAGGTCATACAATAATGAAGGTTAATGCCGTAGTCTTTTGATGGAAGTATTTTACGAGTTTAAATTGTGGGTATATTGTATGATAATAAACCTCTCAATCGAAGAAAAAACTTTGAGATATTGTAAAAAATATTATTTCCAAATACAAAAAATATAGTTTGATACCAGATAAGACCATCTAATATCAAACTTAATTAAGGGAAGAAAAACACCTAAATGTTGTACCTATGTTGTACCCAAGGCTCAAAATCTTAAAAAAATCCCCTTGTTAAAAATAAAAAAGCCGAAGATTTCTCTTCGGCTTTTGTGCGGGCGGGGAGACTCGAACTCCCACACCTCGCGGCACTAGATCCTAAGTCTAGCGTGTCTACCAATTCCACCACGCCCGCATTAATTTTTTTACAACACTTAGGACTTATTGTAAAAAAGCCCGCCTGTTTATCGCTAAACTTGCTTAGGCGGGTGCAAATATAAATAATACTTCTAAATGACAACCAATTAATTTTAATTTTTTTCCACTTTTTATTTTTGAAGTCACGTGTTCATATTTGGAAAAGTTTATCTTCCACCTTCATCTACAAATCCCACCCATTGCATTAACGCTAAACCTATAAAGTTTTCACTATTAAATTGTTTTAACAACCACATATTTTCACCTTTATAACCGGGCTCATGAAAAACAAATATGGGAGAGATATCAATTTTTTTAGCTGCAGCATAAGACCATAATAAAACCGCCATTTCTTCTCCAGCTTTAGCCTCATTATTTTCAACAGGCTTGGTTTTTATCAAGTTCTTTTTCCAATTGGGCAATCATTTTTCGCGAAGTTTCTGTATTCATTTCTTTAAACTGGGCTATCATTTGCAAAATTGTTTCGCGCGAATATGCTGCTTGTCTTTTTTCAACTTCAAAATTATATCCACATTGAGCAAATAATGTATCGCTCCAATCATTCCGCAAGCAATCCATTACTAGGTGAATTCTATCTGTTTCCCCATCATTACGCACGCTATGGGGTAAATTAAAATTGCCATACCAACAATCTCCGGGACACATTTTTACCTCTTGGGCATTTATAAAAAATTGAACTTTGTTGTTTGTTGTAATAGGAATATGGATTCTAAAAACGCCATCTTCATAACCTAAATTATAATCTGTGTGCTCGTTAATTACGCTGCCAGGTTTTAAATTTAATAACCTAATTGCTTCTTTTTCACATTGAAAAGAATCGATAATTTCTTTAAAATAATTACACTTTTTTAAAAGGGGTGTTTCTTTAAATTTCGTGTCGTTTTGAGTAAGCGCAAAAATATTATCAACCTCGCCATTTTGAGAGTGTAACGCAATAGAGGTCCACTGGCCCTCGTAATCATTTGTATTAAAATGGGCCGTAAACTTGTGTTTTTTACAAATTTCTAAGTCGGCCAAAAGATTATCTTCAATAAAGGAAAACGGCAGTTTAAAAAAAGTATTCTGCATAAATGAAAGCGTTGATTTCACATACAATTTACGTCATTTTTAGTACTTTTAGAAAAAATAAAAAAATTTAAATGAAAAGCGCAAAACCATACATTGAAGAAAACAAAGAACGTTTTTTAAATGAGTTGATTGAGCTGTTGAAAATACCTTCTATCAGCGCCGATTCTGCTTATAAAAAAGACGTTTTAAAAACTGCCGAAGCTGTTAAAGAACAGCTTAAAAAAGCGGGGTGCGATACAGTTGAAATCTGCGACACTCCAGGTTACCCAATTGTTTTCGGCGAAAAAATTATTGATAAAAACTTACCTACCGTTTTAGTGTACGGACATTACGATGTTCAACCACCAGATCCGTTGGAGTTATGGGATAGCCCACCGTTTGAGCCAGTAATTAAAAAAACCGATAAACATCCGCAAGGCGCCATTTTTGCCCGAGGTAGTTGCGATGACAAGGGGCAGATGTATATGCACGTGAAAGCGTTAGAATATATGACCGAAACCAAGCAACTGCCTTGCAACGTAAAATTTATGATTGAAGGCGAAGAAGAAGTAGGAAGCGAAAGCTTAGAATGGTTTATTACTCGCAATCGTGAAAAGCTGTCCAACGATGTAATTTTAATTAGCGATACGGGCATGATAGGCCCAGATACGCCATCTATTACAACAGGTTTGCGTGGTTTAAGCTATGTTGAAGTTGAAGTTACGGGCCCAAATAGAGACTTACACAGCGGTTTATACGGTGGCGCAGTAGCCAACCCCATTAATATTTTGGCAAAAATGATTGCTTCACTTCACGATGAAAACAACCATATTACCATTCCTGGGTTTTATGACGACGTAGAGGAACTTTCAAAAGAAGAGCGTGAAAAAATGGCCGAAGCACCTTTTAGTTTACAAGACTATAAAGATGCTTTAGAAATTGATGCTGTTTATGGCGAAAAAGGTTACTCTACCAATGAAAGAAACTCCATTCGCCCTACATTAGATGTTAATGGAATTTGGGGAGGATATATTGGTGAAGGTGCAAAAACCGTAATCCCAAGCCAAGCCTTTGCCAAGATTAGTATGCGTTTGGTACCCGATCAAAACTGGGAAAAAATAACCGAATTATTTAAAAATCACTTTGAAAGCATTGCGCCCGAAGGTGTTCGCGTAAAAGTAAAACCACACCACGGTGGCACAGCTTACGTAACGCCAATAGATAGTTTAGGCTATAGAGCGGCCGAAAAAGCGTACGAAGAAACTTTCGGAAAAACACCTATTCCGCAGCGTAGTGGGGGTAGTATTCCCATTGTCGCATTGTTTGAAAAAGAACTTAAAAGCAAGACTATTTTAATGGGCTTTGGCTTAGATAGTGACGCCATCCACTCGCCCAATGAGCATTTTGGGATTTGGAATTATTTAAAAGGTATTGAAACCATTCCGCAGTTTTATCATTTTTTTACCGAAATGTCTAAATAGCTAATTCATAAAAAAGTTTAAATAAAACATTTCATTTAAAAATTTAGTAAACCTAACGGATATAAAAACCTGTTAGGTTTATTTTTTTCACTTTTTTGAAATTAAGATTTAAAGAAGATTGAATTTTCTAGAAAAAATAATGACATCAAGCCGCAAAACGTACTAATTCAAAAAAAATTAATCACTATCTTTAAAATTAGATTCCTCACAAAAGAATCTAAACTGTGAAACGCAAAAACAGCTTTTGGGATGAGCTTAAGCGACGAAACGTTGTAAAAGGCGCAATTTCGTATTTGGTGGTGGCTTGGCTACTAATTAGAATTGCAGCACTGCTGGGGGATATTTTGGAAATGCCACTTTGGATTTCAAAAAGCCTATTCTACCTACTATTAGTTTGTTTCCCCATTTTTTTAATAGCATCCTGGATCTACGAATTTACACCCACTGGCTTAAAACGAACAAGTACAGTTGCCGAGACGGTTTCAATACGCCGAAAAACTAGCAAACGACTCAATAAAATTATCATTTCAATTTTAATATTAATTCTGGGAATTTTAATAGTTGACCGTGTAATTACAACTAAAAATTTAAATGAAGATGTGGTGAGTATTCCTGCAATTTCTGAAAATGCCAAAACCA
This sequence comes from Flavobacteriaceae bacterium UBA3591, assembly GCA_002375695.1. Classification (GTDB taxonomy): domain Bacteria; phylum Bacteroidota; class Bacteroidia; order Flavobacteriales; family Flavobacteriaceae; genus Aequorivita. The sequence goes on from DFMO01000012.1 coordinate 39,477, forward strand.
TTGCAGTACTTCCCTTTCAAGATTATTCAGAAGCAAAAGATAACTCGTATTTTGCCGACGGACTAACCGAAGAGTTGCTCAATTTATTATCGCAAGTTTCGCCTTTAAAAGTTACTTCGCGCACCTCAACATTTTCCTTAAAAAATACAGATTTGCAAATTCCTGAAATCGCAACGAAATTGAATGTTACTTATGTTTTAGAAGGCAGTGTGCGCAAATCGGGAAATTTATTACGTATAACCGCACAACTTATAGATGCAAACAACGACAAGCATTTATGGTCTGAAACCTATGATAGAAACCTAATTAATATTTTTGAAATTCAAAATGAGGTGGCCGAGGCTGTTGTAAAAGCGTTAGAAATAAAGTTATTGAACTCTGAAGCCTTACCAAAATCAAAAACAACAAATGTTGAAGCCTACAACTATTATTTACAAGCAGTACAAGCCTACCATTTTTCAAGCGATAAACATAAGTTAATTGAAGCGGTAACCTTGGCGAAGAAAACTTTAGCAATTGACCCTAATTATATTCCTGCCTGGCTACTACTTTCACGAGTTTATGAAACCCAAGCCAATAACGGCACCCTCGGGTTTGAAAAAGGATATGGTTTGGCCAAAGAAGCTACTCAAAAAGTTTTAGAAATAGACCCAAAAAATGCCTTGGCTTATGCATATTTAGCCGATGACGAATTAAGCTTTGATTGGAATTTTAAAAAGGCGAAAGAGTTAAATGCTATTGCCTTAAAACTCGATGGGTCAAACCCCGAAATAATAAGTCTTACGGCTACCCTAAAAATTGCTTTAGGAAAAATTGAAAGCGCGGTTAGGTTACAAGAATACTCAGCCAGTTTAGACCCACTTAACCCCAATGTTTACTACAATCTGGCAAATGTATATTATTGTGCAAACAGACTCGATGAGGCAATTTCGGCAGCAAAAAAATGTATTGAATTACAACCCAATCGCTATGCAATCCATTACTATCACGCCCGAATTTTATTGCAAAAAAATGAACTTGAAGATGCCTTAATAGCAATTAGAAGCGAACCAGACGAAGGATGGCAGCTTCAAATTTTATCAGACATATATTTTAAAAAAGGCGATTTAAAAAAAGCCAATGCCTATATGCAAGAACTTATTGCAAAGTACAAAGATGAAATGGCCTACCAAATTGCCGAAAGTTTCGCCTTTAGAAATGACACCGAAAACGCGTTTATGTGGTTAAACATTGCATATCAAGTTCACGATGTAGGATTAAACGAAGTACTTTCTGAACCACGTTTTAATCCATTACACAACGATAAACGCTGGCAACAATTTATAACCAAAATGGGCTTCCCAAGCGATGAAAATAAAACCTAATGGATTTCAACGAATTTTTTAACGAATTAAGAAGAAGAAATGTCTTTAAAGGCACTGTTTCGTATTTGGTTTTTTCTTGGGTATTATTACAAGTTATCGCCATTCTTTCACCAATTATAGATGCTCCCGCGTGGTTTGGAAAAATGATTTTGATAATTTTAATCGTCCTCCTGCCCGTGTGGATTTGCATATCGTGGTTTTTTGAAATTACAGCCGATGGCATTAAAAAAACCAAACACGTACCAAAAGAAAAATCTATCGCTCATAAAACTGGAAAAAAACTCAACTCGTTTATTATTGCTTTTTTAGGAGTGGCTATAATTTTACTATTTGTAGATAGATTTAGACTTCGGGCAGAGAAAAAAGAAGATAGTATTGCCCTTGAAACAACTTCAGAAAAATCTATCGCGGTCTTGCCGTTTTCAGATTTATCGCCAAACAAACAACAACGCTATTTTGCCGATGGTTTGGCCGAAGAAGTTCTTAATTCACTTGTGAAAATTAACGACTTGCAAGTAACATCGCGTACCTCTGCTTTTTCATTTAAAAACAAAACAACCAACTTACATCAAATAGCAAAAACCTTGCAGGTAGGTTACATTTTGGAAGGGAGTGTACGCTCGCACGACAGTATTTTACGAATAAGCGTAAACTTAGTAGAAACCGAAACCGATAACAATATTTGGTCGCAAACCTGGGAAAAAAAGCTTGAAAATATATTTAAAATTCAAAACGAAATAGCCGAAGCAGTCGCCGAAAATCTTCAATTAAGAATACTCGACAATATAATTCCAAAAGTAAAAGAATCTAAAACCGAAGCCTATGCGCTGTTTTTAGAAGGACGCTATATTTTTCACAACGATTTTACAGAAATTTCTTTGAACAAAGCTGAAGAATTATTACAACAATCATTAGCCATAGATTCTACCTATGTTCCTGCATTAATTACGTTGGGAAATATCTATCAGCTTCAAAATAATTACGGCATAATTGATTTTTCTTCGGCCAAAGAAAAGACTTTTAAAATTGCCGAAAAAGCTTTGAGTTTAGATAGCACCTATGCCGATACATACGCCTTTAAATCACTTTTGGCTTTAATTTACGAAAACAACATAGGAAAATCCAATCAACTTGCTACCAAAGCTTTACAATTAGAACCCAATAATGCCAACGCGCTTCGTCGTGCTTCGGAAGCTTTACATTTAATGGGAAAGGTAGAAGAAGCTATTGCCACACAAAAAAAGCTACTGGTAGTAGACCCATTAAATGCCAGCAATTATTACAGTGTTGCCAATACCTATTATATGGCCAAAATGTATCCTGAAGCCGAAAAGTATATAAAAAAATCGATTAGTTTGGCTCCAAACCATGAAGTAACCTATTCGTTATACGCGCTTATATTAACACAGCAAAAGCGGTATAAAGAAGCTTTAAAAATTATTAAAATGGAGCCTTTGGAAGGATTTAGGTTACACGTTGAAGCTATAGTCTATCACTTTTTAAAAGACGAAGAAAAATCTAAAACGGCCTTAAAAACACTTATCGACGACTTTGCTCTTGCGTGGGGTTATCAAATTGCAGCAACCTATGCCGTGCTCAACAATAAAGAAGAAATGTATTACTGGTTAGAACAAGCCCGTATTAATAACGATTTAGGACTTTTAGAACTACCCTTAGAACCTATGTTCGAGCCTTTTAGAAACACCCCGAAGTTTCAAGCTTTTTTACAAAAGCTCGATTACAAATATTAAATTATAGCTTTTTTACAAAATCTGTAATAATTACAATTTGTTGTCCATCTACCTTACCTTCAATATATTTTTCGTTTTCGTAATCGAGTGAAATTCTACGTACGGCTGTACCTTGCTTAGCTACCATACTACTTCCTTTCACTTTTAGATCTTTAATTAACACTACCGAATCTCCAGCCTCTAAAACTACCCCATTACTATCACGATGAATTATGGCATCTGCCTTATCGTCTTCCACCCCCGCTTGCGCCCAGGCTTTTGTATCGTCTTCCATATACATCATATCTAACAAATCTTGTGGCCAACCTTCGGCTTTTAACCTATTAAGCATACGCCAAGCCATAACTTGTACTGCGGGCACAGCACTCCACATACTATCGTTTAAACATCGCCAGTGGTTTGCATCTACTTTTTCGGGATCTTCAATTTGCTCTTTACAAGTATTGCAAATTAAAATTGAAGCCGCTGCACCGCTCATGGGCGAATCAGGCACTTCAAAAACAACTAAGTTGTCATCACTTCCGCACAGTTCACATTTGTTATCGCTGCGTTGCTGTAATTCTTTTTCTACTCCCATAAATTTAGATGTTTTGTTGGTTGCTTAAATTTAAACGATTGAGACCGCAAAGTTAGATTTTTTAAGAAATAAACCTACCTATCGCCTATTCAATTGCAATATTAATTCAGGCTTCCATTTCAGAAGTTCTTTAAATGAAGTCTGTTTTATGCTAGTAACAAAAAAGCCTCTTAATTTAAGAGGCTTTTTTGTTACGGTTATAATTTATTCCACGTATCGTTTAACAGATTTACATCGGGAACAATTTTATCGGGATCTAAAACTACTCTTTTCACTTCTTTTGAATTTTGTATTAAATGTGACCAGCTATTTCCGCGGTGCCATATTTCAACAGGAAGTTCAACAATTTCAGAAGTGTCGTCGCTGTAAATAACCTGAAGTTTTACTGGCATCGGCACTTCACCTTTATTTTCGAGCGTAATTAAAGAGTTTCCGCGAAATGGTTTTACATCAACAATTCCAATATCTACATTTCCGGTGCCGTAAAACCAACCATTCCAAAACCAAGAAAGATCTTCGCCTACCACATTTTCCATATGGTTAAAAAAGTCGTTTGGCTGCGGGTGTTTATAGGCCCAAGTTTCAATATAACTTTTAAAAGCTTTGTCAAAACGCTCTGGTTTTATAATGTATTCTCTAAGGAGATATAACCCTGCAGCAGGCTTATAATAAGCTGTGTAGGCTAGGTTTCTCGCATTTGTTAAATCGGGATAAGTATCTATTCCCTCGCGAGTTTCAGAAGTAAGGTATCCAATTAAACTTCGGGGGCTGTCAAACCGAGTTGAGTATTCACCATCGTTAAAAGCTTCGGTGCTATAATGGTTTATAAAAATGTTTAATCCTTCATCCATCCAAGCGTATCTGCGTTCATTACTACCAACAATCATTGGGAACCAATTATGTCCAAACTCGTGATCTGTTACACTCCACAGCGAAGCGCCTTTACTTTGATAGCTACAAAAACTTACCCCCGGATATTCCATACCTCCCACACTCGCTGCTACATTAATTGCGTTTTGATACGGGTAAGGGTAGTAATTATTTGAATAAAATTCTACCGACGCTTTAGAGTACTCGGTAGATCGCGACCAGGCATTTTTACCATCGCTTTCTTTAGGATAAACAGATTGTGCCAACCCAGTTTTACCGTTGCCCAAATTCATTTTTGCAGCATCCCAAATAAACGACCTTGAAGCTGCCCAAGCTACATCGCGCGTGTTTTCCATTTTAAAATGCCACGTTAGCGTGCCGTTTTGTTTGGGTTTAGCTTCTGCTGTACCAACTTCATCTGGCTTAATTATATAAACTGTTTTATCACTTTTTTCGGCTTTCGCCCAACGTCTTTGCTGCTTCTTTGTAAGCACCTCATCTGGGTTTTGTAAAACACCTGAACACACTACCGTTTGATAAGCCGGCGCTGTAATTTTTACATCATAATTTCCGTACTCGCAATAAAACTCACCAGCTCCCAAATAAGGGTCGGTATTACATCCCACAACATCGTCAAAAACAGCTACTCGAGGGTACCATTGTGCTAAGGCATAAATAGTGCCATCGGCAACATCTAAACGTCCCATTCTGTCCATTCCTTCAACGGGAATTTTATATGAAAAATCTATTTTAATTTCAACTTCACCGCCATTTGCCTTTAAAGGCTTATCTAGCCACAGTTGCATACGCGTATCTGTAATTATATATTTTGAAGAAACACCGGTTTTTGTTTTGGCTTGCACATTTGTAAGTGTATAACCCCCTTCTACATCGCCACTATATCGACTACCTTCAATAGGAGTTGTTAAACTTCCTCGAGAGGTTTCTGTAAATCTATTTTGTTCTAAATACAACCAAATAAAGTCTAAATTTTCGGGACTGTTATTTGTATAATTAATAATAACTTCACCCGAAATAGTATGCGTTTTATCGTCTAAAGTAACATCTAAATTATAGTCTGCAGCATTTTGCCAATACTGTGGACCGGGTTTCCCCGAAGCGGTTCTATAAACATTGCCTTGTCTAAACGAAACATTGTCGAATAGATGTTGATTGTTTGGTTTAACTTCCTGTGCAATAACCGGAAAAGTAAATGTGGAAAAAAGTAGCATTGTGATTAGGCTACTAACGAAATACTTCATTTTTATTCAATTTTTAAAAATAAGTTGCTAATGTACTAATTTACGTTATGAAAATTGTAACAAAACGTCGTGTTAACTTTTACCGAAATAAATTGGATTAATGTATATTACCACCCTATCAAAAGTTGACAATTATGACAGAGAATAAAACTGTAAATTATCTAAAAGATGTATTGGAAAATATGCCACAAGACTGGCTAAATTTAACAACACATAGGCTGGATATTTACAACGAAGGATTAGCCAAAACCGAATTTTTAGAACATTTCGAAAAATTATTCGAAAACAATAATGCCTCTAACAACGCACTTAACCAATTGCCTACGGCTTACGATTACATTCGTTTGGGCCACCCGCTATCTTGTGTTTTGGAATGGGGAATTGCAAAATTGAACCAAATACCTGCCGATAACGTAATAAGTTTTGACTCGAATACGGTTCCTATTTTGGCGATTTTACGGAAGAATTTGTTAGCAAATAAAAAAACACAAATTGTGTATTTAAACACGCTACCTTCTGCGTTTAACCCCGAAGTTGTAAAAACTGTTTACGGTTATAATTTTGAATTAAAGCAGATTGAAAACATCAACGATATTTCGGCATATAATGGGAGTACTATATTTATTTCTAAACAGAATGAAATTGCCGCAATTGAATCAAATCCCAATATCGACTTCCAAATAAATCTACACGGGCAATTAGGCAGTGTGCTAATTGTAAAGAAAGAGGAAAATGCGCAGTATATTTCAGAAATACAACACGTACGCAGGCGAGAAACGGTTGCCATGACACCGTCTAACTGTGTTACCGCACTAGCCAATTTAACAAACAACAATAGCATTGTTCACAATATTGAAGATTTTGAAGAGGACAAAGCGGCGGTATTAAATTCAATTAAAAAAATTACCGGCACGGTGTCTGAACCGCTTGTGGCAACGAGTGGGCTATCTATTCAATACGCTATTATGATGGGGCTGGTAGCCGATGCGATGGAAAATCACCCGGGAAAAGCTATAAAATTTATTGTGCCTCCCAACTGTTATGGCGGGACAAACGACCAGGCTCGACGTGTAGCCGCCTGCTTAAACCACGTTGAGGTTGTCGACCTTCCGGTAGATGGTGAAAATGACATGGTTAGCAGTATCGATAGCATTTTAGCAGATATTGCAGAAAAAGATGCTATACCATATATAATTGCCGAAATTCCTACAAATCCACGTGTTGAAGTTCCTAATTTACAGGACTTAAAAGAAGTTTTAAGCAAAAAACGTTTTACTGAAGACGGGAAAACTGCCATCGATTCAGTTTTTATTTTAGACCAAACTTTTTGTCCTAACTACCACTTTTTGGGCGATGGCGAAATATTATCGACGGTGCGCGCTATTTCGTACGCAAGCGGATCAAAATTTCCAAGCGGTGGAAAATGCACGGCGGGATATGTGGTAGGAAATAGTAAAACCGACGCTTTAATTCAGAAAATTAAAACACACTTACACTTGTGTGATAATGAAGCTACAGCGCAACAGTATAAAATTCTTGCAGCACAGTTACCATCAATGAATCAAAGAATAATTGATGCGTATAAAAATACTCGCGAGTTTGTAAATTATATCCAAGAAGTGCTGCCCGATGCAAAAGTCAATTTTGTTTCGGAAGAATTGGCTTCGCAAGGATTTACACCTTCGGTTTTCTCGTTAGATTTACCCACCAAAGGAAATACAGCCGAAGAAAAAGAAGCGCATAAAAGAGCGTTAAATCTTAAGTTAATTAATTTAATGATTTCAAAAATCCCGAACGAATGCAAGTTTTGTGTTAGTTATGGGCAGTTAAAAGGCAGTTACTGGACCATTCCTGCAACTTCTACTCAAGGTACAACAAAAGAAGGCGACAAAGATTATATTGTACGCGCGTCACTTTCGCCAAATATGGATCTCGAACTTCATAAAAAAGTGTTTTTAGAGTTTGTAGAAAGTATTTAAAATTTCGCATTTTTAACTATTCGAGTTTGCTAGCACTTGCATAAACCTATATCAAAAAATACAAATTGGTGCTTTTGCCCCGACTGTTTAGGTCGCGGCAAAAAAAATAGTAAACGCCACAAAAAGTCGAATTCTAAAGATGAAATCGCTATTAAGAAACCTAAACAACTGCAACAAAAGATTTGCAAAACTTGTTTGGGTTCTGGATTAATTGCTTCCGAAAATCCTCCACATCCCAATTGTAAAACTTTTCCGAAAGTGGCAATTATTGGCGGCGGAATTGGCGGAATGGCGTTGGCAGTTGCTTGTTTGCATCGAGGAATTCCTTTTACAGTTTATGAACGAGACACAAGTTTTAACGCCCGCTCCCAGGGGTACGGTTTAACCCTACAGCAAGCGAGCAAGGCAATTAAAGGATTGGGAATTTCTTCGTTAGAAGAAGGCGTTATTTCAACAAAACACGTAGTTCATAAAACCAATGGCGAAGTGATTGGCGAATGGGGAATGCGAAAATGGGTTGGTGCCGAGGAGACAAAAAAGCCAAAACGAACTAATATTCATATTGCCCGACAAACATTGCGGCTTAAATTGTGGGAACAATTAAAAAATTGTGACAGCATTAAATGGGGCCACGATTTAATCAATTTACAAACTAATGCTGAAGGTGTGGCACTAAAATTTCGAGTGAACAACGAAATTAAAACCACCCAGGCACATTTGGTTGTAGGGGCAGATGGTATACGAAGTTGTGTGCGCAAACTGTTATTTGGCAATCAAATTTCACCTTTACGCTATCTAAATTGCATGGTTATTTTGGGAATTTGCGAGCTCAATAAATTAGAAGACGTTGAGAGTGATTTACTCGACGGCGCCACTGTATTTCAAACTGCAAATGGCACAGACCGTATTTATATAATGCCATTTACAAAAGATACAATAATGTGGCAATTCAGTTTTCCGGTGACTGAAACCACTGCCAAAGCATTAAGTAAAAAGGGTGCACAAGTTTTAAAAGAAGAAACTGTTAAACGTGCAAACTGGCATAGCCCCATCCCACAAGTTCTTAAAAATACAGAACTGTCTCGAATTTCTGGATATCCGGTTTACGACCGTAAATTATTAACGCCAGAAGTTTTTGAGAATAATTGCAATATTACCCTGTTGGGCGATGCGGCACATCCTATGAGTCCGTTTAAAGGACAAGGCGCCAATCAGGCACTATTAGATGCCCTATCCTTAGCCCGAAGTATCTTTATAAACTGCCGCCGTAGTGATCAATGGCGAATTAACGGTCTTCGGCAAAGTATTTTATCAAATTTTGAAACTGAAATGATAGACCGCTGCGCCGCTAAAGTAAAAGGCTCGGCAGAAGCAGCGAAATTGCTTCATTCTGCTGCAATTCTAAAACCTGCCGATAAGCCGAGAAGGTAACACAACGCCTGCAACATTTCGAATTGACACTTAAAACCACGATTATACGAGGGTCTTTTTTTAGAGTAGTTAACATTTACAACTAAACTTTTATTAAACTTCAATGTAAAGCGACATTTCTTTAATAGTTGTAAAAATAATTAACCAAATAGCTTAAATTATCACATTTTTTAAAATTATTTGGTTGGTTTTAGACAGACTAAACGCAAGCATTTTCTATTTGATGCAAGCTTTATTTATAAAAACATTACTAATCTAAAAAACCAATTACAATGTCATTACTTACTATTATTTTAAACATTCTACTACCACCTTTAGCTGTATTTATGAAACACGGCGTAAGCAGTACATTTTTAATAAGTATAATATTAACGCTTATTGGTTGGATTCCAGGAGTAATACACGCGTTTATTGTAAACGATTAAAATTATTCGTACAATCATATGTTGTACAGAAAAATTCAAAAAAAATGAATTTGCCACTATCTTTTTTGAAAACTAAGCAATAGAGCGACAAGAGAAAATAAAAAACTCCTTAGCAGTATTAACTAAGGAGCTTTATCTAGTAGTCCGCCACAGCGGAGACTCAAACCTGTGTCCGCCGCGGCGGATATGAGCTCGAAGCAATTTCAATACTTATAAAAATTGGATAAAAGAAGGTTTGGCGTTGTTTGTAGATAAAAAAAGCGAGTTGTTTCCTTACACACAGGCTACAATTGCCGTAGGGGGAAACAACCCGCAGAGCCACAAAACTACAAAAACCAAACCAAACAGCAAAAATAACGGCTTAAAAAGCCCAGAAACTCAATTAATTGAACCGAAAACCCAGCGTGAAAATCATTCTCCTGTACCATATCCTCTTTGATGCGCCACTCATTGACCTCTTCGCGGAGCAGTTTAACACGCTCCGGGAAAAGCTCATAGGGCGAAGCCATACGCTCATTGAACAACTGGAAGCCGAACAACCACCAAAGAGTATCAATAGAATAGCATACCTCAATAGGTTTGTCAAGTACCTCAACGAACAGTTCTATGAAGGATAACGGCATCCAAAGCTACGAGACCATACTGACCGTCTATCCTAACGCCAAAGGCTATGCCTATGCCCTTATGCAGGGACCCACCGTGGTCCTCGAAAAAAAGATGGTCAGCATCAGCCCCGTTGACAACACGAGGATAATCCGGGAGGTCAGCGATCTCCTAAAATGCTACACCCCCGATGCCGTCATCCTTGAGGATACCTCCTGCAAGTTTGCACGAAAGGGAGCTCGTGGAAAGCAACTCCTGCGGAGCCTCAACCTCAGTGCAAAGTACCGGGGCTATCCCGTGTACTCGTACAGCAGGGAGGATATCCGCCTTGTCTTCGAGCCGTGGCGTGCCACTACGAAGTATGAAATCGCGGAAGTGATTGCCAAGAACATTAAGGGCTTTGAGATGTTGCTCTATCCGAAACCTAAGTACCCCGATTCACAGAAATATTTGACCGCCCTGTTTGATACAATCTCGTTGGGCATAACCCATTATTATAAGACGACCTAAGTAAAACCGATTACTTCGGTTTTTTATTTTCACTATCTCTCAAAGGATCAGCATTCAATATACGGTTAGTCTGTTGCATACCAACATATACCGATTGACATTTCATAGTAATTTTTTCCAGTAATCCTTCGGACACTTTTAATTCAAGAAACAAACCATAGACCACTACAAAATCCATAAGGAGAGCAATGTATAATAATTCAAATTCCGTAAAAATATTCTTGTTATCCAAGTTACTATGAACGTGATAATTCCTTGATCTGACAATCTTGCTTGCAAAAGACTTAAAGTCTTCCTTCTTAATTTTCCCCAATAGTCCAAATAGGCCCGAATAATGATGAAGGAACTTTTTCAAATTGTTTTGTTTCAATCCCGAGTAAAGTTTCCCAAATGCTTCGAAGGTGGATATGCTATTGGTAAATCTTTTGTTATGACTTATTTGTCGACTCAAGAGGTTTTCCATTAACTTCTCGATGCAGAAGTTGAATTTTTCGTTCGTGTATATGGCACTAAAGAGAATGGGCAAATCTTCTTTTACCTCGTCGTACTTAATATGGATGAATGAATTATTGGATTTTGCGTATTTCTTATCATTGTAATAAATATTCGCCCATTTTTTGCAGGATCTACACTCAAATCCATAGTAGGCGAACTGCTTTGATTTAGAAACAATGAGGTGAAGAATTTTTTGAAAATCATTATACAAGTCGATACTCTTCAATATCGTTATAGGTTGATCGCTTTCAAAAGTCACGTACCCTACATTATTGAAAGTCAGTTCCTTTCTTCGGGCGCGATAGTTTAAAGAATGTTGAATGGTCAACGTCAATCCAATCCCATCAATCCTTATTTCATCTTTAACATCATCCTCTTTTTCAAGTTTTTCCTCTTCTGAATTGTACCCCGTCATATTATCCACCCAGTCCACAATGGCATCATTTGTAACCTTGAACTTATTAAATGCTATGTCATTCTCAACTTTTGGACGATGAACATTGATAAAGGTATATTTTGGACCATACACTCTCATTTCTATCATTCCAGATTCAGATTTTAAAATGGTACAATCAACAAAGGTGATATATCCCAATCCTGTAAATTCACCTTGAATTTCAAGTTGTTTATACACTACTGATCGTGAATACAGGTTCGTTTCCAATTGAACATCATTATCAATAATAGTCATAATACAGAAGCATCTTTTATCCTCTTGCCCCGTTAACCAAACCTCACCGTAATATTTTTTGTCATTCAGCATCTATACTATTATTAAAAATTTTCATTTTTTGCGATTTCAGTATTGAGGTGTACAACAAAATTTTTCTTGTTATCACTCGAAAAATCGGTAAAACTCCAGCCAGCATCATTGTCAAAATGCTTTAGCTTTTGAAAAATATTTGACCACTGAAAATTATCAAATACTTCCTTAGAGTCTTTGGAAGAAAAAGGAATGGCATACACCATACGCTTGCACGTAAAGTGAAAATCACAAATAGCATACGGAAGGGAATCATCTTCTATCGTTCGAAGAAAATAGAACAACTTAGGTTGCTTAGCAAAAAAATCATAGGTTATTAATTCAGCAATAGGCGGAAGTGATTCAACAACCATATTACCATTTATCCATTCAATGGTACTTTCAAAGTCCTTTAATTGTGAGGAATCAATAACTGAAAGAAAATACTTGGCTAACGCTTTATAGATATTTTGAAAGTTTACCTCCTGTCCAAAGTCAAGGTTCATATTATAGGGATCGCCCTTTTTTGGTCTATCTGCTATATCCCAAAAGCGGATGAGTACATTTTCATCATTGCTCAATTCAAAATTCTTTCCTTTGATTTTCTTTTTACCACCCTTTCCCTGAACATCATAAAATGAACGAAAGACCGCCAGATAAGCGATAATATCATTCTCAATCGTTTGTCCAAACCGTTCATTACAGCTATCACATTCATCAAATAATATTACATTCTTATTTCCTAAAGCTTCGGAGATTGCGTGTGCCCTTTGATTAAAGGTAACTTCAGGTTGCATTTTAGTACAAAATCGACATACTCGTTCATTCTTTTTTGGATTACCAATATTTTTTCTCTGAACTCCAGCAACGCCTATAAAAAAGTTATTCAGAGTGAAATGATAAAGATTATCTATTTCTTCTTTTAATGTTTCAAAGCTTTTTCCGCCTTGTAGAGAATTAAGGTACGCATTTAGGTCAAAAGATAGCTGTGGGGTCAATTCTTCACTAGGCACAATAACAAAATAATTATCATTGCCCGTTTTATTAAAAAAGGAATAGAAACTTTGAAGTTGCGGAAGCCGTGACGCATATTTTTTACAAAAAGCATCAAAATCAGTTTGTAATTGAGCTGTATTTTTTTGCAACATTTGCATTCTCTTGATTTTGTTTCCTCGGTCATCTTTTTCAGCAAAAACAGATAAAAAATCATTAAGAAAATCTTCAACTTCATTATAATTGGGAGAAGCCATTAAAAAACCTTGATTAGCGGATAATGATTTTAAATGACAACGAAATTTATACTTACCTCCTTCCTTGAATACTATAATATTTTCAACACTCATTTAGACTTGTTTTCCTGCAAGATAATTTATAAATGAGAATTTCTAAAAACTATTTATTTATGATTGGAAAGAAAAAATTGGAGTTTGTTGTACCTATGTTGTACCCAACAAAAAAGCCAAGAAGTACATTCTTGGCTTTTCCTTTGTTTGTCTAGTAGCGGGAACAGGACTCGAACCTGTGACCTTCGGGTTATGAGCCCGACGAGCTACCTACTGCTCTATCCCGCGATATGGGTTTCAATACTTCGTCTTTAGCTTTTAGCTTTCGGTTCATAAGGCCGACAGAAATATTGGACTGCAAAGATACAAACCTTTTGAGAGTTTACAAACAAAGTTCTAAGTAATTTTTATCTATTTTTAAATCACTAAATATCACCCAGTTTACAAGGGTAATTTTTACTGTGAAAGCACCATTTTCAACAATTATTACAAATTATATAATTCTTCGCAGTTCAATTTTCATAATATAGTATTAAAGCTACTATGGCAGATTAAAATTCTTTTTATCTTTAAAATATGAGCAACGATTTAAAAAAGGTAGCAATCACAATTTTGTCTGTAGGTGCACTAATTGCGGTAGCTACCATTTCAATTAATTTATATCTCAAAAACAAAGTAGAAAGTTTTATTACCGATAGATTACCAGAAAATATGATTCGAAGTTATGACGATATAACCGTCGAGTCATTTGGAGGATCGCTCACCATTACAAACGCTTCACTAATTATTACCAACAAAGAAGACTCCTTAAAACACACCTATATTAATGTCGATAAACTCGAAATTTCGCATATTAGTTATTGGGATTATATTTTTAAAGAAGAAATACATATTGAAACCATTTCGGTTATAAACCCAATTATGGCATATTATAAAGATCGGGTTGTGCCAAAACAAGATTCCACCCAAAAAGGAGTAATCGATATTTACAAACCTATATTTGTAAATAAGCTAGTTGTTAACAACAGTAAATTTGCCATTTACGAAAAAGGTAAAGATTCTACCAAACTATACACTAAAGGGCTTTCATTAAATATAAACGGAATTAAAGTAGATAAAAATACAATAAAACAAAAAATACCTTTCGATTATAAAACATACCAAGCCAAAGGCGATTCTCTTTTTGTAAAAGTAAGCCCGTATGAAAATGCAACCGTTTCGCACTTCTCTATTAAAAATAATGATGCCGAATTTAAAAACATTCAACTCAAAACAAAGTATTCTAAACAACAGCTCTCTCAAATTATTAAAACCGAACGCGATCATTACAATTTAACATTACCATCGCTAACCATAGAATCGATAGGTTTTGGTTTTGATAAAAAGGAATTTTATGCAAAAAGTAAGTTCATCTCATTAACTTCACCTACGGTTAAAATTTACCGCGACAAATTGGTGGCAGACGACCCAAAAATAAAGCCACTTTATAGCCAAATGCTACGCGAATTACCCTTTGCATTGACTGTAGATTCACTAAATATTTCGAATGCAAAAATAACTTACGAAGAACGTGTTAATCGAGATAATATGGGGGGCTCCATAAAATTTGAAAACCTTAATGCACAAATTGCCAATGCGAGTAATACCTATTCGAGCCCACAGAAAACTCGTTTACAAATTAGCGCCGATTTTATGGGCAACACGCCGCTTGCGGTAGATTGGAGTTTTGATGTAAATGACAAAACCGACGCCTTTATTTTTAAAGCCGATATGGGGGCGTTACAAGCCGAAAAAATGAACAGCTTTACCCAACCCAACTTAAATGTAAAATTGGAGGGTCATACAAACAAAACATACTTTACTATTGATGGTAATAGCGAAAGCGCCACCACCGATATGAAGATAAGTTATTCAAACTTTAAGGTGAATATTCTTAAGAAAAATGGAAAAGAAAAGAATTCGTTCTTTTCAGCCATTGCCAATATTTTTGTTTCCCAAAATAGCAAGTCTGATGAAGACTCATTTAAAGAAGGTACAGCAACTGCAACGAGAGACAAAACAAAATCTATTTTTAACTTTCTTTGGATTAGTGTAAAGGCAGCTCTCGAAAAAATTATTGTATAAACTTTTATTGCTCAATGCTCGAGGCAGAAAACGAAACCATTTCACCGTTGGTAAAAGCCACATTTATTTCAATAGGATTACAACAAATTTCGCAGTCTTCAATATATGTTTGTCGCAAGACCGAAGCGTCCAACAGCATCGAAATTTCTTCCCAGCAATGTGGGCATTGAAAAAAGTGTTCAAACATAATTTAAAGCAATAAAATTGAAGCTCGCAAAACTATTGAGTCGATAAGGATTCTACAGTTTCCTGAAGCACCTCCCACTCTTCCATTAACGTTTTCAGCTTTTTCTTTTTATTTTGATACTTGTCAAAAAAGTTTGGTTTTGCGATAGTTTCATCGTAATTAATAGCCAATTCGGTATCAATTTCGGCGATTTCTTTTTCTAAAGTTGAAATTTTAGCTTCAACGTTACTAAGTTTATTTTTGGCAGACTTTAGCTTTTTTTGCAATTCGTATTCTTCGCCTGCTGAACGTTTTTGTTTTACTTCAGAAACTACCGTTCGTTTTTCGGCTTCACGAAGATTTTGAAGATTTCGTTGCTCAAGAAAATAGTTTATATCGCCCAAATACTCTTTAATTTTATGATCTCTAAACTCATAAACCTTATCTGTTAATCCTTGTAAAAAATCACGGTCGTGGGATACTAAAATCAAGGTACCTTCAAAACTTTTTAAAGCGTCTTTTAAAACGTTTTTAGATTTTATATCTAAGTGGTTGGTAGGCTCATCCATGACCAATACATTAAAGGGCTGAAGCATCAACTTTGCAAGTGCCAATCTATTGCGTTCGCCACCACTAAGCACTCTTACATATTTTTCGACATCGTCGCCTCTAAAGAGAAAAGAACCCAAAATATCCCGAACTCTACTGCGGTTTTTTTCATTTGCCGCGTCAATCATGGTATCCAAAACAGTTTTGCTACCGTCCAAATAATCGGCTTGATTTTGAGCAAAATACCCTATCTGTACATTGTGTCCAAGATTTACTTTTCCTTGGTGTTCAATTTCGCCCACGATAATTTTGGCTAATGTAGATTTACCTTGCCCGTTTTGTCCCACAAAGGCTATTTTTGAATCGCGAGCCACAACGAGGTCTACCTCGTTTAAAACATTTTTATTGCCGTAACTTTTTGAAATATTCTCTGCCTCAACCACTACTTTTCCCGGGGTTACAGAAACAGGAAAGCGCAAAGTCATTACACTGTTATCGTCTTCGTCTACCTCAATTCTATCTATTTTATCGAGCTTTTTTATAAGCGATTGCGCC
This sequence comes from Flavobacteriaceae bacterium UBA3591, assembly GCA_002375695.1. Lineage (GTDB taxonomy): Bacteria > Bacteroidota > Bacteroidia > Flavobacteriales > Flavobacteriaceae > Aequorivita. The sequence continues at coordinate 56,163 of DFMO01000012.1, forward strand.
ATTGTGGCTTTACTCGCTTTAGCACGGAACTTATCGATAAGTTTTTCGGTTTGTTCAATTTGTTTTTGTTGGTTTTTTTGTGAAGCTAATTGTTGTTCGCGCAGCTCATTTCGCAGTACTAAATATTGCGAATACGGTTTGTTAAAATCATAAATTTTACCCAACGAAATTTCAATAGTGCGATTGGTAACATTATCCAAAAACATTTTATCGTGCGATACGATAACCACGGCTCCTGCATAGCTTTTAAGAAATTCTTCTAACCACAAGATCGATTCAATATCGAGGTGGTTGGTAGGCTCATCGAGCAGTAAAATATCGTTGTTTTGAAGTAGTAATTTCGCAAGTTCTATACGCATACGCCACCCGCCCGAAAACGTTTCGGTGAGTTTATCAAAATCGGCGCGTTGAAAACCTAAACCTTGTAAAATACGTTCGGTTTCACCTTGATAATTGTACCCACCGTGAATTTCATATTGATGCTGCACATCGTTTAAATCTACCATTAAATTATGATAGCCTTCACTTTCGTAATCGGTTCTTTCGGCAAGTTGGGTGTTTATTTCTTCCAGCTTTTTTTCGAGCTTTTTAATTTCGGTAAATGCCTCATAAGACTCTTCCAAAACCGTTCTTCCTTTTTCAAAATCGATATCTTGTTTTAAAAAACCAATTGAAATTTCTTTATCGGTGGCAATCTGGCCGGTATCGTACTCCTGTTCGCCCGAAAGTATTTTTAGCAAGGTAGATTTTCCGGCGCCATTTTTTCCAACCAGTCCAACACGGTCACCCGCTTTAAGCTGAAATGTAATTTTTTCGAACAAATAATCGCCTTGAAAAGAGACTGAAAGATTATGAATATTAATCATGATATGTAAGTATTAAACCTAAAATTTTTAAGCACCAATTATGCCAATAAGCGATAAACTTTACTTTGCAAATTGCTTTAAAATTTTTGCAAAGATGCCTATTTTTGTGGCGTTAAAAAAGCTGAGAATGAAATTATTGAAAGGCACCAAACTTTACAGTATTTTTACTAGCAAATGCCCCGTTTGCCACAAGGGCGATATGTATGTTGAAAACAACCCATACAAAGTAACCAAGCTGATGAAGATGCACGAATTTTGCAGCCATTGCGGTAAAAAATTTAAAATTGAACCTTCTTTCTTTTTTGGCGCAATGTACGTAAGTTATGCTGTGGGAGTAGCCATTGCCGTAGCCGCATTTATTATTTCGTTCTTTTTTCTCGACTTAGGCAGAAATTATTCGTTTTTAGCAATTATTATAACGCTTGCTGTTTTGTTTCCTATAATAGTAAGAGTTTCAAGAAATATTTGGATTAACTTTTTTGTTGATTACGACCGTGAAAAAGCCGAAAAATAATTCATAAACTTTACAGCATTCTATTAATATCCATGTCTTTTGGCATGGCGGTATTTTGCGTTATTGCGTTAATTAAAATCTTTGAGACTAAAGGTGCCATCAAAAATCCGCGCGAACCCAATCCATTAAAAAATACAATATTTTTAAATTGAGGCACGCTGCCAATTAATGGTTTGTGGTCTTGCGTAGTGGGTCTTATACCTGCCGTTTGACCCACAAGCTCGAAAGGGCAATTAATCATCTTTTTTAATTTTGAAATAATTTCATCTCGTGCCGCTTGCGTAGTTTCTAAAGTTAAACTTTCGCGATTAAAGGTTGCACCAACTTTATAACAGTCATCCCCAAGTGGAATTATATAAAACGCATCTTTTAAAAGCGATTGTAGCTTTAATTCAGGGGCTTTTATGATTATATATTCTCCTTTATTACCTTTTAATGCTTTTTGCGGAAAAAACGGATTGCGCTTTGCTCCTGCGCCTTCGGCAAAAATTACAGTTGTTGCCGTATAATTGTTATAAGTTACAGTACCATTAGCCTGCTTTAGAGCTTGATAGTTGAACTCTTCTTCAAAAAGATGGTTATTGTTCTTTAAATATTTACGATACCCTGTAAGTAGGTTTGATACGTTAATTTGGGCCGTACCCAAAACTTTTCCGAAGCCTAATGGAGCAGAAATATTGTTGTTATTATTTTTTAAAAATTCGGTAGATAGATAGGGTTGCAATTCGTTTTTATCGCTTGCTACTGTCCAATTATTTTGTTCTTCAACACTTTTAAAAACACGAAGAATTGGGTTTTCTACAAATATTTGTTGGTTTAACTTTTCTGAAATGTTACGGTAAAAAGATACTGCTTCGGGATAAAATTGCGAGGCATTCCACGTAACGGTAAAACGTTTTAAAACTGTAGGATTAAACACACCACCCGAATTTGCCGTAGCACCCGGTTTACCATTATCAATTACTATAAAACTTTTGTTTTGTGCTAAAAGTTGTTCGCATAATGAAATACCAGCAATCCCCAATCCTACTACTATATAATCTACATTTTTCATATTAACCAGTATATATAAATAAAAAACCCTTCAATTTCAAAAAATGAAACCTGAAGGGTTCTTTAAATTTATGAATAAAATCAACAACTTAGTAATTCCATAAGTCTATTTCGATATTGCGAATTTGCTCTTTAATTCTATCAGATTCTAATAGTTGCATTAAAGCATTATCGTTAATATAATCGTTAACAGTTCTGTCGCCTTGTACGTTGTCTTCTTTATAAATAACAGCGTTAAAACGTCTAGAATTTAACAAGTGATCGTATGATATGGGTTGCGATGTATTCTTTCGGTTAAAGGCTTTTGCTTCGTGTAGCACTTCGCGTGCTCCTGGAAACCAAACCCAGAATAATTCAACTTTAGAATCAATTCCATCTTCTGGGAAAGCCTTAGAGCGCGCCTCGTTAGCTACTGGGCAAATACCCAGCAAACGATACTTTAACTCGCCTTGACGCTTGTCTAAGTACCAGTACCCGCGAATACGCCATTCTTCAATATCGCCAGCGTCTAATGAAAACTTACGAACGTATTGTGGATCTACTACACCTTCGGCATTGTATTGCTCGATACCTAAGTCTGTAGTATCGCTATACACCAAAGAGGCTGTAATATCATCTAAAGTACGTTTTTCAGTAAAATATGAATCTGCATAAACAGCATCAATTTTTCCATTTTTAATGTTTCTTACCAAAACATCATAAAGGGAGCGTCTATCTGCACCAATGTTGTTGGTATCTATAGGGTAATACAATGGAAAGTTTACTCTTTCGTCAAGATCTATAATTTCCCAAGTGGTTTTAGACCACAGTACGTCACGCTCATCTGTATATCCATACGGCAACGGTTTATCGTTGTCATACGCAATTTGCGCTTCGGTTTTCTTGCCTATATCCTCCGGGGTTTTGGCATTAAGAATGTTTACTTGTGCCGAAGCACTCGCGGCCATTCCAAGACCCAAAACACATAAAACAACATTTTTCAAATTCATACCTATAGGGTTTTTACTTAATTTTAGTTTGTCAATTCAATAATTACAGGAGAAATCTTTTTAAGCTTATAGCTTGAATTTCCTGCGAGGGTAGCATTGATATCAAAGATTTGAACTGCATCACCACGTTTTGCTCTTCTTAAAGCACCTTTTGCCGCAGCGTCTAGTTTTGTTCCTCTTACTTTAACCGTAGGTTGACCAGAAACTTTAAAACTAAAGCCAGTTACACGAATATTTAAGTCGAAGTCAAAGTCTTGCAATACCGCCGAAACTGTTGAAATTTCTAAGCCTCCACGTGCCATTCTAACAATTCCTGTCTCACCACGTACAGCACCTACTGGCGCAGGGATATCTTTAATACGGAATTCTTGTTTAGAGCCAACAGTTTGGCCATCTGGCATTGTTCCATTTGCCGAAATTGTAACTGTTCTTCCAGATCCTGGACGCATTACATATTTAGTACCCGAAACTTTAAATAAACCTGGTGCCGAAGCATTTACTTTATTGTCAGGTATTCCAGGAATAGAAACCGTAATTGGGTTATCAACTCCACGGTATACAACATTCATCTTATCTGCAGCAATCACTGCCGAATTTGGTTTAGAAATTGTTGCAAACGATCGATCTACTTTTACTTCGGTTTCTTTACCATCTTCTCCGTAGTATAAGAATCCTTCAATTTTATGATCACCTGGCGCACCAGCGCCAACGCTTAATTTCACCTTACCTCCTTCAAAGGTGTAGTCTTTTCCTTCCTCCAGTTTGCGACCATCCAAGGTAAGTTCTGCCCTTTTTGGTTTTGTACTTTCGTCTGTACGACCAAGAACAATAGAACCGTCAAAAGTTTCGCCTGAATAGTAAGCAGATTTAGATGATTCTAACAATGTTGAATAGTTACTAAAAGATAGTGCAGCAGCTTGTTGTCCTGCCAACATTTTTTGAAGAATTTCACTCTTAGTGCTTTTAACATCGGCTTGAATTTGAGTAAGCTTAGTTAAAGAAGCTACTAATGGGAAACCTTCGTAATGGTAGTTTAACCACTTAACTTTTTTACCGTCGCGATTTGTTTCTTCGGCTGTTGAAAAGTTATTTTTTACAGCGGCTTCAATTTCGTCAATTCCAGCAACTTTTTCCAAAGCAGGATCAGACAATACATCTAGCATTTGCGTGCGGTAAGCATCAATTTTTGCTATAAATTCTTGTCCGCCTTCTTTATACTTATCGCCTGTAAAAAACAGGTTGTTAAAAAAGTCTGGTTTATCCATAACTTCATAATCTGAAGGGTCTTCAATTTTCGCCATTGCAGCTTCCTTCAGTGAAGCCAAATATGTGTCGAGTTCGTTTGAAATTTGCGCTACTTTATCGGCTTTCGCTTTTACCTCGGCGTATTGCGCAGGTTCATCGGCGGCCTTTACAGCAAGCCCTTCCATAAAGGCTTGATTACGTTGTGTTGTAGCTGCATTAGCGTCTTCAATTTTTTCATTTAAAAGTCCAAAAGCAGATAATACTTCTTTGGACATATTTAGTGCAAGCATTGCGATGAAAACCAAATACATAAGGTTAATCATCTTCTGCCTTGGGGATAGTTTTCCTCCTGCCATTTTTATTCTTTTTTAAAGATTAATAATTAAGGTGAAAACCTATCTTAGTTTTTATGAGTCATCGCCGAAAGCATTCCACCATACACACCGTTCAATGAAGAAAGGTTTGTAGATAAGTTTTGCATTTGCTGCTTAAGTTGCTCGGCATTTTCTGCGATTGCTTGGTTTGCTTCAGTTTGACGGCTTGCCGATTCAATTTGCACTTTATAAAGGCTGTTTAATGAATCCATTTGTGCAGCAGCAAGCGCCATTTCTTCGCTATACTTTTTAGTAGAGCTCATTGCTTCGGCAGTAGGAGCCATACTTTTAGTAGCCCCTTCAAAAGATCGAATACTAGTTGTTAGGCTGTTCATTAATTCAGCATCGATACGAGCGTCCTTTAACATATCATCTAGTTTTTTAGACAAAAGACCTTGAGTGTCTTCAGTTTCTTTAGCAACTGCTTTTTTCTTAGTACTTGCGCCTCCTGCTAGTTCTGGATAAACCAATGACCAATCCAGATCCTCGTCTACCGGCTCAAAAGCAGAAATCGCGAAAATAATTGCTTCAGTAATAAGTCCGATTGCCAAAAGAACACCACCGTTTAACGGACCTAATTCCCAGTGAAGAATTTTGAAAAGTGCTCCAATAATTACTATCGATGCTCCAAGGCCGTAGGCCATATTAAATAATTTCTTTGAAGATTTTGATTGTGCCATAATACTTAATGTTTTGTTGAGTTTTTAGTTTAAGGTTTGATTGAGTTTAATAAAAAAGGTTTTGAATTTAAAAAAAAAGGGATATTAGCGAGCATCGCCAAAGTTGTTATTTAAAACTACGTCTGTCCCCATATAATCTTGAACAGTTCTAAAGCCAATATAACTTCTAGCCGAATCTGCATACTCGTAGTCGCGAGTACTAACTTGTAAAAAGTAAGCTACATCTTTCCAAGAACCACCGCGAACAACTTTGCGCATATTGTCTTTATCGTTGACATTTGGATTCATAGTAGACGAATAGTTGTATGATGCAGGATCGTAAGATGATGCTACCCACTCGGCCACATTACCAGACATATTATACAAGTTAAATTCGTTTGGCTCATAACTTTTAGCTTCTACAGTGTATAACGCTTGGTCTGCCGCATAATCTCCACGTAATGGCTTAAAGTTGGCCATAAAACAACCGCGGTCGTTTTTAGCATATGGGCCACCCCACGGGTAGGTAGCAGACTCTAAGCCGCCACGAGCTGCGTACTCCCACTCTGCCTCACCTGGGAGACGGAAAGAATTGACAAAGTTTTTCTTTTTAGATTTTTGGTATGCGTTTTTATACAACGTTCTCCACGCACAAAATGCTTTAGCTTGCTTCCAGTTTACCCCAACAACTGGGTAATCACCATATGCTTGATGCCAAAAATAATCGTTGTGCATTGGCTCATTATAAGAATAATTAAAGTCTTTAATCCAAACTGTAGTATCTGGATAAATCATTAATTCTTCCTTTTTAATAAAATCTTTTCTTCGCTTGGTTTTGTCGCGAGCTGCTGCTTCAATATCCATATAGGTATATTGAAATTTAAGCTTACTTACATCGATAGTACGTTGACCGTTGTATGCTTCCTCAATAGGAATATACATCGTGTCCATAACTTCAGAGTAATACTCATCTGGGTATTCTGAAGTATCCCAAATAATATCTACTTTATCGTTAAGCTTTCTACCCGCGTAGTAATCTTCGCCCATCCCAAAGTAATTGTCGTACATATACTGTTGGTACGGCGTCATTTCTTCATTTTCTTGGTCAACGAAAGCAAACTCTCCAATACCACCATCACCTGGTGTAGCTCCAACCATATCTGCTTGAATAGCTAAACGTAAGCGCACTGTAGAATCTCTTACCCAATTTACAAATTGACGGTACTCTGAGTTAGTAATTTCAGTTTCGTCCATATAAAAAGAACGAACGGTAACGGTTTTAGTTGGCGCATCATTTACGGCAACAAAATCGTCATCGCTTTTACCCATAATGAATGAGCCACCCGGTACGAGTGTCATTCCATAAGGTTTTTGAGGATACCATTTTTTACCTTTTACCCCAACCAATTCGCCTCGGTCTCCAGAGTTACAACTGAACAAAAAGGCAACGATCGCAGTTAATGCAATAAACTTCTTCATAGGTATTTTGGTTAAATTTTGAGATTCAAGGGCGTAAACGTATCTATAAAAATTCAAAAAAACAATTTTTTTTTTGAAAATTCATTGATACCTACCTCTACTTGCTTACTTAAATTATACTTCATTCTTATAGCGGGCTTTCAACCACCTTTCAGGAATTTCCTGATTACATGCACCCAAATATTCGCCATAGGTACAAGGTATTAACGCACGGCTTTTTAATTTATTATTAACATTTGAAATAAATGGCAAAACAATCCACCAACGCTCTGTTTTATTACTCTTTTTAAACTCTAAAACTTCATCATCTATAGGCACTTTATACGTTGTGAAGCTTTTCTCGTCGTTAAAATCGCCATCATCTACTCTAAAATTATAGCCTTCTATAAAATACCAAAGTATTTGCGCTATTAACATAGCCCCACTTTTACTGTCTATAGAATCGCTTAATTCATAAACTCCAAACGACTTGACTTTGTTACTTATACCTGCATAACGGGCGATAGCACATATTTCGCGACCGTCAAAACCATTTGGGCTATAATTGTTTCTATAACTCAATTCAGAGCTTTTTATTGCAGTGGCATCGAGAGTCACCATATCGGCATCGCGAATAATGGGCTCTACCATAGTAATATCGGCCGTAACTTCGCCTAAACGATAAGCTTCAAAATAGAGCTTTTCCATTAAGGCAATTTCTTCAGGCGAATTAAAAAATGATTGGTACCCAATAGCACTGTAATTAAACAGGTTGTAAGGCTCGTCTACCACCATTTTACCTACATACGATTTATTTGAAATAGGCAATTCTGCATTTCCTAAATCAAACCGGTTATCGATATTTACAACATTAACCATGGCGCCCAACTCATCATAGCTTCGGTATTGAGTGTAAGCCATATCTTGACCGCCTCCTAAAATTATAGGGACAATTTCTCTTTGCAGTAATGCCGCAATTACTTCTTTTGCGGCAAAGCGAGTATCTTGTACCGTTTCGCCTTTTTCAATATCGCCAAGGTCTATTATTTTATAATTCCAGTTGCCTGGGTAGAGAGAATACAAGGCTTTTCTATACGCATCAAAAGATAAAGTCTCTCCAATATAATTTACATCGCACCTATTTTCTTTAATCCCGAGTATTACAAATTTTACATTTTGCAAATCTGGCAAATCACCTGCCTCGGCGTGAACCTCAACTTGTTTACCCAAGGTACCTGGAGGTAAAACTTCGCGATGCGCCAGTACGTTTTTTGAAAGGGGAGATAAAAATGCAATCATTATTTTTTCTTGGCAGACGCTTTTTTCTTAGTTGTAGTTTTCTTTTTTGTCGTCTTTTTCTTTTTCGGATTTTTCTTTTCTAAAAGCGCTTTTGCTTCTTCTAAGGTAATTTTATCGGCTTCGGTGCCTTTTGGTAGTTCTACCTTTGTTTTACCCTTAATAATATTAAAACGCCCCCAACGTGCTTTTTCAATTCTAATTTTTTCTTCGGGCCACTCGTTAATAAGCTTATCTATTTCTTTTTGCTTTTTGTCCTCAATTAACTGAACAATATCCTCATCTGATAAATTATCAAAATCGTATTTCTTGTTTACGTTAATAAACATATTATTCCATTTAATATAGGGCCCAAAACGACCTACACCTTTTTGCACAGGCAAATCTTCATACATATATATAGGAGCATCGGCTTTTTTCTTTTCTTCAATAAGCTCTTTTGCGAATGCCATATCTACATCCAACGGGTCCATACCTTTGGGCAACGAAATAAACGTTTTACCAAAGCGAACATAAGGGCCAAAACGACCATTATTTACTTCAACCTCTTCATTATCGTAAATTCCCAAGGTTTTAGGAAGCTTAAAAAGATCCATTACCTCTTCAAAAGTTACTAAATGCAATTGTTGGTCGGGGCGTAGGCTCGCAAACTTTTTTTCTTCGTCTTCGGGAGCGCCTATTTGTGCCATAGGACCGTATTTTCCTAAACGCACCAACACCGTTTTACCTGTAGCCGGATCTTCGCCTAAAATACGCTCTCCACTTTCGCGATCGGCATTTTCTTCAACGTGCTCAACTTGTGGATGAAATTTACCGTAAAAGTCTTTCATCATTTTTGTCCACTCTTCCTTGCCCTCGGCTATATCATCAAAATCTTGTTCTACTTTGGCTGTAAAATTATAATCTAATATATTTTTAAAGTGGTCTACTAAAAAGTCGTTTACAATCATACCTATATCTGTGGGCACTAATTTCCCTTTATCAGACCCAACGGTTTCAGTTAAGGTTTTATCTTTTACAGTGTTGCTTTTGAGCGTAATTTGTGTATAATTTCTTTCAACCCCTTCTACAGTTCCTTTTTCAACATAATTTCTACTAATAATTGTCGAAATTGTTGGCGCATAAGTAGATGGTCGTCCAATACCAAGCTCCTCCAATTGCTTTACTAATGAAGCTTCGGTGAATCGATACGGCGGACGCGTAAAGCGTTGCGTTGCTGTAATATAATTATTATCTAAAGTGTCGCCTTTTTTCATATTCGGCAACATTCCATCTTGTTCTTCTTCTTCAAAATCGGTTCCTTCTAAATAAACTTTTAAAAAACCGTCGAATTTTATCATTTCACCATTTGCGGTAAAATTTTCTGAAACTTTCTCCTTCGAGAGTACATCAATTTTTACGTTCGTACGCTCTAATTGTGCATCACTCATTTGCGAAGCCAAGGTTCGCTTCCAAATTAAATCGTATAATCGCGCTTGGTCGTTATCGCCTGTAATATTGTGTCGCGTCATATCGGTAGGGCGGATAGCTTCGTGTGCCTCTTGCGCGCCTTTACTTTTACCTTTATAATCGCGTGGGTTGCTATATTCTTTCCCGTACGAATTAACAATTTCTTTTTGAGCAGCGTCTTTAGCGTCCTTGCTTAAGTTTACACTATCGGTACGCATATAAGTAATAAGCCCCGCCTCGTACAATCGCTGCGCAATGGTCATTGTTTTTCCTACCGAAAAATATAACTTTCTTGCCGCCTCCTGCTGCAACGTAGAAGTAGTAAATGGTGCGGCTGGCGATTTTTTCGCAGGTTTTTTAGTAAGGTCCGAAATTTTATAATTGGCACCCACATTCTTTTGAAGAAACTCGCGCGCAGCGTCTTCGGTTTCAAAATTCTTCGGAATTTTTGCTTTAAATTTACTTCCATCTGCCGTTGTAAATTCGGCATCAACTCTATAAGAAGCTACTGGTGTAAAAGCCTCAATTTCACGTTCGCGCTCAACAATTAATCGCACCGCTACAGATTGTACTCTTCCTGCCGAAAGCCCCCCTTTTACCTTTTTCCATAAAACAGGCGAAAGTTCATAACCTACCAACCTATCTAATACACGGCGTGCTTGCTGCGCATTAACCAAATTGTAGTCTATATTTCTTGGGTTTTCAATAGCTTTTAATATGGCCGATTTTGTAATTTCGTGAAAAACAATACGTTTGGTTTTGTCTTTATCGAGTTTTAATTCTTCGGCCAAATGCCATGCAATAGCTTCTCCTTCACGATCCTCATCACTTGCTAACCAAACTGTATCGGCTTTTTTAGAGAGTGATTTTAATTCGTTAACAAGTTTTTTCTTATCGCTACTTACTGTGTATTTTGGTGTGAAATCTCCTTCAACATCAACGCCTAACTCTTTAGACGGAAGATCTGCAATGTGCCCAAAACTAGAAGCTACCTTAAAATCTTTACCTAAAAATTTTTCAATGGTTTTTGCTTTTGCCGGGGACTCTACGATCACTAAATTCTTTGCCATATCCTTTTTTATTCTGGCTACAAAAGTATATGAATTTTTGAATACGCAATTTTTGAAGCCGTAAATTAGTCAAGTATTAACAACATTTAGAAAGAAAAATACAGAAATTTAAACATCTTTAAACAACAATATTAAATCATGAAATTAAATTTTACACCTAAAAAAAACCATCTTAAAAGTTGTTTAATACTCATAATTGCTTTCCTATTTCAAGGGTGCTACGTAGCAAAAAACCCAATCGGGCTTACCACATTTTCAAAATCGGGCCATGTAAATTGCATTGTAGAAATTCCGGCAGGCACTAATAAAAAGATTGAATTCAACAAAAACACAAAAAAATTTAAAATTGACTCCTTAAATGGAAATGAGCGTGTAATTGAATATTTACCCTATCCGGGAAATTACGGTTTTATTCCTTCTACTTATGCCAATGCCTCCCAAGGTGGCGATGGCGACCCGTTAGACGTGCTAGTTTTATGCGAATCGCTTCCCACAGACACCCACTTAGAAATTACACCAATTGCAATGTTAAAATTGTTAGACGAGGGCCAAGCCGATTTTAAGGTAATTGCCATTCCAGCAAATCCAAAATTGCAAACACTCACTGCTACCTCTTTAATTGAATTTTCAAAAAAATATAAACAAGCGCTAACCATAATTGAAATTTGGTTTGCCAATTACAACCCAAGCGATTCGGTTAAAATTTTGGGCTGGGCAGATGAAAAAGAAACTTTAAACGAAATACTTCGGCTTTCCACGCAACAAAATTTAAACAAATAAATTTCAATAATAATTAATCTGACACTTTGTCACCGTTAGCAATTAATTGTATCTTTGCCAGTTCAATCAATTCAACGTTGATTATACATTGAAGTTTAGATTTTTATGGAAAAGATTATTGACGAAAAAGTACAGGGTAACACGTTAACCTTAACGTCTAAACCCGATAACGCTCGAAAATTATACATTGAAAGTTATGGTTGTGCTATGAATTTTAGCGACAGCGAAATTGTAGCTTCCATCCTTACAGAACAAGGTTATAACACTACTAATAAACTCGAAGAAGCCGATTTAGTTTTGGTAAACACTTGTTCTATTCGCGATAAGGCCGAACAAACCGTTAGAAAGCGTTTAGAAAAATACAACGCCGTAAAACGCAATGACAACCCAAAAATGAAAGTGGGCGTGTTGGGCTGTATGGCCGAACGTTTAAAGGAAAAATTTCTTGAAGAAGAAAAAATTGTCGATTTAGTTGTAGGCCCAGACGCCTATAAAGACATCCCTAATTTACTTAAAGAAGTTGAAGAAGGTCGCGATGCAGTAAATGTTATCCTTTCTAAAGAAGAAACCTATGGCGATATTTCACCCGTTAGGTTGGGCGGTAACGGCATTACCGCTTTTGTAAGCATTACCCGCGGATGCGATAATATGTGTACGTTTTGTGTAGTGCCTTTTACACGAGGCCGTGAGCGCAGTAGAGACCCGCACAGTATTTTAAACGAAATAAACGATTTAGCCCAACAGGGCTATAAAGAAATTACCCTCCTTGGTCAAAACGTTGATAGTTACCTATGGTACGGCGGCGGACTTAAAAAAGATTTTAAAAACGCCTCCGAAATGCAAAAAGCCACCGCTACCAATTTTGCTCAGTTATTAGATTTGGCAGCAACGGCACAACCAAAAATGCGAATTCGTTTTTCAACCAGCAACCCGCAGGATATGGGTGAAGACGTGCTGCACGTGGTAGCAAAACACAAAAACATCTGTAACCATATTCACCTACCGGTTCAAAGTGGAAGTTCAAGAATATTAAAAAAGATGAACAGACAGCACACGCGCGAAGAATACATGCAGTTAATAGATAAAATTAACGAAATTATTCCCGGTTGTGCTATTTCACAAGATATGATTATTGGTTTTCCTACAGAAACCGAAAAAGATCACGAAGACACCAAAAGCCTTATGGAATATGTAAAATACAGCTTTGGTTATATGTATAAATATTCTGAAAGACCCGGCACCATGGCTGGCCGTAAATTGGAAGACGATGTACCCGAAGAGGTAAAAAGCCGAAGACTTACAGAAATTGTAGATCTACAACAAAAGCACAGTGCGCTTCGTACTGCCGAGTTTTTAGGCAAGACTGTAACGGTTTTAATTGAAAAAGAATCGAAAAAAAATAAAAACGAATGGAGCGGCCGAACAGAACATAACAATGTTGCCGTTTTTCCGAAGAAAAATTACAAACCCGGAGATTTTGTGAATGTAAAAATAACCGATTGTACTACTGCAACGCTTATAGGCGAAGCAGTTGGATACTCATAAAACCAATATATATATGAAACGCATTCTATTTCTTTTTACAGCAAGTTTATTGTTTTTGGCGTGCTCCAATGACGATAATAACGGTTCAGAAAACCCACAAGAACTAAAAATCAAAAAATTTTCAAAGGTCTCGGTGGATCTCAACGGAAATCCAACAGGAAACAGCACTGTATATTTTTTTGATGAAAACGGCAGATTATCACAAAAAAAAGAGGATGAAGCAAATTCAGATTACACCCGAATTATTAATTATAACTACAATCAACTTGGACGATTAACGGAAAGTGTGATGATTTTTGAAGGAGTTAACGGAAATAGATCCCTTGAGTACACCTATGATTCAGAAAATAAATTAGACTTTATATCCGAATCTTTTGATGGGGGAACTCCCGATATATATTTTCAATTGACACATCAGCCCAATAAAATTTCAATAGAACACAGATCCCCTGGTTTTTATACCACATTGAATTATAACAGTAATATACTTACCTCTATACACAACGAAATTGACATGGGCGGATTTTCAACTGAAAGTTTATACTATGATGCTGTAAATAATATAATGAAAAGACCTAGTATAAGTAACACCAGAATTTACGGCGAACCCGATATTTTATCGGAATACACCTACCAATACGATACTAAAATAAATCCGCTCCATACATCCTTTAATGAAAATCATTTGGATTTATTAGGGCAATATTGGTTCAACTTAAATTATTGGAAACCATTTTTATCACCTAATAATTTTACGGGCGAGGTTTACACAAATTCACAATTCCCAGAGGATAATTATACGCTTTTAAAAATATTTCAATATAACACAGATGGCTACCCAACCAGTGCGGTTGTTAAAAAAGACGGAACTCTAATTGAAGAATTAACCTACGAATATTATTAATCTTAATATCAAAAGTTATGAAACGTATTTTATTTTTATTTGCAACAACATTGTTGTTTTTAGCTTGCTCTAATAACGATGACAACACACCTGAAGAAATTCAGGAATTTAAAATCAAGAAGTTTAGTCAAAATTTCTTTTTTGATCAAAGTACAGACAATTACACCTTAGAAAGACTGTTTGATGAATCTGGACAAACTACGCACGAAAGCACGATTCATTCAGATATGACTTTGTATTGGTTATACAACTACAATAATTCTGGACAAATTAGCGAGAAAAGCTTTATTTACGGGGATGATGTTTTAGGCAGACAAGATGTTTTTGCGTATGATCAAGACAACAACATTGACAAAATCACTTTTCTGAGTGGCACCGGCGATGTTGTGGGAATTCGTGATTATTCTATGGAACCAACAAAACTTACATTTCAGCAATCTTCTATGTATGGCGAAATTTATTACAATGCCGAGGGAAAGATTGTAAAAAACTACGTTAGTACAGATACGGGAATAGCTACCCAAATTATTGAATATAGCGGCGATAACATTCAATCTATCAATGAAACTCTAAATAATGGATTTGAAAAAACTTATGTTTTTGAATATGATGAAGGCATAAACCCACTCTACGAATGTGTTGAAAATAATTATTTTAACGCCACCATTGGCGATCATCTTAGTTTGTTCAACAGACATAATTATTTTTCAAAAAACAATTACACACGTGTTACTGTAAATAGCTCAGTGCCAGATTCAAACTATGTAAAGACCAAAACCACAATTTATAATTCTGAGGGTTATCCTACAAGTGCAGAAATTAAGAAGAACGATGTAATTATTAAAGAGTTAACCTACGAGTATTATTAAAACTAAAATTATGAGATCCCCGCGGTTGCGGGGATAACAATATGGAAAGCATACAAGCAACAAAACAACGATTTGGAATAATAGGCAACGATCCAAAATTAAACCGTGCCGTAGAAAAAGCAATTCAGGTTGCGCCAACAGATATTTCGGTATTGGTTACAGGCGAAAGCGGTGTGGGGAAAGAAAGTATTCCAAAAATAATACATTCGCTTTCCCACAGAAAACACGGTAAATATATTGCCGTTAACTGCGGTGCCATTCCAGAAGGAACCATTGACAGCGAACTTTTCGGTCACGAAAAAGGTGCTTTTACCGGCGCAACCGCTACCCGTAGCGGGTATTTTGAAGTAGCCGATGGGGGTACAATTTTTTTAGATGAAGTTGGCGAATTACCATTGCCAACGCAAGTACGACTACTTCGGGTTTTGGAAAATGGCGAGTTTATGAAAGTTGGTTCTTCCGCAGTGCAAAAAACCGATGTTCGCATCGTGGCCGCCACAAATGTAAAAATGGTGGAAGCTATTGAAAAAGGAAAGTTTCGCGAAGATCTTTATTACAGATTGAGTACCGTAGAAATTAATTTGCCACCTTTACGGGAACGGCAAGAAGACATACATTTGCTCTTCCGAAAATTTGCGGCAGATTTTGCACAGAAATATAAAATGCCAACCATTCGCTTAGACGAACGCGCTACGGCATTACTGCTGCAATATAGATGGAGCGGTAACATACGCCAGTTGCGAAATGTGGCCGAACAAATTTCAGTTTTAGAGCAAAATCGAGAAATTAATTTTGAAACGCTAAAACACTATTTACCCGATACCGGCAGTAATTTACCAGCCGTTGTAAACGATAAAAAGTCTGAAAGCGATTTTGGAAGCGAACGCGAAATTCTTTATAAAGTGCTTTTTGATATGAAGCGCGATGTAAACGATCTTAAAAAGCTTACTTTAGAGTTAATGAAGACAGGGAATGCAGCTAAGGTAAAAGAGGAGCAATCTTCATTAATTAATAAAATTTATGCCCAAGACAACGAAGCCGAAGAAGAATTAGCTTCAATTATTGAAGACGAAAATATAGCTTCGCAAAGTGATGTGGAAGTTTTTAGCATTCCCGAACACGCAACAGAACAGCGTAAAGACAAATACGAGTACGCCGAAGATATTGAAGAAGAAGAAAATTTATCGCTTCAGCAAAAAGAACTGGAACTCATAAAAAAATCGCTCGAAAAATACAATGGTAAACGCAAAGATGCTGCCGATGAATTAGGAATTTCAGAACGAACGTTATACCGTAAAATAAAACAGTACAATTTGTAAACCTAAATGCATAAAATACCTAAAAACTTGCACGTTATCACAGCTATAGTTGCAATTTTATTGCAAAGCTGCGGCCCCTATTCTTTTACGGGTGCCGATATTAATTACAGCACCACAAAAACGGTGCAGGTAAATTACTTTCAAAATAATGCCCCTATTGTTGAGCCCGGGATTGCGCGCGATTTTACACAAAACTTACAAGACTTACTTTTAAACCAAACCAGCTTAGATCTTGTAAACAATAATGGCGACTTGGTTTATGAAGGCGAAATAACGCAATATTACATTGCTCCCATTACGGCAACATCTACGAGTACGGCGGCCCAAAACCGTTTAACCATTGCGGTTAATGTACGCTTTTACAACACCAAAGAACCACTAAAAGATTTTGAGCAATCTTTTAGTTTTTACTATGACTACCCTGGCACAACACAGTTAACAGGCTCTAAATTAGACGCTGCTGTTGAGATTATTTTTGAAAGAATTACACAAGATATTTTTAATAAATCGCTTGCGAATTGGTAAAAAATTAATTTTTTGAAAATTTCAAACTACACATATCTACTTGCAAATCCGCAAAAAATTACTTCCGAAGATTTGGAAGCGCTCGATAGGCTCGTTAAAAAATTTCCGTACTTTCAAAGTGCGCGGGCATTGCAATTAAAAGGGCTAAAAAATTCTGAAAGTTATCGCTATAACGAGGCGTTAAAAATAACTGCTGCTCACACCACAGACCGCGACATTTTATTTGATTATATCACTTCAGAAAAATTTATTCAAAATCAAATTTCGCAATCAATTTTACAACAAGACTCTTCAATTAAAAACATTAACGTTATTGCCGAAAATGTTTCTAAGCAAGTGCAAGACGAAGACGATAATAAGTTTAAAGCCGAAGTCCAAAAGGCCGAAGATATTTTAAATCCCGGGTTGTTTGAGCGCAAAGTAGCATCGGTGAGTAAATTGGTGGAAGATAGCCATGACGAAGCTACTCCAAAAACTTCTGAAGATACAGATGAAATTTTACAAACCGACAAACCTTTAAATTTTACAAAAAACGACACCTATTCATTTTCTGAATGGTTAAAGCTTACCAAGGCTCAACCCATTAAACGCGCAAACAAATTAGAGAAAAAAAACAGCGAAGAGAAGCGCGAAACTGAAGATGATGACAGAAGCCGAAAATTTGAATTAATTGACAAGTTTATTCAGGAAAAGCCAAAAATTATTCCTTCCGAAATTGAAAACAAATCGGCTAAGCAGGAAAAAGATATTTTAAAAAGCGCCAACACACAAGCTGCTGATTCGCTGATGACGGAGACTTTGGCGAAAGTTTATTTGCAACAAAAGAATTATAAAAAGGCAATTCAAGCATATAAAATATTAATTTTGAAAAATCCCGAAAAAAGTGGTTTCTTTGCAGACCAAATTCGAGCAATAGAAAAATTGATTAATATAGAGCAGTAATGAGTACGTATACAATATTTTTAGTTTTAATAATGATAGTGGCCTTTTTATTGGTCGTAGTTATAATGGTTCAAAATCCAAAAGGTGGCGGACTTTCATCGTCTTTCGGCGGTGGTGGCGGTAGCCAAATAGGTGGTGTTCAAAAAACCAGTGACTTTCTCGATAAAAGTACTTGGACTTTAGCTACCATAATGTTGGCGCTAATTTTATTTTCAAACATTTTTGTTATGGGCGGAAACGCTGTACAGTCTAAAACTTTTGACGAAAGCGCGATTCCTGCGGTTCCAACTACAGAAACGCCTGCGCCTGCCACTACAGATCCGGCAGAATAATTGCTTCAAAAATATTTTTTAAAATGCCAGCTTCTGACAAGCTGGCATTTTTGTTTTCTATCCTGTCAGTTTCTTGCCAGTGGCACAATTTCTGCCAATAAGCTACCAAACACATAAACTAAAGTTTAACAACTAAAAAATAATATTAAAATGGCATTGAAAATTCAACCACTTGCAGATCGTGTACTGGTTCAGCCACAAGAGGCAGAAACCAAAACAGCTTCGGGATTGTACATTCCAGATTCGGCTAAAGAAAAACCTCAGCAAGGTAAAGTAGTAGCAGTAGGTAAAGGTAAAGAGGATTACAAAATGACCGTAAAAGTTGGAGACACCGTGCTATACGGAAAGTACTCTGGCAGCGATTTAAAATTTGATGGTAACGATTACCTCATCATGCGCGAAGATGATATTCTGGCAATAATTTAACAATTATTGCAAAATCCAAATCCCAAAGAAATAAATTACAATACGAAACTTTTTTAAAAATTGATTTCTGAATTTTATTTGGAATTTGGTGCTTGTAATTTGGAATTTCTTTAAATGCAAAAATTTAAAATTTATAAATATTAATAACGAGATTTCCGCTTTTGCGGAAATAATAAAATTCAAAAGTTTATGGCAAAAGATATAAAATTTGATGTAGAAGCCCGCGACAGTATTAAGCGTGGTGTTGATGCATTGGCAAACGCAGTAAAAGTAACCTTGGGCCCAAAGGGTCGTAACGTAATTATTAGCAAATCTTTCGGCGCACCACAAGTAACCAAAGATGGTGTAACCGTTGCAAAAGAAATTGAATTGGAAGACGCGCTAGAAAATATGGGCGCACAAATGGTAAAAGAAGTTGCTTCCAAAACCAATGATCTTGCCGGTGATGGAACTACAACTGCTACCGTGCTTGCACAAGCAATTGTAAAAGAAGGTTTAAAAAACGTAGCAGCTGGTGCTAACCCAATGGATTTAAAAAGAGGTATTGACAAAGCGGTGGAAGCCATTGTTGAAAACCTAGAAAAGCAAACTACTAAGGTTGGTAACTCTTCTGAAATGATAAAGCAAGTTGCTTCAATCTCTGCAAATAACGACGATGTAATTGGCGATTTAATTGCTAAAGCCTTCGGTAAAGTAGGAAAAGAAGGTGTTATTACTGTTGAAGAAGCTAAAGGAACTGAAACTTATGTAGATGTTGTTGAAGGAATGCAGTTTGACCGTGGGTATCTTTCGCCTTACTTTGTAACCGACACTGAAAAAATGCAGACCGAATTGGAAAACCCAATGATCTTGCTTTACGACAAGAAGATTTCTGCAATGAAAGATTTACTTCCAGTGCTTGAGCCAGTAGCACAACAAGGAAAATCGCTTTTAATTATCGCTGAAGATGTTGATGGCGAAGCTTTAGCTACCTTGGTAGTAAATAAACTTCGTGGTTCGTTAAAAATCGCGGCTGTAAAAGCACCAGGATTTGGCGACAGAAGAAAAGCAATGCTTGAAGATATCGCAATTTTAACGGGAGGTACCGTAATTTCTGAAGAGCGTGGGTTTACCCTTGAAAACACAACAGTAGATATGTTAGGTTCTGCTGAAACAGTAACTATTGACAAAGATAACACTACAATTGTAAATGGTGCTGGCGAGAAAAATAATATCGATGCTCGTGTAAACCAAATTAAGTCGCAAATAGAAAGTACTACTAGCGATTACGACAAAGAAAAACTACAGGAACGTTTGGCTAAATTAGCTGGCGGGGTGGCTGTACTTTATGTAGGTGCCGCGTCTGAAGTTGAAATGAAAGAAAAGAAAGACCGTGTAGACGATGCGCTTCACGCAACTCGTGCAGCCGTAGAAGAAGGTATTGTTGCTGGTGGTGGTGTTGCTCTAGTAAGAGCTATGGAAGTTCTTAAAAAGATAACTACAGATTCTCTTGACGAAACCACAGGTGTAAATATTGTATCTCGAGCAATTGAAGCTCCTTTACGTACAATTGTTGAAAATGCTGGTGGCGAAGGTTCAGTAGTAATAAACAAAGTGCTTGAAGGCAAGAAAGACTACGGGTACGATGCTAAGAGCAACTCATATGTAGATATGATTAAAGCTGGTATTATCGATCCTAAAAAAGTAACTCGTGTAGCTCTTGAAAATGCTGCATCGGTTGCGGGAATGATTCTTACTACCGAATGTGCACTGGTAGATATTAAAGAAGACAATGCAGGCGGCGGTATGCCTCCAGCCGGAATGGGTGGCGGAATGCCAGGAATGATGTAATCATTTTAAAAAATCCATTAACATTAAACCTAACAAGTCTTATGGCTTGTTAGGTTTTTTTATTTTTATTATTTGTGAATAGGAAAGCGCAAAAACTATTGTTCAGTAAAATTTAAAGTCTTTATTTAAACATATAATTACTTTTATACTTTAAAAGAAACAGAAGACTTGAATTTTATTAAAACCTATAAAAACCTCTTTCTCGTTACTGTAGCATCTACAGTACTCTACTTCGGTTTTGCGTATTATTTAGAGCGCAGTGAATTTGTGAAACTAATTAGTCTTTATTCTGCGTTGTTTTTTCTCACCTATTTATTTATTGAAAAACACTTTACACAGCATCGAAAAAAATTCTGGCTTTTAAGCAGTTTCGGGATAGTTTTTCGGGTGATATTTATTGTTGCAATCCCTAATTTATCGCAAGATTTTTATCGGTTTTTATGGGATGGTCGTCTACTTTTACAAGGGCTTAACCCATATTTATACACACCAGATTCATTTTCCGTTCTTAATATTTCGATACCACAAGCACAACAACTAATAGCCGGAATGGGCGAACTTAATGCAAGTCATTACAGTAACTATCCACCCATAAACCAATTGTGTTTTGTTATTGCTGCCCTATTTGCAGGAAAAAGTATTTTGGGGTCGGTAATTGTTTTACGCCTGCTTATCATTTTTGCCGATATAGGAATTCTGTACTTCGGAAGTAAGATTTTGAAACAATTGAAGCTTCCGCGTAAAAACATCTTTTGGTATTTTTTAAACCCTTTTATCATAATTGAACTTACGGGCAATCTACATTTTGAAGGAGTAATGCTCTTCTTTTTTGTTTGGGCCTTGTATTTACTTTTCAAAAGAAAATGGTTTTGGACGGCCGTTTTAATTGGATTATCGATTTCAGTAAAGTTGTTACCGTTACTGTTTCTACCTATATTTTTAAAATGGTTTTCAAACAAAGAGGTTTCCACTGCGCTCAACTTTACATCTCTTGTAAAATTTTATAGTATTATAGGAGTAACAATTTTAATTACTTTTCTGCCTTTTCTCTCCTTAAGTTTCATTCAAAACTTTGCAGCTACCATCGGACTCTGGTTTCAAAATTTTGAATTTAATGCAAGTGTTTACTACGTAATACGCTGGATTGGATTCCAGATTGTGGGTTGGAATATTATTGCGACTGTCGGTAAAATTCTACCAATTGTAATAATACTTTTTATTCTATCAATTGCAGTTTTTAAAAATAACCAGATGCCGCAGCAACTTTTAACGAGTATGTTATTTGCAGTTTCGATTTACTTTTTACTTTCTACCACTATACACCCGTGGTACGTGGCTACACCATTAATACTTGCAGTCTTCACGAATTATAAGTTTCCTATTGTTTGGAGTTTTCTAGTATTTTTAAGTTATTCTGCGTACGGTGTAAATGGATTCGATGAACAACTTTGGTTGGTGGCTTTAGAATATATCATCGTTGTTTCGGTGGCTATTTATGAAATTCGAAAATCTTACATCGCTTCGTCTTCGCCAAAAAACTTTAAAATTTAACACCCTTAAGTGCTTGGGAGTTAAATGATTTGTATTTCTGAAATTAAAAATAAATTTTTATTTCTCGATTAAAAAATGTAATTTCATACTTGCAAAAGTTTAATTTTAAACTATTATGAAAAAGTCATATAAAACCACCACAAAACTCGATTATGCCGAAGAAGCTCCAACTCATTTCTACGATGGAAATCTTGCTATTCCTTTGGTTGAAATGACTTCTTTTCAGAAAATGCAAATTGTAAGAGATGGGGTGAGTAAAACTTATTTAACCAAATTAAAAGACGAAACATCTTTAGATTACGATGCTTTGGCGCAGGCACTTTCGGTAACACGTTCTACGCTTATCAATAAAAAAGGAGAGCAAAAATTTAACGACCACATTAGTGAAGGCATTATTGCTGTAGCCGAAATATACTCTTTTGGCTATGAGGTTTTTGCAAACAAAATCAATTTTAACCAATGGATGTTTGCACCCAATCAAGCTCTTGCTGGGGCAAAACCTTTTGATTTAATGGATAATCAATACGGTCGTGCCGAGGTAAGAAACCTCATTGGCCGCGTTGCTTATGGCGTATTTTCGTAAATATGAAAGTCTACCGATTATCCAAAACACAATACGCCGAAGATTTAAAAGGCACTGGCGCTAAGCTTTTTGGAGGCCGCTGGAACCATATTGACTCTCCGTGTATTTACACCGCCTCGAGCAGAGCTTTATGTGTTTTGGAATATGCTGTAAATAGCCATATAGATTTTATTCCAAGAGCGTTGAGTATGTGTGTTTTTGAAATTGACGAATCGCAGGTCTTTACAGTAAATGAAAAAGACTTGCCTGGAAATTGGCGAAACACTCCTGCGCCAAAGGCAACTAAAGATTTTGGCACTAATTTGCTCACATTGCAAAAAGGAATTTTAAAAATACCTTCAATTATTATCCCGCAAGAATATAATTTTATCATTAATCCGCTTGCAAAACAACCGTGTTTTAAGTTGCTAGAAACAACCGACTTTGTTTTCGATTTAAGAATAAAAGAAAACGCTTCTACGCAGTAAATTATAATTTTTACGACTTAAAACAGTTTTACGTAAGTACACTTAATTGTTTTACTTTTTAACTCTTTCGAGGCGATAAAAATCTTTTCGTCTATCTTTTAAATTACGTACCGCGCCAAAGGTGTGCAATTCGCGAAGTAAATCTACATCTACATCGGCGACCAAAATCATTTCGGTATTTGGGGTTGCTTCGGCTTTTATTCCATTGCTTGGAAAAGCAAAATCGCAAGGCGTAAAAACAGCACTTTGGGCATATTGGATATCCATGTTATGAACTTTGGGCAAATTACCAACACTCCCTGCAATTGCTACGTAACATTCGTTTTCAACAGCTCTTGCTTGCGCACACAGCTTTACACGCGAATAACCATTTTGTGTATCGGTTAAAAAGGGCACAAAAAGTATATCCATTCCCTCATCAGACAACAATCGAGAAAGTTCAGGAAATTCAACATCGTAACAAATGAGCACCCCTATTTTTCCACAATCGGTATCGAAAGTTTTTAAGGCATTTCCGTTAGACATACCCCAAACTCGTTCTTCATCTGGGGTAACGTGAATTTTTTCAAATCGTTCAACACTGCCGTCGCGTCTACACAAATACCCAACGTTATAGAGTTTTCCGCGTACAATTTCGGGCATACTGCCAGTTATAATATTTATGTTGTAAGAGATAGAAAGCTGCGATAATTTTTCGGTTATTTCTTTAGTATATTTTGCCAATTCACGAATGGCATCGGGTTCACTTAAATGATTGTACTTCGCCATTAAAGGCGCATTAAAAAACTCTGGAAACATAGCAAAATCACAGCGATACCCAGCTACCGAATCTATAAAATACTCGGCTTGGTGCATAAGTTCTTCCATGCTAGAATAACTTCGCATTTGCCATTGAATTAACCCAAGTCTAACTACACTTTTAATAGCAGTAGGAGTAGGTTTTTTTTCTGGTTTTGTATAGTAAATATTATCCCATTCCATTAACACGGCAAATTCGCCCGAAGCTTTATCGCCTTCTAAATATCCTTTTAGCACACGTACGGGATGAAAGTCATTCGAAATTTGGAAGTTTAAAACGGGGTCGTCAATTTGTTTACGTTTTACTTTTTCAATGTACTGTTTTGGCGAAAGCTTATTGGCATGAAGATGATAATTGGGCATTCTACCCCCAAAAACGATGCTTTTTAATTCTAAATTTTCACAAAGTTCTTTTCGGTAATCGTACAATCTTCTTCCCAACCTAAGGCCTCTAAAATCGGGTCTAATAAAAACATCAATTCCGTATAGCACATCGCCTTCGGGATCGTGAATTTTAAACGAAGGATCGCCCGTAACATCTTTATAAGTGTGTTTTTCACCAAGTTTATCAAAATCTACAATAATTGAAAGTGCGCAACCGGCTATTTCGCCATCGGCCATGATTAATACTTGTCCTTCGGGAAAAATATCTATTAAAGCCCCTATTTCGTCAATTTTCCAATAGCTGTTTGGCATACCACCATAAGATTGAATAGTGGCCTTTTTTAATGCTTCGTAATCTTTTAAAGTTAAAAACTTAAGCTCGATATTTTCTATCTTTTTAGGTTCCATGGGTTGATCACTTATTATAGCTAACGCGATTTATTTAAAACAATTTAGAATTTATAAAACATAAAACCGCAGCACATTACTAACAGGTAGTTGATGTAAAACTGCGGCTATAATTATGAACTTAATGTATGTTTTACATATCTAATAGATACGCAAAAATTAAGGGTGCAACAATGGTTGCATCGCTTTCAATAATAAACTTAGGAGTGTCAATATCTAATTTTCCCCAAGTAATTTTTTCATTCGGAACGGCGCCAGAGTAGCTACCGTAACTGGTAGTAGAGTCGCTTATTTGACAGAAATAACTCCAAAAAGGCGTATCTGGACGTTCCATATCTTGGTATAGCATAGGTACAACGCAAATAGGGAAATCTCCTGCTATCCCACCTCCTATTTGAAAAAATCCAATTCCGTTATCAGAATTTTCGGTATACCAATTTGCAAGAAAGGTCATATATTCAATACCACTTTTAACCGTGCTGGCTTTTAATTCGCCTTTTAAAACATAGCTTGCAAAAATATTACCCATCGTACTATCTTCCCATCCCGGGCAGATAATAGGCAGGTTTTTTTCGGCTGCAGCATACATCCATGAATCTTTTAAATCTATTTCATAATACTCTTCCAAGGCACCGCTTAAAAGCAATTTATACATATACTCATGCGGCAAATAGCGCTCGCCTTTAGCTTCGGCATCTTTCCATATTTTTACAATATGTTTTTGAATTCTTCTAAAAGCTTCTTCTTCGGGAATACAAGTATCGGTCACTCGATTCATCCCTCTTTCAAGTAAATCCCACTCGTCTTTTGGTGTTAAATCGCGGTAATGCGGTACGCGCTCATAATGACTATGAGCCACAAGATTCATAATATCTTCTTCGAGATTTGCCCCTGTACACGAAATAATTTGCACCTTATCTTGACGAATCATTTCGGCAAAAATTTTACCCAATTCGGCAGTACTCATAGCACCCGCTAACGAAACGAGCATCTTTGAACCGTTTTTTAACTGTGCTTCGTATCCTTTGGCAGCATCGACAAGCGCAGCCGAATTAAAGTGCAAATAATACTTTTCTATAAACTGCGAAATCGCTCCTTTATTAGTATTCATCTTCTTCTGAATTAAATTTTGAATTTCCTTTTTTCCCCGAATCTCCAGGAATTGAAACGTTATAATTATTTTCATAAACGTCTTCCTCTTCTACTTCGGCAAACTTGTATGACAGCATTTTATAATATAATTTGGCCGCAACAAAATCTGATGACTTTTCGTCTTCTTTAGGACAGAGTTCCACAATATCAAACCCCACTACGTTTCTTTCTTCAAAAACTTGTTTTAAAAAATCGAGCGTTTCGTACCATAAAAGTCCGCCGGGCTCTGGTGTGCCTGTTGAGGGAAGAATGGAAGGGTCGAAAGCGTCTAAGTCGAACGTAATAAAAACATTTTCGCCTAAAGCTTCAATTACTTTATCTACCCAATATTCATCTTTCACCATATCGTGTGCAAAAAACACTTTGTCTTGGTCCATTACGCGGGTTTCGGCAATATCCATACTTCTAATACCAACTTGAATAAGGTTAGTCGTTTGGCTCGCTTCGTAAACTGCGCAGGCGTGGTTGCAGCTGCTACCTTCGTATTCTTTTCTTAAATCGGCGTGTGCATCAATATGGAGTACGGTTAAATTGTCAAAACACTCGTTAAAGGCTCTAATTGTACCAATTGAAATACTGTGTTCGCCTCCAAAAACTGTTACAAACTTATTGCGTTTTATATAGTCTTTGGTTATTTGATGTACTTCTGAAACAACCGCTTCGGGAGAAGATTTTTCGGTGATTGCATCGGCCAAATAAACTCCCTGTTTGTAGACTTCAGTTTGAGTTTCAATATCGTACAATTCCATATTTTCTGAGGCTTCTAAAAAAGCTTCAGGTCCTTTATCGGCCCCTTTTTGCCAGGTGCTTGTCCCGTCATACGGAACCGGAATTAATACAATTTTTGATGTTTCCAGGGCCGCATATTTTTGCGGGATACCTGCGTACGTTTTAGTGCTCATAACCTAAAATGTTTAGCAATTGCTCGCTTGTTTGTTGTTCTGAAAAAAGTTGAGTTGTTATGTTATTTTCGTTATCTCTATCGATTAAAATATGTTTGGGCTGCGGGATTAAACAATGCTGTAATCCACCAAAACCTCCTATTGTTTCTTGGTAAGCACCCGTATTAAAAAAACCAATATACAAAGGTTTTTCCTTTTTAAATTTAGGTAAATATATGGCTGCCACGTTTTGTTCGCTGTTGTAATAATCGTCACTATCGCAAGTTAAACCGCCTAAAAGCACACGCTCATACTCGTCGTTCCACCTGTTTAATGGCAGCATAATAAACTTTTTACTAATTGCCCAAGTATCGGGTAATGTTGTGATAAATGACGAATTTATCATATTCCATTTTTCTCTATCATTTTGTTGTTTTTGATAAAGAATTTCATAAATCGCCCCGCCACTTTCACCTACAGTAAAGCTACCAAATTCGGTAAAAATATGTGGTACCGGCACCTCTGCTTCGGCACAAGTAATGTTAATTTGGTTTATAATTTCGTCTATCATATATTGATAGTCATATTCAAAATGCAATGAATTTTTTATAGGAAATCCACCGCCAATATTAAGACTATCTAAGGTAGGACATATTTTTTTTAACCGAATATAAACCTTTAAACACTTTACCAATTCATTCCAGTAGTAGGCTGTATCGCGAATGCCTGTGTTTATAAAAAAGTGAAGCATTTTTAATTCAATTTGCTCACTATTTTTTATTTGTTCTTCGTAAAAAGGAATAATGTTTTTATAACCAATCCCTAACCTCGAAGTATAAAATTCAAACTTTGGTTCTTCTTCCGAAGCGATACGAATGCCTATATTAAAAGGCTTTTCAATAGTATCTGAAAGTAGATTAATCTCTTCGTAATTATCGATTATAGGAATGCAGTTTTCGTGTCCTTCATTAATTAATCGTGTTATATTTTCAATATAGCGTTCGCGTTTAAACCCATTGCAAATTACATAGGTTTTATCTGTAATTTTTCCTGTTTTTTTTAAACGCTCGACAATATCAATATCAAAAGCCGAAGAAGTTTCAATATGTATATCATTTTTTAAAGCTTCGTTTAAAACATGTTTAAAGTGCGAGCTTTTTGTACAATAGCAATAGTTATAAGTGCCTTTGTAGTTGTGTTTTTCAATAGCATTGGCAAACCACGATTTTGCACGGTTTATATTTTCTGAAATTTTTGGAAGATACGTAAATTTTAAAGGGGCTCCGTATTTTTCAACCAGCTGCATGGTATCAATTCCGTGAAATTCTAAGCCGTTCTCCCCAATTTTAAATTCGTCTTGAGGAAAGTAATAGGTTTGGTTTATTAAATCAATATATTTAGTATTCATTGATGAAAAGTTGAAAGATGTAAATTAAGAATTCTAACTCCAGAATTTTGTTAAACCCATTAAGTATAACAAAAAATTAACGCAAAATTTATTGACGGATATGATACGGGCACATTGTAAACCCCTTAGACACAAGTAGTAACTGTGTCACGTATAAAAGAAAAACAGCAGGTTTCATAGTGCGTTTTTGTTTTTGAACGAATTCAAAAACCAATCATTTTATATTATAGATAAGATTACTTTTATTATTTGCGGTACAAATGTGAGTAAAATATTTAAATAAATAATACGTGAAGAAAAAATTATTTACCTCTACAACATACTAAAGTTATCGAGCTCTTTTTTGGTGAGTGTTCGCCAACGGCCGCGTGGTAAATCTTTTTTAGTCAACGGACCTAAAGTTACACAGTCTACCCTAACAACATCATAACCCAAATGTTCAAAAATGGTTCTAATAACACTGTTGCCGGTGTGTTTTATTTTTAAACCTACTTCGCTTTTTGGAGCGTTATCTACATAGCTTATTTCGTCTACCGTAATTTGCTTGCCATCTACGGTAAGACCGTCCTTAATTTTTTTAAGATGCTCGGCTTTTAAGTTTTTATCGAGTTCAATATGAAATAGCCTTGGAATTCCTCTTTTTAAGAATTTTTGTACAAATTCTTCGTCATTGGTAAATAGCAATAAGCCGGTTGCATTTCTACCCAAACGACCAAAAGGCTTTATTTTTGCCGTTGTTGCATTGGCTACTAAATCCATTACTGTCATCCCTTTAGCATTGCTATCTGTAGTTGCAAAACCTTTGGGTTTGTTTAATACAATATAGGTGTTGGGTTCGGGGTTTAAGCGGCGGCCATCAAAACGCACATCGTCTGTAAGCTGTACTTTGTAACCCATTTCGTTTACAATTTTTCCGTTTACCGAAACGAGTCCCGTTGCAATAAAAGTATCGGCTTCGCGGCGCGAACACACTCCACTATTTGCAATGTATTTATTTAATCGAATACCATCCTGTGCATTCTTCTTTTTTATTTCTTTCACCGGCTTTTCACGTCGGCCAATTTCTTTTCCGTTTTTGTCAAAACGCAATTTTGGTTTGCTAGCCGCAGAAGCTGGATTAGCTGTTTTTTTACTTTTAAATTCAGATTTTAAAGGAGCATTTCCTCGCGCACTACTTCTCTTTCGTTGATTATTAGATCCACGGCCCGAAGCTTTTCCTCTACCTTGATTATCTTGTCTGCTCATAATAAATTTTTTGCAAAGGTAATGAAATAAAGATGGCTTTTACATATTTACTATTTCAGTAAAACAATAAATTTTGCGAATGACAAAACCTTGATTTTTACGAAATAATCTGCTGTAAAATAGCGAGATAATCCGATCGATTTTTAATAAAATCCCGCTCCGAAATATCGATAATTTTTATGTTTTCGGAATGTTGATTTTTAATAAATTCTAAGTAACCCGAATTTAATTTCTGAAGATATTCGGCTTCAATACTCTGCTCGTATTTTCGGCCACGCTTTTTAATGTTTGCCAATAACCGCTCTGTATTTTGGTACAAATAAATATACATATCGGGCTTAGGAACCTCTTTATGCATCATTTGAAAGAGCTTTTTATAAAGCGAATATTCTTCGTTAGGCAACGTAATGCTAGCAAAAATCAACGATTTATTTACGTCGTAATCTGCAACAACCGAGTCTTTAAACAAATCAAATTGCGTAATATCGTCCACCAATTGCTGGTAACGATCTGCCAAAAACGACATCTCTAACGGAAAGGCATATCGCGAAGGGTCGTTGTAAAATTTTGGCAGAAACGGGTTATCACTAAACCGCTCTAAAATTAATTTTGCATTAAAATCGGTTGCTATTTTTGTTGCTAAACTTGTTTTCCCAGCACCTATATTTCCTTCAATGGCAATGTAGTTGTATTTTGAAATTGTAAAGTCTTTCATCGGGTTTCGCAACCATTTTGATTGCTTTTGAAGCTCACTTTCATCCTGCGATTCATCTAAAATTTCTATCACATTTTTTTGAAAAGTAGGGTGCATTAAACCCGAGTTTAAATCGGCAATTGGTTGTAACACAAATTTGCGTTTGGTCATTTCGGGATGCGGAAGGGTAAGTTTTTCAGATTTAATAATTAAATCGTCAATAAAAATTATGTCGATATCAATAGGCCGCGAACTGTAATTACCGCTATTGTCGCGTATTCTTCCCAGTTTTTTTTCAATTTTTAAAACTGAATTTAATACTTCGGCGGGTTCTAAATTTACGTGCATCCACACCGCACAATTTAAAAATGGGTCTCCATTAAACCCCATGGCAGGCGTTTCGTAAACTGCCGATATTTTTAAAATACTTCCTACTTCAGTAAAAAGTAAATTTATGGCATTTTGCAGATTCTCAAAGCGATGGCCCATGTTACTGCCAAGCGATAAATAGACGTTATGTGAGGGAAGCGATTGGTCCAAGAATTTAACATTTAAGACGAAATTAAGGAAAAGAAAAAGACTACCAAGTAAATTTGTGTGTAGATATAAATTTTAGCAAAAAACAGTTTTTTAAGCCCTTGTTTTAAAAGGAATTATCAAAAATAAATTTAACGACAATTTTATGAAGAAAGCACTAAAAATATTTGGAATCGCAATAGGAATAATAATATTATTACTCATTGCAGCGCCATTTATTTTTAAAGGTAGTTTGGAAAAAATGTTGTTGCGAACCATCAATCAAAACCTCAATGCAACCGTTGCTTGGAACGATTTAGATTTAAGCCTTTTTAGCAGTTTCCCAAATGCATCTTTGCAGCTAAATGACTTTAGTGTAATTAACAAAGCTCCGTTTGAAGGAGACACACTAGCTCGCGGAAAAAGCCTAAAATTGAATATGGGTGTTATGCAACTTTTTAAAAAATCTAACGAGGTGGTACAAATAGATGCAGTTGCTATAAACGAAGCTTTTGTAAACATTAAAATTGACTCGGCAGGTAACAATAATTACGACATTGCTATTAAAAAAGACGCGCCAATAACCACCGTTGAAACGGAGCCAAACAGCGGATTTACCTTTGATTTAAAACAATATGAAATTAGCAATTCGCAAATAAATTATGCCGATAACTCTATAGACACCTATTTTATTTTAACCAAAGTTAATCATAGAGGAAATGGAGATTTTTCGCAGGAAATAAGCAATTTAAACACAAATACCGAAGCGTTTGCAACCTTAAAAATTGACGATACCGAGTATTTAACCAAGAATAAAATAGCACTGGACGCTATTTTTAAAATGGATTTAAAAAACCAGAAATACACCTTTCTTGAAAATAGCGCAAAGATTAACGAGCTTCCGTTAACTTTTGAAGGTTTTGTAAAAGTAAACGAAAATAACAACGAAATTGACCTAACTTTTAAAACCCCTTCTTCAGACTTTAAAAACTTTTTAGCTGTAATTCCCAAGGCTTATGTTAAAGAAATAAGCAATGTAAACACCACGGGAAATTTTACGGTAAATGGCAAATTGCAAGGCATAATAGACGACACTCACATTCCAACCATGGATATAAAAATTGCTAG
Organism: Flavobacteriaceae bacterium UBA3591; assembly: GCA_002375695.1. Taxonomy (GTDB): domain Bacteria; phylum Bacteroidota; class Bacteroidia; order Flavobacteriales; family Flavobacteriaceae; genus Aequorivita. The sequence goes on from DFMO01000012.1 coordinate 87,823, forward strand.
CAACAATGCTTCGTTTAAATATCCAGATTTACCAAAAACAGTTGAAAACATTACTATTAACGCACAGTTATTAAATGAAACTGGCTTGTTAAAAGACACCTATTTAAACATTTCAACGTTTACTTTTAAAATTGATAATGAACCGTTTAGTGCAAACGGCAGTATTAAAAACATGACCGAAAATCCTCTGGTAAATCTTGAAATAAAAGGTACCCTAAATTTGGCAAATATCGAAAAGGTTTTGCCCGTAGCTATGTCTCAAAACCTCAGCGGAATTTTTAAAGCAGATGTCATAGCAAATTTTGATATGGACGCTGTAGAAAAAGAACGGTACGATAAAATAAACGCTCGTGGTACGGCGAGTTTAACCAATTTTAATTACGACGCAGGATTTAAAAATGATTTAAAAGTATCAACGGCCAGTCTTGCGTTAAAACCCGGTGTTATAACCCTAAACAATCTAAACGCCACCACGGGACAAACCGATATACAAGCTTCGGGAAACATAAAAAATCTTATTCCGTTTTTAATGGGCAACCAAGATTTAAAAGGTAGGTTTGGAGTAAAATCGAATACTTTTAACCTAAACGACTTTAAAACCTCAAAAACCGAAACAACCGCAAGTAAAACGGGCAAAAGCAATGGAAATTCGCAAAAAACAGCATCTGCCGAAAGTGTAAAAATCCCAGATTTTTTAGATGCAATTTTAGATTTTGAAGCCAAAAAAGTTGTTTATGACAATCTTACCCTCCACAATGCAAAAGGCAATGCGGTAATTGTAAACGAAGCTATTACCATCAATAATTTTACCTCAGATATTTTTGGCGGAAATATCGCCTTATCGGGGAATGTTTCAACACAAAAAGCAACCCCTACCTTTGCGATAGATTTAGACTTGAGTAAAATTGATATCGATCAATCTTTTGAAAATCTCGAAATGTTTAAGTTTTTGGTTCCTATTGCCAAAGCCTTGCACGGAAGCCTAAACACTAAATTTGAATTAAATGGCGAACTTACAAAAGATTTATCTCCTAAGCTCTCAACGCTTGCCGGTACTGCCTTGGCGCAAATAATTACCGCCGAAGTTGATCCACAAAAAACGCCATTACTTTCGGCTTTGGGCAATAAAGTTTCTTTTTTAAATATCGACAGACTTAGTCTTCGCGATGTAAGTACCAATTTCAATTTCAACAATGGAAAAATTGAAGTAAAGCCATTTAATTTTGATGTAAAGGGAATTGATGTTGCCGTTCAGGGTACTCACGGCTTGGACAAATCGATAGATTACAACCTAACTTTAGATGTTCCCGCGAGGTATTTAGGGAGCGAAGTTACCAAACTTCTTCAAAAATTAGACCCGCAAGAGGCTGCTGCCACCAGCGTGGCGATTCCAGTTAATTTAAAAGGAAGTTTTTCAAACCCGAATATTTCAGTAAATACCCAAACAGCTATAAACGCTTTAACTAAAAAGCTTATAGAAAAACAAAAAGATAGACTTATTGACAAAGGCACCGGAATTTTAGAAGATGTTTTAACCGGAAACACCACCAAAACCGACACTACAAAAACTAATACAAATACTAACAATCAACAACAAACCACCAAGCAACAAAACACGCAAATAATAAAAGATGTACTCGGTGGAATTTTAGGGGGTAAAAAGAAAAAAGCTGACAGTATAACTACTGGAAATTAGCTACTTAACCGAAATTGAAACCACGTTCCCTTCGTTACTTCTAACGTTAAACACAGTATTGTCTTCAAAAATTAAATACTGCCCTTTAATTCCTTTTAAAACGCCTTGGTAAAAAGGAGTTTTTGTAAGATTTAACGATTTGGGCTTTTTGGGATACGACAATACGGGAAAATGTAAGTTTGTTTCTGCGTTATTTTCTAAATAATATTCAATTGCCTCTTGGGGAATGTATTGTTTTAATTTATCTCGCCACGCGACTAAGTCTTCATCTTCAATTTCATTTTTAAGCATGGTACGCCAATTGGTTTTATCGCTCACGTGCTCTTTTAAAGCTTTTTCAGTAATACCCGCCAGATATCTATTTGGGACCTCAACAATTTCAATAGCTTCGTGGGCACCTTGATCTATCCATCGCGTGGGTATTTGGGTTTTTCGCGTCACCCCTACTTTTACGCTACTACTATTGGCAAGGTAAACAATATGCGGTTGCAACTGCACTTTTTTTTCGTATTCTAAGTCGCGGTCTTCAATATCTAAATGTGCCTGACTTAATTCGGGATTAATTATCCAAGCTGCTGCTTGGGGAATTTCAAAAAAACAATCGTAACAAAAACCTTGGCGATATATTTTCTTTTCGAGTTTGCAATTTAAACACTGGTAACGCAAAAAATTAATCGCTACAGTTTTGTTGAGTAGCTGATTTACGTTTAAAAAATCATTTTCAAAAATTAAGTAATATTGAATAGGCGAACCGTTTTCGGTTTGCATTTTTGTAAGCACTCCTTCGTAATTCATTTAAATAAATAGTTTTATGGCAATTTTCTTTTTAAGAACTTAATTGTGAAAAGGTGTTCAAAAAAAGGAACTTTTGTAATTATAAAAATGTTATTTTTATACCATAAAGATAGCAGAAAAATATGCCAATCCCCTTTGTAAATTCCGTTGCTTCTTGGTTTTTAAAGAAAAGATTTCATCAAATAGACCTTTTTTTAAAGTATCCTATTGAAGTTCAGGAAGAACTACTTTTAAATTTACTTCAAAAAGCAAAACACACAGAGATTGGCACGCAATACGATTTTGCATCTATTAAAACCTACCGAGAATTTGCCGATAGGTTACCCGTTATTACATACGAAGAAAACGAACCTCAAATTGAACGCGCTCGAAAAGGTGAGAGCAATATTTTTTGGCCAACCCCAATAAAATGGTTTGCAAAATCTAGTGGAACAACCAATGCCAAAAGTAAGTTTATACCCGTTACCAATGATTCTTTGGAGAATTGCCACTATGCAGCAAGCAAAGATTTGTTGTGCATGTACCTCAACAACAATCCCGATGCTCAATTATTTTTAGGAAAAAGCTTAAGACTGGGGGGCAGTAAACAACTTTACCAAGAAAACGGAACTGTATTTGGCGATCTTTCGGCAATATTAATAGACAATATGCCTTTTTGGGCAGAATATAGTAGCACGCCGAGCAATGAGGTTTCGCTAATGGGCGATTGGGAAACCAAGATGCAGGCTATTGTAAATGAAACAATAAAGGAAAATGTAACTAGTTTGGCAGGCGTACCTTCGTGGATGCTGGTTTTGCTGAATAATGTAATGGAAACCACAGGCAAGAGCAATTTGTTTGAGGTTTGGCCAAACTTAGAAGTTTACTTTCACGGAGGGGTAAATTTTGATCCGTATATAGATCAATACGATAAATTGTTACCTAAAAATGATTTTAGGTATTATGAAATCTATAATGCTTCGGAAGGTTTTTTTGCCATCCAAGATCGCAATGAAAATAAAGAATTATTACTTATGCTGGACTACGGAATTTTTTATGAATTTATCCCGATGGATTGCTATGGTAGCCCAGAAGAAAAAGTAATTCCGTTAAGCGAAGTTGAAGAAGGAAAAAATTACGCTATCATAATTACCACCAATGCGGGGCTTTGGCGCTATAAAATTGGCGACACCGTGCGTTTTACTTCCACAAATCCGTACCGTATAAAAGTTACAGGTAGAACCAAGCACCACATAAATGTTTTTGGGGAAGAATTGATTATTGAAAATGCCGAAACCGCTTTGCGAAAAGTTTCACAACAAACCAATTCTGAAATTGTAGATTATACGGCGGCACCAGTTTTTATGAATGGTAAGGAAAAAGGTGCCCACGAGTGGATGATTGAATTTAAAAAAGTCCCAAAAGACTTAGGTGTTTTTTCCAATCTTTTAGATTTGGCATTACAGGAAGTAAATAGCGATTACGAAGCAAAGCGCTTTAACAATACAACGCTAAATGCCCCTAAAGTACATCCCGCACGCGAAAATTTGTTTTATGATTGGTTGAAAAATAAAAACAAATTGGGTGGCCAACACAAAGTACCTCGCCTCTCAAACACTCGCGATTTTTTGGAAGAGCTTTTAATTTTAAACAAGCCCTCTTAACACGCTTTTCACATTTCTTTAACAAAAGAAATTTACAGCATATCGAGAATATTATTCTGTTCGTCGACTAAAAAAATGTCGCCTTGTATTTTATCGAATTTCCCCGACGTTCAACTAAAAGTGTTATAAGCGATTGCTTTACTATGTACTTTTGTAATATAAAATTTACAGATTATTAAAAAATGAAAAGCAAGTTTTACATCGCATTATTTATTACTTTCTCTGTGTTATTATCGTCATGTGCTACCACAACAGCAATAAAAACTGAGGATGTAGCGGGGTACAATCTAAAAAGCAAAAAAGAGAATATGCAAAACAAAATTTTGCCGAAAAAAAACAAAACTATTTTTGCAACACCATAGAAAACTAACTAACCCACATAAAGAAAACCTCGAGGATAATCTTCTCGAGGTTTTTGCTTTTAGTTAGCGGGATGTTTTTAAAAAATATTATTGAAACTTTATTAAAGCCAACAAGGTCATTGCGTATTATCCAAGGTAGATTTATTAAGATTGAACGCTCCGGTTATAGTTTTCTTTACAGTAGGATCGGCAGTACTTACCATTTCAGCGCTAAAAGTGCCCACAAGTATTCCATACCCACTGTCGTACTCCGTAATTTCAATAGTTCCATTGGAGGAACTAATAAACGAATAGGTATATGTCGTTTCATCCAAAATATATATTGAGTTAGATTCAAAACATTGTATTGCAACATGGTTTGGATCACCAGAAGTAAGAATATAATTTCCTGTAGAATTTACACCTATTAGATAGATAAATAAACTTCTGTTAGCATCAGTGTTAACTGATAAATTCCAATTGTTATCATTGGAGGGACATCGCTGAAAATTTAATGTATACAAACCAAATCCTCCGCCTTAGGCATAATGCGGCTCTATAGTCTCACCATTAAATGCCGCCTCAAAAAAGTTCTCTTCTTTAACACATTCTTGTTCATCTTTATTATCATCATCCTTGTTGCAGGCAGTGGCCATTAAAGCGAATATTACAAACAGTTTTAATATCATCTTTTCTTTCATTTTTTCATTTTTTCA
>DFMO01000012.1:93152-93660 GCA_002375695.1 Flavobacteriaceae bacterium UBA3591
TTTTTAAAAATTATCTTTCTATTTTTATGTGTTTTGTTGCCTGAATTCCTTTGTTTCCATAAATCTTGAGGATATAGATGCCTTCAGGTATATTATCGACGTCAAAGATTATGGTATTGTTGCTCATAGTGTGGCTTGCTGCTTTTTTCTGTCCAAACATATCGTACAACACAGCACCAATTGCGTGAGTTTCGCTTTGGGTATTGGTAATGGTTATCATATCCTTTGCAGGAACGGGATAGACCACAAAACTCTCTATGGGTTGGGATCGTCCCCCATCTTCAACAATAATGAAACGTACAGGGGTAAATACTTGGTTGCCGCACTCATCGGTAATCGTGAACCTAAAATCAATGACCGAATCAAAATTTTTGTTCATATAATGGAAGACCAAAGTGCTACCGCTCGAAGACCAACTGTCCAGCGAATTATCATTGTCGGCCCAAACGGTCGCCGTGGCAGCGCAGGCAATCATAAAAAATAGTAAAAACACTATTCTTCGAGGGGG
>DFMO01000012.1:93826-115204 GCA_002375695.1 Flavobacteriaceae bacterium UBA3591
AATTGGGGAGTTATGGTTTTGCTTAAATGAAATAAATTATTGGAACGACAAATAAATTTCCCCTTAAGTTTTTAATAACAAAAAAAATCCCAGAGAAATTTTCTGGGATTTTAGTGCTTTCTTATTTAACAAGATTACGAAACCGCTTTCAACTTTTTAAGGGTTGATTTGTTTAATTTTTCCTCTGCGTATTCTTTGGTAACGTGAATAGTTTTTTCATCTGTTCCAGGCATTTCGTACATGGCATCGGTTAAAACAGCTTCACACAAGGAGCGAAGGCCACGGGCACCAAGTTTGTAATCTATAGCTTGTTCAACTATAAAATCTAGAGCCTCATCGGTAATTTTAAAATCGATCCCGTCCATTTCAAACAGTTTTTTGTACTGTTTAATAATAGCGTTTTTAGGTTTGGTAAGAATGGAACGCAAGGTTGCTTTATCTAACGGGTTCATATACGTAAGCACCGGAAGACGTCCAATAATCTCAGGAATAAGCCCAAAATCTTTTAAATCTTTTGGGATTATATATTTAAGCATATTGTCTTTCTCCATTTGGTTTTCCTTCAACGAAGCAGAAAAACCAACAGCTTGCATATTTAAACGCTTAGAAATATGACGTTCAATTCCGTCAAAAGCACCACCTGCAATAAATAAAATATTTTCGGTATTTACTTCAATAAATTTTTGGTCTGGGTGTTTTCTGCCTCCTTTAGGCGGCACATTAACAGTTGTTCCTTCCAAAAGTTTTAATAATGCCTGTTGCACGCCTTCACCACTTACATCGCGGGTGATTGAAGGATTATCGCTTTTACGGGCAATCTTGTCTATTTCATCAATGAATACAATTCCGTTTTCGGCTTTTTCAAGGTTGTAGTCTGCTGCTTGTAACAAACGTGTTAAAATACTTTCAACATCTTCACCCACGTAACCGGCTTCGGTTAAAACGGTGGCGTCGACAATTGCTAGCGGCACGTTTAGCATTTTTGCAATAGTTTTTGCAATTAGCGTTTTACCTGTCCCGGTTTGCCCAACGATTACAATATTACTTTTTTGAATTTCAATATCGTCTTCGCTTTTAGGTTGCAGCAATCGTTTATAGTGATTGTAAACGGCTACAGACATCACCTTTTTAGTAAACTCTTGGCCAATTACATATTCGTCTAAAAAGGCTTTAATGAGTTTTGGTTTTTTCAGCATTAAATCCTTAGACAACTCAGTATTACCCGCGTGCAAAGCCTCTTCGACTACTATTCCGTGGGCTTGTTCAATACAGCGATCGCAAATATGGGCGTCCAATCCTGCAATAAGCAAATTGGTTTCTGCCTTTTTACGGCCACAAAATGAACATTCTAAATCTTCTTTCGACATATTATCTTTTTTCAAACGTCTTTTTTTAGCTTCTACTCAATATTTCGTCAATCATTCCGTACTCCAAAGCTTTGTCTGCTTTCATCCAGTAATCGCGGTCGCTATCTTCGTAAACCTTTTCGTAGGATTGGCCCGAGTGTTTAGCAATAATTTGGTAAAGTTCTTCTTTTAAAGTAAGAATTTCGCGGGCTGTAATTTCAATATCACTTGCCTGCCCTTGTGCTCCACCTAAAGGTTGGTGAATCATTACGCGCGAGTGTTTTAACCCGCTTCGTTTTCCTTTTTCGCCAGCGCATAAAAGTACTGCAGCCATGGAGGCCGCCATACCTGTACAAATGGTTGCAACGTCTGGCTTTATAAATTGCATGGTATCATAAATACCTAAGCCTGCATATACGCTTCCGCCTGGAGAATTTATATATATTTGAATATCGCGAGTTGCATCTGCACTTGCCAAAAAAAGTAATTGGGCTTGTACAATATTTGCCACTTGATCGTTAATTCCGGTACCTAAAAAGATGATACGGTCCATCATTAAACGCGAAAAAACATCCATAGCTACGGCGTTCATCTGGCGTTCTTCAATAATATTTGGGGTAAGGTTTGTAGGGTACATACTACTAATTATTTTATCGTAGTACATATTGTTTATTCCTTGATCTTTTATAGCAAAGTTTCTAAATTCGTTACTGTAATTCATAAATGTGTGTTCCTTTTTTATTTAAATACGAAAGTTAATTAGGAAAGCCCTTAACCGCCACTTTTGTGCGAATTAAAAAGGCGTTAAATTATAAAATTCAACGCCTAAAGATAACTATTTCTTCGCTGAATTATGCGTAGGCTTCTTTAATGAATTTATCGTATGTAATTTCTTTAGTCTTCAATTTTGCATTTTCCTTAAAGAAATCTAATAATTTCGCTGTATTTAGCTGCTCGTTTAAACGCTCTACTTCTTCTTTATTTGAAAGAATACGTGCCGCAATTGAGTCTAATTCTTCATCTGAAGGATTTGCTTGCCCAAACTGTGCCATTTGCGCTTTAATCATATTTCGGGCGTGTTCTTTAAGCTCGTCAAAAGTTACTTGCAAATTGTTTTCGGTACGAATTTTTCCTTCAATTAATTGATAACGAAGTCCTTTTTCACTTTTTTCGTATTCGGCTTTAGCTTCTTCTTCAGAAAGTCTTTTTTCGCCAGTCATTGCGATCCAACGTTGTAAAAATTCTTTTGGAAGATCGAATTTGGTGTTTTCAATTAAAGATTCAACCACATCATTCAACAACTTTTGGTCGCTTTGTTGTGCAAACTGCCCTTCGGCGTCTTCTTTAATTTTTGCCTTTAATTCTTCTTCGGAAGTAACAACGCCTTCGCCAAATAACTTATCGAACAACTCTTGGTTTAATTCGGCCATTTCGCGAGTGTTCACTTCTTCAATTTTAAAAGAAACTTCAATATCTAAACCGTGTGCTTCGTCGTGCTCAACACCAAAGTGTTTTTGATTGTCGTGATCATCGGCAAACATCCCTTTTGTTTTTAGGGTAACCGTATCGCCAACTTTTGCGCCCAACAAACTATTTAGTTGTTTTTTACCTGTAACATCTTCGGTAGAAAGGGTCGTTTTCTTTTCAATTTCTTTTTCAGTTGAAGTAAAAGTACCGGTAATTTCGTCACCTTTTTCAACTTCATTTTTAGAAATTAACTTACCGTACTGCTTGCGAATAGTCTTTACTTGGTTATCGAGCATTTTATCATCGGCTACGATTTTGTAATGTACTATTTCGTTTTCTTTTAAATCAACAGTAAATTCTGGTGCAAGACCCAATTCAAATTCAAAAGAATAATCATCCGTGTCCCAATTAATTTCAGCTTCGTTTTTAGGAAGTGGATTGCCAAGAATATCTAGTTTTTCTTCGGTTAAATACTTTTGAAGCGCGTCTTGAAGTATTTTGTTTACCTCTTCAACCAAAACAGCCTTACCATACTGTTTTTTAACCATTCCCATAGGGATGTGTCCTTTTCTAAAACCTGGAATATTGGCAGATTTTCTATAATCTTTTAATACTTTTTCAACCTTAGCTGAATAATCGTCTTTAGAAACCTCAACTGTAAGTACAGCATTTAGGTTATCGATGTCTTTTTTTGTAATGTTCATTTTCTTCTGAATTTCGGGTTGCAAAAGTACAGCTTTTTGCAGAACTCAACAAACATTTACAAACTGTTGTTCAGCAATTTATTAGTCTTCTTTTATAAGGGAAAAAAGAATGGATTGAAAAAAGGATAACAGCAAACTAAATAACAACGCCCACCAAATAGATGCCACTGTAAATCCACCCACAAAATAACCAGCCATTAAAACAATAATAGCGTTAATTATTAATAAAAAGAGCCCAAAGGTAACAATGGTTATTGGCAGGGTTAAAATTACCAAAATGGGTTTTACAATTAACCGCAAAAAGGCTAAAACAATTGCAACAATTATGGCCGAAAAATAACCATCTACACTAATGCCGGGTAAAATATTTGCTAGTATTATTACAGCCAATGCTGTAAGTAGCAGTTTTAAAATAAGTTTCATCAATTAAATTTAAGCTGTAAATAATGAATTGTAGTAAATATAATAAAAAAACCGCCCTCGATTGAGGGCGGTTTTATACAAATACAATTTAAAATTTAATTGTTTGTTGCCATTACTGTAGGATAATCTCCTACGTTTACTATCGGAATAGTAGCATCATATGTATTGTTTATCGCATCAATAATAAGGTTAGCCGTATAAGCATATCCTCTTGGCGATGGATGAACGCCGTCTAATGAAAAAGCTCCTCCTGTAACAAAGGCTGAAGTAAGAACCCCACCATCGTAAGGTAGACCACCATTAGCTAAGCGCGATAAGGCAGCTCTTGCATCTACAAACGCCAAACCTTTTGAGTTTGCCAAAGCTTCAATAGTTGCGTTGTATGCAACACTTGCCGCTGTAACGCGATCTTGTTCAGACTTAGCCAACACGTATTGATCGGCAAGTGGAATTGAAACCCCAACAACGCCTTGTGGATTGTTTGGATCTGGAGTGCTTCCTAATACAGAAGAGGCCGTTAGTACAACCAAATCATCATTATTAACTTGACGTAACTGCCCTAAAAGTGCAGCCAATTCAGCAGGTAAGCTAAATGGCGCTCCTTGTAAAATATCGGTTAAATCTGTAAGGTCATCGTCTGTCATAATTGGGAAGTTTACACCTTCCGAAAAGTTTACCATACGCAAGGCAGCTTCTTCTGGCGAGATTACCCCCATTTGCACCAACCCTGGTAATACCTGTGTGTTATAAGCACCAAACTGTGCATTTAAAGCTCCAGCTGTTGCAGCATCTAAAGGAATTGATTGCGTTGGCACGGTAGTAAAGTAAGGTAGTGAGGTTACTTCGGGAATATTAACCAGAACACCCTTTGCACCATTTGCGGTAAGTGCTTCAACTTGTTGACTGTAAACAGATGCAAAAACATTTGGATCTGTAATATCGTTACCACCATAGGTAGTTGGATCGAAGTTCCCAGTTTGGTCAACACCAACACCTCCTGAGGTAGCATAACTTAAAATATCATTATTACCAATCCAAAGACTAAAGAAAGTATAGCTTTGCGAAGTAGCATCTTCTAGCACGGTAGCATTATCACTACTTGCAAAACGTACATAGTACGGGTTTGCTGCACCATTAGCTACTCCAGCTAAATTACCATAGCCTGGTGCCACAAGGTGGAAACTTTTTGCACCGGGCACACCAACGTTATTAAATGGACCGGTTAATTTATTAGTAATATCGGTAGTAGGCGCTCCTTCTAACCTTACCGGACCAGGATTTCCGTTGGCATCTACAGCTAAAACAAATCTATTTTCGGCTATTTGCGTACCGCCCATTAATAATCCACCAAGATTATCGTTCATTAAAGGTTGTGAAAAATCACCGCCACCCGCAAATGCAAATTGTTGCGCCATAATGTTTGGAAAACTATGTTCTTGTCCCATTTTATAAAGCGCACCGTCTGCATATCCTGCTGTTAACGAATTACCTACCGAAACATATTTTGAAAGATCTGCAGAGCCACTTGTATAAAAGCCCTGCTCTGTTACAGGAGTATCAAATTCTGGTTCGCAGCTTACAAAGCCAACAGCCAAAACTGCGAATGTATATTTTAATATATTTTTCATCTTTAAGATTTTTTGCGATTATAATTTATAAGTAAGACCTAAACCAGGAACAAATGCATTGGTTTTGTAAGTTCCTTTAAATGGAACAGCTTGACCATTTTCAAAGTAATAGTCGTATGATGCATTAACTTCTTTAAAGTGTGAATATAAGAAGGAAGCATCTATTTGCAGTCTTTCACCTAAGTTTACAGTAAGACCGGCAGTAAAGTTATTACTGTCGTTACGCGGTGTTTCTGGTGCAAAATACCCCGGACGAACTGGTGTTTCATCAAAGTAATATCCAGCTCTTAGCGTAAACATTTTTGTGGCTTCGTATTGCATTCCAAAACGGTATACTGAAGAGTTTTTATAGTTACGAGCATTTTTAGAATCTGGAATCGCAGGATTTTCAAAGTCGATATCTAACGATTCGTATACGCTCCAAAAGGTACGGTTAAAGTCGAAAGCAAACATCCACTTTTCACAAAAGCTGTAAGACATACCTACCGTCATTTCGGCTGGTAATGGCATACTTGCAGTAATTCCTGTATTTTCAAACGGAGTTAAAGGTGAATTCGGTATATTTTCAAATTCGGCTGTTCCTTCTTCGGCTTCTAAAATAATTTCAGATCTATATGTAGCACCAATGTGTAAATTATCGGTTACATTAAACATAGTACTCGCAACCCACCCCCAGCTGTTTACTCCGGAAGCATCTATAGTTACGTTTGAACGATTTCCGTCAAGATCTGTTAGCGTACGGTTTAAGTTACGATTAAAATTTACTGAACCAGTAACATAAATTGGCCCACCTCCAAAACTCAACTTGTCATTAACTTTAACCGAAACAGTAGGCTGAACGTAAATAGCAGCCAAATCTATATTGTTTACCAAATGCGAACCCGACCAGTCATCTTCATACTCTACCGTACTACCATAAGGCGTATAAACCCCTAAGCCAAAGGCTAACCAATCTGTTGCTTGGTATGAAGCGTATGCGTAAAAGGGTGTTCCCATAGGACTATCACTTCGTGCGTTAGCTCCTGTTTCGGTATTTTGATACGCAATGTTCGAAAACACTCCGTGAACCCCAACAGCAACACTAAATTTATTTTCAGAATAAACCAAGGCAGCTGGATTAAAAAATACTGCTTCACTATTGTTTACAACAGCTACGCCTGTATGACCCATTGCCAAAGACTTGTTACCTTGTAAACTTACACGGTACCCACCCGCATAGGTCACCGCGCTTGCAAGGACAAATGCGGCAAGTACTAATACTTTTTTCATAATTATTTAATTAAGTTAATTTTTGTAAAGAATTGATTTTTATCGATTTATTATGCACGCATAAGAAACCCTTTTACAATATTATATAAAATTCATAACATTTTCATAAAATTCTTTCGGATTTTCTGCGTGAAGCCAATGACCTGCTTTTGAAATTGTTTTAACAGAAGCCTTTGGGAAGTGTTTTTTTATTAAAATTTCATCCATAGACTCAATATAGCCACTATTTTCGCCTTTAAGAAATAGCGTATCCCCATCAAAAGTATAATTTTCGCCTAGCGATTTACCAATTTCATCAACCTTGTTAGACAAAACAGGCAAGTTGATTCTAAGTGCAAATTCATTTTTACTTTTTCGGTACAAATTTTTAAGCAAAAATAGTCGTGTGCCTTTATCTTTAATGTATTTAGCAAGCGCCTCTTCGGCATCGCCTCTTGATTTAATAGTTGAAAAATCTAATGAAGCAAGCGCTTTTAAAATATCTTGATGATGCGATGGATAAGCCTTTGGACCAATATCGGCCACGATTAATTTTGAAACCATTTGTGGGTACATTACTGCAAACTGCATAGCTACTTTTCCACCCATGGAATGCCCCAGTAAAATGATATTTGTAAGATTGTGTTCTTTGCAGTAATTCATTAAATCTTCGGTCATGATTTTATATGAAAAATCATCGCTATGAAAACTTCTACCATGATTTCGTTGGTCTACAAGATGCACCTCGTAACCGTCTTCGGCCCACTGATTGCCTAAAGTTTTCCAATTATCGCTCATGCCTAAAAAACCGTGTAGAATAACAAAAGCTTGTCCAGAGCCAACTATTTGGGAGTGTAAAATCATGATTTTAATTTTTTTAAATACCCTGCAATAACCTTTTCTAATCCATCGTAAAGGGCTTCGCTTATAAGGGCATGCCCAATACTTACTTCTAATAAATTTGGGATGTTTTCTTTAAAAAACTTAATATTTTCCAACGATAAATCGTGCCCCGCATTAATCCCTAAATCTAATTTATTTGCGAGAATAGCGCATTCGGTATAAGGTTTAATCGCTTCTTTATTTCCTTGCGAATATTGGGTCGCAAATTCTTCGGTGTAAAGCTCAATACGGTCTGTTCCTGTTTCGGCAGCGCCTTCAATCATTTTTAAAACCGGGTCTACAAAAATTGAGGTTCGAATACCGTTTTGTTTAAATTCGGCAATTATCTCTTTTAAATAATCTTTGTGCTTTACTGTATCCCACCCAGCATTTGAGGTTATAGCATCTACCGCATCGGGCACCAAGGTTACCTGCGTAGGTTTAATTTCTAACACCATTTTGGTGAAATTATCCATAGGATTGCCCTCAATATTATATTCGGTAGTAACTATCGATTTTAAATCGTACGCATCTTGATATCGTATATGACGTTCGTCTGGTCTTGGATGAATTGTAATTCCTTGCGCCCCAAAGGATTCAATATCTTTTGCCATTTTTAACAGATTGGGCACATTCCCACCGCGAGCGTTACGAAGGGTGGCAATTTTATTAATATTTACACTTAATTTTGTCATTTTAATATTTTAAATAAAGTTTTGCTTTTTCAGTTTTAAAAGAAACACTCACAAGCGGAGTGAAATTTTAACATTTTCGCCTTTTCAGGAAAGATTTTTAACAAAAATACAAACCTTCGCGACGTGAGCGAACCTTTATTTTAAGTAATTTGCAATTAAAATAAATTGTAATGGAAACCCTAAATTACATAATAAACGACATTGAGCCGTTTGATGTTTCGGCTAAGATAAAAGATGTGCAAATTATTTTTAATCAGCTTACCTATTCGCACGTACCCGTTGAAAAAGATGGGCATTTTATAGGTTGTGTTTCTGAAAATGATGCGTACTGTTTTGACAATACAAAATCGTTAAGCGATTTTCAATACACACTGGAGCCCTTTCACGTGCTCGAAGACACCAATTGGCTAGATATTCTTGAGGCTTTTGCATTAAACAACAGCAATATTATGCCAGTTTTAGGAGCCGATAATAAGTATTTGGGTTATTATGAATTGGGCGATATAATGAGCCTTTTTAACAATACTCCCTTTTTAAATGAAACGGGAGGAATTATAGTTGTTGAAAAAGACAATCAAGATTATTCGTTTAGTGAAATTTGCCAAATTGTAGAATCAAACGGCACCCGTATTTTTGGCGTGTTTATTTCAAAAATAGAGAATGATTTGGTACAAGTTACCTTAAAAATTGGGCACACAGGCATGAATAGTATTGTTCAAACCTTTAGACGGTACAATTACAATGTGGTAAGTCAGCACGAAGAAGATAAATTTTTAGAAGATTTAAAACAACGATCAGATTATCTCGATAAGTATTTAAATATTTAAACAACTGCAATTGCCACCAAGCAATTTGGCATAAATTTCAGCAATAGAAAACACAACGTTTGCGACTAAAATACACTAAATGAAAATAGGCATCTACGGACAGTTTTACCACGAAAACTCTGAAGTTTACATTCAGATGTTATTAAATGCACTACAGGAAAGAGATGCAGACGTGCATATTGAAGCCAATTTTTTAAACATTATTAACAAAAACCAAGATATTACAAAAAGCTTTTCGGAATTTTCAACCTTTACCAAGTTAGACAAAAGTTTCGATTATTTTTTTAGTATTGGTGGCGATGGTACTATTTTAAAAGCAGTAACTTTTGTTACAGATTTAGGTATTCCTATAGTAGGAATCAACACGGGGCGTCTCGGGTTTTTGGCAACCATTCAAAAAGAAGAAATGACAGCCAGCCTTAACCAAATTTTGGAAGGAGAATACACTATTTCTGAAAGAAGCTTATTAACGGTTCAAACATTTCCGAAGAGCAAAGAAATTGCCCCTTTAAATTTTGCATTAAACGAAGTAGCTGTAAATAGACGCAACACCACGTCTATGATAAAAGTTGAAACTTTGGTTAACAACAAATACCTTACATCATACTGGTCTGACGGTTTAATAATTGCCACTCCTACGGGTTCTACGGGTTATTCTTTAAGTTGTGGAGGCCCAATAATTGATCCGCAAACCAACAGTTTTGTGCTCACCCCCATTGCGCCGCATAATTTAAATGCACGACCTTTGGTAATACCAGATTGCAGCACGGTTTCTTTAAAAGTTTCGGGAAGAGAAAAAACATTTTTAGTCTCTATGGATTCGCGCATTGCAACTTTAGAAAACGAAACTCAAATTATTATTAAAAAAGCCCCATTCACGATAAAATTACTTCAACTACACGACGACAGTTTTATAAAAACCCTTCGAAAAAAACTTTTATGGGGAGAAGATAAACGCAATTAAACAATAAAATCTATCAAATTTTGTTAATCATCAAAGACAAATAAACTTACGCTAATGTAAAGACAAGTTTATTGTTATATTTGCAAACTTTTTAATTTATATGAAGTATTTCGCGACTGTATTTTTAATACTCTCCACAACTTTTTTTACGTACTCCCAAACCTATGAAATAGGAGGTTTAATAGGAGGGGCAAATTATATTGGCGATGTTGGGAAAACAAATTTTATAAACCCAAATACTCTGGCAATTGGCGGATTGGTAAAATGGAACAGAAGCACAAGACACGCTTTTAGAGGGTCTTTAATGGTAGCAAAGATAGAAGGCGATGACTTAAAAAGCAACAACAGCCGAAGAAATCAACGCGGTTATTCTTTTCAAAATACTATTAAAGAAATATCTTTAGGGTTAGAATACACCTTTTGGGAATTTAACGTGCACAGCCAACGATCTATTTCTACTCCCTATTTATACACCGGCTTAACTTATTTTTGGTACGATGCGCTCTATAAAAGAGGAGATATTATAACAGAATACGATAAAGCAGGAAGCGTTGCAATACCCATGGTTGTTGGCTATAAAGCAAATATAGGTGTAAACGCTATGGTAGGTTTTGAAATTGGAGCGCGATACACATTTACCGATAATCTAGACGGTAGTAACCCCGTAAAAGATCTTGCCGACGATCAAAGTTTAAAGTTTGGGAATACAAATAGCGACGATTGGTATGTATTCACTGGTATAACTGTTACTTTTGCCTTCGGAAGAAAACCTTGCTATTGCAATTTTTAATTAGTAAATGAATTTGAAAGACCAAATAAATTTAAATAAACTGCCAGAGCATTTAGCCATAATTATGGACGGTAATGGGCGCTGGGCAAAACAAAAAGGTCTATTTAGATACAAAGGGCATGAAAATGGCTCAAAAGCTGTACGCGAAATAATTGAAGGATGTGCAGAAATTGGCATCCCCTTTTTAACCCTATATGCGTTTTCTACCGAAAATTGGAACCGACCAAAAATTGAAGTAGATTTATTGATGAAACTTTTAGTTTCGGCATTAAAGCAAGAGATTACCACCTTACAAGAAAACGATATTAAACTAAATGCCATTGGCAATCTCGATGCGCTTCCTAAAAGAGCTCAAAACGAACTATTAAACGTAATTGAAGCTTCAAAAAACAACAAACGCATGACCGTAACACTGGCATTAAGTTATGGATCGAGAGAAGAAATAATAAAAACAATTAAAGAGATTAGTGTTAAAGTTAAAAATAACCTAATTTCGCCGCACGATATTGATGAAACGGTAATAAATAATCATCTTTACACGCAAAATTTACCAGATGTAGATTTGTTAATCCGCACCAGTGGCGAGCAGCGTATTAGTAATTTTCTACTTTGGCAAATAGCATACGCCGAATTGTATTTTACTGAAACACTTTGGCCGGATTATACTAAAAACCATCTTTTTGAAGCTATAATAAATTATCAAAACAGAGAAAGAAGATTTGGAAAAACCAGTGAACAACTTAAACAATAGTTTCCTATTGCAATTATACAGAAAATCTTATTGTATTTTTTTATTTACAATACTTTCCGTTTTTTCATTACACGCGCAACAAAAAGAACTTGACAGCGGTAGAAAATACACAATAAACAACATAACTGTAACCGGGGCTCAAAACTTTAATGAGCAAACCGTAATTGCATTTACAGGTCTTAAAAAAGGAGACCGCATCTACATTCCAGGCGAAAAATTAAGCCAAGTAACAAAAAAGCTTTGGGAGCAAAACCTATTTAGCGATATCGCTTTTTACGTTACCAATATAGATGGAGACAAAGCAGATTTAGAACTCTATATTGTTGAGTTGCCCAAACTTAACGAAGTAGTTATTGAAGGTGATAAAATTAGAAAAGCTAAAAAGAAAGAAATCATTAAAGACAATGATCTTAAGCCAGGCGCAAAGATTACCGAAAACCTTATAACCACTACCAAAAACTATATTACAAATAAGTTTAAAGAAGATGGTTTCTTTAATACCCAGGTTAAAATTACCACCACTCCCAAAATAGACTCGTTAGGCGTAGAAGAATCGCGCGATATGACTATTTCAATAGACAAGGGAGAACGTGTAAAAATTGCGTCTATCAATTTTAAAGGAAATAAAGATTTTTCCGACAGCAAATTAAAACGCGCCATGAAAAAAACGAAAAAGAAAAGTCTATTTCGTTTTTGGAAACGATCAAAATATACCGAAGAAGGCATTGAAGAAGATCGAGAAAATATTTTAACCAAATACAAGTCTAACGGCTACCGCGATGCACGTATTATAAACGACTCAATTCGTGTTTTAAATGACGAGACCGTTGCGCTAGATATAACCTTAGAAGAGGGCGATAAATACTATTTTGGCGATATTAGATTTATTGGAAATAGCGTTTTTACAGACGGCCAGCTACGCCAAGTTTTAGGAATACAAAAAGGTGAAGTTTACAACGGTATTTTACTGCAAGAACGCATCGCAGACGAAACAGATCCCGAAGCAAACGACCTAACAAACCTATACCAAAACAACGGGTATCTTGCGGCACGTATCAACCCAGTTGAAGTAGCTGTACGCAACGATACAATCGATTTTGAAATTAGAATAATGGAACGCAATCTTTTCTACTTCGACCACGTAACCGTAGTAGGAAACGACCGTACCAACGACCACGTAATCTACAGAGAGTTAAGAACCCGTCCTGGTCAAAAATACAGTAAAAGAGACGTGGTAAGAACCATTCGCGAGTTAGGACAATTAGGATTTTTTGACCCCGAGCAACTTTCGCCAAACTTTAAAACAGTTGATGAAAACAATGGTTTAGTAGACCTTGAATATTCGGTTGTTGAAAAAGGATCTAGCCAGATCGAGCTTCAAGGAGGTTACGGTGGTGGCGGATTTGTAGGTACGTTGGGACTTTCGTTTAACAATTTTTCGCTTAAAAACATTTTTAACTTAGATTCATATAAGCCGCTGCCAATGGGCGATGGTCAAAAATTATCTATTAGAGCGCAAGCCAGTAGTTATTACCAAACCTATAGTTTATCGTTAACCGAGCCCTGGTTAGGGGGTAAAAAGCCCGTACAATTTTCTACTTCTTTTTCACACACCATTCAAAATTTCTACGATTACAGAAATAGAAGAGCAGATAAATCGAGAAGCTTTACTATTACTGGAGGTTCTATTGGTCTTGCTAAAAAAGTAAAATGGCCAGATGATTATTTTGTGTGGTCTAACGCGTTGAGTTTTCAGCATTACAATTTAAATAACTACAACACGGGTCTATTTACCTTTGGAGATGGTTTTTCAAACAACTTAGCATATACTATTGGAATAAGCAGAAATAACACTGCAACCAACCCAATTTATCCTACGCAAGGTTCTGAATTTAGCATAACTGCAAAGTTAACACCTCCCTATTCGGCGTTTAACAATGTAGATTATAAAGCGCTTTCAGATGAAAGGGCACTATTAACACAAGTAAGCCCAGACGACCCAGAGTTTATAGATAGCAATAAGCGCATTTCAGAAATTGACCAAGAGCGTTTTGGCTGGTTAGAGTATTACAAAGTTAAATTTAAAGGAAGTTGGTATACCCGTTTAATTGGCAAAATGGTATTGCGAACAAATACCGAATTTGGTTTCCTTGGAGCATATAACCAAGACAGAGGCGTACCTCCTTTTGAACGATTTTTTGTTGGTGGTGACGGCTTAGGAGCATACAGTTTAGATGGTCGCGAGGTTATACAAATGCGTGGATACCCCAACCAATCACTTTCAGACCAAGACGGAAATACGATTTATAATAAATTTTCGTTAGAGGTAAGATATCCAGTAACTTTGGCACAAATGGCATCTATTTATGTATTAGGTTTTGCCGAAGGTGGAGCATCGTATGATGGGTTTAGAAATTATAATCCATTTCAATTAAAACGATCAGCTGGCGCAGGATTGCGTATATTTATGCCAGCATTCGGACTTTTAGGTATCGATTTTGGATATGGATTCGATCCAATTTTAGGCGGAACCGAAAAGAACGGATGGGAAACACACTTTATTATTGGGCAACAATTTTAAAACGTGGCACGATATTTTCTTAAACAACAACCAAATAATATGAAGACAAGAAAAATACTATTTTTTACGCTTTTCCTTTTTTGCTTCAGCTTTATGGCAGAAGCCCAAAGAGGAGCTAGAATTGGATATATCGATATGGAATATATCCTTGAAAGTGTTCCAGAATACAGAGAGGCTTCTATTCAATTAGAAGGTAAAGTTCAACGTTGGAAACAAGATATTGAAAAGAAGCAGAAGGAAATAGACCAAATGAAATTGAATCTTGCAAACGAAAGAGTACTTCTTACAAAAGAACTTATTGATGAGCGAGAAGAAGAAATTAAAATCAAGGAAGATGAAATGCTTCAGTACCAGCAAGACCGTTTTGGTCCTAATGGCGATTTAATGATTCAAAGAAGGCAATTGGTACAGCCTATTCAAGATCAAGTTTTCAATATTGTTCAAGAAGTTGCAGAAAATAAAAAGTACGATTTTATTTTTGACAAATCTGCAGACGTAGTAATGTTGTTTGCAGCCAAAAGAAATGATGTTAGCGATTTGGTATTAAGAAGTATTGAGCGCGCTGGCAGAAGAGTACAAGCAGCCGACAAAAAAGAAAAACGCGAAATAGAAAGACGCGAAAAACTATCGGCCGAAGAAGAAGGCGCAATTACCGAAAGAGAAAAGGCAATTGAAGAAAAGAAAGAAGAACGCGAAAAAACAATAGCTGCAAAAAAAGCAGAACGTGAAGAGATGATGGCACAACGCCAAAGAGAACGTGACTCAATTCGCGCTGCAAAGAAAGCCGAATTTGAAGCACGAAGACAACGCTTAATTGAAGAAAGAGAAAGAAGAAGAGACTCGCTATTAAACGCTAGAAAAAATAGAAATAACCCTCCTAAAGGCAGAAACGAAGGAGAAGAATAATAGATTACAAATAAAAACGCTAGAAAAATAACACTTAAATTAAACACACTTACAATGAAAAAAATGAAAATAGTATTAGTTGCAATGGCCTTATTTGTAGGAGCTACAAGTTTTGTAAACGCTCAAACTAAAATTGCACATATCAACGCTCAAGAATTAATTGAGTCTATGCCAGAATATAAAGCTGCACAAAGCCAATTAGAGAAAGTTCAAAAAACTTACGATACTGAAATTAAGGCGATGGCAAAAGAGCTAGAAAGCAAAATGAAGCAGTACGATAGTGAAGCACCTAACCAAACCAATGAAGAGAACCAAAAAAGGTTTACCGAGGTTGAAGGTATGCAGAGCAACATACAAGCGTACAGACAACAAGCACTTCAAGATTTAGACAGAAAAAGAACCGATATTTTTAAGCCAATCTTAGAAAAAGCGCAAAGCACGATTCAAAGAGTAGCTAAAGAACAAGGTTATCAATACGTTTTAGATTCAACTATGGGTAGTGGTGTAATACTTGCCGATGGTAAAGATTTAATGGCCGATGTAAAAAAAGCATTGGGAATGTAATTCATTCTTAAATACAAACTTAAAAACTGCCTGTTACAACAGGCAGTTTTTTTTTACCTTAAATTGAAGTAATTGGCTACATTTACCTAATGAAAAAAAATAGCCCTATAGGTATTTTCGATTCTGGGGTTGGAGGTTCTTCAATTTGGCAAGAAATCCACAAGTACTTGCCATTTGAGCACACTATTTATTTAGCCGATAGTAAAAACGCTCCATACGGAAATAAATCTACCAACGAGATAACACAATTGAGTATTAAAAACACTCAAAAGCTATTAGATTTAGGAGCAAAAATTATTGTTGTTGCCTGCAATACGGCAACAACTAATGCTATTGTAGCACTACGCGAAAAATTTGATGTACCCATTATTGGCATCGAACCAGCAATAAAACCCGCAGCTTTACAAACAACATCAAAAAGCATTGGAATATTGGCAACCAAAGGAACCTTAAGCAGTGCGCTCTTTAGTGAAACCACGCGAATATTTACCCAAGATATAAGTGTTGTTGAAATAATTGGCGAAGGGCTTGTACCGTTAATAGAAGCCGGAAATTTAACGGGAGACGAAATGGTTTCACTGTTAAAAAAACATACGCGGCCCATGATAGATGCCAATGTAGATTATATAGTTTTGGGCTGTAGCCATTACCCATATATTATACCACAGTTAAAAAAAATTCTTCCAGAAAATATAAAAATTATAGATTCGGGCGAGGCTGTTGCGCGACAAACCAAAACGGTACTTCAAAGTTTAAATCTTTTAAGAATTGAAACATCAAACCCAAAATTACAATTTTATACAAACGCCAAAATAGACACCTTAAAATTTCTGCTTCGCGATTACGACTCAAAAATTACGATTGAAAAAATAGAGTTTTAATCTTTAAACCAAGAAGAGTACATTACGTAATTATTTGCAATTCGTTCTATTTCGCCCCTTGTAAGCTCGGGACTTACCTCTTTTATCCTTTTTGCCGGTACACCGGCGTAAATACTTCCGCTTTTAATGATTGTATTTTTTGCTACTACGGCACCCGCTGCAATTATCGAATTACGCTCTACTATGCAGTCGTCCATTACAATGCTTCCCATTCCTATTAAAACATTGTCGTGAATTGTACAGCCGTGAACTATGGCATTGTGCCCAATTGAAACATTATTACCAATAGTGGTAGGCGAGGTTTTATACGTAGCGTGAATAACCGCGCCATCTTGTACGTTTACTTTATTTCCCATTTTAATAAAATGCACATCTCCGCGCACAACTGCGTTGTACCAAATACTGCAGTCGTTTCCCATAACCACATCGCCTAAAACTGTAGCATTTTCGGCAATAAAACAAGTTTCGGGTATTTGTGGGGATTTCCCATTTACTTCTTTAATTATCATATTGTATTTATTAAAAGTTGAATGTAAAAGTTATTCTGAAATATTCACTATCCAAAATAGGCTAATAAATCTTTTTTTCGCGACGGACTCACCATTATTTCTTTTCCGTTTGAAAGCACAACACTGCCCCCTTTTCCTTTTTTATATTCGGTAATTTCATTAACGTTTACCAAATATGATTTATGCACGCGAACAAAGCCATTTTTACTCAGCGAATCTTCAAAATATTTTAAAGTTTTACTCACCAACCGCTTTCCTTTATGCAAAAAAATTTGGGTATAATTATCATCTGCCTTACAGTAAAGTATATCGTCCATTTGTAGCACTTCAAAGCCATTTTGAAGCGGAATGGTAATTTTACCATTAATGTGGGTTTGCAGGGGCTTTAAAATTGAATTTTGAAGCGCGTTTTCTTTCTCCTTTATGGACAAAACATAATCTACAGCGTCGATAAGCTTATCTATTGAAATAGGTTTTAGCAAATAATAAGATGCGTGAGCATTTAAGGCATCTATTGCATAGTGATTATAAGCCGTAACAAAAACAGTTTCAAACTGCCTATCGCCTACCTTATCCAGCAAATCGAAGGCATTGCCGTAGGGCATTTCTACATCGAGGAATACTAGGTCTAAATCATTATTTCGGATAAGGACTAAGGCCTCTTCAATATTTTCGGCTTCGCCAATTAAATTAACACTCGGGCAATATTTGGCCAAATAACTTTTTAAAATTTCCCGGCTCGTTGCTTCGTCTTCAACAATTATTGCTTTTAATTTCATCAATCTTTCTTTAAAAATAATGTTACTTTGGTACCCTCTCCGCTGTTGAAAGCATCTGTAATGGTAACATCTATCTTACCTTTGTACATCCTATTTAAAATAGCAATGCGTTTTTGAGTGTTCCCCATCCCTTTCGATTTCTGCTTTTTTTGATTTTCGGTTTTTGAAGCTTTTGATTTAGCACGGCCAATACCGTCGTCTAAAATGGTAATCTTTACAGTTTTTGCATCTACTTTTTTAAATTCAATTTGTAGGCTTCCTTTTTTCTTTTTATACCGTAAACCGTGCCATACGGCGTTTTCTACATAGGGTTGCAATAACATTGGCGGTATAGAAAATTCGGTTAAATTTAAATCCTTATCTACATTAAAAGTATAATCAAATTTATCTTGAAAACGGAACTGTTCTAACTTGGTATATAATTGAAGTAATTCTACTTCTTTTTCTAACGAAATAAAATTTTCATCACTATTTTCAAGAACAGCACGCATTAGCAACGAAAAATCTGATAAATATTTATTGGCTGCGCGTTCGTCATTTACAGCGATAAAACTATTGACAGAATTTAGTGCATTAAATATAAAATGCGGGTTCATTTGAGTTCGAAGCGATTTAAGAGCTAACAGATTATTAGCTAATTTTTGCTGTTTTATATTTTTATATTGCGAATATGCCGCAAAGATTAGTAACGAAATAATTATTGCCAAAGAGATAATAATCCATCTTTGAATTTTGCTATTTCTCTCAATTAATTCTTGATTTTCGAACGCGAGTTTATATCTACTTTCATTGAGTTTTCTTTCGTTTTCGAGACTAATAATTCTATTTTGTTTTTGGGTTATTTCTTTATTAAAACGAGCTGCTTGGCTTAACTCTTGTTCCTTTTTTACATATAATTCATCTACAACTTCTACATATTTTTGATAGCTTTCTGTAGCTTTATTAAATGCCCCAATATCGCGATAGATTTCAGAAAGCTTGCGCATTGCATCTTTTTTAACTACCAAGTCGTTGTTTTTACTAGCTTCAGCGATACTTTTTTCGAGATAGGGAATGGCCTCGTTATATTTATTTTGGGCCACAAAAGCATTAGCTATTTTATAATTTTGCCGTTGTGGGCTCAAGGCTTCTTCCATTGCCTTGTTAGTTTCAATGTTGTTTAATTCTTCTAAGGTTTCTTCGCGAAGCTGTATTTCTTTGTTATAATTTCTATTCTTATTATAAAAATCGGCAACCTTATTTTTTTCAGAAGCAGCGCGTTGCTTGGTTTCAGTTTGAGCGCGTTTTAACGATTTATCAAAGTAGGCTTCGGCTTCTTGGGTTGCACCACTTTGCGCAAAAGCTTCGCCAATTTTAGAAATTAAATTTGTAATTTTAGGTGTAATTTTGTTCTCCTTGGCAACATCCAATCCTTTTTGGTAGTTGAAAACGCTTTTTACGCCATCGTCAATTGCTTTATACGTATCTCCTAATCCTTCGTAAACTTCAACTTTTTGTGAAGCTGAAAGGTCGCCAAGCAACAAGTTATTGTAAAGCGAAATACTCTCTTGGTAGCTTTTATTTTTTGAAAATGCTTTTGCAAGCTTTATAGTAATGTCTGCATCGGCCGTGGTTTGCAAACTTCGTTTATAGTTATCAATAGCCAAATCGGGAAGATTCCAGTATAGGTTAATATCTCCCAAAACTTCAAAAGCTTTACTGCTCTGTGTTTTTGAAATTATTTTTTTAGGTTGTGGCTCTAAAGCCTGTGAAACAAACGAAATACTTTTTTGCGCATCTTTTTTCAAATAAAACTTAGCCGAATCCAACAGTGCATTAAAACTAAGCGTTTGTTGGTTTTTAAGACCATTTTTTAATAAATCTTGCTTCTTAGCATTTTCTACGCGTATCGTTATAAATTCATCACTCTTTATTGTGTAATAAACGGTATAAAAGTCTTCGCTCTTTATAACCAATTGATCTTCTAATTTTGCCTTAACTGCAAACCGCCCAGATAAATTTGTAGTAGTATATTGTCCTCCCAACACTTCAACATTCACTTTTGGAATTGGAATATTGGTTTCGGCATCTATTACTTCGCCCCTTACAACAAATGATTTTTGCTGTGTAGATTTGTTTATTTGAGCGTTTAGGGCACAAATATTTAAAACAGAAAAGATTGTAAAGAAAAAGAGGACGTTTTTCATTGTTTGATATAATATGGTAAACATACGCACTTTCCTGAAATGAATTAATTTGTTTTTGCGCTCAAAAACAGGTAAAACACGGCTCAAAGTATACTCAGCTCATTCAAAGTAGCTGTTTACTAATTTAAAAATATCGTTTAGTAATTTCAGTTTTTATTTTAAAACAAAAAAGCTCGATATAAAAATATCGAGCTTTTTTTAAATAGTATAGTTTTCTTAATTAATAGCAGGACAATTACAGTCATACGGTTCATTTCTACCGCCTAAGAAATTGTATCCTAAGGTAATTTGGTGATACCCGCCACTTTCAAATTTAACATTCCCTGCTTGGTATGAATAGGTATAAGCAAACATAAAGTTATTATAGTTTATACCCAGCACAGGGGTAAAGTATTGTAAGTTTTCAGTTTTTATTTGTTCTCCGTTTAAAAATTCGGCACCGTCTAAACTTCTTCGGTAAGATAATCCACCCCAAAGCTGCCCAAATTCCATATCTCGGTAAGCTTTAAAGTTTAAATCGATTGCTTTTTCGCCAGTTCGCTCAGTCCATTGAAATAGAAACGAAGGTTCGTAGCTCCAATCTCTACCGTATTGACCAATTGCGTAGGCAGCAGATATTAAATATTTACGTTGATTGTTTGACTCAAATTCTTCGCTGTAAATAGAGCGGTTTTGGAAAATAATATTCTTTACGGTGAAGTGACTCGAAAAGTCAAGGAAGTTATATGAAATTCCGGCATCTACATTAAAATACGAAGTACTTTGAATAATTCCGCTAATTACGGGATCAAAATCACTTAAATCGAATTGTGTTTCATCCAAACGCGATTGCGTAATACCAGCACTTAAACCAAAAGATAATTGATTTAAGTCTGCTTCACTTCTTGAAAACATTATATGGTGGGCGTAGGTAAGATATCCGCCAGTTTGCGAATGGTAGCCATTTTTATCGTTATAAACTATTGCACCTACCCCAGAGCGCTCTCCTACCCGTGCATTAAAGCTTAATGTTTGAAGATTGGGAGCTTCTTTTTGGTCGAACCATTGTTGGCGCGCCGTTAATCTAATTTGATTATGCGATGCAGCCCCTGCCATAGAAGGGTGTAATAAATAGAGATTATCTGCAAAATAATCTGAATAAACGGGAATACCTTCTTGAGAAAATCCATAGATGGATGAAAATAAAAGTAGGATAAGGGAGATTTGTTTAATTTTCATAATTAATTTTTATCGTTTTAGGGTAAAGT
>DFMO01000003.1:0-17283 GCA_002375695.1 Flavobacteriaceae bacterium UBA3591
ATACGCGCATAAATAGTTTGAGGTGAAGGAGGCACTATAATATGTACCCCACCAACAATCTCATTGGTGTCGTCAAAACTGTCTTGATAGGTTTGGTAGTATTTAATGGTAAACTGGGTAGGATCTTGACCTCCTAATATATTAGCATCGTTATCGGTCAAGTTAAACACACCCGCCGTAGTACCATCGTCACATTGATATAAATCTACCGGAGGGTTGGCTATGGGTTGGGGTCTAAACGTAATAACAACTGGATTACTATCTACAGTACAAATACCATCCACAGCACGTACAGAATAAACCCCATCTACGGTTACTACATAGGTTGGATTGGTAGCATTTGGAATAGGTAAACCGTTTTGATACCACTGAATGCTAAAAGGCGGATCGGTTACTCCAGAATCTAAAACTACAGGTCTTCCAATACACGCTGGTCCTGGATTAAGCAAAATTCCCGCAGAGCTTAAATCTACAGGATAAACATCTTCATTATTACTTTCATCGGTTTCTGCAACTACTCCAGTACCGTTTCCTACATCATCAACTACCGCCCTTAAATTAAAATTGTTAGGGGTTGCAATTGGTATATTTAACGTTATGGTTCCACTTTCTGAACCTCCAATAGGTATAATATTATTTGTAGAGGTTTGTCCTATTAATGTTGCATCGGCGTAAAAAGCAATTGGCACATTGGCAGGCAACGGACTTGTACTATTTACATTGTAAACCGTGTA
Source organism: Flavobacteriaceae bacterium UBA3591 (assembly GCA_002375695.1). GTDB lineage: Bacteria > Bacteroidota > Bacteroidia > Flavobacteriales > Flavobacteriaceae > Aequorivita. Next base: position 735 of record DFMO01000003.1, read on the forward strand.
ATCAACATCAATATTGTTGTTGTCGCACAATACTCCAAGATTGTCAATTTCAATAGTGGCGTCAGGTAATTCAGAATTTACACTGGTGATAATATTATTCACCATTATAAAATCTTGTTGCGATTCAAGTTCAATTAAAATACTGGTATCTCCTTGAGCAACAATCCCGGTTAAATCATAATAGTCTAAATCCATATTATAATTCTGGGTATTGCCTGGCGGCCCAATATATGAATTAGTCCCATTAAATGCGTTGTTTGGCGGGTTTAAAGCATTAGAAATTAAATTACCGTTAATATATAAACTTTCACCATTGGCAATTTCTTCCTCTCCTTCCCAAGCTAGAAAACCAATTTTAGAAAGTATATCAGAACTAACTTCAATATTGGTAAGGGTAATATTTAAATTATTATTGTTTGCCGAAACGCTTTCAAGGCCATCAAAAAGACTAATTTGATTAAGTAGCAACGAAGGATCCTCATAAATTACATAAATAGCCCATCCCCCGAAGTTAGTACCGCAATATTGGGGGAGTAAAGATTGTACATCCATATCAGAAAAGGTATACGTACCATTTCCGGTTGCTCCAACCAAGGCCGTTACATCGGCATAAGCTGAAAAATAAGGTAACCCGTTATACGAATGACTAAAAATACGTTGGGCGCTTATTGGGTTTCCATTTATAGCAACATCAAAATCGCCTGTGCCAATAGAACCCCAATACAAGTGGGCTGATATAAATGTTTGCCCAGGATTTAAATTTAACGTTGCGCTACTTTGAAGCAATTGTCCACAATATCCGTTAAAATTTGGCTGTGCATTGAGTGTATTTCCTACCGCTGTAAAATCATACCGCCCATTAAATTGCTGAAATAAGTCAATAGGTTGTGAAAATGCGAACAGCGAACAGAAAAGTGCAATAAAAAGTATTAATTTTTTCATAAACTTGGGCATTACAGTGCCAAATATATTGAATACATTGATTTTCTTTTTATATTTTCGCAAAAAAAATGCACGAATGTCTCAATTTAACATAGAAATTTCACAAACATCAAATCCAAATATTGTGAAATTTGTAGCCAACTCCTTTTTAACTCGTGCTTCGAGTTATGAATTTAATAATATCGATGAGGCAAAATCGAGTCCTTTAGCACAACAGCTTTTCTATCTGCCTTTTGTAAAAACAGTTTACATTTCGCAAAATTTTATCGCTATTGAAAAATACAATATTGTAGCATGGGATGATGTACAGCAAGAAGTAGCAACTTCAATTTCGCAATATTTAAACGAAGGCAAAGAGGTTATCACTGAACCCAAAACGCCTACAAAAGCACCCGTTACAATTTATGTAGAAAGCACGCCCAACCCCTCGGTAATGAAGTTTGTTGCAAATAAATCGCTTGCCAGTGGTGTGTTCGAATTTAAAAATATAGACGATGCCTCACACGCTCCTTTGGCACAAGCATTATTCAACTTTCCTTTTGTAAAAGAGGTTTTTATTAGTGCAAATTATATTTCAATAATGAAGTATAACGTAACAGATTGGCAAGAAATTTCGATGCAATTACGCGATTTTATCCGCAATTATATTGAAACAGGAAAACCTATTTTAAATGATGAAGTTTTAAACGCTACAAATGCTACTGCTAGCGGAGCTTCTGCTAATAATATTTCCGAAGAAAACTTACGAGAATACACATCGTTAGAGAAAGAAATTGTTTCAATTTTGGATGAATATATAAAGCCTGCCGTAGCCAGAGATGGCGGTAACATTCAGTTCGATTCTTTTAACAATGCGACCAAAACTGTAAGAGTAATTTTACAAGGAGCTTGCAGCGGCTGCCCATCATCAACCATTACTTTAAAAAATGGTATTGAAACCATGCTTAAAGAAATGCTTCCTGGGCAAATAGACCAAGTTGTGGCCATTAATGGATAGCAAAATACTGCTGTTTACCCGCCACAATTTTTAACTTAATATTCTGAAAATTAACTGCTGAATATTGTATTTTGAGACTTCACGTATTACTAACTAAAAAATCAAAATAGATATGTCAGTATTAAAAGTAATTGAAGTACTAGCCAGTTCAACCGAAAGTTGGGAAGAGGCTACTAGAAACGCCGTAAAAGAAGCTTCAAAAAGCGTAAAAAACATTCGCTCGGTTTACATTAATGAACAGAGCTGTGTTGTTGATGATAACGCCAATATCACTCAATTTCGAGTGAATGTAAAAATTACTTTCGAAGTAAATTAACGAGTTTAAGAATAAATTTTAAATACGCTTTTGATAGCTCAGAGGCGTATTTTTATTTTGTAGCAAGCGCGCTCAACCCGATATAAGATTTAGATTTTTTCTTAAAAATGCTGTAATTCCTCAACACAAAATTCTTTGGCAACACAAAAAAACATAAACGACTTAATACACGAAACCAGCCCGTATTTACTGCAACACGCAAACAATCCGGTTAGTTGGAAAGCGTGGAATAAAACTACTTTAAACCGTGCTAAAAAGGAACAAAAGTTAATGATTGTAAGCATTGGTTACGCGGCTTGCCATTGGTGCCATGTTATGGAGCATGAGAGTTTTGAAGACGCTACGGTAGCTACTGTTATGAATGCAAATTATATTTCGGTAAAGGTAGATAGAGAAGAACGGCCCGATGTAGACCAAACATATATTAATGCTGTACAATTAATGACCGGGAGCGCAGGCTGGCCGCTCAATGTTGTAACCCTCCCCGATGGGCGCCCAGTTTGGGGTGGCACCTATTTTAAAAGAGAAGATTGGATACAAGCGCTTAAACAAATTCAAGAGCTTTATAAAAGCGAACCCGAAAAGTTAATTGCTTATGCCAACCGTCTCGAAGAAGGAATAAAAAATCTAGACCTCATTCAAATAAATACAGAAGAAATTGATTTTAATGATTTCCCCGTTAAAGAAATAGTAGAAAATTGGACCGAAAAATTTGATGCCAAAGAGGGTGGTTTTAAGGGCGCACCAAAATTTATGATGCCCAATAATCTACAGTTTTTACTTCGTTTTGCTGTAGACAATAACAATAAACAATTGTTAGATTTTGTTACACTAACGCTCGATAAAATGGCTTTTGGCGGAATCTACGATCAAATAAGGGGTGGATTTTCACGATACAGTACAGATGAAAAATGGCACGTACCTCATTTCGAAAAAATGCTCTACGACAATGCACAATTGGTAAGTCTATATTCCAAAGCATTTTTAGTAACTAAAAATACGTTATACAAAGAAGTTGTAGCAGAAACTTTAGATTTTATTGCAGCCAATTTAACAAACGACGAAGGCGGATTTTACGCTGCACTAGACGCCGATAGCAAAACCGAAAACGGAAATCTTAAAGAAGGCGCATTCTATATTTACGCTCCGGAAGAATTACAAGTTGTATTAAAAGATGATTTTGAAATATTTAAAGAATATTACAACATAAACAGCTATGGCAAGTGGGAGAATGACACGTATGTTTTAATTAGAAAAAAGACAGATTTTGAAATAATTACCGAGTTTAATCTCACTCCAGAATTATTAAGTAAAAAGAAAAAAAACTGGAAAAACATTTTACTTGCACACCGCAATAAAAGAAACAAACCTCGATTAGACGATAAAACACTAACCTCGTGGAATGCGCTTATGCTTAAGGGCTATATTGACGCCTATAAAGCTTTTGGCAACCAAGAGTATTACGATGCAGCTTTAAAAAACGCGACCTTTATTTCAGAAAAACAACTATCCAAAAATGGTGCGTTATTTCACACCTATAAAAATGGAAAAAGTTCAATTAACGGGTTTTTAGAAGATTATGCCTTTACCATAGAAGCATTTATCGCACTTTATGAAATTACTTTAAACGATAAATGGCTTTTACAAGCAAAAAAAATAGCAGATTTTGCAATCGAGAATTTCTTTGACGAGGACAAACAAATGTTTTATTTTACCTCAAAGCAAGATCCCGCTATTATTACCCGCAGCTTCGAATATCGCGATAATGTAATACCGGCTTCCAATTCGGTCATGGCGCACAACCTGTTTAAACTTTCAAAATATTTTGAAATTACAGATTATCAATCTATTTCAAAACAAATGTTGAAAAATGTATTAATTGAAATAAATCAATACCCAAGCGGGTTTTCAAATTGGCTTAATCTTATACTCAATTTTAAAAACAACTTTTATGAAGTAGTTGTAGTAGGCAAAAATGCCGAAGAAATAGTAACCAAATTCAATAAAAATTATTTACCTAATATTTTAATAGCAGGAAGCACAATTAAAAAAAGTGAACCACTTTTTAAAAATAGATATGTGGAAGACGAAACTTTAATTTACGTTTGCCAAAATAACACCTGCAATTTACCCGAAAACAATACAGAAAACGCAATTAATTTAATAAACAAAAAACAATAATATTTATGGAAAAATTTCAAGACTGGGATATTTACATCGAAGAATACGGACAAAAACTTATAGACTTTTTGCCTAGTTTAATTGGGGCAATTGTATTGCTCATCATAGGGCTTTGGTTAACAAAAATGATTAATAAGTTTGTTCGCAAGTTTTTTGACAGAAAAGACTACGACCCTACCCTCGAAAACTTTATTGCCAGCCTTATAGATTGGGGATTAAAAATTGTACTCTTTGTTTTGGTTATCACCCAATTGGGCGTTGAATCGGCTTCATTGGTAGCTATAATTGGTGCCGCAGGTTTAGCAATTGGTTTAGCTTTACAAGGTTCATTGGCAAACTTTGCCGGTGGCGTTTTAATTTTATTACTAAAACCGTTTAAAGTTGGTGACTTTATTAGCGCGCAAGGAGTAGATGGTACCGTTAAGGATATTTCAATTTTTAATACCCATTTAAATACTTTTGGAAATCAACTGGCAATAATTCCAAATGGAAAGTTGAGCAATGATAATATTATCAATTATTCAGCTGAAGGAATTCGTCGAGAAAGTTTAACTTTCGGGATTGGCTATGATGATAATATTAAACAAGCTAAAGAAATATTGTTAGAATTAGTTAATGAACAAAGTACGGTATTGCAACTGGAAGACAAACAACCTATGATTGTGGTTGCCGAACTGGGTGATAGCGCTGTAAACCTATCGCTGCGGTATTGGGCTAAAAACGAAGATTTTTGGACACTACGCTGGACAATTTTGGAAGAAGGTAAGGCGAGATTAGAAGCTGCCGGAATTTCAATTCCATACCCTCAAAGAGATGTTCATCTTTACAAAGAAGAAACAGAAGAAAAATAATTGGTATGAAATTGGATATAATTGTTATTTTTAAAAATTATATTAAAACTCTATAAAATGAAAAAAATAATATTATCACTCTCGCTTGCTTTAATAACTATTTCGGCGTTCTCGCAAAGTAGACAAAGCGGCTATACCAAAATGTATGACCGAACTATTGATATTAATCAAAGATCTTTAGCATTTGGACTAACCGAAGCGCAATTTGAGGCAATTAAAGATGATGCTTATGCAAACCCCAATTTTTTACCCGGAAAGATATTTCAAGACGATGAGCTTTTAAAAGACAATGTGCCTATGCGATATAACGCATATGCCGATGAAATTGAAATAAAACAAGCAGCCACCGATGAAAGTTACGGAGCTTTAATTAAATCGCCCGATATTTTTGTAAAAATTGCAACCGATATTTACGTGTTTATTCCTTTTGAAGGCAGTATTGAAAAAGGTGGTTATTTTAATGTGCTTGTTGAAGGCGAAAATTATAATTTGTACAAGAAAACAAAAGCCGAATTTAAAGAACCGAAGGTGGCCGAAACGAGTTATCAAAGGGATACTCCACCTTCGTTCCCAACTACAGTAACTTACTTTTTAGTAAAAGACGGTAAGTTTTTGCAAATTCCTAACAGAAAATCTAGAATCATGAAAATGATGGATAGTAAAAAATCTGAAATGAAGCAGTTTGTAAAACAACACGATATCGACTTAGACGATGAAAAAGATTTAATTAAAACAATTAAATATTTCGATTCGCTTTTATAAGAATTATATTCTCTTAAAGCATAAATTCCTTTAAGTAAAAAGGCTCAAAATAAGCGACATCTTCGGTGTCGCTTTTTTTGTATTTATCTTCAGCCAATAAAGCCATTTCAGCTGCCGAAGGATATTTATCTTCAAGAAAAATTGCGTTTTTATGATTGCATAATTCCGAAAACTTATTGGCGCCATCACCAAGAAAAACAGTTGTTTTCTCGTTTATATAATCCTCGAATGAGTCTTTATTTACAATTTCGGCTTTAATAGGTCTAATTTGTTTTTTAGCATCATCAAATACCGCCGAATAAACCTCCATGCGTCTTGCATCGAGCAGCGGAATTATATAACAATTGTCTTCTTTTACTTGATTTGCCAGCACTTCTAATGTTGAAATAGATAGCAGCGGCACATCTAAGGCAAAACAAAGGCCTTTGGCCGCCGAAACGCCAATACGGAGCCCGGTGTAAGACCCTGGACCTTTACTTACAGCAATAGCGTCCAATTCGGTTTTGGTAATATTGGCTTGGGCTAAAACTTCGGATATAAAAACGTGTAGCTTTTCGGCGTGTGAAAACTTAAGGTTATTCTCTTCCCGAATAGCTGCTATTTTCCCGTTAATTGCAACTGCAACAGAGCAATTGGTTGTCGCCGTTTCAAGACACAATATTACAGCCATTATTATTATTCTTTATTTTCGTTTTTAGATTCTGTTACCGAAACTTTATCGCCTTGTTTTAGCGATTTTGTAACTGTATTATAAGGCCCAACAATCACCGTTTCACCTTCTTTTAAACCAGATACAATCTCAATATTGGTATCGTCTTGAATACCTGTTTTTACTACGCGCAGCTTTGCAACCTCACCTTCTTTTACATACACCGCTTCAAACTTTTCATCTGAAATTGAATTAACTTGATTTGTGTAAGTTCTTTTTGAATCGGTGGTATCAGTTTTTATTACAATAGCACTAATAGGCACCCCAATAATATTTTTCTTTTTATTGGTAATAATATCTACCGTGGCGGTCATCCCTGGACGAAAAGGCGAATAACTCTCGGGTTTCCCTTCGGTTAAACTTTTGTACGATTCGGGAAGAATTCTAACTTTTACTTTAAAATTAGTTACTTGATCTGCTGTTAATGAACTTTCGGCACTATTGGCAATTTCGCTTACTACGCCTTGAAATTCGCGCTTAAGGTAAGCATCAACCTCAACAATTGTTGAATCTCCCACCGAAACTTTAACAATATCATTTTCGTTTACATCTACAACAACTTCCATATTTTGAAGGTTGGCAACGCGAACAATTTCGGTACCTGCCATTTGCGCGGTCCCCACTACTCTTTCACCCAATTCAACCGAAAGTTTTGAAATTGTTCCACTCATGGGGGCATAAATGGTAGTTCGCGAAAGATTATCTACAGACTGTTTTACATTTGCCGAAGCACTTTGCACACTGTAATATGCGGCTTTTACATTGGCCTGTGCCATTTCGTAATCGGCAACAGATTTATCCCATTCGGCTTTAGAAATCACGCCTTTTTCAAAAAGTGTTTTATTGCGTTCATAAGTAAGTTTAGCATTACGTTCGCTAGCTTCTGCTTGCGTTAATTGCGCCCTTACATTTTGTAAACTAGCCTGCGATTGACTTACTGCAGCCTGAATAAGATCGGGGTTTATTTTTACCAAAAGGTCGCCTTTTTCAACCGTTTGACCTTCTCTTACCGGAAGCTCAATAATTTCGCCCGAAACTTCGGATGACAGCGCCACCTCAACCTCTGGCTGTATTTTTCCTGTAGCAGCTACGGTCTCAAAGATATCAATAGGTGAAATTTGAGATACTTCAACCTCTTTAAAATCGCCAGTTTTACCAAACAGACCCGCCTTTTTTCCAGCAATTAGTAGCACGATTAGCAGTACAATTACAGCACTAATCCAAATGATTGTTTTTTTCTTCATACTTAAAATTTTAATTCGGTTGCTGGAACACCAAAGTAAAGCTCCAAAACTTTTAGTTTAAAAATATATTCAAATTTTGCTCGGTTCTCTTCAATCTTCGCATTGTCATAGCGCAACTTTGACTGGCTAAAATCGAATGCATTTGTAATTCCCACATCAAAACGCTCTTTGGCGTATTGATAAGCCAACTCTTGAGACTCTAATGCCACTGTAGCCGCTTCGTAAGCTTTGAGCGCTCCCTGAGCATCTACGTAAGCTTGGTACACGTTTGACTCTAAATCGAGTTTTGCCTGCTCTAGTTGAAATTGAGAATTTTGTACGTTTATTTTACTTCGCTTTACATTATTGCGTACTGCAAACCCATTAAAAATAGGCACATTTAATTGGAGTCCGTACCCAATACCATCGTTGAGATATAATTGTTCAACAAAATCGCGTTGCAATGGATCATTATCAGCATATCGCGTATTATAGCCAAAGAAAGCCGAAAGCGTTGGATAATATCCGCTACGCGAAATTTGTAAATCTTTTTCGGCCAAAAGCACATTGCTTTCGGCAATTTTAACTTCAGAACGGGTTTGCTTAGCGCTTTCAATTATTTTTGAGACTTCCAAATTTGTAATTCCTCCGTCTATTATATTAAATTCTTCGTCTGCAATATCGAAATTTTCGTAATCTTTAATTAAAAGAAGTTGCGCCAAACTAATAAGCGAGATTTTTACAGTGTTTTCTGCCACGGCTAATCGTTGCTTTTCGGCGGCATCGGTCGCTTTTATTTCTAAAAGATCGCCTCGCGGAAGCACACCAGCATCAACAAGCTCGTTGGTTCGGGTGTATTGCTCCTGGGTAACTATATTTTGAGATTTAGCAACTTTTAGATTTGCTTTGTTTAGCAGCACTTGTAAGTATGAATTTGCCACTGCAAGCGCTATATCGTCTTTCATCTTATCTAACCGATATTGCGCGGCCAATTTTGAAAGTTTGGAACGTTGCAATTCGCGTACATTTCTAAGGCCGTCAAAAAGCGTTAACCCTACGTTAATTGCTCCAGATGCTGAGCCTAACGTAGTATTTTCTAATTGATTTGTTGTTGGGTTTAAACTTAGTCCAGTATTTTTTGACGCCGAAGCATTGGCATTAATAGAAGGTAAAAAGTTGCCAATGGCATCGAGCCTTTCTATATCACTTCGGTCAACGTCTAATTCGTTTTGTTTTACTGAAATGTTATTTTCCAAGGCGTGATTAACACACGCTTGCAATGTCCATTTTTGAGATTGCGCATTGAGCGAAATACTAATGATTAAAAAAAAGAATGGAATGGCTAGCTTCTTCATATATTTTTCTATTATTGAATAAGTCTTTTGCATGGCTCATGCGTTACAAAATATTTAAAATAATAATGAGAAATTAATTTCTTTCGAAGAAAATCTGCCAAACACACTGTAATCACGATCTTAAAATACTTTAAACCTTATTAAAGACTTAACCACTTCAACAATTATTTTTATTAGAAATACAGTTAAAATATAATTTACTTATAAGACTAAATATAGGTCAAAGTGTTACACAATGTTTTAAAACTACAATGCTTTTTCTTGACGCGCTTTTTTTCGGCTACGATAGATTGCAATTCCTATAATGGCAATTAATAAATACGGAAATATCATTAAGTAAACTATCCCGTTATTTATTCCTTTTGCCGTTTGTCCACCTTCTTCGGTTTCTAAAACTGCCCTACACATAGCGCATTGCGCCTCTGCTGGTACAACTACTAGCAAAAGAGCAACGAGCAATAAAAGAAGTGATTTTGTATTCATTTTAAAATAGATTCAACAAATTAATAGTACGGAGAAATCATTAAGTACACAATAACTCCCGAGACAGCTACATACAACCAAAGTGGAAAGGTAATTCGTGCAATTTTTCGATGTTTAAAAAATTGTCCGGTAATTCCTCTAACATACGTTATTAAAACAAAGGGAATAACCACAATAGACAGCAAAATGTGGGTTATAAGAATAAAATAATACACGTATTTAATAAGGCCCTCGCCACCAAATTTGGTAGAATCTGAGGTCATATGGTAGGCTACATACATCATTAAAAACAAAGCAGAGAAAACAATAGCTGTTTTCATTAAATTTTCGTGAAGCTTTCGATTGCCTTTTCTAATTTGATATACGGCTACCACCAAAATAATTGCCGTAAGTGCATTAATAGTTGCATAAATTGGCGGTAAAAAACCTAAACGATCTACTCCGGGGATTTTTACTGTAAATAATACTGCTACAGCAATAGGAATTAGGATTGATAAAATCCAAATCCACAAATTGTATTTATTGGGGTTTTGTGCGGGAGTATCCATTGCTTATAACAAGTGTTTAATATCTTCTTTTAGCATTTGTATTGCTTTATCGTCTAACCCGTCGTAATAAATAATTGGGTTGCCGTGCTCGTCTATTCTTGAGCGAATATTGCCGTTTTGATCGATAAGCGCAAAATAACCCGAATGTTCAAAACCACCATCTTCTATAGAACCTTCGCCAACATACAAGTTAAACCCTTCGTTTGATAGTTTAAATACATCCTCTTTTTTACCGGTTAAAAGATGCCATTGTGGTTTTATTATGCCTTTATTTTTTGCGTATTCTTTTAAAACTTGAGGAGTGTCATGTGCGGGATCTATAGAGATTGATGCGATTGCAACCCTGGGATTTCCTAAAAATTCATTTTGAATTTTTAGCATATTCTCGGTCATAATTGGACAAATAGATGGGCAGGTTGTAAAGAAAAATTCAACTATATAAACCTTGTCTTTAAAATCTTGATTTGTTATTTGCTTCCCATCTTGATTTGTAAAACTAAATGCAGGCACTTGGCCAATAGTAGCTAACTCGGGGGTTAAAAATCTTTCAACAATGTTTGGTACGGCCCAAATACCAAACACTAAAATCACAAATGAAATGCCAATGTAAGAATAGTTCTTTTTCACGATAAGTATTCTTTAATAAAATTAATTACGTTTAATATTTTTAGGTTCTTTTTTATATATCTCTATTTGCATTATACTTTTTAAGCGCCCTGCGGTACTCTGCTAAAAGTACTTTAACATCGTCGCTCATCTTGTTATTTATTTCTGCAATGGTGCTAGAATCAAAACCGTACATGACACCCTCATCTTCGTCGTCGTCGCGCCCTCGAAGGCTGCGTTCTTTGTCTATTAAAAAAACGTACGGGGTTGATAAGCCGTTATCTAAGGTAATATTAGATTTTAACGAATTAAATACTTTTTGAATTTGTGCTGCAGAGCCAAATGCAAAAAACCAAGCATCTGTAGGGGCAATTTGTTGTAATTTTTCTTCAATATTTTGAGCCTGTACTCTGGCTTCTTCGGGTAAAAGAATTACAAATTGAAACTCATTAAATTGATGATTTTTGGTGTAGATTTTATGCGCTAAATTATAGGCGTAAGCTCGATGCGCTTCTAAATCTTTTCCGAAAAAACCCAAAACTGTAATTCTATTTTTTAACTGAACACTATTTCCGTTCAAGGTTGTAAAACCGTCCAGTTCGGAAACAGATTGAGTTAAAATAGGTAGCGTTGCGAAGTTATTTTTTCCAGAAGCAAAAAAAACATAAACTGTAATAGGCAGTAAAAACAGAATGCCGAGAACTAAATACTTTTTCATTATTGCAATTTTACAACTACTTAAAATTCAGTAAAAGTAGTTGTGCAAAAATACAGGGTAAAAGGGGGTTGGGCAATCTTTTGAATGTTAATTTTCAATTTTAGGAAGGTTTTTAAAACTCTCAAAAAACTCTTCGGGAGTAATGTTGAAGTAATCGCACAATTTAATTAATGTAGTAAACGAAATATCGCGTTTTCCCTGCTCAATTCTTCCTATATGTACATTGGTCTCGTGAAAACACTAGAGTTGAGTCAAGTTTTTTTGCACTCGAAGCTCCTTAGTCCTTTTTGCCAGGCAGCGTAATAATTCGGTATTATTATTCTTTGTATTCAATGACACGAAGGTCAGTGGTCGAAAAAAATAACACAATTACCGTTGGGTATTTATTTTTTCGTGCACTTAAGATATTATTAACCAAAATTTTAAGAATTATGAAAAACCTACTTCTTTTTGTACATTTATGATAAACGTATTTGCTATGAATGCACAGCAGAACAATTTAGAATGTGCAACACCTGAATCTTCAATTCCCGACCCTGCGGGAATTTATAGTTACTCAACGGACTTAAATTATTTTGCAGATAAAGATCCAGTGGTGTTAAACATTTATTTTTGGGGCATTAAATATCCCAATGGACATAATGACTTTGAGAATAGAGAGCACGATGTATTACAAGCTGTAGCAAATTTGAATATTATGTACAACCAGTTTAATATTTTTTTCAAGTACAGAGGTTTTGAAGAAATTGACAGTCCCGTACTTCCTAATGATCCTAATGGTTATTATATTCTGGAAACTATTTCTCAGTATCACGGATTAACATCTTGGGCTACAGCCAATGGGTATAAAAAAGCCGACGCTTTTAATGTTTATGCTTTTGGCTGGGCCAATTGGGGAGGTGGTATAGCATCCATGCCTGGTCTTACATGTGGAGTTAGCTCTGATTCAATTGCAAACAACCTTACAGTTCACGAAATAGGCCATAATCTTAATTTAGGTCATACAAGATCTGTTAACGAACATACAACACGTGATCCTCAAAATCAATATTTTAATGCCGATGTTGCTGGTGATAAAGTGGTGGATACAGCTGCTAATTCTGGATTTTATGATTCTTCCTGCCAATGTACTCCTTATGTAGATCAAAATACTTGCAACTATTTTGGAACTGAGACGGATAATTCACCAGATAATGTACCTTATGATATTGACCACGAAGATGTCATCAACATTATGGGCAATGCGTATGGATGTTCGGAACAATATTTAACAACAGGTCAAGGCATTCGAGCAAGGGAAGCAATTGCAGCTGGATATTACAATGCGGCAATTACTAATGTATCTTCACTCTATGAACCGTATGCGGGAGCATACTTTGATCCAAACAATCCTAACGATCAATTATACAAACCACTGTTTCAGCCTGGTTTCGATTACCGCTTTTTTGAATGCGATTGCGACTGCCCTGAGCCGGCACCTTATGAAGATATTTCATTTTCATATACACAGAATATTCTAAAACAAGTTAGCAAATATGAAAACGATTTCAGTTCTATCTACCATCCCAACCATACAGCAATAGCTATAAAAATTGAAAACGAACCCATTTTTTGGCCTCAACCACGCCGATGCTATGACAATCCATATAGAAAACCCAATAGTGGCAGCATAACAAAATTTAATGATAATGTGTTTAACACCAACATCACTGTAACTCAAAAAGATTCTTTAGGCATTAACAATAATAATCTTGTTGAACAACTTGAACCAGGACTTTATAAAATTGAAAAAAGATATGAAGAAGGGAATACAGAACAAGATATAATCTTTAAACAAGAGTAAGTTAAGAAAAATTTTATGGCTCCTAAAGACTTTAGGAGCCATTCTATTAAAACCACTAGCGATGAAATATTTATTATTAACCATCATTGTTTTTTCAAATATAAATGGGTACTGTCAGTTTGGTCCTCAACAAATAATATCAACTACAGCCAATTATCCTGTAAACGTATACGTTGCAGATATTGATGGTGATGGTAAAAAAGATATTTTATCTGTAGCAAGAGTAGATAATAATATAGCTTGGTATAAAAATATTGACGGGCAAGGAAATTTTGGTTTATTAAATTTAATTGCATTTCTGGATGAGGCGAAATCAGTATTTGCGGCCGATTTAGACGGCGACAATGATATGGATGTTTTAGCCACTTCGTCATCATTAAACCTCGTTGTTTGGTATGAAAACTTGGATGGTCAAGGAAACTTTAGCACACAAAAAGTTATCAGTAATCAGGCTGTTGGAGCATTTTCAGCAATTGCCGCAGATATTGATGGTGATGGGGACATGGATTTAGTAATTGCATATGATGGAGATGGATTGATATGGTTTGAAAATTTGGATGGTCAAGGAGATTTTAGGGGCAGAGTAATCGACAACACCATAGCTGGAGCCCGTTCCGTAGTAGCAGTAGATATGGATGGTGATGGCGATTTGGATGTCTTAGGGAATGGTACAGGTTCAAATAAAATCTTCTGGATTGAAAACATGGACGGTCTTGGCACTTTTGGTACGCTGCATATAATTAATGATCTAGGCTCTTATTCCAATGTAATATTTGCAGCGGATGTAGATGGCGATGGCGATATGGATGTTTTTTCTGCATCACCAGGTGACAATGAGGTGGCTTGGTATGAAAACTTAGATGGTTTGGGCAATTTTGGCCCTAAAAATTCAATTACGAATACATTAGATAGCACGTGGACGGTGTATGCAGAGGATCTTGATAACGACGGCGATATAGATGTACTTGCCACCAGCGTAGAAGTTTTTGGAGGTGAGATAGTCTGGTTTGAAAATATGGACGGTACAGGAAATTTTAGTGCAAAAAGGATAATCAGTACAGAAGTTCAATCGCCCCGATCTGTAATAGCCGCAGATATTGATAATGATGGCGATATGGATGTTATTTCATCTTCACAAAATGACGATAAAATTGCTTGGTATGAAAACTTCACCATTTTAGGAGTAGGCGAAAATGAAATAGACACCTTTAAAATCTATCCAAACCCCACAAAAGATGTTTTAAATATTAAGAAACAAGCAGGTATTGTAACCACCAGTATCATCCTTTATGATACTTTTGGCCGCATACTGTTTGAAACAGAAGATGAATTATCACAAATTAATCTTGGTAATTATAATTCGGGAATCTACTATTTAAAGTTGACCACTATGTTTGGCGAACAAACTTTTAAAGTTGTGAAAGAATAATTCTAAAATCGGAATGTTTAAATCTTTTACGCTAAAAAACCAATAAGGTCTCGACTGCGCTCGACCGGACAAGACATAAAAAAAGCCCTCACTAGGAGAGCTTTTTTTATGTTCTATTTTTATCTTAGAAGTTGAATTTTATAAATCCGTGCTTGTATACTTCAAAGATATAATCGCCTTCAATTAATAACAGGGTAACCATATACGCAATTAGGAATACCGCCGTCCAAACTGCTGCTCTACGCAAGCCTGGAACTTCGTCGCGCATATGCATAAAATCCCAAGTAATGTAGTAGGCTTTAACAATTGTAAGAATAATAAATATCCAGTTAAGTAAATTAAGTGCTAAAAATTTTTGTTCAATTAAAAAATCGGGTCTAATAATTCCTAAAACTACTTCGACTATTGTAACCAAAGACAATAGGATAAAGACGCCCCAGATTTTACTAACGTTCGATTTAAATTTTAGAGACCCTCTAAAAATTGCTAAATTATGTGCTTCGTGTGCCATTTTTTAAATTTTGAAAATCTAAACAAGATAAAAGAAAGTAAATACAAATACCCACACTAAATCTACAAAGTGCCAGTATAACCCCACCTTTTCAACCATTTCATAATGGCCTCGGCGCTCGTATGTACCTAAAACTACATTAAAAAATACTATACAGTTTAATAATACTCCAATAGAAACGTGGAAACCGTGGAAACCTGTAATAAAGAAAAAGAAATCTGCAAACAGCGGATGGCCATATTCGTTATGACGAAGATTTGCACCTTCAACAACTAAGTTACCATCGTTAACTAATTTTGCAATGGACTCCTCTCTTGAAAGAACGATGTGCTTTCCGTTTTCATCTTTCTTCGGAATGCGCACTAAAAGGTCTTCGTTTGCAAGGAAGCCTGCTTTAACCTGCTCAAAGGAAACGCTAGGCAGGTATTCTTCATCTTCATTATACCAAATACCATCGCCTTTTTCTTGTGCAATTCGTGTCCCTGTGTATGGAGCTGCAAAATCGCCAAGAGCTACACGTTTGCCATCTTTATTCAAAAACTGAATAATTTGTCCTCCGTGAGTTTCTACCGCACCGTAATCACCTTTAATAAAAGTTTTCCATTCCCAAGCCTGCGAGCCCAAGAAAACAAATCCACCAACAATGGTTAGAAACATGTAGAATATTACCTGTTTTTGCTTCATTCTATGACCTGCATCTACAGCCAATACCATGGTAACAGATGAAAAGATCAAGATAAAAGTCATTAAGGCCACATAATACATAGGTGCCTCTACGCCGTGCAAGAATGGAAAGTGGGTAAACACTTCATCAGCAATTGGCCAAGCGTCTATAAATTTAAATCGAGACATCCCGTAGGAGGCCAAAAACCCAGCGAATGTTAATGAATCGGAAACGATAAAAAACCACATCATTAATTTGCCATAACTGGCTTTTAAGGGTTTGTTTCCGCCGCCCCAGGTTTTTCCCTCGGTACCTGTTTTAACAACAGTAGCTTCCATAAAAAGAATTTGGTTTTAAATAAAGGTTCAAAAATACGTTTAATTTTTATTTAACGAAATATAAAAATAAAAA
>DFMO01000003.1:17465-424061 GCA_002375695.1 Flavobacteriaceae bacterium UBA3591
TTTTGTTTATAATGATTATAAATTACAACTAAAAGAGATATAAGCCCACCAAAAACGTGTGCTACGTGCAATAACACCACCAAATAAATAAACGAAGTGGTTATACTACTTGTGGGTCCTGTAAAATTGTATCCATTTTCAATAATTTCAGAAAATCCTACAAATTGAAATACCACAAACAAAATACCCATTACAAAGGTTGAAACCAGCAAAATCATTCCGGTTGTATTTTGTTCTTTTCTAATGGCATTTAATGCCAAATGTACCGTTAAACTACTCACCACAATAAGTGCTAAACTAATAAAGAATGCCGGCGGCATTTTAAAATCGGTTATCCAATCGGGTCTTTCTTTACTAACCACATAGGCACTTGTAAGCCCTGCAAAACTCATGGTTAAACTAATAAGTCCAAACCAAAGCATATTTTTTTTGGCTCTGTTTAATTTTAATTCTTGATCTCCTTGGGTTAAATCCATTTTCCTATTTCTTATATATTTTTTCCGAAATATTATGTGTACTTCGGTTATCTTAAAAATTTATCTGCAACATAAATTATTTGCAATATGGTAATATAACTTACACTTGCCAGCATTAATTGTTTAGCCGAAAGTGCCGTTTTTTCTTTGTAAAGTTTAAATGCATAATAGAGCAACCCTATTCCTAAAACCCCTATTAAAACACCTGAAACTGGGGTTACGTATAATCTTCCAGTAATACCCAATACTGGGATTAGCGATACAAACACGGTCCATATAGAATACAAAATAACTTGCACCGCAGTACCTTTATCGCGTTTCCCGTTTGGCAGCATAAAAAAGCCAGCCTTTTTATAATCGTCGTATAAAAACCATCCAATTGCCCAAAAGTGAGGAAACTGCCAAAAAAACTGAATCATAAACAAGGTCCCGGGTTCGATACCAAATTCGCCTGTGGCAGCAACCCAACCTAACATAAAAGGAATAGCACCAGGAAAAGCGCCCACAAAAACCGAAAGTGGTGTTTTGGTTTTTAAGGGTGTATATAAACTTACATACATAAAGATTGAAATAGCCCCAAACATAGCTGTTACGGGGTTAATTGCGTATAGCACTGCAACTCCCAAAATAGTAAGAATACTACCCAATACAAACGCCGAACGAACCGTCATTTGCCCTGCTGGCAAGGGCCTGTTTTTTGTACGATCCATTAACGCATCGAGATCCTTTTCAATAATCTGATTAAAAACATTGGAAGCACCCACCATAAAGTAGCCCCCAATACATAACAGAAATAAAATATAAAAATCAATTGTTTCGGCACCCAAAAGGTAACCAGCCACAGAAGAAAAAACAACACTTACAGACAACCTAAGTTTGGTTATCTCGGTAAATTTCCGGACAACAGATTGATTTATTGACATTGTTTCGGTAACAGACAAGCTCTCAGATTTTAAACGGTGCAAAGATACGCTACAAGTATCTTCTCCGCAATATAATATCAACAATCTTGTGTAATTATTTCAGCAATTTTAGTATTTTAATCGAATATTTAAAACAATACAAATATGATCTCAAAATTCATTTTAAACACCGCTATTTTACTATCAGTTTTAACTGCATATTCACAAACAGATACCGGAGCAAAAATTAGTACAAAAGTTTTAAAGGTGAATAATAACATCTATATGCTACAAGGTAAAGGCGGAAATATTGGCTTTAGTGTAGGAACCGATGGTGTTTTTATGATAGATAATCAATTTGCAGAAAATATAGAAGCGGTTAAAAAAGACATTAAAAAGATTACAAAGGAACCCATTAAATTTATTGTAAACACACACTTTCACGAAGACCACACCGGTGGTAACCAAGCCTTAGCCGAGAGTGGCACAATAATTTTTTCGCATAAAAACACTCGCGATAGATTGCAAAACGTAATAAATGGTGAAACTAAAAAGTTGAGTGACGCAATGTTACCGGTCATAACATTTAAGGAAGACCTTACTTTTCATATTAACAATGACGAAATTTTAGTATTTCATACACCCAATTCGCATACAGACGGCGATGCGATGGTTTACTTTAAAAACAACAATGTTTTACATATGGGCGACGTATTTTTTAACGGGAAATATCCATATATAGATACCAAAAGCGGCGGCAACATACTATCTGCTATAAACGCGCTGGAACAAGCTAAGAAAATTATTAACGAAAACACCAAAATTATTCCTGGTCACGGGCCATTGGGGACATATGATGATTTATCAAAAACCATAGACATGTTGAGTATTCTTTATAAGCGAGTGACCGTTGAATATATTAAGGAAAAGACGCTAGAAGAAGTAATGGCAATGACAAAACTAACCGAACAATACGACGCCGAAGGTTATGGCGATGGATTTGTAAAAACCGAAGATTTCCTTAAAATGCTATATAACCAAGTTGCCGAAGAAAGAAGCGACATAGATGCCTTAAATGCAAAAAATAAGGCCGCTATGGAAAAATATAAAAAGCTTCAAGAAAAAAAGGAAAAAGAAAAAAGAGGATAAACTTTATTAAAAATCGTAGTACCAATTAAACAAATCGGTTCTTATTCCAAAATTGACCCACGTAGTTTGGTTTTTGTAGACAGTTTCAGTATTTACTTCTGGACTAAAATCTCGAAAAATCAAGCTGCCGTATAGTTTTAAATTGGTTGTAGGATTAATAATATATCCTGCTTGAATTTCGGCGTGCAGAAAGTCTGTTGTATTTCCTTGTGCCAATTCGTTTCCGCTATCGCCTATTCGGTCATCTTCAGTTCCATAGATATCGCCTCCGTAGAAAAAGGAATCTTCGGGGGTATTAAACTCAAAACCACGTTTAGCTACAACAATTTTGGCGTCGCCAAAAATTCTTCCGTTTTGATAGCGTGCAATCCCCACAAACTCTGAAAAGTTTGCTCCTAAGGTATGCGCCAAAGATTGATTGTTATGACCGTAATTTAGCACTACTGTATTATGCGAATATGTGTACGGACGTACGCGATTGTATTCCGTTTGCAGGTACAAGTTTTTAAGCCCAAATGCATCGTAATATTTTAACCCTATTTGATATCCTGTTTTGTTTTTATAACTGCCGGTTCCACCTAACACATCACTTTTAGAAAATTCATCGATAATAAGTTGCCCATAAATATTTACGCGATTGTTTACTTTGTACTTAGCCGTAAGACCAATTAAAGCATTTCCGCCACGCGAACCGGTAGAAAACTCAATTGCTCGGTAAAATATTACCGGATTTAAATAGTTAAAGTCGAAACCTCTGTCATTGTCATTTTCCCAAACAACCGATTCAAAAAAGCCCAAATTTAAACGCTTTGTAATATTATAACTCAGGTAATGATTTGCAACAAATTTGGTGCGAAACGATCCATCTGCAGTTACTTCGGGTCGTACATCGCGAAGAGACATCCAAGTATTTGTGTATTTAAGTTTCCAAAAAGTAGTATTTAATCTTAAGTACGGATACGAGCTTGCATTATCACTCATTAATAGTGAGCGATACCCATCGCCAATAAACATTTTTCCATGACCCAATTGAAGGTTAAAATGCTTTGAAGGCGAAAATGACAAGTGCCCCGTAGCTATTGGATAATCATAAGCATCTTTCCCAAATTCTTTAGCTATACCTCGTCCCGGGATAATTGCAGGATTACCTCCATCTGGCCTAATTGACTCTGCGTACCGATTAAAATAATCTGCAAATCGCCCTTGGCTCTCATATACTGTAGCGGCAAAACTCAAGTTATCACCTAAACCACCCTGAAGCCTAACCAATCGCGTATTGTTATATGTTGTTAGGTCTGTATCCAGATCTTTTCCTACTTGAAGATCCAAACCGGGGTCGAGCGTTAACCAATAATCCTTTCCTTTAATGGTAACAAAATTTTCATTCCATAATTTTCGGTTAAACCAAGAAGACCCGCCTTTTGCCAATTGACTATTTATTCCTTCGAAATTGTAATATTTATTTATTTCAGAATATATGAAAGGCTTTTGGGCGGTGTGATTATTTAATCCCACCCTATTTAAAACTGGGTCGAATAGGCTATAATTATGATGAGACAGTGGAATATTTATATTGCTTTTGTAAGCTTCGTTATTGTAAGGTAAGTTTTCAATAGCATCGTATTCGTTCGCAAATTTTGAACTTGATGATGAGTTTGAAACAATTGCAGATTGCAAGGTTTTTACACCCGGTTCAACTAACGGAATTGCAATGGGCAATGTAAATTGCACATAGGCTGGTTTTCCATTATAAGTAGCAGGCGTTACTGTAGGCAACAAATTAAATACACGTAAAATCTCGAATCGAAGTTCTTCGTAGATAGCATCGGTATAGAGAATTTTAAACTCACCTTCTTTGGTTACTTCAAAAAGGACATTAATTTTACCTTTATAATTTTCAGAATATACTTTTTCGGGTACTTCGAAATTTTTAAAAATAAATTGACTTAGTGTAGATTGAAAACAATTTTCCAAATTCGCTACTTCTGTATTTTCACATTCTTCAAAAACTGGATATTTCTCGTATTGCGATACTGAATTTTGCGCAAAAATTACTGTTGTAAAAAACAGGGCTAAGAGAAGAAAAAATTGCTTCATTGTGATTTACTTAATTATTGTTGAAAGATACATTTTTTAGAATTCTTACAACAAAAAACCCTGTCTCTATAAAAGACAGGGTTTTAAAATTAAATATGGTATTGTTTTATTGAATATCGAAAACAATTGGAAGCGAATAAAGAACCCCCACTGGCTTTCCTCTTTGCATTCCAGGAGTCATATCTGGAAGTGCTTTTACAACATCTGTCGCTTCTCTTTCTAACCTTGGGTGCGGTGCACGAGCACGTACATCTACAACTTTACCTTCGCGGTTAATTTTAAATTGAACAGCGATTCGTTGTCTCCCTTCCAAACCAAGATCTGAAGCTAGGTTAGAGTCAAACTTTTTATTGATAAACGCACTAATTTTAGACGACATACATTTTTTCTTAGCGTCGTTACCTTTTTCGCGCTCGCAACCCGGATAAACGGGAACATTTTCAATTACTGCGAATGGTACATCGGCAATTTCTTCTTCAACCACTTCTTCTTCAATCTCCTGCACCTCAACAATTTTTTCTTCTTGATTAGTTTCGGTAGACTCGATTATGGTTTCTTCAACATCTTCTTCGTCTTCAATTACATCAATTACCTCGGGTGCTGGCGGCGGCGGTGGTGGTGGCGGCGGTGGGGTAAATTGTTGTGTAATTGGAATTTCTTCTAAAAGTTCATCACTTACGTCAAGCTGTCCAAAGTCTTCATTAGATTTGTCGTAAGTTTTCCATTCAATAGCTTGCCATGCAAGAAAAAGCATTAAAACCATACCAAGTTGAAAAAACAACATGCTATTTCGGCTTACGTCTGCTTTCGGATTTTTTTTCGGTTCCATAATAGTGGGTTTAACGTGTGCTAAAATATAGAAATTATCGATTAAATTAAAACTAAAATAAAAAATTAAGGTTTTAATTTAGTTTTGAGGCCTTTGAAAAATAAGACTCCAATTAAAGCGCCAAACAAATTTGCAACTACATCTAAAATATCTGCAGATCGTGAACTTGTAAATCTTTCTTGAAGAATCTCAATTATTATGCCATAAGCCGTAATTGAAATTAAAAGTGTTACAATCCACTTTAGCGGCAAGATATAATTATTTTTTACGTATAGATATAACAGCCAAAAATTAACTAATATAAAATATACAGCAATGTGTACTATTTTATCGGCTCCAGCAATCTTTGTTTTAGGTAAATCTTGTCCCGAAACAAAAAACAACGCTGTAATTATACAACTGTAAAGTAATGCAATTAGCAGTAGTGGTTTAGGCGCCAACAATTTCTTTGTAAGCAGCATCATCGAGTAGTTCGGCTATTTCATCTTGATTAGCGATTTTCATCTTGATCATCCAACCTTCGCCATAAGCATCGGTATTTACTTTTTCGGGCTCAGATTCTAAACTTTCATTAAACTCAATAATTTCGCCTGTAAGCGGTAAATACAAATCTGATACTGTTTTAACTGCTTCAACGGTGCCAAACACTTCATCTTTATCCATAGTTTCGCCTACGGTTTCAACTTCTACATATACGATGTCGCCAAGCTCACTTTGCGCAAAATCTGTAATCCCAATAGTTGCGGTGTCTCCTTCAATGTGAATCCACTCGTGATCTTTTGTATATTTTAAATTTGATGGTACATTCATAACAATAATATTTTAGGTTTATTTTTTAGTTTCCAAAGTTATACCTTAAAGTGAATCCACTCCTAATTGTTGTTTGTGGAAATGCAGTTGATATTGCATATTCTGAAAATGTGTGATCATAATAGAATAATGCCGTTAGATTTCTACTTAATGCATAATCTACCGAAAGTTGCGCACCGTAAATGGTTTGCCCCGCTGTAGTTTGATTATTAGCTATATCTAAATATCTAACAATAGTAACATTATCTCTTCGCGATAGGTCTACTTTAAAGTTTAAATCGCTTGTAATTACAGATTTTTTTCCTCCAAAGTTGGTTGAAATCCTAAGATCTTTAATGCGGTAACCCAACCCAATAATATACTCGTTACCCTTTATCTCGGTAAGCAAATTATTGGCAAAACTTAAAGACAAGGCACGATCTTTTCGCATCTCTGCTAAGATTTTTACCGAATTATTCATTTCAAAATCCATTCTAAGTAATGGTGAAAATTGCTCGGTTAGGTTAACATTTGTCAATAAAGTTTTTACTTTAAAATTACCAGACTGGTCAACAGCTTCGGGGTTATTTGGGTCGTAATCTAAATTAGATTGAAATTGATTAACCGTATACCCTGCTCTATATCCATGGGTTAATGAAAAACGCTTAAAGTTCTTTTTAAACCAAGGAATATTCATTAATCCGGTGTATTTTATATCCCAATTAGGAAGTGGGATATCTCTAAATATACCTGTTTTTTCTTTTGAAGCATTACTACCTTTATACGCAGCTAAAAATGCAGGTAATAATACATCTTGACTGTTACGCCCAAAACCAACTGGAAAACCTAACGAATCTCTAGGTATGGTTGCTCCTTGGTAATATTCTTCGGCCAATCTGTTAGCAACGGTGAGCCTATTGGTTCTAAAATCGTCAAAAGCTGCCGAACTATTTTCGTCGCTTGCCCCAAAAGCTGTTTTAATTAACATTGTTGAAATGTTAAAATTACCGAAGGTATTTGGGGTTAAAGAGTGATATAAATTATTATCTACCAAATAATTTTCAGAATAGTTTTCAGAATATATTCGGCTACCGTTAATGTCGATTGTTAAATCGTTTATTGGCTCAAGGTTAGCTTGAATATCCATTTGGCTACTTTCAACTTCGGTATATTGCTCGTTAAATTCTGGATATAATGTTAACCATCCTTTTCGTGCCGCCAATTCTCTAACATCGGCTTGACTTCCGAATACAAAACCAGTGGTAGGTTTTAAAGTTCCAATAAAACCTATTGAAGGCTGATATCCTGGTAAGTAAATCCCATTGTTTTCCTGATAGTTAAATTGAACTTTTTTAAGCATAGTTGCCAAACCAATAACCGTGTTAATGGCTTTATCGCCAGAGCTTAAACTAGCACCCGAATTTTCTCCGGCGCCCAAAACTCCTCTTGTTTTACCAGTGGCAAAGCTATTTTTCTCTTCCTTAAGCTTTTGCTCTCTTTCGCCTTCTCCTTTAGCTCCTTTTTTCTCGCTGCTTGCCTTCCGATTCTTACTTTTTCGAATTTTTGTGAGCCCAATGTAGCGGTAGAAACTATTCATATCTACGCTCGAATTTATTTGATGCGTGCTGGCGTTTTGGATAGAATTTCCTAAGTTGTAAACATTACGACTCCCGTCGCTTAATTCAATTTCAATTTCATTAAACTGGTCGCTACCACGATCCCATTGAAAATCTCCCGTGTATGAATAAGTAGCTCTAAGGAACTTTAAAAACGGAAACTTGCTAAAAGGCACATCATAATTTAATTGTAAAGATTGGAAATGTTGATTTGGATTACCTACATCGAAGAAATCATCCCAAACGCCTATTTCATTATTAATTAAACCATTATCATCTAAATAATTATTTACAATCATATTATTAGATGAAGTAAAATTGAACCTTAACGACTTCGTTAAGTTATGATTAATGGTGTATTGCCAATCAAACAAATAGTTGCGTTGGTATAACGTAGGCAATCCTTTATTACCCGGCAATAAATTAATTTCTCTAAACTTTTGTTCATTATACTGTCGCGTAATATTTGAACTTACCGAAACATTGGTTGGCAAATAATTAAAGTTAAAATCTTTTAAAAATCTCCAATATCTCCCTCTAAATAATGAGTCATTCTTTTTAAATGGCTCAACCGGTTTTGCAGTAAAATTATAGTTGTAAGTAGCTCCTACACGTACATTTTGCTCTAAGGCGTCTTCTACTTCAAAGTCGTGATGGTCTGTTTGGTTGTACGAGAATGATGCCGTTAAGTTTTCAACATCGTACACCCGTGGTTTCGACTCTCCAGTACGTTCTTTTCTTACGCCAATAAAGTTTACACTTTGACGCTTTGTATAATCTACGGCCTGTTCTTTAATTCGATCTTTTTCGGCTTGGTCTGCAGTATTATCGAGTCGTGTATCGAGTTCAATATCTTGGAACTCGGGGTCGTATTGCGGTGTAATTAACTCTTCAGAACGACCGTAGTTAAATGGTAGTTGTACACCCCACTTCTTTGGCAGCAATTGTCCTAAATTTACATTAGTTACCACATCATACTGCTGTAAATCTTCGCGACTACGTTGGTTTGGTCCTTGCTCTATCGACCCAAAACCTACGGTACTTTTTTTACCGGTAGCACTTACAGTAGCAAAATCGGCTAGGTTTGCATCCATGCTTACAACAGCTGCCCAACCTCCTTCGTTTTTAAGTTCAGACATTCTAAGTTCGTTAAACCAAACTTCACCACACAGCTCATTATCGGTACTGTTACGCAATCCTAACATAATGGTACGTACATTACCAAAACTTGGATTTCCTTTAATACCAATAGTAAGTTCGTTTTCGCCACCCGAAGGTCCGCCTTCCAATTCAGATTGTGTATAGAAAACAACATCGGTAGAATTTAAAGGAGTTCGTGTTTTAACTTCTTGTAATAATTCTAACGGCAGATTTAATCGGTTTGCAACCGGCCAAATTTCTTCGGCGTTTTGAGCCCCAAAATTTGTTGGATTTAACGGAATTCGAACTTCGTAATAGTTATTTGTAAGGTCATTACCCAAACGCATAAACGCCATCAACTCACCATCTCTTAGCGGCGTTTCATTTTGCAGGGATTCGGCGTGAATAAACATTTCTAAGTTTTTATACTGACGCATATCAACGTTGAAATTTTTATATACCGAACGCCCATCGTTAGGCTCCAATCCGCAAACACGTAAGGCTAAAGATTGCTCGTTTTCACGAATAATATTGTTGTTATTATTTAATTCTTCGCGTTCTAATCCTGGCGGAAGTCTATAAGGAATTGGCTCACGATTTTCGTTTTCTTCAATACTCACAGCTTCTACTTCAAATAAAGTATCATCGTTTGATGGATCTTCAAAAGTTACTTCATCGAGTGTTTTTTGAAACTTTCGGTAGTCACCGCGTACTAATTCTAACGTTCCAAAACGAAGCACGGTGTTTTCTGAAAATTGCGAAAGAAACATTCGCATAAAACGAATGGATCTAAAATCGGAAATTCCTCCTTTTGCTTGATCTGGCTTGTTAATTGGAACTTTAAATTGAACCCAACGCACAGGGATAACACTATTGTCTTGTGTGGTAACTTCAATCTCTTTTACATCTGAAATGTAATTGTTATTTTCTCTATTCATCCCAGGATAAACTGGCACGTTATATTCAAAATAACTATTAATCGTATTCATGGTGTTGTCACGATTAATATCTTCAACATCGGGTTGCGCCGTACTACCTCTATTTGTATTGGTAACTTCAACTGGCGAGTTACCTTCGGTTCCGTTGTATTTTAAGTAACGTTCTAAAATATTACCTTCTGCTTGTAAAAAATACTGGTAATCGTCATTTGAAGGATCGTCTCCAAATTCAGCCCCAAACATGGCAATTTCTTCAGCATTACTTAAGCCATCTAAACCTACATCTTGGTTAACACGTTCTTGCCCTTGTGTATCAAAAGTGTAAACTAATGATTGGTTTAAAGGTACTTTACCCCAAGTGGTAGACGTTGTATTAGCATCGCCACCATCTGCTGGTAAACCGTTTTCGTATTGCTTTCTACCATCTTTTAAAATATCTTCAGAAATACTACCTAAGTTAAAATTAATAGTACCGCCTGGGTTTCCATTAGTTTCTTCATAAATAAATGGATCCATAACCCAAAACTGAATATACTCTACGTTAGATTGTTCAAAATCTGTAGTAGTAAGCGGCCTCATAATGCCACCAAAATTATCTTCTGGGTTAGGTAGTGTGTTAGTTCCGGCCGCCGCGGGGTTGTAATTATATTCTCCACGTAGCGATGGGTAATATGCCAAATCTAAAGTAAAGAGCGCCTGGGTTTGCCCTTGAATTATATCTTGATTAGGGAAAATTTCGTCTCTAAAAACACGACGCGTAAACGGCGAAGACAAATCTTCGTCATTAATCCCTTCTGGACGCTGACTGCTATAAAAAATAGGGTCTATAGTATACCACGCCAATTTTGCACGTCTAAAGTTGTATCTTAAATTGTCGTTTTCTAATTCGCCACCATAGTCTAATGGAGTACTCGCCAAGAACCAACTGGATGGAGTGCTAATATCATTTCCTGTTTGCGATGCTTCAAAATCGTCTACGTAAACCGTTGTTTTTCCACCAAAATCTGAAACTTTAGGTGCCCCAGGTTTTAAATAAGCAAATTCACCTCTTAAAGATAAATTAGACTCAACATCGGTATCAATGTTTGGAAGTTTATTTACTAAGCGCGTTAAAAATGGCACTTCGGTAGCATAGTTTAAATTCATTCCAAAAATCGTGTTGTTTATAGGTTCAACCCCATATGATGATTTTTGGGTTAACGGACGCTCGTTAAGATTTAAGTAGGTAGCACCTATTAAAAATTTATCGCTAAACTTATGTTCTACATTAAGCCCAGTAAAACGCTTACTTTGTTGTCCAAACAACGAATTGTTTTCAGTACTTACCGAAATTGGAATGTTGCTATTTAAAAGTGAAGGATCTAATATTTGAACTCTTCCTAATTGATAGTTAACCGTATAATCAACCCCTTCAACCAAAGTTCTACCTCCTGCCGTTACAGTAACCGAGCCTTGTGGAATATTAAACGCACCAATAGGAATACCATCGGCTCCCGTTGATTTATACGACCCTTTAAGTTGAAATTTATTTTTTTCACTTTCTTCTTGTTCGGCTTGTGTTTTAGTACTTGTGTACAGGGTTCTAAAAACATACTTCGATTGGTTTGGATTGTATGTTTCGGGCATTGAATACACCGAAGATGACGACGGCAAACTCAACTTATTGAAGAGATGATTACCAAAGGGCTCGACAGTTGTAAAAATTATCCTTCCATTTTGGGCATCAACGGTAATTCCCGGTAAAAAGTCGAAGAAACCATCGCCGCCTTGTTGTGGATCGTTGTTGAAATTTAATCTATCGAGGTTAAAAACTCTTAGTAAAATTTCATCTTTTACATCGTCGGGCAGTTCGGCTCCAGCCGATGTAAGGTAATTTAACGGAGACGGGTCGGTATATAAAATGTTAAGATTAAAATCTTCCTTTTCTAATTGATAGGCTCCAATTGGGTAAATGTTTTTCATCATTAAATCCCAAATTGGTTCGTTAACGTTGGTAATGCTACTTTTCAGCAATTTTACCACCAAGTTTTGAGCAAGACCCGTTTCTTGTTCTGGCGGATTTCCTGTTCCGCCGCCGCCTTCTCCAGGACGTGTTCCTCCATTTGCCTCTACCCCGTCATTAGAAAATTCACCAACTTGATACACTTTTCCGTTTACGGTGTATTGAAAAGCAACTGCTAAAACCTCGTCGTTAGTTAAGCGTTGGTTTAACGAAATATATCCTAATTGCGAGTTTAAAGAGTACTCTCCTTGATCTAATCGTCTTGCACTTTCAAGAGCAACATAATCTACGCCTTCGTTTACGTTTACTCCAGTAAACCCTTGATTAACTGTAGCAACATCGCGAATTAATGGATTTAATAGGGTTTGCGCACCACCATTAATACCAAATGGGTTAAAGTCATTATTTGCATTATCGGGATAGGCATTTCTTGTAGTATTGATAAATCCACCAGGAGGCGTATTTAAACCAATATTAGTTGGGTCTGCTTCTCCAATATCCTGAAGCGCCACAATATTTCGAACGTTATTAGTTCTACTTGTTTTGTTAGTTACCCAAACCTCCATTCTCGTAATTTGAACATTACTATTAATAAATGGGTATTGTGCTAGGGCACGATCGTAATTATCTCTAAAATAATGCGCTAAAAAGAAGTGTCTATTCTCGTCATAATCT
Source organism: Flavobacteriaceae bacterium UBA3591 (assembly GCA_002375695.1). Classification (GTDB taxonomy): domain Bacteria; phylum Bacteroidota; class Bacteroidia; order Flavobacteriales; family Flavobacteriaceae; genus Aequorivita. Next base: position 30,079 of record DFMO01000003.1, read on the forward strand.
AAAGCAAAAAGTTCAAAGTCGGTGATAGTTGCACCCCCTTCGGCAGTTACGGTACGGGTTTCTGATTTTTGTTCAGAAAAAACTCCAGTGATTGTTGTATTTCCAAATTGAAGTTGGGTTTTAACACCAAATAGACTTTGCGCTCCCTGAATTAAAGAACTATTTAAAGGCATACTTACATTACCTACTTCAATTTTTTGAATTATATCATCTTCGGTAGGCGTGTATTCTAATTTTATTTGGTTTTGAAAATCGAAAGTACTTTCGGTATCGTAGTTTGCATTAACCTGAAGTCTTGTCCCTACTTTAGCCAAAAGACTTAAGCTAATTCGCTGGTCAAAATCAAAAGAAAAATTGCTTCGGTTACGGGGTGAATACTGCGGGTTATCCTGCTTGGTATACAACAACCCCAAATCCATTTCAACCGAACCTTGCGGGATAACTTCAATAGTGCTTCCGCCAAAAATGGATTCAAAAAAATCTGAATTCACGTAAAACGTGGGCAAAAGGTTTTTTTGTTGCTCTTCAGAGCCTTCTTTTCTACCGTCTGCAGCGTCTATTTTATCTTTAAAATAGGCCTTCATTTGCTCCTCGCGTATAAGTCGTTGAAATTCTTCGGGAGTAAGAATAACGGGATAAGTAATATCAAAACTACCCAATCTTTGCGTGTAGATATATCTATCGGTTATGGGATCGTAAGTGTATAAATTTTCAATACTCGTTGGATTAGGTAAATCCATGCGCCCCATTTCGTTTCCAACCGCTGTGGAGTCTTGTGCCATTAAAGCATTGCCAAATAAAATAAACCCAATTATTGCCAATAGCTTGTAAAAGCTTTCTCTGTAAACGTAATTTTTTGCCTTCAAATTTTACAAATTTTTTAAAGCTTGTTTAATGATCATTTCTACCGAGGCTTGCGCGTTTTCTTTAACGATGGCATCCACCACTTTTTCTGATTGTTTACGAACAAAGCCTAAGGTCTCCAAAGCAGATAACGCTTCATTTTTGTTCGTATTGCTTGTGCCAGTAGAAATAGACGACAAACCGTATACTTTTAAAATCTTATCTTTTAAATCTAAAACAACGCGTTGCGAAGTTTTAGCTCCTATTCCCTTTACCGATTGAATGGTTGCAATATCATTTTGTGCAATAGCATCTACTACTTGTTGGGGGGTTAAGGATGACAACATTGTTCTGGCAATACTGGCGCCAACTCCCGATACACTAATTAACAACCTAAAAATTTCACGTTCGGCAACATGAGTAAAACCATACAGTATATGTGCATCTTCGCGTACAATTAAATGTGTAAACAACTTAACATTTTCAGTCGTGGGGAGCTCAGAAAAGGTATGCAAAGAAATATTGATAAAATATCCAACTCCATTGCAGTCTATTACTACGTCTGTTGGGTTTTTTTCAACTAGTCTGCCCTGTATATGGGTAATCATGTGTTAATGGAAACTTAAAGGTTCAAATATAGTATAATTATTTGCAACGACCATTGGAGAGTCTGCGAAAATATTAGCCATAGAAGCTATGCAATTACTTGCTTTGTTGCTCTTTTTTACGCTTTTCTTTTTGTTGCGCATCTACCACCGCAATAGCTGCCATATTAACCATTTCTTCTACACTTGCTCCTAATTGTAAAATATGAACTGGCTTGCGCATACCCAACATAATTGGACCAATAGATTCTACACCGTCCAATTCTTTTAACAATTTGTAATTGCTATTAGCAGAATCGAGGTTAGGAAATATTAATGCATTTACTTTTTTACCAGCCAATTTTGAAAACGGAAACTTTGTTTTAAGCATTTCTGGATTGAGTGCAAAATCTGTTTGTAGCTCACCGTCTACTATCATATCGGGGTTACTTTTGTGTAAAAGATCTACGGCTTCACGCACTTTGGTGGCGTGAGGATCTTTGGATGAACCAAAGTTGGCGTAAGAAATCATAGCAATTACAGGTTCTAATCCAAACATTTTCATGGTGTAATTGGTCATTTGAGCAATTTTTGCTAACTCTTTTGCAGTAGGATCTATATTGATTGACGTATCTGAAATAAACAACGGACCACGCTTGGTAAGCATTAAATTTGTGGTTGCAACTTTAGACACTCCCTCAAAACTGCCTACGGTTTCAAAAACTGGTACCACTACCGATGGATACGAACGAGCATAGCCCGAAATCATACAATCTACATCGCCTTCATCGAGCATCATTCCGGCAAAATAATTTCGTTCGCTCATTAATTTTTTAGCAGTGTATAACGAAATTCCACTTCTTCTTCGCTTTTCCCATAGCTTTTTAGCGTAATGCTCTAGCTTATCGGCATTTTCATCGTGTTTTGGATCTATTATTTCAACTTCACCTTCAAAATCAATTTCATCCATTAATTCGAGGATAATTTCTTTTCTTCCTAATAACACAGGAATCCCAATACCCTCTTCGAAAACAATTTGCGCAGCTTTTAATACATCGAGATGGTCTGCTTCGGCAAAAACAATTCGTTTGGGAGCTGTTTTTGCACGGTTTAATAGCAATCTAATTATTTTACTATCACTGCCCATTCGGTCATAAAGCTCGTCTTTATATTTTTCCCAGTCGGTTATTTCGGTAGTAGCCACACCACTCTCCATTGCTGCCTTTGCAACGGCTGGAGGTACCGTTGCAATTAGTCGTGGATCAAAGGGTTTAGGAATAATATAATCTTTTCCGAAGGCGAGTCTCGTTTCGCCATAGGCTATATTTACTTGTTCTGGAACAGGTTCTTTCGCGAGGTTGGCAAGTGCGTGTACCGCAGCCATTTTCATCGCTTCATTTATTTTTGTAGCGCGAACATCTAAAGCCCCTCTAAATATAAAAGGGAACCCAAGTACATTGTTTACCTGATTAGGATGATCGCTACGGCCCGTTGCCATAATAATGTCGTCGCGCGTTTTTACAGCCAAATCGTATTCAATTTCAGGGTCTGGGTTTGCCATTGCAAATACAATGGGATTGTGCGCCATACTTTTAAGCATAGCCGGAGAGACTATATCTTTAACCGAAAGCCCTACAAAAACATCGGCACCTTTCATTGCCTCCTCTAAGGTGTCTATTTTTTTATGCGAAGCAAATTCGGCCTTTTCGGCAGATAGGTTTTCGCGGTCTTTACGAATAACCCCTTTACTGTCCAACATAACTATGTTTTCATCTTTAGCGCCACAAGCCTTATACAATCTTGTGCACGACACCGCCGCCGCACCAGCACCACTTATAACAATAGTTACATCTTCAATTTTTTTCTCTGCCAACTCTAATGCATTTAACAATGCTGCCGCCGAAATAATTGCAGTACCGTGTTGGTCGTCGTGCATTACCGGGATATTAAGCTCTTCTTTTAGCCTCTTTTCAATCTCAAAAGCTTCGGGGGCTTTGATATCTTCAAGGTTAATTCCGCCAAAGGTTGGTGAGATATTTTTCACCGTTGCTATAAATTCATCAATATTTTCGGTATCAATTTCAATATCGAAAACGTCAATATCGGCAAAGATTTTAAACAGCAAACCTTTTCCTTCCATTACGGGTTTGGACGCTTCGGCACCTATGTTTCCAAGACCAAGCACGGCAGTACCGTTAGAAATTACTGCAACTAAATTTCCTTTATTGGTATACTTGTATACGTTTTCGGTATTTTTTTCAATTTCCAAACAAGGTTCGGCAACTCCTGGCGAATACGCCAAACTAAGGTCCCTTTGTGTTGAATAACTTTTTGTGGGAACCACTTCAATTTTACCGGGCCTAGGCTTGGCATGATATACTAAGGCTTCTCTTCTTTTGCTCTGTTTGCTCATATTGTAGTGGTATTTTTTTTATTGTTTTGCCAATTTTCACACAAACAATTTTGGGAATTTGTTTAACTAAAATTTAAACAAGGCAACTAACAAAGATAAAAGGTTATCGTTAAAGTAGAAATAATAAAGACTAATCTTTCAAGAAGTTTATATTGCGTTTAAGCCCCGCAAATTTGGTTCTTTTTACAGCACTTTTCTTAAATATTTCGCGAAAAACTTCTTCGGTTATTTCTTCCCAATCTTTTTTACTGTTTGAAAGTAGTTGTGGGTGCGGATTAAAAAGAGGTTGGGAATGAGGTTTGCTAAAACGATTCCAAGGGCACACATCTTGACAAATATCGCAACCGAACATCCAATCTTCAAACTGCCCTTTAACATTGTTTGGAATTTCGTTTTTCAGTTCTATAGTGAAATATGAAATACACTTACTTCCATCTACTACCTTATCGGCAACAATGGCTTGAGTTGGACAAGCATCTATGCAAGCCGTACAACTACCACAGTGGTCGGTAACTGCTGCGTCATACTCCAAATCTAAATCTACGATCAATTCGGCAATAAAATAGAATGAACCAACCTGCTTGGTTAACAAATTAGAGTGTTTACCTATCCACCCTAAACCACTTTTTGCTGCCCACGCTTTGTCTAATACCGGGGCCGAATCTACAAACGCCCGACCGTGAACTTCGCCAATCTCGGTATTAATAAATTGCATTAGCTGCTTTAACTTATTCTTTATTACAAAATGATAGTCGGTACCATAGGCGTACTTGGAAATTTTATATGTGTTGGAAGTTTGTGTTTCTGAAGGAAAATAGTTTAATAATAGTGAAATAACACTTTTGGAATCTGGCACCAATTGGGTTGGATCCAGCCGTTTATCGAAATGATTTTCCATGTATTTCATTTCGCCATTCATATTATTTATAAGCCATTTTTCTAGTCGCGGAGCCTCTTCCTCGAGAAATTCAGCTTTACTAATACCACATGTCATAAAGCCAAGGCGTTTAGCTTCGGCTTTAATCATTTGCGTGTATTTTTCTGAATTACTATTCAATTTTAAAATGTTTAAACTGAAATACTTTTTGAGAAGTTTCGACTATTCAATAAATATTAAACCTAAGATTATAACAGGAAAGTTTTTATGCAATTTCTGTGGCAGATTTTAAAACAAACCACCTTGCGTTGGGCCCTTCTTTTTACCTAAGTGATTATAAGCCGCTTCGGTAACTTCGCGGCCACGCGGAGTACGCATAATAAAGCCCTGTTGAATTAAAAATGGCTCGTAAACTTCTTCGATAGTTTCGGGACTTTCGGAAACGGCGGTAGCAATAGTAGTAATCCCTACCGGACCTCCTTTAAATTTATCGATGATAGTAGATAGAATTTTATTATCCATTTCATCTAAGCCATGAGCATCTACATTGAGTGCATCCAGTCCAAATTTGGCAATTTTTATATCAATTTTACCATCGCCTTTAATTTGCGCAAAATCGCGAATACGGCGTAACAGTGCATTTGCAATTCGGGGCGTACCTCTGCTTCGGCCTGCTATTTCAATTGCCGCTTCCATAGATATTGGCACTTTTAAAATGGAGGCACTCCGTTGTAATATTGTTGTTAGTAAATCGGTAGTGTAATATTGCAACCGCGATGAAATTCCGAAACGAGCACGCATGGGTGCCGTAAGAAGTCCAGAGCGAGTTGTAGCCCCAATTAAGGTGAATGGGTTAAGGTTTATTTGTACCGAACGCGCATTAGGCCCAGACTCAATCATTATATCTATTTTAAAGTCTTCCATTGCCGAATATAGATACTCTTCAACAATAGGGCTCAATCTATGAATTTCATCAATAAAAAGAACATCACGTTCGTCTAAGTTGGTTAGCAAACCAGCTAAATCGCCAGGTTTATCTAAAACCGGCCCAGAGGTTACCCGAATATTTACATCGAGTTCATTGGCCAAAATATGGGCTAAGGTAGTTTTTCCCAGACCCGGCGGACCGTGAAACAAGGTATGATCTAACGCTTCACTACGCATATTGGCAGCCTGCACAAAAACTTGTAAATTTTCTAAGGCTTGATCCTGCCCAGTAAAATCGGAAAAGGTAAAAGGCCTTAATTTTCTTTCAATATCGAGTTCGTGTGGCGAAAGATTTTCGGATGAAGGATCTAGGTTTTCATTCATAACACAAATATAGTAATCCTTTGGGTCGCTTATAAAAAACAGAGCCATACTTTTCAGTATGGCTCATGCAATAAATAGTAGATTCCTCACTTCCTACATATTATTAACTCAGTATGGTAAAGATAATACAAAATCTTTAAAAAATATATACGTAATACTACTAATTATTGAAAAAAAATTAAAAACCTCCTTTGGTATGAAAGGAGGTTTTTAATTAATAATGTTATATTTTTTTAATGATCTAACTCATCTTCATTATCCTGAAGCGGTACATTTTGCGGTATAAAGTCTTGTCCAGGTATAACATAATCGGTTTCGTCTTTGTTCAATTTACTGTAATCATAAGACCAACGGTATACGTGTGGAATTGGACCATCCCAGTTTCCGTGAATGTGCTTGGTTTCGGTTGTCCATTCTAAAGTGGTAGCATTCCAAGGGTTCTTCGGTCCCATTTTTCCGTAGAAAATTGAATAGAAGAAGTTATATAAGAATACAACCTGAACAGCAATTGTAATAATTGCAAATACCGTCATAACCACGTTAATATCGGCCAAGTCATCAAAGTATGGGAAAGCCGTGTTGGTATAATATCTACGCGGTAGTCCGGCCATACCTACAAAATGCATTGGAAAGAAAATTCCGTAAGCACCAATAGATGTAATCCAGAAGTGAATATACCCTAGCTTTTTACTCATTAAACGCCCTTCAAACATTTTAGGGAACCAGTGGTAAACACCAGCTAATAACCCGTAAAGTGCCGAAATACCCATCACTAAGTGGAAGTGAGCTACCACAAAGTATGTATCGTGAACGTTAATATCTAAAGCACTATCACCAAGAATAATACCCGTTAGTCCCCCGGTAATAAATGTTGATACAAAGGCTATAGAAAATAGCATTGCAGGGTTCATTTGTAAGTTACCTTTCCATAATGTGGTAATCCAGTTAAATGCTTTAACGGCCGATGGAATAGCAATCAATAGGGTTGTAAAGGTAAACACAGACCCTAAGAATGGATTCATCCCCGAGATAAACATATGGTGTCCCCAAACAATTGTAGATAAGAAGGCAATTGCAAGAATAGACGCCACCATAGCTCGATACCCAAAAATAGGTTTACGAGAGTTAGTCGCCATAATTTCAGACACAATACCCATGGCAGGTAGAATTACAATATATACCTCTGGGTGCCCTAAAAACCAGAACAAGTGCTCAAACAATACTGGCGATCCACCTTGATGGTGAAGCACTTCACCTGCAATATAAATATCTGAAAGGAAGAATGAAGTTCCAAAACTTCTATCCATAATTAGCATTAATGCTGCAGATAATAGTACAGGGAAAGAAACGACTCCAATAATTGCGGTTACAAAAAATGCCCATATTGTTAGAGGAAGCCGTGTCATAGACATCCCTTTTGTACGTAAGTTAATTACGGTTACAATGTAGTTAAGCGACCCTAACAATGAAGAAGCAATAAAGATGGCTATAGAAATTAACCATAGCGTCATCCCTGCACCCGACCCAGGTATAGCCTGCGGCAACGCACTTAGAGGCGGATAAATAGTCCAACCTGCAGATGCTGGTCCAGCTTCAACAAATAATGAAAACAACATGATTATACTCGATAGGAAGAATAACCAATATGAAACCATATTTAGAAATCCTGAGGCCATATCGCGCGCACCAATTTGTAATGGTATAAGTAAGTTACTAAAGGTTCCACTCAAACCTGCCGTTAGTACAAAGAATACCATAATGGTACCGTGTATGGTCACCAAAGCAAGGTAAACACTTGGATCCATTACACCTTCGGCGCCCCATTTACCTAAAAATACTTCGTAAATAGTAAATTTATGATCTGGCCAAGCCAGTTGTAAACGAAACAATAAAGACATTAAAATTCCAACAATTCCCATAAACAAACCTGTAATAAGGTATTGTTTAGAAATCATTTTATGGTCTTGGCTAAAGATATATTTAGTTACAAATGTCTCTTTATGATGATGCCCGTGATCGTCGTGGTGATCTTCTACTCCGTGGACCTGTGCGTGTGCTGACATATCTATTTAAGCTAATATTATATAGTTTATTTACTAAGCTGTTCTGCTAAGGTAGGCTGTTCTGCCAACCAAGCTTTATAATCTTCTTCAGACTCTACAACTATCTTCATTTGCATATTATAATGGCTAATTCCGCAAATTTTATTACATATTACAACGTAATCAAATTCATATGGTTCTAAAGCAGCTTCACCATTTGCAATTAAATCTTTACTCTTTTCTTGTCGGATGCGGTTAATGTTTGCCACTTTTTCAATAATGTGGTCATTCATTCGCATCTCTTCGGTTGTAATGGTAGGTGTAAAGGCAAATTGAGTAATCATCCCCGGAACACAGTTCATCTGAGCTCTAAAGTGCGGCATATAAGCCGAGTGTAAAACGTCTTGAGAACGCATTTTAATTAACACCTTTCTACCAACAGGTAAGTGCAATTCGGTAACTATTTTATCATCCTGCCCATTAGGGTCGGCCGGATCTACACCTAATTGATTAACACCTTCAATTAAACGTACATTGGCATTACCCAAAGTGTTATCGTTACCACCGTAACGAGCTTTCCAGTTAAATTGCGAAGCGTATAGCTCTACAACTAACGGATCGTCGTCTTTATCGACATTCATAATATCGGTCCAAGTAAAAAGTCCGTAAATTATAAGACCGGCTAATACAATAACAGGAATGATAGTCCAGATAAACTCTAACTTGTCATTATCTGCGTAAAATGTAGCTCTACGTGTTTTATTGCCTCTATAAATAAAAGCAAAGTAATGCAACAACCATTGTGTAAGGATACCCGCAGCAAAAATTACTATCATGGATATCAACATAAGATTGTCTATTTCTTGCCCATGTTCAGAGGCAGATTCTGGCAACAATGTATCGCTCCACAACCAAAATGAAACAATAGCGAGTATGTAGATAAAGGCTAAAAAGCCCATCATTAAATACCCTTGAACATTGTTATCCTTATCTGATGCTATCTCGGGATGATTGATTGGCTTTTTTTGTGCCAGTTGAAATATTCTGCTCATTTGCCAAACAGAAATTCCAAAAAGAATAATTACTAATACAACTAAAAATGCGGTCATCTTACTATATCTTCTTTAACAATATGATTAAAAATGGTAGTTTTCACTCTCTTTAATAAACGGATCGTTCTTTGGTCTTAAAGAAACTTTACCTAATCCCGTTCCTACAACGAAGATGAAAAGTCCCGCAAAAAACAATAATGCTGCAATTTCTGGAATTCCGAAGCCCCAGTTATGACCAACCGTAGAAGGCATCACCAATAAGAAAATATCTATATAGTGGCCTATTAATATAAATACAGCGGCAATAACAACAAACCAAGGTACTCTTTTAAAATCGCTATTCATCAATACTAGAACAGGGAATACAAAATTAAGAATAAGCATTCCGAAAAACAACAAATTATATTCTTGTATTCTTATTATAAAGTAGGTTACTTCTTCAGGAATATTGGCGTACCATATAAGCATAAACTGGCTAAACCATAAGTACGTCCAGAAAATACTAAAAGCAAACATATATTTAGCTAAATCGTGTAAGTGCTTATCACTTACAAAATCAATTAAACCACGACTCTTTAAGTGAATAGTTACAAGGGCAAGCACTGTAATTGCAGATACAAACATACTTGCAAATACATACCAAGGGAAAAGCGTACTATACCAGTGTGGTGTTAAAGACATAAACCAGTCCCAAGACATTGTAGCCTCTGTAACCATAAAGAATATTAAAAAGAATACTGAAATTTTAAAATTCTTACGGTAATAATCGTAATTGTTAGCCTCGGCTAATGCTAAAGAGTTTTTTCTTGAGAAGTGACGGTATAAGTTCCATCCTAAAATGTAAATTACCGCTCTAATTACAAAAAATGGAAAGTTTAAATACCCTTCTTTTCCTTGTAAAATTTTATCGGTTGCTACTAACTCTTCATTTTGCCAAGGGAAGAAATGAGTTCCTGCAAAAACAACAATTATAAGCACTATAATTGATCCTGGAAGCAAATAAGCTGTAATCCCTTCCATGATTCGGTAAAGCACTGGCGACCAGCCAGCTTGCGACACGTATTGAATAGCATAAAACACCAATACGCCCAATGATATCATCAGAAAAAAGAAGGCGGCAACAAAGGTCGCGGACCAAGGTCTTGTTTGCATTTGGTGTAAAACGTGTTCATCGTGTGATGACATGCCGTGTCCTTCAGGTTTTAGATCGGTTGCGTGCTCCATGGCAGCTTCAGAATAACCCTCTTCGTTTCGAACAGTATCTACAAAATTTGCAGTATCGCCATCGGCGTGCGATTCACCGTGATGTGCGTCTTGTTCGGCTAATATTTTTTTAACATCGTCAACAGTTTTTGGCGTAGTAAGGAAACCATAGGTTATTCCTGCAAGCCCAAGTACCATTATTATGATAGAAAACAGTTTTAATTTACTAGGTAGCGTGTACATATCTTTAGCTATTCTCTTTAATTCCTTACTTATTATCACTTTCGGAAGCAGCATTTGCTCCCGTATTATTTTCACCTGAAACTAATGCGTCTTGCGTAGCCACTTCTGCAGTTTCAAGCACTCCTGGCTCACCATTGAGCGATGCTTTTAAATCCATAACGTGCATGGCTATTTGCCAACGCTCTTTTTCACTCACCTGCCCTGCGTATGAACCCATCGCGTTTAGACCGTACATTTGTACGTGGTAAATTCCTCCTGGGGTAATTGTACGACCCGGATCTGCATAACTAGGTATTCCTAAGAATTTTTCGCGCTTTGCCAAAATTCCTTGTCCGTCTCCCTTATCGCCATGGCAAACTGCACAATACAATGTGTACAATTGAGCTCCCGTAGCAAGGTTTTCTTCGGTAACGGGATACGGGTTTTGTAATTCGGCTTTTGCTAATTGTAACCCTTCGGTAGAGTTTTCGTAATCGTAAAGCTCATACCCTCTTGGCACAGTATTGGCCGGCGGGTGCATTGCTTCTTGTTGGTTAGGAAAAATATCGTATTCCCCGTATGTTTCGTAACCAACCGGTTCATACATATTAGGGAAATATTGATAATTTGGCTTTTTATCGTTAAAACAAGATACCAGTGTTGCAGAGGCAAAAATGGCAATTCCTATGTTTATAAATGTTTTCATATTAATGGTCTTGCTCGTTTTCAATTAAACTAATTTCCGAAGCACCAGTGTCATATAAGAACTTGGTCAACTTTTCTACGTCGTGATTGGCAATATCAACTTCCATCAAAAAGTGGTCATCGGTAGTACGTAGATCTGGATTTTCAGCTTTCTTAAATGGCCATAATTTACTTCTCATATAAAAAGTGATAACCATTAAGTGAGCTGCAAAAAATACCGTTAGCTCAAACATAATTGGTATAAAAGCTGGCATGTTTTGGTAAAATGTAAAAGCTGGCTTACCACCAATATTTTGTGGCCAGTCTTCAATCATTATATAATTCATCAAAACCACAGCAACAGTTAAGCCTGTTAAACCATATAAAAATGATGTAATTGCGAGCCTTGTAGGTGCTAATCCAACCGCATGATCTAAACCGTGCACGGGGAATGGCGTAAAAACATCTGATATATGATAATTTGCAGCACGAGTCTGTTTAACGGCCTGCATTAACAAATCGTCATCAGTATAAATAGCGTGTATCTTTTTAGAAGCCATAATTAGTTTTTATTTTTTAGTTTTAGTGCTTGTCCTGCCCAATCATCACGCTTAGCTCTGCCTGGGAATTCACTAACTATTTCGTCCAATAAATCGTATTCGCGATCGGTCATTCTACTTACTTGATCATAAGTAAAGATTCCTATTTGATGTAACTTTTGTTCCATCACAGGGCCAATGCCATTAATCTTTTGTAGATCGTCTTGTTCTTCTACTTTAGGATCAAAAGTTCCAACAGTATTTAAAAGACTATTAATTTTACCTTTATTGGCTTCTGCAGCGACAGTATCAACATTATCTTCGGCTTTTGAATCGCTAAATGCAGTGTCAAAATTTTTGTCTTCAACATTAGCTGCCGGACCAGCATTGGCAGGATACTCTTGAACAATTACATGACTGTGATCATCACCGTGCTCTGCTCTTAATCTTTTAAAAGATTCACCCGAAGACTTTAAAATTGTTTTTACCTCGGCTTGTGCAATTACTGGGAATGTACGTGCGTAAAGTAAAAATAACACAAAGAAGAATCCAATGGTTCCAATAAAGGTTCCAATATCGACAAATGTTGGTTGAAACATTGCCCAGGAAGAGGTTAATCTATCTTTACTTAAATCGATAACGATAATATCAAAACGCTCAAACCACATTCCAATATTAATGATTAACGCTACAATAAAAGTCCAAACAATATTTCTTCTTAATTTTTTTACCCAAAGTGTAAGTGGCACAATTAAGTTACAAATAATAAGTGCCCAGAATGCCCACCAATAAGGCCCCGTAGCGGCACCAAATGATAAATAAACGTAATTTTCATATGGCACTCCAGAATACCAAGCAATAAAGTATTCAATAATATATGCAACTGTTACAATTCCTCCGGTTAACAAAATAACCTTATTCATATATTCAATATGTAGAATTGTAATATAGTCTTCTAGGTTTGACACCTTACGCATAATAATTAAAAGCGTTTGTACCATAGCAAACCCAGAGAAAATAGCTCCCGCAACAAAGTACGGCGGGTATATTGTACTATGCCATCCTGGTACTACCGAAGTAGCAAAGTCAAAAGATACAATGGTGTGAACCGAAAGTACAAGTGGCGTAGCCAAACCTGCCAATACAAGTGAAACTTCTTCAAAACGTTGCCAATCTTTTACACGACCGCTCCATCCAAAACTTAGAATACCGTAAATTTTCTTTTGAAATGGGCTTGTAGTTCTATCGCGAATCATTGCAAAATCTGGAAGTAATCCTGTCCACCAGAATACAAGTGAAACCGAAAGATACGTTGAAATTGCAAATACATCCCAAAGCAATGGAGAGTTAAAGTTTACCCATAACGACCCAAACTGGTTTGGAATAGGAAGTACCCAGTATGCTAACCAAGGACGCCCCATGTGGATAATTGGGAACAAACCTGCTTGAACAACAGCAAAAATAGTCATCGCTTCTGCCGAACGGTTTACTGCCATTCTCCATTTTTGACGGAATAATAATAACACGGCCGAAATTAGTGTTCCGGCGTGTCCAATACCTACCCACCAAACAAAGTTTGTAATATCCCAAGCCCATCCAATGGTCTTATTTAATCCCCAAACCCCAATTCCGGTTGATAAGGTGTAGATGATGCATCCCAATCCCCATAAAAATGCAATAAGGGAAATGGTAAAAACAATCCACCAAGATTTATTGGCCTTTCCCAGAACGGGTGCCCCAACATCTACACTGATGTCATGATAGGACTTATCTCCCAGAACCAAAGGCTCTCTTATAGGTGCTTCGTAATGTGACGACATATATAATTCTTAAATAATGGTTTTATACTAATTTTTATGCTTCTGTTGTATTCTTAACTATAGCGTGATAAAACACGTTAGGTTTAGTACCAATGTTTTCTAACAGGTGGTACATTCTTTTATCTTCTTTTAATTTTACAATTTCAGAATCCTTATCATTTACATCTCCAAATACTATCGCGCCAGTTTCACATGCATTGGCACAAGCAGTTTGGAATTCTCCATCCTTCACTGGACGTCCTTCGCGCTTAGCCTCAAGAATCGTTTTTTGAGTCATTTGTATACACATAGAACATTTCTCCATAACACCTCGAGAACGTACAACCACATCTGGGTTTAATACCATTCTACCAAGGTCATTATTCATGTTGTAATCAAACGCATCGTTTTCGCTATATAAGAACCAGTTAAAACGACGTACTTTATAAGGACAGTTGTTAGCACAGTAACGCGTACCTACACATCTGTTATAAGCCATTTGGTTTTGACCCTGACGACCGTGCGATGTTGCCGCTACTGGACAAACAGTTTCGCAAGGTGCGTGATTACAGTGCTGGCACATTACAGGTTGGAAAGCAACCTCAGGATTATATGTTGATGGATTTTCTACTACATCGTAAAGATCAAATGCAGGTAGATTTTCTAACGTTTCTATTTCTTCTTTAAAGGTATCCTGTGCAGAGTAATACCTATCAATACGCAACCAGTGCATATCGCGGAATTTTCTCACTTCATCTTTACCTACCACCGGTACATTATTTTCGGCGTGACATGCAATTACACACGCACCACAACCTGTACAAGCATTTAAATCAATAGATAAATTAAAATGATGCCCAATTGTAGTATCGTATGGACTCCAAATATCTGCCCTTTCATCTCTAACCGATATTGGACTGTGATCGTAATCTGTTACAGGAACAGTATTCCAAACAGAACTATCTTGCGTATTAAAGATCTCTAAAGTTGTTTCTTTTATAATATCGGCACTACGTCCAGCCATTGTACTTTGCAACTGCACACAAGCAAATTCGTGCATTCCGCTAGCTTTCTCAATAGATACTTTTTGAATATTAGAGAAGTTTTGGTAAAGCTTATAAGCGTTTACACCTGTTTGCATTTCTTCTTGAATAGCAGCAGTTTTACCGTACCCTAAAGCTAAACCTACAGAACCTTTTGCTTGACCTGGTTGAATTATAACCGGTACATTTTCTAAAACTACATTTCCAACTTTTACATTTGCATAACTTCCGTTAAGCGCACCATTAGAAACGTGTTCATTTTCTAAGCCTAAAGCCTCGGCATCGGCAGCCGAAACTGTAAGATAGTTATCCCACGAAGCTCTTGTTATAGGATCTGGAAATTCTTGTAACCAAGGGTTATTTGCTTGTTGCCCGTCACCCAAACCAATAGATGTGTACAACGTAAGATCAAAATCGCCTTCTTGCGTTAAAAATCCTAATGCACCGTTTGAAGTTGACGATTCAACAGTAGCATTCCCCGAAGTTTTAACTTCTTCCATTACTACAGCCGAATCATTGCTCACAAAGCCATCGTGAAGCGCTTGACTCCAAGATTCACCGTTTAGTACTGAAGAACTCCAAGTATCTTTTAAATAATCGTAATATTTTTGTGAATTACCCGTCCACTGTAACAAACTGTCTTGAAACTGTCGCGTGTTAAATAACGGACGAATAGTTGGCTGCATTAGGCTAAAAGTACCTTTCTTAAATTGAGCATCACCCCAAGACTCTAAGTAGTGTGGTGTAGCTGCAACCAATTTAGCAAGCGATGCTGTAGCATCTAACTTCATTGCAAAAGCAAGGCTCATTTCAAGATTCTTGTACGCTTCAGCAAATTCTTTTGAATGCGGTAAAGAGTATACAGGATCAACTCCAACAGTTATCAATCCTTTTATTGAACCAGAAATAACACCGTTAACAACGCTCATTACTTCCTCATTGCTACCTTGTCTTGTTAACAAAGGCTTATTAACGTCTATTGCATCACTATTGGCATTGAAGTTAAGCGCCAAAGTTTGCGAAGCAACGTCTGGTAAATTAGTTACCAATAAAGCTTTGCTACCCGCTTTTTGAAGCTGAGCTTTTGCTTTATTTACAGCCTCGGCTATATGCTTTGGCAACCCAGCAGTAGAACCACCGGTTAATGCTTTTAAAATTGCAACTTGTTGTGTTGGTGTAGCAGGCACACGCTTATCGGCTTTAGCACCCGTTAAACTCAAGTTAGCCTCAAATTGAATATGACGAGACATTTTTCCGTTCTTCGGAATACGGCCTTTAGCATATCCTTTACTATAGCTACCACCTTGCCAGTCGCCTAAGAAATCGGCCCCCACAGAAACAATAACTTCAGCTTTTTCGAAGTTGTAATCTGGTAAAGCTCTCGTTCCGTATTTGTTTTGAAAAGCATCTAAAGCGCCCGAACACGAAACTGTATCATACACAACGTGACGAACATTTGGATACTTTGCAGTAAATTCAGAAATAAGTTTTGATACAGATGGGCTCGCAAATGTTTGGGTAAGCAATACAATATCTTTCCCGCTCATTTCATTCATCTTTTGAGCAACTGCTGTATCAAATTCTGCCCAAGATACGTCGGCACCGCCAACCATTGGGCCGGTAAGTCTGTTTTTATCGTATAGTGACAAAACTGAAGCGTGTACACGCGCATTAACACTTCCGCCGTGAACCGCTAAATCATTTTTTTCAATCTTAATGGGACGGCCTTCGCGCGTTTTAACCAAAACATTGGCAAAATCGAAACCATCTGCCACGGTCGAAGCATAGTAATTAGCTACCCCCGGTACTACATCGTGCGGTTGCACCACATAAGGAATAGACTTAACTACGGGTCCTTCACAAGCAGCCAATGTTGCAGCTGCAGTAGAAAAACCTACATATTTTAAGAAATCACGACGCGTAGTTGACGAAGATTCTAATGCTCCTTTATTCCCAAGAAATTCATCTGTAGGAATTTCGGTTACAAACTCATTGTCCTGTAGTGCTTTTACAATCGGGCTGTCTTCCTTCAGCTCTTCAACACTTTTCCAGTATTTCTTGTTTGATGCCATATTGCTATCTGTAATTTACCTTTAATTTTATTAATAGTGACATTTTGCGCATTCCAATCCGCCCATTTCAGCGATTGTTAGCTTTTCAACACCATATTTTTTCGAAAGCTCTTCATGTATCTTCGCGTAATAATCATTATTAGCTAAATTAACATTAGTCTCTCGGTGGCAATCAATACACCACCCCATAGTTAGTGGCGCAAATTGCTCAACAATTTCCATTTCTTGAATTTCTCCGTGACATTTCTGACAGTCAACACCCGCCACAGTTACGTGTTGTGAGTGGTTAAAGTAAGCAAAGTCTGGCAAGTTGTGAATACGAACCCATTTTACAGGCTCTGTTTTACCTGTATACTCTTGCTTTTCCATATCCCATCCAACAGCCTTATAAAGCTTTTGGATTTCGCCGTCGTAAAACTCTTTTGAATACTCTGCAGTGGCTGTCTCTGGCGATACTTCCGAAATATTTTTATGACAACTCATACAAACATTTAAAGAAGGTATTCCAGCAGTTTTACTTTTTCTTGCCGAACTATGACAGAAGTTACAGTCTATTTGATTGTCTCCAGCGTGAATTTTATGTGAATAGTGAATTGGTTGTACTGGCGCGTAACCTTGGTCTACACCTACCTGCATTAAGTAACCGTAACCTACATAACCCGCAGTAAGCAACAAGAATATTGCAACTACCAACACTAAAAATTGATTTTGAATAAATGCTTTCCAAATTGGCGTACCTTTTTCTTTCTTCTCGTACACAACACCGTTTGCCTCTGCAATTCTCTTAAGCGTGTTTGTAACCAAGTAAAGCATAATTACCAACAACAAGAAAATAAGGGCCAATGCACCAATAATCAACGTGTTTGACACAGAGCCACCATCACCACTTCCAGCGCCTGCAGCAGCTGTATCAACCACAGGGGTTTTAGGTTCTGGTTTTGGCTGGTCGGTATAGGCCAGTATATTATCCATATCGGCCTCAGAAAGCGCTGGGAACGCCGTCATAATAGCCTTATTATGCTCTTCAAATAGTTTGTTTGCTAACGCATCGCCAGAAGCAATTAAAGCCTGGCTATTGTTAATCCACTTATACAACCAATCGCGGTCGTATTTTTCGCCCACACCTCTCAAAGCAGGTCCCACAGCATTTCTATCTAGCTTATGACACGCCGCACAGTTAGCCTTAAATAAAGTCTCTCCAGCAGCTATATCAACATTAGCCCCAGCGTCGGCTGCGGCATCTTGAGCTAAAATAGAAGTTGAAAAAGTTAGTAAAAACACTAACAAAAGAAGTGGCAATTTTGAGCGTAGATGTATAAAATTCACCTTTTTCATCTGTTGAATTTATTGTTTTTTATTGATCCGTTGAATTTGCAAATAAACTATTTTGAATAATTCCGAAATTCATTGATATACTTATTTCGTTACTTATTACAAATTTATGGCCGATAGTTTTGGAACAGAATTAATTATGAATCTAAACAACTTGTATCGCTAAAACTAGTCCACAAATAAAGGCACAAAAGTACATTATAAAGTCGATTTTGGAAATGCAAACAAAGTGTTAACCATTAATTTATATTAGTTCTAAATAATAAATCGAGTGTAAGCAATGTTATTAAGTTTTACCTTTGTAAAAAAGAATTAAAGTTATGACAATGAAAACCTATTTCAATATTATAATTACCAGCGTATTAATTTTGGCAATCTCACAAAAAAGTAGTGCTCAAAACGCTACGCTCACCGTTAATGCCGACTCTAATATCACACAATTGCTAGCGTTAAAAAAGGATTTAGAAAAAGAAAATAAACTGTCTGACGGGTACACCATACAGCTTTATTACGGCGAATTAGACAAAGCCAACCGAATTTTAAATAACTATAGAAGTAAATTTGGCGATTGGCCAGCTTCAATTGAATATGAAACGCCAAATTACAAAGTGTGGGCAGGTAATTTTTCTTCGCGATTAGAAGCAGAAAGAGCCTTAATTGCAATTAAAAATAATTTTTCTTCGGCTTTTATTTTAAAGCCCGAACGCCGTAAATAAAAGCTTACATCATTTTACGGTAATTAGCACCGCTCATCTTTCCCGTTTGGTTGTTAACCTGCATATCAGGCTTACGCGTATCATTTTTAAACCAAGATTTTACTCTGTTGTAATCTAAGTAATAACTTATTCTAAGCGAAAGACTGTTAAGTTGTGGCTCATTGAATAAATTGTTAAAGTTTTCAGAAAAGTTTATTCTAGACTGATTGATAAAACTATCCATCGCGTTTCGGTATAACAGAGATAGTTCACTTCCTGGGGCAAACCACCATGAAAATCGTAAATCTATATTCCAACTGTTATAAGTGGTATTTCGGTTTTCATCAAAAGTTACATTTGAAATCAAATCTCCGTTTTGATCCAAACTTAGATAATCGCTGTATTCTACTTCAGAATAGTAGTGCCTAAAAGAAAGATTTAGCGCAGTTTTGTTATTGAATATATATTGAGATTCTAATGAATTTACCACCGTGCTTCTATCGCGATTTCCAAAAATTATATCGTTTTCACTAAAGGTTACAAAGCCTTCTTCGTTACTGGATAATGTAAAATTAGAATTGGCAAACAACTTAAATTTATCAGACACCCGAAATCGCGGTCCGAATCTAAAATACCAACTGTCGCGTTGCCGCTCGTCAAATTTTGTATACTCGAGTGTAGCATCTAAAGCCACTCTATTGCGATAATCTGTAGAAATCCAACTCCAAACATTATAATAATTAGGCACTTTTACATACCTCTCTTTAACACGCGGCTCGTAAATATCGTTGCTTCCAAATGGCGTCATTTCAAAACCACCACCAAAACCCACGTAGTTGGTAGTCATAAAACTTGAATTAAAGTTGAATACAAAATTTTTGTACAAATCCGGATCCAACCTTCTGCTGTAATTTAAGTTAAAATTTAAAAACATAGTATTTAAATTACCTCGTGGCTGCAGATAGCGATACCCGTAATAACCGCTGTATTGAATATAATTGGTTTGCCCGGTGTACCCCATATCGTCTATGTTGTAATCTGTGGTTCTAAAGTTTATTTCGCCAGAATATCTATGTTTTCCACTTATTTTTGAAAACCCTCCCATTCCTTCCATTCCAAACCTCACCGAATCGTCCAAAACCCAACTGCCTTCTGCGCTCGCACGATAATTAAATGTGTTGTCTTTGTTGGTAAGATTTAAGTACAAGCCCGATGCATTGGCATCGCGAAAATCGCCAGAGCGAATTACATTTGTATTGATAAAAGACACCGAAGAATTATCGCCAAAACGCTGGTCTAAAACTAAGATATTGTAATTTGCCATAGGCTCAACAACTTCTTTTCGTGTTTCACCCGTATCTGTATTTTTTATAGTCGCTTCGGTCTTTTCGGTAATAGCATTAAACACTCCAAGTCCCAAATTACCATCTGTTCTTCCAGAAATTTTAAAGGCATTAAGTAAATCTACCGAAGAAGGAAAAGCGCTTATTTCCTCGTTTTCGGGAAGATTTGGCCGGCGTGATGGCGCACCCCCCACTCGTCTTGAATAAAATAAATTTCCTTTGGTAAACAACTCAGTACCTTCATTAAAAAACCCGCGATTTTCGGCATACTGTGTTTCAAAAGCCGATAGATTTAAAACTTCATTATCAAATTTTGACTGTCCAAAATCTGGGATTAAAATCATATCTAAAGTAAAGGCATCGTTGATACCGTATTTTAGATCCATTCCGCCGTTAAAGACCGTTTCGGTTTTGCCGTCAAAATTATTGACATAGCCCGAAACGTACGGTAAAAAGGAAAGACGTAACGGAGCTTCAATATTTTCTATCCCGTGTATTTCGCCATCGTAAATAGAAAAAGACCCTTTGGTATTATCTATGTGATTCCAACTGTATCGGGTTCGGCTACGCCTAAACTCCCGTTCCATATTTAACCCCCATTCCTGTACATCTTTGTTTGGAAAACGCAATTCAGAATACGGAATAAAAATTTCGGCAATCCAACCGTTTTCTACAATATTTACGGCGCTATACCATATTCCGTTCCAAGAGCTATCTTCTCTATCGTTGGTCATTTTAGCATCGTATTGCACGCCTGCCGCAGTAACAATAAATTGTAAGCTTTGCTGCCTATCGTTATAACCATTCAGTAACACAAAAAAGAAATCGTCGTTACCAATATCATCTCTTTCGGTAAGTTCTTTTAAAATTTTCTCGGGTTCGGGATCTTTCATAAAAGCTCCAAAGTAAATACCTAAATTGTCGTAAACTATTTTTACTTCGGTTGCTAGACTATCGGGGATAGGCCTTCCATTTATGGGTTGTCTTTCAACAAAATTTGTAGCAATGGGTGCGTTTTTCCAAGCTAAATCATTTAAAACCCCGTCTATTTTAGGTGCTTTAATAACTCTAGGGATGGTTACCTTTTTTCTTACTATGCTATCTGTAGTTTGCGCTACAGCTGAAAAGCCAATTAAAAGAAAAGACAACAAAGTAATTTGTTTGAAAGAAAAAGACATTAAAAAAAGGTTTTCTTAATAGACATAAAAAATTAAAAGATGTTACACTTTTTAATATTTTATCTCGCTATTAAAATGAAAAACGCCCCGAAAAAAAATTTTCAGGGCGTTTCAATATTTCAGTTTATAAGGTATATTATTTCAGTTTTTTCTTAACTGCAACTTCTTGGAAAGCTTCAATGATATCACTTTCACGAATATCGTTGTAATTCTTAATTTGAATACCACAATCATATCCTTTCGAAACTTCTTTTACATCGTCTTTAAATCGTTTTAACGAAGCAAGTTCACCGGTGTAAACTACAACGCCTTCGCGAATAAGTCTAATTCCAGAATTTCTATAAATTTTACCTGTCAATACCATACATCCAGCAATAGTACCCACTTTTGAAATTTTAAAGGTTTCGCGAATTTCGGCAGTACCCGTAATTTCTTCTTTCATCTCTGGAGAAAGCATTCCTTCCATCGCATCTTTAAGATCGTTGATAGCATCGTAAATAATTGAATACGTACGGATATCAATTTCTTCTTTATCTGCAATTTGGCGTGCATTACCCATTGGGCGTACATTAAAGCCAATTATAATTGCATCTGATGCCGAAGCTAAAAGCACATCACTCTCGGTAATAGGTCCTACCGCTTTGTGAATAATATTTACTTGAATTTCTTCGGTTGACAGCTTTTGGAATGAATCTGTTAATGCTTCAACCGATCCATCCACATCACCTTTAAGGATAATATTAAGTTCTTTAAAGTCGCCTAGAGCAATACGTCTTCCAATTTCATCTAAGGTAATATGTCTCTGCGTTCTTACAGATTGCTCACGTTGTAACTGTGTACGTTTTGTAGCAATAGCTTTCGCTTCGCGTTCATCGGCAAATACATTAAACTTATCACCCGCTTGCGGTGCTCCATCTAAACCAAGTACCGATACCGGTGTTGACGGACCTGCTTTTTCAACATTTCTTCCGCGCTCATCTTGCATAGCTTTTACCTTACCACTGTGCTGACCGGCAAGTATGTAGTCTCCAACTTTTAAGGTTCCACCTTGAACTAAAACAGTTGAAACATAACCTCGTCCTTTATCTAAGAAAGCTTCTACAATGGTTCCGTAGGCTTGACGATTTGGGTTAGCTTTTAATTCTAGTAATTCGGCTTCTAACAATACTTTTTCAAGTAATTCTTTTACACCTAAACCAGTTTTTGCTGAAATATCGTGCGATTGAACTTTTCCGCCCCAATCTTCAACCAAAAGGTTCATTTGGGCCAGTCCGTCTTTAATCTTTTCGGGGTTGGCAGTTGGCTTATCAATTTTGTTTATTGCGAATACAATTGGCACACCCGCCGCTTGCGCGTGGCTAATTGCCTCTTTGGTTTGCGGCATAATATCATCATCTGCAGCCACCACAATAATAGCAACATCGGTAACCTGCGCACCACGAGCACGCATTGCAGTAAAGGCCTCGTGACCCGGTGTATCTAAAAATGCTATTTTTTGGCCGCCATCTAATTCTACCCCGTAGGCACCAATATGCTGTGTAATTCCACCAGATTCCCCAGCAATTACATTTTCTTTTCGAATATAATCTAGAAGCGATGTTTTACCGTGATCTACGTGACCCATAACGGTAACGATAGGAGCTCTATCTTCTAAATCTTCGGGTGCATCTACTTCTTTTTCAATTGTTTCTTCAAGATCGGCTGTTACAAACTCTAATTCGTAACCAAACTCTTCGGCAACAATACTAAGTGTTTCGGCATCTAATCGTTGATTCATAGTTACCATCATACCCAAACTCATACAAGCCGAGATAATTTTGGTTACAGGCACATCCATCATAGTTGCCATTTCGCTTGCAGTAACAAATTCGGTTACTTTAATTAGCTTATTTTCGGCTTCTTGCTGCGCTAGTTCGTCGGTTTTTTGACGGTGAATATCCCGCTTTTCGCGACGGTATTTAGCTCCTTTTCCTTTAGAAGATTTACCTTGTAATTTTTCTAAAGTTTCACGTACTTGTTTTTGTACTTCTTCTTCGCTAGGTTCTTCTTTTGGCGTATGCGTACGGCCTTTTCTATTGCCAGATCCGCTATGACGCTTATCTCTAAAGTTTCCTCCAGTTTTTGGAGTTTCTTTGCTAATTCTTCTACGTTTACCCTTTGCGTTCTTTTTATCGTCGCTTTTAGTATCCTTTTTCTTTTCTGGCTTTTTAAATTGGGTAAGGTCTATTTTTTGACCGGTAAAGTTAGGCCCGTCCAGTTTACGATATTTGGTAGTAACCGTATCAGACTCGGCCGATTTTTCTTTCGGTTCTTCAGCCTTTGGTTCTTCCTTCTTGATTAGAGTATCTTTTTTAGGCGCTACTTTATCTTCTTTTTTAGCAGTAGTTTTTGGCTCTGAAGTTTTTTCAGTAACAGGTTGGTCTTCCTTAGCTTTTTCTACCTTAACCTTTTCGGGCTTAGGTGTTTCTACGGCAGCAGCTTTTTCAGAAGTTTTTTCTTCTGTTTCTTTTTCTTCTTTTTTAGGAGCAGGTTTTGTTTCAGTTTTAGCAACTTCTTCTACCTTTTCTTCAACTGGCTCAACTGGTTTTGCTTGCTCAACTTTAGGCTCTTCTTTTGGTGGTTTTCCTGTAGTTAAATCAATTTTACCAACTTGTTTTGGACCGTCGAGTTTGGCTCCTGCTTTAATTACACGAGAACTCTCCTCCCTTTTTTGTTTTTCTTCAAGTTCGCGTTCGCGTTCAAGACGTAGCTCCTCCTTCTCTTTGCGCTTTTCTTCACCTACCTCTTTAGAAGCTACTTTTTTACTCTTGTCTGTTTCAAACTCTTCAAAAAGAACTTCGTATTCATCACCTGTTATTTTGGTATTGGGACTCGCGTCCACCTCGAACCCTTTGGAACTTAAAAATTCCACGGCACGATCTAGCGAGATATTAAACTCGCGTAATACCTGACTTAGTCTTTTTCTTTTTACTTCAGCCATAAATGCTTTTTCCTGTTTTGTCTTTTTAAAAAATTTGTATAAAAGTAATTAAAGTTTCAACTACTCTTCAAATTCTTCTTTTAATATATTAATAACGTCACGAATTGTTTCCTCTTCAAGGTCGGTACGTTTTACCAAATCGTTAATATCGTGTTCTAATACACTTTTTGCTGTATCTAATCCAATTTTATGGAATTCTTGGATAATCCAGCCTTCTATTTCGTCTGAGAATTCTGATAATTCTACATCTTCTTCGGCGCCTTCGCGAAGCACATCTATTTCATACCCTGTAAGTTGTCCTGCTAGGCGAATGTTGTGTCCTCCACGCCCAATTGCTTTACTTACTTCTTCTGGCCTAAGAATAACTTCGGCACGTTTTTTCTCCTCGTCTATTTTTACCGAGGTTACTTTTGCTGGGCTTAGCGCTCTTGTAATATAAAGCGTAAGGTTATTTGTGTAATTAATTACATCTATATTTTCGTTACCCAATTCGCGTACAATCCCGTGAATTCTAGAACCTTTCATACCTACACAAGCTCCTACAGGATCGATACGATCATCATATGAGTCTACAGCTACTTTTGCTTTTTCGCCTGGAATACGCACTACATTTTTTACAGTAATTAAACCGTCGAAAACCTCCGGAATTTCTTGTTCGAATAATTTTTCGAGAAATAGCGGATTTGCACGAGACATTATAATTGTAGGTTTATTTCCTTTTAAATCTACACTTTCAATAATACCTCTTACATTGTCACCTTTTCTAAAAAAGTCTGAAGGAATTTGTTTTTCCTTCGGAAGAATTATTTCGTTTCCTTCATCGTCCAGAAGGATAACGGCGCGGTGACGTATATGGTGCACTTCGGCAGTATAAATATCGCCTTCAAGGTCTTTAAACTGCTTGTATATTATGGTATTGTCGTGTTCGTGAATTTTAGAAATTAAGTTTTGACGCAATGCCAAAATAGAACGACGACCAAGGTCAATTAATTTTACTTCTTCAGAAACATCTTCACCAATCTCAAAATCCGGCTCAATTTTTTGCGCTTCACTTAATGAAATTTCTTCGTTTGGATCTTCTACTTCTCCATCTGCAACAACCACACGGTTTCTCCATATTTCTAAATCGCCCTTATCTGGGTTAACAATGATATCAAAATTATCATCGCTGCCGTATTTCTTCTTTAACGCATTTCTAAAAACATCTTCGAGTATTGCCATAAGCGTTACTCTATCTATTTGTTTGTCGTCTTTAAATTCCGAAAAAGAATCGATTAGTGCTAAGTTTTCCATATCAATTCAATTAAAATGTTATCATCACTTTTGCTTCCATAATATCTGTGTACGGCAATGTTGCCTCTTTTTGAACGGTAACTTTTCCCTTACCAACCGGCTTTGGCTCGCGAGCAGACCATTTAATGGTGAAACTCTCGTCGTTGGCACTGATTAATTTACCTTCAAACTTTTCGTTGTTTTTGGTTTTTATCTTTAAGGTTCGTCCTATATTTTTTTTATACTGTCGTGGTAAAGTTAATGGTTCTGAAACCCCTGCAGACATTACCTCTAGCGAAAAATCTAATTCTTCTCTATCTAGATTGTGTTCAATTTGACGGCTTACAGCAATACAATCTTCAACCGTAACCCCCTTATCGCCGTCAAGAATGACTCTTATTTGATTGTCTTCTGTAATTATTAGGTCAATCAAAAACAGTGATTTGTTCTCTTCCAGAGCACTTTCCAGCAGTTGTGCTACTTTTTCACGCATTATTTTTTGGCTATAAAAAGAGGGGACTTTAGTCCCCTCAGATAATTTCGTATCAAATTCGGTGCAAATATACTATAATTTTTAATATTATAAAAATCAAGGGCAAACCAATTATTTTTGTAATTTAAGGGTTCCTTATAAACACTAATCCATTAAATCAATTTATGAAACGTATCCTCGTCCCAACAGATTTTTCAGAACAGGCTGAAAACGCCCTTAAAGTAGCTGTAAAATTAGCCGAAAAACATCATTCCGAAATTTTCGTGCTTCACTCTATGGAAATGCCACTACATTTAGCAACATCAAGCGATTCGGGCAGCCTGCCAGAGTCTCTATTTTTTATAAAACTAGCCAAAAAACGCTTTAATGAACTTAGAGAAAAATCGTTTTTAAACAAAATAGAACTCAACGAAGCCATAGGTCACAATGAAATTTATGAAGACATTGAAGAGGCAACAAAAAAGAACAATATAGATTTAATTGTAATGGGCTCTACCGGCGCCAGCGGTTTTAAAGAAATGTTTGTTGGAAGCAATACCGAAAAAGTTGTAAGAACTTCAAAAATTCCGGTGCTCGTTATAAAAAACAACCATCCCAATTTTAATGTAAAAGACTTTGTTTTTGCCACAGATTTTTCTGAAGATGGCAGAGGCGCGCTCGACAAAGCAAATAAATTTGCCAAAATGGTGGGCGCAAAAATGCACCTTCTTTTTGTAAACACGCCAGCTAATTTTAACACCTCTTTGGAGGCCCAAAAAACCATGGAAAACTTTGTGCGTGGCATGGGGGTGGAAAATTACACGCTTAATATCTATAACGATACAACTGTAGAAAAAGGTATTTTAAACTTTACAAAGCAAATCGACGCACAATTAATTGGGATGGGCACTCACGGCCGAAAGGGTATTTCGCATTTTTTTAATGGCAGCATTAGTGAAGATATGGTGAATCACGCCAACATGCCAGTGATAACTTTTAAAATTTAAATGAAATATCTTTCAATCGCATTAATTGTTTTCTTTTATAGCTGTAAAAAAATTTCGCGGGAATCGAAATCTGAAAAAACGATAGAAATTGAAACGCCGGTAATTCCTTTTGAAGAAAAAAAAGAACCTGCGACTAAAGGTATATTTGGAGATTTTCTCGGCAATAAAGATTCTGTGTATGTTTTTACTCAAAAAATAGATACGGTAAAAGAACTTACAATTATTTCATTTAAAGAAAATAAATACCCTAACATCACTATTTCGCAGAGCATTGGCGCAGATTTAGAAACTTTAAAGCTAAACAACTTTAAAGGTGATGTATTATTGGTAAATGCAAAATTAAAAGACACCAATTTTTACGAATATTATTTATTTGTATATAAAGACTCTATGTGGAAACAGCCTGTAAATAGATTTGCAATTCACAAAAGCAACTATTTCGATTCTTTAATTCCTATTACAAATAACCCGGAAGATAGCACTCAACTTTTACGGTATTATTCGGTATTTAATATGGATAAAAAGAGTGAAGAAAAGTTTACTTGGAAGTTATTACGCGAAAGCATTCCGATGTTTGAGGAAGAGGATTAAAATCTTAAAACTTCCCCCGTCATTTAAATATTCTATAAAAATAAAAAAAGTCCCAAACTTTTTTACAGTTTGGGACTCTTGTTGGCCCACTAGAATAACTTTTTAATTATCCAATGACTCAGATAACTCATTCAAAATTAACATTCATTCCAATGTTTGTAACAGTTTACCTCTTATCTTCAAAAGTTCTATAGCCAAGTTTAATAAAGTTTAATTAGGATAGAATAGGTTAATGTACTTACATTTGTACGTACAATTATTTTATATGAAAGGAACATTAAACTATAAAATTAGGGAGTTAAAAAGCGGTAAGGCGAGTATACAAATTGTACATAGTTTTGGGCGCGGAAAAGAGGTTAGATATTCAACAGGACAGTCAATAGATTCACCTGACTATTGGAATGAAAATAAACAAAGAGTTAGAAACCTCACTGTCCAAAAAAATGCCAACTTAATAAATAGCTTTCTTAATAAAAAATTACCTCAAATTGAAGATGGATTAAAAAAATTATTTTTTGAGAATCCGAATTATGACAAAAAGGAAGTAAAAGCTCTTTTTGATGAAGTTTTCGGAAAATCCAAAAAAGTTGATCGTTCAATTCCAACCCTTATTGAATGCTACAAGTGGTATTATGAACATTTCGCAGTCAATCCTAACCCTGTTACCAAAAAGCCCCTAGCAGATGGGACTCTAAGATCATTGAAAACCAGTTATAAAATTTTTGAAATATACAGTAAGAAATGTGGAGGTATAAATTATGAGGATATTTCCATGGATTTTTATGATGAATTTTTAACCTATTTAAGAAGTAAAGAGTTTAGCAATAATTATATATCCAACCATATTAAAAATCTCAAAACGATATTGAATTATTCTTTGTCAAGAGGTTATCACAATAATTTAACTCATAAAAGAAGAGAATTTGCCAAACCAAAAGAAAGTGTGGATTCCATATACTTATCGTTAGACGAACTAAAAAAATTAGAAAACTTAAAGCTTACAAAAAGTCAAGAAGTTTCACGCGATCTCTTTTTGATAGGCGCTTATACAGGTCTGAGGGTTTCAGACTTTAATAGACTTTCAAAAGAGAATTTAGAGTTTTTGGAAGGTAAATATTACTTTAAGATAGAGTCTCAAAAGACTTCTCAACCCCTATTAATACCCTGCCACCCCGTTACACTTGAAATCATTAAGAAGTATGGTTTTGCACCACCACCAAGAAAACCAGATCAACATATTAATAAGGATCTAAAAATAATTGGAGCAGAAGCTAAATTCAATGAAGATGTGGTCATAACTAAGACGATTGGTGGTAAAAAGAAAACATTTAACTATAAAAAGTATCAACTTTTAACCACGCATACGGCAAGAAGATCATTTTGTACGAATGCATACAAATCTGGAATGCCTACACTTGATATTATGACAATTTCTGGACATCAAACCGAAAAGGTATTTTACGATTATATTAAAGCAAGTAGTTTTGAAAGAGCTAAAAGAATTGGCGACCATCCATTCTTTAACAAATAGAAATTTTTAAAAGAAGTTTTTAAACAGGAAAAATATTAAATTCGCCATTTTTTAATTTAACTCTACTTGCATTTCCAAAATGACTCATCAAGGTATCTTAAAACGTGAAGAATTTAATTCGTTAAATAGTCCAGAAAAAATAAAAACCTTAATAGATAAGAATATTTTTGTCATAGATCGACCACCGTCAATGACAAATGCCGATGCTGAGATTGAAGATATGGATTTTTCAAAATTCCATGGACAAGAAATAAAATTTAGTCAAACTTATTTAATTAATGAGTGTAAATTAAAATTCAACCCTCAGTTATATCACGACATTTGTGATACGGTTTATTGTCCTCTTCCCGATAAGTACGCATACAGGTATGATGAAAAATTTCACTATGACAGATCATTAGCTGACATAAAGTTTCAATTGACTCACACTTTAACATTACAAGACAAACTTTCTTTTCTTTCCATTAAACTCATCGAATTAGGCCCTTTAAAACTAAAAACTTTAGATGTGAAATCGTATGACAATAAATTTGTTTTAGGACAAAGACATATTGATAAAATCGATTGGACTGAAGAATTATTACAATCCTGGATTTTTAATGACGAAGAAAAAATCCTCAATTTTACCGAAGAATATAATAGTTACATGACTACTCGTATGGATGTTGATGATTATGGAAAGTTTTTATTGGCTAAATATTGCTTAGATGAGTTAGAAAAGATCAAATCAAAAATTAAGCTGGAAAAAATATCGAAAAATGATGCTTATAATAGCACGAACCCTCCTATTATAGAAAAACAAAAAAACTGGACAAATTACGAGTTTGCCTATTTCTTCATTAAAACGGGATTAATTAAAAAAATGAGTGAAACCGGATTAAGCCTAGAATCCATTTCTGAAATTATTGGCAAAGCAATTAGAAGAGATCCAAAAAATTTTAGAATATATTTTAATGAAATCAATACTTCCTCCTCAAATATTTCTTCAAATCGTAAAAAAATTCAAGAAGGAATTGACCCTATAATTCAATACTTTACAAAATCGGAGTAAGTAAAAGTAGTTACTCTGGCACCTAAACATTACGATAGTTGAGATAATATTGACCCAACAAAACTCAATATTATGTCACAAAATCTTATTCAACTTCACAACACCGATCCCGTAAGTTTTAAAAACGAAATCGTAAGCGAAATTTCCAAAAAAATTGATGCCTTAGAAAAAAGACTTCCCATTCCAAACTCTGAATGGATCTCTAGAAAGCAAGCTGCCGATCTCTTGGGAGTCTCCTTAGTAACAATTTCAGACTGGACTAAAAAAGACATTTTAAAAGCCTATCGTATTGGTAACCGAGTGCGCTTTAAAATGAATGAAATAGAGGATGCTTTAAATAGTAGCAGGTATGAATTTGTTAATTGAAAACTTAAGGGTGGATGTCTGATCTGTCCCATTTGTAGAATTACTCACCATCATTCGTTGTCAATCACAAGTTATTTTTTACCAACGTAAATTTCGTTTAACACTCTTCAAAGAAAAAGCATCTGTTGTAACAGATGCAATTAATGTATCACTCGATAATATCTTAAAAAATGTTCGATAGTAATTTAATATTAGAAAATCACAACACCATTAACAATACAAAACATAAATTAAGTGGATTACAAAATTTAAGTAAAGATTTAGATAGAGAAATGCACACTATAAGGGAAGGTTTCCCAGTGGAAATTTTCCCTCAAGCTATTCAAAAATTGATAAATAGTGCGAAACATAATGTAGGATTCGATATGGATTATTTTAGTACTGGAATACTTTCAATTTGTGCAACGGCAATAGGTAACAGCGTGCACCTTCATAATGGCACCTACAAGTCAAAACCCATTCTCTGGCTTGCAATTATTGGGAGTCGTGGAACAGGAAAAACGCACCCATTAAGTTTCGCAAAACATCCTATTGAGCAAAAAGATAATCAAACCTTTATTGAATATCAGAGTTTGATGCAGGAATACGAACTAAAAGAGAAGGAGACAAGGGGTAAAAAACCCCAGTACGGTAAATTCATTCTGAAAGACTTTACGCCAGAAAAACTGGCTGAATCTTTACAATTTAATGAGAAGGGTATATTAATATTCCAAGATGAGCTAATGGGATGGATTAATTCCTTTGACAAGTATAAAAAAGGAAATGATCAGCAACTATACCTTGAATTATTTAACGGAAACGAATTAACTGTCGACCGAATTACTAAAGACCCAATACGAATCTTGGAAACCAATGTTAATATATTGGGTGGCATGCAACCAGAAATTGTAAAGCAACTTGCAAAGAATAACAGAAGTGAAGATGGTTTTTTAGATAGATTTCTTTTCGTATTTCCAAAAAACTTAGAGCCGCATCTCTTCACTGGCTCAGATATACCTGAAATTCACAAAGAAAATTATAAAAGGCTTATCACTAATTTACTGGAAATTCCAAGACAGACAGTGAAAACCACCTCTGCAAATATTGAAATATATAAACATTGGCAACATAAGAAGGCAATTGAATGCTTTCATGATAGATTGGAACGTTCTATACAAGCAAAAATGGAAACATATGTTTGGCGACTAGCATTGATAATAGAAATGATGCAACAAGCAGTAACTGGAAATTTTAATATTTCTCTGCAAGATGATAGCTTAAAAAAAGCCATAGCACTTGTTGAGTATTTTAGATTAAATGCGCTGAGGGTTCACGATAAAATACGTACTACTAACCCACTTGAAGATCTTTCACCACTACAATTGGATTTATACAAATCCTTACCATCAGAGTTTAAAAGAGCTGATGCACTACCCATATTTGAGATAATGGACATAAGCGTTAGGACAGGTGACCGTTTCCTGCAAAATGAGAAATTATTTGATAGTTCTCAAACATCAAAACAACTCAAAACTGGGAATTATAAAAAGAAATTATAACAGTTGTTGCGAAGATGACAAATACGGCAAGATTAAATTTATAGAGTTGTAATTTAACAAATTACGGGTTCTAGTCTTGCCAAATAACTGACTTGTTTGCCAAATCATTGCCACTCACAAAAACCCTTAAACTTCTACTATGGTTAATCATTGACGTTTTTGTCAATATTGCCATCACCTAAAATCAAAAAAATGCATTACAGATATACTTTTGAAAAAGGAAGTAAAAAACACCAATGCCCTCAATGCTCTAGAAAAACGTTGGTTAGATATGTAGATAATGAAACAAGTGAATATTTACCTATGGAATTTGGAAGATGCGACCGAGAAAAAAGTTGTAGATATTGGAAAAAGCCAAATGGAAAATACACTAATACTATCAAAATCGAAGTAACACCACCAGCACCAATAAGCTTTCACCCTTTAGAGCTTGTAAAACATAGTGGCAGAAATTTTAAGCATAATAATCTTATTCAATTTTTAAAGACATATTTTGATGATGACAAGATTAAAAAGGTTATTCTGAAATATCTGATAGGAACATCAAAACTATGGAATGGCGCTACGGTTTTTTGGCAAATTGACAATAAGCAGAAAGTAAGACACGGTAAAATTATGCTATACAATCCACACACAGGAAAAAGATCTAAAAATAGAGACGGCAAAGCCTACATAAGCAGTGTTCGTAGTGCATTGAAGCAACATAATTTTAATCTACAACAATGTTTATTTGGGCTTCACTTAATTAATGAAATTGAAACCCAAATCGTAGCAGTAGTAGAAGGCGAAAAAACGGCTGTGATAATGAGTCTTTTTAAACCGGAATATGTTTGGCTTGCCACAGGTAGCAAGCAAGCCTTTAAATATGAAATGCTAAAACCGCTAAGGAAATTCAAGGTTATAGCTTTCCCCGACAAAAGCGAATACTCCGATTGGCAGGATAAGGCTTTAGAACTAAAAAAAATTGGCTTTGATATTTCAATTAGCAATTATTTGGAAGATACAATTTACTCTGACGGTACAGATTTGGCAGATGTTTATATCGATTTGCTCACATTGAAAAAAGATTCTATTGAAGTTAGAGAATCTCATACAGGTATGATTTTAACTAAGGAAGAACAAATTGCTAATAAACTACTCAACATTAATCCTAGCCTAGGTAAACTAATATCAATATTTGAATTGACAGATTGCAACAATAATTTAATACGAGAAAAGGCCTCTTAGACAATATTGAATAACCAATACGACAATTGCTTTATGGCACTATGCATTAATCACTCGCTTATAAGCAATTACATTATTTTTAATAAAAAATATATAAACCTACTCTGTTTTACCAATGGCTCCATTGGCATATTAACACAACGAATTATCCCTTAAAATAGCTACCTATCAAGGTTATATCATATAATTGCAAAATCTCACAATAATTCATCAATAGAATAATTGGTAAAATTACTTGATTCCGATTGGGTTTTTTTTAATACTCCTATTATCGATTAATTTCTTTCTAAATTACCAATAGCAGGATTGATATGTACCAATGGGGATATTGGAATAAGTCGTTTGAAAGCTACAATTAATCATTAAAATGTAAAGTCAGTTAAAGGATATCATCGAAAATCAGCAATAAAAGTATTGATATGCACCAATTAGAATATTGAAATTGGTCAATTGTAGTAATTAATTCGTGTAGATGAAGATCACAAGATACCTCACCCTCTCCCATCCATTCCATTAATAAACGTTTCTACAAATTCAACTACTTTATTTAATAATCTGTCTCCGATAGATTTACGTTTTAAAACCGAAGGTTTATCGCCCTCGATTAAATCTAGTAACTCGTCTCGCAGCGGTTCGCGTTCTGCGTAGAGATAATCCTCTATAAGTTTTTGAGTTTTTTCGGAAGAGAGATGCTCCTCTTTTACAAAAGCTTCGAATGCTTTTTGTTGCTCCTCAGTCCAGAATTTATCAAACGCTTCCGGAATAGCATCTGAATCTTCAATAACAGACAAATTCTCCTGAATGAACTTTTCAATCAATTCTCGCTTACTTCTTAGATTTGCTTCACCTGTTAAAAGATCTACAACTTCTTTTTTCTTTGCCTCCTGCTCTTCTTTATTGGCACCTTTCATATCGGCCAATAGCTTTAATATGTAAGAAACGTTGATGTCGTCACGGTGTATTAATTCTAATTCAAAATCTACATCTTCAAGAATAGAAACTTTTTCTTTACTGTGATCCTGTTTCACTTTTTGCCATAAATCCAGATACTTACTGCGAAAATCATTGAACAGCTGCTCTTCCATTTCTAAATCTTTCCAATCGAAATTCGCAAAAGTGGTCATTGTGTTTTTTAAACGCATTAACTCCCTAAATGCTTTAATAAACTCCAATTCATCCTCCTCACTTACAAGATCGTTTACACTATTGACTGTTGGGGTAATTTCAAGTAGCTTTTCATATGCTTCATTAAACTTCTCAGCATAATCTTCATATGGTTCCATAATGATCACCTCAATAGCTTCCTTGTTGCTAAAGAGTGTGATGGCTTGGTCGGTAACTTGCTTTAAATTTCGGAAAACAACGATATTTCCTTGCGATTTTAACTCGTTGATAATTCTATTGGTACGAGAGTAAGCTTGTATTAGCCCGTGATACCTCAGATTTTTATCTACATATAAAGTATTTAATGTTGGGCTGTCAAACCCAGTAAGGAACATATTTACCACAAGTAAAATATCAATTTTACGCTCCTTTACTTTTTTTGAAACATCGTTATAATAATTATAAAAAGACTGGCTGTTTTTAGTGGTGAAGTTGGAACCAAACATTTGGTTATAATGTCCAATATAACTTTCGAGCTTGTCTCTTTTATGCAAGTTTAATCCATACATTCCTTCAGGTTCTGCAGCCATTGCCATTTCATCTGGAATATAGCCATTGGCGTCGGCATCTTCCTCGTTGGCTACATAACTAAAGATGGTTGCAATCTTTAAATTATGCTTTCCTTCTTCTTTCTTTCGTTGAAAAATATCGTAGTAGTTTACCAGCACATCTGTACTACTAACACAGAACAGTGCTGTAAACTCTCGCGCGTGCGTTTTGCGGTCGTGATTTGCAATAATGTAATCTACTATCTTCTCTAAACGTTTTGGAGACTCCATTAGCTCCTTGCGATCGATATCTTCTACTTCAATGTCTATTTCGGTGGCACTTTCTTTTTTCTTGTATCTTCCTACATACTCCACTGAAAACTTTAAAACATTTTCATCTTTTATAGCATCGGTAATTACGTATTTATGAAGGCACTCGCCAAAAAGTTCTTTGGTGGTTCTTTTTCCTAATTCATTTTTTACAGCATTATCTGCAAAAATTGGAGTGCCCGTAAATCCAAACATTTGGTGATCGTTGAAGAAGGATTTTATGCGATTATGAGTTTCGCCAAATTGACTGCGATGGCATTCATCAAAAATAAACACAATACGTTCATCCTTCAGCTTGTCCATTTTAGCTAAATACTTATTTTTACTAATGGCTGTATTTAGTTTCTGAATAGTAGTGACAATTAACCGTGTATCATCACTAAATTGCTTTACTAAGGCTTTGGTATCATCAGTACCATCTACACTACCTTTGGAAAAGCTATTGAACTCTTTAATAGTTTGATAATCTAGGTCTTTTCTATCAACCACAAACACCACTTTTTTTACTTGTGGTAGTTTCATAATTATCTGACTAGCCTTAAAAGAAGTCAGCGTTTTCCCCGATCCTGTGGTATGCCAGATATAGCCATTGTGATTGCTATTTTGAACTTTATCAATAATACTTTCCACTGCGTAATATTGATATGGCCTTAGCACCATCAGTATTTTATGGGTTTCATTAAGCACGATGTATTTACAGATCATCTTAGAAACGTGGCAAGGTTCTAAAAACTCACTGGTAAAACCATTTAGAATATTGGTTAATCTATTGTTTTCCTTATCGGCCCAATAAAAGGTTTGTTTAAAAGATTGATTTCTGTTATTGGCGTAATATTTAGTATTTACGCCATTACTAATTACAAAGATTTGCACGTATTGAAAAAATGCTGATTTCGCGCCAAATGAATGCCGTTGATAACGGTTAATTTGATTAAAAGCCTCCTTCATTTCAAGACCTCTACGCTTTAATTCAATCTGCACTAAAGGCAAACCATTTATTAATAGCGTAACGTCGTATCTATTTTTATAATCGCCTTCCATTGTAACCTGTTGGGTTACTTGGTATTCGTTCTGGCACCAATGCTCGGTGTTTAGAAACTCGAAATAGAGGTTATCTCCATTATCACGAATAATGTGCTGTTTTTCTCGAAGGGTTTTCGCCTTTTCGAACACAGAACCTTTGCTTAGAATATTTAGTACACGATCAAACTCCTTATTTGTGAAAGTAATTTTGTTATGCTTTTCTAATTGGGTTTTTAGATTAGCCAATAATGCAGCTTCATCAGGAATACTAACTTTTGTGTACCCGATAGTGGATAGCTGTGCTACTAATTGATTTTCTAATATTTGTTCTGGTTGTGTACCCATTAATTTAAATCTAATTTAGCAAACGGTGCTTCACAAAGATTTGCAAGTTCAATTAAATAATCCCCAATCTCCTTTACCAGCTCCATTCTTTCTGAAGAATTAAATAATCTGGCTCTTTTATGAGAATTTGATAAATCTAATATGATTCTATAACAAGGCCACCCATCAGTTTCTCCAAAACCAGTTCGATCGAAACTATTTAATTGCATTGCGTTTTTTATATCATCTCTATTAAGAATCGTTTTAGACGCTCGTACACCGTAATAACTAGTATTCCAAGGAATTTTTGAGTTACCTTCAAGTCTGACAACAATTCCTTTAGGCCATAACTTGTTGCGAATTGATAAACCAGAATGAGCTTTAGTTAAATTGGAGTCTACTTCAACAATGAAATCATCAGAAACTGAAATACGAATCATATTTACTATTTCTGAGATAAATTTTTTACAATATTCTAATTCTACACTCCATATATTACTACCTATTACGGTTGCTGCTTGGTAATTTGCAGCGATTAAATCTTTTATATCTTTTTCCATTATATCATCAGATAACTGATTAGTCAATTTTCTTATAAGTATCGCATATTGGTTGATTGTCTCTCGTAAAATAGGGAGTTGTGTTGCCTCTTTTTGACATTGCTCTAACCATTCAATAATTTCATCCCTGTAACTTAGTGTGAAAAAATCTTTCTCTGCTTCCTTTTCACCTTGGCTAAAATTAGATGGTTCATTTCCATTCAAGGTTAAATAATATACTAAGTTTTTACCAACATTGTAATTACAATATCGGGCAATTTGCAAATTTTGGTCACCGGCATAAATCTTATTTTCAATGCATATAGATTTACCTCTGCTATCTTCAATATATATATCCACACGCCCACCCAAAGCAGATTTATCATTACGGACACCTATAGATTTTTCCAATACAATTCTTGAAGTTTCTATATTCAGATGATCTTCAACATCTAATTGTTTTAAAAAACACTTTAAAAATACTGATCCCAAACGATGCGAACCTTTCGGATTAAGCAACTCACCAAGAAATGCAGAATGCGTTGCATTTTCACGACTTTCCATATTTAATATTGAAAAAATATTGAAAGTTTCTCCCTTTAAAATTGCTATTTCTTCTTGGTGTTTAATGATACGAGTCGCGTCATTCAATAGTTTATTATGATTTGCAATTGATTTATTCATATCGTTAAAACGTGCTTAAAAGTCAATTAAAGTTAATTTTCAATTATACCAAATCATATTAATTGCTCATTGCTATCATAAGTAATGATATCAGTGAATCTTTTACCTCTACATTTAAAGCAAATTCCATTATCTACATGGTTAAATTCTGGTATATAGCCTGCACCGGAACAACGTTCACAAGGTACTCCTACCCCTACCTTATTCCCCAATGTGTCTAAAACTAATATATAATATTCTGTCTACACATACATCGGTTACAACAATTCCATTTTATAAAATCTCAATTTTATTATCTGTTCTCTACAAAGGTTATTGTCTTACTTCAACAAGGCGATAGCTGAAACTATTAGAGAAACAATAGAAACGGCTATAGGTACCCACCAGTATCTAACAGCCAATTCTTTTGCTTTTTCGGTTTTAGATACTCGATCAATGACTTTTCTTTTATAATTAGTCCATCCACCATATTTTTCAAAAACCTCATAACCGTTACTTTCAAGCTGTATTGACCATCTTCCTCCACTTACAGCTGTATTTAAACGAGAAATTAGATTATATTTTACTAAATATTCTAAATACCTTAATTCTGTTTTTACAATAGCACGTTTAATTTTCGTATCACCAAGCTGTAACGGATTGTAATAAACCTCATTTAGAATCCGTTCAGCTTCTTGCTGTAATTTTATGTCGTATTCATTTTTCATTTTTTCTTAAACAAACATCTGCTGCAACAACCCCTTTTTATAGGTTTTCGTTTTTTCTATCTGCTCACTCACCAATTCAATCTTTTTATCAATAGCTGATAAGAAATTGGCGATTTTGGTTTGTTCCTTTAATGAAGGATATGGAAGTTTTATTTCTGAAAAATATTTGTAACTAACCATTTTGCCATCTCTTATTCCTTCTAGCTTACTCACCAATTGACCTATATACGAAGGGGTTTTGAGATAATACTTATAAAAATCTCTATCCATTTCTTTAATGGGGCGTAAAATGATGTATGCAGGGCTACAAATACCATGATAGTTTGAATATTCAATACCACCTTGAAATGATCTTAAACTAATAATGAAATCGCCAACTTGGACAACCTTGTAAGAACTTACGCTTTTCGCTGTAACACCTATATTATAATCTATTTGATCTCTTGGGATTGCACCTTGATCCTGAGTTATAGCTAAAATTGGCAAATCAGAATTGTGATCTTTATCTGAAACACTTTTAAATAACAGATTGCCTCTTTTAAATTCCCACTCAGGAAATTCCTTCCCATCCTCATCCTTAAACCTCAATTCTTGCTTAAAAATCTGCTGCATCACGCCTTTTTTATACTCCTCCAACAGGCTTTTCTTTTTTTCTAAGCTTTTCAGACGGCTGTCTATGGCGGTTAGGAATGTGGCTATTTTTTGTTGTTCTTCTATTTGAGAGGGGATGTAAACTTTAAACTTTTTAAGGTTTGACCCATTAATAGAGTTTATGGTTGCACCTAAATTTTTATGAACTTCTCTTCTAAAATCGTCAGACCAAAACCATTGTATTAAAAATCTATTAAAATTGCTTCTGTAGATAGACATAAAAGCACCAAATGCTAATCCTTCATATTCTTTTGTGATCAATGCACACTTGCCGATAAGTCGTTTACTACCATTTCTAACGACAAGTAAAATATCATTTTCGATAACTTTGTTATAATCGTTTGTTTTTACATACACGTTATCTTCAAATGCTAGATTACCATTTTGAACGTTTGATGATCGAAGTACTAAAACTCCATCTTTGTTTATGTCATTTGGAGTATATGTTAAACCTGTTACAATTTCACCTAATTTTCCAAGAGTATCGATTTTCCATCCTCCTTTAAACTTTGGAAACCTTAACTTTGGTTCTAACTGTTTTTCTTTCTGCATCTTAAAACGGAGTTTCAATATTCAATTCTTCACAAAACGGAGCAATCAAGGCATCGGTTTCTTTTAAATCGGCATCTAACGTTTGTATCTCTCGGGCAACAGCAGCAATGTCCACAGCTTCCTCTTCCTCAAAAGTATCCACATAGCGGGGGATATTTAGGTTGTAATCGTTCTCGGCTACTTCTTCCAACGTGGCTACATAGCTGTATTTATCTTCGGTAGTGCGGTTGCGGTAGGTAGTGATGATCTTATTGATATCTTCTTCACGCAACATATTTTGGGTTTTCACCTTTTCGTAATGTTCGCTGGCGTCTATAAACAAAATATCCTCTGGATTTTCCTTACACTTTTTTAACACCAAAATACAGGTAGGAATACTAGTGCCGTAAAAAATGTTTGCTGGCAAGCCAATTACCGCATCCAAATAGTTTTTCTCTTTGATCAGGTATTCACGAATAAGTCCTTCGGCTCCACCTCTAAATAATGCGCCGTGTGGCAACACTACTGCCATTTGTCCGTTTTCGGCAAGCTGATAAATCATATGCTGTACAAAGGCGAAGTCGGCCTTGCTTTTTGGCGCGAGTTTGCCGTATTGGCTAAACCTATCATCGCTCATAAAAAGCTGGTTGGCACTCCAATTAGCCGAAAAAGGAGGATTGGCAACAATGGCTTCAAAGCGATGATCTAGATGCTGTGGATGCTCTAAAGTATCTTCCTGCTTAATATCAAAATCACGGTAATGCACGCCATGCAAAATCATATTCATTCGTGCCAAGTTGTAGGTAGTACGGTTTAGTTCTTGTCCGTAAAAATTGGTTACTTCTTCCACTTCTTGGGCAACCCGCAAGAGCAACGAACCACTCCCACAGGTTGGGTCATAGACAGATCTAAGCTTGGTTTTTCCTGTTGTAACCAACTTTGCTAAAACCATACTCACTTCTTGGGGCGTGTAAAACTCACCCGCCTTTTTACCTGCACCACTGGCAAATTTACCAATTAGATATTCGTAGGCATCGCCCAATACATCGAGTTCGGTTTGTTCCAACTTAAAATCTATTTTATCTAAATGCGCGAGGACCTTTGCAATAATCTCGTTTCGGGCTTCGGGAGTTTTCCCCAGCTTGGTAGAGTTTAGATCCATATCCTCAAAGAGGTTATCAAAATCTTCTTCACTTTCTGTTCCCATCGTACTATTTTGTACGTTGTTCAGAATTTTCTGTAAATCTTCGAGTATAAAATTGTGCTTGGTGTTGTAGCTGTGAACTTCTTCGGCTGCTAAATCTAGTGCAACTTCTTCATTGTGGTTGCCACGTTTGGCTACTGCGCTAAACAGTTCTGATGGTTTTAAAAAATAACCTAATTTTTCCAAAGCTTCTTCTCGAATGGCGGCAATGTATTCCTTGCCATTTTCAGAATTTTCGTCAATATCTGTGAACGATAAACCGTCTGGTTTTAATATAGTGTTGGCGTAAATCTCCATGCGTTCAGATAAATACTTGTAGAAAATAAACCCTAAAATATAATCGCGGAACTCATCGGCATTCATTTTTCCTCTTAGGGTGTTGGCAATGTTCCAGAGCTGTTGCTCTAGTTGTTTTTTATGGTCTTCGGACATTGGTGAATTATAAATTTTTTAAGGTTGCTGGTTATTGAATTTTGAGAATGGATAACTGCAGATTAGCAGACTTATAAACTTCATTTTTAAATTATTTAATTTCTCATGCATCAACTTAAGAATATTATTTGGATTAAGTTCATCTACGAACGATATAAATTGCTTTCAGAGATTACTTACATATATTGTGACCGACTAATTAATTTATTAGTCTAGCTAATTCTTTGAAAGTTTCTGCACGTTTTCTCTTTACTTCAGCCTCAACATAACCTATCGAGGTATAGACCCTAACTTTGTCTAAGGTTTTTTGTGAAAGTTTTGCAAGGATTTCTTGACTAATTCGGCATGTGAGTTCTAGACCAACCCCATGGCTTCCTAATAGTCCTATCGTTCCGCCACCAATTGTTGTAAGCTGATAATCAGTATTTGAAAGTTTAAGAATTTCATCATCCGAAAATTTAAAATATAACACCTCTCCTTCATCCACAGAAAAAGTTCTCGAACCATATCCAGAAGTCATTCTAAAATTTAAATAAATTCGATTATCAATTTTACGGAAACGCACATAAGAAGAGAGTTTAGACTTTCTATTTAAAACCTCCCAAGAAGTTTCCATAATTGTATTTCCCGTAAATTCGTCAACTTCATTAGTTACCAACTTTTGACCGAATGTGAGACTCGCGCTTAGAATAAATAATAAAGTAAGAATTAGGTTTTTCATAAATTTAAATATTTTCAATAATTGAGTTTGATTTAATCTTCAAAACGTTGATTTTCACTTAAGTTTAAGTGTTTTAATAATATATATCATATTCTCTACCATAATTACCATTATAGACCTCTTTTACATTTATAGGGTAATTCTCGGAGTCATATGAATAGCTATAGCTTCTCACTAAATTACCACTTCTAAATTTGGATATAATATTATTCTTCAGAAATGGAAAATAATACCCCTCATAGCCATCAAATAAAAATTCTCCATCATAAGCATCTGCAAACGCATTTATGAATATGGGTATATAAATAGATTTCAATTGACCATAGAAGGGGTTTGGCTTACTGTCATAAGTATATTCAGTATTATTCATTAAGACATCATCACTATCAAATGTGTTAATTTTCGTTATATTTCCGTTTGAATCATAGTCAATTATTACATAGAATCCACTATATGTAGCTTTTCTAATTAATCCTGAGTTATTAGCTTCCAAAACAATGGTGCGAATATTTCCATTAGCAGGATTAATGTTTAGTGTAATGGTATTATCCTCATATGCTAATTCCCACGTTGAATCGGTGCCTGTATTACTAACAGTCGTAAGGCCTACTAATTTATTATTAGCATTATAAGAGAAGTCAGTATCACCATTAAAATTCGTGATATTTGACTGAATATTACTCGAAATTATTAATTGATCTAAACCATAAACATAATTAGTTTGCAAATCAATATCATCTTCTATTATTACATCGATAATTTCAGACAATAAATTAGAATCGTTGTATCGATAGTTAATCTTATAATTATTTGTGTAATATTCACTTGAAACTAATTTATCAGAACTAGTTGTATCATCCAGGGATTCTTCAGAAGAACAAGAATAGAATATAACTGAAATAAATACGAGTTTAAAAAAAATCAAGTTTTTCATATTACAGTAAGATTAAGTGAATAAATATCTAATCAACAAGTTACAAGTTGCCAGACAAATAAAAAGGGGAGAAAATGAAGTCATTGCTTCAATTTCAAATATATTAAAACTATTTAATCCTTTAATAGAATCTTATTGAAAAAAATTACTTTCTAATAATTTAAAAAAGAATTAGGTTATTAATATTGAGTCTTCATAGAACTAGTCGCAAGAAGTTTAGGGCTAAGATATTAAAACACAATTTCGCAACTATCTAAATTTAAATACCAAAATCGAATTAGTCATAGCCTCAATAAGAAGATATTTAGCTGCGAAATGTGAAAGCAAAATAAGAGATTTTGATTTAGCACGTACGTCTTATGTTTTTAGAACAAAAAAGTTTGGTTTTTCTTAAATCAGATAATTGTAAGTAAAAAATAATAAAAAACATTCGAGTGAAGTAGGTTTTATATTTGTCTTTATATCATTAACCTTTCCATATTGGATATGATTTCTTTAAATCTAACCACGTCATTTTCTAAAGCTTTTTTAAAATTAGTCTTCATTATAGAAAGGTCAGAGTATGCCATTACAACCTTATTCGCTATTAAATTTACTTCATTTGCTTTCTCACTATATTGGATATATCTAAAAATATCTTTAGCCAATGGTTTAATTTTCATGTTTATAAGTTTTTCACGGCTTTTCACCCCGACTTCCTCTCCTTTTGAGTTATATTTAAATACAGATTTATCACTATTTAAGTTTGCCACCCATTCTTTATAGAATTGTTTATAATTAATATTTTCCTTATCATCAATTAATGTTGAAAAAAATTTATTTGAACGTAACAGTTGCCATTGAGAAAAAACTTTCTCTTTTTCGAGATAATTACTCCTGAAGTAATTCATTTCATTCGTGAAATATGCATGGTAGTATCCAAAAAAATTCGAATCATTTAAAAACTTTTGCAAATTTATTTGACTATTTATTCCTTTATTCTTATAAAACCTATTTAAATCAATAAGGTTAATTTTATTTAGGAATTTATCGTTTAATGAAGCTGAAAGTATGGGGTTTAAAAACTTATCGGAATCAAGATTTTGTTTGAACTGTTCTAAATTCTCAATCGTATTTTCCATAGCTACTTTTAACTCTGGAAGTGAAGATTGAAAATAATCAAATGCCTCCTTTGAATTGTCTATACGTTGTTTATAATAAAGAATAAAAGCAATAACAAATCCAATGAATGTTAATGAAATACCAACACTGCCCATCAATATAGACCATTGGTTACTATCTAATTTCCAACTTTCAAAAATCAGATAGTAAGTTTCTGAATTTAGTTTCAATAGAATATGTTTTTTTGATAATGAACAATTGTTTAGCATCACCGTCAATTGCAAGTTAATATAGACTAGTTTCCCGGTATTGTAGAAACATTAGCAAATCATAAGGGATTCCGAGGGAATCGAATCCGCCAAAATTAGTGATAAACATTATTCAAAGTGCACCATTTCAAACTCCCCATCGGCCGGCAGTAGTTTTTTTCTAGTAGTATCATTTTCTTTTCTTGTTTAAAGAAGAAATTCTAGAATTTGTTTTGTTAAAGTAGCTTCTAGCGTAACCGACTGTCTTTTCAGTCATAGCTCTATTTTGAGCCCCTGATTTATCAACATTGATCCCAAATGTAT
This sequence comes from Flavobacteriaceae bacterium UBA3591, assembly GCA_002375695.1. Classification (GTDB taxonomy): domain Bacteria; phylum Bacteroidota; class Bacteroidia; order Flavobacteriales; family Flavobacteriaceae; genus Aequorivita. The sequence continues at coordinate 74,751 of DFMO01000003.1, forward strand.
TCGTCTTGTTTGTCATACTTAAAGTTATTTTCTTTAGTAAACTTAGATATAAGTTTATGTTTATAAACATAATTATATAATAAATCACTAATTCCTAACATAAATTCTTTTGAGGTTTCATCCACTAGATATCCTTGTTGATTATCAACAGTTAAAAAACCTAGTATGTTTCTATCCGAAAGTCCATCATTTAATTTCGATATTGGAACTACTATAGTTGCATTATAATAATTATTCCAACTTGGGTTTGAGTTCTTATATCGATGACTTTTATATTCTGATTCAAGGTCGTCTTTCATATAATAAAATTCTTTCCAATTTGGACTTGTTATTAAATCAAAAGCTGTATTGTCGGATGTACTATAAATTTGATTACCAGAAGTTAATTCAGCCTGCCTCCTTTTTTTTAAACTCACAGGGTCTCTAAAAAGAGTTTTTATTTTATTACCGTTTAGAATTTTAATACAAATAGAACAACTATCGTCAGTATATATTGAAAAATAATTTTGAAGTGATGAAGTTAACATAATTAGAAAATGATTATTTCTCGTAGAAAGATAATCAATTTCTTTTTGTTTTATTTCTTCTTTTTTTGATATTTTTAAAAGAACTTTATCAACACTATATATTAAGCTCCTGTAATAATGAGTAATATTGTGAAATGTTTCAGCTTGTAATTGAATTAAACCAATGAGGTTTTCATTTTCCCTTTCATAGTTCATTAAATCCGAAGACATAGAATGTAATTGTGAATATTTTGCTGAAATTCTAACAATTACAAATACTAAAATAGCTATTAAGCCTAAAGATACATATAGAACATCTTTAAAAGGCACTTGTTCTTTATTGAGTGTTATCACGGTAAATCCAATCGCCGTTAAAAATGAGACAATCGTTATAAATCCGTAAATGTGCGTCCAAAAATCATTAATAAATGTTTTTAAACTAAATTTGAATTTTTTGGGCCTTTTCATATGTTTTAAATAACTCCTAAGTAGTTTATTACAGCACAAAATGAGTACATATTACATTTGTGCACAAATACAGTAATTGACATTTCAAAAATTAAAATAAACACCCATAAGATTTCAAAGAATTACGGAAGTTTAATAGCTGGGGAAGTTAAAGGTTAAACCTTCTTTCAAATATATTAAAATAATTAATTTTTGTAGTAAATGCATTTTTAAAACATCCAACTTTATTAAATCTGAAGATATTTAAAACATAAAAGAGGTTAAACCAAAAATAGATGCATACTGTTTAAATTGTAAGATATTCGAACATTTGTTCACACACAGAAATAAAAAAACCCTGCAAATACTTGATAAACAAGTTAATGCAGGGTTTAGAAGTTGGCCCACTAGGGCTCCCTTCGACTGCAGCCTCCTGTCGTCGGCAACGCTCAGGATAAACTTCTCGCCGTAAATCTTAAAAATAAAAAAAGTCTCAAACGTTTTACAGCTTGAGACTCTTGTTGGCCCACTAGGGCTCGAACCTAGACTCTTCTGGACCAAAACCAGACGTGTTGCCAGTTACACCATGGGCCAATAAATTAATCACTTTTTCCTGAGCTAATCACTAAATGTTTTCGCTTAGGAGGCGCAAATTTAATACAAACTTTCTGTTGCGCAAATATTTTTTGAAAAAAATATCTGAAAACTTTTAGAAATGTAAATTTAAGAAAAAATAACAACCAAGAATCGTCGTTACAACATTTACATACTTAGGATACATATATTATTAGTAAATTCGTGCCTTAAAATTTTAAATGTTTATGGGTTCTTTCAACTTTGTAAAATGGAATAAAATTGTTGGTTGGTTCGTATTTTTTGTCGCACTAACCACCTATTGGCTAACCGTAGAACCAACGGCTAGTTTTTGGGATGCCGGCGAGTACATTACAACCGCAAGTAATCTAGAAGTTGGTCACCCACCTGGAGCACCACTTTACCAATTATTAGGTGCTTTTTTCTCAATATTTGCTACAGACGCCTCGCAAATTGCACTTACCATTAATTTAATGTCTGTATTTTCGAGTGCCTTTGCTATCCTATTTATGTTTTGGTCGCTCACTATTTTGTTGACCAATGTAGTTTCAAAACACCAAGAAATTAATAAAACCAATGCTATTGCCATTATAGGTAGTGCTGCCGTAGGTGCCTTAGCTTTTACATTTACAGATAGCTTTTGGTTTAGTGCCGTTGAAGCAGAAGTTTATGCAAGTGCCGCCTTTTTAATGTCGGTATTGTTTTATACCGCTTTACGTTGGGAGCGCGAAATGAAAGAACCTCGCGGCAACCGTTGGGTAGTTTTAATTGCCTTTATCATTGGGTTATCCTTTGGTGTTCACTTTATGGCATTACTAACTATTCCGGCTATTGGATTTCTATATTTCTTTAAGCACTATAAAACTGTAACAGTAAAAAACTTTATAATAGCCAATATAGTTTCGGTTGCCATTTTATTATTTATTTTTAAACTACTCCTACCAATGACAATGAAGTTTTTTAGTGCTTCAGAGTTATTTTTTATAAACACTGTTGGTTTGCCTTTCCACTCCGGAACGGTAATCGCAGCTTTAATATTTATTGTCGCTTTTTATTATGGTTTACGTATAACAAGACAAAAAGGGTTTGTGCAATTAAACACTTTATTACTTGGCGTACTATTTATTTTTATAGGGTTTTCAAGCTGGTTAATGCTTCCTATTCGAGCCAATGCAGGCACGGTTATTAATGAAAACAACCCTAATAATGCTCGCGAACTTTTAGCCTATTACAACCGCGAGCAATATCCAGAAACACACCTTTTTTACGGGCCTTTATTTACCGAAACTTATGTAGGTTTAGATGAAGACAATCCTTATAAAGACGACGACCCAAAATATGAAAAAGACGAAGAATTGGGTAAGTATAAAATAGTAAACAACTATAAAAACGCCTTACAAAATACAGACGATTCTCAAAAAGGATTTTTACCCCGAATGTGGAGTACACAACACAGCACTAATTATTTAGAATTTCTTGGCGGATTAGATTTTTCAGTTAAAAGCGAATTTTTAAACGAACCTCGATTAGTAGACGAGGTAAATAAATTTAAACTCGCATACAAGCAAGGACTAGTAGATACCGCAGAATACGACAGGTTTCTTACAAACTTTGGTCAATATCTCGATATTCAAAAACCCTCCTTTTTTGAAAACATGAAATTTATGTTCGAGTTTCAATTTGGGTACATGTATTGGCGATATTTTATGTGGAATTTTACCGGTAGACAAGACGATATACAAGGCCAATACACAGATCTGCACGGCAATTGGATTAGTGGTATTAAGTTTATTGATGAATTACGCCTTGGCAATCAAGATCAACTTACTACCGACATGAAAGAAAATAAAGCCCGTAATACCTACTACTTTTTACCGTTAATTTTGGGAATTATTGGTCTTGTATTTCACTTTAAAAACGACCAAAAAAGCTTTTGGGTGCTCTTAGTATTTTTCTTATTCACTGGCTTGGCTTTAAAAGTATATTTAAATGAAAGACCTTTTGAACCAAGAGAGCGCGACTACGCCCTTGTGGGAAGTTTTTATGTTTTTGCAATGTGGATTGGATACGGCGTTTACGCCTTGTTCGATCTCGCTAAAGAATATTTAAAACCAAAGGTTGCACTTCCTGTTGTACTTGGTATTTCTACACTGGCTGCCCCCGTATTACTTGCAACCCAAAATTGGGACGACCACGACCGAAGCGACCGATACACAGCTCAAGCTATGGGTAAAATGTATCTCGATTCTTGCGATGAAAATGCCATCCTTTTTACAATTGGCGATAACGATACATTTGCCTTGTGGTACGCACAAAATATTGAGGGTTATAGGCAAGATGTACGTATTATAAACACAAGCTTATTTCAAACAGATTGGTATATCGACGATATGAAGAAAAAAGCTTTTACAAGCGACCCCATTCCGTCGCAGTTAACCCATGATAAATACCTGTTTGGAACGAGAGATTTTTTAATTCACCAAAAAACCAAACAAGATACAATCGATATTAAAACTTGGATGAATTTTGTTGCAAGCGATAGCCCAGCTACGCAAATGGAACTTCCAAGCGGTCAACGTGTAAATACGTTTCCATCAAAAGTTATTCGCATACCAGTAGATAAAGAAGCTGTTTTAAAAAATGGTATTGTTGACCCAAAAGATACCGATAAAATTGTACCCTATATAGACATTAATTTAAAAGGCGATATTATCTATAAAAATAGAATGATGATGCTCGATATTATTGCAAATAATAACTGGGAACGCCCTATTTATTTTAGTGGCGGAAGTTTTGGCGATGACGATTATCTGTGGATGAAAGACTATCTTCAATTAGAAGGTGTGGTCTATAAATTGGTGCCAATTAAAACACCACTCGATAAACGAAATCCTTTTGACATGGGTAGAATCGATACAGACAAGATGTACAATATTGTAATGTCGTACGATTGGGGTAACAGCGGTAGCCCAGACATTTATCACGACGTAGAAACACGTAGAAATGGTATTACCTACCGTAGCAATCTTGCAAGACTTGCCGATGCACTTATCACAGAAGGTAAACTAGAAAAAGCAGATAAAGTATTAGACCTCGCGATGGAAAAAATGCCAATCGAGCATTATGAATTCTACTCGCTACTAGAACCGTATGTGCTTGGATATTACGAATTAGGAAAAACCGAAAAAGCGCGACAAGTTTACGAACAAGTTTCTAAAAAGTATCAAGAAAACCTTGTGTATTACAACAGTCTAAAATTTAATAAACAGCGCGCCTTGGCACAAGATATTATTAGCGACGCCGAACGTTACAGAGGCTTAGTACACTTGGTAATTTTATACGACGACGAAGCATACGGCCGTCCCGAAGTAGACAAGTTTAACGAATATCTAAAAATGTTCCGTCACTTTTATTCGCCAGACGAAGGTATAGACATAGATAGAGACATTAAAAGCGACACCTCCATTGAAATTCCAATCGATTCAAACCTTTTAAACCAAATGGAGCGAACACCTATTGATCAAGTTAACGCAACCACCCCCGTTAATTAATTTAAAGTGACTATACGTTTTGTAAAAATGCCCAAGTTTATTCAGCGATTATTTCCTGAAAGAATTTGGGCATTTTCATCAAATAAAGCGTCTGTTTATTTAACCTTCGATGACGGCCCTATCCCCAAAGTTACACCGTGGGTTTTAAAGGTTTTAAAGGAGTATAATGCCAAAGCAACCTTCTTTTGTATAGGCGATAACATTCAAAAACACCCTGAAATTTTTAACAATATTATTGCCGAAAATCACACAGTTGGCAACCATACATTTAATCACTTAAACGGCTGGAAAACAAATCGAGAAGCCTATTTAAATAATGTTGAAAAATGCACCCAACAAATGCATACTTCAGCAAAAGAAAATCTGAATATTTCACCCAAGTTATTTCGTCCGCCGTACGGCAAAATTACTTCCAAGCAAGCAAATGCCCTTCAAAAAAGGGGATACAAAATAGTAATGTGGAATATTATTAGTTACGATTATGACACTAATATTTCAACAGAAAAATGCTTGCAAAACGTTTTAAAAAATATAAAACCGGGGAGTGTTATCGTTTTTCACGACAGTTTAAAAGCCGAAAAGAATCTTCGCTATGTTTTACCCAAAGTGTTGGAACATATTATAGAAAAAGGTTGGCAGTGTATGCCAATTACGCAGGATAAATTGTAGCCTAAATATATTCGTTTACCAACCCAATAAGTGTATTGGCATCTTGCTCACCGCTTTGGCGCCATTTCATTTCGCCATTTTTATAAATCATTAATGTAGGCAAACCCTTTACACGCAAAGCTTCGGCGAGTTCTTTATTTTTATCTACATCAATTTTAATAACACGCGCTTTATCGCCCAAGGCTGCTGCTACATCCCGTAAAACTGGGTGCATTTCTTTACTAGGCTCATCCCAATCGGCATAAAAATCTAAAAGCACCGGGATTCGCGTTTCAATTAATTCTCCAAATTTTGACATTTGTCTATTTGTGTTAGTTGAACAATTGTATTACAAATATAACATTTCCGCACTATTACAAGATATTTTGCAATTTTTACTTAAAGATTTTATTCTTTTTAAAATGAAATACTTAAAATAAAACAAAATATCTTTTTTAAATCAAAAGATTTTTTGCTGTGCAAAAACGTATAATTTTAAAGGTAATGGGTTTTAAAAAAAACGACTAATATCTTCACTTTTATTTAACGGTTGTAAAAAGTATAAATAGAAAAGCTATCCGCGTTGTAGGCATATAAATTGTATTTCTTTTTTATGCAAAACCCGGCAATTGTAAAGTGTTATTTTTACTTTTGAAAACAAGATGAATCTCCGTTCGAGCGCAGTCGAGCACTATTGTCGGATTTTTCAACCTTAAAACAGTTTCCAACCTGCGATTGAGGAGACATTTAGATTTTAACAACACTATGGCAACCCAAAAAAGACTTTTTCTTCTCGACGCTTACGCCTTAATTTTTCGCGGCTATTATGCGCTTATAAAAAACCCAACAATTAATAGCAAAGGCCAAGATACTTCGGCTATTTTAGGATTTTTAAATTCACTTTTTGATGTTATTCGTCGTGAAAGACCCGATCATCTCGCAGTGTGTTTTGATAAAGACGGTAGCGCCGAGCGCACCGAATTATTTGCCGATTACAAAGCCAATCGCGATGCCACCCCCGATGTTATTAAACAATCGGTTCCCATTATTCAGGAAATTATTAAAGCGATGCACATCCCGTGTATTGAACTTTCGGGCTTAGAGGCAGATGATATTATTGGCACCTTGGCTCAGCAAGCCGAAAAGCAAGGATACCAAGTTTTTATGGTAACCCCCGATAAAGATTTTGCACAGCTGGTTACCGAAAATATTTTTATGTACCGTCCCGCACGAATGGGTAACGCTATAGAAATTTGGGGAATCCCCGAAGTAAAAAAACGCTTTGGGGTAGAACGCCCCGAACAAGTAATTGATTATTTAGGAATGATGGGGGATGCCAGCGATAACATTCCGGGCTTGCCGGGAGTGGGCGATAAAACTGCTAAAAAGTTTATTGCTCAATTCGATTCTATGGAAAATTTACTGGCAAATACAGACCAGCTTAAAGGAAAAATGAAAGAAAAGGTTGAGGTAAATGCCGAACTCGGCCTGCTTTCAAAACAATTGGCAACCATAAAAACAAATTGCGATGTAACTTTTAATGAAAAGGATTACGAACTCTCTATGCCCGACGGCGAAAAAGTGCAACAAATATTTGAAGAGCTCGAGTTTAGAAGGCTCAAAGATCAATTTTTAAAACTATTTTCTGAAGAAGGCGCTTCCCAAAAGGTTACCCAAATTTCAAATTCTGAGAGTGCTAAAAATACATCGACTGCAGGTAGCGGTCAATTCTCACTGTTTGGAGGCGGCAATAGCACCCAAGAAATTAAAGACTATAATTCGCGTGCAACTATTGAAAACACCGAACATTTTTACCAAACTGTGCAAGCTGGGATGGGGACAAAACTGTTCCTTCAAAATTTATTAAAACAAAAAAGTGTTTGTTTTGATACCGAAACTACAGGCTTAAACCCATTGGATGCCGAATTGGTTGGCATTGCATTTTCTTGGGAAAAAGGAAAAGGATTTTACGTTCCTTTTCCTGCAGAACGCGAAAAAGCACAACAGTTGTTGGAAGAATTACGACCGTTTTTTGAAGACGAATCGATTGAAAAAATTGGTCAGAATTTAAAATACGACATTAAAGTTTTAGCGAAATACAATATTTCGGTAAAAGGAAAATTGTTTGACACCATGCTCGCGCACTATCTAATTAACCCCGATATGCGCCATAACATGGATGTTTTAAGTGAAACCTACCTTAACTATACCCCCGTTTCAATAACCGATTTAATTGGCAAAAAAGGCAAAAACCAACTTAGCATGCGCGATGTTGAAATTGAAAAACAAACCGAATATGCTGTCGAAGATGCCGATATAACATTTCAGTTAAAAGAACATTTTGAAAAAGAATTGGGTGAAGCCAATACCCAAAAACTTTTTGACGAAATAGAAGTGCCACTGCTTCGGGTGTTGGCCGCCATGGAATTGGAAGGAATAAATTTAGACCATCAATTTTTAAAAAATCTTTCAGACCAATTAGACAAAGATATTCTTCAACTGGAAAATAATATTTTCGACGAGGCAGGTGAAAAATTCAACATTGCTTCACCAAAACAGTTGGGCGAAATTCTCTTCGGAAAAATGAAACTCATCGACAAACCGAAAAAAACAAAAACCGGCCAATATTCTACCGCCGAAGATGTACTTTCATATTTAGCAAAAGACCATAAAATTATTCGCGACGTACTAGAATATCGCGGATTGACAAAACTAAAAAGCACATATGTTGACGCGCTACCAAAACAGGTTGAAGAAACAACGGGACGCGTACACACAGACTATATGCAAACCGTTGCCGCAACAGGACGATTGAGCAGTAATAACCCAAACCTACAAAACATACCTATAAGGACCGAGCGCGGTCGGCAAGTTAGAAAAGCGTTTGTTCCGCGTAGCGAAGATTACGTAATGATGGCCGCCGATTACAGCCAAATAGAATTGCGAATTATAGCAGCTTTAAGCGAAGAAGACAATATGATTGAGGCTTTTAAAAAGGGCGAAGATATTCACGCTTCCACTGCCGCCAAAATTTTTAATATTCCTTTAAACGAAGTTTCGCGTGAACAAAGAAGCAATGCCAAAACCGTAAATTTTGGAATTATTTATGGCGTTTCTGCCTTTGGACTTAGCAACCAAACCGATCTTTCTCGCAGCGAGGCAAAAGACTTAATTGACACGTATTATAGCACCTACCCAAAATTGCGTAATTACATAAGCGAACAAATAAATTTTGCTCGCGAAAACGGTTATGTACAAACTGTTTTGGGTAGAAGACGTTATTTAAAAGATATAAATGGTAGCAACGCTGTTGTGCGTGGCGCAGCCGAAAGAAATGCTGTAAACGCCCCCATACAAGGGAGTGCCGCCGATATTATTAAAATAGCGATGATTAATATTTACAATAAGCTAGAAAAAGAAAACTACAAAAGCAAAATGCTACTTCAGGTGCATGATGAATTGGTCTTCGATGCCTACAAGCCCGAGCTAGAAAAACTAAAAGCAATGGTAAAACACGAAATGGAAAACGCCTATAAACTTAGCGTTCCGCTAGATGTTGATTTGGGTATAGGCGCCAACTGGCTAGAAGCACATTAAAACAATAAAAAAGCCGAAAGTAAACTTTCGGCTTTTTAAAATTGTAAAAATTTTTAATTACTGCTTTGTAAATACAAATGTAATATCTTCAGTTACGGTTACTGTATTACCATTGTCATCTACTTCAACAAAAAATCCTTCTTCAAAAACGTAAGTTAAGGTGTTTCCAGACAAAGTTGCTGTTTGGCTAAAACCAGCCATAGATAAAGTTATTTCATTACCATTTTGAGTGTACGTAAATGGAGTAGTTTCAGTTTCAGAAACACAAGTTACAGTATACTCGTACTCATCTGTAGTACCAGTAACCAAAGTAAGCTCAATATCGGCATAGCTGTTACTGGTTGCAGCTCCGGTGCCATTTGCGTTAAAAACAATAATTTCGTTTTGGTAACAATTGGTTTCGTCCATAACGCTGGTAGAGGCCGTACCATCATTGTTTAAATCGTGAGCAGTTTCGGTGTTAAAAGCTGTCATTTTCCAAGTTCCTTCAATAGAGGTGGTGTTACTACCGCCATCGTCGTCGCTAGAGCAAGCTGTTAAAGTAATTGCTAATACTAGTAATCCAAATAGTTTTTTCATTGTTTGAGTTTTTTTATGGGCGCAAACATAACAGAAATAAATAACTTGATTGTAATTTTTGGCAAATAACAATTGTAGGCAAATAAATTAAGTTGTTTAAAGGTAAAATCTTTGATCTTACAACCACATATTCTTTCATCTTTTTTGAAATCCATATCTTTAAAACAAAAAATTGCAGCGATGGAACGAAACAAACTTATTTCAAAAAAGAAACCCGCTTATCCTGTTTCGGATGCGCTTTTAAAATACTTAACTCGCCACGGTCGCACCATTAAAATTCCTATTTATTACGACGATTTGTTGCGTTTTCAAGGCTCGGTGACTATTTATGACAAAAACGGAAAAGACACCCTGTGGGTAAGCGTTTATTATTCCGAATTTGAAACCGAAGAAATTAACCAAAGCCTTAAAAAAGTATATTCCATTTTACATTCAGATGGTAGCGATGTAATTTTTCCGTATTTAAATATTGACAGTATTGACTTTTGCACCTTCGGAAATTCTAAACCTTTTAGAATAAAGGTCCGGAATATTTTAAACGACAACTACCTTTATTTATATATTAAAAAAGCCGATGCCTCCCGAATTTATGGATTGGAATTGGAAGACTTACTTTCACCAAACCACATTAACTTTTTGGTGCGAAAAAACACCTTAATTGAAGAACATATTTCGGGTATTCCGGGGGACGATTTTATAGACAATCACTTAGACAATTGTTCGCATCGCGACAAAATGGAAATTGCAAAAGAATTTGTAAAATTTAACGAACGGTGCTTTGTACGGCTTTTGGGCGATATGCGCTCTTACAATTATGTTATGGTTTTAACTCACGATTTTGACCGAATTCAATACCGTATTCGCGCCATCGATTTTGACCAGCAAAGTTATGAAGGCAATAGCAAAGTTTATAAACCCCAATTTTTAAAAGAAAATAATAAGTTGATAGCAATGACTGCCAAATTATTACAGCAAACTTCGATTGATCAATATGTAAATGAGGAACGATCGCTCTTAGCAAAAAGAGCTTGGAACGAAAAAAAGCGATTAAAAGGATTAATGAATTGTATGAAAAACGATACCATTTCTTCTCCCCAAAAAGTTAATCAATTACAAACCGATTTGTTTGAACTTACAAACGATGTAAAGTTTAAAAAAGCCAAAAATATGGGCGAAGTTTTACAAAGCGCACTAGATTTTGTTGTAAGAAATTACAAAAGTGAAAACCCGTACATTTTAAAGTAGTACGAAAATTTACTTAAAAAAAAGAAGCAATTTTAAAGTGAGTTTTAAAAAAAATGTGTGAAATAAAACAGAATATTTTCAAAGCTCCTTTTGCAATTTTTATCTTTAACCAAAATATTAAATATACGCTGCCATGAAAATTAAAAAAGTATTAGTTGCAAACCGAGGCGAAATTGCAATACGTGTGTTACGAGCTTGTGCCGAAATAAACTTACAAACGGTTGCCATTTACACCTATGAAGACCGCTATTCGCAACACCGATACAAGGCAGACGAATCTTACCAAATAGGCGAAAACGACGAGCCACTAAAACCATATTTAGATGGCGATGCTATTATTGCCTTAGCCAAATCTAAAAATGTAGACGCCATTCATCCCGGGTACGGATTTTTATCTGAAAACTCCGATTTTGCACGAAACTGCGCTAACAACGGTATTATTTTTATTGGTCCAGACCCTAAGGTTATGGATGCCTTGGGCGATAAAATAACAGCAAAAAAAATTGCCGAAAAGTGCGAAGTCCCTACCATAAAAAGTAACACAAAAGAACTTACTTCGGTTAAAATTGCCCTTTCTGAAGCTGCAAACATAGGTTACCCAGTTATGTTAAAAGCGGCATCGGGCGGCGGCGGTCGCGGTATGCGAATAATTAGAAATGATGACGATTTAAAAAATAATTTTGAATCGGCTCAAAATGAATCGCTAAACGCCTTTGGGGACGACACGATGTTTCTCGAAAAATATGTGGAAGACCCAAAACATCTCGAGGTTCAAATTGTAGCCGATAATCACGGTACTATAAGGCATTTATTTGAACGCGATTGCTCGGTACAGCGCCGGCATCAAAAAGTAATAGAAGTTGCTCCTTCGTATAATGTTTCAGAAAAAGTAAAGAAATCATTATACACTTATGCCTTAAAAATTGCAGAAGAAGTTAATTATAACAACGTTGGAACGGTAGAGTTTTTAGTAGATAAAAATGACAATGTATTTTTTATTGAAGTTAATCCGCGTATTCAAGTAGAGCACACTGTTACCGAAATGGTAACCGGAATTGACCTTATTAAAACTCAAATTTTTGTTGCTGGTGGTTATAAACTATCAGATAAGCAAATAAAAATTTACGATCAAGAATTACTTGCAACCTATGGATTTGCAATGCAATGCCGACTCACAACCGAAGATCCCGAAAACAATTTTACGCCAGATTACGGAACCATAACAACCTACCGCAGCGCTGCCGGAATGGGCATACGGTTAGATGCGGGGAGCATTTACCAATCGTATAGTGTGAGTCCATTTTTTGACTCGATGCTTGTAAAAGTTTCGGCTCACGGCCGAACTTTAGATGGTGCAGTGCGTAAAATGTCGCGAGCACTTAGAGAATTTAGAATTCGCGGAGTAAAAACCAATATTCACTTTCTGCAAAATGTAATTCATCACGACACTTTTAAAGATGGAAAAGCCACGGTTAATTTTATTGCCAATACTCCATCGCTATTCGACATAAAATTGCCGCAGGATAGAACATCAAAAATTGTAAATTATTTAGGTGAAGTAATTGTAAACGGCAACCCCGACGTAAAAGTTGTAGATAAAAGCAAAGTTTTTAGAACTCCTAAAATTCCGAAGTTCGACACAAAAGCAGATTTTCCGAAAGGCACAAAAGACTTACTCACCGAACTTGGTCCAGAAAAATTTTGCAACTGGTTAAAGGAAGACAATAAAATTCACTACACAGACACCACTTTGCGCGATGCGCATCAATCATTATTAGCAACACGTATGCGCAGCTACGACATGTTGCAAGTTGCCGAAAGTTTTGCAAAAAACCACCCCAACACTTTTAGCATGGAAATGTGGGGCGGCGCTACTTTTGATGTTTGCCTTCGATTTTTAAATGAAAGTCCATGGACACGATTACGCGAGCTTCGCAAATTAATGCCCAACATACTCTTTCAAATGCTTCTTCGAGGATCAAATGGCGTAGGATACAAAGCATACCCAGATAATTTAATTGAAAAATTTATTGAAACCTCTTGGGAAAACGGCATTGATATATATAGAATATTCGATTCTTTAAACTGGGTGAAAGCCATGGAGCCTTCTATCAATTACGTTCGCAAAAACACCGGCGGTATTGCACAAGCTGCCATTAGTTACACCGGCGATATTTTGGACCCAAATGAAACTAAATACACCTTAAAATACTATACACAACTCGCCAAAGATCTAGAAAATGCAGGTGCGCATATGATAGCCATTAAAGATATGGCAGGACTATTAAAGCCGTATGCTGCTACCGAATTGGTTTCTGCTTTAAAAGATACCGTAAAAATACCCTTGCATTTACATACACATGATACTTCATCTATTCAATCTGCAACCTATTTAAAAGCAGTTGAAGCAGGTGTAGATGTGGTGGATGTAGCTCTGGGAGGGCTTTCGGGGCTTACTTCGCAACCTAATTTCAATTCAATTGTTGAAATGATGCGAAACCAACCACGCGAAAATAGCTTCGATATCAATAAATTAAATGAATTTTCAAACTATTGGGAAGATGTGCGGGAAAAGTACTATCCTTTTGAATCTGGATTAAAAGCAGGAACCGCCGAAGTTTACCAGCACGAAATTCCGGGGGGTCAATATTCAAATTTACGTCCGCAATCTGAAGCGCTTGGTTTAGGCGACCGTTTTAACGAGGTGAAAAAAATGTATGCACAGGTAAACGAAATGTTTGGAAATTTGGTAAAAGTTACACCAAGTTCAAAAGTGGTTGGCGATATGGCTATATTTATGGTTACCAACAATCTTACTCCAGCAGAGGTTTTAGAGCGCGGCGACGAAATTTCGTTTCCCGAATCGGTAATTAATTTCTTTAAAGGCGATTTAGGGCAACCTTTAGGCGGTTTCCCAAAAGAGCTTCAAAAAGTAATTCTTAAAAACAACAAAGCATATACCGATAGGCCCAATGCACATTTGGAGCCCATAGATTTTGATTCGGAATTTAAAGTTTTCAGAAAAAAGTTTCAACAAGGGTTTACACGACCCATTGAGTTTGAAGATTTTCTGTCGTACAGCTTGTACCCTCGAGTTTTTGAAGCTGCACACGAAAAGTATAAACTATATGGAAACGTAGCCATCCTCCCTACCGAAAATTTCTTCTTTGGAATGAAACTTCAAGAAGAGGCTATTATAGAATTGGAACCAGGAAAATCGATAATAGTAAAATTATTATCGGTAGGTATTCCAAATGATGAAGGGGTGCGTATTGTATTCTTTTCAGTAAACGGTGAAAATAGATTTGTTGAAATAAAAGACAAATCAATTAAGGTAGAAAAGGAAGTACACGAAAAAATTGACCCAAGCGATTCAAACCAGTACGGAGCACCTTTACAGGGAAATTTATATAAAATACTGGTTAAAAAAGGGCAAGAAATAAAGAAAAACGACCACCTATTTATTATTGAAGCCATGAAGATGGAAAGCACTATTACTGCAAATAAAGCTGGGAAAGTAAAATCTATTGCCTTAAAACCAGGCACTATGGTTATGAAGGACGATTTAATATTAACGTTAGAATAAAAGGCAAATTAAAATTGAAATGGACTCGTCATTTTGTAGTGCTGAACTCATAATTCTGTATTCATAATTCATTTTTTTAATTGTCATTTGTATTTTGACTTTTAGCAAAGCGGTCTTGAGTATAATTTCGAAAGAAAATTTAATTGCCACCCATTGTTTTTCAAATAAATAACATTACATTTGCACCCCTCTTAGACAAAATACATTTTGTTATAAGATGAGAAAACAATGATTTATTAACGATTGACAAAAAACTAATGGATACATTAAGTTACAAAACAGTATCTGCTAACAAGAGCACCGTTACAAAAGAATGGTTGCTAGTAGATGCGGACGGGCAAACATTGGGTCGTCTTGCAAGCGAAGTTGCTAAATTACTTCGCGGTAAGCACAAACCAAGTTTCACCCCACACGTAGATTGCGGTGACAACGTAATTATTATTAATGCTAGTAACATAAACCTTACTGGTAACAAATGGGCCGACAAGACCTACATTCGCCACACAGGATATCCTGGAGGACAACGCAGTCTTTCTGCGCAAGAGATGTACAAAAAGGACCCAACAAGGCTTGTTGAAAAAGCTGTAAAAGGAATGCTTCCTAAAAATAAATTGGGCGCGGAAATCTTCAGAAACTTAAAAGTTTATGCAGATGCAAACCACGGTCAAGAAGCACAAAAACCTAAAGCTATTAATCTTAACGACAACAAGTAATGGAAACAATTCACAAAATAGGCAGAAGAAAAACCGCTGTTGCACGTGTGTACCTTAAAGAAGGAAAAGGAAACATTACTATCAACAAGCGTGAGTTGGATAAATATTTTACAACAGGTACCCTTCAGTACAAAGTAAAACAACCTTTAGCACTTACAAATAACGAAGATACTTTTGACATTAGTGTAAATGTATTTGGCGGTGGAATTACAGGACAAGCAGAAGCTATTCGTCTTGCTATTTCGCGTGCAATGTGTGAGCTAAACGACGAAAACCGCGGCATCTTAAAACCAGAAGGATTACTTACAAGAGATCCAAGAATGGTTGAACGTAAGAAATTCGGTCAGAAGAAAGCTCGTAAGAAATTCCAATTCTCGAAGCGTTAATACATCAACTACACGCAGTATTTTTTACATCTTGCGTACGTTGGTAACAACAATAATCAACTCAATTGGGTATCCCGTGCGGGATGCCCAATTAAAGTTGAAAAGTTCATAATCATTATTAATTATTAAAAAGCTGTTATCCGCCTAGGCGGAGTTAGTTTAGCATCTAAACCAAAATCCGCCGTGGCGGAGCGGTTGCTATCCTTTCACAGAACGTAAACTAAAACAAAAATGGCAAAAAAAGCAGAAGTTAAAGACTTACTTGAAGCTGGTGTACACTTTGGACACCTTACCCGCAAATGGAACCCGAACATGGCGCCGTATATCTATATGGAGCGCAACGGTATCCACATTATTAATTTATACAAAACCGCTGCAAAAATTGAAGAAGCTAGTGAAGCTCTTAAAAAAATTGCAGCTAGTGGTCGCAAAATTCTTTTTGTAGCTACCAAAAAACAAGCAAAAGACATTGTTGCCGAAAAAGCAAAAGCAGCTAATATGCCTTACATCACAGAGAGATGGCCAGGTGGTATGTTAACTAACTTTGTTACTATTCGTAAAGCTGTTAAAAAAATGGCTTCTATCGATAGAATGAAGCAAGACGGTACTTTTAATACCCTTTCTAAAAAAGAGCGCTTAGCAGTAGATCGTCTTCGTGCTAAATTAGAGAAAAACTTAGGTTCAATTTCAGATATGAGCCGCCTTCCTGCAGCACTGTTTGTTGTAGATACTACTCGCGAGCATATTGCAGTTGCCGAAGCTTTAAAATTGAACATCCCAATTTTTGCAATGGTTGATACTAACAGTGACCCTCGTGTTATTGATTATGTAATCCCATCAAACGATGATGCTTCAAAATCTATTGAAAGTATTATGAGCTTTGTATCTGATGCTGTTATTGAAGGTCTTGCCGAAAGAAAAGCAGGTAAAGACAACCAATCAGACGAAGAAGGAATGGCAAAAAAAGCGAAAGCTCCTAAAAAAGAAGCCGTAGTAAAAACAGCTAAAGTTGAGGCTGAGGTTCCTTCAACAGACGAAGAAGACGTAAAAGCTATGAAAGAAGCAAAGCAGCCTGTGCGTCAGAAATCGAAAAAAGAAGTTTTAAAAGAAGAAGAGTAAAAACAATATTTTAAAAATTTTAAAGTCGTTTGGTTCTTTTCGTTATTGAAATAAATTAAACGACTTTTTATATTAAACCTAAAAATTTTAAAATCATGGCAAAAATCACAGCCGCTGAAGTAAATAAATTAAGACAATCAACCGGAGCCGGAATGATGGACTGTAAAAAGGCATTGGTAGAAGCAGACGGTAATATGGAAGAAGCAGTTGCAATCCTTAGAAAAAAAGGACAAAAAATTGCTGAAAAAAGAGCAGATCGCGACTCGAGCGAAGGGGTTGCTGCTGCAGTAGTAAATAGCGATAACACTAAAGGTGTGGCTATTTCATTAAACTGCGAAACAGACTTTGTTGCTAAAAACGACTCTTTTGTTGAAATGGCAAACAAAATGGCTCAAATTGCTTTAAATACTTCTTCTAAGGACGAATTTTTAGCTGCCGAATATGAAGGTATTACCATTGCTGAAAAACTAACAGAACAAACTGGAGTAATTGGCGAAAAAATTGAAATAGGTGGATACGAAATTTTAGAAGCTCCATTTGTGGGCTCGTATGTACACGTAAATAAAATTGCTGCTTTAACTGGCCTTTCAAAGAAAGTTGACAACGCCGAAGAGTTAGCAAAAGACGTTTCTATGCAAGTAGCTTCTATGGGCGCTTCAACTTTATCTTACAAAGATTTTGACCCAGAATTTGTAGCTTCTGAAACTGAAGCGCGTATTGCTGCAATTGAAAAAGACAATATTGAATTAGGACGTTTAGGAAAACCACAAAAAAACGTACCTAAATACATCTCGAGAGCACAATTAACTCCCGAAGTTTTAACACAAGCAGAAGAAGACGCAAAAGCTGAATTAAAAGCGGAAGGTAAACCAGAGCAAATCTGGGATCGTATTCTACCTGGTAAATTAGAGCGTTTTGTAAAAGACAACACTACTTTAGACCACGAGCAAGCACTTCTTGACCAAAACTTTATTAAAGACGAGAAGAAAAGCGTTGCCGAATACGTAAAAACGTTTGGTGATGTTGAAGTTGTAGGCTTTAAGAGAGTTTCTTTGGCTTAAGCTTTTAGGCATATCTTAAAAATGGAAAAGAGGCTGATTTATTTCAGCCTCTTTTTTTATTTATATCCGTTCGAGCGCAGTCGAGAACTCAGCTATTCTTTTACAAACTTTTTAATAATTGTATTTCCGCTATCATCTTCAATATTTAGAAAATAGAGGCCACTCAAAAGTTGAGAAATAGCTATGGTTGATTGGGCTTGAAGATTTATGTTTTGGGTGTTTAACAGTTTGCCCTCTATGTTGAAGATTTTGATTTTAAGGTTTCCTGTGGTGTTTTGGGCAGTAATAAAGAGTTCGTTTTTGGCGGGGTTGGGGGGGATTGAAAATTGCGGGACGGAAAAATCTTGATTGGACAAAGGTTGATTTCCGTAAATGGCTTGGTCGCCAGTATTTGATGTTACTACCAAGGTTTTATTTTCATTGGAATCTGTTGTTATTGTATAATTATATAGATTTCCGGACTCATCATCGAAAAACGGAAAATAAACTGCTTCAAAATCTTGATTGACCTGCAAATTGCAAACCATTAAGGTTACTTCCAACGGTTCCAAAAAATTAAAATCATGATTGTTTGAACTATATTCCACTAAACCACTCAAACTAGTGCATACAAAAGTGCTAAATCCATTTACGCTATCCCCATTTGAAATGGCGTAAAAACGAGCTTCAACATTTTGTACTTCGTCATTATAAGGTGGAGGATAATTTTGGCCGATTACAATAAGGTCTTGTAAATACCAATCGACACCCGCCAATTGTGGATCTTGGGAAAAGCTTGTATAGCAGACAAGCAATAAATAAAAAAAATATAAATATTTCATACTGTGGAAGTTTAAATTATTGTTTTGCCAAAGTTTTTGATTGCTGGATCTACCCATTACAGGCGAGTACCACGGAATAAAGCCCTGTGGGATAAGCGGAAATATCCAAAGTGGCCTGATATTCGGTGATATCAAGAATATAATTGTTTGAGGTGCCGCTAGATGTACTTGTAACCATAAGGTATGCTGAAGTGGCATCCACAGCGTCATATGTAACGGTTACCGAATTGACTCCTGGATTTGGCACCAGCGATTGCAGGAGGTATGGGTTTACCGTAACCTCAATCTCGTCATAATCTTTAAAGCCGTCCACATCGGAAATAATCTCAAGCTTATAGGTCATGGTAACTTCAGGGGAAACGGTAAGGTCGGTACCTGTGTAGATCAAGTTTCCATCTGGGTCGTACCAGTTATATACTGCCGCTTCGTTTATAGGGTCGGCAGTAATTGTTACGCTTTCGTTTTTGTTTATTGTTTCATCAGATCCTGCATTTGCAAGAAAACTTGCTCTGGGCTGTTTGTTTATTTCAAATGTTTCACCGCCTATAATTTTATTAGTGGCTTTATCCCGTTGAATTACTTGATAGATGTAGTGCTGTTTGCTGGTAAGTTGTGCCGTTAAAAAGTTAAAGGTAATATACGCGGTGCCGTATTTATTGGCTTCAAAAGCAATATCGTCTATCAAAACATTATTGCCCGTTGCTATTAACTTATGGGCGTGTGTTTTCATTCGTTGGTCGATCAAAATTAGTGTGTTTGTTAAAATTATGCTAATTATTTATGGTGTAAAACAGGATTTTCCCTATTTTATTAAGAGGTTTTCCCTTTAGTATTGTAGTTTTTTCCTACATACATATTTTATATTAAAAAGATTTAGAACTACTCCTTCTCTTAACAACTACTTTTTTCAATTCCTTCCACCGCATCAATAATTTTCTTTATTTTTGCCCCAGCAAACCCACATTATGCAATACAAAAGAATTTTATTAAAACTTTCTGGTGAAGCTTTAATGGGCGAAAAACAATACGGAATAGACCCTGTTCGCCTTAAGGAATACGCACAAGATATTAAACAAATAACCGAAAAAGGTGTTGAAGTAGCCATTGTAATTGGTGGCGGAAATATTTTTAGAGGTTTGGCAGGTGCCAGCAGCGGGATGGATCGCGTACAAGGCGACCACATGGGGATGCTCGCTACTGTAATTAACGGCCTTGCGTTGCAAAGCGCCTTAGAAAATGAAGATGTGCCTACCCGCTTACAAAGCGCCATAAACATAAATGAAGTAGCCGAGCCATTTATTCGCCGTAAGGCAATTCGCCATTTAGAAAAAGGACGCGTAGTTATTTTTGGTGGAGGCACCGGAAACCCTTATTTTACTACAGATTCGGCAGCAGTTTTAAGAGCCATTGAAATTAATGCCGATGTAATTTTAAAAGGCACGCGTGTTGATGGAATTTACACTAGCGACCCCGAAAAAGATAAACTGGCAACAAAATTTGATTTTATAAGTTTTGAAGATGTATTACAAAAAGGGTTAAAAGTAATGGACACAACGGCATTTACCCTAAGCCAAGAAAATAAATTACCCATAATTGTTTTCGATATGAATACCAACGGAAATTTATTAAAAGTAGTTTCTGGCGAAAAGGTAGGTACCAAGGTAAATTTGTAATTGCATTTTACAACGAAATATTATAAACTATCTTTGAAAAAAAATAATTTTAAAAACGCAATAGCAACAATTAGGGCTCAAATTTTATGTTATGGAAGACGAAATAGATTTTATTATTGACGGTACGCGTGAGGCCATGGGCAACGCAATTAAACATTTAGAAAAACAATTAATTAATATTAGAGCCGGAAAAGCTAGCCCATCTATGGTAGGTAGCGTAATGGTAGATTACTACGGAAGCCCAACCCCGTTGAGCCAAGTAGCCAATATAAGTACCCCAGATGGTATGACCATAAGCATACAACCTTGGGAAAAAAATTTAATTCCTGAAATTGAACGCGGTATTCACCTTGCAAATCTTGGTTTTAACCCAATGAATAATGGCGAAAGCGTGATTATAAACGTACCACCACTTACCGAAGAACGAAGAAAAGATTTGGCAAAGCAAGCCAAAGCTGCTGCCGAAGAAGCCAAAATTGGGGTTCGTAATGACCGAAAAAATGCGAATAACGATTTAAAAGGCTTGGATATTTCAGAAGATTTGAAGAAGAATTTAGAAAGCGATATTCAAGAAATGACCGATAATCACATCAAACAAATTGATGAGATTTACGCCAAAAAAGAAAAAGAAATAATGACCGTCTAAATACGGTTTCGTTAAACATATTTAAAGAGAGCGGCTACTATGCCGCTTTCTTTTTATCTTTAAAACACCAAAAATTAACTCACCCTCAATGCGAAAAATCCTTGTTTTAATTTTTTTCGTGACATTTGTTACCGCTGCACAAAAACCAGCAATCCAAACTCCCAAAGATTCTATTGCGAGTGTAGAAGACAAAAAAGAACATCCACTTTCATCGGGGTACTTCCCAATAGGTTTTTTTGATATAGATTTAAAAACCTTAGTAAAACTCAATAACTACGAAGGATTTCGTTTTGGTATTGGCGGCTTAACAAACGATAAACTTTTTGAAAATTATAAGTTTGGTGGGTATTTTGCCTATGGCTTAAAAGACCGCGCTTCAAAATACAGTCTTGGGGCTAGCGCTAGAATTAACAAAGAAAAAAAAACTTGGATAAGCGCATTTTATGCAGATGATATAAAAGAAATAGGTACGTTCGATTATCTTACCGATGCACGTGTTTATTCAATCTTTGAACCGCGATTAGTAAATATTACTCAGTTTTATAAATACCGAAAATGGTACGCCAACATTGCAGGTGAATTTTCTCCAAAACTACTGGGAGAATTTAGGATTGAACACAGTACAATAAATAATATTGAAAACTATTACTTTATTCACAAGGGCACCCCGCTTTCTAATTATAAATTAGCCGAAGCCACTGTTTCTGTTAGGATTAGCCCTAAAACAAATTTCTTTACAAACGAAGATGGTACAAAAGAGTATTTTGACGGATTTCCGAAGATAAGTGCACAAATAACCCAAGGTATTAAAGGTATAGCGCAAAGCGATTTTAACTACACAAAATTTGGCCTTAAGCTCGACTATTTTATTAAACGCACCAATTTGTCTTCTACCAACGTACTTTTAGAAGGTTCGCTGGCTTTGGGCGATCTACCGCTCACCCACTTATTTCATTCGTACCCCAATCAACCTACAAAAGATGAAATTTTACAACGCTTTTCGGTGGCGGGCGTACAGAGTTTTGAAACCATGTATTTTGGCGAATTTTTTTCAGACAAATTAACCACATTACAAATAAAGCACAGCTTACGCAGGTTTAATTTTGCCGAAAAATGGAAACCCGAATTAGTGCTAATTACACGCCACGCTTTGGGCAATATGGACCAAACAGAAAATCATTTTGGAATTCCGTTTAACACCCTCGATAACTTGTATAACGAAACCGGCTTCGAAATTAACAAAATCCTTTTCGGCTTTGGTTTAAGTGGTGCTTATCGCTACGGCTATTATAACCTGCCAAAATTTTCGGATAATATTTCGTTTAAATTCACTTTTTACCTTCAAATTCAATAGGGCATCAATCTTACAAAAATTCACTATTTCAATCAGCACTATTTGTTCTTTTTAATTATTCGGTTTTCTAAAAATACACAGCAAAAACAATTGCTCCTAATAGCAAATACTTACCTTTGTGGAGTTTTTTAAAAAATTGCTTTGAACAAACTTTTTAGCATCGGATTTTGGAGTTGGGTAGCTCGTTTTATTTTACGAAATCGCACTTGGATTTTAATAGTAATTGCGGCTATTACCGTAATGATGGCCATGCAGTGGAAAAACATGCGCTTTACCTATACCGAAGCCAATCTCCTGCCCGATGACCACCCCGTAAATCTTGAATACGACCAGTTTTTAAAACATTTTGGCGAAGAAGGAAATTTAATCGTTATCGGGGTTAAAGACAGCACAATTTTTACGCCCAAAAAGTTTAAAGCGTGGCACCAACTTTCTGAAAACCTTGAAAAATTTGACGAAGTAGAATTTACCCTTTCCGTAGGAAATCTTCAAAAACTTGAAAAGAAAAAAGACACCACAGGTTTTACATTAGTACCCTTTATAAAGGATTCAATATACACAACTAAAAACCTTGCAAACTACAAAGACGAGCTTTTTAATAGACTTCCTTTTTACAACGGACTAATTTACAGTCCAAACAAACAGAGCATTCGATCGGCTATTTATTTAAAAAAAGACATCATAAATACGCCTGCGCGTAAAGATTTTGTAATTAATGACTTAGTTCCGTTAATTGATAAATTTGAGCAAGAAACTGGCGTTACCGTGCACACCTCGGGTATGCCTTATATTCGCACGCTTAACTCGCAGAATATTATAGACGAAATAGGATTATTTCTGGGTGCTGCTTTACTTGTAACTTCGCTTATATTTTTCTTCTTTTTCCGTTCGTGGCGCGCCACTTTTATTTCAATGTTTACGGTAATTATTGGGGTAATGTGGTCTTTCGGGATTTTAGGTTTGCTTCAGTATGAAATTACGGTACTTACGGCATTAATTCCGCCTTTAATAATCGTTATTGGAATTCCGAACTGTATATTTCTTATTAATAAATATCAGCACGAAATTAAGCTACACGGCAATCAAGCTAAGTCGTTACAACGTGTTATTACCAAAGTAGGGAATGCAACCCTAATGACCAACCTTACTACAGCATCTGGATTTGCTACCTTTATCTTGGTAAAGAGTGAATTGTTAAGTGAATTTGGTATTGTAGCTTCAATAAATATCGTTGCTATTTTTCTGCTCAGTTTGCTAATTATACCCATTGTATACAGCTATATGGCGGTACCAAAATACAAGCATTTAAAACACTTAAATAAAACGTGGATAAATGGCTTTGTAAACTGGATTGAGCGTATGGTAAAAGAACACCGTATTGCCATATACATTACAACCGTACTACTTCTTTGTACTAGCATTATTGGTATTTATACCATTAAAATTTCGGGCAGTCTTATTGAAGACATGCCTAAAAACACTGCTTTTTTTAAAGATATTCGCTTTTTTGAAAAAGAGTACGAAGGTATTATGCCATTAGAAATAATGGTGGATACTAAAAAGAAAAAAGGTGTTATGAGCCTTGCTACATTAAAGCGAATAGACCGGTTACAAGACCACATAAAAGAAATTCCAGAGTTTGCCAATCCCCTTTCGGCTGTAGAGTTGGTTAAATATTCAAAACAAGCTTATTATAACGGTAACCCAGAGTATTACCAACTACCTAATGCCCAAGAGCGCAGCTTTATTCTTAGCCACGCAAAAAGCAGTAATACCAATACAAATATGCTTTCCAGTTACGTAGATAGCACGGGGCAATTTGCGCGTATTACAACTTTTATGAAAGATACCGAGCCAGACAGGTTTGAACGTATTGAAGAAGATTTAAATGCCGAAATTGCCAAAATATTCCCAGAAGAACGCTATAACGTTTCGGTAACGGGGAAAGCTTTGGTTTTTCAAAAAGGAACACATTATTTGGTAAATAACTTAATTTTGTCCTTATCGCTCGCCATTTTCCTTATTGCACTTTTTATGGCGTGGATGTTCCGAAGTTTTAAAATGATTTTAATTTCGCTTGTGCCCAACTTGCTTCCGCTAATTATAACGGCGGGCGTAATGGGCTTTTTAGGTGTACCTATTAAACCTTCAACAATACTGGTTTTTAGTATTGCATTTGGAATATCTGTTGATGATACAATTCACTTTCTTGCAAAATATAGACAAGAATTAATAGCTAATAATTGGAAGATTAAAAAATCGGTTTACGCTGCATTGCGCGAAACGGCTGTAAGTATGTTTTATACTTCCATTGTTCTCTTCTTTGGCTTTTCGGTATTTACTATTTCTAGCTTTGGCGGTACGGTAGCCTTAGGTGCATTGGTGTCAATGACGCTTCTTTTTGCTATGCTTTCAAACCTATTGTTGCTACCAACGCTTTTACTCTCGTTGGAAAGAAGCATTGCCAATAAGCAAACTATGAAAAAGCCAGCTATTGAAATTTTAAGCAATGAAGAAGAAACCGAAAAATTATAAATAGCAGGTAAAATCTAACCCTAAAGCAAATACATCTTGCCCTTAAATTTAAGGTATTTGTTTTTTTGAAATTTTATTAAAAGGTATATTTGTCTCCCTTAAATTAATACTATGCAGTACAAGACTATAGTTGAATTATTAAAAAGTGAACCAGCCCATCACGAGGTTATGGTACGCGGGTGGGTACGTTCTTTTAGAAGCAATCGATTTATTTCTTTAAGCGATGGCTCTACCATTAACACACTGCAATGTGTAGTGGATTTTGAAAATTTTGACGATTCGGTTTTAAAACAAGTAACCGTTGGTGCCGCAATTGAAGTAAAAGGCGCACTAGTTGAAAGCCAAGGCCAAGGGCAAAATGTAGAAATTCAAGTTTCTAAGCTTACCGTTTTAGGCGAAGCGAAGCCCGAAGATGTAAAACTTACAATACTTTCACCTAAGCGTCATTCACTCGAAACATTGCGCGAGCAAGCACATTTACGCGTGCGCACCAACACCTTTGGCGCTGTAATGCGTACCCGTTCAAAACTGGCATTTGCCGTACACGAATATTTCCAAAAAAATGGTTTTAACTATATGCATTCACCTATAATTACAGGTAGTGATGCCGAAGGTGCTGGCGAAATGTTTCGTGTTTCTGCCTTAGACCCCAAAAATCCGCCGCTGGATGAAAATGGCAATGTAGATTTTAAAGAAGATTTCTTCGAAAAAGAAACCAATCTTACGGTAAGTGGCCAATTAGAAGCCGAAACCTATGCCATGGCGTTAGGGAAAGTATATACATTTGGACCAACATTTAGAGCCGAAAATTCTAACACCAGTAGGCATTTAGCCGAATTTTGGATGATTGAACCCGAAGTTGCTTTTAACGATCTAGATGCCAATATGGATTTGGCCGAGGATTTTATAAAATACGTTGTAAAGTACGCCTTAGACAACTGTGCCGAAGATTTAGAATTTCTTGAAAACAGACTGCTCGAAGAAGAAAAATCAAAACCACAAGCAGAACGTAGCGAAATGAAGCTTCGCGAAAAGCTTAATTTTATTTTAGAAAACAACTTTAAGCGCGTTAGCTATACCGAAGCTATTGAAATTTTAATGCGCTCTAAGCCTAATAGAAAGAAAAAGTTTAAATATATAATTGAAGAATGGGGCGCCGATTTACAAAGTGAACACGAACGATTTTTGGTTGAAAAACACTTCAAATCGCCCGTAATTCTATTTGATTATCCTGCAAAAATTAAAGCGTTTTATATGCGCCTAAACGACGACGGTAAAACCGTGCGCGCTATGGATGTTCTTTTCCCAGGAATAGGCGAAATTGTTGGAGGTTCGCAACGTGAAGAGCGCTACGATGTACTAAAACAAAAAATGGACGATATGGAAATAAGTACCGAAGAGCTTTATTGGTATTTAGACCTTCGTAAATTTGGTACAGCGGTACACAGTGGTTTCGGACTTGGTTTTGAACGTTTAGTTCAATTTACAACTGGCATGAGCAATATTCGCGATGTAATTCCTTATCCGCGTACACCTGGCAACGCCGAATTTTAAAGTAAAAAAAGCATAAGATTGTATTAAAACTGGCTACTTAATTATAATAGTAGCTGGTTTTTTTTAACTTTATAATGTAGTATTTATTCTTATGTTAAAGCAACAATTAAATTTTAAATTATCTCAAAAATTATCGCCTCAACAAATACAGTTGATGAAGATGATTCAATTGCCTACGCAAGCATTTGAGCAGCGTATTTCGCAAGAATTGGAAGAAAATCCAGCCTTGGAAGGAGGAAAAGATGAGCGAGATGAATTTGACGATGATTTTAGCAACGACGAATTTGACGATAACTACGACGAAGGCAATGAAATAATTGAAACTGAAATAAACGTAGACGATTATTTAAGCGATGATGAAGTACCCAGTTATAAGCTCGCAGCAAATAACTACAGTGCCGATGATGACGAGCGACAAACACCTTATGCTGCTGGCACATCGTTTAATCAATACCTATTAACACAATTAAGCACGTACCGCCTTAACGAAGAAGAAAAAGAAATTGCAGAATTTTTGGTTGGCAGTGTAGATGAAAGCGGCTATATACGGCGCGATATGCAAGATATTGTAGACGATTTAGCATTTACGCAAAATGTGTACACTACTGTAGAAAAGGTTGAAAAAGTACTTAAAACGGTTCAAGAATTAGATCCGGCAGGAGTAGCTGCTCGCAATTTACAAGAGTGTTTGTTAATTCAATTAGAGCGTAAAGAACCTACGCCAGCGGTAGTTTTAGCAACCGATATTATTGACGAATCTTTCGATCAATTTAGCAAAAAGCACTATAAAAAATTAATTCAAAAATTTGAAATTACCGAAGATCAACTTCGGGAAGCAATTCACGAAATTGAAGGCCTAAACCCAAAACCAGGCGGCACATATTCTGGAAATAATAGAATTATTGAACACGTAGTACCCGACTTTGCTATTAAAATAGTTGACGGCGAGTTAGATTTAACTTTAAACGGTCGCAATGCACCCGAACTTCACGTAAGTCACGATTACAAAAACATGCTTAAGGGCTATAAAGAAACTAAAGATAAGTCTAAAGCACAAAAAGATGCCGTCATGTTTATTAAGCAGAAACTCGATGCCGCAAAATGGTTTATCGATGCTATTAAACAACGGCAACAAACCTTATTTGTTACCATGAATGCAATTATGCATCATCAAAAAGAATACTTTTTAACTGGCGATGAACGCAAGTTAAAACCAATGATTTTAAAAGATATTGCAGATAAAATAGGCATGGATGTTTCTACTGTTTCGCGTGTGGCGAATAGCAAATACGTAGATACCCCTTATGGCACTAAATTAATTAAAGAATTTTTTAGTGAATCCATGAAAAATGATCAAGGTGAAGATGTTTCAACGAGAGAAATTAAAAAGATTTTAGAAATAACTATTGCCGAAGAGGACAAAAGAAAACCTTTAACAGACGATAAATTGGCCAAAATTTTATTGGAAAAAGGCTATCCTATTGCCCGCCGAACCATTGCAAAATATCGCGAACAATTAGATTTACCTGTGGCGCGCTTACGAAAAGAAATTTAATGAGACTTTTCCTAACAATTGCTTCGTACATTTTCCATCCATTGTTGATGCCTTTGCTAGGCACCATTCTTTATTTAATTGTAACTCCGCGTTATTTAGAGCCAGAGTTAATTAAAGCACAGCTACTCGCTGTTTTTATCATTACCGTTTGTGTTCCAATTGTAGTTTTTTTTCTACTGAAACGCCTTGGAATAATAAACACATTGCACCTAAAAGATGTAAAGGAGCGTAAATTCCCATTGATGATACAGTGTATTCTGTTGCTGCTTATCATTAAAATGGTTTTTAACCCGTATGACGATCCCGAATTATATTACTTTTTTGTTGGAGTGTTATTTTCAACGTTTAGCGCATTAGTAATGGTGCTATTTGGCTTAAAAATAAGTTTACACCAAATAGGCGTTGCCGGAATTTTACTTTTTGTAGTGGGCTTAAGCGCCCATTTTAAAATAAATTTACTAGCAACTATTAGTCTATTTCTATTTGTAAATGGATGGGTTGCTTCTTCGCGATTAAATAGTAGTTCCCACACCTACCCCGAGTTGGCCATAGGTTTCTTTTTGGGTGCTCTTCCGCAGTTAATTTTATTTAATATTTGGCTATAATATATAAAACATCAAGCCTACTTTTAACGCCCTAAAATCGAAATTTTCGCCATTTTCAGTTGTAGCATCGGAAAATAGTGGACTAAGGCTGTAGGATGCAAAAAAGTTAAAAGTATTATATCCTAAACTTAGTGTAGCAGATAATCTTAAGGGATTAAATTCTGGAATATCAGATTGGGAAACATTATTTGAAGGCTGTTTAAAGGTTGCTTTATACCAATAGGTGTAACCAACTCTAAAACCTGTATAAATACGCCAAAACTTATAACTTGAAGCGGTAGAGGTTCTCCATCTAAATTCAATTGGCGCTTCAACAACAGCCATTGTAAAGCGATTTCGGCTATAATTAACATCGCTATCTAAAATTCTAAAAATTGTAGTTTCATCGTTGTTTTCACCAATAAAAAGATTTTGACCAAATTGATCAATTGACAGCCCACCGCCAATGGCGATGGCAATATTTCGTCGTTGATTAATAGGCATATCTCTTAAAAAGCCAAATTGAAATCCGCCCGATAAGCCTCGAACTTCACCTCCTTCTGGTAGCCCAAGAGGTAAATTATAGGTAACTCCCACATAAAATTGATCTTCTCTATAAGTGTTGTCATAATCAACCGGACTTATAGTATCCTGTGCGATCATTTGGGCAGAAAGCAAGAGAAAACTGCAAGTAAGAAATAAGTTTTTAAAAATAGTCATACCCTTCAAAGATAAGCGTATTTTCAGGAAAATTAATAACAAAAAAAAAACGTCTTAATTCGAAATGTTCGAATCAAGACGTTTCAATATTACTTAGTGAATTATTTATTGATTTAATTCATTACCTGGTGTAGTAATGTAAATAATTTTAAGCATATTTAATTCACGTAATTCCTGTTTAATATCTGTTACCTTACCAGTGTTGGTCTCTTCATCTACCTTTAGGGCAACCATAACTTTATCCTGAAGTTCGGGACGTAGTTTTTGGCGCAATTCGGTTAATGCGAATTTAATACTGGTTATATCGGTATACTTATCGCCAATTTGAATTTTAGCTTCGGTACCAAATTTATCTTGGTATCTAGCACTAGGTTTTCCGGCGTAAATATAAACCGAGCGGTCTTTTTTCAGTTTTTCAACCTGATCTGCTTTTGGCAGTTTATTCTGAACAAGCAGGTTATCGTCTCTAAGTACTGTTACTACCATAAAAAAGAATAATAACATAAAGACAATATCTGGTAGAGAAGCTGTACTTACCGGCGGTAACTCGTTACTTTTTTTCTTTCTAAACTTTGACATAGTTATTTTATTATTGTCCAGATTTTTTTGGTTCGGCTTCAGATAACTTCATTGGAAATAATTTTTGAATAGTCTCCAATTTTTCCTTTAAAGCATCTTGTGCAGCCTCGCCTTTTATCTTCCCTTCATCTAGATCTTTAGACATTTCGGTAAATTTCCAACCGTATAGTCTTTGTGATTCTCTATCTCTTAAAAAGTTATATGCCGCAACCAATTCATTTTGAACAGCGATATACATTTTATAAGAAGTAAGTCTGTCATTTTGAACAGATATTACCGCTTTTTCGGGATTATCTGAAGACTCAGGGCTTCTTGGTCCTTTGCAATAGTTGCAATATTCTGGGCTACCAGAAGGGGCTCCTCCATTATCGAGAAAAGTAATTGCTGCTTGGCGTAAATCTTTTAACTCCATTAGTTTTTCTTCAACTAACAGTTGGTCGTTACGGTTTACGTTAACAATAAATAAGTTTTTCTCTTTAATTTTAGGCGGGTCAACAATTTCTTCAATGGGAGGCAACTGTCTCGCAATACCGCTGTCTTTTTCAATAGTAGTAGTTACTAGAAAAAAGATTAGCAGTAGGAAAGCGATGTCTGCCATCGATCCTGCATTTACTTCAGGTGTTGCTCTTCTTGCCATATTATTTAGTCACTTTTTTAATTCCGCCGAAAACCATAGATCCCACAGCGATTATTGCTAATATATAAAAAGCATATAATCCTGTTCCAACCCATTTTGAAGCGCTTTCGGAAAGTAATCCGCCATCTTGAGCTGTTAACTGATTACTATCTGCTAATACATACGAAATTGCAATTATTAGTAAAAAGGCGCCTACAGACATAAGTGTGCTTTTAAGATTGCCTGCAAAAATTCCTTTTAACACAAAGAGTAAAACAAACGCAACTGTAATAGCAAACGTTATATAGGCAACATATATGAAGCCATCTACTCCTTCGCCGGTTTCAACGATAGCAGTATCACCTTTTGCGATGATCATTGCAAGAAAAATAATTCCTGCAACGCTTAAAAGCAATGCTACAATTTTTAATATTTTATGTAATGCCATCTTGTGGTTTGTTTAGATTTTATTTTTTGTTTTATAATCGAATAACATATCGATTAAAGTAATAGAAGCGTCTTCCATGCTGTTTACAATACTATCAATCTTAGCGATAATATAGTTATAGAAAACTTGAAGGATAATAGCCACGATCAAACCAAATACAGTTGTTAAAAGTGCTACTTTAATACCTCCTGCAACTAATGATGGGTTCATATCACCTGCTGCTTGAATTTTATCGAATGCATCAATCATACCAATTACAGTACCCATGAAACCAAGCATAGGAGCAATTGCAATAAATAATGAGATCCAAGAAACATTCTTTTCTAGTTGACCCATTTGAACACCACCGTAGGCTACCACTGCTTTTTCGGCAATATCAATTCCTTCGTGTGCACGGTCTAGACCTTGGTAGTAAATAGATGCAACAGGACCTTTTGTATTTCTACAAACTTCTTTTGCTGCTTCAATACCACCGCTATTTAAAGCGTCTTCTACTTGTTGTGCTAATTTTTGTGTATTGGTAGTTGAAAGATTAAGGTAGATAATTCTTTCAATAGCAATTGCCAATCCTAGAATTAAACACAATAATACAATACCCATAAACGCGGGACCACCTTCAACAAAACGCTCTTTTAGCTCTTGGTGAAAGCCTCTTTCAGCTTCTGCAGCAGGAGCTGTTTCATCTTGTATAAAAGAAACTGTGGCTGCTGTAACCAAAGCTTGTGAACTAGTTGGCATTGTCTGCGCTGTTGTCGCGTTTGCGTTTAATGTGCCCACAAATACCATTGCGGCAACCGCCATAATAGAAAGTAATTTTTTCATTGCTATCGACTTAAAGTTTGTTTTTAGTTAAGGGTTTAAAGATATAAAATAATTTAATTAATCTACAAGAATATTAATAGTCATGCAAGATGAGTTTTAATACACTATTCGTTTGTTGCAGAGAGGAAGGGATTCGAACCCTCGATACGCTTGTGGCGTATACACACTTTCCAGGCGTGCGCCTTCGACCACTCGGCCACCTCTCTAAAAAATTAGCCACTTTGTAATGGTGCGCCAAATATCAAAAAAAAAACAACGCAATAAAATAAATTAAGTGGTTAATTTACTGCATTTCTCCACGCAAAGAAGTTTCGAATATGGTTTTGAAGCTGTTAGCCGAAATTTTCTGACCCAACAAATACATCAATTTTGCCAATGCAGCCTCTGTTGTGCAGTCTTTTCCGCTTATAACTCCTATCTTTTTTAGCGCCGTACTGGTTTCATACAAACCCATATTTACACCTCCACCCGAACATTGTGTAACATTTATTACAGGAATTCCTCTTTTTATTACAGCTTTTAAAGCTTTTATAAACCAATCTGCAGTGGTAACATTCCCCGCACCATAGGTTTCAATTACCAAGCCTTTCATCTCGGGATAATTAAATAGGTGTGTAATAGTAGTTTCGTCTATACCCGGAAATACTTTTACCAATAATATATGACTCTCCAAAGATTTATGAACTTTTAATCGCTTTCGTCTATTGGGTTTGTAAAGCACTTCGTTATTAACTACCAAGTGCACCCCACTCTGGGCAAGTTCGGGGTAGTTGAGAGAGGCAAAAGCCTCAAAATGTTCGGCATTTATTTTTGTAGTACGATTGGCACGATATAATTTGTATTCAAAATACAAACAAACTTCCGAAATTTTTGACACCCCTCGCTCGCGTAACGTTGCAATTTGAATTGAAGTAATTAAATTTTCTTTTGCATCGGTCCTTAAATCTCCAATGGGCAACTGCGACCCCGTAAAAATTACGGGTTTCCCTAAGTTTTCTAACATAAAACTTAAGGCCGAGGCAGTATAACTCATGGTATCGCTTCCGTGAAGCACTACAAAACCATCCATCTTTTCGTAGTTTTCTTCAATAATAGTAGCTAATTGCACCCAGTACTCCGGATTCATATTACTACTATCAATAGGTTCGGCAAAAGAAGTGGTTGTTATATTACAATCTAACAGCTTTAACTCGGGAATGTGTTTAAGAAGCTCGTCAAAATTAAAGTTGCGCAAAGCACCGGTTTCAAAATCTTTTATCATACCAATGGTTCCGCCGGTATATATAAGGAGTATATTGGGGTGATAGGTCATAATAATGCTACGTTTTAAACTTTTTAAGAAAAGCCGTATTTATACTTTAAATACAGCTTTCGAATTTTCAGTGGTAATTTTGGCGATGGTTTCTTCAGAAATATTATAAATTTCAGCAAGTTTCGCACAAATTAAACTTAAATAACTACTTTCATTGCGTTTGCCTCTATAAGGTACCGGCGCAAGGTAAGGCGAATCGGTTTCTAAAACGATATGCTCCAAAGCAATTTCATTTAAAAATTTATCAATCTTTCCATTTTTAAAAGTAACCACCCCACCAATTCCTAATTTCATATTAAATGAAATAGCCCGTTGCGCCTGCTCTAGTGTGCCCGTAAAACAATGAAATATTCCAAATAGATCGTCTCCGCGCTCGGTTTCTAACACTTCAAAAATTTCATCAAAAGCATCACGGCAGTGAATAACGATTGGTAATTTATATTTTTTGGCTAATTGAATTTGCCTTCGGAAAGCAATTTTTTGAATATCCAAGGTAGATTTATCCCAGTAAAGATCTATTCCTATTTCACCTACAGCATAAAAACTTCGACTTTTAAATTGCGCCTCAACGTGTGCCAATTCATCTTCAAAATTTTCTTTTACCGAAGTAGGATGCAAACCCATCATTAAAAATACATTTTTTGGGTATGCTTTTTCTAGGGCATACATAGCTTCGGTATGACCAGAATCTATGGCGGGAATAAAAAAACGCGTAATTCCTAAATCTATGGCTCTACTTATCACCGCGTCGCGGTCTTCATCAAAAGCCGTACTATATAAATGTGTATGCGTATCTGTTAACATAAATGCAAAGCTACTTATTTTGTTTGCTATCTTTGCACAAAAAAATTAATGCAGTTACGCACACTACTCGAAGACCAATTATTTTACCGAATTCCGTTAAAAAACCTCGAAACCGGGCATTATTTATTTTCGGCAAAAGTGAATGGGGTAAACGGAAATTTTATTTTAGACACAGGCGCTTCTACTAGCTGCATTGGCTTTGACGAAGGAACTCATTTTAAATTAATTAGCGAAGACAGCATTGTAAAAGCTGCTGGTGCAGGAGCCATAAATATGAAAACTATGTTGTCGCGAAAAAATAATTTTAGCATCAAGCAGTGGTCTATTAAAAACATGGATTTTATTCTTTTTGATCTTTCGCACGTAAACGAGGCCTTGTCGCAAGCCAATGAAGCGCCTATTCACGGCATTATTGGCGCCGATTTTTTAAAAAAGCATCGCGCTGTTATTGATTACGGGCGCAATTGTTTTTATGTGAAATAGCCACATATCTTTATGTTTTTAACTTATTTTCTAACAAAAATTAATTATTTTTAGCTTGCCTCAAAACTAATTAACCTTGCTTAAACACTATTTTAGCTATCTGCTTGTCATTACATTTTATGCCGCTTCTGCGCAAAAATTAGATATTTCCCACTACAAACAAATAGTTACGACCTCTCAAAATAGCAACGAAAAACTTGCCGCGTTAGACAGTATTTTAAGTCGTACTTTTTCCAAAAACCAAAAAGAGTTTATTGAGTACAGCAAGCAGTATATTAATTTAGCATTAAAGCTAGACAGTGTAGAACTTGCCGCAAAAAAAGCTGTAAACCTTCAGTATCCCTTAACAAATTACGGTAACAACCCACTAAATGCGATAACCTTTCTTAATAAAGCCTTGGCCCGTAAATACAGAATAAAAGACAGTCTTTTATTAGGCCGACTTTACATTAAACGCGGAAGTGCAAATGCCAAATTGGATCTTAAAAAAGCTATTGAAGACTACAACGTAGCCTTGCAACATTTTTCGCAAAAAGATTCGCTATTTATTGCCGATACTTACCTTTTTAGAGGCCAAGCGTATTCGCAAATTGGAAAATTTGTTAAAGCAAATGAAGACTTAACCCACGCCTATTTTATTTACGAAGACCAACAAGCGTATGATTATATGGTATATGCGCAACAAGCCATAATTAATATGTTTAGCATGAATGGTTTTTACGATAAAGCCAAAGTTGAACGCGATGCTTTAATCGATAAAATGAAAAGTTTGGGTCTCACCCAATATTTAGCCTATGAATATTATAACCAAGCGCTAGATTATAAAAAAATAGGAAAACCTAAATTAGAATTAGAATCACTGCTTTTAGCCGAATCAAATTTTAATCACGAACAATCAAACAAAACGGTTTATATAGGGATACTCGCACGGCTTATTGAATATTATTGCAACCACAAACTATTAAAAGAAGCCAAGAAATACGTATATATTTTAGACAATTTTGAATTTAATTACTCAAGAAGTTCTATTGCCGAAATTCATTATTTAAGCGGAAAAGCTAAGTATTTACAAACTATCGCCGACTATGATAATGCACTATTAAAAGCTCAAAAAAAGTTGAAAATTGCAAAACGGCTGGGGATAGAAGACGAAATTATGCAAGGGTACGCCCTGCTGGCAGATATTTATTACGATATGAACCAGTACGAAAATAGTATTGAATTTATACGCGCAGCAACAACATTAAAAGATTCTATCTACAACCGAAGTACTGCAAATGCCTTAGCATATTACCAAACCCTCTATTTAACCGAAAAAAAAGAAAAGGATTTAGTTAAAAAAAATACGAGCATTAAACTGCTTGAAAAGGATAATGAAAGTGTAAAAAAGGCGATGCTCCTTGGCGGTATTGCCATTATTTTAATGTTTGGACTTATTCTGCTTTATAGAAATCAGAAAAACTTAAAGGAGAATAAAATATTGCAAGAAAAATTTAGTCAAGAGCTTATAAATTACCAAGAAAATGAAAGACGACGAATTTCAAAAGATCTCCACGATGGGATTGGACAACAGCTTTTGGTGCTTAAAAATAAATTGCTAAATAATGGCGACCGCGATACTCAAAAACTGGTAAATAGCACTATTGACGAAGTACGCGCCATCTCTCGCGACCTTCATCCGTTTCAACTTCAAGAATTAGGACTAACAAAGGCTATTGAACACACTATTGATTTAATAGATGAAAACACCCCCCTATTTATTACTGCCGAAATAGATAATATAGACAACATATTCAGCAAAGAGAATGAAGTAAATATTTACAGGATTATACAAGAAAGTTTTAGCAATATTTTAAAACACGCAAATTCTGAAGCAGCGAAAATTTCAGTTAGAAAAATAGGCGACAACGTATTAATTTCTATTCGCGACAACGGAATAGGTTTTGATTTTGCCGAAAAATATCAAGAAGAGAAATCTTTAGGATTAAAAACACTTTTAGAACGCACCCGTTTTTTAAAAGGACAGATGAAAGTAACCTCTAAAAAAGACTCGGGTGCAGTTCTCGAATTTCAAATTCCAATATGAAAAGTAAAAACCCAACGATAATAATTGCAGACGATCATCCTTTGCTATTAAAGGGTTTGAGCGACTTTTTAATTGAAAAAGGCTACAACTTTTTGGGGAGCGGCGTAAACGGCAGGGAGGCTTTTAATTTGATAATTCAAAAAAAACCCGATATCGCTATTCTCGATATCCAAATGCCGTACATGTCTGGGATAGAAATTGCCCAAAAATGTAAAACTGCAAAAATTGATACCAAAATAGTTTTAATAACGCTTCACAAAGAAAAGGAGTTGTATCAAAAAGCTAAAGAGCTCAATATTTTTGGATATATTTTAAAAGAATTCGCTTTAGAAGAAATAGAAAACTGCATTAATACGGTAAAAAATGGCGCTCCTTTTTTTAGCGATAAAATAATAAAACTACTGGGTGTAGAAGCGGTAGAAGACAGCATGTTAAAAACGCTTACCCCTTCAGAAAGGAAAATTTTAAATTTAATCGCACAAGACAAAACCAACAAAGAAATTGCTTCGCAACTCTTTATCTCGTACCGTACGGTAGAAAAACACCGAAGTAATATCATTACAAAGCTAAAACTAGAGCCCAGAACAAACAGCCTTTTAATTTGGGCTAAAGAACATCACGACAAACTGTTATAATCTACTTAACTTATTTGCAAAAAATTACGTGGTAGTACGTATTTTATTATTCTTACAAAATACAGACTTTTACGATGTGAAAGGGTCAATTTATCCAAAAAACAACAAACGCATCATTAGAACGCTACATGACAAGGTTTCACTTTTTAAATTATTTGTAGTTCTAATAGTAACTGTGGTTATAATGAATTTAGTAAATACACTATTTTTTAATTGAAAATCTACACTAACTAACGAAAAAAATCCGGCTGCTCGGCCGGATTCTTTTTTTATATAAAATGTAAAACTACAGTTCTAATGCGCGTTTTACATCGTTATCCATTAATAGTTCTTCTGGGTTTTCTAACGCTTCTTTAATAGCAACTAAAAATCCTACAGACTCACGACCGTCAATAATACGGTGGTCATAAGATAAGGCAAGATACATTACGGGAGCAACTACAATTCCACCGTCTCTTACAATTGGACGCTCAACAATGTTGTGCATTCCTAAAATAGCCGACTGCGGTGGGTTAATAATTGGTGTTGAAAGCATACTTCCAAACACACCTCCGTTAGAAATTGTAAAAGTTCCTCCAGTCATTTCATCAACCGTAATTTGCCCATCACGAGCTCTTATTGCCAAACGTTTTACCTCATCTTCTACGCCTCTAAAACTTAAATTTTCGGCATTTCTAATTACAGGCACCATTAATCCTTTTGGTCCCGATACCGCAATTGAAATATCTTTAAAATCATAAGTCACCATTTCATTTCCGTCAATCATTGAGTTTACATCTGGATATAAATCTAGTGCTCGTACAACTGCAAGAGTAAAGAATGACATAAAACCTAACCCAACACCGTGCTTTTCTTTAAACTGCTCTTTGTATTGGCTACGCAATTCAAAAATTGCCGACATATCTACTTCATTAAAAGTAGTAAGCATTGCCGTTTCATTTTTTGCAGAAACCAAACGCTCTGCAACTTTACGACGAAGCATTGAAAGTCGTTTACGCTCGCTACCACGGCTACCAGTACCTGGCGTACCCATAGATGGGGTTGCTTTTACAGCATCATCTTTGGTAATTCGGCCATCGCGACCACTGCCTTTTACGTCTTTTGACGACATTCCTTTTTCGTCAAGAATCTTTTTTGCAGCTGGAGACGGTGCACCTGTAGCGTATGATTTTTTATCTTGCTTTTGATTTGGAGTAGAAGATTTTGAAGGGGTTTCTTTTTTTACTTCTGCTTTTTTAGGAGCTTCGTCTTCTTTTTCTTCTTTTTTATCAGCATTGGCGTTATCTCCATCCGGACTTTTTGCATCGGTATCAATAATACATACTACTTCACCAACACCAACTACATCACCTTCTTCGGCTTTCAATGTAATAACACCGCTGGCTTCTGCAGGTAGCTCTAAGGTAGCTTTATCGCTGTCAACTTCGGCGATTGCTTGATCTTTTTCAACATAATCGCCGTCTGAAACTAGCCAAGATGCGATTTCAACTTCGGTTATGGATTCTCCCGGAGATGGGACTTTCATTTCTAATGCCATATTACTATTATTTAATATAAACCTTTGGTTTACAAATTTCTAATTTAAGTTATTTTGTTTTACTAAAGAAATAGCCGAAGAACTATTCCATATCTTTATCAAATACATTTTGAATTACTTTTGCGTGGCGTGCTTTACTACGCACAGTACTTCCTGCTGCTGGTGCGGCATACATTTTTCTACTGCACACTCTAAAGTTTCTTGCCTCTTCAAAATGCATCATTATATGCGAATAAGCTCCCATATTTCTTGGTTCTTCTTGTGCCCAAACAATATCGTCTGCATTTTTATATTTCTTTATTATCTTCTTCATTTCGGCAATTGGCAGTGGAAACAATTGTTCTAAACGTACCAATGCTACATCATCCCTCTTTAATTCTTCACGCTTTTCAAGCAAATCGTAATAAAACTTTCCGGTTACAAATACCAACGATTTTACTTTAGAAGCTTTGGCTTCGGCATCATCAATTACCATTTGGAAACTACCGTTTGCGAGTTCTTCTTTTGTTGAAACCACCTTTGGATGACGTAATAAACTCTTTGGAGTAAACACTATTAACGGCTTGCGATAGTCTGTTTTAAGTTGTCTTCGCAAAAGATGAAATAAGTTTGCAGGTGTTGTTACGTCTGCCACAAACATATTATCTGAAGCACACATTTGAAGATAACGCTCCATTCTTGCTGAAGAATGTTCGGCTCCTTGTCCTTCATAACCATGCGGTAAAAGCATTACTAAGCCGTTTTGTAACTTCCATTTATCTTCTGCCGAAGATATATACTGGTCAATCATAATTTGAGCTCCATTACTAAAGTCTCCAAATTGTGCCTCCCAAATAGTTAATGACTTCGGGCTTGCCATAGCATATCCATAATCAAACCCTACTACACCATATTCAGAAAGTAATGAATTGTATATATAAAAATTGGCTTGTTGTTCTTTTAGTCTGTTTAATAACACTACTTCTTCTTCACTATCTTCTACTTTTATAACAGCGTGACGGTGAGAAAACGTACCACGTTCCACATCTTGACCACTAATACGCACATCGTGACCTTCGCTAAGTAACGACCCATATGCCAACAACTCACCCATTGCCCAATCTAACTTATTGGTGTCAAAATACATGGTGTGGCGAGCCTCAACTAATTTTGCGATTTTTCTAAGAAACTTTTGTTCTTTTGGCAGTTTGGTAATTACTTCGGCAATTTCATCAAGCTTTTTTAGATCGAATGTAGTATCGACCGGCTTCATCATTGTTTCTTCTTCCGCGTAATTATAGCCTTCCCACTCATCCTGCATAAACGGGGTAATGGCCGTTTTATCTTCTTTTCGAGAATCTTCTAATTTCTCTTCTAATTTGTTTTTATACTCTTTTTCTAATTTCTTTATATAGTCTTTTTCTATTACGCCCTCAGCAATAAGTTTATTAGCGTAAATATCACTTGGATTGCTATGTTTTGAAATGGCCTTATAA
Source organism: Flavobacteriaceae bacterium UBA3591 (assembly GCA_002375695.1). Lineage (GTDB taxonomy): Bacteria > Bacteroidota > Bacteroidia > Flavobacteriales > Flavobacteriaceae > Aequorivita. The sequence continues at coordinate 115,022 of DFMO01000003.1, forward strand.
AGTTTTGGTTGGGTAAATCGTGGCTCATCCCCCTCGTTGTGACCGTATTTTCGGTAACCTAACAAATCAATAAAAACATCGCGACCAAATTCCATTCTAAAGTCTAACGCAAAATTCATTGCATGTACAACAGCTTCAACATCATCTGCATTTACGTGAAGTATTGGCGACAGCGTTACTTTACCAATATCGGTACAATAGGTAGACGAACGTGCATCTAAATAGTTGGTAGTAAATCCTATTTGATTATTTACTACAATATGGATGGTTCCTTGGGTGCAATAACCTTCTAATTGGGCCATTTGCACAATTTCATAAACAATACCTTGTCCAGCAATTGCAGCATCTCCGTGTACTATAATTGGCAGCACCTTATTGGGTTGATCTTTGTGGTGATCATCTTGCTTGGCACGGGTAATCCCCTCAACCACGGCACCTACAGTTTCTAGGTGCGATGGGTTTGGAGCGATATTTAAGTTAATTTCTCTACCAGACTCTGTTTTGCGTTTTGAGGTCCAACCTAAATGATATTTTACATCACCGTCAAAAATATCTAAGGCGTAATCTTTACCGTCAAATTCACTAAAAATATCTTTAGCGCTTTTTCCAAATATATTAGTAAGCGTACTTAAACGACCTCTATGGGCCATTCCCATCACAAATTCTTCAACACCTTTTTCGGCAGCGTTTTCAATTAAGGTATCGAGTGCAGGAATTAAACTTTCACCTCCTTCTAATGAAAATCGCTTTTGCCCCACGTATTTTGTGTGAAGAAAACTCTCAAAAGATACAGCCTCGTTCAACTTTTTGAGAATATGCTTTTTTTGCTCGTTTGAAAAATTGGGCTGGTTATCGTTTATATTAAGTTTTTGTTGTATCCACTCAATTTCATTCGGTTTTCGAATATACATATATTCAATACCAATAGAATCGCAGTAAATACTTTCAAGATGCTTTATTATATTTTCGAGTGTTGTTTCACCTATGCCTAATATTTCGCCAGCTCTAAAAGTATCTTTTAAATCTTCCTCTGAAAGACCAAAATTTTCAAGGGCTAAGGTTGGCGAATATTTTCTTCTTTCTCTAACGGGGTTTGTTTTTGTAAATAGATGCCCACGCGTTCTATACCCGTCTATTAATTTTAAAACCTGAAACTCTTTAATAACATCGGCACAGATAGCACCTACATCGTATTGCGGAGTCTCGCCAGCTTCAGTAACCCCAAACATCTCTTCGGCACTGTATTCCGACCCAAAGTCGAAACCTTGGAAGAATGAACGCCAGCTTGGCTCAACACTATCGGGGTACTGTAAATACTTTTCGTAAAGTTCAGCGATTTTGGATGGGTGAATCGCGTTTAAAAAGGAAAATTTATCCATGATAAATATACAAATGGGTCATTTTTATAAAACGATACAAAAATACAATAATTACCTTAACTACCCTTGTCGTTTCTACATATTTATCCTTGCAAAATCTTAAAGTATTCACAATGAAATGACTGATTTTTGGCAGGTTGCATGTTTTGGTAAATGCCGAATATAAAAAACACTTAATTGTACTTTTCTACTTTTAAAAAACACTGAAAAATTAAAAAGTCTTAATACACTGAAAGAAAAAAATCGAAACGAATTTAAAAATTGCGCAACATCAATTCTTCGCCAAATTGACGCAACATTTTTTTCTTTTCTTCTGAAATTTCTATTTCATCCAATACCGAGTACGCTAAATTACTGTACTTCTCAATTTCTTTTTTTGTTGCTTCGGCTGCGCCCGAATGTGTAAATATTTCTTTTACCGTACTAATTTTATCGGTGGGATCTTTGGGATTAATTGTAAACAAATGTTCCAATTCATCTGCTTGAACCTGCGCTCCTTGATTTACGGCAGTTAAATAAAGGAAGGTTTTTTTATTGGCTATTATATCGCCTCCTATTTGCTTTCCAAAAGTTTTTGAATCGCCAAAAACATCTAAATAATCGTCTTGCAACTGAAATGCAATTCCAAGATTTCGGCCAAATTCATAAATTGACTCTTTATCGCTTTTTGAAGCATTGGCCACAATAGCGCCCATTTTCATGGCAGCTCCTACTAAAACTGCCGTTTTATGATCTATCATATGGATGTATTCGTCTATAGAAACATCATCGCGTGTTTCAAAATCCATGTCGTGCTGTTGCCCTTCACAAACTTGTAAGGCGGTTTCACTAAAAAGCTTTGCCAGTTCTTGAAACTGATTTGGATTATAATCTTCAAAAAAACGATACGCCAAAATAAGCATCGCATCGCCAGATAAAATACCCGTGTTTACATCCCATTTTTCGTGAACGGTAATTTGCCCTCTTCGCAATGGGGCATTGTCCATAATATCATCGTGAATGAGCGAAAAATTATGAAACAACTCTATTGCCAACGCAGCACTCATTGCCTCTTTATACGAGGCTTCAAAAAAATCGCACACCATTAATGTAAGTGCTGGCCTAATGCGCTTACCCCCTAGAGATAGTATATATTTTATAGGGTCGTAAAGTTGAGCAGGCTCATTTTTAGTAACCGCATTTTCTAGATTTTGCTGAAATTCTTGGTTGTATTTCTGTAAAATATCCATTCGTGAAAAATTTCGGCTAAAGTAAAACAAGATAGGCAAATGCACACAAAATATATGTGAAAATAAGGCGCATGTTAAGGTTGTGTTAAGATCAATAAAACTGCGGAAACCAAAATTGTCTATTAAGTTTCCGCAACCTATCTTTGCCTAGATATAATGAAGGATAAGATTGTACAAAAAGCGTCGAACCTTTTTTTAAAACTAGGTTTTAAAAGTGTTACTATGGACGATATTGCTGCAGCATTGGCAATATCTAAAAAAACCATTTATATACATTTTAAAAATAAAACCTCCTTGGTAGAAGAGTGCGCATTTAGCGTTTTTAGAAAAATAACAACAAGGATAGAAGAAATTAGGGCTGAAAGTCCCAACCCAATTGAAGAGTTATTTGAAATAAAAAAGTATGTAATGGATAAAATTGAAGGAGAACAAACCTCATCGCAATATCAATTACAAAAATATTACCCCGAAATAAGTAAAAACATTAAAGCCTATCAATTTGATAAGTTTTTAAATTATACAATAGACAATTTACACCGTGGCATTAAACATGGATATTATCGCGAAAATTTAAACACCGAATTAATAGCGCGACTTTATTTTTTAGGCATTCACGGTATAAAAGATCAAAGTTTATTTCCCAAAGAAAAATTTTCACCTACCTTATTAAACCAAGAATACTTGATATATCACCTAAGAAGTATTGTAACATCTAAAGGATTGAGCACACTAAATAAACTACTAAACGCAAACACACACGATGAGTAAAAAAATATTCGTTTTAACGGTTTTCCTAATTAGTTCTTTAGGTTTTTCGCAAACTAGCGAAACATATCGCTTTACATTACAAGAAGCTATCACTTTTGCCTTAGACAGTAATTATACGGCCATAAATGCACGTAGAGATATTGCAAAAGCCATTAGACAAAAGTGGGAAACTACAGCTACCGGACTTCCGCAAATAGACGGTACTGTTAGCTATCAAAATAATTTAAAGCAACCAGTTACACTTATTCCTGGCGAGTTTGGCGGCGGCGAACCTGGCACATTTACACCGGTAACTTTTGGCACAAAACAAAACGCCAATATAGTTGCCACCTTAAATCAATTAATATTTGACGGTAGTTATTTAGTAGGACTCCAAGCTGCTAAAACGTTTTTAAAGTTTTCTGAAAATGCTAACGAAAAAACAAGATTAGAAGTTAGAAAAGGGGTTATAAATGCCTACGGAAGCGTATTGTTAGCGCAAGAATTAGTCGCTATTTTCAATAAAAACAAAATAAATCTGGAAGACAATTTATTTGAAACGAAAAAAATATTTGAAAACGGCCTCACCGAAGAAGAAAGCGTTGAACAACTAGAAATTACGCTACTCGATATAGAAACACAGCTTAGCAACGCAAAACGCAGCGAGAAAATAGCCAAGCAAATGTTTAATCTTGCCTTGGGCATACCTGTTGAAACTCCGGTAATATTAACCAACAGCTTAGACCAATTGGCAAACGAACATATAAATTTGGCCCTTTTAAATGCATCTTTAAACATTGAAGAAAACATTGATTATAAAATTGCAAATAACCTTACCGAACAACGTTACTTAGAGTTAAAATTAGAAAAAAGCAAGTATTTACCTAGCCTCGCTGCATTTGTAAATTATGGCACCTCGGCAAATAGTAATGATTTTAGTTTTTTTAATGGCGACCAAAAGTGGTATCAATCATCGGTTTTCGGACTTAATTTAAATGTTCCTATTTTTAGTAGTGGCCTTCGGCACGCAAAAACACAACGTGCCAAAATTGCCCTATTGCAAGCAAAAACCGATCTTGAGGAAAGTGTAGAACAAATTAAATTAGACCTCACTACTGCCCGTAGCAATTACCAATTCGCTATTGAAAATTACCAAAATTCAAAGAAAAACTTACAACTCGCCGAGCGAATTGAAGGTAAAAACCAAGTAAAATTTACCGAAGGACTTGTAGCAAGTTTTGATTTACGACAAGCCCAAACTCAATTATATACCGCGCAACAGCAATATTTTCAGGCTATGCTGCAAGTTATTAATGAAAAAGCAAACTTAGAAACTGTTTTAAATATCCCGCAACTACGTATAGATTCACAAACTGTTAAGTCTATGGGATACTAAGCTTGCGCGAAGCACGAAAAAAATTACAATGAAAATCAAACAAGATTCGACTTATAAACTACCTTCTTTTAAAAATTTCAAAATAATGAAAAGAGCACTCCTATTTCTAATAATCCTCACCATTTTTGCTTCGTGCGGCAGCGACAGTAAATCTGTAGATTCAGTTATTGATTCTGGCGACCTTTCAGCTATAAAAGCAAAAAGAGCAGAATTAAACACACAACAACGCGAGCTTAAAAGTAAAATTGACAAATTAAACGATTATATAAATAAGCACGAAATAAACGAGCGCCCTGCATTGGTTACTGCTGCCGTTGTTAACGATACTGTTTTTAAACATTTTGTTGAAGTACAAGGCAATGTTGAAACAGATCAAAATGTAGTATTAAATGCCGAATATTCTGGCGTACTCACCAATGTATTTGTAAAAGAAGGACAACGAGTAACCAAAGGGCAACGGTTGGCAAAAATAGACGATGGTGGTTTATCTAGCCAGGTGGCACAACAAGAGGCACAGTTAGCATTAGCAAAAACAACTTTTGAACGCCAACAACGACTTTGGGAACAGAAAATTGGGTCCGAAATTCAGTTTCTTCAAGCAAAAACAAATTATGAAGCAGCAAAAAATCTAACCAATCAGTTGCGCTCTCAATTGAGTAAAACTGTGGTTACCGCTCCATTTAGTGGCGAAATAGATGAAATTATTGCCGATCCCGGACAAGTAGTAATCCCCGGGCAAACCCCAATTATTCGCCTGGTAAATCTTAGCGACATGTACGTAAAAGCTTCTATTCCCGAAACATATTTAAAGAACATAAAAAAAGGAACTCAGGTAAAAGTAAATTTAGCTTCAATCAATGAAGAGTTTGACGGTACAATTAGACAGGTTAGTAATTTTATTAATCCCAACAACCGAAGTTTCGACGTTCAAGTTGAAATTCCGAATAAAAATGGATTGGTAAAACCAAACCTTATCGCTACGGTAAAAGTAAATGATTACAGCGCCGAAAACGCTATTACAGTTCCCGAAAATATTTTACAAGAAAATGCTGCTGGCGAAACCATTGCTTTTCTTTACCAACCCGTAAATGATTCGGTAGGTGTAGCAAAGCGCGTACTGCTTGAAACTGGTCTATCGTATGGCAATCACACCGAAGTTACAGCAGGACTCAAAAAAGGCGACACAATTATTAAAGAAGGCGCAAAAACGCTTCGCGACGGTCAAAAAGTAACCATCAAAAACTAAGTAAATCTTTGCAGCATGAGCAAAAATCCATATAAAGAATTTAGTGTTTCGTCTTGGGCCATAGACAACAAAATGACGGTCTATGTAATTATGGCAATCGTCTTGTTTTTAGGTGGTTTTGCATATTACACTATGCCTCGTGAAGCTTTTCCCGAGATAATTGAAACAAAAATATATGTAAGTTCGGTAAACCCCGGTAACTCCGCCGAAGATGTAGAAAAATTTATTACAGAACCTTTAGAAGAAGAATTTAAAGGTGTTGGTGGTGTTAAAGAAATTACCTCAACCACCTTACAAGATTATTCAATAATTATTGTTGAATTTGAAGAATCTGTAGATATTCCTGTTGCCAAACAACTGGTAAAAGACAAAGTAGACCAAGTAAAGGCTGAAACTACTTGGCCCACCCTTACCAATGGAGCAAAAGTAGAGCCCAATGTTTTCGATTTAAATTTTTCGGAAGAAATGCCAATCTTAAACATTAATCTTACAGGAGATTATCCGGTGCAGCAATTAAAAAATTATGCCGAATATCTTCAAGATAAGATTGAAATGCTTCCGCAAATTAAAGAAGCTACCATTCGCGGGGTAGAAGATAAAGAAGTTGAAATAGCCGTAGATATTTATAAAATGACGGCTTCGCAAGTAAGTTTCGACAATATTATAAATGCTATAAAAGGAGAAAATAGTACTATCTCGGGGGGTAATATTATAAAAAATGGGGTTCAAAAAAACATACGTATTACCGGCGAAATTGAAAACCCAAAAGAGCTTGAAAATGTTGTTGTAAAGCGCGATGACGGCGTAGTGTTTTTAAAAGATATTGCTCAAATAAACTTTAGACCCAAAGACGCTACAACTTACGCCCGCGAATACGGCGAACCGGTTGTCATGCTCGATGTTAAAAAACGTGCGGGAAAAAACATGATTGAAGCCGTTGAGCAAATTAAAGAAATTGTAGCCGAAGAACAAGAAAATTACCTGCCGCAAAGTTTACACGTTTCACTTACAAACGACCAATCTATTAAAACCGAAAACCAAGTAAACGACTTGGTTAACAATATTATTTTCGGGGTGATTTTAGTGGTGTTGGTGTTAATGTTCTTTTTAGGGTTTAGAAATGCCTTATTTGTTGGTTTTGCCATTCCGCTTTCCATGTTAATATCACTGGTAATCCTGTCGTCTCTCGGCTTTACCTTAAATACCATGGTGCTCTTTGGACTTGTAATGGGCTTAGGAATGCTGGTTGATAATGGTATTGTAGTAGTTGAAAATGTTTACACCTTAATGAGCGAAGGTCTTTCGTCGCGAAAAGCCGCCAAACAAGGTATGGGTGAAATTGCGTGGCCAATCATTGCTTCAACGGCAACAACACTGGCTGCATTTTTCCCGCTGGGACTATGGCCAGGAACTATTGGCAAGTTTATGATATACTTCCCCATTACCCTTTCGGTAGTATTATCGTCATCACTTTTTGTGGCGCTTATAATTAACTCTATGCTTACTTCAGAATTTATGAAAACTGAAGAAGAACCTCTAACTAAACAAAAACTTATTAGATGGAGTTTAATTTTATTGGGCGTAGGGATTTTGTTATTAATAGGCGGATTTGCCTTAGACGTTGCAGCTTTCCGCGGTTTTGGAAACATAGCAATTCTTACAGCAATAATGCTTTGGGTTTATAAGTATATTCTTGCAGGCGCAGTAGAATATTTTCAGTATAAGGCATTAAAAAAACTAGAGAACTTCTACGAAAATACTTTAAAATATGCTTTAAGAGGAAAGATGGCTTACATCTTCTTTTTCGGTACAATCGCAATTTTAATCCTTTCTTTTATACTCGTAGGGCTTGCACAACCCAAAGTATTGTTTTTTCCTGAAAACGAACCAAACCAAATTATTACCTATATAGAATACCCGCAAGGAACCGATATTGAAAAAACGAATAAACTTACAAAACAAGTTGAACAACGTGTATTTAACGCTATTTCAAAATACGAAGATAACGGGTACAATTATATGGTAGAGTCGGCTATCTCGCAGGTAGGTCAAGGAGCTGGAAATCCAATGACCGATGGCGGGCAAAGTAACGATATGCCGCAAAAAGGTAAAATTACACTTTCTATGCGCGACTATCAATTGCGTCGTGGTGTAAAAAGTAGCGATGTTTTAGAAGAAGTAAGACAAGCTGTACAAGGATTTCCCGGCGCTTCAATAATTGTTGAAAAAGACGCCGCAGGCCCACCCGTAGGCTACCCAATTAATATTGAATTAATAGGCGAAGATTACGAAGAAATGCTTCACGAAGCCGAAAATTTACGTTCGTATATTGAAGGGTTAGGTATAAGCGGTATTGAAGAATTAAAAATAGACGTTAATAAAAGTAAACCCGAAATGGATGTTACCGTAGACCGTGAAAAAGCTGGTCAATTAGGTATTTCTACGGGTCAAATTGGGCAAACGCTTCGGCGCGCTATTTTTGGTGAAGAAGTTTCCACATATAAAGATGGCGACGACGATTACGAAATAAATGTTCGCCTTTCCGATAAAACACGTTATGACGAAAACGCGTTGTTTAACCAACCCATTACCTTTAGAAACAATCAAGGAAAAATTGTACAGGTACCAATTTCGGCAATGGTTTCTAAAAACAACACAGCTTCATTTAGCTCCATTAAACGCAAAGATTTAAAGCGTACTATTACCGTATATTCAAATGTTATTGGAGGGTATAACCCCACCCAAATTGTTAATGACCTTAAGAGAGAATTAAAAAATTATGATCTGCCAAAAGACATAAATTTAGTTTTTACAGGCGAACAAGAAGAACAGGCAGACAATATGGGCTTTTTGCTATTGGCGCTTTTTTATGCAATGGGCGGAATTTTACTAATTCTTGTAGCACAATTTAACTCAATTTCAAAACCGTTAATTATTCTTACCTCGGTAATTTTAAGTTTGGCGGGAGTATTTCTGGGTCTTGTAGTTTTCCAAATGGACTTTGTGGTTATTATGACGATGATGGGAATTATTTCCTTGGCAGGAATTGTGGTAAACAATGCTATTGTATTAATAGATTACACACAAATTCTTATCGATAGAAAAAAGTACGAGTTACAAATGGATCTCGACCAAATGCTTACAAAACGTCAATATTTTAATTTAATAGTGGCAGGGGGTAAGTCGCGTTTACGCCCAGTGTTGCTTACCGCAATAACTACCGTATTGGGGCTTATTCCTTTGGCTATTGGATTAAACATCGATTTCTTTGGGTTGTTTACAGATTATAGCCCAAATATTTACATTGGTGGAGATAACGTAATATTTTGGGGTCCCCTTGCGTGGACGGTAATTTTCGGGTTAATATTTGCCACTTTTTTAACACTAATTGTGGTGCCGGTTATGTTTTATCTGGTTAATCGCGCTAAAATTAGGTTTAGAAAAAGACGAAAAATGAAAGCATTGATTAAACAACGGGAAAGTGATGCAAAAAGATACGACCGTATTGCTTAGAAAAAAATAGTTTAAAGCTCAATCAACCCCTTTAAAAATGATGAATTTTAAAGGGGTTTATAAAAATTGATTATTGTTTGACAATTAAATAATAATCACTTCAAAACCACAACAATTCATTATTTACTTATTAAATTTACACCCTCAATTTTTTTCAGAATACGATGTACAGAACACACAATAATGGGCAACTGCGCGCAGCAGATATAAATAAAGAAGTAACGCTTGCAGGATGGGTACAAAAAACTCGCGATAAAGGGTTTATGATTTGGGTAGACCTTCGCGATCGCTATGGATTAACCCAACTTATTTTTGACGAAGAAAGAACTTCAAAAGAAGTAATGGAAAAAGCCTCAAAGCTTGGACGCGAATTTGTAATTCAAGTAAAAGGTAAGGTGATAGAACGCGAATCTAAAAACCCAAACATGCCAACTGGCGATGTAGAAATTTTAGTTTCTGAATTAAATATTTTAAACGAATCCCTTACTCCACCCTTTACTATTGAAGACCACACAGATGGCGGTGAAGACCTGCGAATGAAGTACCGCTACTTGGACATTAGAAGAAATCCGGTGCGCGAAAATTTAATTTTCCGTTCAAAAGTCTCTATGGCAGTTCGCAATTATTTATCAAATAAAGGCTTTGTAGAAGTAGAAACTCCGTATTTAATAAAATCTACTCCCGAAGGAGCGCGCGATTTTGTAGTGCCAAGTAGAATGAATGAGGGTGAGTTTTATGCCCTTCCCCAATCGCCACAAACGTTTAAGCAATTGCTAATGGTTGGCGGCCTCGATAAATACTTTCAAATTGTAAAGTGTTTTCGCGATGAAGATTTACGTGCAGACCGTCAGCCAGAATTTACACAAATAGATTGCGAAATGGCTTTCGTAGAGCAAGAAGACATTTTAAATGCTTTTGAAGGCCTAACGAAACATCTTTTAAAAGAAATTAACGGCGTAGAAATTTCAGAATTTCCAAGAATAACCTACGACGATGCCATGGCAAAATACGGTAACGATAAGCCAGATATTCGATTTGGGATGGAATTTGGCGAATTAAACGAAGTTACGCAGCACAAAGATTTCGGGGTTTTTAACCAAGCCGAATTGGTAGTTGGAATTGCGGTACCGGGCGGAAATAAATTCACAAGAAAAGAAATAGATAAATTAATAAGCTGGGTAAAACGTCCACAAATTGGCGCCATGGGAATGGTTTACTCGCGCTGTAATGAAGATGGCACCTATAAATCTTCAGTAGATAAATTTTACGACCAAGAAGATTTAGCGAAGTGGGCCGAAATTACAGGTGCGAAACCTGGCGATTTAGTTTGCATACTTTCGGGCGATAAAAATAAAGTGCGAACCCAATTAAGTGCACTGCGCATGCATTTAGCCGAAGAATTAGGTTTGCGAAAAAGCGATGAGTTTGCACCGCTTTGGGTGGTAGACTTTCCGTTATTAGAGTGGGATGAAGAAACAAACCGTTACCACGCAATGCACCACCCTTTTACTTCGCCAAAACTAGGTCAGCTCGAGTTATTAAAAACAAATCCCGGTGCTGTTAAAGCAAATGCTTACGATTTGGTGCTCAACGGAAATGAAATTGGCGGTGGATCTATAAGAATCTACGACCAAAAAACGCAAGCTTTAATGTTTGATTATTTAGGTTTTACGCCCGAAGAAGCAAGAGCCCAGTTTGGGTTTTTAATGGATGCGTTTAAATACGGCGCTCCTCCTCACGGCGGAATTGCATTTGGCTTAGATAGATTGGTGGCAATTTTAGGCGGGCAAGAGACAATTCGCGATTTTATTGCCTTCCCAAAAAACAATGCGGGTCGAGACATAATGATTGATGCTCCTGCGCCAATAGACAAACAGCAACTCGAAGAATTACATTTAAAAGTTGATATAAAATCTTAATAAAAAATCCTGCAAATGCAGGATTTTTTGATAGTTTTAAAAATGCCAACAGAAAAACGAACATTTTTAACCCGCTTTCTTATTTGGAGAATTAAGCACATTTCTCACAAACAATTCGTTTTTTTACTCAGTATTATTGTGGGCCTTTTAGCCGGAATTGGCGCTGTGGTTTTAAAAAATTTCACCCACCTAATTCAACATTTGCTTGAAGGAAATTTAATTGCGCATTACCAAACAGCTTTTTACTTTATCTTTCCTCTTATAGGGCTTACCATTACCTTTTTTGTAATGCGCTACATTATTAGGCACAGGGTAAACCACGGTATTCCATCTACACTCTATGCCATCTCCAAACGCAAAGGTTTAATGCGGCCATTCCAAATGTTTGGGAGTTTACTCACAGCACCAATTACAGTTGGCTTTGGGGGTTCCGTGGGCTTAGAGGGACCTACTGTTGCCACTGGTGCTGCCTTAAGTTCTAATCTGTCAAGACTGTTTCATTTAAACCAGTCTACACGTACTTTATTAATTGGCTGTGCTGGTGCAGGAGCCATGGCCGCTATTTTTAAAGCGCCCATCGCTGCCATAATTTTTGCCGTTGAAGTTTTTAGTTTAGATCTTACACTAGCCTCAATGGTGCCGTTGCTATTAGCTTCGGTTTCTGCAATAACAACCTCCTACTTTTTTTTAGGTTCAGATATTTTACTTCCTTTTAAAATCACTGATAAATTTGAAATTAACGACATCCCATTTTATGTTTTGTTAGGATTAGTTGCCTCCATGGTTTCAATATATTACACAAAAATGTACTCGAGCATTCAAGAATTTTTTGAAAAAATTAGCTCACCAACAAAACGATTATTAATTGGAGGTATTGGCTTGGGAGTTTTAATTTACTTTATCCCACCGTTGTATGGAGAAGGTTTCGACGTAATTAATAATTTGGTACAAGGAAATCCGCAAGCCGCATTAGAAAATAATTTTTTCAATTTAGACCTTTCAAATATCTGGGTGATAATACTACTATTAGCCGGTTTGGTAGTTTTTAAAATTATTGCGAGTGCCCTCACCTTTGGCGCAGGAGGCGTAGGTGGTATCTTTGCACCTACCCTTTTTATGGGAAGTATCATGGGCAATTGTTTTGCCAAAATTTTAAACAATTTAGGGGTCCTAAACAACCCCGTTTCTGAAAGTAATTTCACATTAGTAGGGATGACAGGCTTAATGGCCGGAGTATTGCATGCGCCATTAACCGCCATATTTTTAATAGCCGAAGTAACCGGCGGATACGAGCTTTTTATACCTTTAATGATCACAGCAACTATTTCGTTTTCGCTTACAAAATATTTTATTCCGCACTCCGTTTACGCCATGGAACTTGGTAAAAAAGGCGATTTAATTACCCATAATAAAGACCACGCGGTATTAACTTTAATGGATATTGCATCGGTGGTAGAACGCGACTTTGTACCAATTTACCCGCAACTGGATTTAGGTGAAATAGTACACAATGCCGTAGTAAAATCTAAAAGGAATCTCTTCCCGGTTTTAAATAAAAAAACAAAAGCCTTGGAAGGAATTATACTTTTAGACGACTTAAGACCTGTAATGTTTGACCAATCTTTATATCTTGAAATTAAAGCTACAGAGTTAATGAACAGTCCCCCTGGGGTGATTGATCTTCAAAAGGATAAAATGACCGAGGTAATGAAGAAGTTTCAGAATACCGGCGCTTGGAATCTTCCGGTGATAAACAATGGCGAATATTACGGTTTTATTTCAAAATCAAAACTATTAACTGCCTACCGACGGAAATTAATTGAATTCTCGGGAAAGTAGTTCCATAAAAATTTCAACTAAATGAAAAATGTAATTGTAATATTATTTATCGCAGTAGTAGTAAGTTTGGGAGTAGGTTTCTACATAAAAACTACCGATGAAGCTACTGGAAATCTTGTTATTGGGTTATCCTTAATGGCCGGATTTTTTATTTTAATGCCGCTTTTTATTTACCATCGTTGGAAAGATCGAAATGTAAAAGATTATATGCTAACGAAAGAAAATATAAAAAAAATGCAAGATTTTCAGAAAGAGAATAAAGTTTAAAATAGTGTTCTTTTAATTTTTTTTAGATTTTCTTAACATTTAGATTGATAATATTATACATTTGTATCTTATTATTAATTTATTTTTTATTTACAATGGAAGGAACAGTAAAGTTTTTTAACGAATCTAAAGGTTATGGTTTTATCACCAATGATGAAACTGGACAAGACATTTTTGTACACGTTACTAGCTTAAACGGCGAATCGCTTAACGAAGGTGACAAAGTAGAATATGTTGAAGAAGAAGGAAGAAAAGGACGTGTTGCTGCGCAAGTTCGCGTATTACACGATTAGTACATATACTTTATAGATTTTAAAATGCCTTTCAGCTATTGAAAGGCATTTTTTATTAGTTTAAGTTTCTTTTCTCGATAAAAAATCGCTTTAACAATTGCGAAGCCTCCTCGGCCATTACACCACCTGTCATTTTAGTTTTAGGATGCAATTTTGTTTTTAGCGAAATACATCCACGCTGCTCATCACGAGCCCCGTACACTATTTTAGAAATCTGACTCCAAAACAAAGCTCCTGCGCACATTTGGCAGGGTTCAATAGTTACATACAGCGTACAATCTATTAAGTATTTACCACCCAAATAATTTGCTGCTGCAGTAATAGCCTGCATTTCGGCGTGGGCGGTAACATCGTTTAAAATTTCGGTTAAATTATGTGCTCTTGCAATAATTTTATTATTTGCAACAATTACAGCCCCAATAGGTATTTCGCCTTTTTCATAGGCCGTTTCGGCCTCTTGCAAAGCGCGTTTCATAAAATAACTGTCGTCAAAGGGTTGTATAATATCCAAGCCGAAAAATTGTAGATTAATATTAGGTGAAAATGATTTAAAAAACGAAATTACGAATTAACAAATTAACGATTTCCATCAATTAACAAATTTTCAATAAACGTATCTTTGCAAGGTGTTAGACAGTATTTTAAAAAAAATTAATTCGCCCAAAGACCTTAGGAATATTCCAAAGGAGAAATTGCCGCAATTGGCAAAAGAACTCCGTGAATTTATAATCAATATTGTAGCTACCAAAGAAGGTCATTTGGGTGCTAGCTTAGGAGTTGTAGAACTAACTTTAGCTCTTCACTATGTTTTTAACACCCCCGATGATCTTTTGGTTTGGGACGTAGGCCACCAAGCGTACGGGCATAAAATTTTAACCGGAAGAAAAGATATTTTCCATACCAATCGACAATTGGATGGGGTAAGTGGTTTCCCAAAAATTACCGAAAGCGAATACGATACTTTTGGGGTTGGACATAGTAGTACGGCTATTTCGGCCGCTTTAGGGATGGCAATTGCATCTCAATTAAATGGAGAACACGAGAAACAACATATTGCCGTAGTAGGCGACGCTTCCATCGCGAGTGGTATGGCCTTTGAAGCGCTAAATCACGCCGGCGTTACCAAAACAAATTTACTGGTTATTTTAAACGACAACGCAATTGGAATTGACCCTAGCGTTGGTGCGTTAAAAGACTATTTTACCAAAGTAAAACGAAAAGATTTAAAAGATTCTGACAATATTTTTGAAGCTTTAAATTTTAACTATTCGGGGCCTATTGACGGGCATGATTTAAACTTATTAGTTTCTGAATTAACACGATTAAAAAATGTAAATGTCCCAAAAGTATTACACATTATTACAACCAAAGGCAAAGGCTTACGGCAAGCCGAAGAAAACCAAGTTGTATATCACGCTCCCGGAAAGTTTAATGCCCTCACTGGCGATTTGGCGCCAAAAGACACCAATATTAAACCGCCGAAATTTCAGGATGTATTTGGTAAGACTTTAGTTGAATTAGCCACAACAGACTCAAAAATTATTGGAATTACTCCAGCGATGCCTACGGGGAGCTCTTTAAAGTTTATGATGGATGCTTTCCCCAATCGTGCTTTTGATGTTGGCATAGCCGAACAACATGCAGTAACCTTTGCTGCAGGAATGGCAACACAAGGTTTTACTGTATTTTGCAATATTTATTCTACCTTTTTACAACGCGCATACGACCAAGTTATACACGATGTATGTTTACAAAAAATACCGGTTATTTTTTGTTTGGACCGCGCCGGAATTGTTGGAGAAGACGGCGCAACCCACCACGGCATTTTCGATTTGGCTTATTTAAATTGTATTCCAAACCTCATCATTTTTGCTCCCCGTAATGAAATAGAACTTCGCAATATAATGTTCACCGCCCAACAAGGTTTGCCATTGCCTATTTTTATTAGATATCCGCGTGGCAGAGGCTCTATTGTGGAATGGAAACAACCGTTTAAAACTATTGAAACTGGTACAGCCAAGGTTTTAAAAGAAGGCGATGAGCTCGCTATATTAACCATTGGTACTATTGCCGAAAATGTACTTAAAGCAGTAGAAAAATTAACTAAAGAAGAAAAAGCTAGAATTGGTGTAGTAGATATGCGCTTTTTAAAGCCACTAGACGAAAACGTACTTCAAGATATTTTTAAGAAATATAGCAAGATTATAACTGTTGAAGACGGCACTGTAATTGGTGGTTTGGGTGCTTCGGTTGTAGCTTTTGCCAGTAAATATTCTTTTAATAATTCAGTTGAAATTTTAGGAATTCCCGATATATTTCCCGAACACGGTACTGTGGCGCAATTGCAACATCTCGCGGGTATTTCGACTGAAAAGATATTTCAGAAAATTAAAAAACACGTATAAAAAAAAGAGGCTCTTTCGAGCCTCTTTTAAATTCAATCTATTTTAAAAACTTAGTTAATGATTAACTTAGTTGTTTGAGAGCGATCTGCACTTTCAATTTGCATTAAGTAAATACCTGCGTTTAATTGACTTGCATTTACGTTTGCAGAAGTATGAATTTCTAACTCTTGAGAGAATACCATTCTTCCGTTCATATCATAAATAGAAACTGTAGTTTCACCTACATCCATACGAGACTTAATTGTAATTTCTCCATTAGATGGATTAGGGTAAACAACAAAGTTGTTTTTTATACTTCCGCTATCTGTAACACCTAACATACATTCAACAGGAACGTCAAACGCTTCGGCACCGTCAGATCTGCTGTTAGAGCTACCTTGGATAGCGCTTAAACCTAAACCACGCTTAGCAAAAGCTCTCCAAATTAAACATCTATTTGCGCCACCGTTTGCCAACAAATCTGCTTGAATAATCGCATCGCGACCGTCAACAAATCCAGGTCTACAAGGTTGTAACTTCATTCCATCCATAATAATTTGCATAGCAATGTTGTTTCCACCTGTACCGTTTTGCCAATCTGGATCAAACCCGTACTCGTCTATTAAATCCCAAGTAAGATCCCATAACATTGTAGCCCAAACCGAACCTACACCGTGCGGAACAGATTGCGTTTTAATATCATTATAAGTAAAGTCATTTACAGCAAAATCTGCGCTATAAGGCTTTGTTCTTAAACCTAAACCAGCTACTCCTTGTCCTAAAGCATACGTACCTGTACCGCGAGGATCAAAACGTGTATCACCAGGCTTAATAGTTAAAATATATCCGAAGAAATCACTCCATCCTTCGCCCATTTGCTCAACATTTTGAAGACAACCAGCTGCCAAACGTCCACCAGTTAAACGGTTTGAAATACCGTGCCCGTACTCGTGAGCAACGATACCATTGTCTAAATCGCCATCGCGCTGGAAATTATCTGTTCCAGAACCGTCGTCTACCAATGTTGCGTTTATAGTATCGCCATTTAACAGTGAAGCAATTAAAGCTTCTCCATCGTTTTTGTAAATCATAACAGCTGGAATGTTAATTTGTGCACCATTTCCGCCCATTACGATAGGATCTGTTGGTTCGTTGTTTACAATAATTACTGCAAGTGCTCCTTCGTTTTGAGCGTTAAGCACTTTTACCGTAAAATTACACTCCCCTCTTCTAATTACTGCAATCTTGTTGTTTATGTCTGCTCCATTTGTAATTGTATCACAACCATCATAAGTGTCTGTAGATGGACCAGAATTATCATCTTCAACAACTACCAAATCTGCAGTTATTGGCGTAGTTGTTAATGGCGGTGCAAAGTTTGAATCTTGCGCGTAATATTGGCCAGCTAAAGGACCGTTATTAACTGTAAGGTAAGTTCCTAAAACCGAACCCGGTGCACTCCAAAGGTACATTTGCATTCTTGGTGCGCCACCGTCTGGCGGAGTTGCAAAGTTTGCGTTATTGATACCGCTGCCATCTTGTGCATCGGCAAATACATAATCTCCTTGTCCTGGAGCCCCTGTGTAATTTTTTATTTGGAAATTTCCACTTGCCTCGTCAAATCCATAACGGAAAGCAATATCGTGCATCATATTATTCATATAGAATAAATTGGTGATTGCACCATCTGTAAAGTTATTTGGGTGTTGTGGTAAGTTAAATGGGAAATCAAAAGTAAGCGTTGGACCTCCTTCTGCTCTTGCCCCAGAACCATTGTTACCATTTTTATCTTCTTGCGCAATTACGTTGTTTCCACGAGTATATGTAAATTCTTCACCCGGAACACCGTCAATATCGTGCCACCCATATGGTGAAGCAACAGGATCTGAAGGGTCGTTGATTAATTGGTCTGCACCATCATTTGGCCCAACCAATGGTAATGGAAATACTCTATAAGTTGCTGCTGCCATAGTATTAACGGTCATAGCAGCCTCACTTTTAGCCCCTTCTAAAATGCTTTTGTTGCTACTATGTGAGTGAGCTGTATCGCCAAAGTTACAGCTAACAACCCAATCGTCTGTTGCTAACAATTCGCCAGTCATAGCATCTATACGTACACTGTAGTAGTGAGATGCGTCTAAAAGGTAAATACTTAAATCCCAAGCTAATTTAAGTGCGCCAGTGTCCTCCATTCTTTGGTAAACTAGTTCAACTGGAATGTTTTCTAAAGAAATTGAACCATTAGAAAATACATAACTATTGTCTGAAAGCGTTTCGATTAAATTTAAATTAGAAGGATTTTGTAGTCCAAGTGCGTTTGCCGCTTTGCTAATTGCGTTTACTGCCGAAATAGAAGGTGTAGTACTATTTACTTTAGCAGAAATATTTGTTGTAAAACCCAATTTAGCACTAAATACAGCGCCGTCTTTAATTACAAATGGCGAAGTAGAATTAAACACTTTAATTCCTTGGTAGTGTTGTTCTACATAAACATTGTCTGCTTGCATGCTTTCCGAAAAAGCTTGCGAAGCAACAGCAACATCAGCAATATCTTGCTGGTGTAAAGAATGCTGCGATCGATTTTGTTGAAGGTACGATTTTATCAAATTGCTGTAATCCTGCGCAAAGGAAGCATTGACAGCAAAAAAGATAAATAAGTAAATAACTTTTTTCATAAGTTTAAATTAATTTTTAGGTGGTTTATTGTTTAGACATTCACTCTAACGAATTATGTTAAATTTTTCTCAAAATGGAGAAGCGATAAAAATATCACAAATTAGAAGATTTTCTTGGCAAAAACGCCAATTTAACATTTTTCCATTTTCACATTTATAAATCTTAAAGGTTCCCTTTTATTTTCTGAAATATCTGAAGCGCATTCCCATCGGTTAGTTTGGAAATGTAATTACAACACTCCATTAAATAATGATACGTCGTGGTTGTTTCGTTTATCTCAAAATTTAAAGTACGCAATAATAATTTGTCATATTGTCGCGCCTTATTATTATGTTCATTTTCGAGTGCCGTAGAAAAGGTGTCTAACAGCGTTGATAGAATATTATAACCAGCTATTTCTTTTTCAGAAACTTCGGCACTCTGGTAAATTTTAGAAACACTTATTGCTATTATATCAGAAATTTGTGCTTTGTATTCACTTTTATCGAGAAGTGCTTCAGAAAAGGTACCATTTAAAATTGCTTCTTCATTGTCGACAAACGTTTGGGCTGCTTCGGTTATAAGTGTGTTTATAGCCAACGACCTTAGGTATGCAAGCCGGTCTTGCGGTGTTTTTAATGAAGAATAAACATCTTTTTTTAAGGAGTGACGCACTAAGTTAATTAAATATTCGAGCGCCATTTCTTCATCTATTAACCCCAAATTAATACCGTCTTCAAAATCGATAATTGTATAACAAATATCATCTGCTGCTTCCACCAAAAATGTAAGCGGATGACGAGAATACCTTCCGTCACCCTGTTTTAGCAGACCTAATTCAGTAACTACTTCGTTAAAAAAAGGAATATCGCTTTGGAAAGCACCAAACTTTTTATCGGCAACGTGAGTTGTGGGCTTTTTTGGCAACGACTCTTTTGGATACTTCATAAACGCTCCCAAGGTTGCAAATGTGAGTCTAAGCCCTCCTTCGACTCCATTTTTAGACTGCGTTAATATTTTAAATCCGTTAGCATTACCTTCAAAATCTACTAAATCTTGATATTCTTTAGCCGATAGTTTTTCCTTGAATCGTTTGCCATTTCCGGTTAAAAAATAGTCGCCTATCGCTTTTTCGCCACTATGTCCAAAAGGTGGATTACCTATATCATGCGCCAATGCGGCTGCTGCTACAATAGCTCCAAAATCATTAAAATGATAGCCGTGAATACTGTGGAGCGCGGGGTGCTTTTTTAAAATTTCTTTCCCAACCTTTCTACCCAGTGAGCGCCCTACTACCGAAACTTCCAAACTGTGAGTTAATCGAGTATGCACAAATGAGGTTTTAGACAATGGTATTACCTGCGTTTTATCCTGCAAACTTCTGAATGCCGACGAAAAAATTACACGGTCGTAGTCTACCTCAAACCCCAACCGAGTTTCGTCTTCTTCAATCCTAAGTCTTTTGTTTTTATCTCCCTGCTTTTTTAGTGAAAGCAGCTGTTCCCATTGCATCATAATATGTAAAAATTTGGTAGGCAAGATACTATTTTCAGGAGGCAATTCAATCATTTTTTTTCAATTGACTTAACATATAGCTAACCCTAACTTGACTAATTGGTAATGGCCAATTAACACAATTTTTACACACGCCTGGTTTCTTTGCACCAACAAATCAAACGACAAAAATGAAAACAATTTTAAAACTAACTTTTTACTTTGTTACCGCAATAACCTTTGCGCAGCAAAATGGAACAATTGCGGGAAAACTTACCGATACGCAATACAATAATGAACCACTACCTTTTGCAAACGTTTTTATTAAAGGAACTACAATAGGCGTAACTTCAGATTTTGACGGCTTATATAAAATTGGGAATTTAAAACCCGGATTTTACAATTTAGTATTTAGCTATGTGGGATACGAAACGGTTGAAATTCCAAATGTAGAAGTTACTGCAAACAATGTTACTAATATAGATGTACCCATGAAAGCGAGTGCCGCTGCCCTCGATGAAGTAGTAATTAAAACGCAGGTACGTAGAGAAAGTGAAGTAGCATTATTGCTTGAGCAAAAGAAAGCTACAACTATTAAAGAAAGTATTGGCGCCGAACAATTGTCTAAACTAGGAGTTTCAAATGCTGCTGGTGCCACAACCAAAATTTCGGGTGTTTCAAAAACCGATGGAAGTGGTGATATTTTTGTACGCGGCCTAGGGGATAGGTATTTATCCACCACTTTAAACGGTCTTCCTATTCCTTCAGATAATATTGAAAGAAAAAACATAAATCTCAACCTTTTTCCTACCCGTTTAATTGAAAGTATTGATATAAGTAAAACTACCTCGCCAAAACTATCGGCAGATCAAGCTTCGGGAAATATTGATATAAATACTAAACAACTTTCAAAACGCTCACTTTTATCGGCCAGCGCAAGCACTTCAATAAATACCAATGTTACAAGCAATGGTGTATTTAACAATTTTAAAGTATCGCCAAATTACCGAGATGTTTCATTTGGTTTTTATAACAAAAATATTGCGACAAGCAGGGCAATTGTAGCACAAAGCTGGAATCCACAAACCGTAGCTTTTCCTGTAAACAAATCGTTTTCTTTAAGTGTTGGGAAGCGGCTTGGCGATAAGCTTAGCGTTTTACTTACCGCAGGACAATCTGAAAACTTTGAATATAGCAAAGGCGCCTTTGCCCAATACCGCTCAAACTATTTAGACGATATGATTCCCGATGCAATAAATTGGAAAAAAGAAGTAGCAACTTCTGGCTTATTTCACCTTAGGTTTAGAGCAAATGACAACAACAATTTAAAGTTCAACTCACTATTAATTAATAAGATTGAAGACGAAGTTTTTGAGGGTGGCCGCGCTGGCGAAGCCGTAATTTACGAAGAAACCGATCCCGAAGAAGGCCTATCACAATTTATTCGAGACCAAAATTTAAAGAAGACTTTGCTCTCTGTTACGCAACTTAGTGGTGAACACAACTTTGGTGAAAAAAATGAAGTGCAGTGGGCCGCTGGCTACAATTATTTAAGCGCAGACGAGCCTAACCGTATTAGAAACGAAGTTAATTTTAACGATCAAATTGTCCAACTTGGACGCACCGGTGGTTTTCAACAGCGCAAAAGTGTTCAAAAAATTGAAGATATTGAATACAATGCGCGCTTAAATGGTGTATTTAAAATTATTGACCAAGAAAAAGATCAATTTTATATTAATGCAGGAGCTACCCACAGAAATAAAAGCCGCGATTTTGGTTCGCAATTTTTTGGGGTAGAAGAAACCATCACCAACGCTGTAAACCCTTCATCGATTGATGATATTTCAGAAATTTTTACGTCACAAAACTTCAACAATGGACTTTTAAAACGAAACTCGCTGTCGCCCGATTTTTATCGCGGTGAATTAAAAAGCACTGCGGGTTATGCCAATTTTACGGGTGTTCGTGGCAACTTCACCTTACAAGCCGGATTGCGATTTCAGACCGATAATATTTTTGTGAATTGGGATGTAAATAACTACGCAGGACGCATTGGTGATGTATCAAAAGATTACAACCGAATATTTCCATCGTTTAATATAAAATACAATTTGAGCGAAAAGCACAGCATCCGTTTTGCTAATAGCTATACAACTACACTTCCCGAATTTAAAGAAATTGCTCCTTTTGAATATGTTTCGCCAGTTGGGCAAGTTACCCGAGGAAACCCAAATATTGAGGCTTCCTTAAACAGAAACTTCGATTTAAAGTGGGAGTTTTTTCCTTCGCGCGATCAATTGCTGTCACTTACCGGATTTTACAAGTTAATTGAAGACCCTATTAATAAAGTGCAAGACAGAGGTTCGGCAGGAGTATTTTCATATTTCAATGCAGGCGATGAAGCAACTGTGTACGGTTTTGAAGTTGAAAGCCGTATAAATTTAATTTCGGGCGACGAACAACCAAATTTAAAACTAAATGTAAATGCTTCAAGAATGTGGCATAAACAAGATTTAAAAGAAGTGTATGACAACGCAGGTAATTTTGTAAGAACATTTCGGTACAAAGGATTAACTGAAACCGGTCTACAAGGAGCTTCAGATTGGATAGTAAACGGAGCTTTAAATTTTAATACCAATACAAACAATCCCTTTGAGGCAACACTTTCTGCCAATTATGCCTCCGATAGAATTTACGCCTTGGGCGCCCCCGAGTTTCAATCGTCTGGCGATGTAAATTACAACGATGCCATCGTGGAAAATGGCGTTGTAACCCTCGATTTAATTCTGAAGAAAAAACTAACCAAAAATTTAAAAATAGGTGTTTCAGGAAAAAATATTTTAAACCCCCAAATAAAAAGAACCCAACTAATAAAACCGAGTACCACAAATATTGAAACTAAAGAAACGGTTCTCTCTTACACCCGTGGTACGCGCTTAGGCTTAAATATCAACTATACTTTTTAACAACAAATGTCTAATTTAAATTAAAACCAAAAAATGAAAAACTTTAAGAAATTTGCAATTACACTTGCCGCAATAAACGCGCTATTCTTTGTAGGATGTAGCAGTGATGACGATTTTACTCCAATTGAAGAAGAGCCGGTAGAAAACACCGAACTTAATGGCGCTTTAACATCTGATAGAATTTTGGATGCAAACCTTCAATATTCGGTTACTGGACCGTATTTGATAAAATCTGGTGTTAAACTTACCATTCCTGCCGGAACTGTAATAGTTTCTCAAAATGGAACAGACCGATATATTGCCGTAGAACAAGGAGGAAAGATTGATATTCAAGGTACAGCTTCAAATCCCGTTGTTATGCGCTCAGAAGGCAACTCAGCTGGTGACTGGGGCGGATTATTACTTTGCGGAAAAGCAACAACCACCGAAGGCGTAAATGTAACCGCCGAAGTAGGCGGCCTAATTTACGGCGGTACTGATGACACCGATAACTCGGGAAGTATTAACTACTTAATTATTCGTGGCGCGGGTGCTCAAATAAATTCAGAATCGCAATACAACGGGCTTACCCTTTACGCGGTAGGTTCGGGAACTTCAATCTCGAATGTTGCCGTTATTGATGGTGCCGATGACGGAATTGAGTTTTTTGGCGGAACTGTTTCGGCATCGAACCTTTACTTTGAAAACAACGAAGATGACTCAGTAGACTGGACAGAAGGCTGGAATGGCACCATTACCAATACGTATGTAAGCCACACCAAACCATTTTCAACAGCTATTGAAGCCGATGGCGACAACGGCAACCCAAAAGTTATAAACTTTACAGCGGTTTCAACTGTTGACGGAACGGCGCTTCAGTTTAAAAAACAATCTGGTGCAACTTTTACAAATATCCATTTAAGTGGATACTCTAAAAATGTAGATATGAAAGATGATGGCCCGATTGAAAATGTAATTGTAGATAACACACCATTAACTTCGCCAGAAGACGATGTGTTTAACGGTACTCAAGTAGATATTACTGGATGGAATTGGATTAGCAACTAATACTAACGTAGTCTACGTTAACAAAAAGGGTCTCTAAAATTAGAGACCTTTTTTTGTTTATTGCATTCTTAAAATAAGAAAGTTTAAAATTAGTTTTCAATTTTAAGGGTGGTAACCTTTGCAATTCGCGAGGCTACAAACGAAACTTCTTGTAAAATATCATCTTGATAAAAAAACCATGTTCCCACTTTATCCCCATCTTTATAAGTTGCAACTGCTGTTTTATTACCTTGCAAGTCGTAGCTTATCCATTGGCCCGTAGGTTTGTTATCCTTCGTGTAATAGCCAGTTTGTGCCAAACTTCCATCTTGGTTGTAAATTGTAGCCTTTATTAAATTACCGTGAATTACATATTCATTTTTATTTTGAGCAACCACAACAGTTGATATAAATACAACAAGTAATAAACTGATTATCTTTTTCATAGGGTTGAATTTTTACTATTTATAACAATCAAATTTAAAGAATTAACACATAAGAAACAATTTAGAAACATTAAATTAACATTAAAGCTATAACTACTTGATTTTTAGTTGTTTGAAATTAATGGCGCTTAAAAAAATTTTCAATTTAATGATTTGATAAACTTCGCTTCATATACACCCGAAAAACATTTATTTTATTTGTAAAAGCCTATTTTTATAGGTTTTTTTGAAATCGTTTAGTTTTTGTCGACTAGATTTTCAAACAAGGCTGTTCAATCTGGACAGCCTTTTTTCATATAAAATAAAATTCGAAATATAGACACGCTTAACATTACGGAAACATTAAATTGCAGTTAAATTAAGTTCTTTGCACCGACAAAAACTATAAACGATTTATTCAATGTTATCAAAAGCTACATTCGTAATTAGCTTATTGTTCGTTGTTTGCGTATCTCAAGCTCAAATTAGCGCCCCAAAATTTGGAGATGGAATGCTCAAATTTGTAGGAAAAGACAGTACATTTAGTGTAAAGTTTGCCCCGCGAATTCAATTTCGAACTATCTCTACCTGGGATTACGAAGGTGATAAATTTGGCAAACCAGAACACGATTTTTTAATCCGCAAAGCACGGTTAAAATTTAGCGGCTTTGCCTACTCGCCAAAACTTCGCTATAAATTGCAAATTGGGCTTTCCAATTCAGACATAGCAGGGGCTTCAGAATTTACTGGCAATGCACCTCGCATCATTTATGACGCAGTAGTCATGTGGGAAGTTTACAATAATGTAGAACTTTGGGTAGGACAAACCAAACTACCCGGTAATCGTGAAGATGCTACCTCATCGGCCAAATTACAATTTGTTGATCGCTCAAAACTTTCAAAAGTATTTAACTTGGGTAGAGAAATAGGACTTCAACTGCGTCATGAATTTCAACCCTTCAATAACTTCATTATTAGAGAGGCATTTGCAGTTTCGCAAGGCGAAGGTAGAAATGTAATTACAGGAAACCTTGGCGGGATAGAATATACTGGCCGAGTAGAAGTTTTGCCTTTTGGAACATTCACAAAAAAAGGTGATTATATGGGCGGCGATCTCTATCGCGAGAAATCCCCAAAACTATCTATTGGCGCTACCTACGATTTAAATGTAGACGCAGTAAAAACACGGAGTAACCAAGGTAGTTACATGCGCAACGACCTTGGGTTTTACAAGACTAATATAAGTACTGTTTTGGTAGATGCATTGTTTAAATACAACGGATTTTCACTAATGGGTGAATACAGTTATCGCGATGCCAAAAATCCAATTGCCACAAATAGCGATGGCTCAACTACCGACTACGAGGTGTATACAGGAGAAGGTATAAATTTTCAAGGTGGTTATGTTTTTCCTTCCAAATGGGAAATAGCTGGAAGATTTACAACCATCAAACCTTCTACGACGTTATCGTTAAATGAAACTCATAATTTTTACACAATTGGTGGGTCTAAATATATTGTAAATCACAATTTAAAAATACAAACAGATTTAACGTATGCAACCGAAGGAAGTAACCGCGATTTTATAGAATATCGATTGGGTTTCGACCTTCATTTTTAAGCTAATTACAGATAACAATTTGGTAACATTAAATCCTATTTTATGTAGGAAATTTGCACCAACTTAATTTAAAATTAAAATGGAAAATCTATATTTATTAATGATAGTTGCACTGGTGGCCTTGGCCATAGCAGATTTGGTTGTGGGCGTTAGCAACGACGCAGTAAATTTCCTAAACTCTGCGGTAGGCTCCAAAGCAATCCCTTACAAATACATCATGATTATTGCCAGTTTAGGTATATTCATTGGTGCCGTTTTCTCTAGCGGAATGATGGAGGTAGCGCGAAAAGGAATCTTCGTCCCCGGCGAATTCTATTTTGATGAAATCATGATAATCTTTATGGCAGTAATGATTACCGATATTTTACTGCTCGACTTTTTTAACACCATTGGTTTACCAACTTCTACTACAGTATCCATTGTTTTTGAGCTTTTGGGAGCAGCCGTAATTATGGCGTTAATTAAAATTAGCCATACAGATGGCGAAACATTTACTGCGCTTTCAAAATATATTAATACCGAAAAAGCAATTCAAATTATAGTGGGGATAGTCCTCTCGGTAGTAATTGCTTTCTCAATTGGAGCCGTCGTCCAATATATATCGCGTCTTATTTTCACCTTCCACATAGAGCAAAAGATGAAATACTTTGGTGCCATATTTGGCGGTATTGCACTCACATCAATTAGCTACTTTATTTTTATGAAAGGTTTAAAAGGCACTCCTTTCTATAGCGATTTTAAAGGTATTGTAGATAAAAATACGTACGCACTAATAGGAGGAAGTTTTGTTTTTTGGACTATTTTTTCACAGCTCTTTATGGTAATAACAAAAAAGAGTATTCTTTTAATTGTTATTGCAGTAGGTAGCTTTGGTTTAGCCCTCGCTTTTGCCGGTAACGACTTAGTTAACTTTATTGGAGTACCTATGGCAGCTTACCACAGTTATTTAGATTGGTCGGCGTCGGGGGTTGCAGCAAATGCATATAGTATGTCCAGTTTAGAGAAAGCGGTTCCTGCAGAACCATTTCTACTATTTGCTGCTGGTGCCATTATGGTACTTACTTTATGGTTTTCAAAAAAAGCCAGAACCGTAGCCGATACTGAGATAGACTTAGCACGACAAGGAGAGGGGCACGAAAAGTTTAGCCCTAATATGTTGTCGCGATTTTTAGTAAAATCAAGCACGCAAGTTGCAACCTATTTTCAATTTGTGCTTCCAAAATCAATGCAACAAAAAATAGATCAGCGATTTGAAAAACCAGTAATCGATCTCCCGAAGCACAAAACATACGAGCTACCAGCTTTTGATATGATTCGAGCCTCAGTAAACTTAGTAGTTGCAGGTATTTTAATTGCTACGGCAACATCTATGAAGCTTCCACTTTCTACTACATACGTAACATTTATGGTGGCTATGGGTACCTCTTTGGCCGATAGAGCCTGGGGTCGCGAAAGCGCCGTTTACCGCGTGGCGGGTGTACTTAACGTAATTGGCGGATGGTTTTTTACTGCATTTGTTGCCTTTACTGCAGCCGGCACACTAACTTACTTAATTTATATAGGTAGAGGTGCCATGATTGCGGTACTTTTATTGTTAGCAATTTTACTTTTAGTAAGAAATTATCTTTCACACAAAGATAAAGTGAAATTAAAGTTAGATAAAAGTGGCTTAAAGAAAACCGAAAGTAAAACAGTTCAAGGTATAATTCAAGAAAGTGCCGAAAACATAAGCAATGTAGTTACGCGCACAAACAAAATTTACACCGATATGCTTCGCGGACTTGCAAAACAAGACACCAAAAAGCTTAAAAAGAGTAAAAAAGGTGTGAAAAAGTTAAATGATGAAGTTGAAGAATTACGCGACAACTTATTCTATTTTATTAAAAACTTAGACGAAACCAGCGTTCGCGGAAGTAATTTCTATATCATAATTTTAGGTTACTTGACCGATGTGGCACAATCTTTAGAATTTATTTCGAAGGCAAGCTACAAACACGTTAACAACAATCACAAAGCACTTCGCTTTAATCAAATAAAAGATTTGCAAGAAGTAGATAGGTATTTAGAAACTTTATTGTTTGAAATTGAAGACATCTTCAGCAAAAAAGAATTTGAACGTATTGGAGAAGTATTAGAAAAGAAAAGCGAAATTTTTGGAAGCCTTTCAAATAAAATTGAAAAGCAAATAGCTCGTACCCGCACCGAAGAGTCGAGCCCAAAAAATACCACGTTATACTTTAGTCTATTATTAGAAACAAAAGACTTAATGACTGCGCTTATGAATTTAATGGAAGAATATTACAGCAGTTATAAAAAAGCGTAGTACGATTAATTAAAAAAAGTAAACCCCAAAATTCAACTTGAGTTTTGGGGTTTTTTCATTAAATACAACCGGTTGTAAAACTTACGATCCACACATTAAACAATCGTCGTCTTCGGCATTTTTTGAAGAAGCTATCATATCGCGCAATTCTTGCGGCGACAAAGCATCAGGTGTTGCATTTTGCGAAACCATTGCAGATTGATGCGAGGTTACCGGTGCTTTTTTCTGCTCCTTTTTAAGAGTGAATTTAATAGCATCAACCGCACTTTTGGTACGCAAATAATACATTCCTGTTTTTAAACCACTCTTCCACGCATAAAAATGCATTGACGTTAGCTTGGCCATATTTGCGTTTTCCATAAACAAATTTAATGACTGACTTTGATCGATAAAGTAGCCTCGTTGACGACTCATATCTATAATATCTTTCATAGATAATTCCCACACCGTTTTATAAAGTTCTTTCAATTTTTGTGGAATTACATCAATATGTTGAATAGATCCATTGGCATGCATGATCGCTTCTTTTAAATCGTCATTCCAAAGGCCTAATTCAACCAAATCTTTTAAGAGATGTTGGTTTACAACTATAAATTCACCCGACAATACACGGCGCGTGTAAATGTTTGAAGTATAAGGCTCGAAAGCTTCGTTATTTCCTAATATTTGAGAAGTTGAAGCCGTTGGCATAGGCGCTACCAGAAGGGAATTGCGAACGCCGTGCTTTTTAACTTCTTTTCGCAACTTTTCCCAGTCCCAACGACCGCTTAATTCTTTGTCTTCGACACCCCATAAATTATGTTGAAACAGTCCTTCGGAAATTGGAGAACCTTCGTAAGTTTCATAGGCACCATCTCGCTTTGCTTCTTCCATAGAAGCTGTAACTGCCGCGTAATACAAGGTTTCAAAAATTTCCTGATTCAATTTTTTGGCCTCATCACTAGTAAATGGCAAGCGAAGCATAATAAAAGCATCTGCCAATCCTTGTATCCCCAACCCTACTGGACGATGTCGAAAGTTTGAGTTTTTTGCTTCGACAACTGGATAGTAATTACGATCGATTACTCGGTTTAAATTTTTAGTTACCTGCTTGGTAACTTTATATAATTCTTGATGATTAAACTCGCCACTTTTCACAAACATTGGCAAAGCAATTGAAGCCAAATTACAAACCGCCACCTCATCTGCCGAAGTGTATTCCATAATTTCGGTACACAGATTTGAAGAGCGAATAGTACCTAAATTTTTCTGATTGCTCTTGCGGTTTGCAGCGTCTTTATACAACATATACGGCGTGCCCGTTTCTATTTGCGATTCCAAAATCTTTTCCCACAATTCGCGAGCTTTTATTGTTTTTCTACCTTTATTTT
Source organism: Flavobacteriaceae bacterium UBA3591 (assembly GCA_002375695.1). GTDB lineage: Bacteria > Bacteroidota > Bacteroidia > Flavobacteriales > Flavobacteriaceae > Aequorivita. Next base: position 145,114 of record DFMO01000003.1, read on the forward strand.
CGGCTTCATATTTATTATAAAGAGTTTCAAATTCTTCACTGTGGCAGTTGTATAAATCGGGGCATTCATTAGGGCACATTAGTGTCCATTGAGCATCATCCTCAACACGCTTCATAAATAAATCTGGAATCCACATGGCGTAAAATAAATCGCGAGCTCGCATTTCTTCTTTTCCGTGATTTTTCTTTAAATCTAAAAAGTCAAAGATATCTGCGTGCCACGGTTCAACATAAATAGCAAACGAACCTTTTCTTTTTCCTCCCCCTTGGTCTACATAACGCGCCGTATCGTTAAACACCCTAAGCATAGGCACTACGCCGTTTGAGGTACCATTTGTTCCCGAAATATAAGATCCCGTGGCGCGCACATTGTGAATAGACAACCCTATGCCACCTGCCGCCTGCGATATTTTGGCTGTTTGTTTTAGCGTATCGTAAATACCTTCAATACTATCATCTTGCATGGTAAGTAAAAAGCAGGATGACATTTGCGGTTTTGGCGTTCCACTGTTAAAAAGTGTGGGCGTGGCGTGCGTAAAATACTTTTTAGACATTAATTCATAAGTTTCCTTAACAGATTTCAAATCGGCCATATGAATTCCTACCGAAACGCGCATAAGCATATGCTGCGGGCGCTCAACTATGTTCCCGTTTAATTTTAACAAATACGATCGCTCAAGCGTTTTAAACCCGAAATAATCATAACCAAAATCTCTATTGTAAATTATGGTCGAATCTAATTCGTCGGCATTATCCATAATTACTTGGTACACCTCATCGCTTAACAGCGGTGCTCTTTTTCCGGTACGCGGATTCACATATTCATAAAGATCGGTCATCACCTCCGAAAAGGTTTTCTTTGTATTTTTATGAAGATTTGAAACCGAAATTCGCGCGGCCAACCGTGCGTAATCTGGGTGCGAAGTTGTCATTGTAGCGGCAGTTTCGGCAGCCAAATTATCGAGCTCGCTTGTGGTAACACCGTCGTACAGTCCTTCAATAACTCGCATAGCGACCTTTATTGGGTCTACCAAATCATTTAATCCATAGCACAACTTTCTAATGCGTGCTGTAATTTTATCGAACATGATGGGCTCTTTGCGACCATCTCTTTTTATTACATTCATTATTTATTTTTTTAGGTGAATTCTATTATTTACTGAAGTTTAAAAATCTGCGTCGAAACTAATTTTGTTAGCATCTTTATCTTTATTTGTTACTCCAGCTTTTTGGTATTCGCCCACGCGCTTTTCAAAAAAGTTTGTTTTTCCTTGAAGCGAAATCATATCCATAAAATCAAAAGGATTGGTAACATTGTATTCTTTTTCGCATTCCAATTCAACGAGCAGTCTGTCTGTTACAAATTCTAAATACTGGGTCATCAACTTTGCATTCATACCAATTAAGCTTACGGGTAGTGACTCGGTAATAAATTCGCGTTCAATATTTAAGGCATCCACAAGAATTTCGCGAATGCGTTCTTTTGAAACTTTATTCACCAAATGGTTGTTGTGAAGATGCACAGCAAAGTCGCAATGAACGCCTTCATCGCGCGAAATAAGCTCGTTTGAAAAGGTAAGTCCGGGCATTAAACCACGTTTTTTTAACCAAAAAATAGAACAAAAAGCACCCGAAAAGAATATGCCTTCTACTGCGGCAAAAGCTATTAAACGCTCGGCAAAAGAGTCGCTTTCAATCCATTTTAACGCCCACTCGGCCTTCTTTTTAATAGCCGGAAAAGTTTCAATTGCATTAAAAAGTTGGTGTTTTTCTTTTTCGTCTTTCACGTAGGTATCGATAAGTAACGAATAGGTTTCGCTGTGTATGTTTTCCATCATTATTTGAAAACCGTAAAAGAATTTTGCTTCGCTATATTGTACTTCACTCACAAAATTTTCGGCAAGATTTTCGTTTACAATTCCATCAGAAGCGGCAAAGAAGGCAAGAATATGTTTTATAAAATAACGCTCGTCTTCGTTTAATTTAGAATTCCAATCTGTTAGATCTTGATGAAGATCTATTTCTTCGGCGGTCCAAAAACTTGCTTCACTTTTTTTATACCACTCCCAAATGTCTGGATGTTCAATAGGAAATATTACAAATCTGCTTTTATTTTCTTGTAAAATAGGTTCAATTGCACTCATTGTCTTTTATTTAAAAATTAAAAATATCTGTTATCTGTTGTTAACAAATATGACCAAAATAAAAGGCTAATTTCAAGCAACTAAATTCTCTTTTTCAACAAAGTTTTCAACACAACAAATTCAATTGTTTGCAAATTTTACGATTTTAAAATTTGTATTTATTTGTTTCTCAATCTTTTATGATACTTTTTAAACAAAACAAAACAAAAAAAGTTTACAAAAAATGTAAACTTTTTTAAATATTTTTAAAATGAAATTGTCAAGATTTTAGACAATTTTAAGCATAAAAAATCACGAACCCACAAGTATTTTATTGAAAATTTTGTGAATTCGTGACCCGAATAATTAATTAATAATATCGAAACCGCAATAAGGCACAAGCACCTCAGGAATTTTTATCCCTTCTTCGGTTTGGTAGTTTTCAAGAATTCCGGCAAGTACTCTTGGCAAAGCTAAAGCACTTCCGTTTAAGGTATGCGCAAGTTTGTTTTTACCGTCTGTATCTTTAAATCGCAGTTTTAACCTATTGGCTTGGAAAGTTTCAAAATTAGATACCGAAGATATTTCTAACCATCGGTCTTGGGCTGTAGAAAACACTTCAAAATCATAAGTTAATGCAGCGGTAAACCCTAAATCTCCGCCACAAAGGCGAAGTATTCTATACGGTAATTTTAATTCTCGAAGAATGTCTTTTACGTGTTCTACCATTCCATCCAAAGCTTCATAAGATTTGTCGGGATGCTCTATTCGCACCAACTCTACCTTGTCAAATTGATGCAGTCTATTTAACCCGCGAACGTGGGCGCCATAACTACCTGCTTCGCGTCTAAAGCAGGGCGTATACCCCGTACAAGTTATTGGTAAATCTGCGTGGTTAAGTAAGTTGCCGCGAAACATATTTGTTACAGGCACTTCAGAGGTTGGTATTAAATACAAATCGTCAACCCCCACGTGGTACATTTGCCCTTCTTTATCTGGCAATTGGCCAGTGCCTAAACCCGAAGCTTCGTTCACTAAAAGCGGTACTTGATATTCGGTATATCCTGCCGATGTATTTTTATCTAAAAAGTAGGTAATTAAAGCGCGTTGTAACCTGGCTCCTTTTCCTTTATAAACCGGAAACCCTGCTCCTGTAACTTTTACGCCAAGTTCAAAATCAATTAAATCGTATTTTTTTGCGAGTTCCCAATGCGGTAGCGCTCCTTCCATTAATTTTGGTACTTCACCTTCGCTAAAAATCTCTTCATTATCGTCTTCATCGGTTCCGGCTGGCACCAAGTCGTTTGGAATATTTGGCAAGGTATAAAGCAACTGCTGTAGCTTTTCAGCTTCGGCGAGCATTTGCTCATTAAGTTGTTTTGAAGATTCTTTTAATTGGGTAGTTTCTTCCTTTAACTCGTTGGCCTTTTGTACCTCACCACTTTTAAAAAGTTTTCCTATTTCTTTTGAATACGAATTACTTTTAGCCAACACCTCGTCTAACTGCCCTTGGGCCGATCGACGCGCCTCGTCTACTTTTAGCACTTCATCTAAAACCGAATTAGCGTCAATACCGCGTTTGGCAAGAGCTTTTACATATTTATCTTTGTTTTCACGAATGTCTGTTACTTGTAGCATATACCTGTACTTTAAATGATGAGCAAAGTTAGAAAAATCGAGCTATTCTTTGTCAGGCTTTTCATTATAATCATCGGGCGATGGCAAAATCCATTCGCTGTGTTTAAACGGGTGCCACTTTTGGGCAGCCAAGTCTATTTCAGGATTTGTAAACCTGTGAACTTCGCCGCGATTTATGCGAATACGGGCGTCCATATAAACAGCCACATCGCGTCCTTTTTTAGCCTCAATAGTCTTTATTTTTTGTGCTAATTGCCACATTATATCCGGCTTTGTAGTAACCGATGCTTGTTGCTTTTTACCCAACAATTGGCTGTAATTATAAATTTCGCGTTTTCCGTTTTCTTTATCGGCTACGTATACCGTTAAAGAACCGCTTTTTGCCCGCAACATCATACGCCAACTTAAACGATGGCCTTCTTCGGTCCAAAGCACATCGTCTTTAAAAAACCAGTGCCGAAGCGGTAACCCCAATTGAAATAAGAAGTAAAAAGACAAGACACCAATTAGCAGATTTTTATATTTCGGGATGATGACCTCATTTCCTGTATATAGCTTTTTATGTGGTAAAAATCGTTTTTTAAGTATTTGCGGCGAGAAAAAGAACAGCGCAAACGAAATAGACATATACGGAAATATGCCAATTTGAAATACAATAGAATTAAAAAGATGAAAAAATATAGAAATTATAAACCCGAAAAGGCGAGTGCGCTTCCAAAGCATTAGAGGCACAATTAGCAAATCGAATAAAATTCCCGTGTATGCAATTGCCCAATGCACCCAGTTTTCTTGCAATAAATCGCCCACGAGCCAATAGTGTTTTCTACCTTCCATTAAAAGCTGCGCCATGGAGGCATCGAGCCAATCGGGGTATAATTTTGCAATTGACGCGTAAGTGTATACAATCCAAACTTGCAGAATTAAAACCAACAAAACCCATCGCGGCATGGCCGGATTTTTAATTGCCGGGTTTATTTTAGCATCGAACGAAAACCACCTATTGGCAGGTAAAAAGGCCATAATCCAACACAACAACATCATTAAATAGTAGTGATTGTTGTAACTAGACTTTTGCATTAAGTACACTGCCGTCCACATAATAGCATAGGCTACCATACTTAAGCGATATTTGTAACCCAGCATTACAAAAACCCCAAAAACGCCCATTACTACAAAATAGAAATACATAAAATCTCCTTGCAAATACTGCAAAAAGTCGAACCCTATAAAATTAAAAGTAAAGGGTGGCTCTACGAGGGTGCGGCGTAACCAGCCTGTAATTATAGCACCAAATGCTTCGGTAGCTATTAAAAAACCAAATACAGCCCTAAAAAGAACTAGCGAAATATTGTCTATTTGTTTAAATAGAAATTTATTCACGATTGGTTAAAAATTGTTTTGCAAACAGTTCGTCCTTTTTAATAGCTTCTTTTAATCCTTCAATAGAATTAAAGATTGCCTCATCTCGAATATACTTTAAAAACGCGATAGTAATTTTTTTACCGTATAAGTTTTTATCGAGATTTAAAAAATAAGTTTCAATAGTTTTTTCTTTGCCGCCAACGGTAGGATTTGTACCAATACTAGTTATTCCGAAGACTTTTTCGCCATCGATCACAGATTCAACTACATATACTCCATTTTTTGGAACCAGTTTATAGTTTTCATCGAGACTTAAATTGGCAGTGGGATAATTAATGGTGCGCCCTATCGCTTTCCCTTTAATTATTTCGCCAGAAATTGAAAAATTATATTGTAAATATGAATTTGCAGTTTCAACATCGCCTTCGTTTAAGGCGTTTCTAATTTTGGTAGAACTTACCGCTACATCGTCAATTTCTTTTGCTGAAATTTCTATTACTTCAAAATTATAAGTTTTGCCAAACTCTTTAAGATCTTCAATATTGGCATTTCTATTTCTTCCGAAGCGGTGATCGTACCCGATAATTATTTTCTTCGCATTTAAACTATTCACCAAAATATCGCGAACATATTCCAATGCAGTAAGTCGCGAAAACGCCTGTGTAAAGGGATGAATTATTAAATTATCTAGACCCGCCTCCTCTAGCAATTGGGTGCGTTCATCGATAGTATTTATAAGTTTAATATCTACATTTTGCTGCAGCACCATTCGCGGATGCGGAAAAAAAGTAAGTACTGTGGCGTCTAAATTTTCACTTTTTGCAGTGGCCACTAGGCGCTTTAAAATGGCGCGATGCCCAATATGCACACCGTCAAAAGTGCCAATGGTAACAACGCTTTGGCGGTTACTTTTAAATGTAGATGCTGAAGAAAATTTTTTCACAGTTATTTTCCGTTAAAAGTATTCATAGTAATCTTTATTCCTGCTAAAACAAAAGACTCTATAATTTTACAACTTATTTCTAAACGTTCGGGCAGCTTTTGCGATTCTTCTTCGTTCCACTCGCCTAAAACATAATCTATTTGCTGTCCCTTGCTAAAAGCGTCACTAATGCCAAATCTAAACCTATTGTACTGCGTAGTTTGCAATGTATTTTGAGTGTCTTTTAATCCGTTGTGGCCTCCGTCACTACCTTTTGTTTTTACCCGAATTGTTCCAAAATCTAAGTTTAAATCGTCTGTAATAACAAGCAAATGTTCGAGTGGAATCTTTTCCTTATCCATCCAATATTTAATAGCTTTTCCGCTTAAATTCATAAACGTACTAGGTTTTAAAAAGATAATTGTTCTCCCCTTAATTTTATGGGTAGTAACATCACCCAGCTTGGCTGTTTGCCAACTTAGGTCATTTTTTTCGGCATAAATATCTAAAATTTTAAAGCCAATATTATGGCGTGTATTGGCATATTTTGGGCCTATATTTCCCAAACCCACTACTAAAAATTTTTTCATCGGATCTTTTTCTTCAACAATAAAAGCAGCTTTTTTAGCTGAAAAAAGCTTTTTAAAAATTGATATCATATTTCTGTACAACTTTGGTAAAAATAAAAAAAGCACCCTGAATAATCAGGATGCTTTAAACATATCTTTAAAAAAGAAATTATCCTTTTACTGCAGCAACATCATCTGTTTCTGTAGCAGGTACTTCTTCTCCTTCTGCACCTTCAGCAGTTTCATCATCATCCTCATCTGCGATAGCAGTACGCGATGTTCTAACTTGACAAACAACTGTGTTGTCTGGGTGCATAATTTTATAATCGTCTGTTTTAAGAGCTTTGGTGTACATTTTATTACCAATACGCATTTCTGTAATATCTGCCTCGATAAAATCTGGAAGATTTGCTGGCAATGCTTTTACTCTTAGTTTACGCGTTACAATACGTAGTGTACCACCGTTACGAACTCCGCGAGAGTTACCAGTGATACGAACTGGAATTTCCATAGTAACTTCTTTATCATCATAAATTTGGTAAAAGTCGATGTGAAGAATACGATCTGTTACTGGGTGAAATTGAATATCTTGAAGAATAGCATTTACTTTTTCTCCGTTTAGGTCTATTACAACCGTGTGTACGTCTGGAGTGTAAACCAAATCTTTAAATGCAATTTCATCTGCTGCAAAACTAATTGGCTCTTCCCCTCCGTAAACTACGCAAGGAACCATTCCAGCATTACGTAGGGCCTTCGTTGCCTTTTTGCCCACGCTTTCTCTTTTTGATCCTTTAATTGTAATTGATTTCATTTTATTTAAATTGTAAATTAATTAAAAACACCCTAAAAACCTGTTTTTTAGGGTGTGCAAAGATAAGTTTTATTTTTAAACAACAATTTATGAAAAACGTTTTTTTTAATACTGGTTTAAAACGTTTTTGATCTCTTGTTTTTACCGAAACAAACTACATTAAAAATTTACCGCTAATAGATTTGTTAGCATTTACGCTCAACATAACATCGGCAAATAATTTGGCACAACTAATTACGCGTATTTTGCTGTGTGGTTTTGTAGGAATTGAATCGGATACAATTAATTCTTTCATTTGCGAATTTTCTATGCGCTCGTAAGCATTTCCTGAAAGTAACGGGTGAGTACACACTGCGCGAACACTAAGCGCCCCGCGCTCCATCATTAAATCGGCTGCGGCGGTAAGCGTACCTGCTGTATCAACCATATCATCTACGAGTACAACATTTTTTCCTTTTACGTCGCCAATTAATTCCATATATGAAATAACATTAGCCTTTTCGCGTTGTTTGTAACAAATTACAACGTCGCATTCTAAAAACTTAGAATAGGCATATGCTCTTTTAGACCCTCCCATATCTGGCGAAGCAATAGTAAGATTATCTAGTTTTAAACTTTTTAAATACGGAAGAAATATTGTTGAAGCAAAAAGGTGATCTACTGGTTTTTCAAAGAAACCTTGAATTTGATCTGCGTGCAAATCCATAGTGATAATACGAGTAGCGCCTGCGGTTTCAAGCATTTTTGCCACTAATTTTGCAGCAATTGGCACTCTTGGCTTATCTTTTCTATCTTGTCTAGCCCACCCAAAATATGGCAGCACCGCTGTAATATGGCGCGCCGAAGCTCTTTTAGCGGCATCAATCATTAAAAGCAGTTCCATTAAATGGTCGCTATTTGGGAAGGTAGACCCTATTAAAAATACGCGACTTCCACGAACTGATTCTTCAAACGACGGCTGAAATTCGCCATCGCTATAATGAGAGGTAATTACTTTACCCAGGGTAATTCCGAAAGCATCGGCAATATCTTGCGCTAAGGCTTCACTTTGTTTACATGCAAAAATCTTGGGGTCTGGTGCGGGAATAGACATTTTTTATGGTTTAGGTTAAATAGGCTACAAAGGTAAAAATTAATAACGTGCAATATTTAAAAAAATAGGCAGATAATATTTAAAGTAATTTCTAATAATTGTTTATTTTTGCCTCCCCTTTGCTCGAGTGGCGGAACTGGTAGACGCGCTGGATTCAAAATCCAGTTCTTTCGGGAGTGTGGGTTCGATTCCCACCTCGAGTACAAAATCCCCTAACAATTTTTGTTGGGGGATTTTTTTTATGTGTGATAGACGCCCTGGGCTCAAAATCCAGTTCTTTCAACAGGCGGGTTCCCCCGAGGATTCGGGGCCACCTCGAGTACAAAAAGCATTAACAGAAATGTTGGAGCTTTATTTTTTTATAAACTTTACTACGCTTCTATGACCTTCGGAAGTTGTTAATTCAAGAAAATACATTCCATTTGCTAGTGAAGTAATATCCAGAGCGCCTTCAATTGGTTCGCCTTCTAAAATTCTTTTCCCTGAAATGGAATAAACTATTGTTTTTATAATTTGAGCGTCTTCGGATTTTATAAACAGCCGATCGGTAGCTTGGTTTGGATAGAGTTTGAATTTTTCGGAATTATAGTCTTGAATGGATAGTGGTTCTCCAGCAATAAAGTCTAGCACTAAACCAAAAGGATTATTTGTGTAATGCATATGCTGTAAGCCATCTGATGAGTCAATAAAAATATTATACCAGTAATCATCTTCAGTTGAAAAAAAATCGAAGTAATAAAATTCAAAGTCGTTCCATATCTGGTGTTCACAGGTTTCAGTGGTCTGCGTGTAATTAATGGGTCTCAATTCCTCAGAATTGCCCATAAGAATGAAGTTTCCCGAAAAGGAATTACAAGCTCCAAAACCTTCGAACGAAAGATTGTAATTTACTGTTAAATACGGTCTAATGGGAGGGTCTATTTCTGAAATAATTGCCGGATGGCCAAAATCTGGAATAATACTATAAAGCTGCCACGTTTTAAAAAGTTCAGGATCGGGATCTTGACCAAAGCTTTGAAATCCCAATATAAGTGTAACTAATAATATCGCAAATTTCTTTATAATTGAATTCTTTAGAAACTCAATTAAAGATACAAAATCTTCCCATAAAAAAATCCCCAGAGATTTTCTGAGGATTTTTTACACTGTTCAATTAAGATTTTTAGAAAATTTATTTCTTAATAATCTTCTTTGTAATCGTTCCTTCGGCAGTATTAATTTTCAAAATATAAACTCCAGCCGAAAGGTTAGCTGCATTTACTGTTGAAACTGTATTGCTTAAATTTCCTTTAGAAATAAGCGCACCGCTGTAATTGTAAATGCTATAAGACTGTACGTTTAAAGTTGAAGAAACTGTAAATGTAGTTTCAAAAACTGTAGGATAAACTTTTACTGATGCAGCATCAAGATTGTTATCTTGAACGCTCAATACAGCGTTTAAAACTGGGTAACCATCATTTTTACTTGCGTCTAAAGACCAAGGTGCAGCGGTTGAACCGGCGTTTAACAAATCTACTAATTCGGTAGATTTCATCTCTGCTGTAGTTTTTGCCGTAATGTCTGGCGTAACGGGAGGGCCTTGAATAACGCCAACACCTTCGGTCATTCCTGAAGTTTCGGTATCGAAATATAAGTTTTCGGCATTAATCATTCCCCATAAACCTATAACAGCACCGGCACTATCAGGAGCTGTTACCGTACCTGTAGCATATGAATTTTTAATAAGTAACGCATTATCTCCATTACCAATTAAACCTCCTGCACGGTCCATTAATGAAACAACATTAGCACGAGAATAGCAATTATCTACAACACTTTCGCCTGCAAAAGCAAATGGAAATGAACCAATTAAGCCACCAGTTAATGCATCGGCAGTTACGGTGCCTTCAGAATAACATTCAGCAACTATTACATTGTCCCAACCTGTACCGGCTAGACCTCCTACTTGGGCAAAACCAGTTACATTACCAATTGCGTGACTTTTAGTAATAGTAGAGTTTGTTAAAAAACCACCAACCAATCCGCCAGTAGTATATTGCCCCGTAACATCTACATTTATAGCACTGCAATTTGTTACAGAACCGTTGTCAAATAGATTTGCAACTAATGCACCGGTATTATCGTCTCCAATAATATTAGCAACATCAATATGAATGTTTAATAAAGTAGCACTTTCAGTATGACCAAAAAGACCTGCAAATTCTTGGTCTGGCATATTTACCCAAAGATTGCTAATTGTAAAGTCTCCTCCATCTACTGTGCCTGAAAACGGAATATTTGTATCTACTCCAATAGGTCTCCATAAATTTTCGTCGAGATTAATGTCGGCACCAATTAAAATTGTTTTATCCGCAAAGGTGTTTCCATCGGCTACTAATTGTGCGAGACCTGCCAATGCTTCGCTAGTAGAAATTGTAAATTCGTCTTGATTAGCGTCGTACCAGCTAATATCGGCAAGATCGCTCCATGAGGTAGTAGGGAATGTTTGTGCTTGAAGCATCGTTACAGATACAACAAAAAGCACTAAAAAGGTTTGTAGTTTTTTCATCATTTTATTTTATTTATTTCAAACAAATATATTGCAGAACAGCTGTGTAAACAAGCCTCTTAACAATGCCAAGCCGTATTAAAAAACTTATATTTAGTAAAAAAACCTGCTGAAAAATATCACCTCGATAATTTAGTCGTTAAATATTTATCAATCATTGCTAATGCACACCTAAATAAGACATTAAAACTATTTTTAAATATTTAATATAGTTTTTAACAAGCTGTTGTTAATTAACTATAAGCCTGATAGATAACTCAACATGTTAAAACTTAATAAGGTTACAAATAGATCTTTAAAATTTTTATCTTGGAAGCATAAATTAATTTAGCAGTGAATACTGTTGTTGATTGAAATCTTCGACTCAAAACTGTATATTTGACAAACTTTACAAATTTTCTCCTTTCATGACCGATTTCTGGCTGTACTTTAACTTAGGGCTTCATCATGTTTTAGACTGGAAAGCCTACGATCACGTATTGTTTTTAATAGTATTATGCGCCGCTTATAATTTTTCTTCTTGGAAAAAAATCTTAATACTGGTTACCATGTTTACTATTGGCCATACACTATCATTGCTTTTGGCCAGCTATAACCTAATAAGTGTGTCGAGTAGCGTGATTGAATTTCTTATTCCAATTACAATTTTAGCAACCGCAATTTTTAATCTTTTTACAGCTGGCAAGTCCAAACGGGTTGAAAAAATGACCGTTTTTTATACGGTTACACTGTTTTTTGGATTAATTCATGGCTTGGGTTTCGCTTCATTTTACAACCAATTACAAAGCGATCGCGAATTATTACCGCTTTTAGAATTTGCCTTAGGAATTGAAACGGCACAAATTATTGTGGTTATCATCTTTTTGATACTAAGTTTTATATTTCAAACTATTTTTAGATTCAACAAACGCGATTGGATTTTGGTTGTGTCTTCAATTGTAATAGGAATGGTAATACCTATGGTAATAGACAATTGGATATTTTAATAAACCTTGTAGCTACAATAAAAGCAGACATTTATTGTTTAGCTTTTAACCTCAGCTACAGTTACATTTTAAAATAATTTGGCAGGAAGTTAACAGCATTTTTTTTGGCAGAAGCTACCATACAACGTAATTTCGTTTTTAAATATTAGTTTGCTATGCTTTAGGCTAATTGTAATACTATTGAAATTATAACCTATTTCTCTCTTTATCTGTAAATTTTAAACTTGAATGAACGACAGTAAACAACGCAAGTACGATGTGGCCTACCTTAGAATGGCGCTTGAATGGAGCAAACTTTCATATTGTAAAAGAAGACAAGTTGGCGCACTTATTGTTAAAGATAAAATGATAATTAGCGATGGCTACAATGGCACTCCCACCGGCTTCGAAAATATTTGTGAAGACGAGGAAGGTTATACAAAATGGTACGTATTACACGCCGAAGCCAATGCAATATTAAAAGTTGCCTCCAGCACTCACGCATGCCAGGGAGCAACCTTATATATTACCATGTCTCCCTGTAAAGATTGCAGTAAATTAATTCACCAAGCAGGAATAAAACGCATGGTTTATTTAAATGAATACAAAGACAATTCTGGAATTACTTTTCTAAAGAAAGCTGGTGTTAGCGTTCAGAAAATTTCAGAATTGGAAATAGCAGAATGAAAGATAAAACGTCATTAAAAAATAGTAAATACAAAAAATACTTACCACTTTATATTGGTTTAGCGCTCGCTATTGGGGTATTATTGGGCTCGAAACTTAATTTTAGCGATACTACCGAAAAAATATTTGCTACCAATTCAAAAAAAGACAAACTCAATAGACTTATTGATTATATAGACTATGAATACGTAGATAGCATTAATACCGATAGTATTGTAGATGTAACCGTTCACGGGATATTAAAAAACTTAGACCCACACTCTATTTACATTCCTAAAAAAGCATACGAACACAACGCAGACGATATGCGCGGTGCGTTTATTGGAATAGGCGTAAGTTTTTATATTTACAATGATACTATTGCGGTAATTAGGTCTATTAAAGGCGGCCCCGCTGCCAAAGCAGGAATTAAAGGCGGTGACCGAATAATTTCGGCAGATGGCCGAAAGCTATTTGGAAACATAGCAGATCGCGATAGTATTTCAAAATTTTTAAAGGGTGAAGCCAATAGCAAAGTAAGCCTCAAGGTTTATAGACCCAGTGCAGATAAAGTTTTAGAATTTAGTTTAAGAAGAAAACAAGTCCCGCTTGTAAGCGTAGACGCTTCATATGTAATTGAAGATAAGCTTGGCTACATAAAAATTAATCGATTTTCAGAAACTACTTTTAAAGAATTTAAATCTGCCTTGGACGAATTACAGGATAAGGGAATCGAGAAATTGGTTTTAGATTTACGCGATAACCCGGGGGGTTATATTTCAACAGCCGAAAGAATTGTCGATGAGTTCTTGGAGAAAGACAAACTAGTTTTAATCACTAAAAATAAATCTGGCGACATAAATAAAACGTATGCTACAAGGCGTGGCGATTTTGAACACGGAAAATTATATGTGCTTATCAATGAAAACTCTGCCTCGGCTAGCGAAATTATTGCCGGCGCCTTGCAAGACAACGATAAAGGCACCATTATAGGCAGAAGATCATTTGGGAAAGGTTTGGTGCAAAGAGAAATGTCTTTGGGGGACGGAAGCGCTGTGCGTTTAACGATTGCTCGGTATTACACCCCAACTGGTAGATCAATTCAGCGGCCGTATAACAACGGTATTAACAGTTATTATAACGATTACGAAAAACGATATTACAACGGCGAATTGCGCCACGCTGATAGCATAAAAGTTGCCGATTCTTTAAAATTTACCACACCAAAGGGTAAGGTGGTTTACGGTGGCGGCGGCATAATACCCGATGTTTTTGTACCAAAGGACACAAGTATTGAAAATGAAACCTTGCAATATATTTCCAAAAGCGGATTTATGAGCTATTTTATATTTGAGTATCTCGAAAAAAATAGAGCCGTTTTTAAAAACATGGATTTTGAAGCTTTTCGGAAAAACTTTAAAGTAGACACCAATCTTATTGGTGAATTTATAACATACGCTAATTTTAACGAAGCCGAAATTGACTTATCCAATTACCGCGAACAACTAAAGCGGACTATAAAAGCCAATATTGCGCAACAATTATTTGGCCCAAATGAGTTTGAAATAATACTTAATGAAAAAGACCCTATGCTACTTAAGGTCTTAGAGATGGAAGCTACAATTAACTCGAAAAACGAGTAACTGTATTACTGCTTAATCATTTTTGAAGAAGCTTCAATTTTCTTAGAAATCAACAAAATAGTTAAAAGCAAAATAGAACAAAATCCAGCCAATACACATATAAAAGCAACGGCGCTATCCCCTTCCAATAAATTGCTGAAATTTAAGTTAGCGATATTAAAAATCACTAACCCTGCAGCTAAGGCAATTAATATGTAAATAAAGATTTTCATAGTATTAATAATTAAAAAGTTCTTGAATGTTTGAAGTAAATAACTTTACTGCAATAGCGAGCAAAATTACACCAAATATCTTTTGAATTACTGCAATTCCGTTCTTTCCTAAAAATCTTTGCAGCTTCGCCGATGTTTTTAAAACTACGTAGATAATTACAATATTTACAAAAATTGCTACAATAATATTTTGTAAATCAAATTCGGCACGAAGCGATAGCAAAGTGGTTAAACTTCCCGGCCCCGCCAATAACGGAAACGCAAGCGGAAAAATAGACGCCATGTCTGGGCTAGTACTGCCTTCCTTAAAAAGTGTAACCCCCAAAATCATTTCTAAAGCCATAAAAAACAAAATAAGCGCCCCGGCAACAGCAAATTCATTAACGTTTACCCCAATTAAATTTAAAATACGTTCTCCTAAAAACAAAAAAACTACCATTACTACTGCGGCAATTATGGAAGCCTTTCCAGAGTTAATATGCCCCGCTTTATCGCGTAACCCTATAATTATGGGGATACTACCAATTATATCGATTACAGCAAAAAGCACCATTGTGGCAGTAACTATTTCTTTGAAATTTAATGTCATGGCTTTAGTTTCTGGTGGCAAAATTAGGAAATAATATTGGGAGTCCTAAAATAACACCCACAATAAAAGCAGAAATTCTACTATTTAAAATGTATAAAGAAATTATCTTTGCGGCATGTTTCAATTAGGGAAAACCATAGTATCTGAAGATATAATCGAAAAAGATTTTGTGTGCAATTTAAACGCTTGCAAAGGCGCATGTTGTATTGAAGGCGAAGCTGGCGCACCAGTTACCGCCGAGGAGGCACCAATCTTAGAAAGTATCTACCCCAAGGTAAAACCGTTTTTGCGAGCAGAAGGGATAGCTGCCATCGAAAAACATGGCACCTATATTACAACCAGCAATAAGGAGTTAGAAACTCCGCTCGTTGAAGGTAAAGAATGTGCTTACGTAACTTTTACCGACCACGGTATTGCAAGCTGCGGAATTGAAGATGCTTATAATGCCGGTGCGCTAACCGAAGAAACAGTAGATTTTATAAAACCTATTTCGTGCCACTTATATCCTGTGCGAGTCCAAGCTTACAGCGAGTTTTCGGCAGTAAATTACCACCGTTGGCCTATTTGCGACGACGCCTGTACTTTGGGCAAAGAATTGCAGGTACCCGTTTATAAATTTGTAAAGACTGCACTTATTCGCAAATTTGGTGAAAACTGGTATAATCAATTAGAAAAAGTTGCTTCCGAAATGTAACTTTTCAGCAATCATTTTTTTATTGAATTTATCCTTCTTATTCATATTGATTATATTAGCGGTTCAATTAACCATAATCACTAATAAAATATCAATTTATGAAAAAGTATGTATTAGCATTTTCAATTTTTGCAGCATTGCTAAGCTGTAAAGACAATCCTGTAAGTGAAAAAATTAAAGAGACCAAAGATGCCGTTTCCAACACTACCAACGCGGTAAAGGAAATGACCAATATGCAAGACGATATGCAAGAGTTGCGAGAATTAACTCCACTCACAAACGAAGAGCTAAAATCGTGGATGCCCGACGATGTTAATGGAATGAACCGCATTAGTTATAAAGCAGGAAAAGCCGGCATGATGAATATTTCGTCTATTGAGGCCACTTACGCCAACGAAGATAAATCTAAAAAGTTTTCTATAAATGTTATTGATGGAGCAGGACAAATGGGAGCCGCAGCAACCGCCGCGATGCGAATGATGCTAACCCAAGATTTTGAAGAAGAAGATGAAAATGGCTCGCGCCGAACTGTAAAAAAAGATGGCAAAAAAGCCATTGAAGAGTACAAATCGCGCAACAATAACAGCAAAATTCAAGTTATGGAAGGCAATAGGTTTTACCTTGAAGCCAAAGGTACCAACATGGATTTGGATGAAACCTGGGATGCCATAGACGAATTAGATTTAGAAGATTTAGGCTAATTTTTATAAATATTTTTAGAAAAGTCGGAAATAGTGATGTTTCCGACTTTTTTATTTTCAGAATACTTCAATTAATAAAACCAGAATTATATCCAAATAAATTCATAAAATCACCAATAAACCCGTACCTATCGGGTCATTTGTTTATATTTACGGCATGCGCAATTTTCTATTTATTTTATGCTTTTTATGCTGTGTGTCGGGCTTTTCGCAAACCGAGGCGCTTGCTAAAAATTATTTTAAACACGGCGAATTTGAAAAGTCGTTGCGCATTTATGAAAAACTATTAAAGGAAAACCCCTATCGTCTAGATTACTTTATGGGCGTAATACAAAGCTACCAACAACTCGAAAAATTTTTAGAAGCCGAAAACCTTATTAAAAGCAAATTGGGCAATGGCAGAAATTTTCCGCAGTTATACGTAGAATTAGGCTACAACTATTCGCTTCAAAACAAGCTGCAATTAGCTACTTTAAACTATAACAAAGCCATTACAGCAATTGATGAAAATCCCCACTATTCCTACAACATTGGCAATGCGTTTAGAAAATACAACCTCCTCGATGAAGCCGTTAAAGTTTATGAAAAAGCAATGACCATTAGCGATCGCTTAGACTTCAACATGCAGCTCGCACAAATTTACGGAGAGCAAGGACAGCTAGAAAAAATGTTTGATAGTTACCTTGGGCTGGTTATTAAAAATAATTCATTTAAAGGGGCGGCGCAGCGATATT
The DNA here is from genome assembly GCA_002375695.1 of Flavobacteriaceae bacterium UBA3591. Taxonomy (GTDB): domain Bacteria; phylum Bacteroidota; class Bacteroidia; order Flavobacteriales; family Flavobacteriaceae; genus Aequorivita. Next base: position 162,383 of record DFMO01000003.1, read on the forward strand.
TCAGTTTATATATTTCAGAAGACCCCAATAACGAAGCCAATATTTTGCTTCGAAAAGCCCTATTACAACGGTCGCAGCAAAATCCAGATATTTTATACAACCAATTATTAAGCTGGCTATTTATTCAACAAAAAGAATATAAAAAAGCATTTACGCAGGAAAAAGCTATTTATAAACGCGTGGGGCACGACTTAAATAGTATTACCAACTTAGCCCGTATTGCCATTGTAGATAAAGATTATGAAACAGGCAGAAGTATTGTAAATTATGTAATTGAAAATTCATTTACGCCACAAGACAAATTAAAAGGGTATCAAATACTTATGACAATTGCGGTGGAAACTGCAGTTCCCGAAAATTATTCAAAAATTGAAAGCGAATTTGAAGCCTTATTAGACAAATTTGGTCGTACCGCCGAAACCTATTTGCTGCAATTAGATTTCAATCGTTTTTTAGCTTCTAAAGCCAACAAAAAAGAAATTGCCATCAACAATCTTAAAGAACTTTCGGCATACAATCTATCGGTTTATCAAGAAGCACGTGTAAAAATGGAGCTTGCAGATGTTTTGGTTTTAGACGAAAAGTTTAATCAGGCGTTAATTTATTATTCGCAAATTCAGAATAAAATTCCCAACAACGTGCTTGCCCAAGAAGCACGATATAAAGTTGCGCGAACCAGCTATTTTAAAGGCGATTTTGAATGGGCACAAGTGCAATTAGATGTGTTAAAAAAATCTACTTCGCAATTAATTGCTAATGACGCTATGCACCTAAGCTTACTTATTCGGGACAATTCATTAGAAGACTCAACCCAAACGGCACTTAAAAAATACGCACGTGCACATTTGCTATCTTTTCAAGATAAACATAATGAAGCAATTAAAATTTTGGACGATATTTTAACCGAACACAAAGGCGAAAGCATTGAAGACGAAGCTTTGTTAAAACAGGGCGAAATATTCGAAAAAACTAAAAATTACAACAAAGCCGAAGCCAATTATTTAAAAGTACTGCAGTTTTATAGCGACGATATTTTGGCAGATGATGCGCATTACAAATTAGCCAAAATTTACGAGCTAAATTTAAACCAACCCCAAGAAGCCAAAAAACATTACGAAGCTATAATATTTAACTATGCTAATAGTATATATTTTGTTGAAGCGCGAAAACGGTATCGCTCCCTTCGTGGCGACGCCATCAATTAACAAACTTCAACTTTAAAAAAGATTTAAAAATTAAAATTGATAAAATTATGTATATCTACAACGTTACTATAAATGTAGACCAAGTAATTCACGATAAGTGGATAAACTGGATGAAGACAGAACATATTCCAGATATGTTAGCCACGGGTAAATTTAGCAAAGCGCTAATGACACGTGTTGTTATTGTAGAAGAAATGGGAGGCACAACCTATTCGGTGCAGTTTTTTACAGATAGTAAAGAAACCCTCGAAAAATACTATGACGAAGATGCAGACGAGCTTAGAGCAAAGAGCGGCCCTTTTGAAGGTAAATTTGTAGCTTTTCGCACCGAGCTGGAGGTAATTGGCGAAGCGCATAACGAACTATTTAACAAATAAAAAAAAGAGGCTTCAATTACCCTTGTAAGCATTTTAATGAAAAGCAAAAAATTAAATAAGCCAAATGAAAAGATAGGTGCAACAACTGTTCGCGCCAAAAAACATCTTGGGCAACACTTTTTAAAAAATGAAACAATTGCCGAAAAAATAAGCGATACGCTTACGTTAAATGGCTACAAAAATGTTTTAGAAATTGGTCCTGGAATGGGCGTGCTTACAAAATACTTGATTAATAAAAATGTGGAGGTAATTGCAATGGATTTAGACACCGAATCTATTGCATATCTCGAAAAAAACTATCCGAATAAAAATCTAAAAATTGTTGAAGCAGATTTTTTAAAGTACGATTTATCGCAGCTTTTTGGCGAGGAGCAATTTAGTATTACCGGCAATTTTCCGTATAACATTTCAACCCAAATTGTATTTAAAATGTTGGAGTGGAAATCGCAAATTCCAGAGTTTACCGGAATGTTTCAAAAAGAAGTTGCACAACGCATTTGCGAAAAAGAAGGAAGCAAAGCTTACGGTATTCTTTCGGTAATTACCCAAGCATTTTACAAGGCCGAATACCTATTTACCGTACCTCCCACAGTGTTTAACCCGCCACCCAAAGTAGATAGCGGGGTTTTAAGACTTACACGCAAAGAAAATTTAAAATTAGATTGTAACGAAAAGATGTTTTATAGAGTTGTAAAAACAGCCTTTCAACAACGCAGAAAAACACTTCGCAATAGCTTAAAATCCTTTAATCTAAGCGATAAACTAAAAGAAGATGCTATCTTTGGCCAGCGTCCAGAACAACTATCTGTTTCACAATTCATAGCCCTTACAAAAAAACTGGAAAACGATGCAATTTCAACTAACAGATGATTTTATCGAACAAGTTGAACAGCTCATTGCCACTAACGATGGTGATGGGCTAAAAGTGTTGTTGGCAGAATTTCACTTTGCCGATATTGCCGAATTACTTGAAGAACTACATTTAGACGAAGCAACCTATATAGTTAAGTTGCTCGACAGTGAAGTTACCAGTGAAATTTTAATTGAACTCGATGACGATTTTCGAGAGCGAATTTTAGACCAACTTTCGCCCTCCGAAATTGCCGATGAGCTCGAAGAGATGGATACCGATGATGCGGCCGATATTATTGCCGAACTCGATGACGATGTTCAAAACGAAGTTATTGGCCATATTGAAGACCAGGTTCACGCAGCCGATATTGTGGACCTTCTTAGGTATGATGAAGATACTGCCGGGGGATTAATGGCAAAAGAGCTAGTTAGAGTTAAAGAAACGTGGACGGTTGCAGGTTGCGTACGCGAAATGCGGCGACAAGCCGAAAATGTTACGAGAGTTCATTCTATTTATGTAACCGATAAGTTTGGAAAACTAAAAGGAAGACTTTCGCTAAAAGACTTGCTTACCGCTCCAGGACGAGCACATATAAGCGAAGTTTATATCCCAAAAGTAGATTATGTAAACGTACACACCGAAGCCGAAGAAGTTGCGAGAATAATGCAGAAATACGACTTGGAGGCCATTCCCGTAGTAGACGATAACGGCATTTTAGTAGGTAGAATTACAATTGACGATATTGTAGATTTTATTAAAGAAGAAGCCGAAAAAGATTACCAAATGGCGGCGGGTATTAGCCAAGATGTTGAGGCAGACGACGGTATTTTTAAACAAACCAAAGCGCGCTTGCCGTGGCTTTTAATTGGGATGTTTGGCGGTTTAGGCGCCGCGAGTATAATTACAGGTTTTGAAGATATGATGGCCACATTCCCGAAAATAATAATCTTTGTGCCGCTTATTCAAGCTACCGCCGGAAACGTAGGCGTACAAAGTAGCGCTATTGTGGTACAAGGACTCGCAAACGATTCCTTAAAAGGAAATTTACTCGCTCGACTTTTAAAAGAATCTACACTGGCATTGGTAAATGGCATTGCCATAGCTTTGGTAGTTTTATTAATAAGTCACTTTTTATTTTTTACAACCTATTTGGAATCTGTAAGCATTGGTGTTGCTATAATTTCAGTAATTGTTTTGGCAGCGCTAATTGGTACTTTTGTGCCTATTTTATTAGATAAAAGAGGCATTGACCCTGCGGTGGCTACAGGGCCTTTTATTACTACCAGCAACGATATCTTCGGGATACTTACTTACTTTTTAATTGCTAAACTAATATTAGGGTTTTGAAATCGGAAGTTTTTAAACAGCAGTTTACGGTGCCATCTTCGGCTATCGATAACTTAAATCACGTTAATAATGTAACGTATTTGCAGTGGTGTCTCGATGCTGCCGAAGCGCATTGGAATGCAAAAACTACTCAGGAACAACGCTATAAAAACGTTTGGGTGGTTTTAAATCATTTTATTTCGTATAAAAATCCATCGTTTTTAGGCGACCAACTCGAAACCCAAACGTGGATAGATAATTACGAAGGTGTAAAAAGCGAACGCCATTATAAAATAATTCGCCCCAAAGACAACAAAGTGATTGTTGAAGCGAAAACCCTATGGTGTTTTTTAGATGCCAAAACATTTAGACCCACCAAAATTACAGATGAAATTTCCAATCTTTTTTTATAAAGGAGCTTTATCATCATACTACTCAAAAACCCTTATTTTTAAGTACTTTTACTGCTAACTTTATCAAAAAATAATCATACTTGAGCGTATTTAAAAAACTATTTAAACAAACTTTTATTTACGGGCTCGCTACTGTATTACCTCGCATTTTAACAGTTTTACTCGTTCCGCTATACGTAAAAGTTTTATTACCAGAAGAATACGGCGTATACTCAACCGTAATGGCATTTTTAATTTTAGGGAATGTTGTGCTTAGTTACGGAATGGAAACGGCGTTTTTTAGATTTGTCACAAAAGCGGGAATGCAGCAAAAAAAGGTACAATCCACTACCCTTACTTCCCTAACAATATCAACCCTGCTTTTCTTGTCGATAACCTTAATTTTTAGAGAGTTTATTGCGAATACTGCAGATTTTAACACAGAATATATTACTTACGGTTTACTTATTTTGGCCTTAGATGCGCTAGTGGTAATACCCTTTGCGTGGTTTCGGGTGAACGAAAAACCCATGCGGTATGCAGTAATTAAAATTTTAAACGTTGTAATAAATTTATCGTTTAATATTTTCTTCCTTTTAATACTTCCGAAATTAGCTACCAATAGTAACTTTTGGAGCGTCATGTGGTTTCCAGACAACAAGGTGGTTTATGTGTTTATTGCAAATTTAATAGCGAGCGCATTTACATTAATTTTGCTTTTACCGCTATATGTAACAATAAAATTTGGGTTCGACAAACACATTTGGAAACAGATGATAAAATACGCTCTACCTGTATTGTTTGCAGGAATTGCATTTAGCATTAATGAAGCCTTTGATAGAATTTTACTTAAATATTTGCTACCACAAAATATCGCCGAAGTACAAGTAGGCTTGTACGCTGCTTGTTATAAGTTAGGAATGTTTATGACCCTTTTTGTTATGGCGTTTAGATTGGGAATAGAACCTTTCTTTTTTAATCATTCAAACAACAAAAATGCAAAGTCTACCTATGCAACTATTACAAAATATTTTACCGTTTTTGGATGCTTAATCCTACTGGCCGTAGTGGTTTATATTGATATTTTTAAACAAATATTAATTCCTAACGAACAATATTGGGAGGCGTTAAAAATTGTACCGTTAATTTTATTAGCCAATCTATTTTTGGGTATTTACCACAACCTTTCGGTGTGGTACAAAGTTACAGATCGCACAAAATTTGGCGCATATATTTCGGCGTTTGCAGCGCTTATAACCCTTGTGCTAAATTTTGCACTAATTCCTGTAATAGGTTATATGGGCTCGGCTATTGCTACCCTTGCTGCCTATGGTAGTATGATGGTGCTTTCGTATCTTTACGGCCGTAAATACTACTACGTTCCTTATAATATTAAAAGGCTTATTTTATACCTTTTAATAGCCATAAGTTTCTCGGCAGCTTCCTTTTATGTTTTTAACAGAAATATCTGGATAGGAACTACGTTACTATTAGTATTTGCAGGAATTATATACTATTTTGAAAAAAATGAATTTTTAAAGATTGTTAAAAGTTAATCTAAAACCTAAAAACGCAAGATGCCATTTTTAACAGTTAAATAAATACGATAAAAATCTTATGAGTTCTATTCAACAAATATCAAACGTTGCGAATATTAAAATAATTAATAAGTCTGAACATTCTTTACCTTCCTATGAAACGAGTGCCTCGGCAGGAATGGATTTACGTGCAAATACACAAGAGTCTGTTACCTTAAAACCGCTGGAAAGAACCATTGTAAAAACTGGACTTTTTATTGAATTGCCCGTAGGCTATGAAGCACAAGTAAGACCAAGAAGTGGGCTTGCAGCAAAAAAAGGAATTACCGTTTTAAATGCTCCTGGTACCATTGATGCAGATTATCGGGGTGAAATAGGAGTGATTTTGGTCAATCTTTCAAACGAAAATTTCACCATTGAACACGGGGAGCGAATTGCACAATTAATAATTGCAAAACACGAACGCGCTGTATGGGAAGAAGTAAATGAGTTAACCGAAACTTCTCGCGGCACTGGCGGATTTGGTTCAACAGGAACAAAATAAAAAACACGACCTATCGCACTTTAGTAAAAAATAACATTAAATAAGCCACATTTACGGACATAAATATGAAAATAATAGTACCAATGGCAGGCCGCGGAAGCCGCCTTCGCCCACATACCCTTACCATTCCAAAACCGTTAATTCCGGTAGCCGGAAAACCAATTGTACACCGTCTTGTTGAAGATATTGCCGCAGTTTTAAACGAAGAAATAGATGAAATTGCCTTTATTCTTGGTGATCCCGCTTTTTTTGGGGACGATGTAATAAAAGATCTCGAAAATTTAGCCGAAAGTTTAAATGCTAAACCTACAATTTACAGACAGTTAGAACCCAAAGGTACGGGTCACGCCATAATGTGCGCCAAAGAATCGCTTTCGGGACCCGCAGTAATTGCGTATGCCGATACTTTAATTAGAGCCGACTTTAATTTAGATAAAGAAGCCGATGCGGTTATTTGGACTAAGGTTGTTGAAAACCCCGAAGCATACGGTGTAGTAAATCTCAATGAAAAAGAAGAAATAATAGAGCTTGTAGAAAAGCCAATAGAATATGTGAGCAATCAAGCCGTTATAGGTATTTACTATTTTAAAGATGTTGCTCAATTAAAAAATGAATTGCAGTACGTCCTGGATAACAACATAATTAACGGCGGCGAATATCAAATAAATGACGGTATTAAAAGAATGATGGATACCGGCAAAATATTTAAAACGGGCACTGTAGATGAATGGATGGACTGCGGAAACAAAGAAGTTACCGTTGAAACTAATAAAAGAATGCTCGGTTTTTTAGCCAATTCAAATTCGCAATTAGTTGCAGAAAACATCACTAATACAAATTCAAAAATAATTGAACCTTCCTTTATTGCCGAAAATGTAGTTTTAAAAAATAGCACCGTAGGCCCATTTGCTTCTATTGGAAAGGGCACCATAATAGAAAATAGCACCGTTAAAAACAGTATTATTCAAACAAATACTACTGTTAAGAATGCTACTTTAGACAATGCAATGATTGGTAATTATGCTACATTTGATGGTAATTTTACCAATGTGAGTATAGGAGATTATTCACAATTAAAATAATAAGTCAACGCTTTATCTTGAAATTTAAACCTACATACCAAATCATTTTTTTCTTCGCACTTTTTGTTTCAAACCAAATAGTTGCGCAAGAAATTAAGGGCGACTCAATTAGTAATCCTATGGATGAATTGGGCCAGGTAAAAGATGAATTTCAAGAACATTTTTTTGAAGCGCTAAAGCAAAAAGGTATCGAAAATTACGACCTCGCCTTAACCGCTTTACACAAAGCCGAAAAAGCCGCAAACAGCGAAAAAAACAAGGCAGTGGTACATTTTGAAATGGGTAAAAACCACACCTATTTAAAACAATATGTCGCGGCCGAAACAAATTTTAACAAAGTGCTTCAAAGCCAAGGCGATAGATTAGATGTTTTAGAACAGTTATACGAACTCTATCACCAGCAAAAAAATTATGAAAAATCAATTCCTTTGGTACAACGGTTAATTGCTTTTGACGAAGATTATAAAGAAGATCTCGCAAATCTTTACACCCTTACAAAGCAATATGATAAAGCGCTTTCTCTCTTAGACGAACTAGATCTTTCGTGGGGCGAAAGCGATATTCGCAACGCACTTCGAGCTCAAATATATCGTGCAACAGGAAACACCGATGGCGCGATTGAAAACTTGGAAGAAAAAATTGACGACAATCCTAAGAATGAAAGAGAATACCTCAACTTAATTTTTCTATATAGCGAACAAGGCAACGAAGAAAAGGCTTACGAAACTGCTAAAAATCTACTAAAAAACAATCCGCAATCTCAATTAGTTCATTTAGCACTTTACAAGTTTTATTTAGACGATAATAAGCCTTTACAAGCTGTTAAGTCTATGAATATCGTTTTTAATACAAGCCAAGTAGATCAGGAAACAAAATATAAAGTACTGGGCGATTTTATTCATTTTGTTAATAACAATCCGTCGTACGAAAGCCACTTAACCGAAATTGTAGCAAATTTTGCCGAAGACAACAAACGGGTTTATGAAAAGTTGGGCGATTACTATGCGGCCAACAATAGAAAAGAAGATGCATTAATGGCGTATGAAAAAGGCATATTGGTAAACCCAGATAATTTCAACTTATTAAAAAACACGTTGCTATTTCAAATAGACCTTAAAAAATTTGAAGCTGCCCAAAAGCTAAGTTCACAAGGGCTCGAAATATTTCCGGCACAAGCGTTATTGTATTTGCTAAATGGGGTGGCAAACAACGCGTTAGGCAATCATAGTGACGCAATTGAAAGTTTAGAAAGCGGGCTAGACTTTATTTTTGAAAATCCAAAAATGGAGCAAGATTTTTACAATCAGCTGGCTATTGCATATGAATCGCAAGGAAATAGCAAAAAAGAAAAAATGTATTTAGAAAAGGCGGCTGCCATAAAATTACCCAATTAAAACATTATGAGATTAACCCTTTATTCTCTACTATTTTTACTGTTGCTTACTTCCTGCGGTGGCGTAAAAAAGGTTGCCGAAGCTAAAAAGGCTACTACCAAAGAAATAATCACTTGGCACAAGGCTGCAGAAACCAATTTTAAAACCTTAGCTGGAAGGGTTCAATTGGTGTACGATACCGAGGAAAAAACGCAAAGTATTACCGTGAGTTTACGAATGGAAAAGGACAAGAAAATTTGGATTAAAGCCTCTATTTTAGGCATCACCATTGCCAAAGTCTATATTACACCTTCGCAAGTTAGTTATTACGAAACCATAGGAAACACCTATTTTGAGGGCGATTTCACGCTATTGGGAGATTGGTTGGGCACCCCTATAAATTTTCAGCAAGCGCAAAATTTACTTTTAGGACAATCCATATTCGCTTTAAACGCTAAAGAATACAATTCGCAGCTATTTCAAAATAAATTTAAAGTAATTCCGCAGCAACAACCACAAGATTTTATTCATTCAATATTAATCAATCCCGAAAACTTTAAAATAGCCGCCGAAACACTTTCGCAACCCCGCGACAATAGGTTATTAAGCATTCGTTATGGCGACTATCAACTTATCGATAACCAATTTTTACCGACAAATATTTTTATAAATACTTCGGAAAGCGGGAAGAAAACGGCTATTGAAATTAATTACAGAAAAATAGACTTAAACGCACGAGTAAGTTTTCCTTTTAAAATTCCGGAAGGGTACGAAGCAATTCAACTTAATTAAATGAAGCAATTACGCACATATTTATTAATAGTTCTCTGTTTATTTTCGGGCGCTACTTTATCTGCACAAATAGATAAACAAAAGCAACTCGAGGAAAAACGAAAAGCTATTTTAGAGGAAATTAAACAAATTAATTCGCTGCTTTTTAAAACTAAAAAGGAGGAAAAATCTGTACTTACGCAAGTTGAAGACCTTAATCAGCGTATTTCGGCTATTGAAAATTTAATTCGTGTTACTAACCAGCAAGCCAATTTTCTTACTAGAAATATCAATAATAATATTAAAAAAATAAGTGCGCTAAGAGCGGAGTTAAAAGTTATGAAGGCAGATTATGCTACTATGATTCAAAAATCGTATAAAAGCAAAAGCCAACAAAGTCGCATTATGTTTTTGCTGTCTTCCCAAAATTTTCTGCAAGCGTACAAGCGTGTTCAGTATATGAAACAGTATGCTAAATTCAGAAAAAAGCAAGGCGAAGGTATAAAATTAAAAACTGAAGAATTACAAAAATTAAACGAAGATTTAATTAGCCAGAAAAAAACAAAACAGAGTTTAATTGCCGAAAACAAAGCTGCAAAAGCTCAATTAACCGCAGAAAGAAAAGATCAACAAGCATTAATTGCAACGCTTAAAAAAGACGAATCGAAATTTGCATCGCAAATTAGAAAGAAACAAAAAGAAGCCGATGCAATAGACAAACAAATAGACAAGCTTATTAAAGCGGCAATTGAAGAAGCAAACAGGATTGCGCGCGAAAAAGCCTTAGCGGCCAAAGCAGCGGATAAAAGCACAAATACTTCTACCAAAAATGTTATTACAAAACCTGCTAAAAAAGATGAATTTTCATTAACCGCAGAAGATAAAGCATTGGCGGCCAGCTTTACAAGCAACAAAGGCAAGTTGCCGTGGCCCGTTGAAAAAGGGATGGTTACCAAAAGTTTTGGCACACACCGTCATCCTCAATTTCCGAATGTAACTACAAGCAATAGTGGCGTAGAAATTGCCACTGCCGATAACGAACCCGTACGGTCTATTTTTAAAGGTCAAGTAATGGCAATTCAGGTTATAAAGGGAGCAAATAAGGTTGTTTTTATTCAACATGGAGATTATATATCTGTTTATAGTAATCTGGCAACAGTTAACGTTAAACGCGGTGATAAGGTTACCACAAAACAAATAATTGGCACGGTTGCAAAAAGCGCTACCGAAAATAAAACGCTTTTAAAGTTTTATATCTACAGAAACAAAACCAAAATTAATCCTGCCGATTGGATTTATAGAATGTAAAAAAAGAGAGCCATCACACGGCTCTCTTTTTAATTTATAAAACAATTAAAACTACTGTACAATCAACTTTTTGGTGGTAAACTTTTCACCAGCTTTAATAGTTATAAAATATACACCACTTGCATATTCAGAAACATTTAAAACGCCCAATGTTTTTCCTGCCATTTCATTTTCTGAAATAGTTTGTAAACGTTGCCCTAAACTGTTAAACAAAGTAATAGAAACTTCACTTTGTAGCGCCGAAGGTACATTTACAAATACTTCGTTAGACGCGGGATTTGGATAAATAGATAGGTTTCTGAAATCTTCTTCAGCAACACTTAAAACGCCGCTAACATTAATATTATCTATAAATGTTCCGTTTCCATAACCGTTAATATTTACAAATCGGAATTGTACATTTTCACCTAAATAAGGCGTTAAATCTATGTTTTCGGTACGCCAATCGTTAGCAGAATTTGGTTGCCAATTGGCGGTAACATACCCTGAAACAGTAGATAAATCTAAACCGTCTTTATAATAAATTTGTGTAAAAGTAGCACCGCAATCTACAGATACATCTACTCTTAGCGCATCTGAAAAACCAGAAGAATACTGTGCCTTTGCCAAGTCGAAATCTAGTGCCGCCGAAGTTGCAGTTGTTAAATCTATAAATAAAGTTTGAAGCATATCTTCTTGGCCTTGACCGTTATACCCAAAGTTATCTACATAAGCTGTTAGGGTTTGTGATCCATCGCTACCCACAGTTGTACGTTGTTCCCAAGTATCTTCATTATCTGGGTTTAAAATGGTCCACCCTTCAGGCGGCATTCCATTTACATCAAAAGGTTCGGCAAAATCTAATTGAGCGGCTTCGGTTGCAGCGTAAAATGTAAGTGAATCTGTATCATTACTAGCATTTTGATCTCCTACTAAATCTACAGTAACATTTAAAGTATACGTACCTGAGTTTACAATATTTAACGGTGTAGTAAACTCATAAACAGCTTGTTGCCCTGAACCAACGGTACCGGTAAAAGTTTCGGTTACTACAGGTTCACTATCTAATTGGTAGCTTACGTCAAAATTACTTTGCGAATCGATTCCTGTATTTATAACAAGTACCGAAACTACTGCAGGACCAGGATTACATACCAAGTTAAAATCACTTGGGTCGTTGTACGTTGTAATTCCTACATCATTAGTCAATGAACAATTAAACAAACCTCCTGGGTGATGCCTTGCAATAGTACGTCTACTTTCCCATCCATCGGTTGCATTTTTAGCTACTGCAGCAAACCAAATAGGCTCAGAAGGGTCTGTAATAGGAACGGTTACACTCATCGTGTTAGACGTTCCTGCAACTTCCATATATTTATCTCCCAAAATATATAAATCATATGATTCGGCACCGTTTACATTGTTCCACGCAAAAGTTGCCTCATCTGGACAAACTTGATTAACTTGTACACCAGTAACCAAAGGAGCAATGGAGAAGTTCTCGTCACTTACATCTTGTTCAGCACCATTTTTCACTCTAATTAAGGCGCTACCAGTAACCGAATTTGGTACGGTCCATCCGTAATTTGTAGTTGTATTTGGCACTGTTGCAATGGCATTCCAGCTTGCTCCATTATCAACCGAATATTCTAAAACAAAGTCTTGCGTTGTGTTAACTGCAACAGCATCCCAATGAATAGATTCAGTTTCGCCCGGAACAAAGCTTTCGCCAGCATTTGGATAGGTAACCGTTATATTTTCTGAAATAATTTCATAAACAACAAAATATTCTTGTGGTCCCACAGGAACATTATATCCGGAAATATCGATACTGTAATTTCCTGCCGCAGGATTGTTAATTAAAACTTGTTCCATATTATTTAAATGATCTGGTCCCGTAGTTGCTGGTAAGTTTAAGTTTACCGGGTTAGGTGTATGATCTAAAATATATGGCTCCAACACATTGCTGGCAGGATCTGTAACCAAAAGATCCAAATCGTTTACCAAAGCAGGATTGGCTCCGGGAGAGGCTGGCATATCGCTCCAGTACAACATAAAACGAACTTGTTTTGTACCCGCAGGTACATTTATGCTGTGCGAATTTGACCCTCCTTGGGTAATTACATCAGACAGAAAACGGTTGTCTTCAATAAGTTTTGCAGCGCGTAAGCCGTTAACAATTCCCCAACCAAATTTAAAATCTGGACCAACATTGCCCGCATCGTTAGCGGTATTTAATAGGGCAGCTTTAATTAGGGCCGAAGGTGGTAAAACATTTCCGTTTGCTTCAGAATACGCTTGGTATAATTGTGCTGAAACACCTGCAATTCCTGGCGCAGCACCCGAGGTTCCTCCAAAGCTACGGTAGGTATTGTTTTCACCGGTAGACATTTGGTTTTGTCCATTTGCCGCAATGTCTGGCTTAATTCGTCCATCGTGAGCAGGGCCACGGCTACTTGAGTTTACCAGCGAACCATCAAAATAAACATTAGCCGTTGCTATCACGTTTTTACCTTGTTTATGTCCGCCTGTAATATTACCCCATTGGTTACCGGCACCGTATCCACAATTATTGTTGTTTGAATTTCCAGCCGAAAATACATGTTGCAAATTTGGAAGGTTTTTAACCTGAGTATCTACCGTTTGTGTAATACTTGTATACCCAGCATTACACCCATTACTGTAAGATGAATTGGTAATAAGAACATCGCCACTGTTAATTAAAGTAGTGGTTGGTGTATCTAAAAAGTTAGGTTGGTAATTAACAACATACAGCATAGATCCCGCTGCCATCCCTCTGTACGACGGATTTAAATTACCTGCGCCAGACATAATTCCCGAAACACCATCGCCATGAGTTTGTCCGGTCCCACTTGCATATGTATTGTCAATGCGTCCTTGAAAATCAATATGCGGCCCAACAATACCGTCGTCGCGACACATAACCCCTATATTTAAACCTGTATAATTTCTACCTGCTGTAGTTTGGGTATCCAAATTACTAGAACGATGTAGACTGCGGCCGCGTGTATCATCTTTAACCGATGGTGCTACAATTAATTCAACCCATTTTACAAATGGTAAGTTTGCTAAATCTTCTAAGCAGTTATCCGGAATAGAAAGATCTATGTTATTGGATCCTTTATACTGCTGTTTTACGGTAATTTGATGCTCTGCCAACTGTTCAATTACATAAGAGGCATCAACATATTTATGAAATTGTAGGGTTACTAAAATATTATCGCCATCTCTTGCCCAACTTTCAAAAGGTGGGTTTTTTAGGGAAGACGAAATTTTAGCACTCGCCTCTACAGGCACAATAGTTCTAACACCGCTGTTTTGCAAAAAACTAACCGAAGTATTACTTGGGAAATAAAACAAGTAAGTTTTGTGAGGAATATATTCTATTAATTCTAAGTTATTCTGTTTAAAAGAATCTTGTACGGCTTGCGAAGGGGTTTCGTAAAATTGAACCCATCCTACATAACCATCTGCCAATCTTGAAGATTCTGGCATTTGGCTCCATTGAAAGTTTGCTATGTTTTCGGGCATTTTAATGATCTCTCCTTGAAAATTAATATCGGCAGAGTTTTGACCAAAAGACATGGCACACACCAACATGAGTGCAAAGGATAAAAGTTTTCGGAAGAAAGAATTTGTAATTTTTCTCATAATTGAATTAGGTTTTGAAATAATTTCAGAATACGCTTTAATTGAAATTCGCTTAAATTTCAAACAAAGAGTATCAAATATATTTAATACCGTGTATATTAAGATAGTCTTTCCCTGAAAATTTATTTTTTTAACAGAAAAACGCTTCGGCTAAATACTAACCAAATCAATTATTTACAAGAAGATTTTATTATCTATTGAAAGATTGCCCTTAATTCAGTAGCCTCTTTCGGCTTCATTTTACCAGCTAAAACAAGGCTTAACTGTTTGCGCCTTAAGGCAGCTTCGTAACGCTCTTTTTCTAGGTCGGTTTCGGGCTTTATTTGCGGAACACTCACAGGACTGCCCATTTCATCTACAGCTACAAATGTATAAATGGCCTCGTTACTAAGGCTTCGTTCGCCACTTTCGCGATCTTCAATAAAAACATCCATATAAACTTCCATCGAACTTTTAAAAGCCCTAGAAACTTTAGCTTGCACCGTTACAACGCTTCCCAACGGTATCATTTTATTAAAAGCCACGTGGTTTACCGAAGCAGTAACTACAATTCTGCGGCTGTGGCGGCGAGCAGCAATACTCGCAGCTCTGTCCATACGCGCTAATAACTCTCCCCCAAACATATTTCCTATTGGGTTGGTTTCACTGGGTAAAACCATATCTGTATATACGGTTAAAGACTGGCTAGGTGTTTTAACTTGCATCTATAAAATTTTTGGCAAAGATACCTAAGAAAGTAAGAATGTATCCAAAAAAAATGTGAAGAAAAGGTTACGTAAAAATCGCTTAACGAGGTCTATGGCTACCTAATCAATTTTTTGAACTAACAACCAAGCGTCTGCATTTTCAGTTTTCTGAATTTCTTGCAGCTTTTTTTGCGCTGCTAATTTACTGTCGAAACTAGCGTATAAAACTTGGTGCAACCCATATTTGTTAGCCTTCATCTTTAAAGGTGAAAAACCCTTTTTTCGTAATTGCGCCACTCTTTTTTGCGCATTCTCCTCATTGCGAAAAGCGCCAGCAACAATATGATAAACGCCACTGTGTTTTGAAACGTGAAGACTTAGTGCCGGTAGCGGGTTTTCAATTACGAAAGTTGCTTCCTGGATTTGATTTTCAACAAGTGAATTTGCTTTTTCTCTTTCGGCATAGTTAAACTTTTCAACTTGGTTTTCATACACCTTTAAACTTGTAAAGCTAATTGCCGAAAGCGCAATAACCGCAATTGCGGCATATTTAAGGTAAGGCTTAGCCTGCCGTTTTTCGGGAGTAAAATATACCGGTGCTTTTTGCTCGAGATTGGCAACTTCTTCTTTATAAACCTCACGGCTAATTTTTGGTGCAACTACAGGCGCTAATCCAAAGGCAGCAGTATTGTAGTTTTGTTGCCCCGAAGGTTTAAACTGAATTGATTTTTCATCATTAAGTGAAAACTCCCCTATATTTTTAAAATGAATTGTTTGCCCTTCGTTTAAATCGCGTAGCAATTGGGCAGTAAAATTTCTTATTCGGTGTAAGGCTACCTCATAGCTACACTTTTCGGCAGATGCAACATAGTTAGCAAATAAACCATCATTTGCCTGTAATTGCCTATTAAAAGTAACAATTTTTGAAGGTGGATGAAACGTATTTGAAACATCGTCTATCTTAGCCGATGTATGACGCGTTAAAAATGCCCCGAATCCAGGAATTATAACACATTCGTAACGAAACAATAAGTCGGAAATATAGGTTGTAAGTTGCATAATAACAAAATTAGGATTTTTTAAAACTTATGCAATTTTTGTTTTGCGAATTTATTAACAAGTTAAATTTTGTATTTTTAATGAACCTCCCCTCCTAAAACCGTCAAAAAAAATATGCTATCAAAAAATGAACTTCGCTATACGTTAGCATTACAGCGCATCCCAAATTTGGGCGATATTTCCGCCAAAAAACTATTGCGCAAAATGGGGTCTGCCGAGGCTATTTTTAAAGAAAAGAAAAGTAATCTGGCAAAAATTGATGGTATAGGGGTAGTAAGGCTTAAAGAGATGAACCTCAACTATCAATTAGAACAAGCCGATGAAGAAATAAAATATATAGAAGACAACAATATTAAATACAGTTATTTTAAGGATAAATCCTTTCCCGAAAAACTTAAACACTGCGTAGACGGCCCTATTATATTTTTTCATCGCGGCAACATAGATTTAGTTTCTAAAAAAATTATAAGCATTGTTGGTACCCGTAAAATAACAAGCTACGGCAATACTTTTTGTAAAAATTTAATTGAAGAATTAGCGCCTTTAAACCCGGTTATTGTATCGGGTTTGGCTTACGGAGTAGACATTTGTGCACACAAGGCAGCCATAGACCACAAGCTTCAAAATATTGCCTGCTTGGCGCACGGGATGAACCAAATTTATCCAAAAGACCATAAAAAATACGTTCAAGCTATTGAAAACAACGGCGGTTTTATAACCGAATTTTGGAGCAGTGATTCGTTTGACCGCAACAACTTTTTAAAACGAAACCGTATCATTGCAGGTCTGTCTGAAGCAACCATTGTAATTGAATCTGCCGAAAAAGGTGGCAGTTTGGTCACTGCCGATATCGCAAACTCATATAATCGCGAGGTTTTTGCCGTTCCGGGGCGTGCAAGCGATAAACAAAGTCGCGGTTGTAATAATTTAATAAAACAACAAAAGGCACATTTGCTTACCAGCGCCGCCGATATTATTTATATGCTTGGTTGGAAATTAAAAGAAAAAAACAAATTCAAACAAACGCAACTCTTTGTAGAATTAAATGAAGAGGAAAAGATGATTTTCAATTTTTTAAAGAAAAAAGAAAAGGAACTTTTAGATGTAATTGCGTTAGAATGTAATATTCCTGCGTATAAAACCGCCAGTATTTTAATGAATATGGAGTTAAAAGGCGTTATTAGACCACTGCCCGGAAAGTTATTTCAGTTGGTTTAAATTGCTGTCTATTTAAGCGCAGTCAAGAACTTTTCAGTTGAAGATAACAAAGCCTCGACTACGCTTATGCAAACATTTTAATACAATTAGTATCCAACCTTTTCTCTAACTCTCTCTAAAACACCATCGGCAACTTTTCTAGCTTTTTCGGCACCTGTTGCCAAGGCTGCATCTATTTCATTTAAGTTTTCGATATAGTATTTATAGCGAGCACGTTCTTCAGAAAATTTATCAACTATTAATTCAAATAAGGCTTGTTTGGCGTGACCATAGCCGTAGTTTCCTGCTTCGTAATTTTTGCGCATTTGTAATACTTCGTCTTTAGAAGCCAACAATTTATAAATAGCAAACACATTACAAGTATCCGGATTTTTTGGCTCTTCTAATGGTGTACTATCGGTTTCAATGGTCATTACTTGCTTCCGCAAGGCTTTATCATTTAAAAATATGTTGATGTAATTATTTTTAGACTTACTCATTTTAGAGCCATCGGTACCTGGAATATATTTAGTTTCCTCTTGCACTTTACCTTCGGGCAATACAAATGTTTCGCCCATTTGCGCATGAAATCGTGAGGCTACATCGCGTGTTATTTCAATATGCTGTAATTGATCTTTCCCTACAGGAACAATGTTGGCATCGTACAATAAAATATCTGCTGCCATAAGCATTGGGTATGTAAAAAGCCCAGCGTTAACATCGTCTAACCTATCGGCTTTGTCTTTAAACGAATGTGCCAAAGTGAGTCGTTGAAATGGAAAAAAACAACTTAAATACCAAGATAATTCGGTGGTTTGTGGTACGTCGCTTTGACGATAAAAAACTACTTTTTCAATATCTAAACCAAAGGCAAGCCACGTTGCTGCCACGCTATAAGTGTTTTGGCGAAGCGTTTTTGCATCTTTTATTTGCGTTAATGAGTGCATATCTGCGATAAACAAAAACGACTCATTTTTTGGGTTATTAGCCATTTCAATAGCGGGAATAATGGCTCCTAAAAGATTTCCGAGATGGGGAGTACCTGTACTTTGTACTCCGGTTAGTATTCTAGACATTGCTTAAAAAATTTCAGCAAAGGTACTTTATTTGATTTATTTGCATCACTCAAATTACTTACTTTTGATGCCCGATGAGTATATTTAAAAAAATATTTGCAGCCTTTTATAGAATCTACTTTTATCTAATAATTGCATTGGCTACAATTATATTATTTCCTTTTTTAATAATTAGCATTTTAAAACGTTCGTGGCATCCTTTTTTCTTTAAAGTAGCGCGTTTATGGTCGGTAATTATTATTTATGGCATGGGTTGCTACCCTGTTATTAAACGCGAGGTTTTATACGAAAAGGGAAAGAGCTATATGTTTGTGGCCAACCATACCTCAATGACCGATATTATGCTAATGTTTTACGCAACAAAAAATCCGTTTGTTTTTGTTGGTAAAAAAGAATTGGCCAAAATCCCGCTGTTTGGTTACATCTACAAACGCACCTGCATTTTGGTAGATCGCGGAAATACTAAGAGTCGTGTAGAAGCTTTTAGAAGAGCAGAAAAACGCTTGAGCGAAGGTTTAAGTGTTTGTATTTATCCCGAAGGCGGCGTTCCCGACGACCTTTCAATTGTGTTAGACGAATTTAAAGATGGCGCTTTTAGACTCTCGATAGAGCACCAAATACCTATTGCACCTATGACTTTTCACGATAACAAAAAACGTTTTCCGTATTCATTTTTTAAAGGTGGACCAGGAAAAATGCGGGTTAAAGTTCATAAACTCATACCAACCGCCGGACTCACTTTAGAAAACCGAAAAGAGTTAAAAAAAGAAACGCGCGAAATAATTTTAAACGAATTATTAAAACCTACTGTTTAAAATATTTCCTCCAAATAAAAAAACCGCTCTATGGCGAAGAACGGTTTTTTTCTCAATCAGTTTGCTTGAAGTATAATCAAACAAGTTCAACTAAAAACTAACCTAAAATCTAAAACTAAAACCGCTATAAACCCCTAAATAATAAGGTTTAAAATTAACGGACGAATTGGTATACGGGTTGAGCTGGTATTTAAACATAGGCTCAATATTAAACGTAAATTTTCTAGACATTTTATAGTCAATACCCAACCCTACATTAGTTGAAAAACTTACATTAGAAAGATTGTTTGCCTCTCCAAGCACCGTATTAAAATTATCGGCTTTTATAGAAATTTCATTATTCCCTAAAAATAAAGTACTCAATCCTCCTATCACATTTACACCCAGCCTATCATTTATAAGCGCATATTTTAGCTCAACAGGTACTTCGTAATAATTAATATTTTGAATAAGTTTAGGGTCACCTTTAGTGGATTTTGGCATAATGTCGCCAAAGCCGTTTGAGGGGTTAGCAGTGGTTAACTCGCCTCGATCTACTGCAGTTACAACAATTTCTTTACCACCGTAATCTACAGTTTGCAAGGCAAGCGCCACAGGCCCTGTACCTACATCTATCCCGCTCGTACTGTAACTTAAGTCTACATTATTAATACCCGTACGTACGCTTAAACGGTTGTTTAAAGCATAACTTACCTGCACTCCGTAACTCATATTAACCTCTCCTTTTTGCGGATTGTCACTAAACTCCGGATCTATTGAAGATCCATTGTTTAAACTGCTGTAATAAACAGGCGCCACATTGGGAGCAATATTCCAACGGCGGTCTGGTTTGTTATTTGTAGTCTTTTTGTTTTCTTGCTCGTCTTTTTGAGCGATTGCTTCAAAAATTGATTTTTTGTTTTTGTTTTCGGTTGTTAAATCCGTTTCAGATTTAAGGATGTTTTCTTTTGACGTATCTTTTGCCGGAGCATTATTTTTAGCGAGACTTTCTTTTTTAGCATCAAAAACCTCAACGTCTTTTTTAATGTTATTTTTATAGGTTTTATCTGAAATAGGATTGGTTTTTTCTTCTTCTGAAACAACTTTTGCAGTCGCAATTTCTTCTTTTAAATTATCTTTAGAAGTGTTTTTTATTGCCTTTTTTGTCGAAGTATTTTCAGAAGCAATTACAGCACGATTTATCTTTTCAGAATTATTTTTAAATACTTTATTCGAAGATTTTGCATCCGTGGCACTTTTGGAAGTGTTCGTTATTAAAGCATTTTCGGCTCCATCGGTTTTACTTTCAATTATTTTTTCTTCAGTAACTACTTGCGAAGCTTTATTAAAGTTTTCAATTTCAGAATTATTTTCTTCGAACTTTTCTTTAACTGGGTTTACATATTCGTTCGAGATTGCAGGGGCCTCATGATTTGAGGAGTTGTAAAGTGAATTACCAACAGTTAACAACAGTGCAATTAACGCAGCAACACCACCAAGCTTAATCCAAAGTGGAATAACTTTGCGGTCTTTTTTCTCCGCTTTCAACGACGCTTCGATGTTTTCCCAAACGCGCGGCGAAGGAGTGGCTTCAAAATTTTTGAGCCCTTCGTTAAAAATGTTGTCTATGTTTTTCTTTTCTTTCATGCTACTTCACTCTTTGGCTTTAGCAAATAGAAGCCAATTGAGTAATCTTTTTATAAAATCCCCACCCTAAAGCAGGGATTTTCTTCAATCTAAACAATCATATAATGCTTTAAGTGTTATTATTTTTTGCATTATAATCTTCAATTTTACTTTTTAAAATAGCTCTTGCTCGCGCTAGATTAGACTTTGATGTGCCGTCACTAATTTTCAACATTTCGGCTATTTCTTTATGTTGGTACCCGTCTAGCACATACATGCTAAAAACCAATCTATACCTATCTGGCAACTCTTGAACGATTTTTAGTAGAAAATCCAACGGAATTTCGTCCTTATCAATTTCAACCTCGATTTCATCTTCAATCTGCCCTTCATCCACAATGTCAAAAGTGCGTTGTTTACGGTATTTTTGAAGTACTGTGTTTACGGTAACCCGTTTCATCCAACCTTCAAAAGAACCTTTCCCGTTATACTGCGCTATCTTTTTAAAAATGGTTATAAAAGCATCTTGCAAATTGTCTTCGGCCTCGGTAAAATTGGGCGAATACCGAAGGCAAATAGCAAACAACACCCCATTGTACTTCTTGTACAATTCGGCCTGTGCTGTAGCATTTTGCTTTTTGCACTGTATTATGAGCTCGTTTAACGTCAAATGTGGTACCGTGAATTATTGTTCCGTTGAAAATACCTCCAAAATTATAGAGGGCAACCGTAATAATCATAGTGCCTACATGTTGTAGATACCACAGTATCAAAAGGGTTGCGTGGAAATGCAAATAATTATTCGTTTATTGCAGCAATAGCGGCTTTTATTTTAGTTTCAAGTTCTTCCATCAACTCTGGGTTGTCTAATAAAAGCGTTTTAACTGCATCGCGACCCTGCCCCAGTTTTGTATCGTCATAGCTAAACCAAGAGCCTGCTTTTTTTACTATTTCAAAATCGACACCTAAGTCTATTATTTCACCTACTTTAGAAATTCCTTCGCCATACATTATGTCGAATTCTACTTGTTTAAAGGGTGGTGCCACCTTGTTTTTAACTACTTTAACGCGAGTTTTGTTTCCTGTAGCGGTGCTGTTGGTATCTTTTATTTGAGTAGAACGACGAATATCTAAGCGCACCGAAGCGTAGAATTTTAAAGCGTTTCCACCTGTAGTCGTTTCGGGGTTGCCAAACATTACCCCAATTTTTTCACGCAGCTGGTTAATAAAAATTACGGTACACTTGGTTTTACTTATAGAAGCGGTAAGTTTTCTTAAAGCCTGGCTCATTAATCGTGCATGAAGGCCCATTTTGCTATCGCCCATTTCGCCTTCAATTTCGCTTTTGGGTGTTAATGCAGCTACTGAATCTACAATTACAATATCTATTGCCCCACTTCTAATTAAATTATCGGCAATTTCGAGGGCTTGTTCGCCATTATCGGGTTGTGAGATGATAAGATTTTCAATATCCACACCCAGTTTTTCGGCATAGACCCTATCAAAAGCGTGCTCGGCATCTATAAAAGCTGCAATACCGCCTTTTTTTTGGGCTTCGGCTATGGCGTGGAGGGTTAATGTGGTTTTACCCGAAGATTCTGGACCGTATATTTCAATAACTCTTCCGCGTGGGTAACCGCCTACGCCTAGGGCAACATCTAAGCCTAATGAACCAGTAGGAATTACATCTACATCTTCCACAGCGCGATCGCCCATTTTCATTACGGTGCCCTTACCGTAAGTCTTGTCTAATTTATCGAGAGTAAGCTTTAAAGCTTTTAGTTTTGCGTCTTTTTCAGTGCTCATTTTCAGTATGTTTTATGATGGAATTTTAAGTAGCTAAGATACTATTTCTTTGGGCGCGGGGCAAAATTTAAATGGAAGGCAGAAGGATTTTTGTTAACAAATGACGCTTTGAGCCAAGACGGTTTGAAACCCGCCCTTAACTTTGACAAAGTTTAAAACTTTGTCAAAGTTGTTTAAACCAAAACAGCCACTACTAAAGCGGCTGTTCGGGAATTAATGATTGTTTTAAAGTTATTCCTTCATGAATTTTTTGATTATGGTGTTGCCATTTTCATCTTCTATGTTTAGAAAGTAGATGCCGTTTAGGAGTTGGGAAACATCTATTGCCTTTTGGTCTTGAAGTGTTATGCTTTTTGAGCTTAACTGTTTGCCTTCTATGTTGAAGATTTTGATTTTTAGATTTTGTGTGGTGTTTTTTGCAGTTAAAAACAGTTCGTTTTTAGCGGGGTTGGGGTGGATAGCGAACTGTGAACTGTAAAAATCTTCACTGGATAAAATATTGTCGCCGTAAATGGCCTTGTCTCCAGTAGGCGATGTTAACAGCAAAACTTTATAACCGTTTGTGTCTGTGGTAATTGAATAGTTATAAATACTACCAAAGGGAGCGTAAAAAAAATTAAAATAAAGCCCCTCATAGTCTTCGTTCACTTGAAGAGTACACGTAATGAATGTGTTTTCTTGATAGGTAAACGAAAAAACAGGGTTAAATTCATCATAAATTAGCAGTCCGTATATTTCATTACAAACGAAGGTAATAAACGCATCGGCACTATCGCCATTTGAAATGGCATAAAAACGAGCCTGCACGTTTTGTATCTCGGAATTACGAGGAGGTGGATAGTGCTCGCCGTTTATAATAAGGTCTTGTAAATACCAATCGACACCCGCCAATTGTGGATCTTAGGCATAAGAGATAGCGCCTATATTGAGGATTAAAATATATAATAATGTTTTCACGGTCTATTGTTTTATAAAGTTAGTTAAATTACTAAATTATGCTACAACATTTAAATAAAAAATGGTTTTTTCCTGTTATTCTAGGCCGATCCTAATTTTGCAAAAAAACCCGTACTTTTGCACCATTATAAAAATCAATTCTTTTCACCTAAAAAAAGTATAGCATGCAACTGTACAACAAATTAAGTGCAAAAGAGAGGGAAGCATTATTGGAACAGGCCGGCGAGGAACGGCTTACCCTTTCTTTTTATCAGTACGCCAAGATTGGCAATCCACATCTTTTCCGTAACCATCTTTTTGTAGCCTGGCACGAGCAGGACGTTTTGGGCCGAATTTACGTAGCCCACGAAGGCATCAATGCCCAACTATCCGTTCCGGCGAAACGTTTTAAGGAATTTAAGGAGTTTCTGGACGGTATTTATTTTCTGAAAGATGTGCGTTTGAACATTGCCATTGAACAGGATTTAAAATCATTCCTAAAACTAAAAGTAAAAGTTCGCAAAAAAATAGTTGCCGATGGATTGAAAGATGAAACCTTCGACGTTACGAACAAAGGCATTCACGTAGATGCGCAAAAATTCAACGAACTTATTGAAGACCCCGATGTGGTTTTGGTAGATATGCGAAACCATTACGAAAGCGAAATAGGCCATTTTAAAAATGCCGTAACTCCCGATGTGGACACGTTTCGCGATTCATTGGATATTATTGAAGAAGATTTAAAAGACCACAAAGAAGACAAAAAACTGGTTATGTACTGTACAGGCGGAATTCGTTGCGAAAAGGCCAGTGCTTACTATAAACACAAGGGTTTTAAAAATGTGTTTCAGCTGGAAGGTGGTATTATTGAATACGCCCGCCAAGTAGAAAATCTGGGATTGGAAAATAAATTTATTGGTAAAAATTTTGTTTTTGATCATCGTCGAGGCGAAAGGATTACCGAAGATGTAATTTCAAACTGCCACCAATGTGGCGAACCCTGCGATACGCATACTAATTGCGCCAACGAGGCCTGCCACTTACTTTTTATTCAATGTCCAAAGTGCGAAGCAGCCATGGAAAACTGTTGTAGCGAGGAGTGTATTGAAATTATTCACCTACCCGAAGAAGAACAAAAAAGACTTCGAAAAGGTATTCCAAATAGCAACAAAATCTTTAAAAAAGGACGTTCGGAGAAACTTAAATTCAAAAAATAATTCGTAATTCCGAATTCAGAATTCATAATTAATTATTGGTATCTTTACCAATCGACAATTTTGTTTAATTTTCGTCCCTTTTCAAATTGAAAAAGGGCTTTATATATAAAAAAATATGGGCTGTACCAGCTGTGCCACGGGCGCCAATGGCCAGCCAAAGGGATGCAAGAACAATGGTACTTGCGGAACCGATGGCTGTAATAAACTAACGGTGTTCGACTGGCTTTCAAATATGCAACTTCCTGCCAATATGGAACCTTTTAATGCGGTGGAAGTACGTTTTAAAAACGGAAGAAAAGAATTTTTCCAAAATCCCGAAAAACTTACCCTAAGCATTGGCGATATTGTTGCAACCGAAGCTTCACCAGGACACGATATTGGTATTATTACGCTTACCGGCGAATTGGTTCGCGTACAAATGAAGAAGAAAAAGTTGCCAGCCAAGGTTGATGCGCTACCTAAAATTTACCGTAAAGCCACACAAAAAGATATTGATATCTGGCAAAGTGTTCGCGACAAAGAAGCCGATGTACAAAAACGATCGAGACAAATCGCTATTCGTTTGGGTCTACAAATGAAGATTAGTGATGTAGAATTTCAGGGCGATGCTTCAAAAGTTATTTTTTATTACACAGCCGAAGAACGCGTAGATTTTCGCGAATTAATTAAAGAGTTTGCCCGTACATTTAATACGCGCATAGAGATGAAACAAGTTGGTTTTCGCCAAGAAGCCGCGCGTTTGGGGGGTATTGGTAGCTGTGGCCGTGAGCTTTGTTGCTCTACTTGGTTAACAGATTTTCGTTCGGTAAATACTTCGGCAGCACGATACCAGCAACTTTCGCTAAATCCACAAAAACTTGCTGGGCAATGTGGTAAATTAAAGTGCTGCTTAAATTACGAATTAGACACCTATTTAGAAGCCTTAGAATCATTCCCGAGTACCGATGTTAAATTGCAAACAGAAAAAGGTACCGCCACCTGCCAGAAAATTGATATTTTTAAAGGTTTACTGTGGTATGCTTATGAAAAAGATTATATGAATTGGCACGAGCTTACCACCGAAAAAGCCAACGAAATAATTGAACTGAATAAAAAAGGCAAAAAGCCAATGGCCTTGGAGGAATTTATAATCGAGGCTCCAAAAGTTGAAAAAGAACCATTTAGCGATGTCGTGGGACAAGACAGTTTAACCCGTTTTGACAAGCCTAAAAAATCCAACAAAAAACGCCGAAATAAAAGCAGAAATAAAAAGAATAAAGTAGGCGCCTCAACAACAACCCCACCGGCAAAAAATGCAAAAAACAAGACGTCGCAAAAACCGTCAAAACGAAACAATAATAAAAAAAGAAGACCTAAGCCTAAAAAGGATGAATAAGCTATATTATATCATTTTTACTGCCTTATTCTTGGTTTCGTGCGAAACAAATACTGTTTTTAGCGAAGTACGGGCTCTCGATGGGCATTGGGGTGCCGATGAAGTAATTGAATTTAAATTACCCGAGTTAGACTCATTAGCCACCTACAATTTGTTTATAAACGTCAGAAATTCAAACCAATACAAATACAACAATCTATTTTTAATAGTTTCAATGAATTTCCCACACGGAAAAACCGTTACAGATACTTTAGAGTATCGCATGGCTAATCCAGACGGCACGTGGTTGGGCCAAGGCATAGGCGACCTAAAAGACAATAAATTGTGGTATAAAGAGCGGGTTAAATTTATTGAAGAAGGTACATACACCGTCGATATTATGCAAGCTATGCGCAATAACGGCGAAGTAGAAGGCGTTTCAAAACTCGAAGGCATAACCGATGTAGGCTTTAGCATTGAAAATGCTACCAAACAGTAAAATTTATGGCAACAAAAAAGGCAACAAATAAAAACAAGAAAAAGAAGGACGTAACCCGTCATATAAAAACTTTTTGGAAAATTTTTCTCGGGTTTATTCTTTTAATCATCTTATTCTTTTTAACGGCTTCATGGGGGCTTTTTGGTAGTTTGCCAGATGAAACTAGCTTAGAAAATCCGGAGAAAAACCTCGCGACCGAAATTATTTCTTCAGACGGTAAAACTATAGGTAAGTTTTATAAAGAAAATAGAACCCCTGTACCGTATGACTCTCTGCCAGATCACTTGGTAAAAGCATTAATTGCTACCGAAGATATTCGCTTTTACGACCATTCAGGAATCGATGCTCGCGGTACACTTCGGGCGGTAGCGTTTTTAGGTTCTCGCGGTGGTGCAAGTACCATAAGCCAACAGTTAGCTAAGTTATTTTTTACGGGGCAAAGAGCCTCAAATAAAGCCGAAAGAGTACTTCAGAAAATAAAAGAATGGATTATTGCTACTCGCTTAGAACGCCGTTATACAAAAGACGAAATTATTACAATGTACTTTAACGAGTACGACTTTCTTAACCAAGCGGTAGGCATTGAAAGTGCCGCCCATATTTATTTTGACAAACCTCCATCGCAGCTTTCAACGGCCGAGTCGGCTATGCTTGTTGGTATGTTTAAAAACTCTTCCCTTTTTAACCCAAACCGCAGACCCGAAATGGTTCGCGATAGACGCAATGTTGTGCTTTCGCAAATGGAGAAATACAACTTTATTTCTAAAAGTGTTATGGACTCGTTACAAGCCTTACCTTTAAATTTAAAGTTTACACCGCAAGGGCACGATGAAGGGACTGCAACATACTTTCGCGAATACGCAAGACAATTTATGGAAAATTGGATTGAAGAGCACCCAAAAACCGATGGCTCTAAATACAATATTTACGAAGACGGACTAAAAGTATATGTTACTATAGATAGCAGAATGCAACAATATGCCGAAAACGCTGTAAAAACGCATATGTCGCGTTTGCAAAAAGTTTTTGACGAACAAAACAAAAACAATAAAACAGCCCCTTTCAGAGATATTACGCAAAAAGAAACCGAAAAAATTATAGATGCCGCCATGCGAAAAAGCGACCGTTGGCGTGAAATGAAAAGACAAGGAAAAAGCGAAGAAGAAATTATAAGTAGTTTTAAAAAGAAAAGAGAAATGCGGGTCTTCTCATGGAAGGGCGAGCTAGATACTATTATGACCCCCTTAGACTCTATTCGCTACCACAAATCGTTTCTTCAAGCGGCTATGATGTCTATGACCCCGCAAACAGGAGAGGTAAAAGCCTGGGTAGGAGGAATTGATTATAAACATTATAAGTACGATATGGTTAAAAAAGGAAAACGCCAAATTGGTTCTACCTTTAAACCCTTTGTGTATGCAACAGCAATAGACCAAATGCATATGTCTCCTTGCGATACCTTGCCCAATACACTTTACACAATTCCCGCAGGAAAACATCACTTATTAGAGCCTTGGGCACCTAAAAATGCTGGTGGACGCTATGGTGGAATGGTTAATTTAAAAACTGCTTTGGCCAACTCTATTAATACCATTACCGCACGTTTAATAGATCGTGTAGGACCCGAACCTGTGATAGATTTAGTAGAAAAAATGGGGGTAGATACCGAAAATATGCCGGCTGTACCTTCAATTGCACTGGGGACCCCAGATGTTTCTGTTTACGAAATGGTAGGCGCCTATAGTACCTTTGCCAATGAAGGAGTTTATGTAGAACCTATATTAATTCAAAGAATTGAAGATAAACACGGCACTGTGTTATATCAAAATGTTCCTAAAACAAAAGATGTAATTAGCGATGAAACTGCCTATGTAACTGTTAGTTTAATGGAAGGGGTAACTCAGTCGGGTTCGGGTAGTAGATTGCGCGGTACTTGGCGAAGCGGTTCAACTATCTATAAAAAAGCTGTTACCGGCTATCCGTACGACTTTAAAAACCCAATTGCAGGAAAAACCGGAACTACACAAAATAATAGCGACGGCTGGTTTATGGGAATGGTTCCAAATTTGGTGACTGGCGTATGGGTTGGTGGCGACGACCGCGCAACGCATTTTGCCTCAACTGCCTATGGCCAAGGAGCAACCATGGCATTACCTATTTGGGGTATTTATATGAAAAGCTGTTATGAAGATGAAAGTTTAGATGTTTCAACTGGTGAGTTTAAACGCCCGTCAAGCCTTTCCATTGAAACCGATTGCTCTCGTTGGCGCGAAACTAATACCGAAGTTGAAGAAATACCAGACGAATTTGACTTTTAAATTCACCTTTTTAAAAAACCTAAACCCTTTGAATTTCCAAAACTCAAAGGGTTTTTTTATAGGTTGAATTTTTGTAATTTTCGGAAAATTTAAAAAATGATAAATAAGACAGTTGCAAACGTACAAGAGGCCTGTGAAGGCATTGAAGACGGAATGACTTTTATGCTAGGCGGTTTTGGCCTATGTGGAATTCCCGAAAATATAATTTCAGAATTAGTTCGTCGAAATATTCAAAATGTAACTTGTATTTCTAACAATGCGGGGGTAGATGATTTCGGTCTTGGCCTATTGCTGAAAAAGCACCAAATTAAGAAGATGATTTCTTCATACGTAGGTGAAAATGCAGAGTTTGAAAGACAAATGCTTAGCGGCGAGATGGAAGTTGAATTGGTGCCACAAGGTACTTTAGCGCAACGTTGTGAAGCCGCACGAAGCGGAATTCCGGCATTTTATACGCCCGCTGGCTATGGCACTGAAGTAGCCGAAGGTAAAGAAACGCGAGAGTTTAACGGAAAAATGCACATCATGGAAAAAGCTTTTGAAGCCGATTTTTCATTTGTAAAAGCGTGGAAAGGCGACGAAGCAGGAAACCTCATCTTTAAAGGGACTGCACGAAATTTTAATCCTGCAATGTGTGGCGCTGGTAAAATAACCGTAGCCGAAGTGGAAGAATTAGTTCCCGCAGGAGAATTAGACCCAAATCAAATTCACATTCCCGGAATTTTTGTGCAACGTATTTTTAAAGGCGAGCACTACGAAAAAAGAATTGAGCAATTAACAGTGAGAAAAAGAAACTAATGGCTTTAACAAAAGAACAAATAGCGCAACGAATTGCAAAGGAAGTAAAAGATGGGTACTACGTTAATCTAGGAATTGGAATCCCAACGCTAGTAGCCAACTTTGTACGCGACGATATAAGTGTTGAATTTCAAAGTGAGAATGGTATTTTGGGGATGGGACCATTTCCTTTTGAAGGTGAAGAAGATGCCGATTTAATTAACGCTGGTAAACAAACTATTACAGCCCTCCCAGGTGCATCGTTTTTCGATTCGGCGATGAGTTTTGGAATGATTCGTGGGCAACACGTAGATTTAACCATACTTGGTGCGATGGAGGTAGCCCAAAATGGCGATATAGCCAACTGGAAAATTCCCGGAAAAATGGTGAAAGGAATGGGTGGCGCGATGGATTTGGTTGCTTCGGCAGAAAATATTATTGTGGCGATGATGCATACCAATCGTGCGGGTGAGTCTAAATTACTTAAACAATGCAGCCTCCCGCTTACAGGAGTACAGTGCGTAAAAAAAATAGTTACAAACTTAGCCGTCCTTGAAATTAAGGATAATAAGTTTTACTTACTTGAACGAGCTCCTGGCGTATCGGTAGCCGAAATTGAAGCCGCAACGGCAGGAGATTTGGTTGTTGAAGGTGATATTCCAGAAATGAAATTTTAAATTCTACACATAATTTCTAACTAAAAAAACCCATTCAAAAACTGAATGGGTTTTTTTAGTAAAGTAGAAAAAACGTGAGAAGAAAATTATTCTTTTTAACACAAAATTCTCAATCTTAAAGCTTAAAATTTAACACCATGTTAAAAGAAAGTGCGTTTAATCGAAAAAATATGTATTTAATCGTTTTATATTTAGAATATTCGCATCTTTGAAGTCGCAAATCAAACCAACCAAACCTACTTTGGTCTTGATTTTTAAAATTTGAATTTCTACCTTTTTTGCCCCAAAACTGTTAATCACAGATGCAAAAATTGAAATTAATACCCGTTCTTTCTTGAGGTGAGAACGGGTTTTTTAATTTAAGATATATCGGTTTATAACATTCACTTCCAACTAAGTTTTTACTCGCCAATTAACTATCTGAAGTTTTATACAATTAAACTCGTAATTATATTATTATAGCCTAATTATGAACAAATTGCCCAGCGACGGTAAAAAACAATTAACTAAATGTTAAAATATAGTGTATTTCATCGAATAAATATGCGTTTTGTCGTTTTTTATAGTTTATATTCCTCATATTTGAAGTCCCAAATCACAACAACCTATTTTAATGGTTAAGATGATTATTAGTTAGTATCTTTTTTGCCCCAAACTGTTAACCACAGATGCAAAAAATGAAAAAAACCCGTTCAAGTTTTGAACGGGTTTTTACTTTTAATACATTTACGTTCTTTATATTCCCTTCGGTATTGCATCAATAAGTTGTTTTGCATACTCGGTTTGTGGGTTTTCATAAATTTCATCTGCATCGCCCAATTCTTCTATTTTACCTGCTTTCATCACTAATAACTGATCTGCCATATATTTAACCACAGCCAAATCATGCGATATAAAAATATAAGTAAAACCGAAATCGCGTTTCAGCTCGTTTAATAAATTGAGTACTTGCGCCTGCACTGAAATATCCAAGGCCGAAACAGATTCGTCGCAAATAACCAATTTTGGCTCAATTACAATGGTGCGGGCAATCCCCACCCTTTGGCGCTGCCCCCCCGATAGCTCGTGTGGATATCGATAAAAGTAACTTGGGTCTAAGCCTACTCTATCTAACAGTGCCAAAACCCGCTGTTTTCTGTCCTTTTTAGATTTTCCCAACTTGTGAACTTCCATAGGCTCCATTAGCGCTTGCCCTATCATTAAACGCGGATTTAAAGAAGAATACGGGTCTTGAAAGATTATTTGAATCTCCTTGCGCAAATCGCGAATAGCAGTTTTAGAAAGCTTAGTGAGTTCTGTCCCTCTGTATTTTATACTGCCGGCAGTAGCTTTTTCCAATTGGAGTATTGTTTTTCCCAGTGTGGACTTACCGCAACCAGATTCGCCCACAAGCCCTAAAGTTTCACCTTCAAAAACGGCAAAACTAACATTGTTCACGGCTTTTACCACTTGGGCATCAGAAAATAAACCTACATTGCTAAAGTAAAATTTCTGCAAATTTTCAACCTCCAAAATAGGATGCTTGGTATAAATTTGTTTGTGCCTTTTTGCTCGTTCAACCGGTTTAACTTCTTTCGCCTCAAATGTTTTATCGGCGATAGAGGCAATAGTTGGCAACTTTTTTAATCGTTTGTTTAACGAAGGACGCGACGCCAAAAGAGCTTTGGTATATTCGGCTTTTGGGGCTTTAAATATTTGGGTAGTACTCGCAGTTTCAACAATATTTCCTTTATACATCACAACTACCCTATCGGCAATTTCAGAAACCAAACTCAAATCGTGCGAAATAAAAAGCATTGCCATTTTAGTTTCCTGTTGAATACTTTTTAAAAGCGAAATAATTTCTTTTTGAACCGTAACATCAAGAGCCGTTGTAGGTTCATCGGCTATAAGAAGTTTTGGCTTACAAGCTATAGCCATGGCAATCATAACGCGTTGCATTTGGCCCCCACTTAATTGATGCGGGTAACTGCTATAAATTTCTTTTGGTCGCGGTAACTTCACTTTTGTAAATAGCGAAATAGTTTCACTTTTAGCTTCAGAAGCACTTAAATTTAAATGATGCCGAAGTATTTCAGAAACTTGAAATCCACATTTTAACGACGGATTTAAAGCACTCATAGGCTCTTGAAAAATCATGGCAATCTCGTTACCCCTAATTTTGCGATAGGCTTTTTCTGAAGTTTCAAGTAAATTTTTATTTTGAAAGTTTATGTTGCCCGTTACGTGCGCCTGCTCTTTGGGCAGTAGCCCCATAATAGACAAAGAGGTAAC
This sequence comes from Flavobacteriaceae bacterium UBA3591, assembly GCA_002375695.1. GTDB lineage: Bacteria > Bacteroidota > Bacteroidia > Flavobacteriales > Flavobacteriaceae > Aequorivita. The sequence goes on from DFMO01000003.1 coordinate 195,099, forward strand.
AGATTTCCCCGAACCAGACTCGCCTACAATCCCAATTATTTCATTTTCAGAAATATTAAAAGAAATATCGTGAAGTACTTTTGTGCGGCTTTTAGCATTTCCGAAGCTAACCGATAAATTTTCTACTGTTAAAAGTGGTGGCGCAATCATAGCTCAAAGATAAGTACAATTGCCAAAAAAACTGTTTACAATTAACGTAGATAAATGGTCGCTAGCCGTAAAAAGTGCATTAAAAAAGCCCGTTTAAAAAACGGGCTGAAGTTTAAAAGGTATTATTAAAGTGGGTCTCCCACTTTAATATCACAACGATGACCCGGTTGTCCGTGTGGCGGATTTATACCACTGCCCGATGCTGGTGTTGACGCAGGAGTTGTATTGGTTGATTTAATAGCTGGCGCAGAATTTGTACTTCCACCTGCCGAATTTAAAGGTGCTCCTACCGGAAGATCACATCGGTGACCCGGTTGTCCGTGCGCCGGATTTACACCACTTGCCGTAGTTGTAGTGCTATTTGAACTAGATGTTGGAGTTACATTTTGTAACGCTTGTTTCTTTTGTTCCAAAGTTGCTTCTTGCACTGTTTTTGGTGCAGTTTCTTCGGTGGTTTCTTTGTCTTTACACGAAACAAAAAACACACTTATAGCAAGAATTGGAAGGATAAACGACTTGATATTCAATTTTAAAATTTTCATAAAAATTATTTTATATATGTGGGTAAAGCTACTAAAATTTAGATAGAAATCCTCACGGCACTAGTAGGGACTTTAAATAGGGCTATACCGATAGAATTTCATCGTCGGTTAAAATTTCTTCATTCCGAAGCCTTAAAAATATTTGTGCCACTGTAACCGTGTCTTTTTCGCAATACATAATAATTCTATCAATATCATTTTCGTCGTAATAAACACTGCGAACTTGGCTCCCGTCAATATCGTCTTTTGGTGAAGGAATTTTTAAAACGTGTGCCATTAATTTAAGTGAAGTAAAGGTTTTATAATCGCCAAACTTCCAAAGTTCGAGCGTATCTAAATGCGGAACTTCCCACGGCTTTTTCCCGAAAAGATCTAATTTATAGGGTATATCAATGCGGTTAATAATCATTCGTCTTGCGATATACGGAAAGTCAAATTCTTTTCCATTATGGGCACAAAGTAAATGATGCGGTCTGTTAAAATGAGTTTCTAACAAGACTTTAAAATCTCTTAAAATTTTTACCTCATCGCCGTGGAAACTGGTTACACGAAAATTTCTTACATCGCCTTTTATCACAAAATAGCCTACCGAAATACAAACAATCAATCCAAATTCGGCCCAAATACCGGCGCGTTCGTAAAAATCTTCGGGCGTAATATTATCTTTACGTTGATACTCACTTTTTAACTCCCATAGTGTTTTAGAGGTATCGTCAAGCTCGTTAAAATGTTGGTGTTGTGGAACGGTTTCAATATCCAAAAATAAGATGTGTTCCAAATTAATTCGCTTAATCATAACTGAAAAATTTCAATTGGGAAGGATATTTAAAACTACAAAAAAATGATGAGTTTTAATTTTTTACGTTTAAAATAACGACTGTTGAGCAACTGGAGATTCGTGGTTGAGCAACCACTTTTTTCTATTTAATCCGCCAGCATATCCGGTAAGCGAGCCATCGGCACCAATTACTCGATGACACGGAATAATAATTGCAATAGGGTTTTTCCCGTTTGCCGAAGCCGCTGCGCGAATAACTTTTGGGTTGCCTAGCTTGTTCGCCATTTGTAAATAACTCTGGGTTTTACCAAAGGGAATTTCTTGCAATTGCTGCCACACCGTTTGTTGAAATGTTGTGCCCTGGGGGACGAGTTTTAAATTAAAAACCGTACGTTTTTTGGCAAAATACTCTTCAAGCTGAATTACTGCATCTTGTAATACGGGCGGGATGGCATTGGGGGTTGAGGCATTAAAATCGTCAACAAATTGAACCGATACGAGCCCTTGCGCAGTGCCACTTAATTTTAAAGTTCCAACGGGAGACGAGATAAATACTTGGTCCATTAATCTTCGCGACTGTCGTTGGTATCATGATTTTTATCGCGAACAATGTTTTCGTTAATTTGAATCCCCATTCGCTTTGCACGCTTTTCCCAGTTTTTACGAGCTTGTAATTGCATGTCTTCAATATTATCACTCTCGTCCATTATTTCGAGGCCTAAAAGGGTTTCAATAATATCTTCCATAGTTACAACCCCAATAGTATTTCCAAAATCGTCTACTACCGAAGCAATATGCACGCGTTGTTTAATAAATGTTTCAAAAAGTTCGGGGATTGGTTTTTCGGCAGAAACAACAAAAATTTCACGTTTTAAATCGCTTAATAGTTTGTCGCCTCTATCTTCAACAATTTCTTCGAGTACATCGTCTCTTAGAACGAAGCCAGTAATATTATGAGATTTACCGCTGTAAACCGGGATACGCGAAAAACGCAAACTTTTATGGTTTTGATGAAATGTTTCCAGGCTTTTGGTTTCGTCTTCCAAAGTAACCACGGTAAAAGGCGTCATAACATCTTTTGCGTGTACACTTTTAAAAACCAACAAGTTTTTAATTACGGTAGTTTCATTTTCTTCAAAAACGCCTTCTTCTTCGGCCGCATCGGTAATGGCCATAAATTCTTCTCTACTCATACTACTTACGTGGGCAGATTTGCCAACAACCCGTGTTACAAGCATGAGCAGCCATAATATACCTGTGTATTTAAGAGGATAGATAATTAATTTTAAAAATAGTGCTGTAAATGAGCCTAGGTTTTTCCAATACGTTGCACCAATGGTTTTTGGGATTATTTCTGAAACAATTAAAATTAAAATTGTCATAATTGCCGAAACGAGACCCACGATGTTCATACCGAAAAACTCAACTTTATACGGAAGTTTTTCGGCCTGCACTCCAACCAAAATAGCCCCTACAGTGTGCGCAATTGTATTTAAGGTTAAAATAGCAATTAACGGCTTGTCTATGTCTTTTTTAAAGTTTGTTAGTGTAGTAGCATACGACTTGCCTTCGGCAGTTTTCATGCGCAGGTAAGTAGGTGTAAAGCTTAGTAGCGCAGCTTCCAAAATAGAACACAAAAACGAAAAAAATATTGAGAGTATTGCGTAGACTAATAATAAGGTCATAAGTTGTTGTAAAAATTTTCAACTAAAATAAAGATTTCTAAATTCATTTTATGTAATGCTTTGTTAATTGCAACAAAAAACCGCCTAAATTGGCGGTTTTTTGTAAAAATAATTTGGTTAGGAGACGTTCAATAATGGCCTTAAAGCACTTTCCCAACGTTTGGCATCTTGTAAACAAATAAAAGGATCTTTAGTATATTCAATTTCACTGTTTTCTATGTAAAATGGGATTGCTACACTGCCGTTATTTGCATCAAATTCTAATCCTACCCAATCGAGAGTTTTATTATTTTGTTTTATACTTTTTGCACGACATTTTTGAACCTCATTTATATTGAGAATCTTAAATCCATTTGTAGGATTTGACTTTGAAGAGTATACAAGTTTTTTTGATACGCCGTCTACGGCTATAATACAATCGCCTATAATTTCAATATTATCGAGTTGAATTCCGTTTTGTTGTGAAAGCTGAAGTATTTCTTTTTTTATTTTTTTTTCTCTGCCTGTAGCATTAATAATTAAATAAATTACAGGCACACAGGTTAACAATAATATTATTAACCCAATAAGGGAGGTTTTAAAATCCATGATATAATTTTTTAATGAATAAATTTTAATTGAAGCGGTTTAAAAACGCTTTAAAGGCTGTAATAATTCATTAAAAAACTACCAGAAAAAGTGGAAGGGAAAAAGGAATTTAAAGATGAGTTCCCGTTTATCTTCGGAAGAAAAATACCCTTTAAAGTCTTCGGAAACACTAATAAATTGTAGGTTTTGCGAATTTACATATGTACTCGCAAAATCTAACCCTAAATATTCGTGATGAGAATTTGACTGTGTGGTTTCAGCACTATTAACAACATCGCCAACATAGGCTTTACTTTTGTTAATATTTTCAAACTTTGAAGTACTGGAAGAAACTTCTTGATTTGCCGCTAGATTGGCTGCAAAAGCAACGTTTCCGAAGGCTAAAAATAGCCCTACGGAAACGAATAGAAATTTAATATGTTTTTCGAAGCTTTTCACCCTGCAAAGGTAGTGTAAATAGCATTTCGAAAATTTAAAGTTTTATTAATTAAGTAGTTTAACTACATCTTTGGCAAAATAACTTGCAATCATAGTAGCACCAGCTCTTTTTATGGCAGTAACTTGTTCCATCATTACAGCGTCATGGTTTAGCCATCCCTTTTCGGCAGCAGCTTTAAGCATTGCGTACTCACCGCTAACTTGGTATACTGCAATTGGCACATTTACGGCATCTTTTAGGTCGCGAACTATGTCTAAATAACACAATCCTGGTTTTACCATTACAATATCGGCACCTTCGTCTATATCCATTAATGTTTCACGAATGGCTTCTTCGCGATTGGCAAAGTCCATTTGGTAGGTTTTTTTATTGGTTGGAACATCTTTTAAATCTACCGGAGCAGAATCTAAAGCATCACGGAAAGGCCCATAAAACGATGAAGCATATTTTGCACTATAAGCCATTATTCCCGTATCACAATATCCTTCATCTTCTAATAAAGTTCTAATTTCAAAAATACGGCCGTCCATCATATCGCTTGGCGCTACCATATCGGCTCCAGCTTTTGCGTGGCTTAAAGACATTTCGGCAAGCACCATATTGGTATCGTCGTTTACAACTTTGCCATTTGAAATAATACCATCGTGACCGTATTTAGAAAACGGATCTAAAGCTACATCGGTCATTACAATCATTTCGGGCACTGCATTTTTTACAGTTTTTATTGCGCGTTGCATTAACCCATCATCATTTAGTGCCTCTTTGCCACTGTTGTCCTTTAGTTTGTCGTCAACCTTCACAAAAAGCAAAACAGATTTTAATCCTAGTTTCCAAAGTTCTTTTGCTTCACTTTCAAGTAAATCTAAACTTAGCCTATAGTAATTGGGCATTGAGGCAATTTCTTCTTTTACATTTTTACCTTCCACCACAAAAAGTGGAACAATAAAATCATTCGGACTTATTATTGTTTCTCGAACCATACTTCTTATACTCTCATTGGTTCGCAATCTTCGGTTTCTTCTAAGTGGATACATAATTATATTTAATAGTGGACAGCGATAAAATGTGTTTTACGGCTGTTGCGATTATTACTTGTGTTTTGCTCGTTTCATTAAAATTTCAAAAAAGTGTTCAAAACCAATTTTTATATTTTAATAAGAAATCCAATCTTTTGGCTGTTGGAGTATTTTTACTAGCTTTTCCTCCTCGCTTCCCTCCTCTGGGTGATGGTCATACCGCCATTGAACATGAGGCGGAAGGCTCATTAAAATACTTTCAATACGACCATTGGTTTTTAACCCAAAAAGGGTCCCCTTATCGTGTACCAAATTGAATTCTACATAGCGACCGCGGCGTATTTCTTGCCAGTCTCTATTTGCTTTTAAAAACGACAAATCTTTTCGTTTTTTTACAATAGGCAGGTAACTTTCTAAGAAGCTATTACCCACTTCGGTAACAAAATTATACCAATCTTCCATTGTCATGGTTTCGGTTTGTTTTAGGTAGTCAAAAAACAAACCGCCCACCCCGCGGGCTTCATTTCGATGCGTATTATAAAAATATTCATCGCAACGTTTTTTATAGGCTTTATAAAACGATGAATCGTGTTTATCGCAGGCTGTTTTACACACTGTATGAAAGTGTATAGCGTCTTCCTCAAATAAATAATACGGTGTTAAATCTTGCCCGCCACCAAACCAACTATCTACAATAGTTCCTTCAGCATTATACATTTCAAAATAGCGCCAATTTGCGTGTACTGTTGGCACCATTGGGTTTGTGGGATGCAGTACTAAACTTAGTCCGCAAGCAAAGAAATCGGCGTCTTTTACGCCAAAATAGGCTTGCATACTTTCGGGCAATTTGCCGTGTACTTCGCTAATATTTACACCGCCTTTTTCAAAAACATTTCCGTTTTCAATAACGCGTGTTCTGCCACCACCACCTTCTTTGCGCGTCCATTTATCTTCTACAAATTTTGCTTTTCCGTCTATTTCTTCTAAAGCAGAAGTAATTTCGTTTTGCAAATTTCTTATATATGCAACAAATTGTTTTTTCATTAAACAGTTTTATTTAACGTTTTATTATTTTGTAAAACCTTTAAAGTTTCGGTACTCGCAGCGGTTACCGATAGTGGTAAAACTAAGATTATTCCCACCACCGGAATTAAAAGCATAAGCATAAAAACAATGCCATTGCCAATGGCTATTCCTTTATTTTGACGTACAAATTGAATGCTTTCGGAATATTTAAAGTGTCTTTCTAAAGTATAATCCATATTTCCAAAGCCCGCGTAATAGCTTTGCACTAAAAATAAAAGAACCGAAGATGCAAGGCCAATCACGGGTATAAAACCAATTAAAATTATTGGAATACTAATTAGTAATTCACGTATTAAGTTGCGGAGGTTAATTTTTATACCGCGCCACAACTGTGCGGTGTTAGATGTTTTTCTATGAACGTGCGTTGTACCAAATAAATGTTTTTCAATCTTTTCTGAAACGGGACTCATAAACGGTGCGCTTAACGCCATAACGAGATGACGGTAAATAATAAACCCGAATGCTATAATTATAAGGGCAGCAATAAATTCACTTATAATTTTAAATGTATCAGCTCCCCATTCCCAAAACCATATTTTAGAAATAAATGCGCCCAAGTTATCGCTTAAGCCCCACGCCGAAAAACCAATTAATACAGCCGTAAAAAAACTAATAGCCATGGGAATGCCAAAGTACTTCCATAGGCCAAGTTGGCCAATGAGCTTAAAAGTACCTGCGTATGCCTTTATAGCGTTTAATATATTTTTTACCATTGTCGTTAAAGTAAATGGTCGAGCGCAATCGTGACGTAAAATGAAACTTTCGACAGCCCTCAATCGAACAATTTAATTGATATAAACCAATCTATTTTTATAGTTTACCACTTCTGAAACTGTTTTAATTTGTACAGCCTCTGCCGCTTTATGTTTTAAAAAAGAAACAATTTCATCTTCGCACGTATGTTTTAATTCTGCAAAATAATAACTTCCTACCGCGTTATTGTGCAAATCCATTGCCCGTTCAAGCGGCTCGTTGGGAGAAAAATCCTCGTGCCAATCTGTAAAAGCCTTTGCCCACGATATTGCTTTTTCTTCATTTTTGCGCCACTTTAAACATTTTTTGGCAATAAGTACCACCCAAAGCGCATGTCTAAAGGCATTTGCTTTGTTGCTTAAATGGTGGGCGCTACCATACTGTTTGTAGGCAATCTTCATACATCTTTGCGTCGCAAAAATGGTTGGAAACATATAAAGTGGATTTTTAACAAACATCCAAAACAACCCAAAAAGCTGTTTAAAATTGAGTCTCTTAAAAATGCGCCACAACATTTAGTCTTGCTTATATTCTTTTACCGCCTCAATAAATGCTCCTGCATTTTCGAGTGGAATATTTGGTAAAATGCCGTGTCCTAAATTTACAATATATCTGTCTTTTCCAAATTCATCAATCATTTGTTTTACCATCTTTTTAATTTCAGATGGCGGACTAAACAATCGTGTTGGATCAAAATTACCTTGCAACGTAATTTTTCCGCCAGTTAAATAGCGAGCATTTTTGGGCGAACACGTCCAATCTACTCCCAAAGCAGATGCGCCACTTTTGGCCATAGTATCTAATGCAAACCAGCAACCTTTCCCAAAGGCAATAACTGGAGTTTCATCCTTTAATGCATCAATAATTTGCTGAATGTATTTCCAGCTAAATTCTTGATAATCTGTTGGAGAAAGCATACCTCCCCAACTGTCAAAAACTTGAACTGCATTTACCCCAGCCTTTACCTTTTCTTTTAAGTATAGAATGGTTGTATCTGTAATTTTTTGAAGTAATTCATGAGCGGCAATGGGTTGTGTAAAGCAAAACTCTTTGGCTTTATCAAAGTTTTTACTGCCCTGCCCTTGCACACAATAACACAAGATTGTCCACGGGCTACCTGCAAAACCAATAAGTGGCACTTCGTTATTTAATTTTTCTTTGGTCATTTTTATGGCATCCATCACATAACCAAGACTGTCATTAATATCGGGAACAATAACACGCTCCAAATCTTTTTGCGATCTAATAGGCTCTGGCACCCAAGGACCAATGCCTGGTTTCATCTCTACATGAATGTTCATCGCTTGTGGAATAACCAAAATATCGCTAAATAAAATGGCGGCGTCCATTCCGTAGCGTCTTATGGGTTGTACGGTTATTTCGCTGGCCAATTCGGGCGTTTGGCACCGAGTAAAAAAGTCGTATTTAGCCTTTATTTCTTGAAATTCTGGCAAATATCTACCAGCTTGACGCATCATCCAAACAGGTGGGCGTTCCACAGTTTCGCCGCGAAGGGCTTTTAAAAATAAATCGTTTTTAATCATAACTTTTTAATGTTTTTACCGCTTTAGCAATAACGCTTTCTACGGTTGTGGCATTTGCAATAACCACATTTTCACAATATTTTTTTGCTTCGGAAGCAGTGGTAGTTCCTATGCAAATAGCAATGCTGGTGTCGAGTTTATTTTCTGAAATATAGCTGCGTACTCCACTGGGGCTAAAAAATAAAACGGCATCAAATTGTCTATCAATTCGCTTTATATTTAAACTCGTTTTATAAACTACAATTTCTTGAAACGAGATGTCATTTTCGGTTAATTTTGAAGGTATTTCGTCGCTGCGAATATTTCCGCAGAAAAAATAAAACCAGTCGTTTTTATGATTTTCTACCAAATATTGAGCTAACTCTGTGGCGTATTCGGTAGTTTTAATAACGTTTACACCATATTGCTCCAAAAGCGTCCTTGTTTTTTCGCCAACACACAAACAGTTTTCAACCACAACATTGTTAATTGAAGTCTTGTTGTTTGAAAGATTTTGAAAAAATGAATTTACACCGTTTTGACTGGTAAATATTGCGTATTTAATTTTTTGAGGAATAGTAAATGGCTCAAATTCAATTTTTATAGCGTTGTATTCAACCAATGAAACCGAGGCATTGATTAATAACTCTCGTTGAGAAAGACTCAATTTTTTGGTTGAGAGAACGCTTTTCATTACAAATTAGATTACAATATTATTTATTGATTTCTTTTTTAATTTGTACCATTAATTCGCTTCCGCCATTTTTTAGAATGTGATGTGCACATTCTTTTCCAAATCCATTGTAATTCTCAATATCGATAGTTTTCTCAATTTCAAGTTTTTGCTTTCCGTCTAATGAAAAAAGGCAACCTTTAAAAACTACCTCTTGGTCAATAATTTGTGCAAAAGCGCCAATGGGTGCCGTACATCCTCCTTCAAGGGTTCTTAAAAAATCACGCTCCATTTGCGTACAAATTTGCGCTTTTCTGTTATTTAATTTTGAAGTGGCTTCTTTACAAAACTCATCCTTTTCTAAGGCAACAACAACCATGGCTCCCTGGGCTGGTGCTGGCAACATCCAGCTTAAATCCATAAATTTTTCGGGTAAAAGATTTATACGTAGTAATCCTGCTTTGGCAAAAATTGCACCTTGCCAATTATTGTCTTTTAATTTTTGAAGTCTGGTGTTTACATTTCCGCGAATATCAACCACTTTGTGGTGCGGATACCTATTAAGCCATTGGGCCTGCCTACGCAAACTTCCGGTAGCGATGGTACAGGGTTTTTCAAAATCGACTTCGTTGGTAGTTACCAAAATATCATCAGACGAGGCGCGCTCTAAAACCGCTGTTTGCACAATACCGTTGGGTAATTGTGTAGGAACATCTTTCATGCTGTGTACTGCAATATCTACGGTGCCACGTATCATCGCAACATCGAGCGTTTTTGTAAAAATACCGGTGATACCCATTTCGTAAAGAGGTTTATCTAAAACCAAGTCGCCCTCAGATTTTACGGGTACTAATTGGGTACTGTATCCTAGATTTTCAAGTTTAGCTTTTACAGTATTCGCTTGCCAAAGTGCAAGTTCACTGTCGCGCGTACCAATTCGGATTGTTTTTTTCAAAATTAGGCAGTTTCAAGTTGGAAGACTCTTCTAATAAGTTCGATACTTTCGGCAGAACCTTCTTCGCCTTTTAGGTGATTTGCGAAATGCGTAGTAATTTTTTGAATAAGGCGATCGCTAATTATTTCGGCTTGTTCGTGGTTAAAATCGTCAATTTTTTTGCTTTGATAGTCTAACTCGCCAGTTTTAATTTCAATCAATTTATTCTTTAAAGCGTTAATAGTTGGCGCATATTTTCTATGGTCTGCCCACTTATTAAAATCTTTTTCAATTTCCGCAATAATTTTTTTAGCCAACGGCAATTGTGCAGCGCGTTGTTCTAGAGTTTGGTCGGTCACCGCAGAAAGGTGATCCATATGCACCAAAGAGACAAATTCATTTTCCAAAACGTCATCTGAAACATTTTTAGGAATTGAAAGGTCTAAAATTAGCAGCGGTCTTTTTAAATGCAGCAACTCTTTTGAAATTGTAGGTTGTTGTGCACCTGTTGCCACAATTAACACATCGGCTTGTGCAATTTCACATTGGATATCGGCATAATCTTTTACAATTAAGTTGAATTTTCCAGCTACTTTTTCAGCCTTGGCTTTTGTTCGATTTATAAGTGTTATATGATTGTTTTGGGTATGTTTTATTAAATTTTCGCAAGTATTTCTACCTATTTTTCCAGTTCCGAAGAGCAAGATATTCTTTTCTGAAACCTGAGGAACCTGAGACATAATATACTGTACTGCTGCAAAGCTTACCGATGTGGCACCCGACGAAATTCCCGTCTCATTTTTAATGCGCTTACTTGCCTGAATTACTGCATTGGCAAGACGCTCCATAAACGGATTAAAAATATCGTGCTTTTTAGATTCGCGAAAAGCATTTCGCAACTGACTTATTATTTCAAAATCGCCTAAAATTTGGCTATCAAGACCAGTTCCAACGGTAAAAATATGCGAAACTGCATCGTGGTTTTTATAGATATAAGCTATTTTTTCAAAATCTTCTACGGTACCATTTGTATGTTCGCAAAGTAATTTAATTAGCTTATAAGGATGTTGCGCAAAGCCGTATAATTCGGTTCGGTTACAAGTAGAAATAACGGTAAGCGAAGGGAGTCCTTCGGCCTTTGCTTGGGTCAATATATTTTCCTTTGCAGTATCTGAAATACTGAATCTACCTCGCATCTCGGCATCGGCTTTTTTATAATTAAGCCCAATAGCATAAAAATTTCCCTCGAGCGATTCTCCAGAATATGTAGACAAATTATTTTTCATTTATAACTTTAATTCAAAATGAAACACCGCAAAACCGTAACTTACAAGAGAAGAAAACAATTTCTTTTATACTACGTGAAAGATACTGGCTGCGCCTTCAAATAAAAAACAGAGCAAATGTAAGTGCATTGTATTTCAAAAAATAACGCTAGCGGTATCTTTTTTGTCGATGTGTGTTAAAAATAGTAAAAATATGACATATATCATACTTTTGCCCTAATTTCGTGGTCTCTCGAGCCTAATTTAACCCTGTTGTTTAGAACTGTTCTAAATAAAACCAATTTATTCTACGCATGGAATTACAAAAAAATGTCGCTCAAAGTTTTTATGACGAAACCACCATTTCACCGGGATTTTTTATTTTAAAATTTAATAATGAAACCAATCAAAGTCAAAAGTATAGACGCGAAGTAAACGCTACTTTTATTCAATTTCACTTTTGCATTAAAGGTTCGGCATCGTTTTTATTTAACGATGGAAAATATACACTCCCTATAACCGAAGAGAAATCATTGTTACTTTACAATCCGCAGCGCGATTTACCTATGAATTTAGAATTAGAAAAAAATTCTTGGGTTATTACATTATTACTGCCTATTCACAAGTTTCACAGTTTATTTTCAACCGAAGCCAATTATATTACCTTTTTAACCGAAGAAAATAAAAACCGTAAATATTACCAAGACGGCGGGATTACTCCATCTATGGCAATTGTACTTAACCAATTGATGAATTACAACCTGCACCCAACCATAAAACCACTGTATTTTAAAGCAAAAGCATACGAGTTACTTAGTTTATATTTTAATAGACCCGAAGATGCCGATGTTGAGCAGTGCCCGTTTTTGGCCGATGAAGACAATGTGGTAAAAATTAAAAAAGCCAAAGAAATTATTATGGCCAGAATGGCCGAACCACCCACACTACAAGCGTTGGCAGATGAAATTAATTTACCAATTAACCGACTAAAAGAAGGGTTTAAACAAATATATGGCGACTCGGTTTTTAGTTTTCTTTTTGACTATAAAATGGAAGTTGCCCGTCAACTTTTGGCAACAGGATCGCACAATGTAAACGAAGTAGGATTAAAAGTGGGGTATAGCACCTCGAGTCATTTTATTGCTGCATTTAAAAAGAAATTTGGTACAACCCCGAAGAAATTCTTAATGGGATTGAATTTATAATTTGAATATTGTTTCGGTATTTATGCTCACTAATGTTACCAAAATTGATCTTTAAGATTAAAGAATACTCGAGCTGTTTAATTAATTATCATAGGTCAATTTTATTTCATCTTAGGGCGTATATTTTTGTAACGTAAATTAAAATTTCAAATCAAATAAATACAGTCACTTTTATAGCTGACGATTAAAAAATAGCACAAAAGAAAATTATATATGAGTTTAATAGAAGGATTGAAATGGCGATATGCCGCCAAAAAGATGAACGGCGAAACCATTCCTCAGGAAAAACTAGATTATATTTTGGAAGCTGCACGACTAGCGCCGTCGTCGTCGGGTTTACAGCCTTATAAAATTTTTGTTATTTCAAATAAGGAAATATTGAAAAAGCTAAAACCTATGGCCTGGAATCAAAGTCAGATTGTAGATGCCTCGCATGTGTTGGTTTTTGCCTCGTGGGATAAATATTCATTAGATAGAATTGAATCTGTTTTTGATTATACCGTTGCGCAACGCGGCTTACCACCCGAAACCATGGATGCTTATAAAGAGCGACTTTGGGGAATGTACAAACCTTTAAGTAGCGAGTGGCACGCGCATCACGCTTCAAAACAAGCTTATATTTCATTTGCAATGGCCATTGCAGCGGCAGCCGAACAAAAAATTGACGCTACCCCGATGGAAGGTTTTACACCCGAAGAGGTTGATGAATTGTTAGGATTAAAAGAACAAGGTTTACAAAGTACTTTAATATTAGCACTTGGGTATCGCGATGAGGCAGAAGATTGGCTTGTAGATATGAAAAAAGTTAGAACGCCAAAAGACCAATTTATTACAGAATTAAAATAGTAGTGAGTTAACTAATTATTGATATTGTTCCTTTATAAAACCCCCAACATTCTTTTAAATAAAAAAAACGAGGGGGTTTTATAATTTAAAAATAAATAAAAACTTTTAGTGCAAAAACTTTTGAATCACCACGTTTGGCCTTTTAACTCCATTGCGGCACGTAAAACATCGCTTTGGCTAATTTGCCCAGCAAGTTTACCATCTTCAATTATAGGAAAACGACGGTGTTTAGATTCCAAAAACTTATTTGCAGCATCGAGCACATTCATATCACCATCTATGGTATCTACATTGGTAATCATATGTTGCTCCACTTTTAAATCTTCTATGGGGAAATTATGGTAGCGTGAATCACTGAGTTGTTTCATACAATCCCCTTCCGAAATTATACCAATCAATTCATTTTGTTGATTAACAACAGGCCCTCCAGAAATTCTTTTCTTTACAAGTATTTCCATTACTTCCATAATTGTTTGCTCCGGACTGAAAGTAATTAAATTACGTGTCATATAATCTGAAACTTTAATTTTCTCAGAAGACACTCTTCGAGGTTTAGCCCTCCTGCCAATAAAACTTTTAATTCCCATAATATCAAATTTTTGCGAACTTCTAATATAATCATTTTTATCAAATAGCAGAAATCAATTCAACTTTTGTAATAAAACGCTTTCAAATAAAATTGTATTTTTAGCACTCTAAACCTTCCAATTATGAAAAACCTCTATGCGGTTCTTTCCCTCGTTTTAATTACAACCGTCATATTTTATAGTTTTTATTCTTTAACGCCACATTACGATAAAGACAAATTAATTCCAGCTACCGAATTTTCTGTAGATAGAGCTTTAGAGCCTTTGAGTAAAATTTCAAAACAACCACATTATTTAGGATCGCAAGGCCACCAAGAAGTTCAAAAAATACTTATCGCCGAAATGGGCAAATTAGGTCTCGAACCTCATCTACAAACCGATTTTAGCTTAAATCCACATGCTAAAACCCTTACAAAACCTACAAATATTGTAGGCCGAATTAAAGGAAGCGAAAATGGAAAAGCACTTTTATTACTATCACACTACGACAGTGCTTTGGTACCTTCGTTAGGTACTAGCGATGCGGGTAGTGGTATCGTTACAATTTTGGAAAGTCTTCGTGCCTATTTGGCATCTGGTAAACGCCCAAAAAACGACATCATTGTTCTTTTTACCGATGCAGAAGAACTTGGGTTAGATGGCGCCAAACTCTTTGTCAATAAACATCCTTGGGCAGAACATGTTGGCTTAGTGCTCAATTTTGAAGCCCGAGGTACCAGCGGCCCTAGCAATATGATTTTGGAAACCAACGGTGGAAATTCAAAACTCGTGAAAGAATTTATCGCTGCCAACCCTAATTTTCCCGTAGCCTCATCATTAATGTACAGCGTTTATAAAATGCTGCCCAATGATACCGATTCAACAATTTTTAGAGAAGATGGCGATATTGATAGTTTCTTTTTTGCCTTTATCGATAGTCACTTTAATTATCATACCGCCAATGATAATATGTATCATTTAGACTGGAATAGTTTAATGCACCAAGGAAGTTACCTACTACCATTAATACACTATTTTGCCGATGCAAACCTTTCGCAGTTAAAGTCCGATACAGACCACGTTTATGTAAACATGCCCTTTGTTAAAATAATTAGCTATCCATTTTCATGGATATTACCAATGCTAATTTTAGCAAGTTTAATTTTTATCTTTTTGATATTTTATGGCATTAAAAGAAAAAAACTAAGCAGAAAAGCAATTGGCTTCGGCTTTGTACCCTTTTTCCTTTCATTGATTATTTGTGGCATTTTAGGGTTTTTTGGGTGGAAGTTTATTCTCACATTATACCCACAATACACCGAAATTCAGCAAGGTTTTACCTATAACGGTCATTGGTATATCGCTTTTTTTGTATTTCTATCGTTAGCAATTACTTTTTTAATTTATAAAAAGTTCTCTCAACGCTTTAATGAACCCTCTTTTTATGTGGCTCCATTATTATTTTGGTTAATTATAAACCTTATAGTTTTTATAGTATTAAAAGGTGCGGCATACTTTATAATTCCGGTGTTTTTTGGATTGCTTTCGTTTTTTGTTATGCTAAGACAACAACGCCCCAACCTTTTGGCAATGGCATTCTTAGCACTCCCAGCCCTATTGTTATTTGCGCCACTCATTCAGTTTTTTCCAGTGGGCTTAGGCTTAAAGATGCTTGTAATAAGCTGTGTTTTTACTGTACTTTTATTTGTCCTTCTTTGGCCCGTCTTTGGGTATTTTAAATGGAAGGGCACGTTATCGGTATTATGCTTTTTATTCGCTGTAATTTTCTTCGGAATTGCTCACTCTAAAAGCGATTATTCCATAGAAAGAAGAAAACCAAACAGCCTTGTATACTATAAAGACGCCGATAAAAACAAAACATATTGGTTAACATACGATAAGAATATTGACGATTGGACACAGCAATATTTGGGTAAAACCCCCGATAGCGCTACTAATGTTGTAAAGCAAGTAGCTTATAACAAATACGGTGCAAACTATAGTTTTGCAGCACCGGCACCCGAAAAAGACATCCCACCTTTTGAAGTAATTTTAGAGAAAGACACCTTGGTTAAACAGTTTCGGGAGGTAAAATTTGTTATCGTACCCAAACGCAATGTAAATAAAATAGACCTCTATCCTGTTGGCAACACGGTTTTTAAATCGATAGAATTTAACGGAGAACCAATGCCGGTTTCAAAGGTTTCAAACGATTACCGCGGCACTGAAAACAATGCGCTAATTAATTATTACGTTTCGCAAAACGATTCATTAAAAGTTGCTTTTTCGGTAGAAAAAGACGCTAAAGTTTCGTTTAAAGCAATGGAGTATTCTTTTGATTTAATGAGCAATTCAAAGTTTACAATGATTGAAAGACCCACCTACACCATGCCCAAACCGTTTGTAATAACCGACGCAATTATGGTGAAACGAACATTTTCTGTAGATTCGCTTAAACCGAAAGTTTTAGATACTTTAAATTTTATATCCCCACAAAATGAATAACACTATCGCAATTACAGGTTTGGGTTGGTTAGGCCAGCCCTTAGCCTATCGTTTATCGGCATTAAACTATACCGTGAAAGGCTCGGTAACTTCAATTCAAAAAGCTACATTACTTCAACAAAATGGATTTAATGCCTTTCCTGTTGAAATTTCGGAAAGAGGCATTGATGGCGAAATACAGGCCCTTTTAAACAATACAGACTGCCTTATAATTATGATTCCGCCCGGATTACGCAAAAATACGGGTGCCGACTATGTTTTAAAAATGACGCATTTGTTAGAAGCCGTAAAAGCATCTGAAGTTAAAAAAGTTATTTTAGTTAGCAGTACTTCTGTCTACGACGATGCGCAAGGAAAAGTAACCGAAAAAAATGATCCACAACCACAAACAATTGCCGGAAAACAGCTTCGGCAAGTAGAGGAATTATTCCTTAACAGCGATGAAATTAAAACCACCGTGGTACGTTTTGGCGGTTTAATTGGCGGAAGCAGACAACCTGCAAAATACTTGGCGGGCCGTAAAGATTTAGCCGATGGTAATGCGCCGGTGAACCTAATTCATCGCGACGACTGTATTAATATTTTGGTTGAAATTTTAAAGCGAGATGCCTTCGGAAAAGTATTTAATGCGGTACACCCAAATCATCCCACAAAAGCCGATTATTATATTGAAAAGGCAAAAGAACTTAGTTTGGTGCCTCCAGCATTTAAGGATACAACTACCAATGAACTTTTTAAGCAAGTGGATTCTGAAAATTTGGAAACGGTTTTAAATTATACTTTTAAAACTTCTATATAAAAAAAGGAGCCTGTTACAGCTCCTTTTTCAATCAATTAAAATACTTTAAAAAACTACCAAATGCGCACTCTATCTTCTGGCGCGAGGTACATTGGGTCGCCTTCTTTAATATCAAAAGCTTCGTAAAAAGCATCAACATTTAATAAGGGTTGAGTAGCACGCACCATTCCTGGAGAGTGCGGATCTGTTTTTACTTGGTTGCGTAATGCTTCATCGCGCGATTTTGTACGCCACACGGTTGCCCAGCTCATAAAAAAGCGTTGCTCTGGCGTAAAGCCATCTATATTGTCTGGTCGGCCGTTTTCTTCAAAAAAGCGCTGTAACCCATCATAGGCACCAAGAACACCACCAAGGTCACCAATATTTTCACCTAAGGTAAATTTCCCATTAATAAACACACTGTCCAAAACTTCAATACTGCTGTATTGCGCTGCAAGCTTATCGCCGCGCTCGGTAAAGTTTTTAAGATCTGTTTCGGTCCACCAATTCACCAGGTTTCCATTAGCGTCAAAACGCGAACCGCTGTCGTCAAAAGCGTGCGAAATTTCGTGACCAATTACGGCACCAATTCCACCGTAGTTAACAGCTTCGTCTGCTTTATAATCGTAGAAAGGCGGCTGAAGAATTGCAGCTGGGAAAACGATTTCGTTATTAAACGGATTAAAGTAAGCATTTACTGTTTGTGGGCTCATACCCCATTCGGTACGGTCTACTGGCTCATCAATTTTTGATAAATTATCATTTAACCCCCAAGTTTGTACGGCAACCATATTATCGTAATACGTATTGCCTTCTTTTACTTCCATAGCAGAATAATCTTTCCACTTATCTGGGTATCCTACTTTTACAGTAAAGTTGTCTAATTTCTCAATCGCCTTTACTTTAGTGCTATCGCTCATCCAAGTAAGTGCGTTAATTCGATCTTTATAGGCTGCAATAACATTTGCAATCATTTTTTCGGCTTTAGCTTTTGCCTCGGGCGGGAACATTTCGTCTACATAAAGTTTTCCTAAAGCTTCACCAACACTACCATTTACTGTAGCTAGTGCGCGTTCATCTGCAGGTTTTTGCTTTTTAGTTCCTTTAAGTGTAGTTGCATAAAAGTCGAAATTGGCTTTTTCAATTTCGGTAGTCAACATACCTGCAGAACCATTTAAGGTTGCCCATCGCATTACCGTTTTCCAAGTATCAAAATTTGGATTTGCAAACATATTGTTTAATGTTTCCATATATTTTGGCTGCATAACAATTACGGTATCTAATTCTTTAGTGATCCCCATTGCTTTAAATGCCTCCTGCCACTTAATTTGCGGCAACATTTTTTGAAGTTCCTCGATACTGCGTGGGTTGTTAAAGTTTCTAAAATCGCGACTCGCAACTTTATCTAATCTTGGCTCGGCAAGTTTGGTTTCGAACTCCAAAATAGTTTCGGCTTGCTTACGTGCTTCTGCTTCCGAATCGCCTAAAAATTGAAGCATACGGGTAATATGATCTACATACTGCGCTCTAATTTTTACTGAAGCAGCATCGGTATTTGTATAAAAATCGCGATCGGGAAGACCTAAACTACCTGGGGTAATATATGCCGAATTCATTGCACTATTACTTGGGTTTGAGAAGGCTGCCAATCCTAAAAATGGTTGCGAAACTGCAACTGCCTCTTCACTCATTAACTTTTGGAAATCTTCCATGGAATTCATGGATTCAATTTTTTCTAGCGTTGCTTTTAAAGGCTCGGTACCCGCTTTGTTACGGGCAACCGTATCTAGCTTAGACTCATAAATCATTAAAGCTTTTGCTTGGTCTGTCTCGGGTGCATACTTACCGCTTTTTCTAGCTTTTTCTAGAATGTTAAGCATGTCTTTACTGGTTTTTTTACGAAGAATTGTAAATCCTGCCCAGCTAGTTTCATCATCGGGGATTTCGTTATTCTTCATCCAATTTCCGTTTACGTAATTGTAGAAATCGTCTTTCGGACTCACAGTTGTGTCCATATTTGCTAAAATAATTCCGTGGGGTTCATTGTCTGCCACGGCAACATCAGTCTTTTCTTTACACGCCGTTGCTACTACAGCAAGTAGTGCGAAAGCCGTAACCGGTTTTAAAAAATTAGTCTTCATTAATATGAATTTAGATTAAAGTAATTTAGTTTTTAGGGGAATTAAATGTATAAGTAGGCAATAAACTGCGATTGTTACAGTTTACGATTGTTTTTATCTTGAAGCTCCAAATTTAAAATAGAATCTTGAAAACGCTTTTGTTTTTTCAACTCATTTCTTTCATCTTCTCTTCGTTGAAAATCGATATTATCTTTCTGAAATTTCTCGTTAAGCTGCACAATTAAATTATTTACAGCAGTATTTAAATTATTTAGAGATTCTTGAACTTTTGCAGAGTCTATGTTAGATTGGTGCGAGGCTTGATAAAGCAAAGCCGAACGCGTTTTTAAAACCATTAATCGGCTGTTAATAGGCCTGGTATTTAAGGTGTCTGGAATGTTTTTAAACAAAGAATCTGAGTATTCTCTTAACCTTTCTGAATGGTTTCGTAAGCCTTGATAATTGGTGCCATTGGCGTTTTTTGCTTCGGTTAAAAAATCTTCTAAAACACCCCAATAAACAGCTTGAGTTTTGGCGGGCGCAACAAGTGGTGAAAAAGTTTCATTTTTATCGCCAAAAATTATGCTCGCATCATTACCATTGGCAGGTACAATATTTTCATTCTTTGAATTATTACAAGCAATGGCTAACAAAGCAGTAATTACAAGTGAAATAAATAACTTCATAAAATTTTAATTCTCACAAAGATACTGGTATTATAGTAAATGCTATAAAATTTTTAAGCGTTAAAAGAAGTGATTATACCTATCTTTGCACAAATTTTTAGATAGCAATATATGAAAAAGAGAATTCTAATTATTGGTGCTTGCGGCCAAATAGGAACAGAATTAACCCTATATCTTCGTAATAAATTTGGAAGTCATAAAGTTATAGCGAGTGACATTCGCGAAGGAGAACCCGCTCTAATGGAAAGCGGTCCCTTTGAAATTTTAGACGCCATGGATTACGATGCTATTCAAGAAATAGTTATTCAATACGAAATTACCGATGTTTATTTAATGGCTGCTATGCTTTCGGCAACTGCCGAAAAATTCCCAATGAAAGGATGGAATTTAAACATGGATTCTCTATTTCACGTGTTAAATTTGGCAAAAGAGAAAAAAATTGAAAAGGTTTTCTGGCCATCGAGCATTGCGGTTTTTGGTCCTACAACACCCAAAGAAAACACTCCGCAATTTACCGTTATGGAACCTAGCACTGTGTACGGAATTAGCAAACAAACTGGCGAAAGATGGTGCGAATATTACAACAAACGCTATGGTGTAGATGTAAGAAGCATTAGATATCCTGGTTTAATTAGCTATAAAACCTTGCCTGGCGGAGGTACCACAGACTATGCCGTAGATATTTATCACAAAGCATTAAAGCATAAAAAGTATGTATGTTTTCTCGCCGAAGAAACTACCTTGCCCATGATGTTTATGGACGATGCAATTAGAGCGACTGTAAATATTATGGAGGCTGAAGAGGAGAATATTAAAATTCGCAGTTCGTACAATTTGGCAGCGATGAGTTTTAACCCAAAAGAAATTACTGCGAGTATTCAAAAACACATTCCTGAATTTGAAATTAGTTTTGAACCCGATTTTAGACAAGAAATTGCCGAAACTTGGCCGCAAAGTATAGACGACTCAAAAGCTCGTGAGCATTGGGGTTGGGAGCGTAAAATTTCATTAGATGAAATGACCGAAATTATGCTTTCTAATTTAAAATCGATGTATTAAAACCTATTCTAAAAATTGTACTTCCAAAATATTGGCAGTGCCGTGTTTTCCTTCGTTTGAGATGTAAATAGTTCCCGATGGTGAAAAGGTTATTCCTTCGGGCTGCGGAAAGGATTCATCAAATAATTTGTGCAATTTTAAAGGCTTGCCAACGCTATCCATGATTAATAACTGCGGGTTTTTACCTTCCAAAATATAGAAATTTTTAGTTTCGGGGTGAATTGCGATATCCGACGGATAAAAATTTGAAATCGGTTCTACATCGTCGTCTGGGTCCTCTGGTTTAAAAATTTGATCATCCAACGGAATTTTAAATACAGGTAAAGATCTTGTTTGTTTGGTTTCTAAATTAAAGGCGTAAATGCCTTTGTATTTAGCGCTATTTGGGTCTTTATCTTTTACCGTATACAAAAGCCTGTTGTTAAGCGTATCGGCAGTTAAAGATTCAATATTATTTTTTCCTGAAAATGGCGTTTGGTATTGTTTTGTTGAAATATTATCGCTTAAGTAGTTTTCAATTTCAAATAACAACCCGTTACTTTCCATTACGTAAGCAGTATTTCCAACGGTTGTTAACCCTTCATAATCGCCTGAGTTGCCAAAATTAATTTTCTTTTCAACCAAGTTGGTTTGTAGGTTATAAATAAAAATAATGCCGTCTTCATCTTGAACGCATGCAATTTTGTCCTTATCTATCCACCGTATTCCCGAAACTTCATTGAGCGCCACGGGCAAATCCCATTTGCGAATAATGGTATAAGTTTCGTTTTGAAGTCGCGGATTTAAGGCAGGGTTTTCAAAAGCATACCACAATATGCCCACAAAAGCTAATACCCCAACAATTATAAAAGCTGCTATTCTATTTTCATTCATATCTTAAAAATTATACCCATAATTTAGGCGAAATTTTATTTCAAATACCTTAAAATTATTATAAAAATTGGCAAATAAATAACGAACTCACCTCTTTACATTTCAATTGAAAAATTTAAAAATCACTCTTTTTTAATACGTTCTCGCAACATACATAATACCCCTACCTCTTGTTTAGACAGGTTGTTTGCTTTCTTTAATAACTTGTTGATTTGCGCTTCAAAATAATTTAAAGTTCGTCCGTTAATATAATGGTCTATAACACGAGGATCGATGTATGAACTGCGAGCAACGGCGGGGGTATTGCCCAATCTTTCAGACACTCTATTAACTGCTTCTTTTATATTTGTATCGAGTTTTTTTTGATCGGTTTTATCTACTACACCTAATTCGTCTAACGCTATTGCCGCAATCATTGTTCCTGCCCAAGTTCTAAAATCTTTAGCTGAAAACGCTTCGCCCATTACCTCGTGAATATATTCGTTTAAATCGTCACTTTTAACCTTTACTATATTGTTGTTTTCGTCTAAGTATTTAAAAATTTCATACCCCTGCAAATCGTCCATTTTTTGAATAATTTTGGCCAATTTACCATCCACAATATGCTTTTCTTGGTCTTGCCCAGCTTTTCCGGTATATTGAAATATTAACTCATCGCCATCTACTTCAAGATGTTTACTACGCAAAGTGGTTAAGCCGTATGTATCGTTTTCTTTTGCGTAAGTTTCACTTCCGGGTCTAAAAAAAGCCGTTTCTAATAATCTAACCATGGTAGCCATGACTTTTTCGCGACACAAACTTTGTTTTCGAAGATGTTGCCCCGTCACTCTTCGCATATGCTCCAATCTGTCTGCAAAACTTATAATGCGCTTGTACTTTTTTTCGTTTTGCCGTTCAATATAATCGGGGTGATAAATATATTGTTTACGGTCTTTGTCGTCTCTTCCAGTTACCAACAAATTGGCGTTTTGGTCTTCACTTATTTCAACATCGGTCCAAGCTGGTGGAATTACCAGCGATTTTATCCAGGCGCGTATTTTTTTATTTTTTAAAGTTTTGCCGTTTTCTAGTTTATAAGTAAACCCTCTACCGTGTTTTTTGCGATAGTACATACATGCTTTATATTATATAATTCATTAAAAATCACACTTTCAAATTAAATTGTGGGTATTAAAGGAGTTAAAGTAAGCTTAAATTTTACTGAAGTATAATTAGAAACCGCTGTTTTTCAACAAACAAAAGCAATTTTTACACAAATATTATAACCGCTCTTTGCTTTTGAAGGTTCAACTTTAAAAGAGTAAATTTGCCTTTTTAAAATCTTTATTTCAATGAAAGGAGTTCTCCTTGTAAATCTCGGTTCGCCAGATAGTACTAAGCCCGAAGACGTAAAAAAATACCTCGATGAATTTTTAATGGATCCTCGAGTAATTGACGTACCGTATTGGCTACGTTCATTTATTGTGCGGGGTATTATTTTAAATACACGCCCTAAAAAATCGGCTGAAGCCTATGAAAAAATTTGGTGGGACGAAGGTTCGCCGTTGATTGTAATTTCAGAAAAACTTCAGAATAAAATACAGGATAAAACCAACATCCCAATTGCCTTGGCTATGCGCTATGGCAGTATGACCTTAAAAAAAGGACTGCAGGAGTTGGTAGATCAAGGGGTAGATGATGTGTTAATGATTCCACTTTATCCGCAGTTTGCTATGGCAACCACCGAAACCATTGATGTAAAAGTAGACGAGCTTAAAAAAGAATTTTTTCCGCAGTTAGAAATTACATCGCTTCCTGCATTTTACAACAAGCCAGAGTATATTGATGTGCTCTCGGCCAGTATTGCCGAAAATCTTAAAGGTGTAGATTATGAACATCTTTTATTTAGTTACCACGGCGTGCCAGAGAGACATATTTATAAGCGAGACATTACAAAAAAGCATTGTAAAATTGATAAAAGCTGCTGTGTAACCGAATCGCCAGCACATGAATTTTGCTATCGTCACCAATGTTTGGAAACCACCCGATTGGTAGCCGAAAAATTAAATTTAGCGCCTGGTACATACTCCAATGCCTTTCAATCGCGATTAGGTTTCGACCCGTGGTTAAAACCGCCAACAGATAGAACCATTGAGCGCTTAGGGCTAGAAGGAACCAAAAAAATGGCTATTGTAACACCAGCATTTGTAAGCGATTGTTTAGAAACTTTGGAAGAAATTGCTATGGAAGGGAAAGAAATTTTCCACGAAGCGGGCGGCGAAGAATTTACCGTTATTCCTTGCCTAAACGACCGCGATGATTGGGTAAATGTATTAACTGGCTGGATTGACCAATGGCGTATTGTAGATACTAAAACGGCCATTGCATAATCTTTTTTTAAAGATAAATAATGAGTAATAAGTCTGCCGTATTAGGCACCAAACCCATTGGAAGTTTATTAATTAAACAAGCCGTACCTGCATCCATTGGTATTTTGGTAATGTCGCTTAATATCTTGGTAGACACTATTTTTGTGGGTAATTGGATTGGCTCAATTGCCATTGCTGCTATAAATGTAGTTTTACCCGTATCTTTTTTTATTGCAGCTTTAGGAATGGCAATTGGTATTGGCGGTTCTTCAATAATATCGCGGGCTCTTGGGGCAAAAGAAAAGGAACGCGCTTTAAAAACTTTTGGCAATCAAATTACTCTAACCCTATTACTTACCATATCCATGGTGGTTTTAGGCCTTATTTTTATAAATGAACTTATTCCCGCCTTTGGCGGAAAAGGTGACATTTTTGAACCCGCAAAAATCTATTACCGAATTGTTCTTTACGGGGTGCCTCTTTTGGCGCTTTGTATGATGGGAAACAACGTTATTCGTGCCGAAGGCAAACCCAAATTTGCCATGATAGCCATGATAATTCCCTCGGTGGGGAATCTCGTTTTAGATTATATTTTAATCTATCAATTAGATATGGGAATGGCTGGTGCAGCTTGGGCTACAACAGCATCGTACGGGTTGTGTTTTATTTATGTTTTGTATTTCTTTTTAAGCAATAAATCGGAACTACAAATAAAATTACCACACTTTGGTCTCGACCTACCAATTTTAAAAGAAATGTCTGCGCTTGGATTTGTAACCTTAGCAAGACAAGCAGTTGTAAGTATTACGTACCTTTTAATGAATAATATATTGTTCGACATTGGAGGTGAATCTTCGGTTGCATCTTACGGAATAATTGCCCGAATGCTAATGTTTGCACTTTTTCCCGTACTTGGGGTTACACAAGGTTTTTTACCCATAGCCGGGTATAATTACGGGGCGCATCAATTTACTCGTGTTCGCGAAAGTATTAACAAGGCAATTCTATACGCAGGCGGCTTGGGGCTTGTAATATTTTTCGTAATTATGACCTTCCCCGAAGCTATTGTTTCGGTATTTACAAACGACCCCGAAATACTTTCCAAAACGCCTACCTATATGCGATGGGTTTTTGCAGCAACGCCCGTTATTGCAATTCAATTAATTGGCTCGGCGTATTTTCAAGCAATTGGAAAAGCTGTTCCTGCTTTACTGCTCACACTAACGCGGCAAGGGTTTTTCTTTATACCCTTGATTTTTATACTGCCACATTACTTTGGAGAGCTCGGGGTTTGGATTTCCTTTCCTGCCGCAGATATACTTTCAACCATTGTAACAGGTTATTTTTTAAATCGGGAAATTCGTAAGACACTTAAAGATTAAAGCTGAAATTTTTGTATATTTAATTACTAATCTTTCAGTTATGAAAAAACTTATACTTCTTTTCGCCATCTGTTTTTCGATCCTGACTTCTTTTGCTCAGCCAGCAGGATTGCTGAACGAGACTTTCAATTTAAAATTTATTGAAACGAATGATCTTTTTTTCACCCCAAATGGAGAAACCCCAACTGTGGCCTTTTACGATCTTCCAAACAGTTATGTTTTAGAAGCTGAAGGTATTTCAAATGTGCTGAATGCTGGAGCAAATTTTAATGGTAATTCATTAACGCTTCATTCTTACGGCGTCACGCTAAACGATTGTGTGGAGCCAAATTGTTATTACGAAGACCTTTATTTTTATCAGATTTTAACCACCCAAAATCTCGAATCTAAAACCTTCACTTATTATTACAATGAAAGAAACGGTTATAAATACCTATCGTTAAGGGATGCTGACTATAATTGGGCATATTTTAGCACAGAGCCAGCTCCAGTGCCGGATACAAGGTTATTTCAAACTTGGTATCTATACATGACCGAAGTAGATCTTGGCGATCCGGTTTTTTATCCAGGCCCCAATCCTCCACAATTTACCATAAACCCAGATTTTACATATACGGGGATTGAAGGCTGTGCTTTAATAAGTGGCGATTTTATTTTGGGAAATGGGGAGGATTATGATTTTAAGCTGCAAGCACAAAATTATCAACAAGATGAAAGCAATTGCCCACCCGGGCCCGTTGGTTATGTATTATATGACCTAATGTATAGCAATCCGCCTTTGGGCTGTACTTTATATACAGGAAACGACGGAATAGACTATTTTCAGTATGAAACCTTTGCTGGCTTTATTTCCTATTTCTCAAGTCAAATATTATCAGTAAATGAGAATAGTTTGGCTGAATTGGTTATTTATCCAAACCCCGCTCAAGACAAACTGATTATTCAATCTGAAACCAATAATTTCGATTCCGTTTCCATTATGGATATTAATGGAAGAATTGTTATTGCATCAGAAAAATTAATTTCAAATGAAATAGACATTTCAGCATTAAAAGCGGGAATGTATTTTATAACCGCTACCACTTCCGAAGGAAAAACTACAAAGAAATTTATTAAAAATTGATTTTCACTAAATAGAATCGAAACAGATTTCATTGAATGAGCGTAATAGCTTTCTAGCGGCTAAAAGTGAATTTTTAAGTACATTTAATTACTAATCTTTCAGTTATGAAAAAACTTATACTTCTTTTTACAATTGTTTTTTCCGTGCAAATAACAGTTGCCCAACCTCCGGAATATTTTGTAGATAATTGGTATTTGCACAGTTTTACAACCAGTAATGGAGTAGTTACAATAAGTGATTTAGAAATTACACAAGGACCAACTTTGATTATCCAAAATGATTATACGCTCTATGGTTCGAGTTTCTGCAACGACTTCGTGGGAAACTTTGAATACATAAATAACGGTCCATTAGGTGTTGACGACAACTTTATTCCAAGGAATATAGTCCGTGAAACTGAAAACTGTCAGGATTTGGAGGAGCTGGAATCCTATTTTTTCATTCCCTTCCTCGGAGAAAATACCGCGGATATTTATGTGATAGAGGCATCAGGGGACCAAAAACATATAGTACTTCAATATAATTTTAATATTGGTTATCAAGAATACAAAAATTTTCCTGCTCTAGAAATAAAAGATCCTTCGATTAAAAAATTGGTTATTTATCCAAATCCTGTTCAAGACAAACTGATTATTCAATCTGAAACCAATAATTTCGACTCCGTTTCCATTATGGATATTAATGGAAGAATTGTTATTGCATCAGAAAAGTTAATTTCAAATGAAGTTGACATTTCAGCATTAAAAGCGGGAATGTATTTTATAACCGCTACCACTTCCGAAGGAAACATCACCAAAAAGTTCATTAAAAATTGACACCTTCGTTTATTTTTTTAAATAGGTATCTTTACAGCCAAGTCTAAAAACCTGCGCTGTTTATGGAAGCATACTACCCCTATTTAAAATCGCTACACCTCATATTTGTAATTACCTGGTTTGCGGGGCTTTTTTATATTGTGCGTTTATTTGTTTATCAAATTGAAGCTTCACAAAAACCATCGCCCGACAAGGAAATTTTGGGCGAACAACTAAAAATAATGGCTTCGCGGCTATGGAATATTATTACATGGCCCAGTATGGTTTTGGCACTGGTATTCGGGTTTTGGTTACTCGGAATGCGTTTATTTTTTGTGAGCGACGCTTGGATGCAGGTAAAACTGGCTTTTGTAGTGGCTTTAATAATTTATCAATTTAAATGCCACCAAATATTTAAACAACTTCAAAAAGGCGAGGTTAAATACTCGTCTAATTATATGCGCCTCTTTAACGAAGTGCCCACTCTCATTTTATTTGCCGTGGTATTTCTGGTTATATTAAAAAGTGCCGTTAACTGGATTTATGGCACCGTGGGTATTTTCGTTTTTGCAATTATGTTAATGATCGGATATAAAATTTACAAAAGAATTCGAGAAAAATAACACCCTTTTTTAATTTTTGGGTTTTGTTATTTGTTATTTTCCTTTTGGGTTCGATTATTGCTATCTTTCATTCTTCAAAACAATGTAAATGTACTTTTACAGAAAATCACTTCGCACACGTATCTTTCTTTCGCTCTTCCTTTTGGTTTTGGGAGCCTCGGTGCTGATTGCTATTGTTACCGTTTTTCAATATAAAGAAGAAGCGCAGGATTATCACCGCGACCGACTTTTAAGAAAGGAAGCCGCTATACGAGAGAATATAAATTACATTTTAAAAACCACGACTTACCCTGTTGAAACTGCACAAATCCCGCTGATTTTTAAAGATAAAATCTACGAAATAAAAGATATTCATAGTCTCGAGATTTTTCTGTACGACCTTAACGGAAATCTTTTAAAATCTTCGAAACCTTCTTTTTTTAAAGATACCGTTTCGCCAAAGATGAATGAAAACGCGCTAAACGAACTTCAAAATTCACCCACCAAAAGTTATATAAAAGAGTTTGAAGAAGGCGGCCAAAAGTATCAATCGTCTTACACTTACATTACCGACAGTTATTTTAAACCACTTGCCATACTCAATTTACCGTACATTGAAGACGACGGTTTTATAACCAAAGAACTTACCGAGTACCTCTACCGGCTTGGCGTGGCCTACTTTTTTATGTTGTTGGTTGCAACTATAATGGCCTATTTTCTTTCAAAATATATTACCCGTTCTTTAAAAGAGATTAGCGATAAACTTTCTGAAACTCGTTTTGACACCCGCAATAAAAAAATTCATATTAGCGATACACCCCAAGAAATTGCCGTACTTATAAACAGTTACAACCAAATGATAGACGAGCTGGAAAAAAGTGCCGCACAACTTGCCGCCAGCGAACGGGAGACTGCTTGGCGCGAAATGGCAAAACAAGTTGCGCACGAAATTAAAAACCCGTTAACACCCATGCGGCTTACCGTACAAAGTTTTCAACGAAAATTTGATTGTAACGACCCCGATGTCGACACCAAAATGGCCGAATACACCAATACTTTACTTCAGCAAATTGATACGTTAAGCTCCATTGCATCGGCCTTCTCTACCTACGCAAAAATGCCTGCGCAGCAAGACGAAACACTAAATGTTGTGAAAATAAGCAAGTTGGCGTTGGATATTTTTAATGAGGATTATATCTATTTCTTTTCAGATGAAGATGAAATTCGAGCTCGGTTTGATCGTACACAGCTAATTCGCGTTGTTACTAATTTGGTAAAAAACAGCATTCAATCTGTAGAACAAGAAAAACCCGAAAATCCACGAATTGATGTTGTGGTAAAAATGGAAAATACTTTTGTAAATATTTCAGTTTCAGACAACGGAATTGGCGTGCCCGAAGAAAATAGAAGTTGCATTTTTGAACCACAATTTACAACCAAAACCAGCGGAATGGGCCTAGGTTTAGGAATGGTAAAAAATATTGTTGAAACTTATGGCGGCACAATAACGTTGGTATCTACCCAAGAAAAAACCACTTTTAAAGTTTCATTTCCCGCAATGATTTAGGATTTTAGTAGCTTTGTGAGCTGACTGCGAATGCACGAATTTTTACATAATTATTCGTTAGCTCGTGGTAAATAAAATTCGACAATTCAAAAAAAATACAAATGAAATACAACAATATACTTTCTGAAACCAGTAACGGCATTACAACCATTACAATTAATCGCCCGTCTAAATTAAACGCTTTAAACCGCGAAACCATTCAAGAATTGCACAATGCGTTTGACGAAGCCAATGCATCATCAAAAACAAAGGTTATTATTGTAACCGGAAGCGGTGAAAAAGCCTTCGTTGCAGGTGCAGATATTAGCGAGTTTGCAAACTTTTCGGTTAAAGAAGGTGCAAAACTTGCTGCAAAAGGTCAGGAACTATTGTTTGATTTTGTGGCAAATCTATCTACACCCGTAATAGCTGCCATCAACGGTTTTGCCTTGGGCGGTGGTCTAGAGTTGGCAATGGCGGCCCATTTCAGAATTGCGTCCGACAACGCAAAAATGGGGCTTCCCGAAGTATCTTTGGGGGTAATCCCAGGTTACGGAGGCACGCAGCGTTTACCACAATTGGTAGGCAAAGGCCGTGCGATGGAAATGATTATGACCGCCGGAATGATCGATGCAAATCAAGCGCTTCAATACGGTTTGGTAAACCACGTAACCACTTCAGAAGAATTATTGGAATTCACGGAAAAAATTGCGGGAAAAATTATGAAAAACTCTTCTGTTGCAATTACTTCTGCAATTAATGCAATTAATGCCAACTACGAGGATGGCGAAAACGGCTTTAAAGTAGAAATTGAAGAATTTGGCAATTGTTTTGGCACTGAGGATTTTACAGAAGGTACCCAAGCTTTTCTTCAAAAAAGAAAGGCAAATTTTCCGGGAAAATAATATTTTATTGTCGGTAATTTGATTTGGTTTTGTACTTTGGCAACCGTTAAACCCAAATCTTATTATAGATGAAAAAAATAATACTTCTCCTATTTTTAATAGGCTCATATGTTACGTTCGCCCAAGATATTTCAGTAAAATCTACTACTAGCGAAGTTTTTAAAGACGACAAGAAAAACACATCATTACTTTTTTCTGAAAGTGATGGAAATGGCGGCTTCATCACCGTTCGCGAATACAGAAGCGGCTTGCTGCAAATGCCAAAAGGCTACTATATAGATCATTACGACGCCAAACTAAATCAGATTAACGAAGCTGAAATTGAAATAGACAAAAGCCAGATAAAAGGCTTAATGATTAACAACGGAACTGTATTTTTACTAGAATCTGCACTGGACACAAAAGCAGACGTTTTTAATTTCAACATTCTTGAAAGCTCACTCAGCAAATTAAATTTTGAAAAACGAACGCTTTTTTCACTCGATGAGGAGGAAATAAAGAAATTTTTCGGTGTGGGCATAGGTCCCTTCTTTATGACCAATGGTTTTAATCAAATGGATTCCAATCCCTTTGGTGAAGTTACTTTTTCGGCTAAAAAGAACTTCTTTTGTGTAAATTTCGATATTAAGGACAAAGAAGCGCAAACGCAGCGATTGTATGTTTTCGACAAAGATTTTAAACCTGTTTTTGAAAGAGAGTTTAAAAGAAACATTCAAGACAGGTTATTTCAGTACGAAAACATTGACGTTGACGATGAAACGGGTGAGATTTATCTGCTCGGAAAAGTATTCGAAAATAATTCAACCAGAACCAAAAAGAAAGGCAAGGCAAATTACAATTACGAGCTTCATAAAATTACAGCATCTACCGAGAAAAGCGTAAGTTTTTCGCCAGACGAAAACTTTATAGGCTCACTGTTTACCGTGCGCGGCAAAAATAAAATTAGCTGTGCAGGTTTCTATTCTGAAAAAAATGATTTTCGTTACAAAGGCGTTTGCCGCTTTAATTTAGATCCAGAAACGCTTGCAATTACCAAGCAAAGCTATATGCCATTTTCTGAAGAGTTTATTAAAGATAAGTACGGAAAAGTAAAAGATAAAGAATTAAAAAATCTCAGTTTTAGAAGTGCTTTTATAAACGAAAAGGAAGACATTGTTCTAAACGCCGAAGAATTTTACACCGTAACCCACACACGATCTAGTATGAATGGTGGGATGAGCACAACTACCACCTATCATTTTAACGATATTGTATCTGTGAAAATGAGTCGCGATGGCGAATTATTGTGGGCTCGGAATATAAATAAAAACCAATCTACCGCCGGAGCAGTAATAGAATATTTATCATTTTCTTCATCTGTAATTGGTGATGACACCTACCTTTTTATAAATTGTTCCGATAAAATTAGGAAGATTAGCAACGACCGTATTGAGTTTAAACAAGGCAATATGAAGAAAGCCAATTTGTACGCCATAAAAATTGATAATGACGGAAATTACACCTTTAAAAACGTTGTAGACGCCGATGATTCCGATGTTTCCTATTTCGTAAAACAAGGCATTCACACTGCTATAGACGGCAGTGAATTGGTTTTTATAGGAAGAAAAAAATCTAAAAAACAATTTTTGAAACTAAATATAATGTAGGCCACAAGTGTAACTCGTATTTTTGAGGTAGAAAAAACCATACTTTTTACAACGCAATTTCCTTGGCCTTTCTTTAAAACGAAGGGCCATTTTTTTAAATAGTATTTACACAATTATTCATAAATTATGAAAGCTATCCTTTTATCTATTTTTCTATTACTAAGTGCAATAAGTTATGCACAAACAGATTCGCTTAAAATTACAGCAAGTGAAATTTTTAAAGATGAAAAATTTAAAACAACGCTACTTTTTGCCAAGGAAGATACCAACGGCGATATTTTTACGGTTCGAAATTATTATTCAAGCGTTTCAAACCCAAAAGGATATTATATTGAACATTACAGCAAAGATTTAAAATTGCTTAAAAGAACTACTGTTGACGTAAACCGAAACGAAATAAAAGGTCTGTTTTTAACCGAAGATTCGGTGGTTTTGCTACAGTTTCAGTATAATTATAAAGCGAAAGAATATGCCTTTGCTACCTTAACTTCTTCAAAAGAAAATTTCAATTTTAGCGAAAAAGAAATCTATGCCATAGACCGAAAACGTCTTAACAAATACGATCATTTTGGTATTCGCAGCGAGCCAGAATACAACCTGCATCATAATTATAACTTCGGTGATATTGTAGAATCTGAAAATGGAGAATTTATTGCACTAAATCTATTCACCAAAACTAAAAAGGGCAGTGCATTGTTGGTTATTGCTTTTAATAAAAATTTTGAAAAGCTATATGAATACGAATTTGAAAGTTTAATTTCTTTTAAAGAAATGGCAAGTAAACCGTTGCAATTACAATATTTCAATATGGTAATGAGTAACGATGGCACAGTTTATTTTTTAGGACGGGTTTTTAACGACAAGATAATTTTAGAAAAGAAAAACGCTCCAAATTATTATTTTATCCTTTTTTCAGCAGATAAAGTTTCTAAAATACAACAGCCAATTTCCATAATGAGCAACAATATTATTCGTTCGCTCCAATTGGTAAATAATGCAGATAAGCTTGCCGCAGTGGGGCTTTACACAGACCCGTCAACCACAGGTTTTTTTGATAATTATATGGGCTATAGTGGCGTGGTGCGATTTAATTTGAACCCAAAAACATTAGCTACATCCACAGAATCCTTTCAACCTTTTTCGGAAGAATTTATGGTGGAAAAATACGGTAAAGTGAAAGAAAAATTAAAATCATTCCTCTCCTACAGAAGTACATTTATGTTAGAAAATGGCGACGTAATTATTAATGCTGAAGAATTTTGGATGAATGGATCTGGCGATTATGTAAATGCAAATAGAATTTACAAAGACATTATTAGTTGCAGGATAAGTAGCAATGGCGAAATAGTTTGGACAAAAAACATCAATAAAAAACAAAGCGCTTGGTCGTTGGATAATATTCCTTTTCTATCCTATGCTTCCACTACAAAAAACAATGTTTCTTATTATTTTGTGAATGCGGCTTCCGATTTAAAAATTTTGAAAAATAATGAAGTAGAGTTTAAGGAAGGACCGCGTTTGTACCTTCTAAAAATGTACGAAACTGGGGCATTTAGATATGAGAAAATTTTATATCCAGATATTTACAACGCACACCTCGGACTGCGATTTGGGGTATTGCTAAACAATTCAGATTTGTTAATACAAGCCGAAAGCAATGACAAACCCATGATGGTAAAACTTGCCTTTTAATTCTAAAATTATTTTAAGCTTAACCTTACTACCAAACAAATTAAAATAGGAATAATTCCAAAATATAATGGAATTCTGCCAAGAAACATTTAATTTTGAAGCCATTAACACTTCAAAATTTTGTATGGCAGATAATGTTTTAAAAGGCCGGGGGGCCCAAAAAAATATAAGCAATCGTTTCTCTCAAAATAGTCACGAAGTATTAGACGACTACCTAAATTTTTGTGAATCCGAAGGCGAAGAAGCAGACAAAAACAAAACAACTTATGTTGAAGTTTTTCCAAAAACTTTCGTCAATAAAGTAAACAGCCCCGACGTGGGGATGGGGTATTCGGCAAATCCGTACCAAGGTTGCGAACACGGTTGCGTGTATTGCTATGCCCGCAATAGTCATGAATATTGGGGGTACGGTGCCGGATTAGATTTTGAACGAAAAATTCTTTTTAAAAAAAATGCGCCGCAACTGTTAGAACAAAAAATTACTTCAAAAAATTGGAAAGGCGAAACCATTGTTTTTTCGGGTAATACAGATTGCTATCAACCCTTGGAGCGCAAAAAAGAAATTACGCGCAAATGTTTGGAAGTTATGCTAAAGTGGAAACACCCCACCGGCATTATCACCAAAAACGCTTTGATTTTGCGCGACCTCGATATTTTAAAAGAAATGGCAAAATTGAATATTATTTCGGTAAACCTATCGATTACTTCCCTTTCCGAAGATACTCGTAGGCTTCTAGAGCCACGAACAGCGAGCATTAAACAACGCTTAAAAACTGTTGAAACCCTCTCTAAACACGGTATTCCCGTTAGGGTTATGATGGCGCCTATAATTCCGTCGTTAAATAGTCATGAAATTCTGCCGTTGGTAAAAACAGTTGCAGACCTTGGCGCCCAGGATGTAAGTTATACTATTGTTAGGTTAAACGGACAAATTGCCGAAATTTTTAAAGATTGGGCATATAAAACCATTCCCGATAAAGCTGAGCGAATTTTAAACCAAATTGCCGAATGCCACGGCGGGAACCTCAACGACAGCAATTGGGGACGAAGAATTAAAGGTGCAGGAACTATAAGTGAGCAAGTTAAAACCACTATGGAAATTGCAAAAAATCGTTATTTAAAAGATAGAAACCGAACGGCTTTGGACGCTTCGCATTACCTTCAGCTTAAAAATCCGCAGTTTAAATTGTTTTAATTAATAAACAATCAAGAAATCCATTTCCAGTTTTTAAATATTAAATAAAATCACTTTTCGTATTAAAAATTATTAAACCAAAATTGCTCTTGTTTTAAGTGTAACATTTTCGGCTTTTTTGAAACTAATGATAAAAACCGAACAATTATGAATAAATTAATGAAACTATCACTTGTATTAACAGTACTATTTACTACTGCAACGATACAAGCCCAGGAGTTAAATGGCTCTTACAGTGGAACTCTCGAAGTTCAAGGGATGCAATTAGATCTTATTTTTAATATTTCACCTACAGCAGATGGGTATAGTGCAACACTCGATGTTCCCGCCCAAGGTGCTACAGGAATCCCGCTCGATTCTGTAGATTTGCAGGACGATAAAATAACCATTACTTCAGCAAAAATGGCACTTTCATTTACGGGTACCGTTAAAGGTGAAAGTATTGAAGGTGAATACGAACAAATGGGACAAAAATTTCCACTTACATTGAAAAAAACAGTTAAAACAAAACCAGGTAATACAGCCCTTCCTTCTACTGATGCAGAATTGGCGAAGCTGGCTGCAAAAGCCGAAGGCGATTACAAGTATTCTGTTGAAGATTACTTTAGAACGCCAGAGGCTTATTCATTTAAATTATCGCCAGATGGCAAATACTTAAGCTATCTAAAACGACGCGAAACTGGAGAACGCGATTTGTATTTAAAAAACACCGAAACCCAAGAAGAAACACTTTTAATTAAACAAGAAGAAGATGTAATTCGTGGCTATTTTTGGGCAAATGACAGTCGTATTTTATATATGCAGGATAAAGGCGGCGACGAAAACCACCACGTTTACGGAGTAGATATCACCGGCGAAAACAAAAAAGAACTAACGCCTTACGAAGGGGTTAAAGCAAACATTATTGAGTCGTTAAAAGAAGACGACGACCACATTATTGTTCAAATGAACAAGGACAATGTACAACAGGAAGAACCTTACCGTCTTAACATAAATACTGGCGAGCTTACAAAACTTTATACGGTAAATGCAGGCGACGCTCCAGTTGCTTCGTATACTTTTGACCGTAAAGGAAATCTACGTGCTATAAATAGAATTGTAGACGGTATAAACATGGAATTGCTCTATAAAATAGATGGCGAATTTAAGCGTGTTAAACTTACCGAATTTGGAGATTCTTTCGGGATTGTTTCATTCAATCCAAGTACCGAAAACCCTCATGACGCCTATGTAGTTTCAAATTTAGAAGGCGATAAAATTGAAATTCAACTATACGATTTAAAGGAGAATAAAAAGATTAAAACGCTTTTTAGCAATGACACATTTGATGTTTCTGGAGTTTCTTTATCGCGAAAAAGGAATTATGAAATAGACTATTTCAGCTATACAGGCGAAAAAACTGTAGTGGTTCCAGTAAGCGATACTTACAAAAAAATATACAATCGTTTACAGAAAGAATTTGGCGAAAAACAGTTCTTTACCGTAGGTAAAACCGATGACGAAACACAATATATGGTTGCTGTAACCAGCGATAAAATTGTAGGTGAATACTATTTGTACGATGTAAAAAATGATACAGTAACGCTTTTATACAAACTTTTGCCACATCTTAAGGCTGAAGATATGGCTACCATGAAGCCAATAAAATTTAAAAGTCGCGACGGACTTACAATTTACGGCTACATTACCCTACCAGCAAATTACAAAGAAGGACAACGCGTACCTTTAATTGTAAATCCGCACGGTGGGCCACAAGGAATTAGAGACACTTGGGGCTTCAACCCCGAAGCACAATTATTTGCCAGTAGAGGGTACGCTACATTACACGTAAATTTCAGAATTTCGGGAGGATACGGTAAAGCATTTTTAAAGGCCGGATTCGGCGAAATTGGTAGAAAAGCGATGAACGACGTTGAAGATGGTGTAGATTATGCGGTTGCTCAAGGATGGGTAGATAAAGACAAAGTAGCAATTTATGGCGGTAGCCACGGTGGTTACGCAGTACTTCGCGGCATGACCAAAACTCCCGAAAAATATGCTTGTGGCGTAGATTACGTTGGGGTGAGTAACTTACATACCTTTATGGGTACTATTCCACCGTATTGGGAAAAATACCGCGAATTGCTTTACAAAATTTGGTACAATCCAAACATTCCAGAAGAGAAAGCAATCATGGACGAAATTTCGCCAGCTTTACACGTAGAAAAAATTGTTAAGCCTTTATTTGTTGTGCAAGGCGCAAACGACCCTCGTGTAAACATAGACGAAGCCGACCAAATTGTTGAAAATTTAAGAAAGCGTGGCGTAGAAGTTCCTTATATGGTAAAATACGACGAAGGGCACGGCTTTGCGAAAGAAGAAAACAGATTGCATTTATATAAAGTAATGATGGGCTTCTTTGCAGAAAACCTTAAATAAATTTTATATACAGCTGTAAAAAAAGCCTATCATTATGATAGGCTTTTTTATTTTTTACAAGCCAATTTACTTTAAAGTTTTCCTTCCCATTCGGCATAAAACTGCTTTAAAAAAGCTTCCATAAATACATGCCGTTGTGTTGCAATTTTTTTGGCCGTTTCGGTATTCATTCGGTCTTTTAAAAGCAGTAATTTTTCGTAAAAATGATTAATAGTAGGCGTGGTAGACGCTTTGTATTCTGTAGGGGTCATATTTAAATTTGGAGGGATATTTGGATCGTAAAGTTTTCGGTTTTTAAACCCTCCGTAATTAAAGGTACGTGCAATACCCACAGCGCCCAAGGCATCTAATCTATCGGCATCTTGCACCACTTCCAATTCTTTAGAGCTAAAGTTTTGCGTTTTATTTCCGCCTTTAAAAGAAACGTTTTCAATAATTTTTACAACGTGGTTTACAGTATCTGCTGCGACGTTTTGAGATTCTAAAAATTCACGTGCTTTTTTAGGGCCAACAGTTTCATCGCCGTTGTAAAATTTTGAATCGGCTATGTCGTGAAGCAATGCTCCCATTGCGACAACCGTAACATCTACATCTTCATTTTTTGCAATAAGCAGTGCGTTTTTATAAACTCTTTCAATATGAAACCAATCGTGCCCTCCTTCGGCATCTTTCAATTCGTTTTTTACAAAAGCAATGGTGTGCGCAATTAATTCTTCAAAATTGTTTAAACCCATTATTTATACACTTTTGAAGTTACAATTGTTTCCACTTTATCAATTAGGGGATCAACCTCATATTCTGAAATTTTAATAGCATCATGAGCAGTAAGTTCCAAACATACTCCCAAGTGTATCGGGAACATTCCGTTTCGTTGAAGCTTCCAAGAATTATTAATGGTAACCGGTACTACGTAACCATCTGGTAGCTTTTTAAACAAGGTTTGTAATCCGGTTTTTTTAAATGGTTTTGGAGCGCCTGTTTTGCTTCGGGTACCTTCGGGAAAAATAACGCCGCTACGGTTGTGTTTGTTTAAATATTTTGAGAATTTAACCATTTCGACTAAGGCTTGCCGCGGATTTTTCCTATCTATTAAAATAGACCCGCCGTGCCTTAAATTATACGAAATTGAAGGAATGCCTTTTCCTAATTCAACTTTCGAAATAAATTTAGGGTGATATTTTCGCAGGTACCAGCTTATGGGCGAAATATCCCACATACTTTGATGGTTAGAAACAATAATAATAGGAACATTTTCTGGAATATTGCCGCTAATTTTTACCTTAAAAGTAGTACCTACAATATTTAAACACCGCAATAAAAACCAATTAAAAACATCTACTGTTTTTTTATGTGCCGTATAACCAAACCCGTTAAATGCAAGCCACTGCAGAGGATGAAATATCAAAATTGTCAACCCAAAAAATAGGTAAAACAGGACAGAAAGCGGATATCTAATTATCTTTAAAAGTGTTTTCATTGCGGTTCAAAAGTAAGAAAACCGCCATTAAAATGACGGTTTTTAAATTTTGATATTTCTTTATTGCTAGTCTATTTGGATTTCGAATTGTTTTTAAGCGTATTGCGGTCGATCCGAATATAATTGTAAACGCTTAACCCAAGAATCAACCCCCAAAAAGCTCGATAAACCCAGTGGTTTACTTCTTGACCTAACAAGTATGAAACTTTTGGCGCTTCGTAGAAATTATAAATAATTGCGCCAATGGCCAAAATACTTATTACGACTGTAAGGGGTTTATTAAGCTGTATCAAAGCTTTTTAGCAATAATCGTTATAAGCACCTTTTAGGTTTTCTGCAATCATTTCGGCAGGTCGGCCTTCAATGTGGTGACGCTCTAACATATGTACTAATTCGCCATTTTTAAACAAAGCCATTGATGGAGAACTAGGTGGAAAAGGCACCATGTTTGCTCTAGCAGCATCTACTGCTTCGCGGTCTACACCTGCAAATACAGTTACTAAATTATCTGGTTTTTTATCGTTATCGAGAGACATTGCGGCTCCTGGACGGGCATTTGCTGCGGCACATCCACACACCGAATTTACAACTACTAAAGTTGTACCTTCTTTGGCTAATGCAGCTTCAACATCGGCTGCAGTATGTAATTCAGAAAAACCTACTCTTGTAAGGTCTTCGCGCATTGGTTTTACTAATTCTGGTGGATACATAATATATGGTTTAAGATGTATAAAATATTAAGTGCAAAGATACAAATATTGAAAGGAAAACCTCAGGTGTTTCACCGGTTCAATTGTCGTTAAAATTACGCGTACAACTATTTGCTAACAAGATGTATTTACATTTCATTTTTAATTGAATAGTTGTTAAAAACCTTACCTT
Source organism: Flavobacteriaceae bacterium UBA3591 (assembly GCA_002375695.1). Lineage (GTDB taxonomy): Bacteria > Bacteroidota > Bacteroidia > Flavobacteriales > Flavobacteriaceae > Aequorivita. Next base: position 235,179 of record DFMO01000003.1, read on the forward strand.
TGTCGCCGTTTTAAAAGTAAAATTACAACTTTATGATTCGTTGGTTATTTGCCATCTTAGGCTATTTTTTATATCGTTTTCCCGGTGCCATTGCTGGTTTTATTATAGGAAGTTTATTAGATAATATATCGGTAAAAGGAAGCACATTTCAAACTTCATTTGGTTCATCGCAACGCGTAACTCCAGCAGATTTTGAATTAAACCTTTTATCGTTGGCATCGTTGGTAATTAAAGCCGACGGACAAGTGAGCCAAACCGAATTAGATTTTGTTCGACAGTATTTTGTACAAGCTTATGGCAGAGAGCGCGCAAATGCCACTTTTAAAGTTTTTAATGAAGTAATTAAAAAACGAGAAATTTCGGCACACAGTATTTGCAATCTTTTACGTCAACGAACGCGATACGAAACCCGGTTACAAATTCTACACTTTTTATTTAGTATTGCCAATGCCGATGGTAACGTATCTACTGCCGAGGTAAACGAAATTAACCGAATTGCTGGCTTTTTGGGCGTAATGGGGCGCGATTTTGAAAGTATAAAAGCCATGTTCTTTAAAAATCCGGATAGTGCTTATAAAATTTTAGAAATTGATAAAAATGCGACTGTTGCCGAAATAAAATCGGCTTACCGAACGATGGTTAAAAAATACCATCCAGATAAACTTCAACATATGGATGAAGCTTATCGCAAAGGAGGAGAAGAAAAATTTAACAAAGTGCGTGAAGCTTACGAACAACTTCAAAAAGAACGTGGCTTTTAATACTAATGTTTTTTAATCTATTCTGTAAAGCGTTTTAATATTTTTAAAAATTGTTGTGCGTTTAAGTATTGAAAATACCGTGCTTGCGCCTGAAATTTTTCATCTAAAAACACCATAGCCGGCAAAGAAAACGGCTTGTTTTTTCGGCTCGCCATAAGCAACGGAATTTGATGAATTGGGTTACGCCTATTAACGCGTTCATTTATAAAAACATCGCCCCCAAAAGAAATTGTATCGGCAGTTTCAATATTCATTTTTACAGCGTAGTAATTACTATTTAAATTATTTATTACCTCGCTATTTGTAAATACCTCTCGTTGCATTCGTAAACAGGGAGCACACCAGTCTGCATGAAATTCAATAAAAACATTTTTAGGGTTTATAGCAAGTGAGTCTTCCAATTGCTCAAAACTAAGCCAATTAACTGCATTTTTGGTTTGAGAAGTACCAGAACTATAAATTGCCATTATGCTAATTAATATTGCTATTAACCTACCCTGTTTCAAAACGAACTTACTTTAATTCCTAAATAAATAGATCGTGGTGCACCAGGACCATAAACATAGTTACTATCGCGGTTTTTCCCAATGTCGAAATCGCTTTGGTAGCTATTAGTAACATTTTTTATCCCCCCAAATAATTCTACTGCAGTACTTACTTTTGGAATATTGAGTGAATACCCCACCCGAAAGCTCAACTCTGAAAACGAAGGAGTTTTAAAATATTCATTAACGGTTTGCCCTGTTCCTTCCCCAGCAACATGAGTAATATCCATGGCACCGGTGTATATATAATTTGCCGAAGCTTTAAACTGTTTTGTTGGCGTAAATGTAAGAGTAGCATAACCATAATTGTTGGGGGTACGCATAAATTCGCGTCTGGCAGGCAATCCTTCTATGTTTTCTACTGCATCTTTAAATATACTAGATTGAATGGTGAATCCTGCATCAATTTCTACCAAATAATCAAAATTTGCTCGCGTCTCTAAGGTAATTCCTTTTACCGTTGCTGCACTACCGTTGCGTTTTTCAAAACGCTCTCCGTGGCTATCTTCCCCTAGTGGAAAAAGATAAAAAGCATCGTTTAGTTTTGTGTAAAACCCTTCGAGTGTAAATCCTGCTATAAAATGCTTAGTAGCCTTGTCATAATTCACAGAAGCTGTAAAACTGTTTGATTTTTCTTCAAATAAATCATCGGCTAAAGAAATACGAGATATTCCCCCACCCGCAAAGGCAATATGCAAATCGGTATCAAATGCTTGTGGCGCACGAAAGCCAGTGCCCCATCCAAGCCTAAATTGTGTAGTTTCTTTAAGTTTATACAACAAGGAAAGACGCGGACTAAAAATAGCGTTATCAACCAAATTGTGTTTATCTATTCTGAAACCGGAAAGAAAATTAATATTAGGCGTAATATCCCAATAGTTTTGAACAAATGCACCTACATTTTTAGTAGTTTGTTCTGTGAAATAATTATAGGTTTCAATTTTATCGAAAACTTCATCATAAACATATTCTAACCCTCCGGTGAGCACAGAAGACCCTTCTAAAAAATTATCGAAAACTTGGTTGTATTGTGCACCGCCTTGGTGTGTTGTTACCTCCGAAACCCCGTAAGGAGGTTCTGCAAAAAATAACTGTTGCTCAAATTCGTCATCTGGTATAATCCCTGTGTAGTGGTCACGATCTGTTTGCTGCACACCGTAATATAAAATTAATGAACTTTTGTTATCGTTAAAATTCATTTGATAATCTAAACTACCCATTAACACATTATGGGTTCGCTCTTCAGATTGCTTGGCTAAGTATGCAGGTTTATCTACCATTTCGCCACCGTAACGATATTCGTATAAACTACTAAAACTCAATGCCAGTTTAGAGTTTTCGGTAGGAAGATAAAACGCATTGACACCAAAAGAATTTGCTTTTAATTCGGGCAGTTCAGAAAAATTATCGCCGTTGGCATCGTATAATTCCCTTTTGCGATTGCTAATAAAAAAATTTGCACCAGCATTGTAATCTTTACTTACAACAGTGGCATTACCATTAATTATATTTTGATTGGCGCTACCATCAATATTTTCGAAGGTATAACTAAAATCGTAGTTATTTTGTGTAGGATTTTTAGTAATTACATTAACCGTTCCACCAATAGCACTCGAGCCGTATAAGGAAGATACACCACCGCGAACTACTTCTATTCGCTCTATCATATTTGTAGGAATTTGTTCTAACCCGTACAATCCTGTAAGCGGACTAAAAATAGATCTACCATTAATTAAAATTTGCGAATAGCCTCCTTGTAAACCGTTCATTCTAATTTGGGTATAGTTACAAGTTTGACAGTCTGTTTCAACCCGCAGCCCCGGTTGATACCGCAGTCCGTTGGCCAAATCATTTGCCGCCACCTGCTGTAAGGTTTCACTATTAATTAAATTTACAATTACTGGCGAGTCTGTTCGTCGCTTTCGGGTACGGGTACCAGTAACTACTACTTGATCTAACTCTTCTTCAGATTCTATAAGGTCAAAATTTAAATGTTTTGTTTCATTTTCGGCAATTAAAACTCGTATACTTTTAGACTTATAACCTTGAGATTGTACTACTATCGTTTTCTCACCAGGAGAAATATTTAATTTATAAACACCATTTTCGTCGGCACTACTACCATTGTTTTTACCTTTTTCATAAATACTCGCAAAAGGCACGGCAGATCCCTGCGAAGTTACTTTACCAATTATCACAGCCGTTTTGTTTTGGGCTGCTGCCCACGTAATTGAAATTAAAAAGATGAATTGGATAAGCTTCATACTAAAATTTTATTAGCTATAAGTAATTATAATTTTAGGCAAAGCTAAAATTATGTTTCCGAATAAAAAAATATATCTTTGCATAAACATAAATTCAATGATGACTTTTGCCGAAGAAAACTACCTAAAAGCCATTTTTCATTTAGAACTGGAAAGTGCAGGTGAAATTAGCACCAATGCCATAGCCGAAAGTATGGAAACCAAACCCTCGTCTGTGACCGATATGGTGCAGAAATTGGCAGAAAAAAAGATGCTGGTTTACAAACGATACAAGGGCGCCCAGTTAACAGACAAAGGCAGAAAAATTGCGGCATCGGTTATTAGAAAGCACAGATTGTGGGAAGTGTTTTTGGTTGAAAAATTAAAATTTCATTGGGATGAAGTTCACGACATTGCCGAGCAGTTAGAACATATACAATCTGATGAATTAATAACACGCCTCGACAAGTATTTAGGCAGTCCCGATTTTGACCCGCACGGAGATCCCATTCCAGATAAACACGGAGTTTTAAAGCGAACCGAAAAGAAACTCCTTTCAAAACTCGAAAAAAACCAGCAAGGTGTTTGTGTGGGAGTAAAAGAATCAAATTCAGAGTTTTTACAATATCTCGATAAAAAGAAGATTAGCATTGGCACCAAAATTAAGGTTTTGGGCAAAGAGTTTTTTGATGGCTCCATGGTAATACAAGTGGGGAAAGACCAATCGTTCATCTCAAAAACAGTAGCCGACAATCTGTACGTTCAAACACAATAATTATTTCTGTTTTCAGAAAGATAAAATACTATGAAAAAACTCAGTCTATTAAGTGTAATCATCGTCTTTTTTGGATGTAAAAATACAGCAGAAACCGACGGAAAACTTAAGGTTGTTACTACAACAACTATGTTGACCGACCTTGTTTCGGAAATTGGTGGCGAACACGTGTCGCTTCAAGGATTAATGGGTGCCGGCGTAGATCCGCACCTTTATAAAGCAAGCGAAGGCGACGTTACCAAACTCTATAATGCCGATATAATTTTTTATAGCGGCCTGCATTTAGAAGGTAAATTGGTTGATATTTTTGAAAAGATGAAACGGTCTAAAAAAACAATTTCTTTAGGCGGCAAATTACCGAAAGACAAACTTATTCCTTCAGAATATTTTGCATCAAATTTTGATCCTCACGTGTGGTTTGATATTCAGTTTTATAAAAAATTTGCAGAAATAGTTACCGAAGAACTATCTAAAGCCGATCCAAAAAATGCCGAAAGCTATTCAGAAAACAACACTATTTATCAAAAAAAATTAGACAATTTAGAAAGTGAAGTCAAGGATATTATTGCTACTTTACCTAAAGAAAAGCGCATTTTAGTAACCGCTCACGATGCTTTTAATTACTTTGGCGAAGCATTTGGCTTTCAAGTGGTTGGTTTGCAGGGTATTTCAACCGCAACCGAAGCGGGCGTTAAAGACGTTCAAAACCTATCTAACTTTATTATTGAAAACGACATAAAAGCCATTTTTGTTGAAAGTTCAGTACCGCGTCGAACGATTGAAGCGCTTCGCGAATCGGTACTTTCAAAAAACCACAATGTTGAAATAGGTGGTTCATTATACAGTGACGCTTTGGGCGATCGCGGCACCGAAGAAGGAACTTATATTGGTATGTTTAAATACAATGTAAACACTATTGTAGAGGCATTAAAATAGGCTGTAAAAGATAGAAGCATGAATGAAAAAGTAGCTATAAAAATAGACGATCTTACAGTAGCTTATAACTACAAACCTGTGTTATGGGATATAGATTTAACTATTCCTGAAAGTGTTTTAATGGCGATAGTTGGGCCAAATGGCGCCGGAAAATCTACGCTTATCAAAGCTATTTTAGGCATTATTAAACCCATTGCCGGCAGTGTTTCTATCTACGGAAAACCTTATCAAAAAAACCGAAAATTAGTAGCCTATGTGCCGCAAAAAGGCAGTGTAGATTGGGATTTTCCCACTACGGCTTTTGATGTAGTTTTAATGGGAACCTACGGAAAATTAGGATGGATAAAACGCCCTGGGCAAAACGAAAAAAAGATTGCTCTTGAGGCTATGGAAAAAGTTGGTATGCTCGCTTTTAAAAACAGGCAAATTAGTCAGTTAAGCGGTGGACAACAACAACGTGTGTTTTTAGCACGTGCCTTAGCGCAAGACGCCTCTATTTACTTTATGGACGAACCCTTTCAAGGGGTAGATGCGACAACCGAAATTGCCATTATAAACATTTTAAAAGAACTACGAAGGGCTGGAAAAACAGTTATTGTGGTGCATCACGACCTACAAACCGTTCCCGAGTATTTTGACTGGGTAACCTTTTTAAACGTAAAAAAAATTGCAACTGGCCCTGTTAAAGATATTTTTAACGATGATAACTTAACCAAAACTTACGGTATTAATTACAAAGTTGCGGTAAACAAATAGTTTTTAAAGTGAAATTTAAATGAAACAGAAAGTTTCAGCATAACGTAAAAAAACCATGAGTATTCAAGAATATTTTCAACTGGTTTGGAACGATTATACCCTGCGTACAATTACGGGCGGAACAGCGGTATTGGGTGCTATTTGTGGTATGTTGGGAAGTTTTGCGGTTTTAAGAAAAGAAAGTTTGCTGGGCGATGCAATTTCGCACGCAGCCCTCCCCGGCATTGCACTTGCTTTTTTAATTACGGGTGCAAAAGATTCTGGGGTGCTCTTGTTAGGAGCTTTGGTTAGCGGTTTAATTGGAACTTTTTGGATTAGAGGGATTACCTCCAAAACACACTTAAAAAGTGATACCGCCCTTGGGTTAATTCTTTCAATATTTTTCGGTTTTGGAATGTTGCTACTCACTTTTATTCAAAAGCAGCCTAACGCCAACCAAGCGGGATTAGATAAATATTTATTTGGGCAAGCTGCTACCTTAGTAGAAAGCGATGTGCGACTAATGATTATTGTTACAGGAATATCCTTAGTTGTAATGTTACTTTTTTGGAAAGAGTTTAAACTACTTTTATTTGATGAAGACTACACTAAAACCCTAGGTTTTAACACAAAGTTTATAGATATAATCATAACATTTTTAATTGTTTTGGCCATTGTTTTAGGTCTTCAAACTGTAGGTGTTGTTTTAATGAGCGCCATTTTATTGGCCCCAGCTGCTGCTGCGAGACAATGGACAAATAACCTTAGCACCATGGTTATTTTAGCAGCTGTATTTGGCGCATTTTCGGGGGTTTTTGGCACTGCAATTAGCGCCAGTCAAAACAACCTTTCAACGGGCCCGGTAATTGTATTGGTTGCTGGTGTTTTTGTATTATTTTCATTCATCTTTTCGCCCAAAAGAGGCTTGTTGTTTCGAGAAATTAGGTTTCGAAAAAACCGCAGCGATTTACAGCTAATGAAGACGCTTCAATTTATGTATTCCATTGCCGAAGAACACGAAAATATTTCGCATCCTCACGCTATTCGAATTTTAAATAACTTTCACGGCTTTACTAAAACTTCACTTAAAAAGCTTGAAAATGAAGGGTTAATTGCAATTAACGGACAAGATTGGGCACTTACACCCAAGGGGTTTAAGCAAGCGCAAGAAATGTATAATCAAAAGCCAGCAAATGAATAATCCGCAGTTAGAAATACAAATAATTGCTGCAATAGTTGCCATAGCCTGCGCTATTCCGGGTGTATTTTTAGTACTGCGGAAAATGTCGTTAATAAGCGATGCCATAAGCCATGCCATACTCCCTGGTATAGTAATAGGGTTTTTTATAACTCAAGATTTAAATTCGCCAATTTTAATTCTTTTAGCTGCATTTATGGGGGTTATTACTGTGGTTTTGGTAGAATTTATTCAAAAGACAAATCTGGTAAAAGAAGATACTGCTATTGGTTTGGTTTTCCCAATTTTGTTTAGCATTGGCGTAATTTTAATTGCGAAGAATGCCAACGACGTACATTTGGACGTCGATGCCGTTTTATTGGGCGAATTAGCCTTCGCTCCATTTGATAGATTACTTATAGACGGTACAGATTGGGGGCCAAAATCGCTTTGGGTAATGGGGATAATTTTGATAATAACAATAGTACTATTATTGCTTTTTTATAAAGAATTAAAGGTTAGCACTTTTGATACTGGTTTGGCCTCGGCACTTGGATTTTCACCTATAATCATGCATTACGGGCTCATGTCTGTTTCTTCGATTACCGTAGTAGGCGCTTTTGATGCCGTAGGCGCGATACTCGTGGTAGCTTTAATAATTGCGCCGGCAGCTACGGCATATTTACTCACCGAAGATTTAAAAAAAATGATTTGGCTTTCGATACTTTTCGGCGTAGCCTCAGCAATTTTAGGATATTGGGTAGCACATTTTTTAGACGCTTCCATTTCAGGTTCAATTGCAACCACCTTAGGGTTTATATTTTTAATTGTTTACTTAATTGCGCCAAGTAAAGGGTTAATTGCTGTGCTATATAGACAAAAACAGCAACGTATTGAAGCTTCACTTATAACATTTCTGCTTCATTTAAACAGACACGAAGAAGTACGTGAACGCCATATTAATCACCTACAAGAACATATAAATTGGGGGATTGTTAGATCTAAAACTGTACTTGATTTAGCAGAAAAAAACAATTTAATTCAAATTGATAATAACATTGTTGCTCTTACCGAAAAAGGGCTGCTGTTTACCGAAAAGTCGTTGGAGTATATTATTAGTAATAAAGACGAAAAAATAGAACCTATGAAAGAAGATTTCTTTCTTTTTAGAGGATAGCTGGTGGCCGTTAAATTTATTTTAAGAGATTTTTTACCGCTATTTTTTATAGTATCTTTAAATTTAGAAAAAACCAATTTTTATGAAAAATTCAGTATTAGCGTGTATCTTTCTTTTTTCAGCTTTTGTATTTGGGCAAGGTAAATCTGCCGTAACTCCAAAGATAGTTGTAAAGGTTCCTCAAGGTGAAACCGTAGTTTTAAAAGGGGTTTCAATAAAATTTATTGAAGTTTTAGAAGATTCGCGCTGCCCTACCGGTGTTGATTGTATTTGGCCCGGCAATGCCAAAGTAAAAACCCAAGTAACTGCAAATGGTAATACTGAAGAAATATTATTGACGTTTGGCGAAGTACGGCAGGGACAAGAAAAAAACACCGTGCTTTACAATGCCAAAAACTTTGCAATTAACGGCGTAAAATTAACACCATATCCTACTTCAGAAACTGCTGGAAAAATTAACGATTACGTATTGCTAATTTGTGAAGAAAAAAACAATTAGCAGCCACAATCTGTTTTACCACATTTGGTCTTTCCACCATCTAATGTAGCGTTAGATGTTTTACGCGCTTCAAAAATTGGATTCCATAAAAACTTCTTGAGTAGAAAGCCTACGGCAATAGAAAATGTTATTAAAACTAATATTGTTTGCATAGTTCAAAGATACTTAAAAGACTACTATTTTCAAAGGGTGAGAGCTTAATGCAAATTGCAGCTACTGCAGTCTGAATGGTCTCCTGGTTTATTGTTTTTTGAACTGTTTTTAACTTGGAACGGGTTCCAAATAAACTTTGTAAACATATAGAAAACCGCAATTGCAAAAGTTAATAGAACAAGAAAGGTTTGCATGTTATTTTAGGTTTAGATTATTTTAAAAATTGATACGCTGCCAAAGCAACTACATAAGCAATTGCAGTCATTACTACTAGCTGCCACATAGGCCATTTCCAACTATTAGTTTCGCGTTTTACAATAGCGAGGGTACTCATACATTGCATTGCAAAAGCATAAAATAATAAAAGAGAAACGCCACTCGCAAAGTTAAATAGCGGTCCGCCCAAAACTGGGTTTATTTCGGCGGCCATTCTGCTTTTAATAGTTTGTTCGTCATCGCTTCCCACGCTGTAAATTGTTGCAAGTGTTCCCACAAAAACTTCGCGAGCAGCAAACGAACTTACCAACGCAATGCCTATCTTCCAATCGTATCCAAGAGGACGCACAGCAGGCTCAATTGCGTGCCCAATGTGGCCAATGTAAGAGTGTTCTAACTTAAACGAATCTACGTGCATATCAATTTCATCTGCAGTAAGATTTTGCCCAGCGTATTGCGTTCTAACTATCGTTTCGGCATTGTTAAAATCACCCGGACCATAAGAAGCTAAAACCCACAGAATAATTGAAATTGCCAAAATAATTTTACCTGCTCCAAATACAAACGCCTTTGTTTTTTCAACAACTGTTATCAACACATTTTTGGGTAAAGGCACTTTATAGTTAGGCATTTCGACTACAAAGAAACTTTTGGTTTGAATTTTTAAAACCTTATCTAAAAGATATGCCGAAAGTATTGCCGCCCCAAACCCTAAAACATACATAAACATTAGGGTAAGCCCTTGTAAACTAAATATTCCTAAAACTCGAGTATCGGGGATAACTAAGGCAATAATGATTAAATACACGGGTAATCGCGCCGAACAGGTGGTAAAAGGTGTAACTAAAATAGTAATTAGCCGCTCCTTCCAATTTTCAATATTTCGGGTTGCCATAATTGCAGGAATTGCACAAGCTGTACCTGCCACCAATGGAACAATACTTTTTCCGCTTAAACCAAAGCGACGCATAATTCTATCCATTAAAAACACCACCCTACTCATATAACCCGTTTCTTCTAAAATTGCTATAAAGAAAAATAAAAAGGCTATTTGTGGAATAAAAATTACAATTCCACCCAAACCAGGAATTATACCTTCGGCTATTAGGTTTGTAAAGTCGCCGGGAGGTAGCGTGTTTTTGGCCCATTCACTAAACGATGCAAAGGTGCTATCTATAAAATCCATGGGGTAGGCACTCCAATCAAAAATTGCTTGAAAAATAAGCAACAAAATGCTAAAGAAAATAACATAACCCCAAACTTTATGGGTTAAAATTCTATCTAACCTACTGCGTAAATCTTTTGCGTTTTCAACGTCTACGTGCAGGGTTTCATTTAAAGTTTCGTTTATAAATTTGTACCGAATAATAGTTTCTTTTTGTTGCAAACGTTTAAGATTGCTTTCAGATTCTGTTTTAAAAGAAGCTACACCTTTTAATTCATTACGCGTTAATTTTCCAAAATTTACGTCTTGCGTAATTACCAACCACAATTTATAAAGGTCTTGGTTTGGAAAGGCTTTGCGCAATCTATTAAAATATTCGGGCGAAATACTGGAAGCGTTTAAGCACGGCTTGGTTGAAATTTGATTATAGTTTTCAATCAACTCTTTTAAATAGTCGAAACCTAAATTTTTACGCGAACTTATTAAGGCAATTTTGGTTTGTAGTTTTTCCTCTAAAAGCGGCACGTCTAAGGTTATGGCCTTCCGCTTCATCCTATCGGCCATATTTATGGCGAGAATGGTAGGAATGCCTAAATCTTTAATTTGTGTGAAGAGTAATAAATTTCGTTTTAAATTTTCTACATCGGCTACTACAACGGCAACATCGGGAAAGTCTTTATCGTTTTTATTGAGCAGAAGTTCAATTACAACATTTTCGTCTAGGGACGACGCATTTAAACTGTAAGTACCCGGTAAATCGAGTACATTAACCTTACAAGCTCTTCCAAATTTACAATTTCCTTGTTTTTTTTCGACCGTTATTCCTGGGTAATTTCCTACTTTTTGATTTAATCCTGTAAGCCGGTTAAACACCGAAGTTTTTCCAGTATTCGGATTTCCTACTAACGCTACATTTATATGTTTTGCCATATTTTCACTTCGCTCAATATTGTAAATTCAAATTTTATAGTAAGTTGAATTTAGCAGTGTTGATGAGATATTTAATTTTTAATTGAATGATTTTTAAAAGAATTTATATCAATTCAATTTCAATCTTACTTGCAGTTTCTTTCCTAATTGCCAAATGGCTTCCATTAATATTTAAATAAAGTGGGTCGTTAAAGGGCGCCACTTGCACCAAAAACACTTCATTACCCGGAAGGCATCCCATTTCTAAAAGTTTTAAAGGAACAACATCTACAGAAAATTCCTTAATGATTCCACGGTCACCTTTTTTTAAAGAAGCAATAGTTACCATTTTTATTTAGATTGATTTTAAACAAGACAAAAGTAAGTGAAAAAAAGGACGTGGGAAAAGACCTTAGCAGAAATTTTAACCCTAACCAAAGAGCGCAAACAACTTAATCTTCGGCTTTTAAAATTTGAATATCGTGAAGAAGTTTTTCAATAGCTTCGGGATCGGTGCCGTCGTAGAAACCGCGGATGCGTTTCTTTTTATCAATCAAGACAAAATTTTCGGTGTGTACAAGATCGTTTTCTTGGTAAGGAACGTCTTTTGCAGCTAAATATGATTTTCGTGCCAAATCATAAATTTCTTTTTTATCGCCCGTTACCAAATTCCACTTAGCGTCGCGCACCCCTTTTTCGACTGCGTATTTTTTAAGTTGCGCCACCGAGTCTATTTCGGGGGTAACCGTGTGCGACAGCAGTAATACTTCATCATCGTCTATTAACGCTTCCTGAATTTTTACCATATGGTCGGTCATAATGGGGCATATGGTTTGGCAGGTAGTAAAGAAAAAATCGGCTACATAAATCTTGTTATTGTAATTAGCTTGAGTTATCGTTTCGCCGTTTTGATTGGTAAGGCTAAAATTGGCAATTGTGTGGTATTTTTTTACATATTGCAGCGTGCTATCTACAAGCTCGGTATCTACATCGGCGGGTTGATAAATACGCAGGGTCTCCTGCGGTTTCATTATATGGTAAATAACCGTAATTATAATTATAGAAATTATGGAAAAAACTACTGCAAAAAACTTGTATTTACTAAAGAACTTAAGCATTGGGTAAAACTTTAATCGCAATTAATTTAAGCAAGTGCAAACATAGCAGCTATTGCCATCAAAATGAATACTTTTAACATTCAAATGTGTTAGATTGTAATAATCTATTACTGTTTTCTTCGCTAATTTTTTTGAGAAGTTCTAAAAGGTTACTTTTGTGCGATTTTTTTGTTGAAACACTCGTATTTTAGCGGAAATTTTAAAAAGCACAATTCAAAAATATACTTTAAGTCGCAATACACTAGTAAGGCTTAAAGATTAAATTTATATACAAACAATATGACTCCATTTGCTGTAAAAGCTATACAATTATTATTAAGCTTATCTCTCCTTATCGTACTACACGAATTAGGGCATTATATACCTGCAAAATTATTTAAAACACGTGTTGAAAAGTTCTACCTATTTTTTGATGTTAAATTTTCTTTATTTAAAAAGAAAATTGGCGAAACAGTTTACGGTATTGGCTGGTTACCCCTTGGTGGCTATGTTAAAATAGCGGGGATGATCGATGAGAGCATGGATAAAGAACAAATGGCTCAACCCCCACAACCTTGGGAATTTAGAAGTAAACCCGCTTGGCAACGTCTTATTATAATGTTAGGGGGAGTTACCGTAAATATTATTGTTGGCTTTGTAATTTATATGGGAATTCTTTATGTCTACGGCCAAAATATTACAACAAACGAAGACTTGCCGCAAGGTTTTGCAGTTACCGAACAGTTTAAAGAATACGGCTTTCAAGATGGCGACCAAATACTAAGCGTTAATGGCGAACCCCTTGATGACGTCATGGAAATTAACAAATACATTTTTGTTCGCGACGTTTCAAAAGTTGAAGTAAGACACGCCAATGGCAGTACCGAAGTAATTAACGTCCCTGAAAACGCAGGATCCACTATGTTTGAAAGCGGCATCATGCCGGCTTTTACTCCGCGCCAAAATTTAGTTATAGATTCGGTTTGGGCAGACTTTCCTGCAGATAAAGCAGGCGTACAATCAGCCGATAAAATAATTGCAATTAACGGCCAAAAAGTTACCTATCTCGATGAGTTTCAAAAAATAGCAAATGCTAATAAAGGTAACGAAAATAAAGTAGTAGTAGCGCGCAACAGCACCATAGATACGCTAAAAATTGTACCAGACGACAAAGGCACTTTTGGTTTTACCTTTTCTAATGACGAATTAAGGTCGCAATTAGGAAAAACCCAAATAGAATATTCATTGAGTGAAAGTATTGTTGGCGGCTTTGGATTTGGATACAACACACTTCGCGACTACGTAGCTCAATTTAAATACGTATTTACCAAGAAAGGTGCTACTCAAGTTGGCGGATTTGGCGCCATAGGAAATCTATTTCCAGGCGTTTGGAACTGGCAAAGCTTTTGGGCTACTACGGCCTTAATTTCTATTATTTTGGCATTTATGAACATTTTACCAATACCTGCTTTAGACGGGGGCCACGTAATGTTTTTATTATATGAAATAGTGACCGGAAGAAAGCCAAATGATAAGTTTATGGAATATGCGCAAATGATAGGCTTCTTTATTTTAATTGCGTTGGTGTTATTTGCCAACGGCAACGACATTTATCGCTGGTTATTTGAATAACAACAATTTACATTCTAAAAGATAACAAATACTTCGGTTAATACCCGAAGTATTTTTTTTACCAATTAAATGAGACATTCTATCCCCAAAAGCTATTTTATACGTTTTTTTCTAAAAAATTTAAAACATTTATTATAAATTGTATTTTTTTGGAATATTTCAACAGTAAATTGATACAATCTTTTAAGATTAAACAAACCTAGTTTTTTTAATGAGTAAGTAAACTTTCAACACACCCCAAATCCTACCCTGCCCCATGAATTTTAGCAATACTACAAAACGCCAAGAAAATTTAGACCTTATTGTCGCCTATTTCAATAACGAATTAGATGCCGATGAGCTCGCCGAGTTTAAAAAGCGTTCAAAACAAAATGCTAATTTTAGTAAGTTGGTTGAAAAACAACGTAAAAAAATGGAAAGAAAATATAAGAAACCAGACGCAAGAGAAAAATTAGAAAATCCAAACTATCCCAAAACATCATTTTCAGAAAGATTGCAACTTTCAAATGGAAAGATAGCGTTAATTGTATCGATTTTAATCCTATTAGGCGTTTCCACTTGGGCTATATTTGGAAGAGCATCTACAGATCGCATTTTTTCGGCATACTTTACAGCAGACCCTGGATTGCCAACAAATTTGGGTAACTACGCCAATTCTAATTTTTATTTGGGAATGGTTAATTACAAACGTGCAGAATATGCCGAAGCTATTTCAATTTGGGAACCATTGTACGCGGCAAACCCTACAAACGACACACTAACTTATTATTTGGGGGTAGCGAGTTTGGCTAATGGCAAGTATAGACACGCGCGAAGATATCTACAAACCGCAAACAACGATTCGACCACTGTTTTTAAGGAAGAAATAAAATATTATTTAGCACTTTCGTTTCTTAAAAAAGACGACTTAAAAACTGCAAAATCGCTATTAAAAGATAGCGAATCTACAAAGAACGCTCTGTTATTAAAAGAGCTACAGGATTTATAAAAAATCACGAGTATTTCTGATTAAAAAAAATGTAAAACAAAATTTAATAAAAATCGTTTTTTTGTTTTGACGGAAATAAAAAATAGGTATATTTGCAACCGCTAACGCAAAATTCCTCCTTAGCTCAGTTGGTTAGAGCATCTGACTGTTAATCAGAGGGTCCTTGGTTCGAGCCCAAGAGGAGGAGCAAAAAGCCTAACATTCGTGTTAGGCTTTTTTGTTTTTAAAGAGTTTATAAGGTCCTTAATAAAAGGCCTAAGCTCATCAATCTACTAGGTTTAATGCACTAAGCTGTACTTACCAATTTTTATATAGCATCTAGATAATTTGTATAAACAAAAAAATTGCTCTTTCGCAAAGGATAATTTTTAATTAACCTTTTTAAAAGAGCAACTCTTTAATCTAAATCTATATTAAAAACTAAATACTTATTGTTTTAATACTTTTTGTGTAACTACTTGACCATTAATAGTGGTTTGTAAAATATAAGTTCCCATTTCCAAACCTGAAAGGTTTAATTCGGTGTAACTATCATTTACATCTTTTGTCAATACGGTTTGACCTAATAGGTTATACAAAGTTGCAGATTCAATATTTTGAACAGACTCTAAGTATAAAATATTATTTGTTGGGTTTGGATAAGCGCTAAACTGGGTAATTTCATTATCTGCAACTCCTAAAACCGGACTACAATCGCCATACCAAGTGTAAAGACCATCGAAACTACTGTCGAAAACACCCCAATCGCTATCCACATTTATAATAGAAGGATTTCCAACTGAATTACCCGTGGTTATAGCCCAATATACATCAGAACTGTCTGTGTTTTCTGCAGATAACCCTATCCAATATGTTTTTGGGTTATTTTCATCACCAGTAAATAAAAACGGATCAACTGTCATATCAACTTTATAAACGTTGTAAAATGAATAAAGTGAACTTCCAACAGCATTAACATGATTAAGAGTAACTGCACTTTGCGAACCAATTTCGGTTCCTGCCAATCCATTATCGTCTTCATAATAAGTTACATTTACTTCACTAATTGGCCATTCTGAAAACATATAGGCAGTAATATGTTCAAGTGTAAAACTTTCATTGGCTGCTAATGAGAGATCATTAGCTACTTTGTAAGGCCCACCTGCTGTTATGAATAAGGCTTCTTCAAATAACCAGTCGTATGGCGGATTAAGTTCGGCACAACTTCCTTGAAGGTTTATAGTTCCATATATCTGTATAGGCATACCTTGGGGTTCATTTACACCGCTATCTATTACCGCTTGCCACGTCCCAGAAGTTGTTTTTTGAAGCGCATCTCCTGTATTTGTTTCACCTAAAACTGAAATTGGAGGTGCCCAAGGTCCAGAATTTCCAGAACCTTCTAAGCTGTATTCAACCCAATAAGAGCCTGGTGATAATGTTAAATTATTTATGGTTGCAGTTACTTTTGAAATCTTTTTATCTGTATTTGCTTGGTCATCTTCCAAAACTCGGTACACGCCGTAATCTTCGGCATTTGCTAAAACATTTGTTGATAAATCGCCCCAAATTACTGAAGCGCCAGCACTTGGGTCTCCATCATAAATTTGAACGTACATAGCGGTAATTGAGGGAGGTAAGGTTCCCGTTTGATATGCATAAACAACAATTTCAGATATATCAAAACTATCATATAGCATAAAATTTTCAGCTAAACTTTGACCGTTGTTATAATTAACTCCAAATCCAAATAAATTCATGCCATTAGTTACATTCTCCAAAACACTTAAATTTGGCGATTCATTTACTAAAGGCCCAGTAGTATAAATAAGGTTTTCACCAAATTCTTGAGTACCATTGGGCCTCGCTGCTGGTCCGTACGAACCAAAGTTATTTATTTTGCTATTTTGCAAATCAATAGCAATATTAGAGGTCTCAACCCCCTGGTTAGACTCAAATTGCAATGTGGTAGTTGAATTATAAAATGCCGCTGGTAATTTTGCAGTCTGTTCAGAAAGATTTTCTTCCATAGGTATTTCACTAATTGAACGCTGCGCATTTAATACACCCATAGTAGTAATAAAGCACATAGCAATGGGTAAAATAATTTTCTTCATAATTAAAAATTTAGTTAAAGTGGCGACGAAAGTATCGTTTACCAACCTAAACCCAAATGTTAAATTAGTATTCAGAAGCTTTCATTGAGTATTCTGCTATTAACTGTTATTGAATAGATAAATACTTCATTCTAGAACCAATGTAACTATTTACAAACGCTTACAAACAACTATAAACGAAAGTAAGCATGTAAGTACCAACTAATTTTTAAAAGCTGCCATAAGTTTGCCTTGTCGAATAGAATAGACTTCGATAGCATCAATTGTTTAACATTAAAATTTAGAAATTATGAACGCACTTAGAAACAAAGTACAGTTGATTGGAAGATTGGGTCAAGACCCAGAAATTGTAACATTTGCCGATGGCAATAAAATGGCAAAATTCTCTATGGCTACAGATGATAGTTATAAAGATAAAGACGGCCAAAAAGTAGAACGCACCTACTGGCACAATATAGTTGTGCGTGGAGGATTAGTAAAGGTGGTGGAAAACTACATTACCAAAGGGCAAGAAATTGTAATTGAAGGAAAACTTACAAACCGCTCATGGGACGATAAAGACGGCAAAAAACACTATATAACCGAAGTGTTTTGTAACGAACTAGTTATGCTGGGGAGCAAATAAATTGACTAGTAATTTTAAACCCTCACTTTGGTGAGGGTTTAATTTTTTTTAATTCTTGAAACCGTACTTTTGCCGCAATGGAATTAGAACTTCAAGCAAACAAAACAACGCTACTTAAAACATATTTCGGGTACGATACCTTTCGTGCCAACCAAGAAGAGATTATTGACAATGTTTTAAGTAAAAAAGATACAATAGCCATTATGCCTACGGGCGGTGGAAAATCATTGTGTTTTCAATTACCTGCGCTTATTTTTGAAGGTACCACTGTTGTAATATCTCCATTAATCGCTTTAATGAAAGACCAAGTAGACGCTTTAAAAGCAAACGGAATTGCAGCAGCTTTTTTTAATAGTTCGCAACCTGTGGACGAACAAAATTTGGTTCTGAAAAATTTACAAAACAACAACTTAAAGCTACTTTATGTAGCTCCAGAAAGTCTTCCGCAGTTAAATAATATTCTTTCTAGCATTAAAATAAGTCTTTTTGCAATAGACGAAGCCCATTGCATTTCTAGCTGGGGTCATGACTTTAGACCGGCATATACACAATTAAAGCACCTAAAAAAGCAATTTTTAAACGTCCCTATAATTGCATTAACCGCCACCGCCGATCGGGCAACACAGGTAGATATTGCCACCCAACTTGCAATCCCAAAAGCAAAAAAAATTATTGCTTCGTTTGATAGACCAAATTTATATTTAGACGTTAGGCCGGGTCAAAATAGAAACAAGCAAATTTTAAACTTCCTCTCTAAGCGCGGTTCGCAAAGCGGAATTATTTATTGTTTAAGCAGAAAAAGTACCGAAAAATTAGCAAGCACACTTCAGCAAAAAGGATATGATGCCGAAGCCTACCACGCCGGACTTTCTTCGGAAGAGCGAAATGCAATTCAAGATAACTTTGTTAACGATCGTACCCCGATAATTGTTGCTACAATTGCGTTTGGAATGGGGATCGACAAAAGCAATGTGCGCTGGGTTATTCATTACAATATGCCTAAAAATATTGAAGGATATTACCAAGAAATTGGCCGTAGTGGCCGTGATGGTTTGGCTGCACATACCCTCCTTTTTTACAGTTTTGCTGATGTTATTTTACTACGAAAATTTGCCGAAGGCACCGAAACTGAAGCTTATCAACTAGCAAAACTAGAACGAATGCAACAATTTGCCGAAGCACTTAGTTGCCGAAGAAAAGCACTTTTAGGGTACTTTGGCGAACATATAAGTGAAGACTGTGGCAATTGTGATATTTGTAAAAGTCCGCCAAAATATTTTGACGGCACCCAAATAGCACAAAAAATTTGTTCGGCCGTAGCAAGACTTAAGGAACAAGAAGCATTAGGGATGGTTTTAGATGTGCTTCGCGGATCACAAAATGCACAAATTTACGATAAAGGTTATCAAAAAATTAAAACGTTTGGAGCAGCCAAAGATATCGCCTGGCGCGATTTGCAGCAATACGTAATTCAGCTTTTAAATCTTGGAATATTACAAATATACTTTCACGAAAATGGAAGACTACTACTTACTCCATTAGCTAAAAAGATTTTGTTTGAAGGTAAAACGGTACGCTTAGCCAAAATTACAGAGGAGGAAAAAAAGATAAAACCCGAAAAAGTTGCTAAAAAGCGTACTTCTTTATTTTCCAAACTAAAAACCTTGCGGTCAAAATTAGCAGAAGAAGCCAAAGTACCGGCCTATGTAATTTTTAGCGATGCCACTTTGGAAGACATGGAATTAAAAAAGCCTCGAACCAAAGAAGCTTTTGCCGAAATTTCTGGTGTTGGAGAAGCAAAACTTAATAAATATGCCAGCCTGTTTTTAAAAATTATCAATCGTCATTTAGACAATTTAGAAAGCAACTTACCCACACACGAACGCAGTTATAAAATGTTTGTTGAAGAATCACTTTCGGTTGCTGAAATTGCTTTAAAACGCGGTATTAATGAAAGTTCGGTTTACGAACATTTTATTAAAATGCACGAAGAAGGAACCGCTATCGATTTATATCAGTTTATTTCTCTAAATGAAGTTGAAAAGATAAAAAATGCCAAAGAAAAACTTAAAAACCCTGAAAGTTTAAAAACGTATTTTGAATTTTTTGAAGCTAAAATACCTTACTATAAAATTAAGCTTGGCCTGTATTTGGTATAATCAAAATATAAAATGCGATACTGCGGGAGCGGGGGTAAAACAAAGGTTACAAAAAAATCAACTGAAAAGTTAGTACTGTCACCACATTAAAATTTGGGAGACCACGCGATACAATCGCGCGGGAGCGGGGAATTTTACTTTCCGTAATGGTAACGGCAAGCTGCAATCAATAATTGATCGTATTCGTATTTATAGACTAATCGATGTTCAGATGTTATCCGTCTAGACCAATAACCTTGTAAATCTCCTTTTAAAGCTTCGGGTTTACCTATGCCTTCACAAGGTGTGCGCATGCAGCTTTTAAGCAGTTCATTAATTCGTTTTAATATTTTTTTATCAACTTTCTGCCAATACAAATAATCTTCCCATGAAGAAGTAGACCAAATTAATTTCATCTATTCCATTAAGTCTTTTTCCATACCTTTTCCCGCCTCCAGTTCTTTGATAGAGTTTAACAAGACATCCCTGTTTTTCCCAGTTAGCAGATAGGTCGTTTCCTTTAACGAATTATATTCGTCCAATGATATTAAAACAAGGTCTTTACCATTTTT
Source organism: Flavobacteriaceae bacterium UBA3591 (assembly GCA_002375695.1). Classification (GTDB taxonomy): domain Bacteria; phylum Bacteroidota; class Bacteroidia; order Flavobacteriales; family Flavobacteriaceae; genus Aequorivita. The sequence goes on from DFMO01000003.1 coordinate 255,618, forward strand.
ACGCTTAATAATAATATCGCTTACATCATTAACCACTTTATCGAACCAATGCTTTAGATTTGAACGAAAGTCTGTATAGTTTACTGTTTCCATAATACAAAGATAACACAAAGTACTTAAATACGTACTTTTTTAAACTTAATTAATGCTACGCTGGTGCGCGATTGAATCGCGTTCCTTACCATTTCTTTTTTATAGACCATCCAGTTTCTTCCACAACAAAACTCACAAAATACAGCTTTTTTGGATTATGTAACTTGTAATTGCCACTCCTGTTCTAAAGATATTGATATTTCTTAATATCAGAAAAACAAAAATCTACAAATAATATCGAGACAAGAAAAGTTAGTACTGTCACTACATTAAAGCTTGGGAGACCACGCGATGCAATCGCGCGGGAGCGGATGTTATACAGGTTTAAAAGTAGCTAATTTTTTTTACTATTTAGAATATAAGTAAGCTTTGACATTTAACCTTGTTTGCTGTGGAGCACGAGCGGGACGCTCGCGCTAGCGGGGGAATAGATACTAGTTCTTATTCTTATAAATACTCAATTCCGCAGCTTTTGATTTTACTTCTTTAATTTCTTTATCTTTCCACCAGTCAACTTGTTGGCCTATACTCGATAGTCCTTTATAATTCAATTTTAGCGCTTTCAAATAGCCCATTTGAAAATTCCAATCGTTTGATTCTTTTTCGTATTAAGTATTCACTTTTCAATGTTGGAGTGTATTCCATTAATCCATCTTCAATAGTAAAGCCCAACTTGTTTCCATCTTTATCATAAACATAATGGTCTTTGGGTAACTCATCAATAAAACTGGAATCTTTTGATATAAAACCATCAAAATCATTTACTAATTTCTTAATAATAATTAATTCAATAGGAATTTGCTGATATAATCCAACCGAAATAGTTTCTGGACTAATCTCTTTATTGTTTATATCATAGTTAATATGCTCAGTAGGATAGTCTTGAATTTCAATCCTCTTAATACAATCTTTCTCAATTTCAACGAACACAAGTAAACCAACATCTATTGAATCTTTGGTATAATTGTGGTAGTCCATTAAATAATCATCAAGATATTTGGCAATTTCATTTGAATTATTCACTTTCTTACAAACATTACAAGATGTAATTAAGGACATTAAGACAAGTAACATGCTAATATTCTTCAGCGGGATAAGCTTTTTTGTTGTCATATCTGTTTATTTTTTTGAAAGCAGGTCTATAAACTGCTCTCTTAATAGGTTGTTCTTTACTGTTAACAGGATAGTTTGTTGCACCTTTTGCGTCACCAACTACAGGTGTATTAACATCACCTGTTGTCCTATCATATCCCGAAGGCGGAGAGTTTTTAGGGTGGTTGTGTACAATTTCATTTACAGAATTACCCTACGCTGGTGCGCGATTGCATCGCGTTCCATATCATTTCTTTTTTATAGACCATCCAGTTTCTTCCACCGCAAAGCTCACAAAATAAAGACCTTCTGGAATATGAAACTTGTAGTTGCGACTCATGTTCTAAAGATATTGATATTTCTTAATATCAGAAAAACACAGGCTGTTAATTGATATCGAGACAAGAAAAGTTAGAACTGTCCTTACATTAAAACTTGGGAAACCACGCGATGCAATCGCGCGGGAGCTGGGATACATTCGCGGAGGAGCTGGGGATACAATCGCGCGGGAGCTGGGGAAAGCCTTATTTCGAATACTTCGAGGAGAAAATACCGTATTGGAAAATAAAAATGGCCTTGTATTTATAATGTATTCACGTTAGGTATAAATTTCTTGTGCTAATCTAAAAGTATTTGCGTGAGCCTCAATTATCGTCCTTATATCAGGTGAATAACCTCCTCCCATACTAACTTGTAAAGGTATCTTTAAATCTTTGCACATCTGTAAAACATACCGATCTCTTTCTTTACAACCTTTTATTGTGCAATTTAACCTTCCCAATTTATCCGATTCTAAAATATCTACACCACTTAAATAAAAGATAAAATCAGGACGCTGTTCATCAATCAATCTAGGTAAAGTATTTTTTAAAATTTTAAGATAAACCTCATCACCACTTCCATCGCCCACGGCGATATCTAAATCACTTTTTTCCTTTTTAAATGGATAATTCCCAGCTCCGTGCATAGAAAAAGTAAAAACCGAATCATCATGCCGAAAAATTTCAGCAGTTCCATTGCCCTGATGAACATCCAAATCTACAATCAATACTTTTTTTGTTAATCCTTTTTTCTGAAGATATCTAGCTGCAATAGCTTGATCGTGCAGTATACAAAATCCTTCCCCGTGATCGGTATAAGCATGATGGGTTCCTCCTGCAATATTTAAGGAAATTCCGTACTTTAAAGCGTATTCACTGCCATCGATAGTTCCTTGCGCTATTAGTTGCTCTCGTTTGATAAACTCATCAGACAAAGGAAAACCTATTTTTCTAGCAGCCCTTCTGTCAAGGGATAGGTTAATCAAGCTATTATAATAATCTTCAGTATGAACGGCAAGTATATCCTCTTTAGAAGGCATTGATGGCTCAAAAAAGTCTTCAGTTTTACAAGTTCCTTCGTGAAGTAATTGCTTCGGTAGAAGCTCATATTTTTCCATCGGAAATCGATGCCCCTGTGGTAAGGGATAGCTATATAAGGGATGAAACGCAATTTTTAACATTAAATAATGTTCTAGCTAATTTGGGATTTTAGATAGTTTCTGGGTTTTTTATTTCTTTACCGATAATAGGAATCTTCTTTGTATAGAATGTTATACGAATTCCGAAAAGAAGAATTATTCCTCCAACAATCATTTGAAGAGTAATTTCTTCATTAATAAATATCCACGCAAAAAGTGTCGTTAATACAGCCTGACCCAATAAACTTACAGATACTCGCGTGGCACGCATATGTTTGGTGGCATATCCCAAAAGTAGCCACGCTGCTAATTGACAAACTAGACCTTGAACTAAAAGCGATAACCATCCCATTTCAGAAAAACCTGTAAAAGGTTCATTCATTCCAAAACTCAACATTCCTAAAAAGACTGCAGAAGACAAGGTGCTTATTGCAATAAATGGAATTACTTCTACTTCGTATAAAACATATTTACTCAACAACATATAAAAAGCATAAAAAACACCCGAAAGTATAGCAAATACAAAGGCTAAGTCAAAATCGAGATTTACAAAAAAATGAAACCCAACTAAGGTTATCATCCCCAAAATCGCGACAACGGTACCTATCCAGAAATTCCGAGTCGGCTTATTCTTTAAAAAGAAGAACGCACCTATCCCTACCCAAACTGGGGAGAGATTTGTAAGCAAGGTTGCTTGAGTAGCCGTGGATTCCTGAATAGAAATATTCCAAACGGTAACGTCTAACGCAAAAATAAATCCGCACAAAATAGTTAACAACAACATTTTAATTGAAGATACTCTTAATTTACCGGTTATAATTGCAAAGGGCACCAGCAAAGCGGCCGCAATTGCCATTCTATAAAAGGCCGAAATAATGGCTGGAGACAATTTTAGCTTTACCAAAATTGGAAAAATAGAAATACAAATGATTCCTATGACAAGGGCTATTCTTGGCTTTGTCATAAAATTAGTATTGACGAGATTATTAATAAATCCGGCAAAATTAATCTTTATAAACCAATAAAAGTCAGTTTATAATCCCGAGAATAACATATTTAACTTAAAATTAATTATTTGTGAAGCTTAAGCTGAATTCGCTTTCTGTCAACATCTACATCTAGTACTTTTACAATTATTTGTTGGTGCAAATGCACGTGCTCGTTCACATCCGAAACAAATTTATCTGCAAGATTTGAAACGTGAATTAAACCGCTTTCTTTTATCCCAATATCTACAAAACACCCAAAATTAGTGATGTTATTTACTATTCCAGGTAGTAGTTGACCCGCTTGCAAATCGGTTATCGTTTTAATATTTTGGTTAAAAGTAAACACTTTTGCTTCCTCGCGAATGTCTAACCCTGGCTTTTCAAGTTCGTCAATAATATCTTTTAAGGTGGGAAGCCCTATTTTTTCTGAAGTGTATTTTTCAAGATTTATTTGCTGAAGAAGCGTTTTATTCCCTATCAATTCTGAAATTTTCACATTTTCATCCTTAGCCATTTTTGAAACTACCGCATAACTTTCAGGATGCACCGAAGAATCATCCAACTTATTCTCTGCATTTTTTATTCGAAGAAATCCAGCTGCTTGTTCAAAAGCCTTCCCTCCCAATCGCGGAACATTTTTAATTGCTTCTCTCGACAAAAATGCGCCATTTTCCTCGCGGTAGTTTACAATGTTTTCGGCCAATTTAGGTCCTATCCCCGAAACATAACTTAGCAAGGGGACACTTGCAGTATTAATATTTACACCCACTGCATTTACACATAATTCAACAGTAGTATCTAAGGCACTTTTTAGTTTTGTTTGATCTACATCGTGCTGGTACTGCCCTACGCCAATGGATTTGGCGTCAATTTTAACTAACTCAGCTAATGGGTCTTGTAATCGGCGGCCAATGGATACTGCGCCGCGCACCGTAACATCGTATTGCGGAAATTCATCCCGAGCAATTTTTGAAGCCGAATAAATAGACGCTCCTGCCTCGCTAACCACAAAAACTTGAACTGGATTTTTAAATTGAATGTGTTTTATAAATTGTTCGGTTTCGCGCGAAGCGGTTCCGTTGCCAATCGCAATGGCTTCAATTTTATGGGCGTCGGCAAGCGAACTTATTTTTTTTATGGCTCCTTTGGTGTCGTTTTTTGGGGCGTGCGGATAAATTGTTTCGTTGTGCTCTAGCCCTCCTTGCGCATCGAGGCAGACTACTTTACAACCAGTTCTAAAACCTGGATCGATTGCCAAAACACGTTTTTCGCCCAAAGGCGACCCCAATAACAATTGTTTTAAATTTTTTGCAAAAACATTAATGGCAGTCCCGTCTGCCTTTGCCTTTGCCGCCGAAAGCGCCTCGTTTGATAACGCAGGAAATAACAGCCGTTTGTAGCTATCGTTAATTGCGAGTTTTATTTGTTGAGAAGCTGCATCGTTCGTTTTTATTATTCTATCTGCAATTCGCGAAACAGCTTTTTCATCGTCAATTTCTATTTTAACACGAATAAATCCTTCGGAAGTTGCACGCAGAATAGCTAGCAACCGGTGCGATGGAATACGGTTTAAAGACTCACTCCAATCAAAATAATCACGGAATTTTTGAGCTTTTTCCCTCCATTCGGCGGGCACGGCATCATCGGTCATTTTCTTTACAACTTTTGTTGAAATAGCCGAGAAGCGTTCCAACTGCTTCCGAAGCATATTCCGGATATCGGTGCGTTCGTTTATCCATTCGGCCATTATGTGTCGCGCCCCTTCCAAAGCTTCATCTTCGGAATTTATTTCACCCTTTACATATTTTGAAGCAAGCGCAGAAATTTCTGAACTGGACATACATCGGGTTTGCGCCATTAAAATTTTTGCCAACGGTTCCAAACCGTTTTCGCGGGCTGTATCGGCTTTTGTCTTTCGCTTCTTTTTAAAAGGCAGGTACAAATCTTCCAAAGCAATCAGGTTTGTTGCTTCTTCAATTTTTTTCTCAAGTTCCGCAGTTAATACTTCCTGCTCTTCCAATGCTTTTAGAATGGTAATTTTACGCTTTTCTAAAGCCTCAAATTCTTCTTTAAGTTTTACAATTTCGGCAATTTGCACCTCATCGAGATTGCCCGTGAGTTCCTTTCGGTAGCGAGAAATAAAGGGAATGGAACAATCTTCGTTTAAAAGTTTTATTGTGTTTACAACGCTTTTTTGAGGAAGTTGGGTTTGGGAGGTAATTGCGTTTATCAAGTTCACTTAGTTTTGCTTTTCAAATTTTCACCAAAAATAAAGAATCTGGTAGCAATATTAGGCTTCTAACTTTCTAATGGCATTTAATACTACAAATGAATTTCTGAATTTAGATATCACCCCTCCGGGGCTTTAGACCTTTCTGGCTCTTTGTATTGATGGGCTATGCCACATCATTTTGGTATTAAGCCCTTTCAGGGCTATGTCAATTCTAATTAAGTCTTAAGAATCACAGAAAGGACAAGCTTCCCACTTTTGGAGCGAATTCTGGCTAAGTTCTAAAGGGGCGTAAGATATTAACGTGGGGCATAGTCCCTCGAGTAGTAAACCTATTGCCGTATCGTTGAGGTATATCGCCCTTTCAGGACTGGATAATGGATAGTTTTTATAATTTAGCAACCCCTTCTCATCGCTAGTTTTTGCCCTGAAAGGGCCATATCTCCTAACAAAGGGCGAAGCTCTTTGTGCTGAAAAAAGGAACTTCACAGTATCCAAGCCCTGGAAGGGTGGTGTATCAGATTATGCGTATGAATTAGGCTAGCCCTGCTAATCCCAAACATACTTCTCGTCATAATCAACTTTATACTTTTTTAAAAATGCTCGAAATTCAGCCTTAAAAGTTCTTTTAGAATGATGTTCATGCTGATTAGAAATGTAGACAACCACTACTTCTACTTGCGCAGGATTTACCGAAAACGCACCATAATCATCTTGCCAATAAAAGTTTTTATAAGCTACTCCCTTTGTTTTTATCCATTTGGAAGAATTCGATTTAAATAATTCCACCAATTTGATTAAGGCAATTTTTTTAGAGAGTTTGCATAGAATATGTACGTGATCTGTGTAACCACCTACTTTTATTACTTGAGAATCGAGTTTGTTGCATATCCCACCAAGATAACTATGGAGTTCCGCTTCTACTGGAGGGAATATAAGCGGTTGTCGATGCTTGGTGCTGAATACGATATGGACGTAATTTTGAACGAGAGATTGACCCATAATAATTAGGATTTAACGCTTTCAGGCTTCAGTTTCAGCCTTCCTTTAATAACGATAGGAAACCCTTCCTTCATTAAAAAATAACGCCCTTTCAATGCTAGACTATAAATTTAAATCTTAATAAAGAAATAAACAATTCTAGTATTAAAAGGGCATCATTATTAAACAAAAGGTGAACCTTTTACTTCTAGAAAATTCCGATATTAAAGTCCTGCAAAAGTACTATCAGATAGCAAAGAAATTTTCTTACTTAGTTTATTGTCGCCCCATTTTCCACCCCATCAGTATCAGGGTTCATAAAAACCAATTTTCCCTCAGCATTTTCAGTCATTAAAATCATTCCTTGGCTTTCCACACCACGTAATTTTCTTGGGGCAAGGTTTACCAAAACAGTAACTTTTTTACCAATGATTTCTTCGGCATTAAAACTTTGAGCAATCCCCGAAACTATAGTACGAACGTCAATTCCCGTGTCTACTTTTAAGACTAAAAGCTTATCGGCCTTTGGCATTTTTTCGGCTTCAATAATTGTTCCCACTCGCATATCGAGTTTCATAAAATCATCAAATTGGATGGTTTCTTTTTGTGGCTCTACTTTTTTATTGACAATCTCATTCATCTTTTTACTAGCTTGTAATTTGTCTAATTGGGCTTGAATTTGCTCGTCTTCAATTTTGCTGAAGAGCAATTCGGCTTTATTTATTTTATGACCCGGTTTTAATAATTCTGTTTTTAAAGAAATATCGTTCCAGCCCAATGAGGTCTCGACTGCGCTCGACCAGACATTCAACATGTTTTTCAATGTGGTAGAAGTAAAAGGTAAAAACGGTTCGCTTAAAACAGCCAAAGCTGAAGCTATTTGCAACGCCACATACATCACCGTTTGGGTTCGGTCTTTATCGGTTTTAAAGGTTTTCCACGGCTCTTCATCGGCGAGATATTTGTTTCCTAAACGCGCCAAATTCATCATTTCTGACTGCGCTTCGCGGAAGCGATAACGCTCTATTGAACTTGCAATTACCGATGGATAAGCCTTTACCTCGGTTAATGTTTGCTTATCAATTTCTGAAAACGCAGCAGGTTTTGGAACAATGCCATCGTAATATTTATGTGTTAAAACCACCACACGGTTTATAAAATTTCCGAAGATAGCTACCAACTCACTATTATTTCGCGCTTGAAAATCGGCCCACGTAAAGTCGTTGTCTTTTGTCTCGGGGGCGTTTGCCGTTAAGGTGTAACGCAACACATCCTGCTGGTTAGGAAAATCTTTTAGATATTCGTGTAACCAAACCGCCCAGTTTTTACTGGTTGAAATTTTATTGCCTTCAAGGTTTAAAAATTCATTTGCAGGCACATTTTCTGGTAAAATATAACTGCCTTCAGCCTTTAGCATCGAAGGGAAAATAATGCAGTGAAAAACAATGTTGTCTTTTCCAATAAAATGGAGCATTTTGGTAGTATCGTTTTTCCAATAATCTTCCCAATTTTTGCCCTCGCGGGTGGCCCATTCCTTGGTAGATGAAATATACCCAATTGGCGCATCAAACCAAACGTAAAGTACTTTTCCATCGGCACCCGATACAGGCACGGGAATTCCCCAATCCAAATCGCGGGTAACCGCACGCGGCCGCAGACCATCGTCTATCCAACTTTTGCATTGGCCGTAAACATTGGTTTTCCAATCCTTTTTATGGTCAACGAGTATCCACTGTTTTAGGAAATCTTCATATTCGTTCAGTGGTAAAAACCAATGCTTTGTTTCTTTAAGAATTGGCACATTTCCCGAGATAGCACTTTTCGGATTAATCAAGTCGGTGGCGTTTAGGCTAGTCCCGCATTTTTCGCATTGGTCGCCATAAGCCTCTTCATTACCGCATTTTGGGCAGGTACCTGTAATATACCTATCTGCTAAAAACTGGTTGGCTTCCTCATCGTATAACTGCTCGGTAACTTCTTCGGTGAATTTACCTGCTTCGTATAATTTTTTAAAAAATTCGGAAGCGGTTTTATGGTGAATTTCGGCAGAAGTACGCGAATAATTATCAAAAGAAATCCCGAATTCTTCAAAACTTTCTTTTATAATTCGGTGGTATTTATCAACCACTTGTTGTGGTGTAATTCCTTCTTTTTTTGCTTTTATAGTAATTGGCACACCGTGCTCATCGCTTCCGCAAATAAAGGCTACATCTTTATTTTGAAGCCGTTGAAAACGAGCATAAATATCGGCTGGCACATAAACGCCTGCTAAGTGCCCTATGTGTACGGGGCCGTTGGTGTATGGTAAAGCTGCGGTAATTGTATACCTATTTGGGTTTTGATCCATAATTTTTTTTGAAAGTACAAAAGTACATATAAATGTAGTAATTTGTGTTTTTAAATAGCAGCATGATAACACCTCCATTCTTAAAAAAAGGCGATACAATTGGTATTGTTTCAACGGCACGAAAAGTTTTAAAAACCGAAATAGAACCCGCTATTAAATTGCTTGAAAGCTGGGGCTTACAAGCTGCATTAGGAAAAACAATTGGCGCCGAAGAAAACCAATTTGCAGGCAGTGATAATTTGCGCGCCGAAGATTTTCAGCAAATGCTCGACAATCCAAAAATAAAAGCAATTTGGTGTGCTCGAGGCGGTTATGGCACTGTTAGAATGATTGATAAAGTAAATTTTTCAAACTTTAAAAAATGCCCAAAATGGATTATTGGTTATAGCGATATGACGGTTTTACACGCGCACATTAATAATTTAAATGTTGAAACATTACACGCTCAAATTTTTCAAGGTTTAGAAACAAAACCAAAAGAAGCCGTTCAATCTATTAAAAAAGTTGTCTTTGGCGAAGATTACAGTATCACGTTTACACCGCAAAATCCAGTAAAATTAAATGAATTTTCGGGCGAATTAGTTGGCGGAAATCTATCGGTTTTATATTCGCTCTTAGGAAGTGAGTCGGCAATTAATGCCAACGGTAAAATTCTATTTATTGAAGATTTAGACGAATATCTTTATCACATTGATAGAATGATAATGAATTTAAAACGCAGTGGGATGCTTAAAAACTTAAAGGCACTCATTGTTGGCGGAATGACCGATATGAATGATAACACCATTCCCTTTGGAAAATCTGCTGAAGAAATAATTCTAGATGCAGTTAAAGACTATACATATCCTGTATTATTCAACTTTCCCGCAGGGCATATTGAAAAAAATCACCCGTTAATTTTTGGTAGGACTGCAAGTTTTGAAATAGTGGGTAAAAAGGAAAAATACGTTCTGCGATTTTAAGCAAAGCACCATTCTTTAATTTCTTATACTGCAAGTAATACAGAAAATAAAAAGAAAAATATAACTTACTAATTTTACCAGACTCTAACTCAAAAGTGTTTTATACTCATTAAAACCCACCAAACGCCATAAACAACTGAAATTCTGCAAAATGGTTTTGTATTTTTAAGTTTTTCATTTAAAAATTACGAACCAATATAGGAAACAGTTATGAAAATTAAATTATTATATTTAAGTACGCTATTGTGTCTACTTTTGGCTACACCTCTTTATTCGCAAATAACCAAGAAATCAAAAAATAAGAATACTACAAATCAGAGAATTACCACTCCATCTAATAAAAAATTAGCAGACACTAATCAAATTATGGTAGTTAATCCAGATAACAGAAAAATAGTTCCGAAACGGCAACGGGTAATACACGGTCGCATCGATCCTATTACTGGAGAACAGATTCCTCCAACTAAAAAAGGACCACCAAGTAAAGAGTTTGCAATTATCTTTCCTCACATTTCACAACAATATCCAAATTCTAACTTTTATGTTTTAGGAGAGAGTGTATCGGGAAACAAGGAAGGACATATTCCCAAAGTACAACTTCACGGCGAAGGTCCAGCAGGCCGTACAGTAGAAGTAAAGATGTTTAGGGTTGATCAAAACAATAGGTTGATTCAAGATTGGACTCCCATTCGCGAAAAAATAAGTTTAGATGGATTTTGGGGAGCGAGTATACCTTGGGGTACATATGAGGATGAAGGAAAAAGCGTGAAACTCAAATTATTAGTTCGGCAATCCGCAAATAAATCAGATATAAAAACATTGTTTGTAGGTAGAGAATAGTTGTGGGCTAATTTGCAGGATAAAAACAAAGAGCTGAGGTTAAAAAAACCATCTTTTAAAATGCTAAATGAAATTTTAAAAGTTGAAACTTGAATTTTAATTTTTCTGTAATTTTAGCTTATTATGGCTAAACATAACGAACTTGGGAAAATTGGTGAAGAAATAGCCACTCAGTTTTTAATTGAGAACGGCTATAAAATTTTATGTCGCAATTTTTATTTTAACAAAGCTGAAATAGACATAATAGCCCAAAAAGACAATAATACCGTTGTGATTGTGGAAGTGAAAACCAGAAATAGCAACTTTTTTGGCGACCCGCAAAGCTTTGTTACCCCTTCAAAAATTAAACTTTTGGTTAAAGCTGCAAACGAATATATAATTTCAAACGAACTTGATGTTGAAGTTCGTTTTGATATTATTGCCATTTTAAAAAATCAAAAAGAAGAGAAAATAGAGCATTTTAAAAATGCATTTTATCATTTCTAAAACATAAAGTCGGTTTTTATTTCTGTAATTTTAAACAACAAAAGCGCAAAACTTCAACGATTAAAGTTTCAGAAATGAGTAAAGAGATAATTCAGGCAATAGAAAGACAAAAGGAAAATCCGAATATAAAATATCGATTAAAAGTTAAAACCGAAGAATTTACCGATCTTTTATTTCACACCCTATTTGATGCCGAAACTTCGGTTGAAAAAAATCTACAGAAATTAGAAACTTTATTTGAAGAGTTAGCCGAAATAGCTTGCTGGAAACCCGAAAAACCTTGTAAAGAGCTTTGGAATATCTACGTAAAAAAGCTACCCACAATACTTGAAAAATTAAATAAAGATGCCAAAGCGTTTTTAGATAACGATCCCGCTGCCAATTCAATTGAAGAGGTTTATCTTTCGTACCCCGGCTTTTTTGCCATTGTAATTTATAGATTAAGCCATGAATTTTACAAAGTTGGTATGCCTTTAATACCCAGATTAATGAGCGAATATGCGCATTTTATTACCGGTGCCGATATTAATCCGGGTGCGCAAATAGGGGAATCGTTTTTTCTCGATCACGCAACAGGAACGGTAATTGGCGAGACTACCATAATTAAAGATAATGTAAAAATGTACCAAGGTGTAACCTTGGGAGCTCTTTCGGTAGCGCGAAATTTAAGGCATAAAAAGCGTCATCCCACGGTTGAAGACAACGTTGTAATTTATGCAAATGCAACCATTTTGGGCAGCGAAACTATCATTGGTGCCAATAGCATTATTGGAGGTAACACTTGGATAACCGCATCGGTGCTTCCAAATTCGTTAGTTACAAATACTAGCAAAGTTGAAATTAAAACAGTAAAAAATGTTTAAAAACATCACAGACTTTATAGGAAATACCCCGTTAATTGAATCTAATAATTTAATTGACAACCCTAATATTTCTCTTTTATTGAAATTGGAAGGTCAAAATCCCGGAGGCAGCGTAAAAGATCGCGCAGCTTACAATATGATAAAGTCTGCCTTGGATAGAAGTGAAATAGATAAAAACACAAAATTAATTGAAGCTACCAGCGGCAATACCGGAATTGCCCTAGCAATGATTGCCGGAATTTTTAAGCTGAAAATAGAACTTGTAATGCCCGAAAATTCAACAAAAGAACGTATACAAACTATGCGAGCTTATGGTGCAAAAGTTACCTTAACTGCTGCCGAAATTGGTATTGAAGGCGCAAGAGATTATGCCGAAAAAAAAGTAGCCGAAGAGGGGTTTTACTCCTTTAACCAATTTGCCAATGATGATAATTGGAAAGCACATTATAAAACTACCGGACCCGAAATATGGAACGATACCAAGGGTAAAATAACCCATTTTGTTTCTGCCATGGGTACAACGGGTACTATTATGGGGGTTTCAACATATTTAAAAAAACAAAATGAAAATATACAAATTGTTGGCGCACAACCCAGTGATAATGCCAAAATACCAGGTATTAGAAAGTGGCCAGCGGCTTATTTACCAAAAATATTTAACCCCAAAAAAGTAAATCGAATAATTGAAGTTAATGAAGTCGAGGCTACCAGAACTACTAAACTGCTAGCCGAAAAAGAAGGTATATTTGCCGGCATGAGCAGTGGCGGAAGCGTTGCTGCAGCTTTAAAACTAGCCAAAACTTTAGATAGCGGGATAATTGTGGCCGTTATTTGCGACCGTGGCGACAGGTACTTGTCGTCTCCGCTTTTCGATTAAATTTATTGTTAGTCTAAGTTTTCTATTTTGTGCTTTGCGAATTCTTCAATTTTATAAAGAAGAATAATCTGTAGAATTGTAGTGAAAATTAAAAAGAAAATACCCAGCCAAGCCATAAATACTAACGTAAATAAAATTCCGCTTACTACTTGAAAACCACCAGCAATACCAGGAATATTTCCGGAAATATTTTTTAAACGCATTAACCCCAAGCCAAAAATTACGCCGCCTAATCCAAAAAAAATAGATTGTATTACTATTACATATTCTATGTGAAACAATTCGTTATATAATGAAACCATATCGTATCCATAAAACAGAATTGTTGTGCCAATTAAAAAGAAGGAACCAATTTTTAACAGGTAATTATTAAAAATCTTTCCACTTAAAATAAAGCCCCACATAAAGTAAATAAATGTTATCATCACGATAAATTTCATACTTACATAGGCAGCTTTTGAAATTATTAATTCACCTTCCTGAAATCGTGCGTAATCTATTGCAAACTCAACAAATCCCGATAGAAAATAAACAAGACCACAAATCCAAGCTATTTTAAAATAGATAATTGAAGATTGACTATTCTTCCAATTGTAATTATTTGCATTGCGATTCTCTTTCTTTTTTAAATTATCTAAGTTTTCACCCAACGCATCTAAGATGGTTTTTAAAGTAAAACTGCGCGGGGTTACCTCGCCAGCTTCTATTCTTTGAATGGTGCGTACATTTATGTTACATTGCGCCACAAGTTCTTCTTGAGTTAATCCTTTTTTCTTGCGTAACTCTAAAATTCGTTGGCCGAGTTCTGGCTGTTTCATAATTCAAATATTTATGGAAGCAATAGTACGACTGCAGTAAATATAGTGCAATATTTTTAATTGAATTTAACCCGACATTTACCCGACATTACTTATAATTATTTGACTACGAGCATTTTATGTTGATTATTTTAAACCTTACACTGAAAATGGTTCTAGTGCTTTAAGAGCTTTATCGATTGAAGAAATGCCTTCAAAAGTTAAAATTAAGCGGAGCCCATTACGGGTTTGCTTTTCCTTCATTGTTACTTTTTGAGGATGACTCTGTACATATTGAAGCACTCTGGTAAATACCGGACTTTGATAAAAAGCACTTTGTTGATCGGCCACAAAATACCCAACCATTTTTTTCTGTTTCATAATTAAGCGTTCAATACCCATATCTATGGCACGCCATTTTATTCGAACACTATTGAGCAAATCTTCGGCTTGTTTGGGCATTTCGCCAAACCTATCAATTAACTCACCCTCAAACTTGGCGAGTTCGGTTTCATCTTTTAAATCGTTAAGTTTTGTATATAGGTTAAGTCTTTCGGTAATATTATTAACATAATCGTCTGGAAAAAGCAATTCAAAATCTGTATCGATTGTCATCTCTTTTACAAATTTCTTTTTAGGCCCTTCGGTTTCTTCGTAAAGATCTTTAAATTCTTTTTCTTTTAATTCTTCAATAGCTTCAGAGAGAATTTTTTGATAGGTTTCAAAGCCAATTTCATTAATAAACCCACTTTGTTCTCCACCCAGTAAGTCGCCAGCGCCTCTAATTTCAAGGTCTTTCATTGCAATGTTAATACCGCTACCCAATTCAGAAAATTGCTCTAAAGCGGTAATTCGTTTTCTTGCGTCTTCGGTCATTACAGAATAAGGTGGGGTAATAAAGTAGCAAAATGCTTTTTTATTGCTTCGCCCCACTCTACCGCGCATTTGATGTAAATCTGAAAGTCCAAAGTTATTGGAGTTATTAATAAAAATGGTGTTGGCATTGGGCACATCTAACCCACTTTCAATAATTGTTGTTGAAACTAAAACATCAAATTCGTTATTCATAAACCGAAGCATTAAATCTTCCAATTTTTTACCTTCCATTTGTCCATGGCCAATCCCAATTTTAGCATCGGGTACTAAGCGTTGAATCATTCCGGCAACTTCTTTGATATTTTCTATTCTATTGTGAACAAAATAAACTTGGCCTCCACGAGAAATTTCATATTGTACCGCATCGCGAATACTCTCTTCGGCAAATCTAATTACATGCGTTTCTACAGGGTATCTATTGGGAGGCGGCGTGGTAATAACCGACAAATCGCGAGCTGCCATTAAACTAAACTGTAACGTACGCGGAATAGGCGTTGCTGTTAAAGTGAGCGTATCTACATTTTCTTTAATCGTTTTTAATTTGTCTTTTACAGCAACACCAAATTTTTGTTCTTCGTCTATAATTAGTAGGCCTAAATCTTTAAATGCTACTGTTTTGCTAACCAATTGATGGGTGCCAATTACAATATCTAATCGCCCGTCTTTAAGACCCTCTAAAACAGTCTTTCTTTGTTTTGGCGTTCTAAACCGGTTTAAATAATCTACTTTAACGGGCATTTCGGCAAGTCTTTCAGAAAAGGTTTTATAATGCTGAAATGCTAAAATTGTAGTTGGTACTAAAACGGCAACTTGTTTGCCATTATCGACTGCTTTAAAAGCTGCGCGAATAGCTACCTCAGTTTTCCCGAAACCTACGTCTCCACAAACCAATCTGTCCATAGGGCGTTCGTTTTCCATATCTCTTTTAACATCTTCGGTGGCAGCACTTTGGTCTGGGGTATCTTCGTAAATAAAAGAAGATTCTAATTCGGCTTGTAAATAACTGTCGGGATCAAAAGCAAAGCCTTTTAAAGTACGTCGCTTTGCGTATAATTCAATTAAATTAAAAGCAATTTCTTTTACTCGCGTTTTGGTTTTTTGTTTAAGTTTTTTCCAAGCATCGCTTCCCAGTTTGTAAATTTTTGGCTCCTTGCCATCTTTCCCGTTGTACTTAGAAATTTTATGCAAAGAGTGAATACTGAGGTATAAAATATCGCGTTCGCCATAAAACAATTTAATGGCTTCCTGCATTTTGCCTTCCACTTCAATTTTTTGCAAACCACCAAATTTTCCAATCCCGTGGTCTATGTGGGTTACATAGTCGCCTACTTCAAGATTGGTAATTTCTTTTAGGGTAATCGCCTGCTTTTTGGCATAACCGTTTTTAAGCTGAAATTTGTGATATCGCTCAAATATTTGATGGTCTGTATAACACGCAATTTTTAAATCGGTATCTATAAATCCTTGAAAAAGCGGAAATACAATAGTTTCAAATTGATTTACGGTTTGTTGCGCGTCTTCAAAAATATCGTGGAATCGTTTTGCTTGCTGTTCGCTACTGCAAAAAATGTAGTTTTTAAAGCCTTTTTGCGTATTGTCATTCAAATTTTCAATTAGTAAATCAAATTGTTTATTGAATGAAGGTTGCGGCTTGGTTGCAAACGAAATAGTATCTGAATTTGAAACTGAACTATTACTAATACGAACGGTTTTAAAATTTTCAAGCTGCAGTTTTAGCAAATCGGAAGTTGCAAATAACTCCGAAGGTTGGGCGCGCTTTATTTCAGAATCTATTGCCTTATAAGCCTCGGTAGCCTTTTTAAATAAATTGTCGATAGCACTGCTAAAGAGCTCTTCGTTTTTAATAAAAACAACCGTTTTGGATGCTATGTATTTTAGAAAACTCTCACGATTTTCATCTATTGTTTTGTTTTCAACATTTGGAATAATAGACACCTTTTTCACCTTGTCTAAAGACAATTGGGTTTCTACATCAAAAGTGCGGATACTGTCAACATCATCCCCAAAAAATTCGATGCGGTAGGGCTCGTCGTTGCTAAAACTGAATACATCTAAAATCCCTCCACGTACAGAAAATTCGCCCGGTTCGGTAACAAAATCAGTGCGTTTAAAGCGGTATTCAAATAAAATTTCGTTTACAAAGTCTATTGAAAGTTTATCGTCTACGGCAATTTTTAAAGTGTTGCGATCCAGCTCTTTTCGGGTTACTACTTTTTCAAAAAGAGCTTCGGGATAGGTAACTATAAAAGCGGGTTTTTTACGCGAATTTATTCGGTTTAAAACTTCGCTTCGCAACAAAACGTTGGCATTATCGGTCTCCTCTATTTGGTATGGACGGCGATAGCTTCCGGGGTAAAAAAGCACATTTTTATCGCCCAAAAGATTTTCTAAATCGTTGAGGTGAAAAGCGGCTTCTTCTTTATCGTTTAAAATTAGAAGATAGGGCAGGTCGGCTTTTGAAAAATTTTCGGCTAAAACCATGGAAAGAGACGACCCCACGAGACCTGAAATGGATACGTTTTTTGATTTTTGAACAATAGTTTCGCCCAGTTTTTGCGCTTGCAAAGACTGCGAATAGAGTGAAGTAACTATTTTTTTATGCATTGCGTGCAAATTTAATTCAATCTTGACAGCTCTCAAAGACCGCACGGCTTTTTAATGCTAACTTTATCATTTTAGTAACATACTATTTTAATATAAAGTTGAGCTAATTAGAATAACTGCATACAACAATCACGCTTATTTATATTTCAGAAAAAAATAAAACAATGTCGAAAGAATATTTAGACCTGCTCTATCTTCCATTTAAATATTCTTTGCACTTGTTAACGGGGCTGGTATCACGATTTTTAAATGCATGATAACCACTACTAAAAAACAGTATTGCTGCAACGGCAATTGCGGTGTATGCTACCGTATTATTTGTAGCCCAATTTGCTACGGCTATTGCTACTAATGCCCAAGTTCCTACCAGAGCAAATTCGCGCATATTGCGAGTCCAAGTAACAACTAAATTTATAATACCAGCAATTACAATCATAGTTACTGCCCAAAAGGTTTCGCTATAACCCCAAGCATTCCAATTACTATTTGTTAAATAGGCCGCAACGTTTGCAATACTCGCAACGGTAACCCATCCACTGTAAAATACAAATGGCCACCAAAGACAAACAATTACTGAAATTGGTGCGTCCCACAGTTCCATTTTGTTGTTTAAAACAATTTTTAAAAGTGCAAAAAGCAATACAAAAATGGCCAAAACCGAATATTCCACATAGCCGTAAACCCAAAGGGTAAGCCACATAATATTTGCAAAACACGACAATACAAACCACCAACCTGTTCGTAAAATAAAATCGTCATCGCGAACTGGTTTAAATAAACTTCTACTTTGGTAAATTATAAAACTAAATAACAGCAAATAAATAAACCCCCAAATAGAAAAAGCATAGCCTGCGGGCGTAAACAAATTGGTAGATGCTTTCGAAATTTCGCCAACAGTAGTATTATTTAATGCCCCTGTATTAGCGAGAAAATTAACAACAATCATTGCTGCAAACATTATTAAATTGGCGATTTGTAGTGTTTTTTTCATAATATTTAATTGCGGTCTACGTTCGACCTGCTATTTAATTCTTCGAAACACAAATTACTTCTCCCTCAACTATGGCAAAAACCTCATCTTTTCCCGATGGTTTTAAAATGTGCTTTCCCGTAAAGTTACCAAAAGCAGGTAGAATTAAGCTGTTAACAGTTTTATAAAAACAAGCCAATCGTAAAAACTGTCTACCCACGCCCCGCATCTTTATACCTGGATGAATATGACCCGAAAAATTAAACAAGCCTTTCACTTCGGTGGGGTGGTGGGTTAAATAGAAGTTGTTTATTGTAAGTTCATCAAATACTTGCACCCCTAAATCTTCGTATAAATACTTCGGGATTATATCGTGATTTCCTGAAATTAAAATTATTTGCGCTGTAGTATATTCTACCCACTTTTCAAAATCTCGCCATTCTTCATTTAATTTACTGTGAAATAAATCGCCTAAAAAACAAATGGTTTTTGGTTGAAAGTAGTTGCTTATTTCGGTTAACCTTTCGAGGTTTTTATAGGCGGCGTTTGCCGGAATTGCAGCCCCGTGTTTTCTAAAATGCGCCACCTTTCCCAAATGAACATCGGCAATTAAAAGCATGGCTTCTTCTTTCCAAAAAACAGCGCCACTGGGGTGTAGCATAAAATTGTGATTGTGAATTTTTATGTTTTGAATCATTTCATTAATTGAAGGGTCATTCGTTTTATTCTGTCGGCCAATTTTTCTGAAGAAAGCTTTTCGCGTAACCTATCTGTAATAATTGGGAAACTAAATGGCGTTGCTTTGTCGCACTGTTTCCAAATTATTTCTTGCGTATTAATTCGTTCCAGCGCCTGCCGTAATCTACCTTCTTCTAATTGGTGTTCAAAAGTTTCGCGATAGGCTTGAAGATACAAAAGATTATCGGGCTCATAGTCGCGAAAAACATCAAAAAGCAATTGACTATTACTTTGTAAATGCTTTGTTTTAATGGTTTTATTTGGATATCCTTGAAAAACAAGTCCGCTAATTACGGCAATATCTCTAAATTTTCTCCGTGCCAATTCGGTTGCGTTTAAGCTTTTTTGAAGATCATCGTACAAATAATCTTCCGAAAAAAGATTGTTGTCGAGAACGGTTTGAATGTCTAAAAATTTGTCGCTTAACAGCTCAAAACCGTAATCGTTATATGCCAACGAAAACGTTATTGGCGAGAGTAAGCTTATGCGATACGCCAGTAAACTACTCATAGCCTCGTGTACAAAACGGCCCTCAAACGGGTAAAAAAGCGAATGATAACCTTCACGCGTTTTAAAAGTTTCAATTAAAAATTCATTTTCATTAGGTACAATACTTTCGCGTTCTTGTCTTTTGTAAATATGGCTTAAAGCCTTTAATTCGGGGGTGTTGCGTTTAGGATTTTCGGTAGTGCCATCGGGGAGGCGTGCACTTTGCATTTCTTCTCGTAAAATTTTACTCATTTGAGAAGAAAGTGGTAAGCGGCCGCCCATAAAACTTACAATATTTGCAGTGCGCTTACTACTTTTTCGCACTTGCGCTTGCATTTGCCTTATTCGTACCAACTCTAATGTTCTCCCCCCAAAAACAAAGGTATCGCCAGGTTTCATTTTACTTATAAACCATTCTTCAATAGTACCAATAAACCCGCCCGAAACATGTTTTACTAGCATCATAGAATCGCTAACTATGGTTCCAATACTTAGCCGGTGCATCATGGCTATCTGTCTACTTTCAACCTTAAAAAGGCCTTCGGCGGTAACTTCAACTTTTTTATATTCATCGTAGGCTTGTAAACTCTGGCTACCGATGGTTATAAAATTTAAGCACCAATTCCACTGCTCTTCGGTAATGCCTTGAAAACAAAAGGTGCTTTTTATTTCGGGGAAAATGTCCTTCGGGAAAAAACCGTTACTTACTGCAAGGGTCACTAAATACTGAATTAACACATCAAAACTGAGCAAATACGGAATTCTATCTTCAACTACCTCTTCTTTTACAGCGCGCTTTAAAGCCGAAGCTTCTAACAGTTCTAAAGCGTGGGTGGGTAAAAAATAAATAACGGATGGCTCACCAGGACGGTGATTGCTGCGCCCGGCACGTTGAAGAAATTTTGCAACCCCTTTGGGCCCACCTATCTGAATTACAGTTTCTACGGGTGCAAAATCTACTCCTAAATCGAGACTAGAAGTGGCAACTACGGCCAATAACGACTCATTGCGAATGGCTTGCTCCACCCAAAGCCTAGTGTCTTTGCCAATACTGCCGTGGTGCATAGCAATTTCGCCAGCAAATTCGGGATGTTTTTCTAATAGTTTCTGAAACCAAATTTCACACTGCCCGCGAGTATTGGTGAAAATAATCGTGGTTTTACTGGCTTTAATTATGGGTACAATTTCTTCTAAAAGATGTAATCCTAAATGTCCGCGCCATGGGAAGGTTTCCATCTTTTTCGGAATAATAGACCGTACTTCAATTTTCGATTTTTGCTTGGCTTTTATTAAAACTGCATTCGCTATGCTGTAGTTTCGACTTTGTTCAACCACCAACGAAGATTGGTTCTTGTGTATAGTCGAAGGGCCCAAAAGCACATTCATTGCTTCTTCGAGGTTCCCAATAGTTGCCGAAATTCCCCAAATTCTTAAAAAAGGTGCGATTGTTTTTAATCGCGAAAGTGCCAACTCCATTTGTACCCCGCGTTTGCTTCCTAAAAGTTCGTGCCATTCGTCTACCACAATTGCCGTTAGCGTTTTAAAGGTTTTATCGTAGCCTTTTGAAGCTAATAAAAGCATTAAACTTTCGGGAGTGGTAATTAACAAATCTGGCATTTGGCGTTTTTGCCTTGCACGTTCACTTTGTGGGGTATCCCCAGTGCGTATTCCTACCGTTAAGCCCGTTTCTAAATCGTCTGCAAATCGCTGCGCCGCTTGTTGAATTTCAACCGAAAGGGCGCGTAATGGTGTTATCCAAATTGCCTTAATGCCCTTTTGGTGTTTTGTTTTATAATTGGGATTGTCTTTTAAATACTGAAGCACGATAGGCACCCATAACGCATATGTTTTTCCACTACCCGTTGGTGCATTTAACAAACCGTTTTTCCCACTCAAAAAAGCTTTCCAGGTTTTGTGCTGAAATGGAAATGCCTTCCATGATTTGGATTGAAACCAAGCATTAGCGATGTTTATTAAATCTTTATTATTCAATTTGTTTTTAGTTATTTCGGTATTAAAGCCTTTAAATCATCGAGCGTATTGGCTTCTTCTATTGGCTTGTCTTTTCGCCATCGTAATATTCTCGGGAAACGTGTTGCAATGCCGCTTTTATGTCTACTACTTTCGGCAATTCCCTCAAAAGCTATTTCAAAAACATGATGTGGGGTAACACTCCGCACAGGCCCAAAACGTTCAATTGTATTGCGTTTAATCCAATTGTCAACCTGTCTAAATTCTGCATCGGTCAATCCTGAATATGCCTTCGCAAACGTTACCAATTCGCCATTATTCCAAAGGGCGAATGTGTAATCTGTATATAAGTTGGCACGTCTTCCATGACCACGCATGGCATAAGTTAAAACTGCATCGATAGTAAATGGATCTGTTTTCCATTTCCACCAATCGCCTTTTTTTCTTCCCACTAAATACGGCGAATTTTTTCGCTTAAGCATTAGTCCTTCGCTGCGTTTTTCTCTTGAAAGTTTGCGCTCTGCTGCGGCGTCTTCCCAAGTTTTAAAACTCATGGTTTCACTTAAAAAAAGTCCAATTTGGTCGCAATTACACTCCTCAATTAATTTGTCTAAAATTTTTCTTCTTTCTGAAAACGGCTTTTGCCGAATGTCTTCTCCGTTCCATTCCAGCAAATCGTATGCGTTTAAAATTACTGGTGTTTTTTCTAACAATGCTTTCGAAAGATTTTTTCTACCAATGCGCGTTTGCAAAGCGTTAAAATTGCCAATTTCGCCATCAACAAAAGGTAAAATTTCGCCATCTATAACGGTACCATTTGGAATTTCTGAAAGAAAACGTTGAAATTCGGGATATTTATCGGTCACCAATTCTTCACCTCGCGACCATACAAAAACCTCGTCGTTTCTAATAATTACTTGACTGCGAATGCCATCCCATTTATGTTCAAAACTCCAATTGGAAATTGGATCTAAAGCTTCCTGAAAATTATCTTCCACTGCGTAGGCCAAATAAAAAGGATAGGGTTTACTAAGGTAATCTTCGGCGTTGTGTTCTAAAATTAGTTTTTTAAAAGTAGTGGTTTCGGGTGTCCAGTTTCCCATTAATTTATAGGCCAAAACATCTTCGTCAATATTGGTGGCTTTTGCCAATGCCCGGGTCATCAATTTTTGACTAACCCCAATTCTAAAGCTACCGGTGAGAATTTTGTTAAAAACAAATCTTTCAAAATAGTTTAAAGCCAACCAATTGTCGTGTAAATACTGTTTTTTTTCTTCTTCTGAAAGCGTTCGTAATTCAATAATTTCTGCTACAAATTGTGAAAGTGATTTTTCCGAATGTTTTTCGGAAGTTGGTAAAATTAATGCAATCGTCTCGGCCAAATCGCCTACTATGTGGTAACTCTCCTCGAAAAGCCAAAGCGGAATACCGCTAATTTCGGTTGCCCACTGTCTCAATAAGGTTGTGTTTACGGGTCGTTTTGGGCGCCTGTGCGAAAGTATTGCAATAGTCCACAGTTTGTCCTCATCCTTCGCCTGTTGAAAATAAACAGTAAGCGCCGCAACCTTTTCATTGGTTTTATTGGTGCTATCGAGCTTTTTTATGAGTTGTGCAAAATCTTTCACTTATTAATCTTTCTTTTCAAGTTTTTGGTCTGTGATTGTAGCTGAGGCAGTTTCGGAACTCTCTTCTTCGTATTGTGTTTTTTCGGTACGGGCGTCGTACCCTAACTCTTCTCTTAAATAGCGCGAAAAGATATCGGTATAACCGTGGGTAGCAATAATTTTTTCGCAGCCTGTAGCATCAATTGCAGCGAGTAATCCCTCCCAGTCTGCGTGGTCGCTTAAAACAAAACCTTTATCGATAGCTCGTCGACGGCGTGCCCCGCGAAACGTCATCCACCCACTTGCCGAAGCCGTGACATACGGAACCATTTTACGAATCCACGTGCTGCCGTGAGCGCTGGGAGGCGCCACCACAATATTTCCTTTTATTTCTTCTTTGGTGGTGTTGCGAGTAATTAAAGAAGTTTCGGGTAGCTTGTAGTTTGCGCGCACCACTTCGGACATATTTTCAACTGCACCGTGGGTGTAGATTTTCCCGATAGAAGTGTCTAAATGTTTTAACAATCGTTGTGCTTTTCCTAAACTATATCCAAAGAGTACAGAGGTTTTTCCTTCATCTTTATTTGTAGTCCACCAGTTGTTGATATCGTTAAAAACTTCGGCTTGAGGCGTCCATTTAAAAGCGGGTAGACCAAAGGTACATTCGGTAATAAAAGTATGGCATTTTACGGGTTGGTATACTTCGGCTAAGCCATCGTCTTCGGTTTTAAAGTCGCCTGTAAAAACCCATATTTCACCTTTATATTCAACTCTTACCTGCGAAGAAGCAATAATATGACCCGCAGGATGAAGCGAAAATTTAACGCCATTAATGGTAAAAGTTTCATTCCAAGCCTTGCCGGTTACCGAAATATCACCCAACCTGTGTTTTATAATAGGCACATTGTTATGATGGGTAATATAATGCTTATGACCCCAGCGACTGTGGTCTGCATGCCCGTGCGTGATAATACATTTATCCACAGGTTTCCAAGCATCTATGTATACATTTGCC
This sequence comes from Flavobacteriaceae bacterium UBA3591, assembly GCA_002375695.1. Classification (GTDB taxonomy): domain Bacteria; phylum Bacteroidota; class Bacteroidia; order Flavobacteriales; family Flavobacteriaceae; genus Aequorivita. The sequence goes on from DFMO01000003.1 coordinate 279,922, forward strand.
TGTTGGCAGTAAATTCCTTTATCGTTAAAAACAAGTAATGGTTGCGTCATTTTACTCTTTCTTGCACTTTAAAAATAGTAAAAGCCATTAAGGCAATACTTTATATTAAGAAAAGTTTAGGGCGAGATAAGGATTAGCGATTTTTATAAAAAAACTTAAACCGAATAGTACACATTGCATTGTAAATCGTTTTATATTTGTAATTTAAAATCTAAATTATGTCGTTTACAGATTTATTTGAGAGTGGGGAGCATTCCCGAAATTTAGGACATTTTGCATCTATTGCAAATATGGCTTCCGTTAATGGCACCATTAACGAAGAAGAAGAAAGATTGTTAAAACGATTTGCGAGAAAACTCGATATTGTTGAATCTGAATATGAAGAAGTTTTAAAAAATCCAGGGAAATACCCTATAAATCCTCCAAATGATGCCGAGCGTAGATTAGAACGTATTCACGATCTTTTTGAAATGATTTTTGCAGATCACCAAATTGATGATCACGAGCGTTTTTTGATTGAAAAATATGCTATTGGGCTTGGGTACGATGTTAAAACTGCGCAACACCTTATTAAGCGTTCTATTGAAATTTATACTGGCGGTTTAGATTTGGAAGATTACCGTTACCTATTAAACAAAGAATAAAATAGAATTCACTAAAAATTAAAACCCCGAAACTTCAAAAATTTCGGGGTTTCTTTATTTTGAATTTTTCATAAACTCTTCCGCTTTTTCGACCATATTGATACTTCCGCAGAAAAAGGGCACGCGTTGATGCAGTTGGGTAGGTTGAATTTCCATAATTCTGTTAAAGCCGTCGCTGGCCTTTCCTCCGGCTTGCTCGGCAAGCATTGCCATTGGGTTACACTCGTACAACAAACGCAGTTTTCCGTTAGGATCTTTTGATGTATTTGGGTAAATATAAATACCACCTTTAATCATATTTCTGTGAAAATCTGAAACCAAAGAACCTATATATCGCGAAGTATACGGTCTATCTTCCTCTTCCTTTTGGCAGTATTTAATATAGTCTTTTACGCCCTGCGGAAAGTGAACATAGTTACCCTCGTTTACCGAATAGATATTACCATCTTCGGGAAATTTCATATTAGGATGCGATAAATAGTAAGTACCAATTGCGGGGTTTAATGTAAAACCATTTACACCGTGACCAGTTGTATAAACAATCATGGTAGAGGTACCGTAAACAATATATCCTGCGGCTACCTGGTTAATACCCGGTTGCAGAAAATCATCGATGGTTACCGGCGTACCAGAAGGGGTAACACGTCTAAAGACTGAAAAAATTGTACCTACCGAAACGTTTACGTCTATGTTTGATGAGCCATCTAAAGGATCAATTAAAACAACGTATTTATTGTCGTTTTTTTCGTTTCGGCCAGTAATGGTAATAAAATCGTCTTCCTCTTCGCTTGCAATACCGCAAACAATTTCTCTATTTGTAAGGGTATTTATAAAAACTTCGTTAGCAAATACATCTAGTTTTTGCTGATCTTCGCCTTGAATATTTGTGTCGCCAGCAGTGCCTAAAATATCTACCAATCCGGCTTTATTTACTTTGTGATTTACAACTTTAGCCGCTAATCGAATAGAATTTATAAGTCGGGAAAGCTCGCCAGACGAATATTTAAATTCACTTTGATTTTCAATTATAAATTCACCGAGAGACTGATTTATTTTTGCCATGAAGTTTTAAGGTATCCTGAATTTCACGCAAATATCGTGATTTTTAAGAAATTGAACCGATATTTGTTGAGGGAAATAAAAATTCAATTTTAAATAGTAAAAAATTAGCAACTAATCGTTCAAACCATGGAGATACGAAAAGCCACAAAAGAAGATATGCCGCAAGTTTTAGAGCTAATTAAAGAGCTTGCTATTTTTGAAAAAGAACCCAATGCTGTTGAAATTACGGTGGCCCATTTGGAAAGTGAAGGTTTTTGTGAAAACCCTCTTTTTACTTGCTTTGTGGCCGAAAAACAAACAAATAACAGCCATAAAGAAATTGTAGGCGCTGCACTAATTTATTTTCGGTTTTCTACGTGGAAAGGACGAACGCTTCATTTGGAAGATTTAATTGTAAAAGAATCTGAAAGAGGCAAAGGCATAGGCCAAGCTCTTTATAAAAAAGTTATGCAATTTGCTTATAAAAACAATTTAAAACGAGTAGCTTGGGATGTACTCGATTGGAACGATGGAGCTATTCGGTTTTATGAACGCAGCGGGGCAACCATTATGAAAGAGTGGCGCGTAGTACATATGACTGAAGAGGGAATAAAAAATTTTGTAAAACAGTAGCAGATAAAACGATAAATGAAGGTATTTAAATTTGGAGGAGCATCTACAAAAGATGCCCAATGTATTAAAAATGTAGTTTCGGTAATAAAGCAAACTGGCGAAAAAGATTTAGTAGTAGTCGTTTCGGCAATGGGAAAAATGACAAATGCTTTAGAAACTGTTGTTAATACATATTTTTCAAATCGGGTTAATACCAAAGATGCGCTACGAGTGGTTTATAATTATCACTTCGATATTTTAAAAGATTTATTTGAAACAACTTCGCATATTGTTTTTGAGGAGGTTGGAAATTTATTCACCCAATTACGTCAGTTTTTAGAAACGAATAAGTCAAAAAATCACCCTTTTGTTTACGACCAAGTTGTATCCTACGGCGAAATAATTTCGTCTGTTATCATTTCACATTACTTTACCGAAAACGGAATTGCAAACACCTGTTTGGATGTAAGACATTGTATTATTACCGATGATAATTATCGCGATGCCAACATTGACTGGGAAAAAACACAAAGCAAAATTTCAGAAAAAGTATCTAAGCAAGGCATAACGGTAACCCAAGGATTTTTAGGTGCCGAAATAGAAAATAATTTTACAACCACTTTGGGTAGGGAAGGAAGCGATTATAGTGCTGCTGTTTTTGCCTACTGTTTAAATACCGAATGTGTAACCATTTGGAAAGATGTTCCGGGAGTTTTAAATGCCGATCCGCGGTACTTTGAGCAAACCCAACTTTTAAATCAGATAAGCTATCGTGAAGCCATTGAGCTTGCTTTTTACGGTGCCTCTGTAATTCATCCCAAAACGTTGCAACCCTTACAACGCAAAGAAATTCCGCTTTATGTAAAATCTTTTTACAATCCTACGGCACCAGGAACGTGTGTGGGGAAAGGCGAAAGATTAGACCCTAAAGTATCGTGTTTTATTTTAAAAAAGAACCTCGTATTAATTTCGTTATCTTCATTAGATTTTTCATTTATGGTAGAAGATAATATTGGCGATGTGTTTAAACTGCTTCACAAATGCCAAATGAAGGTAGAATTAATACAAAATTCGGCAATTAGTTTTTCGGTATGTGTAAGCGATAAATTCAACAATTTAGAATCGCTACTCACCAAGCTACGCGAAAAATTTTCGGTAAAATGGAATGAAAATGTTACCCTCTACACCATTCGGCATTTTAAGCCAGCAGAATTAAAGGCACTTGCCGAAAATAAAAACGTACTTTTAAAACAGCAAAGCAAAGAAACTGTACAGTTAGTTATTAAAGAATAGTATTCATGGTTTCTGTATCTTTGTTTCATTCAAACAACCAAAAAGTTTCATGGGATTAGTTAATGCAAAGGAAGTTGCAAAGGCAATAAACGTTGATAAATACGGCTTTCTGGGTACATTTATGGGTTGGTCTTTTATGAAGCTTTTAAATATCACTACCCTCAATAAAATTTACGACCGAAATAAGCATTTAGAAAATTTAAAATTTATAAATGCGTTAATAAACGAGTTTGAAATTAAGTTTGAAGTTCCCGAAGAAGATCTAAAACGAATTCCAAAAACAGGTGCTTTTATTACAATTTCAAACCATCCGTTGGGGGGTATTGACGGCATTTTGCTTCTAAAATTGCTTTTAGAGCATCGTCCCGATTTTAAAATTATTGCAAATTTTTTACTACACCGTATTGAGCCTTTAAAGCCATACGTAATGCCCGTAAATCCTTTTGAAACACGCAAAGATGCTAAATCGAGTATTGCCGGTTTTAAAGCCGCAATTAACCATTTGCGCGAAGGGCATCCCTTAGGAATTTTTCCCGCCGGCGAAGTTTCAACTTATCGCGACGGAAGGCTTTTGGTAGATAAGCCTTGGGAAGAAGCCGCTATGAAGCTGGTAAAAAAAGCCGAAGTACCCGTAGTACCTATTTATTTTCACGCAAAAAACAGCAAGCTTTTTTACCATTTGGCAAAAATGAGCGATACCTTACGCACCGCCAAATTACCTTCAGAATTGCTAACCCAAAAGGAGCGATTAATTAAAGTGCGAATAGGAAATCCTATTTCGGTTCAAGACCAAAAAGACCATGAATCTATTCCACTTTTTACAGATTTCTTACGAAGAAAAACATACATGCTCTCTAATGCTTTTCAGAAAAAGAAATTATTAGATAACATTCCAAAAACACTAAAATTTCCAAAACCGCCTAAAAAAATTGCAGGCCCTATTCCGTTAAAAGCAATGGAGGTCGAAATAGAAAAATTGCGGGAAAATGATAAAAGGTTACTAATAAGCAAAAACTACGAGGTTTTTTTGGCCGAAGCAAAATCAATACCGTATATTCTTCAAGAAATTGGTAGACTGCGCGAAATAACCTTTAGAGAAGTTGGAGAAGGCACCAACAATAGCACAGACTTAGACAAATTTGACAGCTATTATCACCACATGTTTCTTTGGGATAACGAAGCTAAAAAAATGGCAGGCGCATATAGAATGGGTCTGGGTTCCGAAATTTATCCGCGGTTTGGGATTGATGGGTTTTATTTGCAAGATTTATTTAGATTCGACCCAGAATTGTTTGAAATGATGAGCCAATCTATAGAGATGGGTCGCGCCTTTATTATAAAAGAATATCAATTACGCCCTATGCCTCTATTTTTACTTTGGAAAGGAATAGTACATACTACTTTACGATTCCCAGAACATCGCTACCTAATTGGCGGGGTAAGTATTAGCAATAAATTTTCAGAATTTTCAAAAGGGTTAATGATTGAATTTATGAAATCTAATTATTACGACCCCTATATTGCCCAATACATTAAACCCAAAAAGGAGTATAAAGTAAAACTAAAAGACGCCGATAAAGATTTTATTTTTGACGAAAGTGAAGCCGATTTAAATAAGTTCGATAAAATAATTGACGAAGTTGAACCAGGCAGTTTAAGGCTCCCGGTGTTAATTAAAAAGTACATAAAACAAAATGCAAAAGTAATTGCGTTTAACGTAGACCCCCTCTTTAACAATGCCGTGGATGGGCTAATGTACATACGTATTGCCGACTTGCCCGAAAGCACTGTAAAACCTGTAATGGAAGAGTTTCAGGCAGAGTTAGAAACAAAGTATTCCGATAAAAACAACCAAAACGACAGCCTCGAAAACATAGAAGAAAACCTACAGTAAAAGTTAAAGAATTTACATAATTAAAAGGTTTCCAAAATGGTTGCATCAAACATAGATGAGGTTATTACCTTGTTGGATAGAATTATAGAAGCTGAATGTGCGCAAAATTCGTGCATGGCGTATTTCCCTATTTTGTATAGAAAAGTAACCGTACGAATTAAAGAAGGCATACATAATAACGAGTTTGAAAATAACCAGCGTATGGAAAAACTCGACGTATTATTTGCCAATAGATATATTGATGCGTACGCCTGCGCACAAAAAAACCATCCTTACACTAAAAGTTGGCTTACCGCCTTTAATGCCGCAAAAACTAGTAAGTATTTAATTATGCAGCATTTGCTTTTGGGCATTAACGCTCATATAAATTTAGACTTAGGTATTGCAGTTGCCGAAACCGTTATAGATGACAATGAATTGGCCGATTTCGAAAACGATTTTAATAAAATAAACGAAATATTAGCCTCCATGGTAGCCGATGTTGAATCAAAAATAATTTCGGTTTCACCACTTTTTGGTTTATTGGACAAATTAGGAAAAGGTCGTGAAGATAAACTCGTTAATTTTAGTATTAACATAGCACGCGATGGCGCTTGGCTCTTTGCCAATCAATACTTTTACTCACCCAATAAAGATGAATCCACTAAAAAACGCGATCAATCCATTGCAAAGCTTGGTTCAAAATTGATTACGCATAAAAGTTGGCTGCTTAGGTATTTAATAAAAACAATACGGTTTTTTGAAAAAAAAGATGTGAGCTATATTGTAAAGGTTTTAAAAGCAGCATAAAAAAAGCCTTTGAAAATTTCAAAGGCTTTTTATGTTTTTTAGAACCATCCTTTTCTCCCTACTTGGTAGGTTTGGTAAAATTCTTCGTCGGTTTTGGTAAGATAAATTATCCCTTCAATTAGCGGGATTATACCTCCAATTCCACAAGTAACAAAGGTTATTACAAGTTGAATTATCCCTTCTTTGGTATATCCTAAAATAAATTTATGGATGCCTAAAGAGCCAATTACAATTGCCAAAACCCCTGCAAGTATTTTTTTGTTTTCTTGACCGTGGGTAGCCTGGTTCCAACTTTCGGTAAATTCATTGGCGCTCTTTTTTGCTTGTTCTTCAAAGTTACTTTTTGTGCTATCGTAACCTGTATTTTGTTCTTCCATTTTGTTATTTAGTTAATTTTTAAAAGCGGTTTAAAAGTATCAAAAAAATTATAGAAAAGCGCTATCAATAGGTTCCCAAAGTTCAATTTTATTACCCTCGGGATCTAAAATCCATCCAAATTTACCGTACTCAAATTCTTGCATTTCGCCTACTACAGTTACCCCTTCATCTTTTAAAACTTTTAAAAGTTCTTCTAGGTTTTCTACACGATAGTTAACCATATAGTCTTTCTCGCTTGGCGAAAAATACTTGGTGTCTTCTGCAAAAGGGCTCCATTGGGTTGAGCATTTGTTCCCTTTTTCATCTTTCCACCAAAAAGTACATCCGTATTCATCGGTATTTAATCCCAAGTGGTTTTTGTACCATTCTTTTGTCTTTTTGGGGTCTTTGGTTTTAAAAAACACCCCTCCTATGCCTGTAACTCTATTTTTCATTTTGATTGTTCTTAAAAGTTTTTATAATCTTTTGGGCAATAACTGTAGCGAGTTTCTCTTTGCTTTCAAAGGTCCAACCCGCAATATGCGGACTTAAAATTACATTGTCCATTGCAAAAAGTTCATTTAACGAAGCCGGAAGATTATCTGAATCAAAAAGTGTTTCAAAAGAAAGTTTTTCATATTCTAAAACATCTAGGCCGGCGCCTAAAATCTTTCCCGATTTCAATGCCGCCACTAAATGGGCGGTAACTACACTTTTACCCCGCGCGGTATTTATAAACCAAATAGGTTTTGCAAAGGCATTAATAAATTCTTGATTAACCATTTTATTGGTTAAAGGCGTCCAAGGCGTGTGTAAACTTAAAACATCAACCCTTTGCTGAAGTTCCTTTAAAGAGACTTGTTTTGCATTTTTATCTCCTACATTTTCTTGAATATCATAACAAAGCACCTCACAATCGAACCCGCTAAGCTTTTTTGAAAATGCCTTCCCCATATTGCCATAACCAATGATACCCACCGTTTTTCCGTCCAGTTCTATTCCACGGTTTGCTTCGCGATTCCACAAGCCGTTTTTAACCTCTTTATCGGCCTTATTTAACTTGTTGAATAGCGAAAGAAGCATCCCAAGCGCATGTTCGCCCACAGCGTTTCTATTGCCTTCTGGGGCGGCAATAAGTTTTATGCCGAGCTTTTCGGCGTAATCGATGTCGATACTTTCTAGTCCCGCACCCACGCGGGCAATAAATTTTAAGTTTTTAGCTGCGTTTAGAAAGTCTTTATCAATATTGAACCGACTGCGAATTACAATACCATCGTATTTTGAAATAATTTTCTCTGTTTCAGCTTTAGAAATTTTATAATTTTCTTCGTTATTAAAGCCGGCATTAGTAAGCATATCTAGCAATAGCGGATGATTTCTATCAAGGTGAAGAATTTTCATATTCAATTTGTGCAAATTTATTCGTGTGAGTTTGGATTTGCCTGGGGGTACGGAATCACATCTCTTTCACTCAAATTTGATATTTTATAATATTTTACAGCACCTTTTTCTTCATATGAAATTACTGCTTCATTTTCCTGTAGTGAAAAAGGAAAAGAATTGGAAAAGGTGTTTTGAGCTTCGTTTAGGGGATTGCTATCCATTACCACGTCTCGTTGTGCAGTATTTCTAAGGTAGCCAACATAGGTGGTAGGACTGGCAGCTGTATTTTTTGCTTTGAGTTTGTGATTTCTAAAGTAAATATATTTTATTAATACTTCTGGATTTAACCCTTTTAGTACAATATATACATTAGTGCCTGTGCCGCCTTCTTCTACACCAGCAATCCAGTTTTGGTAGTATGCTTCGGTAATTTTAAAAGGTGGATTTTTAACCAAGGGTTTATCGTTACTTGTATTTTGAGTTCCGCCACAATTTGAAAAGCTAAGCAATACAAAGCATACCGAAAAGAGGACTATAAAAGGTTTTAATCTATTTTTCATTTTTTAAAATTACACATTTTATGCAATAAAAAAGCCTTTCAAAAATTGAAAGGCTTTTAAATATTTTAAATACGTTGTGTATTAATTAGCTAAAGCTTCGGCACCACCAACTATTTCGAGAATTTCGTTTGTAATAGCTGCTTGTCGCGCTTTGTTGTATTGAAGTTTTAATGAATCGCGAAGCTCGGTTGCGTTATCGGTTGCTTTGTGCATCGCTGTCATACGCGCACCGTGCTCACTAGCAACGCTGTCGCGAAGGGCTTTAAATAATTGTGTTTTTAAACTCTTCGGGATTAAAGTTTCAACTATTTCTTCTTTTGAAGGTTCAAAAATATAAGAAACTTCATTATTAGCCTCCTGTCCTTCAATAGCTTTGGGTGGTAATATTGGTAAAAATTGCTCTGTTGTTACCAATTGAGTAGCCGCATTCTTAAAGTGATTGTAAACAAGTATAATCTTATCATAAGTTCCTTCAGAATATAAACTCATAAGTTTTTCGGCAATTTCTGAAGTAGTATCATACGATAGATTATCTAAGATATCATTATCATTTTCAAGAATTGTACCTGCCTTTTTTAGAATATCATTTCCTTTTTTACCAAGGGTCATAAAATCTACTTGTTTGCCGGCATATGATTGGGTTGCTAAGTTTCTAACTTGTTTTATAATGTTAGAGTTAAAAGCACCTGCCAAACCACGGTTACTTGTAATGGCAACGATCAAAACTTTATTAACCTCGCGTTGGGCTGAATATTTGCTTCCGCTATCTTCCCCAAGGGTTGCACTTAAATTTTGAAGAAGTTCGGTTAGCTTTTCAGAATAAGGACGCATTGCGGTAATAGCATCTTGGGCTTTTTTCAATTTTGCAGCCGATACCATTTTCATGGCACTGGTTATTTGCATCGTTGAACTTACCGATGATATTCTGTTTCTAATTTCTTTTAAATTCGCCATTTCTCTAATTATGAGTTATGAGTTATGAGTGCAGAGTCTAAGAATTTTTTCTTATCGAAACCAAAAATCTAATTAGCTCTTCACACTTTTTCTTCATATCTATAGGTACTTCTCTACCAGTTGCCTCTAAAATTTCTAACCAAAACATTGTTTCGTCAGCCTCTTTGAGAGCAATACCAAATTTATTTTTAAAATCTTTTTTACTTACACCTCGTTGAGCTTCTCTAGTATTTGCGCCAATACTTGTACCACTCCTAAGTAATTGGGATGCCAATTGAAAATCCTTATTAGCCTTTAAAGTGTCGCAATATTTTACAATATCGCATGCAAATGCAAAACTTTTAATTCTAATTGGACTATCATCTAACCCCATTATTCAAATTCAGAGTCTATAATTATGAGTTAAGAGTACATTCATAACTCTTAACTCATAACTAAGAACTATTTCTTGTATTTCGCAGAAACATCTGCAGCAACACTTGTCATTACATCAATCGCGTTATCAGTAAGTTTTCCTGATTTTAGCGTATCTAAGGTATCTCTGTGCTTTACATTAAGTAATTCGAGATAGTCTTTTTCAAATTCTTTAATTTTCTCAACAGGCACATTGCGCATTAGGTTTTTAGAACCTGCGTATATTACCGCAATTTGATCTTCAACCGTATATGGATCGTTTTCAGATTGCTTTAATATTTCAACGTTACGCTTCCCTTTTTCAATTACATTTAAAGTTGCAGCATCTAAGTCTGAACCAAATTTTGCGAAGGCTTCCAATTCACGGAAAGCTGCTTGATCCAGTTTTAAAGTACCTGCTACTTTTTTCATCGATTTAATTTGTGCGTTACCTCCTACACGCGATACCGAAATACCTACGTTAATAGCTGGACGAACACCCGAGTTAAACAAATCACCATCTAAGAAAATCTGTCCGTCGGTAATCGAAATTACGTTTGTTGGAATATAAGCCGAAACGTCACCTGCTTGAGTTTCAATAATTGGAAGTGCTGTTAGTGATCCTCCACCTTTTACAATTCCTTTTAAAGATTCTGGAAGGTCGTTCATTTCTTTTGCAATATCATCATCGGCAATAACTTTTGCCGCACGCTCTAACAATCTTGAGTGCAAGAAGAAAACATCTCCAGGATATGCCTCTCGTCCTGGTGGACGACGAAGAAGAAGCGATACCTCACGGTATGCAACTGCTTGCTTAGATAAGTCATCATAAACAATTAATGCCGGACGACCCGTATCGCGGAAGTACTCACCAATTGCAGCACCTGCAAATGGAGCGTATACCTGCATTGGCGCAGGGTCTGATGCGTTTGCCGCAACAATAGTTGTATAAGCCATAGCACCTTTTTCTTCTAGTACGTTTGCAATGTTTGCAACAGTAGAAGCTTTTTGTCCAACAGCAACATAAATACAGTATACAGGCTCACCTGCGTCGTAAAATTCTTTTTGATTCAAAATGGTATCAATACAAACAGTAGATTTACCAGTTTGACGGTCACCAATTACAAGCTCACGCTGGCCACGACCTACGGGAATCATTGCATCGATAGACTTAATACCTGTTTGTAACGGTTCAGTTACCGGCTGACGATAGATAACACCTGGTGCTTTACGCTCCAAAGGCATTTCGTAAGTTTCTCCAGTAATAGGACCTTTACCATCGATAGGTTGTCCCAATGTATTTACCACACGACCAACAATACCTTCACCCACATTTAGCGATGCAATACGTTGTGTACGTTTTACCGTTGAGCCTTCTTTTACTTCTTTTGAAGGACCTAAAAGTACGATACCTACATTATCCTCTTCCAGGTTAAGTACAATACCTTCAAGACCACTATCAAAGGCTACCAATTCACCATATTCGGCGTTGGAAAGTCCGTAAGCACGAACAATACCGTCCCCTACGGTTAAAACAGTTCCTACTTCATCCAGGGAAGCTGTTGCTTCGAAACCTGTAAGTTGTTCTTTTAATATTGCTGAAACTTCAGCTGGGTTTACTTCTGCCATTTTGATTTACGATTTACGATTTACGATTTTAGATTATTTGCAAATCCAATTTCATAATACTATTTAAATGCACGCTTAAACCTGCGCGGTATTTTATATTGACTTACTGAATTCTGTTTTTAAATTTGCTAGTTGATGGGAAACACTTGCGTTGTATTGTATATCGTCAATACGCAATACAAAGCCACCAATTATAGCAGGGTCTACCTCACTTTTAAGCGTAACCTTATCACTACCTGATAATTCTTTCACTTTAGCAAGAACCTTCTCCTCCAATGCTGGAGTAAGCGGTACTGCAGAAACAACTGTTGCTGCTTTAACACCGTTTTGTTCGTTATAAATATCGATATAGCTTTGTGCTACTTTACTCAACAATGTAGTACGCTTATTATCTACCAAAATGTTTATTAGCGAATGCGTAGCTTCAGACTGATCACTGAAGATTTTTAGCAAAGCGTTCTTTTTATCGGTAGCAGTAATAACTGGACTTTGAAGAACCACTTGTAATTCGCGGCTCGCTTCAATTGTTTTGTAAACAGATTGCATATCGCCAAAAACAACAGCTTCGGTGTTGTTTTCGTTCGCTTTAAGCAAAATTGCCTTTGCGTATCTAATTGCTGCTCTGCTCATTGAATTTTAGTTTAATTTTGCTTCACCCAACATTTCTTTAACAAGCGTCATTTGCTTGTCACTGTCTGAAAGTTCGTTTTTTACTACTTTTTCAGCAATTTCTAAAGATAGCGTTGCTACGGTTGCTTTCATTTCAGCAATAGCGGCTTTTTTCTCACCTTCTATTGCTTCTTGCGCATGCGTAATCATTTTATCTGCTTCTTCTTTAGCCTCTTCTTTAGCGTCTGAGATCATTTTTGTTTTAATCTCACGTGCCTCTTTTAGCATTGCTTCACGCTCGGTACGCGCCTCCTGCAACAATCTTTCATTGTCTGCCTGAAGGTTCGCCATTTCGAGCTTTGCTTTTTCAGCAGCATCTAATGCACCTTGAATTCCTTCTTCTCTTTCATTTAATGAATTAAGGATAGGTTTCCAAGCAAATTTTACCATTAGTAAAATTAGCACTATTAATAAGACTGTTTGCATCACGAACAGCCCTGGAGAAAAATCGTTTAATAATGTGTCCATAATATTATTACCCTAGGGTAAAGATTTTTGTTATTAATTTTTAAAAAAATTCACTTCCTGTAACCAACCGTTACAGGAAAGTGAACTTTGGTTTTTTTTGGATTACTTTCCTAAGAAAAGAGCACCAAATGCTAAACCTTCTAAAAGTGCAGCAATAATAATCATCGCTGTTTGGATTTTGTTGGCAGCTTCTGGCTGACGAGCAATAGCTTCCATTGCGCTTCCACCAATCTTACCTAAACCAAGACCAGCACCAAATACGATAATACCAGCACCTACTAAATTTGGAATCATTGTTTCCATAAAAAAATGTATATAAATTAATTAAACAAAAAAATACGCTACTCTATACTACTAAATAAAATTCTCTCTTATATCCTCGGCATCTGCAACTTCATTTCCCGCTGCATCGTGTTCGTGTTCGTGATCGTGCTCTGCAACTGCCATACCAATAAATAATGCCGAAAGCATTGTAAAGATATAAGCCTGTAAGAACGCTACTAAAAGCTCGATAACAGAAATAAATAATGATAAAGCAAAAGATAAAGCTGTTGAACCAACAGGAGTTAAATCTGCTTTAAGGTTTATCATAATCGCAATTAAACTCATAAGGATAATATGTCCTGCTGAAATGTTTGCGAATAAACGCACTAAAAGTGAGAATGGCTTAATAATTAATGTTCCAACCAATTCAATTACTGCCAAAATTGGACGAATTAAAATTGGCACCCCTGGCATCCAAAATATGTGACCCCAGAAATCTTTATTTCCACTAAATACATAAATAACTAATGTAAATACTGCGAGTGCAGCCGTTACTGCAATCTGTCCTGTTACGTTAAAGCCTAGTGGTGTTAATCCTATTAAGTTAAGAATCCAAATGAAAAAGAAAACAGTTAAAAGGTATCCGGTAAATTTTCTGTACTTCTTTTCACCAATGTTTGGTTTAGCTATTTCATCTCTTACATAAATAACTAACGGCTCAAGCACACGACCAAATCCTTTTGGAATGCTTCTCTTTTTATATTGTCTTGCCAATGATGAAAACCACCATAACAACAGTAGCCCAACTATTAAAATACCAAAAACACTTTTTGTAATCGATAAATCTAAAGGCTTTGAAGCATTTACCGGGTGATGTGTCTCGTCAAAAACAAGTTCTGACGCACCTTCTTCTAACTCGTAAATCTTGCTGTGGTAGTTTACAAAGCGGCTATCATTTTTCTCTACAACCACCTTACCTTCAGTGTCGTGGTGAAACTCAGAAGACATAAATGTAGTAAATCCATTTTCTCCGTAAACAATTACCGGAAGTGGAAATCCTACGTGTACACGTTCACCTGCATCATTAGTATAAGATACTAAATGAAAACCATGTGAATCTTTTAAGTGATGAAGAATATATTCTTCTATTTCACTCGGAGTATTTACCCTTTCGTCGCCTTGTTGCCCTTGTTCATTGCCTCCAATAGCAAAAACATTGATACTCAACAAACAAGTAAGTAGTAATCCGAAAAATTTAATTGAATAAATTGATGCTTTCATTGCTTCTCTTGAAAAAAATAATGCCTGTCTAATTCGGCGGCAAAAGTAGGGAATTTCTATTTAAAATCCCCATAACAAATGCAAATTTATATTTTAGTGGTTTCTATTCAGAATTTTAACAATTATGAGAACCTCTAAAAAGAGAAATAGAAATACGGGAATTAACAATGAAAGACTGTCTGTCCGCGACAAGACCAAGGATGAAAAAAGAATATTACTAAAAACCATACAGAACAATCCCACCTTTAAAGCCATGGCTCCTAAATACAAAAAACCAAGCTGGTCTCGTAATTGCTGCGATTTTTGTGAAATAAATTCAAAAGCGATACAAAGAACAAGCGTCGCTATACCTTGAAAAAGATAAATATTCCAAAGGCTAAAGGGATGTTCCACATTATTTTGATTAAGAATAAAGTTATGAACCGCATAACTTCCTGCTAAAACCAAACCGCATATTAATGTGTAATAAAGTATATTTTTAAGAAGCATTTATTTATTTAATTTATTTACACCTTTAATTACACTATAAATAGAAATGAAAATTGCCAAAATAGTAATTGTAGGTTCTAAAAAGTTTAATTCGAAAGTATTATCTAACCATCCTCCTAATAGGTTGCCAAGAAAAATGGTAAGCCCCATTTGAATTCCTATCCCCGAAAGGGCAATCCATCTGTTGTTGTTATTATTGGCAGACATAACCTTAAAGGGTTTTTAGTCTTATTTTGGAAGCGCAGATGCTTCCTTTGTCTTTTGTTGTTTATTAAAAAGACCAGGCTTAGAATCTCTGGGTAACTCTTGAGCGTTTTGCTTAGCTTTAGTCATGCCGTTTTGCATTACGCAAGATGCATTTAAAGTAGCTCCGGGTTCTACCGAAAGTTTCCCAACCACTACATCGCCTTCAACTACTGCTGTGGAGCGTAATGACAACGTACCCGAAACTTGTAAATTACCTTCAAATTTGCCTTCAATATCGGCATTTTCGCAAGTTAGCGTACCTATTATTATACCTGTTTTCCCCAACACTACTTTTGAAGGTGTATTAACATTGCCTTCTATAGTTCCATCAATTCTAAAAAACCCAGTAGAAGATACATCTCCTTTTAACCTTGTACCCTCATTAATTCTATTTTGGGTAGTACCAGGTTCCATATTTGATTTTCTTTCTTTCTTTTCGGAAAACATACTAATTGGTTTTTAAGTGATTCTATTGCTAAGCTATATTATTCGGCAGACATTTCTTTCTCCAAATAGGCATCCAAATTTTTATGAATTTGAATTGTTTTATAATCGGGAGTAGAGATTTCAAAATACGGGTGCTTTATTTTATAGGCTTTCTTTTCTTTTAAAATATCGCCAAATCCTCTGGCTCCTAATTTGGTGTTTAAACCGTGTACAATAACTAAGCGAGTTGTAGGATTGTAATAGTCTATTGAAGATACCAAGTTTGTGTAATGTAAATCTGAAATTGCTTTGTCTAATTTTTCTTTTAAGCTTTGCGCTGCTTCTATTTCTGAAACAGGAAATTGATAAACCAGTTTCCAAGTTGCCGCTTCATTGTTGGTGTTAAATTCTGTAAAAGCTAAGGCCGGTAAAGTGTTTGTGAAAATTTCTTGAGCTTGTTTCCCTTCGTCGCTGTTTGGGTAGTTAAGAGCGACAAAGTTTAGTGCTTTTTTATAAGCTTCGTAACCTTGCTGTTTTCCAATGGCTGTTGCTTTTAAAAGTTCAAATTTTGGTACAATTTCATTGCCGTTATAAATTACAATATATTCATCGCTCTTTTTAATTACGTCTGCATACTCGGCAGCTTCAAACTGTTTAAACAGTTCTTTATATTTAAATTCGGGGCTCGATTTATCTGTAGCCAATTGCGAATCTGGGTTGCGTAGTATTTCGGCATAACGTGTGGTAGCGTGATTTTGCAATACGTCGTTTTTATACATTTCAGATTTAGCCGAATTTCCTAAAATATCATAAATCTTAACCAGATTGTATTTTGAAGGCACAATTAATCGCTCTGCCGGCGAAAAGGTCAATAACTTTTCCAATCGGTTTGCCGCTAAGTTATACTCCTTAAACTTCTCTTTGTAAATTAAGCCCAATTGGTAATAAGCGAAGTTTCTATCTTTTGCCAAACTATCAATTAATTTTTTATCGCTTGGAATTCTTTCAATGTATGTTTGAGGATTGTACATTTCATTTTCGGCAATAGGGGTTGTATCTTCCTCTACCGCTTCTTCTTGAATTAATGAGGTACGTTTATTAGATAATCTCCAGTTATCTTCTAAGTTTCTATCGCCCCATCTTTTTCTAAATTCACCTTTTCCATAAGCAACGGTAGTTGTGTTATAAAAGTAGAATGTACTCCCTTTATTAGGGCCCGAAGTTGATTTTTCTTTGTTAAAAAATTCGTTATTAGCAATTTTACCTTCAAACTTTACTGCCTCTAACGAATCTTTAATCGCTTGCTCTTTTAAACGGGTAGTATATTTGGTAAAATAGGCGAGTTGCTGTGCTTCGCTCATATTTACAAGCCTTAAAACACTGTCGTTTACTTGGGCTATGTTTTCGTATTTTATTACATCGTCTAAGTTTTCGCGTTTCTTTTTAACACGGCGCCATTCGCGGCTATTTTCTTGTAAAAAGGTTAAAGTACTATCGTAGTAAGCACCTGCGTTTCTATATTCGGCATTATCAAAATTTATAAGCGCTAAAGTTTTATAATTTACAGCTTGTAAAACTCTATCTTGCTTAAATGCTTTTATAGATTTGTTGTAATATTTTACAGCAGTTTCAATACTGTCGCTATTGTAATAATAGTCGCCAAATTGGTTGTAAATCTTGTCGAGATATGGTCTGTTTTCACGATTTTTCTCTAAATCTTGAAGCAGTTCTAAAAAGGCTGTACGGTTGCCATTTTCGTAATCAAAATTTTTCCCTTTTTCTATATAGGCATTTATCATATAAGCTCGCGAGGTTTTTCTATTCATCTCAATTACCTCTTCAAAAGCCAAGTTTGCACTGTCTTTTTTACCCAGCCTATTATAAAGCTGTCCTTTAATAAAAGTATATCTTCCTTTTAACTCGTTATCGTCCACATTTTCTGAAGCAATCTTAATATAATCTAGTGCAGGCTCTAACGAATCTAAATTTACAAATGCCTGCGCCATCATGGCTGCGCCTTCGGCTATTTCTTCTTCATTGAGCGATTCTTGCTCAAACATTCTTTTTAAATTTTCAATAGCGAACTCTTCGTTATTTAACCGAATGTTTGTTTTCGCCTTCCAAACTTTTGCAATATTTATATTGTTGCTGGTTGGGTATCGATCTAAAATAAAATTAAACGCATCTAATGCGGGTATAAACCGCCCGTCGTAATAGCGCGCCTTCCCTAACAATAAATAGGCTTCGTCTATTTGTGGGTTGTGCTCCTTTCCATCAATATACATTGAGTGCTTTTGGATGGCTTTGGTCGCTTTTTCTTCGGCTCTATTAAAACCACCCGCATTTCCTTTATTAGCTCCCGGCGCTTTGGTAGCCGCCTCTTTTATTTCAATACGTTCAATTGGTAAAATTTCCCAAAAATTATCCCTAAAACCGTAAGCCAGTTGTTCTTTGGCATCGTTAAATGCCATTTCGCCATTATAAAGGGTATTATATTCGGTAGTAACCGCTTGAATATTGCGGTTTAAAAAGGTGTTTTTTTTCCGTGAGCAGGCTGCAACCAATACAACTGCAAGAATAAAAAGTGTAAGTTTATAGATGCCTTTCAAAATGCTTTTAATTTATATGATATTGTAACTTAAAAGGTTCAAATTTAGTATGTAGTACCACTAAAGAGCCGTAAAAATACGTTTCTTTTTATTATCTGCTTAGCGAAACACCGAAAAAATACCTCACATTAAAGCTGCCGATACTTTGTTTCGTTGAATTCCTTTGTACTTTTGTAAAAAAATTACAATTATGAGCGAATTTTACACGCTTACAGTTTCAGATATAATAAAAGAAACCCCCAATTCAGTATCTATTACATTTTCAGTGCCCGAAAATTTAAAATCTCAATTCGAGTTTAAAGCCGGGCAATACCTTACAATAAAGCATAAAAAGGGCGATACCGAAATACGCCGCGCATATTCTATTTGCTCGTCGCCACAAAGTGGCGAATTAAAAGTAGCTGTAAAAAAGGTTAAAAAAGGTGCATTTTCAGAATTTGCAAATACTCAGTTACAAGTTGGTGATGCGCTAGAAGTAATGCCTCCCACGGGCAAATTTGTTTTGGAACCCAATTTAAAACACTATGCAGCCTTTGCAGCCGGAAGCGGAATTACACCGGTACTTTCACTTATAAAATGTGTTTTGGAAGACAACTCACAAAGTACTTTTCTCCTTGTGTACGGAAACCAAAATTTGGAAGAAACAATGTTTTATTCTGAAATTTTAGAACTTCAAAAAAACTATCCAAATAGGTTTAATGCCGAATTTATTTTCAGTAGAAAAGAAGAAGAAAATGCAAAATTTGGAAGAATTGATCGCTCAATGGTCAATTTTTATCTTAAGAATAAATATGCAAATACTGTTTATTCGGCCTTTTATTTATGTGGCCCAGAAGAAATGATAGACGAAGTTTCGGCTACTTTAAAACACAACGGCATTAATTCAAAACAAATTCACCACGAATTGTTTTCAACCGCCGAAAAAGGATTGTTGGTTGAAAAGCACGATGGCAATACAAGTGTAACAGTACTTTTAGACGATGAAGAAGAAGCTTTTGACATGCCACAAACCAAATCGATTTTAGAAGCCGCATTAGACGAAGGGTTAGATCCGCCGTACTCTTGCCAAGGCGGAATTTGCAGTACGTGCATAGCCCGTTTAAAAGAAGGAAAAGCCGAAATGCGCAAAAATCAAATCCTTACAGAATCTGAAATTGCCGATGGACTCATACTTACTTGTCAAGCACATCCTACCTCAGCAAAGATTGTTGTAGACTATGACGATGTTTAAAAAAACTACCTAGTAAAAATTAAATCCCTCAATATTTGAATAAATTTTGAGGGATTTTTTTTACGTTTTTTTCAATTATAAAATCTGCTGTATTGTGGAAACTACACTTTCTGGTTTTATAGTTTCCATGGCCTTATCGTACCCTTTTGGAAATTTATTACCATAAACCGAAGTAGGAATAAGCGGATATTTATTTCTATCTGTAAGCAATTGATTTTCATCGGGTTGATTAAATGGCACAAAGCCAGCATAAGGATGCGTTACTCCCCAAAGTGTCAAAACCGGTACTCCAAACATAGCCGCCAAATGTCCGTTTCCGCTATCCATAGACACCATTAAATCGAGGTTTGAAATTAAAGCCAGTTCTTCATCAAAAGATAGTTTTCCGGCAACACTGGTAACGTTTGCAAACGGCTTTTCCATTTTGGCTAATTGTGCAACTTCGGTTTTCCCGCCACCAAATAGAAAAATGCGGTATTTGTCAATTACTTCAAGTTTTGAAACTACCTCGGCCATTAAATGCAGCGGATACATTTTACTACTGTGCGCGGCAAAAGGAGCCACCCCAATTATCTTTTTGGGTTCTACTCCTATAAGACCGTTTAATTTTGGGGTTAACCTTTTTTGTACAGGGGGAACAAAGTTTTTTAAATCTATTGAAAATCCTAAATCCTTAAAAACATCGGCATAGCGTTGATGCGTACTTTTTAAAGGTGAAATATGCTGGCCTTTAGCAGCAACTAATGCTTTTTTTTCAATTCTACCTTTATCGATTACTGCTGTTTTTAGCCCCTTAAATTTTAGGTAGTTTACAATTATTTTGGAGCGAATAACATTGTGTAAATCGGCAACTGCATCTATTCCCAATTCTTTGGCCTCATTAGCCAATTTTAATAACCCAAAATTTTTGTGTTGGCCATAAACATCGGCTTCCAAAAAATGTAGATTATTAATGTCTGCAAAGAGCGGTTTAAAAAAGGGGCGCGATAAAACAGTAATTTTTAAATTAGGATAGGTTTCTGTTAGTACCCGAAGAACAGGCACTGTCATAGCCACATCGCCCATAGCAGATAAACGAATTACTAAAATGTGGGTGGGTTTAGCCATGTATTTTATAGAAAACCTTAAAAGATTTTACCGTTTTAAAACGTATAAAAAATTGTTATTTATTTCCGCGCAATACTGGGTTTAGCTCATCGTCGTTATACATTTTCATCTGTTTGTATACTTTCATATACTTTCGACCGTGTGCTATATCATCCAATAATTGGTTGATTGCCGTACTTAAATCTACGCGTTGCTCTAAAAGCACGTTTAACTTTGCTTTACAAGCCATTTGGTGTTTTTGAGAAGCATCATCTCTGGTGGCTTCCTCGTTCATATGATACACTTTTAAGGCTAAAATAGAAAGTCTGTCAATACCCCAAGCAGGACTTTCGGTATTAATAGTAGCGTCTTCTTTTACTTCAACGTCTTTAAACTTATCGAGAAAATAACTATCAATATATTCAACCATATCGGTACGGTCTTGGTTAGAAGCATCGATTAGGCGCTTTAGTTTTAGGGCCGCAACAGGATCGATATTTGGGTCGCGAATAATATCTTCGTAATGCCACTGCACTGTATCAATCCAGCATTTACGGTATAACAAATGTTCAATTAAGTGACTATCCTTATTATAGGGGTTGGTAAATGGCTGGTCTACCGTGTTTATTTCGTGATACTTTTCAATTACTTCGGCGAAGATTTTATTGGCTTTATCTGAAAACATATAATTGTAATTTTTATGACTTTTCTAAAATGTGTAAATATTCAAAAGTTTCTGAAGCTTTGTGGTTTCGGTTTTGGGTTTTATCGGCTTTAAAACGCTGGTACTTTTGCGTTTTTAGACTGTATTTTCCAAAGCGTTCCATAACCATTCGCACTTGGTCTTGGCTCATTAATCCTTCGTTGTTATAACTTAAAAAAATGTGCGAGAATTGTGCGTTTTCAATCAATTCTTCAAAACTATTTAAGACTTCTCCTTTTTTGCACCAATTGCTTTTATAATAATTGCGCAAGCCAGTTTTGCCCTTTGGTACAAAGGTATCATATTTTGCAATAGTATTTAACATATGGTAATTAGCGCCGTATTGACGTGCATTGTAAGGCGGGTCTAAATACAATATATCGCCTTTTATTTCTTTTATAAGAAGGTTACTATTTTTTTGAAAAACGTGATGTGTATTTTCTGTTTTCTGAAAAATTGCGGGTTTAATAATAAGTTTTTTTGCTGCCGAAGGTTTTATATGTTTTAAATACGCCCCGTAAACCGAAGCCGTATTCGCCACCTTATCGGCGCTTTCTAATAGTGAAGCGAGTAAAAAGTAATATTGATCTTCGGTGATTTTTGACGTTTTTTTCCACGCTTCAATTTGGGTGCGAACAGCATCTATTTTTTGTCCGTTTTCAGCAGTAAAATACATTCTTCCCGCTTTTCCACCTTCGGAATAATTCTGAAAAATAAATCCTTTTTTGCCGTTGCAAGCGTTTAACTCATCAATTAAATAATTAAATGAAAACGCCGTGTTATTTCCTATAAAATTTCGGTTTAAAACAAAACTATAATACTCAACATCGTTAGCAATAACCTGACAAACGTGGGGTTTAAAATTTCTACCAACAATACCCGTCCCCGCAAATAAGTCGCAAAAAACTTTTTGCGAAAGGTCATTTCCGCAGATTTCGGTCACCGTGCTAAAAATAAAATTGGACAGTTTAAGTTTGGAGCCTATGTAGTTCATTTTATAACCCAAATAATGTCGCTTAGCGTTTTTTGGTCATCTGCAAAAGTAAAAGAATGTAGTTGCTCTCGGCGGAATGTTTTAACATATTTTTCAATTGCTTTTTTTAGCAATGATATTTCAGCTTTTAACTTCCAATGTTCACCGTTTTGTGCATAAACCACTATAAAAAGTCGGTTTTTAAAGTGATGGCGCCTTTGGGTACTTTGATTGTTAAAAAACCATTCAATTAGTTTTGAACGGTGTTTTTGCGCGTATGCCAAACTGCGGTTAAACCCCTTTGGAAAAACCGAAGTTTTATGATCAAAAGGTATCCCAAAGAGGTAAAAATCTTTTTTAGCATCTTTTGTATTTAAGACTGGAGAAACAGGGTGCAAATCAGAAAAAATATATTCTACAGCCTTGGCGCTCCAGAAATTATACCATCTGTTTGCGGTGTATTGAAACAACTGTTGTTCGTTAAATTTTTCGTTTTTGGCTATGCTTGAAATTTTTAAAAGAAGCGATTGCCAATGTGTTGTTTGGTAAATAAAATTGGTTTTACGATCCCAAACATCATTTTGTTTCCGAAACCATTTATAAGGGTAATTGTGTCTAAGTTTTAATTCGTTTTCAATATTTTGTAGTACAACACTCATAAAAAAGCGATAAATGGCAATAATAAAGCTACCCACAATATAAACTCTTTAAACCAAAACTCGGCACTTTCAGTGTCTCCTTGTCTTTCTCTTCGGGAAGTTTCAATATAATTAGCATTTATAATTGAAAATGGGGCGAGTACAAAGAGCACTTCGGCCCCTGTTTTTTGGGGTGCACAAAGCGCGATAATTATGGTGGTAACACTTACATACATTAACAAAATAAATAAAGGGCGTTCACGTAAGGGCAAAGCTGGAATTTGTAAAAATCTAAAAAAACTAGTCCAAACGTAAAGGGTTAAAATTAAAGTGAGGGGTATTAAAATGGCTAAAGAATTATAAAGTGTAAAATCAAAACCTATATTTTGTTTCCACTCAAATAGCCAAGCAAACGAATCATTTACAATTAGCTGGTAAGCCGTATTTAATACCAAAACAGTGAAAAAACCCACAAACGGAACTAACATTTGTTTATAATTAAAATTGGGTTTTTGTAATACAGCAATCCAAAGCGGAATAAAAAACAGCAAACTCCAAAAATAGAATAACGATGCCAGGGTAATCCACAAACTGGCATCCAGAATTTTTTTAGAAGTATTTCTATCACTTCGCAAACTCATTAAACGCCGTAGTGCGAGCAGTAAAAAAAAGTTTGCAAAAATAATATCGTGCTCAAAAAAAATAGCCGGAAACATTAAAGAATAGCAACTAAAAAAGAAAATGGTGTACGTATTACTTTTTGTTAGCCCATTTTTTTTAACAATGAAATCTAAAAGTAGTAAAACTAAAACGCAAATAATTATAAAAAAGAGGTGCGAAAACGTACTTTTAAAGGTTAAATTTAAATCGCCTAACGCAAACTGCGTAAATAAATATCCAATAGCCAATAATGCTCCAAGAATTAAATAATTTATGGGATTAGATTTTCCAAAAAAGCTTGTTAGCATATGGGGTAATTTTATATTTTTGTCAACTAAAGATTAAAGATATGACTTGGAAAGGTTTTTGGGAAGGAATTGCTTCCTTATTTGAAGATTTATTATTCTTGCCTTATGATGCATTAGCCGCATTAGAGCTTGATAGTTGGTGGTTAGCAAACGCTATTAATTTTGTATTTGTAATCATTGCCACCGCAGCTTTTATTTACTGGCTTGGCAAATTAAAAGATTACAACGAGAACACCGAAGTTACTTACACCTATAAAGAAAATCACTAGATTTTCTAAAGGTCGAAACCTATATCACTACGATAATTCATCCTATCAAAAGATAGTTTTTCTATGTTTTGATAGGATTTTTTTAGAGCTTTTTTATAATCTTCGTCTAAGGAGGTTATCGCAATTACACGGCCGCCATTAGTGAGTATTTTATCGTCTTCCATTTTTGTCCCCGCGTGGAAAACAATTGAATCTTTTACGTTTTTTAAGCCTGTTATTTCTTTTCCTTTTTCATAACCTTCGGGGTATCCACCAGATACTAACATTACAGTAGCAGCTGCTTTGGTGTCAATTTCAATTGAAATATCATTCAAATTTTGATTAAATGTAGCTTCAAATAAATCTGCCAAATCGGTTTTAATTCGCGGTAAAACTACTTCGGTTTCGGGATCGCCCATCCTTACGTTGTATTCAATTACGTAGGGTTCATTATTTACTTTAATCAACCCAATAAATACAAAACCTTTATAATCTATATTTTCTTTAGCCAAACCATCGATAGTTGGTTTTACTATTCTATCTTCAATTTTTTGCATTAAAACCTCATCGGCAAACGGTACGGGCGAAATAGCCCCCATACCCCCAGTGTTTAGTCCTGTATCTCCTTCGCCAATACGTTTATAATCTTTGGCTGTAGGAAGAATTTTATAGTTTTTACCATCGGTTAAAACAAATACACTTAGCTCAATCCCGTCCAAAAACTCTTCAATAACCACCTTCGAACTCGCCTCACCAAACTTGTTGTGCGAAAGCATATTTTCAAGCTCTTGTTTCGCTTCGTTTAAATTATTTAAAATTAAAACTCCTTTCCCTGCTGCTAGTCCATCGGCTTTTAAAACATACGGCGGATTGAGTTGCTCCAAGAATGCTTTTCCGGCCTCTAAAGATTGGACTGTAAAGCTCTCGTAAGCTGCCGTAGGAATTTTGTGCTGCATCATAAACTCTTTGGCACGTTGTTTACTGCCTTCAAGCAAAGCACCTCGCTTAGACGGGCCTATGAGTTTTACATTTTTGAGTTCTGATGTTTCAGCAAAATAGTCGGCTATCCCTTGTACCAATGGATCTTCAGGACCCACTACAACCATTTCAATATTATTGTCGACAACGCAGTTTTTTATCGTTTCAAAATTGGTAACACTAATATCAATATTTGTCGCAATAGCTGCAGTTCCAGCATTTCCGGGGGCTACAAACAAATTTTTACAACGTTTGCTTTGTGCAAGTTTATAAGCGAATGTATGTTCGCGACCGCCCGATCCTAAGACTAATATGTTCATAATTGAAAAAGTTTAATTTCGGTGTCAAAAATAATTGTTTGTAAATTGACACCCTAATTTATTCTAAAATGAATTTGTTTGAATCTAGTTTAAAATTAAAAGGATTTCCTATAGCAAAGGCTAAGCGAGATTTAAAAGCAATTCGGCAAATTCCCGAAAATGAATTTAAAAATTACGTTGAAACAAAACGCGAAGCAATAGTTAAATATCACATTAAAAACACCGCATTTTACAGAAAATTGGTGGGCACTTCGCAACCAAAGTGGGAAGATCTCCCTATTATGACCAAGTCTATTTTACAGCAGCCGCTGGAAAATAGGCTTTCAAATAAATTTAATAAAAACTCAATTTATGTAAACAAAACTTCGGGGTCTAGCGGGACGCCTTTTATTTTTGGAAAAGACAAATACTGCCACGCCTTGTCGTGGGCAAAATTTATAGAATGTTATGGGCTGTATGGCATCGATTTAAACGCTTCACTACAAGCCCGATTTTACGGAATACCTCTAGATTCTAAAGCGTTTTTTAAAGAGCGTTTTAAAGATTTTTTAGGGCGTAGATATCGATTTCCAATTTTTGACTTATCTGACGAAAAATTGGAAGAAATTTTAAATCATTTTCAGCGAAAAAAATTTGATTATATCAATGGATACACGAGTGTAATTGTGCTTTTTGCAAAGTTTTTACAGCGCAAGAACTTAATTTTAAAAAAGGAATGTCCAACTTTAAAATGCTGTATTGTTACTAGTGAAATGCTCTTTGAAGATGACAAAAAACTTCTTGAAAAAGTTTTAAATATTCCTGTTATAAACGAATATGGCGCATCGGAATGTGGATTAATTGCATTTACCGATAAACAGCATAATTTTTTGGTAAATAGCGACGATCTTTTTGTTGAAATATTAGACGAAAAGGCAAATCCCGTACCCAATGGTAAAGCAGGACGTATAGTAATTACTTCATTATATAACAAGGCACACCCTATAATTCGTTACGATATTGGCGATGTGGGCGTATTAAATAAAAACAGTACCTATAAGCAACCTATTTTAGAAAAATTATTAGGTCGTACCAACGATTTTGCCAAATTACCCAGTGGCAAAGTAGTGCCGGCACTTACGTTTTACTACATTACAAAAACAGTAATTACTAACAATGGCAATGTAAAAGAGTTTATTATTGAACAGATTAAATTAAACACATTTAAAATAAAATATGTTGCCAGCGATGAACTTTCGGCAATAGACAAAGAAGGTGTAAAACGTGCTATCGCTGAATATTTAGAGAAAAATCTAATTGTTGATTTCGAAAGGCTTTCGCAGTTAGAGCGCAGCCCAAGCGGGAAGTTAAAGCAATTTATACCCTTAAAATTAAATTAGTGCAAATACTCTAAGTTACAAGTGTGATGTATTTTGGTCTCACAAAGAAATATTCCCATAAAAACAATCCCATATAAAACATAGACTTAACAGCTGAAAAGCCTAAGTGCTTGTAATAAAGGTTAAAATTATGTTTCAATAATTTAACTTTATTAGCACTCATTGAATCACTTCTTACCCGATAAAATGCTAAATCTTCGGCGATACCAAGGGCTGGTTTGTCGCTCATTTCAACGGCTGTTAACCATAGCGCCCAATCTTGTCTCTTTGGAATTTCTGGACAGAAAATTTTTCCTAGTACAGATGCGTTATAAATTCCGGTTAAATTCCCTATATAATTATTGAGAAGAAGCTTTTTATACGAAAGTGTAGGTATTGCGTTAATACGTTTATTTAGTGAGTTTCCACATTCATCAACTTGAAGATAGCTTGTAAAACACACATCGCATTGCATCTTTTGCATAAAGCTTATTTGGGTTGATAATTTATCTTTTGCCCAAAAATCATCAGAATCTAAAAATGCAATGTATTCGCCCTTAGCGAGTGAAATTGCTTTATTTCGGCAAAAAGCGGCTCCATGATTAGTTTGCAGCCTTATAAGTTGAATGTTATAAGTATCAATTAAATATTTACTAATAACTTGAAGTGTATCATCTGTTGAAGCGTCGTCTACAATAATTAATTCCCAATGGCGATAGGTTTGGGCAAGTACACTTTCAATAGCCATACTTATAAATTTACACGAATTGTAAGTTGGCATTACAATTGAAACAAGTGCATTATGGCTCACTTTAGTACGCTTTTTCTTCTCCTCTTAGAGCGTTATAAATGGTTTGGAAAACAATTTTAATATCGAGAAAAAGATTCCAAT
The DNA here is from genome assembly GCA_002375695.1 of Flavobacteriaceae bacterium UBA3591. GTDB lineage: Bacteria > Bacteroidota > Bacteroidia > Flavobacteriales > Flavobacteriaceae > Aequorivita. The sequence goes on from DFMO01000003.1 coordinate 307,318, forward strand.
TTTCGAGATAAAAAATATCGTATTTTACTCGGTTTATAATGTGATTATCGTCTTCCACTTCGCCTCTAAATCCGCTCACTTGTGCTAAACCCGTTATCCCTGGTTTAATAAAATGCCGGACCATAAATTTATCAATTCTTTCGGCATACATATGGGTATGGCTTACCATATGGGGTCTTGGACCTACAACAGACATTTCACCTTTGAGTACGTTAATAAACTGTGGCAACTCGTCTATGCTAGTTTTTCTAATAATTCTACCTACTCTTGTAACCCGCGTATCCCCTTTTCTAATCTGGTGCAAATGTGCCATAGGGTTAGGTTTCATAGATCTAAATTTATAACAATAAAACTCTTTATAATCGAGACCATTTCGCTTTTGTTTAAAAAACACGGGGCCTTTAGATTCTAATTTTATTATTAACCCCAATAAGGGTGTTAACCACGATAAAATTCCTACAATAACGAATAGAGAAAGTACAATGTCGAAACCTCGTTTAATAAACTTATTAAAAGGCTCGTCCATTGGTATTTTTCGCATAGAAAGAATAGGAAGTACCCCGTAGTACGAAAAATCTAGTTTTTTACTATAAATTTCTTTATTGTCTGGTAAAAACTTTAAGATTTTAAGGTTGTTATCTACAAAATCTATCAATTTAATTAATTCTTTATTGCTAATTTCTGCAACCGAAGAATACACCTCATCTATTCCTTCTTGTGTTATATAATCCATACACTCTTCGATAGACGCTTTATTAGCCCCTTTTAAATCGAAAGTTTTATAGAGCTTATAGCCATATTCAGGATTATTGGTAAAGAATTTACGCAATTGATCGGTTTTTTGGTTTAGGCCAATTATTACAACCTTTCGCACATTTCCACCAAGGTGTAACCTGTATTTTTTTAATAAGAAAAACACGCTCAGTTTAGCTACAGTTATACAAAGCAGCACTAAAAAAACATATTGAAAAATCTTTATTGCTGAAGTATTTAATTCGCTATAAAATCCGAAAAATGAAAAAACAAGCAATAAAAAAACAATTCCTTGTTTTCCTATGCGCGACATGATTTTTGAAAGGTGTGTAAACCGATAGATTTCATAAAACCCAGATCGCGTTGAAAGCAATAACCAAGCAAGGGTTAAGTATACAAAATAGTTAAAAAATGGTAATGATGGTGCAAAAAATTGGTAAGCTAATAAATGTATAAAGGCTAAGTCTATTCCGTATGAAATAGGCCTTAATAATCCAGAATATCTACCACTTTTAAACATTATAACTACCTATTGTGCTTTGAGAAATCTTTGTGTTCACTTTTAAAGAGTTCTTCTTGCGAAAGACTTTTAAAGTATTCAAATGTTTTTTTCATTCCATCTTCTCTTGAAACTTTAGGCTCCCATCCTAAAATTTCCTTTGCTTTTGAAATATCTGGTTCGCGTTGCATTGGATCATCTTGAGGCAACGGTTTGAAAATAATTTTTTGATCTGTACCTGTAAGTTTAATTACTTCCTGAGCAAAATCGAGTATAGTAATTTCTTCTGGGTTACCAATATTTACCGGAAGCGAATAATCACTCATTAATAATCTATACAATCCTTCAACCTCATCATCCACATAGCAAAATGAACGCGTTTGCGAGCCATCGCCAAATACGGTTAAATCTTCACCTCTAAGGGCTTGCCCAATGAAAGCAGGAATAACACGACCATCGTTTAAGCGCATGCGTGGGCCATATGTATTAAAAATTCTTGCAATACGTGTTTCCACGCCATGAAATCTATGATAGGCCATTGTTATAGATTCTTGGAAGCGTTTGGCCTCATCATAAACCCCACGTGGCCCAATAGTATTTACATTGCCGTAATATTCTTCGGATTGTGGATGTACCAATGGATCGCCATACACCTCTGATGTGGAAGCTATAAGTATCCTTGCATTTTTTTCACGCGCCAAACCAAGTAGGTTGTGTGTACCTAAAGAGCCAACTTTTAAAGTTTGGATTGGTATCTTTAAATAATCAATAGGGCTTGCTGGTGAGGCAAAATGAAGAATGTAATCCACCTTACCTGGAACGTGTACAAATTTTGTTACGTCGTGATGGTAAAATTCAAATTGTGGTAATTGAAATAAATGCTGTAAATTTTTAAGATCCCCTGTAATTAGGTTATCCATGGCAATAACTTCAAAATTTTCTGCAATAAATTTATCACATAGATGCGAGCCTAAAAACCCGGCTGCACCTGTAATTAAAACGCGTTTTCTCATAAATTAGTTGCTTTTCTTCCTATAGAAATGTAGGTAAAGCCTTCAGTTTCCATATCATTAACATTGTATAGATTCCTACCATCAAACACCACTGGATTTTTAAGTAGCTCTTTCAATTTTGAAAAATCTGGAGTTCTAAAAATACTCCACTCAGTACAAATAAGTAAGCCATCGGCATTTTCAAGCGCACCATACATTGACGCTGCGTATGTTAACTTCTCGCCAAATCGTTTTTTAATATTAGGCATAGCTTCTGGATCGAAAACTTGAAGGTTTGCACCTTTTGCAAGTAATGCCTCCATTAAATCTATTGATGGAGCTTCGCGTATGTCATCGGTTTCTGGTTTAAATGCCAAGCCCCAAACGGCTATTGTTTTTCCTTTTAAATTGTCGTTAAAATAATTTTCAATTTTAGGTAATAGGATTGTTTTTTGGGCTGCATTAATTTCAATTACTGAATTCAATATTTTAAAGTCGTAATCTTCATTTTTCCCGGCCTTTTGAAGGGCTTTTACATCTTTTGGGAAACAAGACCCACCGTACCCTATTCCGGGAAAAAGGAATCGCTTACCTATGCGGCTATCGGTACCCATACCGGCACGTACCATATCTACATCGGCACCCACCTTTTCGCAGTAATTGGCAATCTCGTTCATAAAAGTAATTTTGGTTGCTAAAAACGAGTTTGCGGCGTATTTTGTAAGCTCGGCAGACTTTTCATCCATCACCAAAATAGGATTTCCAGAGCGCACAAAAGGGCTGTAAAGTTTTTTCATTAATGCGGTGGCCTTTTCACTACTGCTACCAATTACAATTCGCTCTGGTTTCATAAAATCGTCTACGGCAAAGCCTTCTCTTAAAAATTCGGGATTTGAAACCACATCAAATTCAGATTTGGCGTTTTTAGAAATGACTTTAAAAACCTTTTCGGCAGTACCTACAGGTACGGTACTTTTATCTACAATTACCTTATAATCTGTAATTTTTTTACCTATTTCTTCAGAAACATTGAGTACATACGAAAGATCGGCAGATCCATCTTCATCTTCGGGTGTTGGTAAGGCGAGAAAAATTATTTCACCATGTGCTAAACCTTCATCGAGCGAAGTAGTAAACTTTAATCGGTTCGCCTTTATATTTCTTTCAAAAAGCACGTCGAGATGCGGCTCATAAATTGGCACTTCGCCATTACGCATCTTTTCGACCTTTGTTTTATCAATATCTACACAAATTACTTCGTTACCTGTTTCTGCCAAGCAGGTTCCTGTAACTAAACCTACGTAGCCTGTTCCTATTACTGAAATTTTCATTTATTCTTTTCTTACTTCAACCACCTAAAAAGGGAATTATTAATAAGCTGCAAAAGTACAACTTGCTATTCTTTTACAACTCTTTTATTTTGTTGTTTTTTAGCCTTCGGTTACTCACCATTAAAACAATTAAAATAAAGCCCGCGTAATACGCGCCTATCTGTCTGTTAAATAAATTCTCGACGCTACAATACATCACAAAGAGTGCAAGCATAGCGATGGGTAAAAATTGATTTCGTTTTACTAAAAAACTTACAATTATAAACAATAAAAAGAGCAATAAAGAAACAAACCCTGCGCTTAAATAGAAATCTAAAAACTGATTGTGAGTATTGTAACGATTTTCAATAAATCGTTCTCTTTTTTGGGGATCGTTTATGGAAGTTTTATAGTTTGCGACAAGTCTATCTTTAGTTTCGTCAAAACCAATTCCAAAAAATGTAAACCCTTCATCTTTTATTATATTTGCAGTACTCTTCCAAACTACAGCTCTTAACTCATACGTTAATGAGTTTTCAATAAATGCTGGAGTAGATTTAGAATTTGCAAGTGAATCATTTTTAAAACTTTTCTCATTTTTTATAAAATAGAATAGCCCTATTACCGCTATTACTGCTGTAACTGCGATTAGCATTTTCCATAATTTACGTTGACCATAAAATTGTCTAACTAAGGCAATTACAACTAATGAAACCATCGCAATTTTAGAGCCTATTAAAACAATAAAAATTAAATTTAAGATGATGTTCGCTAAATAATAATTGTTACTTGGGTGATACCTTTTTTGAATTGCCGTAAAAGATATTACAATGCTCAAGCAGCATAGAAGGCCCAAATACACTCTATCTATTAAAAGAGATTCAATTATTTGGGGTGAATCAACTAAGGCAAAATTTCCTGAATTATGCGTTATTATTACAAAATTGTAGATTGTAAAAATAATTGCTGCTAAGGCAGAAGCTATAATAGCAGTATTAATTTTTCCGGTTTTGCCCGTAAAAGATTTTAAGTCGTTAACAGGAATATAAAGGATTGCCAACCCAGCTGCAATCATTACTTTTTTTACAATGTTGAAATCGTCAAATATTCTACCATTAAAAATTGAATTAACTGCCAAATAGACAAAAAATGCAAAAAACAATAGCATAGGAGGTGTTGCCAGTTTTTTAAAATCAGATTTTTTAACAACAAAGGGAAAAGCTACAACCAAGATAATTACCAAAATATTTGGTAGTGCCCGTATATAATTATCAAATGGAATTACGAGATACAGAAGTAAAAATACGTACGGGTATAAGGCAGACAGCAGTATCTTCATAACTAACTTATAGAAGTGAGATAAATTCAGGGGAAGATAAAAAACAATCCCTTAATATCCTTGTGGACGAGCTACTTTCTAGCGGGTAATTTAGCAAAATTACATATTGGCATAAATCTACTGGGCTTCTTGCGAGTAAATATTTTCTAACTTGTGAATCGTATTTTTAATATTAAAATGTTCATTAAAAAGTTTGAATGAATGTTCTTCAAATCGTTGACGCATCTCTTTATTATTCAACAATTTTAAAATAGCGCTTGCAAACTCATTGCTATCTTCACTTTGAATAACAAATCCGTTTTCTGAATTTACAACCAAATCGCGGTTACCATCGGCATCAGAAACTACACAAGCCTTTTTTAGTGCTAAGGCTTCAATCACCGAATATGGCAAACCTTCATACCTTGCTGTGGAAATATAAAGCTTCGCATTTTTGATAATATTAAAAATATCTTCGCGCTTTGTCCACTCTAATAAGGTTATATTGGTATTTAAATTATATTGCTCGATTAGCGACTTAACGCGTTCTAAATTAGGAGCGTGATACCCCACTCCCATCAAAACCAAATGTATGTTTGGTTTAGATTCTTTAAGAAGGCGTAAAACCTCAATCATCAATTCAATATTTTTTTGAAAAGAGGGTCTGCCAACAGAGCATATATATTCATCGGGCCAGGTTTTTTCAATGCTTAAATCTGGAATAGCATCTATTGCATTAATAGCGTTGTTAAAGAGCAAAACCCGTTCGCTTTTGTAGCCTACTTCATTTAAAGCTCTATTTTTTTCTGAATTTGAAGAGGCTAAAATTTTATTATCCCATTTTGATAAAAGCCTTTCTAAGCTAAGAAAAACATTTTTTTTAAGCGTGCTTTCTGCACTTAAAAATGAATAAGCTTGCGGCGTGTGGAGCACGGGTATATTATTCATTTTACCTACAATTTTACCAATAACACCACCTTTGGCACTGTGTGCGTGGATTAAATGAGGTTGCTCGTTTTTAACAATTTTATTTGCGGCAGTAATGGCGTGGTAATCCTTATGGGGTTTTATATCCCGAATTATGGAAATGGGATAATTTTTTACCGGAACGTTATTATTATTTAGAAAAGGCTCATTATTGTCAGAATCGCCATGAATAACAATAGATTCAAATTTATTTGAATCTATATTTGCCAGTATCAACCTTAATGAAACATCTACACCACCTACTGCGTGAAGGATATGAATTATTTTAATACGCTTCATGTTATTTAGCTTGTTTTGTGTTTGGAATATACATAGGGTATATTATTAATATAAATACTATTGCAAATAAATAACCTCCTATTTGCCTTTGAAAGTAACTTTCAATAAAAGCAAAGGCCATAATAGTTATAATTAAAGCCATTTTATAGTATGAGTTTCTATATTTCGTAATCAAAATTGAGAAGATTGCTAAAAATAGTACTAGAGCTATCAATCCGTAGCTCAATAAAAAATCAAAAAACTGATTATGAGGGTTAAAGCGTTGCGCTATAAAATATTTCCTTTTATCTTCCTTTCCAATACTCTTATAGCAGGATACAAGTTCATTCTTAGTCCCATAAAATCCATTTCCCAAAAGCAATGGAGTCTTATTGGTTAAAATTTTATAACTGCATCCCCAAATCTCGACTCTTGGCTCCCAAGCCATGAAAAGCTCCACATAACTCTTTTTACTCTCACTGTTGTGAGTATAGAAAAAACGTTCGCCTAAATTTTTGTTTAATTTAAATGCCGCAATTGTAATAATAAAAACACCAATAAAAAAAAATATATACTGCTTTTTATTTCTTGAATAAAAAACAAGTAACATCATTAAAAATAGAAGAAGGAGAATAGCTATTCTTGAAGATATGAGAAGAGCAAATAGAATACATAATACTATATTAATTACGTACAAAAGTTTGTGATTATTTCTAATCAATCCAATGGAAGCTATCACACTTAATACACATAGAAAACCAAGATATAACCTATCGATGACTAAAATATCGTTAATAGTCCCACCATCGGCAAAGTTAAACTCGCCCGTTTCAAAATAAAATTTCGCAACATTTAATAGGCTAACAACCATGCAAACGAGGACTGATAAAATTATAGTCTTGTTAAGTTTTGCAGTTGTGCCTATTGGAATGTATAGAATGAGCAGCATAAAGGCTGAAAATATCTTTTTTACAACTGTTATGTCACTCCCATAGTCTTGAAAGAGCACCATATTTATAAAAATATAGGCTATTAACGTACTAAAAACTAAAACTTCTGTACGTACAAGCTTTTTAAAGTCATTTTTCTTTACAACAAAAGGAAATGATACTAATAGAAGTATAAGGATTATATTAGGTACCGCTGTAGCATATTTATCTAAAGGAAGTACAAAGCAAAAAAGGCAGAATAAATATGGATAAATATTTTTTAGAATATTTTTCAAAAGGCTTTTTCTAAAAAAAATTGAAAGTAGATAAAAGGCAAATATATGTTATTCATACATTCTTTATTGATTGAAAATAACAATAATTTTACTTAAACCTCATATATTTTTAATTTCTTAAAAAATATCCACTCACCTAATAAGGTAATTAATATTTATTTTTTAATGAACTTTTTTATCGTTGCGTTACCGCGTGAATCGGATATTTTTACGAAATATAACCCCTGTACCAAAGCTGAAATATTCAACTCTGTTTTGCCTTCAGAGATTGGTGCTACAAAGGATTGCACCAATTGCCCAAGCTCATTGTAAATTTCTATTCGATCAATGGGTGTAGAAATTTCTATCTTAATTTTGGAATCTGCTGGGTTCGGAATTATACTGAACTTGTTGAGGTCATTTTCATTAACCGATAGCGCATCGCAGGTTTCATTATTATAAAAATCTACCGAATGACCAACATCTGTCAAAATGTAATCCATTAGTTCTTGATTATAAGTATCTATACATACAGAATTTAAATTAGGCAAGTTTTGAAACCTGTTATCCGCATTATTGGGATCAAACTTATAGTTCCAACCATTGCGCCAATTTAGGGTTTCCATTAATGGGTTATCGCTACAATCCAAAATGGTAATTTTAGTATCTGAAATATCGAGAGTAGAAAATAAATTTCCGGAGCAGTTTACAGTTTGGAGTGGCATTGACGGACCGCCATATGACGGAAATTCAATTAATTGATTGTTACTAAAATCTAAATAAAACTTATCATTCCACGGATCCATTTCATTTGATAATAGCAATAGTGTTAATTGATTATCTGAACAATTAATAGTTGAGAATTTCGATTGTGCACTTAAATCCAATTCTGTTAATTGATTACTGCTACAGTTCAACCTTTTCAATAAAGAATTGGCACTTAAATCTAAGTTAGTTAATACATTATTATTGCAATAAAGAGTTTCTAAATATAGATTTTCATTTAAATTTAAGTTGCTTAGTTGGTTAAAATTACATTCCAATCTCCATAAAAACACATTCGAAATTAAATTTAATTGCGCTATTTGATTATTATTACAGGATAATTGCCTAAGAAGGGGATTTTGACTTAAATCTAAGTTGGTTAATTGATTGTTTTCGCATTCCAAAATAATTAACTCTATATTGGAAGATAAATCCAAATTATTCAAATCATTGTTTGATATGAAAATTTGATTTAATACAGGACAATTACTTAAGTCAATATTTTCAATTTCATTATTCTGTAAATTTAGTTCAGCTAAATCATTACTTACAAGATTAATATTTAAGATCAAGTTGTTATCAGCATATAATCGATACAACTCATTATGATTGCTTAAATTAAGTTGGGATAAGTTATTATTGGAGAGATACAGATATTTTATATTATTGTTGTTGCTTAAATCTATTGACGTGAGTTGATTATCATTTGCCGTAATATGAGTGAGCGCACTGCTATTGCCCACATTCAATTCTGAAAGATTGTTTTGTGATACAGAAATCTCCTTTAAATCTACATTGTTCCGTAGGTCTAAAGTTGAAAGAAAATTATCATCTAAATTAAGATATTCAATTGGAGCACTACTTGGTAGGTTAATACTGTTAAGTTGATTATTATTGGCAATTAAATAATGGAGATTATCATTAGTACTCAAATCAAGTTCGGAGAGATTGTTATTTGACACCTCAAGAAAGGATAAGTTAGAACAATTACTTAAATTTAAATTTGCAAGCTGATTATTTTCTAACTCAAGGCTACCTATATTAGGACTTTCTGAAAGATCAATATTCGTAAGTTGGTTATTTTTAGCATCGATATGCGTTAAGCTAGGAGGACTACCTAAGTCTAGTTCTGAAAAATAATTATCGGAAATCTCAACACTAAATAGTTGGACATTGTTACTTAAATCTAATTCAGATAAATTATTATGACTAGCTCTTAATATCAGGATATTTGTAAAGTACTCTATGCCTGTCAAATCTGATATATGCCTTCCAAACACGTGAAGATAGCCATCAAAGGCTTCTGCCTCGGAAATTTGTATTTCACCATCTCCATTTGTGTCAATAACTGGATTATGGTTTAACAAAGCATTTTTAAAATTGCTGTCTGGAAAGTTTATGATCTGCCCATGACAAATAAGAGTTGTCGCAAAGAAGAAAAGTATAAAATTGTATATTATCAAGTTAATTGTATGCAACATTCGAAGTCAATCTTATTTTATTCGCTTTTTCATAAATGTAGTCATTTTTCTTGACATAAATAATAATAGTACATTTCTTACCAAACCGTATATTGGGAAGTACCCCAAATAAAAATGTTTCCATATTACTTTAATCCTATTTTTTACTTGAATCTTCCGTTTTGTTGACGAAATAGAATTTGGATCAATTTTATAAATAAGCAATGCTTCTGGAAGGTTTTCAACCTTTAATTTTTTAGAAATCTCAAAAAAAAAGGCATAGTCTTCAGCCGCTTTGTATTTAGTGGGGTAATTGCCTATTATTTGTAACACCTCCTTCCTAAAAATAACCGTTGGGTGCACAAACATGCTATTTAGGTACATCTTGTTTTTAATCTCTTTGTCTGCTGTTGGGTGTTTTAAAGTGTACAAAAAGTTTCCTTTCGTATCTACCATATCGGCCCAAGTACCCAATAAAAAAGTTTCGGGATTTTTTTCTAGATACTCCAGCTGTTTTTTATACTTATTTGGCCTATTTATATCCCCACAATCCAATCTTCCTATATATTCATACCCTTTTCCATCAATATATGATAAGCCGGCATTTAACGCGTTTTCAATTCCAACATTCTTATCTAGGTATTCAATGAAAACCTTTCCATATTTATAAATGGTTTGAAGATTTTGCAAAATAGGTTTATCTGTACTACCATCATCTACTATCAATATATCAACAGGAATTTCTTCTTGAATAGATTTTATAGACTCTTTAAGCTCATTTATATTATTATAGTGCGGTATGAGTATTATTAAGTTTTGCATTAATATCTTTTTTAAAAATAATAAGAATTGCCAAACAGAGCCAAAAAACATATTGTCTAAAGGAATCTATCTGAAACCAATTTATAACTAAACCAGTAAAACAAACAAATAAAGCTACAGCAATATATTTTTTATCTATACTATTTTTGAACGTAAAAAAATTACTTTTAAAAATCGAAAAAATAAAAAATGAAAAAGCTATAAACCCAAAGATTCCGGCTTCAGTTAAAATTCTTAAATAGAGGTTGTACCCTGGAGGGAAAGACTTATAATCTTTATTAAGATACATAGTGACGAATTCATAATTTTGTTTTGTAGCCCATCTAGGGTAAAGATGACTCGTTTCATAAGCTTGTTGCCCCCAGCCTGTTCCAAATATTGGGTTGTCTTTAAAAACCTCAAACATAGCTACTTGTATTCCCAGTCTAGATTTATTTGATACAGAATTATCTTTATCACTATATTTTGTTTTTGTAAAATCTAAGGTCTCCATTCGTTCTGACACAACTTTATATATTGAATCTCTGTACAGCACTGTTGCCAAGATTCCAAAAACAATACTAACCATTAAAATTTTATTAAAAATTTTACGGAAGTCCTGAAACATATAGTATGTAATGGCTATACCAGCTATAGATTGAATAATAACAACAATTAAAGCAGTTCGAGATTTACAAAGTATAGCTAAAATAACTAAAGCTATATACGGTATAAACCGACTTTTCTTATTTGAAGTAATTATATAACTAAACATAAACCCCGAGATAGAGATTAGGTATGTGCCTAGTGCCGGAGGCTCATATGTTATAGAAGATAATCGTAATAAATGATTAGTGTAACTTACATTTACAAAAGGAAGATAATTATATAATTCAAGAATAGGAATGATAAAGTCTAATTTTTTTACCACCACTAGATATTCCACCATTCCACAACTAAAAACTATTAGAAAACTTATAAAAAAAATTCTCCGAATTAGTATAAAAAAATTTTTAACGCCATAATCTCGGCCTACATTTATAAAAAGGTAGAAAAAAATAAAACCTGAAATTAAAACCGAAATCATTTGTCTCGCAAAGCGCTCTAAACCAGAAGTTTGCTTAAAATAGTAACCAAGTATATTTGGAAGGTTTATAAGTGTAGTAAGTAATAAAACTCCAAGAAAAATTAAAAATACGCCATATATATCAGACTTAAAGGGAAGGTAGATTTTACCAGAAAAAATTTGTGCAATTGTTAACAATACAAAACCTGTTAAAAAGAATATGGGAGAAGAATCTGCGCTATATTCCCCTAGAAATCCAAACCATTTAGGCACATCTGAATTGAAGGGTATGAAAAATATACCCAGAATAAAGAAAATTTGATATGCCCTTTTTAACTCATTCAAGCCTTTTAAATTTTAACAAATTTGGACAGTTCAGCTTCTAATTCATTCGGGTTAGTAACTAATTGGGAGTCTGGAATATCTTTTAGCCAGGTTTCATAAAACCTTCTATTTTTACCATAACTATTGTCTATCATAATTGACGGTACACCGAGTAATAAGGCCAAAATATGCCCATGAAGCCTTGTGGATACTACAAGATCATAACTTAATATAAAGCTAATACCTTCATTAACTAACCAATTTCTGTCTCTTAAAACTCCCAACCCAAAAGTTGTATCCTTTGTTCTACTAGATAGAAATGTTTTTGCAAACATTCTATTTATTTTTTCCCAGACCCGATGCGAAAAATTAAAAAAACTATTGTTAAACGTAGGCCAGTCTTTATGTTCAAAATCTGAATAATTGTTGTACTTAAAACCAGTCGAAATTTCCCTATCTACTCTCTTTAATAAAAGCTTTCGATTATTTACCCGTTGCGATGGTTTTTCAATATCCAAACAAAACGCCATATCTGGCACTAATAGGATATTATTTTTAAAATGTTTCCTTAATAAATCGTAGGAGTATTTATCTCGAGCACAAATCGTAACGTTTTTGTGCGTAGCATATTTCTTTGCATCTCGAATAATTAAACGTTCATCGTTGTATTGAACCGACTGGGGAAACACTAAAATTGCATTGTTTGGGTATCTCTCAACTATTTTAAGTCTAAAATCATTATGTCCTTCCCAAACATCTCCAAAATTTCCGCCGCCATGTAACAAGATTTGTGTTTCCTTATTTAAATCTCTCCAATCAAAATTGAAGTGAGAAGTCATATAGGATGGTACAATATTTAAGGAATTTAAAAACTCCAATTCTCCCTGCCAAATTAATTGATCTCCAATATTAATATGATCTGGAGTGTTTAATAGCACACAATCAGATTGAATCTTATGTGCTAATTGTTTATGTATTTCCGTTTTTAAATCAGTGAGTGTTTTGAACCCCATAATAATTAAAATTTTCTAAAATTAGAAAAAACCATTCGCCAATAAAAATAAGCAACCAATCCAGTAAAAACTAGGTTTGATGCAAGAAACGTTATAGCCATCCCATAGTATTGATAATCTGTGATAATAAAATACCCTAACCCCAACATCGTAAAAACTGAAGCTGCGTGAGCCCAGAAAAAAGGAAAAGTGATTTCTATAGATTTTAAAGAAATTATCAACGGTCTTAACATAAAAAGCACCAGTTGAGAGAAAGTAAATAGTATAATAATAATAAATGCTGGTCCGTATTTGTCAAAATATAATAATTGATAGAAGACTATGGCAAATACAAAAACTAAGACCATAATACCTAAAACTTTAGCTGAGTGTTTTATGTATAATGATTTTACAAGATTATGGATTTGGGCATCATCTTTTTTAGCTATAAATTTTGCAAAGTAAGGGGTATAAAAGTTTTCGACTGTAATAATAAAAATACTCACAATACCTAATAAATTTTGAATCGTTCTAATTTTACCTATGCTTAAATCACTTACACCTAAAATCTTTGAATAGATAAAGAGCCCTTGCGTATACCCCCAAAATGCAATTCCTCCCATAATTATCCATTTCGAATAAATAAAATGATGTTTTAAAATTTGAGAAAATTGATCATTTCGCTTAAAAATTGGAACTACAAAGGATATTCCAACAATCTTTTTTTGCAAAAAAACTTGAAATAAATAACTATTTGATATGAAATATGATAAGGAGTATAATGTTAAAATTAAAGGAAGTGTGAGCTCAGTACTAAAATAAATAACACTTAAAAAAAAAGCGCCATTTAAAACTATTGACGAAATTACGGCGTGTTTAAGTTTAACCTTAAAACTACTAAACATGTATTTTTTAAACAACTCGAACAGAGACATTAAAGTTGGAATTAAAAAAACGTAAGCATAATTTACATAAACGCCCTGTTTGTTGATTAAGTAATATAGAACAGTCGAAAGTAATAAATTTATAAAAACATTGGTCCAAACCAAGACCTTTAAGTAGGCGTTTTTATTGTGCCATTTTTTTGGAAAGAGCACTAAAATAGGTGCCGATAAAAAAAAAGTGGAAAAAATATATAGGAAAAAAATATTACTCTGAAAAAGGACAAAAGAACTGAAAATTGAAATAGGCGCTAGTTTTGAAAGGACAAAAATAGAACCAAAATTAAATAATGCGAAAAGTGATTGATCTGAAAATATCAAAAATTTATCGGATGAAAGGCTCCGCATTAATTTAGTTGGACTCAGTTTATTCATGCCTTTAGATAATGTCTTTTTCAACCATTAAAATCATTTCTGAATACTGAACCACCATTCTATTAACATTTTAAACTATAAAGTTTGTTATAAATGGGTTAGTCTCTGAGCCTTTAAATAAAAGTACCTTATTATGGAATAAAGTATAAATAAGAAAATAAGTAATAACGGGATAGCAATAACTTTTACATCAAAGAACCCTTTCTTACTCTGCAACATAGGCTTATTCAATAGTTGCACGATATTATCGTATTTTAAAATCTCAACTTTTAACTCCTTATTTTGCTTAATTATCAAGTTCTTTTGTTCGAAAAGTAAATGGACGTTTCCATTATTCATATCCATGGAGTTAAAATAAATTTGGCTCGCATTAGTGTTGCCACTTGGCACAGCGGCATATGATTTGACTATAGAATCTATATATTCTATACTCCTTTCGTTATGTCGTATTTCACTCTTCACACTCTCAATTGTAGCCAATTTTATTTCATTCATTAACGAATTGCTATTTAAGTAATTCACTAAATTGGTTATTGTTTGTTGCGTAGCTTTTGATGATAAAATAAGGTTTATTTTATGGTACTTATACTTTGGCACAAAAATATCTGAAGTTAAAAGGTCGTCTTCTAACTTTGATTGATCTAGAAGAACCTCTACATTTCTTTCATCACCCTTATCTTGTTTTACAATTTCCAAAACATCAACAATTGGTTCAATTTCAATCTTCTTAATACCTAAAGTTGAATTTTTATAGATTCCTATATCTTTAAGAATTAATGTGTCTTTCTCTTCTATTTTACTGCCAAGCTGTTCTACTGCATCATAAACATAATTAACTCCGTCAAAATTTATCTGAACTAATAATGAAGTTTCCTTTGGATACTCATCTCCTTGTATGAAATAACCCACTAATGCCCCAATAATTATCAACGCGCAGAGAATTATCCATTTCGATAAAAAGAACTGAAATATATTATATAACCAAACTAAAAAACTATGGTAACCTTGCCTTACCCTTTCCAGAATTGCAGCAATATCTAATTCATCGGAATTATTCTGTGCCATAAAAAATATATTTATAATTTAAATACTTACTTGTTTTATTAGGGATTGCAAGCTCTCCCGCCAATCTATGTAATTCAATTTTAAATTGTTGTGCGCCTTTGTGTTATCGAGAACACTAAATGCTGGCCTTGCGGCAAAAGTACGGTAATGGTTGATTTTTGCAAGGTTTGCATCCTTTAATTTTTTAGACCCTAAAAGTATCGCTTCAGCAAAACCGTACCAGGTTGTTTTGCCACTATTGCTGTAATGATAAACGCCGTATTTGGTAGAATCTTGTGCTATTATCTGTAACAATGCTTCGGCCAAATTATTTGCATTGGTAGGCGTGCCCGTTTGCTCGGTGGTTATGGTAAGTGGTTTCCCTGCCTCGGCATGGTTTAAAATTGTCTTTAAAAAATTATGACCGTATTGCGAATACAACCACGAAGTGCGTAAAATAAAATACCTGTCGCATATTTCCTCAATGTACTTTTCACCCTTTAGTTTTGAAGCACCGTAAACATTAATCGGGTTGGTAGCATCACTTTCTAAATACGCTGTGTTTTTCTTTCCGTCAAAAACATAATCTGTAGAAACGTGCAATAAAACAACATTTCGCTCTGTGCAAATTGTGGCTAGGTTTTTTACAGCTTCGGCATTAATTGCATAGGCTTTTTCGGCGTCGCTCTCTGCTTTTTCAACGTTGGTATATGCAGCCGTGTTTATACAGTGAGTAAAGTTGTTTTTATTAAAAAATCTTAAAAGCGCCTCAGTATTCTCAATGTCTAATTCATCTTTTGAAACAAAGACAAATTTAAGGTCGGGATATTCGGCTACCGCATCTTGTATGCATTTTCCCAACTGTCCGTTTGCTCCTGTAACCAGTATTTTTTTCATGAAATTGCTTCCTCAAAAGTGGGAAGTTCGCGATCTTTTTCTGAAATTATAAACTCCTCTTCTGGAAGATGCCAATCTAGCGCTAAGGTTGCGTCATTATAAATTATGCCTCCTTCCGAAGCCTTGTTGTAAAAATTGTCGCATTTATACGCAAACACAGAGTTCTCTGAAAGTGTAATAAAACCGTGTGCAAAACCCCGTGGTACAAAAAGCTGCAAGTGATTTACATCATCCAAAACAATTGAAAATGACTGTCCAAAGGTTTTAGATTCCTTCCGAATATCAACAACAATATCTAATACTTTTCCTTTTACAACCCGAACTAATTTTGCCTGCGCCATTTCACCCCGCTGAAAGTGGAGGCCGCGTAAAACGCCTTTGGTCGAGGCAGACTGATTATCTTGTACAAAATCTACATCGAGACCCGTATTTTTTTTAAATGCTTTTTCATTATACGTTTCATAAAAAAGACCGCGTTCGTCTTTAAAAACGTTCGGTTTAATAATAAAACAATCTTTTAAGGGCGTTTTTTGTATTTCCAAATCTAATCTAGTTGAAGTAAGTGTTTTCCATAACCGCTTTTAAGTAAAGGTTTGGCTAAGGCAATTAATTGTTCTTTTGAAATATAACCCATTTCGTAGGCTGCTTCTTCTATGGCGCCAATTTTTAAACCTTGACGTTCTTCAATAACCTCAACAAATTGTGCGGCTTGCATTAATGAAGCAAATGTACCGGTATCCAACCAAGCGGTACCCTTATCCAGAATACTTACGCTTAGTTTACCTTGTTTTAAATATTCGTTATTTACATCGGTAATTTCTAATTCGCCACGGGCGCTCGGCTTAATATTTGCCGCAATTTCTATTACACTATTGTCGTAAAAATATATTCCGGGAACCGCGTAATTAGATTTTGGCACTTTTGGTTTCTCTTCAATTGAAAGTGCTTTTCCACTTTTATCAAATTCAACCACCCCGTAACGCTCTGGGTCTAAAACGTGGTAGGCATAAATAATACCTCCGTCGGGATTATTGTTAGATTGTAGCAATTCTTTTAACCCCGAACCGTAAAAAATATTATCGCCAAGAATTAGGGCTACTTTGTCGTTTCCAATAAATTCTTTTCCAATAACAAAGGCTTCTGCAAGTCCGTTGGGGTTTGGTTGTTCGGCGTATTGAAAGTTGCAACCAAGCTTGCTACCATCGCCCAAAAGTTGTTTAAAAAGCGGTAAATCCTGCGGAGTAGAAATAATTAAAATATCCTTAATACCAGCATACATAAGTGTTGACAGTGGGTAATAAATCATGGGTTTATCGTACACCGGCATTAATTGTTTACTAACTGCCAGGGTAATGGGGTGCAACCGTGTACCCGAACCTCCTGCTAAAATTATTCCTTTCATAATCTATCACTATTTTCCAGATACCACAATATTGTTTTTTGGATACCGGTTTCAAAATTCTCTTTGGCCTTCCAGCCAAGTTCATTTTCTATTTTTGAAGCATCTATAGCGTATCTAAAGTCGTGGCCGGGTCTATCTTTTACAAAAGTTATTTGCTCTTTATACGATCTGTTCTTCGGCTTTATTTCATCTAACAATTCACAAATAACATTGGCAATATATAAGTTTTCGCGTTCGTTGCGACCGCCGATATTGTAGGTTTCGCCTAATTTTCCGCCGTTTAAAGCCAAATGAATACCACTGCAATGATCCATTACATAAAGCCAATCGCGAACATTTTTTCCGTCTCCGTAAATTGGTATTGGCTCTCCCGAAACTGCTTTGCGAATAATAGTTGGAATTAACTTCTCTTTGTGCTGATTTGGACCGTAATTATTGGAACAGTTTGTTGTAACCACTGGTAAACCGTAGGTGTGAAAGTAGCTGCGAACAATAAAATCTGAAGACGCCTTTGAAGCACTATACGGACTGTTGGGTGCATATGGAGTGGTTTCGGTAAAAAGACCTGTTTCTCCTAAAGTTCCGTAAACCTCATCGGTTGAAATATGAAGAAATCGAGCGTTTTTAAAATCGTCTTTTAATTTATTGGGACCGTTCATCCAAATTTTATAAGCACTTTGCAGCAAATTAAAAGTACCTACAATATTTGTTTGAATAAATTCTGAAGGACCCGAAATTGAGTTATCCACATGACTCTCGGCAGCAAAATGAACTACTTTTTGAAACTGATGTTTTTCGAATAAATTTTGAACTAATTCGGCATCGCAAATATCTCCTTTTACAAAGGTGATTTTATCTGAAATGGGGGCTAAATTTTTTAAATTTCCGGCATAAGTAAGCTTGTCCAGCACGAAAATTTCGTCGTCTGAATTTTTTAGGGCATATTCCACATAATTGGAGCCTATAAATCCTGCTCCTCCGGTAATCAGTACTTTATCGTTTTTCAAAATTATTTTTTAGGAATATCTAAAATTTGTTTTAACATTTTTTCGGTGATTAAATAGGTGGGTTTTACCCCTGTTGTACCCAATCCGCCCGATGCCAAAGTGCTTCCCGTTTCTAACGGATTATCTGAGGCGTAATACGCGTATCTAACCTTTACTTTTGAGCTAATACTACGTCTAATTTTTGCTGCGGCTTGTATTGCTTTTTGGTAGTGTGCTCCCTCCATTTCTAAGCCAATTACATTCCAAGTAGAATTATGGAAAAACTTTAAAACATCTCTATTTTGAAGCGACGTACCCAATACCGAAATCATTGTGCCGGTAAAGATATTTACATCGTCGTCCTTAAAATGCGATTTGTCCAATTCATTTTTAAACGGGTAATTGTCTGCAGTACCTTCAAAAACATGAGCAGATGGAATCATTATATCGCCTTTGCCACCTTCCAAAATTCCAGCTTTCCCCATAATAGAAACAGAATCTACATTTAAGTGATGACTGTTTTTTGAAGCATCTATATAAGGCTTTAAAAGCTCGTCCATAGTTTCGTACGCTTGTTCACCAAAGGCGTAATCCATAACAATTATTACCGGCTTCTCTGCATCGGGCGTACCTTTTAGTCCTTCAGTATAGGCGCTTTTTTTAATCTTTGCCGTATCAATTATTTGTACATCGATATTTGTACCGCTTTGGTCTTCAATTAAA
Source organism: Flavobacteriaceae bacterium UBA3591 (assembly GCA_002375695.1). Classification (GTDB taxonomy): domain Bacteria; phylum Bacteroidota; class Bacteroidia; order Flavobacteriales; family Flavobacteriaceae; genus Aequorivita. The sequence goes on from DFMO01000003.1 coordinate 326,415, forward strand.
ATCATCCCTTCTGCAATTGCAGTTTTTTGAACTTTTTGACGCAATTTAATGTTCACATTGTTGCTTAAAGCCTCAAAAATTTCGAGCGGCTTTCTTTTTAAAAATTCTGACGAAAGCGCTATTGGCGCATATAAACTATTCATAACACTGTGCATATTAGCGCTTATAATATGCAGTGGCCGCTCTAATAATCCTTTATCTTGTAGTGTTTGCTTTATTCTAAAAGCCCATTGCTCGCCGTGTATATGGTGGCCTAATCGCTCTCTAAGCACGGGACTAAACGTAATAATGCGTTTTTGGTCTGAAAGCACTTCATCTATAGCCAATTTGCCCAGATAGTAAATTATACTAAAAAACCTATTGTCATTTTTCTCACTTGCAAAAAATGGAAACACACTTTTAACTTCTTCAAAGGTTCTACCTAAAAAATTGGCGGTATGCGTTAAGGCCACCTCCTTTTCTTCTTGGCTTAATTTACCTTTTTTTAATACCGCTTGTTCGAGCTTTTTCCAATCGCGAATTACGTCGCCGTTTTCATTAATGAGCACTTGCTTCATTATTTTATGCGACTCGATAAACAGAAATGTTAAGTGGGTAAGGATGTCATAAATCTCAGAACGACCACGTGTAATTTCAATATTCATTTGCTCTGCATCTATGCGATAGCAGTTTCTTCGACGTTTTAAAGGAATTATAGGTTCAAAATGCGAATCTTTATATCCTTCATCGCTTGTAAGGTTAATAAACCGGCACTCTTCAATACCCGTAGGCAAGCGGTCCATAACGTAAAGCAAACCTTGTAATTCAATTTTATCATCGGTTATTGAGCCATAAATTTCGGGTCTAAGCGTAAGTAATGACTCTCTTAATGATTCGCCAGAAACTCCCATAGGCTTATAAAAGCCGCGATTAAAAAGGTGGCGCATAGTTATATAAAGGCGCTCAATGGCCTGTGTGCTCTCTTGAGCACGCGTTCGGGTGTGTGATTTCAATTTATTCATAACAAGCAAAGATAACACTTATTTTAAGCCTGAATTTGCAAGAGTGCATCGGCAATTTTTCGATCGTTTGAAAGTCGAGGCACTTTGTTTTGTCCCCCTAATTTTCCTTGCGATTTCATATAATCTTGAAAGCTTCCTTTTTTAAGAATAGCAATTTTTAAAGGTTGTAAAATTTTTCCGTCAATCAAATCGAAATAGTACGAATTTTGCTGTTGCATTTCGGTATCGAGAAATTTTACAACTTCTTCAATATTTTCGGGTTTATTTTCAAATTCAATCAACCATTCGTGATAGGGTAAATCGCCTTCGGGCGGTGTAATTTGCGGTGCCACGGTAAATTCTGAAATAGAAAAATTAAAGGTTGCCATCGCTTTATTCATCGCTTCTTCTACCTCTTTTCCAATAACATGTTCGCCAAACGCCGAAATAAAATGCTTTATCCTGCCCGAAACTATTACTCGATACGGCTTGGTGGACGTAAATTGAACGGTATCGCCTAAGTTATACCCCCACAGGCCTGCATTGGTTGAAATGATCATTACATAATTTACCCCGGTTTTAACTTCGGCAATGGTCAATCTTTTTGGGTTTTTATCAAAAAACGTCGACGCTTCAATAAATTCATAAAAAATTCCCGAATTTAAAAGCAGCAACATTCCTTTTTCTTTTTGGCTATCTTGAAAAGCAAAAAATCCTTCGCTGGCGGGAAAAAGCTCAATACTATCAACTTTGCGGCCTATTAATTGCTCAAATTTTGCTCGGTAGGGCTCGTAATTTACCCCGCCGTAAATAAACAGATTAAAGTTTTTAAATAAGTCGCCAACATTTTTCCCAGTTTTTTGTTGAAGCTTTTCAAAATACATTTGTACCCACGACGGAATCCCGCTTATAACGGTCATATCTTCATCTTTGGTTTCTTCAACAATAGCGTCAACTTTTGTCTCCCAATCTTCTATACAATTGGTCTCCCAACTTGGCAAACGATTTTTTTGAAGATAGGCGGGCACATAGTGCGCTACAATACCCGAAAGTCTGCCTAATTTAATTCCGTTTTTCTCTTGCATTTCGGGGCTCCCTTGCAGAAATATCATTTTTCCGTCTACAAAATTGGCCTTTCCCGTTTCGTTTATATAACACAAAATTGCATTACGAGCAGCCTCAATATGATGCGGCATAGACTCTTTTGTAAGCGGAATATACTTGGCTCCCGAAGTAGTACCCGAAGTTTTTGCAAAATAAAGGGGTTGCCCGGGCCACAACACATTGGCTTCGCCGGCAACTACTCTATTTACATACGGTTTTAAAGCTTCATAATCGCGAATGGGTACATTCTTAACAAAGTCGTTGTGCGAGCTTATATTATCAAAATTATGATCTTTTCCGAAGGCTGTATTTCGAGCTTCGGAAATTAGACTTTGAAACACTTTTTGTTGGGTATCAATAGGATTATTAGCCCATTTCTGAATTCGGTTTGCTGTAATTTTGGCGAATATTTTCGCGCCGAAAGATTTTAGAGACATACGCAGTTAATCAAAATCTATTACACTTGTTGGATTAATTGGAAAACCATCGCGCCACAATTCAAAATGTAGATGGGGCCCTGTAGTAAGTTCGCCGGTATTACCAACCGTTCCAATTACTTCGCCAGCTTGTACAATTTCGCCCTGTTCTTTTGTAAGCGTGGCATTGTGTTTATATGCCGAAATTAGATTGTTTTCGTGTTTAATAATAATAACATATCCCGTGGCTACAGTCCATTCGGCAAAAATAACGGTTCCTTTTGCTATTGCTTTTACTGGTGCATCTTTTACCGTAACCACATCTACAGCGTAATGCTTCTTTTTTGAATCATATGCCTCTGTAATTGTTCCCTTTACAGGTGGAAACAAGGTGTATGGCTGCACTTCGGGCGCAATAAGCGGGTTGTACTTGTCCTCCTTTGCAACTGCATCGCGCAGTAGTGAATCGTTACGCGAAGTTCTAATTAACACCGACGGATCTGTTTTTGCTACTTCAATAATAGAATCTTTATTGTAATCAACCGTTTGCACGTCGCCTGTCAACACTTTTTTAATAGATGTTAGGTATTGTTCATTTACGGTTAAAATTTGCTGTAGCGAATCTGATTTATAGGCTAATTGCGTCGCTTTCTTTTTTAACGCGGTTGACGAATACCCAGGAATATATTCGCGCAATGGGGTAAAAGCAATAATAACTGTGGTTAAAATAATTAAAAATAAGGCAAATAATGTACTTGTAATAAATACATTTAATCTATTTAATTTAAAAGAAAACCGCTCTTCAAAAGTCTCTTCGTTTAAAATTACTAAACGGTACTTATGAAGTAGTTTTTTTTTAAATTTTTTGCTTCTTTTTTCTTTTTGGGTCATAATTTGCAGTTACGTGGTACAAATATAAAAGAAACTATAGCGCTATACGCTAAAGTTAACTTCAAAACGTTGTATCTAAACATTTCTTGTTACCTTTGCTTAATTTAAATTTTGAAATTATGAGTGCATTATTTATACCATTAGGTGTTATTGGCCCGTGGCAAATTGTATTGATTGTAGTTATCGTGTTATTGCTTTTTGGTGGTAAAAAAATACCAGAGCTTATGCGCGGTTTAGGGAGTGGCCTTAAGGAATTTAAGGATGCCTCTAAAGACGAATCAACCGAAAATAAATTAGACGAAAAGAAGTAATTTTTATCAGTCTTCTAATAAAAAAAGAGCCGTTTTATGTAAATAAGACGGCTCTTTTTTTTGGATATAATTTATCTCTATTCTACGAGTTTGGCAGAATTTAAAATAGATTCTAACTCAAATTGAAGGTTTCTTTTTGCTACCGAAGGCGCATAAGTAAATCCTTCTAAAATTAAATATCGGTTGTTTTTTTCATCGCGTACAGCGTAGTTTATAAACGGTCCGCCCATCCAATCGTTTCTTACCTCCCACGTTCCTTTAGTTTCGTAAGCAAACTTCCCGTCTATTTGGGTTTTAAAAATATAAGGAGCGTAAGCATCTTCGGTAATAAATTCGCCGTCATCTTCAACCGGAAGCAAACTACTACCAATAGAATCGCGAATTTTAATAATATCGGCAACAGCAGTACTGTCGCTTTTAATCATAGTTAACGGCACTTCATAAACTAAGATGTTTGTTTCGCCGTCTTTTAAGTCTTTCCGCATCCAAACAAAGCTATCGGTCGCTTTTGCTATTCTGTAAGCGCTCGGTATTTGCATTGATACTCCCATAGTTTTTTTAAGCGTATCTATTTTTAACATTGAAATGGCCGTACGACGTTGGCGTTCTTTTATTTCGCTTTTGTGAAATGCTTCAATTATTTTTTCTGCGCTTTTATTAATTAATTCTACTAATTTTTCTTCTGAATTAGCCTGAATAATAGCGCCCGTTTGTGGTTTGGCATACTCGTTTGTGGCGAGAGAGACTTTTTCGTTTTCACTTAAAACTACATAAACAAAAATTCTATTTCTTCGTGCAAAACCGGTAAACGCCTCAGGGGGCATTTGGTTTATAGAAAACAGAGGTTCGTCTTGTGGAAGACCATCTGTTGCCGCCGCAAAATTATTTCTTATTGCTTCCCCCACGGTGCTATTCCACAAATTATTAGGAGTAATTACCTGCAGCGAATTAATATTTCCTACAGAATCTGGCACAAGCGATTTGTCCTTGGTACCGTTATTATTGCATGATAGAAAAGCAACTAATAACGATAAGAATACAACAGTTTTAAGTCTCATTTTAAGGATGTTTTGAAGGGAACTATCCTTTGTGAATTTTAAGTTTAGTCCCGGGCTTTATCTTAGTGCCACTAATATCGTTCCATTTTTTGATATTTTGAACCGAAACTCCAGGAAATTTTTGCGAAATACTCCACAGGGAATCGCCATTGCGAACTACGTACGTTTTATTTGAAGTATTCTTAGACTTAGCAGAAGTGTTACTCGCAATGTTTTGCAGATTCTTTTTAGGATAAATAATTAAGTTTTGGCCAACTCGAAGTCTGCTGCTGCGCATTGCATTCCATCGTTTTATTTGGCTTACGCCCACCCCGTATCTTTCGGCTATTCGACCCAAATAATCACCTCGTTTTACACGATATCTAATTCTTTCAGGTTGTTCGTATAGTTTAGGGAGCTTTTCTTTATTTTTCTCTAATTCTTCTTCTACAATAGTATAAATAGCTGCTTCGTTATTTACAAACGTTCCTACGGCTGTAAGCGGCAGTCGTAACACATATTTTTTATCTTTTACTGCAGGTATAATTCCTAATTTATACGCCGGATTTAAAAACTCTAATTCTTCTTTGTCGAGCTTTGTAAGTTTTGCTACTTGGTCTAAAGTAATTTGCTGTTTTACTTTTATAGTATCTGTAGCAACAAATGGAATGCGGGCGGCTTGCCTTTTAAATCCGTGCTCTTCGGCATATTCAAAAATATACATTGTAGCCAAAAATGCGGGTACATATCCTGCCGTTTCACGTGGAAGATATCTACGTAATTTCCAATAATTGGTTTGACCTCCCGAACGTCTAATAGCTTTTGAAACATTGCCGGGACCCGAGTTATACGCCGCCAGCGCAAGATCCCAATCGTTAAAACTATTGTTTAAGCTTTTTAAGTATTTGCACGCAGCTTCGGTAGCCAAAAACGGGTCTGACCGCTCATCTACATACGAGTTTACATTTAACCCAAACATTTTGCCCGTAGGATACATAAACTGCCATAAACCGGTAGCACCAACTCTTGATTTCGCTTTTGGGTTAAGCGCAGATTCTACAATGGCTAAATATTTTAACTCGAGCGGTAAATTGTGTTTATCTAATTCTTGTTCAAATAGCGGAAAGTAATATTCACTTAAACCAAACAGACGTTCCAAACCGCGACGTCTATTTTTTAAATATTGCTTAATTACACTTTCCAAAGACTCGTTGTATTCAACCTTAAAAGGCGTTCGTGCGTCGAGTTCTTTTAATCGTTCTTTTAAAACTTCGGTAGGTAGATCGTTGTATTCAACGGGTTCAAAATCTTGATTTACAACACTGTTATAAAATTCGTCAAAGAGATCAGATTTATAGAGTTCTTTAAGCCACAAACTATCTTTTTGACGGGCAAGAGCCATGTCTTCAAAATTGTAAATAAGACTGTCTTTAGTAGTATTAACAGCTTCAGAAGCCGGAATGTTAACCGCAACTTTTGAAACATTAACAGTATCAACAACTTGGTTGTGGTTTTCATTTGCATTGTTGGAAGAGTTTTCTTCGCTCTGTGCAAAAGTGAAGCTGCAACTTAGTAATAGAGTTAAAGAAATGCTATTAATTAATTTCATCGGTTATGAATTTCGATTAGGGGATTTATGAAATTTGTGTAGTGAAATTTCAATTTAAGTAAGTGTATTTCACGCCTCATTTCTACAAGGTGTAACGAAACTTTTAACAAAAAATTATATCAAAAATAAGGATTTTACGCTATTACGCAAATAGTCCCTAATTAAGACTTTTTTATTAAATTAAAATTACTGCTGAAGCGCTTTAATACCAGGCAATTCCTTACCTTCTAACATTTCGAGCATAGCGCCACCACCGGTAGAAACATAACTCACTTTATCGGTAAGATTAAATTTTTTGACAGCAGCCACCGAATCGCCTCCGCCAACTAATGAAAATGCGCCACTTTGCGTAGCTTTTGCAATATTTTGCCCTAAGATATTGGTGCCATCTGCAAATTTTTCCATTTCAAAAACACCTACCGGGCCATTCCATAGAATAGTTTTTGACTGCAATAATACTTCGGCAAATACGTCGTTCGTTTTTGGCCCCACATCGAGCCCCATCCAGTTTTCTGGAATATTGTCAACTTCGGCAATTTTTGTATTCGCATCTTCCGAAAAACTATCGGCAATTATGGCATCTACGGGCAAGTGTACGGCAACATCTTTGCTTTTTGCCATTTCCAAAATTTCTAAAGCAAGGTCTAATTTATCATCTTCAACAAGCGAACTACCTACGTTACCACCCTGTGCTTTAACAAATGTAAACGCCATTCCGCCTCCAACAATTAAATTGTCGATTTTATCTAAAATACTTTCAATAATGGTAATTTTTGACGAAACTTTTGCCCCGCCAATAATGGCTGTAACAGGCTTTTCATTAGATTCTAAAACCTTTTTTACATTCTTTACTTCTGATGCCAATAACAAACCAGAAAATTTATTTTCAGGAAAAAAATCGGCGATAATTGCGGTAGAAGCGTGTGCTCTATGAGCAGTTCCAAAAGCATCATTCACATACACATCGCCAAGTAAAGAAAGCTGTTGCGCAAAATCGCGATCGCCTTCGGTTTCTTCACTATAATATCTTAAATTTTCCAATAGAATTATTTCACCCGACTTGCAATTTTGTACAGCCTGCTGGGCTTTTTCGCCAATACAATCATCCACAAATTGCGCTTGAACACCAAGAATTTCAGATAGTGGTTTTACAATATGTTTTAGTGAAAATTTTTCTTCTTTATTTTTGGGTCTTCCTAAGTGCGACATCAAGACACAGCTTCCGCCATCTTCCAAAATCTTTAAAATTGTAGGTTTTGCCGCCTTGATACGCGTAGTATCGGTTACGTTAAATTCTGCATCTAAAGGCACATTAAAATCTACTCTAATGAGCGCTTTTTTTCCTTCAAAATTAAAGTCGTTTACCGTTTTCATATTTCGCAATTTAATTTGGCAAATATAGGTTTTTTGACATTTAATATTCCGTTAAAAAGTAAAGGAAATAATTAATGTCTACTAGCCCAGCGATGTCTAAGATAGTTTTGAAAAATGATTAGATTTGCCAATGGAATTTTCAGAAATTATAGGTCACCAGCACATAAAATCACACCTTTTAAAAACAATTGAAAACGGTAGAATTCCGCATGCTCAGTTGTTTATAGGTATTAACGGAAGCGGCTTGCTCCCAATGGCAATTGCGTATGCTTCTGAATTAATTTGTAAAACTTACCCAAAAGATAGTTCGAAATACAAATTGTGCCATAGTAAAATTGCCAAATTAGAACATCCCGATTTACACTTTGTATACCCCGTTAACACGAGCGATATTGCATCAAAAAATGCCATTTCTGATAATTATGCTACAGCTTGGCGCGAATTTATTTTAGAAAATCCGTATGCCTCCCTATTTGAGTGGTTACAACATATTGGCATAGAAAAAAAACAAGGAATTATAAGTAAATACGAAGCCGAAAATATTTCAAAAAAACTGTCTTTAAAATCTTTTGAAGGCGGATATAAGGTGATGATTATCTGGATGGCAGACAATATGAACAGTGAATGTTCCAATAAAATTTTAAAATTGGTTGAAGAACCCACCGAAAAAACCGTTTTAATATTTATTACCGAAAAAGAGGAAAAAATAATTACTACCATAAAGTCGCGGTGCCAAAAACTAAATTTCCCACCCCTTTCAGAAGCTAGTATAGTAGATGAACTCGTGGAGAAAAGGGAGATTCAAGAAAATATTGCAGTTAATACTGCCCGTAGAGCGCGTGGCGATTTTAACAAAGCACTTCAATTGCTTGATGAGGCCAACGAAGACAATATTTTTGAGGAGTGGTTTATTACGTGGGTGAGAACGGCATTTCGTGCTAAGGGTAATAAAAGTGCTATCAATAGTTTAATAGATTGGAGTGAGAGTATAGCTAACCAGGGGCGCGAAACCCAGAAAAAATTTATTTCGTTTTGCCTCGAATTATTTAGAGAAGCACTTTTAAAAAATTATCAAGCAGATTCAATTTTATATTTTGAACCAAACGACGATAGTTTTTCATTAGATAAATTTGCTCCCTTTGTTCATCAAAACAACATTTTTGAAATTACCGAAGCACTCGAAAACGCATTTTATCATATTGAACGAAACGGAAATGCAAAAATGATTTTTACCGATTTATCAATACAGTTAACACGCCTTATTCATAGGAAAGAAACAGCATAAATATAATTTATTAATTAAATTATAAAATAGAATTATCCTATTAAAAGTAACGTAATTTAAGCAATTTTAAACGATTTTTTGGTTGTTCATCGACCAAATAACTGCTGAAGATGAAAAATGGCTTTAAAGCGCCTTATTTTCGCTTTTTGAAGCAATAAATGTGAGAAGAGTACTCATTTGTGCGCATTCCTTGTACATTTGACCAGAATCCAACCCATAAAGCTTTTAAGGAGAATTTTTTTCCTGAAATATATTTTTCGGAAAGTAGACTTACATAAAATGAATCGAAAATCATGGGTTTAATTTTTTCGAGCTTAAAATCTTCAGAAAAAATATGTTCGATAGAACTTTTTGAAAAGTGCCACAAGTGGCGCGGAACATCGTAGGCCGCCCAAAACATTCCGTAGTGTTCGGCATCATAACTTTTAAAATTAGGAACAGCGATAATTAAACTTCCGCCCGCTTTTACCAATTTTGAAAGTTGTTGAACAGTTTCATCTAAATTTGGGATATGTTCTAAAACATGCCAAAGCGTTACCACATCAAATTGTTGGTTTTTAAAATTATTTAATGAAGGCTGAAGTTGAATTCCTTTTTTTAAAGCTAACTCAGTCGCATTCAAATTTGGTTCTACACCGTCAACTTTCCAACCAATTTTTTTTGCGTGTTTTAAAAAATCGCCAGTTCCTGCTCCAATATCTAACAAAGAACCAATTTCACCATTTTGTTCAATAATTAATTGAGTCTTTTTTTTAAGCGACCACTTTTTTACAGTTTGATATAGAAAAGAAAAAATCCCACGTTTTGCATCGGTATGCGAAATATACTCGTCGCTTTCATAATAAGTAGGTAATTTTTCAGGGTTTGGTTGTGGCGTAGTCGTTAAAAAATCCATTTCTGGATTGTGAATTAAATCAAACACTTCGCCAGTTACCAAATTATCTTTAACCGAGAGATATATATTCTTTTTTCTGTTCAAAACTGAAATACCGAAAATTTAAAATAAAATCATTGTTCCACGTGAAACAACTTTGTTAACGCCCCATATATACTAAGAGAACGGAAATATCATTTGGAGAAACACCACTAATTCGCGAAGCTTGCGAAACCGTTGCCGGTTTAATTTTTGTCAATTTCTCTCTGGCTTCGTATGAAAGCGATTTAAGCTTAGAATAATCAAAAGAGGCTGGAATTTTTAAACCTTCCAGTCTATTCAATTTATCGGCATTATTTTTTTCTTTATTAATATAGCCTGAATATTTTACTTGAATTTCGGCTTGTTGAATCATTTCATCATCCAATGCATTTGCTTCAATAAATTCTTTCACAGATTCAATATTTTTCATGTCCTCCATATTAACTTCGGGACGAGAGAAAAACTTAAACATTTTATCGCTTTGCTTTACCGGGCTCGAATTTCTTTTTTCGAAAATAGGATTAATCTCTTCTGGAGTAACGCTAGTCTCTTTAAAAAACTGAACAAAAGCTTCAGACTTTTTCATTTTGTTTTCCATTCGTCGCATACGGTTTTCGCTTGCCAATCCTATTTCAAAAGCTTTTGGAGTTAATCTAAAATCGGCATTATCTTGACGAAGCAAAGTTCTATACTCAGCGCGCGAGGTAAACATTCTGTACGGCTCTTCGGTACCTTTTGTAATTAAATCATCAATAAGTACCCCAATATATGCCTCATTTCGTTTTAATATAAATGGTTCTTTTTCGGCAATTTTTAAATGGGCATTTATACCGGCCATTAATCCTTGCGATGCAGCTTCCTCATAACCGGTTGTACCATTAATCTGACCAGCAAAATAAAGCCCAGAAACCAATTTTGCCTCCAGCGTGTGCTTTAACTGCGTTGGTGGGAAATAATCGTATTCAATAGCGTATCCCGGTCTAAAAAACTTCACATTTTCAAAACCAGCAACCTGACGCAATGCCTTAAATTGAATATCTTCTGGCAGCGAAGTAGAAAATCCATTGATATAATATTCTACTGTATCCCACCCTTCGGGCTCTACAAATAACTGATGTCTTTCCTTATCGGCAAATCGATTGATTTTATCTTCAATAGACGGACAATAACGCGGACCCAAGCTTTGAATCGCGCCATTAAACATAGGCGATCTTTCAAAACCTTCACGTAAAATATCGTGCACTTCGAGACTTGTGTGGCTCATATGACAAGAACGCTGTTTCGTTAAAACTGACGTTACTGGAGAGTATGAGAATTTTTCAGGAATAGCATCGCCAGGTTGCTCAATCATTTTAGAAAAATCTAAAGAACGGCCATCTACCCTAGGGGGCGTTCCGGTTTTCATTCTACCCGCTTCAAAACCTAGATCAATAAGATCTTTGGTAATGCCGGTAGAAGCCTTTTCGCCTGCACGGCCGCCACCAAATTGTTTTTCACCAATATGAATCAATCCATTTAAAAACGTACCATTAGTAAGAACAACACTCTTTGCTTTTATTGTAAGCCCTAAAGATGTACGTACACCTTTAATTTCATTATTTTGAACGATGATACCGGAAATCATTTCCTGATAAAAATCTAAATTCTTGGTGTTTTCAAGCATCAACCTCCAAGTTTCAGCAAAACGCATTCGGTCGCTTTGAACGCGAGGACTCCACATTGCCGGCCCTTTAGATTTGTTGAGCATTTTAAACTGGATAGCAGACTTATCTGATACAATTCCGCTATAACCACCCATTGCGTCAATTTCGCGTACAATTTGACCTTTTGCAATACCCCCCATGGCAGGATTACAGCTCATTTGAGCAATGTTTTGCAAATTCATGGTAACTAATAGCGTTTTAGAACCCATATTAGCAGCAGCCGCAGCAGCTTCAGAACCTGCGTGTCCGCCTCCAACTACAATAACGTCATATTCTTCTTGAAACATAAATTATCTGGATTGTTCCACGTGGAACATTTGTAATAAGATTAATTTTTTTGGGGGTGCAAAAGTACAATAAATATCTTAAAGTTAAAGATTTAAGTTTTTCAATCCACAGTGAATAATTCGTCCAAAATATTAAGCGCTTCATCTTCCTTTTTACGCATTAAATTTGCTTCTTCTTCACTCTTATCTTTATAGCCGCAAAAGTGAAGAATACCGTGAATAATAACACGGTGAAGTTCATTACTAAAACTTACATTAAAATCGTTGGCATTGTCCTTTACACGGTCTGTAGAAATAAAAATTTCACCATTAATTTCTTTCCCCATTCTATAATCGAAACTAATAATATCGGTTAGGGTGTCATGGTTTAAAAACTCAACGTTTAATTTGTGTAAATACTCATCGTTACAAAATATAAAATGAATCTCACCAAGCTCGTATCCTTCGTTTAGAATTGTTTGCTCAATCCACTTTTTTATTGTTGAAGCGTTGCTTAAACTGAAATCGTTTTCAGAATTAAATTCAATCATCGGTTGTATTAAAATATTCTTGTACTTTGTGTTTGTAATTTTGTCGTAAAGGTAGCGCCTCTCTATTTAAAATTTCGGTACTATTAAAGTATTTCTTTATAGCTTCGGGAGAAAGCGTTTGAGTATTCCTAAAAGACTTTCTATTAGTTTCAGATTCTCTTTTATTTTCTTTACCCTGTTCTAATTCGGCCTCATCCAATTTAAGCAATTGATGTTTTAAATTTAACATCTGGTTTAGGGTATTTCTATTAAAACCTTTATCCAATAACTGCCGCTCAATGCCTTCCATCATTTTAAGCAAATTTCTAGCATTACCATCCATTCCATCTTTAAGTAGTCTATCTTGTAACTGCTGCCGAAGATTTTGTTGCTGCTTGTAAATTTCATAAAGTTCGCCGCTTAGTTCTTCATTTTGACCAAATCCATTCTCACCTTTCCCAGGTTTTTCACCATTCCCATCATTACCATCATTTCCATTTTCACCATTTCCATCGCCGCTACCGTCACCGTCTCCGTCGCCTTCGCCTTGACCTTCTCCTTTCCCTTTTGAGCCTTGTTCACCCTTTTCAATTCCCTCTTTCATTTTTTCACTCAAACTTTCTTGTTGCTGAATAATATCAGGCAGTTGAAAACCTTCGCCGCTACCCGAACCTGGGCTAGGCATACCTTGCCCCGAACCAGAACCCATAGACATTGACAATTGCATTTGCATATTACCAAGAATATCACTCAACAAAACAGCCAAATCATTAGCATTTTTAATTGTATATTGCTGATTACCAACCCCTTGTCGTTTTTGATTTTCGGCCAAACGCTCGAGTGACTTATCAATATTATATTGTATTTCGGTAAGCGATTTATTAATATTGTTGCCCAACAAAGGTTGACGAAGCGACAACGCAAACAAGCTATCGTCAATGTGTTCAAAATTAATTTTTAGGTCGTTTTGAACATTTAATTTCTTTCCATAAATAGGGTTGCCGTACTGTATATCTGAAAACGTCTTCATTAAATCCTCTTGTCTAAACGAGAAGATTACTAAGTTATCTACAATTTGACGTAACATTTTTACATCTTCATCTATGGTTTCCATTTGGCCAGACTTCATTTGCATTTGCATGGCCTTCCCCATTTGCTTCATTTTTTCACCTGCTTTTTTTTGGTTTTCTCCAGCCTCACTAGGTTTTTGGTTTTCTAACTTTTCGGTTGCTTTTTGCTGTTCTTCATCAACTTTCTTTTCAGCAGCTTTATCCTTTGGAATGTCTAAAGGCTTTTTTAAATCTTCATTTTCCTTTTGTAAATTGTCCATTTGATCTTTAAACTCATCAAATTTTTCGTTGAGCTCTTCTTGCGCTTCTTTGGTGTTTTCTTCTTCAGATTTTTTTGATAACTCCTCTTGCTCTTCTCCAAGTTGATATAATTCTTCAGCTAATTTTTCGGCCTTTTTTTCAACGTAATAACGCTTAGTTAACTCAAGAAGTTGATCTAAATTTTTAGATTGATTCTTATTCTGTTTTGACAGGTTTTCAAGTTTTTCGGTTAATTCTTCCTTTTGGATTTTTTCCATTAACTTTTCTAACTCATCTAAAAGTTCTTCGTTTTCTTGCAGCTGTTTTTCGTTTTCGTTTAAACGTTTTTCTAACTCTTCTTTAAATAAATCTTTATCCTGATTTTCGGGTTGAAAATTCTCTAATTCTTCTTTTAATTCTTTAGAGAAATTCTGCATCATCTGTTCTTGCTGCTTCTGTCGTTTTATAAAGTTTTCTAACTTCTTTTTATCGTTGTAATTGAGTTCCTTTTTCTCTTTTTGCGTGCGCGATAACTCTTGTAAGGTTTGCTCCTGCTCTTTAAATTCTTCTAACGATTTATCCAAACCTTGTATCGCGTTTTTCTGCTTTAACAATTGCTCATCTTCTAACTCTGAAGCTGTGAGTTTTCTAAATGAAAAAATTGGCGATTTTGCCGATTTATAATTGTGAATTACATCGTTGTCATAAACCTCAAAATAATACTCATAGGCTACCCCTTCTTCCAAAGCGAGATTACCCGGAAAACTATATGTAAACTGATCAAAATTGGTCTTGTTAACGGGAATGGCTTCAATTTGAGCGCTTTTCTTGTCGTCTTCGGGATAAAACACCAACTGTAGTTTTGTAAGCCCGTAATCGTCTGATATTTGCCCGAGAAAAAATACTCGCTCAATAGCAGTGCTATCTTGTTTTGACTGAACCGAAATTTCGGGAAATTGATCTTTTACAACATTTAAAGTAAATGCCAGGTTTTCATAATCTTTTAAATCCTTATTAGATGTAGTTAGCGCATAATTTAGATTATTAAAAATGCGCTTTTGAAAATTGTATTTAACACCTTCGGCAGTAAAATTATAGGTAGTATCTGCCGTTTTTATAGCAACTCTATTTGTGTTTTTAGTTAAAACCCTCCACTCCACTTGGGTGCCTTCTGGAATTGAAGCGCTACCGCTACTTTTTAATATTTCATCCTTTTTACCGGTATGGGAAGGATAGTTCAAAAACATTTCAAAATTTAACAAAGCCGGTGTTTGAACCACACTTAAAAGATAGTCCGGAGATTGAACTTTGTTTGCGGCAAGTTTAAATGTAAATGACTCTAAAGGTTGCTGAAAAGTATATTCAAACAAACCAAGCCCCACTTGCTGCATATAATAAGTTTGCCCGTTGTAAGTAATACTCGCATTTTCAGGAATAACGTTTCCTTGCGTTTTAATTTTTAAAGTGAAGGGTTTGTTTTCAATCGCGGTTAAAGCATCTTTATCAATGATAAAATTGAAAGGCGCTGGTGGTGTAAACGCCGTGTCGTAATGAATTACGCGTTTGTAGCTACTCGAAAAAACATCTATCCCACCCAAGGTAAAAAACATTAAAAAAACTAATACGGGTATGGCCGCATATTTTAAATATTTAGTGTTTTTCTTAAAATTAATTGCACGTGAAAAAGGAATGGGTTGTAATTCGGCAGCTTTTTGATCGATACTCGCAGCAAGTAATTCACTTTCGCCGCCGTGCTGTTTTAGTTGAAGAACATTTAATAGCTTATCACTTACCTGCGGAAAATGATTTCCAATAATTTTTGACGCTTGATTGTAATCAATTCCTTGTTGTAATTTAAACAGCTTTGCAATCGGGAAAACTATAAATCTTATAAAAAGCCCTATTTCAACAATAATGAATGCCCAAAACAAAACCAGCCTTCCAAAGGGATTAAGCCATAGAAAATACTCAATAAGCAAGGTGAGCAAAAAATACAACACCCCAATAGAAAAGAAAAGGATGGCACCTTTTATAAGTTCATTGGTGTAATATTTTTTAGTAAATCCTTCCAGTTTGTGCTGGATGATGTTAAAACTGCTCATAAATTTCTGCTTCACTTGGCATCGTACCCTTCGTATTTTTCAGGATTTTTAAAGAAAAAAGGGCATTTGCCACAACGTTTGAAAAAGCTAAAAATACAATAATATTCGCTTTCTTCGACACCACAAAAATCTCTCCAAAAAAAGAATACTCCCTTAGTTGCAATTACTTTAAAAACACCTATCATAATTGTACCTTTGTAAAAAGTTTAAACCATTAATAATTCCACACTCGGAAATTTAAGTTATGTCTCAAAAAGTTAGGGTGCGATTTGCACCAAGTCCAACCGGTCCTTTACATATTGGCGGTGTACGTACCGCATTGTTTAACTATTTATTCGCCAAAAAAAATAACGGCGACTTTCTACTTCGTATAGAAGATACAGATCAAAATAGATATGTTGAAGGAGCTGAAGATTATATTATTGAGGCTTTAAATTGGTTAAATATACCGTACGACGAAGGACCAGCAAAAGAAGGCGACTGTGGCCCGTACAGACAAAGTGAAAGAAAAGCTTTATATAAACAATACGCCGATGCTTTAATTGAATCTGGCAATGCGTATTACGCTTTTGATACTGCCGAAGCATTAGACAATCACAGAAAAGATCACGAAGCAAAGGGAAAAACTTTTATTTACAATTGGCACAATAGATTAAAACTGAATAATTCGCTAACACTATCAAACGAAGAGACAAAGGCAAAAATTGAAAATGGCGAACCTTACGTTATACGGTTTAAGTCGCCAGAAAATGAAACGCTCTATTTAAACGATATAGTTAGAGGAAGTATACAAGTAGATTCCAATATTTTGGATGATAAAGTCTTATTTAAGAGCGATGGCATGCCTACTTACCATTTAGCCAATATTGTAGACGATCATTTAATGAAGATTACCCATGTAATTCGCGGTGAAGAATGGTTACCTTCCCTTGCATTACACGTGCTTTTATACAAAGCTTTTAACTGGCAAGCGCCACAATTTGCCCATTTACCGTTAATATTAAAACCCACGGGCAACGGAAAATTGAGTAAGCGCGATGGCGATAAAATGGGCTTCCCGGTATTTCCACTTGAATGGGAAACTGAAAGTGGCGATGTATTTTCGGGCTATCGAGAAGATGGTTATTTACCCGAAGCTGTTGTAAATATGTTAGCATTTTTAGGATGGAATCCCGGTACCGAACAAGAAATTTTCAGTTTAAATGAACTTATTGAAGCTTTTGAATTAGGCCGAGTAAACAAAGCTGGAGCAAAATTTGATCCCGAAAAAACAAAATGGTTTCAAAATCAGTATTTACAACGTATTGATAATGCCCAATTAGCATCAAAATTTAAAGCATTTTTAGACGATAAAAATGTTGAAACCTCGCTTAATTTAGAGCCTGTAGTTGCTCTTTTAAAAGAACGCGCAACCTTTGTTAGCGACCTTTGGGAACAAGGGAGTTTCTTTTTTGAGCGCCCAGCAACCTACGATTCAAAAGCCGAAAACAAAGCATTTAAACCCGAAACACCCGAATTGTTGCAGGTAGTTATTTCAAAACTAAAAAATGCTGAAACATTTACTGCCGAAAATCTTTCAACTGAAGTTAAAGGGTGGATAACTTCAGAAAAAATAGGCTTTGGAAAAGTAATGATGCCGCTTAGATTAGCGCTTGTTGGCGAAATGAAAGGTCCCGAAGTTTTTGATATTCTCGAAATTTTAGGAAGAGAAGAAAGTATTTTACGTATTGAAAACGCCGTAGCTTATATTAATCAAAAATAAACAGTACCGCTTAAAATTAAGGTGGCACTATTGCCATTAAAAGAGCTATTTTCAACCTTTCCATTTAAAGGTTTTAGCATATTAGTTACTCCATATTGGTATTGAGCACTTAGTCTAAAGTGTTCAATACCACTTGTAATTCCTACTGCAATCAAAGCATTAAATTTAGCTATTTCTTCAATTTCTTTGGCAGTTAAAGTGTGGTAATCCCTAATAATATAATCTTCAAATTTGCTATTGTTTAAAGCCATTTTCCCATTAAACCTAAGTATAGGCCCAAATTCTATGCTTAAATGTTTATTGATTAGATTATAACTTCCAAGCAAGCTTAAGTTTGCGCTTTGTATTGTGTACTCAATATATTGCGTGTTTAAACCCGCTAACTCACTTGCGTGCACCGCAATCTTGTCATTTTGAAAGTGCAGACCGTAAATTAAATCGAAATCATTTCTAAAAGCACCACGCGTTGTAAATCCTACTCCAAAACCCACACCCTGCTGGGTAGCTAAATCGCTAGTGTTAATATTAAAAAAGCTTATTGCGCCTTGAATACCCAATAAATTGTAACCATTATAATTGTGTTGCGCAATTGTTTGTTGAATTGAAACAATAAAAAGTGTAGCAAATAACCATTTTGGTAGACTCATAGATGCGGGGGTTAATTTGGGCGTGAAAATACCTTTAATTTCGTATCTTCAAAAATGTTAAACTTAATTATTAAAAAATGGGAGGATTTATTTTAATACCAGTACTAATCGTTGGATTATTGCTATTATTTGCTAGTTTCTTTATTGTAAAACAACAAACGGCCGCTATTATTGAACGATTTGGGAAATTTAAAAGCATTCGGAATTCAGGTTTGCAATTAAAAATTCCTGTAATAGACAAAATTGCCGGGCGAATTAATCTTAAAATTCAACAATTAGATGTAATTGTTGAAACAAAAACTAAAGATGACGTTTTTGTACGATTAAAAATTTCGGTGCAATTTCAAGTTTTAGATCAAAAAGTATACGATGCGTTTTATAAATTAGAAAATTCGCACGATCAAATTACCTCGTACGTATTTGACGTAGTTCGTGCCGAAGTTCCAAAAATGAAGCTCGACGATGTGTTTGAAAGAAAAGACGATGTTGCCATTGCGGTAAAAGCCGAATTAAATGACGCTATGAGTACTTATGGTTATGATATAATTAAAACTTTGGTGACAGATATTGACCCCGATATTCAAGTGAAAGCAGCAATGAATAGAATTAATGCTTCCGAACGCGAAAAAGTGGCAGCCGAATTTGAAGCCGAAGCCGAACGTATTAAAATTGTTGCAAAGGCCCGTGCCGAAGCCGAAAGTAAACGATTACAAGGACAAGGTATTGCAGATCAACGAAGGGAAATAGCACGCGGATTAGAAGAAAGTGTTGAAGTTTTAAACAACGTTGGTATAAATTCGCAAGAGGCCTCGGCGTTAATTGTTGTAACCCAACATTATGATACTTTGCAATCTATTGGAGAAGAAACAAATACCAACTTAATTTTAATGCCCAATTCGCCACAAGCGGGTAGTGAGATGTTAAATAATATGATCGCTTCCTTTGTTGCTAGCAATCAAATTGGTGAAGAAATGAAAAAGAAAAACCTCGAAAATAATATTACTAATAAAAGAAAACCAAAAAGAGACATACAAATTACTCCCGAAAACAACGGAGAAAATGATAAAAATCAAGAGGAAAATTCATAGATTAAATTACATAAAACAAAAACGCTCATCAAATTTTGATGAGCGTTTTTTTATGCTACTAACAACAAATTGTTAGTCTTCATATTCTTTCTTTTTTACTGGTTTTATACCTAATAGTTTATCGACGGCTTTTAATACAAATGCTTTTTTAAGTATTGCACCCACAGTATTTGCCACTATTCCTATTGGTGAAAAGGTATCGCTAATAGTCTCTTTACTTTTGGTAATACCCAATTTTACTTCTTCAAAATCAATTTGTGATTTTAACCGAAGGTATTTCAAATCTCTGTCTATTTCTTCAAATGTGGTATATCTTTTCATATTAATTTGAAATATTATCGTTGGTAGTTGCAGTGCTTCCAAGCGTATTTTGATATTCTACTGCTTCTTGTTCGGCAGCTACTTTTGGATCTATATCTTCATCATCGTACAATACGCCAGAAAATTTATAAAGTAAGTAGCGTTCTATCATCTTTCTACCAAAAACAAACATTAAAATTAATAGTATTCCGTAAAAAGCACCAACCAATAAAAAGCCTACATAACCGTGTTCAAAAAAAGTACCGAGCCAAAAGGCTGCTCCTATTGATAAAAATAATAAAACAAATAGTGATAAACTACCGTAAACCAATAAATTAACTAAGGATACAGCACCTTTCATGGTAGATTTAAACAAGCGTAGTTGATAATACTCTGCTGTGCTTAAGGTGTAATCCTCAATTCTATTGGCTACATTATTTAAACTTTCTTTTAGGCTATTAAATGCCATATTATGAAGTTGCTTTTTTAGCTGTGGCTTTAGTTTTATCTACGGTAGACTCCATTTGAAGCTTTGCATTTTGCTTTCTTAAGGCTTCTAATTTATCTTCCATTGCCAAAATAATATCGTCTGCTTTATAGCTTGCCGATGATAATGTTTCATTTAACTTTTGTTCAAAACTCAACCTTGCTTTTTGAGCTCTATCGGTTAAATTACTCGAAGTTTCTCGATATTGTTTGTTAAGCTGTTTTTGAGCTTTTTTAGCTTCTTTATTAAGTTTATTTCGGGTTTTTGAACCTTTATCGGGAGCGTAAAGAATTCCTATTCCTGCGCCAATTGCTGCTCCTGTTAATAATGCTAAAATTGTTTGACCTGTATTTGATGCCATTATTTTGTGTTTTAATTAGTTAATAAGGTCAAAGATAGAGAACAAGTTTGCGGTGTGCTGTTAACAACCGGTTAATAGTTAATTTTGAATGTATAAAATTATCTTAAAACTTAAACAATTCAATTATAAATCATTAAAAAATTGCAATTCTATACACAATTTTGTTAATTATTGAGAAATTTTGGCCCAAGAGTCTCGTAGACCTACTGTACGGTTAAAAACTATATTTTCGGAAGTTGAATCTCTATCGACTACAAAATAACCAATTCGCTGAAATTGAAATTTATCTTCCACATTTGCTTCTTTTACGCTAGGCTCGGCATAGGCCGTAATAGTTTTTAAAGAATCTGGATTGATAAATTCCATAAAGTCTTTTTCTTTATCGGTATCTGGAGAAGGTTCGGTAAACAAACGGTCGTAAAGACGCACTTCTACAGATTGTGCGTGTGTTTTAGACACCCAGTGAAGCGTACCTTTAACTTTGCGTAGCGATGCTTCACTCCCGCTACCGCTTTTACTATCGGGATCGTAAGTACAATGGATGGCAGTAATATTGCCGTCGGCATCTTTTTCAACACTCTCACCTTTGATGATATAAGCGTTTTTTAATCGAACTTCTTTCCCAAGAGTTAATCGGAAAAACTTGCGATTGGCTTCTTCTTTAAAATCGTTTCTTTCTATAAATAATTCTTTTGAAAAAGGAAGTTCGCGCGAGCCTGCATTTTCATCTTCCGGATTATTTTCGGCAGTTAACATTTCAGTTTTACCTTCGGGATAATTGTCGATAATAAGTTTAATTGGATCTAAAACCACCATAATTCGCGGTGCTTTTTTATTTAAATCTTCTCGTACATTAAACTCTAAATGAGATACGTCAATAAGGTTTTCACGCTTGCCGACCCCAATACTATCGGCAAAATTTTTAATAGATTCTGGGGTATATCCTCTGCGTCTTAAGCCCGAAATTGTAGGCATTCGCGGGTCGTCCCAACCTTCTACTACACCACCGCTCACCAATTGAGCGAGTTTGCGTTTACTTACCACCGTATGACTTAAATTTCTACGGGCAAATTCGCGCTGTTTTGGGCGTAGTTTATCTTTGTCAACTATTTGGTCTAAAAACCAATCGTACAGCTCTCTGTGCGGTAAAAATTCGAGCGTACAAAACGAATGCGAAACTTGTTCAATATAATCGCTTTCGCCGTGCGTCCAGTCGTACATTGGGAAAATTTTCCAATCGGTACCGGTACGGTGGTGCGATTTAAAAAGGGTACGGTACATTACGGGATCGCGCATTAGCATATTTGGCGATGCCATATCAATTTTAGCTCGCAATACATGTTCACCCTCTTTTGTTTCGCCGTTTTTCATCTTTTCAAACAGCTCTAAATTTTCTTCAATTGAGCGGTCTCTAAACGGACTTGGTGTACCGGGCGTATTGGGCGTACCTTTTTGCTCTGCAATTGCTTCAGAAGTTTGCGAATCTACGTACGCTTTGCCTTCTTTAATTAATTGTACAGCCCAATCATACAATTGCTGAAAGTAATCGGATGCGTAGCATTCTGAAGCCCATTTGTATCCCAACCACGATATATCGCGCTTAATAGCATCTACAAATTCTTGCTCTTCTTTTGCAGGATTGGTATCGTCAAAACGTAAATTTACTGGGGCGTTGTATTTCTCGCCCAACCCAAAGTTTAAACAAATAGAGGACGCATGACCAATGTGTAAATAGCCATTGGGTTCTGGCGGAAATCTAAAACACAATTCTTCTTTTTTATAACCTTTTGAAAGATCTTCTTCAATTATGTGTTCTATAAAATTGAGCGGCGCAGCTTCTTTTGTCATAAATTTTGAATTAAAGACTGAGATTGTCTTATAAATATTACGTTTGTTTTTGTGGGTACAAAGGTAACCAAATAACATAAAAAAGTATCTTTGCCAAAACTATTTCCATGGGAAGAATTAGATTAAAAAATATAAAGATTTATGCCTTTCACGGGTGTTTAGACGAAGAAGGGCAAATAGGTTCAGATTATATTGTAAACCTCTCGGTTAAAGCAGATTTAAAAAAGGCTTCAAATACCGATGCGCTTTCAGATACGGTAGATTATGTATTGCTTCAAAAAATAGTAAAAGATGAAATGGCAATACGTTCAAAACTATTAGAACACGTTGCAAAAAGAATAATCGATTCGGTATTTATAAAACTCGAAATGGTTACAAATGTTAAGGTTACAGTTTCAAAAAGAAATCCGCCAATTGGAGGCGATGTTGCCGAAGTAAGTGTTACAATGAAAAGGAGTAGGTAATTTAAATTATTAATAGGATTTTTACGTATAATTTTTTTACATTTGCAAGCATTCTGGAGTAATTGACAGCCTATAGTTGTTATTACCAAAAATTGGCATCGTGGCCGAGTGGCTAGGCTCAGCTCTGCAAAAGCTGCTACAGCGGTTCGAATCCGCTCGATGCCTCAAAAAACCTCAACCTTGGTTGGGGTTTTTTATTTTCAATACATTTATAAACTGTTTAATTTTCATGCAAAACAATTACTGTGGGACAGTAATTTCGGGCTCTGGAATAGGCGTTCTAGGTATGTTTAAAGGGCGTTCTTGACCGGGAATTCTTTCTAAACCAGCTTCCATCCCTTTCGGGAAAACGCCTTGAATAAGCAATAAAATTCCGAAAGCTAATATTAAGATACTAATCCATTTTTTGGTTTTAAAAATAAACCGAGGCGTCATTTTATTTTTTAGTTTTTTAGCCAAAAGAATTTTTAAAATATCGGTAACAAAAAAAGCTGCTAAAACCGTGCAAACAAATAAAAACACACCATTATCTGTAGAGGTTAGCGCATTTGCCATAATTAACGTCCCTATCCAACCGGCTAAAACACCAAAATTTACAAAATTGAGTAAAAATCCTTTTAAAAATAAGCCGCCTAAATTCTTTTTAACCTTTACAGCGTAGTGTTCGCGTACAATTTTAAAAATAGATCTATTAGTTCGTATGTACGAAATAATGCCATAGGCTATTAAAATACCTCCTCCAAATATTAAGAGGGCAGGGTCATCTTTTACCTTTTCAAGGATTTTACTGGTACTAAAAAAGGCGATTAGTATAAATATAACATCGGCAAAAATTGCCCCTAAATCAAAAAATATTGCAGCCTTAATGCCTTTAGTAATGGCAGTTTCAATAAGCGTAAAAAATACCGGACCTACGGCAAAAGCCAATAGAAACCCATAAAATGCTGCGTAAAGTAAACCATCGAACATAGTTGGGTAAAAATACAAATTAGTTTAACCCAATTATAGAAATTTAAACTATTTCATTATTCACAACTAATAGTTGTTATTTGTGAAATACGAAACTTAAAAAGTATTTTAAAAATTTTAAGAATATAAAACTTTTACTAATCTATTGATGGCCAAATAATTTTAGGAGCGTTAAAAGTCGTCTTTATGCCCTAACATTGTAAAATCTAAATGCTTTTTAACGAGATCGGCATTTTTAACTTTTACAAAAACTTCATCTCCCAATCGATAAACATT
Source organism: Flavobacteriaceae bacterium UBA3591 (assembly GCA_002375695.1). Classification (GTDB taxonomy): domain Bacteria; phylum Bacteroidota; class Bacteroidia; order Flavobacteriales; family Flavobacteriaceae; genus Aequorivita. Next base: position 350,451 of record DFMO01000003.1, read on the forward strand.
GTTTGTTCGTTTTCCTATAACCGCGTATTCATCTCTATCAAATTCATAATGGTCGTCTTGTAAATCTTGCAAACGGACCATTCCTTCGCATTTATTTTGAATAATTTCAATATATACACCCCATTCGGTAACTCCCGAAATTACGCCTAAAAATTCTTCATCTTTATGATCTTGCATATATTTTACCTGCATATATTTTATGCTGTCACGTTCGGCATTTGTTGCAAGACTTTCCATATCGCTACTGTGGCTACAACGCTCTTCGTATTCTTCTTCATTTACACTTTTTCCATCTTCTAAATAATGTTGTAAAAGTCTGTGAACCATAACATCGGGGTAGCGACGAATGGGCGAGGTAAAATGTGTATAATAGTCAAAAGCTAAACCATAATGACCAATATTTTTGGTAGTATACACTGCCTTACTCATACTTCTAATTGCAATGGTATCTATTAAATTTTGTTCTTTTTTACCTTGAACATCTTTTAATAATTTGTTCATTGAAGTAGCTGTAGAATATCGGTCTTTAGTATTTAATTTATACCCAAAACGTTTAATAATATTTTCTAAAGCTGCAATTTTTTCGTCATCGGGTTCATCGTGTACGCGGTAAACAAAGGTCTTTTTGGGTTGTTGTTTTCCAATAAATTGGGCTACGCTTCTATTGGCTAAAAGCATAAATTCTTCAATCATTTTATTGGCATCTTTACTTTCTTTAAAATACACTCCTTCTGGATTTCCTTTGTCGTCGAGTTTAAATTTTACCTCTACCTTATCAAAAGAAATAGCTCCCGCTCGCATACGTTTTGTGCGAAGAATTTTTGCTAATCTGTCCATTTCTAAAACCGCCGAAGCAATTTCGGGTTTTACGGTGTATTCTTCATCGGTTATTGAAATATGAGATGGTATTTTATGCGTTTTTTCCTCAGGATTTTCAATAATATGCTGGGCTTCTTCATACGCAAAACGCGCGTCGCTATAAGTTACCGTTTTACCAAACCATTGTTTTACAACTTCGGCTTTTTTATTCATTTCAAAAACGGCAGAAAAGGTATATTTTTCTTCGTGTGGTCTTAACGAACAAGCATTGTTGGAAAGTATTTCGGGTAACATTGGTACTACTCTATCTACCAAGTAAACCGAGGTTGCACGTTCATAAGCCTCATCGTCCAGTTCATTGCCTGGCGTAACATAATGCGATACATCGGCAATATGAATTCCTATTTCGTAGTTGCCATTTTCTAAAATTTCAAAAGAAAGGGCATCGTCAAAATCTTTCGCATCTTTTGGATCGATTGTAAAGGTTAACGTTTGTCGCATATCGCGACGTTTTTTTACTTCAGAATCTTTTATTGAAGTATCTATTTTATTGGCAAATTCTTCTACCTCGTTCGGAAACTCATAGGGCAAACCATATTGCGCTAAGATTGAGTGAATTTCGGTATTGTGTTCGCCAGGCGTACCCAGCACTTTTATAACTTTTCCTATTGGCGAATCTTCTTTTTCTGGCCAATCTACTAATGCCACAAGTACTTTTTCACCATTTTTTGCACCGTTGATATTATTCTTCGGAACAAAAATATCGGTATACATTTTATAATCACTAATCTCAACAAAGGCAAAATTTTCCTGTACTTGAATGGTACCTACAAATTCGGTACGTTTTCTTTCAACAATTTTGGTTATTTCACCCTCTGTTTTTCCGCCTTTTTTCCGCTTAAAAACATATACTTCAACAATATCGCCGTGTAGTGCTTTATTTAAATTTTTACTGCTTACATAAATATCATCTTCTAACTCATCGACAATAATATACCCTTGGCCTCTGCCCGCTATATCTACTTTACCGGTGTAATAATTTTGAGAAGGTGTAATAATATACTTACCGCGATCAACTTCTTGAATGGTTCCTTTGCCCTGTAAATTTTTTAATTTTTTAATTATCTGATTTCTACTGCTAGGATCATCAAGGTTTAGTTTTGCAGCAATTTGTTTGTAATTAAAAGGTTTTGAATGATCTTTCCGAAGAATTTGTAAAATGGTTTGGGAAAGATTATCAATTTTATTTTTATTCTTTTTATTTTTTTTCTTTGGCATATAAATTTTTGTAATTGCGTAAATGTACTACTTCTCAAAGAATGACGTCTTTACATTAGGAAAGATTTAGTACCTTAGAGAAGCCTTTTAAGTGTAGTACTTACTTTTTTATTACGCTGTGGTTTTTAATCCATAATTTATTATTGAATATACAAAAAATGAAGAATTTTAAAACCATAGCAATTTTTCAATATCCTGCAGAATACGCGGTTCTTCAACTATTATTTGATCAAAACCAAATAAGATACTTTTTTGAAAATGAAACTATGATTAGTGTTTTTCCTTTCTATTCTAACGCTATTGGCGGGATAAGATTAAAAGTACATACCGAAGATATAGTACGCGCTAACAAAATTATAAAGGATTTAAACAATTCTTCAAATTTAAAAATAGTTTAAGCCTACCAATTCCAAATTCTAAAAAATTCATCCAACTTCAATTTTTAATGTTATCAACATATATAGTATACATCTATTTTTTTTTCTAAAATTTTAAAATAAAAATATTGATTATGATAGGTTGTTAATATGTACAATAACTTTTTGAATATTTATTTTGAATTCTCGTTATGGGAATTTAAATAAGAGGTTATTAACATAGATTTAAGATTTAAAGCCCTTAATTTTAAGCTTATATATTTAGTATTTAACAGCTGTGAACAACCTATCTTCACAACTTAAATTTTATAAGTTTTACCAATTTTATTGTTTGAAACTCAAAATTTGCTGCTCATAAGTGTTAGTTAAAAAAGTATTTTAAAATTTGCTTTCCACAATTTTTTAAATCTATTGTAAATTTTTTCTTAAAATGCAATTTTAGTTGTGGTATTTAAGTGAACAAATATCAACACCGTTGTTAACTATTGTGTAAAGCCATGGTTAAGAAATTATTATTTTTTGAAAATCAAATAGTTACTTATAATTTACTAACACTAACCGGCTTTGTACATCAAAATTATCTTTTAAAATCGATTTTTTTTAATTATTCATGGGTAAGAAAATTTCTGTAACCGAAATCGTTATCTTTGAAAAAAAATAAAATCATGAAAATTTCCATAGGTAACGATCACGCTGGCACCGAATATAAATTTGAAATTATTTCATATTTAGAAAAAGAAGGACACACGGTTATCAATCACGGAACCGATGAAGAATCTAGTGTAGATTATCCAGACTTTGTACACCCAGTTGCAACCGATGTTGAAAACCAAACTGCAGACTTAGGTATTATTATTTGCGGTAGCGGAAACGGTGCAAATATGACGGCTAATAAACATCAAAAAGTGCGTTCGGCATTGTGTTGGACCAAAGAAATTACTGCATTGGCAAGACAGCATAACGACGCTAATATTTTGAGCATTCCGGCACGCTTTACCAGTAAACCCCAAGCTATTGAAATGGTAAAAACATTTTTAAACACCGAGTTTGAAGGTGGTCGCCATAAAAATAGAGTAGCAAAGATAGCTTGTTTATAACCTGTTAACATGGCTCATAATCACGCACATGCTAGCAATGATGCGCACGGCCATTCGCATCCAGATTTAAAAGGAAAGAAGCTGTTAATTTCTATCTTTTTAAATGTGGGGATTACCGTTGCACAAATTATAGGCGGTATTATTTCTGGGAGCTTATCACTACTTTCAGATGCACTTCACAATTTTAGTGATGTTTTATCTTTGGTTGTAAGTTATATAGCCGATAAGTTTTCAAAAAAAGATGCGTCTATTGAACGTACTTTTGGCTACAAACGTGCCGAAATTATTGCTGCATTTGTAAATTCGGCAACCTTAATTGTTGTTGCTGTATACTTAATTTACGAAGCCATTTTACGTTTTATGAATCCGCAATCTATTGAAAGCGGATTGGTTATTTGGCTAGCAGTTTTAGGTATCTTTTTTAATGGATTTAGTGTGTTATTGCTTTTTAAAGATTCAAAAAGTAATATGAACATGCGTTCTGCCTACCTCCATTTATTTACTGATATGGCAGCCTCTGTAGCCGTATTAATTGGCGGACTGTTAATGAAATATTTTCAGTGGTTTTGGGTAGATAGTTTATTGACAATTTTAATAGCTATTTACCTGTTAATTATGGGTTATAATTTGCTCAAATCGTCTTTTAAAGTATTAATGCTCTTTACGCCAGACGATTTAAATCTTGAAGTTATTAGTGAAGCGATTAATAAAATTCAGGGGGTTAAAAATGTGCATCATATGCATATTTGGCAACTTAACGAACAAGAAACCCATCTTGAAGCGCATATCGATTTTTATGACGATATAACACTTTCACAGTTTGATGCGGTATTAACACAAGTAGAAGAATTGTTATACCACGATTTTGGAATAAACCATGTAACAATTCAACCCGAACATCAAAAAGACGATCCAAAAGATATGATAGTTCAGGATTAAAAAATTAAACTATATGAATATTGTTGTAAAAAATTTTGAAGAATTAAATACCACCGAATTGTATGAGCTATTAAAACTGCGCAGTGAAGTCTTTGTTGTAGAACAAGATTGTGTTTATTTAGACGTAGATGGAAAAGACCAACGCGCTTTACACGTTATGGCTTACGTAGATGATATTTTAATAGCTTATGCGCGCTGTTTTAAACCGGGAGATTATTTTGATAAAGCTTCCATAGGAAGAATTCTCGTACGCGATAATAATAGAAAATTAGGTTACGGTCATAAAATTACCAATGCTGCTATTAAAGCTATACAAGAAATTTATAATGCCGAAAGTATTAAAATATCGGCACAAGTGTATTTGGTAATGTTTTATGAAAGCCACGGTTTTAAAACCTATGGCGATAGGTATCTCGAAGATGGTATTCCTCACATAGCTATGATTAGAGCTTAATAAGGTTTTTTTCTAAATTAAGATCTTTAAGCATTTCGTCTGTAAATTTATAATGCCCACGACGGGTAATTATTCTAAAACGTTGATTTCGCATACGTGTTAAGGTATCTAAAAATTGCCATTTAGATTTTAATAAACGCGGTTTTGCCGACTTAATACTAATCTCAAAATAATGTTTTATTCCAGAGCGTTCTGCTACAATATCTGGAGTTATTACTACGTCACTATTTTTTTTAATGTATGATTTTGGAGCTTCGTAACCTTCTAAATCTGCGTGAATATTTTCAAAGCCTCGATCTTCTAAATAAGTTACAGATTCTTTTAAAATTTTTTTATTTTCTTCTCTATCTGAATGTACCATAACCACTAAATTACAATAAGCTTGAAAAACAGCTAGTTAAGGACTGGTTAAGGTTTTGTTAATAGGAAATTTTCTACTTGTAATTAACCGTTTGTGTAAAAGGTAATTTTAATTGTTGACTAATATTTTCGTCTTGCAGATGATCTGTAATGTCGAGTCCGTATTTTATTTTTGAAACATCCTCGTAGGTAAAAGTTCCAAAAAGTCGATCCCAGATTGAAAACATATTGCCATAATTACTATCGGTCCAAGGCATTTTATAATGATGGTGAAATTTATGCATTGCAGGCGTTACAATTACATAACTCAACGCTTTATCAACAGCCTTTGGCAAAGCGATATTTGCGTGAGTAAAGTAGGTGAAAAACACACTTAAAATTCTATAAAACAGGTAAAAAGCAATAGGCATGCCCATAATTATTACCGCAATTAAAGCAAAGGTTTCCCTAATTATAAAATCGAAAGGATGATGCCGTGTGCCCGTAGTTACATCTACATTTTTATCGCTGTGGTGTACGGTGTGTAACCGCCACATCCATTTTACTTTGTGCAATAAATAATGAACAACGTATTGTGCGATAAAATCTAAAACTAAAATTGAAAGTAATAATTCAGCCCAAATAGGCGCTTTAAATAAATGAAGTATCCCAAAGTTTGACGCATTTAACCAAAAAAATATTCCAACGGTTATTAGTCCAAAAACTGCGTTTATTATCATTACAAATGCTAACAATATTAAATTGGTTTTTGCGTGCCGCCATTTGTTGTATTTTGTAAAAACAAACTGGTAATACCCCTCTAAAATCCAGAAAATTGTAAGAACAAAAAATACCCAACCTGCTTTTAACCAAAGAGGCATTGTTTCAAAAAAAGATAAAAAGGATTGCATTATTCATTCACTTAATTACTTCAAAATTTTATTATATCTTCCATCATTATTCAACACCGAAACAGCCTCTAAAATTTCAGGGTTGTGATTAATGTGATAGTTGTACAATCCTTCGCGATAGAAATATCGCTTTAAAATTTCATCTGTTAACAAAGATTCTATTTCTACTTTTTTATCTAAAATAGCTTTGTCTTTTGCCTTGTCAATCGCTGCCATAAGCTGGTTATAACTGATAGCAATTTCGTTGTTTAAGTCGTCGACTTCGGCAATTTTTAAACCTTCGGCAAATTTCTTTTCTGTTTCGGTTTCATATTCAAAATTGTTTGCTTTTAAAAATTTCAGAAAATCCTGAAAATCTGCTTCAGTCAATTTAAAATTTTGCCAATCGCTCATTTGGTGGCTGTAATAATATTTTGTAGCGTAATCAAAAATGGCATTATCTTTTAAAAGTGCTGTAGTGATGGGACTAAAAACAGCCGATTTCAACTCAATATCGGGTAATATTCCACCGCCGTCATAAACGGTTCTGCCGCCTCTGGTTTTAAAAGCGTTATACTCTTTTGCATCTTTTCTAATGGGGTCGCCATTTTCATCGCGATGCCAATAATCTAAAGCCTGAATGCTTCGTCCGCTAGGTGTGTAATAACGCGAAATAGTTACTTTTAACTGGGTGCCATAGGTCAACTTTTTTGGGCGTTGAACCAAGCCTTTCCCAAAACTGCGAGCGCCAATAATTACGGCTCTATCTAAATCTTGTAATCCACCCGAAACAATTTCACTAGCCGAAGCACTTCTGCCATTTATTAAAACAACCAATGGAATTTCCTTGTCTACAGGATCAAATTTTGTACGGTACACTTGATTGTACTTTTCAATAACAGATTTTGTAGTAGTTATTACTTCACCTTTATCTACAAAAAGATTGACAATATTAATGGCCTCGGTTAAAAGTCCGCCGGGATTTCCGCGTAAGTCTAAAATTAATTTTTTTGCGCCTTGATCTTTTAAATCTAATAAAGCCGCTTTGGTTTCAGAGGTTGTTTTTCGGTTAAATTGTGAAAGCACAATGTATCCAATATCGTTTTGAATTAATTTATAAAATGGTACTGCTTTTATTTCTACGGCTCCACGAGTAATGGTGGTTGTAGCAGTTTTTCCTTGGCGCTTATAAGTAACTTCTACGGTAGAACCGGGGGTGCCTTTTAGCAATTCGCCAGCATCGGCCTCAACGTTGGCAATGGTAACATCGCCAATTTTAATTATTTCATCGCCTGCTTTTAATCCAGCTTTATCGGCCGGATAATCTTTATAGGGCTCTATTATTATTATTTTATCTTTTCGGCTTTGCGCGATGGCACCAATTCCTGTATACGTACCCGAATTGTTGATTTTAGCATCTTCTACTTGCTGTTCGTTCCAATAGACAGTGTAGGGGTCTAAATCTTCTAACATCCCTTTAATAGCCTTATCCATTAACGTAGCTGGGGCAACCTCGTCTACGTAATTCATGTTTAATTCTTTAAAAAGGGTCGTAAAAATTTCAATTTGTTTAGCAATTTCAAAAAAATCGCTTTTAAAACTTACAGTCGTAAAAAATATACCGATTGCAATTACGGGGATGAAAATTCTTTTTTTCATAGTTTTAAATTTATCTATTCTTCAACACAGAAATATTATTGAAGAATTTTATACTGTATAAATACACAGAAAGCCGAGGAAAAGACTTTTGTTGCACCTATGTTACTTTCTTTTTTTTCGCTTTAGAAATTTACGAAGAATTATAACAACAATTATTGCAACGATAATTAAAGGCCAAAGGTATAAAACACCTAAGAAAAATACCGAAATACCGTTCCATCCGCCTTGTAAGGCATTTACAATTTTTTGTCCGTACGACTGTGTTACACCTGTTTGGGCAGTAATTTTATAAAATTCAATAGTAACGGTACTCAACGAAACTTTATTTTCTAAATATTGAAGTCTACCTTGTTTAGCTTCAATTTCTTCGCGAATTTTTGACAATTCTCGCTCTATATCGAGCATTTCTTTTACGGTTTTGGCCTTTTTAAGAAGTTCTAAATACCGAGTTTCTAACTTTTGTTTTGCTTTAAGCCGCGCTTGTAAATCGATAAATTCTTCTGAAACATCTTGTCGCGAAATTGTACGTTGGTCAAAAAATGATATTCCCTCGGAAATTTCATCGATAAAACTTTGGAAATTTTTGGTAGGAATTCTTACGGTTAAATTTTTATAGATACGGTTATAATCTTTACCGCTGTTATCATTTTGTACAAAACCTTTATGTTTTGTAACAAGTTGAAGCATAGTTTTATGAGTAGCTTCCATATCATTACTTTCAAAGACCAAGCGTGCAGTTTTAATAATTTTTTGGTCTTCTTTTACATCAATTACCTCGGCTGCGGGTGGTGGCGGTGGAGTGCTTTGTCGGGCAATAGGGATTTCTTCGGTTAATTCTTCTGCGATAGCTACGGCATCAAATTTTGCATCTGAATTTCCTTGCGAGCACGCCATTATAAACGCGAAAATTAAAAAACTAACTATTTTCATCGTGTAATTTTTTAAGCAGTTTTTGCATGGCTTTTTCAAGATGCGCATACTGCGGATTAACTTTTCCTAAGTAGAGAAAGAGTATAACAAATTTCTTGCCGTGAATATGTTCAAGAAGGTGTTTATTTAATCTATACGCTTCGCGAAGTTGACGTTTAATGCGATTTCTATTTACTGCAGATTTAATATTTCGCTTCGGAACGGCAAATGCTGCTAAGTTATTTTCGTTTTCGTTAGCGGGAAGAAAAAATATTTTAATAGGAAATTTAAAATGCGAATCGCCTTCTAAAAACAATTTTTCAATGGTTTTTGAGCTTTTAAGCTTTTCAGTTTTTGGAAATGTTTGCTTCACTCTGTAAATATATAAAAAGAAAAACCTCGCAGGTTTTAAAAGCTGCGAGGTTTTAAAAGATAATTTAAAAGGCTTTATTCTGCCTCCCAAATATTATTTTCAGGATTAATATCGGCCATTCTTTGGGTGGCGTCAATCATCATACTTTTTACTTTTTTACCATTTTTAATCTCGAATGAATAGGTAGGATATGCCCAAGCCCAATCTTTTAAAACTGTTCGTTTTAAGTCGGTAAACGGATTTGGTTTTTCACCCCAAGTCATACGTAAGGGAATGTAAAACAATTCTTGTGTACCATCTTCATAAGTAACATAAAGGTCTATTGGCATTGGCATAAGGCCAATTCTTTCTAACGTAATTTTTGAATTTTCTCCGTTATTTTCTACCGATTGAATGCCATAATCGATAGTGTTGGTTGTTTTAGTCCAATCAATTAAATACCAATCTAATTCAAAACCTGAGACTTTTTCGGCGGTACGAATAAAATCGTTTGGTGTAGGGTGTTTAAATTTAAAATCGTAAAAATATCTTTTAAGGGTTTTGGCAAGATTTTCGGGGCCAATAATATACCCTAATTGCACTAAAAACACAGCACCTTTGCTGTACGCATTTATACCGTATGAACGGTTTGTACTATATCTATCGGCATGTGTTGAAAGCGGTTGTTCTTCGCCACTAGTGGCCATATAATAATAACTTCGGTAAGAGCCTGCGTGTGGGTTGGGCTTTTGTTGATTCATTACGTAATTCATAGCTTCATTTGCTATATAAACCGTAAAACCTTCGTCCATCCATTCGTGCTTTGTTTCGTTTGTAGCAAGCATAAATTGAAACCACTTGTGTGCAAGTTCGTGAGCTGTAACACCTACCAAACTACCAAATTCTCTTTCGCCAGTAATCATTGTACTCATAGCGTATTCCATACCGCCATCACCCCCTTGAATTACCGAATATTGTTCATACGGGTATTCACCAATATGTTCATTAAAGAACTCCATTAAAGCCGCCGTTTTGGGTTGTAAATTTTTCCAGTTTTCGGCAATTTCAGGATTGTCTTTATATAAAAAATGTAGTGTAACTCCATTGGGTCCCGGGTATGTATCGTGGATGTACTCATCATCTGCAGCCCATGCAAAGTCGTGAACATCGGGAGCAAGAAAATGCCAAGTGTATTTTCCTTTTTTAGGTTTCATCCATTTTTGTCCGGGTGCTGTGTAGCCGTGTCCTACTTCGGCAGGATTTTGAAGGTAGCCTGTACCTCCCACAGTATAATCTGCATCGATGGTTATAGTTACATCAAAATCGCCCCATACGCCGTGAAATTCGCGTCCAATGTAAGGATCGGCGTGCCATCCCTCAAAGTCGTATTCGGCCAATTTGGGGTACCATTGGGTCATAGTAAGTGCTACTCCTTCGGCATTATCTCTACCAGAACGTCGAACTTGTAATGGAACTTGTGCATCCCATTCCATATTAAAAGTGGTACTCTCGCCAGGTAAAATAGGCTCATTAAGTTTTACCTCCATTACTGTACCTTTAATCGTGTAGGTAGTAGCAACGTTATCCTGTGTTAAAAATTTAGGTTTTATATATCCTATTTCTTCAGGAGTTAGTTTTGAAATTCTATCGGTTACACGACTATCGGGATCGGCAATAGTACGAGAGCGCACGTCCATTTCACTGCCTGGTTGAAAAGCATTAAAATATAGGTGATAGAATACTTTGTTTAAAGTATCTGGTGAGTTGTTTGTATATTTTAATTCTTGAGTTCCTTTATACTGAAATGTTTTAACATCCATTTCAATATTCATTTTATAATCAACTTCTTGTTGCCAATAGCAAGCATTTGTTTGGGCAGAAGCCGAAAAAATTGTTGCTATTAAAAAAATTCCACTTAAAAACTGCTTCATTATTTAGACATTTTATCTGCCATAATTAAGGCGTTATACATATTTACCATTTTACCCGATTTTGAAATAGTTGAAAAAGGAGCCGTATTTGAAGGGTCTCCACCTAATACTACTTCGGTGTTTACAGATAGGCCACTATTCATTAAAATTTGCTTTACTTGTGCGGCAGACAGTTTTGGGTAATATGAACGTATCATTGCAGCAACACCGGCAACACCTGGTGCAGCCATTGAAGTTCCTTGTAAAAACTCGTATGAGTTTGAAGGTGTTGTTGCCCAAATTTTTACACCCGGCGCAAAAACATCTACATTAGATTTTCCATAATTTGAAAAATTAGCAACCATTTCGCTGCCGTATTTGTAATTAAGAGCGCCTACGGTTATAAATGAATTTGCAATTTCTGGCTGGTTGTCAACCTGGTCGTTTGGATACACATTAATATCATCTAAATCGAAGCCATCATTACCTGCTGCATTAACAATTAAAACATCTTTTGAAGCGGCATATTTTATCGCATCGTAAACCCAATCGGCATTTGGAGAATAGTATTTTCCAAAACTTGTGTTTATAACTTTTGCCCCGTTATCTACGGCATAGCGAATAGCTAAGGCAATATCTTTATCGTACTCATCGCCGTCTGGAACGGCACGAATAGACATAATTTTCACATTCTTCGCTACTCCATCCATTCCAATGCCATTGTTGCGTTCTGCAGCAATAATACCGGCAACGTGTGTACCGTGCTTTATATTATCTTTAGTAGGGTCTGGTCCGGCAACATTATTATTACCGTAAACCGTGTCTGTAATATCTTCGGGATTATCTCCTAATACGCCACGGAAATCTTTGGTTAAATTAAAGTTGTCTCTTAATCTACCTTCGTAATATTTTATGGCACCTTCCAATTCTTTAATAACTTCGGGTACAGAATCGGCAAAGTTTAACATCTGGCTTAGCATTGCTATTTGCTGTTGTTCTCTTTGCGTAGGATTTTTAATATTAGTTAACTCGCTTTGTGAATAATCTTCCTTACCCAATTTGGCTTCCATAGCTTTATGAGCAGGTTTTATTTGTGATAAAATTTGCTCATAGCGCTCTTTATTTGAAGAAATTTCTGAAAATTCTTTTTCAAATTCGGCTTTTGCTTTTTGGTAAATAGCGTATTCTTCGCGGTCTGCTGCGCTAATAGATGCATCACTTTTACCTTCAAACTTAGGTTTCAGCTTTCTAATAATTCTTACGTATTCCATGTTTTCCCCAACAATATCGCCAAGGAAATTCCATCCGTAAACATCATCGATGTAACCGTTATTATCGTCGTCTATTCCATTTCCGGGTATTTCACCAGGATTTATCCACAGTACGTTTTTAAGATCTTCATGTTCAATATCTACACCGCTATCTATAACCCCTACGATAACCGTTTCGCCTTTTCGGTTTTTAATAATTTCATTATAGGCTTTATTAACACTCATCCCCGGCACCGTATCGGTTACCAAGTCCATTGCTGGCCATTGTTTTAGTTGCGCCTCGGTTAGCGGCGTTACTTTTAATGGATTGGCATCAATATTTTCAATAGGGGTAGCTACAATTGCAGCACCACTTCCACAACTTGCCATAACGGCCGAAATTGCAATAGTAAATAGGGAGATTTTAAAGATTTTCATATTTAAAAATAGGATTAATTAAAAAATTCGTTTAGTGAAAATGTTTCGGCAAGTCTAACGCCTTTTTCAGTATTTTTTACTGTTATTATTGGGTTGTGGGCGTCGTGTTCTAAAAACAAATAGTAATTATTTTCTACCGCTTTATTTAAAAATTTTTCTTTTTCGGGTAGGGTTAAAAGCGGTCGAGTGTCGTAACCCATAACAAAGGGCAACGGTAAATGACCAGCAGTAGGCAGTAAATCTGCCATAAAGACTAAGGTTTTTCCTTTGTAATTTATATGCGGAATCATTTGTTTATCGGTATGACCGTCAACAAACAGTATCCCGAAATCTAATTGGTTTGCTTCGGCAAAATCGGTTTGTGGTTGAGATACAAATTTTAACTGTCCACTTTCTTGCAACGGAATAATATTTTCGGTTAAAAAAGAAGCTCTTTCCCGTCGGTTGGGTTTAGTTGCCCATTGCCAATGATCTTTATTGCTCCAAAAAGTCGCATTTTTAAAAGCAGGTTCGTAAGCTGTTCTGTCTTTATTCCATTGAACGCTACCGCCACAGTGGTCAAAGTGTAAATGCGTCATAAAAACATCGGTAATATCGTCTTTACTAAAACCGTGCTTTTTTAGAGAATCGTCAATGTTGTAATTGCCCCAACGGTGGTAATAGCTAAAAAATTTATCACTTTGTTTATTGCCCATGCCGGTGTCTATCAACGTTAGCCTATCGCCATTTTCAATAAGCAAACATCGTGCGGCAATATCAATCATATTATTACTATCGGCAGGGTTTGTTCTGGTCCAAAGCGTTTTAGGAACCACACCAAACATTGCGCCTCCGTCAAGTTTAAAGTTACCAGCTTCTATAGGATATAATTGCATAATTTGAAGAAATGATTTGCAAATTAGCAAAAGCGTTACAGACCAAGACTGAAGTATAAATTAATTATACTATTTTTAACAATTCATTAGTAAATGGTGGCAACGAAAAATCTTTATTTTACCGAAAACCCAATTATATGGTAGAACTAGCAGGAATTATAATTTTAGGAATTTTGGCCCAATGGGTCGCATGGAAGTTTAAAATTCCTGCAATTTTACCCTTAATTTTAATTGGTCTTTTAGTTGGACCGCTATCTACATTTTTTTCTGAAGACGGAAATCAATGGATTCAACCCATTTGGACCGGTAAAAACGGTCTCTTTCCCGGCGAAAATTTATTTTATTTTGTTTCCTTGGCGGTCGGTATTATTTTATTTGAAGGTGGCTTAACCCTTAAACGCGAAGAAATTTCAAAAGTAGGTTCGGCCATTGGTAAATTAATTAGTATTGGAGCAGCCATTACCTTTATTGGGGCTGGAGTTGCTGCACATTATGTTTTTGGTCTCGATTGGCGAATTTCATTTTTATTCTCAGCTTTAATTATTGTTACGGGACCCACTGTAATTACCCCTATTTTACGAAATATTCCGCTTAAAAAAGATGTAGCAGCAGTATTGCGATGGGAAGGTATTTTAATAGATCCCATTGGGGCATTAGTAGCTGTTTTGGTTTATGAATTTATTAGCGTTGAAGGCGACTCGGGCTACACAAAACAAGCACTTTTAGACTTTGGTAAAATTGTTTTAATTGGGATGACTTTTGGAGTTTCTGCCGGTTATGCGCTTTACATCGCAATTAAAAAGAAATTAATTCCACATTATTTATCAAACGTTGTGTCGCTGTCATTGGTCATGGCTGTATTTGTAGCGAGCGATTTACTTGCACATGAATCTGGCTTACTTGCTGTGGTTGTAATGGGTATGTTTTTAGGTAATAGCGATTTACCAAATTTAAAAGAATTGCTCTATTTTAAAGAATCTTTAAGCGTACTGTTAGTTTCTATTTTATTTATTCTGCTTTCGGCAAATATAAGCGTAGACGATTTACTTCTTGTTATTAATTATAAAACAGCCATACTCTTAGCAATCATTATTTTCATTTTAAGGCCGCTCTCCGTCTTAGCCAGCACCATTGGTTCGTCTTTAAAAACCAATGAAAAATTATTTATTAGTTGGGTTGGTCCGCGGGGTATCGTTGCAGCCGGTATTTCGTCATTATTTGGCACAAAATTAGTTTCAAAAGGCGTAGTTGGTGCCGAATATATTACACCTCTCGTTTTTGCAGTTGTACTAATTACAGTAATTATGAATGCAACAACGGCTCGAATAATGGCCGATTGGTTGGGCGTGTTTTTAAAAAAATCGGAAGGTATTTTAATGGTGGGAGCCTCAAAAGTTTCGCGATTAATAGCAACGTATTTACACAAAAACAAGAGACACGTAGTGCTTATTGATTCTAATCAATTAAATATAAATAGAGCCAAAGAATTGGGCTTAGAAGCATTTACAGCAAATATTTATGCAGATGACCTTACAGATAACATTGAATTAAACGATGTGGGTTACCTATTGGCCATGACAGGAAGCGATGAAATTAACAGGCAAGCAATTAATAGGTTTGGAAGGTATTTTGGTGAAAATGGAACTTTTAGGTTAATGACTTCGGAAGAAATGCGAAACCGAAAAAATCTTGCAGCAAAAGAGTTGTTTTCATACACACATGATTATACACGCTTTACACAAGTAGCCCAAGATTTTCCTTCAATTCAAGAAATTCCTGTTGAAAACCACAATCAGTTTTTAAGAATTTTAAATATTATTGGTGAAAACCCCGATGCAATTCCGCTGTTTTTAAAACACGATAATGGTCATTTAGATTTATTAAATTCACCACCAGAATTAGAAGTAGAAGCCGGAAGCAGTCTTGTTTATTTAGGAAAACCCATGGATTTTGAAGATGTTGTAAATGCAACTAGAGATAAAAACGGAGGGAAAGATTCTAATTAAACGCCGTTTTAAAGGCTAAATTAAATTGAAATGGCAGTGAAAAAGATAGGTTTTTTAGTATTTGTACTTGTTGTAATTACAATTACTTCGTGCAAAAAAGATGAAGAAATAAGTTGTACAACGTGCTCATCGCCACAAACCCCCGCATTTGAAGTGTGCGAATTGGGCAATGGCAATGCAGCGGTTAACGGTCAAAACACAGGTACCCCCTATAATGTGTATATTGAAGGATTGGTAGAAGCCGGAGCACAATGCGGTCAATAATTATTTTTGTTGTAACAATTCAACTTAAAAGATAAAAGAATTAAAAAAGCCCTGTAAAAACAGGGCTTTTTATTAATCGTTTAGTTTTAATACCGCCATAAAAGCTTCTTGCGGAATTTCTACATTCCCTACTTGGCGCATTCGTTTTTTACCTTTTTTCTGTTTTTCTAAAAGTTTACGTTTTCTTGAAATATCACCTCCATAACATTTGGCAGTAACGTCTTTTCGAAGAGCTTTAACAGTTTCACGCGCAATAATTTTGGCTCCAATAGCGGCTTGTATTGGAATATCGAACTGTTGTCGCGGGATAAGTTGGCGAAGTTTTTCACAAATTTTCTTCCCAATATCGTAAGCGTTGTCGCGGTGTAATAGTGCCGAAAGTGCATCTACTCCATTTCCGTTTAACAAAACATCAACCTTAACTAAATGTGACTCGCGCATTCCTATTGGCGAGTAGTCAAAAGATGCATAACCTTTTGAAACTGTTTTTAACCTATCGTAAAAGTCGAAAACAATTTCGGCCAAAGGCATATCAAAAGTAAGTTCAACTCGCTCGGTAGTTAAATATGTTTGGTTGGTAATCTCTCCTCTTTTTTCAATACATAATGACATTACCGACCCTACAAAGTCTGCTTTGGTAATAATAGTTGCCTTAATATACGGCTCTTCTACTCTATTTAAAGTTGCCGGCTCGGGTAGGTCTGACGGGTTATTGACTAAAATAGGTGTATCGGGTTCTTTATTTGTATAAGCGTGGTATGATACGTTAGGAACGGTTGTAATAACCGTCATGTCAAACTCTCTTTCTAGTCTTTCCTGAATAATTTCGAGGTGAAGCATTCCTAAGAATCCACATCTAAATCCAAACCCTAAAGCTGCCGAACTTTCTGGAATAAAAATTAAAGAAGCATCGTTTAACTGAAGTTTTTCCATAGAGTTTCTAAGCTCTTCATAATCTTCAGTATCTACTGGGTAAATACCGGCAAATACCATAGGTTTTACATCTTCAAAACCTTCAATCATGTTTACTGTTGGGTTTTTAGAATCTGTAATTGTATCACCTACTTTTACCTCTTTTGCTTCTTTTATACCGGTAATTAAGTAACCTACATCGCCGGTTTTAATTACTTCTCTCGGAAATTGTTTTAATCTAAGAGTCCCTACTTCATCGGCATAATAGCTTTTGCCTGTGGCCATAAATTTAATATGCTGGCCTTTTTTTATTTCGCCATTTAAAACCCTAAAATAGGTTTCTACCCCGCGAAATGGATTGTATACCGAATCGAATATCAAAGCTTGTAAAGATTCGTCGGGATTGCCTTTGGGGGCAGGAATTCGTTCAATAATAGCAGCTAAAATATCTTCTATTCCTAAGCCAGTTTTCGCACTGGCCGGAATTACTTCTTCGGGGTCGCAGCCTAATAAATCTACAATATCGTCTGTAACTTCTTCAACATTAGCCGATGGCAAGTCTACTTTATTAAGCACCGGAATTATTTCAAGATCATTTTCTAAGGCTAAATATAAGTTACTAATAGTTTGCGCCTGAATACTTTGCGCTGCATCAACAATAAGCAAGGCACCTTCGCAGGCAGCAATTGATCGAGAAACTTCGTATGAAAAATCTACGTGCCCAGGTGTGTCTATTAAATTAAGAATGTATTTTTCACCCTTGTACTCGTAATCCATCTGGATTGCGTGACTTTTAATTGTAATGCCACGCTCGCGTTCTAAATCCATACTATCGAGTAGTTGGGCTTGCTTTTCGCGATCTGTAACGGTATTGGTTGCATCTAATAATCGATCTGCCAAAGTGCTCTTACCGTGGTCGATATGAGCGATAATACAAAAATTGCGGATATTCTTCATAAAAAATTCTTCTCTGCTATAATTTGCAAATATAGCGTATATAGAGCGATTATATATGTTTTGAGGTCAACACTTAAAAAAATTCTGCTATTTGTTAAAAGTTAAAATTTTATTTAACATATTTGTACTTCCCCAATTGTGCTTGAAGTAAATATATTCTCCCCAATGAATTGTATTTAACGGGTGTCGCCCCAGATATCACAACCTGATGAAAATAGTTTTAACCTATACATTTTGCCTTGTGGCAAATTTATTACTGGCTCAAAATTTTACCGTAGCTGGCAAGGTAACCGATACCAATAATACAAATCTCTCTTTTGTTAACGTATTGGTTTTTAATAGTGAAGACAAATCTCCAATTGCGGGAACTACCACAAACCATACAGGTGAATTTCAATTTAAAAATCTTGCCGCCGGAACATATCATTTTAATTTTAGTTATGTAGGGTTTAAAACGTTTAAAAAGGAAGTTATGGTATCTTCAAACTTAAATTTAGATACTGTTGTTTTAACTGAAGCCGAAGAAACCTTAAACGAAACTGTAGTGGTTGGTAAAAAACCTACCATTGTAAAAACAAGCGGAAAGTTGGTGTTTAATGTGGAAAACACAACCTTAGCAGTGGGCAGCACTATGGATCTTTTAAAAAAGACCCCAGGCGTTGTAGTAATTGGCGAAAATATTCAAATAAAATTTTCTTCTCCTGTAATTTACATAAACGGTAAACGGGTATACCTATCTGATTCTGAAGTTGTATCGCTTTTAGAAAATACCGATGCAAGCAATATAAAGGCTATTGAAGTTATTACAAACCCCGATGCACAGTTTGATGCCGATGCGGGTACGGTGTTAAATATTATAACCACCAAAGCAATTTCTGTTGGTTATAAAGGCGCTATAAATACCACCTATAGCCAAGGAATTTACCCAAAATTCAGTTTGGGAACTTCTCATTTTTATAAAAATAAGTGGCTTAATCTTTACGCTAGTTATACTTATAATAACAAAAAAGAATTTAAAGAAGATTTTCACAACATTCGGTATTTTGAACCTAATGAAATCACTACAAAATCTGTTTGGGATATTTATTTTAGCCGTACTACCAAACAAGAAAACCACAATGGAAACCTAATTTTAGACTTTACTTTAGATGAAAATAATACTATTGGGTTAACATCTAATATTTCAATAACACCTAAAAGCAATTACCACAACAACGGTAGGGCAACTATTTACAACGGTACAAATCAATTAGATTCTACAAATACCACCTTAAGTCACGTAGGGTTTTTAAAAGATAACTTTACTATGTCTTTAGAGTACAAACGAAAATTAAACGCTAAAGGCGCTACACTTTCGGCAGTTGTAAATTATATATATTTTAATCGAGACCAGGACCAAAGTGTAAGTACCAATTACTTTTTACCCAATAATGAGTTTATAAGAAATAATAGTTTTTTAAGCATGTCTGCCCAAAAGAATAACATATTTACAGGGCAAGCCGATTTTGCTTCAGCTTTATTTGGAGGTAGCATAAAGGCCGGGGTTAAATTGAGCAATATTGATACAAAAAGTAAATTAAACTTTTATATCACTGAAAATAATTCGCACGTATTTAGTAGTGACCGTTCAGACAATTTTAACTACAAAGAAAATATCTACGCCCAATATTTCAATTTTGAAAAGGAGTGGGATAAATGGAGCTTGGCTTTTGGTTTACGTGGTGAATATACGGTTATAGATGCTATTTCAAATAAATTGGGCGAAACGAGTTACCAAAGCTATTTTGATCTATTTCCTACCGCTTCGGTAAATTATACTATCAATGATAAAAACACAGTGGGATTATCTTACAATCGCAGTATAGAACGTCCGCGATACGAAAGTTTAAATCCGTTTAAATACTATATTACCGAAAATAATTACATAGGCGGAGACCCTAATTTGGTACCATCAATTAAAGATAAAATTACGTTAAGCTACTCGTATAATAGCAATTGGATTTTTGATTTATACTATGAAAATGTATCGAATGAACTAAGTTATTTATCATTTCAGCACAACGAAAATCAAATTTTGCGAAGTGTATATGCCAACTTAACAAACGCATATCAGTACAGTTTTGATATTGTTTATTACAAGTCGTTTAAACCGTGGTGGTACTTTCAAATAGTTACTTCTTCATTTTATTTATCCAATAAATTTGAGGCTTTAGAAAGTTCGCAGCAATATTATACCAACGACACTTTTGGCCAGTATTTTCAAACCTATAACAGTTTTACGCTTTCAAAAGAAAAGAATATTACAGCAAGTCTTTCGGCACTATATATTTCAAACTTTGTCTTCGGAAATAGATACTTTAAAAACCAAAGCACTGTAAATATTTCATTAAAAAAAGATCTTTGGGATAAACGGGCGAGTGTTTCGGTTAGTGTTGATGATTTGTTTAATTCTTTGAACAATGTAGCCTCTATGGCTAGATATTACAATCAAGACAATCATTTTTATACCGATCAAGAAAATAGGCTCATACGCGTTGGGTTTAAATATAACTTTGGAAATGCGCGTCTTCGCGACAATAATAAAACTATTGAAACTGCCGAAGGAGACAGATTGTAAAATTCACCAAACTTTTATATACATTTAATTAACTGAGTATTTACTACTTTTGCAGTTCTAAAAACAATTGAATTGCCAAAAATAGGAAACATACAACTGCCAGACTTTCCATTGTTGTTAGCACCCATGGAAGATGTGAGCGACCCACCGTTTCGTGCACTTTGTAAAGAACAAGGCGCCGATGTGGTATTTACTGAATTTATCTCTTCGGAGGGGCTCATTCGCGATGCTGCCAAAAGCGTAATGAAGCTCGATATATACGAAAAAGAACGCCCCGTGGGCATTCAAATTTTTGGTGCCGTTTTAGAATCTATGCTTCGCAGTGTAGAAATAGTGGAAGCCAGTGGCCCAGATATCATTGATATTAACTTTGGCTGTCCGGTTAAAAAAGTAGTTTCTAAAGGTGCAGGGGCTGGTATTTTAAAAGATATTGATTTAATGGTAAGCCTTACCGAAGCAATGGTAAAGCACACAAAATTGCCCGTAACGGTAAAAACGCGTTTGGGTTGGGATCACGATTCAATTAAAATTGTTGAGGTTGCCGAACGTTTGCAAGATGTAGGCTGTCAAGCCATCTCCATTCACGGTCGCACCCGTGCCCAGATGTATAAAGGCGATGCCGATTGGAAACCTATTGCCGAAGTAAAAAACAATCCGCGTATGCATATTCCTGTATTTGGAAATGGCGATGTAGACACGCCCGAAAAGGCAATGGAAATGCGCGATAAATACGGGCTAGATGGTGCAATGATAGGCCGTGCCAGCATTGGTTACCCGTGGTTTTTTAAAGAAGTAAAACACTATTTTAAAACAGGCAAACACTTGCCGCCCCCCACGATGCAAGAACGTGTGGAAGCTGCCCGTCGCCACTTACAAATGGCTATAGATTGGAAAGGCGAAAAACTAGGTGTTTTTGAAACCCGCCGCCATTATACAAACTATTTTAAAGGTATTCCCAACTTTAAGGAATACCGAATGAAAATGGTTACAAGCGATGATTCTGCCTCCGTTTTTGAAGCTTTTGAGGAGGTTTTGGAAGTGTTTGGGGATTATGAGTTTGCTTAAACCTTACTTAATAAAAAAAACCTTCCTAACTAAAAGGAAGGTTTTAAGGATTGTTCCAATTATTTTACTTTTGGATTGTGATGTACCACGGTCTTTCGATATAATTATCGGGATCGTTGAAGCGTTGAAGCAGTGTATCATTTTTAAAAATATCGAAATAACGGAAATCTGGATATCTAGAGCTGTCTCTGCTACGAAGCGTATCAATTTCGGTAATGCCTTGATATCGCAGTAAAAGCAATGTGTTGGATACCCATTCTGTTCCAGGCTCCGGTTCATTACTACCTCCTCCAGAACTAACACCTATTTCAAAAGGACCAAATACAGTTTTTCCGAAAATATCCGTATCGATAGGCAATTGAAACCAATCACCGTTATAAACCAGCTGTCCTTCTTCATTAAGATACCCTCCTTTTGCTTCAATCTCACCCTCGTTAAACGAGGTTCCATCAGATTTTTGTAAATCCAAATAAACATTGTATGTCAGAAGATCGCCACCACTAGGCAAGTTTTCTTCTTTGTTGCATGCTAAAATCATTATTATAGAAAATATAGATAATATATAAATTGTTTTCATAACGTTAATTTTTAATGATTAATTTTTTATTAAAAGTTTCTGTTGTTCCTTCCAGTTTTACATAATAAATACCATCTGGATAATTTTGGACATCTATTGAAAAAGAATCTTCAATTATTTCAGTTTTTAAACAAAATGATTGCCCCAAAGAGTTAAAAAGATGTACATTATATTGTTCATTACTCGGTGGTACAATAGTAATGGTTGTGTTTGCAGGGTTGGGGTATAACAACATATCTGCGACCTTCTCGAGAGGTTTAATTCCATTTTTCCCCACTGGTTTGTCATCGTTAGCGAAACACTGCTGTTCGGGCGGCGGCGGATCACCGTGAACAATTGTTTTTTGGGCATATACCGCGTTAGAACAAACATTGGTTAATTGTAGATTTAGAATTGTTTGGTTCGATGGATGTAGTGTCAGTTGGACTTGTACTTGATTGGTATATTGACCAGAAATTATTGTTCCATTTGTAACACTCCAAAAATAGTTGGCGTTTGAAAGGTTTGGAGCTGTATATGTATAAGTGAAATATGGACACGCTTGGTCGTAGCCGTCAATTTCAATATCTCCTAGATTTAAGATAGTTTTCTTAGCAGTCTTTGAACCACAACTGGGCGTAACTCGTATTACACCACCATACCCACTTACTGCTTCAATAGTTATGCTATTTGTTCCTTGGCCGCTCAAAATATTCATATTATATGGTACTTCCCAAGTATAGCCGGACACACCAGGCAATGAATTAACCGAAAAAGTGGTGTTTTGGTTACTACAAACAGCATTGGGACCAGAAATATTGAAAGTTGGATAATTGATTCCTATACCGCCAATATAGCCATACATTTTACCCACTTGTAATGGGGAAAAATAATTTCGACAATTAAATGTTGAATAACTCATAATATTTGCCGTCATGGGTGTCCAATTATCGCCCCAATTATCTTGCCCTCCAACAGATGGATTATAAGTACAACTTGAAGGATATAGATAGGAGAAAGGAATCCTATTCTCTCTCCTAACTCCGGGATCAGCTTCTGTATCACAAAGTTGATCACCATTTTCCTCACATTTCCTATTATCAAGAGTTCCTATGCAAAAAAGACCTTGTCTTTTGGAGCGATCTACTGCTTCTTGATAGCAATTTCCTGCACTTTCATTGTAGTCCTGATTTGATTGACGTGCATTATCATGGGTATGCCTTAAACCTAAATTATGCCCAATCTCATGTCCTAGAACATTTCCTACGGTAGCAACTGAAAAACCAACAGTTTCAACAGCACAGGAATATGGGGTTGTTCCCCATGGCAAATAAGCCTTTCCGCCCCAAATTTCATTTGGTGGTGGAGCAGAACTTATAACAAAATGAACGTTAATCGCACCAGGGGTTTTATTATTTGCCGTGTAGGTACTGAAATATTGATCTCCGAAATTAGTATAATTACTGTTGTTGATGATACTAATATCACAGAGCAGGTAAAATCGTATATTGGTGTTTGCAGTAAAAAGTGTATTAAGTTGGTCAACAACATCATACACATCACTTTGATAAATGTTGCCGGTACCATTGTTATTTCTATAAATCCAAGCTTTAATGGGAATTTCATAATATGTACTAATCCCTTTAAACATTTCAGAATTCATAAGGGGCATAGTCTCCATACTATCTAATTTATCCAAATAGTCTTTGTCAATGTTTACATTGTTCTCTATTAACAAATCAACTATTTTTTGATTGGAGCCATAAAATTTATCCAATTTGTATTCTTCAGGGCCTATTACAGTTCCACATCCAAGAGAAGTTTCTCGATGATTTTGGGCTAAGAGGGCAAGAGGAATTAATAATAAAAAAGACAATAACCATCTTTTTAAAAAGCGGGGGGGGGGTAAGTTTTTTCCCATAACTTAGAAATTTAAAGATTAATAAAATTTCTAGGGAGTTAAGATTTTATAAAAATAAGGACTTATTCGATATAAACCTAAATAAATCAGGTAAAAAAGACAAATTCATTCTATATTCTCAACCTTTAACATAATAAATACTTAATGTGAAGAAATCTTGCCGTTTTGGAAACTTTTGGTGATTATGAGTTTGCCTAGACTAATAATTTTTCCCTAACCCTGCTCGAGGCAATTTTTGAAGCGATAATGCCTAAAATAGTTATCGTTACAAAAACAATCAGAATATTTAGCAACTCCAATTTCACGGGATATGGCAATGTGCTGGTTATTGCCACGAACTCAAATTTTAGTTGTGCCAGTACGGCAATGATTCCCAAGAAAATCCCCAACAAACCGCCAAGCACGGTCATTAGCGTTCCCTGCATAAAAAAGATGCGGCGTATTTCAGGCAACGAAGCCCCCATATTGTAGAGTGTTTTTATATTTTTCCGCTTGTCCAAAACCATCATTATTATGGAGCCAATAACGTTGAAAAGCGCAATGATCAAAACCAAAGTGAAGATTAAATAAACCGCAATGTTTTCGGTATTCAGCATTTTATAAAGTGCATCGTTTTGTTGAATTCTATTTTTTAAAAGAATTTCCTTGGGAAAGATTTTTTCAATTTCTGCCCGTACATTTTCTTCGGAAGCCGTAGGCAGTAATTTCATTTCTATAGAAGATACCGTTGTACTGTCTAACGACAACAATTGGCGGGCAAAAGCTATATCAGAAAAAACGTATTTTGAATCTAAGTCTTCATTAACTTGATACACACCCGATACTACTACGCGCGCTTTATTAAAAGCATCTGTTGGGTCTAATACATTAATTTGTCCGGTGCCTGGTTTGGGAACATAAATTTCTAAAGGTTCGCCGTAATCGCGTACACCCAACGATAGTTTTGCGATGGTTGCAAGCCCTACAACCACTTCGTTTTGGTGCGACAACAACCAATTGCCATAATACACAATGCTATCTAATTGTGTTACATTGCCGTAGTTTAAATCTACTCCTTTTATATATGCAATATGGTTTTTTGCTTTGTAATGAAGAAAAACTCTTTCTTCAATTATTTCAGAAAACGATGCAACGCCGTCAATATTTTTAAGTTGTTCTTTTTGAGCTTTTGAAAAGTTTATTGTTTTCCCTTTTTCGGGATAAATTTTAAGGTCGCTATCAAAAACATTTGTAAACTGAAGGCTAAAATCTTTTAAACCCGAAAACCCCGAAAGTACTATAAATAATGACATTGCACCTACAACTACGCCCACGGCGGCAATACCAGTAATGATATTAATTGCATTGTTGCTACTTTTTGAAAACAAATAGCGTTTGGCGATGTAGAGCGAAAAATTCAAGCTACTTTTTTTTGCGTTTTGGGAGTAAATCTGGGTTTTTTAACGGGTTGTCCTCGCCTTTTACGGCTCTATCAATTTTTTCAATATACTCGAGCGAATCATCGTTATAAAATGATAATTCGGGCATTTTACGAAGTTGATTTTTTGTGAGCTGAGCAATTTTATGTTTAATAGTTGGCTTCACTTTATTTAACTCTTCTACAATAGCATTGGCATTATTTGCAGGAAACACGCTTACGTAAACTTTCGAAATAGAAAGATCTGTAGTTACAGTTACTTTACTTACCGAAATAATAATATTGCTATGTCCGGCTTCGCGAAACATATTTTGAACCACGTTGGCGAGATCAGTCTGTAAAACACTCGCAATTTTCTTTTGTCTATTACTTTCTTCCATAGTGCAAAAATAGAACATTAAATATTAAGGACTGTTAAGGACTCCCCAAGCTTATTTAATTTCAATTGTATTTTAATTGTATTTTTGAAACTAAAATTAAGCTATAAAATTACAAACTGTTTTACCGCAATAGATTTTATTGCCAAAAGATAGGTTTTACTATGGAAAAAATAGAACATATAGGCATAGCCGTAAAAAGTCTGCAAAACGCCAACCAAGTGTATAAAGCGCTGTTAGGTAGCGAACCTTACAAAAGCGAACGAGTGGAAAGCGAAGGCGTAGAAACCTCTTTTTTTAAATGCGGAGAAAGCAAAATTGAACTTTTAGAAGCTTTAAACCCAGAAAGCCCAATTGCAAAGTTTATCGAAAAGCGGGGAGAGGGTATTCATCACATTGCTTTTGCTGTAAATGATATTTATGCCGAAATAGAACGTTTAAAAAACGAAGGTTTTAAAATTTTAAACGAAACACCCAAAAAAGGAGCCGATAATAAATTAGTGGCATTTCTGCATCCTAAATCTGCCAATGGCGTGTTAGTAGAGTTATGTCAAGAAATTGAGAATAACTAAAAATAGTTTTGTGGTATTTAGAAAGTGTTTTACCTTTGCAAACCTTAAATCCACCCTTTGCGGATTTTGCATTAACTTAAGAAGTATAAGTTAATTGAAATTTTGATTTATAAACGGTCCCATAGCTCAGCTGGTTAGAGCACCTGACTCATAATCAGGGGGTCCATGGTTCGAGCCCATGTGGGACCACTTTTTTTGCAAAATAAAGTTGTAATTTTTTTAATACAATTTATTTTAGCGTAAAGAGTTATTACAAGTAATATTGTATATTTTTTAGCGAAAACTAAAAATTACTTATTTTAGATTTTTATTGGCAAACCCCAATCTATAACTCTGCTTAATGCTTGCAAACCTTTACTTTTTAATTCTGTTGGCTGTGCAGGCTAGTGAAGAAGTTCCACCGCCAAATCCTCCCCCTCCGCCAGGACCTCAATTGCCTATTGATGGCTCTTTATGGATATTACTACTCGCAGGAGTGCTTTACGGTTTTTTTGTGGTTTATAAGAAAAAGCTCCTTACAAATAAGGGTTCATAAGGTTTTTTACATACTTCCCAATAATATCAAATTCTAAGTTTACTATATTATTTTTTAAAAGTGTTTTAAAACTTGTATTGTTAAAAGTATAAGGAATAATAGCTACGCTAAATTCAGATTTTTTTGAATTAACAACCGTTAAACTTACTCCATTTACAGTAATAGATCCTTTTTCGACTGTATTAAACTCGTCGTGATTGTATTGAAATGTAAAAACCCAACTTCCATCTTCTTCCACAACATTTGTGCAAGTAGCAGTACAATCTACATGACCTTGTACAATATGACCGTCTAATCTATCGCCAAGTTTCATAGCACGCTCTAAGTTTACTAATGAATTAACTTTTAACTGCTTAAGGTTTGTTTTGTCCAAAGTTTCTTTGATAGCGGTAACTACATATGAATTTTCTTTAATTTCAACAACGGTTAAACACACCCCATTATGCGACACACTTTGGTCAATTTTAAGCTCATTAGTTACGTTGCTTTCAACCTCTAAATGTAGGTTTTCGCCATCATTTGTAAGATTAACTATTTTTCCAACAGATTCAATAATTCCTGTAAACATTGTAGTATTTGGTTACATTTGTACTGCAAAAGTAAGAATTAAAAAAGCCAAACTTAATGAGTAAAGAAGATAAAATAGTTGTAGGTATTTCTATTGGCGATATAAACGGGATAGGTGGCGAAATAATTTTAAAAACATTCGAAGATTCACGAATGTTAGAATTTTGCACGCCGGTTATTTTTGCATCTGTAAAATTGATGTCATTCTTCAAAAAACAATTCAATACAGAAATAAATCTTCACGGTATCGATAGCTTAAATGATATTGTACCTAAAAAGATTAATGTTTTAAATGTGTGGAAAGAACACGTTGATGTAAAATTTGGAGAAGAAAATGCCACCGGAGGAAAGTATGCTATTAAATCATTAACCGCCGCCGTTAGTGCTTTAAAGAATGAAGAAATAGATACTTTAGTTACAGCACCTATTAATAAAGCAAATATTCAATCTGAAAATTTCACCTTTCCGGGGCATACAGATTATTTAGCGCAAGAGTTAGAAGGTGAAAGCCTAATGTTATTAATTGCTGAAGATTTACGCGTTGGGTTGTTAACAGACCACGTAGCCGTAAAAGATGTAGTGTCGCATATTACGCGCGAACGAATTGATAAAAAAATTAATACAGTTTATCACAGTCTAATAGAAGATTTTGGAATAGAAAAACCAAAAGTTGCCGTTTTAGGAATCAATCCGCATACGGGAGACAATGGGATAATAGGAAATGAAGACGATACTATTTTGCGTCCAGCATTAGACAATATTCGCAAAAATGGTAAAATGGTATTTGGTCCCTATGCTGCCGATAGTTTTTTTGGGTCTGGAAATTATAAAAATTTTGATGCCATAATTGCTTCGTATCACGATCAAGGCTTGGTGCCGTTTAAAACTTTAGCATTTGGAAAAGGGGTTAATTTTACCGCCGGATTAAACCGAATTCGCACTTCGCCAGATCACGGTACTGCTTTTGATTTAGCTGGTAAAAATGAAGCAAATTTTGAATCGTTTCGCGAAGCTGTATTTAGCGCTATTTCAATATATAAAACACGCGAGAACTATAAAGAATTTTCAAAAAATCCGTTGAAAACTAACCGTAAAAGAGGCTTCGTAAAAAAGAAATAGAAAAATTAATTGCTATTGAAATAATTTTTTATCTTTGCACCCGCCTTATCCGTAAGGTTAAGGTCTTAAATAGGTGTGAAAATGAAGGATTTGAAAGAGTTTACCATCCCTTTTGTAGGGTTGAAATTAGGAAAACACCAGTTTAACTTTGAATTAAAAAAAGCGTTCTTTGAGCATTTTGAGTATGACGAATTTAATGACGCAGCCATTAATCTCGATGTACAACTGGAAAAAATGAGCACATTGTTAGAGTTTACATTAAATTTTAATGGAACTGTAAATGTAGCTTGCGATACAACAAATGAGCCTTATAATCAAGCAATTGAAGGGGCGTATAATTTTGTGGTAAAATTTGGTGAAGAGTACAATGATGAAAATGAAGATTTACTCATTTTACCTCACGGAAGTTATGAAGTAAATATTCAGCAGTACATATATGAATCTGTTGTGTTGGCAATGCCTTCTCGCAGAGTTCATCCAGGAGTTGAAGATGGTACATTACAAAGCGATATACTCGATAAACTCGAAGAATTAAGTCCGAAAGCTACAGACGAAGAAGAGTCGCTTGAAGACGAAAATACCGATCCCCGATGGGATTCATTAAAAAAACTATTAACGGATAAATAATAAATAGCAATGGCACATCCAAAGAGAAAAATCTCGAAAACAAGAAGAGATAAGAGAAGAACGCATTACAAAGCTACTGCACCTACTCTTGCAACAGATCCTACTACAGGAGAGTCGCATCTTTTTCATAGAGCTCACTGGCACGAAGGAAAAATGTACTATCGTGGGCAGGTTGTAATTGATGCAACCGAGCAGGTAGAAGCATAATACACTTTAATTATATACAAAACTCTCACGCACACGTGAGGGTTTTTTTGTTTTTTAACTTTACAAAAAAGTCAAAAACAAAACTATTAGTGCCGAAATTCAAGTAAAATTTAGTATTTTTCACTCTTTTTAAAAGATTTTTGGTCTTTTTTGTGAATTTTAATTCAGCTTTATGAGTACGATCACGGCAGCTATTACCGCTGTAGGAAGTTACGTTCCAGATTACGTTCTTTCCAACAAAGTGTTGGAAACAATGGTAGATACCAATGATGAATGGATTACTACCCGAACCGGAATTAAAGAAAGAAGAATACTTAAAGATAAAGATAAAGGTACTTCATATCTTGCAATTCAAGCAGCACTAAACCTTCTTGAAAAAAGTAATACCGACCCAGCAGAAATTGACTTGGTTATTATGGCCACGGCTACACCAGATATGCCGGTTGCTACTACAGGTGTTTATGTGGCTACGCAAATAGGGGCTGTAAATGCTTTTTCCTTCGATCTTGTTGCTGCATGTTCTAGCTTCCTCTTCGGGATGTCTACGGCAGCACGATACATAGAATCTGGTAGATATAAAAAAGTTTTACTTATTGGTGCCGACAAAATGTCGTCCATTATAGATTATACAGATAGAACAACTTGTATAATTTTTGGCGATGGTGGCGGTGCCGTACTTTTTGAACCTAATAAAGAAGGATTAGGCGTTCAAGACGAATATTTACGTACCGATGGCGTAGGACGACCATTTTTAAAAATTGACGCGGGAGGCTCCTTACTGCCAGCATCAAAAGAAACGGTTGAAAACAAACAACACTTTGTTTACCAAGAAGGGAAAACTGTATTTAAGTTTGCCGTTTCAAATATGGCCGATGTTTGCGAAAAAGTCATGAAAAGAAATGAACTTTCTGGCAACGACGTTAATTGGTTAGTGCCACACCAAGCCAATAAACGTATAATCGATGCCGCTGCCTCACGAATGAAATTACCAGACGATAAAGTAATGGTAAACATTCACAAATACGGCAATACAACTTCAGCTACTTTACCACTATGTTTGGCAGACTACGAAAAACAACTTAAAAAAGGAGATAACTTAATATTCGCTTCCTTTGGAGGAGGCTTTACTTGGGGTGCCGTTTATTTAAAATGGGCCTACGATTCAAAATAATAGCAACAAAATCAAAAGACTAAACTTAACAATATGGATTTAAAAGACATTCAAAACTTAATTAAGTTTGTGGCCAAAAGTGGAGCCAATGAGGTAAAACTTGAAACAGAAGATATAAAAATTACTATAAAAACAGGAGCCGAAGACGGTAAAAGCGAAACCACCTATATTCAGCAAATTCCTGCTATGTCGCAGCCACAAATGCAAGTACCGCAACAAACTGCTGCGCCAACTCAACAGCAACAAGCGCCACAAAAATCTGAAACTCCAGCCGAAGCATCAGATTCAAAATATATTACCATTAAGTCGCCAATTATTGGAACATTCTATAGAAAACCGGCGCCAGATAAGCCAGTTTTTGTAGAAGTGGGTACAAGCATTAAAGAAGGCGATGTACTTTGCGTAATTGAAGCCATGAAACTTTTTAATGAAATTGAAAGTGAAGTTTCAGGTAAAATTGTAAAAGTACTTGTGGACGACTCTTCTCCAGTAGAGTTTGATCAACCTTTATTTTTAGTAGATCCGTCATAAATAATCTCCAAATCCTATCTTTAAACATCG
Source organism: Flavobacteriaceae bacterium UBA3591 (assembly GCA_002375695.1). Taxonomy (GTDB): domain Bacteria; phylum Bacteroidota; class Bacteroidia; order Flavobacteriales; family Flavobacteriaceae; genus Aequorivita. Next base: position 381,488 of record DFMO01000003.1, read on the forward strand.
CATAAATAGAAGTTTAAAATTGAGATTTGATATTTAAAAAACACTATGTTTAAAAAAATATTAATTGCAAATAGGGGCGAAATAGCATTGCGAATAATTCGCACTTGCCGCGAGATGGGAATTAAATCGGTTGCAGTTTATTCAAAAGCCGATGAAGAAAGTTTGCACGTACGTTTTGCAGACGAGGCGGTGTGTATAGGCCCTGCAGCCAGTAATTTAAGCTATTTAAAAATGTCTAATATTATTGCAGCTGCCGAAATTACAAATGCAGATGCAATACACCCAGGGTATGGGTTCCTTTCTGAAAATGCAAAATTTTCAAAAATTTGTCACGAACACGGAATTAAATTTATTGGAGCTTCTCCAGAAATGATTGAACGTATGGGCGACAAAGCTTCGGCAAAAGCTACAATGAAAGCGGCTGGAGTACCTACAGTTCCTGGAAGTGACGGAATTATTGAAGATTTCAAACAATGTGAAAAACTAGCCGAAGAAGTTGGTTACCCAGTAATGCTTAAAGCTACAGCGGGTGGTGGCGGAAAAGGTATGCGCGCTGTTTGGAAAAAGGAAGACCTTAAAAAAGCTTGGGATAGTGCACGACAAGAAGCCGCTGCCTCTTTTGGGAATGACGGTATGTACATGGAAAAGCTTATTGAAGAACCACGACATATTGAAATTCAAATTGTAGGTGATAGCACTGGGAAAGCGTGTCATTTAAGTGAACGCGACTGTTCGGTGCAAAGAAGACATCAAAAGCTTACCGAAGAAACCCCAAGCCCATTTATGACGAAAAAACTTCGTACCGATATGGGTAATGCAGCTGTTAAAGCCGCAGAATATATTAAATACGAAGGGGCCGGAACTATAGAATTTTTGGTGGATAAACACCGAAATTTCTACTTTATGGAAATGAATACTCGTATTCAAGTAGAGCACCCAATTACCGAGCAAGTTATTGATTACGACTTAATAAGAGAACAAATTTTAGTAGCTGCCGGTATTCCTATTTCAGGAAAAAATTATACGCCACAGCTTCATTCAATAGAATGTAGAATTAACGCAGAAGATCCGTATAACGATTTCCGTCCGTCGCCAGGTAAAATTACCGTTTTACACGCACCAGGCGGCCATGGCGTTCGATTAGATACTCACGTTTACGCGGGGTACACTATTGTACCGTATTACGATTCTATGATAGCAAAACTTATTACTACCGCACAAACACGCGAAGAAGCAATAAGTAAAATGAAACGCGCCTTAGACGAGTTTGTAATTGAAGGTATTAAAACTACCATTCCGTTCCACCGTCAATTAATGGACGACCCAGACTACGTTGCTGGAAATTACACCACTGCGTTTATGAATGATTTTAAAATGAACGAACCCGAAGAAGAATAACGGTTTTGTTTATTAACCTTTAAAGCACCAAATTATACAATGTAAATCTTGTAATTTGGTGCTTTTTGTATGTAGTATAAAATTTAACTTAGATGAAGCTATCTTTTTGGGAACAAAACACGTGGTTTAATAACATCGATTTTGCTGTAATTGGCAGTGGAATTGTAGGTTTAAGCTGCGCTCTTTCCTTGCGTAATAAACATCCAAACAGTAAAATTGTGGTTTTTGAACGGGGTTTTTTACCAAGCGGTGCAAGTACTAAAAATGCAGGATTTGCTTGTTTTGGCAGTATTTCTGAAATACTCGACGACCTTAATAATCATACCGAAGAAGAAGTAATTCAACTTGTAAAAAATAGAGTAGCAGGTTTAAAACTTTTGCGTGAAACCTTGGGAGATAAACAATTAGATTATCAAGAAAATGGCGGGTACGAGTTGTTTACAAAACGCGATTTAGAACTTTATAATACTTGCCAACAGAAACTACCGTATATAAACAAACTTCTCGATTCTATTTTTCCTTCTCAGGTTTTTAAATTAAAAGAAAATAGCTTTCAGTTTAAAAATATTCAACCCAAACTAATTTTTAACCATTATGAAGGCCAAATTGATACCGGCAAAATGATGCTCGGCCTCCTTAAAAAAGCAACTTCAGAAAATATAATAATTTTAAATGCTACTGAAATTACAGCTATTTCAGATGTAGGAAATAAGGTTTCGCTTCAAGTGAACAATGAAAGAGATATTTCAGCAAAAAAAGTGTGCATTGCAACTAATGGTTTTGCAAAACGTTTTTTAAATGTTGATTTAAAACCTGCCCGAGCGCAAGTTTTAATTACCAAACCAATTAAAAATCTTAAGCTTAAAGGAACTTTTCATCTCGATAAGGGGTATTATTATTTTAGAAATATTAATGATAGAATTCTATTTGGCGGTGGTAGAAATTTAGATTTTAAAGGCGAAGAAACCACCCAAATGGAACTTACCCAACTTGTACAAGATAAATTGGAGCACTTGCTTAAAACGGTAATTTTACCTAACCATACATTCAAAATAGACCAACGCTGGAGTGGAATTATGGGCTTGGGAGAACAAAAAAAGCCTATTGTAAAAGCTGTATCACCCAATGTTTTCTGCGGTATACGGCTTGGAGGTATGGGCGTTGCGATAGGAAGTTCTGTGGGGAAACAACTCGCCCAAATCACAACTTAAAGTTCGTAATATTGTGAGCTTGCACCTAGCGAGAATAAATAATTACATATGATTAAAAAACTGTTTAAATTTATTCTTAAACTAAGTCTGTGGTTTGTTGCGCTCACCATGTTGTGGGTACTTATTTATAAATATGTGCCGGTACCTTATACGCCACTAATGGCGATTCGCTCTATTGAAAATCCCGAAAATAATGCGACTCGACATAACTGGGTGGCTATTGAAAAAATATCGCCTCATTTACAGTTGGCTGTAATTTGCGCCGAAGATCAACTGTTTTTACAACACAATGGTTTTGATAAGCAAGCCATTGAAAAAGCTTTAAAACATAATCAACAAGGCAAAAGGCTCCGCGGCGGAAGTACTATCTCGCAACAAACTGCTAAAAATGTTTTTTTATGGCCAGAACGCAGTTGGTTTAGGAAAGCTTTGGAAGCTTATTTTACACTTTTAATAGAAACGTTTTGGACAAAAGAACGCATTTTGGAAGTTTATTTAAACAGCATTGAAATGGGCAAAGGTGTATATGGCGCCGAAGCGGCTGCGCAGTATTGGTTTAAAAAACCAGCAGCGCAATTAAATAGGGGAGAAGCGGCGGCAATTGCAGCAATCTTGCCAAGTCCGTTGCGGTATAGTGCAAACCCTCCCGGTCCATATGTAGCCAATAGAACCGCGTGGATTAAAAAACAAATGCTACTTTACGGTGTATTAAATTTAAAAGTAGACCAGTCTATTGACAACAAAAAAGGTGAAAAAGAATGACATATTTATCGGTTAAAAATAGGCTATTACAGCACTGTCATGAGCAAGTAAATAAACGTTACAGTAATATAAAGCAAACCATAAGTGGTATTGAGGAAGCGATGTTTCAGGAATCTAAAAGTAGTAGTGGCGATAAACATAATACGGGAAGAGCAATGCTTCAAATAGACCGTGAAAACGCAGGAAAACAACTTCGGGAGATTGAAAAGCTAACCCTTCTTTTAAAGAAAATTGATATTAACAATCCATCAAATTATGCTCGGTTTGGTAGTTTGGTTTTTACAGATAAGTATAATTACTTTATTAGTATTTCGGTGGGAAAGGTTACCGTAGATAATGAAGATTTTCTTTGTGTTTCGTTAAATTCACCAGTAGGAAAATTACTTTCGGCTAAAAAGAAAGGAGAAGAATTTAATTTAAATGGCAGTACTTTTAAAATTACCGAAGTGTGTTAAAACTGTATTTTAAAACTTCGTTTTTTTAAGTAGTTTCGGCATTTTCTCGCTCATTGCTAACAACCATTTAAGTTGTTCGCGCACTAAGTGAGCTTCTTCAATTTTTGAATGAAAACGAGCTGTTTGGCCGTTTTTTTCTTCTTCAGAAAATATGATACTGCTTCCAAAGGTTTCATCAAAAATATTTTCCAAAAACCTGTCAGTTTCCTCTTCAGTTTTTATGTATGTGTTTGAGTTATATTGAATTTGGGTATCTAGAATTTTTTCGGCTACTTTTAGATTTTTAATTATTCTTTCAGAAATAATATTAAAATTTTTAGATGCGGGCGTTGTTGGATTATTTAAAATATAGGTGCTTAGTGAGGCCAGAGACGATAAAAAAGTGTGATTTAATACAGCAATTTCGTACACTTTATCAAGGTTTTTCTGCTTAGATTTTGGCTCTTGCGTCATTCGTTGAAAAGCGGCACTTAAATCGCTTAACTCTAAAAATGCATTTTTTCGCGCTACCTTGTACTCGGTGGGTACATCGCCTTTTTTATTGTAATAACTTATAATTTCAGTTAAATAAATTCGGTTGGCTTTTATAGTTCCCAAAAGGGTTTTTTGCATTCCTTGTTTTTCCCAAGCTGGCCAAAGAAGTAAGTTCCCTAGGGTGGCTAATCCAGCGCCAATCATTGTATCCATTACCCGAAATTGAATAACGTTAAAAATATCGGGTCGCATAAGTGCATAAATAAATACCACACTTAAGGTAATAAAGGTTGCCGCAGCTTTATAGTTACGTTGCACCATTGAAAATGCAATGACTAAGGTTAAAATAGCTAAAATACCGTAAACAGTAGTATTTTGGGTTAGTAAAACAATGCCAACCGCAATAGCTCCGCCAATTAGCGTGCCAATAGTTCGCTCCTTAGAACGCGTTTTGGTTAACCCAAATGTGGGTCTCATTATTACAATTATGGTGAGTAAAATCCAATACGGATTTTGTACCGCAAACAAAATTCCTACGCCATAGCCAACCATGGTTATTACTGCAATACGCAGCGAATGTTTAAAAATTGGAGATCGTAAATTAAAATTTTCTGAAAGGATTTCAAGATCGTAACGCTGTTTTGTTAAAAACCTGCGTGAGTCTTCTTTTTTGGGCAAGATAATATCGCGATGTGCCGGATTTTGAAGCAACCATTCAATTTTATCAATCTTGTTAATTTGGTCTTTTTGATATTTAAAAAGATTTTTTAATAGCAACAAATTTTCATCATAAGCAATATCGGAATCTGAAGTAAACTCAGAAATTTCAGTTTTTATTTTATTGTAGAAATGGGCAATCTTTGTGTCTTTTCGCAATTTTTCGGGGGTCGAAATATTATCTGCAATCACGTTTAAGCGGTCACTCATTGCAAAAAGCAAGTTTTGAAAATATTTTAATTGCTGAGGTTTTTTCTCAAAAAATGTATCGGTTTTTGAGTAGTTTACAGGATTGGTCATTGCGAGTTCCAACATATCTACAAGCTGTACAAACACAAGTAAGCGCTTGCCGCCATAGTTACTTCGGCCAGAACCGGTACGGCTGGTAATTAAAATATCTCTAAGCGTTTCGTGGGTAGCTGTCAGTTCGGTTTGGAGCGTTAGTAGCTCCTTTAAAAGAGTGGCGCGATTTGTTCTTTCGGCAACCAATTTACCTCGAATCTCTAAATAATCTGCAGTGAGTTTTAGCGTTTTTGAAAGGTAGTACTCTGTAGGTGCTTTTGGAAAAATGAAGTGCCACAATAATGCTAAACCAGCATACCACAGTCCGCCCACTCCAATTAATAACATTCTTTCATAGGGTAGTATGCCTTCGGTAACATTTGAAAAACTTAAAACCAAAGCAAAAAGCCCCGAAAAACTTATTAATGATGCTCTAAACCCATAGATTGAAATGTATGAAATAGCAAACATTAAAACCCCTAATACCGGGAAAAGTAACCACAGCGAAAGATGTAAATATCCACCTATTAAACTAACAATCATTGCCAGAAGTGTAGCTAACAAAATACCGCTAATTTTACTGCGTATACTACCGCTTACATCACTAGGAGAAGAGAGAAGTGCACCCACTGTAATTGTTACCCCTATATGCAAAGCATCGAGTTTAATCCCAATAAGGATGGGCGTAGTAAGCGCTATTCCTAAGAGAATTGCTTTAGAGAAATCGGTACTTTTAAAAAACTCGGTTAAGTCTTTAATTAAAGTGCCTACTATGGTATTGGTTAGTTTCAATGGGCTGTTTCTTTATAAATAACAAAGGTAGAACGTGTGGCGGTTAAGTTTGTTAAACTTATTAGAAATCTAAGATTGTTATTCTTTTCCTAAAAGTGAGTACTGCTTTTATTTATTGCCGCTTTATCTCTTAACTTAAGAAAAATAAGTATTAATTTTTGAATTGAAACACGATGAATAAAGCAATATTATTAAAAAATAGACCTCAAGGAAAACCTGCACTTTCAGATTTTAAAATAACCGAAATTGAAACGCCAAAACCAAAAGTTGACGAGATTCTTTTAAAAACACGTTACGTTTCGGTTGATCCATATTTACGAGGTAGAATGCGCGACCAAAAATCATATATTCCACCTTTTCAATTAAACAAACCATTGGAGTCTGGGATAATTGCCGAAGTAGTAGCCTCTAACAATAACAATTTTAAAGAGGGTGATTTTGTAAACGGCATGCTTCAGTGGAAAAAATATCAAACATCTGATGGCACAGGGTTAAATAAAGTTGATAAAAACAAAGCTCCTTTAAAAGCATATTTAGGAATTTTGGGTTTAACAGGGTTAACAGCCTATTTGGGTTTAGAAAAAATTGGTAAACCAAAAAAGGGTGAAACGCTACTAGTTTCGGGTGCTGCCGGTGCCGTAGGGAGTGTTGTTGGGCAGATAGGAAAAATTATAGGTTGTCGCGTAGTGGGTATTGCAGGCAGTGATGAAAAAATTAATAGAATTAAAAAGGAATTTAATTTTGATGATGCGATAAATTATAAAACTACCGATGATATAAACAAAGCAATTGCCAGCAAATGTCCCGAGGGAGTGGATGTGTATTTTGACAATGTAGGGGGCGAAATTCTGGATGCTGCAATGCAAAATATGAATAGATACGGTAGAATTATAAACTGCGGAGCAATTGCGCTTTATAATAAAACTGAAATGCCAACCGGGCCGCGAGTTGAACCTCTTTTAATTAAAAACAGTCTTTTAATGCAAGGTTTTATCGTGCGAGATTTTGTAAAAGATTTTGGTCCAGCACAAAAACAATTAGCAACGTGGATGGCAGCCAATAAATTAAATTATTTAGAAACTGTAGTTGAAGGTTTTGAAAATATACCACAAGCATTTATCGATTTATTTGATGGAAAAAATAAAGGAAAAATGATTGTTGAAGTGTAAGTTATTCTGAAATTTTAAGCCAACAAACCGCACCTTGTTTTAAAGGTGAAGTATGATTAAAAAACACTTTTGCACCTTTAAAACTTCCCTCAACTAAATAGTGACTTCCTTTAAAATATGATTTTTCTACTACTACTTGGAGTATAGTTTTTACCTTTGAAACTTGAAGCTGGTGCGGGAAAACGACAATTTTTTCGGTGGTAGTGCTTGATGAAACAAGGTGTTTTGAAAGTAAATTTGCATCTCCAAAAAAGCTGGCTTGATAGGCTGTAGATACATTGTTATAAACAAATTCGGGAGTGCCAAACATTTCTTCGGTACCGTCTTTTAACATTAAAATATAATCTGAAAATGCCAGCGCCTCATCGCTTTCGTGTGTAGCAGTGATACAACTTATTTTATTTTCTTTTAAATAGCTAAAAATTTTGCGTTGCAGTTTATTTTTCCTGAAGGTATCCACATTGCTAAATGGTTCATCGAGTAGTAGTATTTCGGGTTTTTTTGCCAGTGCTTTGGCTAAAGCTACACGTTGTTTTTGCCCTCCGCTTAAATTTTTAACCAAGGTGTTTTTATAGGGTAATAGTTCTACTACAGTTAGCAATGTATTAATTCGCGCGGTGTCTTCTTCTTCATTTAGTCCCGTTAAATGAGTATTTAAGTTTTCGAAAACGGTGGTAAAGGGCATTATATTAAATTCTTGTGCTACCAGTTTCATAAAGGGTTCGCCAGGAATAAGTGCTTTGGTTGGGCCTAGCAATTTTTTATCGTTGTAAAAAATAGCGCCATTTTCAACTGGTAGTAAACCGTAAACAAGATGTAAAAGGGTGGATTTTCCGCAACCACTTTCTCCTAAAATACTTAAATGTTCGCCTGCTTTTAAAGTAAAATTTATATTCTCTAAAATTGGTTGTTTAGAATAGGAGAACGAATCTATTTTTACTTTTAGCATCGCTGCAGTTTATTTAGCTAAAATTCCGTCGGTATCTACGGCGGGAAGTTTAACGGTATTGCTTTCAGAAATACTGTTGGGTGTAAAAGTAAATTTTCGTTCAAACATACGGCTGCCGTCAAAAAAAGTAACCAAATACTCATTGGTAAAGGCTAAAACCGCTTCGGCAATAAATTCAATTTTTATAGCCTGTTTTGGGGCTACGTTACCAAGATTTCGGCGTAGGGTTGTCGTTTTTTTATCTTCAGTATTTCCGCGAGACATAACCAATACGGTTTCAATTTGCGTTTCGCGGTTATTGATAAAATACACAGTCCAAAGTTTTGCACCTACTTCTTCATCGTATTCATTGATAGCAACAATATGAATATTTTCGGCTTTTGGTATTTCAATATCTTTTCGCATAATTAATCGTCAATTTTCCACATAATCCATACCGCTAGTAACGCTATTGCGGCTACAACTAGCAAAATAGATCCAATAATAATTTTAATGGCGGCAATTACAAATGTTAAATAGGCAATAGCAATGCCTATAATAATGAGAACAGCAATAGCGGCATACTTTTTCATAATACTATTTTTAAGCGAGTGATTTTGCTTAAAGATGCTAACTATAGTACACTTTTAAATTGCTCTAAAAAGCGTACATCGTTTTCGCTAAACATTCTAATATCTGGTATTTGGTGTAATAGCATGGCAATACGGTCTATACCTACACCAAAGGCGAAACCTGTGTAAACTTCGGGGTCGATGCCACAATTTTTTAGTACGTTGGGGTCTACCATTCCGCAACCGCCAATTTCTAACCAGCCGGTTCCTTTTGTAATTTTATAATCTGTTTCGGTTTCTAATCCCCAGTAAACGTCTACTTCGGCGCTAGGTTCGGTAAAGGGAAAGTAGGAGGGACGAAGCCTAATTTTAGATTTCCCAAACATTTCAGTGGTAAAATATTGAAGCGTTTGTTTTAAATCGGCAAAGCTTACTCCTTTATCTACGTATAAACCTTCCACTTGGTGAAAGAAGCAGTGCGAGCGTGCCGAAATTGCTTCGTTTCTATACACACGGCCCGGCGAAATGGTTCTAATAGGTGGTTTGTTGTCTTCCATATAACGCACCTGTACCGATGAGGTGTGCGTGCGCAATAAAATATCTGGATTGGTTTGAATAAAAAAAGTATCCTGCATATCGCGCGCTGGATGATATTCGGGTAAATTTAACGCAGTAAAATTATGCCAGTCGTCTTCAATTTCAGGCCCTTCAGACACGTTAAAACCTATGCGTAAAAAGATGTCTATTATTTTATTTTTTACAATAGAAATTGGGTGACGCGCGCCCAAAGACATAATTTCACCTGGACGTGTTAGGTCGCCATATTGACCTTTGGCTTCGGCATTGATTTCTAAAGCAGCTTTTAAAGAATCGATTTTATTTTGGGCAGCGTTTTTAAGACTGTTTATTACTTGTCCAAATTCTTTTTTCTGTTCGTTTGGAACATTTTTAAACTCGGCAAAAAAACTGTTTAAAATTCCTTTTTTTCCCAAATATTTTATGCGGAAGTTTTCTATTTCTTCTTTATTAGTTGAAGAAAAGGCTTCAACTTGGGCAATATGATTTTTTATGGTATCTATCATCTTTTAATTTTCTTCAGAAACCTAATTAATTTATTACTTCTTTTTCTACAAAATATTGAACAATTGCTTCTTTCATCAAAACACTTTGTTCGCCCGCTTTTAGGGGTGGTAACTGCTCGACTACTGTGTAATGAGGCCATCCGTCATCATCAAAATAATCGAATTTATAATAACCGTAGGGCTCTAAAAGGCGGCATATTGCTATATGCATTAAATTTAATTTTTCGTCTTTTTTAAACCTTCGGTGCAATTGTCCTAACTCTTGTAACCCAATTAAATATATTATTGCATCCAAATCTAAGGTATCTCCATCGGCAAAGCGGTTGCTCAATAGTTGCACCACTTCTTCCCATTGCATCTTTAATTGTTCGTCACGTGCCATTTTTTCGTTATAATTTTGTGTGCAAAGATACATTTTACTATTCTGAAATTTGAATTCCTATTTCAGAATTTGGAAAATGGTATATTTATAAAAATTTTTAAATAATGAACACCATAGACATCGTAATTGGCATCATACTAATCATAGCTTTTATAATGGGATTCCGAAAGGGTTTACTGCGCTCTTTGGCATCGTTAATTGGGTTGGTAGCCGGAGTATATGGAGGAATGTTTTTTTCAGATTACGCACGGGTGTACCTGGAAAGTTGGTTTGATTGGAGTGCCGATTTAACCAATATTGCAGCGTTTTTAATAACCTTTTTAGTGATTATGCTTCTTTTTTCGTTAGTGGGGCGCATTTTAACCAAAGTGGCCGATTTTGCTATGATGGGGCTTTTTAATAAACTATTTGGCGGTGTTTTTAACGCCTTTAAATTCGCCTTTCTCTTAAGCGTTGTTTTTATGTTTGTAAACGCATCTGAAAACTATAGAATATTATCGCCCCAAGAGCGAGACGCCTCCTTACTTTATACCCCAGTTGCGGCAATAGCGCCCGCTATTTTACCTTCAATTATAGAAGAGGTAGACCAATTAGATTTGGAGCTTCCAAGCCTCGAAACAAATAAAGAAGCCGAAAAAGATAGTATTAATTAAAGTTGTTTTAATTCGGTAGCGGGTATCCACCCATCTTTACCATCGGCTAAAGATATTTTATACCAATTGCCGTCCTGCGCTTCAATTTCAACCTTTGTACCCTCGTGCAATACAAACGCAACATTACTGCCCAAAGTTGGTTCGGTTTTAATTTCAATTTCACTAGCAAAAATAATAGCCGATTGCTGGTTTGTATAATCGTTAAATGTTAAAAATGCCATGCTTAAGGCCGCAATTAAAAATATACCTGCTAGGGTTGCTCCCGAAAATAGCAAACGTTTTCTCCTTTCGCCAACAGCGAAATAATAAAGCAGAAATAAAACAACAAGCGCGATTGAAAAACTTACCGCCAATACTGCCCAACCGTTAAAAGAAAACAAGTTTGCAATACTCGCATACCATTTTGAAAATACAGTTTTGGGCAAAGGCTCAATTGAATCTATCTTAGCATTTTGGGCAAAAGCTAAGTTGTTTTTTATATCGCTGTCGTTTGGTGCGAGTTGTAACGCTTTTTCGTAATAATAAATACTCGGGCCAATTTTGTTAAGCTTATAGGCTGCATTTCCTAAATTAAAATACAACGGGGCAGAGTGCTCGCCATTGTCTAATATTTTTTTCCAAGAATTTATAGCCTGTTGGTACTTTCCGTTTTTATATAATTCTTTCCCTTGGTTAAATAAGTTTTCGTTTTGTGCAAAACCTATACACGAAACGAAAAATAGTAATATGTACAGCAACTTTTTCATCTTCATCGTTTTTACTGTATTTGTTTGTCAATATTTGAGATTACTGCAACCGCTTTGTTATAATCTTGTTGTGCCGAAGCCTTTGACGACGAAGCATATCGAGCAAATTCGCAACTTGTAAGTAAGTTTATAAACCCGTCAACTACAGATGCCTCTACCTGTCTTTCCATTAGCATTTTTGAAATAAGACTTTTCTCCATTTCTGAAGTTTCTATGTTGAGTTTTGCCTTTAAGTAATTGTGAAGCGCACGCTCTAAAGCTTCGTAAAATGCTTCGGGGTTTGATAAGTTTCGCTTTGCTTCCGAAAGGTATTTTTTTGCCAGTTTATTTGCGCGGCGCAGTTTATTTCCTTCAACATCATTAAGTCGAGCTTTACGCTTTTTCCCTGCCAAAATAAACAGCGGAATTAATAAAAATGGTCCGCCTAAAAGTGTCCAAAATAATGGTGACTTAAAGAAATTGTTTTTAGTAATTGGTTGCAAATTAGCCTCGAGCATAAGGTACTTAAAATTGTCTTTTGAAAGTACAACCTGTTTATTGGGTTGATGTGTAGCATTATTTTGTGCAGCCGTTATAGGTCCATTTTCAACTTCGATAACTATTTCGTCAGAAGTAATACTTTTGTATGTTTCGGTTTTTGGATCGAAAAACGAAAATGTTATCGGGTTTATAGGATAGCTACCCTTAAATTGCGGAACAATAGTATAAGCATCTGTTACGGTGCCTTGCATACCACCGGTAGAAGTTCTAACTTTTTCAATACGTTCGGGCTCATAAACCTCTAGTGTGTTGGGAAGCTTTACATCTGGAGTTTTAAATAATTTTAAGTTTCCTTTGCCCGAAACAGTAACATCGAGTTGTAAGGATTCGTTGGCATTTAGCGCAGTTTTGTTCGTGCTAACCTTAAAGTCAAAATTACCAACGGCACCGTTAAATCCATCAGGTTTTCCTTCGAGCGGAAGGGGTTTAACATTTATGGTTCGTTTTCCTGCCGAAATGGTTTTATTAACGCGCTCCATAATTCTTCTACCAAAAAAATCACGACGATTTCCTTGTACATCAATGGGCACATCGAGTGTAAGGGGTTCTATGTCGAGCTCCCCTGTTTTTTGCGGATATAAAACAGTGGTTCTTAATATTACATAGCGGTAATCTTCTCCTTTGTATTTTCCTTCGTAAACCTTAAAGTTGTTTTGATTGTCTATGTTTTGACTCCAAAAGTCGGCGTATTTTGGGGTGTCAATTTCGCGCCATTGACTTGTAATACTTACATCATGAGAGACGTACAATTTGTAGGTAACAGTAATTGCTTCGTTTAAATAAGGTTGTGCATTACTTACTTCGGCAACTAAGTGTACATTTTCACTCGCCACATAATCTGCATTACTTCCATCTTTTGGTACCTCAACTGCGGCGGTAACTTGTACCTCAACCGGAAGGGTTTTATAAGTTTGGCCTTCAATTTCAATAGTGGCTTGAGCAATAGTAAGTTTCCCGCGTGTTTGAGGTGCTAAAAAGTACGAATAGGTTTTTGAAAAACTACGTTTTCCGTTTATCCAAGAATTACTAATGGATTGGTTGGGACCACCTACCACTCGGAATCCTTCAAAACTTGGCGGATTAAAATTGTCGCCATCTTGGTTCATTTCAAAATCTACTCGCAACCGTTCGTTAATACCAAGTTTCTTTTTACTTACCTTGGCATTAAATTGAACTTGTGCTGTTGCAGCCAAGCTACACAGCACAAACGTTAGTAGGATTAATAAATTCTTCGTCTTCATAATCTACCAGTCTTTATCCGTTTGCACTTTTGTGCCTTTTTGTTTTTCGGCATTTATTTTTTCCTGCGTCTTTTTCTCTTCGTTATTCATGGCTTCCAAAAGGCTTTTTACCTGTTGGGGCGAAAGCTGCCCGGGCACGGGTTGTTGTTGCTGCGGTTTATCGCCTTCTTCCTCTTTAGGTTTGTTAGGCTTTCCTTTGTCTTCATTTTTATCACCTTCATCTTTTTCTTCGTCTTGATTGCCTTCGTCCTTATCTTCCTTTTCGCCGTCGTTGTTATTATCCTGATTATCCTGATTTTGCTGGTCCTGTTCCTTGTTCTCTTGATCTTGCTCTTCGTTTTGATCTTGGTTTTCGTCATTTTTATCTTCTGGTGGCGGCGGATTTTTTTCAAGCATATCTTTTGCTAATGCCAAATTATACCGTGTTTCGTCATCATTTGGATTGTTGCGAAGTGCATTTTTATAAGCTTCAACAGCCTCGGTATACTTTTTTTCATTCATAAAAGTATTCCCCAAATTATGAAAAGCTCTGTGTTTTTCGGCTTTTGTGGTAGCCGTACCAGCAGCTTGTTTAAACCGTAACATAGCTTGGGCATTTTTTGCTTTGCTGTAATATGCTGTACCTAAATTGTATTTTGCAGTTTCGCTATTTGGGTTTAATGAAATTGCTTTTCGGTATTTAGCTTCGGCCGTTGCAAACTCATCTTGTTTAATGGACTGTTGTGCTTCGCTCAAATAGTTTTGAGCAGCTTTTAATTCTTTAATTTGTTCTTTTGTTTGTTGAGCAAATGAAGTTGTAGGCACGACAGCTACCACTATAACCAATAGTATGGATAGTAAACAATTATTTTGAAAAAACCATCTTTCTACAGTCATCATCTTATTGTTTTTCCTTTTCGTTAAACAAGTTTAATTTTTTTAACCAAGCCGTTTGTCTCTCTAAAAAAAACACATCTAACACTAGCAAAAATAATGCCCCAGCTAAAAACCATTGAAACTGGTCTTTAAAATCTGTAAACTGTTTTGCTTCAAATTCTTTTTTGTCCATTCCGCTAAGTATGGCATTTACCCTATCTACAACAGCTTTTGTATTGGTTCCATCAATATACTCACCATTGGCGGTATTTGCAATCTCTTTAAGAGTTTCTTCACCTAAACGTGTAATTACTTGTTCGTTATTTTGATCGCGTTTATAATATTGAAGGATTCCATTTTTTTTAATAGGAATTGGAGCCCCTTCTACAGTACCTACACCAATTGTAAATATTTTAATTCCTTTTTCGGAAGCATTTTTTGCAATAGACGAAATATTCCCGCCGTGGTCCTCGCCATCTGAAATTAAAAATAGTACGCGATTTGTTTGCTCCTCATCGTCGTAAAAATTTTGAGCCATTTCAATAGCCTGCGTAATTGCAGTACCTTGCGATGAAACCATGTTGGTATTCATTCCGTTTAAAAACAACTTTGCAGCCGAAAAATCTGAAGTAATTGGTACTTGCGGAAATGCGCTCCCTGCATAACCAATTATCCCAATCCTATCGCCGGCAAGGCCGTTAATAATTTGGGTAATTAGTTGTTTAGATTTTTCTAAACGGTTTGGCGCAATGTCTTCGGCAAGCATACTTTTGGACACATCGAGTGCAAAAACTATATCTACACCTTCACGTTTAACGGTTTCAAGTTTTGTTCCAATTTTAGGATTTACAAGGGCAAAACTCATGCAAACAATTGCTAAACAAAGCACTAATATTTTTAAAACCGATTTAAATATTGAACGATTCGGACTTAGTTTTTTAAGTAATTCTTTGTCTATAAATTTTTTCTGAATAGATTTTTTCCAAACCAATAGCAATAGAAAAACCACTACTATCACCGGGATGGCAAAGAGGATGTAAAAATATATAGGTTGTTCTAATTGATACATTTCTATAAAAATCCTTTAAAAATTGTTGTTCGTAACAAAAATTCTAAACCAAGTAATACGAGGGCTAAAATAACCCACGGACGAAATTTTTCGTCGTAATTTGTATACTTAAATTCCTCTATATCGGTTTTTTCAAGTTTGTTTATCTCTTCGTAAATCTCTTTTAACTTTGTGTTACTGGTAGCTCTAAAATACTTTCCGCCGGTTTTTTCGGCAATTTCTTGCAGTAGTTTTTCGTCTATTTCAACTTGAACATTTCCGTATTGAAAACCACCGCCAGGTCTAATTCCTATTGGCGACATTGCCATTCCATTACTACCAATACCAATGGTGTATACCTTAATGCCAAATTCAACCGCTAGTTCGCTTGCTATTTTTGGATCAATAAATCCCGAGTTGTTAACCCCGTCGGTAAGTAAAATAATTACTTTACTTTTAGCACGGCTTTCCTTTAAACGGTTTACCGCTGTTGCAAGACCAGAGCCAATGGCTGTTCCACCTTCAATTGTTGTGTTGTAAACAATGCTTTTTAACGATGAGAGTATTACAGTTTTATCGCTTGTTAACGGGGTACGAGTAAAACTTTCGCCAGCGTATTCTACCAAACCAATACGGTCGTTTGGCCTATCGTTAATAAATCTGGCAGCTACAGTTTTTAGGGCCTCCAAACGGTTTGGTTTTAAATCGCGTGCAAGCATACTTGCCGAAACGTCTATTGCCATAACAATATCTATCCCTCGAGTAGTCTTGGTTCTCGTAGATTCGTCTACGGTGCGCGGGCGTGCCAAGGCAACAATTATTGCCGATAACGCCAAAAGCCGAAGTGCAAATAACAAAGGTTTTAGGCGAGCTAACCAGTTTTTTCCAGTTTTAAAACCTTGAATGCTCGATATTTTTAATGCCGGGGTTTGCTCTTTGCGTTTCCATAAATACCAAAGCACAAGCACTGGTAGTATTAAAAACAACCAGAAAAACTGCGGATTTACAAATTCGAAATTACTGCCCATCATTCTCTGAAATTTCAAGCTCTATTGAAGCTTCAATTCTATTAAATATTTTTTCGGCGTATTTGTTGTCGTCTTGATAAACTACCAAAACTTGTTGTAAGCCATTTTGCTGTGCAAAAAGCATTAAAACATAAGTGCTTTTTTTCTTTAAAACCTTATCTGCCGCTACTTGAACGTTAAGTTCGCCATAGGCTTTTAGACCATTTATTCCTTTGTCGGTTTCAAAATCATCGCGTTTTACCACCATATTTTTTGCTCCTTGCTGTTCTAAGGCTACCAAGGCAACATCTAATGCCGTATTTAAATCAATTTGTTGTCCTTGATTAAACCTCATTGTTGAAACCTTAATATAAAGTGGGTCGGTCATTTTTCCGTGAGAAAAAATATCTTGACCTGCAGTTGTATTTTCTGATCTTGAATTTGCATTCGCTTCGCGAATAAGTACTTCAGGAGTTTCAATAATTACTGCCGGATAGCCGTATTCACTTTTAATCCATTTGCCTTCAACGTAGTCGCGCAACTCATTGCCCAAAACTTTGTCTTTTAAATTGTCAAAACCAGTAATGACTCCGTAAGCGATGGCTGCTAATACAATTACCGTCAACACTCCAGAAGTTGCTAAAATCCATTTTTTTCTTTTTTGTTTACGGCGAAGTTTTTCAAGATACTCTTGATTTTCTAAAAGCTCTTCTTCGGTGGGTTCGGGAACGGCCTCGTGGGTTTCGTTTATAATTTCTTCAATCGTAGTTCGGTCATACTCTGCCTGTCCCGACTCTTGGTTCATTTTTGCAAATTTCACCAAATCTGCACGTTTAAAAATGGCGTCGAGTTTTTGAATTGTCTCCAAGTCGAAGTCGAAGTTACCTGCGTCTTTGTGCATTTTTAAACGCGTTATAAGCTCGTCGCTCGTACTTTCCAGCGCAGCCTCGTCTATCTCGCGATCTAAATAGCGCTTTACAATTTCGGTAAGATTGCTGTAGTATTCTTTGCTTTTATTTTCCTTTAATAATTGCGAATTATCGAGTTGTTTAAGGGCTACAATTGCTTCTTCGTAGGGCGGTAACTGTTTTTTTGCAGCTTCTTTTCGTTTTTTTCTTCGGAATAAAAAGAGTGCAATCCCAATAATTAGCAGGATAGGAATAACCCAATAAAGGAGAGAAAGCCAATCGAAAGGAGGGTCTTTTACTTCAACCGCGGCCTTTATATCAAACATTTGTTGTTTGGTAGTATCAACAGGTACATCTTTTACTTCAACTTTAATAGAATCGGTAAAAAATGGTTTGTTATTAATAAAAACACGTTGCGGCGGAATGGTGTAGCTGCCACTGTCAAACTGTGTTAAACCATATCTTTTTATAAGCTTATATTTGCTTCCTTCAAAAGTAGTATCGGTTTTATAAGATTCTATCATTTCTAAAGGCGCAAAGGTTTGCTCTTCAGAAAACACAACAACGTTGGTCGAATCTGTTTCAACGTTTATGGTATATAGAATTTCTTCACCAATTTTAATTTGTGTAGAATCTACAACAGATTGTACCTGCGCGTTGGTATAATTGGCAAATAAGAAAAATAGCGCAGTAAAAAGTAAATTTCTTTTACTTAGAATACCAAAGCTTCTATTTTTTGAAATAATATTTAATTTAAAATCTAACATCTTCCTGCTACAACCTAGCGTCTTTTAAAATAACCTAATAATTTCTTTACATAACTTTCGTCAACACGTGTACTCAATGCGCCTGCACCGCTTTTTGTAAAAGATTCGGTAAAATAAGCTTCGCGTTCGCGATGGTATTTATAGTATTGATTGCGTACGCCTTTTGAACTTGTATTGACTAAAAGAAGCTCACCCGTTTCTTGGTCTTCCATTTGAATCATTCCTAAATTTGGAATGTTTTCTTCGGCTTTATCATACACGCGAATACCGGTTACATCGTGCTTTTTTGCAGCAATTTTTAGCGTGTCTTGGTAGCTATCGGCAATAAAATCTGACAGTACAAAAACAATTGCTTTCTTTTTCATCACGTTGCTTAAAAACTTTAAAGCACTTGCAACATCGGTTTTATTGCTTTTGGGTGTAAATTCAATTAACTCTCGGATAATTCGCAGTACGTGCGATTTTCCTTTTTTTGGGGGAATGTATAATTCAATTTCATCTGAAAAGAGAATTAGCCCCGTTTTATCATTATTTTGCATTGCTGAAAAAGCTAAAGTTGCAGCTATTTCAGTAATTATTTCATTTTTAAATTGCTCTTGCGTTCCAAAATACTCTGAACCACTTACGTCTACCATTAGCATTAGGGTAAGTTCGCGTTCTTCTTCAAAAACTTTTACAAAGGGTTCGTTATAGCGCGCTGTTACATTCCAATCTATATTACGCACATCATCGCCAAATTGATATTGGCGCACCTCACTAAAAGTCATACCGCGCCCCTTAAAAGTACTATGGTACTCACCACCAAACACGTGATCGCTTAGGCGACGTGTTTTAATTTCAATTTTGCGTACCTTTTTAAGAAGTTCTTTAGTATCCATTGCTTTTATTTACGATATACGGTTTTGCAAAGTGGGAGGTTAGCATCGCAAATTTTATGGTACTTCAATTACATTAATAATCTTGTTGATTATCTCTTCCGAAGTAATATTTTCGGCTTCTGCCTCATAAGTAACACCAATTCTGTGGCGTAATACATCGTGTACAACAGCTCTTACGTCTTCTGGAATTACATACCCGCGACGACGAATAAAAGCATAACATTTGGCAGCTGTAGCCAAGTTTATACTACCACGTGGCGATGCTCCAAAATTTATTAACGGTTTAATATCTGCCAATCCGAAATTTTCGGGGGTTCTAGTTGCAAAAATTATGTCGAGAATATATTTTTCAATTTTCTCGTCCATATACACTTCGCGTACTACAGATTGAGCTTTTAAAATCTGTTCTACAGAAGCTACTGGGTTAATTTTTTCAAAACTGCCCTTTAGGTTTTGCCTAATAATTAACTGTTCTTCGGCAATTTGTGGATATTTAATTACTGTTTTTAGCATAAATCGATCCACTTGCGCTTCGGGTAGCGGGTATGTACCTTCTTGCTCAATTGGGTTTTGAGTTGCCATTACCAAAAAAGGCTTGTCTAGCGTAAAAGTAGTTTCGCCAATGGTAACTTGCTTTTCTTGCATAGCTTCAAGCAACGCCGATTGCACTTTGGCCGGGGCTCGGTTAATTTCATCGGCAAGCACAAAATTGGCGAAAATAGGACCCTTTTTTATGCTAAAATCATTTTCTTTCATATTGTAGATCATTGTGCCTACAACATCTGCAGGTAACAAATCTGGCGTAAACTGTATCCGGCTAAAACTACCGTGAACTGCCTTTGAAAGTGTATTAATGGCAAGCGTTTTTGCGAGTCCTGGCACCCCTTCAAGTAAAATGTGTCCTTGACCCAAAAGACCAATCATGAGACGCTCTACCATGTGTTTTTGTCCTACAATTACTTTGTTCATTTCCATTGTGAGGACTTCTACAAAGGCACTTTCTCTTTCAATTTTTTCATTTAATGCCGCAATGTCAAAGGTCGAATTTGTATTTTCCATATTATTTGAATTCAAAGAAGAATGCTTTTTAAAAAGTTGCTGCAAATTGTACAATTATTAATAAAAATGCTGTTAACAATTGGTTAAATTATAAAATGCTGAAATTTAAAATATTATCAGTATTTATGGGCATTAATTAACATTTTGGTAATTAAAAAACCCAAGTTAAAAAATGAATCGTAATTTGAATTAATGTAAATTTAAACAGAAGTATTTTTTGTTCTTTTTTTCCTTAAAACAACAATTTTAACCCAATGATTAATAAACGACTTTTAATTAAAAATTTACTCGCGCATAATGACGAGAGTAGTTTTTATGATAAAAAGCGAAAAGTTGATCTTGGAAGCAAAGAAGGAAAAGCAAAATTTTTAAAACATATTTGTGCACTTAGCAATAGCAACCCGGCGAATAATTCGTTTATAGTTATTGGGGTTGAAGATGAAACAAATGAAATAAGAGGCGTAGATTTTTTTGACGACAGCAAGCTGCAAAATCTTGTGAATGCTTACCTCACCAATGCTCCGCAAATTATTTATGAAAACGTAGCGTTTCCCAACTTACCGTCAGATAAGGTGGTGGGTTTGGTTACCATTCGCCCCAATGGAAAAATAACCTCGTTGCGTAAAAATATTTGGAAATATTGGGGCGGCTCCATTTTTCTGCGCGATGGGAGTATATCGATGCCTAAAGATTTTGATATTGAAATTAAAGATGTTAATTCTGAAATAGTAAAATCGATTGAAAATGCGGCAAAAAACAATATTGAATTAACCTTAGATGGTGTTATAGATTTTTTAAATTTCAGACATAAAGATTTAGAAAGTCATTATAAAGTTTTTAAAGAACAGTTTGTTGTATGTTGGGCCGGTAACCTTAAAAAAATTAAAGATAATTCGTACTATTCTCGTGTAGATATTGAACTTATAAACGAACAAGTTAGGTTGTTTTATTCGGCTTTAGATGAGGTTAGTATTGAGTTTACCGAAGATTATTTTAGAACTGTAGAATACGTTCATTTGGGTTTAAACGATCAATTTAAATATTATCCGCTCGAAGAAGTAACCATCAATTTTTATGAAAATGGGTCGTATAATATAGATTCAAAATTAATTTTTGAACCGCCACAATTTAACAAAAAGACACTTTATCATATTTATAATTCCAACAATGCATTGCTTGAAAAATTGACAAAAAAAATTCCGCTAAATGTTTCCGAAGTAAAAGATTTACGAAATTTACCATCGACCTATCTTATTTGTTTTTTAAACAATTTTGAAAACGCAAAGAAGAAACTTCAAGAGTCAAAAAAATTATTGCGAAATTATGATGCAGCGGCTTATCAACATTCAAAAGAAGCCTTGAGAATTTTAAGAAAAGTTAGTTATAATTAATATGAAAACAGTTGTAATAGGTGATATTCACGGTGGTTATCGAGCTTTAAAACAATTGCTAGAAACAGCAAATCTTCCTTCAAAAACCAAATATATTTTTGTGGGCGACTATGTTGATGGATGGAGCGAATCTGCCGAAGTGATTTCATACTTAATAAATTTTTCGCAAGACCACGAATGTATATTTATAAGAGGAAATCACGACGAACTGCTGTATAATTACTTAACAACTGGCGATAAAAACCCTATGTGGCTCAACCAAGGTGGGCAAAGCAGTGTAGATAGTTATTCAAATTTATCAAAGACTAAAAAAGAAATTCATATTCGCTTTTTAGAAAATTTGACCAATTATTACGTAGATGATAAAAACCGACTTTTTTTGCACGCGGGATTTGCCAATCAACACGGGCCGCAACATGAATATTACCCCAACACAGTATACTGGGATCGCACCCTTTGGGAAATGGTTTGCGCTATGGATGCTTCACTTACAGAAGGCGATGATAGATACCCAAAACGCTTAAAACTCTTCCATGAAATTTATATTGGTCATACGCCTACAACCCGTGTGGGTTTTGATAGGCCTGCAAATTTTGCCAACGTTTGGAATGTAGACACTGGCGCTGCTTTTAAAGGTGCTATTTCAATGCTCGATGTAGATAGTAAAAAAATTTGGCAAAGCGATCCTGTGTATTTACACTATCCAAAAGAAAAGGGAAGGAATTAATACTTCTTTATTACAAAATCCATTTCTCTCTCCTTATATTTGTAATAGATATATCCCTAAATATACGATACTATGTCACTTAAAAATATTCGACTTGAAGTAATGCAAACCATAGAAAAAGAGGTTGACAATTATATTGATCAATACCTTATTCCTGTGGATGAAATATGGCAACCAACCGATTTATTGCCTAATTTTCAAGGCGAAACCTATATGGAAGAAGTCCATCAAATAAGAGAAGAAGCCAAAGAACTGGGTTACGATTTTTGGATTGTTTTAGTGGGCGATATGGTAACCGAAGAAGCATTACCTACTTACGAGAGCTGGTTAATGGATATGGAAGGGGTAGACCAACACGGCCGTAACGGGTGGAGTAAATGGATACGTCATTGGACCGGCGAAGAAAATAGACACGGCGATACGTTAAATAAATACCTTTATTTATCGGGGCGAGTAAATATGAAAGAAGTAGAAAAAACCACACAACATTTAATAAACGATGGTTTTGAAGTAGGCACCGGTCGCGATCCTTATAGAAATTTTATTTATACAAGTTTTCAAGAATTAGCTACAAATATTTCACACAACCGTGTGGGTAAAATTGCTAAGAAAAAAGGAAATAAAGCACTGTCTAAAATGTGTAACATTATTGCTGGAGACGAAATGCGCCATCATTTGGCATACCGACAGTTTGTAAAAACTATATTTGAATATGACGCAAGCGAAATGATGATTGCGTTTAAAGATATGATGCAAAAGAAAATTATTATGCCAGCCCAAAATTTACGTCAGAGTGGTGGTAAAATGGCTTCAGCATTTGATGATTTTAGTAATGCGGCACAACGCTTGGGAGTATATACTACCTACGATTATATTGATATTTTAGAGAAATTAAACGCACATTGGGAAATTTCAAAAATTAATAACCTTACTGATGAAGCCGAAAAAGCACGCGATTATTTATTAAAATTACCTTCAAGAATGTTGCGAATTGCAGATAGAATTACTGTTCCTGAAGACGCAAACCGCTTTAAGTGGGTTGAACCAAATGGAGTAGTTTAACCATTTAAATTTATTGCATAAACTGTTGCAGTTCAACAAAGAGAAAAACCCTCACAAATCACTTAGACTTGTGAGGGTTTTTTAATTACTATCAAATTTCTACCCGAAAGCAGAAAACTGATTGTATTTTTACAAATCGAACTTAATACCTTGGGCTAAGGGTAGCTCGGTAGTATAGTTAATTGTATTGGTTTGTCTACGCATGTAAATTTTCCAAGCGTCGCTACCACTTTCGCGGCCGCCACCAGTTTCTTTTTCACCACCAAAAGCGCCACCAATTTCGGCACCCGAGGTTCCAATATTTACATTTGCAATACCGCAATCTGATCCTTGAACAGATAAGAAACGCTCTGCTTCGCGTAGATTGTTTGTCATAATTGCCGATGAAAGCCCTTGAACCACACCGTTTTGAAGTTCAATTGCATTTTCAACATCGCCGCTGTATTTCATCATATATAAAACAGGAGCAAAAGTTTCGTGCTGCACAATTTCATAACTGTTTTCGGCTTCAGCAATTGCTGGCTTTACGTAGCAACCGCTTTCATAACCTTCACCTTCTAAAACGCCTCCTTCAACAATAATATTTCCACCTTCTTCAACAACTTTTTCGAGTGCATTTTGGTAATTTTTTACAGCGTCTTTATCGATAAGGGGTCCAACGTGGTTGTTTTCGTCTAATGGGTTACCAATGCGCAACTGCTTATAAGCATCAACCACAGCATCTTTTACTTTATCGTAAATACTTTCGTGAATTATTAATCTACGAGTAGAAGTACAACGTTGGCCTGCTGTTCCAACAGCACCAAATACAGCACCAATTACGGTCATTTTAATATCGGCATCGGGGGTAACAATTATTGCGTTGTTTCCACCTAATTCAAGAAGAGACTTTCCTAAGCGAGCAGCAACAGCTTGCGCTACAATTTTCCCCATTCTAATAGAACCTGTAGCCGAAACTAAAGGAACACGCTTATCGTTAGTCATAAACTCACCAACCTTATAATCGCCATTAATTAAGCAAGAAATACCTTCGGGTAGATTGTTGTCTGCAAAAACTTTGGCTGCAATTTTTTGGCAAGCAATACCAGTTAATGGGGTTTTTTCAGATGGTTTCCAAACACAAACGTCGCCACATACCCAAGCTAAAGCTGTGTTCCAAGCCCAAACTGCCACTGGAAAATTAAATGCCGAAATGATTCCAACAACACCAAGCGGGTGGTACTGCTCGTACATTCTATGACCTGGGCGTTCACTGTGCATGGTTAACCCGTGTAATTGGCGCGAAAGTCCTACAGCAAAATCGCATATATCGATCATTTCTTGTACTTCTCCTAAACCTTCTTGGTAGCTTTTTCCCATTTCGTAAGAAACTAATTTTCCTAAAGGTTCTTTTAACCTTCTTAGTTCTTCCCCAAATTGGCGTACTACTTCTCCTCTTTGCGGTGCCGGAATTACTCTCCAATCTTTAAATGCTGCCGAAGCAGTATTCATTACTTTTTCATAATCGTCTTTGGTGGTAGTCGATACTTTAGCAATTTCTTTCCCATCTACTGGCGAAGATGATGTAATTTCTTCTCCATTTGAAAACCATTCGTTTCCAGTTGAGGTTCCAAGATTTGTATCTTTAATACCTAATTGTTCCAATGCTTCTTTAATACCGAAGCTAGTGGTTGTTGCTTGCATATATTTCTTTTTATTTGTCTAAAAATTTAACGAAATGCAAAGGTACACAAAGCACCGTAGAATGTAAAACGAAAGGGTATTTGATTGGTAAGTAGACGATTAATCTTGTGTAAATCGAGGATCGGTTTCCATAACCGTACCGCACTTATCGCAAGTGCGCAAATCTTTGCTGTTGTAAAATACTTTAAAGTGTTTAAGAAAATCGGTTTCTATATTGCTTAGTGGAAAATACACTTCGTATAATTTGTTGTTGCAGTTATCGCAAAACCATAGCAGACCATCTTTACCTTGGAGCTGTGTACGTTTTCTTTCAATTACAAGGCCAATTGAATTTTCGCTTCGGCTAGGAGAGTGTGGCATTTTTGCTGGGTGAAGATACATATCGCCCGGACCGAGTTCCATTACTTTCTTTTCGCCATTTTCTTGAATAGCAACTTGAATATTACCTTCCAATTGATAAAAAAGTTCTTCGGTTTCATTGTAGTGATAGTCTTTTCTGGCATTGGGGCCGGCAACAATCATTACAATATAATCATCAGATTCTACGTATAAATTTTTATTGCCTACTGGGGGTTTAAGTAGATCGCGATTTTCTTCTATCCACTTATTTAAATTGAAAGGTTTTTTAACTGACATTGCCGTATTTTTAACTGTTTAAGTAAAAATACGGCAATTAATTAAATATCAAAAGGGGATAATTATTTTCTGTAGAATAACTGTGTAAAGTAAACTCTTCCGTTAGGTGCACGCATTACACCAAAGCCTGTATGAGTAAAATTACCTTCAATAATAGATTTGTGGCCAGGGCTATTTAACCAAGCGTTTACAACATCTTCTGCATTGTTATAGCCGTAAGCTACATTTTCGCCAACAACTTGAGCATTGTCGTGAAATTTTATACCCTCAGAGCGGTATCCAAAATTATCGTGATTAACTTCTTGTTTAGCAATCATGTAATCTGTGTGTTCTACAGCAAATGCAGATGCATATTGGCTGTTTAGCACTAAACTATTAAGGCCCATAGACACACGGTGGTCATTAATTAGACTTAAAATTTCAGCCGACATTTGGGCATCATTTTTTTGAGCTAATTTTAAATCGATATCGTATTTAGCGGCTTCCACTTCTATAGATTCTTCTTTAGAGCAAGAAGTAAATACGATTGATAATACAACAAGTACAAGTAGGTTTTTTCTAAATAGTTTCATAATACGGGGGACATCAAATTTGGGGCATGATGTTGGTACAAATATATGACAAAAATCATTGTTTTGTGTATTTCATCGACACAAAGCTACACTTCATCGGATTTTTTAAGATTTTTTCGATGTATTTCTGAAAATCGAAATCGCCGCAAGTACTGTAAACAAAGTATTTTTCGCTTATATTAGCTGTAACAATTAAAATTTAGTTAAAATGCGAAATTTAACATTTCTTGTAATACTTTTCTTACTTATAAGTTGCAATAACGATAAAAATAACCATTCGTCGATTAAAAATATCGACCAAGTACATGCAGAAAACGCTAATAATTACGGAATCGTCATTCACGGAGGGGCAGGAACCATATTAAAGGAGTATTTAAACGATTCGTTAGAAAACGCATATAAGACCAAATTAAAAGAAGCGGTTTTGGCTGGGAATGAAATTTTAAAAAATGGAGGAACCGCTATTGATGCAGTTACAAATGCCATAAATATTTTGGAGAACTCACCACTGTTTAATGCCGGAAAGGGTGCTGTATTTACAAATAAAGGTACAATTGAATTGGACGCTTCTATTATGGATGGGAAAAACTTAAACGCCGGAGCTGTGGCTGGCGTAAGAAAAATTAAAAACCCCATTAATTTGGCAAAAGACGTAATGCTTAAAAGCGAACACGTTATGCTTTATGGTGATGGTGCCGAAACTTTTGCACAACACCTTAATTATAAAATGATGGATACGAGCTATTTTTATACTAAAAAAAGATATGAGTCTTTACAACGAGTTCTCAAAAAGGAGAAGGAGAAAACGAAAGCATCAATGTCTTTTCAAGATTCATACATAAAAGACGCTAAGTTTGGAACCGTTGGCTGCGTGGCTTTAGACAAGCAAGGTAATTTAGCCGCCGGAACTTCTACGGGCGGAATGACTAATAAGCGGTTTAATAGAATTGGCGATTCTCCTATAATAGGAGCGGGTACCTATGCAAACAATGCTACCTGTGCAGTTTCGGCAACAGGATGGGGTGAGTTTTTTATAAGATCTGTTGTTGCCTACGATATTTCGGCACTTATGGAATACAAAGGATTGAGTTTACAAGATGCAGCCAAAGAGGTGATACATAATAAGGTGCCAGCCTTAGGCGGTGATGGTGGAATTATAGCTATTGACAAGGATGGAAATATTGCTATGGAATTTAATACTGCAGGGATGTACCGTGCATCTATGAACGCAAAAGGGGAACTTACTATAGGTATATATTCTGAAAATGAAATAAACCAATAGATTTTACAATTGGGTATAAAAAAAGGCTGTTTTTCTTAAACAGCCTTTTTATATTAGTTTTTAAGTTGTTTATTGTTTTACAAAGCGAACAACGCTAGACTTTTCGTTTGAATTTAGCTCTAAATGATAAATTCCAAAAGCTATTTTTAACAAAAATTTACAACCCGTATAGTTCGGTATGTTCCGAACCAATTGTAGTTTTGCATCCTTATTTTTAAACTTTAAATCTATTTTGAAAACAAAGGAAAATTTAATTGAGAAGTTGGGGGTGCATATTGAAAACAAAGAACAATTAGCTCCTTTGGCCGCAAGAATTCTTGCAACCTTAGTATTAACTGGTAAAAAAGGAGCCACTTTTGATTCTTTAGTATTTGAGCTTAATGCGAGTAAAAGTACTATTTCTACGCATTTAACAACACTTCAAGCCGCAAACCGTATTACTTACCACACCAAATGTGGTGATCGTAAAAAATATTTTACTCTGGTACCCGATGCTTTAATTAACTCTATGAATGAAATGATTAAAAATTGGGAAAACGAACGCCAATTGCATCTTGAAATTGTTGAATATAAAAAACAGTACAACGAGAATATTCCTAAAGATAGTGATGAAGAAGTCTTCGATTTAGAATTTCATCGCGACTACCTACAATTTCTATCCTTAGCAAGTGCTTCAATGAAAAAACTTCAACAAAAACTTAGCGAAAAACACTTAAACGATTAATTAAATCAACAATGAGAAAGAAGAATATATTTTATACCCTCCCTATTGCATTAGGAACGCTTTTACTAATTTTTTCTTGCGGGCAAGAGAAAGCTGGGCCGCAAATGCCACAAGCCCTGCCATTTCCGGTGGTTACAGTACCTACAAAAACGGTAACAGCTTATTCCACATTTCCTACTAGCTTAGAAGGGATAATAAATAGTGAAGTTCGTGCAAAAACTTCGGGGTACATAACAAAGGTTTTGGTAGATGAAGGCGAAAAAGTAAGAAAAGGACAAACTTTATTTACCCTCGAAACACAATCTTTAAACCAAGATGCTGCGGCTGCCAAAGCCAATGTTAGCGCGGCACAAGTAGAAGTAAATAAGTTAAAACCGCTTGTAGAAAAAAATATTATAAGCAGTGTACAGTTAGAAACAGCAAAGGCAAAATTGGCGCAAGCAAAAAGCGCCTACAACGCAATTGCTGCAAATATTGGTTACGCTACAATAAAAAGTCCGGTAGATGGTTATGTGGGCGCTATACCTTATAGAGAAGGTGCTTTAATTAGCCCATCCTCACCCAAACCTCTTACTACGGTAGCAAATATTGAAAAAATCTATGCTTTCTTTTCACTTAACGAAAAAGCATATTTAGACTTTATTGAGCAAAATGAAGGAAATTCTCTAGAAGAAAAAATTAAAAATCTTCCAAAGGTTCGTCTTGTTTTAGCAAATGGTAGCCTTTACGATCAAGAAGGTACAATTGAAACAATAAACTCGCAAGTTAATCCGGCTACAGGTACAGTTTCCTTTAGAGCTGTTTTTGACAATCCAAATAGATTACTTTCTAGCGGCTATAGCGGTAGTATTCAACTTCCAAAAACTTATGAAGATGCAGTAGTTGTTCCAGAATCTTCAACTTATGAGAGACAAGGAGTAACATATGTTTACAAAGTGGTGGGAGATACGTTAGCTACTACAAATTCAATCCATGCGATAGACCGAGTAAACAACCTAGTTATAGTAAAAGAAGGCATTAAACCCGGTGAAAAAATTGTTGCAAAAGGGGTTGGAAAATTAAGAGATAAAACGCCAATCATCCCCCAGCCAGTAGATTTTGACAGCATTGTAAAGGGAATAGATAAAATATTCAAATAAAAAGCTATGATTAAAAAATTTATTGAACGACCTGTATTATCCAGTGTTGTTTCTATTATCATATTAATTTTAGGGGTGTTAGGTATTTCGTCTTTACCTACTACGCAATATCCTGAAATAGCACCACCAACGGTTCAAGTTTCTGCTAATTATCCAGGAGCAAACGCTGCAACGGTATTAGAGAGTGTAATTGTTCCTATTGAAGAGCAAATTAACGGTGTAGAGGGGATGACCTATATTACATCTACTGCGAGTAATAATGGTAGCGCAAGTATTAATGTGTTTTTTGATCAAGACGTAGATCCAGATATTGCGGCGGTAAACGTTCAAAACCGTGTGGCTCGTGCTAGCTCATTATTGCCGGGAGAGGTAACACAATCTGGTGTAATTACACAAAAGCAACAAACGAGTGCTTTAATGTTCTTAACCGTATATTCTGAAAACGAAGATTACGATGGCACCTATATTCAAAACTATTTAAATATAAATGTACTTCCCGAATTAAAACGAATCAACGGTGTTGGGGGAGTAAATGTTTTTGGCGGAAAAAATTACGCAATGCGTATTTGGTTAAAACCAGAAAAACTTGCCGCGTATAATTTAGAACCTGCAGATATTACTGCTGCCATTCGCGAACAAAGTAGAGAGGCTGCAGCCGGATCTTTGGGACAAAATAATGCCGAATCTTTTGAGTATGTTTTAACCTACAGCGGAAGATATAAGGAGGCTTCGCAATACGAAGATATAGTAATAAAATCTTTGGGTAGCGGTGAGTTTTTAACGCTAAAAGATGTAGCCGATGTAGAATTAGACGCTCAAAACTACGGGTCCATTTCGTTTACAAACGGTAACCCGGGAGTGAGTATTGCCGTCTATCAAACTGCAGGGTCTAACGCTCAAGAAATTATACGTACCGTACACGAAAAATTTGAAGTCATGAAAAATGACTTCCCAAAGGGTGTAAAATATATTGTAAACTTTGATAGTAACGAATTTCTTGAAGCTTCCATTGGTAAAGTAATTACTACATTAATAGAAGCCTTTTTATTGGTGTTTTTAGTGGTATTTATATTCTTACAAGATTTTCGCTCTACATTAATTCCTGCTATTGCAGTACCTGTATCTATTGTAGGAACGTTTTTCTTCCTAAACTTATTTGGATATTCAATTAATCTTTTAACATTATTTGCCCTTGTACTTGCTATTGGTATTGTGGTAGATGATGCCATTGTAGTAGTTGAAGCAGTACATGCCAAGCTAGAAGAAGGTGCCGAAAACGCCTTAAAAGCAACCCATTCAGCCATGGACGAAATTACCGGAGCTATTATTTCTATTACTTTGGTGATGGCAGCTGTATTTATTCCTGTTACCTTTATTACAGGGCCTACGGGAGTATTTTATGAGCAGTTTGGAGTTACTTTAATTGTAGCTATTATTATTTCGGCGGTAAATGCATTAACGTTAAGCCCCGCCTTATGTGCTATTTTTCTTAAAACACATGACGAAGAGGTTAAAAAGAAAAATTTCCTTGGGCGTTTCTTTAGTAAATTCAATACCGCTTTTAATGTTACAACCCAAAAGTATATTAGGTCTTTAGGCTTTTTGTACAAGCATAAATGGATAAGTGGTGCGTTTTTAATTTTATGTGTTGTAGGAATTGTTTGGGCTTCAAAAACTACTCCAACAGGTTTTGTTCCCGATGAAGATAGAGGGCTTATTTTTGCGAATATTGAATTACCCGCAGGTGCTTCGCTTGATAGAACCGTAGGTGTTACTAATGAACTTCAACAAAAAATTAAAGACATTCCGGGTATTAGAGATATTTCACTGGTAAATGGATTTAGTATTATTAGTGGATCGGGTAGTAATTACGGTATTGGATTTATTAAACTAGACGATTGGTCTGAAAGAGAAACCGACGACAAATCTGTTGAAGCCTTAACCGGCAAACTCTTTGGGATTGCAGCCACTATTCCAGAAGCTAAAATTCTGTTTTTCCAACCGCCTAGTGTACCCGGTTTTGGGATATCATCAGGTTTTGAAATGAAGGTTTTGGATAGAATGGGCGGTAGTTTTAACGACCTAAGTGCCGCAACCCAAAACTATTTGCAAGAATTAATGCAGCGACCAGAGATTATGTATGCTCAGTCCTCATTTAACACAGACTATCCGCAATACGAAATTGACGTAGACATTGCAAAAACTAAGGAAGCTGGAATTACAGTAAGCTCTATTCTTACAACTTTGCAGGGGTATATAGGAAGTATTTACGCAGCCGATTTCTCAAAATACGGAAAACAATATCGTGTGTTTGTACAAGCCCTACCAGAAGATAGAACTTCGGTAGAAAGTTTAAACCAAATGTTTGTGCGTAACGCTTCGGGCGAAATGGCGCCAATTACAGAATTTATAAGTTTAAAACGAGTTTATGGGCCGCAATCGGTTACACGTTTTAACCTATTTAATTCGGCTAGTGTAAACGGAGCTGCAGCGCCGGGATACTCTTCGGGTGATGCCATTAAAGCAGTACAAGAGGTAAGTGAAAATTTACCGCAAGAATATACGGTAGCCTTTTCCGGACTTACACGCGAAGAGATTTCGGCAGGAAGCCAAACAACCTTTATTTTTATTTTAGTGTTACTTTTTGTGTACTTTATTTTGGCTGCACAATACGAAAGTTTCTTAATTCCCCTTTCAGTAATTCTATCGGTTCCCGTAGGTGTTTTTGGCGCGTATATCGTTACTAAGTTTGCTGGTTTAGAAAACAACGTCTATTTCCAAATTGCTTTAATAATGCTTATTGGATTGCTGGCTAAAAACGCAATTTTAATTGTAGAATTCGCCCTTCAGCGTAGAAGAAATGGGCTCTCGCGTAAGCAAGCTGCTTTTGATGGTGCCAAGGCCAGACTTAGACCTATTTTAATGACATCTTTTGCCTTTATCGTGGGACTATTACCATTAGTATTTGCTACGGGTATTGGTGCACGCGGTAATAATGCTATTGGTACAGGAGCTGTAGGTGGATTATTGATAGGAACCATTTTTGGAGTTTTTATAATTCCTATTCTGTACATCTTCTTCCAGTGGATTCAAGATAAAATGAATAAAAAAGAAGATCCCGTTGAAGTAGAAGTTCGAAATGAAAATTAAAAGAAATCAAATTATGAAATTTATAAAAGGAGTTGCCGTTGCGATGGTGTTCTTAACATTACAATCTTGTTTTGTGGCCAAGGACTATACAAGACCACAAGAAGTTGTAACGGCCAAAAATTTTCGTACAGACCAACTGCCACAAGATAGTTTGTCTATGGCAACAGTGTCTTGGAGAGAAATATTTACTGATCCCATGCTTCAAAATTACATCGAAGAAGGATTAAACAACAACATGGATATTCGCATTGCCTTGCAACAAATTGCTATTGCCGAAGCCTATGTTAAACAGGGGAAAGCAGGTTATTTTCCAACTTTAAATGGCACGGCTCGCGCATCGCACCAAGAGTTTTCTGAAAGCAGCCAATTTGGTGGTGTGTCTTCTGCCAATCAATTTGAGCTTGCAGGAGGCCTTTCGTGGGAAGCCGACATTTGGGGCAAAATTAGAAGTACAAAGCGCGCATCAGACGCTACTTATTTGCAATCTGTTGCCGCACATCAAGCCGTAAAAAGTAGATTGGTTGCAAATATTGCAGCCACTTATTATCAACTTTTAGCAATTGATGAGCAAATACGCGTAACCGAAGAAACAATTAAAACCCGTACAAAAGGTTTGGAAACTACGCTAGCCTTAAAGGAAGCGGGTAGTGTAACCGAAGTTGGTGTAAAACAAACCGAGGCGCAATTGTTTACAGCCCGCGCCATTTTAGTCGATTTGCAAAAACAAAGTCGCTTGGTAGAAAACACCTTGTCCATTTTATTGGGAAGCGCTCCCCAACAAATAACAAGAAACACTTTAAACGAGCAAACTATTGATATTCCAATTACGGCTGGGGTTCCTTCTCAATTATTGAGTAACAGACCCGATGTAATTGCGGCCGAATACAGTTTAATTAACGCATTTGAACTTACCAACGTTGCCCGAAGTAATTTCTACCCTTCGCTTACTTTAAGTGCAAACGGTGGTTTTCAAAGTATTGAAATAGATAAACTTTTTAATGCAAACTCTTTATTTGCTAGTGTTGTAGGCGGTTTAACACAACCTATTTTTAACGGTAGAAAAATAAAAACGCAATACGAAGTTGCCCAAGCCAGACAAGAACAAGCGTTGTTAAATTTTAAATATGCACTCTTAAACGCTAGTAAAGAAGTGTCTGACGCACTTTACGCTATGGAGGCGGCAACACAAAAGATTGAAATTAAAGAAAGCGAAAACGAAGCTTATAATCTTGCAACAGATTATTCAGAAGAATTGTTAGATAACGGTTTTGCAAACTATTTAGAAGTTTTAACTGCCCAAGAACGAGCTCTTAATTCGAGTTTAGATTTGGTAGCAGCAAAAAATAACCGCCTTCAGGCCATCGTAGATTTATACGAAGCCTTAGGAGGAGGTTGGCAATAATTACCTTTTTTCATTAGTTAGTTGTTTGATTGAAAAACTGCCCCGGCCATTGGCTGGGGTGGTTTTTTTTTATCGCAAATTAAAACCTTTGGCCGCCCACCAAGGACGGATTTCAATTGAAAGCCTGCCAGCTTTAACCATGGGGTCCATATTGGCAAGGCTGTCTGCCATTTTTTGTGTGGGTACGTTGTAAATAGTAATTCCGCGTATGTCGCCATCATCGCCAAACGGTCCCGAAATATCTGCAAAACCTTTTTCGTACATTCGACCTAAATGCGCCAAATGTAACTTTTGAAGGCTATCTGCTTCTTCTTTGCTTTGCGAACGAGTTGGCCCTTTTTTTAAGAATGCAATAAAATACTGTTGCATTAAAATGGTGTCGCCCGTTTTTTCATCAACATAGTCAAAAATCTGAAATCCTTTTTCGGTTAATGAGGATTTAAGTTGTGCTGTGGAAATTTCTTCTTTCTCAGGACAAGGCTCGGTAATATATTCTTTTTTAATTTTGGTTTCGCAGCTTGAAAGTATAATTCCCAAAAATGCGAAGAGTAGCTTAGTCTTCATTTGTCCAGTTTTTAAAGGGGTTTTTGCTCAAATTGGAATTGTAATATTTTACCTCGCCTGTTACTTCTATTCCCAACCAAACGGGTTTTAAAAAGGGTTCATTTTCTGTTCTTAGCTCTATTTCGGCAATAACGAGCCCTTGGTTGTCACCCTTAAACTCGTCCACCTCAAAAGTATGATCTCCGCTTGAAATTTCATAACGGGTTTTTTCAATGATACCTGGTTCACAAAGGGGGAGCAATTCTTCGGCTTCGGCTTGCGAAATTTGCTTTTCCCATTCAAAACGCGAAAGCCCCGATTTGTTAGATTTGCCTTTTACGGTTATATAACCATTATCGCCTTGTATGCGTATGCGCACAGTACGTTCGGGGTGTGTGTTTAAAAACCCTTGTGCAATAGGTGTGCGTTTGTAAGCTTCATTTTTAAAAGCCTCGGATTTTACGAGGAATTTACGTTCTATTTCTTGCATAGCTTTTTTAATTCTAGTGTCTGTTCGAGCGCAGTCGAGAACTCAGTAGTAGGTTTCTACTGCACCTTGACTGTGCTTAGTGTGCCTAGCTCAACCTGACATTTTACTTCACAATATCCTTTATTTTTTCTGAAGTAATAATTTTTTCAAAATAACCCGTTTTTGCCAAAACTAGCATTGCTTTGGCTATGGTTTCGGCTTTAATCATTTTGTATTTCTTCGGAATTAAAAACGCGAAAGTTTTCATAAAAAAAGTGGCAATGTTTTCTCCCAATCGGCTTTCGTTTCTATCACCAACAATTAACGAAGGTTGAAGAATATACGTTTTCTCAATATTTTGCTTTAAAACATCGCGCTCCATTTTGCCTTTGGTTTGGTTGTAAAAAATGCGGCTATTTTCATCGGCTCCCAGTGCCGAAATTACAACAAAGGTTTCTATACTGTTCTGTTTCGCGAGTTTTGCGGCTGTAACCGGAATACCGTAATCTATCTTTTTATAAGTTTCCTTATTGGGTGTTTTGGCTTTTGTTGTTCCGATACAGCAAAAAACCACATCGGCTTTAAAGGCATCGGAATGTTTTTCCAATTGGAATATATCAATTAAATGTTCCTCAATTTTTTGGGAATTGTTATCTGCGGAACTGCGGGAGAATAACTTTATTTTTTCAAAGGAAGCATCTTTTAATAGCATTTCCAATAATATGCCGCCCGTTAATCCCGTGGCGCCGAGAATGATTGCTGTTTTTTTCAACTTTGACAAAGTTTTCTGAAATTCAATTTTTATGCTGTAATTTCAATTATAATGCTAAGTACCATTAAAAATAGATAAACTTTGTCAAAGTTAGCACTCAATTTATTAAATTCAGTTTTTAGAAATGCAAAGTTGATACTCCTTGGAAACTGACAAATATTATCATATCTACAATCGCGCAAATGGAACGGAAAAAATTTTTGTTTCCACTGAAAATTTTGACTTCTTTATTCGTAAGTATCAAAAGTTTATAGTCCCTGTGGTCGATACATTTTGCTATTGCTTAATGCCGAATCACTTTCATTTTTTAATAAAGGTCAAGTCTGAAAAACAGTTGGTTGAACTTGATATTTTCCAAGATTTTAAGAAGAAGAGTCTTTTCGTGAGTAAACAGTTTTCAAACTTATTTAGCTCCTATACGCAGGCTTTCAATAAACAACAAGGAAGAAGGGGTAATCTTTTTATGCGACCTTTTAAGCGAAAGGAGATTCAGGATAAAATTTATTTTCGAAAACTTGTTCATTATATTCATCTTAATCCTGTTGAAGCGGGGCTCTGTAAATATCCGGCAGAATGGGTCTATTCCTCATACAATGCTTTGATTTCACAAAAACCAACTTTGCTAAACAGATTGGAAGTTATGAGACATTTTGATACAGTAGCAAATTTTATTTATGTTCACTCATATCCACCCCAGATTACAGGTATTGAAACGTTCTAAATCTTAACTTTGACAAAGTTTATAACTTTGTCAAAGTTGAATAATATCCGCAAAATAATACATGTAGATATGGACGCTTTTTATGCGTCTGTGGAGCAGTTGGACAAGCCCGAACTGCGCGGAAAACCGCTGGCAGTGGGAGGCAGTTCTGCTCGCGGTGTTGTGGCGGCAGCAAGCTACGAAGCGCGAAAATTTGGGGTGCGCAGTGCAATGAGCGGTGCTATGGCAAAAAAGCTCTGTCCTCATTTAATATTTGTTAAAACAAATTTTGAAAGGTATCGAGAAGTTTCAAATCAAATCAGGAAAATTTTCCTTGAATATACCGATTTGGTTGAGCCGCTGTCTTTGGACGAAGCCTATCTAGACGTTACCGAAAACAAAAAAGGCAATCCCAGCGCTTCAATGATTGCTCAAGAAATTCGCAATAGAATAAAAGAAGTTACCGGTTTAAATGCCTCTGCAGGAATTTCCATCAATAAATTTGTGGCGAAAATAGCTAGTGATATTAACAAACCCAACGGACAAAAAACTATTGGCCCTGAAGAGGTGGAACCTTTTTTAGAAACGCTAGACGTAAAGATGTTTTACGGGGTAGGCAAGGTTACCAAGGAAAAAATGTACCGACTCGGCATTTTTACCGGAAAGGATTTAAAAGAAAAATCACTCGAATTTTTGGAGGAACACTTCGGGAAAAGCGGCCGTTTTTACTACAATATAGTTCGCGGTATTCAAAATAGCAAGGTAAAGTCAACACGAATCCAAAAATCATTGGCGGCAGAGCATACGTTTTCAGAAAATATTTCATCTGAAATTTTTATGCTGGAACGGTTGGAAGAAATTGCCTTTGAGGTGGAAAGCAGACTTCAAAAGCGCAGTTTGGCAGGAAAAACGGTTACCCTTAAAATTAAATACAGTGATTTTTCATTGCAGACGCGCAGTAAAACCCTTCCGCTTTTTATTGCTTCCAAAGAATTGATTGTTGAAGTGGTTAAAGAATTGTTATTTCAGGAAAAAATGAAGGAATCGGTACGTTTGTTGGGGATATCAATTTCAAACCTAAACAACGAAACTTCTAAAAAACAGGAAGTAATAGAACAATCGATAGACGTGCAACTAAAACTTGAATTTTAAATATGAATAAAAGACTACGTATCTTTAATAACTTAAAAATTCCAGCTTATGAAGACCGTAGCTCTTTCCCTTTTTGCTCTTGCAGGTTTCATCTTTCTATTTTCCTGCAAAAACGACGTTAAAACTCCTGAAGAAACACAAATTGTTGCAACAGATTCCATCCCTGCTGAAACTGTGCCCGATGCTATGTATGTTACTGCTGTAAGTGGTTTGACCTTGCGGGAATATCCAAATCTGCAAAGTGAAAAATTGGCTGTAATGCCTTTGGGCACGAAAGTGAAAATTGTAAAGGCCGAAGGAAAAACCACGATGAATGTAGGTGGAATTGACGGCGCAATGGACGAGGTGGAATTCAACAACCAAAAAGGGTTTGCCTTTAACGGTTTTCTGTCGAAATTTCTCCCTCCCGGGGAAGATGCTTCGGCAAAGCTTTATGCTGAAGAATTGAGGAAGGATTTTCCGAAGGTTAGCTATTCCGAAGCTACGGGCGGAACGGCGAGCAAGCCCACCAAAACCGAAACATTAATACTCCCTACAAACAAATGGCACGAGGCGTTTTTTACGGCGCAGCAGCTTTTCGGTATTCCGCGGCAGTTTGCTTTTCCGAACCCAAAGGGAGCCAATAGTGAAACACAACAAAATAACGATAAAAAGAAGGGCGATTTTATTAGCAAACTGCAGATTTCCCGAAACGAAAATGTGCTTCAGAAAATAGTGTACACTTACAAAACCACCGGGTTTGGCTATACCGTAACCATTACCGAGGAAGCCGAGGGGATGAAACTGGAAAAGGTGGAGGTGGCGGATTAAAATTATTAACTTTGACAAAGTTTTGAACATTGTCAAAGTTTAAATTTGGACGATCTCAAATTTTGAGGCCGTCTTTTTACACAAAAAAATATGATAAGATATTTATATATAATTGCCATTATCCTACTTAGCTTTAAAAGTTTTGCACAATTTGGCCCCCAACAAATAATTACCCAAACTGCAAATGGAACCCAAATAATAGTAGCAGCAGATATAGATGGCGATGGAAATTCAGATTTAGTATCTGCAAATAAATTTGGCAATTCAATTACGTGGTATAAAAACTTGGATGGCCTTGGAACTTTTGGTTCAGAAAATTTGATTGCTACTTTAAACGAAACGACATTCGTTTCTGCTGCTGATATTGATGGAGATGGTGATATTGATCTGATGGCTGTTGCATATTTTATTGATTCGGTAGTTTGGTATGAAAACTTAGATGGTAATGGGAATTTTAGCTCTCAAAAAATAATAAGTGATCAAGCGGATGGAGCATCTTCCTTGAGTATAGCAGATATAGATGGTGATGGCGACATGGATATAATATCAGCTTCAGATTTTTTAGGTTTGGCATGGTATGAAAACCTGGATGGGCAAGGGAATTTCAGCACTACTAAAATTATTGACAATACAATTAGCAATTCGCGTTCTGTTGTAGCAGTGGATATGGATGATGATGGGGATGTGGATATTCTAGGTAATTCATCTGATACAGAAAGGATATTTTGGATAGAAAACATGGATGGAATTGGTACTTTTGGTATACGTCATTCCATTAATGAGATTGGATCTTATTCAAATGTCATCTTTGCCGCTGATGCCGATGGCGATGGCGATATGGATGTTTTTTCAGCATCACCAGGGGATAATGAGGTGGCTTGGTACGAAAATTTGGATGGCTTGGGCAATTTTGGCCCAAAAAGCACGATAACCGATACCTTGGAAAATGCTTGGACGGTTTTTGCAGCCGATTTAGACAACGATGGGGATATTGACGTATTGGCGACTAGTGTTGAAACTTTTGGCGGAGAAATTGTCTGGTTTGAAAATCTGGATGGGCAAGGAAATTTCAGTTCGAAAAAAACAATCAGTACGGAAGTGCAATCGCCCCGTTCCGTTATAGCAGCAGATATTGATAATGACGGCGATATGGACGTGATAGCTTCTTCCCAAAACGATGACAAAATAGCGTGGTATGAAAACCTGACCATTTTAGGTGTTGAGGAAAACCAAATCGATACCATAAAGATCTACCCAAACCCTACTGATGGTTTACTCTATATAGATGCTAACATCGAAAGTATTAAAGGCGCTACGGTTTTTGATATATTGGGCAAAAAGGTGCTTCAATTGGAAGGAAACAAGCAACAAGTGGATATTTCGAGCCTTGAAAGTGGCATGTATTTTTTAAACCTAAAAACCGAAAGTGGGCAATTCAACCAAAAAATAATCAAGAAATAGCATTTTCAACTTTGACAAAGTTCTATACTTTGTGCGACTTATTTTAGGGAATTTAGAATTCTAATAATTCCCTTGGGTGGATATTCAGGGCTTTTGCTATTTCCACCACATTGGTAAGTGATATATTCACTTTGCCATTTTCAATTCTGTTTATAAACTCGCGGGTCAGCCCCGTTTCAAAACCCAGTTGTTTTTGCGACAATGATTGTGCGACTCGCCGTTTTCTAAGGTTGTCGCCAAATTTAACAAGATATGGATTTGCACTGCCGCCCACGCAATAAAGGTGGGCATCAAAATAATTTTGATAGTGATATATAAATCACTATATTTAACCTGATTTCATTTCATATAACTAATTTATTAACCCAAATCTTTGAAATTATGAAAAACCTACTGCTTTTTAGTACATTTATCGTAAATGTATGTTTTATGAACGGACAGGCCCAATTGGATAGTCCTTGTGCAACACCAGATGGCACAGCTCTCAGCCTACCTGGAGCTTATAGTTTTGCTGATGATATGCCCACATTACAGAACTTTGACCCTGTGGTATTTAATGTATTCTTTTGGGGAATTAATAAAAGTGATGGGTCAAGCCAATACCCATTGTCCGAGACTACTGCATTATCTGCAATAGCTAAAATGAATATTCAATTCAACCCTTTCTGAATCTTTTTTAAATATTATGGGATGGATTTTATTGATTCCGATACATATTATGTAATTGACCGGAATGCAGGAGAATTGTACGGGCATGCGAGCATCTTTGATTATGTTCGGAATAATCCTAATTATAGAAAAACTGATGCATTTAACATTTATGTGCCATATGAAACTGTTGGTTTTGCCGGAGCAGCAGAAAAGCGAAAAAAGGTGAATATTGCAATTAATGGGTTTAGTCTTATAAATAGTCCTACTTTACTGAATCACGAAACCGGACATTGTTTAAATTTAAAACACACCTTTGTTAACTGGCACGATAATAGTTGTGAGCACGTTACAAGAGATCCTGCAAACCAACATTATAATGCAAATAAAAGGGGTGATAGTATTACCGATACTGCCGCAATGCCGGATTTTCAAAGAGAACATTATTGGGAATTGAGAGATCAGGGTGCTACCCATGAATGGGCTGAAGCTCATTATATACCATATAAATATGTGGATCCAGTGACTTTTGAATATATTGGTTATGGAACCGATTGTCAAAATAATTCCTATGATATTCTCCCATCTGATATAAAAAACATCATGGCCTACAGCCCTGCCATGCCTCAATACACAAAAAAGTTTACGACGGCCCAAAAAATCAGGATGCATGAAGCCATTCTGGAAGACTCATATGGTGAATATGGGGCGGCAACCACAACTTTTGCAGCCCTGTATCTACCATATAAAGGCACCTATCCTCTGTATTATCCACAGCCGCAACCTATGCAGATGCCCACCTTCCAGCCGGGTTTTACCTATAACTTTATAGAATGCTGCTGTAACTATCCCCAGCCTGCGGAATATGATGATCCAAATTTTAGTTTTGACGCTGGAAACGTGGTTAAGCATGTGGATAAGTTTGAAACGAACTATGCATCCATTACCCATCCCAACCATTCAGCCATTATGATATCCGAGGTGAATTTGGCGTTAGGAGAGACACAGGCCCAAAAATGTTATGACAATTATGATGGTACCCCTATTTTGGGTGGCAAAGTAACTAAGTTTAATGACGGGATTTTTAATACAAACGTAACTATCACGCCCAAAGATTCAACAGAGATTACTGATCCTTATTTAATACAGAGTTTGGATAATGGGTTGTATAAGCTGGAAACTAATTATATTAATGGGGTGGATGAAGAAATAGTGATTTACAAAACTGGAAACTGATATTTATAAAAAGATGGGCGGCCTCGCCTTAAGGGGCCGTCTTTTTAATAAAAGAACGATGGCAAAATATATATATATAATTGCTTGTGTCCTATTAACTCATAAAAGTTTTGCACAATTTGGGCCACAGCGAATTATCTCTACAGAGGCAGATGGGTCTCAGGTTTTATATGCAGCGGATTTAGATGGAGATGATATAATGGATATTCTTTCCGCAAATAAATTCGGAGATAATTTAACTTGGTATAAAAATATGGACGGGCACGGTAATTTTGGACCTCAAAGTATCATCGGTAATTTTGCTCGGGCAAATTCTATATTTGCGGCAGATTTGGATAATGATGGCGATTTTGATGTTATTGCTACATCATCTTTTTTAAATCAAATTGTATGGTACGAAAATGTAGATGGTCAGGGAAATTTTGGACCGAAACAGATTATTTCTTCCACAGCCCAAGGGGCCTTCTCAGCCATTGCTGCGGATTTAGATGGTGACGGTGATTTGGATCTTGTTTCAGCTTCTGGATTAGACTCTACTATAGCTTGGTATGAAAATTTGGATGGTCAAGGTAATTTTGGACCGAAAAAAATAATTTCGTCGAGCAATGACAATTGTAGAGTTATAGTAGCAGTTGATATTGATAATGATGGAGATGTAGATATAGTCGCAAACGGAACAAATGGAATAACGCTATCGTGGTTTGAAAATTTAGATGGTCAGGGAAATTTTGGGACAAAAATGGCTATTTCTTCTACTGCGATTTATCCTAATGGATTAGCGTGTATTGACTTAGATGGTGACGACGATCTTGATATCTTAATTGTTAGTCCTGCAAGTAATAGTATTTCGTGGTTTGAAAACTTAAATGGTATGGGCCAATTTGGTGCAGAAATTATTATTGCAGCTGACTTAAGTAATGCTTGGTCAATTTATTCTACTGACATCGATAATGATGGTGATAATGATATTTTAGCTACTAGTGCGGGACCAGCTGGGGGCGAAGTAGTCTGGTTTGAAAATTTAGATGGCCTAGGCAGCTTTAGCACCAAAAAGATTATCAGTCGCGAAGTGCAATCGCCCCGTTCCGT
>DFMO01000003.1:424366-498539 GCA_002375695.1 Flavobacteriaceae bacterium UBA3591
TTTGACAAAGTTCTATACTTTGTCAAAGTTTAAATTTACTTTACCTGCGACACTCGTAGCGTATTTACCATTCCCTTATCTACAATGGGCATAGCCGCAAGATTGATTAAATAATCGCCCTTGTGAACAAAGCCACTTTCAAAAGCAATGCGGTTTACGTCTTCCACGGTTTCATCGGTACTTACGTATTTATCGTAATAAAACGCCTTTACGCCCCAAAGTAAATTTAAGCGGGCCAGAATACGCTTGTTGCTGGTAAAGGCCAAAATATGCGCCGAAGGTCGCCAGGCCGAAATTTGAAAAGCGGTATAACCACTATTAGTTAATGTGCAAATAGCTTCTGCTTCAATCTCATTGGCCATAAGTGCAGCGTGATAGCAGATAGATTTTGTAATGTATCGGTTGGTCTTTATTTGTGGCGGCTCCTGTGGTACACGAATTAATTCAGAATTTTCTACGCTTTTTAATATTTTTGCCATTGTTTTTATCACGGCAACGGGATAATTACCCACGGAAGTTTCACCGGAAAGCATCACGGCATCGGCGCCGTCCATAACGCTGTTTGCCACGTCGTTCACTTCGGCGCGGGTTGGCGTTAGCGAAGTTATCATCGTTTCCATCATTTGTGTAGCGATGATTACGGGAATGCGCGCGCGTTTTGCGGTTAGCACCAACTCTTTTTGGATTAAGGGTACCTCTTCGGCTGGAACTTCTACACCCAGATCGCCACGGGCTACCATGAGGCCGTCGCAATAAGCAACAATCTTATCGATATTTGCTACTGCTTCGGGCTTTTCAATTTTGGCAATGATTGGTATTTTATATTCGCAATGCGCTTCAATCAAGGCTTGTAATTCTTTTAAATCTTCGGCGTGGCGCACGAAAGAAAGTGCCATCCAATCCACTTTTTGCTCGATGGCAAAAATGGCGTCTTGCTTGTCTTTAGTGGTTAAGGCAGGAAGCGAAATATTGGTATTGGGAAGGTTTACGCCTTTTTTAGAACGCAACGGGCCGCCTTGGATAACCATGACTTTCACTTCGTTTACGTTGTTGGTTTCTAAAACTTCAAAAATTAATTTTCCGTCGTCTAAAAGTACGCGTTCGCCTTTATTAACATCTTTCGGAAAATTGTCGTAATTCATATACACCTTTTTCCTATTGCCTTCAAACTCTTCGCCTGTACAAAAAAATAATTCGTCGCCTGGCTGTACAACCACTTCTTCTTTCATCATTCCCACTCTTAATTTAGGGCCTTGTAAGTCGGCCAAAATACCAACGTGCAGGTTTAATTCTTCAGACAGTTGGCGGATGGTGGTAATTGTTTTTTTAACAGTATTGTATTCGGCATGAGAAAAGTTTACTCTAAACACATCTACTCCTTCCAACATCATGTGTTTTACAACTTCTCTCGACGCGGTAGATGGGCCTAAGGTGGCTACTATTTTGGTTCTTTTTTGTCTTAACATTTAATCGAAAATTAAATTGTTTTTAG
The DNA here is from genome assembly GCA_002375695.1 of Flavobacteriaceae bacterium UBA3591. Taxonomy (GTDB): domain Bacteria; phylum Bacteroidota; class Bacteroidia; order Flavobacteriales; family Flavobacteriaceae; genus Aequorivita. The sequence continues at coordinate 425,859 of DFMO01000003.1, forward strand.
ATTTTATATTATCAATTTCTACTGAATAGGCAGAAATAACTTGTTTTATTTCGTTTAATTCTGAAAGTATCTTTTTTAGAGGTACAGTTTCAAAATCTGAATAAATTTTTAAGAAATAATCTACTTGTTTTAATTCGGGTAATAAGTAATGCACTCTTGATTTTTCAGTAATTAATTCGGCAAACAACCCCCCAGAACTTTGTAAACTTGCTCCAACCGATTTGCATTTATTTGCAACTAAGTAAAAGTGAGTGTACTTGTGCATATCTTCAAACTCAAAGAGTGGAAATGTAATTAATAAGCCTTCGGTTGAAAAATCTAAATCTCTTTGTTTGCGGTGCAGTTTCATGTTGAGATGGCGGTTTAATAAGTATGCCACCTTATAATCTTCTTCACTGCAATGTATTGCTATAAGTGTAAAAGGTTCTTCAAAATCGTCGTCTAAAATTAATTTGTGATTCGCCATTTAACTTATAAAACTGAGGATGATTAAAACTTAATACTTATCACCACATGCAAAAATACGCAACTTTAAATGCAAAAGCTAAGATAGCTAGTTGCTAATAGTAAATTTGACAGAAATATAACGTTTGAAGTTAAGGTTTTTCTGAATCGACCTTAATTTTAAGTTTGTAAAATGCGCGTTTGGCAGCTCTTTCTTCGGCTTTTTTCTTTGAAGTGGCGCGGGCTTTGGCTACAACTTCGTCTTCCAGTTTTAACCGTACGGCAAAATGTTTTAATTCGTCTTTACCCGTATCTTCGTAAATTTCGAAATTAAATTGCTTTTTGTTTTTTTGGCACCACTCAATAAAAAGGCTTTTGTAGCTAATAACCTTTCCTTCTAGTTTTTTAATATCTACGTAGGGTTTAATTACTCTTTTTTGAATAAACTTTTCACAATATTTAAATCCGCGATCTAAGTAAATTGCACCAACCAAGGCTTCAAAAACGTTTCCGTAAATATTACCGCTAAATTGTTGGGTTGGGATGGTTGTTCTTAAAAATTTCACCAAGTTTAAATCGCGGCCTAATTCGTTTAAATGTTCCCTACTTACTACTTTACTGCGCATTTTTGTGAGATAACCTTCGTTACCATTGGGTACTTTTTTAAACAAATGAGCTGCAATTACTGCACCTAGCATAGCGTCGCCTAAAAACTCGAGCCGTTCGTAATTTTGCGGTAACCCACTGGGGTTTTTTGCGTTAGTTGAACGGTGTGTAAATGCGGTTTGGTAAATGGCTAAATTTTTTGGCTTAAACCCTAATATTTTCTTTAGGGAATTAAAAAATTCCCCGTTTCGTTCTGGACGGGAAGAAAATATGTTTTTAATAGAAGCCATTAAATGTTTTAGGCATCAAGTTTTTTAAACAGTATACAAGCGTTGTGCCCTCCAAACCCAAAGGTATTACTCATTGCTACTTTAATATCGCGTTTTTGAGCTACGTTTAAGGTAAGGTTTAAAGACGGATCTATTTTATCATCTACTGTTGTATGATTAATAGTTGGTGGAACAACACCGTGTTCCATTGCCAAGATAGAGGCAATCGCCTCAATTGCTCCGGCTGCACCTAAAAGGTGACCCGTCATGGATTTTGTTGAGTTTATATTAATGTCTTTTGCGTGTTCGCCAAAAACACTAACAATCGCTTTTAATTCGGCAACATCGCCCAAGGGCGTAGAAGTTCCATGTGTATTAATGGCGTCTACGTCTTCAGGTTTTAAGTTAGCGTCGCGTAAGGTGTTAAGCATAACGCGTTCTACGCCTATACCATCTGGGTGAGGTGCGGTCATATGGTATGCATCGCTACTCATACCGCCTCCTACAACTTCGGCATAAATTTTTGCGCCTCGTTTTTTTGCATGCTCGTACTCTTCGAGAATTAAGGCGCCTGCTCCTTCGCCTAATACAAACCCATCTCGGGTTGCATCAAACGGGCGCGAGGCTGTCTCGGGGCTATCGTTACGTGTAGATAGGGCGTGCATAGCATTAAAGCCGCCCATTCCGGCAAGGGTTACTGCAGCTTCACTTCCACCTGTTACAATTACATCGCAATGCCCTAGACGTATATAGTTAAGAGCATCAATTAATGCATTTGCAGATGAGGCGCAAGCAGAAACTGTTGTATAGTTTGGCCCCATAAAGCCGTGTTTGATAGAGATATTACCTGGGGCAATATCGGCAATCATTTTAGGGATAAAGAAGGGGTTGAAACGAGGTGTTCCATCCCCTTCTGCAAAGTTTATTACTTCATTTTGAAAAGTTTCTAACCCGCCAATGCCGGCACCCCAAATTACACCTACTCGAAATTTATCAACTTCGTTTAGGTCTATTCCTGCATCCTTAATTGCTTCGTCTGAAGAAACAAGGGCATACTGGGCAAATCGGTCTAATTTTCGGGCCTCTTTCCTGTCAAAATGGTCTTCTGCGTTGAAATTCTTCAATTCGCAAGCGAATTTTGTTTTGAACTTTTCAGCATCAAAATACGTTATTGGACCACAACCACTTTTACCACTACTAAGTGAATTCCAATATTCTTCAATATTGTTGCCAATAGGGGTAAGGGCGCCAAGACCGGTAACTACAACTCGCTTTAATTCCATAGAAGAACTCTTATTTTGCTGCTTCTATATAGGAAATTGCTTGACCAACTGTAGCGATATTTTCCGCTTGGTCATCTGGAATTTGGATATCAAATTCTTTTTCAAATTCCATAATAAGCTCAACCGTATCTAGGGAGTCTGCTCCTAAGTCGTTAGTGAAGCTCGCTTCGTTTACAACTTCGTTTTCGTCTACACCTAATTTGTCTACGATTATCGCTTTTACTCTTGATGCAATGTCTGACATAATTCTTAATTTTTAAATTTAATTACAAGTGGCAAAAATAAAATATTTTAATTGAAAATACCATTTAAAGTAGAAAATGTGCTTTCAACTTCAATTGCACCTTTATAATTGTAATTTTTTTGGAAACCAATTTAAACATTTTTGGGCGAAGTAAAAGCCTATTACCTTACTTTTGTTGTTTTATTTGAAATATCTTCTTTCAAGAATTTTTTTTTGAAAATATACATAATGAAGCGTATCGTAATATTTGCATCTGGTAGTGGTACCAATACCGAAACTATAATTAAGCACTTTCAACAAACACAATTTGCTAGCGTTGTGCGCGTATTTTCAAATAAAAAGAACGCAAAAGTGCTGGAAAGAGCTAAAAAATTAAATGTTCCATCAAGCTATTTTTCTAAAGATGAATTGACTGCGCCAGAAGGTATTTTAAAAAGTTTAAAAGAAATTGACCCACATATTATTGTATTGGCGGGTTTTTTACTGAAGTTCCCCGAAATTATTCTAAAATCATTTCCTAATAAGGTAATAAATATCCACCCTGCATTACTCCCCAAATACGGCGGAAAAGGCATGTACGGTAAATTTGTTCACGAGGCTGTTGTTAATAATAAAGAAAGCGAAAGCGGAATTACCATACATTATGTAAATGAGAACTATGATGAAGGCGCAATTATTAAACAGAAAAAAGTACAGCTTTCAGATTCTGAAACCCCCGAAACGGTCGCCGAAAAAATTCACGATTTAGAGCATAAATGGTTTCCGAAAGTAATTGAAGAAATACTACGCCATGGCTAAAAAACAAAAATTTTACGTAGTCTGGTACGGCAATCCCGCAGGTATTTTTGGCAGTTGGGAGGAGTGCAAACGTTCTATTCAAGGCGTAAAGGGCGCACAATTCAAAAGTTTCGAGACTTTTGCCGAGGCCAAAAAAGCCTACAATAAAGAATATGCCGATTATAAAGGTAAAAAGTCGAAAAAGACACTTTCAAAAGAGCAGCTTCAAAAAATTGGCGAGCCCAACCTGTATTCCATTGCTGTAGATGCAGCAAGTAGTGGCAACCCTGGAACGATGGAATACCGCGGGGTTGATACCCAAACGCACAAACAACTTTTCCACCAAGGGCCATTTCAACAAGGTACTAATAATATTGGTGAGTTTTTGGCACTTGTACATGGCTTGGCTTTTTTAAAGAAAAACAACAGCGACCGCATTATTTATAGCGATTCACGAATAGCGATGGGCTGGGTAAAAAAGAAAAAGTGCAACACAAAGTTAAAGCGTACCGCGAAAAATAAAGCGTTATTTGAATTGGTTGCACGTGCCGAAAACTGGCTTAAAACCAATAAATACGAAACGAAAATCGTGAAATGGGAAACCAAGGCTTGGGGTGAAATTCCTGCGGATTTTGGGAGAAAATAGTTAATGTTTTAAATTATGATTGTTTTTTTTAATATTTTAACTTAAAATTTTAATTGCATAACTCCCCAGAAAAGTTTAACCCTTAAATTTTTTAGTTATGAAAACAATTACCCCCCCCCCTCCCCTCCCTCAGTATCGTAAAAAGATGCCTGTTTTTCCTCTTATTTTTAGTTAGTTTTTCTTTAGTGGCCCAAGAAGAAGATAAATTGGGCTGTGGCACTGCAACTATAGAGGATGCATACCTCCGCGACCCATTTTATGGGAATAGTAAAGCGCTTTTGGATATTTTACGGGAAGCTGGATATGATATGCCAGAAGATTATTTAGATAACTTAGACACCTATGGTAATTATATAGGAAGAAATAAAGATTATAGTAATAAAGCTTCGGCACCAGTGTTGAGAGAAATTCCCATTAAGGCTTGGGTTTGGAGAAACTATAACGGTTCTGGTAATATTAGCTTCTCACAAGTCAATCAGGTAATAGATGGCCTGAATCAATTATTTTCAAACAACACTAATATAAGATTTTATCTTCTTTGCGAAATTTCAGAGATGAACAATAGTGATATTGCTAATGATGGGGATCAATACTTCGATCAAATGTGTTTGTATTATAAAGAGTCAGGGGCTATTAATGTCCATTTTATTATTGATAGTAATAGCAATTGGGGAGGTAAGGCACATTTTCCTAACGACAGTACCGTAGGGTTAAGATATACTTGTGCTATTGAACAGCATAGTGTATCTGAAATGGGGGCCATTTTGGCTCATGAAATTGGCCATACATTGGGATTATATCATACCCATAGTGCGGGTAGAAGTTGGAGCCATTCCAACAATGGGGGTTGTGGTGATTGTCATCAAGAATCCGTTAGTAGATCAAGAAGGCAGGAAATAGGATGTATAGGGACTTATAATGAATTAAAATGTGATGTTAACGGAGATTTTTTATGTGATACCGCGGCCGATCCTGAATTAAGCGGCTTAATCCATACTGTAGGAAATGACCCCTGTGTTTATAATAGTGCAATTGGCGGAACAGATAATTGGGGTGAGATTTGGACTCCGAATACGTCTAATATAATGAGTTATTCAAATTTAGATTGTTTTGAGTACTTCTCCCCGTTACAAGTTGGCAAAATGAATTACTATTATACCCAAATCGGTATTAGCTATCCTTTTTATTCAATCAATGGTTCCAATTATGTATGTAATGGACAGACAGGTTATTATTCTGTAGCCAGTCTGCCGGGTGTGACCAGCTATACTTGGGAAACTTCGAGTAATTTGCCCATTACAAGCGGTCAAGGTACAAATAGTATAACAGTACAGGCGACAGATAATTATGGAGGATATGTAAAAGTCAGTCCTGGTTGTGGCTATAATTCACGAAGTAGGTCAATATGGAAATTCTATGATCTTGAAATAGATGGGTATGATACCGCTTGTGCACAAGGAGGTTTTGATTATAATTATACCATCCCGCCTCTTTATGGCGCAAGTTATACTTGGAGCATTACGAATGGAACCATAAATTATGGACAGGGTACCACTACGGTCAATATAAGTCTTACGCCCCATTCTTCTAACCAAACTTGGCTTTCCTTGAATATAAACGGAGTTTGTGCTTCAACTGTTTACAAACATAAAATAATTAACCATGGGGATCCTCCGCCACCTGCCGAACAATGTTTTGCTCAACAAGATCGCCCACATAATAATCAAAATCAGGAAGATATTGTAAATGATGAAGTAAAGCTTTATCCCAACCCAGCCAATTCAAACGTAACCGTCTTTTGGCCTTCACAAAAATCATATAGTTTGGTCTTGAGGGATGTTCATGGAAAGATACTCTTGGAAGAAAATAATATTACTGAAAATCAATTTGATTTAAATCTGGTAAATTACCCAAAGGGAATCTACTTTATCTATCTAATAACGGAGTATAATATCATAATAAAAAAATTAATCATAAAATAATATAGCTATGAAAACACTTATTTTAATATTGACGATTAGCATTTCGTTTATTGCTTGTGATAAAGACAATAATACGTCAGAAGGATTTCCAACAACATACAATCTTAATTTTGAATTATTAAGGGCAGACGGAAGCATGTATGAGAATGGCGAAGTAGAAATCACCAATAATACATACCTTGCTACGCTAACAGACCTCACCGACGGCCAATATTCTTTTTTGGGAATGGGCATCATAGACACGGAGGTAACCCAAGGAACAACCAAAACCCTTTATGGAACTCCCTGCGGCGGGCCCAATTGTGTTTCCGCATTTGCATCAATTGAATTCGCCTCCGGCGCTGAAAGCAAAAACGTGGATGGCCCCATTCCTCACGAAAAAGACAAATTTTGGTTGTTGCGTTATACTAATGAAGATATAGATACGCTTCGTATTCACGATGTACAGACCGTAAATCCTTATAAAAGAGTTTTTACTTTTTTCGTCAATGAACAACCCGTAGAGGCTACCAATTTCATCTATGATGAATACGCAATTACAATACAAAAATAGCGAGAATAGGAAATATTAATATTCAATATTATAAGACCTTTCAGCCTTAAAAACTGGAAGGTTTTATTTTGAACTTTTCTGTGTTTCCAAACGGGCTCAAAACAAATAATTACGATACTAAAATCGCAAAATGGGAAACTAAGGCTTGGGGGGAGATTCCTGCAGATTTTGGGCGGAAGTGAAACCTACAATAAGAATCTTTCAAAGCTGTTAAAAGCTCATTCTTTTATAATTAATTTGATTAAATTTGCACCCTCTTTAAAAATCCCTTTATGAGCAAACTCGTAATTGTTGGCACTGTTGCCTTTGACGCTATTGAAACCCCTTTCGGAAAAACAGATAAAATCCTTGGCGGTGCCGCTACCTATATAGGTTTGGCTGCCTCTCAGTTTAACGTTGATGGCGCTATAGTTTCCATTGTAGGGGGCGATTTCCCCAAAGAAGACCTTAAAATGCTAGAAGAAAACGGAATGGATATTTCTGGCTTGGAAATAGTAGAAGATGGAAAAACCTTCTTTTGGAGTGGAAAATATCACAATGATATGAACACCCGCGACACTTTGATAACCGATTTAAATGTGCTTGCCGATTTCAACCCAAAAGTTCCCGAGGGCTATCGCGATGCCGAAGTGGTCATGTTAGGAAACTTGCATCCGCTCGTCCAATTAGGGGTAATTGAACAGATGAATTCACCAAAATTGATAGTGTTAGACACCATGAACTTTTGGATGGATAGCGCTTTAGAAGATTTGATGAAAGTAATTGCCAAAGTAGATGTAATTACTATTAATGATGAGGAGGCTAGACAACTATCTGGAGAATATTCTTTAGTTAATGCGGCTAAAAAAATCATGGAAATGGGACCAAATTATGTGGTGATTAAAAAAGGAGAACACGGGGCTTTACTTTTTGATGACGACGATGTGTTTTATGCGCCTGCAATGCCATTGCGTGAGGTTTTTGACCCTACTGGAGCAGGAGATACCTTTGCTGGAGGATTTACAGGCTATTTAGCGAGAACAGGCGACTATAGTTATGAAAATATGAAAAATGCTGTTATTAATGGATCGGCGCTCGCTTCTTTTTGTGTAGAAAAGTTTGGACCAGAACGACTATTGAGTTTAGAAAAAGCAGATGTGCATCAACGCATTCAACAATTTAAAAGCTTAACCCAATTTGATATTAAATTAACCTAACTATGCGCCCTGAATTTTCGGGGCGTTTTTTGTTTAATTACGTTGTAAACCTAACTATAAATATATATTCTAATTAATTATTTTATCTAATGAGCGACGCTTTAAAACACGAATGCGGAATTGCCATGGTAAGGCTGTTAAAACCTTTGGAATATTACAAAGAAAAATACGGCACAGCTTTTTACGGGGTGAATAAAATGTATTTAATGATGGAAAAGCAGCACAATCGCGGCCAAGATGGTGCAGGCTTTGCCAGTATTAAGATGGATGTAAATCCTGGTGAGCGCTATATAAGTAGGGTACGCTCAAATGCCTCGCAGCCTATACAGGATATCTTTTCGCAGATAAATGAACGTATAAACTTAGAGTTTATACAGCATCCTGAATACAAAAACGATGTTGCAGCTCAGAAAAAAAATATCCCTTATATAGGTGAAGTGTTTTTAGGTCACGTTCGTTACGGCACTTTTGGATTAAATAGTGTTGAAAATGTGCACCCTTTTCTTCGCCAAAACAACTGGATGCACCGTAATTTAATAATTGCGGGTAATTTTAATATGACCAATACCAATGAGCTTTTTGACAATTTAATAAAGCTCGGGATGCACCCGAAAGAAAAGGCCGATACTGTAACGGTAATGGAAAAAATAGGTCATTTTTTAGATGATGCCGTTAGAAAACTTTATAAAAAAGCCAAGGCAAAAGGTTTAAGTAAACAAGAAGCTTCACCTTATATTGCCAAACATTTAAATATTGCTAAAATTTTACGCAAGTCGGCGTCAGATTGGGATGGTGGTTATGCTATGGCGGGTTTGCTTGGGCACGGAGATGCTTTTGTATTACGCGATCCAGCTGGTATTCGTCCTGCATATTATTACCAAGATGATGAGGTAATTGTTGTAGCTTCAGAACGCCCGGCAATTCAAACTGTTTTTAATGTTCCGTTTGAATCAGTAAACGAATTAGAACCTGGGCACGCCATAATTATCGAGAAAAACGGTAAAGTGAAATTATCAGAAATTTTGGCGCCTTTAGAAAGAAAATCCTGTTCTTTTGAGCGTATTTATTTCTCACGCGGAAGCGATGCCGAAATCTATCAAGAACGAAAAATGCTTGGTAAATTGGTAATGCCGAAAGTTTTAGAGTCGATAGATCACGATACCGAAAATTCTGTTTTCTCATTTATTCCTAACACTGCCGAAACTTCATTTTACGGAATGCTCGAAGCGGCACAAGACGAATTAAACAAACAGAAAAATGAAGCTATTTTAAACGAAAAAAATAGTTTGACAGACGCTCGTCTTCAACAAATACAAGCGCATAAAATAAGAACAGAAAAAATTGCTATCAAGGATGTTAAATTAAGAACATTTATCACCGATGATAGCAGTAGAGACGATTTGGTTGCACACGTGTACGATGTTACCTATGGTGTTGTTAAACCCAATGATAATCTAGTAATTATAGACGACAGTATTGTACGCGGTACAACACTTAAAAAGAGTATTTTAAAAATGCTCGACAGGCTTAACCCCAAGCAAATTGTAGTGGTGTCTTCTGCACCGCAAATACGCTATCCAGACTGCTATGGTATAGATATGGCACGTTTAGAAGACTTGGTTGCCTTTCAGGCAGCACTCGCGCTTCATCGCGATAGAGGCACTTACAATGTTGTAGAAGAAATTTACGATAAATGTAAGCAGCAACTTGCAATTGAAGACGCTGCAGTAATAAATCATGTGAAAGATTTATACGCACCGTTTAGCGATGAAGAAATTTCAGATAAAATTGCCGAAATTATTAGCGAAGAAGGTATAAGTGCCAAAGTAAAAATAATCTTCCAATCTGTAGACGACTTGCACGTGGCTTGTCCTAAAAATTTAGGAGATTGGTATTTTACAGGTAATTATCCAACTGCTGGTGGAAACCGAGTTGTGAATAGAGCATACATCAATTTTTACGAAGGAAACCCAGAACGCGCATATTAAATTAGAGTTAATGTTATTTGCAAGATGCATTTAATCGGAAAGCGCTCTCACTTTATCGAAAAATATTGATTTTCATATAATTACTGAAAAAAGTTGAATTATATTTGAACTTACCATATGACGTAAGTAGGTTAGGTCTATGGTAAGATTTGGGGCAAAAAAGGTAGGTGAAAGCCTGCCTTTTTTCATGCGCCAAATCTAAAACGGGGTGGCGAGCCTCCGAAGTTGTTTGCTTATTTCCGAAGTTTTTTTTCGAGCCGTTTTTCCTTTCTTCCTGTGAAAGCCTGCCTTTTTTCATGCTTCAAATCGAAAACGGGGTGGTGTGATGCTAAAGTAATCGTAGTTTAAAACATCAACGCTCAAGGCAACTGTTGAATGTTGATAAATTAATTTAACCCCCGAAAAACGAACTGTTAAAAAATTAACAATTGAGGTGTGCATAGATACCGAAAGACCAGTATTATATCCTTTCAACGAAAAAACAGGTAATTCGTCTAAAAGCATAATTTTGAACGATTTAATGCTATATCTTTGATACATACCATTAGCATAAGTAGGTTAAGTTCATGGTAGATTTGGGGCAAAAAAAGACAAACGATAGTTTGTCTTTTTTTATGCGCCAAATTGAAACTGGGGTGGCGAGCCTCCGCTATTTTTTATTATTTCCGAAGGTTTTTTCGAGCCGTTTTATTTTTCTCGCGACTATCGTTTGTCTTTTTTTATGCGCCAAATTGAAACTGGGGTGGCGAGCCTCCGCTATTTTTTATTATTTCCGAAGGTTTTTCGAGCCGTTTTATTTTTCTCGCGACTATCGTTTGTCTTTTTTTATGCGCCAAATTGAAATTTGGGGTGGCGAGTTTCCGAGATTGTTTTCATATTTTTAAACTAGCTAATTCAATATTACATCACAAAAAAAATCCGAAGCCAAAAGACTTCGGATTTAGTTAAAATCGCTCTTAGATTTTATTATTTATTGTTGGCGTAGTTTTTAGAAACTTCGTCCCAATTCACCACATTCCAAAACGCCCCAACATAGTCTGGACGCTTATTTTGGTATTTTAAGTAATATGCGTGTTCCCAAACGTCTAACCCTAAAATTGGAGTTCCGCCGCAGCCTACGTTTGGCATTAATGGGTTATCTTGGTTTGGTGTTGAGCATACTTCAACTTTACCACCTTTGTGAACGCAAAGCCAAGCCCAACCCGATCCAAACTGTGTTTTTGCGGCATTGCTAAACTTTTCTTTAAATGCGTCAAAACTTCCAAAGGCGTCATCAATAGCTTGGGCCAATTCGCCAGAAGGCTTTCCACCACCATTTGGAGACATTACTTTCCAAAATAAAGAGTGATTGTAAAATCCGCCACCATTGTTTCTAACAGCTTTGTTGTCCATATCTAGATTTTTTAAAATATCTTCAATAGACTTTCCTTCCATATTTGTACCTTCAATGGCCGAATTTAAATTATTGGTATAACCTTGATGGTGTTTTCCATGATGAATTTCCATGGTTTGAGCATCAATATTTGGTTCTAATGCATCGTGTGCATACGGTAACTTTGGTAATTCGAATGACATAATTATATAGTTTTTTAATCGGTTACTAATAAATTCACCCAAATTTAAGCAAACTATTACCTATTATGTGTTATAGCTTTTATAAGATTTCTATTTCAGTATAGATTATTTTTATGCTGAAGCTATAAAAAATGTATTTTAGTACAAAATGTAGACTTTTTGAAAAATAAAACTAGCTTTTCGATATACAATGCCGCCGCTGGGAGTGGTAAAACCTTTACGCTTGTAAAAGAATTTTTAAAGCAGTTATTTACTGTAAAAAACGATGATTATTACAAGCATCTTTTGGCTATTACTTTTACAAATAAAGCGGTTGCCGAAATGAAACAACGTATTGTTGAAACACTAATCGCTTTTAGTGAACACGACAAAACACAGCAATCTTTACCAATGCTCTCCATCATTGCCGATGAAACAGGTGTTGAGATTGATAAAATAAAAGCACGCTCTACAAGAATTTTAAAAAATTTACTCCATAATTATGCGGCATTAAGTGTTGAAACCATAGACAGTTTCAATCACAGACTAATTAGAACATTTGCGCGCGATTTAAAATTAGCAACCAATTTTGAAGTTACGCTGGATATTGACGAACTCTTGGGCGAAGCGGTAGATTTGCTTTTAAGCAAAGCGGGTGAAAATAAAGAAATAACAAAAGTATTGTTAGATTTTGCTTTGGAAAAAACCGATGATGACAAATCGTGGGATATTAGTAGAGATATTGCTAAAGCTGCAAAGTTGCTTTTTAGTGAAAATGATGCTAAATACGTTTCAAATTTAAAGAGGAAGTCTTTAGACGATTTTTTACAGTTTAAAAAACAGTTGCTTAACAAAAAGAAAAATCTATCTAAGACAATTAATGAACGAGCTACCCAAACGCTGAAACTTATTGAAGATAGCGGCTTGGAACACTCAGATTTTTCGAGAAAAACATTGCCAAATCATTTTTTAAAACTTCAATCGGGGAATTACAATGTTTACAACAATAAGCTTCAAGAAAACCTTGAAAATAACAAAGCATTGTACAAAGTAAAAGAAGCATTACATATTGTTGAAGCAATAGAAAGCATTACGCCTACGCTACTCGCCAATTATATTGAAATAAAAAACCTAGTTGGCGAGTATAATTTGTACAACGCTATTTTAAGAAATATTACGCCCCTTTCGGTGATAAATCTTGTTAATCAAGAAATTGAAGCAATAAAAAACGACAAGAATATTTTCCCGATTTCAGAATTTAACTCCCTTATAAATACTGAAATTAGAGATCAACCAGCTCCTTTTATTTATGAAAGATTGGGGGAAAACTACAGACACTTTTTTATTGACGAATTTCAAGATACTTCAAAATTGCAGTGGGATAATTTAATTCCATTAATAGATAATGCCTTGTCGCAGCAGTTAGAAAATTCGTTTGGGAACCTGCTTTTAGTTGGCGATGCAAAACAATCTATTTACAGATGGCGTGGCGGACTGCCCGAGCAGTTTATAGATTTGTATAATGACGAGAATCCCTTTCATCGCGAAAAGGAAGTCTTTGCGTTAGACACAAACTTTAGAAGTTGCGAAGAAATAATAAATTTTAATAATGACTTTTTCAGTTATATTTCAACTTATTTAGACGATGAAAATCATCAAAAACTTTACCGCGAAGGCAATCGGCAAAAATGTAACACCAAGAAAAATGGTTACGTAAGGCTGGAATTTGTTGAAAAGCAAAAAAAAGCGGAGAGAATCACCGCCTATTCACAGCTCGCCTTGGAGGCAATAATCAGTTCAAAAGAGAAGGGTTTTTCTGAAAGTGATATTTGTATTCTTACTCGTACCACCGCCGATGGTATCGCGCTAAGTACGTATTTAATGGAGCGCGGAATTTCGGTTATTTCTTCAGAAACACTACTATTACAATCTTCGCCAATAGTACAAATTTTAGTTTTTGCTTTACAACTTTGCTTAAACCCGAAGAATGACGAAGCCAAAATTAATTTATTGAATTTGCTTTATGACCAACAGGATATTTCCGAAGATAAACACACGTTTTTTACAAGGTTTTTAAATACTTCAGAAACACAATTCGCACAAATTTTAAAAGAATTCAATATTGAATTTTCACTTTTAGAAATGCGTTCAAAATCACTTTTTGAAGCTTTTGAATACTGCATTGAAAAATTTACACTCGCGCCAGCGGCAGATGCTTATTTGTTTGGCTTTATGGATTTGGTTTTTGAATTTCAACAGCAACCAGAACCCGATAAAATTTCGTTTTTAGATTTTTGGGAAACCAAGAAAGAAAAGGCTTCAATTCCTGCAAATGAAGGGACAAACGCCGTGCAACTAATGACAATTCACAAAGCCAAGGGATTGGAGTTTCCAATTGTTATTTTTCCGTTTGCCGATATTAATATAACCACCGCAAAGAACGATCAATTGTGGTATCCATTGCAGGATGAGGATTTTAAGTTTGAAGAGGCCCAAATAAATTTTAATGCAAATTTAAATAATTATGGCAATGTTGGTCAAGAAATGTATGCCAATCACAAACGTCAATTGGAATTAGACAATGTTAATTTGCTATATGTAACTTTTACCCGAGCGGTTGAAAAATTGTATGTTTTTGCTGAAATGCCAACCGAATTAAAAAGCGAAAATCCCACCACCTACAACCAACTTTTTATGCAGTTTTTAAAGCATAAAAATATATGGAACAATAATCAATTATTTTACGAATTTGGAAACGATTTGGAAAAAACTTCGATTAAAAAAGAAGTGGTTTTACAGCAGGAACCACTTTATTTTTCATCAAACCCCGATAAACACGGGATGAAAATAATTCCTACAGAGAAAAATAGATTAGATGAAGAAACAATAGCAGCTATTACAGCGGGAAATTTATTGCATAATACCATGGCACAAATAAAGGACAAAACTGATGTTGAAATAGTTTTAACAAAATTAAAAACGCGAGCAATTATCCCCGAAGCCGAATTTGAGCAATTGAATAATACAATACTTCGCATCGTAAATCATCCAGAATTGCAGCCGTTTTTTAACGGGTCTGGCACTGTGTATAACGAGCGTAATATTTTAACCGAAAATGGCTTGGTTTTAAGGCCCGATAGAATTAATATTTCAAACACAAATAAGGCTACTGTAATAGATTATAAAACAGGGAATCCTAATGTTTGGCATCACGACCAATTAATTGAATATGCAAATGCTTTAAACGCGATGGGCTTTAAAGTAGTTGAAAAAATACTTATATATAGTAGTGAAGAGAAAATAGTAATAAATAAAGCTTAATTTTGAGCTTTAAAAAAATAGATTATGTACGGAAAAATAAAAGAACACTTACAAAAAGAGTTAGAAGAAATAAAAGCCAATGGTCTTTATAAAAGGGAACGTATAATTACCTCGCCTCAAGATGCAGAAATTACAATCTCTACGGGAGAGAAGGTATTAAATTTTTGTGCAAATAATTATTTAGGGCTTTCGGCAAATAAAGAAGTTATACAAGCTGCCAAAGATGCTATGGATACACACGGTTTTGGTATGTCGTCTGTTCGTTTTATTTGTGGAACTCAAGATATTCATAAAGAACTAGAGCAAAAAATAGCCGATTTTTACGGTACAGAAGACACCATTTTATACGCTGCCTGTTTTGATGCCAATGGGGGGGTGTTCGAACCACTTTTAAGCGCCGAAGATGCTATAATTTCCGATTCGTTAAACCACGCATCCATTATTGATGGTGTACGCTTGTGTAAAGCTGCGCGCTACCGTTATGAAAATAACAATATGGAAGATTTGGAAAAACAGTTAATTGCAGCCAACGAAAAAGGTGCGCGATTTAAGCTTATTGTAACCGACGGCGTTTTTTCTATGGATGGTTTGGTAGCACCACTCGATGAAATATGCGACTTGGCCGATAAATACGATGCTTTAGTGATGATAGACGAATGTCATGCTACAGGATTTATAGGCGATACCGGTAGAGGTACTTTAGAAGAAAAAGGAGTGATGGGTCGTGTAGACATAATTACCGGAACTTTAGGAAAAGCCCTTGGTGGTGCAATGGGTGGTTATACCACCGGAAATAAAGAGGTGATAGATATGTTAAGACAACGTTCCCGTCCGTATTTATTTTCAAACTCTTTGGCGCCGGCGATTGTAGGCGCATCTATTAAGGTGTTTGATATGTTATCTAATAATACATCTTTAAAAGATAAATTGGCAGAAAACACAGCCTATTTTAAAAATGGAATGAAAGAAGCTGGTTTTGATATTATTGATGGTGATTCGGCTATTGTGCCTGTTATGTTATATGATGCCAAACTATCGCAAGATATGGCAGATAGGTTGCTCGAAGAGGGAATTTATGTAATTGGATTTTTCTTTCCAGTAGTGCCAAAAGATAAAGCTCGAATTCGGGTACAACTTTCAGCAGCACACACACAAGAACATTTAGATAAAGCTATAAATGCCTTTGTTAAAGTAGGTAAGGAATTAAAAGTTATTGAATAAACAACCCTCAATTTCGGCAACAATAGCAACGATTTTGGGAAAATTTTATTAGATTTACTTTTGTTTATAATATTTAACAACTTACTTTTGCTCATAATTAACACTTAAAATTAAACAATCGAATATGAAACATCTTAACAGATTATTAGTTGCTGCTGTCCTTTTTATGGGAATCGGGGTGGCAAACGCGCAAGACGAGAACAATCCTTGGGCTGTTGAGGTTGGTGTAAACGCTGTAGACGTTTATTCAGCTGGTCTCAATGAGGATCAAGTACGTATCCCAGCTGCGGCTAGAGGGGATATTTTTGATGAATACTTTAATGCAAATGATCACTGGAACATTTTACCTTCTGTATCAAGACTAGCTATTAGTAGATACATAGGTAGTGGTTTTGTGTTTACAGCGGCTGGATCGCTTAACAAAATCGATAAATTAGGTGATTTGCCTGCAAATGACCTAAGCTACTACAGTGCAGATGGTGAAATTAAATACAGCTTAAAAGATGCTTTAAACAGCAGCTGGTTTGACCCATCTATCGGTATTGGTGGTGGTTATACTTGGGTTGACGACATAGGGTTTGGTACTGCAAACGCACTTGCAGGTGTTAAATTCTGGTTCAACGAGTACTTAGCACTTAACTTACAATCTACTTATAAGCATTCTTTCGAAGAAGCTTACGGAATTACTCACTTCCAGCACTCTGCAGGAGTTGTATTCCAGTTTGGAGGAAAAGATACTGATGGTGACGGAATCTACGATAAAGATGACGAGTGCCCAGAAACTCCAGGTTTAGCTGAATTTAACGGTTGCCCAGATACAGATGGTGACGGTATTGAAGATAGAAACGATGCATGTCCTAACACTCCTGGTTTAGCTGAATTTAACGGCTGCCCAGATACTGATGGTGACGGTATTCCAGATCCACAAGATGAGTGCCCTACTGTTGCAGGTTTAGCTGAATTAAACGGTTGTCCTGATGCAGACGGTGACGGTATTGCTGATAAAGATGACGCTTGTCCAAACGAAGCTGGTCCAAAAGAAAACAACGGTTGCCCTTACGAAGATAGAGATGGTGACGGTGTTCTTGACAAAGATGACCAATGTCCAGATGTTGCAGGTACTGTAGCAAACAAAGGTTGCCCAGAAGTTACTGTAGAAGTAATTAAGCAATTAAACGAGTACTCTAAAACTATCTTGTTTGACTACGATAAGTCTAGCATCAGAAAAGAGTCTTATGCTGCACTTCAAAGTATTGCAGACATTATGAAAGAATATCCTAACACAACTTTCCATATTGAAGGTCACACAGACAGCCGTGGTAGTGATGCTTACAACATGAAGCTTTCTAAAGAAAGAGCAGCTTCTGTTAAAGATTATTTAACTACTATTGGTATGGATGCTAACAGATTAACTTCTGAAGGTTACGGTGAAGAAAGACCAATTGCTACTAATAAAACAGCAGCTGGTAGACAACAAAACCGTCGTGTTGAAATTTCTTTAAAGAAATAATTTCAATAGATAAGTTTTAATAATTTATTTTGAAACGCCTCCGAATTTCGGGGGCGTTTCTTATTTTTAGGCTATGCAAACATTTCTACAAGAAACCTTGGCCTACTTAAAAAACAAAGGTGAAGATCTCTCTCAAATCACCTTTATTTTACCCAGTAAACGTGCGGGAAGCTTTTTAATGCACGAATTAAAAAACACTGTTAGCGCTACCCAATTTGCTCCTACTATTTTAAGTATTGAAGAGTTTATTGAAAACCTTTCTGGCTTAAAAATAATTGATAGCACCGAATTGCTTTTTAAAAGCTACCAAGCCTATTTAAATACAACGGCAATTAAGGAAAAAGAAACATTCGAATTATATTCAAATTGGGCTACAACAATTCTTAATGATTTTAATGAAATAGATAGATATCTTGTTGAACAGGATCCGTTTTTTAATCATCTGGCGAGTATAAAATCTTTGGAAAAATGGGGCGTTACCAACGAGAAAACCGAACTCATTGAATCGTATTTACGGTTTTGGGAAGGACTGCCTTCCTTCTATAAAAACCTACGAAACCTTTTATTGAATGAAAACATTGGTTACCAAGGAATGGTTTATCGAATGGCTGCCAAGAATATAGAAGACTATGTACAAAACAATGCTAGCACACAACATATATTTATAGGCTTTAATGCCTTAAACGCCTCCGAACAGTTAATATTTCAACAATTATTAGAAACAGGAAACTCTCAAATTTTTTGGGATACAGACCAAGTTTTTTATAACGATACAAAACACAGTGCCTCCTACTTTTTACGCAAATACGCAAAGGAATGGCCCTATTTTCAGGAAAACGAATTCAATTTTATTGGCAATAATTATCAAAAAGCAAAGAAGTTTCAGTTTGTAGAAGTACAAAAAAATATAGGGCAAGCAAAATACGTTGGCGAATTGCTGGCAAATCTGGCCGATGCTGAAATAAATAAAACCGCGATTGTGTTAGGCGATGAAAACCTATTGGTACCATTGCTCTATTCGCTGCCCCCAAACGTTAAAAAGATAAACTTAACAATGGGAGTTTCAATAAAAAACTTTCCGGCGGTTACTTTTTTTAAATTATTGTTTTCATTACAAATTCAAAAATCAAATACGCTATATTATAAAGATATCCTTTCGCTATTAAATCATTCTGTGGGCGCCCAATTGCTTCCTAAAGCTCCTCTTATCACTCAAAATTTGGTTAAAAACAATATTACCCATATAAGCCCAGAAGAGTTGTTAGAGACAGTAGAAGGTGCCGAAAAATCCATGTGCAGCCTATTGTTTAAAAGTTGGGATGACAATAGTTATAAAGCGATTTCAGCTTCTATTTTAATTTTAAATCAACTTGAAACTGTAAGTAAGCTCAATCTTGTTGAGCAAGTAGTAATTAGTCAGTTAAAGAGTGTTTTTAACAAAATAGATGCGCTAAATATTAAATACCCGCATCTTAAAACGGTTAGGAGTGTTCACGATTTATTTTTAGAATTGGTTGCAACCACTTCGCTCGATTTTGAGGGAGATGCCTTTAGTGGGTTGCAACTTATGGGCGTGCTAGAAACACGTGTTCTCGATTTTGAAAATGTTATAATTACTTCGGTTAATGAAGGAATTTTCCCTTCGGGAAAATCGAATGCATCATTTATTACATTCGATTTAAAACAGCAATTTAACTTGCCCCTGTTTACCGAAAAAGATGCTGTATATACTTATCATTTTTATAGGTTGCTACATCGTGCACAGCAAGCTACACTTCTCTATAACAATCATTCGGGCGGGATGGATTCAAATGAAAAAAGCCGTTTTATTAGGCAGTTGGAATTTGAATTACAACCCAATCATACCATAAATAAAAAGGTACTTACGCCTAAATTTCAATTGGACAACCAACCTCTGCGTGAAATTGAAAAAACTGATAGTTTAATCAACCAATTAAAAGAAGTGGCTTTTAAAGGGTTTTCGCCTTCAGCTTTAACCAGTTATATTCGAAATCCAATTGATTTTTACTTTCAGAAAATTTTAAACTTAAATGAATTTGAAGAAGTAGAAGAAAACGTTGCAGCAAACACGCTGGGCACAATTGTTCACGACACTTTAGAGGTGTTTTATAAAACGTTGGAAGACCAAGAATTAACTGTTGAAAAACTGTTAGAATTTAAGTTACAAATACACGAC
The DNA here is from genome assembly GCA_002375695.1 of Flavobacteriaceae bacterium UBA3591. Taxonomy (GTDB): domain Bacteria; phylum Bacteroidota; class Bacteroidia; order Flavobacteriales; family Flavobacteriaceae; genus Aequorivita. The sequence continues at coordinate 445,650 of DFMO01000003.1, forward strand.
GAAGTTACAATTCAGTTTAAAAAAACATTTAAAGGCGGGACTTTTACAAAAGGTAAAAATTTAATTGTCTTTGAAGTTGCTAAACGTTATATAGCCAACTTTATAGACCGAGAGATTGCTGAAATTAAAGAAGGAAATAAGATAACCATTGTAAAAATTGAAGCAGATTTAAAGGTTGAAATTCCAATTCCAGAACTCGATTTTCCTGTAAATATTCGTGGAAAAGTTGATAGAGTAGATCGATATAACGGGCAACTTCGAATTATTGATTACAAAACGGGTATTGTAAAAAGTAACAATGTTGAAATTGCTAACTGGGAAGATTTGATTTTGGATTATAAATACAGCAAGGCTTTTCAAATTTTGGCTTATGCCCTTATGATTAGTAAAACCAATGCTATTGAAAATGCGCAAGCCGGAATTATTTCATTTAAAAATTTGGGTGCAGGCTTTATTAAATTTGGTTCAAAAGTAGATTCTAAAAAAGCCGAATATCAAATAACTTCAGAGACTTTAGAACACTTTACCACGCAATTAAAAAATCTTATTTTAGAAATCTGTAATAAACAACTTCCTTTTACCGAAAAAGAAATAGACAAATGATAATACATAAAAACCAAATACTTACCGCCAACAATAAAAAACCTATTTTATACGATGTTTATTACCAAAAAACAACTACGCCTATGCAAGTGGTTGTTTTTTGCCACGGTTACAAAGGATTTAAAGATTGGGGGGCTTGGCACTTAGTTGCCAAAACCTTTGCCAATGCAGGCTTTTGTTTTGTAAAGTTTAATTTTTCGCATAATGGAGGAACCGTAGAGCAACCCATAGATTTCCCCGATTTAGAAGCTTTTTCAGAAAATAATTTTAGTTTAGAACTCGATGATTTAGAGAGGGTTTTGACTGAAATTTATAGTGAGAATCCTAATTTTCCAAATAAAATTTTAAACACGTCTTTAATCGGTCACAGCCGCGGTGGCGGAATTGTACTCATTAAAGCCGAAGAAGACAATCGCATTCACAAGGTGGTAACTTGGGCGGGAGTTTGCGATTTTAAAGCGCGTTTTCAAGAAGGTACCGAAGCATTTTTTAACTGGAAAAACACCGGTCTAACCCACGTAGAAAATAGCCGCACAAAACAAATGTTACCGCATAAATTTCAGTTTTATAAAGATTTTAAAGAAAACGAGACCCGTTTTACCATAAGTCGTGCGGTTAAAGCGTTAAAAATTCCATACCTAATTGTGCACGGCGATGAAGACCCAACTATTTCCCTAAAGGAGGCCGAAGCACTCAAAATGTGGAATGTCAATGCTAAATTAGAGGTTATTAAGGGGGCCGATCACGTTTTTAATGTTGCACACCCATGGGAAGATAAAAATCTTTCAAAAGAACTTAATTTGGCGATTGATGTTACAATATCGTTTTTAAAGTAAAGTAAATACAAAAAAATTATTACTTTTGGCTCCTTAATAATTCGGGGGATTAGCTCAGCTGGCTAGAGCGCTTGCATGGCATGCAAGAGGTCATCGGTTCGACTCCGATATTCTCCACAATCCTCGCTTTGGCGGGGATTTTTTTTGCTTTGTCCGAAATGGTAAAGCTTGTTTTAATTATAACTTTTAATGATTTTAAAGGCAAATCAATCGCACATAAACAATCTTTTAGAGATTACAAAAGCGTGTGCCCAGCACATGGAAAAGGCAGGTGTTTTTCAATGGAATAGCACCTATCCTAATCGCGCCGCTTTTAAAAATGATGTAAACAGGGGCGAACTATACATTTATATGCACGATAAAAAAGTTGTTGGCAGTATTGTTATTTCAACTTTTATGGATGCCGAATACAAGACTGTAGAATGGTTAACGCAGACTACCAATCACTATTATATTCATAGATTGGCTGTTCATCCAGAGTTTCAAGGAAAGGGTATTGCGCGTAAAATGATGGATTTTGCCGAAAACATGGCGCGACAATATAATGTTGCTTCAGTTCGATTAGATACATTTAGTAAAAACTTGCGCAATCAAAGATTTTATGAGGCGCGAGGGTATCAAAAATTGGGAAACATCTATTTTCCAAAACAGAGTGAATTCCCTTTTTACTGTTATGAATATGTATTATAACCTTATAAAAAATCCCAAATCCTATTTGTAGCTTTGCATTTTTATGCCAAAAACCGATATTTCCTTTAAACGTATTCAACAGCTTGCCATTCCCGCAATAATATCGGGAATTGCAGAGCCCGTACTTTCTGCGACCGATGCGGCGATAGTAGGAAATATTAAAGATTTCGGTATTGAATCTTTAGCTGCCGTTGGGATAGTAGGTTCTTTTCTTTCGGCTCTTATTTGGATTTTAGGACAAACCCGAAGTGCAATTTCAACTATTGTGGCGCAAAATTTAGGAGCTGGAAAATTAAAAGATTTGCAAAATTTTCCTGCCCAAGCCATCTATTTTAACATCGCACTAAGTATTTTGGTTTTGCTATCCACCTACTTTTTTGTCGAAGAAATTTTCAAATTACTCAATGCCGAAGGATTGATTTTAACCTTTAGTGTAGATTATTATAACATTCGTGTTTGGGGGTTTCCACTAACCTTATTCACATTTGCAATATTCGGCTTATTTCGCGGCCTGCAAAACACCTTTTGGCCTATGATAATTGCCTCTATTGGCGCCGCGCTAAATATTGCTTTAGATTTTGCTTTGGTTTACGGAGTCGATGATTTTATTGCTCCAATGGGTATAAAAGGCGCTGCTTGGGCAAGTTTAATTGCACAATCGGTTATGGCGGTAATTGCCTTTATTTTTCTAATTACAAAAACTGAAATTTCGTTAAAATTAACCTTTCCGCTTCACCCAGAAATTAAGCGATTGGTAACAATGAGTTTAAATTTATTTGTACGGTCGGTAGCCTTAAATACTGCATTAATTCTTGCTACGCGCGAAGCTGCAAATCTTGGAAAAGAATATATTGCAGCACACACCATCGCTTTTAATATTTGGATTTTTACTGCGTTTTTTATTGATGGTTATGGCGCAGCAGGTAATATTTTAAGCGGAAAACTTTTAGGAGAACGCAATTTTAATTCGTTGTATAAACTCACTAAAAAAGTAAATCTGTATAACTTAGGTGTTGCATTTTTTTTGGTTGTTATTGGTATTCTTCTTTATGAACCTTTAGGGATAATTTTCAACAAAGATGAAAAAGTGCTTTTGGCATTTTACAGTATGTTTTTTATGGTATTAATCTGCCTGCCTTTAAATTCTCTCGCGTTTACCTTAGATAGTATTTTTAAAGGTTTGGGTGAAATGGGTTACCTGCGAAACGTCCTTTTGGGAGCCACCATCTTCGGCTTTATTCCAGTTCTTTATTTTTCAAAATATATGGAATGGGGATTGGTTGGAATTTGGGCAGCATTAATTGTGTGGATAGCTTATAGAGCCGTGGCATTAATGATTAAGTTTAAACAAAAATACATTCCGCTAATAGACAATTAATATTGTTACAAACATATTTAAAACAAGTTTCTGCAAGAAGCAACGCACTGCCGAAAACGCACACACTAACCTTAAATACGCAATTAAAAAATCTTCTCGATTATATAGTGGAATACTGCCACGATTACAACATATAATTATAGACTTTATAATCGGGAAATAAGTTACCGTGTTTTTAACCAGCCTGTAATACTTAAACGTTCCGAAGCTTTTACTACTTTTACTTCGTGCTCCAAAACCTGACTTTCAAAAATAACAATACGCCCTGGAAAGGGTAAAATATTAAAAGCTTCTGTTTCGGTATAAATAGTGAGTTCGCCGCCGTTTTCGGGCAACCAATTGTCTTCGTTTAAATAGCAAACAATAGATAGTTTACGACGATCGTCATTTTGAAATGTGTCTAAATGCCGCTTGTAAAAAGTGCCCGTAGGGTACACGGCGTAGTGAAATTCTTTATGAAGAATTCCTAAAAAACAAGTTTTGTTTAAATATTGAACAAGTTCATTAATTCTTTTGAAGAAAATCTGCTCTGCTGCATTGGCGCTATTTTCATCCATCCAAAGAATAAAATCACCCCGAACAGTTTTATCAATTTCCTCGTTTGTTTTGCTGCCTATTGCAGATTTTTTAAACCTGTCTGCCTCGTACTTAGCAATTAGCGAGTTGCGTAAAATTGCCACTTCTTCCGAAGAAAAAAAGTTGTTAACAACACTGTATTGCTTTGCTAACAAATTATCGATAATGGTCTCGAACAGGGGGTTCTCAACAAAGTTTAACTGTTCAAATAGTTCTTCGGTCATTTATTATCATTTTAAAAAAAGTGGGCAAATATAGTGCAGAAATCAATTGGTTTTACAAACGGTAAAAACGATAGGCAGCAGGACTAATGTAGTTATAATTTATTCGAAAAAAGAAGTTCTCATTTTTCAACTTTTTTTAATCAAAACAGAGGCGCAGAAAATTGTATCTTTGTTGCCCAACTTGTAGTTATGAAAAAGATACGAATAACGAAGATTTTTTCTTTTGAAACCGGACACGCACTTTACGGCTACGACGGTAAATGTAGAAATGTGCACGGCCACAGCTATAAATTGTCGGTTACCGTAATTGGCTCGCCAATAGACGATACAAACCATGTAAAATTTGGAATGGTAATCGATTTTAGCGACCTAAAAAAAATTGTAAAAGAAGAAATTGTAGATGTTTTTGATCACGCAACTGTTTTCAATAAAAACACACCTCACGTAGAGTTGGCAAAGGAATTAAGCGACCGTGGCCACAGTGTACTTTTAGTAGACTACCAGCCAACAAGCGAGATGATGGTGATAGATTTTTCTGAAAAAATAAAAAACCGTCTGCCTAAAAATATTGAACTTCACTCTTTAAGATTACAAGAAACCGACAGCAGTTATGCGGAGTGGTTTGCTGGCGATAATTAAATTTACAACGCCACCCCGAGCATTTCCACTTTGCTCAATATAAACTTAGATGAAGGGTCTTTTTATATATCTTTGAATATGCAAATTCCGCAGGGCAAAAAAATATATTTTTCGAGCGATAACCATTTAGGTGCTCCCACTCGAGCCGAAAGTTTACCACGTGAAAAAATTTTTGTAAAATGGTTAGATTCCATTAAACACGACGCCGAGGTTATTTTTTTGCTGGGCGATCTTTTCGATTTTTGGTTTGAATACAGAACAGTTGTGCCCAAAGGCTTTGTTCGTACTTTGGGGAAATTGGCCGAGCTTCGCGATAGCGGGATTCAGATTCACTTTTTTGTAGGAAATCACGATTTGTGGATGCGCGATTATTTTGAAACCGAACTCGATATTCCAGTTTATCACGACCCAAAAGAATTTATTTTTAACAACAAACACTTTTTTATTGGTCACGGCGATGGAAAAGGTCCGGGCGATAAAGGTTATAAGCGCATGAAAAAGGTTTTTACCAATCCATTTGCGCAATGGCTTTTCCGTTGGTTACATCCCGATATTGGCGTGCGCTTAGCACAACATCTTTCGGTAAAAAATAAACTTATTTCGGGCGATGAAGACAAAGCATTTTTGGGCGAAGATAAAGAATGGCTCGCCCAGTATGCCAAACGAAAATTGGATAGCAAACACTTCGATTATTTTGTGTTTGGGCATCGCCATTTGCCAATGGAGATTAAAGTTGGCGAAAATTCAACTTATTATAATTTAGGCGATTGGATTAATTATTTTACTTACGGTATGTTTGATGGAGAAAAGTTTGAGTTGAAAACTTTTGAAAATTCTAAAGAATAATAGTTTCGCCTCGTTCAACCTACTATTTTATTCCATAATATCCTTTAATCTCAATTGTAAGCTCACATTTCCTTGCCACTCATTTTCGTCTATGCAGTAGGCTGCTTTAAAAGGCTTTCCGTTGCAGGCTATTTCATGTTTATTTGCCAATCCAAAGCCTATGCCTGTAAATTGATTTGAATTTCCTTGTTTCACAACAACGCGGAGATGCGTTTTGTCGGCTCCCACACATTTTCCCCAACCCGTATCCATAAGGTTTTGGGTCATAAATGTTGGCGTCATATTTCCGGGACCGAAAGGGGCAAATTGTTTTAAAATTCTATAAAATTTTGGGGTGATGTCATGCAGGTTTATTTCGGCATCTATCCTAATTTCGGGCGTTAATAAATGTGGATCAATGGTTTCTGAAACTACACGTTCAAATTCATTTTTAAAGTTTTCAAAATCTTTCTCGAAAAGGGTTAAACCTGCGGCATACATATGCCCACCAAACTGTTCAATGTATTCGGCGCAGTTTTCCAAGGCGTTGTAAACATCAAAACCTTTTACGGAGCGAGCTGAAGCTGCTAGCTTTTCGCCGCTTTTTGTAAAAACCAAAGTGGGGCGGTAATAAGTTTCTGTCAAGCGGGAAGCCACAATTCCAATCACGCCTTTGTGCCAATTTTCTTGATACACAACGGTTGTTTTTCGTTCTTCCTCTTTATTTGTAATTATTTGCTGAAGTGCTTCTTCGGTAATTTGTTTATCTGCTTCCCGTCGATCTGTGTTATAAGTTTCAATTTCTGCGGCAAAGGTTTCGGCTTTTTCTGGGTCAGTTTCTGTGAGTAATGTAACGGCGTGGTTGCCGTGTTTCATACGTCCGGCAGCGTTAATGCGAGGAGCAATAATGAAAACCACATCGGTAATGGTGAGGGTTTCTTTTTTCACCTGCTTTAAAATTGCTTGCATTCCCGTGCGCGGATTGCTGTTTATTACTTTCAACCCGTAATGTGCAAGGATTCGGTTTTCACCAGTAATTGGGACAATATCTGCTGCAATTGCAGTAGCTACCAAATCTAAATACAGCAATAAATTTTCAAGCTGTAAACCTCGCTTTTCGGCTAACGCTTGAATTAATTTAAACCCAACACCACACCCACAAAGTTCCTTGTACGGATAGGAGCAATCATCCCGTTTTGGGTCGAGCACGGCAACGGCTTTTGGAATTTCAGGCCCCGGACGGTGGTGATCGCAAATAATAAAATCGATGTTCTTTTTAGTAGCATACGCCACTTTATCAATGGCTTTTATACCACAGTCTAAGGCAATTATCAATGAAAAATCATTGTCATCGGCAAAGTCAATTCCCTTATACGAAACGCCATACCCTTCGTTATAACGGTCGGGAATATAGGTTGAAACATTAGGGTAATAACTTTTTAAGTATGAAGAAAGCAGCGCCACACTTGTGGTTCCATCCACGTCATAATCGCCGTAGATTAAAATGTTTTCTTCGGAAGCGATGGCTTTTTCAATGCGCAAAACCGCTTTATCCATGTCTTTCATAAGATACGGATCGTGTAGATTGTCTAAACTTGGGCGGAAGAATTTTTCGGCTTCTTCAAAAGTCTCTACCCCGCGCTGTACCAAAAGCGAAGCAATAAGTGGTTCAACCTTCAAGGCTTTTGAAAGTGAATTTACTTTTTCGTGATCGGGTTTTGGTTTTAGGGTCCAACGCATAATATTCGATAATTCTACAATTTGGATTGGGTGTGATTATTAAATAACGGGAAGGCTGTAAAATTACAAAATTTGAAGTAGGATTAACGAGATTTTTCTTTTTTCATTATTTTGTATATTGTAGAGGAATAGCTCCCCACTAACCATAAAAATCTATATTATGAAAAAATTTTTACTTTTTTTAGCAATGTTAGTTTGGGCATTTGTGGGAGCACAAGATGGCGGATTAGACACCTCTTTTGGCAATAATGGAGTTGTACAAACAGATATTGATGGCAATAGAGATTTAGGCATATCAATAACACAACAAATGGATGGAAGGCTTTTGGTGGCTGGACAGTTTAATATACAAGGCCAAGAATTTCCTTCTATCGCTAGATTTAATTTAAATGGTTCTATAGATCCTTCATTTGGAAATAACGGTGTGGCAGTTTTTAATCGTACTGGGTATGAATATGAATACTATAGAAAAGTATTAAGCCAAAGTGATGGAAAAATTGTAGCAAATGGAATTTTTTCTGTGACTGCTAATTATCAATTTGTAATCAACCGATTTTTAACCGACGGCTCAATTGATACTAGTTTTGGCAATAATGGTGAATTAATTGTTTTTCCTGAACAAATTGCTACGGGCGAAATGACACTTCTAAATGATGATTCTTTACTTGTCGTTGGTAGAATTTTCGAAAATGGAATATCTAAAATTGGTTTAAAAAAATATTTATCAGACGGTACGTTAGATACTTCTTTTGGAAATAATGGAGTCGTGATAACTGCGATTGGAGATGAAAGCAGTGCACAAAAGGTGCTTATTACTAGGGACAATAAAATAGTAGTACTAGCAGGGATGGAAGACAACGGAGAGCAATCTCAAGTGTTATTACGCTACTTGTTGAACGGTACAGTTGATAGTTCTTTTGGTAACAATGGGCTAGTGAATATATTAAATGAACCCGATTTCTCTTCACAAAATATTGCAATTTACGAGGACGGTAAAATTTTGGTCCATAGCTCTTTTGTAGATTGGTATAATGAAAGAATAAATAATCTAATTTTTAGATTTCTACCTGATGGAAGTTTTGATACGTCTTTTAGTAGCAATGGATATTTAAATCCGAATAGAGGAAATTTATCGATTAGAAAAGTTGAAATTCAACCTAACCAACGATTATTAATTTTTGGCGAACTCACAAATTTTCTGGAAGGTGGGGGACCTTTTTTTATAAAACGATATCACCTTGGAGGACATCTTGATACAAGCTTCAATTTCATTACCAACTCTTATGATAATTTTGTAGCAGATATGTTAATACAACAAGACGGTAAAATAACTTGTTTGGCCAATACGGCGTGGTATAATGGCCAAGAAGACATTATTTTAGAGCGACACTTTAATACCCCATTGTCCGTTTCAGAATTTGATTACGATTCTTTAAAAATCTACCCAAACCCCTCAAGCGGAATTTTTACGATTGAACGCGAATTGTTTTCTGAAAACACACCTTTCCAAATAACTGATATAACAGGAAAGATTATTGTTTTGGGTGAATTGACTGAAAAGCAATCACAAATAAATCTCACTGCTGCCCAAAGCGGAGTTTATTTTCTGAAAACTTCAAATAGTGTTTTTAGATTGCTGAAGAATTGAGGTGAAAAAATTTCTTTGGAAGCATTAAAACTTGAAAATTATGAAAACACTTTTGCTTTTTTTTATAGGAATAATTTCATCCTTTACCTATTCGCAGGATGGAACACTAGATACATCTTTTGGGAATAATGGCTTTGCAATTAGCAGTTTTTTTGGCGGAACCGATAAAGCTTCTACAATCGCAGTACAAGCAGATGGAAAAATCGTCGTTTTTGGATTAGTAAATGTCAGTAGTGGGTTTTCATATGGATTATTGCGACTCCATCCAGATGGAGAGTTAGACACTTCCTTTGGCATGGACGGGTTTGTGATAGCCCCTGCTGGCGATAACTTTCGGCAATTTTTCGACTCATTGCACATTCAATCAGATCAAAAAATTATTGCTTCAACAACATTTATGGAAAATTCAGATTCAGATTTTATGGTGATGCGATATCTGCCAAATGGAGATCTGGATCCCTCGTTCGGGGTAAATGGTGTTGTAAAGACTAATTTGAGCGCTGATTATCTTGGAGCAACAAATCTTCTTGCTGATGGAAAAATAGTGGCTGGCGGAAGCGCAAAAACCAATGGCACAGACAACCATATTTTTTTAGTACGATATCTCAGTAATGGGCAACTCGATCCATCCTTTGGCAATGGCGGCACCGTAACTGAATTTATAGACAGTGAAACATTAAAAGTGTTTGAGATAAGGACCCAAGACGATGGTAAAATTATAGTGCCATATTTTACTATTGAAAACGCTATAAATAAATTTAAACTGAACCGATATCTTCCCAATGGTGATCTGGACACCACTTTTGGGAATGGAGGGAGCGTTGAAATAGACAGTAATAGTGAAATGTTTTACGCTTCTTTGACTTTACAGCCAGATGGCAAAATTTTACATTCTTACAAGGGGCGGGGCCAACAAACTGTAAAAATAAGAAGATTGCTTAACGATGGATCTTTGGACATAGCGTTTGGTACGGATGGTGTCCTTCAGATTTATGATGATATGTTGATAGTCTTTAAAATATTGGTGGAAGATGATGGTGATCTCGTAGTTTTTGGTCCAACATACGGTTTTGAGCCAGATGATAACGATACCTATCGCTTTAACCCAGATGGTGCAATTGACTATACTTTTGGCACTAACGGCAATACTTCGTTAGGTTTTGAAGGGGCCGATATTGCCTTTCAAGAAAATGGAAAAATACTAATAACGGGCAACACATTTTTTTACAGTGGCGGTGGCGAACGTTTTATTGTAGCAAGACTTAACAATGGACCGCTTACTGTAACAGAATTTGAAATGAATAGCTATAAAATCTATCCAAACCCATCAAATGGAATTTTCACTATTGAATGCGAACTGTTTGCTGAAAAAACACCGTATCAAATAACGGATATAACTGGAAAAATTATTGCCTCGGGTGTATTGACCGAAAAGCAATCGCAGCTAAATCTTGCCGCTGCACAAAGTGGCATTTATTTTCTGAAAACTTCAAATAGTGTGTTTCGCTTACTGAAGAATTGAGTTGAAAAAATTTCTTCGGAATTTGAGGGTTGCGATTTATTTGGAATTTGGAGTTTGTGATTTGGAATTTCCAAGTGGCATTTTGTACTTTCATATTTCAAAAAAAATAAAACGATGCCATTAGTAACACCACTTTCCCCAAGCCATGACGCCGAAACAAAACAATTGGCCGAATTTTTTAACGAAACCCTAGGCTTTTGCCCAAACAGCGTGCTTACCATGCAGCACCGTCCAGCAATTAGTAAAGCATTTATTAATTTGAATAAAGCCGTAATGGCTAATGAAGGACGCGTTACTTCAGCCTTAAAGAGAATGATTGCTTGGGTGAGTAGCAACGCAACTGGTTGTCGCTACTGCCAAGCACACGCCATTCGCGCTGCCGAACGTTACGGCGCTGAACAAGAGAAGTTGGACAATATTTGGGAGTATAAAACGCATCCCGCATTCTCGGAAGCAGAACGTGCAGCCCTCGACTTTTCTTTGGCGGCCAGTCAAGTGCCCAATGCAGTAGACCAAGAAATTAAAAATAGACTATACAAATACTGGAATGAAGGTGAAATTGTTGAAATGCTTGGGGTAATTTCGCTTTTTGGTTATTTAAACCGCTGGAATGACTCCATGGGAACAACTATTGAAGAAGGTGCAGTAGAAAGTGGCGAGCAATATCTTGGGAAACATGGATGGAATAAAGGGAAGCATATTTAATTAACTTATCCCTTTTACCACAATCACAATTTCTCCTTTAGGGGGCTTATTTTCAAAATGTTTTAAAACCTCTTCGGCAGTACCGCGAATAGTTTCTTCGTGTAGCTTGGTAATTTCACGCGAAACGGAAACCTGTCTTTCGGCACCAAAATACGCTACAAATTGCGCAAGTGTTTTAAGCAATTTGTGGGGCGATTCATAAAAAATAATAGTTCGGGTTTCTTCGGCTAATAACTTAAGTCGCGTTTGTCTTCCTTTTTTTACGGGTAGAAAACCTTCAAAAATAAACTTATCATTGGGGAAGCCGCTGTTTACTAAGGCAGGGACAAAAGCTGTAGCACCGGGGAGACAATCTACTTCAATACCCGCATCTACACACGCGCGAGTTAATAAAAACCCCGGATCGCTAATGGCCGGAGTTCCGGCATCGCTAATAAGCGCAATGTTTTCACCGTTTAAAATTCTTTTTACAATGCCTTCAACCGTTTTGTGTTCGTTGTGCATGTGGTGCGAGTGCATTTGGGTGCTTATTTCAAAATGTTTTAAGAGTTTGCCGCTGTTGCGGGTATCTTCGGCCAGAATTAAATCTACATCTTTTAGCACTTCAATTGCACGAAAAGTCATGTCTTTTAAATTGCCGATTGGGGTTGGTACCAAATAAAGTTTTCCTGCCATAGTTTATGGACGTACAAATTTTCCGAAGAAGTAAGAAACGAGTAAAAATATAATGCCGAAAAGAGGTAGGGTTAAGCCAGGGTCGCCTATTTTATAAAGCGCGAAACTCGCCAAAACAAGGTCGAAAAAAAGCCCTGCGTAAGCCCATTCCATAACCCATTTGGGTCTGCGTAGTACTATAAAAAATATTGCCGTAACTTTAGCTAGTGCCATGGGTATAACCAAATAAGACGGATATTGATAATCTTGATACGTGCCTTCTATTACCGCTGTATCTGTTAAATATGTATATGCGGAATATAGAAATAACACGCTAAGAAGCCCAGTGGCAATCCAATAAATGGTCTTTCTAGCTGTCATGTAGATAGGTTTAATTAAAACTTTTCTCTACAATATTCATAAAACGTTCAGAATATTCCTCTTTATTTAACCAATAATTATAATCTGGTTTAACTTTTTCTTGTATAAAATTTTGGGCTTCTTCAAAGTTATCCATCGTGTTTATTTGCGAAAGTACGCGAGTATAATCTTCGGCGTGACCATCAAAAAGGTGTTTTACAAAAGCTAGTCTATCATTTAATCCTACGTTTAACCCTCTGTTTATTGAGTCGTTTAACGATTTTGCTCGCGACTCGGTCATTGTTTTGCTCGCTTTTTCGCCTTGTGTAGAAGGTGGAAAAAGGTCGAGTGTTTTCCGTTCAAATTCGGGCATTTGCTGGTAGTTTGAAGCAAATTCTTCTAAATCGTTTTGTGTGTGTTTTGAACCATTATCTTTGGTGTCGTGTTTTAACGAAGCATCTTCTGTAAATTTGGGTAACATACCGTCCAACATCTCATCTATGCGTTCACTTTCTTCGGGCATTTGCGCAACAATATCTTTTATCTTCTCCATTAAGGGTTCAATTAAGTCGTCTTGATGTTCGGGTTGCGGTACGGGCTCTGGTTCTTTAAACCAATTTTCTTCGCGAAAGCTTTTAGAGTCTAAGGAGGTGGGGAGGGTATCTTCGGCAGAAGATTCAATTTGGTTTTCAAGATATTCAAGAACCGATAACTTTTCATAAAGCTCACCAACCAACCCCTTTATATTACTGGTATTAAAGGATTTTTCTTCTTCGCTTAATTGCTTTGCAAGCTTGGCAATTTGCTCGCGGACTTTCTTCTTCATATCTTTCTAAATTAATCTAAATTTCTATTTTGTTTTTATAAATTTACGCATCCTTTATGTAAACATCAACTATTTTTGTTTTCATGTTTTAAATCTTTGTAAAGCAAAGGTTTCTGAAAAAAATTATAGTTCATTCTGCTTTTAAAAATGCATATTCACTTAATATTAGGCGTAAATTTAAACTATGTTTCTTGAAAATACGGTAAATCAAAAAGAACAATTTGGATGGATTGAAGTAATCTGTGGTTCGATGTTTTCAGGAAAAACTGAAGAACTTATTCGCAGGTTAAAGCGCGCACAGTTTGCTCGACAAAGGGTTGAAATTTTTACACCCTCTATAGATACGCGCTATGCCGAAGATGCCGTAACCAGTCATGACAGCAATCAAATACGGTCAACGCCTGTGCCTGCAGCAGCAAACATTCCTATTCTTGCAGATAATTGCGATGTTGTGGGTATAGATGAAGCTCAATTTTTTGATGAAGAAATTGTAAAAGTTTGCAATGATCTTGCCAATCGTGGAGTACGCGTAATTATTGCAGGGTTAGATATGGATTATAAAGGTAATCCATTTGGGCCTATGCCAGCGTTAATGGCAACTGCCGAATATGTAACAAAGGTACATGCGGTGTGTACTCGTACAGGTAATCTTGCGCATTACAGCTATCGCAAGGCGAAAAGTGAATCGCTCGTGTTGTTAGGTGAGACAGAAGAATATGAGCCCTTAAGCCGCGCAGCGTATTATAAAGCTCAGTTACGCGAAAAAGTTGTAAAGTTTGAAGTAAAGGATGCCGAAGAGATTAATGATAAAAACCCTTCCCAACCCAACTCTGAGGTAGAAAATTTGGGAAAACAACTTTAATATGTCGACAATAAACGAGACAGTCCTCGAAATAGATTTAAACGCCCTTAGCCAAAACTTTAAATATCTTAAATCGAGAATAAAACCCGAAACAAAATTTCTTGCTGTAGTTAAGGCGTATGCTTACGGCAGCGACTCGGTTGCCATTGCGAAAGAACTTAGCAATCTGGAAGTTGATTACTTTGCTGTTGCTTACACCAATGAAGGAGAGCAGCTTAGAGATGCAGCCATAACAAAACCAATTTTAGTACTGCACCCGCTTCCGGGAACTTACGAGGTAATTATAAATCGTTGTTTAGAGCCCAGTATTTATTCTAGAAAAACCCTAAAAGCATTTATTGAATTGGCCGAGGCCAAGGAGCAAACTAATTACCCAATTCATTTAAAATTTAACACCGGGTTAAACAGATTGGGTTTTACTGAAAATGATATTCCATTTATAACTGAAACCATTTTAAGCACAAAAAGTGTAAAAGTGCAATCAATGTTTTCACATTTGGCAGCGAGTGAAGATTTGGAATTGAAAGATTTCACTTTAAAGCAAATAGATACCTTTAAAAAACTTTCAGAAAACCTAATTAAAAAGTTGGGATACGCTCCGTTATTGCATTGTGTAAATACATCGGGAATTTTAAATTATCCCGAGGCGCATTTTAATATGGTGCGTTCTGGAATAGGCTTATACGGCTTTGGTAATGATGCCGAGGAAAATAAAAATCTGAAACCTATCGCCACTCTAAAAACTATTATTTCGCAAATTCACGAGGTTTCAAAAGGGGAAAGTGTAGGTTATAACTTAGGTTTTATTGCCGAAAAACACACGCGTTCTGCCACGCTTCCATTAGGCCATGCAGACGGCATTCCGCGCTCTTACGGCCATGGCAAAGGTTGGGTAACCATTGGCGGTAAAAAAGCCCATATTCTTGGTAATGTTTGCATGGATATGATAATGGTAGATGTTACCAATATTGATTGTAACGAAGGCGATGAAGTAATTGTGTTTGGGCCTACGGCTTCTGCCGAAGATTTAGCTGGAGTTATCAATTCAATTTCATACGAATTAATAACCGCAGTATCTCAACGAATAAAACGGTTAATTGTCCGAAATTAACATGAATTCAAGATGTTTTTATATTAATTGCTAAGTTTTTAGTTAAATTAGCGAGTATTAATAATTAAAACCATCAAATATGTTAAAAGAATTTAGAGATTTTATTATGACCGGCAACGTGGTCGATTTAGCCGTTGCGGTAATTTTGGCGAGTGCCGTAGGCCTCGTAGTTACAGGGTTTACAAATGACATGATAATGCCAATTGTTGGGCATTTTACCGGAGGCGTAGATTTTGCCGATCTTAAATATGTATTAGACCCGGCAGTTACAGGACCAGATGGGGAGGTAATAGAACCAGAAAATGCAGTAATGTGGGGTAGATGGGTAAATTCTATTATTAACTTAATTATTGTTGGTTTTGTATTGTTTTTAATTGTTAAGGCCTATGCTAAAGTGCGTAAGAAAAAAGAAGCAGCACCAGCTCCAGATCTAGGTCCGTCTGAAAAAGATATTTTAATGGAAATTAGAGACGAGCTTAGAAAAAAATAATTTGTAGTCACCGCTACATCATATATTCTAACCTTTAAACCCTCCTTGCTATTGCACAGGAGGGTTCTTTTTTATGGTTTATTAAATCTTAATTTTTCAAATTAAATTTTATAAAACCATCTAAGCGCGTTCTTAAAAACTTTGCGACCTTTGTATGTAATTTACAAATCGAGATTTTTAGTTTTTATAATATGAAGTTAGCCTTAGTAGGAGCCACAGGAATGGTTGGCGAAGTAATGTTGAAGGTGTTGGCAGAGCGCAATTTTCCTGTAACCGAATTGTTATTAGTAGCTTCCAATAAATCTATTGGAAAAGAAATAGCATTTAAAGACCGTGTTTTAAAGGTAATTGGAATAGAAGAAGCCATTGCAGCTAAACCTGCTATCGCCCTTTTTTCGGCGGGTGGTAGTACATCATTAGAATGGGCGCCAAAATTTGCAGCAGTAGGAACCACGGTAATAGACAATTCGTCTGCGTGGCGCATGGACCCAGGTAAAAAACTAATTGTTCCAGAGTTAAATGCGCATCTTCTCGAAAAATCTGATAAAATTATCGCCAATCCCAATTGCTCAACTATTCAGTTAGTTATGGCATTAGCACCGTTACATAAAAGTTATAAGATGAAGCGTGTGGTTGTATCTACCTATCAATCTGTTTCGGGTACAGGCTTAAAAGCTGTTGAGCAAATGGAAAACGAAATGGCAGGTATTACGGGTGAGATGGCATACCCTTATCCAATTCATAAAAATGCTTTACCACATTGCGATGTATTTGAAGAAAATGGTTATACCAAAGAAGAAATGAAATTGGCGCGGGAGCCGCAAAAAATTTTAAACGATACAAGCTTTTCTATTACTGCCACTGCCGTGCGTATTCCTACTGTTGGCGGCCACAGCGAATCTATTAACGTCCAATTTGAAAATAATTTTGAATTGGCCGATGTTCGCAAATTATTACACGATACGGTGGGGGTTACTGTGCAAGACAATCCTTTAACAAACACTTACCCAATGCCCATTTATGCACAAAACAAAGATGAAGTGTTTGTAGGAAGAATTCGCAGAGATGAAAGTCAAGCCAATACATTAAATTTGTGGATAGTAAGCGACAATTTGCGGAAAGGTGCCGCCACAAATGCCATTCAAATTGCCGAATATTTAATAGCGCAAGACTTGATTTAGATTTTTAAGAATAATTCAAATTATTTAATTAACGTTTTGTTAAAAAAATACATGATTTTTAGAGGATTGACCTTTAATTTTCAGTATCTTTAAAGGCCAACCGTTAATTAATTTAATTATGAATTCAACTTTTACAAAAATCCTTACCATTATTCTGGGTTTAGGATTAGTTTTCTTTGGATTGAGTAAACTCGTTCATTTCAGTTTTATGCCTACCCATATCTATTCTGGGGCTGCAGCAATTTTTATTGATTCATTAAGTAATACCGGCTACTTGTTTAAGTTTGTAGGTATCTTAGAAATTTTTATTGGCGTATTGCTTATTATAAATAAATGGATACCATTTGCGCTGTTACTCTTGGCGCCAATAACGGTAAATATTTTACTGTTTCATCTATTTTTAGATACTCCAGGACTAATAACTGCCCTTATCATTACAGTAGTTAATGCCGTTTTAATTTATAAACACTGGAAGGTCTATAAACCGTTATTTATATAGTTTTACTCGATTAAAGTATAATAAAAGACTCCTATTGATGGAGTCTTTTTTATTGTAAATCTATTTACTTAAAAGCGTTATCTTTGTTTTTCTTAAAAAATTAAACCCTATGAAATTTTCAATTGCAACAATAACTTTGATGTTAGCCATGGTTGTTGGCCAGGCGCAAACAAAAAAAGAAATGTATTCTGTTAAATATCCAAAAACAAAGAAAGACAACACGGTAGATACGTATTTTGGTGTTGAAGTAAAAGACCCTTATCGCTGGTTAGAAGATGATAGAAGTAAAGAAACCGCAGCTTGGGTTAAAGCTCAAAACAAGGTGACTTTTAATTATTTGGAAAAAATACCATTTCGAGAAGCATTAAAAAACAGACTTTCAGAGTTGTGGAATTATGAAAAAGTTGGTGCTCCTTTTAAAGAGGGAAAATACACGTATTTCTATAAAAATGACGGATTGCAAAACCAAAACGTTATTTATCGATATAAAACTGGTGATAGCCCAGAAACAGCTGAAATTTTCATAGATCCCAACACTTTTAAGGAAGATGGCACCATATCTTTAGGGCAGATTAGCTTTTCAAAAGATGGAAGCAAATTAGCTTATAGTATTTCTGAAGGTGGTAGCGACTGGCGAAAAGTGTTGGTTATGAATACCGAAACTAAAGAAATTATTGGCGATACGCTAAAAGACATTAAGTTTAGTGGAATTTCGTGGAAAGGTGAAGATGGGTTTTATTATTCAAGCTACGACAAACCGAAAGGGAGCGAGCTTTCGGCAAAAACAGATCAGCATAAAGTTTATTACCATAAATTAGGAACGCCGCAAAGTACCGATAAAGTAATATTTGGGGCTTCACCTCAAGAAAAGCATAGATATGTTGGTGCACAGGTTACCGAAGACAATAAATATTTATTGATTCGAGCGAGTACTTCAACATCCGGTAATAAACTGTTTATTAAAGATCTTACCAAGCCAAACGCTTCTTTGGTAACCATTTTAGACCATACTAATAGCGATACAAACGTTCTTGAAAACGTAGGCTCCAAATTGTATATAGTAACCAACCTCGATGCTCCAAACAAAAAAGTTGTCACTGTAGACGCAGGCAATCCAACCCCTGAAAATTGGAAAGACTTTATTCCTGAAACCGAAAATGTATTAACGCCAAGTACGGCAGGTGGGTATATTTTTGCAAAATATATGGTCGATGCTGTTTCAAAAGTAATGCAGTACGATTACGATGGAAAATTAATTAGAGAGGTTACTTTGCCAGGTGTTGGGACTGCAGGCGGCTTTGGTGCCAAAAAAGACGAAAAAGAATTATACTTTTCATTTACCAATTACGTTACGCCCGGAAGCATTTATAAATACGATATTAAAAATGGAACGTCTGAATTATTTATAAAACCTGAAATAGACTTTAATCCGGAGCAATTTGAAAGCATGCAAGTATTTTATACTTCAAAAGACGGTACTAAAATCCCGATGATTATTACTCATAAAAAAGGATTAGAATTAAACGGTAAAAACCCAACAATCCTTTACGGGTACGGAGGTTTTAATATTAGCTTAACGCCAAGCTTTAGCATTGCCAATGCGGTATGGATGGAGCAAGGTGGTATTTATGCTGTTCCAAATTTACGCGGTGGAGGTGAATATGGAAAGAAATGGCATGACGCAGGAACGCAAATGAAAAAACAAAACGTATTTGATGATTTTATTGCTGCAGCCGAATATTTAATAGAAAATGATTACACTTCAAGTAGTTATTTGGCAATTCGTGGTGGCTCTAATGGCGGATTGCTTGTGGGAGCTACAATGACGCAGCGTCCAGATTTAATGAAGGTTGCTTTACCTGCAGTAGGCGTTTTAGATATGCTTCGCTACCACACTTTTACTGCTGGAGCAGGATGGGCATATGATTACGGTACTGCCGAAGATAGTAAAGAAATGTTTACGTATTTAAAGAATTATTCGCCTTTACACAATGTAAATGCAGATACAGCATACCCTGCAACCTTAATTACTACAGGCGATCACGATGACAGAGTTGTGCCAGCACATAGTTTTAAATTTGCAGCCGAATTACAAGACAAACAAAGCGGAAGCAATCCTGTTTTAATTAGAATTGAAACCGATGCCGGTCACGGAGCCGGAACACCCGTAAGTAAAACTATTGAACAATATGCAGATATTTTTGGATTTACTCTCTTTAATATGGGGTTTGAAAAACTGCCAAAAACACTAAACTAATTTATTAAAAAAGCCCTGCAAGTTGCAGGGCTTTTTTTAGTTTAATTTTTCGGTTAATTTTTTAAATGTTTTCTTTGGATCTTTATTGTCATACAGCACCGCGTGTACAGCATTTATAATAGGTGTTTTTGCTTTTTTCTTACCTTTTTGTTGGTTTAAGGCGTAGGCGCTTTTTGTGGCGTAATAACCTTCGGCTATCATACTCATTTCTAATTGAGCGCTTTTTACAGTATATCCTTTACCTATCATATTTCCGAATAATCTATTTCTACTAAAAATAGAATATCCCGTAACGAGTAAATCGCCTAGGTAAGCCGAGTCGTTTATGTCGCGCTTCATTTTATGTACTTTTTTCACGTACTTTTTCATTTCTCTAATTGCGTTACTCATAAGTACGCTTTGAAAATTGTCGCCATACCCTAAGCCATGGGCTATTCCGGCAGCAATGGCGTAAATATTTTTTAGCATGGCGGCGTATTCAATTCCTAAAACATCGTCGCTAGTGGTACAGTTTATATAATCGCTACGTAATACACTTGCAATAAGTTGGGCCTTTTCTTCATCGGCACTGGCAATGGTAAGATATGAGAGGCGCTCTAGGGCGACTTCTTCGGCGTGGCAGGGGCCCGAAATTACACCAATGTTATTAAAAGAAACTTTATAATGTGTGTTAAAATGATCGCCAACAATTAAACTTGTTTCGGGAACAATCCCTTTTATGGCCGAAAATACAATTTTACCTTCCAATGAAACAGTTAGTTTTTCTAGTTCACTATGAAGAAAAGCCGAAGGAATTACAAATATGAGAATATCGGCATTGCGAACCGTTTCATTAATGTCGTTACTAAGTTTTAGTTGTTGTAAATTAAACTCTACCGAGCTTAAATAATTGGGGTTATGACCGTGTTTTTTAAGATGTTCTAAAGCGTAATTATTACGCATATACCATCCTATTTCATCAAGGTTTTCACAAAGCATTTTTACAATGGCTGTAGCCCAACTACCACCGCCAAAAACTGCATATTTAGGGTTTTCTAACATTCGTGTTATTTCAAATTTAACTAGTAAGCAATTTTGAAAATTAAGCTTTAAAAAAAAATTAATTTCCGTGTTATCTTATAAAGTAAAAGGACATTTCAAAAGTACACAATTCAAACTTAAACTTTTAACAGTAACTTAAGAATGCAAATGCAATCATGTTGTAATAAGTCACGTTATTTGCAGTGATTGTTGAAATGATACTTTCTAAATTAAGAGAAGTTTCAATAATTTTGGTTGGTTATTGAGTTTAAACCGCTCCCCAAGTAAGTCTATTTGGTGGGGCGGTTTTTCAATAATTGTCGAAATAGCTATTTATAAAAATTCATTTCATCGATATACTTCCAAACGTTTGCAGAGAGCATTGGTTTAATATTTTTTCCAAATTTTATACCTTTTCTAATAAATGTGGAAGAAAGTTCAATAATAGGTGCTTCTATCCTATCAATTTTGGGATGATTGTCAAATTGTGTTTCTACAGTTCCTTCTGAAATACGCGGGTAAACGTAAATAGAATATCTATCCAAAATTACTTCATAGTTTTTCCATTTGTGAAGGCTCTTTAAATTGTCTTCTCCCATAATTAAACTGTAATTATTATGAGGGTATTTTTCTTCCAAATATGCCAATGTTTTTACGGTATAATTAGGTTGTGGAAGGCCAAACTCTACATTACTCGCCTTTAAATTTGGATAGTCTTCTAAGGCCATGTAAACCATTTCAAATCTATGGTAATCTGCCAACAAATTCTTTTTCTTTTTATGCGGGTTGTGCGGTGTTACAACGAGCCAAATTTCGTCTAGATCGCTGTATTCTACCAAGTGGTTGGCAATTATTAAGTGCCCCACATGAATTGGGTTAAACGTGCCAAAATACAACCCTATTTTTTTTGAAATTTTCAAAACTGTAAAACTGCTTATTTATTAATAAAATCTGCAACCAAATCATGCGCTTCTTGCAGTGCAATTTCCAAATCGTAATTTTTAATAATCTTGTCGAATTGTGGTGCGGTTGCCAGCTCAACCGATGCTTTTGCAATACGCATATTGATACGTTCGTCGCTCTCAGTCTTGCGTTTTTTAAGTCTTATTTTAAGCTCGTCTATACTTGGCGGTTTTACAAAAACGGCCAAGGTTTTATCTGGAAATTTCTTTTTAATACGCAGGCCGCCAGCAACGTCTATATCAAAAATTACATTTTTACCTTGGCTCCAAATACGTTCTACTTCACTTTTTAAAGTGCCGTAAAAATTATCGCGATATACTTCTTCCCACTCGAGAAAATCATCGTTTTTAATATGTTGTTTAAAATCGCGTAACGATATAAAGTAATAATTTTCGCCGTGTTTTTCATCGCCGCGAGCTTCTCTTGAAGTACAAGAAACCGAAAACGCTAAGTTTAAATCTTTTTGTTTTAGCAAATGTTGTACAATGGTAGTTTTTCCACTGCCAGACGGTGCCGAAAAAACAATTAACTTTCCTCCTTTCATCTATAAAACGTTTAGGGCTTGTTCCTTAATCTTTTCTAATTCATCTTTCATTTGCACCACGAGTTGTTGCATAGGCGCATAATTTGCTTTGCTGCCAATGGTGTTAATTTCGCGACCAATTTCTTGTGTGATAAAACCCAATTTTTTTCCGTTAGAGTCGCCAGATTTTAGGGCTTTATTAAAATAATCTAAGTGATTGTTTAAGCGTACTTTCTCTTCGGTAATATCATATTTTTCGAGGTAGTAGATTAATTCTTGTTCAAACCTATTTTCATCTACTTTCTCTTTTATATCTGTCACCGCTTTTCGCAATCGTTCTTTTACGGCATCTACGCGTTCGGGATCTATCGCAATAATTTCTTCTAACAATTGCGAAATATTTTTTGACCGTGCTAAAAAATCATTTTCAAGTGCAATCCCTTCATCTGTTCTGTATTTATTAATTGCATCCAGCGCTTGATCAATTCCTTCTAAAATAGCTGTGTATTCTTTTTCATCAATTTCTTCGCGCTCTGTTTTTAAAGCATCGGGCATACGTACTGCCATTTTAAGCAGCTCCATAGGGTCGCCATTTACAACATTTGCCAATTGATTAATGTAGTTATTTACTGCAGCCTCGTTTAGTTGGCTGGTAACCGCTTGGCCAGTAACTTCAATGTAGAGAGAGAAATCTATTTTTCCGCGTTGTAATGATTTTGCAAGCAAGTCGCGTATCTCTAACTCTTTTTCGCGGTAAGTGGACGGTACACGAGTATTTATGTCGAGACCTTTACTGTTTAAAGACTTAATTTCTATTGTAATTGTTTTGGAAGGCAATTGAACTACTTCTTTGCCATAGCCCGTCATGGATTGGATCATATTCCTATTATATTGAGGGGCAAAGGTAATTAATTCTTATTTCAGAAATTTTAATTATAAAAGATTGTTATTTAAAAACTTTAAACTTCGCTTTTCGCTATAATAAACGCTATTTGTTTGGTGGAACCCCACGTGCCCGCCGTATTTACTTATCTCTAAAAATATGTTTTTACTATTTGAAGCTATGTGGGTGGGGTAACATTGTGGCGATAGAAAACTATCGTTGGCAGCATTTAAAATATAAGTGGGAATTTTAATATTTGGTAGAAATTGTAAACTGCTGTTCTTTTCGTAATAATCAAAAGCGTTTTTAAACCCGTGCGCTGGGGCAGTATACAGGTCATCGAACTGTAAAAGTGAGGTAATTTTTTTATAATCTGAAACTGTCATTTTTTCGGGAAAATCTTCCATCTTCGACTTATATTTTTTGCGTAAATTTTTTAAAAATGAAGTGCGATACACCCAGTTGTAATATTTTTCTAGAGCGTGTAAAGAACCTTTTAAATCTAGCGGGGTAGAAATGGCAACCGCTTTTTTTATTTCCTTCGGAAGCGTTTGGCGCTCACCCAAATATTTTAAAGTTAAGTTTCCGCCTAGGCTAAACCCCTGTAAAGCGATTTCGGCATATTTGTTTTTGCTTAAAATTGAATTAATTATCAATTCCAAATCGTCTGTTTTACCGGCATTATACGATTGGTACATAAGGTTTTTTTCGCCACTACAACCTCGTAAGTTTACCCCGGCAACATCCCAGCCGTAGTTGTTCAAAATTTTGGCTTGCCCCTTTATATAAGCGCGCTGCGCATTTCCTTCTAACCCGTGTAGTAAAATTGCAACTTTCAATGTTGCGTTTTCTGCGTAAGACCAATCGATGTCTATAAAATCTGGACCTACAATTTCAATGCGTTCCCGGTGTTGAACCACTGCGGGTACGGGTCTTATTTTTGAAGAATAGATTGTAGAAAAATGCCCGTTTGTAAAAGGAAATGGCGGATTGTATTTGCTATTAATTAGCGGCATTTTTTGAAAATAACTTTAACACAAACTAAACAAATTTACTATGCTTGCATAACAAAAGTAGTTTAAATTTGTACAAAAATTTGATTATGTATACAAAAGAATTTGAAATACGTTGGAGTGATGTAGACGCGAATCGTCATTTACGAAATAGCGCTTATATAGATTATATGAGTCATACCCGAATGGCGTTTATGATGGAGGCAGGAATGAATCAAAAAAGTCTTGCAAAACATAATTTGGGTCCTGTGGCATTTTATGAGCATATGTATTATTTCCGCGAATTTTTTCCGGGGCAACCAGTATATGTTTCACTTCAATTAAAAGGATTGTCTGAAGACGGAATGTACTTTGAATTTTTACATAATTTTTATGATAAAGATGGTCGTAACTGTGCGCGTTGCGAAATGATGGGCGGATGGATAGATTTAATGAGCAGAAAGCTTTCTGGGTTGCCGAAAGAATTTTACGAACAGTTTGACGCCTTAGAAAAAACAGACGATTTCAGAATTCTAACTAAAGAAAATACTCGTAAGTATAGCCAGCGTCCAAAAGATATAACTACTACTATTGTTTAAGAAATCACCAATGGTTTTTTAGGTTTTCGGGTGGATAGATAAACTCCTAAAAATATTAGTGCGGCGGCGCCAATTCTTAAAGCGTTTATAGTATCGGCCCCCACCATAACTGCAAAAATTGTGGCAATTACGGGTTGTAAATAAATAAACACGCCAACGGTTGAAGGACTTAATTGTTTTAATGCAAAAATGTTAAACAAGTAAGTTAAAAATGAAGTTGCTACAACCACAAATGCCAATTGTCCAATTTGAGAGGCGGTGAGCTCTATCCATGCAACTTGATAAAACTCAGATATTCCAATTGGTAGATTGATAAAAAAAGCTATTAGAAATAGAAATTTTAATAGCGTAATTGCCTTATATTTCGCCACCAGCGGTTTTACTAAAATAATATAAAACGAATACGATATTGCGTTTAAAATGAACAGAGAATTTCCCAAGGGTATATTGGGGGCGTTGGTTTGCGTTTTTTCCTGAAAAAGAATAAGTATTAACGCGCCAGAAAGCCCCAAAACTATCCCCGTAGTTTTTAACCACGTTATGTGCTCCCTAAGTATTAAAGCCGTGAGCAATAATAATAACACGGGTGTAATAGTCATAGAAACTGAACTGTTAATAGGGGTTGATAAGCTTAACCCTTTAAAAAACATAAGCATGTTTAAAACCATTCCAAAAATGGCGCAGGCTACAATTCGCAGCCAGTCTTTACGATCTATTTTTTCAGATTTGTAAAAAAGACTTAATATCCAAAACAAAATAGCCGCACCCCCAACGCGTAAAACAATAAAACCAAAGGGTTGAATTACGTGTGGCATCAATCCTTTGGCAATTGTATGGTTTATTCCGTAAATAACTTCGGTGCCGGTGGCGGCAAGAATGGCTATTAAGCGCTTGTCCATTGCTAATTGGGATGGATAGATAGTTTTGCCGCAGCAACTGTTTTTTTACTGCTACCTATAAAAATCTCATCGTTATTTACTATTACTGGGCGTTTTAAAAATGTATAGTGTTCTAAAATTAACGCTTTGTAATCTTCTTCAAGTAATTCTTCGTTTTTTAAATTGCGCTCTTTGTACAAGCGTGCTCTCTTGCTAAATAATTCTTCAAAACTATCGGTTAAATTAAAAAGCTCGTCCAATTCTTCTTCGGTAATTCCTTGTGTTTTTATATCCTGCATGATAAAAGAAGAGGGAATTTCAATTTCGTTTAATACCCTTTTACACGTATCGCAGGTAGACAAATAATATACTTTTTGCATAACATTAAATTTATTGAATTGTTAAATAAGGAGTCGCTTCTTTTCTTGCTATTTTTAGTTCTATTGGGCCATCTGCATAGCTCGCAATTTCATATTGATTGTATATAAATATTAAACTATCTTGGGTGAATCCAACACTTTCTGGCAAGTGAAAAGCATCGTCTTTAAACCAAAACTTTGTATCGTTAATCCCTTGGTTTTCGCTAATATTTTGTTGTTCTCTAAACTTTTTTTCTGCTACCGAAATAAATTCTTCTTTATTCTGAAATAGCTCTGAAAATGTATAAGTATCGCCAGTTTTAGGATTTACGTTTAAAAAAGTAGTTCTGCCGTAGCCGTGAGCGCCGCCAGTGTAGAGATATTGGCTCATTTCAAAACTAATTATATTTTCAGAAACGTATATTTCATTGATGGTTATTTCGGCAAAATACTCTCCTGCCATATTTGGAAATTGGTTTTTATCTGAAAAATAGACTTCAACAAACCCTTTAACGGCAGAGCGAATATCCTGTGCAGTTGGCTTGGTTTCTTCACCCATTAATAGCGAGGTAATTATAAAGTTTTTAATTTTATGGTTTATTGTTTTCGAAACTTCACTATCACCATTAATTTTCACATAATTTATGGTAACCTCGGGACAAGCTTCGTCTTGGCAAATTTCAAGTTCTTTTTCAGTAAAACTTTGTGAAGATATTTCTATCTCTTTTTCTGAAGAACACCCTACAAAAAGGAGTGTAGTGATGGCAAGGAGTAATAGATTTTTAAACATATTGAAAAGGCAATGAGGGTTAGTGTTCCCAATTGAAAACTATACTTTTGTGTGTCAAAAGTAAGAACTTTAAAATGACCGATTGCAAAAGTTATATTAAATGATTTAACAAAGGCACTGTTCTTAAAATTGTTACAAATTAAATTCGCGTTTTATGAAATTCAACACCAAAACTATTCACGGGGGGCAAGAAAATATAGATCCAGCCTTTGGAGCGGTAATGCCACCAATTTATCAAACTACAACCTATGCGCAATCGGCACCGGGAGGCCACAAAGGTTTTGAATATTCGCGAAGTAAAAACCCAACGCGAAGTAATTTAGAACGTGCTATTGCTAGCATTGAAAACGGAAAATTTGGTCTTGCCTTTAGCAGTGGAATGGCTGCAATTGATGCTGTTATAAAACTGTTAAAACCGGGCGATGAGGTTATTGCGAGTAGCGATTTATACGGAGGGACATACCGGTTATTTACAACAATTTTTCAAGATTTTGGTGTAAAATTTCATTTTATAAACATGAGCGCTCCCAGCAATATTGAGCAGCACATCACCAAAAAAACCAAGCTTATTTGGGTAGAAACCCCTACCAACCCAATGATGAATATTTTAGATATTAAAAGCACGGTTACCATTGCAAAAAAATACCGTGTTTTATTAGCTGTTGATAATACATTTGCCACCCCGTATTTGCAACAACCGTTATGTTTGGGAGCCGATATTGTTATGCATAGTGCTACTAAATATTTAGGCGGACATAGCGATGTAGTTATGGGTGCTTTGGTTGTTAACGATGAAAAATTAGCCAAGAAATTATATTTTATTCAAAATGCAAGCGGAGCTATTAGTGGTCCGCAAGACTGCTTTTTGGTTTTACGCGGTATTAAAACATTGCATATTAGAATGCAGCGTCATTGTGAAAACGGAATGGCGATTGCCCAATTTTTAAACAATCATCCCAAGATTAAAAAAGTTTACTATCCCGGGTTAGAAAATCATCCAAACCACCATATTGCCAAACAGCAAATGACCGGTTTTGGTGGAATGTTATCTTTTGTACCTGCGACCGAAAAATTAGACGAGGCTTTAAAAATAATTGAAAACTTAAAAGTTTTTACTTTGGCAGAGAGTCTTGGTGGGGTAGAAAGTTTAGCGGGTCACCCGGCAACGATGACTCACGCTAGCATTCCAAAAAGTGAGCGTGAAAAAAATGGAATTGTAGACACGTTAATTAGGTTGTCTGTAGGTATTGAAGATGTTGATGATTTAATTGCAGACCTTAACCAAGCAATTTTTTAATTTATATAGTAAATATACCCTACATTTAACCAGTAAATCCACTCGTTTGCTTTGTTTTCAGGTACGGGAACAGTGCCGTTATTTTCAAAAGTTGGATTTAATCCATCTACCCAATCTGAAAAGTAAAAGTGCCACCTACTGTCCAACATTAAATCGCTAAGTGGCGATAATTTATAACGAATGCCAATGCCGCCAACTACTGCCCAAGTAGATGCAGGTTCTTGTTGAAAAGCATTGTAATACTTGTCTGGCGTAGTACTGGGGTTGTTTAAAGTTCCTATAGTTGAATAAACTTCGGGATCAAAATTTACCCAATGTGCTCCCAAGCTTATAAAAGGAGCAATTTTATACTGCCCTGCTGCAAAATCGCGAATACTAAATGGGAAATATTCAAGTTGCGACCCAATTTCTATTACCGTTGAAGACCCATCCATGGCACGCAATTGGTCTGCAGTTAACGATGTTCTATTGGGGGCTACCCATTTTCCATAATGCTGCAAATTTGTTTTGTGATAGTCTATTTCAGAACGAATTTTAAAGTGGTCGTTAAAATAAACATCTCGTGTATAACAATTACAGTCTGAGCTGTATGAAAAATTTATATAGTGAATTAGACCTACGCCAAAACCCACGTTACCAGTGTTTGTTTCAAAATCGTACCGTTGTCCAAAATCTGAATAAAATACAATTGGACCAGTAATTAAGCCTACTTCATGAGAAAATCCCCCTTGGCTAAAACTATTTTGTTTTACGAGAAACAAAAAGAATAACAATACCAATACATTTATTTTGGTATTCATTAAATAGAGGATTTAAGTTGAGAAATAACAAATATATAAAAACATAATTACCATTAAAGCTTAAAATTTTTAATTGCGTAATTTGTAAAAAATTGAGGTGCGGTTTTTAACATAACGCTTATATTTGTGCATTCCTTGCGTAAATGTTCCTAATTAGTCTGTCTTTAAATTATTAATTTGAAAACATTTTCGCTAAAAAAATTAAGTTTTCACTGCGCAAGGAAGTTCGCTAAAAGTAAAATAAAATAGTAACCAATGAAGCAAAGTATTATTGATTTCATCACTGAAGTCGAAAAACGCAATCCTCATGAACCTGAATTCCTTCAGGCGGTAACCGAAGTTGCCGAAACAGTAATCCCTTTTATTGAAGAAAACGAAAAATATGCTAACAAAATGTTGTTAGAACGTATGGTTGAACCAGAGCGTACCATTATTTTTCGCGTACCTTGGACAGACGATAATAATAAAATTCACGTAAATAAAGGGTTTCGCGTTGAGTTCAATTCGGCCATAGGCCCGTATAAAGGTGGTTTGCGTTTCCATCCTTCGGTAAACTTGAGTATTCTTAAATTTTTAGGGTTTGAACAAACCTTTAAAAACAGTCTTACTACCCTTCCGCTCGGCGGCGGAAAAGGAGGTTCAAACTTTGACCCAAAGGGTAAAAGCGACTCCGAAATTATGCGATTTTGCCAAAGTTTTATGACCGAATTATACCGCCATATTGGCCCCGATACCGATGTACCTGCGGGCGATATTGGTGTGGGTGCGCGCGAAATAGGCTTTATGTACGGCCAGTACAAACGTATTCGCAATGAGTTTACAGGAGTGCTTACAGGCAAAGGTTTGTCTTACGGCGGGTCTCTTATTAGGCCAGAAGCTACAGGCTATGGCAACGTGTACTTTGCAAAAGATATGTTAGAAACACGCGGCGAAAGCTTTAAAGGAAAAATAGTTGTAATTTCTGGCTCGGGA
This sequence comes from Flavobacteriaceae bacterium UBA3591, assembly GCA_002375695.1. GTDB lineage: Bacteria > Bacteroidota > Bacteroidia > Flavobacteriales > Flavobacteriaceae > Aequorivita. The sequence goes on from DFMO01000003.1 coordinate 475,352, forward strand.
AATGTAGCGCAATACGCTGCCGAAAAGGTTATTGAGCTGGGAGGAAAAGTGGTTACTTTTTCAGATTCTGGCGGTTATATTTTTGATGAAGATGGAATTAATTCTGAAAAATTAGCCTTTGTTATGGATTTAAAAAATAACCAACGCGGGCGTATTTCAGAATATATAAACCAATACCCCAACGCACAATATGTTGCAGGTAAAAGACCGTGGGAAGTAAAATGTGATATTGCGTTGCCTTGTGCAACCCAAAACGAATTAAATGGCGATGAAGCCAAAATGCTACTCGAAAACGGTTGCTTTTGTATTGGCGAGGGTGCCAATATGCCGTGTACTCCAGAGGCGGTTGAAGCGTTTCAAAAAGCGAAAATATTATTTGCGCCCGGAAAAGCGTCGAATGCAGGAGGAGTGGCAACTTCGGGACTCGAAATGTCTCAAAACGGTTTGCGTTTAAGTTGGACGGCCGAAGAAGTAGATAGTAAATTGCAGAATATCATGAATAATATTCACGACGCTTGTGTACAATATGGAAAAGATGAAACAGGCTATGTAGATTACGTAAAAGGAGCCAATATTGCCGGCTTTGTAAAAGTAGCCGAAGCTATGCTGGCCCAAGGCGTGGTATAATAAATAGCTGATAATTTTTTTTGAAGCCTTTCCCAATGAAATAATTTGGAAAGGCTTTTTCATACCCATCCCGCAATAAATAGTATTTTAGCGTGTTAATATTCAAAACCTATTTTTTATGAAGCTGTGGGCCTTAGTCTTCTCATTATTTTTTTCGGTACTGGCCGTTGCCCAGAATTTTGAAGATCGATGGGTTGGGCATTTTTCATATGTGTCTATTAAGGATATTTCACAAGGCGATAATAATATTTATGTTGGTGCCGAAAATGCAGTGTTCACCTACAATCTTACTACCAAAGAAATAAAGACATTTTCAACAGTAAACGGGCTCTCAGGTAATAAAATTACTACAATCCATTACAGCGAAGAATTTAATTTACTTGTAATTGGATACGCCGATGGTCTTTTAGAAATTATTAAAGATGGCGAGGAAAGAGTTTTAAAAGTTGTAGATATTTTAGAAAAACAAACCATCCCACCAGATAAAAAAGGTGTTAACAATTTTACCGAACACAACGGGCAATTATACATTGCAACACAATACGGAATTTCGGTTTACGATTTACAACGATTAGAATTTGGAGATACATACTTTATTGGCGACGGAGGGGCGCAAATAGATATTATTCAAACGGTAATTCAAGAGCCATATATTTTTGCAGCCAGCGTGAGCGATGGTATGCGTAGAGCCTTTGTTGATGATGATAATTTAATAGACTATCAAAACTGGACAACCATTATTGGCGGTGGGTTTAGAGCGGTCGAAAAATTGGGTACTTCACTTTATGCCTCCAATAGATCGAATAATATTTTAAGATTTTCGGCCAACGGAAATACTACTGTAGTTGAAAACTTCCCTTCGGAAGTTAAGAAATTTAGAGCGACCAATGGCTTGCTTACAATTACTACTCAAAACTCTATTCACGCATATTCCGACGGGTTTATTGAAGAAGGTGTTGTAGATAATTTGTTGGAGTATGATTTAGATTTACAATCTGGTTTTGGATTTAGTGGCAACTTTTATCTAGGCACCAATGAAGATGGGTTGTTAATAGTTCCTTTTAATAGCATGCAAGCCACACAAGTTTTACCCAACGGGCCAGAACGAAATAGCTCCTTTGCCATCGATGCGAGTCCTGGGCAATTATGGGTGAGCTTTGGAGAGGTAGATAGAGATTACAATCCTTTCCCGCTTTCTCGCTACGGAATAAGCGTTTTAAAAGATACACTTTGGACTAATATTCCATATGAAGATCTTAACACTGTACCGGGAGGTGAACCTACAGATTTGGTAAAAGTTACTATAAACCCGCAAGAACCTTCTGAAGTTTATATGAGTTCATTTCAAGGAGGGTTGCTAAAGATTATTGACGATGAGCCATCAATACTATTTGATGACTCTAATAGCCCCTTAGACAGGGTTAATATTCCTTTACCTGGCGGTGGAAACGCCGATGCTGGGATAAGAATTTACGGCTCGCAATTTGATTCGCAAGGCAATTTGTGGATTGCACAAACAAAAGCCGAAGAAGGATTAATAAAGCTAACACCAAACGGGCAATTTCAAAAAGTAGATATTTCAAATATTATTAATGTAACAAGCGAATTGGCTTTAGCGCCAATGGCACTAAGTCGTGAAAATTATGTTTTTGTTGGTACTTATAGTAATGGCTTATTAGGCTATAATCCTACTACCAATAAACTCAATAAAATTGGTAGAGGTGTTGGTACAGGAAATCTACCTTCAGATGCGGTACGATCTGTTGCTATTGATGCGCAAAACAGACTTTGGATTGGAACGTTAAAAGGATTGCGGGTGCTGTTTAGCCCAAATAGTTTTTTTGAAGAAGGAGGGAGCCCAGATGCGCAGGCAATAATAATTTTGGAAGATGGAGTGCCGCAAGAGTTACTTTATGAGCAAACCGTTACCGATATTGAAGTAGACGGTTCAAATAATAAATGGATAGCCACAACATCGTCTGGGGTGTTCTATTTATCGCCAAACGGCCAAGAAACATTACTTAGGTTTACAAAAGATAATTCGCCATTACCTTCTAATACAGTCCAAGACATAGCAATAGACCCTTTTACCGGCGTTGTATATTTTGCCACAGTACAAGGTTTGGTAGCGTATAAAGGAACTGCTACTGCCCCGAGCGATAACTTAGAAAATGTACACGCATTCCCAAATCCTGTGCGCCCAGGTTTTAATGGAAATGTAACAATTGATGGCCTTACGGCACAAGCCAATGTAAAAATTACCGACATTACTGGTAACCTCGTTTTTGAAGAAACTTCAGAAGGGGGTAGCGTACTTTGGGATACCACAGCCTTTGGAAAATACAAGGTGCGTTCGGGTGTGTATTTGGTTTTAGTAACTACCGAAGATAATCTGGAAACTAAAGTTTCTAAAATAATGATTATTAGATAATGGTGGTTGCAACAAAAGCCATTGTGTTTTCTGCAATTAAATACTCCGAAGCCGATTTAATTGTAAGTTGTTATACCCAAGAGGCCGGGGTAAAAAGCTATCTTTTACGAAACATTTTAAAATCGAAAAAAGGGAAGTTTAAGGCTTCGTATTTTCAACCTTTAATGCAATTAGATCTTATTGCAAATCATAAAAATAAGGGCAGTTTAGAATATATTAAAGAGGTTAAAATTGCCACCCCCTACCGTAGTTTACATACCGATATTGTAAAAACGGGACTGGTTATGTTTTTGTCTGAAATTCTTAAAAACTGTATTCGAGAAGAAGAGGCAAACCAGCAATTATATTCCTTTTTAGAGAATTCGTTGCTGTGGTTAGATAACAATGAATCTATTGCAAATTTTCATATATTTTTCCTTTTACAATTAAGTTTGTATTTAGGTTTTTTTCCCGATGCATCCCAAATTGAAGAACCCTATTTTAATATAATGGAGGGTGTCTTTCAAAATGAAAATAATACAGACTATTGCTTACAAGGTGAGCAAGTAGAAAACTTTAAACAATTTTTTCACCTTAACCTATCAAATTTAGATTCGGTAAAACTCAACAAAGAACAACGCAAGGATGTATTGAACCTACTATTATCGTACTATAGTTTCCACGTTCAAGGTTATAAGCGACCCAATTCTTTGGCCATCCTTAACCAGCTATTTGCATAAATTAAATTTACCGAAGACCTCAATCTTCTTGCAAATGGAGTTGCAAATGCTCGTAAAAATTATTGCCTAATTGTCTCTTTCCGGCGCTTTTAAAGCCTAACCTAATGTATAGTTTTTTGGCATTGGGGTTGTCAAAATCTACTAACAGCCCTATTTTTTCTTTTCCTTGGTTTTTTGCTTGATTTATAGCTGCAGCCAATAGCTTTTTGCCAATTCCTTTTCCTTGGTAATTTGGCGATACACTAACGGTGTCTATATAAACCTCACCTGGAATAGTTTCGTCTTCAATATGTAAATCTTTTACATTGTATTCTTTTGCAATATGCGCTAAAAAGGGAGCTCGATAGGTTGATAATAGATCACCATCATAAAATGTAATTGAACCCATAATCACGTCATTTTCGACATAAACCAAAGTGTGTTCAAAACTATACTGGTTTGCAGGTAGTTGAAAAAAATGTTCAAACAGAGGATAGGCTTTTGTAGGGATATCAACATTGGCAAAGCTACAAGCTAAATCTTCCATTGCTTGTACCATTAGCGGTGCTACTTGCTTAAAATCTTCGGGTCGTGCTGGACGAATATTGTGGTGAGATTCGGTATTCATTTCAAAAAAATTAATCTGCAAAATTACGGCTCGCACACAGTATTTAAAAAATTTTATAAAATAATTAGCAAACCAAGGTTTTAAGGAATGCTTATTTGGATTTGTTGCGTTTTTTATCCCACCATATATAAATAATAAAAATTATTAAACTACCAATTGAGCCCCAGAGCAGGCCAGATTTTAGCGATTCTATATTTTGCCCAATAATAGCAATTAATACAGTTAATGGTGTTATTCCAACTAAGGTGGCTGCAATAAATCGCCAGTAATTCATACTTAAAACACCGGCTACAAAACTAATGGCATCGTTTGAGAGAAAAGGATTTATACGAGTAATTACCACTGCCCAAAACCCATACGACTCTAAAAATGACTCAACATTTTTCATCGTGGATTCGCCCAATAGTTTAACGATAAGATGTGTGCCAATATGTTTTCCTATTAAATAACCAACAGAGGAAGCCATATAAACAGCCACTAAAATTATTAAACTACCCCAAAAAGGACCGTACGCAAGTATGGTTACAACCATAAGCAAAATGGTGGGTACAACAATTAGAAACATTTGCGCTACCATTGCAAGTACAACTACAATAGGCCCTAACCATCCAAACCCTTCAACCCAAGATTTAATGCGTTTTTCGTCATCGCTTGTAAGTACGGTCCAAGCTTCGTTAAAAAAATCTTGTACACTCGGTATTGTAAAATAACAAATTGCCAAAATGGCGATAACTATTAGTGAAAGATAAAGCGGAAGTCTTTTTGGCGCTTGGCTCTTTGAGGACATAATATACGTTTTCTGAGGTTACTATTCAGCTTTTAAAAGAGACAGTTGTGGGTGATAGAACAGCGTAACTACGCTATCTTAGAAAGATTTAACTGTTTAGCAGGTGTAATTTGATTGGTTTGAAATAGCGAAGAAATATCCATAACGTTTTGCACGCTATCTAGCCTACATAAATATTCAATTACGGCCGAAAGTCCTTTAATTAAATTATCTTTTGAAGCTGCATTTTCGGGTTTAGAATTTCGATAATTTAAAGGGAGTTTATAGCCGCAAGCTTTTAAAAATTCGTGTTCAATCTTTAAAAGTTCGGAAGGGGAGTACCCATTAAATTTCCGACCCAATTTTTCGTGAACCAGTCCAATATAATTTAATTGTAACGACCCGTGACTATCACTAAAATTTTTCCAGCTATCTGTGTTGTCACAAATATTACCAACGGCACATTGCTTACAACATTCAGGGTTTAAAGTATTGTTGTGAAAAGCAGTGTACAATTTGCCTATAGCATAATCTAATCGTTTAGTGGTTTTCATACCTTAAATTTTAGTTATCTATGAAAATAACAAATATGGATTGAAAACTTAAAACTATTTAGAAACTTTTAGGAAGTTATTCGGCAAATTTGGTTCTCAACCTAAAATGTAGCAGTAATCTCTACCGCACTAAAATTTCTTTTAATTCTGAAAATTAACCGATTTTAAAAGCAACTATTTCTCAATTCTTTTAAAATTTAAATCTTGAAAATTAAAGCTAAAATCGGTTAATGGCGAAATAGGACTCATTGTAAAACCGGTTGCTTCCCCTTCGGTATTCAGCGTAAAATTAACAAAAGCATCTGCTTTTAAAGAGGCGTCGTTCCAACGCACAACGTAGGTAGTACCTTTGTAATAAGTCATTTTTCCAGTTAAATCTGGCGATTTTTCTGCCTTAAATATTACAGTGTTTTTGTTTTGCGAAATAGCCACGTTTCCAAACCACGGGTCTTGGTAAGTTCCAGTTATATTTTTTGAATTGATAAGTTCTGTTTTATTTTTTCCTTGGGCAGCAATATTTTTTTCAACTTCTGCAATTACTTCGGCTTCTTTCGCTTCATTGGCCAATCTACGCTCATTGTATTCCTTAATTCGGTCTTCTCCTTTAATGCCTAAATATCCATCTTTAATTGAATTTGTAATGGCTCTAAACGCGGCACCGCTTTGTTGGTTTGTAAGTACAATTATCCCTAATTCCATTTCAGGAATAATAGTTACTTGGCTTACAATCCCTATTAAACCTCCGGTGTGGGTAGCTTGAAAATTGCCGCTTACGTCGCTTAAAAACCATCCTAATCCGTAGGCAGTAAAATGTGTATTATAAGGTCCTTTTCTTCCTCTTACAATAGTTTGTGGTGTCCACATTTCGGCATGTGTTTTTTTACTGAACAAACTATCTTGCAGCTTTTCGCCATATTTTCCTTGGTTAATTTGCGCCTGTACCCAAGTGGTCATATCGTTAATAGATGCGTAAATTCCGGCTGCCGGCGTAGCTATTTGCGTAAAAGTATCTGCTGTAAGTTTTAATTCGCCATTAACAGGAGCGTGCCCGTCAATTCTATTGTCATCTGCCTTTATTCTTGGAATTGATAAAAACGAACGGTCCATATTTAAAGGCTTAAAAAAGTTTTCAGAAATATAGGTGTCGAAATCTTTACCAGATACGCGCGAAACAATTTCGCCTGCCACGATATAAAGTAGGTTGTCATAATCGTATTTACTTCTAAAAGAAGAAACTGGTTTTAGGTATCGCAGGTTGTGAATCATTTCTTCTTTGGTAGTAGTATTAGCGGCGGGAAAAACCATTAAATCGCCAGCTCCCAATCCTAAACCGCTTCTATGTGTTACAAGGTCGCGAACTGTAAACTCGTGAGTTACGTAAGCGTTGTACAGTCTAAACTCTGGAATAATATCAATAACCTTTTTATCCCACGATAATTTGTTGGCATCAACAAGTTGCCCAAGTGCAGCGGTAGTAAATGCTTTAGTATTTGAAGCCACGCCAAAAAGTGTGTTTTCATCTACTTTTTTCTTAGTTTTTAGAGAGCTAACGCCATAGGTGTTTTTGTGGTACACTTTTCCATCCTTTAAAACTGCGACAGCCATGCCGGGAACATTAAAAGTTTGCATAGATTTTTGCACCAAACTGTCTATTTGCGACCCGCTTAAAACTTGACCGGTTGTGGGTAGAGTAGTGGCTAATACAATTGTGAATAATGCAAAAATTTTGAATGGAAATACTTTCATAAGTGTACTTTTAAATTGACTTTTTAAAAGCGTTTAAGATATAAATTTTTTGAATACCACTAAGCGGTGGTCAGCTTTATAATTTTGGCCCGCTTTGTGATTATTGCAACAATCAATTAATACAATCTTCACGATATTTTAGCTTTTTGCTATGAAGGGTTGTACAGGAGGCTTTGTACTTTGCAAATGAATTTAAAAAATCACAAAAATGAAATTTCAATTTTTATCGATACTTTTCGCAACACTTATTTTATACAGCTGTGGCACCACGCAACATTCAAATATGGAAACCAATAACGCAACTGAATCTTCAATTACTGAAACCTTTTGGGTTTTAGAAACTTTTGATGGTGAAAAGGTAATTTCATCGCAAATAGATAGCGAAATTGGTTTTACCTTAAATGCAAACGAAAACCAAGTTACCGGATTTTCTGGTTGTAATAGATTTTTTGGAAGCTACACTTTAGATACTGAAAATAAAATAAAATTTTCGGGCTTAGGAGCAACAAAAATGGCTTGTCCAGACAGTGATTTTGATGAAAACGAATTTTTAAAAATGTTTTCAGAGGTGAATAAATACAAATTTGTTGGCGATAGATTAGAGCTTTTGGCACAAGATAAAACGCCTTTGGCAAGTTTCAGAAAAGTGAATAAAACTGACAATGCAATCACCGAAAAATACTGGAAACTAACCGTTTTAGAAGGTAATAAAGTTGAAATGGCTAGCAACCAAGAACGCGAGGCTTATTTTATTTTAAAAACGCAAGAGAATAGAGTTACGGGTTTTGCGGGATGCAATACTTTTTCTGGAAGTTATAGTTTAGAAGAAGGCAATAGAATTCGTTTTAGAAATATGGCAACTACCATGAAGGCCTGTCCCGATGTAAATTTTGACGAAAGTGATTTTTTAAAAGTGTTTGAATTGGCCGATAATTATTCAATAAATGACGATACTTTAACACTAAATGTTGGTAAACGGTCGCCATTAGCTGTTTTTAAAGCCGTTTATTTTAATTAAATTGGTGATCTCTTAAATTAAATTTTTCACATTTATGAACGCTTTATTTCTGTTTCTTTACTTATTGTTTGCTACGCCAACTACCGAAAAACACACGTTAACAATAAATATTTCGAATATTGAAAAAATTAAAGGAACAGTTGAAATTGGAGTTTTTAATACACACGAAAGGTTTTTAGAAGAAGGTCAGGCTTACAAATCAATTTCAGTAAAAGTTACTGCAAATACCCAAACGGTGGTGGTAAAAGATTTACCGCCGGGTATTTATGCGGTTTCTATGTACCACGATGTAAATTCTGACGGAGATTTAAACCGAAATTTTTTCGGAATACCAAAAGAGCCGTACGGTTTTTCAAACAATTTTAAACCTCGATTTTCGGCACCAAAATTTCAAGATTGTGAGTTTAAACTAGCATCTGATTTCGAAATAGATATTGAATTAAGAGGGTAAAAGTAGTAGTTAAATCAACTTTAATTGATTCACCAGTTCTTGCAACGATGCCTTTGCATCACCAAATAGGATGCTGCAATTATCGAAACCAAAAAGCTCGTTTTGTACACCGGCGTATCCTTTTCCCATACTGCGTTTCATTACAACTACTTGTTTGCTTTGGTGGGCGCGAATTATAGGCATGCCGTAAACGGGGCTGTCTGGATTATTCTCGGCCGCTGGGTTTACTACGTCGTTAGCCCCAATTACTAAAACAGTGTCGTATTGCGGCATGTTTTCATTGCCTTCGTCCATTTCTTTTAATCGTGCGTAGGCTACATTTGCTTCGGCTAAGAGCACATTCATATGGCCAGGCATTCGTCCGGCCACAGGGTGAATAATGTAATCTACTTGGGCGTTTCGCTTTTCCAAAAGTTGCTGTAACTGTCCGCAAATATGCTGTGCTTGTGCGACCGCTAAACCGTACCCAGGCACAATTGCAATTTTTTGAGCAAATGATAGGGCTAAGGCAGTTTCCGAAATACTTATTTCTTTAATATCTTGTTCTTGTTCGTCGGCAGCATTTTTACCTTTTTTAAAGGTACCGGCAAGCACCTTCATCAAAGAACGGTTCATTGCCTTACACATTAAAAGTGTGAGTAAAATTCCTGCAGCTCCTACAAAAATACCACCTGCAATCATTGCTTTATTGCCGTAAACAAAGCCGGCAAAGGCAGTGGCAATTCCCGTAATACTGTTTAAAAGCGAAATAACCACAGGCATATCTGCACCCCCAATTGGCAGTACAAATAGTACCCCGTAAGTCATTGCAATTACGGCAAGCACATATAAAAAAACTGGAAAACTTATAGGTATTACGCCTATAAAGAAAAGGACGGGTAAAACCATCAAAGAAGTCAGTAATAATCTAGCAGAAATTATTACTGTTTTACTGCGGTTATCTTTTACTTTTCCGGCTAATTTTCGTTCAGCAATTATGCTTCCGGTTAAAGCAATAGCACCTGTAACCAACCCGGCCATTAGTAATATTTTATTTCCTAATAAGGCGGTAGCAAGATTCATTTGATTTACTTCTACCAAACCTAAAAGCATGGCGCATCCACCCCCAGTAGCATTAAATAGAGAAACAAGTTGTGGCATTCCGGTCATTTCAACCTTACTCGATAATCTTTTTCCAATTACGGTTCCAATGGCAATGGCCAATAGCATTATTATTAAATTTAAATATGGAACAGTTTCAGAAACAGCGGCGATAAATGTTAAACATACGGCCAATACCATGCCTATGGCGGCAAGTAAATTTCCTGATTTTGCATTTTTGGGTGAACTCATAAATTTTAATCCACCTATAAATGATACTGTAGCAATTAAATATCCTACTTCTATTACTGCGTGCATTGGTTAGTTGTTGAAAAAGTGATTAGGAATAAATAAAAAGGCGTAAAACAAAGAACAATTTTTATTTGTGTTGTGTTTTACGCCTTTAATTTTGAATTAATAAATGAGGATTTATTTTTTTGAATTGAACATTTTAAGCATTCGTCCGGTGACAAAAAACCCGCCCGAAATATTGAGAGTACCCAAAAAAACTGCAATTCCACCTAAGGTGAGGTTTAAATAATCATCTGCCGGCACCCGAAGCATAACAATTATAGCTCCTACTAAAATTACACCACTAATTGCGTTGGCGCCACTCATAAGCGGTGTGTGTAGAATGGCTGGAACATTTGCAATTACTTCAATACCGATAAAAACACAGAAAATGACGAAATAAATTTCTTCAATATGTTGATTTAAAAATTCCATGGTTAGGCTGGTTGTAATGTTTTAGTAAAATGTGGATGGGACCATTCGCCTTTTTTTAGAATACAACTTGCAGTTAAAAGCGGATCGTCGTTATTATTTTCATTCTTCTGTTTGTATTTTAAGAACGAGAAATAATTGTTTGAAAGCAATTGTGAGGCTGCCGCCGGAATTTCGGCCGAAAGATTAGAATTTCCAACAATTGTAACCCCGTGATGTTTTACAACTTCTTTATTTTTAGACAGCTCGCAGTTTCCACCTTGTTCGGCAGCTAAATCTATAATTATGCTTCCCGGTTTCATGGCTTCTACCGAGCGGGTTTCAACGAGCAAAGGTGCTTTTTTACCCGGAATATTTGCTGTGCTTATTACAATATTTGCAGTGCGAATATGATTGTGAATTAATTCTTTTTGTCGCTGTAAGTATTCATCAGATTGTGCAACAGCATATCCACCGGCATTTTCAGATTCGGTATAACCTGCTACTTCAATAAAGGTAGCGCCTAAACTTCGCACCTCTTCGCCAGCCGATTTGCGCACGTCAAAAGCCTCTACAACTGCACCCAAGCGTCGTGCTGTAGCAATAGCCTGCAATCCTGCAACACCTGCACCTAATACTAATACTTTAACGGGGGTAAGGGTGCCAGCGGCGGTAGTAAACATTGGGAATACGCCGTTATAAATTTCGGTTGCTTTAATTACCGCTCTATATCCAGCCAAAGATGCCATTGAAGAAAGAACATCCATTGATTGTGCAAGGGTAGTACGTGGCAAAAGGTCTAAGCTATAAACTGTGGCGTTATTGTTTTTATAAGTCTCAAATTTAGTGTCATGAAAGAGGGGGTTGAAAAAACCAATGAAGCAACAACCCCCCTTCATTTCCACTTCGCTAAAAGTATGACTTATGGATACGATGGTATCCGAATTTTTTAAAATTGATTCTTTTGATGCACCGTTGGCGCCTGCCTCGACATAATCTTTATCATCAATTTCAAGCGAACTGCCAAGCCCAGGTTCAAAAAGAACTGTAAGCTTTAATTCCCCGGTAAGACGCTTAACTTCTTTGGGCAACAAACAAACCCGAGGATCGTTTGGGGATTTAAGAATTCCTATTGTTTTGGGCTGTGGCTGTTCGCTCATAAAATTTCTTAAAGGTTTTTATTTAGCCAATGCGCTAAAGTATTCTTCCTTAACTGTTCTATATTTTTTTAAGTGTGCCGAATAATTTTCTCGGTATTTTTCGTGTTCCGAAACATAAAACATATCGCAAGCAACATCTTCGCACTCTGCCGCCTTTGGAAGACTTTCTTTGTAATTTAGAAACTTATCGATAGCGGCTGCGTTATCTTGTTTTTCTTGGTTTAATTTTTCCAGAATTTGCTTTGCATTAAATGCCGATGCCAATTCGTTGCTACCTAAATTTAACAGATTGTCGATCTCTCTGTCAATATAATTAAGGTGGTCTATCCAATTTTCCAATTCGATATAATTGTTCTTAAATGTTATTGCCTCGGGTGAATCGTGATTATAAATCTGCATGATTAAATTATTTTTTGTAGATATTACTTACGACAGTACGTCAATATCTATTGGTTTTTCTGCTTGTTCTACTTTTGTAATTACAAGTTCTTTCGTGCCATTTGGGAAATTCCATATTACAGAATCACCCTCGGCATAGCCCATTACCGCCGAACCCATTGGCGCTAAAATTGAAATTTTATTTGCGGCAATGTTTCTTTCGGTAGGGATTACTAATTGAAATTCGGTTTTCCAAGTGCCAGACTGTACAGTAACGCGACTGTTAAATCTAATTACATCTTCGGGCATTTGGTCGTGGTCATAAATAATTGCACTAGTTAATTCGCCACTTAATTTTTTGAGTGAAACCTTGGTGTTTTCGTCTTTGTAATAGCTGGTTACATTTAGCAACCGCTTTAAAAAAACGAACTCCTTCTTTTCTAATATTAAATTTCCATATTTCATGGTTTCTTATGGTATTATTGAAAGATGGAACACCAGATTTATGAATAATTCTGGGGTGTTCCATCTTTGTGGGTTGTGTTTAATTAAGGGAAAATACCTCTTAAAATGTACGCTTTTTCAATACGCTCAATAGCTATACTAAAAGCTGCTGTACGCATATCTACTTCCTTTTTTTCGGAATAATCTGTAACTTTTAAGAAAGTAGTTTTTAGCTTTTTCTCAATTTTTTCTAAAATTTCGTCTAGCTGCCAAAGCTCTCCATTTCGGTTTTGAAGCCATTCAAAATAACTTCCTATTACACCTCCAGAGTTACACATAATGTCTGGAATAATAGTAATACCACGTTCTAACAATATTTTTTCGCCTTCAATATCGGTTGGGCCATTGGCACCTTCAGCAACTAAAGAGGCTTTAATAGTGTGAGCGTTGTGTTTTGTAATTTGGTTTCCTAAGGCTGCAGGGATAACAATATCGCAATCTAAGCCAAAGAATTCTTTCCCGTCCATTTCGGTAGCTTCTGGAAACCCTACAATACTTCCTTTATTTGCTTTACCGTAATTAAACAAATCGGTTACGTTAATTCCTTCTTTGTTTTGGATACTTCCAAATGCATCTTGTACACCAACAAGTTTTGCGCCTTCACCTTCTAAGAAATGTGCAGCCCAAAAACCTACGTTTCCAAAACCTTGAACAATAAATTTTTTATCTTTTAAGCTTACTTTGTTTTTTTCGGCCCAAAATTTTATTGTTAAGAAAACGCCGTAACCCGTTGCACGGTCTCTACCTTCTAAACCACCACTACCTACAGGTTTCCCGGTAACAACGTGCTGGTTTTTAGAACGCTCGCTCGTACTTTTGGTACTCATATAAGTATCTGCAATCCAAGCCATTGTTTGGTCGTTGGTATTTACATCTGGTGCAGGAATATCATGCTCTGGCCCAATGTTTTCACCTAAAGCATAGGTAAATCTACGGGTAATACGTTCTAATTCGCCTTTTGAATATTTTGAAGGATCTAATTGAATTCCTCCTTTTGCGCCACCATAGGGTAAGCCAGCCAACGAGGTTTTCCAAGTCATCCACATGGCTAAAGCACGGGCAGCATCAATATCTACAGTAGGGTGATAACGTAGCCCCCCTTTATACGGGCCTAATGCGTTATTATGTTGTACACGATAACCCGTAAACACTTCTACATCTCCATTGTCCATTCGAACCGGAAAATTTATTATAATTTCAGTGTTTGTGATGCTGAGAATTTTGCGGACGTTGTTGTTTAGATCTATCTTATCTGCAGCACTATTAAATTGCTCCAACACGTTATCTAACATTCCTTTTTTTAAAACTTTCGGTTTTTCCACGGTTTGTGTGTTTGTCATTTAATTAAGATTTTAAATAGTTGCCAATACTGGTTTTCTCTCTTTTATTTTCATTAGCGGTTTTGGCATTTCATTTTCTAAAGGGTCAAAGTCGCTGCACGAAAACACCATGCTTTGGCTGTGTGTTAAAGCGCAATACGATGCGTGCACACATTCATTACATAGTTTAGTAGAATTCGCAATCATAGGTACTAATTGTTTGCCTTTTCATTTGGCAAGCTGTATGCCATAAATCAAAAAATCTATAGCGAAAGACATAAACAGCTGAAAATCAATCACATAATTGTTTTGTGATTGAAGTGTGATAAATTACTTTTTGGGGAGTATTTTCTGTGGTGGGTAATAATTCCCCACTTAAACTATTATTAAAGCAGGGGGTGAAGTGGTTTAAAAATGACGATTGTTTTGCGAATAGAATTATGAACCTTTAATTTTTCCTCTAAGAGTTTTGCGATCTATATTTAAAATTTCGGCGGCTTTTGATTGGTTGTTGTGGGTAGCAGCGAGTACTTTTTCAATATATTTTTTCTCCATTGCTTTTAAAGACATTAAGTTTTCTTCGGGGAAGTCTATTTTGTATTTTAAGTTTTCGGGTAAATCTTTTACGCCAATGGTTCGGTCGCACATTATAACCGCACGTTGAATTACATTTTCTAATTCGCGAATATTTCCTGGCCAATCGTATCTTTTTAGTAAGGCTTGTGCCTCGGGCTCGATGGTGATGTAGCGATCTTTGTATTCGTTTCCGTATTTAAACAAAAATTTATCTGCCAACAGCGGGATATCTCCTTTTCTATCGCGAAGTGGAGGCACAACAATTTCAACAACGGTTAGCCGGTAATAGAGATCTTCGCGAAATGTTTCTTTTGCAATCATTTCTTTTAAATTGCTATTGGTAGCGGCAATAACCCGAACGTCTATTTTTTCGGCTTTTCTTTCGCCTACTTTCATCACTTCTTTTTCCTGAAGTACCCTAAGCAATCTAGATTGAACCGAAAGTGGCGCATTTCCTATTTCATCTAAAAAAATTGTACCGCCATTTGCAGCCTGAAAAAACCCTTCGCGAGTATCGTTTGCACCAGTAAAAGCACCTTTTACGTACCCAAATAATTCTGATTCCAACAAATTTTCTGGAATGCCGCCACAGTTTACTGCTATAAAAGGTTCGCGAGAAAACTTGCCGTTGTAATGAATAGATCGCGCTACAAGTTCTTTTCCTGTTCCGCTTTCACCGCTAATAAAGATGGTAGCTTTATTATCTTTAACTCGGTCTATAATTTGTGTAACACTTTTAATGGCTTCGCTCTCGCCAATAATTTCGTTGTAGTTTTTAGATTCAGCTTTTTCCGAAGGTTTTTTCTTAGTGCGCGTTGAAAGCGATTTTAATACACTCTGTCTTAACTCGTCTTTTGTAAAAGGTTTTACCAAATAATCTACGGCACCCGATTTTATAGCCGAAAGCGCATCCTGCACCGAAGGGTATCCTGTAACTACCAATTTGGGCATATTTGGGTAATGCTCTGAAGCAAATTGAATTAATTGAAACCCATCTACTTCGGGCATTTTTAAATCGGTAATTAACAAATCTATCTCGGTATCGCGCAAAATAGAAACCGCTTCTTTTACCGAAACAGCTTTGTAGGTATGATAATCTAAAGATTGAAGATTACGTTGAATTAATTCTAAAATATTTATATCGTCATCTACTATTAATATGTTTTCTTTTTGCAACATACTGCCTATTGTTTTGGAAAAGTAATTATAAAAACTGCACCCGTTGGGTCGTTGTGTTGATAATCTATTGTACCGCGATGACTCCGAATAATTCCGTGTACTACGCTAAGTCCTAAGCCAGAGCCATCCCCCACGGCTTTTGTGGTAAAAAACGGCTGGAAAATTTTTTGTGTGTTTTCGGCTGGTATTCCTGGGCCTTGGTCTGCTATGGTTAAAGTTACATTATTTTTTGTCTCTTTTAAAGCAACCGATATTACTCCGTTTTTTGGTGAAAAGTATATGGCATTAAGTACTAAGTTAAAAATAACCTGTGTTAATTGAATGGTGTCTACTTTTAAAAACACTTCGCCCTCGGGCAAATCTACTTGGTATTTTACATCGTTTTTTTTAAAGGTGGGGTCTAACAAATTCATCGCATCGGTAATAACGGGAACTATGTTTGTTTTGTCTAAATTTTGAGGCATTTCGCAGGCAAAAAACATTAGTTTTTTAACTACTTCTCTCGAAAAAATTGCGCTGTTAATAATTTTGTCTAAATCGCGACTGGTTTGTGTGTTTTCGGGCTCTTTGCTTTTTAACAATTCGGCGAAGCCCAAAATATTGGCCAGCGGAGTGTTTAATTCGTGTGCGATACCGGCAGTAATTTCACCTAAAATACTAAGTCGGTCTGCGTGTTCCATTTTTCGCTTTATAACCGCCTCATTTTCTCTTATGGATACGCGTTCTAATAAATCGCCCACATTAATTGCTACTGTTTTAAGTAGTTTTTTTTCTTCAACAAGAAAATCTTTTTTTGTGTAGTTATCTGCCGGATAGTGTATTTTAATAAATCCCTTAGGTTCATTAAATACGTTAATATTGTGTATTATAAATACTGTTTTTTTGGAAATTGTAGACGATACCAGGTGAAAAGGGTCTGAAACAATTTCGACAGTTGCGTGTTTATTAAACTGCAATGCTTTACGCAAACTAAGCGCTATTGAGTATAGCGTTTTGTCTAATTCTCTAAAATCGTTGTTTACAATTATAGACGAAACTTCATAAAGACAAGTAAGTTCTTTAATACGTTCTTTTAAATTTTTTTCGGGTGTCATTTTAGCCATACTTCTTCCTATCAAAGGTATCAAAATTATAAGCGCCAACGGGCATTACAAAAATAAGAGGGCTAAAGGATTAAACATATATTGTTTTATTATTTCTAAATAATAAGTTAAAATACGTAGCGTTACGTAGTGCACTTTTGTAAAAAATTGAATAACTTGCAAGATATCAATGCGTTTTGCGCATATATTTAAGTTATTTACTGAATGAAGCGCAGTAAATTAACTTTTGACTAACCAAATTATAACATTATGAAAAATTCTACTTCGCGAAGGAATTTTATGCGTAATACTGCTATGGCCTTAACTGGATTAGCAGTTATAACTCCTACAATTACCAGTGCACTTACAACTTCTGAAGGTCCGTTTGAGGGGTACAATCCCTTTGCCGAGACTAAAAAAGATTTAAGAACCAGCGTTTTTAATACCAATTCGGTATTAGTGAAAGGAACTATTTATGAACAAGATGGAATAACCCCCGTAAAAGACGCCTTGGTTGAGATTTGGCATCTTTCACCAAATTCTTCAAAATACAGGCATCGAGCAAAACTTTATACAGATAGTAACGGTAATTATGAGTTTATTACAGACTTTCCAAACCGTGAAAAAGGAAAAAGTTCGAGAATCTACTATAAGCTTTCAAATAATAACAAAACCCAATTCACCGAATTAATTTTAACTTCTACAGGAGGATATATTACAGGGGAACACTGGGAAAAAAACTCTTGTTTAAAGGAAAATATTCTCCCTGTACAAACACACTTTTTAGATCAAAAAATCATTCAATTTAATATTTCAATATAAACTAACTAAAAACTTTTATCATGGAACCATTTTTAGGACAAATTCAAGCATTCGGATTTAATTTTGCCCCTCGTGGCTGGGCAAAATGCGAAGGTCAATTGCTAGCCATTTCTCAAAATACAGCGCTCTTTTCATTATTGGGAACAACATATGGGGGGGATGGCCGTACCACATTCGGACTGCCAGATTTAAGAGGTAGAGTTATTATAAGTCCAGGACAAGGGCCTGGTTTGGACAATATTTCATGGGGTCAAAAATCCGGGGCTCACAGTGTTTCTCTCAATACTACCAACTTGCCTGCTCACTCCCATAGCGTACAATTGAACGCGGCCGAGGAAGGGAATTTGGATAATCCAGATGGCAATTATATTGCTGGAAATGGTATGCTATCTTTTAGTAACGCTCAAAATGCAACTATGGCAGCTTCCACAACAGCCAATACAGGCGGCAATATACCAGTTAACATTCGAAATCCGTATGTAGGAATATACTATTGTATTGCATTAGTAGGCATTTATCCATCTAGAAACTAATTTTTTTTAAAAAAAATAGACCTCCCCACATTCAATATTAAATAAGCAATTATGAAAAAAATCACCCTTCTTTTAGTCTGTATACTAACAAGCTGTTTAAGTTTTAGTCAGACAACCCTCTCTGTTGGTGATATTGCCTTTATTGGTAGTAATGCCGATGGAACAACTAACGTAGACGACACAGTCGCCTTTGTGCTTCTGAAAGATATTGACGCTAGTACGCAAATTATTTTTACCGACAGAGGTTGGAATGATGGATCTGGTTTTTCAAGTTATGCAGGAGATGGCGAATTTACTTGGACTTCTGGGGCTGCGATGAGCGCAGGTACAGTAGTAACCATTAACATGGGGCCATTGCCGTCACCAGCAGTGTATAGTATTATTGGTGATCAGCTATTTGCTATTCAAGGGTCTATTGCAGCACCACAATTTATAGCTGGATTGCAATATAACGACACATCGGGTGACGATGCCAATTGGGATGGTGCAGCAACTTCAAATTCAACATCGGCGTTACCCGATGCTTTAACGACGGGTGTTACAGCAGTGCGCTTAGTGCCCGAACAAGATAACTGGCAGTTTAGTTGTGCCGCAGCAGGAGGAGCTCCTATTTCGGGTACACCAAATGATATTCGATTAATTGTAAATAATAGAGCAAATTGGGTAAGTAATAATTCAACGCCGTATACTCCTCCTGTAGAATCTGGATGTACGTTTAATGTTACTGCAGCTGGCGATACCACGCCGCCGGTTATAACCTGTGCACCTACGCCTGCGCCAATTACAGCAGGGAATGATGGGTTGGCAGCAATACCAGATTTGGTAACTGGAACAACGGCTACAGATGATGTATCTTCTCCATCAAACATTACAATTACACAATCGCCCGCCGCAGGAACAATGTATTATCCGGGCGTATATCCTGTAATTTTAACCGCTACAGACGAGGCAGGAAATAGTGCAACTTGTACTATAAATGTAACAATAAATGAACCGCCAAGTACTACATTAACTGCGGGTGATATTGCCTTTGTAGGATTTAACTTAGATGGTAGCGACGGTTTCGCATTTATACTTTTAAAAGATATTATTGCTGGAACCCATATTCGGTTTACAGATTGTGGGGTAACAAATCCAAATACAATTTCGTGTAATGGTAGTGGCGACGGAAGTGCAACTTGGTATTCATCGACGGCCAGAAGCGCTGGTGATATTGTTAGTTTGGATGGTAGCTTTATGGCTTCTAGTGTATTATCTTCTATTGGAGATCAATTGTTTGCATATCAAGGTACAAGCAGTTCTCCTACCTTTATTACCGGAATTCATAGTAATGTAGATTCAGCACCAACTACAGATGCAGATTGGGATGGTGCAAACACATCAAGCACAACAACTGCACTGCCAGATCAATTAACCAATGGGGTAAATGCTATTAGACTATATGCGGCAGGGCCACCAGAGACGGAAGTAGATAACTGGCAATTTAACTGTAGTTTAGTTCCTGGAGGACTTCCTGTTTCTGGAACTCCGGCACAGTTGGCTGCAATTTTTAATGATATTCAATATTGGTCGAGCAATAATACAGTAGAATTTACGCCAGCTGCCATGACAGGGTGTACTTATGCTGTGCTTCCTCCCTTCGATACCGAAGTAACCTTGGCGGGCGGAGTTTTATTAATTGAAGATATAATTGACAAAGACGATGATTTAATTATTAGTTATTCTGGTGGAATTTATACAATTACCGATAATAACGGCGGAATAATAAATTGCAGTATTCCAGGAGCTACAGGAAGTGGTACAAGTACCATAACAGTTCCCGATTCTGGAGTAACCAGTGTATTGGCAAGAACATTAGGAGGCGACGATTTATTGACTGTAGATTTCACAGGTAATTTTCCGGTTCCATTAAATTATGAAGGTGGAACTCAAACTACAGGTGATGCGCTAACATTAACCGGAGGAGGTACTTTTACAGACGTTACCCATGAATTCTTAAACGAAAACGATGGAAATATTGATATTACAGGAAATGCTTCAATATCTTATACCGGTCTTGAACCGATAATAGATAATCTTTCAGCTATCAATCGTGTTTTTAGTTTTATTGGCGCAGCCGAAACTATATCATTAAGTGATGACGCTAATCCTGGAGATGGTTTTTCTTTTATCGATAGTGATTTAGGAGAAAATGTAACCTTTATTAATCCTACAGCAAGTCTTACAATTAATACTGAAGCAAGTGGAGGTACAGGTGCAGATATTGTAAATATTGAAGGATTAGATAGCTTATTTGATGCAAACTTAACCGTAAATGGCGGGGCTGATGACAATGTGTTTTTTCAAACTAATGCAACAAATATTGGTACGGGTAATTATGATATAAATGCTCAAACCATTACGGCAACTAACAATGTAACTACCACTGCAAATGGTGCAATAGTGTTTACAGCTTCGCAAAATATCCTTGTAGATAGTGGAGCGATAGTATCGTCTATAGACGGAAATATTACGTTAGATGCGAATGCCGGTGGAACTCTAACAGGAGTAGACACAGATGCTATTGTCATTTCTGGTGCTTCAACCATTTTAACTTCAGGTTCAGGAAACATAGCATTTACAGGAACAGGTGTAAGTACTGGGCCAACAAATTTAAATGTTGGAATTAATATTCGAGGTGCCAGCGTTGTTGAAAATACAGGCACCGGTACAATTTCAATAACCGGTACTGGTGGTAATGGTAATAATCAAAATCAAGGTATGCGCTTTGAAGGTGCAGGAACACGTGTTACAACAATCGATGGTGGTATAACCTTACATGGAACAGGTGGAAATGCAGCAACAACCAATAACGAAGGGGTAACAATAATCTTCGGTGCTCTTGTAGAAGCTACGGGAACGGGTATAATTGACGTAACGGGAAATTCAGTTAGCGGAACCGATTCAAATAAAGCGATTGTTTTTTATGCCGGCAATATGAGAAGTGCTGGAGGAGGAATAAATTTAAACGGAGTAGCTGCTGGAACTAACAATTCTAATGATGGTGTTACTCTAGAAAATAATTCGGTTGTAGAAGATACTTCCAATGGAAATATTTTTATCACGGGTATTGGAGCACCAGGTGCTAATGCAAATATTGGTGTAGACTTAAATGGTGGAAGCATTCTTCGAACAAATAATGGAAACATAGATATTATTGCAACTGGCGGAAATGGCACTGGAAGCAATAATAGAGGATTAAGAAATATAGCTGGGTCTTTAATTACATCTACGGGTTCAGGGGCTATCACTATTACTAGTAATGCTGGAACTACAGGTGTTACTGGTTGTTTTGGTTACGAAGCAAATGATGGCTCCATTATTACAGCTGGAGGTGGTATTATTATAAACGCTCAAGGAAATGGTTCAGACTTTGTTAACGACGGAATAGTTGTCTTAAACGGAAGTGTTATACAAGATACAGCCAATGGAGCAATTCAATTAACTGGAACTGGTGGTTCTGGTGGCATAAGTAATAATAATGGAATTAGAATCTGGGATGCAACTACGCTTGTTGAAACTAATAACGGAGACATTCTTTTAAATGGAACTGGCGGTGACGGAACGGGTAATTTTAACCAAGGAGTTAGTATATACAATGGAGCTATTTTACAGAGCTTAGGCGCAGGTAATGTAACAATCTTTGGAGTTGGTGGTGCCGGAGATCAACAAAACCGAGGTATAAATTTTGAAGGTGGGTCTACGTCAATATTAACTAATGGTGGTAATATTAGCCTTACAGGAATTGGTAGCTCAGGTTCTACAGGACCATTTAATGTTGGCACAAGTATCCGAAATGGAGCAACATTGTCAACTACTGGAGCTGGAAACATTGTCTTGAATGGTACTAGCGGTGCTGGTTCAGGTGCTAATTATGGATTAGAAATTGTTTCGCCAGTAACAAGCGTAAATACTGGGAATGGAAATATCACTATAACCGGCACATCAACCGCAACTTCGGGCTCTAGTAATTTTGGAACTTTTTTAGATGCGATTATAAATGCAGGTGGTACAGGTAATATAGAAATTAATGGTTCTGGAGGAAATGGTACATCCAATGATATGGGGATTTATACCCTAAGCAATGCTGCTATTACTAGTAACGGTGGTTCTATTCAATTTGATGGAACAAGTAGTGGAGTTACTACCCCGGCTATCGATATTGCTGCTCTTACAACCCCAATTACAACTTCGGGTAATATTACGGCAACGGCAAATGTGGGAAAACTTAATACGCCTGCTGGCCTGCCAGGATATGCGATTTTTGACGCAGCAAACAGTACTATAAATGGTATTTTTGCGCCAGGTCAATCTCCCGGTCAAGCCATTATTAATGGTAATTTATCCATTGGTTCTGGCGATTCGGTTGAAATAGAAATAGACGATATTAATACTCCTGGTACAGAATTCGATCAAATTGTTGTAAATGGCGCAGTAGATATAACCAATGCATCATTAAGTTTAATTGATAATTTTGCCGGCACTATTCCTGAAGGTAATACGCTCATAATTATAGATAATGATGGTGCTGATCCTATTGTAGGAGAATTTAATGGTTTACCAAATGGAACTGGCTTTACCTTCAATGGTCAAAGCATAATTGTAAATTACGATGGTGGCGATGGTAACGATGTAGTTTTAGTTGCCGATTCTATGCCAACTGCTGTATGTCAAGACATAACAGTGCAGTTAGACGGTACAGGAAATGTATCCATTACTGCTTCACAAGTTGATGGAGGCTCCAGCGACCCTGATGGTCCCGTGACATTATCAATTGATATTTCATCTTTTGATTGCAGCAATATTGGGCCAAATAATGTAACGCTTACGGTAACCGATGGTACCGGGAATACAGATTCTTGTATAGCAGTTGTCACTGTTGAAGACAACGAAGC
>DFMO01000015.1 GCA_002375695.1 Flavobacteriaceae bacterium UBA3591
ATTTCAATATCTCAATGAACTTTCCTTTAAAAATAAAGGTTTCAATTTTGTCGATGGAACGGAGTTGAACCGTTGCTATTACTACCTTTCATCGTGTGTTTAAGAACAAGCTTATCGCTAAGCGGGTGCAAATATAAAACTCTTTTTTTAATCTGCAATACTTTTTAAAAAAATATTTCAAAAAATTTTTAGAGCGTTTTGCTTAACTTTTGCAAACATTTTTTGTTTCGTTAAGCGGGTGCAAACATACAACCCTTTTTTGAACTCACAATACTTTTTTTAAAGTATTTTTAATAAAATTTTAAAGAGCGATTTACAACTGTTTGGTTTGAAAAATTGCTGTCAAAACCGGGGTGCAAATGTAAACTCTTTTTTATTACCCACAATACTTTTTTAAAGTATTTTTTCTTAAAATTTAAAAGAACTTGTTTTGCTTATTTTAACCGCCGTAGCTGTTATTCTTAGCGGGTGCAAATGTAGAATCCTTTTTCGTTTCCACCAACTAATTTTAAGGATTTTTTAAATTAATTTTTAAAATTTCAACTAAAAGACTGACCTATTATTACTTAGCAAAAAAAGTATTTTTAACCCCTTTATACCTTAATATATATACTCTATTTCACCCTCTCATTCACCAATACATTATAGCACCCTTTATATATACAAAAATCATAGTACCAAAAGAGAACATGCAAATAGCTATACTATTTCAAAAAAGAGCACTTAAATTATTATTATCCTATATAAAAGCTATACAAACTACCACTTCAATATTGCGAGGCGGAAAAACTAATACTATCTTTGCACCCTAAAAATTTTGAGTTTATGATAGCCATTACCCTACCAGATGGAAGTGTAAAACATTTTGAAGCAGGCGCTACTCCTATGGATGTAGCCAAAAACATAAGTGAAGGGTTTGCCCGTAACGTAATTTCGGCATCTTTCAACGGAACCACTGTAGAAACCACCACGCCACTCACCGAAGATGGAAACCTTATTTTATACACCTGGAAGGATGAAGAAGGAAAGAAAGCCTTTTGGCATTCGTCTGCTCATATTTTAGCACAGGCATTAGAACAATTATACCCAGGTATAAAACTAACCATAGGCCCCGCAATTGAAAATGGTTTTTATTACGACGTAGATTTTGGAGAACAGACCATTTCAGAAAAAGATTTAAAAGACATTGAAAAGAAAATGCTCGAAATTGCAAGAGGAAAGCACGAGTTTTCAATTAGAGAGTCTTCAAAAACCGATGCACTCGATTTTTATAAAAAGCAAAACAACCAATATAAAGTTGAGCTTATAGAAAACTTAGAGGATGGCACAATTACTTTCTGCGATCACGACACTTTTACCGATTTATGCCGCGGGGGGCATATCCCAAATACTGGCATTGTAAAAGCTATAAAACTAATGAGCATTGCTGGCGCGTATTGGAGAGGTGATGAAAACAACAAACAGCTTACACGTATATATGGTATTAGTTTCCCGAAGCAAAAAGAGCTAAAAGAATATTTAGAACTCCTGGAAGAAGCCAAAAAACGCGACCATAGAAAACTTGGAAAAGAGCTGGAGCTATTTACCTTTTCGCAAAAAGTAGGACAAGGACTTCCGATGTGGTTGCCAAAAGGCGCTGCGCTTCGCGAACGACTTGAAAACTTTTTAAAAAAAGCTCAGAAAAAAGCGGGGTACGAAATGGTAATTTCGCCGCATATTGGGCAAAAAGAACTTTATGAAACTTCAGGTCATTATGCAAAATACGGTGAAGACAGCTTTCAACCCATCCATACACCAAATGAAGGGGAAGAGTTTTTATTAAAACCAATGAACTGCCCCCATCACTGCGAAATATTTAACAGCAGACCGTGGTCCTATAAAGACCTACCAAAAAGGTTTGCCGAATTTGGAACTGTTTATCGTTACGAGCAAAGTGGCGAATTACACGGTTTAACACGCGTACGTGGATTTACACAAGACGATGCGCACATATTTTGCACGCCCGAACAACTGGATGATGAATTTAAAAAAGTTATTGACCTAGTACTTTACGTTTTTGGCTCGTTAGGATTCGACAATTTTACAACTCAAGTTTCTTTGAGAGACCCTAATAAACCAGAAAAATACATAGGCAGTTTAGAACTTTGGGACAGTGCCGAACAAGCCATAATCAATGCCGTAAAAGATAAAGGCCTAGATTACGTTATGGAAGAAGGCGAAGCTGCATTCTACGGACCAAAACTAGACTTTATGGTCAAGGATGCTTTGGGCAGAAGTTGGCAGTTAGGTACCATACAAGTAGACTATACATTACCAGAGCGATTTAAGTTAGAATACAAAGGAAATGACAACGAAGTGCATCGACCAGTAATGATACACCGTGCTCCTTTTGGAAGTATGGAGCGTTTTATTGCTATATTATTAGAGCACACTGGTGGAAATTTCCCACTTTGGTTAATGCCAGAGCAAGTTAGTATTTTGTCGTTAAGCGAAAAATATGAAAAATACTCCCAAAAAGTTTTAAATTTGCTTGAAAATGACGAAATTCGCGCCCTGGTCGATAATAGAAACGAAACCATTGGTAAAAAGATACGGGAGGCCGAAATGAATAAAATTCCGTATATGCTAATTGTTGGAGAACAAGAAGCAAAAGATGGTACGGTTTCTGTAAGAAGACACGGGGAAGGCGATTTAGGCACAATGACCATAGAAGCCTTTTCACAATTGATTCAAAAAGCAATAAAAGAAGAATCAAAAGAATTTAATGTTTAACTAAATATTTTTAGCCATAGCAATACGAAGAAAAAGAAGTAGAGGACCTGCAAGGGTAATTAAAGAAGACCAACACAGAATCAACGGAAAGATTCGTGCAGAAGAGGTACGCCTAGTAGGCGACAACGTAGAAATAGGAATTTATCCTTTAAAAAAAGCACGCGAAATTGCTGAGGAGCAAGAACTTGATCTTGTTGAAATTTCTCCAAATGCAAACCCTCCTGTATGTAAAGTGATAGACTATAAAAAGTTTGTCTACGAACAGAAAAAACGAGAAAAAGCCTTAAAAGCCAAAGCGACAAAAGTTACTATTAAGGAAATAAGGTTTGGACCCAACACTGATGATCACGATTACGAATTTAAAAAGAAACACGGCGAAAAGTTTTTGCAAGAAGGTGCCAAACTTAAAGCATATGTTTTCTTTAAAGGGCGATCTATAATTTTTAAAGATCAAGGTGAGATTTTACTTTTACGTCTTGCAAGAGATTTGGAAGAGTACGGAAAGGTAGAACAAATGCCAAAACTTGAAGGAAAGCGAATGATTATGTTCATTGCTCCTAAAAAGAAATAATGACAATACAACTTCAAATTAAAATGTAGTTTGAAGATTACAATAAAGCGAAATAATAATTATAAAGTAGGAAAACATGCCGAAACAAAAGACAAAATCCAGTGCTAAAAAGCGTTTTAAGCTTACAGGTACAGGTAAGATTAAAAGAAAGCATGCGTTTAAAAGCCACATCTTAACTAAGAAAAGCAAAAAACGTAAACTTGCATTAACTCATGATGGGTTAGTTGACAAGGCTGACGAAAGTAATGTTAAGCAAATGCTTCGTTTGAAGTAATTTTGTTTAACCGGTTAAAACTATTATTTAAACCCTGGAGTAGCGCAATCAAAGTATTCATAATTCAGAATTCTGAATTAAAGAATCGCCTGCTACAAAAACAATTAAAATTATGCCAAGATCAGTAAATTCAGTTGCGAAGAGAGCCCGCCGTAAAAAGGTTCTTAAACAAGCCAAAGGTTACTTTGGAAGACGTAAAAACGTTTGGACGGTAGCAAAAAATGCTGTGGACAAAGCAATGCTTTATTCATACCGCGACCGTCGTGCAAAAAAGAGAAATTTCAGATCCTTATGGATTACTCGTATTAATGCGGGTGCAAGACAGCATGGAATGTCTTATTCACAATTTATGGGTAGTTTAAAAAACAGCGGAATCGAACTTAACCGTAAGGTTTTAGCAGATTTAGCTATGAATCACCCAGAGGCTTTTGCCGCAATCGTAAAACAAGTAAAATAAGACATTAACTTATATTATTTCGCCTAAAACCGTTTCAGAAATGAAACGGTTTTTTTTGTACCAATTTTTTAATTCAGAAGTTTCAGTATCTTCGTTAAAAACGGTACAAATGCTTCGGTTACAACTTCTTCTTTTTTTACTTATAGCTATTTCAGCAAATACTGTATTTGGCCAACAAGAAACTGGGAAACTTTATAAAATAGACAGATATAAATCCATCTACCTTCCTTTAGGAAAAATATCATTTGCCGATAAAGTTGTAGCATTTAATGTGGGTGATCCTCCCCCTATTCAAAAATATCGCGATAGTACGCAGTGCTTGCACGAACCAAATTATAAAAATTACCAAACTCCAAATTTTACTTCGTTAGGCTGTGGCGGAAGTTTAGTGGTGGAATTTACAGATAATGGATTTATGAATTTGCCGGGAGACGACCTTTATATTTTTGAAGTAGGCCCTTCAACAGAATCTGCCACGATTGAAATTTCTCAAAATGGCATCGACTGGATTTACGCCGGAACAATTGCTGGCGGGAAATCTGCATTAGATTTAAGCAAGGAAGGGATTGATACCGAGTCTGTATTTTACTTTTTACGAATAACAGATTTAAAAGATCTTTGTCGAAGCAAAAGCGCAGGTGCCGATATAGACGCCATTGGCGCCATAAACAGTGTAATAAAACTCACAATAGATGCCGATGTACTTTTTGACGTAGCAAAATATGAATTAAAAGAAAGTGCTATTGAAAAGTTAATTTCGGTTACAGCTTCGATTAAAAAAGTAGCAAAAGCTACAATCCTTATTGAAGGACATACCGATAGTGATGGCAATGATGCACTAAATATGAAACTTTCTAAAAATAGAAGTACTGCTGTTAAAGATAAATTGGTAGAAATTTTGGGAGAAGATTCTTTATACGAATTTGAAATTAAAGCCTACGGCGAAACCAAACCTCGGGTACCAAACGATACCGATGCCAACAAACAACAAAATAGAAGGGTAGAAATTACCGTTTTACCTCCAAAAGATTATTACGAAAACCTTTTAAAAAAGTAAAACACACAGGCGGAACAACCCAAAATTGTACCACTATTTACGTTTTCTGTTTTTTCTTTTTGGCAGCGGGAAAGAGTACATTGTTTAAAATAAGTCTGTACCCCGGCGATTTTGGGTGA
Source organism: Flavobacteriaceae bacterium UBA3591 (assembly GCA_002375695.1). GTDB lineage: Bacteria > Bacteroidota > Bacteroidia > Flavobacteriales > Flavobacteriaceae > Aequorivita. The sequence goes on from DFMO01000015.1 coordinate 5,251, forward strand.
AGCGCCAATTCAGTTTTGGCATCTCCTACTCTATGTTGATAATCTTCGGGGTCGTGGCCGCCGTAAAACGTAAAAAAGCCTTTCCCTTTTATTCCGTGGATATATCGCGCTTCGCCATTTGTTTTATTCTCACCCATGATTAAAACGTTGCTTTTAATTAAGCGCGAATCAAAAGATGTTGTTTGCCCCATAAATCCTTTTACTAAAGCGGTATGATTTTGACATAACATAGTTGGAATAGGATCCCATTTTGCCGAATAATCCATAAGTGTAAAGTAATCAGATTCCTTTGCAATTCGTCTTTTTTGGGTCATATCTATATCAGAAAACTCATAAACCATGGGGCTACGCTCAAGAATAAAATCTTTAAAAGCAAAGGTTTTGTTGTAATCAATTTTACTTTGGTATCCCGGTTCGCTTGGGTCGCCGTCAAACATAGGTTCACAAATATCTACCCCTTCGGCAGAGAGCGCAATATCAAAACTATCGGTAGCGCTGCACATTGCAAACATAAAGCCCCCTCCTATTACGTAATCTCTAATTTTTTTTGCCACGTCGAGTTTTGCTTCTGAAACTTTATTATAACCCAATTTTGCAGCGAGAGCTTCGGCTTTTCTTTTTTCTTCAATATACCAAGGTGCCGAACGATAGGCTCTGTAAAATTTACCATATTGACCGGTAAAATCTTCGTGGTGTAAATGAAGCCAATCGTAAAGGATTAATTGATCTGTCAATACTTCTTCATCATAAATTACGGTGTACGGAATTTCGGCATAGGTTAAAACCATTGTTACCGCATCGTCCCAAGGCAGGTTTCCCTTTGGAGAATACACCGCAATTTTTGGAGCTTTTTCTAAAGCTACTGCGTCCATATTTCGGGAAGGACTACTAATTTCGGTAAGTATTTGTTCGGTTTTACTATTTGAAAGAACTTCAAAAGAAACCCCACGAATTTGACATTCCTTTTGAATTTGTGGTGTATCGGGCATTAAAAAAGAGCCGCCTCGGTAGTTGAGCAACCATTTTACTTTTACTTGTTTTTCTAGCACCCAATACGTAATTCCGTAGGCTTTTAAATGCTCCCGTTGGCTGTCGGCATCCATAGGAATTAATATATACGAAGCCGATGCTTTTACGGTAAAAAGAATAAAAAATAAAAAGAAAAAATAACGTGTCATAGCGCTAATATAACGACAATAATTCAGTCTTGTTTTACACAGACTGAAATAATATTGAAACAAAAAATTAGCGTATTTTTAAAGTTAGGTTTTCCCTTTAAAACGGCACGTCATCATCGTCTCCCGATAAAAAATCGTCGTTCATAGAACTCCCAAAAGCTTCATTGGGCGATGGCAAATCTTTTGTTTTAAAAGTATCATCGTTTGCCGCATCGTTCATTCTAGAGTGTATTTCGGTAGGGTGATCAAAGGTTTCAAGATTTTCAAACTTACCAAGATTACCAACAAATTTAAGTCGAATCTCGTCCAGTCCACCATTACGGTGTTTAGCGACAATAAATTCGGCTTGACCGGCTGTTGGTGTATGTTCTTCGTCGTCCCATTCATCAATTTTATAGTACTCGGGACGATAAATAAACGATACAATATCGGCATCTTGTTCAATTGCTCCCGACTCACGAAGGTCTGACAGCAATGGGCGCTTGCTTCCGCCACGGGTTTCAACAGCACGAGACAACTGCGATAGTGCAATTACCGGCACGTTTAATTCTTTTGCCAGAGCTTTTAAGTTTCTAGAAATGGTAGAAATTTCCTGCTCTCTATTCCCTCCTTTTTGACTTCCACCCGCTGTCATTAATTGCAAATAATCTACAATTATAAGTTTTATACCGTGTTGCGATGAAAGCCTACGTGCTTTTGCTCTAAGGTCGAAAATAGAAAGCGATGGTGTATCATCGATAAAAAGTGGAGCTTTTTCTAAACCTTTAACTTTTACATTAAGCTGTTCCCATTCGTGTTTTTCAAGGTTTCCGGTACGAAGTTTTTCAGAACTCAACTGGGTTTCAGATGAAATAAGACGAGTAATTAACTGTACCGAAGACATCTCTAAGGAGAAAAATGCAACAGGAATATCGTGTTCCACCGCCATATTACGCGCCATAGACAGGGTTAAAGCGGTTTTACCCATACCCGGACGCGCAGCAATAATAATTAAATCACTGGGTTGCCAGCCCGATGTAAGCTCATCTACCTTGGCAAAACCAGAAGGTATTCCAGAAAGCCCTTCTTTGTTTGCAATTTCTTCAATTCTTTTCTTTGCTTGTATTACAAGACTTTGAGCAGTTTCGGAAGAACGCTTAATATTTCCTTGGGTAACTTCGTATAATTTAGCTTCGGCATTGTCTAAAAGGTCAAAAACATCGGTGCTTTCATTGTACGAATCTTCAATAATTTCATTTGAAATTTTAATTAAACTACGCTGAATATATTTTTGAAGAATAATACGCGCGTGAAACTCAATATGTGCCGAAGACGACACTTTTTGAGTTAATTGAATTAAGTAAAATTCGCCTCCAACCGATTCTAACTTTCCTTGTTTTTTAAGTTGCGAAGAAACCGTTAATAAGTCTACTGGTTGGCTATCTTCAAACAAACTATGAATGGCTTCAAAGATATGCTGATGCGCTTGTTTGTAAAAAACATCGGCGTGTAAGATGTCTATTACCTCATCAACTCCTTTTTTATCAATCATCAAAGCCCCAAGCACAACTTCCTCTAAGTCAAGTGCTTGCGGTGGCAATTTACCTTTTTCAAGTGAGATAACCTGCGAGTTGCGGTTTGAAAAACTGGTTTGAGATTTGATTTTTTCCATTAAGCGAATGTAAAGAAAATGTTAAGAGAAATGAATAGTTTTTTGCTGTACGATGTTAACCGTTCATAAACAATTGAACTGTTGAAAACTACAATTTATTGTTAATAACCCGTAAAAAAATCCGAGGCTCTCGCTTCGGATTTGTGGTACGTTAAGCTATAGTTAGTTTTAACCTTTAAACTCTCCCATGTCTAAATATTTTTCCATTCTATTTTTTACCAAATCGGCTGGGGATAACATTTTTAATGAGTCATAATTCTTCTCAATTACACTTGCAACCTTGCTAAAAGTTTTTTCGCGATCGCTATGTGCACCACCTAAAGGTTCCTTGATAATTTCATCAATTAGCTTTAGTTTTTTCATGTCTTTAGCCGTTAGTTTTAGGGCTTCGGCGGCTTGTTCTTTATATTCCCAGCTTCGCCATAAAATAGACGAACAACTTTCGGGAGAAATTACAGAGTACCATGTATTTTCTAACATAAGTACTTTATCGCCAACGCCAATACCTAATGCACCACCGCTGGCACCTTCACCAATAATTACAACAATAATTGGCACTTTAAGACGGGTCATTTCCAAAATGTTTCGGGCAATTGCTTCCCCTTGCCCTCTTTCTTCAGCTTCTAAACCTGGAAAGGCTCCTGGGGTATCGATAAAGCATACAACCGGCAAATTAAATTTTTCGGCAGATTTCATTAAACGCAATGCTTTTCTATAACCTTCGGGATTTGCCATACCAAAGTTTCGGTACTGTCGTGTTTTGGTATTATAACCTTTTTGTTGACCAACAAACATATAACTTTGGTCGCCTATTTTACCAAGACCACCTACCATAGCCTTATCATCTTTAAATCCACGATCGCCGTGTAATTCTAAAAACGAATCGCCGCAAATGGCGTTAATATAGTCCATGGTATATGGACGATCTGGGTGACGCGACAGTTGTACGCGTTGCCACGGAGTAAGGTTTTTATATATTTCTTTTTTAGTATCGTTTAGTTTTTTTTCAATTTGTTTACAGGTGTTACTTACATCTACGTCGCTTTCTTCGCCAATAAGGCAAGCTTTTTCGTATTGCTCCTGCAATTCTTTTATAGGGAGTTCAAAATCAAGATATTCCATAGTTAATTCCTTTGATTTATAAAAGGTTGGTGTACAAAGATAAAATTTTGTTTTAGGTGTTGGACAATCTTCTTCGTTTTCTTTCTTGGGTTATTTTAATAATTCCGTTGGCTATTACAGTTACCAAAATAATTGCAGCGCCGTAATAAAATTGAGGGCTCATATTTTCAGAATCACCCAAAACAATGAGCGCCAAAATGATACCGTAAACCGGCTCCATATTTATGGTTAACATAACTGTATACGGGCTTATCCACTTCATTACGTGTATAGAAGCAATAAAAGCATAAGCCGTACAAACCGACGCCAAAATTAGTAAATAGATCCAATCATGAGCCGAAACTGTAAAAAAATTGGTCGTAAATTTTCCTGCAAAAGCGAGATAAATTGAAATGCCAAGTACCCCAAAAATTAATTCGTAAAATGAAATAGCTGACGCTTTGTGTTTTAGCACGAACTTTCCATTAATTACCGAAAAAAGAGCACTTAAAAATGCCGAAATTAAAGCCAAAATAATTCCGAAGGTGTATGATGATTCTACATCAAAAATGATATATAATCCTAAAACTACTACCAGGCCAAAAAGAACTTCGTAAACAATTATTTTTCGCTTGTAGAACAAAGGTTCTAAAAGCGATGTAAAAAATGCACCCGTAGATAAAATTGCCAAAGTTACCGAAACATTTGAAGCCTTAATAGCTCCAAAAAACGTAAGCCAGTGCAGGGCAATTATAACGCCCGCGACGGCAAAGGCTCCAAGTGTTTTAAATGAAAACTTTAAATTCTCTTTTTTAAATTTCAGAAAAACAAAAATAATTATGGCAGCCAACAACATTCTATACCAAACTAGTGGTATTGCTTCCAAAGTAATTAAAGCTCCTAAAACGGCTGTAAAACCCCAAATAAAAACTATTAAATGGAGATGAAGGTAGTTGAGGAGTTTATCGTTTCGCATTCTTTAACAGATAGATAGCCAAGATAGCAAATACAAAATTAGGAAACCAAGTGGCCACAAGTGGCGAAAAGTCGCTTTGCTCTGCCATAGTTCCAAAAACTTTATCGAAAAACACAAAAATCATCCCAATGCTAATACCAATGGCGAGGTTAAGCCCCATGCCTCCACGGCGCTTAACCGAAGATACGGCAACAGCAATAATTGTTAAAATATAAGCCGAAACAGGTAAACTCCAACGTTTATATCGCACCACTTCATACCTATTAATATTAGATGATCCTCTTGCTTTTTCCTTTTCAATAAAATCATTTAATTCAGAAAAATTAAGGGTTTCAGCAATATACTTTACCGGTGTTAAATCTTCAAGATCGAAAGAGAAAACTGTGTCTAGTTTTGCTTTAGACTCTAAAACATCATTAAACTCTCCAATTTTGCGCTTTTTATAATGATATAATGAATATGTACTGTCTGCATCATTATATTTAATTTGAGCCGCAGAAATTTTGTAGGTCATCTTATTACCTTCAAAATGCTCTAAGGTAAAATTACTTCCTACCTTGTCTTTTACATTAAAGTAACTTACATAAATGTAGTCGTTATCATTTATTTGTGTAAAAACGTTGTTTTGGTTTCTATCCTGCTTTCCTTTTTTTAAATAGTTGTAAGAAAATTCATTAAACCCTTTACTCGCCTTGGGCGCCAAATACATGCTAAACACCAATGCGGCAATACAAACTATGGTAGCTCCAATAATGTAGGGTCTTAAAAACCTATAATAGGAAACGCCACTACTTAAAAAGGCAATTACCTCTGTATTGTTAGCTAGTTTTGAAGTAAACCAAATTACCGATAAAAAAAGAAAAAGAGGAAACAGTAAATTAGCAAAGTATATGGTGAAATTATACAGATAGATTAAAACCTCTATTAAAGGCACTTCATTTTCAAGAATTTTATCAATTTTTTCTGCTAAATGAACCGTAATACCAATTGGAATAAAAAGTAATAGCAAGAGCGTAAATGTACCCAAGTATTTTTTTAGTATGTATCTATCTAATATACTCAGCATTTTATAATCGCTGTTCTAATTTTTTAACCATTGCATTTTTCCAGTTGGCAAAAGTACCAGCTAAGATATGTTTTCTTGCTTCACGAACCAACCACAAGTAAAACCCTAAGTTATGAATGGTAGCAATTTGCCGGCCTAACATTTCATTTACAGTAAACAAATGACGCAAATAGGCTTTGCTATATTCGGTATCTACCCAGGTTATCCCCATTGGGTCAACTGGTGAAAGGTCTTCACTCCACTTTTTATTTTTTATGTTTATAATCCCTTCCGAAGTAAAAAGCATTCCGTTTCTTCCGTTACGGGTTGGCATAACACAATCAAACATATCTACACCCAAAGCAATATTTTCTAAAATGTTTGCAGGAGTACCCACGCCCATTAAATAACGCGGTTTATCTTTTGGTAAAACTTCGGTTACAACGGCGGTCATTTCGTACATTTCGTCTGCGGGCTCCCCTACAGAAAGACCTCCAATGGCGTTACCTTCGGCCCCAACCGATGCTATATATTCTGCAGATTGCTTTCTTAAATCTTTATACGTACTACCTTGCACAATTGGAAAAAACGTTTGATTGTAATCGTATTTTAACGGGGTTTTGTCAAGATGTTTTATACAGCGGTCTAACCAACGATGCGTCATATGCATCGAGCGTTTTGCATAGTTATAATCGCAAGGATAGGGCGTACATTCATCAAAAGCCATAATAATATCGGCTCCTATAGTACGCTGAATTTCCATTACATTTTCAGGAGTAAAAACGTGGTAGCTACCGTCTATATGGCTTTTAAACTTAACACCCTCTTCTTTAATCTTTCTATTTGCCGAAAGCGAATAAACTTGGTACCCGCCACTATCGGTTAAAATATTTCGGTCCCAATTAATAAATTTATGAAGACCGCCCGCCTTTTCTAACAAGGGCGTTTGGGGTCGTAAATACAGGTGATAGGTATTGCCCAAAATAATATCTGGGTTTATGTCTTCGCGCAGTTCGCGTTGGTGTACCCCTTTAACGGTTCCAACGGTTCCAACGGGCATAAAAATGGGGGTTTCTATTTTACCGTGATCTGTTGTAATTGTCGCAGCACGAGCGCTACTTTGAGGGTCTGTGGCTTCTAGTTTAAATTGCATTCAACAAATTTTATTGAGGTTGCAAAGATAGGTTAGTTTTAATTCTAAGCGAACCAAAACTAAGATTATACGCCTTACAACTTAATTTAAGTGACTCGAATTAAAAACTTATTCTGTTTTTCGTACCTCCTTGGGCTTTTGAGTATAAAAAGTTAAGGTGGCAGACTCGTTTACTTTTAGGTTGTAAATAAGCTCGATAAACTTGCCTTTGCCATCGGTAAATTTCACTTTTGTAGTATTTGGCGGTTCGGTCCCTTCCGAAAGCGCTTTAATCGTTATCACTTGTTTATCGGCACCTAAATAAAATTCTTTGATAACAGGTTCTTTTTTTGGATGAATTGTTACAGGATTGGTCCCGTCTTTACTTATTTCAATTATATCGTCATCTACTGTGCCTGCGTCCCAAATGAGGGCTTTTAGGTAGGACCCTTCCCAAAAAACATTTATATTTTCATTTGCCGAAATACCGCGTTGTTCAGAAAATTTTAAGGCGTTTATTTGCTGTGTAACCTCGCTTTTTTCGTTATCATTTTTTACTACACGATTAACCTTTCGCAACAATTTTTCTTTTCTTTTTTCAGCTTTTTCAATACGCGTGCCTATAATTGTACCGTCTAAACATTTTTCAAGATCTTCATAAAACCCTTTAAAACTCCCAACTAATCTGTTCTTTTTCATTTCACCGGTAAAAAAAATGTAACAGAAATCTAATTCGGTTATTGGCGATTTGGTATATAAAATATTCACTTCTCTAAAAGTAAGTTTGTTTGTACGCTCGTCATAACTACCAACAATTGAAGACTTGCTTTCGTGCGGTCCATTATAATCTGTAATTGTATAACCTTCAACTTTTGAATCGGTTATATTAAAATTTATTCTAAAATTTAAAAAGGTTTTATTTTCCAATTCTATGAGTCCTACAAATTCTTCGGTTTGTGAAAAAGTATTCCCCGAAATAGTTAGTAAAAAGGCAAGAATTAAAATTTTCTGAAAAGTGTTTTTTGGCATTTTAAAAGTTCTTATTTTCGTCGCTTGTTCAACTTTCAAAACTAAGCTATGAAAACAAAATTATCTATTTTCTTTCTGTTAATTTCACTTATGACTGCAGATCTTGCCTTTGCCTCATTTCCAGTGGCACGTACAAATGCTGCAACTACTACTACAGTTGCTGTAGACAGTAACGCAACAACACCAGCCTTGTATTCGCCTGCTGCTAGCTCATATAATAAATGGGTTGCCGTTGCATTATTGGTGTTTTTAGGCTTTGCTGCAGCGCATAGGTGGTACGCTGGAAAGCCTACACTGTGGAACATTTTATTTATTATTACCTTAGGTGGTTTAGGCATCTGGGCATTAGTAGATTTAATTAATATTTTAACAGATAACTTTTAATTAGTAATGACTAAAACAACACGTTTTATCGTTAATATTTAAGACTAAAAGCCTAACAATAATTGTTAGGCTTTTTTAATTATCTAAATGCTTATATACCTATATGTTAACAAAAGTTATAAAACGTTGATAACTGAATAGCTTTCAATTTTGGCTACCCTCGTAATAAAGCCTAATTTTGCAAGCAGAACAATGAATTTATTCTCTATGGCTAATATTAAACAATTAGAAGATTTAACCACACAAGTGCGCCGCGATATACTGCGACAGGTACATAAAGTAAATTCTGGACATCCGGGAGGATCCTTAGGTTGTGCCGAATTTTTTGTAGCACTTTACAACGAATTAATGGATAGAAAAGATGAGTTTTCAATGGACGGCATTGGTGAAGATCTTTTCTTCCTCTCAAACGGGCATATTTCACCGGTATTTTACAGTGTTTTAGCACGCGCTGGATACTTCCCTGTTGAAGAATTAAATACCTTTCGCTTGTTGAATTCTCGACTTCAAGGACACCCAACTACCCACGAAGGACTTCCTGGAGTTCGCGTTGCATCGGGTTCGTTAGGCCAGGGTATTTCGGTATCTATTGGAGCTGCCCAAACAAAAAAACTCAATAAAGACAATCACATAATCTACACCCTTTGTGGCGATGGAGAATTACAGGAAGGTCAAAACTGGGAAGCAATTATGTACGCCGCAGGTAATGGTGTAGATAATTTAATTTTAACGGTAGATTTAAACGGACAACAAATTGATGGCGCTACAGATAACGTACTACCTTTAGGAAATGTAAAAGAAAAGTTTGAAGCTTTTGGCTGGGACGTTATGGAAATTAAAGAAGGTAACAACATGGAAGCCGTAATTTCTGGAATGAAAACCGCAAAAGAAAAAACTGGCAACGGCAAACCCGTTTGTGTGCTACTACATACAGTAATGGGCCACGGAGTAGACTTTATGATGCATACGCACGCTTGGCACGGTAAAGCGCCAAACGACGAGCAATTAGAAAAAGCACTTTCACAAAACCCTGTAACCTTGGGTGATTATTAATACTGAAAACATTCACGATGAAAAAATATACAGATACAGGTAAAAAAGATACGCGTTCAGGTTTTGGAGCCGGTCTTACCGAGCTCGGAAAAAAGAATGAAAATGTTGTTGCCCTTTGTGCAGACCTTACAGGGTCTTTAAAAATGGACGATTTTAAAGCAAATCATCCAGATCGTTTTTTTCAAGTAGGAATTGCCGAAGCAAATATGATTGGTATGGCAGCCGGAATGACTATTGGTGGAAAAATTCCCTTTACAGGAACCTTTGCAAATTTCTCTACAGGTCGTGTTTATGACCAAATAAGACAAAGCGTAGCGTACAGCGGAAAAAACGTTAAAATTTGTGCTTCGCACGCAGGATTAACCTTAGGAGAAGATGGTGCTACTCACCAAATACTCGAAGATATTGGGTTAATGAAAATGCTGCCAGGGATGACAGTTATCAATACTTGCGATTACAACCAAACCAAAGCTGCAACTATTGCTATTGCCGATTACGACGGGCCTGTTTATTTGCGTTTTGGACGTCCAAAAGTGGCCAACTTTACGCCCGAAGATCAAAACTTTCAAATAGGAAAAGCGGTACAATTACAAGAAGGGAGCGATGTAACTATTATTGCAACTGGCCATTTAGTTTGGGAAGCACTACAAGCTGCTGAAACGTTAAACGAAAACGGTATTACAGCCGAGGTAATAAACATACACACCATAAAACCTTTGGATGACGAAGCTATTTTAAAAAGCGTTAAAAAAACAGGTTGTGTAGTTACTGCCGAAGAGCATAACTTTTTAGGCGGTTTAGGCGAAAGTGTTTCGCGCTTATTAGCAACCCAATTTCCGGCACCCCAAGAGTTTATTGCTACCAACGATACTTTTGGCGAATCTGGAACGCCAGAGCAGTTAATGGATAAATACGGATTAAATGCTGCTGCAATTGAAGCTGCAGTTAAAAAAGTAATGGCTCGCAAGCAATAACTCCTAAAATTTAACCCATTAAAAAAGCCTCATTAAAATTAATGAGGCTTTTTTATATTCTATAATATTTCTTAAATAGTAGGATCTAAATAATCTGGTGTTCCGTTTCCGTTTGTATCGGGGAAGGTTATGTTTCCGTCGGCATCTATTTCTATCTCGAACTTCGTTAAACGGCCATCGTTATCGTCATCGTCATCAAGGTAATTTGGCGTACCGTCGCCATCGGTGTCATCGTCTAATAAGATACCATTTCCGTTAAGATCTTCCATATACGAAGGAATTCCATCTCCATCGTGGTCTGCTATTTCAGATTCGAATAATTCAAACGAAAAAATAAGTTGATCGTAAGCGTTTAATCCTCCCGTTGCAGGCGGATAGTTGTAATATGCCAAGCCCGAAGGAATAAACACAGCTCCTATCCCAAAGTCTTCAAAAGTAAGGGTACCATCTGGATTTTCAATAACGTTTGCCGCCCCTCTAAACTGGATTATAGCCTGTTGTAAACCTCTAATTATTCCTCGAGCCGGTGGTGCATCTACAAGGTTAAATTTCACAGGAATAACCGAACTATCAAACAAGTCTAAATTCATTAATCGACCCTCGTAAGTATTAAAGGTATTATCTGAAAAATGTGGGAATTCTCCCCCACCCTCACGAACTTTTAAATAATATAACTTATAAATTACTGAAGGCTCTTCCACATCGGCAACTTCTAAAAAGTCAACCTGTTGCATTAAGGGTGTTTTTGAAGCATTATCGCCAGCAATGGTATCAAATTTAATTTTAAAGTTTTCGGGATCTGCTTGAAAATCTTCGTAATTGTAGAAATGAGTTTCTAAAAAAGCTTCAATTTCGGCTTGAGCTCTAATGGCTTCTTCTCCTCGGTCGCGTGGCGGAGTAGGATCGGGACCGTCATCGTTATTTTTTTCACATGAAACTGTAGCAACAATTGCTACAAATAACAAAACAAACGTATATTTAATTTTTATCATCATCAATTTTTTGTGGGCGCAAGATACAATTTTCCATTATTTTTGCATACTACATTAACGTTGTTTTGGATATATAAATTATGAGGATTGATAAATATTTGTGGGCGGTTCGGTATTTAAAAACAAGAAACATGGCAACTCAAGCATGTAAAAAAGGAGCTGTACGTGTTAATGGCGACGTAGTAAAACCTGCCCGCGATGTATACCCGGGCGATAAAATTACGCTTCGGAAAAATCAAATAAATTATCAATTAGAGGTTTTAGACCTACCAGAAAGCAGGGTTGGTGCCAAATTAGTAGATATTTACCGAAGAGATACTACCCCAAAAGAAGCTTTTGAAACCAACGAAATGTTGAAGTACGCAAAATCGTATTATCGCAAAAAAGGGGTTGGCCGACCCACAAAAAAAGATAGGCGTGATATTGAAGACTTTACAGAATCTTCGCACGACGAGCAGGATGATTTACTTTAAAACTTTAAAAATTAACAGCAAATGCAGGTATTAAATTCGGTTATTTTAGATAAAAAGCAAATAGCGCACAAAATTAAGAGAATTGCCTATCAAATTTACGAAACAAACGTAGATGAAAAAGAAGTGGTAGTAGCCGGAATTAATGGCAATGGCTATGTATTTGCAAAAAAATTAAAAACCGAAGTCGAGAAAATTTCACCGATAAAAGTTTTGCTTTGCGAAGTTATAATTGACAAAAAAAATCCAACAGACCCTATAACTACTACGCTAAAAAAGGAAGTATATCAAAACAAATCCCTCGTTTTAGTCGATGACGTTTTACACTCAGGCACTACGCTTATTTACGGTGTTAAACACTTTTTGGAAGTGCCTTTAAAACAATTTAAAACTGCTGTTTTGGTTGATAGGAATCATAAAAAATACCCTATTAAAGCAGATTTTAAAGGCATATCGCTATCTACTTCGCTCAATGAAAACGTAGCTGTAATTTTTGAAAAAAATAACGATAGAGCTATTTTAGAGTAGCGCTTTCTTAATTTTTTGAACTGTATTTTCTATTGAGCTTGTATTGTCTACAACAACCTCAGCCTGGTTGTAATAATAAGCTCTCTCAAAAAGATGTTTTCTTATAAAATCTTCTAACACTTCCTTTGAGTTCAAATGGCTAATAAGCGGTCTATTTGCCTTTTGTGAGTACAATCTATCTGTTAATTCGTGCAAACTGGTTTTAAGGTAAACTACGGCACAATTGGGTTGTTTTAGCATCAATTGCATCGTGTTTGAATAGCAAGGCGTGCCACCGCCTGTAGCCAAAACAAAATCGGTTGGTTTTGCTAAAAGATTTTTTAAAACTTCAATTTCAATTTTTCTGAAGTAGATTTCGCCTTTACTATCAAAAATTTGGGCGATTGAAATTCCTTCTTTTTGTTCAATTTCGGTATCCAAATCTAAAAAAGGAAGGTTAAGAGAGGTCGCCAATTGTTTTCCAACAGACGATTTTCCACTTCCCATATATCCAATTAAAAGTATTTTCATAGCTTAAAAGGTACAAAGATGGTGTTTTTTGCAGTAGAAAAATGGCGAAATTTGGGCGATTTTAATTTTTATACAAAGAAAACTGAAAAAATATGATTTGGGAGACACTGGTTTTCAGTGGTTTTTAAATTTTTTAAAATTAATTGCAATTTCGTTTTGAAAGTATAATTTAATGATAGTATATTTGCACCCGCCTACCGCAAGAAAGGCACTCAATAAAAAGGACGACTTGGTAGCTCAGTTGGTAGAGCACCTCCCTTTTAAGGAGGTGGTCCTGGGTTCGAGCCCCAGCCAAGTCACAAAGAAAAACAAATCCCGATTTTACGTCGGGATTTTTTTGTTTATAGAATAATGTTTGGGCGAGAAGTTTATCACGAGCGTAGCAACTGCTGAATCTATGCAAATTAAACAAGCTAAATTTTATAAACTCCATACCCGTGACTATATTAATTTTGCAAGCAATCTAACTCAATTCAATACGTCTTTTCAACCTTGATAATCTGGTCAACTTCTTAAATCATTTAATACAATATCTTGACTTTTAGCAATTTCTTATAACACTAAGGCATTTATGTTTTGTAAATTCGAAAATAAAAAACCTTATGAAAGCTTTATTTTTAAATTGTACCCTAAAAAAGAGTCCAGAAACTTCAAACACACAAGCGTTTATTGCACAAGCCGAAAAGATATTTAAAGAGTTAGATGTAGCCACAGAAACAGTTCGAGTAGCCGATTACAACATTGCTTTTGGCAATAGCTCAGACGAAGGTGAAAATGACGAGTGGCCAACCATACTCGAAAAAATTTACAATTGCGAAATACTTATTGTAGCTACACCTGTTTGGCGCGGCGATAGAAGCGCTATTGCAAAAATGATTGCCGAACGTATGGATGGCATTATGGAAGAAGGAAATGATGAAAATGGCCGCTTCCCTACCTATAATAAAGTTGCCGGGGCCATGGTAGACGGTAATGAAGATGGTGCCAAAAGAGCAATCGCAGCTATTTTATTCGATTTAAATGAACAAGGTTTTAGCATACCGGTTAATGCGTTTGCATATTATGTAGGTAAAGCGGGACCCGGAAAAAGCTATATTGAAGCCGAAGGCGATAAACACGAGTTTACAAATAAAACCTTGCTTTATATGGTTCACAATATGGTGGCACTGGCAAAAAGCTTAGAAAAAGAACCCATTAAAACCAATTTAAAAAAGTTAGATAAAAAAGCCGAAGAAATGAGTTCGTAATTCACTCATTTAGCTTAGAATATTTCAAACTATAATCCACAAAATTGCATAACACCGCCCGTTAAAGTTATCTTATAATTTACATTGAATTCTCTATGAATTAGAAACCTTTTTTACTTTTAGAAAAAAACGAATTCACGTGAAAAAAGTATTACTCGTAATCTTAGGGCTTGTTTTATTGGTGGTTGCAATTATCTATATTTCAGTAGGTAGTAAACCCGACGTTATACAAACCGATATTATTATTGGCGCCGAAAATATTGACTCAATCGACTTTGAAAATATAGACAGCGTTACCGTTGCTGCAACCACTATGTACCAAGGCGATTTGGTAAAAGAAGTTATGCAAGGCGAACAATACCGAGAGGTTTGGGCTACCCCCGTTAAAGTACCCGTAGTTTTTCTCGATAGAATTTTAGGCGGACTCACAGTTATGAAGGAGGGCGGCGGAAAGCAAACCAGATCGTTGCGGCTAAAAAATAATTCGGGAACAGTATATACCTTGCGCAGTGTGGCAAAAGATCCCGACCCGTTAATTCCTGAATTTGCCAAAATTTTAGGTATTGAAAATATAATAATCGACGGTGTTTCGGCTCAACATCCTTATGGGGCTATGATTGCAGCAAAATTGGCCGAAGCCATAAATATTCAGCACCCCCACCCAACTTTAGTTTTTGTGCCAAAACAAAGTAGATTAAACAAATACAACAACGAATACGGGAATAAATTATACTGGTTAGAATATGAAACCGAAGGCGAAAAAAACTGGTCTAATCTAGAAAATATTGTAGAATTAGTAGATACAGAAGATCTGCAAGAAGAAAAGGTAAAACTAAAAGAAAAATTAAAAATTGATTATCGCGCCTTAGTCCGAAATAGGTTGTTCGATATTGTAATTGGCGATTGGGACAGGCACGCAAAACAATGGGGCTGGTTTCTTCAAAAAAATGATGAAATGTTTACAGCAATTCCATTGGCGAGTGATCGCGATAATGCTTTTTTTACCATAGACGGAATTTTGCCAAATATTATTTCATCTAAAAACATACAACCCCGACTGCGGCCCTTTGAAAATGAAGTAGACTATATGCCCGGTTTGGTTTATCCTTTTGATATCTACTTTTTAAAAGAAGTTCCTAAAAATATATTTGTTGAAGAGGCCCAGTATATTAAAACCCATCTCACAAATGATGCAATTGACGCTGCTTTTATGGCTTGGCCACAAGAAATTTACCAACTACACGGCGAGAAAATAAAGGAAATTTTAACGAACCGAAGGGATGATATTGAAGCATATGCTATTGAATTTTTTGAAGTTTTACAAACCAAAGATTATTTAACCGAACCTTTAAAAGGCTCAGACGATTCAGATATTCCAGCAGAATTGCACAAATGCTTTGAATGTTTGTAGCAAGCTTTATTGTGCTAAAAATTATTTAAAATCAAAGCCATCACCAACCCAAAAATAATATGGGCGATTATTAATTGCGTAAAAAATAAAACCCTATTAGTTTTTGGCGGACTGGGATGTAATTTAAACAGAATACTCCAAATAATAACACCAATTAAGCCAATTATAAAACCGTAAATTAATCCTACACCCGCTGTGGATTTAATTGAATAGTGAAAACTAATAATGGCAAATAAAACCACAAAAAGAAAACCCGTTATAAAGTGAATTAGCCACCCTATAATGTCGCCACATTTAAAAAAAGATTTTTTTGTCGATGGTATTTTCGCCAATAGATAGTTAAGTAATTGCGGCTCTTTGTAATTGCCTTTCACCATATAGGAGAACCCATAACTAAAAGCAGTCATTGCTAATGTAGCTGCTAACGAAGTAAAAAACAGGTGCCAAAATTCTATCATAGAAGTTGTTACAAGTTAGTAATTATTCTTCAAAAAGTTGTAAATTAATTCCCTGTCATTCGTTTTATTGTTAAGTTCCCTTAAATTTTCGAAGAATCTTACAATTCAAATATCACATAACCCTTTTATTTTTAAAAAAATAATTGTCTGTATGCATAAAATTCGTCTTAGTTGGGAGTCCTGCTTTATAATTTAGGTATGGTATTTTAGTAATGACTGCAGTTCAAAACAGTAAAACCCTTCAGAAAGACACTTCCGAAGGGTTTTTAAATTTACGCATCTATTAACCTTATTTTTTAATAAATTTACTAAATAATACGTTATTATCGTCCAATTTTATTCGAACCAAATAGGTTCCCGCTGTTAAATGCGAAACATCTATTTGCGTGAGGGTTTCAGTTTTAAACACTGTAACGCCAGTTGTAGAATATATTGCAACCTCGGCAACTTCGTTTTTGTGGGTTTCTATATTTAACAATTTGGCTGTTGGATTTGGATACAGTTTTACAGCAAATTTATCTTTAAATGTTTCAATTCCAGCCACGTTTAAATCGATTGTATATTCTATCAATCCTAAATCAAAACTACCTACAAACGCTTTAACCGCATTATTATCAAACAAATATGTAGATGAAACTGCGCCAATTCCTAGCAATTGTTCATTGGTAATTGTGTTCCATGTTTCGCCAAAATCTGTCGAATAATGCATTTCAAATTCGGTAGTTTCAGAACTATTGGTGGATGCCACCATCGCGCCTTCATTTTCAGTTGAAAAAGCCACACTATTTACAACGGAAGTTGTTTTTTGCACCCAGTTTATGCCACCATCATCTGTAATAAAAATTCCTTTTGAAGTTGCCACTGCCATTCTATTTGAATTTAAAGAATCTTTTTGAAGGTCGAAAATCAAATCAGAAGAATCTAAAATCTCTAAGCCCGAACTCATATTGGTCCACGTTGCACCTTGATTGTTAGAAATGTATACTTCATTGCCAATTGGCATTATTATATTATTAGCATCGTCGATAATAATTTCCAAAATGTAATTAACCGTTGGTAAAGTAACATCTGTAACTACCACATTATTTATATCGCTAAAGTCTATTAATTTTAGTTGTGTTTCATGTGGTTCAAATCCGGCGAAAGCAGCTAAGATGGTTTCTGGTTGGGTAGGAAATGTTGCTACAGCCGTAAAATAATTAATATACTGCATTAACAATTCGTTTTTTGTAGCTCCATTATCATCGCTAACTTTTAAGCTCGACCCCATAAAACTGGAGGTAAAAGTATAAACTCTATTGGGGGTTATTTTGTCTGCATACTGCGTTTGTCCAGGGCTCGTTGCCATCATATTTAGTGGTAAAATATCGTACGCTGTATCAATTTCAGAGTTTAAATCGCGATGCACGTAGCCAAATTGCACCCCGTAATACAAATGTTGCTGGGTTGCATCGTTAAATAAATCTATATTACCTGTACTTGTGAAAAAGCGACTTTTAGACCAACTTAAAGTTTCACCACCATCGGTGGAAAATAAGGGCACATAGTTGGCGCTAATAAATATTTCTTGATCATTTTGCGGATTGTACGATGCGTTTAAACCGTAATAATAACTATCGGGAAGCTCATCGGGGTATACAAAATTTTGCCATGTATTACCTCCATCTTCTGAAATTACAACTTCGTTTTCTTCTAATACAATAATTTGCGATGGGTTGTTTTTATTATACCTAATTACATTAATACAATCTAAAATTCCATCGGTCCACGTTATTGGAACAATAGAAAAAGTTGCACCACCATCTGTAGATTTATATAAATTTTCATCACTACTGCCAAAGCCTATACTGGTTCCTAAGTATATTTCTTGGGCATTTGTAGGATGAAAGGCCAAAGGACCTAAAACTACATTTGGCAATTTTTCATCCCAAGTATTACCAGCATCTTCTGAAACATAAAGGCCACCGCTAAGCCCCATACTTCCAAGACCTCTCGACAAAAAGAGTTTTTGTGGATTATCTGGGCTAATTGCTACATTATTTATAAATATGGTGTCGTTATGTGTAGTGTAATAAACCATATTCCAAGTTGCACCCCCATCGGCCGTGTAATATGTTTTTCCCGCTTCACCACTACCCTCTGGAAAATTAGTGTCTACCAATAAAATATCGGTATTACTATTGAAAAAATCGTAAGAGCGTACATAGGCCATGTCGCCTTGGTTGGGCAAAGGAAATGTTTTTACAATAGAAGCCGATGCAATATCATACACCCTAACTTCATTAATTGTAGAATTGGGCAAGTGTACATAAAAGGTTAAAGCACTGCCATCTGGCAATAATTTAAGATCTTTTATGGCGGCACCTTTACCTATTAACAGTGAATATAAAACTTCCCAATTGTTACCGTTATCATACGAGACAACAATATGGTTACTCAGGGTAATAGCATATACCTTATTGGGCACAGTAGCATCATAAGTAAGGTCGAAAATACGACCAAAATCTTTTGAGCCCGTAACTTCAAGTTGCGCCATTGCGGTTTGAAAAATTGAACAAAATAGAAATAAGGATAGAATAATAGTTTTTTTCATAATGAATACATTTTAGAGGAACTCAATATTCCAAAATCAAAAAAGAAATTACCAAAAAACCGTCCTAAATTTTACGACTGCACAAAGAAAAAATGTGACATGCCAAGTTAAAGACTTGTTATATAAGCATATAAGTTCTTTCCCTCTGGCAAATCTATTTTGGCTCCAATTCTTTCCTTTCGCTTTCGGGAAGCTTCATTTGTTATGTTGAATAACGAAGCAATTTCTTTGGTATTTAAATCCATGTATAAATAACTTAAATAACGAATATCGTTGGCTGTAAGTTGCGGGTGCTTGTTGCGAAGTTTTGTAAGAAGACCGTGATTTACCTCTTCAAAATGAGTTAAAAAACTCTCCCATTCCGAATCGTTTTTTAGCAATTTTTTTAAGTCTTTTATTTTTTTAGAAACAAAATCATTGCGTGCAATTTCAGTTTGATTTGTAAGATTATTTATCACCTCCTTGATTAAATCATTTCGAGCCGAAATTTTCATCGCTTTAGACGCTAACTTTCTGTTTCTCGCTTCAATTTCATTTTTCAACTTTTCGCGTTCCAACTGGGCCATAGCCTCTTTTGCTTTTAATTGTTTTTCGAGCAAAAGATTATCACTCTTTTTTTTCTGAAGCTCAAGCTCAATAAATTCTTTATTCTGTTTGTGTAAAATTCGTCGTTGTTTATTTTTTATATAACTGTTATAAAGCGCCCAACTTGTGAGCAAAATAATAAGCACCGAAACCGCCAATAATACGTAAAAAGTTTTGCGTTCTCTTTCTCTTTCTGCCGCACTTAAATCCAGCTCACGGCGGTAGTTTGCTAACTCAAACTTCACTCTATTGTTTTCATAAAGTCTGCCATTCTTAAGTTTATTAAGTGATTCGGTTAGCGCAATTATTGAATCTTTTGCACTAATTGCTTCAGAAAATAAACCATTTTGAGAATACACTTTAGACAATTGGTTAAAAGCGCTGATGCGATTTTCGGGGTTGGCAGCAATGGCCAAAGCTTCTTTGGCGTAAGTAACCGCCTTGGCATTGTTGTTTAAATCGTTATAGATATTTGAAAGGATTATTAAAATAGACAACCGTTCTTCGTTTAAAGCTATAGAATTTAGATGCGGTAAAACCAGTAGCGCCAACTGCTGGGCTGTTTTAAGGTTATTTTTTTTGTAATAATTTTCAACGAGGGCCGTTTGGACCAAAATAGATAGTTTTGGGTCGTCTTTAAGAATGCTATCTGCTTCGGCTAAATAGGTTGCAGCTTCCTCAATTTTGTTTTGTTGATTTGTAACAATCCCCAAATTTACAGCGTACAAACCTATATTTATGAGCTGTTCGTGTGTTTTAGCAAGGTTATAAGCTTTAAGAAAATATTCTTCTGCTTTTGTATAATCGCCTTCTTTACTGTAGAGTATTGCAATATTATTTAACACCGTCATCTCTTCATTTTCATCGAGGTGTTTTATGGCAATTTTATAAGCGTCAAGATAATTGTCTAAAGCTTCGCCATAATCGAGCATAGAATAATAATTTGCTCCAATATTATTAATGGCTAAAAATTGAAGCTTGTAATCCTCATTTTCTTGTGCAATTGATCGTACTTTTGTTAACAATTCTAAAGAATTTGCGTACTCTTTTTGCGCACGAGCTTCAATTCCTTTTAATAATAAACTGTCTAATTGCACAGGGTTTTGTGCATAAAACAATGAACTATAGAGCAGTAAAATTATGTAGGTTAGGCGCATATTATCAAAATGTGAGTGAATTTAATATTTATCACAACAAAGACATAGAGAAAGCGATAAAAAATTTTAATCGAAAAGCTAGTAGTATTTCAACACATATTATAAGCAAGTTTGTAATTCCATAGACTTACAATATAACAGCAGCTACGCTCTTTTAAACAACCGATATCAAAATTTTAACTTTCACGTTATTCCAACATATTTGTATAATCGGGAAGACAATTTTACTTGGTTTTTAACCCGATTACTTTTACATTTGCGGCTTCTTAAAAGTTTTGCAATAGCAACATAATTTTTAATGAAATAGGTACCTACCCGGGTGCTGGAATTGGTAGACAGGCATGGTTGAGGGCCATGTGTCCGTAGGGCGTGTGGGTTCAAGTCCCATCCCGGGTACTATTTTTCTTTCCTATTTTTCCAAAACAGCCGTAAAAATGTTTAGCCTTTTTTGGAATTTTATAAACAATCTCACTTCTTTTTAGTACTTTTCACCTTTCTATAAAATATTCTAGGGGTGATTAAAACAGAATTTGGCATAAAGGATCTTGAGAATTTATCTAATGTAAAAGCTCACACGATTAGAATTTGGGAAAAACGGTACAACTTACTACAGCCCGACCGTACCGATACAAACATTAGAAAATACAACCTAGACAACCTTAAAAAATTACTGAATATTGCCTACCTCTACAATGCAGGTTATAAAATTTCAAAATTAGCTAGTTTAGATGCCCAAGAAATACAATCGTTAATTCAAAGCAATGTTAATGGCGTAGACTCACAATATGCTGTCAATATATTTAAATCGGCTATGTTTGAATTTGACGCCGAGTTATTCGAAACTACTTTAGAAAAGCTATTAAAAGAGAAGTCATTTCGAGAAGTTTTTACACAAATATTTACCCCACTTCTTAATGAGATGGGCATTTTATGGCACTCGGGCACAATAGACCCCTCGCACGAACACTTTATTTCTGAAAAGATAAAACACACCATAATTCAACATACCTACAAGGCAAAGCCGCATTCGCAAAAAGGATCCAATCTGCAATTTGTTTTATACCTTCCGTATAACGAAATACACGAAATAGGTTTGCTCTACGCCAATTATGAACTTCAATCTGCCGGATTTAACACCCTATATTTAGGACCAAATTTGGCTATGGAAAGTTTAAATTATGTTACAAAAACAAAGACTAAAGTAATTTTTGTAGCATATTTTACAATTAAACCAGACGAAGATAACTTTAATGATTACTTGCAAAATTTTGAAAAAGAAATTACCTTAAACGATGCAAATGAACTTTGGGTGTTAGGTAGGAAGGCCGATAAAGTTTCTGTAAATAATAAGTACATTAAATGCTTTAAAGAGAGTAATGAGTTTATAGCCGAAATAGATTCACTAGAAAAATCGCTTTAATAGACACCCTATTTATTAATATTTTCACAAAAAAATACAATTGTGTAAAAAATTCGCTGACTGAGTTTCATTTTTGTTTAAATAAAATGTATTATTGTTAAACAATATGAAAGACATCGCAATTATTGGTTCCGGATTTTCCTCCTTGGCAGCAGCTTGTTATCTCGCCCAAGCCGGTCATTCAGCAACAATTTACGAGAAAAACAATACCATCGGGGGCCGTGCTAGGCAACTTAAAAAAGATGGTTTTACTTTTGACATGGGACCAACTTGGTATTGGATGCCCGATGTTTTTGAACGTTTTTTTAACGACTTCGGGAAAAAGCCTTCAGATTTTTACACGCTCGAAAAGTTAAATCCAGCCTATCAAGTTTATTTTGGCAAAAACGACTCTATCACTATTGAAGACACCCTCGATAAAATTTGTGTTGCTTTTGAAAATGAAGAACCCGGCAGCTCTGTGAAATTGCGAAAGTTTATGGACCAGGCTTTGGATAACTACAATATTGCAATAAAAGACTTGGTTTACAGGCCCGGCGTTTCTCCACTCGAATTAGTTACTGTTGAAACGATGAAAAAAATAGGACAGTTTTTTAGTACTATCAGTAAAGATGTACGCAAAGAATTTACAAATCCTAAATTGATTTCAATTTTAGAATTTCCGGTGTTATTTTTAGGTGCAAAACCCTCCAAAACACCAGCGTTTTATAGCTTTATGAATTATGCCGATTTTGGCTTAGGAACATTTCATCCAAAAAGTGGCATGTATTCGGTAATATCAGGGATAAGCAAATTGGCCACCAATCTTGGCGTCACTATAAAGACCAATCAAAATGTAGAAAAGATTAACGTGAAAGATGGTGCGGCAAATTCAATAAATGTAAATGGTGAAGAAATAAAAGCAGATGTTGTTTTGAGCGGAGCAGACTATCACCACACCGAAAACTTGTTGGAGCAGCCCTTTCGGCAGTATTCAGAAAAATATTGGAGTGAGAAAACGTTTGCCCCTTCGGCACTTCTTTTTTACGTTGCCTTTAATAAACAATTAGAGAATGTAAATCATCACACGCTATTTTTTGACGTAGATTTTGAAAAGCATTCCAAAGAAATTTACGATGAGCCACAATGGCCCGAAGAACCATTATTTTACGCGAGTTTTCCTTCAAAAACAGACAAAAGTGTTGCGCCTAAAGAAAAGGAAGCGGGTATTTTTTTAATACCATTAGCACCGGGTATAGACGATATTCCCGAAATTAGAGATGAATATTTCGATATAATAATGAGTCGTTTTGAGAAGATTACAAATCAAGAAGCAAAAAAATACGTTATATTTAAAGAGTCTTTTTGTATAAATGATTTTACTGCAGATTACAATAGCTACAAAGGAAACGCATATGGCTTGGCAAACACTCTGTTACAAACAGCGTTTCTACGACCAAAATTAAAAAGTGGAAAAGTAAAAAACCTATTTTTTACCGGCCAGTTAACCGTCCCTGGGCCAGGAGTGCCACCTGCATTAATTTCGGGAAAATTAGTGGCAGGTTTAATTGATAAAGAGATAAATTTATGAAAGAACTTTTTGATATAGTGTCACGATCTTGCAGCAAAAAAGTAACCGAAACTTACAGTACTTCATTTTCTCTGGCAACACGTATGTTAGGGCCCACAATTAGACAAGATATTTACAACATTTACGGTTTTGTAAGGTTTGCCGATGAAATTGTAGACTCATTTCACGATTACGATAAAGAATTGCTGTTTTCGCGATTTGAAAATGCTTTGGATGAAGCACTTTTAGACAAAATTAGTTTAAATCCAATTTTAAATTCGTTTCAAGAAACTGTTCACAAATACAATATAGACAGAGCATTAATCAACGCGTTTATGCAAAGCATGCGGTTAGATTTAACCAAAAGCGTATACAAAACTACCGAAGAATTTAATCAATACATTTACGGGTCGGCAGATGTTGTGGGCCTTATGTGCTTAAAAGTTTTTGTAAAAGGAGACGATAAAAAATTTATGGCGTTAAAAGAAGCTGCTATGAATCTTGGATCGGCGTTTCAAAAGGTCAATTTTTTACGCGATTTAAAAGATGATTACGAAACTTTAAGTAGAACTTATTTTCCTAATACCAACTTAGATGCTTTAAATGAAGACTCTAAACTGGCGATAATTCAAGAAATAGAAGAAAATTTTAGTGCTGGATATAAGGGTATTCTGCAACTTCCGCGCGAAGCAAAATTTGGTGTTTTTGTAGCGTATCGATATTACAGACGGTTATTGAGAAAACTACAACAAACTCCCGCTATTGAAATTAAAAACGCGCGTATTCGCGTTCCGAATACTGAAAAATTTGGATTGCTAACGCGGAGCTATGTAAAATATCAATTAAATTTGGTGAAATAGAATTTGTTACATTTCACCCGTAATTTTATAACCACAATTATTTTTAAAAAATGACAATTGCTCTTTGGATATTAATTTTTATAGTAACCTTTTGTATCATGGAATTTATGGCGTGGTTTACCCATAAATATGTGATGCACGGTTTTTTATGGAAATTGCACAAAGATCACCATCACAAAGACCACAGCAGCTGGTGGGAACGAAATGATTTCTTTTTTATCTTTTACGCCTTGGTGAGCATTGGCTGTTTTATCGGATGGAATAATTACGATTTTTGGGCCGGACTGCCAATTGGCCTCGGCATTTTTGCTTATGGAGTGGCTTACTTTTTTGTTCACGATATATTTATTCACCAACGGTTTAAAATGTTTAGGAATGCCAACAATTGGTATGCTCGCGGGATAAGACGCGCTCATAAAATACATCATAAACACTTGGGAAAAGAAAAAGGTGAATGCTTCGGGATGCTATTACCTCCGTTAAAATATTTTAAAAAATAACAATATGTGGCATTTGTATTTTCTGCTCAACATTGCTACGTTGAGCATTCCTTTTATATTTAGTTTTCATCCAAAACTGAAATTTTATAAACTTTGGAAGTATTTTTTTCCCGCCACTTTTATAATGATGGCGTTTTTTATTCCGTGGGATATTATTTTTACACTAAACGGCTTTTGGGGGTTTAATGAAACGTATCTTTCTGGAATTAAGCTAGGAACGCTACCGGTGGAAGAATGGATGTTTTTTATTTGTATTCCCTACGCTTGTCTCTTTACAGTGTATTCGTTTAAAAATTTAGTGCCGAAATTTTCTTTTTCAAATACAACTACATCTATTATTTACTACACCTTGCAAACTGTTTTAATTGTAGCGTTAATCTATTTCTACGATAGATGGTATACAGCAGTAAATTTTGGATATGCCGTAGTATTATTGGCAATAGTTTATAATTATAAGCGTGAAGCATTAAATACATTTTTACCCGTCTTTTTGGTTTTACTCATCCCATTTTTTATAGTGAATGGATTTTTAACAGGAAGTTGGATTGAAAATCAAGTAGTTTGGTACAACGATGCCGAAAATTTAGGGATTAGAATTGGCACAGTACCTATTGAAGATAGTATTTATGCCCTAACAATGCTACTCACTGTTTATGTTTTAATGGAAAAGTTTAAAGAGAGCCAACCCGTAAAAGTCGATAAAGCCCGGAAAAAATAGCAAAAACAATCGGTAAATTAACAACTTTAAAATTTGATATACAATAGGTTGTAAACGATACAACAAGTAAGTTTTTGTATTACATTTATTCCTTTAAACCACAATTGTATATGATTCATCCTAAAACTGAATTGAAATTTATAAGCAAAGAAGTTGGCTACGGAGTTGTAGCAACCGAATTTATACCTGCCGGAACCATTACTTGGGCACTAGATCAATTAGACCGAGAGTTTACCCCGACCAAACTAAAAAAAATGAACCTGCTTTATCAAAATATTTTAGAGACCTACTGTTATAGAAATAGAAAAGGCAATTACGTGCTTTGTTGGGATAACGGTCGGTTTGTAAACCACAGCTTTAAAAGTAATTGTATCTCAACAGCATATGATTTTGAAATAGCCGTTCGCGATATACAACCTGGCGAAGAGCTTACAGATGATTACGGGTATTTAAATATCTCTGAACCTTTTAAAGGAATAGACGAAGGCACCCGCCGAAAAACGGTTTATCCAGCCGATCTTGTTAAGTATTACGGAGCCTGGGATAAGTTATTAATTAAAAACTTTCCAAAAATATTAGTTGTCGAACAACCTTTAAAACCCTTAATTACCACAAAAGTTTGGTGCAATATTGAAGCTATTTCGGCTGGTAAAATGGAGATGAAATCGATAAAAGAAAATTATTTCCCAGGATAAAATTAAAACCTTATTCTCGAAGGAGCGCATCTAACAGTGCATGCATTTTATCACTATTCCAATTGGCAACTCCTTCTTCATTTATAACGATTTCGCCTTTTTTAGATAGTAAATAAGTTGTTGGCAAAACGTTGGACTTTAACAACATTGGCGCTTCGTATTTCTGCAGGTACATAGGCAAATTGTATTCGTGTTTTTTAATAAATCGTTGTACATTCTTTCCCTTTTCTGAAGTCACAAAATAAAAATCTACCTTCCCTTGATATTTATTGTATAAATTTTGAAATGAAGGCATTTCGGCAACACAAGGTGGGCACCAAGTAGCCCAAAAATTTACCACACTAACTTTTCCTTCAGATGTTGCAAAATTTACTTTTTCGCCCTTTAAATTTTGAAGTTCCCAGTTGTAATCATTAAGCGTTTTTCTATCTTCTTTATCGGCTTCCGAAGGTGAAAAAGCAATTACACGCTGTACAAAAACTTGAATTGGCATACGGGTTTGCGGGATAATTAGAACTGCTAAAAACCCGAAAAATAGGATGTTACTCCAATGTTTGCGTAAAAAGGCTTTCATAATTGTAAGGTATAAAAAAACCTAACAGATTTAAAAAATCTGTTAGGTTTAAATATTTAAAATAACAATGTTAAGCGTTTTGCTTCTTAATTAAATTTAACGCCGACCCTTCGCGGTACCATTTAATTTGAGCATCGTTATAGGTATGGTTTGCCAAAATTGTATCCTTGCTACCATCTTTGTGTACCACTTCAATAGTAAGTGGTTTGTTAGGTGCAAAGTCTGCAATATCAACAAAGTTAAACGTATCATCCTCCTGAATTAAATCGTAATCGGCTTCATTTGCAAATGTTAATCCTAACATTCCTTGTTTTTTAAGGTTGGTTTCGTGGATTCTAGCAAATGATTTAACAAGCACAGCTGCAACACCTAAAAATCGCGGTTGCATAGCAGCGTGTTCGCGCGAAGACCCTTCACCATAATTATGGTCACCCACAACAATGGTTTTAATGCCTTGTGCTTTATATTGACGTTGAACATCTGGCACACCGCCGTATTCACCCGTTAATTGATTTTTTACAAAGTTAGTTTGCTCGTTAAATGCATTAACAGCGCCAATTAAGGTGTTGTTAGCAATATTATCTAAATGCCCACGGTAACGCAACCAAGGACCCGCCATAGAAATGTGGTCTGTGGTACATTTTCCGAATGCTTTAATAAGCAATTTTACCCCTTGTAATTCTGCATCCTTAATAGGAACAAAAGGCTCTAATAATTGAAGACGCTCACTATCTGAAGCAACTTTCACCTCGACAGAACTTCCATCTTCGGTTGGCGCTAAATATCCGTTATCGTCTACAGCAAAACCTTTTGGAGGTAATTCTAAACCAACGGGTTCGTCCAGTTTTACTTCTTCGCCATCTTCGTTTATTAAAGTATCGTTCATTGGGTCGAAATCCAAACGCCCTGCAATTGCAATGGCAGCCACCATTTCGGGAGAACCAACAAAGGCGTGAGTATTTGGGTTACCATCGGCGCGTTTAGAGAAGTTTCTGTTAAAAGAATGTACAATAGTGTTCTTTTCATCCCCTTTTCTATCGCTTCTATCCCACTGCCCAATACACGGGCCACAAGCGTTTGTAAAAATAGTAGCGTCTAAGTTTTCAAAAACATCTAGTAATCCGTCGCGTTCGGCGGTATATCGAATTTGTTCTGACCCAGGGTTGATTCCGAAATCACTTTTCGACTTTAACTTTTTATCGATAGCTTGTTGTGCAATAGATGCTGCACGCGATAAATCTTCGTACGAAGAGTTTGTACAACTACCTATTAGCCCCCAATCAACTTTTAAAGGCCAATCGTTTTTTCTCGCTTTTTCACCAAGCTCGCCAACAGGAGTTGCCAAATCTGGAGTAAATGGACCATTTAAATGCGGACGTAATGTTGAAAGATCAATTTCAATTACTTGATCAAAATATTTTTCAGGATTTTCGTACACTTCATCATCACCCGTTAAATAGGGACGAATTTTATTTGCTTCATCGGCAATTTCATTTCTATCAGTAGCACGTAAAAAGCGCTCCATAGCATCGTCATAACCAAACGTAGAAGTTGTAGCTCCTATTTCGGCACCCATATTACAAATAGTTCCTTTTCCTGTACAAGAAAGATTTTTTGCACCCGGACCAAAATACTCAACAATAGCACCGGTACCCCCTTTTACAGTAAGAATACCCGCCACTTTAAGAATAACATCTTTTGAAGCTGTCCATCCGTTTAATTCGCCAGTTAATTTTACTCCAATTAACTTCGGAAATTTTAATTCCCACGGCATTCCGGCCATAACATCAACGGCATCGGCACCACCAACACCTACGGCAACCATACCTAAACCACCGGCATTTACCGTATGGCTATCGGTACCAATCATCATTCCGCCCGGGAAGGCATAGTTTTCTAAAACTACTTGGTGAATAATTCCGGCACCTGGTTTCCAAAATCCAATTCCGTACTTATTTGAAACAGATTCTAAAAAGTCAAAAACCTCGTTACTTGTTTCATTAGCACGTTGTAAATCTGGAGCAGCACCTTGTTTTGCTTGAATAAGGTGATCGCAATGTACGGTTGTAGGCACAGCTACTGTTTTCTTTCCAGCTTGCATAAATTGCAGCAATGCCATTTGTGCAGTTGCATCTTGGCAAGCAATTCTATCTGGTGCAAAATCTACATAATCCTTTCCGCGTTGGAAAGCTGTAGTAGGTTTACCATCCCATAGATGCGAGTATAATATTTTTTCTGAAAGTGTAAGTGGTTTTCCCGTTATCTCACGCGCTTTGTCAACACGTTCGGCCATTTGGGAATAAACCTTTTTAATCATATCAATGTCAAAAGCCATAGTTCTATTTTTTGTAGATGCGAAATTACAAAATTTTATAATATTTAAAAAGTATATAATGAAGTTGCTTATTTAATGAATATAATTCACTAAATAACAAGATTTATTAAATAAAATTGCGAAATTGCTAATTTTAGATAACTAAAATTAAGAAATCCAAAATATTAGAGGGATATTTTAAAGCCTATTAATTAGTACTTAAATTATTAAAACAAACTTCTAATAATTTCTTCAATACTTAATCCTTCTGCCTCTGCTTTATAGTTTTTAATTAGCCTGTGGCGTAAAATTCCAATGGCAACTTTTTGAACATCTTCAATATCTGGCGAAAACTTACCGTGAATAGCTGCGTGAGTTTTTGCCGCCAAAATTAGATTTTGCGATGCCCGTGGGCCGGCGCCCCAATCTATATAATTATTTACAATTTGTGGCGTAGTTGCACTCTTTGGCCGTGTTTTGCCTACTAAAGAAACAGCGTATTCAATAACATTATCGGCTACGGGTATTCTACGTATTAATTTTTGAAAATCTATTATTTCTTCAGCAGTAAAGAGGGCGTTAACCCCTTTTGTTTCGCCAACAGTAGTTTGTTTAACAACTTCAACCTCTTCATTAAAAGATGGATATTCTAAATTTATGGCAAACATAAAACGGTCTAACTGCGCTTCGGGTAATGGGTAGGTTCCTTCTTGCTCAATAGGGTTTTGTGTAGCTAACACAAAGTAAGGTAAATCTAATTTGTAATGATGCCCAGCCACTGTAACGGCACGTTCTTGCATAGCTTCCAAAAGTGCAGCCTGTGTTTTGGGTGGAGTTCGGTTAATTTCATCTGCAAGAATAATATTTGCAAAAATGGGGCCTTTTATAAATTTAAACTCCCTGTTTTGATTGAGAATTTCAGACCCTAAAATATCACTCGGCATTAAATCTGGCGTAAATTGAATACGCTTAAATTTTAGGCCTAAAGATTGGGCAACGGTGTTTACAAGTAAGGTTTTGGCCAAGCCGGGAACCCCAATTAACAAGGCGTGACCGCCAGAAAAAATGGAAAGCAACACTTGTTCAACCACTTCGTCTTGGCCTACAATTACTTTTTT
Source organism: Flavobacteriaceae bacterium UBA3591 (assembly GCA_002375695.1). Classification (GTDB taxonomy): domain Bacteria; phylum Bacteroidota; class Bacteroidia; order Flavobacteriales; family Flavobacteriaceae; genus Aequorivita. The sequence continues at coordinate 35,473 of DFMO01000015.1, forward strand.
TATTTCTTGTTTAAGGGCGTTATATTTAGAAACTAATTGCTTAACCGCTGCTACGTCTGACATATTTTTGTACAATTATTTTTTAGTCCAATTACCAGCAAAATCACAATCTTGGTAATCTTGATTGATGCTAATATACGTATCTTTTACTTTCTCGTCCTGCCACTTTTTAATAACCTTAATTTGTTTTTCGCGCAGTGCCAGTTGTTTAATACGTTCGTAGTCTTTTGCGTAGTCTGCTTTGTGTTCTTCGTACTTTTTGGTAACAGTTAATATTTTTAAACTGCTTTTTCCGGTACGGTCACGATCGGTAAAAACATCAGAAACCTCGCCTTCTTTTAAATTGTAAACTTGAGCACTTAAGGTAGGATCCATTTTAGTAAGGTCAAACTTAGTATCGAATGTAGTTGGATTTACCAATTGCCCCCCGTTGTTGCGTGTTTCTTTATCGTCTGAATACTTTCTGGCAGCTTCGGCAAAAGTAATTTCGCCAGCTTCAATTTCATTCTTAATTCGTTCTATTTCACTTTGAGCCTCGTCTATAGATTGTTGCGATACTTCGGGAAATAACAAAATGTGCCTAACGTCTACTTCTTGTCCGCGAATTTTTTCAACATATAAAATATGCCATCCAAATTCGGTTTCAAAAGGTTCGCTTATTTCTCCTTCTAAGAGTGAAAATGCTTGATCTTTAAATTCTTTTGCCCACGGCGAATCGCGCTTTACACCGGTGTATAAACCTCCTTTTGATGCCGAGCCTGGGTCTTTTGAGTATAATACCGCTTTTGTTGAAAAACTCGTGCCGTTGTCTAAAATATCGGCTCGCATTGCGTTGAGTTTTTCTTTTACATCGTCTATTGCTTTTTTTGTAATCTTGGGTTCAACTACAATTTGAGCAATTTCAATTTCGGCTCCAAAAACAGGGCGTTCTTCTTCGGGAATAGAAAAGAAAAACGAACGCACTTCTTCGGGGGTAACCTCTAGTTTTTCAATAACTTTTTGCTGCATTAAACTGGCGAGTTTTATGCTTTTATTTGCTTCAAAAAGATCCTTTCTTAAATCGGCCATATTATCTTTCCGGTAGTATGCGGCTACCTTTTCTTCACTTCCCAATTCAGAAATCATATATTGCAACTGTTGGTCAATCATGCCATTAATTTCGGCATCGGGAACCATAATACTATCTTGTTTTGCTTGGTGCGCGTACAACTTATCTTCCATAAGTTTGCCTAAAAGCTGGCATCTCGAAATATCATCAACTGAAATTCCTTGCGATTGCATTTCTACATAGGCTTTATCAATATCGCTGTCTAAAATTACGTATTCGCCTACCACAGCACTTACACCTTCGGCTTTATATTTTTTAAAAGGCTTAATTGTATCGCGATTTACTGGTTTTGACACCGCCAAAGAGTCGTTACTTTTTGCAACTCCGGTGCTATCTGGAACAACCACCGTTTGCGCTTGGAGTGTTGCTGTAAACAATAGCAATAGCACTAAATATTTATTCATTTTTATAGATTTCAAATTTTTTATTTTCAATAGCATCTCTAGTAATATCGGTTTCAAGTTTCTTAATAAGCGCAAGCTTTCTTTTGTTTAAAATAATATGTTTTATGGTTGGCTTAATGTAAGATAGGGGTGCTGTATCATTGAGATTAAGCACGTCTTCAATTTTCACCAAATATACTCCTAATGAATCTTGCAGTTGCGTAAAATTGGATTTTTTTAACACTTGCTCACTATTCTCTCTAAGTATTGGTAAATTATCTAACAATATCTCTTTTTTAACCCAAACCGAGTCGTTTAAATTAGAAGAAATAAATAGATAGTTTTGATTAGATAGTGATTCTTTATCCTTTTCGTTATATCTGTCTAACTTTTCGCGAACCTTGCCTAATCCTGCATAATTTACAGGAAGTTGAACATACCGCAACTTTACTAGCTTATCTTTAAGTTTAAAATTATCTTTATTATTTTCATAATATTGTTCAAATTCTTCCTCGGTAATTAAGCTGTCTAATTGTTCGCTTACAATTACGTTTTTATAAGTTTCGGTAAGCAAATCGTTATGGTATTCTTGTACCAATTTGTTGAATTGCTCCAACTGTTCGGCCGAAATATTAATTCTAGCCTGCCCAATAAGCAGTTGTTGTGTAGCCCATCTATTTATGTAGTTATTAACTATTAACGTGCTATCCTCGGGCGAAGTATCGCTGTCGAGCAACTTATTTAAGTCTGCTTCGTACAAATACGCATCATTAACACGCGCAATTACGTTTTCTTCGGTTTCCTTTTTAAAATACTGGCAGGAAACCAAAATGGCACTTAAAATTAATATTAGACTTATATTCTTAATCACTTAAGTTGTCTTTTTACCCTTTTTAAAGTTCTTTTATTTACTTCAACATTGTACTTTTTACGTAAACTATCTATCCAAGATTGTTCCACTTTATTTTGGTAGCCGCTTAAAACTCTTCCTCGAACCTCATCCATTGTTTTATACGAAGGCGGTAGGATTTCTTTAATATTAACCACGATAAATGAATCTTGGTTTGTATGAATTTTTGAAATCCCTGTTTTAATGTCCAATTTTGAAGGCAATTCGTGTTGATCTACCTCAAAAACACCAGGTGTAATTAAAACATTTACCTTATTTTCTTTATTAATTTCTTCCTTAATTTTTTCAGCGCTTTTTCCACTTTTTAATAAATCTTGAATTTGAGTGGCAAATTGTTTTGAAGTTGCCGAATAAATTTCGGCATCTATACGCTGCTTCCACTTAAAATCTTCTTTGTTACTGTTGTAAAATTCTTGAAGTTGCAACGTATCAGTTTTCGCCTTTTGCCAAATGTTTTTGTTCATCACGTCAAAAATTAAAAGTCCGTCGCGATATTCGTTTAAAACGGCAGCATATTCTTCGTTATCGTCTTCTAATTTTAGTTTGAAATATTCCTTTAATTGGGCCGTTTCAAACTCGTCATAAAATGATGCCAATAGAGCGGCTTTGTCTCTAAACGCTCTTGTAGTTTTTTGACGGTCGTTTATAAATGCGGCAAAGTCTGAAAATCTTACTTCATTATCTCCTATGGTAAAGATTGTTGTATCATTAGCTGTAGAAATAGGCTCCATTTCCCACTTTCTCTTTAACACCTCGTCGCCCACATAGTTTTTAAAAAAGGGCATAAAATCTGTGCCTTTTTTATAATTGTACTTCTGCTTTATTTTGTTGTTGATTGCCGAAGTAACAATTTTTGAACGATCGCCGCTAGAGACCTTCTTTTCAATTGTTTGTCTTTGCTCCTCAAAAGTTTCCATTGGCAGCACTTTATCTAATCTAATAATATGCCAACCAAAATCTGTTTTAACAGGCTTACTTATTTCGCCAATATTTTTTAATTGGTAGGCAGCTTCTTCAAATTCTGACGCACGTAAATCGCCTTTGGTAAAGGGCTTAAGTTTCCCTCCTTTTACTCCTGAATTTTTATCGTCTGAAAATTGCTTGGCAAGACTTTCAAAAGACTCACCCTGTTGTACCATGGTGTACAACTCATTAATACGTTCTTCTGCATTAAAATCGCGAGGCCCTTTTTTATCTGAAATCATAATATGCGACACAACAATTTTGGGTAACTTTTCTCTGCGATCGTGTACTTTAATAATGTGGTATCCAAAGCTCGTTCTTACAATGTCTGAAATTTCGCCAGGCTCGGTATTATAGGCTTCGGTTTCAAAAGGGTAAACCATATTAAAGACAGTGAAGTATCCTAAAGCCCCAGCTCGTTGTTTGGCGCCCGGCTCTTCAGAATGCGCTTTGGCTAATTCGCTAAAGTCTTCGCCATTAAGTGCGCGTTCTCTAATAGATTTAATTTTATTGTACGCGGTTAATGTGTCCTGCGGTACCGCATCATAACCTACTCGCACCAAAATGTGTGAAGCGTCAATTTCATATTTACTGCGCTCAAAGGCTTCTTTTGCCAATTCTTCGGTTACTTTATCTTCAAAAAGATAAGTACGCGAAAGTTGGTCGCGATACTGCGAAAATTCATTTAAATAATTAGGTTCTTTATCTAAATCTTGCGCCTGTGCTTCGGCTATTTTTAACTTGTAATCAATAAATAACTGCAAGTAGCTATCAATATCTTTTTGCGAATCGTCTTGAACAAGGTCTAAATTTTTCTTGTAAACACGTTTAAACTCGTTTGAATAAACTGGCTTTCCATCAATTGTAAGTAGTACTTCTTTTTTACTTTGTGAAAAAACAGAACTAGTACCCAAAAAGGCGAAAATAAACAGAAAAAGAAATTTTTTCATCATGATAATTGATTATTAGTTTTAATTGAAGCGTCGCAAAAATAGCAAAATCCTAAGATACCACGTATTAGAAAAGCAAACGATTTTTAAGTAATTATAGTGTGATGAATTTTTACACGAAATACTAAAATCTTGTACCTTGCAAAATATTAAAATTAAAAAGTGCGCGTTAAAAAAACCTTTTTAAACCGCCCAATTTAAAACATATTTTAAATGCCTGAAAGAGTTAAACTTATATGGGATTTTCACGGCCCCAATGCCGAACCCACTGCACAGCACCACGCAAAACACCTCACTGAATATATGGAAGCCGAAGGTTTAAAAAACAGTTTTACGGGACACGAAAAATTGACACCTTCACATTTTACTGCTTTTATGGTTGTAGAAAAATCTTTGATGAATACCCTAAGAGAAACTTTAAAACCTACGCGCGGTCAATATTACAACGATTAGTTTTTCCTAGTAAATAGTTAAAGTGAAAAACTCCACAGAATGTAAATAATAGGTTTAATACCAATTTTTCTCACTGAAAAATTTTTCGTTTTTTCATTGTACAAATTTCACAAACGCTGATAATCAGTATTCATAATTGCAATAATTATAGTAATATTGTGCTCTAAATTTATAAAACAATAACAATGAAATTTTTAAAAATAGCTATATTTTTTATTGGTATATCGGCTTTTGCACAAAGCAAAGTAGGCTCGGTAGATGTAGAATACATTATTTCAAAAATGCCCGAAATGCAGACCGTTATTTCGCAAATGGAAGCCTACGGCAAAGAGTTGGATGTTGACTTAAATAAAAAAGTAGACGCTTATAAAAAACTGGCCGAAGCCTATAAGGCAGGAGAAGCCAACTTTACGCCAGAAGAGAAAAAAGAAAAGCAAGCCGAACTTTTAAAACTCGATGCCGATATTCAAAAATTTCAACAAAATGGTAGTAAACTCATGGAAATTAAGCGCCAAGAGAGTTTAAAACCGCTTTATACCAAAATTGGCGTAGCGTTAGACAAGGTTGCCAAAGCACAAAACTATACGCAAGTAATGCAAATTAATCAAGATCTTGTATATCTAGACCCGCAATACGATTTAACTGTGCCTATTTTAAATGAATTAGGCATTGAAATTACAACAGAAGAGCAAACAAAAGAAGAATAGTATTTCTGAAAAACTTTGCATCAAACAAAAAAGCATTGAGGTAAATCTCAATGCTTTTTTTATGCTTTGTATCTAAATAAAATTACCTGCTGTAATTAGGCGATTCTTTAGTAATAGTTACATCGTGCGGATGACTTTCATTAATACCCGAAGAAGTAATCTTTACAAATTGACCGTTTTCTTTTAATGTAGCAACATCTTTTGCACCACAATATCCCATCCCAGCTCTTAGTCCGCCAATAAATTGCGTCATACTCTCTACCAATTCACCTTTGTACGGTACGCGGCCTACAATACCTTCGGGAACTAATTTTTTAATATCGTCTTCCACATCCTGGAAATAGCGGTCTTTTGAGCCTTGTTTCATCGCTTCAACAGATCCCATACCGCGATACGATTTATATTTTCTTCCTTCGTAAATAATAGTTTCGCCCGGTGACTCTTTTGTACCCGCCAATAATGAACCTAACATAACACAGTCTGCTCCAGCGGCTAAAGCTTTAGGAATATCGCCCGTATAGCGAATACCGCCATCGGCAATTACCGGAACACCACTTCCTTTTAACGCAGCTGCCACCTCAAGCACTGCCGAAAATTGCGGGAAACCAACGCCGGCAACAACTCTGGTAGTACAAATGGAACCTGGTCCTATTCCTACTTTAACAGCATCGGCACCTGCATCTACCAAGTATTTGGCAGCTTCGGGGGTTGCAATATTACCCACAATAACATCTAAATCAGGAAATTTTTGCTTTACTTGTTTTAATACTTCTACCACGCCTTTGGTGTGACCGTGGGCAGTATCTATAATAACCGCATCTATTTGGGCATTCACTAAAGCTTCGGCTCTTTCAACAGCATCGGCAGTAACACCTAATGCAGCTGCCACTCGCAATCTTCCGTATTGATCTTTATTTGCAATAGGCTTTTGGGTAAGCTTGGTTATATCTCTAAAAGTAATAAGCCCCAATAGTTTCCCATCGTCGCTTACAACGGGTAGTTTTTCAATTTTGTTTTTCTGAAGAATTAATTCGGCTTCTTTTAAAGAAGTACCTTGGGCCACCGTCACTAAGTTTTCGGTGGTCATCACTTCGCTTAAAGAGCGTTTTAAGTCTTTTTCAAATCGCAAATCACGATTAGTCACAATTCCTATTAAAGTTCCATTGGCGTCGGTAATAGGAATTCCGCCAATACTATACTCGCGCATTGTGTTTTGAGCATCGCCCACGGTATTGTCTTTTTGCAGGGTTACAGGGTCTATAATCATGCCGCTTTCGGCACGTTTTACTTTTCTAACTTCGGCAGCCTGTTGCTCAATAGTCATATTTTTATGAAGCACTCCTATTCCTCCTTCACGTGCCATGGCAATAGCCATAGCGCTTTCGGTTACAGTATCCATAGCCGCCGAAACGATAGGAACGTTTAACGAAATATTACGTGAAAACTTAGTAGCGATAGATACTTCGCGAGGTAAAACTTCTGAATAGGCAGGAACTAACAGTACATCGTCGTAAGTAAGTCCTTCTCCTAAAATTTTGTTATTGTGTGCAGTCATTGCAATTAAATTAACTTTCGAAGATTACGAAAGTGATTAAGAATTAATTGCGTGCAAATGTACGGTAAAATTATGAAAAATTAGTACTTCTGAATTCTTTTATGATTTCCTAAAATACACTTTATAAAAAATTAGCTAAAGCCAAAATCTATTTTTTTTCGGCCGAAACAAACAATTGTAAAAGTACCGCGACTGCAGCAATTATATAAACTACGGTCATTAATGTACCCGAAATCATTACAACCCACTTCATCCACAACATACCTTTCCACATAAAATAAATACCTCCAAAGGTTAAAAGGATAGAAAAGAAAGGTTCAATCATTAAAAAAGCCTTTAGTTTTTTTGGCAGAGAAGTAATTGCCACCAACCCGCCTAAAAGAAAAAATATTAAGGAAATGGAGAGTATGTGGGTATGAATTATGGTAAGCATTTCTCGCTCCCCTTTTTTAAATTTCATAACCGCAACATCTTCAGCATCTTCGTTCCCCAAATAGTTTTCTACTAGCCCATTGGTATTGGTAGAATCTGTTTGTTTTACAAAGTTTAGGCCCGTAAAATACCCTACACTTAAAACAATAACAAATGCCGCAATAAATTGTTTTACATACGTGGGAAGCTGATGAATACGGCCGTGAAGTTGCATTTATAGTGCTTTAGTTTTTTGAAGAATTGCAATACTTTTTAAAAGTGAATTCATTTCAGAAGTTAACGAGCGCACCGAAATTGTAGCTCCGCTAATAGGAATTATGTTTTGATTATAAACAAATTCTTCCGAAGTTGGCGTCGCACCAAAAAATTGTTTTAACCAACGTTTGCTTCCTATTTCGCCCCCGTATTCTTCTCTATAAATTAAAACTTTGCTATGGGTAATTGCAAAATCTTTATCAAATAAAACTAAGTAATCAAAAGTAGCAGTTTTACTAGGTGCATTGCCTATGTAGCCATACCCTACTAATTTATTATTTGAACCCATTATTTTAAACAGGTTTTCATTTCCAAATTCGGCCACTGTTTTTTGATTCAAATCCTGCGGGATTGAGATTACTTCTTTTGAAATATTCTCAATCCCGTAGTATTTTACCATTTCTTTATAAGCTCTCTTTTCTACTTTTTGCGGAACAGCAAATGCTACAAATAAAAATGACGCAATAAAAAGTAAAGGCAATTTAAATTTCATAATGCAAAGGTATTAATTTCAACTGTTACTATTAAAAAAGTGAGCTTAATAAAGCTGGGTTGTATTTCTATTTTAGAACCAAACGCCTATACCGAAGTTCATTTGGTTTTTAACATCTCCTCCATCTACGGCGTTATCTCTAAACTGGTAGTCTCCCTTAACAACAACACCGTTAGCAATATGGTAAGACAAACCTGTTGTAATATCTTGACGGTTATACGCATCGTTTGCAACTAATGTGCCAGCTGTACTCGCATGCGTATCGTACTGCTCGTAGCGTGCAAATGCATATAGCTTTTGCTTAGCTGTAAGCGGCAATAAATTATAAGCTCCTTCTACATAAAAACCAGAAAGGGCGCTACCTAAATCTTTTCCTGTTAAAGTGTTATAATCTTCGGTATCGCTAAGTGATGCGTAGATAAACTGCCCACGAGCGGTAAATTTTTTAAACGCGTAACGCGCATCAAAACCAACCATTGCTATCCCAATGTTAGCTCCATCAAGGTGCTCAACTTTATCATCGGCTTGAGTTTTCCCGAAATATCCAGACAATCCAAAACGCAGACCAGGAATTCCGTAATAATCTAACTTAGTAGAAAAAGTAGGGCTATCTACAGTAGATTTTATACCTTTTTGGCGTCCGCCACGCAAACCATCTTTACCTTTTAAAAAGCCTTTAATCTCGCCATCACCATCTAGTGCGGTAGATTTAAATCCGTTAAAAATATATGCTTGGTATCCTAAAGAAAGGTCTGGAAAACGACCGGTTACCCCAACCCCTAATTCTCTCCAAGTAGTAGGTACAATTTGGTTGTCTAATGCCGGACGACTTGTACCGTTAAAAGTTGTTGGTTCGTGGTATTCGTTTATAATTCCCATAGGTACTAACATTAAACCACCACGCAAACTTATATTATTACTCAACGCATAATTTACAAACGCCTGCTCTACATAAATTTCATTAACGTGCTCAAATTCAATTTCGGTAACAAATTGGGTTCTTTCATCAAATTTATACCCTAATAAAAGCACAAGTCTGTGAACATCAAGTTTTCCATTATCACCTTCTGGCTGATTGTAAACCATTTCGCCATAACCACCTATCGTTACAGATTTTCCGAAATTACCCGAAAGTATGCGTTGCGCAGAATTTTCGTAAGTTTGAGGCTGAATTGAATCTGTTGCAGTTTGTGAAAAAGTAATTGCGCTAACAAGCAAAGCTACTAATGTAGTAATTCTTTTCATGAAATATTATTTAGACTGAATTAAAATAAATTGATTTTTTCAGCCGCAAAAATAATAGCGTTTCTACAATCTCGCAAGTTTATTTAGAACAAATTTAAATAGATTTTATATTTCAAATTATTGGGCGGGAATTTGCCCTTGGTTGTATTTGAGACTTACCATATTAGCCCAAGTGAGTAATAGTTGCTTGTCTTTAGAAGAAAGGTCGCCGTGCATAATTTCGTAAGATGGGAGTGGCATTTCATCTTTTTCAACCACCTCAATTACTTCTTCTATTTTATGAGCTTTCTTTTTTAATGAATAACTATTCCATTCTGAAACATTAAAATGGCTTTTCCCGTGTTGAATGTGTTCGTCGAGCCATAGCGAAAGTGGCGCCACCTGTGCATACCAAGGGTAATCAGTCTCATTGCTATGACAGTCGTAACAATTGTCTTTTAAAACTTGAACTAATTTAGCCGAAGGTTTCGTTTCGGCCTCAAAAGCAGCAACACTTTCATACCCCTCATTATTTTTTTCGGGCCGAAAAAATTGAAGGCCAATTAAAATTGCTACCGCGACTATTGCCAATATTTTTACGACCTTTTTCATTCCATGTGTCTATTTGGTTTTTAAATATTCTATAATAGCTGTACGTATATCTGCAGCAATTTCACCTTCGGTCGGGGTGTGTATTTTTATTACGTCTTTATTTTCAGGTGTTAAAAAAGGAATATCCAAGCCTTTTAATAAAAAATCGCTAAATGCTACTGTGTATGTTTTATCGTCTGTTATAGTTTCATCTTCACCAATTTGCCAATCTCCGTTACTGTTTTTTGTAAAGTTATAGCGCTGCAGATAGGCTCCTTCACCAGCTTGCGCCGTACCGTAATTCAATACTTGTTTTAGCAAACTTCCTTTTAAATCTACTTTTAGTACACCGCCGCCAAAGGGCAAAACCCTAAAAATATCTACTGCAGTAATATCGCCAGCCAGCTCATCGTCAATTCTGATAGAACCCCCGTTTACCAAAGCTCCGGCAACATTGTCATTAAACGAATAGGCCATCGATCGTGCAATTAAATGACCCAAATTGGTTTGTTTGCTTCTGCTTGCCGTATCGGTTCCATCTAAGGGAGTTTTGGCGGTAAAGATAACTTGTGTGGGATCGTCTACAATTTCTTTTAATTTCTCATCTACTATATTCGTCCATTTACTTACAACCTTAGCCACTTTTGGCGAAGAAGCTGTTTTACTTGTTATCATAACCAGTTCTGAATCGAGAAATAAATCGTTGGTATTTAAATTATAAGTAAGCGTATGTACATATAAACTTTTGGCGTTCGCATCGGCTTTTGCGATAATAGTATTGCCTTCTTTTTTCAGCATATTAAAATGCTCGTGTCCTCCCATTATCAATGGAATATCTTTTAATCTTCTCGCTATTTCTCTGTCTTCATCAACGGCAACGTGGGTTAAGCCTACAACAAAATTGGTCTCATTAGACGCCAATTTATAAGCACGTTCGGCTTCGTTATACATATCGCCATAATACACATAATCTTTAGGGTTTGAAGGTAGTGTTACGCCCACAACACCAAATTTCACTTGTTTATTGGCACTATTCGTGGCTGTAAAAATTGAATAATCTGTAGCGGGTACAACGGCATTTGCTCGCTTACTTTTAAAGAAGTCTCGGTTACCATTGCTAAGGTGACGCACATTTGCCGAAGTCCACTCAAACCTCGATTCATTTAATCGTTTTTGAAGGTCATCTTCATCCAAATCAAATTCGTGATTTCCGAAGGTAACCAAATCAATTTCCATAGCATTTAATACATCGACAATGTGTTGGCCATAAATGCGTTCACCATCAACTTTTATGGTTCCTATCAACGACGGATTTAAAAAATCTCCCGCTAAAAACAGGTAGGTATTTGGATTTTGTTGTTTAATAGAATCTCGAACGTGCGCAACACGAGCCAATCCGCCGTATTCGCCAGCATTTAACGGTGCAATTTCGTACACATCATTAATTTGCACAATCTTTATTGTAACTGTTTCATCGCTTTGTTTCGCCGTGTTTGCAACTGGTTTTACACCAGCACAGCTCATTATAAAAAAACTAAGTAGTACAGGTAAACAAAAGATCTTTTTCATAATTAATGGTATTTAGTAAAAATTTTTGTCGCCTCATTATGCGCACTCTCACACGACATTGGGTTAATATTGCTCTTTATTTTATGAGTGGTGAAATAGCTTAACATTTTTTCGGTAGGCATATTTCCTGTTAAATCGTCTTTTGCCATTGGGCAACCTCCAAACCCTTGAATTGCACCATCAAACCTACGACAACCTGCTTTATATGCTGCATCAACTTTTTCGTGCCACGCTGTTGGTGTAGTGTGTAAATGAGCGCCAAACTCAATGTTTGGATATTTGGGTATTAAGTTACTAAACAAATACGAAATAATATCGGGGGTTGAAGTACCTACTGTATCGCTTAACGACAAAATTTTAACCCCCATATTGGCAAGTTTCTCGGTCCACTCGCCTACTATCTCTACATTCCACGGGTCGCCATAAGGATTGCCAAAGCCCATAGATAAATAGGCTACAACTTCTTTGTTATTTTTATGGGCAAGGTTTAAAATATTTTGAAGCAAAACCATTGATTCGTCAATGGTTTTATGCGTATTGCGCATTTGAAAATTTTCAGAAATTGAAAATGGATACCCCAAATAATCAATTTCGGGATGTTTTACGGCGTCTTCGGCACCTCGAAAATTTGCAATAATAGCAAGTAATTTACTCTTTGTATTGCTTAAATCGAGCTTTGAAAGTACTTCGGCTGTATCTTTCATTTGCGGAATTGCCTTTGGTGAAACAAAACTTCCAAAATCAATTGTATCAAAACCACAGCGCAAAAGCGATTGTATGTATTTCACCTTTAAGTGCGTCGGAATCCAGTCTTTTATGCCTTGCATGGCATCGCGCGGACATTCTATTATTTTTACTTCTTGCATTGCCTCAAAGATAGCCTTTGAATAAGTAATTACGAAATTAGCACTGCGAAAAAATGATTACTGAATAATTCAGCTTTAGATTTTACAAAATAGGAAATATTAAAAACTCATTCACTTGTATGTTATTTAAGAAAGTACCGCACGAGCCAATTGACCGTAAGCGCTTACGGCAGCAGGATAAAAATTGCAATCCCTACAAAAACTACAATTTGCAACCACTTTAAAACCTTCCCCATGTTTTTCCAATTCATTATTAAAGATGAAATTTTACCCGCTCCAACAGCAATGGTGCTAAAAACAAGAAAAGATACCACCATAAACGTAATACCCAAAATATAAAATTGAACAACCGTATTCCCTTCGGTATTCCATAAAAAACCGGGAAAGAACGCCAAAAAGAAAATCATTACTTTGGGATTAACTAAATTCATAATGACACCTGTTTTAAAAAGTTGCCAATACGATTTTTTTGGTACACTTCCCGATACTGTAATCTGCGCACTACTTTTATATACCGAAAATGCTAAATAAAGTAAATAACAAGCTCCCAAAACCTTTATACCATAGAAAATTTTTGGGGAGGCTGTTATTATAGCCGATATTCCAAAAGCCAAAAGCGTTGTATGCACAATACAGCCACTAATTAATCCAGCGGTTGTTGCTATCCCACTTTTAGTACCATTTACCAAAGATTGGGTAAGTACGTAAACATTATCTGGCCCTGGTGAAATGGCAAGTGCAAGTGTGGCAAACGAAAAAGAAAGTAAAGCTTCCAGCATACTAAGGTGTTACTACTGCATTTAAACGGAATTGTATTTCTTTAAAATCGCTTTATTAATATCCTTAATTAACCCTGGCCCTTCGTAAATAAAACCTGTATAAAGTTGAACCAAACTAGCACCAGCCTCCAACTTTTCTAAAGCATCTGCAGCCGAATGAATTCCACCCACTCCAATGATAGGAAATGAATTATTGCTCTTTTCTGAAAGAAAACTAATTACTTCCGTAGCTCTTTTATTTAATGGCTTTCCGCTTAAACCGCCCATTTCCACTTTATTTGAAGAGGTTAGTCCCTCGCGCGAAATAGTAGTATTGGTAGCAATTACTCCGTCAATTTTAGTTGTTTCAACAATATCAATAATATCTAAAAGTTGTTCGTTGGTTAAATCGGGAGCAATTTTTAGTAAAATAGGTTTTCTTTTTTCCTTTAATTTATTTTTGTTTTGAAGCGTTTGCAACAAATCGGTTAGTGGTTTTTTCTCTTGTAAGGCTCGCAAATTTGGGGTGTTGGGCGAACTTACATTAACTACAAAATAGTCTACATAATCAAACAATTCTTCAAAACAAATTAAATAATCGTTTACCGCTTCGTCATTAGGTGTGGTTTTATTTTTTCCAATGTTTCCGCCAATTAAAACCCTGTTTGTAAGCGGAGTTGGCCCCACTTTTCCATTGTTTTGCAATCTTTCAACTGCCGCTTCCACCCCGCCATTATTAAACCCCATACGGTTAATGATAGCCTTATCTTCCTTTAAACGAAAAAGTCGCGGCTTTTCGTTTCCAGGTTGAGGACGCGGGGTTACAGTTCCTATTTCAATAAATCCAAATCCGAAGTTTGAAAGTTCTTTATAAAGCTTGGCATCTTTATCAAAACCAGCTGCAAGCCCAACAGGATTTGGAAATTTTATACCAAAAAGTTCGCGTTCTAATTGAGGGGATTTAACTTTATAAATGCTTCGGAAAATTCTTCCAAAACCTATATTGTGAAAAAACTGAACTAAAGTAAAGGTGAAATGATGAATATTTTCAGGATCGAATCTAAAAAATAACGGACGAATGATAGTTTTGTACATAATTAAAAAAATGTGGTACAAAAATACACTAAACAATGTATTTGTTATTTTGAATATGCTTTATTTTGTATAGTAAATAAAAAAGATATGATTGAAAAAAAACACATTATAAATCGCTTTAAAAGTTATGTTACTATTGACACAGAGAGCGACCCAAATAGCGACACCACGCCAAGCACCGAAAAGCAGTGGGATTTAGCCAATAAACTAGCCGAAGAGTTAAAGGAAATTGGCATGGAAGACGTTACCATAGATGAGAACGCATATATTATGGCAACGCTACCATCAAACGTTTCGCACGATGTTCCGGTAATTGGTTTTGTATCGCATTTTGATACTTCACCAGATTTTACGGGTGCAAATGTAAAGCCACAAATTGTTGAAAATTACGACGGAAAAGATATTGTTTTAAATGCGGAAAAAAACATTGTTTTATCTCCAGATTATTTTGAAGATTTATTGCTTTACAAAGGGCAAACATTAATTACTACCGATGGTACAACCCTTTTGGGCGCCGATGACAAAGCTGGAATTACTGAAATTGTTTCGGCTATGGAATATTTAATAAACAACCCGCAAATAAAACACGGGAAAATTCGTGTAGGCTTTACACCAGACGAAGAAATTGGCCGAGGCGCGCATAAATTTGATGTTGAAAAATTTGGCGCAGATTGGGCATATACTATGGACGGTAGCCAAGTTGGCGAACTGGAGTATGAAAATTTTAACGCAGCCGGTGCCGTGGTAACTGTAAAAGGTAAAATTGTACACCCGGGCTACGCCAAGGGAAAAATGGTAAATAGCATGTACATTGCTACAGACTACATCAATTCATTACCAAGGTTAGAAACACCCGAGCACACCGAAGGTCGTGAAGGATTTTTCCATCTACACACAATTAAGGGCACAGTAGATGAAACACAACTTCAATACATTATTCGCGACCACGACAAAGAACATTTTGAAGCTCGAAAAGAAATGATCCAAAAATTGGCAAACGATTTAAACGAGCAGTTTGAAATGGAGGTTGTTACTGTTGAAATAAAAGACCAATATTTTAACATGCGCGAAAAAATTGAGCCTGTAATGCACATTGTAGAAATTGCTGAAAAAGCAATGCAACAAGCCAATATTAAACCTTTAATAAAACCTATTCGCGGCGGAACCGATGGTTCTCAATTGAGTTTTATGGGCCTACCTTGTCCAAATATTTTTGCAGGCGGTCATAACTTTCACGGGAGGTACGAGTACGTTCCCGTTGAAAGTATGATAAAAGCAGTAGAAGTAATTGTAAATATTGCACAAATTACAGCAGAAGACTTATCTTAATTTACAGAAAAGGAGTAGTAAAAAAACTACTATAAATGCAAAAAGCACCAAAACCAATTAATTTGGAATTTGGTGCTTTTTTAATAACTAAGCTTAAATTACTTTTTACCTTTTGCTGGTGGCGGATTAAGTTTAGCTGTTCTTTCCATTGAAATTGCAGCCTTTTCAAACTTTAATTTACCGGCTAAGCTTTCAATAACGCAAGTACCGTCATCGTGTAGCTCTAAAATTTTACCGTGTAAGCCACCGGTTGTAATAATTTTATCGCCTTTTTTAAGTTGGGCCGCAAACTGTTTTTCTTGTTTGGCCTTTTTCATTTGTGGACGTATCAAAAAAAGATACATCACCACAAACAATAAAATTATAGGTAAAAAACTTTGTATTTGTTCCATAACAATTATTTATTCCTAAAAGATGTATTAGGAAGTTGGGGTTTTAACTGGTGTTTGAGCACCCGCTTTAGGGTTTACAAAGGCTTTAATGGTTAAAGTCTCTTTACCAGCCTTTGTGTTTGTAGTTATAGTAACAGTTTTACTAACTTGGTTTTGACCACTACCGTTAAATTTAACTAATAGTTCACCAGAGTCGCCTGGAGCAACTGGCTCTTTAGTATATTCTGGCACTGTACATCCACAGCTACTTTTTGCGTTTACAATCATTAAAGGTGCTTCACCAGTGTTTGTAAATTTAAAAACGTGCTCTACGTTTGTACCTTGGTCAATTGTTCCAAAGTCGTGCTGGCTCTTTTCAAAAGACATTACTGGAAATTTTCCAGACTCAGCATCACGTGCTTCGGCAGTTGCAACGTTTTCTTCGTTAACTTTATCTGCTGCATTATCTTTGCAAGAAGAAAAAGTAAAAACAGAAATTAGTGCTACTAATAAAACTGATTTTTTCATGATAATTTAGATTTTTATGTTTTTAGCTCGCCAAAAATAGGGATTTTTTTAATCTTATTGAAGCCCGCGTCCAATTTTGTTGAGAATCCCTTCCCCTTCATATTCCTTTACTAATTTGTCTAAAATTCCGTTGATAAATATGCTACTTTTAGGAGTAGAATACTCTTTTGAAACTTCTAAATACTCATTAATGGTAGCACGAACCGGGATTGATGGAAAGTATAAAAATTCGGCAATTCCCATCTTTAAAATTATTAAATCTAAATCTGCAATTCGCTCTTGGTCCCAATTGGGTGTCTTTCCTTCTATTTGCGCATTTAGTTTGTCTTCGTTTAAAACAACTTTTCTAAACAAAGTAATGGCGTATTCGCGATCTTCGGTATTTTTATACAATGCAGGAACTAATAATGAAGAAGCATTTTTTTCTGAAAGCTTATTTAATGCTTTTACAATGGCAGTATTTACCAAAGGAATATCATCTACCCAGGTAAGGCGTTTATCTTCCAAATAGTCATAAAGTTTGTCATTGGGCGCAATAACTTCTTTGTATAACTTAACAATAAAGGCTTGATCTTCTTTATAAGTAGTTTCTTTTTTTAATAAATACGCATTGTACCAATCTAGTTCGCGAAGCTCATTAAAAAGAATAATTACATACTCACTATCTAATTGCCAATAGTTAAGGTGTTTTTTGTCAATAACATCGGCGAAGGTGGTATTTTCGGCAATTAGCTGTAACAACTTGTTATCTACAAATGTACGACTCGGGTTTTTTTCAGAATCTGTTGCTAAATATTTTTTTTGTGAACGCTCTAAATAGCTTTCAGCCTGCTCTTGAAGCGATAAAAGTAATTGCATCATTACCAAATACAAATCTTGCATTTGGTCTATACTGGTTAGTAGAAATTTTTCTTGTGAATCAATCTTTGAATCGGGACGTTGATTGTAAGCATATACAGACTGCAAAACTTTTACGCGGATATGTCTTCTTGTAAGCATATTATTTTTAAAAGAACGGTTTTAAATAAACAACGCACAAGTTTTTTCTTGTGCGTAGCAAAGATAGTGTTTTATGAAAAAGGAAAACTATTTTTCGTTTTTTCTTGCATCAATTCGAGCTTGCGCTACGTTAAATGCAGCTTGATGAGTTGTAATATCATCGGCTTCGGCCTTTTTCAATATTTCGAGAGTTGTATTGTAAATGTGCTCGGTTTTTCTAATAATTTCCTTGCGGTCGTAATTTTCAAGCTCGGCATAAACATTTATAATTCCCCCTGCATTAATTAAGAAATCTGGTGCGTAAACAATTCCTTTTTCACGAAGCATTTGCCCGTGCTTTTGCTCTTCGGCCAACTGGTTGTTAGCAGCTCCTGCAATAATTGAAGTATTAAATTGCTTAATTGTAGTATCATTTACTGTTGCTCCCAAAGCACACGGCGCGTAGATATCCATCTTTTCGGCATAGATATTATTACCTGTATAAATTTTAACTCCGTACTTATCTCTAACTTCTTCTAAACGCGCTTGGTTAATATCTGAAATATAAACCTGAGCTCCTTCGTTGCTTAAGTTTTCAACTAACGCTTCACCTACATTTCCAATTCCTTGTACGTAAACTACTTTATCTTCAAGCAAGTCTGAACCAAATTTGTATTTAGCAGCCGCTTTCATTCCCATAAACACACCGTATGCAGTAATAGGCGACGGGTTTCCCGCACCTCCTTTAGCTTCTGAAATTCCTGTAACGTGTGGTGTTACCGTACGTACTAAGTCCATATCGGAAGTTGCCATGCCCACATCTTCGGCGGTAATATATTTACCTCCAAGAGAATCTACAAATTCACCAAACTTCAGCATTAATTCTGGAGTCTTTTGTGTTTTGGCATCGCCAATAATTACAGCTTTACCACCACCAAGATTAAGACCAGTGACAGCACTTTTATAAGTCATTCCGCGTGAAAGACGCAATACGTCATTTAAAGCCTCCCACTCGCTAGTGTAATTCCACATTCTCGTTCCTCCCAAGGCAGGTCCCAATACGGTATTATGAATACCAATTATTGCTTTTAATCCAGTATCTTTGTCGTGGCAAAAAACAATTTGTTCGTGATTGTCAAAAGACATTTGCCCAAACACTGGGTCCATTTTATGAAGTTCGTTTGTATTAATTACCTCAGTTACCATAGCTTTTTTATTATATTATTAATCCTTTAAAAAGGCGGTGCGAAAGTAGCTAATTGTTGTCAATTTCACAATGCAACCTGTGTAAATTTAATAAATTTATAGCATCTTGGGGGTTAGTATTTTGTTAAGGACAACCGTTTTCTCATACCAGAAATCTACATTTGCAACCTTTAAATTCGTAAATGAAAGAATTAAAATTTTTAAATAAATATTTATTAAAGTATAAAGGTCGTCTTTTATTAGGGGTTGTAATTACAATAGTTGCAACAGCTTTTAAACTAATAGTACCTATGAAAATAGGCGATTCGGTAACGGTTGTAAAACAATATATAGATGGCGAGGTTACAAATCTCGCGTATGTAAAAGAGCAGTTACTCATTAATATTTTGCTTCTATTAGGAGCCGCTCTGCTTTCGGCTTTTTTTACTTTTATGATGCGACAAACATTTATTGTTGCTTCACGCTATATAGAATACGACCTTAAGAATGAAATATTTCAACACTACGAAAAATTATCACTGGGGTTTTACAAACAAAATCGCACTGGCGATTTAATGAACCGTATTAGCGAGGACGTTTCAAAAGTGCGTATGTATGTTGGACCGGCGTTAATGTACGGTATAACCACAATTACGCTTTTTATTGTGGTGATAAGCTATATGTTTTATACCGCACCCACCCTTACCTTATACGCCATTGCTCCCTTACCTATTTTGTCCATAGCAATTTATAGGTTAAGTGTTCTTATTAACCAAAGAAGTACAATTGTACAACAATATCTGTCAAAACTCACCACTTTTACTCAAGAGAGTTTTAGCGGAATTGCCGTTATTAAAGCCTACGGTATTGAACCCAGAACCAATGCCAATTTTGAAGCCCTGGCCGAAAGTAGTAAAGTAAAAAACATAGACCTCGCAAAGGTTCAAGCTTTATTTTTTCCGCTTATGATGCTTCTTATTGGCGTGAGTAATATCCTGGTAATCTACATTGGTGGAAGCAGATATATTAACGGACAAATAGAAGAGTTTGGTACCATTGTAGAATTTTTAATTTATGTAAATATGCTTACTTGGCCGGTAGCAGTAGTAGGATGGGTAACTTCTATGATACAGCAGGCCGAAGCTTCTCAAAAGCGAATTAACGAGTTTCTTAGCACCAAACCCAAAATTCAAAACTCGGTAATAAAACCCACTCCTATACAAGGCAGTATTGAGTTTAACAACCTATCATTTACCTACCCCGACACCGGAATTACTGCTTTAAAAGACGTATCGTTTACCGTATCGCCCGGCGAAACGCTTGCCATTGTAGGTAATACCGGCTCTGGCAAATCAACAATTTTAGAGCTAATAGGAAGACTGTATGAAGTTGAAGACGAAATGTTAAAAATTGACGATACGCCTATAAAAAAACTAAATTTAAACAGCCTGCGTACTAGCATTGGTTACGTTCCGCAAGATGCATTTTTATTTAGCGATTCAATAAAAAACAATATTCGTTTTGGGAAGGAAAACGCCACAGACCAACAAGTAATTGATGCTGCAAAAAATGCTGCTGTTCATAAAAACATTGTAGCTTTTTCAAAAGGTTACGACACCGTTTTAGGAGAACGCGGTATAACTTTAAGCGGCGGACAAAAACAGCGTGTTTCCATTGCCAGAGCCATAATAAAAGACCCACAAATTCTTCTTTTTGACGACTGCCTCTCTGCGGTAGACACCGAGACCGAAGAAGAAATACTTCAAAATTTATTTAAAATTTCAAAAAATAAAACCACAATCATTGTAAGCCATAGAATATCCTCGGTTAAAAACGCAAACAAAATTATTGTTTTAGAGGACGGAAAAATTCTACAACAAGGAACCCACAATCAATTGGTTAATTCTGAAGGATATTACAAAGAACTTTACGCAAAGCAACTTTTAGAAAAAGAAATGTAAATTAACTTTGGCTGGTTTGGATTTTTTTTAGATTTTTGGCAACACGTAAGTAAAAAATAATTAGAAACTATGAGTGGCCAATATACGATGGAGCAAGAAGAAATATTTTCAAAAGTAATGCGGGCAGGACGCCGAACTTACTTTTTTGATGTAAGGTCTACAAAGGCAGGGGATTTTTACCTTACCATTACCGAGAGTAAGAAATTTACAAACGACGACGGATCTTACCATTACAAAAAACACAAAATTTACCTTTACAAAGAAGACTTTAACGAGTTTAAGGATAACTTAGAAGAAATGATAAACTTTGTTATCAAAGAAAAAGGAGAAGAAGTTATTAGCGAACGCCATCAAAAAGATTACAAAAAAGAAACAGAAGAAGCTCCTGTAGTTGCAGCAAAAGCAGCAGATGAAACAACACCAGACACAAGCAACTTCACCGATATTGAATTTGACGATATATAAATATTTATCATAAAATTTTAAAACCGGCACGGCCAAATCCGTTGCCGGTTTTTTTATGCCCAAAAAAAGAAAATCCTATCTTTGCCGCACTTTAAAAAAAGATGATGTTACAGCAAACTATAAAAACCTTTACCGAAAATCCTAAAAACGACATCCTATCTGGATTAACCGTAGCTTTAGCTTTAGTACCCGAAGCGGTGGCGTTTGCATTTGTTGCAGGTATCGACCCGCTTGTTGGTTTGTACGGCGCGTTTATTATGGGTCTTGTAACAGCTCTTTTTGGCGGTCGCCCCGGTATGATTTCGGGAGCTACTGGCGCCATGGCTGTTGTAATGGTACATTTAATTCAAAAGGGAAATGAAGTAGGACTTTCACTAGCAAACCCCGTAGAATACCTTGGTTTACAATGGTTATTTATCACACTGCTATTTGTGGGCCTTATTCAAATTATGGCGGGAGTTTTAAAACTCGGTAAATTTGTAAGGTTAATTCCGCACCCAGTAATGATGGGCTTTGTAAACGGTTTGGCAATAGTAATATTTCTTTCGCAATTAGGTCTTTTTAAAGAAAGTCGCGGTACAGTACCGCAATGGCTTACAGGGCCCGACCTTTGGGTAATGTTAGCTTTAGTAGGCTTAACAATGGCCATCATGTTTGGTTTGCCAAAACTTACAAAAAAACTACCAGCAGCCCTAATCGCCATCATTGTAGTTGCTTGTATTACAATCTTCGGAAATCTTGATGTAAGTACCGTTGGTTCGTTTATTCGCGATGGTGGTGGTAGCGGTTTAAAAGGTTCACTTCCTGTATTTCAAACACAAATTTTCACATTTATAGATACCATTTCTGGGCATTGGGATTTAATCATTTCAACTGCATTTTTATTGGCGGCAGTTGGTTTAATTGAGTCTTTAATGACACTAAATTTAATTGATGAAATGACCGAAACCCGCGGAAGCGGTAACCGCGAGTGTGTTGCACAAGGCGGTGCAAACATGCTTAACGGCCTGTTTGGCGGTATGGGGGGTTGCGCAATGATTGGGCAATCTATTATTAACGTAAGCTCGGGCGGGCGCGGAAGATTATCGGGAGTTACCGCAGCACTAGCGCTGCTGTGCTTTGTATTATTTGGTGCCCCTCTTATTGAACAAATACCTATAGCCGCTCTGGTTGGGGTAATGTTTATGGTAGTTATAGGAACATTTGCTTGGAGTAGTTTTAGAATTTTAAACAAAATTCCACTATCAGACGCGATAGTTTTAATTGCTGTTTCGGCTATAACTGTGTGGCAAGATTTAGCAATTGCTGTATTTGTTGGGGTAATTATGAGCGCCTTGGTTTTTGCGTGGAAAAGCGCAACTATGATTCGTGCACGCAAGCGTTTTAAGAGTGATGGTACAAAGGTTTATGAAATTTGGGGGCCCTTATTTTTCGGGTCTACGCAAGCTTTTAACACAAAGTTTGATGTGTCTAAAGACCCAGATTCAATTGAAATTGATTTTATTGAATCAAAAATATCCGACCATTCTGGGGTTGAAGCGGTTCGCAATATTGCAAACAAATACATAGATAACGGCAAACAAATTAAACTTGTGCACCTTAGTCCAGATTGTAAGGCACTCCTGCTAAAATGGAACCCAGAATTTAACACAATTATCGAAGATTCTATTGAAGATCCGCGATATCACGTTGTTACAAACACTTTAGATTCGGAAGCGTAAAGCTTATCTTTTTTTGCTGAAATAGAAGTCTATTTTTTTTGTGTTGCCATTTTCTACACCTTCAATCCAAGCGTGTAATGAATCTTTTACTGGCTGCCAATAGATAATTTTTTGCGGGAAATCGTGACTTTTATTTTCAAATATAAATTTATCTCCTTCCGAAGCAACCATAACGAAAGTTACAGGTTTTTCGTGCGGTTTTTTGGGCGATGCAACTGTTAAGTTTAAGTCGCCATTTTTTAATTGCAAAACCATTGCTTCAGCAAAAACAACCTCTCCCGAAACTTCCCGAAAACTATAGCCGGTAAAGCTACTGTCATTTTCTCGCGTCCACGTTTCTTGCGAAAAATCGTTTTCTTTTTCGTTAATCCAAGTGCCGAGTAACCACTGTAATTTCACTAATTTTTCAGCTTCTGCTTCACTTTTATTTTGATTGTTAACTGCGTCGCCTTCCTTGTTTTTACACGATAAAAAACCTAAAAGGACAACTGCTATTATAAAAATGTGTTTTTTCATATTTTAAACTTGGTTTGTCGTATCTATACGGTTTTACGAATGTAGTCTATTTTTTAAAACCGTTATTTACTATTTGTAAATAGCAACTTCACTATTAAAAATATATAATCTTCATACATAATTTTATATATTTAATTGTTATTAAGCCGTTTATACCAGCCCCTCCCCTACATTTTATTTAAAAACCCAATGTTTAAAAATTTAGCAATTATTATATTATTGAGCGTTAATACGCTTGCTTTTGCACAAACTAACAAGCCAATTGACAACCTTCGGTTAGGGGTGGGTATCAATTTAACGGTCGAATATCAAGTAAAACACGGACTAAAATTTAGAGTTGCCGCAACCGGTGGTGTGGCACAATACGTTGAAATTGCAAACGATGATTTCGGGCTATTGCCTTCGGTTCATCTTGGAGTTTTATTTTATAACAAGGGTATTTTGGGGAGTAATTTAAATTATGATTATTATCGAACTACATTTTTCGACTTTTTTGCAAATGCTACTGTAACCCCTGGTTTTACTAACAATTCAACAAAAAAAGAGCTCCAATATCGCTTTGTACCCCTTTATCATTTTTCCGATTTTGTGGCTAACCCGTTGCAAAACACCTTCGATTTTTCAATCTCAATTGGGTCTAATTGGTTAATGAACCCAGATAAAAATAGAGCCTCTCAAACCATCGGTTTTTTAAATTTAAACATTAAGAGGCGCGTACAAATTTCGTATTACAACGATGGTGGTCCCGTGCTGAATTATTTTGGCGACCGAGAGGATCGATTTTATACCGGCGGTATTGTAATTTCGGCACATTTTAATACAAATGCCTATATTGATATTGTAGAATTGAGCTTTCATAAATTTACTGGTTGGCAGCAATACGCAGTAGATACGGCCGATAAGCTTCAATTAGACCATATTCCGTATAAAAACCAAGATGCTTTTGGCTTTAATCAACAACGATGGAGGTTAAACATTATTAGTTACCAGCAACACTTTGGCGCTTATATTTCATTATACGATTTTAACGCTTTGGATTTGCAGGATTTTTTACATTTTAATACAGATTTTCCCTATCATCCAGATTATTATTGGGGTTGGCGATTGGGCGGTGGCGTTTCTTCACAATTTAAAACAGATTAGCTATGAAAAAATCTAAAAATGCAATCTTGGCTATAGTTTTAATGATGATTTTTCAGGCTTGCCAAAGCACAAAATTCATTCCTGTAACGGGTATCGTTGCTATCTCAGAATACGAAATATATGTTTTTCAATTATGTGAATACCGTAACTCATACGGCAACGAACGCTACTTTTTGTGTACCAAAAACGAAGTAGCAAAAAACTCGCAAATAATTGAAGAATTATACTTATTACGCTCCAAAGTAAATCCGGAGAAAATTATTTATATCACTACAAAATCTGATAAATACATACTTCGAAATCGCGGAATATTTAATGATAGCGTGTACAAACAGTATATTATCGCTCAAGATTTTGAGTATGTGTACTTCGGAAAATTGACGAATAATTCAAAAATGGATTTCGTGAATGCTCAGGAAAAATTAACTTTTAAAATTAATAATTTTCCGAACGCTGCTATAATTGAATTAGATAGTATGCACAACCAAACGGCTATAAAAAATACTATTAGCAATAAACATTTAAAACTAGACAAACTGTTTAACGTCCCCATTCAATTTTTTAAAACCGATAGAACAATAGTTTTGCGAAAAAAAACATTAGACCCAGTTAAAACTATTCAGTTAAAAGACAATAGAATAATCTATACTTCCGAAAGTAAAAACATAAACACTCCGCAGCGCAAAAGGCTAAAATACCATCCTATTTATGCACCCACAAACGACTCTATTGTACAGAAAATATTAAAAAATAATACGGTTCAGCTTAAAGCCAAAGCATTGTAGTTTTTAAAATTTTAAAGAATTCTAAGTCCGTTTTTTACAGGTCTTTCGGTTTGCAGTAATGTTACTTGACTGCCTTCTACCGCACCAAGAACAAGACATTCGCTCATAAAATTTGCGATCTGTTTTTTCGGGAAATTGACCACAGCAACAACTTGTTTGCCCACCAATTCTCCTTTTGAATACAGTGCAGTAATTTGAGCAGAGGTCTTGCGTTGGCCCAATTCGCTTCCAAAATCGATTACAAGCTGATATGCAGGGTTTCTGGCTTCGGGAAAGTCGTTTACTGCGATTACCGTGCCTACGCGCATTTCAACTTTCTCAAAGTCAGACCACGTAAGATTATTCGTCATGGTGCAGTCTTAATTTTTGAATCATCGCCGAAGAAACTACAGTTTGGTCTGCCCCGTATGCATCTACAAGCAGTCCTTTTTTACCACTTTTTGTTTCAATTAAATAAAGAATTGTATTGTCACCCGGATCAGTCATTCCTTCAAACCTGTAAAATTTCACAACGTCCAATTCGCCGGCTTTCCATTTCTGTTTAAGTGCTTTAGACTCTATTCCATCTGCAACTAAATTAAAATCTTCGGTATAGCCGTCTTTTTTTAAATCGTCTATTGCTATAGAGAGTGATGAATATGATTTTTTCATAATATTAAATTTAAAATTTAAAGTTAGTAGAGATATAGTGCACCTACAAACTTTTATAAATTCTTTAATAGAAATCTATGTGTTTTATAGTGAAGTAAACCGCAAATAACTATGTAAAAAGTGTAACTTTAAACGAGAAATAACTACTAAGATATAAAAACTACAATGGCGAGAACAGAATCTAAAATGCTTGCGTTGGGAACACAAGCGCCCGATTTCACTTTAATAGATACTATCACCAATAAGCCTGTTTCTTTAAAGCATATTAAAGGCGAAAAAGGCACGGTTGTTATGTTTATTTGCAATCATTGTCCCTATGTAAAACACGTTATAGACGAACTTGTTAGGGTAAGTAACGATTATCGAGTGACTGGTTTTGGTTTTGTGGCAATTAGCAGTAATGATGTGATAAAATATCCACAAGACGCTCCTGCCGAAATGTGGCGTACGGCACGAAAGCACAATTTTTCATTTCCATATTTATTTGATGATACCCAAGAAATAGCAAAAGCTTACCAAGCTACTTGCACTCCAGATTTATATTTGTTTAACGACGATTTAAAGCTAGTATATCGCGGACAGTTAGACGATAGTCGCCCAGGAAACGGTATACCCGTAAACGGTCGCGATTTGCGTGAAGCTATGGACAACATCCTTAACAACAACCCGCAACGCAAAGACCAAAAACCCAGCATAGGGTGTAATATTAAGTGGAAAGAATAGTTTAACTTACTATAGCTATAAAAAAACGTCTCGAAATTTCGAGACGTTTTTTTATCAATAATCTGGGTTAAAAACTACTTAACATCCATTAATTCTACATCGAAAATTAAGGTAGCCGAAGGTGGAATTACACCGCCAGCGCCACGCTCGCCATAAGCAAGGTGCGATGGAATTACAAAGCGAGCCTTGTCACCTACTTGTAAAAGTTGAATACCTTCGTCCCAACCAGTAATTACTTGGCCTACCCCTAATTGAAATTCAATAGGTTGTTTTCTTTTATACGAAG
Organism: Flavobacteriaceae bacterium UBA3591; assembly: GCA_002375695.1. Lineage (GTDB taxonomy): Bacteria > Bacteroidota > Bacteroidia > Flavobacteriales > Flavobacteriaceae > Aequorivita. Next base: position 62,427 of record DFMO01000015.1, read on the forward strand.
AATCAAACTCGGTTCCATCTATTAAACTTCCTTTGTAATGAACGGCAACAGTTTTACCTTTTTCGGCTTTTTTACCATTTCCTTTCTGAATAATTTTATAACGCAAACCACTATCAGTTTTATCGAAACCTTCAGAAATTTTGTTTAATTCTTCTTCTTGGGCTTTCTTCATTTTTGCAATACGCGCTTCGCGTTCGCCAGTAAAACTTCTAAAAGCTTCAACTGCGTTCCATTTTTCGGCTTCTTCGCCAACGCGAATAATTTCAACCTTTTGCATAGTATCGCCTTGAGCCACACTATCTACAACATCTTGTCCTTCTACAACTTTTCCAAATACAGTGTGCTTATTATCTAACCAAGGCGTAGCCTCGTGTGTGATAAAAAACTGGCTTCCATTGGTACCTGGCCCAGCATTTGCCATTGACAGTATTCCGGGAGTATCATGACGAAGATCTTGATGAAATTCATCGTCAAATTTATATCCGGGACCACCAGATCCACTTCCTTGAGGGTCGCCTCCTTGAATCATAAAATTTGGGATAACTCGGTGAAATTTTAATCCATCGTAATAAGGTTTTCCTTGCGGTTTTGCCGAGTTTTCTAAATTACCTTCTGCCAAAGCAACAAAGTTACCAACGGTTCCCGGGGTTTTATCGTGTGTAAGTTTTAAAAGAATTTCTCCTTTTTCTGTTACAATTTTTGCGTAAATTCCGTCTTGCATTTTTCTATATTTTTAAAGATGTACAAAGGTACTCAATTCTAAATATAGAATATTAATCAACTTTTAAAAATGTAACAAAACCAGTTGCGATTCGTCATACAAATACCAACCTTGTAAAACCATCTTGTGGAAAATATTCTTACAATAAACAATCTCACAAAAAAATTTGGCTCGTTAACAGCCGTAAATAACCTATCATTTACTATTGAAAAAGGCAATGTTTATGGGATCCTTGGTCCCAATGGCAGTGGCAAAAGTACTACCTTGGGAATAGTGTTAAATGTGGTTAATAAAACGTCGGGCAATTTTCAATGGTTTGATGGAAATACCGATACCCACAATGCGCTAAAAAAAGTAGGTGCCATTATTGAACGACCCAATTTTTACCCGTATATGACGGCAGTGCAAAACCTGCAATTAGTTTGTAAGATTAAAGAAGTTTCGGAACAAAAAATTCACGAAAAGCTTAAACTTGTTGGATTGCTTGATAGAAAAGACAGCAAATTTAGTACCTTTTCATTAGGAATGAAACAACGCTTGGCAATTGCCTCGGCCCTATTAAACGACCCCGAAATCTTAATCCTCGATGAGCCTACAAACGGTTTAGACCCACAGGGAATCCATCAAATAAGAGAAATTATAAAAACCATTGCCTCGCAAGGAACCACTATTTTATTAGCTTCACATTTATTAGACGAGGTTGAAAAAGTATGCACCCACGTAGTTATTTTGCGGCAGGGGGTGAGTTTGTATTCGGGTAGTGTGGATGGCATGATAGCTAGCCATGGCTTTTTAACTATGAAATGCAACAATATGGAGATGCTTTACCAAGCCGTGGAAAACAATGAGGCATTTGGAAAAGTTAAGCGCGAGGGCGAATATTTAATCGTTTACCTCAACCAACCTATGGATGCTACCGATGTTAATAAACTTCTTTTTGAACAAGGCATAACCCTCTCGCATCTTGTAAAACGCAAAGAAAGCCTTGAAGAACAATTCCTTGAATTAACCAAACAAAACTAAGCTGCATGCTACGATTGCTAAATATTGAATTACACAAATTACGCTACAACCGCTCTGCCAAAATAATTTCAATAATTTATTTTGTTCTTATAACTTTTATAGCGCTTATCTCCTCCATCGAATTTAATTTCGGGAATTTTCACTTTCGTGTGGCAGACCAAGGAATTTTTAACTTCCCCTACATTTGGCATTTTAACACCTATGTTGCTGCTATTCTAAAACTGTTTTTAGCAATAGTAATTGTTTCAATGGTAAGTAATGAATATAGTTACCGTACCTTAAAACAAAATTTAATAGATGGTTTAAGCAAGAGAGAGTTTGTACTTTCAAAATTTTTAACCGTACTGCTCTTCGCCGCAATTTCTACCTTTTTTATCTTTTTGGTGTCGCTTATTCTTGGTTTAAGCTTTTCAGATTATAACGAATTGGGCATTATTTTAAGCGACTTAGAATACATTGGCGCCTATTTTATAAAACTGGTAGCGTTTTTCTCCTTCTGCCTTTTTTTGGGCGTTTTTGTAAAACGTTCGGCATTTGCACTTGGGTTTCTAATTGTTTGGCAAATTATTGAATGGCTTTTGTACGGTTTAATGAAATGGCAATTGTTTAAAGACACCCAAATAGCCGATAAAGTATCAATTTTCTTTCCACTTAACGCCATGGCTAATCTTATAAAAGAACCTTTAAGTAGGTTGGGTGCAATACAATCTGCCGCAAACCAATTGGGAGAAAATTTCAACAAAGATTACGGGGTAGGATTTTTTAATGTGCTCATCGTACTGGTGTGGACGGCTCTTTTCATTTACTGGTCTTATGCAATTTTAAAGAAAAGAGATTTGTAAAAATAAGTTGCGCATTTTATGAAATTGCAGTTTGTGTTAACCGTAACTTATTCAGAAGAATAAATTGCAATTTAAACTTAATACGCCATTTTTGTCTATATTTAGCAGACAATCAAGGCCTCGTATTTTTGAAACTTTCAACCTTCATATTTATTCTGTTATTTCCAATTGTGGTTATTTCGCAGGATATTTCACTTTATCAACAATTTAATGGTCAATATGATTATACAGCCTTTGGAAATACGCTTAACGTTGAAGAAAACGGCACCGGTGGCCAATGTTTTATCTTAACCAGTAGCAGCGCAAATTTTCAGCTACAACCAAGCCAAGAAATTGTAGCGGCTTATCTATATTGGGCAGGATCGGGTCCCGGCGATTTCAACGTAACGCTTAACCAAACACCAATTGTTGCCGAGCGTACGTTTAACCTAACCTTTAATAGCGGTGGCACAGACTATGTTTATTTTGCAGCATTTGCTAATGTTACCAATCAAGTTATTAATACCGGAAACGGAAATTATACGCTTTCAGACTTAGATCTCACCCAAGTAATCCCCGAATATTGCAGTCCGCCAGGTTCGGGTACAAATTTTGGCGGTTGGGCCATTACAGTGGTTTATGAAGATGCTGCGCTGCCCAACAATCAAGTAAACATCTTTGACGGTTTAGAGAGTGTGTCCCGAAACAATCAATTGCTAGAAATTACATTAAATAATTTAAGAGTTTTAGATACGCAAGGGGCCAAAATTGGCTTTCTTGCCTGGGAAGGTGATAGACAAATTGCAGTAAATGAAACGCTTCGTATTAACGGCAACATTCTTAGCAATCCACCCTTAAATCCTGCCGATAACGCCTTTAATGGTACAAATAGTTTTACCAATAGCGATGTGTTATACAATATGGATATAGACGTATATCCTATTTCAAATTATATAAGTCCGGGCGATACTTCAGCAACTATTCAACTTACCAGCGGACAAGATTTTGTAATGATTAATAATATTATTACTGTCCTTAATACCGAATTGCCCGACGCCACAATTTCAATAGATAATATTATTGGAGCGACTCAATGTGGCAATCGTGAAATTACAATCGAGTACACAGTTTATAACCGCAACAGTACCGATATTTTGCCCGCAGGAACGCCAATTGCAATTTATGCAAATACCCAATTAATTGCACAAACCGAAACTGTTGCCAACATTCCAATTAACGGCGAAGAACACGGAACAATAACCATTACAATACCCAACAATGTTGAGGCCGATTTTATTTTAAAAATGGTAGTTGATGACGTAGGCGATGGCACCGGAATTATTGATGAAATAAACGAAGACAATAATGAAGATGAGCTCCCAATTCATCTTTTAATTAATCCAATTATTACTGGTTTATACAACTTAGAAACCTGCGATATTATTGGTAAAGAATATTTTAATTTAACCGAAGTTACCACAGAAATAGACCCGAGTTACAACTTGAGTTTTCATCTCTCGGAAGCAGATGCGCAGCAGAATGAAAATCCAATTCAGAATCCTGAAAATTTTCAAAATACCGAAAACCCCCAAACTATTTTTATTAGGGTGGCAAATCCAGATTGTTTTGTAATTGATAGTTTTACGGTGGAAGTAATACCGTGTCCGCTCCCCGATGCAACTATTGATTTTCCTGAAATTTCGGCCTGTCGCGGCAGAAGTTTAATTCTTCCTTACACCGCTTATAACCTAGAAGCAACGGGACCATTGCCTGCTAATACATCTATAGCTTTTTATGCAGAAAATGAATTGGTTGCAATCTCGCAAACAAGGCTAGCAATACCTATTGGAGGCAGTGAATATGGCGAGGTAGTCATTGATTTACCTGAAAATTTAGACAATGCATTTTCTATAACCGCTGTAGTTGATGACGATGGGAATGGTAATGGTTTAATAGAAGAATTACGTGAAGACAACAATACTTTTACTCGAGATATAAATTTTGAAAGCATCCCTCCTATTCCTAATCTGCCTAATTTATTGGAATGCGACACAGGTTTTGATACTGCAATTTTCGATTTAACAATACAGGGTAATTTAATTCGCACTAATGTAAATGATGTAATACAATTTTATACATCACTTCAAAATGCATTAGAAAATATTGAGCCTATCAGAACCCCAACCGAATTTCAAAACACTACAGATCCACAAACCATTTATGTACGATTAGAAAACGAAATTTGCTTTACCATCACATCTTTTCTAATAACAACCGAAAATTGTGCGCCCTTTATTCCGGAAGGTTTTTCTCCTAACGGCGATGGTATTAACGATGTATTCGAAATAAGTAATCTTTTAAATATCTACGAAAGCTTCGAATTAAACATCTATTCTCGAGAAGGTAATTTAATTCACACTGCCCGCAATGCCGATGGATTTTGGGATGGTATAGCTACAAAAGGTTTTCTTGTAAGGGGGAAACTCGTCCCTGTGGGCACATATTATTATGTATTGGTTTTAAATGACCCAAAATACCCCAAAGCATTTATAGGATGGGTGTATGTAAATTATTGATAATTAAACAAAGAAATCATTGTAAATAGATGATATATACTATGCCTAACAGCACAGGGAGTTATTATTTTTGATATTTCAACCTAAATTGTGTCCCGCCAGGGACAGCATATCACTAACAAAAAGCAGCGATACCATCATGTCCCGTGAGGGACAACATATTGGTAACAAAGAGTAGCGACACCACCATGTCCCGTTAGGGAAAGCATATCGGTAACAGCGTGAGAACTATATAAAAGAAAAAAGAGCGGTTGCGCGCTCTTCTCTCAAAAAACCAAACCACTATACAATTCAGTTTTTCTTAAAATTACTTACTGCTTTTTACCAAGCGGATAAATTCTGAACGATAGCCATCTTTATCAGTTCCTTTCCCTGCTTCGGCTAAGGCAATAACATCGTCAATTTTTTTGGTATTAATAAATTTAGACTTTCGCAATTGCATTCCAAACAGTGCCACTGCTGCCGAAAACTTTAAATCTTCGGAAGCATTTAATATCGAATTATTTTCATCTTTAACTGTTTTTACAATTAGCTTACTAACATCGCCATCGGGTTCTTTGTATCGAAATTTCACGGTTAGCATCTCATTTGTAAAGCCACGTGTAATTTGCTTAGTGTATTTTAAATTATCGATATCTTTTAAATACTTACTTTTTACACCCACCGGAATTACCTCGTATAACGCTGTTACTGTATGTCCGCTTCCCAATTCGCCTGCATCTTTTGTGTCGTCTTTAAAATCTTCATCGTTCAACAATCGGTTTTCGTAACCTATTAAACGGTAAGCTTGAACTTTTGCTGGATTAAATTCTACCTGAATTTTCACATCTTTTGCTATGGTATAAAGGGTTCCAAAAAACTCTGTGCCAAGCACTTTTTGCGCTTCTTGCATGGTATCAATATAGGCGTGGTTACCGTTGCCTTTATTAGCCAGTATTTCTAATTTACTGTCCTTATAATTGCCCATGCCAAAGCCTAAACAGGTTAAAAACACACCGCTTTTTCTTTTTTCTTCAATTAAGCTCTCCATAGATCTATCACTCGATTCGCCTACGTTAAAATCGCCATCGGTTGCCAGAATTACACGGTTATTTCCTCCTTTGCTGAAATTTTCGGTTGCAATTTTATATGCTAATTTAATACCCGCTCCGCCAGCAGTTGAACCTCCAGCACTTAAATTATTAATGGCATTTCGAATTATATTTTTCTCTGCTCCCGAAGTTGGTGGTAAAACCAAACCTGCCGCACCGGCATAAACAACAATGGCAACTTTGTCTTCCTCTCTTAGTTTATCAACCAAAACATTAAGCGCTGTTTTTAACAATGGTAATTTGTTGGGCGCATTCATCGAGCCCGAAACATCTAACAGAAAAACTAGATTTGATGGGGGTACATTTTTTAATGAAATATCTTTTCCTTTTAAACCTATTCGAACCAATTTTGCCTCTTCGTTCCAAGGTGAATTTACCACATTAGCGGTTATTGAAAAAGGGTCTTTCCCCTTTGGTTGCGGATAATTATAGCTGAAGTAATTTACCATCTCTTCAATCTTTACGGCATCTTTTGGAACTTTTTGTCCATTGTTAAGCATTCGCCGAATATTACTATACCCCGCTTTATCTACGTCTATTGAAAAGGTAGATAGTGGCGCAGTACCTACACTTTTAAATATATTTTCATTAATACGACCATACGATTCATTTTCTGAAAGGAAATTTTTTGTTTCATAACCTCGTGTGGAAACTACAGATGACGTTCCTCTAATTAATACGCCATTGGCCTTGCCCTGCAACTGGTTTGTTAACGATCTTCGTTTTTTACGTATCCCAAATCCTCTTGCATTTCGTATCGCAGCATTGCTATTATCTCCTGCATAGCCCGTAACTACCACTTCGCTTAAAACTGCAGCAGATTCGAGCGTTACATTTAAAATTCCCGCGGTTTTTACCTTAATTTCTTTGGTATTAAAACCTACATACGAAAAGGTTAAAATCTCTCCTATTTGCGCTTCAATGGCATATTTACCATCAAAATCGGTTTGTGTTCCTTTGTTACTTCCCTTAACAATTACATTCGTCCCTGGCAGTGGGAGTCCGCTGTCATCGGTTACGATTCCGTTTACCGCTACCGTTTGTGCGCTTAATTGTAGACATAATAGTGCTACTGCAAAAAATGTGATAAGTGATTTCATAATATGGTTTTTTGAGTTAAACTTTAAGTAAAACTACCATACTACTATGCTCTATAAAATACAGAATGAGGGAAGGAGCCTTTTGAATGAGGGAACTAACTTTTTAAAGCCAAATGGTTTTAAAATAGTTTTTTAAACCTTCTTTTTCGAAGCTTTTTACTGTTTTTAGCATTTTGAAATTCCCGGCTGTATTTAAGCATCAGGGTGTGCGTTTCAGTAACCGATTTACCGTAACATTTGGCGTATTCAGCAGCCATAATTTTAATCATAGTTTTAGAAAGCCACAATCTTCTAAAGTTGTGCATGCGTTTTTCAAAACTCATAGTTTCAAAACGCATTCGGTTTAAATCTATTAAATAAAAATTGTAGGTATTATCGCCATTATCAACTATTAGCGTATTTCCTGGAGAATGGTCCAAAAAGTTTACCCCGTTTTCGTGAAGTTTAAAGGTAAATTGGGTAAACTGTTTTAAAATTTCACCCCGATTTTTAAACTTGGGTTTATGGATAAGTACACGAAAATCGAAATTGTAATTTACATGTATACTTATATAAAAGCTTTCTTTTAAACCGCCATTAAAACGTTCTAAATACGCAACCGGAAACGGTGTTTTAATACCAAAGCCAATAAGTTTCAATGCATATTCATAAGAGCGTTTTGCCTTACTTTTTCGCATATATTGATAAACCAATGATTGCACTGCATTGGGGGTTTTAAACTTTTTTATGTTTAGCGAAAAACCGTCAATAGTCACTCTTTTTATTACATTGCGCTCGCCTTTTGTAACATATTCTCCAATTTCAGAAAAACGGTCGAGTGCTTTGTATAGCTTGGTTGCTATTTGCGAAAAATCTGGATGAATTATAAAATTCTCTTGCATTCTTTAAAAGATAAAACCAAAAAAAGGTATTTTGCGAAGGTAATCTATATGAAGAAAATACTGCTAATACAAAACAAAAGAATTGGCGACGTGCTTTTAAGTTCGGTAATTGCCAACAATATTAAAAAGGTATTTCCACAAAGCGAAATTACTTTTTTTGCGTACGATTATACTACTGGTGTGTTAGAAAACAACCCAAATATAGACCGTATTTTTGCGATAAAAGAAAAGGAATTAAAGAAAATCACCAACCTTTTAAAAACTATTTTAAAAATTAGAGGCGAGCGGTTTGATATTATTTTTGACCCCTATGCTAAGTTTCAAAGTAGAATGATTTGCTTAGGAAGCGGTGCCAAATATAGAATAGGCTTTAAACGTGCCCATAAAAAATTAAAACTTCCCTTTTACACACATCCTATAAATTTTAAAAAGAAAGCTACGCTAGCCTGCGGCCGCGGAATTGAAGATAGAATAAATTTAATCCAATCGGTTTTTCCTTTAAAAAATGCAGATTACGAGCCGAAGATTTATTTTACAGAAGGCGAAAAAAATACTCCTAAACTTTCCGAAATTAATCGGCCAGTACTCATGTTGGGCGTTTTAGGTAGCACACCGCAAAAAAGTATGCCGTATAAATATATTGCGCACGTAATAGACTACATTACCGAAAATTACAACGTAACCGTACTTTTTAACTACGCTCCGCATCAAAAGGAAGAAGCATTAAAAATTTACGAAATGTGCTCCTCCAAATCGCAAATTAATCTTGAAATTTACGCAAAATCTATTCGCGACTTTGCAGTGTTAATGAGCCAGTGTAAATTGTTGGTGAGCAATGAGGGCGGCAGTGTTCATATTGCAAAAGCTGTTGATAAACCTACGTTTACAATCTATTCACCTTATATTGACAAAGATGCGTGGAATAGTTTTGAAGACGGAAAATTTCATCAATCCATTCATCTTTTGGAAGAGCAACCCAATTTGTTTAAAAATTTCACCCCCGAAGAACGCAAAAAAATAGAAGCTAATCCTAAGTCGCTTTATTTAAAGCTCACCCCAGCGATGATTATTTCAAAATTAAAACCGTTTTTGGAGCATCATTTGGCCGAGAGCAAAAAATAATTACTTTAACAAATAGAATTTAGGTAGTTGAAGCAGTTGGCTGCTCTTGTTTTAAAATTCCGTATTTAGTCCAAACGCGTTTTTCTTTTTTGGTAACCCGTCTAATGGCTTTGTTTTTAATAAACATTTCTTTTTTTACATATCCTCTTTCGTGGTCCAAATGTAAGGTTACGGTGCTATATCTAATTTGCAGTGGTTTAATTCCGTAGTTCATTAAGCGCTCGCCCATTTCGCGATCTTCGCCTCCGTATTGCATACGTTCGTCAAAACCATTTACCGCCAACACATCTTTTCGCCAACCCGAAGCGTTATTACCATCCCAAGTTGCACTCGTGGGTGTAAATGTGTTTAAAAAATCTTCTTTAAACCCGTATGAGGTAAGTTTATTGATTTTAAATGTTTTTTTAAGTCCGTGTTTTAAAAGCCATTTTGCATTAAAACAACGTTGGGTTTCAATATCTTCTTTGGTAATTTGTTTTGAAATTTTCATCGACAGTTTAAAGTATCCTGCCGAAAGAAAGCAACCCGGACGGCTTAAGCCAAGGTGAGTAGAAACCAAGTCGTTACGCGGAATACAATCGCCATCGGTAAAAATTAAATATTCACCTTTGGCTTCTTTTATCGCTTTATTTAAAATTTTGGTTTTTTGAAAGCCGTGATCCTCCTGCCACACGTGCTTTATTCGCAAAGGAGATTCTTTTTTAAACGAATCTATCAACTCTTTTGTCTCTTTGGTAGAACCGTCGTCGGCAATAATTATTTCAAAATTCTTTTCGAGTTGTTGTTCAAAACCCCAAAGTGCTTTTTTAAGCCATTCGGGCTGATTGTAGGTACTTACAATTACCGAAACATACGGTATTTCATTGTTGTTTTTTACAATCCCAAACGAGGTCCATTTTTTATTTTGCTCGCGCGTTTGCTCACGAATAGCCAAGTTTTTATTAATCGATTCTTGGTTTTTGTACCCTCGTGGATGATCTAAGTGTAACACCACCGCATTGTAGCGTATTTGTTTACTTTTTAGCCCGTAATTGGCCAAACGTTCGCCAAGCTCTCGGTCTTGCCCACCGTACTGCATGCGTTCGTCTAGACCGTTTACAGCTACAATATCTTTTTTCCAACCCGATGCGTTATGACCATTCCAACTAGCATTGGTGGGTGTAAATCTATTGAGTAAAAAAGCTTTTAATGGACCCGCATACAGTTTGTTATTTTTAAAAGAATTTGGTAAGCCGTGCTGTTTTAACCACGAAAGGTTAAAACATTTTTCTGAATAAATATCTTCCTTGGTAATTTCTTTTGAAATATCCATAGGAAGCATAAAATAACCACCCGAAAGAAAGTATCCTTCTTCTCTAAATTTAACGTGCTGTTCCACAAAATCTTTTCGCGGAATACAGTCACCATCGCTCATAATTATATACTCGGTGCTACATTGAAGAATTGCTTTGTTAAGAATTTCAGATTTTTGAAACCCTTTATCTTCGTGCCAAACGTGAATGATGGGAAAAAAAACTTCAGCCTCCATACGCTTAAGCAATTTTCGCGTTTCATCGTTAGAGCCATCGTCTGCAATTATAACTTCAAACTGCCTGTAAGTTTGATTGTTATAACCGTAAAGAACTTTTTCTAACCAGTCGCGCGAGTTGTAAGTACTTATAATTACCGAAGTATCGAGTGCAGTCATAGGGGGCAAAGATAAAGTTATTTCTTACGTAAATAAAACGCAGCTTGATCTCCGCGTTGCTCTTTATTTAGGCTGTGAGCTTTCTTTTGAAATTTAAAATTCTGAATTTTTCGTTTTAAAGAATGTTTAAACCCTTTAAATTTTGGCGCCGAAAGGGGAATGTCTTTTTTGTACTTTTCACTGCCGCTAAATTGAAAATGTGTAGAGTCATATTCAACCTTAAACAACTCAAAATTAGCTTTTTCGGCCAGAATTTGCATGCTTTTTTTAGAATGTAAAAAGAAGTGGCGCGGCGCATCCAACTGCACCCAATCTACCCCGTAATGCTCCCATGCAAATGAAGAAACTGTAGGGATTCTAATAATACACACCCCTTTTGGAGCCAGCAAATTATGTGCTTTTTTTAAACTTTCAAACGGGTTTGGTAAATGCTCAAAAGCGTGATGATACGTAATTATATCAAAAGTAGTTTCAATATCGTAAAGGCTACATTTTTTAATTGTGAGGCCATTTTTATATTCAATTGTTTTATTTAAAAATGGATCGCAACCCATTACATTTTTAAAGCCAACTTCGGCAAGCGGATATAAAAAATTTCGGCCATTGCCGCAGCCTACATCCAAAATTCGAGTGTTTTCAGTAACATTTAAATCTTTAAAAATAACGTATTCTTTCTTCCCTAAAACCTTCCGCAGGGTAGCATTGTAAAACTTACCCCCCAAGGCGGCAGCTTTGTACTGTTTCTTTTTTATGGCGCCTTTAAAACCTTTAAACTTTTTACCGTCGTAACTATTAAAACTGTAATAATTACCGGGGTAGTATTTTGCAATATTCTGTGGAAATTCAGCAATTTGTAAACACCCGCAGTTTGCACACTGAAAATACTTAAAAGTTTCGCGTAAGCCGTACATCATTTCTCTTGCGGTAAAAGCTTTATTATCTGTGCTATTATTACAAATTCGGCAGGTTTGGGTCATAAACTGAAAGTTGCTATTTGCCGTAAAGATAAAGTTATTTACTAATTTTGCGCTAATGGCGAAACTATCTGTAATTATTCCAACTTTTAACGAAGAAGCATATCTTGAAGACGCTTTATTTTCGGTGAGTTTTGCCGATGAAATAATAGTAATTGATTCCTTTAGTACAGATAATACACCACAGATTGCAATAAAATACGCAACCAAATTTTTACAACGTGAATTTGATAATTTTTCAAATCAAAAAAATTATGCGCTAAAAGAAGCTACAGGCGACTGGGTTTTATTTGTAGATGCAGATGAACGGGTTACACATTCGCTGGAAATTGAAATTATAAAAACCCTTAAAAACCCGAAACACGGCGGCTATAAAATTAATTTTCCACATTTTTATATGAATCGGTTTTTGTACCATCACAGCGATGATGTATTAAGACTGGTGCGGCGCGAAGGCGCAATATTTTCGGGCTCGGTTCACGAAAAATTAATTTGCCAAGGCAGTGTTGGAAAGCTAAAAAATAAAATGCTGCACTTTACTTATAAAGGGTTAGAAAACTACATTAAAAAAAAGGAATCTTACGCTTGGTTTCAGGCGCAACAGCTATATGAAAAAGGAAAAAAAGTAACTTGGTTTCACCTATTATTTAAACCAACGTATCGGTTTTTTAGATCGTTTATTTTAAAGGGCGGTTTTCGCGATGGCGTGCCGGGAATGACCGTCGCCGCTGTAAATGCATACGGTGTTTTTGAACGTTATGTAAAGCTGAGATTGTTGCAAAAAGGACTTAAATAAACTAAAAAGGGCTAACATTTAAAAAACATTACTTTTATCCACAGTAACCACCATTTATTTGAAAAATCCTGTAAAAATAACCGGCATTGCAATTACGCTAAACGAAGCGCACAATATTGAAAAATATATTGCCAGCCTTTGGTTTGTAGATGAAATTGTAATTGTAGATTCTTTTAGCAGCGATAATACAGTTGCCTTGGCTAAAAAGCACGAAAAAGTTACTGTTTATCAACGCACTTTCGATAATTTTTCGGCTCAAAAAAACTATGCTATTTCAAAAGCAACAAATAATTGGGTTACTTTTTTCGATCTCGATGAAGAGGTTACGCCGCAGCTGGCTACCGAAATTATAGAAACGTTTAAAAATCCTTCGGCTATTGCCTATTATGTAAAGCGCGATTTTTATTTTATGGGAAAACGCATAAAATACAGTGGGTTACAAAACGATTTTATTATTCGGTTTTTTAATAAAAATAACTGTAAATACAATGCAAACTTGGTTCACGAAACCTTGGAAGCCAATGGTAAAACTGAAAGACTAAAAAACAGTTTACCGCACCACACTTATAAATCTTTTGACGATTACACTTCAAAAATGCATCAATACAGTGCATTGCAGGCTAAAATGCTTTACAAAAAAGGTAAAAAGCCAAATTACTATCACTTTTTATTTCGCCCGTTTTATCGTTTTTGGAATCAGTTTATTTTTAGGCTTGGCGTTTTAGATGGAAAAGAAGGATTTATACTCGCTTACGTTAGCGCGTTTTCGGTGTTTAAACGGTATGTAAATTTATGGTTGTTATACAGAAAAATTGACTAATCTTAAATCGCTATTTTGAAACAAGTTTTTTTAGAGTCGCATAATTTAAAAAACCGTTTTTCGGGTTTTGGGCAATTTAATTACCACTTAATTAAAGCAATGGCCCAATTTCGGCAAGATACATTTGAAATTGTTTTAAATGCGAAGAATACGGCAGCACTAAAAGAAGAATTTGGCGATGCTTTTAAATATCGAAAATACAGTTCGCTTACCCGCCATAAACCCTTCCGAATAAAGAAAAAATACAATTTGTGGCATTGTTTAAATCAGAATATCAAAATTGAACCTTTCTTTAAAACCCCCTGTTTATTAACGGTTCACGACGTGCATTTTGTTACCGAAAATTCTGTTGAAATACAGGAAAAACTTAAAAAGCAATTCCGTCAAAAATTAGAAAAAAGTAGCGCAATAACGTACATTTCAGAATTTGCAAAACAAGACACCCACGCTCATTTTAATGTGCCAAACGTACCAGAATACGTTATTTACAACGGCAACACCATAACAGACATCTCAATTCCCAAAGATTTTAAACCTTCAATTTTACCTCCAAAGCCCTATTTGTTTTCTATTGGAGAATTTAGTGACCGTAAAAATTTTATTACGCTTGTAGAAATGCTACGGTTTTTACCAAACTACAACTTGGTGTTAGCAGGCAATAACAACTCTGCTTACGCTCAAAAATTAACCGCTTTGGTAGCGCAACACAAACTTGAAAACAGCGTATTTCAAACTGGAAAAATAACCGATTTAGAAAAACAATATTACCTAAAAAATTGCGAAGCCTTTGTGTTTCCGTCGCAACGTGAAGGATTTGGTATCCCGCCAATTGAAGCCATGCGTTTTGGAAAACCTGTATTTTTATCAAACAACACTTCTCTTCCCGAAATTGGCGGGGAGCACAGTTTTTACTGGAGTCATTACGATGCAGAATACATGGCAAATAAATTTACAAGCGGAATGGATAAGTATAACGCAAACAAAGCGTTTTACGAAAATTGGTATACCCAACGCGCCAAAAGTTTTAACTGGGAAAATACAGCAAAGCAATATTTAGACGTGTATAAAAGCCTAATATAATGGTCCAATTTTTTACGGTTAAATAATTAAAACTTTCGTTTACTTGCCATTGGGAGTAATTGTATCTTTGTCACTGCTACTTAAAAAACTGCCACTAAAATTCAACTAATGGATGTTGCCGTAATCATTATAAATTACAACTCTTCAAAATATACTTTGGAGTGTATTAATACGGTAATTAAAAAAACGCCAGCAAATATTAGCTATGAAATTATTGTGGTGGATAATAATTCTACGCTTTCAGAATACAAAATTTTAGAAGATAATTTTCCAAAGCATAAACATATTTCGTTACATAGAAGTGTAATAAACACAGGCTTTGGCGGCGGAAATATGTACGGTGCTCAATTTGCAAATGCCAATTATCTGCTATTTTTAAACAACGATGCCATGTTGCTTAATAATTGTTTAGAAATATTATTAAATTTTATGAAAACCCATCCAAAAGTTGGTGTTTGCACGGCTCAAAATTTTGATGAAAACCATAATTTTGTCCCCTCTTTTGACCATAACAAAGGGATACGGCGACTGCTTTTAGGGCGTGGATATTTAGAAAAAAGTAATCCAAATTTATACCCAAAACGAAAAAAAGAATATAGTAACCCTTTACAAGTTAATTGGGTAAATGGGGCCTTTTTATTTTTTGATACCAACGCTTTCGCCAAAGTGGGGGGTTTTGATTCAAATATCTTTTTGTACTGGGAAGAAATGGACATTTGCCATCGATTAAAAAAAGTGGGATATGAATCGTGGTTGGTACCAGAAGCACAAATTTTACATCACCAAGGGGTAAGTACAGGCGTTTCAAAAGCTATTGCTAAAGAAAGTTATATCTCGTATTTATACGTACTTCGGAAAAATTTTGGGTATGTAAAATATCAATTTATAAGAATGTATTTGGCAATAGTTTTAAGCTTAAAACCAAAAAAATGGTATTTATTACCCATTATTTTAAAAAGCAATAACCTAACCCAATCACTAAAGTTAAAACAAAAAATTACCTTTTTAGATGAATAACGAAATTGAAAATTGTTTAGCAGTTTTAAAAAAAGGAGGCATCATTCTTTATCCAACCGATACTGTTTGGGGAATTGGTTGCGATGCTACAAATGCCAAAGCTGTAGAAAAAATTTTTCAGCTTAAAAACCGCAGCGATAAAAAGTCGCTAATATGTTTAGTAAGCGATTTTAAAATGCTAAATGAATATATTGAAGATGTTCCCGAAGTGGCTTATGATATTCTAAAATATGCTTCAAAACCCACCACGATAATTTACGACGACCCCATTCGCGTAGCCGAAAATTTAATCGCCGAAGATAACTCGCTTGCCGTGCGGGTTCCGAAGGACGATTTTTGTAAAAAATTAATTAAAAAATTACGAAAACCATTGGTTTCAACTTCGGCAAATGTAAGCGGTGAAAAAACACCTCAAAGTTTTAAGGAAATAGACCCCGTTATTTTGGAAGGCGTAGACTATATTGTAAATTTGCATCGCGAAAAAAAATCTGGCAAACCTTCGGCAATAATTAAGTTGAAGAATGACGGTTCGGTGAAAGTAATTCGGCAATAATTTTTACATAAAACAAGGAGACGAAAGTCGCAAAACTAATTACTTTGCGCCTGTGCGACTTTGCGAAAAAACAATGGTTAGACAAACCTACATATCTGCATTAAAAAACCCAATTTTTAGAACCATTTCAAAAGCTTCCAAAAATTTAAATTTGGAAAGTTATGTAATTGGTGGTTTTGTACGCGATTTTCTGTTAAAACGCGGCGAAGCCAAAGATATCGATATTGTCACCGTTGGCAATGGTATTGAGCTTGCGCAAGAAGTTGCTAAACTACTACCCGGAAAGCCAAAGGTTTCAATTTTTAAAACATACGGCACGGCTATGCTAAAAAGCGGCGGTATTGAGCTAGAATTTGTAGGCGCCCGAAAAGAATCGTATACCGAAGAAAGTAGAAATCCAGCTGTTGAAAATGGCACTTTGGAAGACGATCAAAACCGTAGAGATTTTACCATAAATGCCTTGGCAATTAGTTTAAGCGATAATACGTATGGCGAATTGCTCGACCCTTTTGGTGGAATTGCAGATTTAAATAACAAAATTATTCGCACGCCGCTCGACCCCGATGTTACTTACAGCGACGATCCTTTGCGAATGCTACGTGCTATTCGATTTGCTACGCAATTAGATTTTAAAATTGAAAAAGCCTCATTAGATTCTATTACGCGCAATGCCGAACGAATTAAGATTATTTCAAAAGAGCGCATTGTAGACGAATTGCATAAAATTTTACTTGCCGAGGTGCCTTCAAAAGGGTTTGCACTTTTACATAAAACTGGCTTGTTAAAATTTATTTTACCCGAATTGGTTGCCCTACAAGGAATTGATGAAAAGGAAGGGCAAACTCACAAAGACAATTTTTGGCATACGCTCGAAGTAGTAGATAATATTGCAAAGGCCACCGATGATTTGTGGTTGCGCTGGGCGGCATTGCTTCACGATATTGGGAAAGCACCTACCAAGAAATTTGACAAAAAGCAAGGTTGGACTTTTCACACTCACGAATTTGTAGGCGCAAAAATGGTTTACAAATTATTTAAAAGGTTAAAAATGCCATTGAACGACAAGATGAAATTTGTTCAAAAAATGGTTTTAATGAGCTCCCGCCCTATTGTTTTGGCTAGCGATGTTACCGATAGCGCTGTAAGACGCTTAATTTTTGATGCAGGCGAAAATGTAGACGATTTAATGACGCTTTGTGAGGCCGACATTACAACTAAAAACCCAAAAAAGTTTAAAAGATATCACGCCAATTTTAAATTGGTACGTGAAAAAATAGTTGAAGTTGAAGCGCGCGACCACGTTCGTAATTTTCAACCCCCAGTTTCGGGCGAAGAGATTATGAAAACTTTTAATTTAAAGCCTTCGCGAGAGATAGGAATAATAAAAGATGCAATTAAAGAAGCTATTCTCGAAGGTGAAATTCCGAATGAATACGAGGCCGCAAAAGAATTTATGTTGAAAAAAGGAAAAGATTTAGGGCTAACCCCCAATTAATAGTTGAATTAAGTAGAAAACGCTGCTGTAATAGCATTTTAAAATAATTGCAATCAAAACAATAGCCATTGTGTGCGTTGTGATAAAACAACGACCAAACAGAGTACAAGCACAATGCAAAGCATAAAATTAAAAAAAGAAAACTCAATGAATTCGCGATTATACGCGCAAGTAAAAATAAATAATTTGTGAATTCGCAGTACTAAAATTCCGGCGAAGTCACCGTTAAAATCATAAATATAGTGGCAAACAAAGACAACAAAAAAGTAATTTACTGGCTCCTTACGGGCTGTTTACTTATTTTTATTATGGTAGTGGTAGGCGGAATAACACGTTTAACGCATTCCGGACTTTCAATTTCAAGTTATAAATTAATTTCGGGTACAATCCCACCGTTAAATGAAGCCGAATGGATAGCTGAATTTGAACATTACAAACAGTTTCCCGAATATCAAAAACTTCACAATCATTTCGACTTAGAAGATTTTAAAGACATCTATTTTTGGGAATACATACACCGCGTATTAGGTAGGTTGCTCGGAATTGTATTTATCATTCCGTTTTTCTATTTTTTATTTAAAAAACAACTTTCAAAATCCACTATTAAAAAAGCATTAATCCTACTTTTCCTTGGTGGTTTTCAAGGGTTTTTAGGTTGGTATATGGTAAAAAGTGGTTTGGTAGATAGACCAAGCGTGAGCCATTATAGATTAGCCATGCACCTTACTACTGCATTTATAACATTTGCATACACTTTTTGGGTAGCGTTAGATTTAATTTATCCAACCAAAAAAGTAGTTGATACACACTTTAGAAATATTGTACGTTTTGCGATGGCGGTATTGCTGCTTCAAATAATTTGGGGGGCCTTTGTAGCTGGTCTCGATGCGGGTTGGATTCATAATAGCTGGCCTTTAATGGCAGACGGAAAACTAATACACGAAACAGTGTACATAGAACAATCACCATTATGGCGCAATTTTGTTGAAGGGAAAAGCGGTGTTCAATTTATTCACCGTTATATGGCTTATATCGTAGTAGGAATTATAATTTATATGTGGTACAAAGCCAGAAAAATGAATTTAACCAAGCTGCAAAAGCACGGTATTAATGCGTTATTATTTTTGGTCGTGGTACAATTTATTTTAGGCGTGTTTACCCTACTGCTTCAAGTGCCCGTTACACTGGGCGTTTTACACCAAGTAACAGCCTTTTTCTTATTGGCAGCAATGACTTTTGTTTTACATAGGTTTTCAAAATAACTGTTCATAAAATGTAATTGAACCCAATTACTGTTACGAATTTTATACCTTTGCAACCCAAAAAAATTGAAAAAATGATTTACCGGTTTAGAGTAATTCTCGACACACAAGAAGATGTATTCCGCGATTTAGAAATTAAAGCTTCGGCATCGTTAGAAGACCTCCACAATGCTATTACCCAGTCTTTTGGATTTGATGGCATGGAAATGGCTTCCTTTTACTTAAGCAATGAAAATTGGGAAGAAGGAGAAGAAATTTCACTTTTTGACGTAAGTGACGAACCAGGAGGAAGACGCGTTATGAACGAAACCTTTTTGGAAGATGTTGTAGATGAAAAAAATACCCGAATGATCTACGTTTACGATTTTTTAAGTATGTGGACATTTATGGTCGAACTTGCCGATATTGCGGAAGCCGAAGAAGGAGTTCTCTATCCAAACCTAATGTACGTTCACGGTCAAATTCCGGCTGAAGCTCCCGAAAAAGAGTTTATTGCCGAAGAAATTGAAGAAGACGAATATGAAGAAGATTTAGATTTAGATCTAGACCCCGAAGACTACGACAACCTCGATTTTGACGAAAACTGGAACTAACAATTCTTTCGGTTTTATAGTCAAAACACATTATTAACTCACAACCTTTGCTATTAAATGATAAATCTTTTTAATACTCACATTGCTTCACTTTCTATACATCGCGTAGGTAATAAAAGTAGAAACGAAGCGATATTTCTTTCGGCACAACCCTATAAAATGGACGATGAAATTACGCCGTTATTAAAAGAATTCTTTTTAAAACCCTTTCGTGAAAAAGAGGAAAATTATTTTCAGTTTACACATGAAGCCGATTTAGAATTTCACGAATTGTATAACAGCGCGACCAATATTTTTAACAATCCAGATAACGTTCACGAAGAGAGCCGAAAAATAGCGACCTATCTTTACAACCAGTCTGAACACCCACATATTAAAAGTGGTGAGGTGTATGTTGCATATTTAGAAAATGTACAGTTAGACAATGTTAAAATGGACGCCATTGGTATTTTTAAATCTGAATTAAAGCAAGACTTTCTACAGTTTGCCGAGGAGGGTAACCAGCTGGAAGCTATGTTACAACACGGGGTTAGCCTAAACAAACTCGATAAGGGATGTTTAATTTTTAATTCGGAAAAAGAAGAAGGGTACAAAATTTTATCGGTAGATAGTAATAGATACGATGCGCGCTATTGGTTGGAAAGTTTTTTAGGTGTTGAGGCCTTTGCCGACGATAATTTTTACACAAAGAAATATTTAAAATTCTGTCAAGATTTTGCAAAAGATGTAGTGCTTCCTGCTGAAGATAAAAAGCAAGAAGTAATGTTTATGAATCGCGCCGTAAATCACTTTGCTAAAAACGAAGAATTTGAAGAAACAGCTTTTATGAATGAGGTTATAGACAACCCCGATTTACTGCCCGAATTTCGGCATTATAAAAGCGAAAAAGCACCAAAGTACAGCATTGAAGATTTAACAACCTTCCCCATTGCAAACACTGCTGTTACTGCCGCGCGAAAGAAAATTAAAAATGTAATAAACCTCGATACCAACGTACAAATTAAGCTCGATTTTGTAAATACAGAAAGTGCCGAAAAATTTGTAGAAAAAGGATGGGATGAGGAAAAACAAATGTACTACTACTTAGTGTATTTTAATAAAGAAGTAAAGTCCTAAAAAAAAGCGACCCGTTTGGGTCGCTTTTTTGTTTTAATTTCCTACTTCGCTAATAAATTTTATACGGTAAAGACGCAATTCTTCTTCGTCGTAATCGCCATCAAACTCGTCTAGCGCTTCTTCAATATTATCGGTTGTAGCTTCGAGAAAATACTCGTGAATTTCTTCTTGTTGATCTTCGTCTAAAACCTCATCGACCCAATAATTAATATTTAGTTTGGTACCGCTATAAACAATAGCTTCCATTTCTTTAATAAATTCGGGCATTTCTAAACCTTTGGCACTCGCAATATCGGGCAGTGCCAACTTGCGATCTACGTTTTGTATAATATAAAGTTTTAACGCACTATTACTTCCCGTAGATTTCACTCTAAAATCTTCGGGCCTAATAATATCGTTATCCTCAACGTACTTTTGAATGATTTTTACAAAAGGTTTTCCGTATTTTTTTGCTTTACCTTCTCCTACGCCGTGTACGTTGCTAAGCTCCTCTAGCGTTACAGGATATTTTAACGCCATATCTTCTAAAGATGGCTCTTGAAATATTACATACGGCGGCAAGTCTAAATTGGTAGCTACTTTTTTAAGTTCGGCTTTTAAGAGCTTAAAGAGTTCTTTATCAACCACATCGGCTCCTTTTTGAGCCTTTACAATAACATCGTCATTGGCATCTTTAAAAGAGTGGTCTTCGGTCATCATAAAAGATTGTGGCGATTTAATAAAATCTTTTCCAGCTTTTGTTAAATGAATTACTCCGTAAGTTTCAATATCTTTTCTAAGGTAACCCGCCACTAAAAGTTGGCGCAACAAAGCCATCCAATAGGCTGCATCATGATTAGATCCTGAACCAAAATATGATTGCGCATCGGTGCGATGCGATTTAATTAACGCATTTGCTTTGCCTATTAAAACGTTTACAATCTCTTTACTTTTATACTGCTGGTTTGTTTTTGAAACTACTTCGAGCAACAACTTAGCATCGTCTTTGGCTTCGTGTTTCTTTTTAGGAAAACGCATATTGTCGTCCATCATTCCGCCTTCTCCCGTTTCATTGTCAAATTCTTCACCAAAATAATGCAGAATAAATTTTCTACGAGACATGGAGGTTTCGGCAAAACCTACTACTTCTTGTAAAAGCGCGTGCCCTATTTCCTGTTCGGCAACAGGTTTTCCGCTCATAAACTTTTCAAGTTTTTCTATGTCTTTATAGCTGTAAAAAGCCAAACAATGACCTTCGCCTCCATCGCGGCCGGCGCGCCCAGTTTCTTGATAATAGCTTTCAATACTTTTTGGAATATCGTTATGAATTACAAAGCGTACATCGGGTTTATCGATACCCATACCAAAGGCAATGGTAGCTACCACCACATCTACATCTTCCATCAAAAACATATCTTGATGTTTTACACGGGTTTTTGCGTCGAGACCGGCATGATATGGCACGGCTTTAATTCCGTTTACTTGTAATGTTTGGGCAAGTTCTTCTACTCTTTTTCGGCTTAAGCAGTAAATAATACCGCTTTTTCCTTCGTTCTTTTTTACAAAACGAATTATATCGGCATTAACATTTTTGGTTTTTGGACGTATTTCGTAATATAAATTGGGCCTATTAAACGATGCCTTAAAAGTGTTGGCATCTGGCATGTTAAGATTTTTTAAAATATCTTCCTGCACCTTTGGCGTTGCAGTTGCAGTAAGCCCAATGATAGGAATATCCTCGCCAATACGCTCAATAATCCTTTTTAAATTTCGGTATTCTGGCCTAAAGTCGTGACCCCATTCGCTTATACAATGGGCTTCATCGATTGCCATAAACGATATTTTTTGAGTTTGAAGAAAATCTACATACTCGTCTTTTGTAAGCGATTCGGGGGCTACGTATAAAAGTTTTGTAACGCCGCTTTCAATATCGCTTTTTACTTTTCTAACCTCGGTTTTATTTAAAGATGAATTTAAAACATGTGCTATTCCCTCTTCAGAAGAAAGCGCGCGTAAGGCATCAACTTGGTTTTTCATTAATGCTATTAGCGGTGAAACTACTATAGCTGTGCCGTCTTCCATAAGTGCGGGGAGTTGATAACAAAGCGATTTACCACCTCCCGTAGGCATAATTACAAAGGTATTATTGCCTTCTAAAATGCTTTTAATTACTTCTTCCTGCAAGCCTTTAAACCGGGTAAACCCGAAATATTTCTTGAGGCTTGCATAAATGTCAATTTCTGCCACGTCCCTAGTGTTTTTTTTAAGATGCAGTTCAGTTTTAGTATCTAATAACATTGTTATACTAATTAACAATTGTAATTTTACAACCTTATTAAGTAGACTGCATTTTAAATAAAAGTATTTAAATTAAGATTATTAAATTGATAAAATTGTATTTTAAATATACTAATTTCTGAAACAGTTACAAAAATTCAAAAGCAATATAATTTTGAACATAGAAGATAGAATCATTTCCGTTGCAAAAGACACTATAGACACTGAAAGTAAAGCAATTGCAAACTTAGTAGATTTAGTGAATGAAGAATTTGCCGGCGCCGTAAACACAATTTTTAATTCAAAAGGGCGCGTAATTGTTACCGGAATCGGCAAAAGTGCGAATATAGCTACAAAAATAGTGGCAACTTTAAACTCTACGGGCACCCCAGCAATTTTTATGCACGCCGCCGATGCTATCCACGGCGACCTTGGTACCATTCAAGAAAACGATACGGTAATTTGTATTTCAAAAAGTGGAAACACGCCCGAGATTAAGGTTTTGGTCCCCTTAATTAAGGCTATAGAAAACAAGTTAATTGCAATTACAGGAAACCGAGATTCTTTTTTAGGGCAACAAGCCGATTTTGTTTTAAATGCTTATGTTGAAAAGGAAGCTTGCCCCAATAATTTAGCACCTACTACCAGCACCACTGCCCAACTGGTAATTGGCGATGCCTTGGCTATGTGTTTGTTAGATTTAAAAGGTTTTTCAAGTAAAGATTTTGCAAAGTTTCATCCAGGAGGCTCACTGGGGAAAAAATTATATTTACGAGTGAGTAATTTAACCTCTTTAAACGAGATGCCACAAGTTGCGCCCAATACCGATGTTAAAGAAGTTATTGTTGAAATTTCAGAAAAAATGCTAGGCGTAACGGCCGTAGTTGAAGACAATAAAATTGTAGGTATTATTACCGATGGTGACCTAAGACGAATGTTGACAAAAACCGATAATTTTGCGGGCTTAACAGCCAAAGATATTATGACGTATAATCCTAAAAAAATTGCCAACAATGCTATGGCTGTTGAAGCTATGGAAATGATGGATAAATACGGGATTACTCAAATACTTGCCGAAGAAAACGGCAAATACTGTGGGGTGGTTCATATTCATAATCTCACCAAAGAGGGTATTATATAATGAAGAAAATTGGTTCTCCCGAAAAAGAAATGTCCTTTTTGGACCACCTAGAAGAGTTGCGCTGGCACCTCATTAGGTCCACGGCTGCCGTGATGATTTTGGCAGTGTTGGCCTTTATTTTTAAAGACTTTATTTTTGACACCTTAATATTTGGACCCAAGCGGCCAGATTTCCCTACCTATAGAATGTTTTGTAACATTTCGCAGGCAATGGGAATGGACTCTTTCTGCTTTCAAGAAATGCCTTTCCGAATTCAAAGTAGAACCGTTGGCGGGCAGTTTGCAGCACATATGTGGACCTCCATTTACGCGGGTATCATCGTAGCTTTTCCTTACATTCTTTATGAGTTTTGGAAGTTTATTAAACCCGGCTTAAAAGATAGTGAACGCCGAAGTAGCCGTGGATTTATTGTAATTGCATCGCTTCTTTTCTTTACGGGGGTACTTTTTGGATATTATTTAATAACCCCACTTTCAATAAACTTTTTAGGAAATTACCGAGTGAGTGAAGAGGTTTTTAACGACTTCGATCTGGATAGTTATATTTCGTTGGTACGTACTTCGGTATTGGCCTGCGGCATTGTTTTTGAACTTCCTATAATAATGTATATTCTTACTAAAATAGGATTAGTTACCCCCCAATTTCTTAGAAAGTACCGCAAATTTGCGTTAATTATTGTTTTATTACTTTCGGCAGTAATTACCCCTCCAGATATTGTAAGCCAAATAATGGTGGCTATTCCAATTTTAATTTTATATGAAGTGAGTATTTATATTTCAAAAATTGTAATTAGAAATCAAGAAAAGGAATTGCGTAAACGCAAAGGCG
Organism: Flavobacteriaceae bacterium UBA3591; assembly: GCA_002375695.1. Classification (GTDB taxonomy): domain Bacteria; phylum Bacteroidota; class Bacteroidia; order Flavobacteriales; family Flavobacteriaceae; genus Aequorivita. Next base: position 87,380 of record DFMO01000015.1, read on the forward strand.
CATAATGGAATGGTGTAAGTTTAAATAATTTAAAAGACTAACCCATTTATAATAGTATTAATATTTCATATTTAAATTGCTATGGAAACAAATTTGGTTGAAGAATTTAACGCGTATCGCGAAAAGATGAATTCTAAAATGCTTGCAGAAAACAATAAAACTCTGAAACGTATTTTTAATTTAGACACCAACGCATTTACGGAAGGAGCACTTTCAAAAAAAACCAAAGAGCTTTTAGGTTTAGGGAATTCGCTGGTATTGCGTTGTGACGACTGTGTGCGTTATCACTTAGAAGAATGCTATAAACTGGGGTTAACTAAAGAAGAAGTAGTTGAAGGGATGAGCATTTCGCTTCTTATTGGCGGTACTATTGTTATTCCGCACCTTCGAAGAGCTTTTGAATATTGGGAAGCCTTAGAAGCGCAAAGTGCTTAATTAATAAGCAGATTCTATATTTCGCCACCAATATTTAATATATTCGTAAAACCGATAAACCGTTACTAAAATATATTCCTACTACATGAAGCTAAAAGCCGAAAATTTAATGAAATCTTATAAGGGCCGAAAGGTTGTTAAAGGGATTACTGTTGAAGTAAATCAGGGTGAAATTGTAGGTTTATTAGGACCTAATGGTGCCGGAAAAACCACTTCTTTTTATATGATTGTTGGCCTTATAAAACCCAATGGCGGAAAAATATTTTTAGAAGGGACCGAAATTACCAAATACCCAATGTACAAACGCGCACAAAACGGAATTGGTTATTTGGCGCAAGAAGCGTCGGTATTTAGAAAGCTTAGTGTAGAAGATAATATTTTAAGTGTGTTGCAGCTAACAAAGCTTTCTAAAAAAGAACAACATCTTAAAATGGAGTCGCTAATTGAAGAATTTGGGTTAGGCCATATTCGAAAAAATCGAGGCGACCTTTTAAGTGGTGGAGAAAGACGACGCACCGAAATAGCTCGTGCCTTGGCAACCGATCCACATTTTATTTTGTTAGACGAGCCATTTGCGGGAGTAGATCCCGTAGCGGTAGAAGATATACAGCGTATTGTCGCACAACTTAAAAATAAAAACATTGGTATTTTAATTACCGACCACAACGTACAAGAAACTCTTGCAATTACAGACAGAACTTATTTAATGTTTGAAGGAAGTATTTTAAAACACGGTGTACCCGAAGAGTTGGCGGCAGACGAAATGGTTAGAAAAGTATACTTAGGGCAAAACTTTGAATTGCGTAAAAAGAAATTAGAGTTTTAAAAAGAAAAATCATTGCTGTGTACTAACCACAAAGGACACAATGGTTGCACAAAGTGCACAAGGTAATGCGTACTAACTTGATTTTTTGTCATTAGCACAAATGCTTTGCGAGCCTTGTGCTTTCTTTGGAGTTTTTGTGATTATATTATAATTATAATTACACTATTTTTATAGAGTTCCGTTTATAACTCTTCTAATACCATTCTTTAATAGATTTACATTAAAATTTAGTAATAATCCCAATTTAAACCCACCCAATTTCATATATGTAAGGGTTTGTGCTAGGTGAACGTCATTTAAGATTTCAACACTTTTCAATTCTATTGCTACCTTATTCTCAACTAAAATATCAATTCGATAACCTACTTCTAACTTAATTTCTTCAAAAACGAGAGGCATTGGTTTTTGTTTTTCCACAAATAATCCTTCCCGTCTAAGTTTATAAGAGATCATCCTCTTGATAAGCAGATTCTAATAAGCCAGGACCAAGAGCCTTATGCACCTCTATGACACAACCAATAATTTTATTTGCAATTTGATTTTCGGTCTTCATATCGAAATTGAATTCTGTATTTAGCTAGTTTCGAATCATATATTCTGCAAAATTTCCCTTTAACGTGCTTTTTGTGGTTACTTAATTAAATAACACATTCCTTTGTGTTCTTAGTGTCTTCTTTGTGTTCTTTGTGGTTAAATATTTATGAAAACACAATCTTTTTGTATGCATAAAATATACTCTACAGCTTGGCGAAACGCTTTTTGCAAATTATTACCGTCAAATAACCCTTTCACAAATTTCCACTTACATTTTGTGGCTTACTTTCTGCTAAATAAGGAAAGTATTATATATAGAAGTATAATAAAGGGTATTGCCAAAAACTTTAATAGTATTAGTAATAACACACAAAGGATTAAAAACACATAACGTATTGCATTACTTTTAAAATCCCAAGTTTTAAATTTTAAGGCGAAGAGCGGTATTTCGGCGTTTAAAAGAATACAACTTAACAGTGTCATTCCTATTAAAAACCATCGGTTTAAAATTATAGTTTCAGCAAATTCAGAATACTGAAATTGTAAAATTAAAGGCAGGCTTAAAATTAACAAGGCGTTTGCAGGCGTGGGTAGACCAATAAAACCAGTAGTTTGGCGAGTATCTACATTGAACTTTGCCAACCGGTAAGCCGAAGCAATTGCAATCATTAACCCTATGAGCGGTAAGTAATTTTTAATGCTAACATTCCAACCATCTAATGAAAAGGCTTCGGTTAGGGTTTGCATTTCGTGGAAGTATGATAAATTTAGCATTTGATACATTACTACTGCCGGTGCAACCCCACTAGTGATAACATCTGCCAACGAATCTAATTGTAAACCTACTTCGCTTTGTGCGTTTAATAATCGAGCGGCAAGTCCGTCAAAAAAGTCGAAGAAAATACCGAGAAAAACAAATAACGAAGCTGTAATTAAATCGCCCGAGGTTGCGAAAAGTATGGCGACGCATCCACATAGGATGTTTAAGGATGTAATGATGTTTGGAATTTGTTTTAGCATATAGTATAATAAATAGGTCTCGACTGCGCTCAACCAGACATAACACAGGTTAGTCTATATAAAAGAAAATTTTTTATGTAAAAATAACAAAGTATTTTCGTCCAATGGTAGTAAAATACAATATGTATATAATTTTAAAGTTTAATATTTTATAAAATAGTTCCATATTTGTCCAAATTTCACAACTTGAAAGAGAAAATCTTCCTACTTTTTGCCTTTGCTTCACTTACTTTAGGTGCGCAAACGGTGCGTAAATATTCCAACGAATTTATGAATATTGGGGTTGACGCGGCTGCATTCGGAATGAGCAATGCGGTAGTAGCATCATCACAAGATGTAAATTCGGGCTATTGGAATCCGGCGGGATTGGTAAATTTAGAAGACAAACAAATATCGTTAATGCATGCCTCGTATTTTGCCAATATTGCAAATTACGACTATGCGGCATTTGCGATGCCCTTAGACGATAGAAGCGCAGTAGGCTTTTCTGTAATTCGGTTTGGGGTGGACGATATTTTAAACACCACCCAATTAATTGATAGCGAAGGCAACATAGATTACAACCGTATAAGTTTATTTTCTACTGCCGATTACGGTTTTACATTTTCATACGCGCGAAAACTGCCTTTAGACGGGTTAAACTATGGGGTAAATGCCAAGGTAATTAGGAGGGTTATTGGCGAATTTGCATCGTCTTGGGGTTTTGGATTAGACGCAGCAGTACAGTTTAGAAACGACAAGTGGATGTTTGGCATTATGGCGCGCGACATTACTACCACCTTTAATGCGTGGAGTATAGATGAAGAGAAATTTGCTGAAATTCAAGGGGCGGTTGAAGGTCAAAATCAAGATTTGCCCGAAACGACCGAAATTACCATTCCAAAATTACAATTTGGCATGGCTCGTAAATTTGTTTACAATCACGACTTTACTTTATTAGCCGAAGTAAATCTCAATTTTAGATTTGCCGAAACAAAAGATGTAATTTCAAGTTCGGTGGCGAGTATTACGCCTTCTTTAGGATTAGAATTTGCGTACATCGATATGATTTATGTACGTGGGGGCGTTGGAAATTTTCAAACTATTGAACAGTTAGACGGAAGTGATTCGGTAGGATTTCAACCCAATATTGGCGTAGGTTTTCGCTATAAAGGAATTCAAGTAGATTATGCGTTAACCGATATTGGCGACCAAAGTGCAGCCTTGTATTCCAATGTGTTTTCGGTGAAACTGGATTGGAATATTTTTAGATAATTTCAAAAAAAAATAAAATTATAATTGACTAAAAATTTTAAAAACTGAATAGTTGTTTAAAAATTAAATATTTCGATTTTAAGGTGAAAAACTATCTCTTTCTTTTTATTATTCTTTTAAGTGTTTCGGTAAAGGCGCAATTTGTTCCACTATCAGAAACTGCCGAAATAAGCATCCTTACCATTGGTCCGGGCGCCGAACTTTACGATAAATTTGGTCATAGCGCATTTCGTATAAAAGATTCTGAAAGTGGAACCGATGTAGTTTTTAACTATGGCGTTTACGATTTTAATACCCCTAATTTTTACACAAAGTTTGCACGCGGCAAGTTGCTATACGAACTTGGCGTAAGTTATTTTGAGCCTTTTTACAACAGTTATGTTACGCAAAATAGATGGGTAAAAGAACAAAAACTCAATTTAACGCACGAGGAAAAACAAGCCATTTCCGAATTTCTTTGGAACAACGCTAAACCCGAAAACAAGCAATATAAATACGACTTCTTTTATGATAATTGCGCTACAAAAATTCGCGATGTTTTGCTAATTGCTTTAGGTAGTAATTTAGAATTTAAAGATGATTATATTGAAGAATCCTTGAGTTTTCGAGAGTTAATTCAGCAAAACCTCAATGCCAACACTTGGGGAAGCATGGGCATTGATATTGCCTTGGGTGCAGTAATAGATAGGCAAGCGAGACCCATTGAATATCAATTTTTACCAGATTACGTCTATGCCGCTGCCGAAAATGCTGTAATTAAAAGAGACACTGCCGAAGAAAATCTAGTAAAGGAAACGAAGATACTTTATAATAACACCCCGCATAACTGGACAACTAACTTTTTGTTAAGTCCGTTATTTGTTTTAAGCCTATTGGCATTACTAATAATTTATATCACCTACCGCGACTATAAAACAAACACCCGCAGCCGTTATTTGGACACTGGCATTTTTATATTTACGGGATTGGTGGGCGCCCTGCTTTTATTTTTATGGTTTGGCACAGACCACACGGCCACGGCAAACAATTATAATTTACTGTGGGCTTTTCCTATTTCGCTGCTGGTGGTTGTGGCTATTTCAGCAAAAAATATTTCTCCAAAAATTAAAAGATATGTTTTACTGTTAATTTTACTATTAGCACTTTTAACAATCCACTGGCTTACGGGGGTGCAAGTATTTGCAATTGCGCTACTCCCATTACTCATAGCCTTAGCAATTCGATATATCTTTTTAATGTATTTTATTGGCAAACAAGATGAATAGCAAAAGTTACGCTTTACTTTCTATATTTTGATTTTGCAGATTATTTTTTGTAGGAAAGGCACTGTGTTTTCTTACATATTAATACATTAAGTATGCTTTATCTATGCTTTAGCTATGCGTAATACATACAGGATTCATACTTCGGAAATACTAAGTTATTTAAACCTTTGGATATAATTGGATGCAGGTTTAAAGACAGCTATCCTTACCAATATTACTGACCTCTATAAAATAAAATAGTGCTTAAGGTTTTTATGATGATGGTGAGGTCGAGAAACAATCCGCGATGTTTCATGTAGTACAAGTCGTATTGCAGTTTTTCGAGAGCGTCTTCGTTGCTTGAGCCGTAGCGAGCGTTTACTTGTGCCCAGCCGGTTAGCCCAGGTTTTAAAAGATGGCGTACTTCGTAAAAAGGAATTTCTTTAATAAGGTTTTCAACAAATTCGGGACGTTCGGGGCGGGGGCCAATTACGCTCATTTCACCTTTAATAACATTTATAAATTGTGGTAATTCATCTAATCGCGACCTTCTTAAAAACTTACCGAATTTTGTAACTCGTTTATCTTTTACTTGTGCAAATTGCGCGCCATTGGCTTCGGCATTTTTAATCATACTTCGCAATTTGTAAATTTTAAATTTTACACCGTTTTTCCCCACTCTATTTTGCGAATAAAATAAAGGGCCGCGATTTCCTAAAAGGTTTCCGATAATTATAAAAGGCAAAAGCAAAACTAAAAATGTAAGTCCGAGAATAGACAATAGCAAATCGATAATACGGGAAGAGAACAAATACAATTTGTTTTGGCTATTTCGGCTAAAGGGGAAATATCTATAAAAATCTTTTTCCACATATTGAACCGGAATGCGATAGGTTAGTTCTTCATAAACTTGGGTGTATTCACGGATAGGAATACCACTTTCCAGCAGTTTTATTAATTCGCTGTTTAGTTCAACCGTCATTCCTTCAGAAAGCGGGGTTCCCACTACAATTTCAGAAACATCGGTATCATCGGCGAGTTTACTAATTTCGGAAAGCGAAATAGAATCGATTTCCAACTTACTAGGCCTAGTATCATCTTTGGTAGCTGTATTAAAAAACCCAATTACCCGATAATTAGGATCAGATTTTTGGAGTGATGCTACAATGGCGTCTACATCGCCACGATGCGCTATAAGCACCACCCTTTTGTAAAAACGCGGTGCCGAAATAAGAACAATATAAGCATATCGCCACAATAAAAGTGCAGCATTAATGGCCAAAAAGAAATACACAATCTGCAACCTGTTTGTAGGTAAATTAGGCGTGTAATACGGTGTTAACAGATAAAATAACACGGTAACACAGGTAGTGAGTACAACATTTCTAACAACAATATTATACTTACTTGCTTGCTGAAGATTATAAAGTTCAAAAATAGTGGCAAAGGTGGTTAAGTAGCCGGCTAAAACTACTGTCCAAACCCAATGTTGGGGGTTGATTTTAAAATAATCGAAATTGAAAATAAACCCCATGATGTGCAGTACAGCCAAGACACAAACAATATCAAAAAGTCGTAATAAGACCTTTCTTTCAGAAATATCAAAGTGAATATTGCTCTTTGCCATCTTTAGGTTGTGGGTTGTTGGTTTTTGGTTACTGTTTTCAGCTAAATTTAATTAAATTTTATTACTGGAGTAACTCTTTCCAATCTTGTTTTATATGTTGCCAATCTAGTTTTTCTATTTTCGAGCGAGCGTTTATAGCAAGTTTTTGAGCCAAGAGCGGGTCAGTGCAAAGTTTTTCAATGACCGTCACAAATTTGTTTGCATTATTTGGAGGGATTAAAATACCGTTCGTACCGTTTTCTATTAAGTATGGCATTCCGCCTACATTAGTTGAAATTACGGGCAACCCCAGTGCCATCGCCTCCATGACACTCACAGGCATATTGTCAAAATTAGTTGTATTTAAAAATATGTCGTAATTTTTTGAAAGCTTTATCCATTCATCCTTTTGAAGAAGCCCAGTAAATGTAACCGGAAGGTTTAAATCTGCAGCTATTTTTTTACAGTTTGCCAAAGCCCCATCTTTTTCAGGGCCTACCATGCACAGCGCGACCTCAAAACCCTTTTGTTTTAATATTTCTACAACTTCTAGTGCTAATATAGGATTATAAATTTCGGCAAAAGAACGCACCCAGAGTAATTTAGGGTGTATCTCTTCTCGTTGCAAAAAGGGATAGTTTTCTATTTTAACTGTATTAGGTATAAAGGTAATATTTGCAAACCCTGCACTTTTAAATTGTTCAAAAATGAATTTAGAAGGTGCCACATTGGTATACGCGTTTTCGAATAAAATTTTACTAAAAAATTTATTCTTTTCTAAACGCTTATTAAGGTTTCCGCCACGTAAAATTGGAATATATTGTAGTTTAAAAACTTTACATAAATAACCCGTTAACAAGGCATAATAAAAGTTTTGGGTACTATAAGTGTCTATTAAAACATAGGAAACTTGTTTTCTATGTGTTATCACGGCGACAAGCATCTCAACTAATCTTACCACCTTGTTTTTTGCAGCTGATGAAGTGATTACATTATAACCCTCGCGGTTTAAGAAACTTCCAAGCGTTTCGACCGAAGTAACTGTCCCACCTTTTTGCGAAAGCTTATTTCCTATATAAAGCAGTTTTTTTCTTTTGTGCATATGTGATATTCAATAAACTAAGCGCATAGATAAAAGCTGGGGCGGCAATACGCATGGAAGAGTGATTAATGGTTAAAAACCAAAAACATAAAAACGAAAATAAAAATAGGTTTGATTTATGTTTAATCCAAAATATTAGCGGTGTAAACAATAAAATTAACAAAGCGATTATCCCAAATATTCCGTGTTCAGAAAGCAATCTACTTACTTCGTTATGACTTGCTGCTTCGATATTGGTTTTTTCGGCTCTATATTCTTTAGACTTTCCTACGCCAATGCCCGTAAAAGGTGCTTCTTTAAAGGCTTCTAATTCGGTTTCAAACAAGGTGGCTCTACCAGTGCCTATATCGCCTTTATCTCTCCCTGTGGCATCTTCGTTGGCATATCTATTTTCTATAAGTCCGAAGGTAGCGACCGAGCTTACAGTCCACACTCCTAATAATAACGCAATCATAATTGCAATTTTAGGAATAAAAGAAGATTTTAATTTAGCATCCGATTTAAAATATAATACCACTACAAATAGAATGGCACAAGCGATAGCGGTAATTACTCCTCCTCTTGAAAATGTAATTACGGCCCGGTACCCAATTAGCGCTAATAAGGCAATATCTATAATATTAATTAGCTTGTTTTTTACGAGAAATATTCTTGTGAATAATATAAAAGCAGCTAACCCCAATACTGTTGAAACTTGATTGGGGCCAAATCCGCCAGAAGCAGCAAAATTAGAAGAGGTTCCGGTTAATACATCGCGAATACTGGGGGAGTAAAGAAATAAATAGGTTGTAATGGAGATTAAGGGCAATAGAACAGCAATTAACACAGTTTGCAAACGAGCCATTGGTATTTTTCTATCGTAACAATACAAGGCCGCAACCCCTAAACATACTGGCCCGCTTAGGTTAAAACCTATCGCATTCCCCACCTTAGCATCGTAACTTAAATTAATTGCCGAAAATAAAATTCCGGGTACCAAAACAGCGATGTAAACCATGTAGATCCAACCTGTATTTTTAAAGCCTTTAAAAAAAATCCCTAATAAGAGAAAGCCCATTACTGCATATTTGGAGAATTCATAACTAATAGCGCCGCCGGTCATTCTCGATAATACTTCAAAACCTGTTATATATCCTGCTGCAATAAGCGCTTCGTCTTTATTGTTTGAATTTGCTATTATTCGATATAGAAAAAAAAGACAAATAGCAATTAAGTAGAATTTTGAAATACTGTTAAAACTGTATAGTACGATGCCCAAGGCAATATGAAATGCCAAAAGCTGAAAATACCATATGGGAGCTGCTATTTTTATAAGGTTGAAGTTTTATAAATTTCAAGCAATTTAGGAATTATTGCCGCTTCGGAATAATTTTCTTGAATATGCTTAGAAAATTTATTGCTGTGCTCTTGTCTTATTGTCTCATTTTCTATGTAAAACAAAATTGCATTGGCTAAAGCTTCGGCATTTTTTGGGGGAACAATTTTGCCATATTCTTGAACTACCTCGCTACACTCCCCCACATTAGTACAAACAACAGCCAGATTTGCTGTGCCATATTCTATTAACGACAAGGGTAAACCTTCCGAAATAGATGAAAGCACACCTATATCTGCAGATTTCAATAATTTTTGAATACCTAACTGTGTTCCATATACAAACACACTACTAAGATTATGATCGTCTATAAATTTCGCAACAGTGCTCACGTAACGCTTATCGGTTAATCCTCCAATTAAGTGTAAACTAACGTTCGATTTTGTTTTTTGGATTATTTTAAATGCTCTAAGTAGATTAAGATAATCTTTTTGAGGTCTAAGATTAGCTACTACAACAATTTTAATTGAATTCTGTTCTTTTAAAACTATACTTGGCAGCGATGGATCCAAGCTTACAAAGTTTGACAAAAACTTCACTTTTCTTACTCGCAGCTTTTCTTCGGCCCATTTCTTTAATTGAATATTAACCGAGATTACAGCGTCAAAATAGCGACTACAATATCTTAATAATCGATCACCTCTCCTGTCTAACATTTCACTGTGCCCGTAATGGTCATGCCATATAACCTTAACTTTTGACCCACTAATTTTTAATAAGGTAGCCAAGAAAAACGAAGTTGAATGCGCGTGTATTAAATCAATACTATTATCACTTATAATCCTCTTCAATCTAAAAAGTGCATTAAGATCCAAAGCCCGCTTTTTTCCTAAAAAATAATAAGTGACCTCATTTTTTAATTCTTCTTTTAAAACACCTTCTTTCCGCGTGGCACACAAGTATGACTTATCAATCTTATTCGCAAGGCTATTTGCTAAAGACACAGCCATCCGTTCGGCACCACCAGGATTTAAAGAATCTATTAATTGTAGCACCCGCATTATATCAACTTTTTAATTTCAGTTTCAAAATCTTCTAAAGTGTATTGCCGGCTCCAGTTGGCAGCATTTATAGCCATTGTATTTATTGTCTCGCCTTGTTTCAGCAAACTTGTTACTTTTTGCGCATCATTGTTTAAATCTAAATTTAAAAGAATTCCTCTTTTTCCGTGCGCCATCATCCAAGGAATACAGGAAACACTAGTTGCCAATGGTATTACACCCCAAAACATCGCTTCGGCAACCACCTTTGGCCATCCTTCAGACTTTGATGCCAGTATTAAAAAATGACTTTTTTTATAGGCTGTTTCAATAACTTCGGAAGGTTGATTTCCAAAAAGTGTTACCACCGACTCTAAACTCGCTTTTTTTATATATTCTTTAAGCCCCCCACTTTCTTCTCCTTCACCGTAAATCGCCAATCTACATAAAACACCTCGCTTTAATAATTCTTCAACTAATTTTACAGCATATAGCGGGCGTTTACCTTTTGAAAGTGTTCCTACGTAAACAAACTGAATAATGTTATCATACTTTCTTATAGGAATGTTGGCTATATTCTTTGTAGCATAACTAGCGGTAAAAAATGGCAAGACATTTTTAGTTTGTTTTGGCCATTCGCCGTAAACTAAAACCTGAATATTCCGAGTTAGAAAAGTGTTGGAGAGAATCCACTTTTGTAATCGGTAACTAAAGGGTTGTTTTGCTTTTGGATCCCAGTTTCCAGCATATTTGGCGGTTTTTTTCTTCTTCGGAAATAATAATTGAACAAAACATCCTAAAAGTCCAATATTGCCCGGACAACGAAGATGAATATGGTCGGCACGTTTGCAAGCTTTATAAAGCGTAACAAATATTATAGGAATTTTAATAACCGATTTAAAACTTGCTTTAACCGAAGTAAAAGCTATTGCCGGCACCCTATTTAAATAAATATTGTTGTGCTTATAAGGCATATCTATCTTTGAAACTGCCCTAGTTACTTTTGGTGCAATTATTTCTACCGAATCAAAATTTTTTATCCACAAGTTCATTTCCTTCACATAGGGCGCATAAGCAAAATAATGCTCTTTTTTAAGAAGGTGTGGTGTATGTGAAATTATAAGAAATTTCATACTACTTTAGGTTTATTAAAAAGTAGACTAAACCAACCGACAGTTCGACCAATTGCCTCATTAAAAGCAGCTGTTTTATCGGTAGCCGTTAGCGCATTTCCAAAACGAATAAATATAAGTAGAAATGCGGTTGCATGCCATTTAAATCGCGCCTTTAATGAGGGGTTGGGATGTTTTATCTTCCAAACATAAAATCCGTTGCGGACCACCATTATTCCATATTTAAACCAGTCGGGTCTGCCAGCAGCTTCGTGAAAATGATTTAGTTGAGCGGAGGTATTTACATATAATTCACCGAGTTTAGACAGCCGAAGAGTAAATTCGGCATCTTCGTATAAACCGTATCCTTCAAAATATTCCGAAAACTTTTCACGTTCTAAAATCTGCTTTTTATATGAAGCTGCACCTCCCATAAATTGTTCAACCCTATAAATCTTGCCGCTGGGAGGTAGAAAACTCACACTTCTACCGTGTCCAAAATCGGGGAAATGCGCGGGAGGCTTGTTGGCGTCTAACCCTAATTTTTTTCGAAGTATAAACCGAGACCCATCATTTCGGGTGTAACCGTCATAAGTAAACTCATTAGGTCTCGACTGCGCTCGACCAGACATCTTGGCCTGCGTGGTATTGGGCTGTTCATTTTTCCACCATTCAACTTCATTAATAATATAGCCGCCAACGCCCAAAGCTTCGGGATGGATTGAATAGGTATTAATTAAGGCCTCAAAATAGGTTTCGGTTAAGACAGTATCATCGTCTAAAAAACACACAATTTCAGAAGTTGTGTCAACCTTTTCAATACCAAAGTTTCGTTGTTTGGTAAGCCCTCGATTTTCTTCGGTTACTTTAAAGTATTTTAAGTTTTTAAATGAATTATTTTGAAGGACCTCTTTTGTTTCATTATCAATTGACCCATCGACAATCAAAATTTCATTGGGGTACAGCGATTGTTTAGCTACGGAATTCAGTAACTTTAACAAAGGCTGGGGCCGCATATAGGTGCAGATGATAAGGGAGAAGTTCATTCCTAAATTTTATTTTGTAGTCTTTTAGCCCAATACATACTTTGCGCCCATCGCTTTCTAAATAGTTTAAAATATGATATTGGATTTTTAATGTTTTGCACCTTATAATATTTAAAAAATAAAACTGTCTTGTACCCCAACAGTTGTTGTGTTGTGTAATTTTTTAATTTATTGTACATGACCGTTGGAGAAGGTTTGGGTTGAATTGAAGACCTTTCCCAAGGTTGTTTAAATTTTGCTCTAAACCCTCCAATGGGCGCTTTTAAATGTTCAATTTTAATGTTCGGAAAATATATTATATCGAAACCCAGATTTCTCAATTGCATCCCAAAATCTACGTCTTCACCATAGCCATATTCTAGAGCCATATCAAAGGAAATAGATTTTAAACATTTTGTAGACACAACACTACTACCAGCACCAAAAGTTGACCATTGCACTGGAGTCTTCCGAGTTTCTTTTTCATTTTTCTGAAGATAACTCATTGTAATAACATCAAGTTCTAAAGTTTGAAAATTATATAATATTAGATCCAACAAATTTGGTTTAAATCGATTGTCGTCATCGCCTAAAAAAACAAAGTCTGCCTGTACTTCTTTTAATGCCAAATTACGAGCGTTACAAGCCCCTGTTTGGTGAATAAATTTATGAATTATTTTAAACGGCCATGTTTCGGTTTCGATAAAATCTAATTCAGTTGTACTATTTTCATCCTTGTTTTGCTCCACAATTATTACCTGTTGTGGTAAATGGGTCTGGAGTGCCAAATCTTTTAAAACATCTAAGAGATATGTCCTACGTCCCATAGTCGGAATTATCACATCGATGGTAACATCTTTATTGTAGTTACTCTGTACTAAAGGTTCTAAATTAAATTTAAGTGTAAATTTTTGCTGACTTTTAAAAAGGTTTTTTAAATATGCAACAAAAGGAAACTTGCCTTCGTATAATAAAATATTTAGAAGCAACAAGCTGCTCCAAACACTTTTGTAATGCAACTTTACAAACTTAAAAAGCTGGTTTTTCGAAGCTTTTTCAGTCTGGATTATGGGTGCACTATTTTTTACAAGTCGTGGCTCGGAATAACAAAACAATCCATTGGGCATCCCGTGTTTAGCAATGCTATTTAAAACAAAATCGAATGTATCTTTTAAATTTATTTTATTTTGAAATTTTATAAGTTGTGATCCATAAATAGCACCCACTTGACTACTCATTAACCAAGTTGGATATTTTACGGTTTTGTTCACATTTACAAAAGGCGAATCTTCAATGTACCCTATAAGGTTTGAGAAATAGTGATGATTACCATAGGAAAGCATCATGTTTTTATGGGTAAAAAAAGTATTTATTTGCGTAATATTCAGATACTCCTTTAAGGATTCGTGGCACCACACTAAAATGCAATTAGAATGTTCTGAAGCCAAATTGAATAAAGCGGTAGTCACTTGATGTTCTTTAAAATCATCTAGGTTTAATTGAAAATTGCTTTTCAAATCAACTATTCTCCCGTTATTATGAAATACAACTATCATTCAGTAATAATTGAATTATAATACACAGCACTTTGTTTAGCAACCGCTTCTGTACTAAATGTATTTAGCACTTTTTTTCTTGCTGCTTCCCCAAAAGATTGCCTTAATGCCGCGTTATTTAAAAGCTTGATGATTTTTTCAGCATAAATTTTATGATTGGTAGGATTTACTAAAAACCCATTGACTCCGTCGTCAATAACTTCTGGAGCCCAGCCAATATTTGAAGCAACAATTGCCTTTTTTAGTGCCATTGCCTCTATCCACGATACTGGCAGTGCTTCTGCGAAGGTAGGGAAAACACAAACAGTGGCTTTGGCTATGTGTTCGCCAATTTCGTTGTACGGAACTAAGCCCAAATAATCTGTGTTATCCAAGGCTTCAGGGGTAAAAAGTGGCTGCATTAACTCCCAAGTTGATTTATTTCCCGATTGTTTATCGGCGCTATCTTTTCCTATAAGAATTAATTTTGCGTTTGGATACGTATTAACTACTTCATTAAAAATATATGGTAATTCTAATAGGCCTTTTTTGCGAATTAAGGTGCCAAAATATAGGATTGTATTTTCTTTTGTGGGTAAGTAATTAGGTTGAAATTTTTCTACATCAATAGAATTTGGAATAACAGTTATTTCGGTTTTTAAATCGAATAGCTTTTTTGTAACCTCAGCCGTATACTTACTTACCGAAATAATACCATCGGCTTTTTTTAAAGCTCGGCTTTCAAGAAATTTGTTTTTAAGTTTTACGGGGCGATTGTCTAAATGACAGAAATAAGTATCGCTACCATTTAAGCGAATTACCAAGGGACAAGCAGGTTTTAAAAAGGCCGTAAATCCTGTCCAATCGGGTGCCTCTATTATTTCTATCTTCTTTTGTAAATACAACTTATTGATTAGCCTTTGTACCTTTTGTTGCGTAAGCAGAAGCGATAGTCCTTTAACTTTAATGTTTTTTATTTGGTAGATGGTAATACCGTTTTCCTCAAAAACAGCATCTATTTTTTGATGATAAACCAAAACTGAAACGTGATGACCAAGTTTTACTAAGCCTGTCGCCAGATTTAAAATACTGGTTCCTAAGCCACCTGACTTGCCGGTTCTTTGATGTGGATATTCGGGAGTTAAAAAGGCGATTTTCATAATTTAATAACGCTTTTTAGCTAAAATAATAGTCCAAGGCAATGGAGATTCTACTGCTAAAACTGGCCCGAATTCTTTGTTAACCAATTTTATAATCCCTTTTTTGGACCAATTATTTAAATGGCCAGGTGTATTGCCTAAATCGTTTAAATATTTAAATCGGCACATATTCAACAATCGCCATATCGGCTCTCGTGGTACACCCAAAATTAAATATTCTTTTGAAACTCGATTTATTTCCTTCAGTGCGATTTTGGGATGGTCAAGATGCTCTAAAACTTCTAATAAAAAGATGAGATCCACACTATTATCAGCTATGGAAAGATCATAAACACTTTCCCTATGAATTGGAATATCTGGATTATTGGCTTCTATTTTTGGTATTAGCTTCTCTAAATATTCTGATGCAGTAAGCTTGGGCACAAAGTTCTTTAGACGCATTGTAGAAAATCCTTCTCCAGCACCTATCTCGTGGGCGGTTTCTACCTTAATCTTTGAAACCAATCTTTCCACAGCGGAAAAATAGCTGTCAACAAGGTAA
Organism: Flavobacteriaceae bacterium UBA3591; assembly: GCA_002375695.1. Taxonomy (GTDB): domain Bacteria; phylum Bacteroidota; class Bacteroidia; order Flavobacteriales; family Flavobacteriaceae; genus Aequorivita. The sequence continues at coordinate 103,129 of DFMO01000015.1, forward strand.
CTGGCAATTGCGCCTGTGTTTTCATATTTGCCCTTAAAATCTTCATTATCCGGCTGGGCTTTCAATGAATTATAATCTATTTTTTCTGGCATTACAGTGTTTTTAATTTTTAGAATTAGAAATTATACCATAAGTCAAAGCTTAAGAAACATACTGCCTTGTGTGTTATTTTAATTATTCAACTTTTCATTTAAAAACAACATTCTTAGAAACTAAAAAACGAATAGGCATTAATATCCCTACAGTTATAAAGGTAGATATTAGATAGTGAAGATTATAAGTTATTAAAAGATTGAATAACAAATTTGCTGAAACATAAAAAACTACTAAAAATATTATGAATTTAATCAATTTTAATGGGGAATGATTTGCCTGAAAAACAAATTTTGCTTGTATGAAATACAGAAAAGCATACCATACACCATAAATAATCATAAATCCTTTCCATTCCTTCACATTAAAAATGTCTATTAAAAAAAACAATCCTGCAAAAATAAATGAATAACCTATAATGCTTACTACTATGTATTTTATGATTTTTCGTCTATTATCTTTACTAATCTGTATCAGAAGATTGTTTTTTAAGTTGGTATAAAATACGTTCTTGATTTTTTCTTAACCTGCCTAACATATCGGCAATTAAAGCTATTGTAAATAGCATTAGGGACATTCCTACCAGAACAAGCCCTATAATTCCGATACTTTTATATGGCGAAATGAAGCCGCTGGAAATCCAATGCCACAGAACAAAACCACCCATCAATAATCCTAAAGCAAGCACTGCTAATGCCAATCTTCCGAAAAAGTAAAAGGGCGCATAATCTTTAAAACATTTAAATATTATGCGGGAAGTTTTAATTCCGTATTGATAAAGATTAGAGGCTACTCTTGATTTTCGCCCTTCAAAATATCTTACACTTATGGGTATTTGTTCAAAATCTACTCCTTTATCTATTAAGTCTAAAATTGTTTCGTGAGTATAGGTAAAGCTGCCGTGCAAGTTCAAATTTAAAAGGGCTGTTTTGGAATATGCCCTAAACCCGCAAGATGCATCTTTAATCTTAAATTTGCATATTTTGGAAATAATGGAATTGACAACTAAGTTGCCATTATATTTTATTGTGCTCATTTTATCTGGTTTTCCATCTAAAAAACGGCACCCTAGAACAAACTCAGCTTTTTTGGTTAGTATGGGTTTAATTATTTTTTCAATATCTGAAGCATAAAATTGTCCATCAGCATCAAAGCTAACAAGTACATCTGCATTAACCTTTAAGGCATAATTAATTGCGGTTTGAAATGCTTCACCAACGCCCTTATTTTGTTTATGCGAAATTACCTGTGCATTCGCCGCCAAACTTTGCGCCACGGTATTATCGATACTGCCATCATCAATAACCAAATGTGTTAATTTATCTATACCTTCAAAAGTTATTTTTGTTGAATTGATAACGTCAAAAATTGTCATGTCTTCGTTGAAGGCAGGAAAATAAATTATTAGATGGGTCATTTCGTTACACTTTTACCAATCTCTTTGAATTACCAAGATATCTAAACGTATTTCATTTAGAATATATATGCTGCAAATTATAAGCGTAGCAATATATAACTTGTTATCTGAAAATTTCATTTTTTTAGCGAAGCTAAAAATACCGAAAATAAATATAGGTATTAACCCCAACCAATATCTTGAAAATCCTGTTCCGGCTAAAACATACCCAGACAGTATAATAAAAGCAGAAATAATTATTATTTTAGAAAGTAACTGTTTCCAAGTTAATACCCAGCCAATAACAATAGGGATTAGAATTGCCAAACTTACAAACCAACTTCTAAAACCCGTAATTGGAAGAAAAACAGTTGCAAAAGCCGGAATTCCATTAACTCTTGCTACTTCTTCTCCTTTAATAAATCCTAATCCAGTTTTTATTTGGCCGAAAAGTCCATCTTGTTCATATCTTGAAAAATAACTAATAGTCGTAGATCTTTCACCTGTAAAGCTTAAAATATATTCCGTCCATAAAAACAGGGGTATCGTCGTTAATGTGATAAGTACAGAGTATACTATAAAATTAGATTTATTAGCAGCAAATTTTAAAAGATGTTGCCGATTTTGATAAAAAACAAATACAATTGGAATTAATAAAACCGCAAATACATATCGGGTAAGTACTAACATTGCAGCAACCAATAAAATAATAAATAAGTGCTTCATTTTTTTAATGCGAGTCATCATATATATTAAAATCCAAAACAATCCAAATGCGATAGCATCTGGATAAAGACTTGCTGAAAACCTAATAAATACAGGATTACATATGGTTAAGGCGACAATACACGTAGCATTCGTATCAGAAATCGCCATGGCTTTTAAGAAACGCCATAAAAAATTTAATCCTATCAAAGAAAATGAAAAGCCGATTAACTTTGGAATCCAAATAATAGATTCATCCGGCTGAAAAAATGTTCCAACTAAAATAATGAATGGCATTACAGGCGAGACCATGCTTGGCAAACCCTCGTGGTAAAACCTACCGTTATTTGCTAATTCTTGAGCTATATTGAAATAGGTGATTTCATCGCCTGTCAATGCGACTGGTATGTTCCTCAAGCACGATACTAATGCTATCATGCAAAGTATAAAAAGATTGTTATCTTTTAAAATACTGGATTTATTTAAATTTGAAACCAACCTAAAAATGATTTTTAATTTTTAAAATATATATTTTGTTATACTGAAAATTTGAAGGCGATTTTCATTGTAATAAATTTATATGATTTTCCACCATCTTGTTTAACCCAAAATTTTCTTCAATTTTAGAACGAGTATTTTGAGTTATCGATTTAGATCCCTCTACCAAGTTTACTACAATGTCTTTTAGTTTTTGAACATTATTAGCTTGAAATATATAACCATTATTATTATGAGAAACAATTTCCAAATTCCCACCCACTGGTGTTGTAATTACCGGTACATTGGCAGCTAAACTTTCTAGAATTGTCAAACTAAAACATTCCATATGAGTAGGATGTAGTAAGTAATCGTACTTATAAAAGGTTTCGGATAGATTAGGCGAACTACCCTTAAAGCTAAAATTTTTCTCAACCTTCAAGTCTTTTATTTGTTTTAAAAGCTGCTTCTCATAGGGCCCTTCGCCATAAACATCAATCGTTAATTCTTTTTTTAATTCTTGTGGAAGGTTAGCTACAGCAGCAATTAAGTCTTGTATACCTTTTGATTTTCGCAGATGCGAAGCCACTAAAAATGTAGGTTTTTCTGTATTTCGGACGGGCCTCACCCTTATATTTTCCAACAAAATTCCGTTATAAATAACTTGGCATTTCGGTTTTATTTGTTTGCCAAAATCGCTTATTAATTCATTTACAGTATAGTTTGACACCCCAACAAAAACATCAATAAATCTTGAATAAAGAATTCCTTTTATGCGCTTTATTATTGTCTTTTTTAAAGGATAACCGTTTAAAGGTCGTGGGTTATGATCTACTGCAATAATTTTGGCAGATAATAATTTATTTACGGTTTTAAAAAATGGGGTGCAAATTTCTAAAAAATGTGTGATGACGTGCGAATACGTTACTTGATTTTTTTGTAAATGATTTAAAAATGAGCTTTCAATAGACTGCCCGTTAGCTGAGATAATGTTCAATTTTTGATAATCTCCATGATTTTTACTATTCGGAAAAAACCAGTTGACTATTACATTTGCTTCGCGGCATTTGGCATCAAACTCCCAAAAAAAATAATCCATACCTCCTATTCTATTGGGCATAAGTTTATAATTACAGAGAACGGCTATTCTTTTTTTTGCTATACCCATCGTCTCAAGGTTTTGGCAATGCGTTGGCTTGTACCCTTTAAAGGTTTGCCTATTTGCTGTGAAAGTAATAATTTTCGTTCAGATTGATTCGCATTGGGATTTTCCAAATAAAATCGAATTGACTCAATTAATTCACTTTTATTTTTAGCAATTTTGGTGGCATTGCTTTCCACTACATATTCAATATGTTCGTAATTAAGAAAGCGACCGTCATTGTACAAATCATTTTCCTTTGTACCGAAAACTGGATTTATTACTGGTTTATCAAATTGCATAAAATCAAGACTCATGGTTGAAAGCATATTAATATTTAAATCTGAGAACGCAAGAATTGCTCGTAAACACTTAACATCTTGAATAGAAGGTACACGTTGTGACCAGGCTTCTTGATGGCCGTACCGACTTATTTTCCAATCTGGATAATTCCAAATAATAAAAGGAAATTTTTCCGAAATTTCCTTAAACCGCTTTGGGTCTTCTGCGGGAGAAGTACGCACTATAAAATTGAATTTGGGCAGGTGTCCATGCTGTAAAGCTTCGGCAATTGTTTCAATATAAAGCTCGTCATTTTTACTTGTGGATATATCGCCACAACTAAAACAGACTGTTTTTAAACTGGAATTTAAATGAAACTGCTTTTGAAACTCTTTAAAAGTGATAGCATATCTGGGTAAAACATAGGGTTCAAATTGTGGAGTACCAACTATCTGAATATCCGAAGCCTTTACATTTTTGTAAAAGCGAAGAAGATCAACTTTCATTAATTCACTCCACACCAAATAGTTATTAAAATTGGCTGCCATTCTACCTTTTGAAGCTAAATTATCCCAACTAAATATAAAGGCCGAAGTATTAATATTTAATTTATTTGCTGCATAAACCAAAGGCGCAATATAGGGTGGGCGTTGATGTGTAAAAAAAAGCTGATCTGGTTTTTCAATTTTTAGAATCGAAAAATAGCTTTTTGTAATCGATTTGTTTTTAAAAGTGTATTGTTGAAGTTTGTTGAAAAAGGCAATCCATTTTTCACTATGCAAGTACTGTGTAATTTTAAATATTAAACGAGTAGCATATCCACGAGAAGTTTTACTCTTAGACCTATTGGCATTTAAATTATCTGCAATTCCAAAATTGCCATTTTTATGATTTTGAAGATGCGCTATTTCTTTTGTTTTTCTAAAAAACCAAGTAAAAAAGTGCTCTTCAAATACTTCGAGTTCGATAATACGACAATTAGTAATCCCATCATAAACCGAAGCGGGTAGACAAGAGAAGATAACCACTTCATCGAAGTTTCGGTCTGCTTCTGTTAAAAAATCGCTCAATACAAAATTTCGGAAACCTACGCCGTCGGTAATTACAATGGCCAGTTTTTTAGAACTCAAATTCATAAAGTAACAAACTGTTTTTGATGGTTAACAGACCATAGGTTTTTTTGTAGTAAGCATTCCAAAAACAACACATCACTCTTCCCGTCGCCAAAACTTTGGATATCTGGCGCGACCTTTTTAAACTTTGAATTTAATGCTGAAACAATTTCGTTGTAGCTATAACTAACGTTTATAATATGGCTGTGTAGCGCTCTGTTTTCCTGCCGTGTACCTATATTAATTGTAGGCACTCCATAATATGGTGCCTCTCTAATTCCCGCGCTAGAATTACCAATAATAAACTGAGCATTTTTTAATAGCACTAAGAAATACTCGAAACGAATGGACGGTATTACTCGAAATCTTTTGTGTTCTTTTAAATTTTTAAATGCTGAAATAATCTCGCTACTTCCCAAATCGTTGTTGGGGTAGACTACCACAAAGTTTTTATTACTATCGACTAAAGCTTTGGTAAAGTTTGAAATATATTTCGCTATATTATTAATTTCGGTAGTAATGGGATGGAAAATAGCGATGCCGTATTCCTGAAATTGAATTTCATAATATTTTCGAACTTCAGCTATTTCAGGTAAATTTTCTGAAAACATAGTATCTACATCGGGAGAACCAATTATATAAATCGATTCGGGAACTTCTCCCATTTGAATGAGTCTCGTTTTAGCCAATTTATTAGCGACAAAATGAATATGGCTCATTTTGGTAGTGGCGTGCCGTATAAGTTCGTCAATCGTGCCCGAAACTTCGCCCCCTTCAATATGGGCCACCAAAATATTATTTAAAGAACCCACTGTAGCTCCTGCTAAGGTTTCGAGTCGGTCGCCGTGTACAACAATTAAATGGGGTTTTACCTCCTTTACAAAACGAGAGAATCCCTCAATCGTTTTGGCCAAGGTTAAGTCCATTGTTGATTCGTCTGTATGATTGGCAAAGGTGTAGATATTACTAAAGCCACAGCGTTCAACTTCTATAAGGGTATAGCCGTATTCCTCTTGCAAGTGCATTCCAGTGACAAAAACGTAGGGGTCGAATTTTGAATGCGATTCTAAAATAGAAATTAACGATTTTATTTTACCAAAATCGGCCCGCGTTCCAGTAAGAAATGCTATTTTTTTCATAATTCGAATCCTGTCTTTTCAACAATCCATTCTTGTTTAAGTTGTGTATCAATAGGAATATTTTGAGCGGCAGTTTTACCTAAAAGCTTTTTATAATCTTCGGCTTTAATTTCACCGGTTCCCGGTCGCTTTACCCAAATGTTTTCTTTTGTAAATACATCGCCTTTTTTAATAGGCGCTATTGCGCAAACGGTCGCAAAGGCAAACTCCATGGTTACCTGTTCTTCTTTGGCGGCTTGTTTTTTGCCTCCACGCATTTGCCAAATTTCCTTTGTTCCAGTAATTAAATTCGCGCACTCGGCTTTATCCATACTGCAAACTATATCGGGACCTGTTCTATCCTTATGATCTGTAAAATGTCTTTCCAAAATAGATGCCCCCAATGCCACAGCCCCAAAACAAGCATTGTTATTTAAAGTATGGTCGCTTAAACCAAAAACCTTATCTGGAAAAGCTCGATGAAGTTCTAACATAGCGCCATAACGTACTAATTGGGGAGGTGTAGGATATAAATTTGTTGTATGAAGTAAAGCCAATGGAACCTTGTGTTTCTCAAAAACTTTAACTGCCTTAGCTACACTTTCTATAGAATTCATACCTGTACTTAAAATCACTGGTTTTTTAAAGGAAGCTATATGCTCTAAAAGCGGGTAATTGTTGCATTCTCCACTTCCAATTTTATAGGCTGGCACATTAAATTTTTCGAGTCTATTGGCAGCGGCTCGGGAAAAAGGTGTACTAATAAATAACATATTTTGTGCTTCCACATATTGTTTAAGCGCAAGCTCATCGGTAGTAGAAAGAGCACACCTTTCCATAATTTCATAAATAGACTCATTAGCATTACCCGGAATTACATTTTTTGCAGCGCTACTCATCTCGTCTTCCACAATGTGCGTTTGATGCTTAACCACCTCTACCCCAGCCTTCTTTGCCGCATCGACCATTTGTTTGGCAACCTGCAAAGAACCGCCATGATTAATACCTATTTCGGCAATAACTAAAGGAGGAAAGTCGGGACCAATAGCTCTATTTCCTATCGTAAATTTTGGACTCAATGTAAGGAAGATTTTTATTAGGTTAAAGTATCTAAAAATTAAATAGCAGCCAAATAATAACTTAGTTTAACCGGTAAAAATTTTTTAAATTATTCTTCACGGAAATGAAGCGTATTAAAGACCAAAGACCTTAAAAAGGTTTAAATTTAGAAAGATAAAGTTCTGCCAATTCTAAGTCTTCTTTTGTATCGATATCAATTTCGGCATAAGGGTGATTTACGATAAATGGCAAGTTTTTTTCACCTATTATTTTTTTTTCTAAAACCAAGTGAGCTTTTATAATATACAACAAACCATTCTCAAAATATAATGGATCTAAATCCTGACTTCGTTGCCCTATATTATAATTAAACGGTACAAATTTACCCTCTATAATTTTACCAAATTTTTGATGGTTACGAGTAACAGTCATTGCGCTGTCATAAGCTCCATCAGTAAAAGCTCCAAAACAATCTGAAATTAAGTTTTGTGGTCTTAGCGGATTTGTTGGCTGTAGAAGGATTACGTTTTCAACATTGAAATCTATAGACTGTAAAACGTGTCTAAGTGCGGTGACGGTTGGCTCTAAATCGCCGCTTAGAGATTCTGGACGTATGACTACTTTGGCGCCGTTGGCTTCGGCAATTTGAGCTATTTTGTAGTCATTTGTTGTTACATAAATCTCGTCTATATAGTCATTATTAACTTTTGCATAGTTGATACTATGACTAATTAAGGGTTGACCGTCAAATTTTGCCAGATTTTTATTAGGAAAGCGTTTTGAGTTTCCCCGAGCTGGAATTATAGCTATTGTTTTTTTAATGGTCAATTATTAAAATTTATTTCCTTCCAGGAAAAGGTAAGGATTCTTTAAGTTTAATTACATCGAGATCTACAGGTTCTCTGTATTTCATTAATAGAGGTAATTTAAAAATACATAAAAAGAATGTTTTAAAGAAAATTTTTAGATACTTAAAATCTGTTAGTGCATATTTATTCAAATTGTGATAGTAAAGTTTCCCTATCTTTTTAATTGGATTGGGATAGTACACAAAATAATAAAAAGTGCTATTTTTTAACTGCTTACCGAAACGGAAATAATTTTTTCCTTGCTCTAGTCGATTTTGCACATTTATACGGTGATTTACAGCAATTGCGTTAGTATAGAGTATGGTATAGTTCTTTGATAATACTTCAATACTAAGACAGTTTTCTTCGCCATAAATATCAATCCATTCAGGAAAGCCTCGCGTAGCATTGTAAACATCACTTCTAACAGCGAATCCACATCCCACAAATTCTGAACATGGATACTCAATTAGACTTTGATTAGCTTGTTTTGTTAAATCTTCCTTATTATAAACTCCCGTTATTTCTTTAAAAGCAATAATGCCTACTTTCGGATGTCGTTGAAAAATTGCAATACACTTTTCAATAAAATCAGGCTGTATTGGATGAGCATCATCATCAAATCCTATTATATATTTGCCAGAAGCTTTTATAAACAATAAGCTGCGTGCTTTTGATGCGCCTACACTTTTTGCAATAGTTGTCCATTTTACCCAAGGAAATTCTCTAGCCAATTTGCTTGAATTGTCTGTACAACCGTCCAAAAAAACTAAAACCTCATGTTTCGTTATATCTATACAAGACGCTAGGATAGAGAGGGTCTTCTGAAGCTCTATCTTGCGGTTTTTTGAAACGATGCAAATAGATATTTCCATTTTATTTTCCACTATAAATCGTTAATTGTATGAGCCATTTTTAAAGATGAAAAATATAATTCTAAGTCAGAACGATTTAGATTAAACTTAAATGGAGAGTTTTTCCATTCGGTATACATTATATTTAGCAAAGAAACAATCCCCTGTACATCACCTGCATTTGCCGCATATTTATAATTCTCACCTAGAAGACTTCTACTTTCACTATTTTTTGGCCCTAAATGAATTATTGGTCTGTTAGCCTGAACTAAATTTGGGAATTTAGCAGGAAGAAATGGACTGATTTCTGATACTGCTTCTAATATAATATTGGCTGAAGCTTTTGTTTCCATTAATCGGACTTGATTATAATGCATAGCACCGTTACTTATATAAATTGAAGGAATTGCATTGCATGTTGTTGACAATTTCGGTTGATGGTAAGATGAGGAACCAACTAAAAGTAATTGACTATTATTTGCTGCTTCAGGCAAATTTCGTAAAAATATCTGCCACGCTTCAATTAACGGAAAAGGATTACGTTGTTTTAATAAATTCCCTGCGTGTAAAACCGTGAATTTATCTTTTTCAAAAAAATTAGGTAAGTAAGTCTTTTTAATTAAACTAGAAGAGGGCATTTGATGTGGCAAGATAACAGCTTTTTCTATAAAGACATCATGAAATTGCCCCATCCATTGAGACAATGATTTAGAAGGATAACCTAGCCATTTTGCACTATTTGCAACCTCTAAAAAAAATTTCTCTTTTTGTAAATGACCCGCCTCATTCCATTCGTAAGGAGAGGGATACCAATGAAAAGGATAAGGATCGTGGATATATGCAAGCCATTTATTCTGCCATTGCGGAAGCATTAGTAGAGTATAATGGGCTCGGTAGCTTGCGCCTTTACTCAAAGTAATTATTAGGTCGTAGTCCTCCGTATTTTCAACTTTTAACGCTTTCGCCATACTGTTGGCATCATTCTTAAAGGTAAAGGAAAACCCAAATAAATTCTCCAAGAATTTTGAAATATTTGTTTTGGTTAGTCTTTGAAAAACTCGTTGTGAACGACTTAAAAAATAATTAATATCCAATTTGTTTTCTTTTACAAGAATAGTGTGGACATTATCAATCACTATTTTTTTATGAGAGAAATGATAAATTTTTAATTTAAAATTTTGCTCTTTTAAAGATTTAATAAAAGCTTGGCGCGCTTTACCTGCACTACTGCCATTTACATCTATGGTTTCTGCCAGTATTAATATTTTTTTAGACATATTTAAGAAAGGCGTTTTTTAATACGCAATACAAGTTTTATTAAAGGACTAAAATTATATCGTAATTTTTCCTTCAATCGCTGTGCACTTGATAAACTAGATTGATTTATCAAATGAGAAAAAAGTTCGTAGCTATTTAATTGTACACTTAACCAACTAAAATACTTAATTAATTCTGGCGTCCATTTATTCTTCATCTCCAAATTAGTAATAATAAGTTTGGCTGCATTAATCTTGCTTTTCATTCTAAGCTGATTGCCTTTCCAATATTCCCCTGTATTTGAGTCTGAATGTTTTCTATTAAAATACAAAACACAATCCAATACTATTCCGTGCCAGTATTCACACAATATTCGCTGAAAGCACTCCCATTCTTCCGCAAATTGTAACTTTTCATTAAAATATAAATTTGAAAAGCACTCTTTTCTCCATAAAACAGTACAAGAAGCCATAGGTACTGTATTTTTTATAATCTTAGCAACTATATTATTATCTGTTAAATAGTAACGAAAATTAGATATTTCACTCAGTTGATTATAATTAAAATTACCTTTAAATGATTGCTTCTGATAATGGCAGAAATATAAATCTAGATTATTAGTTAGCTCATTTACACATATTTCAATGTTTTGAGGGTGGACGATATCGTCATCATCAAAAAATATTATATAATCTCCTTTTGCTTCATCCAAACCATAATTTCTACTTCCTGGTAAACCTTTCTTATATTTCGACGTTCTTTTTAAATACTTAAATCTTTTATCTTCATTTAAAAGTGGCTCTAAAATTTCTTCGGTATCATCTGCTCCCCCATCATCTATAATAATACACTCCCAATTTTTAAAGGTTTGATCTTGAATAGATTTTATAGATTCCATAATATATTTGGCCCTGTTATAAGTGGCCATTATAATGGAGACTTTAGGTAATGTATTCAAATTAAGGAAATAAACAGTGTAACGAATAATTTAAGGTTGTTTTTTTACTAAAAGATGGATGAAGCAAAATCCATCTTTCATATTTTAAAACCCAAACTAATGTTTTAAAATTACAATTATGTGTAATCAGTTGATTTCTTAAAGTTGTTTCAAATCCCCACATAATTACATCTTTCTTTAAATATTTAGAAATAACTTTTAAAAGATCTTTTTCAATAGCACGACGTTCTTTTAAAAAATCAATAATAAATATTGGTTCATTTAGTATGTTTTTTGTTAAAAAATTAAAGGTGTTTTTATTCCAATTAAAATCAATAGATTGCTTTTCAAACAATTTAAGTATACCTTCTTTATGTCTATTCATTGTATCATTATTTCTCCGTATGTCTGCTGTTAAGCTATTTGCATGTATTCTATATTGGTATAAATTATCGTCTAAATGATAAAATTTAAAATGAGTCCAGGCTCTCAACCAAAAATCATAATCCTCCAATAAAAAAAGAGATTCATCAAACCCTTTCAATTCTTTATAAACCTTTCTTTTATACAAAAATGAGGCACCTATTTTGTTTCCAAAAAAGAGGTATTCCGTTGGTCCTGCTATATGTACTCTCTTTAAATCTCCCTGCCTATTGACTATGTCGTAATTTGAATAGACAATGTCTGCATCTTGCTTTTTAATAGCGTGTAATAGATGTTTTAAAAAATGGGGTTTTAATATATTATCGTCTGAAGTCCAAGTGAAAAACTCTCCAGAAGCAGCTCTATGACCAATGTTAAGACTCGCTGGCAGCAGTTTATTTACTGGATTATGAATCACTGTTACGCGATTATCTTTTAATTTATATTTTTCTGCAATTTCTCGAGTGGTGTCAGAAGAGCAATCATTAACTATTATCAGCTCAAATTTCTTATATGTTTGAGCCAAACAACTTTCTATAGCTTGTGAAAGAAACTTTTCTCCATTATACACAGGAAGAATAATTGATATAAAATTATCATCTTGCATAAAATTCTTTATTTACTTTTTTAAAATGTAATTTTAACCTGTGGTTTCTTTTTAAAACTTTAACTATAAATAATAAAAATAATAGTTTTATTTTCCATTCTATAAACACTGGTTTAAATCTAATTGTTTTTTCAAGATTCTTTAATTCAACATATGATTTTCCAATGGATTGGCTCAAGCTGTACTTGTAAAAACACTTTAAATATATATCTAGGGCAGCAGAAATTTTTTCTTTTGAAAAATGGTTGTTGTATAAATATTCTAAAATTTTAATTCTAACTTTAAGTTCTGACTTTAAACTTAGAAAACAATTTTTGTTGTATGCACTGGTAATAGATTGATTGTGTCGCCTAATTAAAACCGCAACATTTGCAATCTTAGACCATTGTATATTCTTTTTTGAGAAAATTTGGAAAAAAAAATCCAATTCCTGTGCTCTGTCGAGATGTTCGTCAAATTTAAAATTAGCAACAACAGTCCTAGTCCAAACAGAATGTGGTAATCCAAAATTTACTTTTTTAGTAAAATAATCTAGTCCTAAAATATTAATTTCATTTCGTTGCCGATGAAATATCTGTTTAGCACTGTGGTCAAATATATTATAATCTGTTAAAGCTAGCTGCAACTTTATATTATTTCTAAATAACTTTAAACAATCGTTTAGAAAAAAAGGCAACATCAAATCATCACTATCAAACCATTGTATATACTCCCCCTTACTAATCTCAAACCCATAATTTCTACAGGCATTAGCTCCTTTTGGTCTATCTTTAGGTCTGTGGTGATATTGAAAACGACTGTCATGTTCAACGTATTTTTGTAAAAGCGCTTCGGTACCATCGGTACTTCCATCATCTACTACAATACATTCCCAATTGGTATAGGTTTGTGCCAATACAGAATCGAGCGTTTCACCAATTAAGTGAGCTCGATTGTAGGTAGGAATAATTATTGATACTAGTGCGTTTTGTATATTCATTTTAACCTCTTAATAAAATATACCCCTTGCCAACCAGTTTATATGAGATGATACTGAATGAAAACTTTAAGAACCATTTTAACACATTAAAACTCAAAAAACCTAATTGATAAAATAACTGGTAGTTTGATTTAGCAATCCCATTTATTTGCCATAAATACCGATATTTTTTAAGTTGCTCTTTTAATAGATATAAGCGAGTGTCTTTATTTATTCCAAAACTTAACAAAACTTTTATCCGTTCATTTTCAATATAAAACGAAGATAATATAGTCGAAACCGAAAAATCATTTGAAATAGAATCGGATATTTGCCGATAATAAGTTAAATATTTATCAATAAATTTTATAGTAGGTGTATAAATTAAAATTCTTATATGAAAATCCCTGTCTTGACCTTTTAGCAACCTTTCATCAAAGAGTTGCTTCGATTCTATAAATTCTCTTCTATATATTGGATCTGGCAAATACCAACTAACCTTTAATGTAATAAAATCTTCTAATAGAGAGTTGGACATTTTAGTTCTTGCCTCTTGACGTATTTGATTATTATTGATAGTAATAACACTCTTGCTTATAACAATATCCACAGAATGCGTAAATCCTTCTATTTTTTGAACAATAAAATCTTTTGTCATCAAATCATCACTATCAAACCAATTCACATACTCCCCCTTACTCACCTCAAACCCATAATTTCTACAAGCATTGGCGCCTTTTGGTCTATCTTTAGGTCTGTGGTGATATTGAAATCGATTGTCTTGTTCAACGTATTTTTGCAAAAGCGCTTCGGTACCATCGGTACTTCCATCATCTACCACAATACACTCCCAGTTGGAATAGGTTTGTGCCAAAACCGAATCGAGCGTTTCACCAATTAAGTGAGCTCGATTGTAAGTAGGAATAATTATTGATACTAGTGGTTGACCCATTTTTAGATTTTTAGTGAGGATAAATCAAATTCTGAGTTTTTTTCTAAAACTGAATATCTTTTAAAAATTCGACAACTTAATTTAGAAAATTCTGTCCATTCTCGTATTATTTCTTTTTCATATTCTCTATTCGTATCGTCTAATAACCATGTAGTTTTTATACTAGTATAATCGGTTAAAAATGGCATTGCACTAAACCTCGCATAAGGAGTACTACCGCCAAACGGGCCGTCCACAATTACCAAGTCAAAATGCGATATATCTTTTATCCCCTCTTCTATAGCCGCTGTCGAATACCAGGTTTGTTGATTCTTATATGAGTATTTAGAATCAATTGTTTCAATAGGGGCATGAATTTGTGATACGAAACTAATTAAATCATTATCACATAATTGATTTTTTAAGGTGAGCATCCAATCTACATCAGACTCAACAGATATGAAGTTAGTTTTATAATTTTGAAGTTTTAAAAGCTTAGCGATATATAGTGTTGTAACACCTCCCCCAAATTCTATTATATTCTTAGGTTTTTTTATTGAAATTATATTTAAAATATGAAGAATTGTCTCTGGCTCTAAAGACCAAGATGTTTGGGGAATAAATACTTCGTTTTTAAATAATGTTTGTAACTTTTGTGATGCCCAAATTTGTTGCTGCCCATTGCGGATTGCAATTTGGTTTTTCTTCAAATCTTTTAAAAATATTTTAAGCTTTTGAATCATAAATACTGCACATTAAAATCGGTTAAAACTTTTGTTTGATTTGTAACTACTTGCTTAAAACTATCGTAATAAAAACCTTCTTCAACGTTAAATCGAAATGCATTTTTAGCCCAATCTGCAACTTGGGTACCTACCACAACGTGAGTTGTAACTATATAAGATCCTTGATTTAAAGGTAGTTTTTCAAACTTAAAGGAAATAATGTTTGAAAAGGCCTTTTTTTCAATTTCAAATACCGAAGTACTTAGCCACAACAATCGGTTCCCCATAGAATCGTCTATTCGAAAATCTAATTGAATATTCTCGGCCAATACATTATTTGGGTTCTTTAAATGGAAATTAATAGTTAACGGTTTACCAGTTGTAGGAGCTAAACCTTCCCTTTCACCAACAAATTGAACAAAATCAATTTCAACTTGTTTGTTTCCGGTACGTTCTGCATTGCTAATATGTTTTTTAAGAGAATTGGATTCAGTTTTATGATTCGCATTTATATATGCCTCAATAATTTCTATAACATTACCGGTTTTATCTATAACACCGTTATTAAGCAAAATCCCCCTACTACACAAACTTTTTACAGCCGCCATATTATGACTAACAAACAGTACCGTTCTACCCTCTCCTTTTGAGATATCTTGCATTTTGCCAATGGCTTTTTTTTGAAACTCTGCATCGCCTACTGCCAGCACTTCGTCTACCACCAAAATATCGGGTTCGAGATGAGCGGCTACAGCAAAAGCGAGGCGTACTCGCATACCCGAGGAATAACGTTTTACAGGAGTATCAATATACATTTCGCAACCTGAAAAATCGATTATTTCATCGAGTTTGACAGTTATTTCGCTACGCGTCATCCCTAAAATAGCACCGTTTAAATATATATTTTCGCGCCCCGTAAGTTCGGGGTGAAACCCTGTGCCTACTTCGAGCAGAGATGCAATTCGACCTTTAGTTTTAATAACACCTGTTGTTGGACTTGTTACTCGCGAAAGAATTTTAAGCAAGGTTGATTTTCCTGCACCATTTTTTCCAATTATTCCTAAAACCTCCCCTTTTTTAACTTCAAAATTAATATCGCGTAAGGCCCAAACATAGTCGGTTGTAGACTTACTACTCCTGTCATTTACGGCTCCTACCTTTAAATACGGATCTTCCTTGCCACGCACCCTATGCCAAAACCTATTTAAATCGTGAGAAAGCGTACCCGTTCCAATGGTTCCGAGGCGGTACTGTTTGCTTATATTTTCGGCTTTTAATATAGTCATTAGTCTGTAGTCTTTAGTCTTTAGTGGTAGTCGGTAGTTTTTAGATTTTAGGTTATTTTTTTAAATATTTCTGCAGACCGTTTATCATTTTTGATAGTTCTGCGAGTTTTTTTCTATTATTTTCATTCTGCTCATCCGTAATAAAATTTTGCCGTTTTGCTATTGTTGAGCAAACTACGCATTCATTTACAGAATCCATTGCAATCTGTAGAAACCTATTGAACTGTGCATTGCTATCTCTTTGGCCTTCTGCTATATTTAAAGCTATGGAGACCGCTGCTCTTTTAAATTGTGAAGTTAAATTATACAACTCGTTTTTAGGAAACGATTGTGTAGTAATATACACCAAATCCACAAAATCCAGAGCTTTGTGATAAACTTTGAGGTCTTCAAATTTAAAATGTGAACCTTCTTCCATTAATTCAAATTTACCAAAATCCAATCACTAAAGACTAACGACTAAACCGTATCTATAAAACTCTTCTCCGTTCTGTTAAAAATTATTAGTCCCAAAAGAAATAAACCAATACTTACCGCCAAGGTGTAAACAAAGCCAATCCAACTAAAACTGCCCGTATCTAATAACATATAACGGAAACCTTCGATTATTTGGGTAAGCGGATTGTATGCCACAAAATCGGCTACATAACCCGGCAGTTTTTTTCGCGCTTCCGATAGTGGATATGGCACTGCAGAAACATACATTAACAGTGACACGGCAAAACCCACAAGCACATTTAAGTCGCGGTACTTAGTTGTAAGTGATGAAACTATCATCCCTAACCCCAACCCCAACAAAGCCATCATTAACACATAAATAGGAAAAAGACATAAAAAAATATTGGGCTGTAAATCAAATCCGCTTAGCACAAAATAGCAATAAAAAGCAATAAAAATTAAAAGTTGAATTCCAAATTTTACCAGATTACTAATAGTTACCGACATTGGCATAATTACCCTTGGGAAATACACTTTTCCAAAAATATTTTGGTTTTTGGTAAATGTATTCGAAGTGCCCGTAAGACATTCTTTAAAATAATTCCACGCAGTGATACCGGCCAAATTAAACAAAAACGGAGGAATACCCCCCGTACTAATGCTACCCAAATTATTAAAAACTAAAGTAAAAATAACCGAAGTAAATAACGGCTGAATTAAATACCAAAGCGGACCTAAAATTGTTTGTTTATAAACCGTAACAATATCGCGCTTTACAAACAAAATAAGTAAATCTCGATACCGCCAAACCTCTTTTAGGTTTAAGTCGAAAACACTCTTTTTAGCCGAAATTTCGTAAAGCCAATTCTCGTTTGATTCTGAAGTCAAAAAAATAATTTTATTTAGGAGCTAATATAGTAAAATTGAGGAAACTTAAGCGGCTATTCACACTACTTCAATCTAGTCTTTTTTAAGGTTAATTCAACTTTAGTTTTTCAATTGAAAAAGTTTAAACAGCTCCCCATTACAACACTTTTACAACAAAAAATTTATCTGTCGCACTTTATCTTATTTTTTCAATAAATTTGGCTCCCTATTTATAGAATATGAAATATATCCTCGCTATCTTATTTTTAATTTTTTGCAACACCTTGTTTGCTCAAAATGAACCGATTGCTGCCTTAGAATCGGAAATCGAAAAACATCTTTTTAAAAAACCCGATTCGGCAAAAATTTATTTAAAACAATTATTAAACTATTCCGATAAGCGTCATGACACCTTGGTTGCGATTACCTATAGCAAACTCGGCATTACTTATAGCCAATTAGCTAAATACGACTCGTCTGCCTATTTTTTTGACCAAGGGATAAGATTAGCCGAAAAGGCTCCCATCCTAAAAGCCGATATATATTCTAATAGCGGAATTAATTACAGACATAATGCCGAGTACGAAAAATCCATCGCTGCCCTAAACAATGCAATGGAACTTTATCAAAAATATGGCGACCGCAGTGGCGAAGGTGTGGTTTATGGCGAAATTGGCTCTAATTATAGCTATATGGGCGAAAAAGAAAAAGCTATTATTTACCTTGAAAAAGCCATTGAAATATTTAAAGAAACGGGCGATAATAGACTGTATATTCTACAACAAAAACTGGCAAATATTTACTATAATGCTGGAAATTACGAATTTGCCATCGACCTTTACGAACAAATACTCCCCGAGTTTGAAAAAGAAAAAAGGCCTTCTTATTACCTAACCCTACTTTCATATGCCGAAAGTTTGGCGCAAGTAGGAAAAACAAAAGAAGGCGAAATGCGGTTAATAGAAGCCAGAGACGGCCTGGCCGAAATTAAAAATCTTGAATATTCGCACGTGGCAATTGGCAAGCTCGCTAAAATCTACCAATTTACAAACAGACCAAGCTTAGCACAAGCTGCATATGAAAAGGCTTATCAATATCTACAAGAAATACACTCGGTTAGATTGCTACAAATCGCCTCAGATTATCTAAAGTTTTTAAATAGTAGAGGTGAATACGAAAAGGCTGTTTCGGTCATTAAAAGCGTAAAAAATAGCACGCATAATTACGAAGATGCTATGAATGCCCAAGACGAATTGAGCTTTTTACTTAGCACCCGCGAAACATACCGCAACTTAGGGGAGTTTGAAAAATCTTTAAATGTTTTTGACCGAATTGATTATCTAAAAGATTCTGTTCAAAAAGCGACAGATCAAATTAAAATTAAACAGTTGGAAGAAACGTATCAAAATAAAATTCAACGCGAAAAAAATATAGCTCTTCAAAGCAAAAATGATTTGTTAGAAGATTACAATAGTAAACAACGCACATTTATCATCCTTAGCCTGTTATTAACCGTACTAATTTTAGCGTTGAGTATCGTAATATTTAGCTACAATAAAAAAAGACTTGCCTTTCAAAAGGAGGCGGTGGCCAACCTCGAAAAAGCAAACATAGCTCTTAAAGAAAATCAGGAGCTCGAAAAAGAACTCTTTGCCGAAAAAGAAAAAAACCTGCTTGATAAAGAACGAGAATTAGTAGCTGTTTCATTAGAAGTTGCAGATATTCAAAAGCAAATAACAGATATTATTGATACCAGCGATGAAGAAATTTCAGCCAATGCTGCTAACAAAATTAAAACTACCCTAAACCAGCTAAATTATTGGAAGCACTTTAAAACGAAGTTTATTGAAATTAATCCCGAGTTTGGTTATAACCTCACCGAAATGTTCCCAAATCTTTCTGAAGACGATATTGCTTTTTGTTCGTTGTTAAAACTTCAACTTTCAAATGAAGAGATAAGCGCTTTAATGGGCATTAGCAAAGAGAGTGTTCTTTCAAGAAAATACATTGTTCAAAATAAAATGAATCTCGAAGACAACGAAGCCTATTTTGAAGAATTAATCGGGAAACTTTAAAAACTACTGCCTCAGCAATTTCAAAATACTGGGTAAAAATCTACTTTTTACCCGATAAAATTTTGTGTTTTAACCTGCCTAAAAACCCCTTTGGCTTTACCTTGTCGTGATAACCTTGACCGTAGTTTCCGTAGGTACCATAGCCGTAGCCATACCCGTAACCATAGCCGTAACCATAAGCGCCACCAGACTTTTCGCTATAATCGTTTAACACGATGCTTATGTGTTTTACCTCGCCAGTTTTGTATTTTTCATTTACAAAAGCAAACATATTTTTATGGGTATAGTTGTATCGCGCCATATATAAAGTGGCGTCCACGTGCCGTACCAATTCTAACGAATCTGAAACAATCCCCAAGGGTGGTGAGTCTAAAATAATATAGTCGTAACGGGCTTTAAGCGTGTCTATTAGCTCGTCTAATTTTTCACCAATAAGCAATTCGGAAGGATTGGGAGGAACCGGTCCTGCGGTAATAACATCTAAATGCTCCACTTCAGTTTTTTGAATTACCGTATCGAGCGAAGCTTCATTAATTAAATAATTTACTACTCCTAAATTGTTATTAATGTTGAAATCGTTAAATATTTTCGGTTTCCGAAGGTCTAAACCTACCAATACCGTTTTCTTTTCGCTTAAGGCAAAAACCGAAGCTAAATTTATCGAGCAAAACGTTTTTCCTTCGCCACTAACCGAGCTGGTTACCAAAACGGTTTTGGCACCCGTAATTCCCTGCTTTTTATAGATAAATTGTAAACTTGAACGCAAGGCTCTAAACCCTTCGGCAATTGCCGACTTTGGTTCTTTTAACACAACCAAATTACTGTCAATTGGGTTTTTACCAATAATTCCCAACACCGGGATTTTAGTGCTCCGTTCCAAATCGGTCATTTTGCTAATTTTAGTATCTAAAAACGCCCGAACAAACACAAAAATAAACGGAAAGAAAAGCCCCATTAGGCCGGCCATCATGTAGTTTAGTTGGGTGTTAGGACCAATTTGCCCACCACCAGTATCTTTTGCCGAATCGATAATCATGACATCGCTAACATTGGCCGCTTTAACCAAGCCTGCCTCGCTGCGTTTTTCTAAAAACAAATTATACGTACCCTGACTTAAATTATAACGCCTTTCAATTTTTAATAAATCTTGCTGTTCGCTTGGCAGTTTTCTTATCTCACCTTCGTAGCGATTAATATCGCGGTTAATGGCGGATAACTCTTGATTTTTAAGGCTTTTTGACGAACGAATATTTTCTAATAAAACCGTTTTAACAGCATTAATACGCCTGTCTATATCGTTAAAAATAGGAGCGCCTTCTTTAAAAGAATACTGAAGTTTATTACGCTCTTCGGCTAAGCTAATTATCTTCCCAACCCCCGAAACCACACTCTCTTCCTGAATTCCGGCCACCGATGGCGCCGGCACATCGCTATAATCTGATCGACGCGTTAAATATTCTTCTAAGGTATTATAATAATTTAGCTCCCTGCTTACAGCCTCTTTCCGCAGGTCTAATTCGGTAAGTTTGGCGTTAATCTCTGTACCCTCTTCTTCGAGGTTAAAAATGGCGTTTTGGTTTTTAAATTTGTTTAATTCGTCTTCGACAGTAGACAATTCGGCCGATTTTACCGCGAGGCTACTATCGATAAAACGGATGGTTTTGGTTGCGAATAAGTTTTTTCGCTTTAACATATTTTCACTTAAAACTTGTACCGAAGTATTTAAATAATCTACCAATTGTGCTTTATTGTCGCCCGTAAGGCTTAGTCGTAGCACCGAAGAACCTTTACTTTCGGCTTCTACGCGAATGCCCAAAAATCGCTTTACAATACCGTCGTAATTGGTAAAAGAGATATAATAAGGTTTTTCTGTTTGCGAAATTACATCGGGGTTGGGTAAAAATACCCCGCTAAAAAACGGCAAGTTTATATGTTCGCCAATAGAATAATCTTTTGAAAAAACACCCCCGTCTACATACTTAGTAGAAATATCTTTAGTGCTATAATTTTGAAGTTGTAAGTTGCGACCTTCGCCAAAATCGGTGCTTAAATTAAAGTTTACCGAATCTTTAAAAACCACTTTAAACTCTTGGTTTAAAGCTTGGGGCTGGGTAGTGTCTACTTCAACAAAAAATGGGGTTTGGTTGTAGGCGTTAACTTTTTGATACTTCCCGTCTTTGCGGTAGTTTAAATAATACTGAAGGCGTTCTACAACCTTTTCGTTATGCGAGCGCGATTTAAGTGAAATTACTGCGGTATGCACCTTATCGGTAGTTCCGCCCCAATTAAAAGTTAAACTGGTATTTGAAGTAAAAAACGGATTTTGATCGTCTTTAATAGAAATCATATTCTCCATTCGGTACACTGGCAACTTACGTACGTTTATATAATACGCAATGGAAAATGCAATACCTAAAGACACTAAAAACAAGGGCCAATGGTTTATTAGCCGTACGAGAAAGGCTTTAAAATCGAAAGTAGTATTAGATTCGCTTATTTCAAATTCCTCGTTCATAAGTTATAATCTGGTAAAAAGTAAAATTGTAGTCACTAAAGCAGTTGCAACAGACACAAGCGTTGTAAACGATTGTATACCCGTAGTACCTGTACCCAACGCCTTTTGTGGTAGCGGATTTACCAAAATTAAATCGTTTGGCTTTATATAGTAGTAAGGCGAATTCATTGCTTCTAACTTGGTAAGGTCTATATGGTGAACGCGTTGTCCTGCCGGGTATTGCCTAATTATCACCACATTACTGCGGTCGCCAGTTTCGGTAATATCGCCGCTGTTGGCAATAGCTTCCATAATACTTACTCTGTCGCGGTAAATAATATTGCTGCCAGGGCTTTCAATTTCGCCATTGATGGTATACCGTATCCCCGCCAATTTTACGGTTACAAAAACATTGGCTTCGGCTTTAAAATAATCGCGAAGTAAAATTTCTTCAATTTGCTCCCGCACTTCATCTACCGTATAACCCAGTACATTCATCTCGCCCAAACTGGGGATTCTAATATTTCCGTGGTCGTCTACCACAAAACCGTCATAATACAAGCGTTCTTCGCCAGTAGCATTTGGGTTTGCATCGCTAATAGGGTTAAAAATACCTACAGTTTCTTGGTCTAAAGCTTTTACCCGAATGCTTAATAAATCGTTTACTTGTAAGCGATAAGGCTCTTGTTTTTTGCGCAAAAGTGGCTCAGCATCTACTGCTGTTGTGTCCTCTTGCAAATAGGTTAATTGTTTTGTCGTTACACAAGACGATGCGCATACAATAACTATTAAAAATAACAGTACTCGCCTAAGGTTCATAAATTGTGGGATGTTAAGCAACAAATATAAAGTAACGCGGTTAATATCAAAATTTTTTCAGAAACGTTATTTTCAAAAAAACACCTTTAAATTTCAGAAAACTTTTAAAAATCTCGTGGAATAGTATAGTTTTAATTTAAAAATCTAATCTGTAGCTATAAAATAAAAACTTACTTTTGGGTGAATTACTTTAAATTTTTTTAAATATGAAATATTCGCTATCCATAGTAATTGACAAACCTGTTGATGAAGTTGTTAAACTTTTTGACAGTGTTGAAAATATGAAAAAGTGGATGAAAGGTCTTGAGTCTTTTGAGCCCATAAGCGGTACGCCGGGCGAAGAAGGAGCAAAATCGCGTTTAAAATTTAAGATGGGCAAACGCGAAATTGAAATGATTGAAACCATAACAGTTAAAAATCTTCCGAAGGAATTTTCGGGAACTTACGACGCCAAAGGGGTGCACAATATTGTAAAAAACTACTTTGAACCTTTGCCAAACAGCAAGACAAAGTATAGCACAGACCAAGAATTTCAATTTAAAGGATTTATGAAAATTATGGGTTTTTTAATGCCAGGCGCTTTTAAAAAGCAGTCTATGCAATACCTACAAGATTTTAAAACCTTTGCCGAAAGTCAATAAAATAAGATGAGCAAAGCCAAACTTATAAATAGATTACGCTGGTATTACCCGCTAGAAAAATTTCATGCGTTTGTCACCTTTCCTTTGTTAACCGTTTACTTTTTAATGCACAACCCCATTGCAAAAAGCATAATGTTTGTTTACGGAATGATTGTTTGTATTGCAATACTTTATCAAGGACAGAGGTATTGGCAATTAAAGCTTTGGCATTTGCAAAATAAGCCGTTTTCGCAGGTAAAAAACTTAAAATTTTTCCGAGGTGCAAAACGCTTAAATATTTTACTAATTATAGCAATGCCTGTTGTTTTTATCATTCAAGTTTTGGTGGCAAAATGGTCATTAAACGACACAAACATTATCTTTTGGACTTTGTTAGCCAATCTATTTGCAGTTTTAGAATACATAAATTACTACCATAAGCAATTAATGGTTGATAACTTTGCCGATGTAAACTACATTGTACGTAACAAAAAACTTAAAACGGCAAGCTTGGCCAAAGATTTAAACGAAAACAGTTTTTAATTTTACTGTTTTAACTTATTGCCTATTCTATATTGTTCATTAAACATTTGCAGTACTTTTGCAAAAAATATTTGTTGTGAATTACCTATCTGTAGAAAATATTTCCAAGTCTTTCGGGATGCGGGTTTTGTTTGAAAATATATCCTTCGGAATTAACGAAGGTCAAAAAATTGGTTTTGTTGCAAAAAACGGAACTGGTAAAACCTCGCTCCTTAAAATAATTGCAGGCATTGATAAGGCCGATACGGGAAATGTTGTTTTTAGAAAAGGTTTAAAAACGGCTTACCTGCCGCAAGAACCCGATTTAAATCCCGAATTAACCATTGAGCAAACTATTTTTTCTTCAGAGAATCCTATCCTAAAAATTATTGAAGCTTATGAGCACGCCATTGAAAATCCAGACGACCAAGAAGCGTATCACAAGGCTTTTGACGCTATGGATGCACACCAAGCGTGGGATTTTGAAACGCGGTACAAACAAATTCTTTTTAAATTAAAATTAGACGATTTAAACGCTAAAATTTCCACCTTAAGTGGCGGACAAAAAAAACGACTCGCCTTAGCAAATGCGCTGCTTACAAAGCCAGACCTGCTCATTATGGACGAGCCCACAAACCACTTAGATTTGGAAATGATTGAGTGGCTCGAAAACTTATTTGCCAAAGAAAATTTCACACTTTTTATGGTAACGCACGACCGTTACTTTTTGGAAAGGGTGTGTAATGAAATTGTTGAATTAGACGAAGGTATTCTTTACAGTTACAAAGGAAATTACAGCTATTACTTAGAAAAACGCGAAGCACGTATTGAAAACGAAGCCACCGAAACTGGCAAGGCCAAACAGTTATTTAAAAAAGAATTGGACTGGATGCGGCGGCAGCCCAAGGCGCGTACTACCAAAAGCAAGAGCCGTATAGACGATTTTCACGAAATTAAAGCCCGTGCCAGCAAGCGCCGAAACGACCACCAAGTGCAATTAGAGCTTAATATGGAACGTATGGGCACCAAGGTGGTTGAACTACACAAAGTGTCAAAATCATTTGGTGAAAAAACCATGCTCGACAAGTTTGAGTACAATTTTAACCGTGGTGAAAGAGTAGGAATAATTGGCAAAAACGGTACTGGAAAGTCTACTTTTTTAAATATTTTAACCGGAAACTTAAAACCCGATTCGGGGAAAGTAATAGTAGGCGAAACGGTTAAATTTGGCTATTACACCCAAGGGGGAATTAATATAAAAGAAGGTCAAAAAGTAATAGACGTTATAAAAGAATACGGCGAATATATTCCGTTAAAAAAGGGTAGAATAATTTCGGCTTCACAGCTTTTAGAGCGGTTTCTTTTCGACCCCAAAAAACAATACGACTTTGTTGAAAAGCTAAGTGGAGGCGAACGTAAACGCCTTTACTTATGTACCGTTTTAATAAAAAACCCAAACTTTTTAATCCTCGATGAGCCTACAAACGATCTCGATATTGTTACCTTAAATGTTTTGGAAAGCTTCCTTTTAGACTTTCCCGGCTGCCTTTTGGTGGTGTCGCACGACCGGTATTTTATGGACAAAATTGTAGATCATCTTTTTGTTTTTAGAGGCGATGGCGAGGTTGAAGATTTCCCCGGAAATTATTCCGATTTTAGAGCGTACGAAGACAGTAATATTCAGGAAAAGCGCGAGGCGAGTGAAAGTGCGCCAAAATCTAAAAAAGATTGGAAACAAGAGTCAAACGCAGGAAAACTGAGCTATAACGAACAAAAAGAATACAACAAACTTGAAAAAGAAATAGCCAAGCTTGAAAAAGAACGCGAAACCCTTCAAAATAAATTTGCAACCGAAAATTGGGATGGCGCCGAAATTGACAAGCAGTCTGTAAAACTTCAGGAAATAACAGATAAAATTGACGAAAAAACCGAGCGCTGGTTTGAACTTTCGGCTAAAATGGAATAAAAGCTGTAGGCTATGAGCATCTAATTTTAAAATATGTATTTCACCCTAAAACACACCGCTTAAAGCCTTTAAATATGATTCACCAATCAAAAAGTTATATAAAATTTATTCGGCTTTCTAAAAATAAGCACGGGGTGCACTCCCCTTTTGTGTATAATTTGGTAACCCAATGTTTTAACGGCAAATCCAAATACCCTGAATACAACATTTTAAAAAAACATAGACAGGCGCTTCTCCATGATAACACCACGGTAGCTATGACAGATTTTGGTCAGGGTTCGCGGGTGTTTAAAGGGAATGATAGAAAAGTTTCGCAGGTAGTAAAAAATGCGGGGATGAAAAAAAAGCGACAAAAATTACTTTTCCGCTTAGCACATTATTTTAAATGCGAAAATGTTTTGGAGCTTGGCACTTCTTTGGGTTTGGGTACAGTGGCGTTATCGGTTTCCAATACATTTACAGCTATAAATACGGTAGAAGGTTGTCCCAATACCTTGCAAAAAGCGCAAGAGTATTTTGAACAATTTAATTTGCACAATATTCAAATTCACCAAACATTATTTAAAACCTATCTCGAGGAAAATAAAGATGAAAAATTCGATTTAATCTTTATTGATGGCGACCACAATGGCGAACGTACACTGCAGTATTTTACATCGCTTTTAGATAATGTACACAACAATTCATTAATAATTTTTGATGATATTTACTGGAGCAAAGACATGACCCAAGCTTGGCAACAAATAATTGCCCATCCCAAAGTAACGGTAAGTATAGACACCTTTAGATGGGGGTTGGTATTTTTTAGGAAAGAACAACCTAAACAACATTTTATTATAAGAGTTTAAATTGAAAAGCTACGCAAAAAAAATTAATTATTGTAACAACCCGCCCAGCTTTGCGTCCTATTGAATATATTAAACAAGCCTATGAGTTTACTAATTAAAATTCGAAATATTACACGCGATTTTCCACTTGGAAACGAAGTAGTAAAAGTTTTAAAAGGAATAGATCTCGATATAGAACGAGGCGAATACGTAGCCTTAATGGGGCCTTCGGGTTCGGGAAAGTCTACTTTAATGAACTTATTAGGTTGTTTAGACACCCCTACTTCGGGCACTTACGAATTAAACGGACAAGACGTAAGTAATATGACCGATGACGAATTGGCCGAAATTAGAAATAAAGAAATAGGTTTTGTATTTCAAACATTTAACCTGCTACCTCGCACTACGGCACTCGAAAATGTAGCGCTACCCATGGTTTACGCAGGCGTATCAAAAGCAGACCGAACGCTACGTGCCGAAGAAGTATTAAACAACGTGGGCTTAGCAGACAGGATGGACCACAAACCCAACCAACTTTCGGGTGGGCAACGCCAACGAGTTGCGGTGGGTAGAGCCTTGGTAAATAAACCTTCCATTATTTTGGCCGATGAACCTACAGGTAACTTAGATTCTACAACTTCGGTAGAAATTATGAATCTTTTTAATGAAATTCACAAAGCCGGCAATACAGTTATTCTAGTTACTCACGAAGAAGACATTGCCGAAAACGCACACCGTATTATTCGCCTTCGCGACGGTATTATAGAAAGCGATACCAAAAAGGAAGTGGTGAAACAGTAGTCTTTAGTCTTTAGACGGTAGTTGGCGGTGCAAAGTAATATTTTAAGATTCGGGCTTCGTATTTAGCATTTACTATTTTATCTTTGAAGCTATGAATCTTGACCTTTCAAATCCCATAGTTTTAATAATAGGTGGCGTTTTACTACTTGCCATTTTATATTTTTGGAACAAAAGCAATGCTACCAACTTGCGCAATAGACGCAACAAAAGTTTTAGAAGCAGTTATTACGAGCGGAAAAAGGAGCGGGAAAAAGAAACAGAGAAATAGCTCTCTTTAATCTAAAGTTTTATATAACTTATTCTCTAAATTTGTTTAAAATACAGTCCTCACAAACAGCTTATTAATTATGAAAATATATACCAAAACCGGTGATGCAGGCACTACTGCTCTTTTCGGGGGAACCCGTGTTCCAAAACATCATATACGCATAGAAAGTTACGGCACCGTAGATGAACTTAATTCGTATTTAGGGCTTATTCGTACGCAAAATATAGACCCGCGCAGCAAAGAAATTCTTGTACATATTCAAGATAAACTATTTACTTTGGGTGCAATTTTGGCAACCGATCCTGAAAAAGCAACCTTAAAAAGTGGGAAAGAACGCCTTAATATTCCTAAAATAGACGAAGAAGATATCACACTTTTAGAAAAGGAAATGGATATGATGAACGATGCCCTGCCACCTATGACGCACTTTATTTTACCTGGCGGAAATACTACCGTGTCATATTGTCACATAGCCCGTACGGTATGCCGTCGTGCAGAGCGTATTACCACGCATTTAAACGAAAACGAACCTATTGACGAAAGGGTTTTAAAATATTTAAACAGACTATCTGACTACCTATTTGTACTGGCACGAAAGTTGTCTAAAGACACAAACGCAGAAGAGACACAGTGGATTCCAAAAAAGCTGTAAGTGCAATATTGAAGTAAACCATTAAATATCTAAAATTCAGCAAGTTTTAAGAAAAACCACTTAAAAATGTTTTTTCGCAACTTATTGATTATCAACAAATAAAAAACGTTCTTTAAAATACAGCAGAAATAATTGAGATTTTACTTGACTTTTTGATCTAAAAAATTACTTTTGCAGAAATTAAAAACCTAAAGTGCTATGTACTGGACATTAGAATTAGCATCCTATTTAAGTGATGCGCCCTGGCCCGCAACCAAAGACGAATTGATTGATTACGCGATCAGGACCGGTGCTCCACTAGAAGTAGTGGAAAATCTTCAAGCAATTGAAGACGAGGGTGACTCTTACGACTCTATTGAAGAGATTTGGGCAGATTATCCTACAGACGATGATTATCTCTGGAATGAGGATGAATATTAATTCCCAACTTTTTTGGGACACATAAAAAATTATATAAAAAAAGTCTCTTTTAGAGGCTTTTTTTTATTTAAAATAGAGAAAACACAGCCCGTTTAATAATTATTAATTTATAGTATTATAATTTTGAATTGGTTGCAAAACATATTAAAATTACAAAATAGTAATGCCTCGCATTGCTTTTAAACAATATACATCATGGGAATATTAGATAACGTACTAAAAATCTTTGTAGGCGATAAGTCTAAAAAAGATATTGGGCAAATACAGCCTATTGTAAATGAAATTAAAACACACGAAGCCGCACTCGAAAAACTCTCCCACGATGAACTTCGCGCAAAGTCTGATGCTTTTAGGAAGGAAATAAAAGAAGCTCAAAAAGAAATTCAAAATCAAATAGACGAGCTTCAAAAACAGTCTGAAAACGAGCAAGACATCAATAAAAAAGAAGACTTTTACAACCAAATAGACAAGCTTAAAGACGAGCGCTACGAGATTGAAAAGGAAACGCTTAATAAAATACTTCCCGAAGCTTTTGCCGTAATGAAAGAAACCGCAAAACGCTTTAAAAATAACGAAACCATTACGGTTACCGCTAGCCCTTTTGACCGCGAAATTTCAGCAGAAAATGACTATGTAACCCTTGAGGACGACAAAGCAATTTGGCAAAACTCTTGGGATGCTGCAGGAAAACCTATTACGTGGGATATGGTACACTACGATGTACAGCTTATTGGCGGGGTTGCTCTTCATCAAGGAAAAGTAGCCGAAATGCAAACAGGTGAAGGTAAAACCTTAGTGGCTACCCTCCCAATGTATTTAAACGCCCTAGCAGGAAACGGAGTACACCTTGTAACAGTTAACGATTATCTTGCCCGTCGTGATAGCGCGTGGATGGCACCATTGTTTCAGTTTCACGGCATGGTTGTAGATTGTATAGACAACCACAGACCCAATTCAGAAGAACGAAGAAAAGCCTATTTGGCCGATATTACTTACGGTACAAACAACGAGTTTGGCTTTGATTACCTACGCGATAATATGGCGCACGCTCCTACCGATTTGGTTCAGCGCCCGCATCATTACGCAATTGTAGATGAGGTAGACTCGGTATTAATAGACGATGCTCGTACACCACTTATTATTTCGGGACCCGTACCCGAAGGCGACCGCCACGAATTTAACGAGCTTAAACCAAACATTAAAAATATAGTTGAAGTACAAAAAAAGTACTTAACAGGGGTTTTAGCCGAAGCTAAAAAATTGATAAAAGAAGGCGATGAAAAAGAAGGTGGTTTCCAGTTATTACGCGTATATCGCGGGTTACCGAAAAATAAAGCCCTTATAAAATACCTTTCGGAAGAAGGCATTAAACAAATTCTTCAAAAAACTGAAAATCATTACATGAGCGACAACAACCGCGAAATGCCAAAGGTTGATGCCGAGCTCTATTTTGTAATCGACGAAAAAAACAACCAGATAGAACTTACCGATAAAGGAGTAGATTACCTTTCGGGTGAAGGCGACCCCGATTTCTTTGTAATGCCAGAAATTGGTACCGAAATTGCCGAAATTGAAAAGAAAGGCCTTTCAAAAGAAGAAGAAGTTGCAGCCAAAGAAGAACTCTTCCGCGACTTTTCGGTAAAAAGTGAACGTATCCATACTATGAATCAGCTTTTAAAAGCATATACGCTTTTTGAAAAAGATGATCAATATGTGGTGATGGATAACAAAGTAATGATTGTAGACGAACAAACGGGTCGTATTATGGAAGGGCGTCGCTATAGCGACGGATTGCACCAAGCAATCGAGGCAAAGGAAGATGTTAAGATTGAAGCGATGACCCAAACTTTTGCTACTGTTACGCTTCAAAATTACTTTAGAATGTACCGCAAACTCTCAGGGATGACGGGTACAGCCGTAACCGAAGCCGGCGAACTTTGGGAAATCTACAAATTGGATGTTGTTGAAATTCCAACCAACCGCCCAATTGCGCGTCACGATCGCGAAGACAAAATTTATAAAACCAAAAGAGAAAAATATAACGCGGTAATTGAAGAGGTAGTAGCACTTTCACAAGCGGGGCGCCCCGTTTTAATTGGTACTACTTCGGTAGAAATTTCAGAATTGTTGAGCCGTATGCTTAGCATTCGCAACATACCGCATAACGTATTAAATGCTAAACTCCACAAACGCGAGGCCGATATTGTGGCCGAAGCAGGAAAAGGAGGAATTGTAACCATTGCTACAAACATGGCTGGTCGTGGTACCGATATTAAATTGAGTAAAGAAGTAAAAGATGCTGGCGGACTTGCAATTATTGGTACAGAACGTCACGATTCGCGCCGTGTAGACAGACAGTTACGAGGGCGTAGTGGTCGACAAGGAGATCCGGGTAGTTCGCAGTTTTACGTTTCGTTAGAAGACAATTTGATGCGCCTCTTTGGAAGCGAGCGAATTGCCAAAATGATGGACCGTATGGGCTTGGAAGAAGGCGAAGTTATTCAGCATTCCATGATTTCAAAATCTATTGAGCGGGCACAGAAAAAGGTTGAAGAAAACAACTTTGGCATTCGTAAAAGATTGCTAGAGTACGACGATGTAATGAATGCGCAGCGTGAGGTTGTTTACAAACGCCGTTACCACGCCCTATTTGGAGATCGTCTTCGTGTGGATATTGCCAATATGATTTTTGATACCGCCGAAGTAATTGCAGAAAGTAATAAACATGCTCAAGATTATAAGAATTTTGAGTTTGAATTAATTCGTTACTTCGCAATGGATTCTCCAATTTCCGAAAAGGAATTTGAAAAAATGGACGCTCGCGAAATTGCTGGCAAAGTTTATAAAGCAGCTTTAGTTCACTATCAAAACAAGATGGAGCGCAATGCCGAAATGGCTTACCCAGTTATTAAAAACGTTTATGAAACGCAAAAGGATAAATACAAGCGAATTCTCGTTCCGTTTACAGATGGTGTAAAAACTTTAAACGTTGCTACCGATCTTGAAAAGGCTTATGAAACCGAAGGGAAGCAATTGGTGCACGATTTTGAGAAAAACATCACCCTAGCCATAATTGACGATGCTTGGAAAACACACTTGCGAAAAATGGACGAGCTGAAACAAAGCGTTCAGTTAGCGGTACACGAACAAAAAGATCCGCTGCTTATTTATAAGTTTGAAGCTTTAGAACTTTTTAAAGCAATGATTGAAAAGGTAAACAAAGAAGTAATTTCGTTCCTTTTCAAAGGAGAATTGCCACAGGAAAACCAACAGCAAATTCAGGAAGCACGCGAAGTAAAAAGAAAAGAAAACTTAAGCGAGCAAAAAGACGAAATCCCGAATTTGGATGAGCGTTCTGCACAATCACGCGCCGCCGGAAACACCCAGCCGCAACGGCAACAGGTAACCGAAACCATCACCCGCGAGCGGCCCAAGATAAACCGTAACGAAAAAGTAACCATTAAAAATGTTATGAGTGGTGAAAATAAGACCCTGAAATACAAACAGGCTATCCCGCTGCTCGATAAGGGCGATTGGGTGCTGGTGGATGAGTAGGTCGTCTTTGACGTAGGACGGTAGGACTTAGGACGTACGACTGTTTTGTAAATTTAAATTTAACTGTAATGAAGTTTATAAATCCTGAGGCTGCTTGGCTTCGGGATTTTTTATTAATTACAAACATAAAGATCATTTAATTTGCTATTCCCATAATTTTGTTTCATTTTAGCAAAACCATAACTCCCCAATTAGAAGTATAATCCAAAACTTTTAATGTATGAAACAAAGTTTTCCCCCCCCCCCCGAAGAATAGTCTTATTACTATTTTTTATGATTGCCTTCGGTTCCACGGCACAAACATTTATGGATAACGTTCGTGCCGAGATTCAGACCAAAATCCAACATTTGAACCCAAACGATGTTCCTACACGCATACTTTATGATAGGACACTGCCTCTTTCAAATCTTTTAGGTTATGGTACACCTTCGGGTTTTGCGCCGTTAGTGCCTGGCGTGCCGAGCAGCAGTGCCGTATTGTATGATATGTTTGGGCAGAAAAAAACTTCAAACCGCGCTGTGGACAGCAATTCCTTAAGTCTTGACGTTACCAATTTACCTGAAGGAATATATATCTTGAAAATTTTGGTCCAAGATGGAAGGGAAGTGATAAAACAAGTGAATATAGAAAGATAATTTTAAACGGACAGAAAAATGAAAAGATATATGCTTTTAAAATTGATTATTATTGTGGCATTTATTATTACGGGCTGCAATAAAGACGATGACAAAAAGGAGGAACAAGGCTGCGTAAAGGAAGAGAATTATTTTGAAGCTCAATTTGATGGTCAAACTATAGAACCGTATTACAATCAAGGAGGAGGGATTGGTCGCTACACCTTGAGTTTTAGTAGATGTGTTGATAACGAAAATGATTGGTTATTGACGATAAATACGGAAAATGATATAGGTTTTGATTTTTCCTTAATTGGATTAACTGGAATAGGAAATTATAATATTAGTGCTGGAAATCCAGAGCATATAGCAGTTACTTGTGCAGTAAAAACCTCAATATATATTGAAGATCAAGATTCAAATTCTTATACTTTTATCAGTTCCTCAAATGGAACGATTGAAATCACCGGGTATGATAATAGCTTAGGAATATTAATAGGAACCTTTACTGCTGAATTAGTGAGTACGGCAGATCCTTCTGTCAAAAAAACCATAACCGGAGAGTTCAACTTAAATAAATCTACTTTAGACAAGACCATAAAACCTTGCTGGCTTTAAAATGAGAAGAACAATATTATTAATATTGCTTTTTATTGTGGCTTTTAGTACAACGGGCTGTAATAAAGATGATGACAACAAGGAGGAACAAGGCTGCGTAAAGGAAGAGAATTATTTTGAAGCTCAGTTTGAGAGTCAAACTATAGAACTATTTTATGTTCAGGGGGGTGGATTTGGACTATATACTCTAAACCTACAAAGATGTTCCCCTGATGATAATTCTTGGATATTATCAATAAACACAGAAAATGGTATAAATCTATATCTCTATCTTGTAGATATTATTGACATGGGAAATTATTCAATTACATTTGGTGATCCGGGCCATACTTCAATCTCTTGTGCTGAAGTAACTTCGTTATTTATCGAAGATGAAGCCAGCAATACTTATACTTATATAAGTTCCTCCAATGGATCAATTGAAATTACGGAATACGATAGTGGGTATGGAATATTGATGGGAACATTTAGCGCTGAAATGGTAAGCACCGCCAATCCCGCTGTAAAAAAGACCATTACCGGGGAGTTCAACCTCAATAAATCTACCTTGGATAATACCAAAAGACCTTGTTGGCTCGAATAATAGCAAGTCCAGTTCTTAAAGGTTTGCACTACTAAGGCAAAAAATCCCGAAAAATTCCTTCGGGATTTTTTTATGGCATATTTTCCCCAGAATCACCTCTTTTTTTATTGGCTATCAACCATTTATAGCTTTTTAGTATAAAATCCTGGTCGTTTTTTTCATACCTTCGTTTTCAAAATCAACCCATTAAAAATCAATCCGTATGAAAAAATCACTTTTTACCTTAGCGTGTCTTTCCTTAGTGTTAGTTGGCTGTAACAACGAAAAAAAGGACAAGATGGAAACTGAGGAAGCCGTAGTTGTAGCAGACACCACCGCTACCGAAACCCCTGAAATAACAGAAGAACCCATGGACTCCGTGGCCATGCAAAAGGCCTGGGAGGCGTACATGACCCCCGGCGAGCCCCACAAAATGATGGCCGCCGAGGAAGGCAAATGGAACAACGAAATGACCTTTTGGATGGGCCCCGAAGAAACCAAGGCCACCTCCACCGCCGATATTAAGATGATTCTTGGTGGTCGCTACCAAGTAGGCACCTATACCGGCAACATGATGGGCGCCGAATTGGAAGGCCGTTCCACCCTGGCCTATGATAATGCCACCAACGAGTACATCTCTACCTGGATAGACAATATGGGTACAGGAATAGGTGTGTTGCGCGGTACCTATGATGAAGCTAGTAAAACCATAACCCTAAATGGTAGCATGACAGACCCCATGAGTGGCAAAGAAAAAAAGGTTCGTGAATTATATACCATTGTTGATGACAACACCCGCCGCATGGAAATGTTTGAAACTGGCCCTGATGGTAAGGAAGTTAAAACAATGGAAATACTTATGAAACGAGCATAGCTTAATATTTTTACGACCAAAAAATCTCAAAACACCTCGTTTTGGGATTTTTTTATGCTCCAATTCGAGTATCTTTGATTTTACAAATATATCGCTATGAGAAAACTTACCATCGAATTTAAATGGGCTATACTTTTCACAATTGCAATGCTTTTGTGGATGCTTTTTGAAAAAACCATGGGTTGGCACGGCGAACGTATTGCAGACCACTGGTGGCTCACCCTCTTTTTCGCGCCCTTTGCCATTTTAATGTATTTGTTAGCAATGCGCGAAAAAAGAAGACGCGTTTACGGTGGTAAAATGACTTGGCTCCAAGGTTTTGTCTCCGGACTAATTTTAAGTGTTTTTGTAGCACTACTTTCGCCTTTGGCACAGTATATAACCCACAACTATATTACGCCAGAGTATTTTAACAACGTAATTGAACATTCGGTAACCAATGAATTAATGACGCGTACTGCGGCAAACGAATATTTTAACATCAACAATTATATGTGGCAAAGTGCATTTGGTGCATTGGGAATGGGCGTGGTAACTTCGGCAGTAGTTGCCATTTTTGTTAAAAAGAAATAGCTTTAATATCGTTTAGCTTCTTTTATAATTAATTAAAATTTCAGGAAATTTTAGGTGTTTAGCAAACAACAGAGAATTATTAAAAATAATTTTTAGAAATTCTGTTGAAAATTCTACTTTATGTATCTTGTAGGTCTGTTTTTTTATTAAAAAATGCGTCCTCTTTTTAACCTGTTTTTATTAGTATTTTTCACTTCGATAGCGACCGGACAGGACGATGGCGACTACAACGAAATGTTGTTGAATGCTGAAACGATTTTATATGCTCAACCCGATGAGTCTATAAAAATTGCTAATCACGTTCTTCAAAATTCAATTAATACCCAACAACTCTTTAAGGCATATCTACTTAACACTACTGCTTTTTATATTAAGGGCAGCTTTGAAGATGCTGTTAACGCTGCAATAGAAGCCAAAATTATTGCTGAAGAAACATCTAATTCGGTAAGGCAATTACGTGCTACTATGGCAGCCGTTCCCTTATTATATCATCTTGGTTTAGATGTTGTAGCCCAACAATATTATAAAAACACTCTTGAAGCAACACCCTCTAATATTTCACAAAACGAAAAATCCTATTTTAAAGCAAGTGATAAATTAGTCAATGCCTTCAAAGAATTAGGAAAAGATAATTGGCAAAAGGCTTATAGCAATTTTGAAGAAGCCAAATCGGTTTTTAAAGATTTTCCAGATCAAATTTTGTTGAATGAAGCAACTACCTGGATGACAACTATACATCCAAAGCTTAGCAGCACCGAAACTGCGGAATCTCACCTTACAACTCTTCTATTTCATACTAAAAACGACAGTCAAAATCGTTATTTAGAAATGGTGGTTTTAAATAAATTAGGAGAATTATATTTTTTAAAGCAAGAGTACCTTCAGGCTGTTCAATACTACCAACAAGCATTACAAATTGCTGAAATATTTAAAAATAGCACCTATTTGTCGCATATTTTAGAAAATCTTTCTGCGGTACATTTAGCACTGAAAAATTCGCAAGAATTTTATTCTTATAAAAAAAGAGCCCAAGAATTTAATGATGAAGCAGAGACTTCGGAAGAACTTGCCGTAAATGCCATATACAACTATATAAATGAAAATAATATTTCAAAAAAAGAGGCTCTAAAAGGAAAGTTTACTCTAAATATGTTAATCTTGTCGGCCATTTTTGTCGTAATTATTTTAACCTGGCTATTATTGCGCTTTTGGTATCGCAATAGGACCAAGCAGTACAACCGTTTTTTAACATATATTGAAAACAGAGAAAAACAAGCTGTCGGTCTTCCTATTAAAGAGGTTTCAAAAGGATTGAATATTCCTAAGGAAACCGAAACTATCTTAGTAAAAAGGTTGGCTCAATTTGAAAAATCGAAGCATTTTACTAAAAGAGATATGTCTTTGGCAGCATTAGCGGCACAACTCGATACGAATACTAAATATCTTTCAGAAGTTATAAATTCACACAAAGGAAAAAATTTTAATGCCTACATAAATGAACTTCGAATTAATTATATAATAGATAAATTAAAAAGTAACAGAACATATTTACAATATAAAATAAGCTATCTAGCCGAAGAAAGTGGATTTTCATCTCACAGTAGCTTTGCCACTGTTTTTAAATCGGTTACCGGCATATCTCCTACCGTCTTTATTGACCTTTTAAAATCTAGAAATAAAACATCAAATTCTGTTTATGAGAATGTGGAGTAAACATAGCAGGGTTTTTTGTTTGGCAGGAATATTATTCTTTGTGCAACTTTCATATTCACAAAAAGATGTGGATAGCATCTTAAGAATTGCAAATAAACAAATTTATGAAAACCCCGAAGAAGCTATTTCTTTGGGGACAAATGTTTTAGAAAATTCAAAGATTACCATTCGAAATAAAATTAATGCACTATTAGTAATTTCTACAGCACATTCATCTAAACGCGACTATGAAAAAGGCTCAGAATATATAGAAGCAATTAACAAGCTTATTCCTCAAGTTACTAACGATTTGCAAAAGATGAATATTCTCAATAGGATTGGTGCCCATTATCAAGAGCTTCAAATTTATGATAAAGCCTTAGAATATCTCGATGAGTCGTTGGTTTTAATTGAAAAATATCCAGTCCAAGATTCGGTCCAGTCTTTTTTGGGTTATAATTCTATTTTACGTGGTTTTATTTACCGCAAACAAACCAATTGTGCAATAGCTTTAAAGTATTTTGATAATGCAATAGCCGCTTATCTCACTACAATAAAGCGTAAGCCAATTATGCACGCCAACCTTAGTATTTGTTATTATAACAAAGGTAATTGTTTGTTAGAGATGAATGATTTACCCCAAGCAAAGAGCAGTTTTTTAAAATCCATTGAACACGCTAAAATTGACGATGCCATAAGTTTAATTGCTTTTGGAAAAAAAGGTCTGGCCGAAACGGAAACGCATAATGGAAATCACCAAGTAGCTATATTACTGCTCAATGAGGCATTGTCTATTTCAATTAATGTTGGCGATCTTGTTCTAAATCGTGAAATTTATGAAGGGTTGGCAAATAATTATTTAGCTATTGGCGATTATAAACGATATAAAATTTATCAAAACAAATATGTAGAAATTAAGGAAGCCAATAAACTTGCCGAAAGAAAAACTATAAATCAATCTCTTTTAAATTTAACTCAGGCAAGAGCATC
Organism: Flavobacteriaceae bacterium UBA3591; assembly: GCA_002375695.1. Lineage (GTDB taxonomy): Bacteria > Bacteroidota > Bacteroidia > Flavobacteriales > Flavobacteriaceae > Aequorivita. The sequence continues at coordinate 141,586 of DFMO01000015.1, forward strand.
TGAAATTGAAAAGATGCGTAACTATTTTATACCTATCCAGGTGGCTTTTATTTTAGCAATTGTATTTATACTTGGTTTTCTTATTCGAGCGATAATTGGTTGGGAAAAAGAATTAAAAAAATTAGAAAACAAATTAAAAAATTAGTTTTTACCGATTAATTCTTCATTACCAACCGAAATTTTAAAAGCTCGAAACAATTAACTTAAAACCAACAAGTTACACTTCTTTTTGTCTTTTAAAATTCGTGAATTTAAAAAGATACTTACTTTTATTATAGTATTTCCACCCCTACTTTAGCACTAACTATAAATCAATAAATTTTCTAAAATGAAAAGAACACTATTACTAATTCTATTTTTCTTTGCTATTTGTTCGGGAAGCATATTTGCCCAATTTGTGGTGAAACCTACTTTTTTTGAAACACAAGGTGTATCAAATGATGGAGTAATATCTGGTTATGAAGCTCAAGCTGGTCCTTATTCTATTTGGAACCCCGATTCAAATACTTTTTATGAAATTGGAGGTGCTGCGCCGGGTCAAGGTGTTGGAGGAGCTGCAAGATTTTCTGGAGATGGCACTTTGTTATCAGGAACAAGTTATGAAACTATAATTACCCCAACAGAGTGGGAAAAACTAAACACTGGTTATAATTATATATTTACAGGTATTGAATTTCCAGACAATCAAAACTCTCTTGGTTTTGCTGCAGGACAGTCTGTTACCTACAACGGGGACGGAATAATATTACGAACCTACGATGCCGGTGATAGCTGGGATCAACTTTGGACCGGCACCAATCAAGGTATTGAAGGCATAAGTTTTCCAGATTCGTACACAGGTTTTGTGGTAGGCTGGAGTGCATATGCGGCAAAAACTACCGATGCCGGAAATAGTTGGACGCCTATAACACCAGGAACCGATATAATGTATTATACCGATGTGGTTTTTAAAGATACGCAAAATGGTATTGTGGGTGCTTTCCCAAATAATTCTCCAGGAGCTATATATTACACCTCAGATGGCGGTGTTACTTGGACACAATCTACAGGGGTAGATGGCACTCCAGACCAACTTACCTATGTGGGTGGAGATACATATTTTATGGCCTCTACAGGTGGAAATATTCAAAAATCTATAGATAACGGTGCTACTTGGACAACAGTGTTATCAGCCGCTGGAACTCTTGCAGGTATTGAGTTTTACGATATGAATACAGGCTTTGCGGTAGGAGATGATGTGGTACTTAAAACTACCGATGGAGGTGCCACTTGGCAAACTATAACGGTTGCTAACAGTCCTGGACCAATCTGGCGTGATGTGGCTTGGGCAGATGCAGACCACGTTACCTTAATTGGAACTCCAGAGATGATTTTTAACTCGGAAGATGGTGGAGAAACTTTTCCGATAAATAACCTAAACACCTCAACTTTTAATGAGTCACTTTTTGAAGTGGTTTTTACACCTAATGGAAGAGGGTTTATTTTTGGATCGCAGGGAGTAATGTTCCGAAAGGAGCCTGAAAGCAATATTTACTCAATCCAATCAATGTATAATGTAGCAGATGATGAATGGACTGTATTAGGTAGTTTTGGGGTACCGTCAGATATTAGTTTAAGCTCTGGCTACAATATTTCTGCAGATGGAAGTACTGTGGTAGGAAGCGCTTCAGTAGAACCAACGCCTGGAGAACCTGGTACGGCCGTTCATGCAACTGCTTGGACTGCTACAGACGGACTTGTAGATTTAGGTAGTTTATACCAAAATATTAACCGCAGCACACGAGCAAATGCAGTAAGTGGCGATGGAAATATCATTGTAGGTTGGCAAGATTTCAATGGTCCATGGAAATCGGCTGTATGGCGTAAGGATGTAAACGGCAATTGGCTACCTAATGAATATCTTTTGATTGATCCAACTGGTGATCCAACAGATGAATATAATCAATTAGGCGAATGTATGGTAATATCAACAGATGGTAACTGGATTGGGGGCCGTGGCGACTATGCCAATAATTATGAACCGTGGCTTTGGAGTGAAAGTACGGGTTATGTGGGATTAGGTACTATAGCTCCAGGAAGCACCGGTACAGTTACAGGCATAAATCACGACGGAACCATAGTAGTGGGTTATTTTCAAGGAGGACCTTTTGACCCTATCGTTCCATACATTTGGACTCCAAACTTTGGAATGCAAGAACTAAATAACTTTGTTACCGAACAATTGGGTTATACAATAACGGCCAGCCCAATTTATGTTCCAAGTGCAATGTCGGCTAATGGCAAATTTATTACAGGATGGGGATATGATGATACTATAGGTCCGTGGGGTGATTTATTTACATACAGAATACAATTGCCAATTGTACCAACAAATGATGATTGTGTAGAGGCTATTGCTTTGCAATGTGGTGATCTAGTAACAAATTCAACAATATTTGGAACCGATTCTGGTGGAAACGCTTCTCCCGATGTGTTTTATTCATACACAGGCAATGGCGTAGCCGAAACAATTACGTTAAATGCCTGTGGTCCAGACACAAACTTTTCTACCACCGTACGTGTTTTTAGCGATTGTAGTTTAACAACGCAAATTGCATTTAACGATAGTTCTTGTGTAAATCAACCAGAATTAGAATTTGAATCGGATGGAACTTCAACTTATTTTATAATGATAGAAGGCTACGACGATGAACAGTTAGGAAATTTTCAATTAGAACTAACGTGTGAAGCATTAGGATTAAATGATAACGAACTTACAGGCGTGGTGTTTTACCCAAACCCAGTTTTAGATGTATTACAAATCAGTGGAGATAAAACAATAAATTCAGTTGAAATATTCAATGTAAGCGGTCAACGATTGATACTTAAAAACCTTAACTCAATGCGAGGCGAAATTAATTTAAGCTCCTTAACTTCAGGAATCTATTTCGCAAAAGTAATGGCAAACAATGCTGTTGGCACGTATAAGATTGTAAAAAGTTAATAATTAGTTCATAGCAATTTTTATTCATAGTTAGATTTGCTTTTATTCAAACCGCTCTCAATATTCCAGGGGCGGTTTTTACATTGTAAGCAGGAACTTATTATTTCCAGAACAGAAATAAGGTTAAAACAATAGGTTAAAACCTTTATTTTATTTAGTTAAAGTAAATCTACATTTTATAAATTTTCATTCTTGAATTAAATTGTAGTAACTATTTTTACCTCCAAATTTTACTACACCCATGCGGAAGCTTTGGATATTATTATTCTGCTGTTCTATATCTTTTAGCCAAGAAGATAATATAAAACAACTCCTATCTCAGGCCGAAACTGCTGTATATTCAAATCCGCAAGAAGCCATTAGAATCGCAACTTACGTTTCTAATAAAACCGAAAATTCATCGCAAAAAATTGAAGCTTCCTATGTATTAACCCGCAGTTATTACATACAAGGGAAGCTAAATAAAGCTGTAGAAACAGGCTTAAAAGCAGTAAACCAACACACCGAACCAGTTTCAGAAACCCATATAAAACTTACACTTCTACTTTCAAAAATATTGAAAGAGTTAGGTTTGCATAAGTTGGCTTCAACCTATATAACTAAGACTAATAACTTAACACAACGCGGCGTAGAAAAAGACATTGAAACTTGGATAACCGCCAATATTATTCAACACAACTTAGATACGCTACAAGACAAAAAATCTAAAAACCCTTTAACACGGTTGCAATTGGCGAAGGCGCAGTTTGATAAGATACCACATAAAGGTTAAAATTCACAAATAGGAAATATTAATTTAGAAATTGCTGCTAATTACCTGGAGAAACTCCAATTAGATTCGGTTCCATTTTATTTAAATAAAGCATATAACCAGAACGCAAAAGCGAATTCTGGCAATTATTTAGAAATGAAGATTTTACAACAGCACGGCAACTATTATTTCTTAAAAAAACAACATAATACTGCCATTGATTCTTTGCAGAAGGCTTTAAAAATTGCTGGAAAATTTGAAAATCTTGCCGAACAAATAGCAACCTCCGAAGCGATTGCCAACAATTACCTCGCCTTAAAAAATGTAACGGAATTTAAAAAGCAAAACAATATAACTCAGCAACTTTATGAAGTGCAAACCGATGTTGAAAACGAAGCTGTAAATACAGCCTTTAATTTTATAAACAACAGCCAACAAGAACAATTAAAAAAGGAAAAAACATTTTTGAAATGGAATGTAATACTCCTTACAAGTATGCTGATATTTATATTGCTTTTATGGCGCTACTTAGCGTTTCGCTATCGCTTAAAGACACAACAGTATAAAAATTATATCACCTTTTTTGAAGAAAAACAAAAGCCTACAATTGAACCTCAACCTGTTAAAAAGGCTACAAAACCATCGGTAGTACCAAAGGAGATGGAAAAGCGTATTTTAAAGAAGTTAAGCGAATTTGAAAAAACAAAGGAGTTTACCAATCGAGATATTTCACTCTCCCGATTAGCCATTCAATTTGAAACCAATACAAAATACCTTTCGGAAGTTGTTAATAACCACAAACAGAAAAATTTTAATACCTACATTAACGAATTACGCGTTAATTACATTATTGAAAAGCTTAAAACCAACCCTACTTATTTACAGTATAAAATAAGTTACTTAGCCGAAGACAGTGGGTTTACATCACATAGTTTATTTGCGACAGTATTTAAATCGGTTACGGGCGTCCCTCCCACTGCTTTTATTGCAATTTTAAAGGACAAAAAAGAATTGTCAAAATCAAACAAAACGAAGCATGGCGACTAAAAAGTTATATTTAAAAACAGTTTTGTTTGTCGCAGTTTTGCTATTGTCGGCTTCAGTAGGTGCACAGTCTAAAATAGACAGCATTCTTAAAATTACAATTCAGCAAATTTATGATAATCCCGATAGGGTTATAAACTTAGGCACCAAGTTGTTGGATGAAGATGATATTACAGCAGATAATATGGTGCGAGTTATTTTAACTATTTCTACGGCATATTCGTCTAAAAGAGATTATAAAAAATCTATAGAATATACGCTCGATGCATTAAAATTACTACCCAAACTTACCGATTCGTATTTAAAAATAAATTTATTAAACAGAATTGGCGGCCAATATGAAGAACTTAAAATCTACGACAAATCCATAACCTATTTAAATCAGGCTAACGAATTGATTGAAAAGATGCCCAAAGATGAAGAAATTTACAGAAGTTTGGGTTATAATAATTTGGTTCGGGGTCTTATTTATCGAGAACAGATGAGCTGCGATACTGCGTTAAAATATTTTGAAATGGCGATTAACGATTATAAAAAAATCATTGATCATCCTGCGGCTCAAGTAAATATTAGTACTTCATATTACAATCGAGGTAATTGTTTAATTACACTGGGAAGATTTAGCCAAGCTGAAAAAAGCTTTCTTCAAGCTGTAAATTTTGCACAACAAATTGACGCTAAAAGTTTAATAGCCTTTGCTCAAAAAGGCCTTGCCGAAGTGTATACTGCCCAAAGTGAATACAATAAATCAATTGCTATATTAGAGGCTGCGCTTCAAAATTCAGAAGATGTAGGCGATAAAATTTTAAATAGAGCGTTATATAATGCTTTGGCTACTAATTATGCTGCTACGGGAAATTTTCAAAAGTATTCTTTTTATAAACGTAAAAATCAAGAAATACATAACGAAGTAACCATGGTAGAAAGACAAACCGTTGATAACTCAATAATCGACAATATTACTACAAATACTGCCAAGATTTCTAAAGCAAAAAACACAACAAAACTTCTTCAAATTATACTATTTCCACTAATTCTTTTGGGTGTCATTTTTATAATTAGAACGATTATTACTTCAGAAAAAACCTTAAAATCGCTTAAAAAAAGACTTCAATCTTAAATATTTAAGCCAAGGTGCTTTTCAACTTGCTACTTAAAACATGTTGCAAACCACTGTATTCCATAGCTTTAAGTTTTTAATTCTATTAAAATTCCGAATTCCGAAAGACTGTTTCTTTCAATATGGTATGTTTCCCGCTACATTGCGGCATAAATTATTTCTAATTTTATATTACGCTATACAATGAAGAAAATTACACTTTTTACAAAAAGCACAATTTTAGCATGTTTTATATTGGCAGCAACTGCCGTGCAAGCTCAAATTGAATTAAAAGTACAGACCGAAATGTCTACCCGCTTTAACGATGTTAACGACGACGGGTTTGGAGTTACTGTTTATGACTACTACGATTTTGAAACAAACTCGCTTACACCGCTGGAATCTGACGCATTTATGGTGCAGGCTAATAATAACAATGGCGATGTTGCTGGCTATATGTTTTACGATGAACCCGAATTTATTTTGCAAGCGGCATATAGAATGAACGGCACTTGGAATCCTATTGGTTTTACTGCTACACAAGACCCGTATAACTATGATGAAAACACACCTTATGGCATTTCTCCAAATGGTGTTTACGTTACAGGACAATCGAATATTGGGAATGACTACGGTAGCTTTTTATACAATACACAAACCGACGAGCTTTTAATTTCTTTAGACCCTCAAGGAGAAGCAAGTGCTTCATACGCTGTAAATGACAATGGCATTATGGTAGGATGGGTAGATAGACCCGATAGTGGCGGAACGCTACGCGTGCCAGCTTATAGAACTTTAGACGGCGAATATCACTTTATTCCCGAAGGACAATTACCAGCAGTAACTGGTATTAATACAATTAGCGACATTAACAGTCAAGATGTTATGGTAGGCGATTTTGATTTAAAGCCTTTTATTTATGACCGTGCTACAAACACATTTACAAGTTTTGACAATCCGGGTGGCGCAGATTCGGCTGCTTTTACTAGTATTTCAGAAAACGGTGTTGCCGTTGGTTTTGCCGATATAGCTTTTCAAACGAGAGATGCAATTATCTATCATCCTTCATTAGGAGAGCAACCTGTTTTTTTAAAAGATGTTTTAATAGATAATGGTGTTGATGTAAATACAGCAGATGGACTTTTAGGAACGGCAATCGCTGTTTCTCCAAACGGTAAATATGTTACTGGATGGGTAAATGGCGCGCCTCCATTTGCAGAAGGCTGGATGGTTTATTTAGACGATTTACTTTTAGGAACCAACCAAGTATCACAAACTACAACAGCTTTTTATCCAAATCCAGTACAAGATGTACTACATTTAAATTTAAAAGAAGCAATAGATGCTGTTGAGGTTTATACAGTAACCGGACAAAGAGTTTCGAACATTACAATTAATAATACGCATACCGAAATTGATTTTTCTAACCTTACCAGCGGCGTATACTTAGTAAAAGTTGCGAGCAATGGTAATGTAGAAAACTTAAAAGTGGTAAAACAATAACAAACCTTCCCCCTAATTCTTAATTAAATTAAAAACCCGCTGCCAGTAATGGTGCGGGTTTTTTACTTTCGGGAAATGTTGTTTTAAATTTTAACTACTGTAAGGTAACATTGCTGTAGTTTGAATTAATGGTAATGGTTTTAGTTGAATTATTATTTTGTTTAAACCCTTTGGCTACCACTTTATTTGCGCTTTTAGATTCTTTTAATTTAAGCGATTTTGGATACTTTAGAGTAGATCTATCGCCGGTAAAGTAAAAGCTAAAAGCCCCCGAAGGTATTTGTAATTGAGCGTCGGTGTTTTCGAGTCTAATATCTAAAGTCTCAAAACTATCTGCAATATTTGCAATGCGTAAATCGCCAAAAGAGCCCGACAAAAAAGCTTGGTTCGTAATGTTACCAATATTTACATCGCTAGAATTAGCCTGAAGATTTAAACTTTCAACGGTGTCTATTTCGCAATTTTCGACAAAATTAAGGTTTAACACACCTGCTTCCCACACTTCAATTTTTACAGGAGCATATGCCGCTTGTATTTGTGTTTTTGCGCCTTGTAAAGATTGTGCCGTAAAGGGTGTATAATTTAATGAGGCATGTAAATTAAGTGCATCTTCCATTTCTAAATTGCCGTATCGCATTTTAATATTTGTTTTGGCATCTTTTGGCAACTTAATTACAATGGTTCTTTTTATCTTACTCATAGGCTTTGTAGCCCCAGTTTTACTAATATAGATTGAAGTTCCGTGAGGCGTTTTGGTCACTTTTTTAGTGTACTCGCCATCTGCGTTTTCCATTTCTTTTTCAAACTGTTGGGCCCAAGCTTCCATTTTTTTACCATAGGCCTCACCCCAGGCTTCCATTTGTTTTCCAAAATTTTCGCCCCAGGCTTCCATTTTGTGTTCGTAGATTTGTGCAACACTATCGGCGTATTGTTCATTCCACGCTTCTCCAAAGTTATTACCCCACTCTTCCATTCGTTTTTCAAAATCTTTACCAAATTTCTTTTCAATTTTGGCTTCAAACTTTTTCATATAGCCTTCTTCATCCTTTTTAAATTCTTCAAAATCGAATTGAATATTTCCTATGTTTTCAAATAAATCGGCGGGTAAAGAGGGCACATTTATATTTTTAATCATAGGCCCTATCATATTGTCCATCATTGGACCAATAAAATCCATGGATGGTAACGCAGCCAAATCAAAATCCTGCGATTTAACGTTTGAAGAAACAACTACACTTTTACTATTGCCGGTAATGTTTAAATTCCAGTCGGTAAAATGTTTGGTTTTTTCTTCTTCCGAAAGTTTTTCGCCGTCAATATAGGCTTCAACCTCAACCTTATTTCTATTCCAAGGTTTAAAAACCACGTGGGTGTACGAGGTGCTTACAGACACTTCTACGTTGTCTTGGACGTTAAAACTTTCTTTTACGCCACTCTGCGAATAACCTACGGTAGCTAACAGCAGCATTAAAATTGCTGTTCTAAGATTGTATTGCTTTAAATGTTTCATTGTTTTGAGTTTTAAGTTCTTTTAATTTGTTTTTAAGTCTGAACAGCAAATCCAAACGTCTTTTCAAATTATCTATTAAGGCAGTTATAGTAGCTTCTGTTGGGCCTACATTGTTTAATTCGGTATTAAGTGCCGCATATTCTTTATCTAATTGTGCAAGCCGTTGCATATACCCATCTACGACGTCTTTATTTTCATCGGTAATTTTTAACGAAGCCAATTGTACGTTAATCCCCGCCGTGTAATATGTTTCAATCTTTTTTAAATCGGGAGATATATTGGCTAAAGTAATTTTGGGTGTGCTATTGGCATTGGGGGTTTCTGTAGTGTTTTCAACCACACTATTATTTGTATTTGTTGAATTTATAGACCCGTTGTTAGCTAATTGGTGATACCCAAAAAAGCTTACTGCCAAAAACACCACTAGCACAGCAGCTATTTTTAACCAAAGGGTTAACGGATTAGTTTTATGAGTTGAAGGATTTGTAAAAGCATTATCTAATTTTGCTTCAAACCGTGCTTCGTGGCCCTTTGGAAGGGAATTTGGCTTTGGCGTATAATCCTCAAATAATTTTTTAATATCCTGTGCCATAACGCAAGTGTTTAAGTTTTTCTTTCAATTTTAATTTTCCTCTGTGCAGGTATGTTCGCGATGCATTTTCTGAAATTTTAAGTATTTCAGAAATCTCTTTGTGATCATACCCTTCCAATAAAAACAACTTTACAGTAAGCTTGTAATTTTCAGTTAGCTCTTCAATTGCTTCTAAAATTTCTTGGGCCGAAGATTCATCTTCAAACACCCAATCGTCTTCATCTGTAACTAAGGTGAAAACCTCTTCATTTAAAGACTGTAATTTTAATTGGTTTTTTTTAAGTGAATCTAAACAAGTATTAATTACAATACGTTTTAACCACGCCCCAAAACTCACATCGCCCTGAAATTGATATAATTTGCAAAACGCTTTAATAAAAGCCTCTTGCATGGCGTCTTCGGCTGCAGCAGTATCTTTAAGATATCTATTGGCAACAATAAACATACCTTCACAATACCTGCCATATAAGGTCATTTGAGCTTTTCGGTCTCGGTTTTTACACTGCTCTATAAGTTGTAAATCGGACAAACTAGTTGATTTTTTTGGTTGCTGTTCTCTTAAAAGACGAAGGTTTTAATAAAATGTTGCAGTTACTGTTTATTTTTTATGAAATATTTGAGATTTAGTTTTTTATCATGATTTAAATTTATTCTAACTTTGATAAAATTGTGAAAACTATGAAAAAGAACTACACTGACTTTGAGAGGCTTAACAGGCTTTTAGTAGCCTGTTTTGAAGCAGAAAAGCTGTATTATAATGCGGCTCAAGATGCACAAACTACAGAACTTAAGCGATTTTTAAATTATATGGCTGTTGAGCGCAATAGGATGAGCCATGATATTTCCAACGAATTGAGTTCGAGAGATATTGAACCTTTAAAACAAGACGCCGAAAAGGGCAATTTGGATCGCACTTGGCACGAAATTAAAGAGGCATTAGAAAATTTTGACGCAAAGTCTATTGTTAATTCTTGTATTAATCGCGACCGTAACAATATTAAGAGATATGATGAATTATTAGAGCGTCAAGAATTGCCAATTCCAATTTTAGAAATGCTCGAAAAGCAAAAGTATCAGTTAGAGTGGTATATGAAACAAGCGGCACAACACACAAAATCGAGTCCGTTTAAAGAGGATGAAAAAAAAACACAAGTAACAACTAAGGATAACGAAAAGAATAAGGTTATCAACCTCAAAGCAATGTAGTATAAAAAAAGCCCCGAAACCGGGGCTTTTTTAATGGATAATTATTAGTTATTCATCCAAAAGTAGGTTTAAGCTCACTGTTACATTATCGCGCGTAGCCCGAGAATACGGACATACTTTGTGTGCTTTATTTACCAAATCTTCACCAGTTTCTACATCAACTCCTGGAATATAGCAATCTAAGGTAGCTTTAAGCTGAAGGTTATCTTCTTTCGTCATTCCCAATTCAATAGTTGCAGTAACGCTCACATCGCCATCAATTTTTACATTTTCACGTTCAGCAACTAACTCGAGTGCACCGCCAAAACAGGCTGCATATGCACTACCAAAAAGTTGTTCGGGATTAGTTCCGCTACCCCCATCGCCACCTAACCCTTTTGGGGTAGAAAGTTCCATATTTATTTTTTTGTCTTCGGTTGAAACATGGCCTTTTCGCCCGCCTACTGCGGTTGCTGAAGCTTCATATAGCTTTTTCATTTTTATGTAAGTTTAAAAATTATTAATTTTCAATATACCATCTAAAATTCATTTCTAAAAGAACATATTCATAAATTTGTGCTAAATTCACCCTGTGACCACGAAGAAAAAAAATAGAAGCGCTTTAAACGAAAAAGAAGGAGTTCCGCAGCCAAATACTTTAAATAAATCGCTTGCCAAAAAGCATTTAAATTTAAAGCGAAAATCGCCTTCAACCTCACAATTAATAGAGCAAATACTGCAAGGCAATCAAACAGCGCTTAGCCGTGCCATTACTATAATTGAAAGTAAAGCCCAAAAACACCAACAGCAAGCCAAAGAAATAATAGAAAAGTGCCTGCCCTTCGCCAATAAATCTATCAGAATTGGCATTACAGGGGTACCCGGCGTTGGTAAAAGTACCTTTATCGAAAGTTTTGGAAAACTGCTAATTGCTAACAATAAAAAAGTAGCCGTACTTACAGTAGACCCCAGCAGTAGTATTAGCAAAGGAAGCATACTGGGCGATAAAACCCGAATGGAAGACTTGGTTAAAGAGACAAACGCTTTTATTAGGCCTTCGGCCAGTGGCGATACTTTGGGCGGGGTAGCGCGCAAAACACGAGAAACCATTATACTTTGTGAAGCTGCAAAGTTTGATGTTATTTTAATAGAAACGGTTGGCGTGGGTCAAAGTGAAACTGCCGTTCATTCTATGACCGATTTCTTTTTATTACTAAAACTTGCTGGTGCTGGCGACGAGCTGCAAGGTATAAAACGCGGCATTATGGAAATGGCAGATACCATTGTTATCAACAAAGCCGATGGCGAAAATTTAAAAGCTGCCAAAATGGCTAAAAATGAATTTAATAGGGCTTTGCATCTTTATCCGCCAAAAGCTAGCAATTGGACGCCTAAAACGCTGCTCGCTAGTGCGCTTCACAACGAAGGTAATTCTGAAATATACGAAACCGTTTTAAAGTATTTTGAAACTGTAAAAACTAACGGGTATTTTCAGCATAAAAGAAACGAGCAAAATAAATATTGGCTTATGCAAACCATAGAAAGTAGATTAAAAAACGACTTTTTTGCAACGCCCGAAGTAAAAGCCGAATTAAACAAACAACTTATAGCTTTAGACCAAAATAAAACCACCCCTTTTGAGGCTGCCGAATTAATTTTAAAATTAAAAAAGACTTAAATAAAGTTGTTTTTAAACCAATCGGTTTGTGCCAGTAAGCCTTGTTTTAAAGTGGTTTGCGGATTATATCCTAAAATTTTGCGGGCTTTATCAATATTGGCTTTGGTTCGCGATTGATCGCCGGCGCGCGGTGGCATAGCTTGAATTTTTATTTTCTTTTGCAATATTTCCTCCATTATCGCAATACCTTGGGCGGTGGTATTTTCAGTTTCGGTACCGAGGTTAAAAATTTCACCATTGCAAACTTCCTCTTTTCCAAAAACACTAACAATTCCATCCACTATATCCTGTACATAAGTAAAACTGCGCAAGTGCTTTTCGCTACCTTCAAAAAGTGGAAATGCCTTGTTGTTTAATGCGCAATCAATTAAACGGGTGTACAACTTATCGGGGCGTTCGCGCGGGCCGTACACCGAAAACAGTCTTAAGGAAGTGGTTTGTAATTTTTTATCTCTACTCTTTGCCAAAACCAATTGTTCTGCTGCCAGTTTGGTAACCCCATACCACGATGCTGGTTTTGGCGGTTCACTTTCGGGAAATGTAGCTTCCAACCCGTAAATAGAAGAAGTAGCAATATTTACAAAAAACAGTTTGTTTTTAAATGATTCGGCAAACTCGAGCAAACGCTGGGTACCTACAATATTGTTACTTAAATAGTCTTCGAAGGTTGAGGTATTTGAAATTCCGGGATGTGCGGCAAAGTGAAAAATATAGTCAAGATCCTTCGGAAATTTTTCGTGCAAGTTATCGGTACGTAAATCTGTTGGTATTACTATAATTCCCTTTTCGTTTAGTGCTTTTTCATTTTTTCGTTTTAGCGAAATGTTATAGTACGAAGAGAAATTATCGGTGCCAACGACTTTATGTCCCATTTCATTTAATCTCTCAGCCGTGTGCGACCCAATAAAACCAGCAGCTCCCGTAACAAGTATATTCATGTGCTATAAAAATTTAAACCGCGCTAATTAAAAAATCTAAAAGAAATTATTTCAGAAAAATTTATAATACTATTTAATTTAAAGTAGTACTTCTGCTTTCGGTTTTAAACTGCAAAATAACATCTTTTTTAGCGTTCTGTTGTATTCTACAAAAAAGAAATACTTTTGCAGAAAGTTTTTCAAAAACCACAATGTTCGAATTTACCATTATTGTACCCGTTTACAACGAAGAAGAAAACCTGCAACGGGTTGAAAAAGAATTACTGGCCTATACTAAAATTGCTTCAAAAAAGACAGCAATTCTTTTTGTAAATGATGGCTCCAAAGACAATAGCCAAGCGCTAATTGAAGATATTTGTAACCGAAATGATGCTTTTCATTATATTTCGTTTAAAGAGAATAGAGGCTTAAGTGCTGCGATTAAAGCAGGTTTTGACCATGTTGAAAGCCCATTATTAGGATATATTGATAGCGATTTACAAACATCGCCCGAAGATTTTAATTTGTTGTTGCAGCATATAGGCGAATACGATTTGGTTACGGGCGTTCGTGCCGATAGAAAAGACACGTTTGTAAAAAACATGTCATCAACTATCGCTAACGGAATAAGACGTGCGTTTACCAAAGACGGCATGGACGATACCGGTTGCCCATTAAAAGTAATTAAAACAGAATACGCAAAACGAATTCCAATGTTTAAAGGGCTTCATCGCTTTTTACCGGCGATGATACTGTTGCAAAATGGCAAGGTAATTCAGGTGCCTATAAAACATTTTCCGCGTATGGCGGGCACAGCCAAATTTGGGCTTTGGAATCGATTAATTGGCCCATTAATGGATTGTTTTGCATATCTCTGGATGAAAAAAAAATACATCAACTACGAGATTAAAAGCAAAGGATGAGCAATTGGATTGTGTATGGCATTGGCTTTTTAGCACAAATCTTGTTTAGCGCAAGACTTATTGTTCAATGGATACTTTCAGAAAAAAACAAGAAAATAATTACGCCTTCTATTTTTTGGAAGCTTAGCCTTATGGCTTCATTTTTACTGTTTGTGTACGGCCACTTACGCGACGATTTTGCCATAATGTTAGGCCAAGCACTAACGTATTACATCTACATTCGGAATTTACAGTTGCAGGGGAAATGGCAAAAATCGCCAAAAATCTTGCAAATATTCTTACAAATTTTCCCAGTGTTTATAGTGCTTTACGCGTATAACAATGGTCAATACGATTTCAATAAATTATTTAAAAACGAAGCTATTCCTCTTTGGCTACTTTTATTAGGTATAATATCGCAAATACTGTTTACATTACGGTTTGTGTACCAATGGATGGTTTCAGAAAAATCTAAGTCGTCGCAACTTCCTGTAGGTTTTTGGCAAATGAGCGTATTGGGGGCTTCTTTAATTTTGACCTATGCAATTTTTAGGAAAGACCCGGTTTTATTTGTGGGGCATATAGCAGGACTCATAATTTACATTCGAAATATTATTATTTGGAAAAAGCAACTGCGCCATGAAAATTGAAAACAACTATTTATTACTTCTTTTACTTACTTGTGTGGCGATTTTCTTTGTGAATTTAAGCGCACTACCGGTAAATATCATGGAGGCTCGCAATTTTATCACTGCCCGCGAAATGCTTACCGATGGCAATTGGTTGTTTACTACAATTAACGGCGAACCGCGCTATCAAAAACCACCATTGCCAACGTGGCTTACGGCTATTTCGGCCGCAATTTTCAGTATAAAAAATGTTTGGGCATTACGACTACCGGCGGCTATTATGGCTTTAATTTTAGTGATATTTTCATATAAATTATCTCTAAAATTAACTTCGAAGAAACTATACGCTTTTATCAGTGGTTTGGTAATGGCAACCTCATTTTATATAGTTGCATCTGCCCGCGATGGGCAGTGGGATATTTACACACACTCGTTTATGTTATTGTGTATTTATATGCTCTATCAACTATTTACACGCGAAAGTTTAAAGTACCAAAATGCATTCTTGGCGGCTATATTTTTTGGGTGTTCATTTTTAAGCAAAGGACCCGTTTCATTTTATGCGCTGCTGCTACCCTTTTTACTGGCTTTTGGAATAGTTTTTAAGTTTTCTAATTTTAAAACACGCTGGCTCCCGCTACTTCTCTTTTTTGTGGTTGCCACAATTGTATCGGGATGGTGGCATTGGTATACCATCACTTTTGATCCCGCTGCAGTTACTATTACTAAAAAAGAAACTACCAATTGGATAAATTATGAAGTAAAACCATTTTACTACTACTGGAGCTTTTTCACCCAAAGTGGTGTATGGACTATCCCAGCTTTTATAGGGCTTTTATACCCCTATTTAAAGTCGCGCGTGTTCGATAAAAAAGTGTATTTATTTACGTTTTTATGGACTATTTTGTCTGTGGTTTTACTCTCTTTAATCCCCGAAAAGAAATCGAGATATTTACTGCCAGTGCTCATCCCAATGGCACTTAACACAGGGTTTTATATTGAATATCTCTTTAGAAATTTTAAAGAATTAAAAGATAAACGCGAAACAATACCTGTCTATTTTAACTTTGGATTGATTGGTCTTATAGGAATAATTTTTCCCATTGGTGGATACCTATTTTTAAAAGAAGGAATAAACGGAAATTGGGTTTGGTATGTATTGTTGGCTACCGCCTTGTTTTTTATTTCAGTATTTCTAATCCGAAATTTAATTTTACGAAAAATTAAAGCTGTTTTTTATCTAACAATAGCTTTTATAGTTGCGGTTATTTGGTTTGGGCTACCATTGAGTAAAGCCATAACTATAAATCCAGATTACAAACCCTTTTCAGAATTACACGCCTTTCAACAAGCAGAAAACATCAAGGTTTACGAATTTTCAGGAATGACCCCCGAATTAATTTGGGATTACGGCCAAAAGATGGAAATGCTAAATAGAGATGGCGAATTTATTACTCCTTCGGAAGATAGATTCGCGGTTTTAGTTTCTGAAGAAAGTCTACAACACTTTCACGAAGAATATAGCGATTTTAAAAGAGAACATATTGTACGCTACGATATGAATCCCAAAGGTCCCGAAAGTCGCACCCATAAAACTAGGCTGTACCGAGAGCTATTTATTGTTTCGAAACAATAGCTTTTTTAGCGCCGAGAGCACCGTCGCGGAGTTTTTTACGTGAGTAAGTTTTCTTTAAACAACCTCAAATTGTGTTGGCAAGTGTAAAATAAAAGTTGGTTAAACTTCTTGGGTTTTAAACTTTTTCTGACCCCATTTTTGCAGTAAATAAAACAACCATCCGGTTAGGCCTCCAAAGGCCATTCCGCTTACAACATCGAGCGGATAATGCACTCCCAGATAAATACGGCTGTACCCTGTTGCAACTGCCCATACTAACAAAATAAATGGTAGGTAGCGATACCATTTTTGGAGACTTAACCCAATGAAAACCGCAGCCGCCATAGAGCTTGCCGCATGAGCCGAAAAATATCCAAACCTGCCGCAACCATCGGCTACGTAACGCATAATAGGTTGCAGTTCTTCTACTTTGCAAGGTCTGGGACGTTTTATACCGTATTTAAATAGACTAGCAATTTGGTCGGTTGCCGTAATCATTAAAGCCACACAAACCACAATTACGAGTGTTCCTTTTAAACCGTAGTTTTTAAACACTAAATACAACAACAATGCGTATAATGGAATGGACGACCATTTTTCGGTTACAAAGCGCCAAAATCCATCCCATGCCGGGTTTCCTAGGTTGTTTAAATATAAAAAGAATTCGGTATCGTAATGTAGCAGTTGTTCAAGCATGCCTTTCGAATTTCTCGATTTTCAATTAAATTATTTCGAGTAAAATTAAAAATTACTCTTCATCGTATTTTGCAATTTCGCGATCGTAAAAATCATTTGCCCCCTGTATAAGGTTTTCGGCTTCGGCTTCAAGCACTTTTTGATCTTCTTTATCAAAATCTTCCAACCATTCAACTTCGTCATTTTCAAGGTTGATAATAAACCGAGGAAACTCTGTGTGAACTACAAAAATTGCTGAAGGATAATCGCTGTTGTCGCCTAGTAAATATTTTGGGAAATCCATTGTTTTTTATTTTGTAAATAAGTTGTTATTGACTCTAAATGGGCGTTTTTTAGCTCTTACCCAAGCGTATTAATTTTTTTGAAAGATAATTAAATCTAATGAATAACATGATTCCGCTTGCGGTTAATCCGGCAAACAATCCTATCCAAATACCCATACTTTTTAAAGGGGTGTGCATACTTAAATAGTATGAGATTGGGAAACCAATAATCCAATAAGCGATAAACGTAAGTACCGTTGGAATTTTAACATCTTGCATACCGCGTAAGGCTCCTAATGCCACTACCTGCAAAGCATCGGTAAATTGAAAAATAGCCGCAATTATAAGTAATTGTGAGGCTAAAATTACTACTTCATTATTATCGGCAAATAGCGCTAAATTATCGTAATCGAGAAACATCTTTGGGAGCGATTCATTAAAAATTATAAATCCGGCCACAAATAGCAACGATAGTAAAGCAGTGAGTAAAAAGATTGAAATAGCAACCCGTCTTAATTCTAAAAAGTTTTTTAACCCCTTTTGATTTCCTACGCGAATCATTGCCGCCACGCTAAAGCCCATAGCCACCATAAAGGTCATGGATGCGAGGTTAAGTGCAATTTGGTTGGCAGCTTGGGCGTTTTTGCCCAGGATACCCGACAACCAAACAGCCGAAGTAAAAATTCCAACCTCAAAAAACATTTGCATTGCCGAAGGAAAACCAAGACTCAACAGTTTTTGAAGCATCGCTTTACTCAATTTGAAAATTTTAATTTCGGTAACAAAATAGCGCGATTTTTCTTTTCGGCTTAATAAATACCACAAGTAGACAACCATGACTACCCGTGATGCCAAAGTTCCAATAGCCGCACCAACAACGCCCAATTCTGGCGCACCAAACTTTCCGAAGATAAACATATAATTTAGCAGAATGTTTACCCCATTTGCAATAAAAGTAGCGTACATTGGGAAACGCGTCATGGACATACCATCGCTAAATTGCTTAAACGCCTGAAAAACAATTAGTGGCACCAACGAAGCTGCAACTAAAGTTAAATACGGCATGGCTAAGTCTACTACTTCGGGCGGTTGACTCATTACATACATTAATGGTTTTGCAAGCATTACGGTTGCAAATAAAACCAGCCCTAAAACAATACATAAAAATAAGCCGTGTTTAAATGAAGATTTTCCTTTTTCTCGATTGCCTTCCCCATCGGCTTCGGCAACCAAAGGGGTAATGGCTGTAGAAAATCCAACCCCCAAACTCATTGCCACAAACATAAAACTGTTTCCTAAAGAGACGGCGGCGAGTTCGGCACTACCCAATTGACCCACCATAATATTGTCTACTAGCGCAACAACTTGGTGACCTAACATGCCCAAAATTACTGGCGTTGCAAGCTTGGTGTTGTATTTAAATTCTTTGGTGTAATCTGAAAGCGCCAATTCCTAATTTTTTTGCAAAGATAGTTGTTGTGTCTTTTAGATTGGCTTTGTATTTAAAATAAAAGAACTTATTTGCGCCGTAAAATTTTAAAACCTGTGTTATAGGCAAAATTGAATTTATTAAATAATTAGGCAATCCAGCCGTAAGCTTATAATGTTTTGTTATAATAATACTTAAAGCACGTTAAACCCCTTTAAAATTTCAGTTTCAATGGTTATTTTTAAAAAACGAAAAGAAATTGTTATGAAAAAGAATGAAAATAAAACTGAAGAAAACTTACCCTATAATCCCGAAGTTACCAAACACGACAAAGATATTTTAAAACAAGAAAATATTCACGGCGATGGCGGCGACGACCAACAATTACGAGACCGTAATAAAAAGGTAGATTTTGAAGGAGAAGACCTCGATATTCCAGGTAGTACACAGGCACGAAAGCAAAACAATAAACCGGGATTACCCGATGAAGAAAATCATTTATACAGTCAAGGGGGCGATAGAAAAGAAAATCTGGATCGCGATGATTCTGCTTTATAACGGCACTAATTATTTTGCATAGAAACTATAACTGAGGCATGATTTTAAAAATCATGCCTTTTTGTTTAAATACACTTTTAATAAATTTTAATCTTCACTAAAAATCGCCTCTTTTTAGATTAGAAACTTAAAAATCGTGTAACTTTGAAGGGTATTTAAAAAATAAAATTTCCGCCAAATGCAATCTAATGCAACTACGCCAGACCAATATATAGCAGAACTTCCGGAAGACCGTAAGGAAGTAATGCAACAACTTCGCGAAACCGTAAAAGAAAATTTACCCCCAGGTTTTGAAGAAACAATGCAATATGGAATGATTAGTTATGTTGTACCTCACAGCATTTACCCCGATGGCTATCACTGCACACCTACAGATGCACTCCCTTTTATGAGTATTGCTTCACAAAAAAACCATATAAGCGTTTATCATTCGGGTATTTATACAGACCCCGAATTGTTAGCATGGTTTAAAGCAGAATACCCAAAGCACGCAACTGGAAAGTTAGATATGGGAAAGAGTTGTATTCGGTTTAAAAACCCGAAAAAGGTACCGGTTAAATTTTTGGGCGAACTCTCTACAAAAGTGACTGTAGATGAGTGGATTTCTACTTACGAAAGTGTTATAAAAAAGTAGAATTATTTTTATATCCCTTATTTTTGCAAGCTTAAAATTCGTGGCTTATGGCACTATCAGATTTTATAATCAATTCGAAAGAAGCGACAATTGGCTTGGATCAAATTCACTTAAGTCCAAAAAACAACAAGGCTTTAAGTCAACTTTTAAAAGAGTTTAAACACTTTGAAGTTTTAAACAAGTACAAACTGCCCATTGACAATAAAATTTTTCTATTCGGCCATACTGGTTGCGGAAAAACAACTACTGCCAAAGCCATTGCAAAGGCTTTAGATAAAAAAATAATTATTTTAAACTTAGGAAATTTTGTTTCCTCTCGTTTGGGTGAAACCGCTAAAAATATAACCGAAGTATTTAAAAAAGCAGCTCGAGAAAATGCAGTTTTATTTTTAGACGAATTTGATTCGATTGGGAAGTTACGCGATCACGGCGATAAAGATTCGGCCGAAATGAAGCGGTTGGTTAATACGGTTATACAGCTAATTGATGAATTGCCAAACAACGTTTTATTAATTGCTGCAACCAACCATCCCGCTGTAATTGATACTGCTTTACTAAGACGATTTCAACTTAAATTGCAATTCGAATTACCAAACCAAGAACAATTAGACGCGTATTACGACTCACTTTTAATGCAGTTTCCAGAAGCGTTTTGCAACGTAGAAAGAGTTTATAATATTTCGTACGCCGAAGCAAAAGATATAACCTTTAGCGCTGTTAAAAATGCTATTATTGAACACGAAGAGCACAAAGCAAAAGAAAACCTTCAACAGAAAGTAAAACTGTAATTGTAGCAATTGTTTCGGGAAGCTTTGTAGTATCTTTACTTTTTAAAAATATTCTTAGTGCACCCTAAAAATCCTTTTCAAAACAACTACAATTTTGAGGCGTTAATAGCCAACCACCCGCCGTTAAAGGAATTTATATTTAAAAATAGCTACGGCAACACAACCTTAAATTTTGCCGACAATAAAGCGGTTATTGCCCTAAATACAGCCCTTCTAAAAACGTATTTTGGAATAAACTTTTGGCAAATTCCCGAAGACAATCTTTGTCCGCCAATTCCTGGAAGATTGGATTATTTATTACATATAGCCGACATATTTCCTCAAAAAGAAATCAATTTGCTCGATATTGGTACGGGCGCAAGCTTAATTTATCCAATTTTGGCATCACAACATTTTAATTGGAAATGTGCCGCCAGCGAAGTAAATAAAACGTCTATTCGCAATGCAGAAACTATAATAAATAAAAATCCATCGCTTAAAAATATTGACCTACGGCAGCAAAAATTTAAAAATCAAATTTTAAATGGAATTATAAAAACAACAGATTCTTTTAATGTTGTTGTTTGCAACCCTCCATTTTATAAAAATAAAACCGAAGCCGAAAAACACAACAAACGAAAAGTACGAAACCTGCAATTACAGGAGGAAAAACAACATAATTTTGGCGGCCTAAATAATGAGTTGTGGTACAAAGGTGGCGAAGTAGGATTTATAAAAAAAATGGCAGAAGAAAGTGTGCAATTTAAGCAGCAAGTAGGTTGGTTTACAGCATTAGTTTCGCAAAAAGAAAATATAAAAATAGTTAAAAGAGGTATTAATAAAACGCAGCCAACTCAAGTAAAAATTGTTGAAATGGCACACGGAAATAAACAAAGTAGGTTTATTGCGTGGACATTTACGCAACTGCAAACTACGAAGATTTGACAACTCGAAATTTAGACATACTAAACAATTTTATAGCAGCACCCGATTTAATTTTAACTCGAAAAAAGTATCCATTTACAAGTTTTAACTTTAAAGAGGAAACAATTGCCGAAAGTGAATTTAATTTCCCAAAAAATGCAGTGCTCGGGATGCAAGCCGAAGCTTGTTTTAAAGCTTTTTTAAATAGCTCAAAAAATTATAGTTTATTAGCCGCAAATCTTCAAATAAATACCGAAAAAGAAACCCTTGGCGAGTTAGATTATATTGTTCAAGATTGTAAGACACAAGAGGTTATTCATATTGAATTGGCTTGTAAGTTTTACTTATTCGATAAAAATAATGGAGCTTGCGATGAAAAAAAGTGGATTGGCCCAAATAGAAAAGACACGCTTTTTGACAAGCTTGAAAAGGTTAAGTTTAAACAGTTCCCGCTATTAAATAAAGCGGCTACAATTGAGAAACTAAAAAGTTTAAAAATTGAAATTCCTACCACACAACAACTGTGTATAAAAGCATTTTTCTTTATCCCAAAAGAAATAAATAGCGATCAATTTCCAAAAAATATCGCAGAATGCATTATGGGTCATTTTATAAATTACGATGAATTTAGAAATGAAGTTGCAACCGCAGTATATGCCATGCCAACTAAAAAAGAATGGCTTTTACCTATAGCTAATATTTTAAACTGGTATTCTTTTTCAGAAATATCAGAAAAAGTAGCACTGCAAATTCGCAATAATAAATCGCCTTTAATTTATAAAAAAACGCCCAATAAAGTGGAGCGTTTATTTGTTGTTTGGTGGTAGCGCTTTATTTTACGCCGTACGTATCTATCAAATATACAAGGCCCGCCATAGTAGCTGCACCAAGCTCTAACTCGCGTTTGTTAATTTGGTCGAAAGTATCATTTGCCGAGTGGTGAATATCAAAATAACGTTGTGAGTCTGGTTGTAAACCTGCTAAAACATTAATATTTCCTTTCATAGGTCTAATATCGGCACCGCTGTAACCTTCGGCAAAAAGATGAATAAAGTAAGGCTCAAAAAGAGGCGCCCACGCACGTATGTGCTTTAAATTGGCATCGTTGGTTTCAAAAGAAAATCCGCGTGGCGTAAAACCACCGCTATCACTTTCTAGAGCAAAAATGTGATCTTCATTTTTTCTTTTTATTTCTTCGGCGTATTTTAAACCACCGCGTAAACCATTTTCTTCATTCATAAACAACACTACTCTAATGGTGTGTTGGGGTTTGTAATTTAACTTTTTAAACATGCGTAAAACCTCCATACTTTGCGTAACGCCAGCGCCATCGTCATGAGAGCCGTCGCCATTGTCCCAACTGTCTAAATGAGCGCCAACAACCATAAATTTATCTGGGTACACACTTCCGGTAATTTCGCCTATTACATTGTATGACAGCACGTCGTCCCAGATTTTGCAATTTTGTTTAAAATAGAATTGCACCTCGGGTTGAAGTTTTAACAACCCACTTAAATAATTGGCATCTTTGGTACTAATTGCCGCTGCGGGTATACGTTGTGAATCTGGAGTATCTCCATAACTCATTGCACCAGTGTGGGGTTCGTTATCTATTTTAAGTGAGAGCGATCTTACAATAGCGCCCACTGCGCCGTATTTTGCGGCTTGGGCAGCACCTGCAAATCGTTGATCTGCTGCTTCGCCATAAGCGTGCCCTGTATGAATGTGTTTGGGCTGCATAGGTCTATTAAAAAACACAATTTTTCCAGCAATGTTTTCTTCGCCTAAAGTAGCAAGTTCCTTAAAATTTTGAACCTCCACAACTTGGGCTTTAATACCTAAATTGGGTGTAGGCACCGACCCTCCCAAGGCTACAATATTTGTAATATGTTTTTCTCCCGTTGGCGATTCAATATAGGCGTATTCTTTAAAACCACGAGTCCATTTTGGCACCATTACGGGTTGTAACCACACCTTGTCTAAACCTAATTTGTTTAGCTCTTCTTCGGTGTATTTAACGGCTAATTCGGCTTCATATGAGCCAGAGAGTCTGCCGCCAATAGTATTTGATAGATAGTCTAACCATTCATACGCTTTCCCATCGGTAAGTGCGGTGTTGTACAATTGACGCAACATGGTAGAATCCTTTTCACGGGTTTGCGCAGTACTAATGGTTGTAAAAAATAAAGCAATGGTAACAATGGGGAAAAAGAAAAACTTCATTTATATAATTTTAAAAGAATCTAATTTTTATTTGTTGAAGATATTTAATCGTTTTTAAGACGTTCGCGAAACTCGGAAATCTTTGCTTTTAACTCGGCTTCTAATTCTGGTTCTTTTATGTCTTTGTATTTTCTAAGTTCTTGTAGCATAATTTCGGCTACAATTACCCGGGCGGTTTTTTTATCGTCTGACGGAATTACATACCACGGCGCATGCGGTTTTGAGGTGCGATTTATTGCTTCTTGATAGTATTTTCTGTATTCTTCCCACAATTCTCTCTCGTCTAAATCGCCAGGAGAAAACTTCCAGTTTTTTTCGGGTTTATTTAATCTGCGAAGCAAACGGTGTTTTTGTTCATCTTTTGAAATATTTAAAAAGAATTTAAAGATGATGGTACCATTTTCGGCAATCGTTTTTTCAAAATCATTAATTTGTCGGAAGCGTTTATCCCAAAATTCGTTATCGATATCTTTAACAGAGTGAACATCTGGCAAGTTTTCACCTAAAATATATTCTGGATGAACACGCGTAACCAAAACATTTTCGTAGTGTGTTCTGTTAAACACACCAAATTTTCCTCTCTCGGGCAGCGCGATGTAATGGCGCCATAAATAGCCGTGCCTTTTTTCTAAAGCGGTAGGCGTTTTAAAACTGTGCACTACCACACCTCGCGCATTAAAATCTTTAAAAACTTCGCGAATAAGGCTGTCTTTGCCAGCGGTATCCATTCCTTGCAAACACACCAAAACCGAATACTTTCCGTGGGCGTAAAGGGTGTCTTGTAATTTGCCCAATTTACGACGTGTTTTACGTAATTGATCTTTTAATTGGTCTTGAGATGCACCTAAATCAAAACTGTTTAACGAGCCGTCTAAACTTACTTTTTCAGAAACTTTAAAATCATCAATTGTTACCGCTTTCATACCGTTATTATTTGCTTGCGAACAGTTTTACATCTTTTTCGCTAATTTCTTCTCCGCCTAAAATAATTAATCTTTCAACTACATTGCGCAATTCGCGTATATTTCCAGTCCAATCGTATTCTTGTAAAAGTTTAATTGCTTTGTTAGAAAATTGCTTTTTTACGGTTCCGTGTTCTGTTGAAATTTTCTTCGAAAAATAATCGACTAACAACGGGATGTCATCGCGTCTATCATTTAACGAAGGTACTTTTATTAAAATTACGGCAAGCCTATGGTATAAATCTTCTCTAAAATTACCTTCGGCTATTTCCTTTTTTAAATCTTTATTAGTGGCTGTAACTACGCGTACATCGACCTTTATATCTTTATCGCTCCCCACGCGTTGCACTTTATTTTCCTGCAGAGCTCTAAGTACTTTGGCTTGGGCCGAAAGGCTCATATCTCCTACTTCATCTAAGAAAATAGTACCGCCATTAGCAGCTTCAAATTTTCCTGCTCGGTCTTTATTAGCCGAAGTAAAAGCCCCTTTTACGTGTCCAAAAAGCTCACTTTCAATAAGTTCGCTGGGGATTGCAGCACAATTTACTTCAATCATTGCACCTTTGCTTCTATCGCTTTTTTGGTGAATCCAGTGTGCTACCAATTCTTTTCCTGTACCGTTGGGACCGGTAATTAATACTCTAGCTTCGGTAGGTGCCACTTTTTCGATCATATCTTTTATATGAACAATTTCGGGCGATTTACCTATCATTTGGTAGTTTTTAGACACTTTCTTTTTAAGACGTGTATTTTCAACTACCAATTCTTTTCTATCGAGTGCAATGCGCACAGTATTTAATAATCTATTTAAATCTGGTGGTTTCGAAATATAATCAAAAGCTCCAAGTTTCATAGTATTTACGGCAGTTTCAAGGTCGCCGTGCCCCGAAATCATTACCATCGGGATTTCGGGTTTTATCTTTTTTACAGCTTCTAAAACCTCAACGCCGTCCATTTTTGGCATTTTAATATCGCAAAGCACCAAATCGAAATCTTCGTTTTTAATCATTTCCATCCCAGACAGCCCGTCTTCGGCTTCAAAAAGCTCGTAGCCTTCGTTTTCTTCGGAAAGAATTTTTACTAAAACCCTCCTAATTGCTGCTTCGTCTTCTATAATTAATATTCGTGCCATTAATATTTAAATTTTATACCTGCCCTAAAATAGGGAGAATTTTTTGTATTAATCTTGTAAACCTTTTTTCCGTCGCCATCTTCCAATCTAAAGCTGTTGTAAATAGAGTGTGCCGCATATCCATAAAACAGCAAGTTTTCGGTAAAAAAATGCTCATAACCAAGACCAGCGAGGCCAATGGTAAGTTGGATGCTTTCGGCAACTGTGCCATCTTCCCCTTGATCTACGGCGGGAATAAAATTGTTTTGAATATTGGCAAAAACGTTGTCTATAGTTACAAACGCTTGTAATGCATCTTTATGATTGTTGTTTAAATAATGGCGCACATTTGTTTTTGGAACTCCCAAGGTATAGGTCCAATTAGGGTGAAACTCTTTGTAATAATTTAAAATAGGAAGCGGGTACCATCTTCCGGGCGTTGTAGAATAGGTAAGTCCGGCGATAAAACGATATGGTTTTTTGCCTTCCACAGGATCATCTGTACGGTCGTTAACGGCGTAAGCACCAACTTCATAAATTAAATCGTCGCTAATAGGGCTTCCTTCAAAATCACTTTGCAATTTCACCCCGCCTTTAAACCCAAAACGCCAATAATCATTGTGTTTCCAAACGTAGCCCAAATAGGCGTCCATACGTTGGGTTGAAGAAATTAGATGGTCGTTAAACGCAAAAACATCTTGTGTATCTTTAATATTTATATCTACATATCGATATTCGAGACCCACGACAAAAATTCTTTTATTATCGCTGTCTAGCGGAATTGGCGCTTGTACAAGTGCCCTATAACGATTAATACTATTATCTGAATCTGCAAATTGCAGATTTAAATACTCAACACGAGCTAAATCGGTTGTTTGTGCAGACATCCCAAATACTAAAAGCACAAGGAATGATGTAAAAAAAATTTTTCTTTTCATAACTTTCTTTTTTTAGTTGAAATGTTAGTTAAAACATTGTGTGCTTCAGTTGACTTAATACTTAAGCCATTTAAAAATTTCTTTGTAGGTAGGTTTTTTACCGTACATTAAAATTCCTACGCGATATATTTTAGCTGCAAACCAAACCATAGCAATAAAGGTTGCAAATAAAATAACTACTGAAATTATTTGTTGCCAAAGTGGCACTCCAAATGGAATACGCATTAACATTACCACAGGCGAAGTAAACGGAATGTACGAAAAAACTTGTGAGACTGTACCATGTGGATTATCGATTACGGTGAAAAAACCTACGTAAACTGCCAAAATTAGCGGCATTAAAATTGGCATCATAAACTGCTGGGTATCAGTTTCACTATCGACCGCAGCACCAACAGAGGCATATAACGAAGCGTATAATAAATACCCGCCAACAAAAAATAGAATAAACATTATTACAAGGTTTGTAATAGGCAGGTTATTAATTTCTAAAATTACATCTTGTAAAATTTGTTGGGTTCCGCCGCTAACGCTATTTTCTATTACCTGTTGCGAAGGCGAGCCTGCCGAAGGGTCAATTCCGAATACAGAAGTTACCACCGTCATTAGTACCAAAATAAGTACCACCCATACAACAAATTGAGTAATACCGGCAAGTGTAGTTCCAAAAATCTTTCCTAACAGCAAGGTGCGCGGTTTTACAGACGATATAATAACTTCGATAACCCTGCTGGTTTTTTCTTCAATTACGCTTCGCATAATCATATTTCCGTAGATTATGATAAACATAAAAAGAAGGTATCCTGCGGCACCACCAAAAATTAACTTTAAACCAGATCCCAGTTTAGAGGTTTCTTTCCCCTGAAAAGTTTCTTGGTTTGCACTTATATTTATGTGAAGGTTTTTTATAGTTTCTGAATCGATCCCGGCTTCTTTTAATTTTAAAGTGTTTACCTTACTTTCTAGTAAATCGTTGATATCATTCATTAAAGAAAGGGAGGGAGAATCTTCAGAATAAAAAGTAATTTGGTCGGCAAGTTGCTCTAAAGATTGAGTTTTTGGAATGTGTAAAAGGCCATATATTTCGGCGTTTTCGGCAATGGTCTTTGCTTCTTGCAATGCCACTCCGCTAAGCAAATTATACTTTAATTGTGGTGTACTTTTAAAATCGTTTGAAAAATAACCGCTTTCATCCAGCACCGAAATTGTTCGAACTGTGTCATTATTTAAACTCGAAAGATATGCTACTAAGGCAAAAATTCCCACAAAAATGAGGGGACTTAAAAAAGTCATAACAATAAACGATTTGTTACGAACTTTTGTAAAGTATTCTCTTGAAATTATAAGAGGAAGATGATTCATTTTTGGTTAATTTTTTTGAATGGTTTCAATAAAAATATCACTTGCCGATGGTACTAATTCAACAAAATGGGTTACTTGACCTAAGGTGGTTAAATAGCTTATAAAATCATTAGTAGCAACCGATTCTGGAATTTGTACTTTATACTGCAATTCGTTATTAATACTTTTAAAAGTTGCGGGTAGTACTTCAAACTTTTCTTTTAAAGCGGCAGTAGCAGCAGTGTGATTTGGGGTAATTAAACCAATTTCAAAAGTATTGCTACGGTATTGTCTTTTAATATCTAAAAGCTTGCCGTCTAGTATTTTGTTGCTTTTATGAATTAGCGCAATATGATCGCACATTTCTTCAACCGATTCCATACGGTGTGTAGAAAAAATTACAGTTGCGCCATTGTCTCTTAGGTGTAAAATTTCATCTTTAATTAAATTGGCGTTTATAGGGTCGAAACCGCTAAAAGGTTCGTCAAAAATTAAAAGCTTTGGGTCGTGTAAAACGGTTACCACAAACTGAATTTTTTGCGCCATTCCTTTTGAAAGCTCCTGAATTTTTTTGTCCCACCAATCGCCAATTTCCAAGCGGTCAAACCAATATTTAATTTTCTTTTTTGCCTCTTGTTTAGACAGCCCTTTTAATTGAGCGAGGTACAAAACCTGCTCCCCTACTTTCATAGACTTGTACAGGCCGCGCTCTTCGGGTAAATAGCCAATATATTTAATATGGTGCGGTTGCAAGGGTTCGCCATCCAAAATAACCGAACCCGTATCGGGCATGGTAATTTGATTAATAATACGAATGAGGGTGGTTTTACCTGCTCCATTTGGCCCCAATAAACCAAAAATGCTACCTTTTTCTACTTCTATTGAAGCGTTGTTTAGCGCTTTATAAGCGCCATAAGTTTTTGAAACATTGTTAACAACTAAAAGTTTTTCCATAAAATAATTTGAAGTCTGTAAATATATTGAATTGGTGGTGAAGCTTTAGGTGAATTAAGAGTATTTTAAGTGAAAAATTTTAGGATAAAAACAGATTTATTTAACACAAAGAGTATAAAAAACAAAACCCACCCAAAAAATAAATCTTGGGTGGGAAAAAAATTGCTATGAAAAAGAAAAAATTATCACTTCAAAAGAAGAAGTGACTCTTCAAATATATGCAAAAAAATTTATTTAACGTTTATTTAAGAGAACATATCTTTTACTTTTTCAAAAAATGATTTGTCTTCCTTTTCAGGGTTTGGTACGAAGTGATCATCATCGCGCATTTTTTCGAAAAACTCTTTTTGTTCTTTCGACAGTGATTTTGGGGTCCACACATTTACGTGTACCAACAAATCTCCGGTACCGTATCCATTAATACTTGGAATACCTTTATTTCTCAATCTTAGTATTTTTCCGCTTTGCGCTCCGTTTTCAATTTTAATTCGCACTTTTCCGGTAACGGTTTCAATTTCTTTTGAAGTACCCAGTGCGGCTTCAGAAAAACTAATATATAAATCGTAGTGTAAGTTATCGCCTTCGCGCTGTAAGGTTGCGTGAGGTTTTTCTTCAATGGCTACTAAAAGGTCACCAGCAACACCATTGCCCGGAGCATCGTTACCTTTGCCCGAAACTTTTAATTGCATACCATCTACTACTCCCGCTGGTATTTTAATAGATACAGTTTCTTCGGTAACCAACATACCATTTGCATCGGCATTTGACGGTTTTGAATCTACCACCTCTCCCGTTCCACCACAGGTGTTACACGGAGCCGAAGTTTGCATTCTTCCTAAAATAGTATTTTGAATACGGGTTACTTGCCCTTGCCCATTACAAGTGCCACACGTTTTATAGGTTGTACCTTTTGCAAGTTTTTTGCGTTTTACTTTTATCTTTTTTTCAACCCCATTGGCAATTTCTTCCAAAGTAAGTTGAACACGAATACGAAGGTTACTACCTTTTACAGTTCTACGACCGCCGCCGCCAAAGCCGCCACCGCCAAAACCACCACCAAAGGCACCGCCAAATATATCGCCAAACTGGCTAAATATATCGTCCATATTCATGCCGCCGCCGCCAAAACCGCCGCCTTCAAAAGCACGATGACCAAATTGATCGTAACGAGCGCGCTTATCGGGGTCGCTTAAAACCTCGTAAGCCTCTGCCGATTTTTTAAACATCGCTTCGGCTTCGGTATCGCCAGGATTTTTATCGGGGTGATATTGAATCGCTTTTTTACGGTAGGCTTTTTTAATTTCGGCTGCAGATGCCGACTTTGATATGCCTAAAATTTCATAATAATCTTCCTTCATACTATTGTCCTATAACTACTTTTGGGTAACGAATAATTTTTTCGCCAAGGGTATATCCTTTTTCAACTACATCTATAATTTTGCCTTTAAGCTTTTTATCGGGCGCCGGAATTTGGGTAATCGCTTCGTGCGATTCAGAATCAAAAGCATCGCCTTGCTTAACCTCCATTAATTCTAACCCTTTGCTTTTTAAAGTTTCGTAGAATTTGTTTTTAATAAGCTCTACGCCTTTGTATAGACTGTCATCTTCGTTCTTTTTAATTTCTTTTAGCGCACGCTCAAAATCGTCTAAAACCGGTAAAAGAGAAATCATAATATCTTCTCCGGCAGTTTTAAACATATCGATACGTTCGCGAGCAGTACGTTTTTTATAATTTTCAAACTCGGCAAAAAGGCGTAAATAACGGTCTTTTTCGTTTTGTAAATTTTCTTGTGCCTCGGTTAGTTCATCTTTTTTCTTTTCGGTTGTGGTATCCTGCTCATTTACATCTTGAACATCCTGCTCTTCAAAACCTACTTCGCCTTCGGTTTTGGAATCTTTTATATTATCATTTTTGCTCATAGTAGCGTTTCTTACATTTTTTTTGACAAGGGAGCAAAAGTACTGCCATTTGTTTAAAAATGTCAAAATGTCACAGCTTTTTATTTAATATTATTTTAAGAGTTTAATAATGTTACTAGGCTATTTTTGCAGTGAATAACTAAAATGAAATAATATGAAATCGAATCTCTTAAAAATTACTTTATTAGCCTTTATTACAGTGGGTGCAATGTCTTGTAAAAACAATGAAAAAAATGCAGATGTTGAAGTGGCCGAAGCTGCCGAAGCAACCGAAACAGCTGTAGCTTACACGGTAGATACTGCTGCATCTACAATTAAGTGGGAAGGTAAAAAACCAACAGCAACGCACCACGGAACTATTAGCTTAGCCGATGGAACTCTTTTCGTAAACAACGGTGAAATTGAAGCTGGAGATTTTACTATCGATATGAAAAGTATAAAAGTTGAAGATTTGGAAGGTGAATCTAAAGCAAATCTTGAAGCTCACTTAATGGGTACCGTGGAAGGGAAAGAAGGCGACTTTTTTAATACAAATAAATACCCAACCGCAAAATTTGAATTAACCGGAATTGAAAACAATATGGTTAAGGGTAATCTTACAATTAAAGATAAAACAAATGCTGTTGCGTTTCCTGCTAAAGTTGCTGTAGATGGTGATAAAATTACCTTTACAAGCGAGAGTTTTGAAATTGACAGAACTAAGTGGGGTGCTAACTTTGGGTCAAAATCTGTTTTTGATAACTTAGGAGACAAATTTGTACACGACGAAATAAAGCTTACAGTTACTTTAACTGCAACAAAAAAATAAGTTTTAAATTAAAGCTTAAACAAAAAGAGAGGCAATTGCCTCTCTTTTTTATTGTAGTAAATTGTTTAAAGCATTTTCTAAATTATAGTACTTAAAGTGGTAGCCCAATTCTTCTAATTTGTGTGAACTAACCAGTTGTCCCTCCAACAAAAGCACTGCCATTTCGCCTAAAATTAATTTTAAAACAAAACCGGGTATATTGGGTAACCATAGTGGGGCGTCTAGTTTTGCCGCCATCATTTTTGTCATTCGTTTATTTACAACCGGGTTTGGCGCTACGGCATTAAATTTTCCTTCTATTTGGTTTTTTAAAAGAAATAAATAAATACCTGCAACATCTTCGAGGTGTATCCACGATTGCCATTGATTACCATTGCCAAGCGGTGCTCCAAGGCCGTATTTTATAGGTTTTACAAGCTTTGGCAGTGCACCGTCATCTTTGGCTAACACCATTCCGGTTCTAACTTTACTCACTTCCATGCCCATTCCTAAGCCTTTAAATTGTGCAGCTGCGGCTTCCCACGCTACAACAACTTCGGCTAAAAATGTATCGCCAACATCTTGGTCTTCTTCGGTGTATAATTTAGTTTCAGAATGAGGGTAAATATTGATACCACTTGCAGAGATAAAATGCACAATAGAATGCTCTATTTCTTGTAATGTTTTATAGAGCAAGTTCATACTTTCTATGCGGCTTTCAAGGATAACTTTTTTATAAGATTTGGTCCAACGTTTTGCAATAGTTGCACCCACAAGATTTACAATAGCTTCGGCACCTTTAAACGCTTCTTTATCTATCTCTCCATTCTGGGGGTTCCAGTAAAATCCGCGATAATTATCTGTGTTTTCAATTTTTTCTTTGCTTGTAGTGAGATAATTAACCGCTATACCTTCACTATGACATTGTTTTACCAGCTCTGTACCAATAAGCCCCGTAGCCCCCGTTATTAATACTCTCTTTATCATAAACCTAAAATTATAGATATAAAAAGAAACAACAAGCAGCCTTAACGCAAGATTATGAATTTAAAGAATAATACGTGCAACGCTCTTAGATGATGGCGATTAAAACAAATTGTTTTTTAGAAAATTTAGATTTTTTTAGCGCGTAACATTTCTTTTTTACCCGGAGGGCCCGGCAAACGTTCAACCGTAAATCCTACTGCTTGCATAGCACGCCGTGCATTGCCATTTGCAGCATAGGTTACTAAATATCCGTCTTTTTGCAAGGCATTATACATTATTTTAAAGATTGTTTCGGTCCAAAGTTCTGGTTGAACCCTTATACCAAAAGCATCAAAATAAATGAGGTTAAAACTATTTATGGTTGAAATTTCTAAAAAGCGTTTTTGCTCTTTGGTAAGCTGAAATTTGCTTGAAACAGTCACTTTTTTTTCCCACGGGCTGGAATGAAGTTGTAGAAATTTTTCATTCGAAATATTTAATAATTCACTGTAATTGAGTTTTTCAACCTCTTCAATTTTAAGCGGATATGCCTCTACTCCGGTATAATTAATACGAACCGCAATATTGTCGGTTTCTAAATAAGTAAGCAACGCATTTAAACCGGTGCCAAAACCTATTTCGAGTATGGAAATATCTTCAAGTGGATTGATTTGTAGCCAGTGATATAAACCTTCTTTTAAAAACACATGACGCGCTTCGGCTATTGCACCGTGTTTAGAATGGTACTGTTCGCCCCATTCTGGAATGTGCAAGGTGTAAGAGCCGTCGCCCGTTTTAAAGAGTGTTTTTTTCAAAAATTTTATTGTTTTACTTCCTCAGGAATAAGTACACCGTTGGCTTCAAAAGCAAGGGTTCGTTTAACTTCGGTAATAGCGGCTATTTCTTCGGGAGTAGCGCCACCATCTTCGGCGTAGTGTTGTTGATCTTCTACGCTCATTTCTTCAATATATGCTTTACCGGCTGCAATAATTTCTTTTCCAGCGATGTCTTTCGGCATAAAAAATCCGTAGTCTTTAAATCGCACCATGGCTTCTTCTTCACCCATATTAACTTTCATCCAGCAACCTTTTTTTTGGCATACCTCTTTAACTTGGGTAGCAAACTTTACATTAATGGTATCGCCCGGTTTTAGATTGTTGTATTTTTTAACAAGATCGGTATTTGAAAGTACATTTTCATCTGTGATACTTTCTCCAAACGATTTGTAATTAATTGTTGTTTCGCTTTCGGCAGCTACAGGTTGCTCTTTTGTAGTTTCATTTTTACAGCCAATAGCAAAAATAGATATCGCTAAAACAAATAGTATTTTTTTCATAGTGGGTTATTTAATAAAATATTGATTGGTAATGAATTGCAATTTTAATGATTTTTTGAATTTTTTATGGTGTAAATTTTGTCTATTTTTACCAAATAAATACAGATGTTCATGAATTCTTCAACTACACAAAAACTACACATTCAAAAAGCTCCAACTTCTAGAGTAAATGATGTAGACTTTCAAAATCTTACCTTTGGAACAACTTTTACCGACCATATGTTTGAGTGCGATTATAAAGATGGAAAGTGGCAAAATCCTACCATTAAGCCATACGGTCCATTAACAATTTCGCCGGCTGCAAAAGTGTTTCATTACGGGCAAGCAGTGTTCGAAGGAATGAAAGCTTTTAAAGATGAAGATGATAGGGTGTGGCTTTTTAGACCCGAAGAAAATTTTAATAGAATAAACAAGTCGTCTAAACGGATGGCAATCCCAGAATTTCCGAAAGATATCTTTTTTGAAGCGCTTACCACTATTGTAGCTATGGACAGAGCGTGGGTACAAAAAGGTTTGGGCAATTCGTTATACATTCGCCCTTTTGTGATGGCTACGCAAGTAGGTGTATCGGCATCGGCATCAACAGAATATAAGTTTATGATAATTATGTCGCCAGCACAAGCTTATTACACAAGCGATGTAAAAGTTGAAATAGCCGAGCATTATAGCCGTTCGGCAAATGGCGGGGTAGGAGCTGCAAAGGCTGCCGGAAATTACGGTGCACAGTTTTATCCAACAAATTTGGCCCGCGAACGCGGTTTTCAGCAAGTTATTTGGACCGATGCTAACGAACATAAATTGCTAGAAGAAGCCGGTACAATGAATGTATTTTTTAGAGTAAACGACACCCTAATAACGGCGCCTATTAGCGACAGAATTTTAGATGGTGTTACCCGAAAAAGTGTTATCGCTTTGGCAAAACGCAACAATATTGCTGTAGAAGAACGACCTGTTTTGGTTGCCGAAATAGTTGAAGCAGCAAAGAATGGTAGTTTAAAAGAAATTTTTGGTGCAGGTACGGCAGCAGTAATTAGCCCTGTAAGCGCTTTTAGTTACAAAGGGATTGAATACGAAATAAAAAAACCAGAAGATAATTATGCCAAACGTCTTAAAAGCGAGTTGATGGATATACAAACCAATCGCGCCGAAGATCCTTTTGGCTGGCGAGTAGAGGTAAAATAAAAACGATATTTTAAAACTTTCAAAATTCTATTGAAAAAGGATGGAATTTTGAAAGTTTTACTTTTTTAGAATTTCAATAAGGTTAGGCGGCGCGTAGTTAGCTCCTTTTAAAACTTTCCCATCTGCCCGATATTCGGGGTTCCCTGCTGCGTTGAGCTTACTCATATTACTTCGTTGTATTTCCTTAAAAACGGCTTCAATTTTATCTTGCAAGCCGTGTTCTATAATCGTTCCGCATAAAATATATAGCATGTCGCCTAAAGCATCGGCAACCTCAACAAGATCTCCAGTATTAGCAGCCGCTAAATATTCGTTATTTTCTTCTTCCATCAATTTATAACGCAATAAGTTTTTTTGTGCACCCAAATTGGCCACAGGGTTGTTATTTATACCCAGTTTAAAAGCTTTGTGAAATTGCATTACTGCGTTTAATTCTTCCTTCATAATAATGCTGTATTTTTCAAACGTTTTTTGAAATTAGAGTTGTATTTTTGGCAACTGTAAACTTACATATTTATGGTTTCTACTGGCCAATTAATATTTGCGGCAATATTTTTTGTAATTTTTGTAATAATTATCTTTTTAAGCTACCGAGGAGATAAAAAACTCCACAGAAAATATTACAAAGGGAGTATATGGGTTTTAGTTGGGTTTATACTATTTATCCTTTTTTTAGTCTTGATTAAGTCACTATTAAAACACTAATTGATTGCTATCTAAAAAAGCAACAATACTTCATTTTACGCAACAACAAGCAACTTAACTAACATAAAAATACTTAATTGTAGGTATTTTTTAAGTTTTTCCTGCACTATATATTTGTTACAAATCAATAGAGCAAATTGTTTCTGCAATCACATAAAACAGCCTAGCTTAAGCTAAAATGCTTTTAAAAACGCTGTAAAATTGCACAAATACTCAATTTGATTTTGTCTGAAATAGTAACTAAAACCAATAAATATATATTATGAAAAAACTAAAATACTTATTACCTGCTTTTTTTGCTTTTGCACTACTATTTATAAGCTGTGAAAAGGAAGATGATGCCGATCCTGAACCGGAACAAATAGAGGTAAATGAAGAGTCTATCATTCCTTCTTCCAATATGGGGCGACCTAACAATTATTTAGGTTGTATAGAAATATCGAGCCGTATTACAACAATAAGTGTTTGGGATCACGGAACTGTAGATGGCGATATTGTTTCAATTATCGCAAATGGAAACACTATTATCGATGAGCAAACCTTAAATGGACCAAGCGACCCTATAAGCGTAGATTACGATTTTGGATATAACGGTTATAATTACGTAACACTATATGCTCATAATTTGGGTGATATTCCACCAAATACGTGTACCGTAGCCATTAATGGTGTTGAGTTTGTTTTAGAAGCCAACTTAGACGCTAACGGTGCGGTAGATGTTATCGTGCAAGGATATGGTGTAGATTGCAGTAACTCCGGCGGCAATGGCGGTGGCGGCGGCGGCGGTAATGGCGGCGGCAGCAATAAAGGCGATGTAAAATTTTGGACTAACCAAGATTTTGGCTGCGGCTCTATTAGTGTAGAATTAAACGGTATTGGCACAAGCACTATTTCTAGATATTACCCTGGTTCTACACCTAATTGTGATCCAGATGGTGGCGGTGGAAATTTTAATGATGTACCTGCAGGAACCTATACATACACCGCAAGCTGTCAAGGATATCAATGGAATGGGTCTGTAACCGTAACCGAAGATTCATGCTTTACAATGCAACTAACCTTGTAATTAATTTTCAATTAGCTTGTATTAAAAGGTCGTCTAGTTTTAGGCGACCTTTTTTTATCTATTCACGTTTATAAAATACCCTCTACTAGGTATTTAGAATCAATTTTACAAAGTATACTTTTATTCAACTAACTAATAAAACCCACGATTATGAAAAATTTTTTACTCTTAATAGCCATTATAGCAAGCACCTCGCTTATTGCTTCGCCAACTAATTTATGTATTACTGAAAGTTTTGAAGCTGGAAAGAAGAAAGTTGAAGTAGGTGCCTCTGAAAGTGATGCCGAAATATTCTTAAATGGAAAATTAATAGGCAAAGGAAGCACCTTAATTACCGTACCTAAAGACGACTGCGTAACCGTTATTGCCAAAAAAATAGGATTTTTAACCGAACGTATTGAGTTTTGCAATAAGAAAGGGATGACAAAACCGCCAAAAACTCATTTTATTGAAATGCGTCGTGATGACGCCTACGATGCGTCCATACAAACTGATATTGCAAATGTTGATATCGAGATGATATGCAATACTATGGACAAAGAGCAAGCCTGGAAACTAATGAACCAAATTATACTCTCTTATATTGATGTAATTGAAATGACCGATAAAGAGACAGGGTATTTGCGTACAGCTTGGTCTTTAAAAACATTTATGCAAAACACCATTAGAACGCGAATAATTATTAAAGAAACCTCAACAGATCCACTGGTCTTTAAAATAAAACTAGTGAGCGAAGCTTCTGGTTTACCACTTACAAGTGTAAAAAGTGACGAACTTTACAAAGAATGGGATCGCGTTTTACGAAGTTATTCAGATGTTATTGGTGAATTTCAAGCGCGTTTAAAGTAATAAGTTTTTGAATTAGCAAACGCGTATTTATTTTAAACAGAAACAAAACCAATAGTAACTCTTGTAAATAGCTATTGGTCAAGTTTTAAAATAAGCATCATAAAAAAAGCCTTCAAGACAAATCCTGAAGGCTTTTTTAATAACTATCTAATTCTATTAATTTACCGCTGGTAAATTGCTGTATTTATTAGCATAAAATAACATTTGCTCTGCAAAGGTATTGGGTTGTTCAACCGTAAATCCTTCAATCTCACCATTGTCGTTAGTAGTTGGTGTAATTACTGGATTAACAAAACCACTATAAGGTGCCGAAGTAAATTGCTTGTTGCGCTCCAACACTTCTTTATGAATTTCTTGGTCTACTTTTACTCCGTAAGTTTCAACCAAATCTTCCACAGCCGCATAATCGCCTTCACTTTTAATACGTTGTGTTTCGCGTAATAATTGACCAAATAAATCGTGTAGTTTATCGTAATCGTTAATATTAAAATACGTTTTACCGTCGCGTGTTACTTTTTCAATTACATTTTCTGCTTTTCCTTTTTCATAAACCCACGCAGAAACCCATTGGCGATTTCGCATATGTGCTTCTTCTACATCGTCGCCTAAATTTAACCTAATTAATTGGGTCATTAAACCATTGCGAATATACCCGTCGTAGGCAGCTTTTCCAATCTTTTTCCAATCGTCAACCAAGCCTAATTCTTGAAGTTTTGGATTGTATAAGTAGTAAAGTCCTACCAAGTCTGCACGACCTTCTTCTAAGGTAGAAGCATAGTTTTTAAGCGTTTCTTTTGTTTCGCCAACACCCGGATTTAATTGTCCTGATGCGTGACCAATTACCTCGTGAAGTGCTGTATGCAACTTATCTGCCTGTTGCCCGTACTTTTTCTCAAGCTCGTACTCTTCATCATCGTGAACAAACTCTTTTAATCTACCTGAACTTCCGGCATTGTTATAAGCTTCAATAATATTTCCTAATGAAACCGATTTACTTCCTACTGCTGCACGAATCCAATTTGCATTGGGTAAATTAACTCCAATTGGCGTACTTGGAGAAGCGTCGCCCGCTTCGCCCACAACGTTTACAACCTTGTACGTTACACCTACAACATTCTTTTTTTTATGTTCCTCCATTAAAGGCGAATTGTCCTCAAACCACTGTGCATTTTCAGAAAGTACAGCCATTTTTTCAGACATATCAAAATCTTTAAGCTGTACAATGGTTTCATAACTTCCCTTATAGCCTAAAGGATCGTTGTAAACTTCAATAAAACTATTAATGTAGTCTATGTTACCGTCGGTAGCAGCTGTCCATACTACGTTGTAATCATCCCAAGTTTGTAAATCGCCCGTTTTATAATATTCAATTAAAAGACCAATTGCATCGCCTTGCGCTTTGTTTTCGGCAACAGCTTGAGCTTTTTCTAACCAGCCAATTATTTTATCTATAGCCTCGCCGTATAGTCCGCCAGACTTATAAACTAATTCTTTTATTTGACCGTCTTCCTTTATTAATTTAGAATTTAAACCGTACGATAACGGCTTTTGTGGATTTGGAGACTTTTTATTGCCGTAATATGTTTCAACATCTTTGTTGGTAACATTTGGTCCATAAAAGTTTACAGCACTTTCGGCTACATTATCAACCCCTTTTGCTTGGTTTACTTTTTTGGCATCTTTATCGTTAAAAATAACTTCAAAAGCTTCGCCTTCTAATTTGGTATCTGTTTCAGTAAGTAATTGTTTTAAATACGCTTCATTAAACTCTGGCTTTATCTTGGCATTTGAGTAGTGATGGTGAATACCGTTACTAAACCACACACGCTTTAAATAAGTTTCAAAATTTTCCCAATTGGCAGTGCTTTTATCGCCTTGGTAATTGGTATAAATATTTTCTAATGCCTTTCTAATAGTGAGGTTATGACGGTAATTTTGATCCCACATAATATCTCTACCCTCTAAACCGGCTTGCGTTAAATAGTAAGCTAACTTTTGTTCCTTTAGGGTTAATTTTTCCCATCCCGGAATTTGATAACGCAATATTTTTATATCGGCAAAAGATTCTACATTGTAATCAAATTGGTCGTTTGTTGTAGTTTCTGCTTGGGCAACATTTTTTTCTTCAACGTCTGTCTTACAAGAAAAAAACAACAAACCACTTATTGCTGCTGCAATAAAAAAGGTCTTTTTCATATTTTAATAATTTAGATTCTCGC
Source organism: Flavobacteriaceae bacterium UBA3591 (assembly GCA_002375695.1). Classification (GTDB taxonomy): domain Bacteria; phylum Bacteroidota; class Bacteroidia; order Flavobacteriales; family Flavobacteriaceae; genus Aequorivita. Next base: position 181,824 of record DFMO01000015.1, read on the forward strand.
AAATGTAATAAAATATTCTTCGCAATAAATTGCCACTTTGGTATAAAAAGGGTTGTAATAATTACCAAAAGTGTCTTCGAAATTTCACTATCTTAGCACCAACTATCAACTTACAACTCCATGAAAATATTAAAATACTTATTTTTTCTACTTCTAATTATTGTAATAGGAAGTGCAATTTACTTTGGCACCAAGGATGGAACCTATAATATTCAAGACGCTGCAATAATTGAAGCACCTACCGAAGTTGTTTTTAAGAAAGTTAACGATTATAAAAACTGGGAAGAATGGGGCCCTTGGAAAAAAGAAGACCCAACGATTACTTTTACATATGCCGAAAAAACCTCTGGCGAAGGCGCCTCCTATTCGTGGGAAGGTGAAATGAGCGGCGCTATGAAAACTACAAAGGTAATTCCCAACAAAGAAATTGAACAAGATTTAACACTGTATACCCCGGCTGGAGAACGCAACCCGAAGGTTTATTGGAAATTTGAAGAAGTTCCTGATGGCACAAAAGTAACATGGGGAATGATGGGAGAACATCCTTTAGTCGATAAAATTTATTATTCGTTAAGTGGTTTCGATTTTGAAGAAGCCATGCACAAAATGAATAAAATAGGACTCGACGGTATTGCAACTGCTGTTGCCGAAGATATGAAGCAATATTCCATTAATGTAGATGGAATTACACAATACGGGGGTGGCTATTATATGTACACCACTTCGGTTGCAAAACAGTCTGAAATCAATGAAAAAATGACTCCTATGATGACCGAAGTTGAAAGCTTTATCAACACCAATAACCTTAATACTGCGGGCAAGCCTTTTACACTTTTTAACGAAATAGACAGCCAGAATAAAACGGTTATTTTTTCAACCGCGGTACCGGTTAGAGAAAAAGTAATAACGCCCGAAGGGAGCCCTGTTGTTTGTGGTTATATGGAACCAGTAACAGCAGTAAAAATTACCTTAAAAGGAAATTATGATTACCTATCGGAAGCGTATCTAAAAGGTAGGCAGTTTATTAAGGAAAACAACCACACGATAGATACTAGTAAAAAGATGTTTGAAGTCTATTTAACCAATCCCGATAAGACGCCAAACCCTGCCGAATGGCTAACTGAAATATACATTCCAGTATTAGAGACTGCAGCTAATAATAATACCTTGTTTTAATGAAACAGTTGGCACTTGTTTTTTTAGGTGGTGGTTTAGGTAGCACCTTGCGATACGCACTTGCCAAACTCTTAAACAATTATGAATCGGGAATTCCATACGGCACTTTTGCCGCAAACATTTTAGGAAGTTTGTTAATAGGAATTATTTTCGGACTTGCTTTAAAAAACCAAACCTTGTCTGCTAATACAGTATTATTACTGGCAACTGGTTTTTGTGGCGGATTTACAACTTTTTCAACTTTCGCTTATGAAAATCAGGTGTTTTTAAAAAGCGGTGACTTTATGTTGTTTGCTTTATATACCCTTAGCAGTTTAGTTATTGGAGTTGCAATGGTATTTCTGGGAATGTGGATGGTAAAATTCTTTTAGTGTTTTTTATAATCTTTTACGCCAGCTTCAATTCTAATTGCTAAATCATTTTCTTTTGGCGGAATAGGACACGAATAACGAGGATTATAAGCGCAGTACGGGTTGTAAGCCTTGTTAAAATCTATTGTTATGGTATCTCCCTCCGGAATTCGTTGATCTAAAAACCTGCCCCCGCCGTACGAGCCATCGCCACTGGTTAAATCGGTAAAAGGAAGAAAGAGGTAATCTTCGTACCCTGGCTCGTCGTAAGGCTGTGTACTTTTAAATAAATTTAAAACAAAATTATTGCCCTCTAATGAAAAATGAGCTTCTCCATATTTAACGTATTCGGGAGTACGCGAAGTGGTGGTTGGCATTAAAAATGGTTTCTCGTTGGGCATACGTACAAACTTTGCCTTGACGATATATTTTTCATCCAAAGGATAAAATTGCAATCCTTCAAAATTTATAAAATCTTTGGCTTCTAAGATGGTGGTTTCGGGATTGCTAAACTTTTCGTTTAGTTTATTTTGTGCGGCTTTACTCTCGGCAAGCAAACTTGCTTTTTGAGCTACTACAACAAAAGCGCTAAAAATAAATAATATGGATAGTAATATATGTTTCATAATTAGAATTTACGTAAAAGTATAAAAAAGTGAATTAGTGACGTAATAAGTTTACTGCCAAAACCCTAATTATAAAAATGGAAATTACTTTATTCCGAAGTTTGCTTGATGCTTCTTTTTTTTCGGCTTACAATTACGGCATCCAAACAAGAAATAAACAAAGCTACACCAGCAAATAGGCATATTATTCGTACAATTTTATCGCCTGGGTATTCCAATCCTGTGTATCCCAACAGAGCAGTAATTACTGTAGCTATTAAAAAATATAAGGTATAATTCTTCATCGTAGTTATTTTTAACAACCACGAAACTAACCTAAAACATCATTTCAAACTCTTAAAAAGTTTTTAATTGTCTTCAATTTAACACCTTATTTAAGTCTTTTTAAGTCGTTGTTTTTAACCACGTGCGATAAAACAATTTGTGTTTTTGTTTCGCCGTAAATAATAAGTTGGTCGATAAAAGCTTCAAGATGTTTTTGGTTTTTTAAAACCACCTCCATCACAAAGTTTTCATTTCCTGTAATTCGATAACAATTTAGCACCTCATCATAAGTTTTTACTACATCCATAAAGGGTTTTAGTTTTCCCATAAATGCGCGTAAAGTAATGATGGCTTTAAATTGATATCCCGCCTCAAAAGGAGAAACCACAGTGTAGTAGCCGTTTATAATTCCCGAGTCTTCCATTTTTTTAATTCTCTCGGAAACTGCCGGCGAACTAATACCTACTTGCCGCCCTATTGAAGTGTTAGGCTGACGTGCATTTTTTTGCAAACAATCAAGTATTTTCCAGTTTAATGAATCGATACTCATATTAAAGTTATTTTAAAATTTTCATTAAATATTAAAGCAAATATAACGTTTTGCTTTAATAGCAATTGGCTTTTATGCAAACTTGTCCTTAAATTTGATACGCTATTAAAAAGAAATTTAATTATGGAGCCACTTTGCTCAAGGAAAAATTCACATTCTGCAGTTTATGCTAAGGCGCTTGATATTTTTTCGTTGGCCAGAAATATTTCAACCTATATAAGTCATGATTTAGCTGGGTTACAAAAAAATGGTTCTGAAGACCCGAATATTTATTTTACGGGTGATATAGTTCAGCAATCGGTTTGCCTTGCTCCAGAAATTCTTAAAGCCGAAAACCAGCCATATTCTGAAGAAAAACACAAGTATGCAGCTTCGGTACTGCGCCTGTCAAATCTTTTATACAAAAATTGCGAACGTTTGGAACGCGCTAATAGCAACGGAAAAGATTTTTTGCCCTTGCTAAGAAAAGAGTTGCGAAAGTTTAGGCAACTTCAGCATACGTGGCGATTAACATTATAGGAAAACTTTACTACTTTACCTGCACGCCTTTTTAGGTCTTAAATAATTTAAATTAATAATAAAAAACCTGTCATTATACTTTAAAGTAATGACAGGTTTTGTTATTGGCATATTTTAGAGCGCTTACATGTTTCTTCGGTACTGCCCGCCAACTTCAAACAAAGCTTCGGTAATTTGGCCCAAAGAACACACCTTGGTAGCTTCCATTAACTGTTCAAACATATTTTCGTTTTGAACGGCTGCCGCTTTTACATTTTCTATAGCATTGTTAGCGCTATCGGCATACATTTTCTTTAAATTTTCGAGCGTGCTAATTTGAACCTGCTTTTCCTCTTCGGTAGCTCTAATAACTTCGGCAGGTAAAACTGTTGGCGAACCTTTACTACTTAAAAATGTATTTACCCCAATAATTGGGAAATCGCCATTGTGTTTTAAAGTTTCGTAATACAAACTTTCTTCCTGAATTTTACTGCGCTGATACATTGTTTCCATAGCACCTAAAACGCCTCCGCGTTCGGTAATACTGTCAAATTCTATTAATACAGCTTCTTCAACCAAATCGGTTAATTCTTCAATAATAAACGATCCTTGAATTGGGTTTTCATTTTTAGCTAAGCCCAATTCTTTATTGATAATAAGCTGAATTGCCATAGCACGTCTAACGCTTTCTTCGGTAGGCGTTGTAATTGCCTCGTCGTAAGCATTGGTGTGTAATGAATTACAGTTGTCGTAAATAGCGTAAAGTGCTTGTAAAGTGGTTCGGATATCGTTAAAATCAATTTCTTGTGCGTGTAACGATCTTCCCGAAGTTTGAATATGGTATTTAAGCATTTGCGCTCTTGGGTTGGCACCGTACTTTTCTTTTAGTGCCTTTGCCCAAATTTTTCGGGCAACACGACCAATTACTGCATATTCTGGATCAATACCGTTGCTAAAGAAGAAAGAGAGATTTGGACCAAATTCGTTAATATCCATACCACGACTTAAATAGTACTCTACATAAGTAAAGCCGTTTGCAAGGGTAAATGCGAGCTGGGTAATTGGGTTTGCTCCAGCTTCGGCAATATGGTAACCACTTATTGAAACTGAGTAGAAGTTTCGCACTTTTTTCTGAATAAAATACTCTTGCACATCGCCCATTAATCGCAGCGCAAATTCAGTAGAAAAAATACACGTATTTTGCGCTTGATCTTCTTTTAAAATATCGGCTTGCACTGTACCGCGTACCTGCTGTAAGGTTTCGTATTTTATTTTATTATACACATCGGCATCCAAAACCTGATCGCCAGTTACACCAAGAAGCATAAGGCCTAAGCCGTTGTTACTTTCGGGCAGCTCTCCGTGATATTTTGGACGTTCTACCCCTTTCTCTTTGTAGATAGCGTTTATTTTATTCTCTACATCGGTTTCAAGACCATTTTCTGTAATGTACTTTTCACAGTTTTGATCTATGGCTGCATTCATAAAAAACCCTAACAACATAGGCGCCGGACCGTTAATAGTCATACTTACTGAAGTCATTGGGTGACTTAAATCAAACCCCGAATACAGTTTTTTAGCGTCGTCTAAGCAACAGATAGAAACTCCTGCGTTACCAATTTTACCGTAAATATCGGGCCTTAAATCGGGGTCGTTACCATATAGAGTTACACTATCAAAAGCAGTAGAAAGTCTTTTTGCGGGCAATCCCATACTTACGTAATGAAAACGTCGGTTTGTACGCTCGGGACCTCCCTCGCCAGCAAACATACGCGCAGGGTCTTCTCCCGTTCTTTTAAAAGGATATAAACCGGCAGTGTACGGAAATTCGCCGGGTACATTTTCTTGTAAAACCCATTTTAAAATATCTCCCCAAGCTTGGTATTTTGGGAGTGCTACCTTTGGTATTTGGGTGTGCGATAGCGATTCGGTATGGGTTTTAATATTTATTTCTTTGCCGCGTACTTTAAAACTGTACACGGGGTTTTTATATTTATTTACTTTGTCGTCCCATCCTAAAATTACTTCCCAGTTATACGGATCTAAGTTTAATTTTTCATTGTCAAATTCGGCTAAAAGCAATTTTAGTAAATCGTTGTTGCTTTCTGAAGTTTTAATAGAGTTAGATACAATTCCGCCCTTGTCCAATTCAGGCTGAGCGCCCGAAATTGTTTCAATGGTTTTAAAAATTCCGTAAAGTTTTTGAGCAACTTCGGCTTGGCTACTGGCTCTTTTATCGTAGCTTCGGTTGTTTTCAGCAATTTCAGATAAATAACGTGTACGAGCCGGTGGAATAACAAAAACCTTTTCTTCCATTTCTTCCGAAACGAGGTAGTTACTTGGTAGTTTCGCATCGGTTTTTTCTGAAATTTCCTGCATTACAGCCCCGTATAATTTATTCATCCCGGGATCATTAAATTGCGAAGCAATAGTACCAAACACAGGCAGGTCGTCGTGCGAAGTATCCCAAAGTTGATGGTTGCGCACATATTGTTTTTTAACATCGCGAAGCGCATCTAGCGAGCCTCTTTTATCAAACTTGTTGATCGCAACAATATCTGCAAAGTCCAGCATATCTATTTTCTCTAACTGGGTTGCAGCACCAAATTCTGGTGTCATTACATAAAGGGAAACGTCGCTATGTTCAATAATTTCGGTATCGCTTTGACCAATACCTGAAGTTTCTAAAATTATTAAATCGAATTTTGCTGCTTTTAAAACCTCAATAGCTTCTGACACGTATTTTGACAGCGCTAAGTTACTTTGTCTGGTTGCTAAGCTACGCATATATACGCGAGGGGAGTTTATGGCGTTCATTCTAATTCGATCCCCTAACAAGGCACCTCCTGTTTTTCTTTTTGAAGGATCAACCGAAATAATTCCTATGGTTTTTTCTGGAAAATCTATTAAAAATCGTCGAACTAATTCGTCTACCAACGAAGATTTTCCTGCACCTCCCGTACCTGTAATCCCTAAAACGGGCGTCTTTGAGTCTTTATTTAGAGTGTGAATTTTATCTAAAGCTTCTTCTGCCACTTCTGGAAAGTTTTCGGCAGAAGAAATTAATCGAGCAATAGCGCCTGTGTCTTTAGCAGCCAATTTATCTAAAGATCCATTTAAATTATCGCCAATAGGAAAATCAGACAACGAAACCAAATCGTTAATCATTCCTTGCAATCCTAAATCGCGTCCGTCATCGGGTGCGTAGATGCGCGTTATTCCGTAATCCATCAACTCCTTAATCTCAGATGGCAAAATAACACCACCGCCACCGCCAAAAATCTTTATATGCCCCGCTCCTTTTTCCTGAAGCAAATCGTACATATATTTAAAATACTCGTTATGTCCTCCTTGGTACGATGTAAGTGCAATGGCATTAGCATCTTCCTGAATGGCAGTATTTACAACCTCTTCAACGCTTCTATCGTGACCTAAATGAATAACTTCAACACCCGTAGACTGGATAATTCTACGCATAATGTTGATTGCTGCATCGTGACCGTCAAAAAGTGAAGCTGCCGTTACAATTCGAACTTTATATTTTGGTTTATAGGGACTTACCTTTTCCATTGAATTTTCTATTATATTTTATGAATTGCAAATTTAGTTAAATCTTAACGAACATAACACTTAACAAGAATATTGATATCACAAAAAAAACCAAATTCTGTTGTGTTATTTCAACTTTTTTGTATATTGCAACATCAATATTAAACAATTAAAAACTTAACATTATGAAAAAAATTTACTTATTAGCTTTTGCTTTAGGAGCTTTTACTTTTAGCGCTAATGCTCAAATCATTGATGATGACATGGAAGGATACTCTACAGGTCCTGTTCATGAAGATCATTGGTCTAGCTGGAGTGGTGCTGCTGGCCCTGAAGATTTAATCATTACTACAGATCAAGCTTTTTCTGGATCTCAGTCTGGTTATATTGGCGATGATGGTGTACAAGATGCAGTATTAATGTTGGGTAACCAAACTTCTGGACAGTACACTTTATCTTGGTATATGTATGTTCCTGGAGGTAAAACAGGTTACTACAACATTCAGGAAGATGAAGACACTGGTGCATCTGGTGGAATTTGGGGTATTAATGTACACTTTAACATGGACGGTTTAGCTCCTGGTACTGGATATGTTGTTGATGACCAAAACCCTGCAAACATTGTAGCTACGTTTACTTACCCAGAAAACTTCTGGTTCCAAATTACACACGAAATTGATTTAGACACAGACACTGTAGTTATGTCTATCGATGGTACTGAAATTTACAATGGTGATTTCTACTCAGGTGGTAACTTAGGAGGTGTTGACTTTTTCTCAATCGATGCTAACAACCAGTACTATTTAGACGATGTATTCTTTGATGCTGCAACTGCAGGTGTTGAAGATTTCGCTGCTGGTTCTTTTAGCGTATACCCTAACCCAGTAAAAGATGTTTTAAACATTAGCACTAAAACTGCTGTAGATAACGTAACTGTTTACGATGTTTTAGGTAAAGTTGTTCTTACTCAAACTCCTGGAGTTATTTCTCCAAAAGTTGATATGAGCGGTCTTGCATCTGGAGCTTACATGGTTCAAGTAACTATTGGTAACGCTACTAAAACAGTTAAAGTTCTTAAATAAGAATTTATAAAGTTTTATAAAAAGAGCCCTTCAATTTTGAAGGGCTTTTTTATATTTGAAATTTACGTAATTCACAAAATATGATTCTTAAAAAGCTATTTATTTTCTGTTCAATATTTGCATTTATTTCTTGCGCCGAACTTCAACAAGTAGTAAATACCCTTCCTTCACAAACAGGAACTAACCCAGCTATGATTGCCAGTGGTTTAAAGCAAGCGCTCAACTTTGGAATCGACAAACAAGTGTCAAAACTTACCAAAGAAAACGGGTTTTATTCAAACCAATTGGTAAAAATCATGCTTCCTGCCGAATTGCGAAAAGTAGATCAAACTCTTAGAGATATAGGCTTAGGCAGATTGGCCGATGAAGGCATAAAAGCGCTTAATAGAGCTGCCGAAGATGCCGTAAAAGAAGCCACTCCAATATTTGTAGATGCCGTTCAACAAATAACTTTTACAGATGCCAAGAACATATTATTAGGGCCAGATAATGCGGCAACAAATTATTTAAAACAGCGCACAAATACTGCTTTATACTCAAAATTTAACCCTGTTATTAAAAATTCATTTTCAAAAGTAGGCGCCGATCAAATTTGGACAAATATTATCACCAGATATAATGCGGTGCCATTTGTAACCAAAGTTAATCCAGACCTAACAGATTATGTTACAAACGAAGCCTTAGATGGCGTTTATAAAATGATTAGTATTGAAGAAAAAGAAATTAGAAATAATGTAGCCGCAAGAACCACAAATTTACTAAAACGTGTTTTTGCACTGCAAGACTAATTTACCCACATATATGTAAGCGCTCTTTATGATAGCATTAACCTCTTATTAATAGAAAGTTACCATATAGCGGAGTATCTTTGCTCCTTGTAAAAAATGAGAAATGTTTAGTTGGTTTAGAAGAAAATCGCGAGTAGAATTATTAGAAGAACGTTATCGACGTTTAATGAGGCAATCATTTGAATTGTCTATAAAAAATCCAAAAAAAAGTAAAAAAGCACGTGAGTTAGCCGAAAAAATTCTACAAGAAATTCAATACCTCTCCTTAAAACAAGCCGATAAATAACAATTTAAAACAAAGTTTTAAAATAACCGAAAGCTTTAGCCAATCGTGAACCATACCAACTATAGTATTCACCATCTACCAATTTTACTTCTTTTTTAAACTTTTGGCTTAACAACACCGCATCTGCTTTTTTAAACGGATAAGGTTCGGTTGAAAGTAAAATTACATCGGCTTGATTAAAATCTTCGTCCTTTACTTCGGGATAACGACCTCGATTTTGAGAAATGACATTTTCAAATTTATTTAGTTGCAGTAACGAATCTATAAATGTTTGTTTACCGGCCGCCATATATGGGCCTTTCCATATAAGATATAACACCTTTTTTGCCGTTACAGAATTTACAAAAGATTGGTGCTTTTTAAATTCTTCGTCTATTTCGGTATTAATTTGAGCAGCCTTGGCTTTTACTTCAAACAAGTCGCCGAAAGCTGTAATTAACGATTTAGTATCTAAAACATTTTCAATATCACTAATCCAAACAGGGGCTATTTTTTCTAGTTGTGCGACCATCTCCTTGGTATTTTCTTCTTTATTACAAAGAATAACATCTGGATTTAAAGATGTAATTTTTTCGAAATCAACCTTCTTTGTTCCGCCTACAACAGTTGTAGATGCACGTAAATTTACGGGGTGGACACAAAACTTGGTAACTCCCACAATCTTGTTACGCAACCCCAGATCGACCAAAAGTTCGGTTTGCGAGGGCACTAATGAAATAATTCGTTTGGGAATATGTGGCAGTGAAACGGGTCTATTTAATTGATCAACGAATTCCATCGAGAATAGATTTCATTTCCAATTGTAAGCTTTGCGCTTGTTGTGCAGCGGCTTGAGCAAAATCGTCTTTCTTTGATGCATAAATAACACCTCGCGATGAGTTTATTAGCAGTCCAATATTTTTAGTTAGCCCGTATTTACAAACTTCGGCTAAGTTTCCACCCTGTGCCCCAACGCCAGGAACAAGTAAAAAACTATCTGGCACAATTTGTCTAATTTCAGAGAGGTATTCGGCTTTTGTTGCCCCAATTACATACATTAAATTTTCACTGTTTTCCCAGTTTTTTGAAGTTTTTAAAACCTGTTTATAAACTTCTTCTCCGTCGGTAATTTTTGTCTGAAAATCAAAAGCTCCTTTATTTGAAGTAAGTGCGAGCAAAATTGTATGTTTATCCTTAAAAGCAAGAAATGGCTCTACCGAGTCTTTTCCCATATAAGGCGCTACTGTTACCGAATCAAATCCTAAATCGGTAAAAAATGCTTTGGCGTAGCGAGAAGACGTATTCCCAATATCACCGCGCTTGGCATCGGCAATAGTAAAAATTTCGGGGTACTTAGTATTTAAATAAGAAATGGTCTTTTCTAAAGCTTTCCAACCTTTTATTCCGTAGGCTTCGTAAAAGGCAGAGTTGGGCTTATAGGCTACAGTATATTGATGTGTAGCGTCAATAATCGCTTTATTAAATGAAAAAATAGGGTCTTCTTCATGCAATAAAGACGTTGGTATTTTATCAATATCAACGTCTAAACCCACACATAGAAATGAATTTTTCCTGTGAATTTCTGAAACTAATTTTTCTGTTGTCATATTATTATATTTCAGAAGTTTGAAATATTAAAAGGTATCTCCTGTTTCTTTTAGTTTTTCGGTATTACTCACCAACTGTAGCTCGTCAATAATTTCTTGAATGTCGCCATTCATAATATTTTGGAGATTGTACAAGGTTAAATTTATACGGTGGTCTGTTACTCGCCCTTGTGAATAATTGTAAGTTCTAATCTTAGCACTACGGTCGCCACTAGTAACCATAGAGCCGCGTTTTAGTGCATCTTCGGCTTGTTTCTTTGCCAATTCTAAATCGTAAAGTCTTGAGCGAAGCACTTTAAATGCTTTTTCTTTGTTTTTGTGTTGCGACTTTTGATCTTGACATTGGGCAACAATCCCTGTAGGGACGTGCGTTAATCGTACTGCCGAATAGGTAGTATTTACTGATTGTCCTCCAGGCCCCGACGAACAGAAAAAATCTACGCGTACATCTTTTGGGTTAATTTCAATATCAAAATCTTCTGCTTCGGGAAACACCATTACGGTTGCGGCGCTTGTATGTACCCTTCCTTGCGTTTCGGTTTGTGGCACACGTTGTACACGGTGCACGCCTGCTTCAAATTTTAATGTACCGTAAACATCTTCGCCTTCAATTTCAATATGCACTTCTTTATAACCACCGCTAGTACCTTCACTAAAATCAATAATATTTGCTTTCCAGCCGCGACCTTCGCAATACTTTGTGTACATTCTTAAAAGGTCTCCGGCAAAAATACTCGCTTCATCTCCCCCCGTACCGGCTCTAATTTCCATAACGGCATTTTTTGCATCTTCGGGGTCTTTGGGCACTAACAAAAATTTTATTTCTTCCTCGAGTTTTGGCAAACGTTCTTGGGCTTCTTCTTGTTGCATTTTGGCCATCTCGACCATCTCGGGGTCGCTACCATCGGCAATTATTTCTTCGGCTTCTTTAATATTATCGGTAAGCTCAATATACTCTGCTCTTTTATCCATTAAAACCCGAAGGTCTTTATACTCTTTATTGAGTTGAATATACCGCTTTTGATCGCTAATAATATCGGGTTGAATGATGAGATCACTTACCTCATCGAATCGTTGTTTTATAATTTGAAGCCTGTCTAACATAGAGATTTTATAATGGGTGTAAATTTACAATTTTTTAGCCGAAATATTTCTTTGAAAATTACGACTCTAAAAAACTGCAATTATTCTTTTTTAAACAATTATACCGAAGTTTTTAAAGTGTTTTTAAGAAGTTTCCTTTTTAGAAAGTTTATCAAAATCTATTACCACTCCTATTCCCAACACTTGCTTCCATTGCACTGTGGGGCCTTGTTTAATAATTTCTTCGTTTGTAATATCGTCGCGCTGAGACGCCATTTTAATGTCGTTATCATATCGTAAATGCGACCCGAGGGAAGCCTTAACAAATTTATTCACCTTCATATCAAAATGAACCTCCCAATCTATATCTATATTTCCAAAACTATTGATGTAATCTGTGTATAGCCTTAACTGACTATTTAACTCAATATTTTCAAAAATTTGTTCTTCGTATTTATTTGTCAATAAAATACCCACTTCATTTTTTACTCTACTACCGGGATTAAGCATATTGCCTTCAAGGTCGTAAATTGCGGGATTTACACCAAAAGCGCCTTTATTTGCCAAGGCATCGTCTAATACAAACGTTGTTTTTATGGTGAAGGGAGAAGCGTAAAACGACAAATGCTCTATTTTTTTACCGTATTCCATTCCCATACCAAAAAACATATATCCTGGCGCCAAAAATCGTGAAATAGCTTGCTCTGTATCGGGGTATTTATATCCGTTTGAAAACTGAGTATTAAAACTAAATCGCGCCGAATAAAACCAGTTGCTTATAGAATCTGTTTGCAGTACCAAATTAGATTTAAGGTCTATTATATCTTCAGTCTTTTTTACCCCATTCTCTTCCTGTTTATTTAAACCGTATTTTAGGTTTATTTGAGAATTCCAAGACCACTTTTCACTTTTAAATTTTGCAGTCGACTTGCCCGAAACAATACCCGAAATAGAATTTGTTCCTCCCGAATTCCAATTGGTAAATGAAACCTGATTAAGCAATAAACCCACTTCATTTTTTGTGTGCCAACCTAAATTTACAGTATCGCGAGGTGTAGTGGCTAAAGCCAAAGTATCTGCACAAGCCCATGCTGGGTTACCGCTCATAAATAAAGCGATAACACTTAAATAAATTATGTTTTTCATGATTATTGTATTAATAAACAAACGTGCCATTTTCGCCACTTATTGTCAATTTCTTTTCGTTATGAGCCGCTACGCGTCCTACTACCTGAGCATCAACGTTAAACGACTTAGAAATTTCAATAATTTTATTGGCTATGGCTTCGGGAACGTACAGTTCCATTCTATGCCCCATATTAAATACTTGATACATTTCTTTCCAATCGGTTTTACTTTCTTCTTGTATCAATTTAAAAAGTGGTGGCACTTCAAACATATTATCTTTTATAATATGTAAGTTATCTATAAAGTGAAGAATTTTAGTTTGCGCTCCCCCACTGCAATGAACCATACCATGAATATCGGCAGTATTTACTTGTTTTAAAATTTCTTTAATTATAGGCGCATAGGTTCGGGTGGGCGAAAGCACCAATTTACCGGCGTTAAGCGGACTGCCTTTTACATCGTGAGTAAGCCTTTTTGTTCCCGAATAAACCAATTCTGAAGGAACCGAAGCATCAAAAGTTTCGGGATATTTTTCGGCTAAATCTTTACTAAAAACATCGTGCCTAGCCGACGTTAGTCCGTTACTACCCATCCCGCCGTTGTATTCTTTTTCATAAGTTGCCTGCCCAAACGATGCCAAACCAACAATTACATCGCCAGGTTTAATATTTGCATTGTCAATTACATCCTTGCGGTTCATACGTGCGGTAACCGTAGAATCTACAATTATTGTACGCACCAAATCGCCTACATCGGCAGTTTCGCCTCCCGTTGAATGTATAGTTACGCCAAAGTTTTTCATTTCTGAAATAAGCGCTTCGGTACCATTAATAATGGCCGAAATAACCTCACCCGGAATTACATTTTTATTTCTTCCGATGGTTGAAGAAAGCATAATATTATCTACTGCGCCTACACAAAGTAAGTCATCAATATTCATAACAAGCGCATCTTGCGCAATGCCTTTCCAAACAGAGAGGTCGCCAGTTTCTTTCCAATAAGCATAGGCTAGGGAAGATTTTGTCCCGGCGCCATCGGCGTGCATAATTAGGCAATAGTCGTCATCGCCAGTTAAATAGTCTGGAACAATTTTACAAAATGCTTTTGGAAACAATCCTTTATCTACATTTTTTATTGCATTGTGCACATCTTCTTTTCCGGCCGAAACCCCGCGTTGCGCGTATCGTTTTGAAATTTCTTTACTCATGGCTTTTGGTTAAGGTCACAAAAGTACGTATTAAAAAAAAGCCCACAAAGATTGTCATTCAGCCTTTTCTTGAAATTTTTGTTTCGTACAATTAACTATGTAAGTTTAAACAAAAACCGCTCAACAAAAGTCAAGCGGTTATAAAAGTGCATTTGTGTTATAAAAGTTTATTTTGTGAATAATAGTTCGCGATACTTCGTTAACGGCCAAATTTCGTCGTCAACCAATAATTCTAATTTATCGCAATGATATCTAATTTGCTGGAAAAATGGTTTAACTTCGTTACAATACGCAAATGCTTTTTCTTCGGCATCTTCAATCTTATTGGCTTTTCTACGCGCATCAATCATATCGGTAATTCCCTTATTAATTTTAGCAATGTGCTCACTTATTTGCTCAATAAGCATCATTTGTTCGCCCGCAAATTGCTTAAACTCTGTGCCGTAAATATTTTGAAGGCCTTGTACGTTTTTAATTAAAATGTTTTGGTACTGAATACCTGTGGGTATTACGTGATTTCGAGCAATATCGCCCAAAATTCTACCTTCAATTTGAATGCGCATTGCGTAGTCTTCCATCTCAATTTCGTATCGAGCTTCCAACTCAACTTTGCTCATAATGCCCAAGCTTTCAAAAAGTGAAATTGATTTTTCTGAAATTTTAGCTTTTAAAGCTTCGGGAGTAGATTTATGGTTGCTCAATCCGCGTTTTTCGGCTTCTTTTTCCCAAGCCTCTCCATAACCATCACCTTCAAATCGAATTCTTTTTGAGTCTTTTATATATTCTTTTAAAACATTGAAAATAGCATCGTCTTTCTTCATCTTCTTATCTTTGATAAGCGAATCTACTGCTGTTTTAAACTCTTTTAATTGATTGGCTACAATTGCATTAAGCACTGTCATTGGGTTTGCACAGTTTGCCGTTGAGCCCACCGCACGGAATTCAAATTTATTACCTGTAAACGCAAAAGGTGAAGTACGGTTACGATCTGTATTGTCTAATAAAATCTCTGGAATTTTACCTACAACATTAAGTTTTAAATCGGTTTTTTCTTGAGGTGAAAGTTTTCCACTTGTAACTTTTTCTAACTCGTCTAAAACATCGGTCAACTGCGAGCCAATAAACGCCGAAATAACCGCAGGTGGCGCCTCATTTGCACCTAACCTATGGTCGTTACCCGCACTTGCAATAGACGCGCGCAACAACTCTTCGTGCTCGTTAACCGCTTTAATAGTATTGATAAAAAAGGTTAAAAACTGAAGGTTTTTTGTTGGCGTACTGCCAGGACCTAAAAGATTAACCCCAGTATTGGTGGCCAACGACCAATTGTTGTGTTTTCCACTTCCGTTTACATTAGCAAAAGGCTTTTCGTGAAATAACACCTTAAAATTATGTTTTTCGGCAATTTTGTGCATCAAATCCATTAATAATGAATTGTGATCTACCGCCAAATTGGTTTCTTCAAAAATAGGTGCCAATTCAAATTGGTTTGGCGCTACTTCGTTATGACGAGTTTTAACGGGAATACCCAATAACATACACTCGTTTTCTAAGTGTCGCATAAAATTTAAAACACGTGCAGGAATTGACCCAAAATAGTGGTCGTCTAATTGCTGACCTTTTGCTGAAGAATGCCCTAAAAGTGTTCTTCCTGCTTGCGAAATATCGGGTCTCGAAGCTGCTAAAGCGCTGTCTACCAAAAAATATTCTTGCT
Source organism: Flavobacteriaceae bacterium UBA3591 (assembly GCA_002375695.1). Classification (GTDB taxonomy): domain Bacteria; phylum Bacteroidota; class Bacteroidia; order Flavobacteriales; family Flavobacteriaceae; genus Aequorivita. The sequence goes on from DFMO01000015.1 coordinate 197,711, forward strand.
CCCAACCTAAGGTAGCCGTTACTTTTGTCACGTTTTTATCGAAGTATTTTGCTACCGCAGTGGCAGCGGTATCTATAGAATGTAAAGCACGTAGTAATGGTGTTTTATAATCTAAGGCTTCTCCAGTATACGAAACAAAAACGGTTGGAATACAAAGGGTAGTACCATATATAAACGCAGGCGACGTAGGATCCCAAGCGGTATAACCACGGGCTTCAAACGTATTGCGAATACCTCCATTTGGAAAACTTGAAGCATCCGGCTCCTGCTGTACTAATTGACCGCCACCAAATTTTTCAATTGCCTGGCCATTTTCCATAGTTTCAAAAAAAGCATCGTGTTTTTCGGCAGTTGCACCAGTTAAAGGTTGAAACCAGTGTGTATAGTGAGTAGCTCCATTTGCAATAGACCATTCTTTCATTCCTGTTGAAATATGATCTGCTATATGACGCTCTATTTTAGTTCCTTTTTCAATAGCATCCATAACGCTATTAAAAGAATCTTTGGTAAGATACTGCCGCATAGCAGCTTCATTAAAAACATTTTTACCAAAAATTTCGGAACGTCTGTTGGGTTCGGTAACTGGTAGTGGAGTTCTATTAAAGGTTTCTTTAATAGCAAAAAATCTTAAAGTTGGCATAGCGAAGTTTTATAGTTTAATTTGGCAAAATTAAACTAAAACCAAAATACCCCCTAAAATTTCACAGTTTTTTTAGAAAAAAATATGAATAACCCACAAACACCCCCTATTTTACCACCCAGTTTATAAAAATAACCTTATGACAAAATGGTTATACCTATAAATATGGCGTAGGCCGAAAGCAAAAATATTCCTCTTTTTCGGCCCAAAAGAAACGGTTTTGGAAGAAAAGCCAAGGGTAATAAGACCGCAGAAAACCCAATCATCCAAAAAATATCGTTTGTAAGTACTTCCGAACTTTTTACCATAATAGGTTGTACAATTGCAGTAATACCTAAAACGGAACAAATATTGAAGATATTCGAACCAATTAAATTCCCGAGTGAAATTGCTTTTTCCTGTTTTAAGGCTGCAATTACCGATGCCGCCAACTCTGGAATACTCGTACCCACAGCAATCATTGTAACGGCAATAACACGTTCACTTACACCAAAGGCTTCGGCTAAAGAAACCGCTCCGCTTACTAAAAATTCACTTCCAGCGTAAAGCGCCACAGCACCAATTAGTAACCAGATAAATATTTTAAAGTTTGAGGTTTTTGACAAAGCTTCATCAACACCGTCATCCAAAGTTTTTGGAGTTCGTTGGGCTTTTGCTCTTTTAATTAAAATCCACATATATATAAAGAGCATTAACAACAATGCTGCCCCCTCTGTTCTACTTATAATATTTCCACTGTATAAAGCAAAGTAAAGCACAACAGACACAATCATCATAAAAGGCCAGTTTTGTTTATAAAAGTCTTTATCAATCGCCAATGGCGAAATAATAGCGGTGATCCCCAATACCAACCCGATGTTGGCAATATTGGAGCCCAATACATTACCTAATGAAATATCTGAAAAACCATTGACGGCAGCTTGTAAACTCACCAAAAGTTCGGGTGCCGAAGTAGCAAAAGAGACTACCGTTATTCCTATTACCATCTTTGAAAGATGCAATTTAAAGGAAAGGGCCACCGAAGAGCGAACCAAATATTCCCCACCAACTACCAGTAAAACTAGACCTAAAAAAAGTAATAAATAATCCATTGAGTTTTTATTGTGGGCGAAGATACTAAATGCACAAAAAAATATTGAATAAAACCTTGGATATACTGCCGGCAATCGTTAAAAACACGTTTCTTTTAACTGGATTTTATAAATTATACAATAGAAATTCAGTATTTTCATTTAAAATTAAAATTATGAAAAAGAAGTTTTTTAATTTTTTAGCAAAGTTCAATAAAAAGGTGCTTCCAAGTTTTACAAAGAAAGGTGTTCAACTTGAAAATGCTTCAAAATTGCAAATGGCAATTTTTGCTTATAAATTATGGGTTACCAAAAATGCGCTTGATTAAAACTTTAATAGCGATTTTACATTTTGATTTTGCAATTTTAAAACACCATTTAAAGCTTCAATTTCTAACATAAAATTACACTGCACAACTTCTCCTCCCAGTTTTTCAATGAGTCTACAGGCTGCAGCCATGGTGCCGCCAGTTGCTAAAACATCATCGTGGAGCAAAACTCGGTCACCTTTTAAAATGGCATCGCTGTGAATTTCGAGTGTATCTGTTCCGTATTCTAACTCATAGGTTTCTTTTATAGTATTATACGGTAGCTTTCCTGGTTTTCTAATGGGTATAAACCCCGCATCGAGCTGCTGCGCTAAAAGTGTCCCGAAAAAAAAGCCACGCGATTCTATTGCAGCAACTTTATCTATTTTTTGGTCTCCCAGCATTTTTAATAATTGCCGTACGCAATCTTCCATTGCATCACTATTGGCAAGGAGTGGCGTTATGTCTTTAAACTGTATGCCTTCTTTTGGAAAATCGTCAATATTGCGAATAAATTTATATAAATCCATTTTTTTCAAATTTTATTTGTCTTGCAAAGTAAAAAGAAATATATTTGCACCCGCTTAAAGCAATAATAATTTGGCCTTGTGGCGCAACTGAATAGCGCACCTGATTACGGCTCAGGAGGTTCCAGGTTTGAATCCTGGCAAGGTCACAAGCTTAATAAAACCACGTTTTTACAACGTGGTTTTTTTTATGGAAATATTTAGAAATTTCTGTTTCCTTTTTTCTATTTTAGGGTTTAAAACCAAATTATGACTAAGATAGTAAAAGACTCAGATAACAAAGAAGAAAGAGATTATATATTTCAAGACAACAAAAAAACCCGCTTTGGCGCAGGTTTTGTCGTTACTATACTAATAATTTTAATTGCAGCTGTAGTAGTTTCTGCAATCTATTTTGAGTGGTTTTAAACAATTTCGGCGCTAAGGCCTGCCTCTAAAAGCATACTGCATCGCGGCTTTAAATCGCTCAACTCTCCTGTTTTAACTGTACATTTTCCTTTATAATGAACAATAATTGAACATTGCTCGGCTTGTTCTGGAGTGTGTTCGCACGCAAAAATTAGAGAGTTAATTACGTGGTCGAAAGTATTTACATCGTCATTGTAAAGAACAATTTCATTTAGATTGCCTTCCTTTTCGGCAACCGATTGTTGTTCTTCTATTTTTTCTTTAGTACTCAAAATATTCTTTTTGAAATTGCATTAATTTTAAGAAGCAATAAATTAGCTTGTTACTAAATTACAAATTTTGCGGCAACCCAATTATTCTTCTCCTTGCTTTCAACGAAAGTAAATCCTAAATTATTGCAAGTTTCAGTAATAATTGGCAAGTCTTGCGTGTAAAAACCACTTAAATAAAGGGTCCCATTATTTTTAAAGCTCGCTTTATACGTTGCCATATCATTTAAAAGGATATTTCTATTGATATTGGCAATTACGACATCGTATTTATCTTTGGCAAGCAAAGTGGCGTCGCCTAATTCTACTGAAATGTTTTTACAATTGTTTCTTTGAATATTTTCGAGTGAATTTTCAAAACACCAAGAATCAATATCTATTGCGTCTATAGCCGAAGCACCCTTCATCTCCGTTAAAATTGCTAGCACCGCGGTGCCACAACCCATATCGAGAACAGATTTACCCTTAAAATCATCTTCCAAAATAAATTGTAACATCATAAACGTTGTTTCATGATGGCCGGTACCAAAAGACATTTTGGGCTCGATTACAATTTCGTATGGATAGTTTTTTGAGGGATGAAAAGGAGCACGCACAATACATTTACCATCTACTTCAATAGGCTCAAAATTCTTTTCCCATTCGGAATTCCAATTTACTTGTTCAATTTCAGAAAAGGAATATTCAATGGTAAATTCATCAGATTCTAGAATGTTTATGGACGCTAAAATATTTTTATTCCACTCATCCTTCTGAATATAAGCTGTAACGCCGTCTTCGGTTTCAACAAAACTTTCAAACCCAGCATAGCCCAATTCGGCAATTAAAATCTCGGTTCCTAAAACGCTCGGGCTTACAATAAATTTATATTCTAAATATACTTGCGACATTAAAATGCATTTACAATTTTCATAAAACTTTCAACCTCTAACGACGCCCCTCCAATAAGTCCGCCATCTACATCAGGCTGATTAAAAATCTCGCTCGCATTGTTGGGTTTTACGCTTCCACCGTACAGGATTGAAACATCATTGGCTGTAGATTTTGAATACTTATTTGCAATAACGGTTCTAATGTGTTGGTGCATTTCTTGAGCTTGTTGAGGTGTAGCGGTTTCACCTGTACCTATTGCCCACACAGGTTCATACGCAATAACAATATTTTTCCAAGCCGTTTCGGGTTGCTGAAAGACACCTTCGGTAAGTTGAGATTCAATTAATTTTAAGTGGTTGTTTTGTTTGCGTTCTTCTAATTCTTCGCCTACACAAAATATTACAGTCATCTTGTTAGCAATGGCGGTTTTTACTTTTTCTGAAAGAATTTCGTTTGTTTCGTTAAATTGAGCACGGCGTTCGCTATGACCAATAATAACCGTTTCTACACCTAAACTTTTTAACATTTCTGCAGAAACCTCACCGGTAAATGCGCCATTGTTGTTTTGATGCATGTTTTGGGCTGCGACCGTTACCGGATGCTCGCGCAATGAGTTAAAGGCGTGATTTAAGTTTGTAAACGCAGGTGCTATCATTACGGTAACTTCTTCTGGTAAAACCTGTTTTTTTAGGTCTACTAAAAACATTTCTGTTTGGGCCAAATCATGATTCATTTTCCAATTTCCAGCTACTATTTTTTTTCTCATCGCTATTAGTGTCTAATTTCTAAAATTTTAATTCTGTTTTACCTACTTATTTTTGGGTCTAGCCATCCATAAATTATATCTACAAAAATATTGATAATTATAAACAAGGTGGCTATTACAATTACTGCGCCCATAATTACGGGTAAATCTAAGGTATTTAATGCATTTACAATTTCTTTTCCAAGACCATTCCAACCAAAAATATACTCTACAAAAACTGCTCCTGCTAGCATACTTGCAAACCACCCAGATATTGCAGTTACGACGGGATTTAAAGAGTTTTTTAAGGCATGTGTTTTAATAATTTGGTAAAACGACAGTCCTTTTGCCTTTGCCGTACGTATGTAATCTTGGTTTAAAACTTCGAGTAGTGAATTGCGCATTAATTGGCTTACCACGGCCAGTGGTCTAATTCCTAAAACTACGGCAGGTAGAATTAAATTTTTCCATTGAATATACTTGCCTTCGCCAAAATCGTCTACCGTATACAGGCTGCCCGTCATATTTAAATTTGTGTACTCGTGAAGCACAAAACCAAAAATCCACGCAAAAATTATGGCGCTAAAAAACGATGGCACACTCATCCCCAACGTACTAATTAACTGTATGGTTTTATCTAGTATTCCATCCTTAAACAACACCGAAATTATCCCCAAAACAACTCCAATAAACATAGCAATAATTATTGCCGAAATTGCCAAAATAAAAGTATTGGGAAGTGTTTCGGCAATAACCTCACTTACCTCCTTTCCATTTTTTTGAAAGGACTCTCTTAAATATGGCGTTTTTACCACAACGTTTGTATTTGCTACAGAAAAGAGTACTTGAGCATTGTATTTTCCAGGCGAAAGAAAAGTGTAATCGTCTGCGTTTGTACTGTGAAATGACAAGGGCGACAAGTCATTTAAATACTGTACGTATTGCACAGAAACCGGTTGATCAAACCCATATTTCTTTTTTACAACTTCAAGTTGTGCTGCGGTTTCATTTTGCCCCAACATCATTCGTGCAGGATCGCCAGGTAACACGGTAAAAAGAAAAAATATTACGGTTACCACCCCAAATAAAGTTAGAAGTGCATAACCCAGTTTTTCAAGTATATAAGCTGTCAATATTTTTAATTTTTAAATTTCCGAAAGTCACTTTTCAGCACAAAAAGTTGTAAAATAACTTTATAAAAGATGCTTACGGCAACTTAAATTTGTGTGCATCGCCCCAATGAAGCTTTTGTTTAATTGTTCCTCGGTTTAATTCTAAAATACCCGGATTACTGCGTACAATTGTTTTAAGCGTAGTTTCATCACAGAAATAAAACTTAAAATCTAAATTATACCTTTCAACCAACAAGCCGGTCATTTCTTGCGATGAAGCCGATAAACCAATTACTCGATATCCTTTTGCAATGGCATCATCGGTTATTTTTTTAATTGGCACAAAACCTTCTTTTTCGGTATTTCCTAAGCTATAAGCTACAATCACAACCAATTTTTCCTCTTCCAAAAATTGCGTTGTAAAATCTTCGCCATCGCGTTCAATAGAAAAATCATGGATGGGTGGCGTATATCCTTCTTGAATCATTTCGGTTTCAGTATTGATTAATTCACCGTCAACTTGCGGATAATCACCATTGGTAGTTATTGTTTTTTCTTCGCCATTAATGTTAAACGTCCAGTGATAATCGTAAAGCGGTCCGGGTGCATCTTCGGGTACGCTCATCCCTTCGGAAATATTAGCGCCAACTTTATACGGTCTAAAATCTATAATTGGCAAATGCAGTAAAACATAATACGTAATTGCAAGGCAACCTATAAAAGAGGCAAAGATTAAAATGCTTCTAATTTCGCGTGTAAAGAAAGGTTGAATGTATTTTTTTCCGAAGAATAATATCAAAATAAAAAACAACAACACTACATCTTTTGTAAAAGACTCCCAAGGCGTAAGTTTTATAGCGTCACCAAAGCAACCACAGTCTGTTACCTTATTAAAATACGCCGAGTAAAATGTTAAGAATGTAAAGAAAACTATCATTAACAGTAAACTCCACAGCGTAAACCGCCTTAAGTAGCCAAGTAGTAAAGCAATACCCACTAACACTTCAAAAATTACTACAAAAATTGCGATAAGTAGTGCAAAAGGAACTAAAAATTGAAGGTCTAAAACTTCGGGAGCAAAGTAATCTTTTAGTTTAAACGAAAACCCTACCGGATCGTTTAATTTTATTAAACCGCTAATTATAAAAAGTACTCCAACAATAAACCGTGATATACCAACTAAAATTTTCATTCTTTAAAATTGTTTATTTTTTCTGTGTTTTGTCTAAATGTATTAATGCAAAAACCGCGTAGTTAACCATGTCTTGATAATTGGCGTCTATCCCTTCAGAAACTATGGTTTTGCCGCTGTTATTTTCAATTTGTTTTACTCGTAATAATTTTTGAAGAATCAAATCGGTTAACGAGCTCACCCTCATATCGCGCCAAGCCTCCCCGTAATCGTGATTTTTATCCATCATTAGCTGCTTTGTAATTGCAACTTGCTCATCATAGAGCTGCGTTGCTTCTTCTACCGATAGGTCTGGCTGTTCTACCACACCTTTTTGAAGCTGAATTAGCGCCATAACCGAGTAATTTACAATCCCTATAAATTCACTGGTTTGGTCTTCGGCAATTTTCTGTTCTTTATTTTGTTGCAAACCCCGAATTCGCTGTGCTTTTATAAAAATTTGATCGGTTAAAGACGGAAGGCGTAAAATTCGCCATGCGCTTCCATAGTCGGTCATTTTGTTGATAAACAGCTCCCTGCATTTTTCAATTTGGTCGTTGTATTGATTAGAAGTGTCTGCCATTAGTAAAGTGTAAGATTTTGCGTAAATTTCGCTTAAATAGTTCGAAGTTCAAAGTTGAAAGCTTAAAGTTATTTGTCAAAGCGCATATTTTTAAAAAAACAGACTAACTTTACTACCAAAAACTAAAAAATTGCAGACTTTAAATTGCCGCGGAAATCTTATAGACCTCACCGTACCCAAGGTAATGGGCATTATAAATATTACCCCCGATTCATTTTACGATGGTGGCTCTACAGTTACTGAAAACAGCATTTTAAACCAAGCCGAAAAAATGCTTACTGCGGACGCTACTTTTTTAGACATTGGCGGTTACAGTACTAGGCCCAACGCCGCAAAAGTTTCGGAAACCGAAGAAATAAAACGTGTTGTAACTGCAGTAGAAATAATTCTAAAACATTTTCCAGATACTGTAATTTCCATAGACACCTTTAACAGTAAGGTTGCTAAAAATGCCGTTGAAACTGGGGCTGCTTTGGTAAATGATGTTTCGGGTGGAATCTTAGACCCCGCAATGTTTAAAACCGTGGGTGAACTTAAGGTTCCGTATATTTTAATGCATATGCGTGGTACGCCACAAACTATGAATTCGCTTACAAATTACGAAAATGTTACTCGCGATGTACTAAAAGATCTTTCGCAAAAAATTGCCAAGGCGCGCTCTTTTGGCATAAGCGATATTATTGCCGACCCCGGTTTCGGTTTTGCAAAAACGAGTGAACAAAATTTTCAACTTATGAACAACCTTGAGCTATTTAAAAGTTTAGATATTCCATTACTGGTGGGAATTTCGCGTAAGTCTATGATTTACAAAACCCTTAAAAAAACTGCCAAAGAGGCGCTAAATGGCACCACAGTTTTAAATACTGTTGCCTTGTTAAAAGGGGCGTCTATCTTGCGAGTTCACGATGTAGCCGAAGCAGTAGAATGTGTAAAATTGATTGAAAACCTAAAAAATTGAACACATTCCATTTAAAATTTTAAATTACTTTTACAAAAAAACGCAGCCTTTTGGATTTTCTAGACATTCGGATTATAGATATTGTTGATATAGTGCTGGTAGCACTTTTGTTGTATTATCTCTATAATTTAGTGAAAGGTACTGTAGCCATCAATATTTTGGTGGGAATTATCATCGTGTACACCTTTTACATTTTTACCGAATTATTAGAAATGCAACTTTTAAGTAGAATCCTCGGTGGGTTTTTAGGGGTAGGAATGTTTGCTTTGGTTGTTGTTTTTCAACCCGAAATAAGAAAATTTCTTTTAATGTTGGGGTCTACAAATTTTAATGCCCAACGCAAATTTTTAAAACAGTTAAGTTTTTATAAAAGCGAAAACCCCTTAGATGTTAATGTTGAAACCATCGTTGCAGCGTGTAAAAAAATGTCGGCTTCGTACACAGGAGCACTAATTGTTATACAGCGCAACAACAGCCTCGATTTTGTAAAAAACACGGGCGACGAAATGAATTTGGAGGTTAACCAACCTATTATTGAAAGTATCTTTTTTAAAAACAGCCCGCTTCACGATGGAGCCATTATAATTGAAGAGAATAAAATTACTGCCACTCGGGTTATCCTTCCGGTAACTAATGATAGAAAAATTCCGTTGCGGTTTGGACTTAGGCATCGTGCTGCCGTTGGCGTTACCGAAAAAACCGACGCTGTTAGTTTGGTGGTTTCAGAAGAAAACGGACAAATATCGTACTTAAGGGATGGCGACTTTGTACTATTTGAAAATACCGATGAGCTTATAAAAATTTTAAAAGAAGATTTAAGCTAATTTAGCTTGCTTCCTGTACCATAAATTGAACTTCATAAAGGTTTCTATAAAATCCATTTTCTAGCTGTAACAGCTCGGCGTGTGTGCCTTCTTCCATGATTTTACCAGCTTCCATTACAATAATTTTATCGGCTTTTTTAATGGTTGCCAATCGATGGGCAATTACAATAGAAGTACGCCCCTTGGTAATTTTATCGGTTGCGGTTTGTATTAATTCTTCCGAATAGGTATCTACAGACGATGTTGCTTCATCCAAAATTAAAATGCTAGGATTACTAACATAGGCACGTAAAAACGAAATGAGTTGTCGTTGTCCCGAAGAAAGCATACTTCCTCGCTCTTTAACGTTATAATGATAGCCCCCTGGCAACGTTGCTATAAATTTATGCACGCCAATTTCTTTTGCTGCAGCAATAACTTCTTCTTCGGAAATATCTGGGTTATTTAGGGTAATGTTATTTAAAATTGTATCGGCAAACAGAAAAACATCCTGCAAAACCACCGCTATTTGGCTTCTAAGTGAAGCCAGGGTATAGTTTTTTATCGAGATGCCATCAATAGAAATTTCGCCACTGTTGGTTTCGTAAAAACGAGTCAATAAGTTAATGATAGTACTTTTACCCGCCCCTGTTGCCCCTACAATAGCCACCGTTTCGCCGGGGTTTGCCTTAAATGAAATGCCCTTAATTACAGCTTCGTCTTCCACATAGCCAAAATATACATCTTTAAACGCAATGGCTCCTTTGGTACTGGTATAGTCAATTGTACCATTGTCTGCAATATGCGATTTGGTATCGAGAATCCCGAATACCCGGTTTGCCGCAACCATTCCCATTTGTAGCGTGTTAAATTTATCGGCAATCTGTCTAAGGGGTCTAAATAGCATTTCGGCATATTGAATAAATGCTGTAATAATTCCTAAGGTTACAAAACCACCACCTACAACGTTTAACCCTCCATACCATACTACCAAACCGGTAGCCACGGCGCCTGCAGTTTCGGCAATTGGAAAGAAAATAGAATTATACCACACAGTTTTTATCCAAGCCTTTCGGTGTTTTTTATTAATTTCTTGAAAGCGGTTGTACTCGGTTTCTTCTCTCGTAAAAATTTGTACAATTTTCATCCCCGAAATTCGCTCTTGTACAAACGAATTTAAATTTGCTACTTGGTTTCTTACGTCTTCAAAAGCTACCTTCATCGCTTTTTGAAAAACACGGGTGGCATATAAAATAAAGGGTAAAACAATAAAGACAATTAAAGACAATCGCCAACTTTGATACAGCATAAACCCAGCGATAACAAGCATTTTTAACAAATCGCTTATTATCATAAACAAACCCTGACTAAAAATACTCGAAATTGTTTCTACGTCGTTAACTGCTCGTGTGGTGAGTCTACCTACAGCACTTTTGTCAAAATACTTCATCTTAAAACTCATCATTAATCGAAAGAGTTTTTGACGTAAATCTCTAATTACACTTTGCCCTAAATAATTGGCGTAAAAAATAAACGCAAACTGAAAAATTACTTCCAGCATTAACACAACCACCATTAGGATAACGTATTTTAAAAATCCGTCACCGTCTTTGGGCACTAAAGAGGTATCAATGGCAAGCTGCAATAAGTAAGGCCTTAGTACTGCAAGCCCCGACATTATAATTGCGGCAAAAGCCACAAAATAAAATATTAGGCTATAAGGCTTGGTAAACGCCAAAAGGCGCTTAAAAAGCTTAAAATCGAATGCATTACCTGAATTCTCTGCCACAGTTTCTTTTCTGTTTTAGGTTATAATTATGCCATCGCAACCCTTATTAGTTGCATTGTTTTTTACACAAAAGTTTCTTTTGGATAGATTACTTTCGTTAAGAACAATCCTTTTGCAGGCGCCGAAGCTCCTGCTCTTTCTCTATTTCTACTTTTTAAAATCGCCTCTAAATCATCAATCGTGGTTTTACCAAAACCAATATCTAAAAGTGTTCCTACAATTGCTCTTACCATATTCCGAAGAAAACGATCTGCTGCAATTGTAAAAATAAGCTTATTATCAACAGCTTCCCAATGTGCTTTCACAATACTACAATTGTACGTTTTTACATCGGTCTTAGAGCGCGAAAAGCATTGAAAATCTTTATGAGACAATAAGATTTTGGCTGCTTTGTTCATTACATCAACATCGGGTCGCTTATAAATTTGATATGCAAAATCTTTCAAAAAAGGATTTTTACCTATCGAAATTACATATTCATATTCACGTTCAACAGCATCAAACCTAGCGTGAGCATCATTTTTTACTTCAAAAATATTCTTTACTGAAATGTCATTTGGCAAAAAAGAATTTATTCTAAAAATTAATTTTGGAACATCCTTAATCGCTTCGGCATCAAAATGTGCAAAAAGTTGTTTTGCGTGCACTCCTGCATCTGTTCTGCCTGCGCCGGTTATTTTAATGTCGCTGCGCAAAATTGTAGAAAAACTCTGCTCTACAACTTGTTGTACGCTAATTTGTTTGGGTTGCCGCTGCCATCCAAAATAATTTTTCCCGTTATAGGCTATTTCAATAAAATACCGCAATTATATTTTTTTAAAGAATTGACAAAATTACAACTTACAAGTTAGCTAGTATGTTATAACTTTGAAAAACTTAAAGCCTTGAATATTTAAAATTTCAATTAAGCTTTAAGTTTTAAAAAAAATTAAAAACTGAATTTCACCCACTTTTGAAAAAGATTTTGCTTTTAAGCGACACCCACAGTTATATTGACGAAAAGATTATTAATTACGTAAAACAAGCCGATGAAGTATGGCACGCTGGCGATATTGGTGCATTAGAAGTTACAGATATCCTTAAAAAATACAAACCCTTGCGCGCAGTTTTTGGCAATATTGACGGTGCCGAAGCACGAAAGGAGTTTCCGCTACACAACAGGTTTATGTGCGAAAATGTAGATGTATGGATTACCCATATTGGTGGGTACCCTGGCAAGTATAGTCCAGCGGTAAAAGAAGAAATTTATAAAAACCCGCCGAAAATCTTTATCTCGGGTCATTCGCATATATTAAAAGTAATGCCCGATAAAACTACGGGACTTTTACATATGAATCCCGGCGCAGTGGGAAAACACGGTTTTCACAAAGTACGCACTATGCTTCGATTTGAAATTGATAAAGACAATATTCAAAATTTAGAAGTTATTGAGTTTCAACAATAATTTCTTTTGTAGCGAAAGTAAATTGTTAAAACACAAAAAACCCCGCAAGGTGGCATCCTTTCGGGGTTTTGCACTAATATACTAAGATTGGTTTAACGTAAACGATCAACAGATTTTACAAGATCTTCATCCTTTTTGATGGCTTTATTGGCCAACACTAAAAATACGATAGAAATGATAGGAATGAACACCCCAATACCCTTCTCTGAAACTAAAGTTTCTCCGGATAAGCTTAGTGATTTGTAAACGAAAACTCCCAGTAATACAAAATTTAAGATGATATTTATTCGATTAAACACAAATTGTGTTTGACGTTTTTTAAAGCTTAAAATTGAAATTACAGCCAGCGCCATAGAAGCAAAAATCAAACCCGAAACCAATAACTGGCTTCGTTCCAAAACTACGGTGCCGTCTTGGGTTATAACAGTTGGAAACCACAAGTACAACGCCCCCATTGCAAGGAGTGAAATAGTTAAATAAATTGTTTGAATTCGCTGAATCATTTTACAATTAACTTGATTGCGCAGCAAAAATACAGTTTCTTTTTAAAAAAAATAACAGTCCTTTTTAATTTATTGTTGTATTATTGCAATATCAATTCGTAACCAACTCAATAAGGGTTACTTAGTCTTCGATAAAATTTTCAACATACTTATCTTCTAAAAAAGAACACGATAGTATCAACTTAAACTTCAGTATTTTATACATGTTTGAAATTTCAGATTTAAAAAGTAAAAAGCTCCCTGAACTACAGGAAATCGCAAAAGAGCTAAATGTGCCAAAATATCGCACCCAAAAAAAATTAGACTTGGTTTATCAAATTTTAGATTACCAAGCGGCAAATCCAAAAGCGGTAAAAGCAGTACTAAACGACGAAGAGCCCTCAACAACCGAAAATAAAAAAGAGAAGCCTTCAACTGCTACTAGCAACAAACGCGATAACAACCAAAAAGACAGTCAGGTGAAAAACGAGAGTAGACATAAAAAACCTTCTTCTCCAAAATCGAGTCGCGATTCTAAAAAAGACGACGATAAAAAAACTACCGACGAGAAACGCACAAGAAGCGAAAAAACCGATAAAAAGGATCGAAACGACAAAAAAGATAGGTCTGACAAAAAGGACAACGATAAAAAGCCGCATCAAAAGTCGAGCGATAATCGTCAAAAACACCAACGTAACGACAACAGTGGTTCAGAAAATCGTCACAAACATCAAAGTCACAAAAACAACGGCAACAAGGATTCTCGCAATCGTTACCGCGAGCCAGAATACGAATTTGACGGTATTATAGAGAGCGAAGGTGTTTTGGATACTATGCAAGATGGCTACGGCTTTTTACGCTCAAGTGACTATAACTACCTATCTTCTCCAGATGATATTTATGTATCGCAATCGCAAATTAGGTTGTTCGGTTTAAAAACGGGAGACACAGTATTAGGCGAGGTTCGCCCGCCCAAAGAAGGCGAAAAATATTTCCCACTAATTAAGGTTAATAAAATTAATGGGTTAAACCCAAATGTAGTTCGCGACAGGGTTTCTTTTGAACATTTAACACCGCTTTTTCCGCAGGATAAATTTAACCTTGCCGATAAACAAAGTACTATTTCAACCAGAATAATAGATCTTTTTGCTCCTATTGGAAAAGGGCAACGCGGTATGATTGTTTCGCAACCTAAAACGGGTAAAACAATGTTACTTAAGGATATTGCTAATGCAATTGCTGCAAATCATCCCGAAGTATACCAAATTGTGCTTTTAATAGACGAGCGCCCAGAAGAGGTTACCGACATGCAACGAAATGTTCGTGGCGAAGTTGTAGCTTCAACTTTTGATAAGGAAGCTACAGAACACGTTCGCGTTGCAAATCTCGTAATTGAAAAAGCAAAACGATTGGTTGAATGCGGTCATGATGTGGTAATTTTATTAGATTCTATTACTCGTTTGGCACGTGCATACAACACCGTGCAGCCAGCAAGTGGAAAAATATTAAGTGGTGGTGTAGATGCAAATGCACTGCACAAACCAAAGCGTTTCTTTGGTGCAGCTCGTAACATTGAAAATGGCGGGTCACTAAGTATTATTGCTACAGCATTGACAGAAACCGGCTCTAAGATGGATGAAGTAATTTTTGAAGAATTTAAAGGAACTGGAAATATGGAGCTTCAGTTGGATCGAAAAATTTCTAATAGAAGAATATTCCCAGCTATCGACTTAACTTCATCTAGTACGCGTAGAGACGATATATTACTCGATGAAAATACTGTACAACGTATGTGGGTATTGCGTAAATACCTCGCAGATATGAACCCTATTGAAGCCATGGAGTTTATTAACGATAGGATTAAGCAAACTAAAAACAATGAGGAGTTCTTAATATCTATGAACGGATAACGCCGCCTCAACCTCAATAATTATAAAAACCCTTTTAAACAACTGTTTAAAAGGGTTTTTTAGTTCCACCAACTTCCTTGCTGAAACTTTTAATACATCAATATTAAATTCGAAAAAACTTTAATTGCAATCTTTTATTCAAAAAATAATTCTAGGTATAGTTTTTAAAATTTCAGCTAAAAAAAAACCTCAATCAAAACGATTGAGGTTCTTTATTGTACTTTCTCTTAAAGTAAGAAAAAAAACAGTAATTACTGCTTGATTACTTTTTGAGTGTAAGTACCCATGTTAGTTTCAAGGTTTAAGAAGTATACACCTGGAGCGATACCAGAGATATTCATAACACCGTTAGAAAGTGTAACACCCGTAGTTTTTCCAAGAACGCTTACTAAAGCAGAGCTTTCAACTACTACGTTTGATGGAAGTTTTACGTTTAAAACATCGGTTGCTGGGCTTGGGTAAACCGCTACGTTGTCTGCAAAGTTATCGCTAACAGATAATGCCTCGTCAGTAACTAAGTCAATTACGTGTCTAGACTCTGGGAAACCTATATCAGTAACAGTTAAAGGCTCATTAAGGCTACAAGCTACAGATGCTAAGTAAGAGTCGTGCGTTTCAGTGTCAGCAGTACCTAAGTAAAAAGCAGAAGTTTGACCATCAGCTTCAAATACTACAGCTACAATGTTTGAATCTTGGTTTGCAGGTGCTGGAGTATCAAACTCAGCTCTCACTAACGTACCAATCATTCCAGTGTCAACAGTAATAAAACCAGAGGCAAGTGGTGTTGGTAAAGCAGTTACGTCAAAACCTGTAGGGAAACCTACATAGTCAAAAACCATAACTTCTAGTTCAGTAGTACCAGTAGCACTACCTACGTAAAATTCAATACCAGTTAAAGATACATCACCAGTTACACCATGTTCAGCCATGTTATAGCTACGTAGGTAGTAGTTGTCACCAGTTGTACCAGCACCAGAATCGCCACAAGCAACTCCAGCATCTCCAATTGCACCATCGGTTTGAGATAAAACAACCTCTTGTGCACTCACTGCAAATGATGTAGCCAAAGCAAACATCAATAAAGTAATTTTTTTCATTTTGTAATTTTTAAATTATTAATTAATCGCCTCAAAGCTAACAATAACGGGCGATAAGAAAAACCAAAAAACAGCCCACCCCAAGCGATAATAAAAACTAAAATTTATAATTGGTTAATTGCAAAACATTTAGGGTTTACCCTTAAATTATTTTTAACAAATATTTAAGATTATTTTATGAATTTTAACATTTAAATTCATCTAAAATCTCCATTGTAGAAGTCTATATTTGCTGAAATTTAGAAACTATGAAATTTTTTTCGATATTATTCTTCCTGCTTTCGGTTACGATATTTTACCCGCAAAACCCCATAAAATTTGAAACATCCAACGGCACCGAAACTCAAACTTATTTTGAAACAATAAAGTTTTATACAGATCTCGCACAAAAGCACCAATCAATTTCAATGATTGAAATGGGAATGACAGACAGCGGATTTCCATTACACTTAATCGTTTTTGATCCTCAAAAGAATATTTATCACAAACAGGAATCTTTTAATAAAAGAGACAAGAATGTAATATTAATTAACAACGGAATTCACCCTGGCGAACCCGATGGAATAGACGCTACTATGTTGCTATTTCGCGATTATGCCGAAGAGAAAATCGATGCCCCAAATAATACAATTTTGGTTGCCATTCCAATCTATAATATTGGCGGAGCCCTAAACCGAAATAGCACCTCCCGAACCAACCAAAACGGCCCTCATGAATACGGGTTTCGCGGCAATGCCCGTAACTTTGACTTAAACAGAGATTTTATAAAAGCCGATACTAAAAATGCGCAATCTTTTGCCGAAATTTTTCACTGGGTAAAGCCCGCATTGTTTATAGACAATCACGTAAGCAACGGTGCAGACTACCAATATACCCTTACCCATTTATTTACACAACATAATAAATTAGGCGGGGCGTTAGGTAACTATTTACACACCTCATTTACCCCACAAATAGAAGATTCACTACAACTCCAAAATTGGGATATTACGCCGTATGTTAATGTTTTTAACCAAGTACCAGAAAAAGGTTTTAAACAATTTTTAGACTCCCCGCGCTACGCCAGTGGCTACACTACTTTGTTTAACACCATTGGTTTAACGGTAGAAACACATATGTTAAAGCCTTATAAAGAAAGGGTTGAGGGCACATATCAATTAATGAAAAACTTTATAAATATAGCCGATAGTGATGCCGAAAAAATTAAATCACTTCAACAAAACGCAAATAAAAAATATACAGTTGGAAGTTATTATCCACTTTCGTGGAAAGTAGACTCAACAAACACTTCAACTTTAAAATTTAAAGGCTACGAAGGCAAAATGATTGATAGTAAAATTACAGGTGCAAAACGTTTAAAGTACTTTAGAGATAAACCCTTTACAAAAAATGTAACCTACTACAATTATTTTAAAGCTGCCGATTCGGTAAAAATTCCGGCTGCATATATTGTCCCGAAAGGATACTGGAATGTCATTGAATTGCTAAAACTTAATAATATTGAGTTTTCAGAAATTAAAAAAGACACGAATATCGTTGCCGAAGTATACAGAATAAAAAACTACGAAACTCTAAAAAGACCGTATGAAGGGCATTACCTGCACTATAATACACAAGTTTTAAAAACCACCGAAAAGACAAGCGTAAAAAAAGGTGATATATTGGTGAAAACACAACAACCCGGGGTACGCTATTTATTAGAAACCTTAGAGCCATCGGCTCCCGATTCATTTTTTAATTGGAACTTTTTTGATGCCATTCTTCAGCAAAAAGAAGGGTTTTCACCCTATATTTGGGAAGATTTAGCCGAACAATTTTTAAATGATAACCCCAGCATTAAAGCAAAGTTTAACGCCAAAAAACAATCTGATTTAAATTTTGCGAATAATTGGTATTTGCAGTTAGACTGGCTTCATAAGCAATCGCCGTATTACGAGAAATCACACCTCAGATACCCTATCATTCGGGTGGGTGGTTAAATACTCCTCGGGGAAAAGAAGCTTTATATTTTCATATGAATCTTGTAGTGCTTTTTGCGATTTTTCAAAATTTTTCCAACGCACTTTTTTAATTCCCTCTTCGGGTTGCGGAATTAACGGCCCGTCATAATCGCTATACATTTCGTACCAATACGTTATTTTAAGTCTAAACTTTTTGTTGCGCGTAAATACGTGGTAAGTAGTCTTTAAAAAGTTGCGAATTTCTAAATTTTGAACCCCCGTTTCTTCCATCACTTCTCTAATTGCAGCTTCGCGGTGGGTTTCTCCTTTTTCAATTTTACCCTTCGGAAGGTCCCATTTTTTATTACGACGTATAAAAAGAATTTCTTTTTTATCGTTGTAAACTAAGCCACCGGCAGCTTCAACTACCTTAATTTTTTTCCTTAAAAACCGTTCAAGTTTTTCAGCATTTTTATGATAAAGATTAACGTAGAGTAATTCGCCATTATTTATTTTCTTTACCAGTTTTTTAAACCGAGCGTGTTTTAACGGGATGGTGGTGTAATGCGCGCCAATATTTTTCTCGGTGGAAAGAATAATGGGAATTTCTTTTACAAAAACTTTATACATTTGCACTATGATATTAAATAAGGAAACGGCTCAAGAAACCGCTGCATTATTGCTGCAAATTAATGCAATTAAATTACAACCACAAAAACCTTTTACGTGGGCATCTGGGTGGAAATCTCCAATTTACTGCGATAATCGCATCACACTCTCCTACCCTACAATTCGAAACTATATTCGCGAAAACCTCGCAAAGCAAATTGAGGAAATCTACGGAAGACCCGATATGATTGCCGGGGTAGCTACTGGCGCGATTGGAATGGGAGTTTTGGTGGCCGAATATTTAAATGTTCCGTTTTGTTATGTTCGTCCTGAGGCTAAAAGCCACGGACGCCAAAATAAAATTGAAGGCTATTTAGAACCCAATGCAAATGTAGTGGTAGTAGAAGACCTTATAAGCACCGGAAAAAGTAGCCTAATGGCAGTTGAAGCCTTAAAAGAAGCCAATGCTAACGTAAAGGGAATGATGGCTATTTTTAGTTACGGTTTTAAAATTTCGGAAGAAAACTTTAAAAAGGCTAATGTTACTTTAAACACTTTAAGCAATTATGAAATATTGCTGGAAGAGGCCGAAAGATCTAAATATATTTATGCCAAGGAGGTTGAAATGCTTTCCGAATGGCGCAATAACCCAGAAACTTGGGGAAAATAAAACACGCTTAATCTGCTTTTATAAAAGCAGATAATCATTTACAGATAAAAAATATGAAATTAGAAAGTAAAAAAGTAACAGTTCAAAAATCTGCACCCGAATTGTGCGACTACCTAAGCAATGTTGAAAATTTCGAAAACTTAATGCCCGAAAATATTAGCAAATTTGAGGTAATAAGAGAAAATGCATTTGTTTTTGGACTAAAAGGAATGCCCGAAATTGCTCTAGAAATAAAAGAAGTTGATAAGCCCAATAAAGTTGTTTTAGGCGCAATTAGCGACAAACTACCGTTTACTTTGGTGGCAGACATCAGTGAAGTTTCAGAAAACAGCTCGACTGTTGAATTACTTTTTGAAGGCGAATTTAACGCAATGATGGCAATGATGATAAAAGGCCCTATTTCAAAATTTATAGATACACTTGCGACAAATATGGCAACTGTTTAACCTGTTGTCACGCTTTAAAATTTCTATTAATAAATAAGTTTAACTTCTTTTAGTTGAAACTTGTGAAGACTTTCATCTTCTGCAGAAACTAAGAGTTCACCTATTGGCGAAACACCCTTTACAATACCGTTAAAACGTTTTCCATTGGGTGTTTCAAAAACCGAAATTTTATCGATTTGAAATAAATTTTGCAGATATTCTTGTTTTAAGTTTTCTCTATTTGAAATCGATAAATCTTCGAGTGTTTTAAAAACTTCAGTAATTATTTTCTGAAAAACCTCTTCGACGTTAAACGTATTGCCAGTCACCATTTTTAACGAAGCAGCTTGAGGCAGGTGGTGAAACGCTTCATTATTTATATTTAAGCCAATTCCGATAATTGCGTATTTAATAGTGCTGCCTTCAAGAACATTTTCAATAAGGATACCGCCAATTTTCTTTTTAGCTGACATTATGTCGTTAGGCCATTTTACACTAACTTTTGGAGTATTTAATTGGGAAATTACACGGGCAATGGCTATAGAAACCGCCATAGAAATATCAAATTGCCTATCGGCCGGAAGCCCCTTACACAGTTTAAACATGCTGAATGTGAGACTTTGACCTTGGCGGGAAACCCAGCTATTTCCCATTTGCCCACGACCCGAAAGTTGGTTTTGCGTAACTACCACAGTAGGCTCTAACAAGGAGGTACTTTTTGCCAATTGTTTCAAGTAATTATTGGTAGAATCGATGGCATTAAGTTTGATTATCTTCAAAACAATAATATAAGATTAGTATTACGCGTTTAAGGCGCTTCAAGAAACAAAAAAGTAATAACTTTGCGAAATAGAAAAGAAAAATTAATTAATGCAGAAACAACACGCAGCAACAGATCAACTTATTACCCAAATTATAACCGGGATTGAAGATGTAAAAGGACAAGATATTGAAATTCTAGATTTAAGAGAAATAGAAAATACTGTCTGTGATTATTTTATAATATGTAATGGTACCTCTAACACACAAGTTAATGCCATTGTAAATTCGGTTCAAAGATCCGTTAGCAAAACTCTAAAAGAAAATCCGTGGCACGTTGAAGGAAGTGATAATTCCGAATGGATACTTATGGATTATGTACACGTAGTAGTGCATGTATTTCAAAAACACATTCGCGAATTTTATGACATTGAAGGGTTATGGGGAGATGCTAAAACAGTAAAAATAGATTCAAAACTTTAAAAACATTGCCTTATGGCTCAAGATAATAAAAATAAAAAACCCGACTCGAAAAAGCCTAGGCCCAATTACTATTGGATCTATGCCGCTATTATATTGTTATTTTTTGGAATCCAAATTTTTGGAGGTGGAAGTTGGTCGCAACCAGCTAAAACAAACCAAGCTAAGTTTGAAGAATTTTTAAAGAATGGTGATGTAGAAAAGGTAGATGTAATTAATAAAAAAATTGCCAAAGTTTATCTTACTCAAGAGGCTAAACAGAAAGAAATACACAGCACCAAAGATAACGCACCGGCGTTTTTAACGCCCGGGCCAAACGACCCCGATTATCAATTTGAATTTGGTGACTTACAGCTTTTTCAAAAAGATTTTCAGGAAATTAAAGCCGAAAATGATTTAACCACGACATTAAATTTTGATACAGATAATAATTATTGGGGCGACATTTTAATGGGAATTTTACCTTTTGTTATCATTATCGCTATTTGGATTTTTATTATGCGTAAAATGTCTTCGGGCGCTGGTGGTGGTGCAGGAGGCCAACTATTTAACATAGGTAAATCTAAAGCCAAACTTTTTGACGAAAGAACCGACGTTAAAACCTCGTTTAAAGATGTTGCCGGATTAGAAGGCGCAAAAGAAGAAGTACAAGAAATTGTAGACTTTTTAAAACAACCAGAAAAGTATACTTCACTTGGGGGCAAAATACCAAAAGGAGCATTGTTAGTAGGCCCTCCCGGTACTGGTAAAACCCTTTTAGCAAAAGCGGTTGCGGGCGAAGCGCAAGTTCCTTTCTTCTCGCTTTCAGGATCAGATTTTGTTGAAATGTTTGTGGGAGTGGGTGCATCGCGTGTTCGCGATCTTTTTAAACAAGCAAAAGATAAAGCGCCAGCGATTATTTTTATTGACGAAATTGACGCCATTGGTCGTGCTCGTGGAAAAAACAATTTTTCGGGCAGTAACGACGAACGCGAAAATACCTTAAACCAGCTTTTAACCGAAATGGACGGCTTTGGCACAAATACAAATGTTATTGTATTGGCAGCAACAAACCGTGCCGATGTTTTAGATAAAGCTCTTATGCGTGCGGGCCGATTTGACAGACAAATTTATGTAGACCTTCCCGACGTGCGTGAACGTAAAGAAATTTTTGAAGTACACCTGCGTCCTATTAAAAAAGACGATGATTTAGATACAGATTTTCTATCAAAACAAACACCAGGATTCTCGGGTGCCGATATAGCCAATGTTTGTAATGAAGCTGCGCTTATAGCCGCCCGTAACGGCAAAAAATCTGTTGGAAGACAAGATTTTTTAGATGCTGTTGACAGAATTGTTGGCGGACTTGAAAAGAAAAACAAAATAATGACAATGGACGAAAAACGCGCCATTGCATTCCACGAAGCAGGGCATGCTACTGTAAGTTGGATGCTCGAGCACGCTGCGCCCCTTGTAAAAGTAACTATTGTTCCGCGAGGGCAATCTTTGGGTGCTGCTTGGTATTTACCCGAAGAAAGACTTATTATTCATCCAGAACAAATGCTAGATGAAATGTGTGCTGCCTTAGGAGGTAGAGCTGCCGAAAAAGTGATTTTTAATCGTATCTCAACCGGGGCTTTGAGCGATCTTGAAAAAGTAACCAAACAAGCCCGCGCTATGGTAACCATTTATGGTTTAAATGATAAAATAGGAAACTTAACCTATTATGACAGCAGTGGACAAAACGAATACAACTTCTCTAAACCATACAGTGAAAAGACTGCCGAATTAATTGACAAAGAGATTTCTGCACTTATTGAAAGTCAATATCAACGGGCGGTTAAACTACTAGAAGACAACAAAGACAAACTTACTGAATTGGCCAATGTACTTCTTGAAAAAGAAGTAATATTTAAGGATAATCTACAAAAGATATTTGGAGACCGGCCATTCGAAAAGCCAGAAGAAGCTACAAAAGTGGCAACAGACTAACTGTTGCCACTTAGGTTTTTCTGCGAAACTTTGTCTTACAGTAATTTTAACTTCAGTATAGATTTTATATATTTGAGGTATAACACAAGTAGAAACTTCTCAATTCACTATTAATGAGTCTATTTAAAAGACTTTTAAACCCTAATTATAAGAAAAAGTCGGACGAGAAGGCTAAAGAAGCCCAAAAGGCCGAACACAGCAGCTATTATCCAGAGCAAAAACTACCAATAGACGAGAAATTTACCTACAATTTTAAAAGCAATGGTGGTAAATTTATATACTGCGAAAATTGGGAAGAAATACTTGAGGCTTTTGATAATATAATGTTAGAAAACGACTGGTACGAAAAAGAAGTTTTCTGCATAAACGAAAAACTCTGCAACCGTTTTCAAGGGTTTAACTTAAGCTTTGGAAGAAAGACAGAAGCTTCATTTTTTCTTTCTGGATGCGAATCTTTAGTTGCTAATAACGGTTCTATATTACTTTCATCAAACCAGATAAAAGAGAAAAAATTAAAAGAACTCCCTCAAAATGTAATCATTTTTGCTACCGCCAGCCAAATTGTAGATACAATAAGTGAAGGTTTACGAATTATTAAAAACAATAGTTCGGGGTATATACCAAGTAATATCACTACTATTCAAGACTTTGAAACCGAAAAAGAAAAGGATTTTATGAGTTATGGAAGTAGCACAAAAAACCTATATTTGTTGCTACTGGAAGATCTATAATATGAAAGAAATTCTCATACGAACCCTTTCGGGCGTACTCTACATTTCGATTATTGTTTTTGCAATGTTTACCTCTCGGGAATGGTTTATGGGGCTTTTTTTCGTCTTAGGCATTATTACGCTCAGTGAATTTTTAAAACTCGTACACCTTACTAGCTACCTTGCCTACTTTCTATTAGCGGCAGGGTTTTATTATTTAAGTTATTCGGTATTTTCAGACAACGCAGTTTATCTATTGTTAATATTAAGCGGGTTTGTAAATCTATTTTTACTCAAAGATGTTTTATGGACTAGTAAAATACCCATGTTTGAAAAGAAGAAATATATTACTGTCATTTTCTACATTATTAGTGGTTTTATATTTCTTACGCTAATCCCCGTTATGGATATACACGGCAAATTTTTACCCGAATTAATTGTAGCCGTGTTTATCTTGGTTTGGTGTAATGATACCTTTGCATTTTTAATAGGTAAAAACTTCGGAAAACATAAGCTATTAGAGCGTATCTCGCCCAAAAAAACAATTGAAGGCTTTATTGGCGGCGTATTAGGGTCTCTTTTAGCAGGATTTATTATCTTTAAAGTGCTTCAAGCATACAGTCCCGATGAAGCACAACAATATCCGCTTTGGGTATGGATTGCACTGGCTATAATTGTTTCAATTTTTGGTACAATAGGCGATTTAATTCAGTCTAAATTTAAGCGGCAGGCGGGGGTAAAAGATAGTGGAATTATAATGCCAGGTCATGGCGGATTGTACGATAGATTAGACAGTATTATCTACGCCAGTCCTTTTGTTTATGCATTTTTATTAATTGTCGACAATGTTTCATAAAGAAGGTTTTAAAATTATTTTTATAGCGCTTGTAATCGTTATTGGGCTAAGTTTGTTAGCCAATGTTTTTGTTGAAAATCCTACTATTCGCGGTGGAATTATAATTTCGCTAATAATCTTACTATTGCTTATTCTTCAATTTTTTAGAAATCCTAAGCGTAATTTTTTGATGAATCCCGATCAGGTTTTGTCTTCTGTAGATGGAAAAGTGGTTGTGATTGAAGAAGTTTTTGAAAAAGAATATTTCAACGATAAAAGACTACAAGTTTCGGTGTTTATGAGTCCCATCAATGTTCACGTAACACGCTACCCTGTGGGTGGTAAAGTTGTATACAGCAAATACCACCCTGGAAAATATTTGGTAGCTTGGCACCCAAAATCTTCCGAAGAAAACGAACGTACTACCGTGGTCGTAAAAAACAATGCATTTGGCGACGTTTTATTTAGACAAATTGCTGGCGCTATGGCAAAACGTATTGTAAATTATGCCAAAGTTGGCCAAGAAGTTGAACAAACTGCAGACAGTGGGTTTATTAAATTTGGCTCGCGCGTAGATATATTTTTGCCTTTAGATACCAATATTAAAGTAGCGCTAAATCAAAAAGTAAAAGGAGGTATTACCGTAATTGCCGAGAAATAATGACTTCCGAAGAATTAGATAAAGCCTTTCAAAACGCAGTAAAAACGGTTAGCGAACACACCGAACCCTTTCCTGCCGATGTACTTTTGCGCCTTTATGCATATTATAAGCGCGCAACCAACGACGACCATTTACCTACCGGCGGTAAGCCACACATTTCGGCATTTAAAACCAACGCCCTATTTCAAACAAGAGGATTAACAAGCGACGAGGCAAAACAATTGTACATAGACGTGGCAACAAAGTACTTTTTGTACCGCAAATAATAACCGCTTTATAACTTACGATTGTTGCGCCTTATTGAACTTTATTTCATATTCATTTATGGCTTCTCTAATTTTTTCAACATTTTCTGAAGCGCGTTCGTGCGCGCCTTCCATCGCTTTTTCCAAATCTTTGTCTGGATGTTGAAATAAATCTGTAATTACGTGATTAATCTTATCAATAATGCTTTTCTGGCTATTTTTAATATCTTCCAGTTTATTAAGCATTCCTTGCATTTGGTCGTATTTTGACTGGTCCATAAAGCTGAATTTTAATAATTACCTCAACCAAGTTAGCCAAAAAATTCAATAAAACACATTGAATATTAGTAATTTACAATAAAACGGTTAGTTTAGAAACAAAAAACCAACTAACTACTTTCTATTTATAAATTAAAAATAACAGTAGTCAATTGGTTATTAAATAAGAAACAAATTGCTATTGCAAGCCTTTTAAACTCGTCTTTAAAGTTTCAATTTTAGCAAGTGCATCGGCTTCTTTTTTACGCTCCAAAGCAACAACCTTTTCTGGGGCGCCGCTCACAAAACGCTCATTGCTCAATTTGCCTTGCACGCTTTTTAAAAACCCTTCGGTATACTTAAGTTCCTCGGTAAGTTTGGCTATTTCTTCTTCAACATTTACCGCGCCTTCAACAGGAATAAAGTACTCGTTACTTTTTACACGGAAGGTTAAAGCGCCATCAATTTTTTCTGAAATATAATTTATTTCTGAAATGTTCCCCAGCTTCGCAATTACAGCATCAAAATCTTTTGAAGTATTGTCGTTGTTTAAAACCGAAAGGGTTATTGAATCTTTAAACGAAATATTCTTTTCTTTTCGAATGGTTCTAATTCCCGAAATAACTTCGGAAGCGAATTCAAAATTGTTAATAATACTTTCGTCAAAAGCATTCATCTCGGGCCAATTTGAAACAATTAATGCCTCGTTTTTATCGCGCTCTGAAATATGTTGCCAAATTTCTTCAGAAATAAACGGAACAAAAGGGTGCAATATTTTTAAATTATCTTCTAAAATGGCGATAACTTCTTTATAAGTAGCACCTGATATTTTTTCGCCAAATGGCGGCTTTACCATTTCTAACAACCACGAACAGAAATCGTCCCAAACCAACTTATAAGTTGCCATAAGGGCATCGCTAATGCGGTATTTACTGTAGTGATCCTCAATTTCAACCAAAGTTTTTTGAAATTTACTACGATACCATTGTAACGCAACAACATCGCTTTGTAGTTGCTTCTTTTTAGTATCTACCTGCCAACCATCAATTAAACGGTATGCGTTCCAGATTTTATTTACAAACCCGCTTCCTTGTTTACATAGGTCTTCATCAAACATTAAATCGTTACCCGCCGGCGAGCTTAACAACATTCCCACACGTACACCATCGGCTCCATAGGTATCCATCAAATCTATTGGATCTGGCGAATTACCCAGCGATTTACTCATCTTTCGGCGTTGTTTGTCGCGTACAATTCCTGTAAGATAAACATTGGTAAAAGGCTTTTCATTTCGGTACTCATACCCAGCAATAATCATTCGAGCTACCCAGAAAAATAAAATTTCGGGGGCAGTTACAAGGTCGTTAGTTGGGTAGTAGTAATTAATTTCTTTATTATCTGGCTCTAAAATTCCGTTAAAGACCGAAATTGGCCACAACCATGACGAAAACCACGTATCTAATGCGTCTGGGTCTTGTTTTAAATTTGAAGCTGTTAATTGAGAATTTTGAGTTTTTTCTTGGGCTAACTGTACGGCTTCTTCAATAGTTTCGGCTACTACAAAGTCTTCTTTTCCTGGACCGTAGAAATAAGCCGGAATTTGTTGCCCCCACCACAACTGACGCGAAATATTCCAATCGCGTACATTTTCCATCCAGTGGCGGTAGGTATTTACAAACTTTTCGGGCACCAGATTTACATCTTTTTCTAAAACAGCGTCTAATGCTGGTTGTGCAAGGGCTTTCATTTTAAGAAACCATTGGTCACTTAATTTTGGCTCAATTACAGCACCTGTTCTTTCGCTAGTTCCAACCTTGTGCATATGCGTTTCAATTTTTGAAACTACACCATTTTCTTCGAGCTCTTTTACAATTTCTTTACGCACTACAAAGCGATCTTTTCCTTCGTAATGCAAACCGTAACTATTTAAAGTACCGTCGTCATTTAAAATGTCTACAATTTCAAGGTTGTGTTTATCACCCAGCGCCTTGTCATTTTCATCATGTGCAGGTGTTACTTTTAAACAACCTGTTCCAAATTCTACATCTACATATTCATCTTGAATAATTGGTATAACACGATTGCAAATAGGAACAATCGCTTTTTTACCGTGCAAATGTTTAAAGCGCTCGTCATTTGGGTTTATACAAATTGCCGTGTCACCCAAAATAGTTTCGGGCCTGGTGGTAGCAATAGTTAAAGTATCATCGCTACCTTCAATTTTATAATTTAAATAGTAGAGATTTCCCTGTTTTTCTTCATAAATCACCTCTTCATCAGACAAGGTAGTTTTTGCTTGCGGATCCCAATTAACCATTCGGTAACCGCGATATATGTTTCCTTTTCGGTATAAATCTACAAACACCTTAATGACAGAAGCTGACATTTGGTCATCCATTGTAAACTTGGTTCGTTCCCAATCGCAAGAAGCACCTAATTTTTTTAATTGTTCTAGTATAATTCCACCGTGTTTATGGGTCCAATCCCAAGCGTGCTCTAAAAACTCTTCTCGTGTAAGAGTACTTTTATCAATACCTTCGGCTTTTAGTTTTGCTACAACCTTAGCTTCGGTTGCAATTGAGGCGTGATCTGTTCCGGGCACCCAACAAGCGTTAAAGCCCTGTAAACGTGCTCGTCTAATTAAAACGTCTTGAAGTGTATTGTTTAACATATGGCCCATATGTAAAACTCCAGTCACATTAGGTGGTGGAATTACAATAGTGTAAGGGGTGCGATCGTCAACTTCGGAATGGAAATAACGATTTTCCATCCAGTAGTTATACCACTTATTTTCAATCTCTTTCGCATTATATTTTGCTTCTAAAGCCATACTTTGGTCTGGTATTTGTACAATGAGGTGCAAAAGTAATTATATCTACAGTATAATAAAAGTGAATAAGTTATTTTGCTTGTTCTATAAAAGTTATATACTTTAGCATATATTAAAAAGACAAAATCATGAAAAAATTAGCACTTATTGCGCTTGTGACATTGATAGGTTTTACCGCTCACTCTCAGCAGGCTGAAATTACTTTTAAAACAGATACCGTAGATTACGGTACCGTTGCAAAAGGTAGTGACGGATTACGTGTATTTGAATTTACTAATACAGGAGATGCTCCACTTATAATTAGCGATGTAAAATCTAGCTGTGGATGTACAGTTCCTAAAAAACCAACAGGCCCTATTGCAGCGGGTGAAAGCAGCACTATTGAGGTAAAATACGATACAAACCGTGTTGGCCCCATTAGAAAGACAATTACAGTGTACTCTAATGCTAGCGAACCCATGGTTGCCTTAAAAATTAAAGGTCAGGTTTTAAGCGATACTGCCAGCGTTTTGGAAAAAAGTTAATAAAACAACTTAAATAGAATAAGTATCCGGCTATTGATTCTATTCAGTAGCCGGATATTTTTTTAGAACAAACTTTCTAAATAGAATTTAGTTTTAATTAATACTCCGTTACGCCTAATTTCCATTGTAATTTTTCGACCTTCTTCTCGCGAAAACATATCTAATAGTTGATATAGTTTGTATTCATAACTAGGTTTGCCGTTTATCGATACAACTTCATCCCCTTTTTTAATCCCAGCTTTTTCTGCCGCCGATTTTTCTCTTACATCTACCACAACATATTTGGGTACTAAAGCAAAATGCACTTCGGTAGTAATAGAAATACTGTTATTTGCAACACTTTCATTTTGATTACCTCGTGTAGTATTAATGTTTGCTTGCCGCTCTTCTTTTACAAGTTCAACACCTTCGTGTTCTAAAGTAATACCACTCATATTATAAAAAAATGGCTCTTTAAATTTGCGGTTTGTTTTAAATTGAACCTGCTTATTTGCATAATCAAAAGTTACGGTAAACCTACTTAAAAATCCACCTCCTACACTGCCATCTCGATCTTCGAACCTCCGTGCTCTTAAAATTGCATCTTCATTTGGGAATGATGTATTTACGTTTTTAAGCTGAAATTTGCCGATTGAAACACTGTGTATTTTGGTGCGTTTCCCATAAATATCACCGCTAAGCCCCAACCCCAAAAAGTCATTAAAATAATTTTTAGGAGCTTCGGTAATAAAACCTTGTTTATTAAACAGCCACAAAACATCACTAGAGCCCGAATCTACCAATAATGTTGCCGGTTCCCGCATTGTTTCAGACTCGACAGTTAGGGAGATGTAAGGTTTTTCTCCAACAAATTTAAGTGGTAACAGTTCGCACTTTTTACAACTTTTAATTTTGTATTTCTCGGGATTGTAAATTGTAATTACTTCGGACACATAATTAATTTTAACAATAAAATTTTTAAAAAATTCATTGCCCAGAATACCGTGTACGGGCACACCCATTCGAGGGGAAAAATTTAAAGTGCTGTCAAAAATAACGTATAAATTATGGTTAAAATCTACTGCTTTGCCCACCTCAACCTTATTGTTTAAGCTTTTTAACGCAGCTATTGAACCGCCAGGCCCCAAACCTTGTAACTGTACAGGTGTTGTATTGCGAAGCTGCAAACTATCTGCTTCTTCTAAACTAAATAATATAGTAGATTTTACACCCGTATCTAAGATAAATGAAAGCGGTGTTTCATTAACTTTTAATTGAACAAGTGGTAAGTTATTAACTAGTTTAAAAGGGATGCGTTTTTTTCTAAATTCACTGTTAACAATAAATCCTGACTGCGCCGTAATTGACACAGAAAAAATAACAAACAACAGCAACAACCCCTTAGTAAACAATTTTTTATGAATTATGTTGAAAATACTTTAAGTTAAGAAAAAAAGCGCAATGTTACTACTTGCACTAGGGAATTATAAAATATATTTCGCAACTTTGCCGCAAATTATATCATTATGCCATCAGTTTCACAAAAAGGGTTACAAATGCCAGAATCTCCAATTCGCAAACTGGTACCCTACGCCGAAAAAGCTTACAAAGCAAAAAAGACAGTTTATCACTTAAATATTGGCCAACCCGATATTAAATCGCCAGAGATTGCGATGGAAGCGGTAACGCACCACAATTTAGAAATCCTTGCTTATACCCGATCGGAAGGCTCGCAAGAATACCGTGAAAAAATTGCGAAATATTATCAAAGAAATAATATTCCTGTCGCTGCGAACGATTTAATTGTTACCACCGGCGGAAGTGAAGCACTTCTTTTTGCCATGGGAAGCATTGCCGACGCTGGCGATGAGATAATTATTCCTGAACCGTTTTATGCTAATTACAACGGGTTTGCGACAGCCTCAGATGTTACAATTGTACCCGTAATTTCAAAAATTGAAAACAACTTTGCTTTACCGCCTATTTCAGAATTTGAAAAACTAATTACACCAAAGACAAAGGCAATTTTAATTTGTAATCCTGGAAATCCAACTGGTTATCTTTACTCAAAAGAGGAAATTAAAAGATTAGCCGAAATTGTTAAAAAACACAACTTATTTTTAGTTGCAGATGAAGTGTACCGCGAGTTTACTTATGATGGCTCCAAACATTATTCAATCCTCGAAGAAGAAAGCTTAGCCGATTACGGAATTATTATCGACTCTGTTTCAAAAAGATACAGTATGTGCGGCGCACGTATAGGCTGTTTAGTTTCTAAAAACAAAGATGTTATTGCAACAGCATTAAAATTTGCGCAAGCACGTTTAAGTCCGCCAACATTTGCACAAATTGCCAGCGAAGCGGCACTACAAACACCGCAAAGTTATTTCGACAAAGTAATTACCGAATATCAAGACCGAAGAGATACTTTGGTGAAGGCTTTAAAAGAAATACCAGGTGTAGTTGTTGGTGAACCTAAAGGAGCATTTTACTGTATTGTTCAGCTTCCTGTAAAAAACAGCGATAAATTTGCACAGTGGTTGTTAGAATCTTTTGACGATAAGGGCGAAACCATTATGGTTGCTCCCGCTGCTGGATTTTACTCGAGCCCGGGCGTTGGCGAAAACCAAGTTCGTATTGCCTACGTTTTAAACAAAGAAAGCTTACTTAGAGCCGTTGAAATATTAAAAATAGCACTTGAAAAATATCAAGATTAATGCGAATTGAAGAAAACAAATCGCTTAAAAATTACAACACCTTTCAAGTAGTAAGCAAGGCACGTTATTTTGTTTCGGTAAATACTATAGCCGAATTAAAACAAGCACTTGCTCATAAACCTAGTAACACCCCCTTGTTTATTTTAGGGGGTGGTAGTAATATGCTACTCACAAAAGATTTAGACGCCTTTGTTATTCATTTAAACTTAAAAGGAATTGAGGTTTTAGAAAAGACAAATTCTGAAGTTTTAGTAAAAGCAATGGCTGGCGAAAACTGGCACAATTTTGTTCAATTTTGCATTGATAAAAACTTTGGCGGATTAGAAAACTTGTCTTTAATTCCTGGTAATGTAGGCACGGCTCCTATTCAAAATATTGGGGCATACGGCGTAGAATTAAAAGATACTTTTAGTCATTGCACTGCTATTGAAATTGAGACTTTACAAGAAAAAGTCTTTACCAAAACCAACTGCGATTTTGGATACCGAAATTCTATTTTTAAAAATGAATTAAAAGGTAAATATATCATTACCAGCGTTACCTTTAAACTTTCAACCAAGGAGCACAAAATTAGCACCAGTTACGGCGACATACAGCGAAAATTAATTGAAAAAAATATTGAAAATCCAAGTATAAAAGACGTAGCCAATGCTGTAATAGCCATACGGCAGTCTAAACTACCAGATCCTAAAAAATTAGGCAATAGTGGTAGTTTTTTTAAAAACCCTATTGTAGACTTGGCGACTTTTCAAGATTTTCGAAAAAAGTTTCCAGACGCCCCATTTTATGAAATTTCACCCACTCAATTTAAGATTCCAGCTGGCTGGCTTATTGAAAAATCTGGGTTTAAAGGCAAACGCTTTGGCGATGCAGGAGTACATAAAAACCAAGCCTTAGTTCTGGTAAATCACGGTAATGCCACAGGGCAAGAAATTTGGGAGCTCGCCATGAATATTCAAAAGAAAGTTTTAGCCTTAACCGGAATTTTTATTGAACCCGAGGTAAACGTATTTTAATTGGTAAATAAAACTTTATCAATTACATAAACCATCCCATTCGAAGCATTTACTCCGTTATTAACAACAACTGCTTTTTTAGATTTTAAATCGGAAACTTCAATTTTTTCGCCAGTTTTCTTTACAGTTAAGGTTTTACCACTCATTGTTTTTACAGTTGTCTTCCCCTCTTTTGGCCAATTATTTTTAAAGTCGATGCCGTTAGTCTCTCCAACAACAATATGCGATTTAAGCAAATTAGACAATTCGCCTAAATTTTCAACGTTTGAATAAAATGCCACTTTGCTTTCACTTAATGCATTAAATGCTGCATTATTTGGTGCAAATACAATGTAATTACCTTTGGCAGACAAAGTATCGGGAAGTTGAGCTGTTACGGTATAACTCGCAAACTTTTTAAGTTCCGATTTATTAATTATTCGCGCCATGACACTTTGCAATAAACTGCGATCTTCTTCGGTTAAAACACGTTTTTCGGCACGAGGCGTCGCATCCATTACAGGCGCTTCGGTAGGCACTTCTTTATCTACTACAGGATCTTGTTTTTTGGTTTCATCTTTACAAGATGTAATAAGCAAACAAACCATAAAAGCGTATAATATTGAAGTAGATTTTACCATCGTTAAAATATTTAAAATGAAGTCTAAAAATACTTAAATTCTAATGACAACAACAAGAAAGATTGTATTTTTGCACCACAATTAAAGTGATGATTTGGGATACTAAATTAAACTCTTGTTTTTACAGGCTTTAGCAATTAAATCGTTACTGTTTAAAATTATTACCAGATGAAACTATTACTTATCACCTTAGGGCTATTATTATTAGGCGTGGCCGGAATCGCAATTAAAATTTGGGCTAAAAAAGATGGGAAGTTTGCTGGAACCTGTGCAAGCCAAAGCCCGTTTTTAAATAAAGAAGGAGAATCATGTGGATTCTGTGGTAAAACGCCAGACCAGTTTGCAAACTGCAACGAAGACTCCCACACTATAAATACGCCCGAAATTAAATAAGATTTTAAACTTTTTTTGACTTCCACGGCAGTTTTAAAACTTACACCTACAATTAAACATTTCAATGGTTTTTCTTTACGTTTTCGGCGTTGTTACGCTGGTTAACTGTGTATATTTTTTCTTGTTTTCTAAATTCGCTTTTTCGGATAGTGCGCCAAAAAGTAATTTAGAAACACAACCGGTATCCCTAATTGTATGTGCAAAAAATGAAGCCGAAAATTTAAAGAAACATATACCGCTGTGGTTGGCTCAAGATTACCCAAATTTCGACTTAATATTAATTAATGATGCTTCCATCGATGATACTTTAGAAGTAATTCAATCTTTTGCCGAAAAAGACAACCGTATTCAAGTTGTAAATGTAAAAAACAACGAAGCTTTTTGGGCAAACAAAAAATACGCGCTTACCTTGGGCATTAAACGCTCTAAGCACAAACGCTTAGTTTTTACCGATGCCGATTGCTACCCTGCCTCAAACCAATGGCTAACTACTATGGTTAAAAATTTTAGCGACGAAAAAGAACTTATTTTAGGTTACGGAGCTTATAAAAAAGAAAAAGGATTTTTAAACAAACTTATTAGGTTTGAAACCCTAATGACTGCCGTTCAATATTTTTCATACGCTAAAATTGGTAGTCCTTATATGGGAGTTGGTAGAAATTTAGCTTACACCAGCGATTTGTACTATGCTGTTAACGGGTTTATGAGCCATATAAAAGTACCTTCGGGCGACGACGATTTATTTGTAAATGAAGCGGCAACGGCCAAAAATGTAGCAATTAGCACAACGCCCAACTCGTTTACGTACTCCATTCCAAAAACCAGTAGAAAAGCCTGGTTTACTCAAAAACGCAGACACTATTCAACGGCAAAATTATACAAATTAAAGCACCGATTATCGTTAGGGATTTACTACATTTTCAACTTTCTATTTTGGCTACTTGCTGTATTTATTTTGCTCGGTGATTTTTGGCAAATAGGACTTGCCATTATTTTGCTTAGGCTAATAATTCAATATATAATAATAGGAAAAGCAGCAAAAAAGCTAAAAGAACAAGACTTGGTTCCATTTCTTCCTTTCTTCGAAATATTTTTGATTTTCATACAATTGAGTATCTTTATTTCTAACGTAGGCGAAAAAAACTCGCGATGGAAATAACTTCGGAAGAAATAACGCAACATATTAAAAATGCTAAAAACGGAAAGCAAGGCGCGTTTAAGTTTTTGCTGGACTATTATTGGAATGATGTGTACGGTTTTCAATTAAAACGAATTAGAAATGAACACGAAGCCGAAGACATTACCATCGAAACTTTCGCAAAAGCATTTGATAAAATAAACAGTTTCGACAATAAGTATGCTTTTTCAACGTGGTTAATCACCATTTCAAAAAACATTCAAATAGACAGAACGCGTAAAAAAAATGCTTCTATTTATTCAAATACAACCGATGCTTCAAACGAGCATATTCACAAAATTGCAGATCTTGCCCCCACACCTGAAGACAAATTAATTAGAGAGCAAAATCTTGCCGAACTTTTGCACTATATAAAAGAATTAAAGCCCCACTACCAAGAGGTAATAAATCTTCGTTATTTTCAAGAAATGAGCTATAACGAAATATCCAATTCGCTTGAAGAACCGCTTAACAACGTAAAAGTGAGACTCTTAAGAGCAAAAAAGCTTTTAGCCGAAATTATTTCGCAAAAACCTTAAGCAGGAAAGCTAAAAAAGTTTCTTTTACAATTTTTAAAGACCTTATTTTCAACTTTAATTTTGAGGGTTAATTTTATTATTTCTTCGTTTTTGACATTTCAATTTTTGTACTTTTGTACGCACTATGAGCACAGAAACAGCAGCAATTAAAAAGCCAGCAGGTAAACCAAAATGGTTACGCGTTAAACTTCCAACGGGAAAGAAGTATACCGAATTAAGAGGGCTGGTAGACAAGTACAGTTTAAATACCATTTGCACCTCTGGAAGTTGCCCTAATATGGGCGAATGTTGGGGCGAAGGAACTGCTACCTTTATGATTTTGGGAAATATTTGTACTCGTTCTTGCGGTTTTTGCGGTGTAAAGACCGGAAGACCCGAAACCGTGGCGTGGGATGAACCCGAAAAAGTAGCTCGCTCTATAAAAATTATGAATATAAAGCACGCGGTAATAACTTCGGTAGATCGCGATGATTTAAAAGATATGGGGTCTATAATTTGGGCAGAAACCGTAAAAGCAATTCGGCGTATGAACCCAAATACAACTTTAGAAACTCTAATTCCAGATTTTCAAGGTAACACACGCAATATTGATAGAATTATTGCTGTAAAACCCGAAGTTGTAAGCCACAACATGGAAACTGTAAAAAGACTAACCCGCGAAGTGCGCATACAAGCCAAATACGAACGTAGCCTCGAGGTTTTAAATTATTTAAAAAAATCTGGGGTTAACCGTACTAAAAGTGGCATTATGCTTGGCTTAGGCGAAAAAGAAGACGAAGTACTTCAAACTATGGAAGATTTAAAAAATATTGGTTTAGATGTACTTACCATTGGGCAGTATTTGCAACCTTCCAAAAAGCATTTGCCCGTACAAGAATTTATTACGCCAGAGCAATTTAAAAAGTACGAAACTGTAGGTTTACAAATGGGTTTCCGTCACGTAGAAAGTGGCGCCTTGGTACGCTCATCGTACAAAGCACAAAAGCACCTAACTTAAAAGCAATCCCTTTCAATGAATAAAATAACTGTTGGCATAAATGGTTTTGGTCGCATTGGCCGCAGTGTTTTTAGATTGCTGCTCAATGACCCAACCATACAAGTTGTTGCAATTAACGACTTGTCTACCCCGGCTACAATGAGCCATTTATTAAAGTACGATAGCATTCACGGGGTTTTAAATGAAGATATTTCATTTAGTGAAAAACAAATTACAGTTGCCGGAAATAGCGTACGATTTACTTCAGAAAAAAATATTGAAAACATACCGTGGGGCAAGGTAGACGTTGTAATTGAATCTACCGGAAAATTTAAAGAAAAACACCAGTTAGAAAATCATTTAAAAAATGGTGCCAAAAGAGTAATTCTTTCGGTTCCGCCTTTAAACGATGATATAAAAACAGTGGTTTTAGGGGTAAATGATTCAATTTTATCTGCAGACGATTTAATATTTTCAAATGCTTCGTGCACAACAAATAACGCTGCTCCAATGCTCAAAATAATTGATGAGTTATGCGGAATAGACCAAGCGTATATTACCACGGTACACAGCTATACAACAGATCAAAGTTTACACGACCAGCCACATAGAGATTTACGTAGAGCTAGAGCCGCAGGTCAATCTATTGTACCAACAACCACGGGAGCTGCAAAGGCGCTAACAAAAATTTTCCCCGATTTATCCGATGTTATTGGAGGTTGCGGCATTCGGGTTCCTGTTCCTAACGGCTCTTTAACCGATATAACGTTTAACGTTAAAAAAGAGGTGACTATTGAAGAAGTTAATTCAGCTTTTAAACAAGCTGCAAATAATAGATTTGCTGGAATTATTCAATACACCGAAGACCCTATCGTATCAATAGACATAGTAGGAAATCCACATTCGTGTATTTTTGATGCCGGAATGACTTCTACTATTGGAAAAATGGTGAAAATTATTGGCTGGTACGACAATGAAATTGGATATTCTTCAAGAATCATTGATTTAATAAGAAAAACTACAGTGAATTAACTATATTTATTCACTGCTTAAACCAACCAATGTACCTTAGTAACCTAAAATATAAAATTTTAGTACCTATTTTATGGTGCGTTTTTATTTGTTCTGGAACATCTCAAGCGCAAATAAAGGACACCATAATTACCATAAAACAACTTCAATTCGAAGCTAAAAAAGCCTTGGATAACGAAGATTATATGGAGTCTATCCAAATGTTAAACGATGCTAACAAGCTAGCTTCCTTACCCAAATACAAAAGCTATAAACCCGATGTTGAATTAAACATTGCCGAGCTTTATTATAATTTGGAATATTTTGACAAAGCAATTGAGCAAACCGAAAAAGCGATAAACGACCCCGAAATTTTTAAAAACAAACACAAGCTAGGGAAAGCGTATAACCTTTACAGCATCATTTTAATTTCGCAAGGCAAAACCGAGAAAGCTAAAAAGTTTCTATTCAAAGCCGATTCAATTTATACTGAAATAAACGAAACTAATAAAGCACCGCTGCATTACGGCAAAGGGTTGCTACAATTGCGTTTAGGTAAGTATGAAAAAGCAATACCCTATTTAAAAACTGCGGCAAAAGAATTTAAATTAAACAATGAAACAGCCCAGCAATTAAAGGCCTACACACATCTGGCAGTTGCCCTTACGTTGGTAAATCCAGATTTATACGCTAACCCTTTAACCGAAGCAAAAACAATTTTAAAGAAAATTGACACCGTTGCTTCAAATTACGGCTACAATAAACTTTTGACAGAAACGCACCGTATAAATTCACAAATTTATATAGCCGAAAAAAATCAAAAACTCGCCGAAGAAGAATTGAAATTCTACTTTGCACAAAAAGATTCTTTAAGGCAAGTTCATCTTAGAGCAATTGAACGCGGTTTGCAAGGTGAATCTGCCATTGGCGATTTAAACGAAATTATTGCCAGCCAACAAAGCGATTTAAGAAAGCAAGACAAGTCGTTGTTCTTCGGTAAACTTACAGGTTGGCTAAGTATTGCCTTAATTTTAATTCTTTCACTATTAACGCTATCACTCTATAAAAACAATAATTTACGGGCCAAAGCAAACAAACTTCTTCAAGATAAAAATACCGAATTGCAAGAAGCCAAGGAAAAGGCTGAAAGAGCATCGCAGGCAAAAGCACAATTTTTATCGACGATAACCCACGAACTTCGCACGCCCATGTACACAGTAACAGGGCTCACACATTTGTTGCTCGAAGAAGACCCCAAACCCGAACAAAAAGAGCATTTAAATTCGCTTAAATTTTCTGGAGAATATCTGCTATCACTAATCAACAATATTTTAGACCTCAACAAATTAGAAGCCAATAAAGTAGAACTCGAAAAAGTACCATTTAACCTCAAAAAACGTATTGATGGCGTATTGGTAGCCTTACGAAAATCGGCCGAAGCTAAAAACAACACCCTCTATTTCGACTTTGACAATACGCTCCCAGACATAGTAATGGGCGACTCTCTTAAAATTTCACAAATACTAATAAACCTAATTAGTAATTCTATAAAGTTTACCGAAAACGGCAATATTTGGATACGTGTTAAAAATATTGAATCTACCTCAAAGCGCGCAGTAGTACTTTTTGAAGTAGAAGATTCTGGAGATGGAATATCAAAAAAGAAGCAAAAAACCATTTTCGATTCTTTTTCGCAGGGATCGTTGCAAATTAACCGCAAACACGGCGGTACAGGCTTAGGCTTATCTATTGTTAAAAATTTACTCGAGTTAATGGGCAGTAAAATTAATTTAGAAAGTCAGTTAGGTGAAGGGTCAAAATTTTGGTTTAAAATTAATTACGAAATAGCCGAATCAAATAAAAAAGTTAAAGAACCCGAAACGCCCGAAGCTGCACCAAAACAAGACGATGTATTTGAAGGAAAGAGTGTTTTAATTGTTGAGGATAACAAAATTAACCAGATGATTACTAAAAAAATCATCGAAAAGAAAAACATGATTTGTACCGTTGTAGACAATGGTACCGACGCTATAAAACAGGTTAAAGAAAACAACTTTGACGTAGTACTTATGGACATTCATATGCCTGGCATAAGTGGTATTGAGGCCACCAAAAGCATTCGAGAATTTAATAAATCGGTTCCCATAATTGCACTTACAGCAATAACTATTGAAGAGAATTTAGAAGATTTCTATAAAGCTGGGTTTAATGAATTTATTCCAAAACCTTTTAATGCTGAAGACTTTTTCGAAAAGATTAATCGCGCCATGCGCGGCAACAATTTTATTGTAAAGTAGGCTGTTGAAAGTTCGTTACGTGTGTCATCACTATTTGGCAAAACACTTCTTCTTCGTTTAAAATTTCAGTTTTTATAGGCAAATAAAACAATTCTAATGAATTTGAAAGCGATTGTAACCGCATAAAATCTTTTTCGGTTGTTACTATTAGCGAATGTTGTTTTAACACCTCGAGCTCGGTAGCCGAAAAGTTATGATGATCCTTAAAAGCAAGTTCGGTAAAATTGAGCCCTTTTAATTTTAAATAATTAACTAAGGGTTTGTTATTGGCAATTCCTGTTACCAAAGCAAAATCTTTTTTTTGAAGGTAGGACAATGGCTGTTGAGTACTGCCATTTTTAATGTTTGAATCGTACCCTATTTTCGAGAAAAATACATTTTGATTGGGTTGTAGATTTAACGATTTTTTTACTTGCTTCATCGCTTTAGTGGTAACGCTTTCAGGACATTTGGTCACCACAATCACATCGGCTCGTTTTGCACCAGACTTTGGTTCACGCAAATTTCCGGTAGGTAGCATAAAATCATTACTATACAAGTCGTTATAGGGTGTCAACAATATATTAAATGAAGCCTTTACCTTTCTATGCTGAAAAGCATCGTCGAGCAAAATAACATCGGCTTCGGGTTTTAACTTTTCAATTCCGTTTTGTCTATTTTCGCAAACAGCCACGGTTATTTCGGGATACTTTCTTTTAAATTGAAGTGGTTCATCTCCAACTTCTTCAACAAAACTATTTGGTAAAACCTCCTTAAATCCTTTAGTTTTCCGTTTGTAACCCCTGCTTAAAATTGCAACTTTATAATCTTGTTTTAAAAGTGCAGCTAACAACTCTATCATAGGGGTTTTACCAGTTCCGCCGGTAGATAGATTCCCTACGCAAATAACAGGCAGGTTATAAGTTTTACTGCTTAAAATACCTGTATTGTACAAGTAATTTCGGAATAAGGTAATTCCACCATATATTAGCGAAAATGGAAACAGCAATTTTCGAATTATTTTCATGTCACGAAAGTACAAATTATGCAGCAAGTTATAGTTTTGCACAAATATCTTTCATTGCTTTGATTTAAATTCGGTTTCACATTAAAATTGTAAACCTATATCTTTACTCAAAAAATTAGAATGAAAATAAAAGAGGTTATTTCAATCCTTGAAGAATTGTCCCCGCTGGCGTATTCCGAAGATTTTGACAACACAGGGCTTTTAGTGGGCGACCCCAATGCAAAGCTCTCTGGCGTACTTGTAACTTTAGATACATTGGAGGCGGTGGTAGATGAAGCTATTGAAAAAAAATGCAATTT
Source organism: Flavobacteriaceae bacterium UBA3591 (assembly GCA_002375695.1). Lineage (GTDB taxonomy): Bacteria > Bacteroidota > Bacteroidia > Flavobacteriales > Flavobacteriaceae > Aequorivita. The sequence goes on from DFMO01000015.1 coordinate 238,847, forward strand.
AATTGTAAGCTTCCACCCTATTATCTTTTCTGGCTTAAAGAAAATTACCGGTAAAACTTATGTAGAGCGCGTAGTTTTAAAAGCGATTAAAAATGATATCGCAATATATTCAAACCACACTGCGCTCGATAATGCTTGGCAAGGGGTAAATGCAAAAATTTGCGAAAAATTAAATTTACATAACAGAAAAGTTTTAATTCCACAAAAAGGTACCATTAAAAAACTAATAACTTACGCCCCTACAAAAGATGCCGATAAAGTACGACAGGCAATGTTTGGCGCCGGTGCCGGAAGTATAGGAAATTATACAAATTGCAGTTTTAATATTGCTGGTGAAGGCAGTTTTAAAGGCAATGAAGACTCCAATCCTACGATAGGTGAAAAAGGGCAAACCCATTTTGAAGAAGAAGTTCAAATTGGGGTTACGTTTGCCGCACATTTAGAAAATTCAATTTTACAAGCATTGTTTTCTGCGCATCCGTATGAAGAAGTTGCCTACGAAATTACTACCCTAAACAACGCTAATCAACAATTAGGGATGGGGATGATTGGCGAATTAAAAGAAGAGATGGATGATATCGAATTTTTAAAATCTTTAAAAAATACGATGCAAACAGATTGTGTACGGCACAGTAAACTGTTAAATAAAAAAATTAAACGAGTTGCCGTCCTTGGCGGAAGCGGAAGTTTTGCAATAGATGCTGCCAAAAGCGCAAAAGCCGATGTATTTATTTCGGCAGATTTTAAATATCACGACTTTTTTAAGGCAGAAAATAAGATACTTTTAGCAGATATTGGGCATTATGAGAGTGAACAATTCACAAAAGACCTATTACATTCTTTCCTTAAGAAAAAAATCACTAATTTTGCAGTCCTTTTATCACATATAAACACCAATCCTATTAGCTATTTATAATTTATGGCAACAAAAACCGAAGTTACTGTTGAAGAGAAGTTAAGAGCGTTATATGACCTTCAGCTTATAGATTCAAGAATTGACGAAATTAGAAATGTTCGCGGAGAACTTCCGTTAGAAGTTGAAGACCTTGAAGACGAAGTAGCAGGAATGAACACTCGTTTGGAAAAACTTAATTCAGATCTTGAAGTAATTGAAGATCAAATTAAAGAGAAAAAGAACAGTATAGAAGAGTCTAAAACGCTTATAAAAAAATACGCTGCTCAACAAGACAACGTTCGCAATAACCGTGAATACAACTCTTTAACAAAGGAAATTGAATTTCAGGAATTAGAAATTCAACTTGCCGAAAAGAATATTAAAGAGTTTAAAGCTCAAATTGAACAGAAGAGTCAAGTAATTGAAGATACGAAAGAGCGTTACAACGAACGTACCGAGCATCTTAAACACAAGCAGAGTGAACTTGACGAAATTTTAAAAGAAACCGAAAAAGAAGAACAAGCTCTAATAAAGGAATCTGAAAAGTTTGAAAATCAAATTGAACCGCGCTTAGTTAAGGCTTATAAAAGAATTCGTAATAATGTAAAAAACGGTTTGGCAGTTGTACCTGTAGAACGAGGTGCCTCTGGAGGTTCGTTCTTTACTATTCCGCCGCAAGTGCAAATGGAAATTGCTGGACGTAAAAAAATTATTACTGATGAACACAGTGGACGTATATTAGTAGATCCAGACCTTGCAAACGAAGAACGCGAGAAAATGGAAGCTATGTTTGCAAAGTTAAAGTAGACATACCTTTTTTTAAAATAACAAAGCCTTCACAAAATGTGAAGGCTTTTTTTGTACCTTTTGGCAACGGTTTAAACAGATTTTGACGCAATTTATAATATTTCATTTATGAAAAAAATTAAACTACTAACGGTTTGCATTTTTCTATTCTCTCTTTATGGCGCCTGCAAACCAGCAAACGAAAAAAATAAAGAAGAAGAATCCATTACGCAAAAAGAACTTACTCCCGTACAAACTAAAACTGAAAATGGCCTTAAAAAAGCGTATTTTGCGAGCGGTTGCTTTTGGTGTGTAGAAGCTATTTATGAAAGTGTAAAAGGAGTGGAAGAAGCAATTTCTGGCTATAGCGGCGGAAAAACTAAAAATCCAACCTACGAAAACCATGCAGACCACGCCGAAGCAGTAGCAGTAATTTACAATCCCGAAATAATAAATTTTAGTGAATTAGTTGACGTGTATTTTGCCTCGCAAAACATAACTCAGATAAACGGCCAAGGACCCGATATTGGCAGGTCCTATCGCTCCATTATTTTTTACCAAAATGAAAAAGAAAAGCAAATAATTGAAAATAAAATTGCCGCCTTAAATAAATCTTTAAATAGTGGTACCGTAGCGGCACAGGTTATGCCATTTCAAAAATTTTGGCAAGCCGAAGCATACCATCAAAATTACGAGCAAAACAATCCCGATAATCCGTACATACAGAATGTTTCTATTCCGCGAATAAATAGATTTAAAAATAAAATGCCCGAATTACTAAAATCAAAGACCGATCACTAAATAAACATCTTTAAAAACCTTAAAGTGAAATCATTAATAATTTTAGCTAATATTTACATTTTTAGTTAAACATCGGTTAAATAAATACATATCTCCTAACTTTTGTTGTAGATTTAATTACTAACTCAAAAACAACATATATCATGGGCGACATTATTTGGCTTATCGTAGTGCTCCTAATAATAGGCTGGCTTGTAGGTTTCTTCGGGTTTGGAGAAGCTGTAGGAAGCTTAATTCACATTCTACTAGTCTTAGCCATTATTGGCATTTTGTATCGTTTAGCAACTGGCAGAAGACCGTAAAAATTTTTATTAACCATTAACCAACAAACTAATTATGAAAAAAGTATTTCTCATTTTATTTTGTGCAGGATTGTTAAGCACCAGCTTTGTAAGCTGCCGTGAAAACAAAACAGTTGGTGACGAAATTGAAGACGTTGCCGACGATGTAGAAGATGCAGTAGATTAATCAATCTAAAAAGCAATTAATTTAAAAAGCCCTTTTCAAGTTGAAAAGGGCTTTTTAATATTATTATTTGGCTAAAATTGATTCCCATTCAGGATGTCTTTCAATGTATTTTTCTATAAACGGACAAACAGGATTTACCTTTAACCCTCTTTGTTCAATCTGCAATAAAACTTTTTCGGTCATCTCACTCGCTACCCCCTGCCCCTCAAGTTCCTTTGGCACTTCAGTATGATTTAAAGATATAATATCGGGCTGTACCGAATATTCAATAACAGCCGTAGAACCGTCAACTTCGGCTTCAAACTGATGTTTTTGTTTATTATCGATTACACGCATTAGAAAAGTAGTTTTGGTTTATAAAGAATAAAAATACAAAAAATTTGAAAGCCAAAAGTATTCCTTACATTTACATCAAACATTTATTCAAATGAAATTTTTATACACTTTTCTGTTTTTCATTTTTGCTTTTACAAGTTGTAAAAACAAAGATGAAAAACCTTTAAAAAACACAAATACTACTGAAATATCTTACCAAAAGGACTCAATAGAAAATTTAGCAATTCAAAATAAAATTGCAAACGCTTACGGTTATCAAAATTGGGATAATGTCTCTGAAATTTCATTTACATTCAACGTTGAAAAAGGCGGCAAACACCATAAACGTGCTTGGCAATGGCGGCCAAAAACCAGTGAAGTAGCAATGATTTCAGCTCAGGACACTATTAATTATAATCGGTTAAAAGTCGATAGTTTAACACTAAAAACAGACGCCGCATTTATTAACGACAAATATTGGTTGCTTACGCCGTTTCAATTAATTTGGGATAAAAATTTAAAATTCTCCACAGTAACAAATGTTGTAGCGCCAATTTCAAAAGACACATTAAATAAACTAACAGTTTTATACCCCAACGAAGGCGGGTACACCCCAGGCGATGCCTACGATTTCTTTTATGATGAAAATTATATAATTAAAGAGTGGAATTACCGAAAAGCAAACACCGCAACACCTTCGCTTACCACAACTTGGGAACAAAACAAAACGTTTAACGGACTGTCTATAGCAACCGTGTATAAAGATAGTGCCGAAACTTTTAAACTGTATTTTACCAATATTTCTGTAATTACAGAAACCAAAAATTAAAAAATTATTATTCCTATTTTTGTGGAAGTTGATAAAACCTAACCCGTTAAAATGTTCCAAAATTCCTTAGAATACGCCAAAAAACAAGACGCCGAAGATACTTTAGCTTCTTTTAAAGATAAATTTCGAATTCCAAAAAATGACGCCAACGAACCGTTAATATATCTCTGCGGGAATTCTTTAGGCTTACAACCCAAAATAACTTCAGAATACATTAATGAAGAATTAGAAGATTGGGCAAATTTGGGTGTTGAGGGTCATGTTCAAGGCAAACACCCTTGGCTGCCGTACCACGAATTTTTAACCGAAAATATGGCGACTATCGTGGGCGCAAAACCATCGGAAGTTGTGGTAATGAACACCCTTACAACAAACTTACACTTAATGATGGTTTCATTTTACCAACCTACAAAAACCAAATATAAAATTGTAGTTGAAAGCGACGCTTTCCCCAGCGATAAGTACGCAGTTGAAAGTCAGTTAAAGTTCCACGGAATTGATCCAAAAGATGGACTCATCCTTTGGAAACCTCGTCCGGGCGAAGAACTTTGCCGCATTGAAGATTTAGAAAAAATTATGCAGTCTCATGGCAACGAGATTGCATTGCTTATGATTGGAAGCACCAATTATTATACGGGGCAGTCATTCCCTCTTAAAAAAATTACCGAACTAGGCCACAGCTATGATTGCTTAGTTGGATTTGATTTGGCGCATGGAGCGGGCAATATACAACCCAATTTACACGACACTGGAGCCGATTTTGCCGTTTGGTGCACGTATAAATATTTAAATGGTGGCCCCGGGAGTTTAGGCGGCTGTTTTGTTCATGAACGCCATGCCCATAATAAAAAACTTAACCGGTTTGCAGGATGGTGGGGCCACAATAAACAAACGCGCTTTAATATGCGTCATGAATTTGATGCGCTACCCGGCGCCGAAGGTTGGCAATTAAGCAACCCCCCAATATTATCGATGGCCGCAATCCGCGCCTCCCTCGATACTTTTGCCGAAGCAGGATTTAATAATCTGCGAAAAAAATCTGAAAAACTTACGGGGTATTTGGAGTATTTGATAGATGATATGAAAAATGACGCTATTAAAATTATCACCCCAAGAAACGCTGAAGAACGCGGATGTCAACTATCAATTCAGGTAAAAAATGCAGATAAAAGTTTGCATACTAAACTTACAACGGCGGGTGTAATTAGCGATTGGCGCGAGCCCGATGTTATTAGAATTGCCCCAACCCCACTGTACAACAGTTTTGAAGATGTGTATAAATTTTCAGAAATACTAAAAAACATTTTAGAATAGTCTATTTGACAATTCTACTATTTAAGTCAAAAATTTGGAGGTTTTTACACGAAAATTACTCTTAAATCTCCTTCAAGTTTTTAAATAAATAACTACAATAAAGAATGAAAAATATACTAGTAATTGGTGCCGGTCTATGCGGGAGTCTTCTCGCACTTCGCTTAGCGCAACACGGCTTTAATATTACCCTCGTTGAAAAACGACCCGATTTGCGAAAAGTAACCTTGGACGCCGGAAGATCTATAAATTTAGCACTTAGCGATCGCGGCTTGCGAGGGTTGCGCTTAGCAGGGGTTGAAGAAGCTGCAAAGGAGCTATTAATCCCGATGACAGGTCGCATGATTCACGAAAAATCGGGCAAAACATTTTTAAGTCCGTATAGTGGTAGAGAAAACGAATATATCAATTCTGTTTCGCGCCCAGGGTTAAATAAGCTTTTATTAAATGAAGCCGAAAAAATGCCAAACCTAAAAATTATATTCAATCAAACCTGTAAGAATATAGACTTTGAAACCCCTTCGGCAACTTTTGAAGATTTTGAAACTGGCGCAAAAACTACCTATTCGGCCGATGTAATTTTCGGAACCGATGGCGCAGGCTCTGCGGTGAGAACAAATATGATTAACGATAAAGATTTTCTTCTTAATATTTCACAACAATGGCTTAGCCATGGATATAAAGAACTTGAAATTCCCGCAGCAGAAAACAATGGGTATCGCACTTATAAAAATGCGCTTCATATTTGGCCGCGCGGCGAAGATATGCTTATTGCACTACCAAACTTGGACGGCAGCTTTACAGTAACCTTATTTTTACCCTATAAAAATAGCGACTATTGCTTCGAAAATCTTACTACTCCACAAAAAGTAGCGGAATATTTTCAAAAAGAATTTCCCGACGTTTTAGAGCTAATTCCTAATTTAACCGAAGAGTTTTTTAACAACCCAGTTGGCGCAATGGGGACCGTAAAATGTGACCCTTGGCACCGTTTCGGTAAAATATTATTAATGGGCGATGCCGCCCACGCAATGGTCCCTTTTTACGGACAAGGGATGAATGCCAGTTTTGAAGACGTAGCGGTTTTTGACCAAATTTTAAATAATCATAAAAAAGATTTGCTTGCGGGAAAAACTACTTGGGAAACTATCTTTAACGATTACGAAAACGTTCGGAAAAAAGACGCCGATGCAATTGGCGAGCTAGCTGTAGATAATTTTGACGAGATGAAAGCGCATACGGGGATGGAGCTATTTCAGAAAAAAAGAAAACTTGAAACCGCTTTTGAAACCGAATTTCCTTCAGAGTATTTCAGCAAATATTCTTTAGTTACCTTTAACGAATCAATTCCGTATTCCGAAGCTAAAAAACGCGGAAGAGCGCAGGATAAAGCTATTTTAGGACTGTTACACGATGAAAAATTACCCGAGGCGATGCCGTTAAAAGAAAAGCTAACTAAGGTACAAGAACAAACAGAAATAATTCTAAACGCCGAAAATAAGGCCGATTATTTAAAATATTAAAACAGTTATTCTGAAAGATTTACGTTATAAATCCTTTCAGAAAAACCAAAAAAAAAAAAAAATAAAAACATATTATGAGCAAAGAGGAAAAAAATTCTACGCTTAGAGGAAATTTAGTAGATGGAAAAGCGACGCCACGGGGTGCATACCCGCATATTAAGCGGGCGGGCGATTTTTTATTTGTAAGCGGTACAAGTTCGCGCTTGCCCGACAACAGCTTTGCAGGGGTTAAAAAAATTGACGAAATGGGCACCATGTATTTCGATATTAAAGAACAAACGCGCGCTGTATTAGAAAACATAAAAGACTACCTAGCCACCGAAGGAGCAACTATGGCCGATGTGGTTGATGTTACCACATTTTTGGTCAATATGAACGACTTTGCTGGCTACAATCAAGTTTATGCCGAATTTTTTGATAAAGAAACAGGACCCGCTCGTACAACCGTAGCGGTACATCAATTACCGCATCCGCATTTGGTTGTTGAAATTAAAGCGTTGGCCTATTTTCCTATTAAAGACAAATAACAGCTTTAACCAAGAATTTTAAAAATATTTGAATTGAAAATTCTAAACTACATAAACGGCGAATACGTTGAACCTCTTTCAGATAATTGGTTGGAGAATTACAATCCATCCACCGGTGAAGTGTATGCCAAGATTGCAAATTCTAATGCCGAAGATGTTGAAAACGCTTACAAAGCCGCAAAAGAAGCATTCCCAGAATGGAGCAATTCTACCCTTGAAAAACGCAGCCGAATTCTTATAAAAATTGCAGATTTAATTGAAGAGCAATTGGTAGATTTAGCCCAAGCAGAAGCCAAAGACAACGGAAAACCTTTAAGTTTGGCACTATCGGTAGATATTCCAAGGGCGTCAGCAAATTTTCGGTTTTTCGCAAATGCCATCACTCAATTTTCAAGTGAAGCACATGAAAGCACCGGTTTAAACACTATGAATTTTACCCTAAGGCAGCCGCTGGGGGTTGTAGGTTGCATCTCGCCTTGGAATTTGCCGTTGTATTTATTTACTTGGAAAATTGCACCCGCTATTGCGGCAGGGAACACCGTTGTAGCAAAACCCAGTGAAGTAACACCATTAACGGCTTTTCTTTTGGGTGAAATTTGCACGAAAGCTGGTTTGCCGAAAGGTGTTTTAAATATTGTTCATGGCACGGGACCTACGGCTGGGCAAGCAATTGTGGAACATAAACACATAAAAGCAATTTCGTTTACGGGGGGTACAAAAACTGGCGAACACATTGCTCGTAGTGCAGCTCCAATGTTTAAGAAGCTTTCGTTAGAGCTTGGCGGAAAAAACCCAAACCTCATCTTTGCCGATTGCGACTACAATAAAATGCTAGAGACAACGGTGCGCTCTTCATTTGCAAACCAAGGTCAGATTTGTCTTTGCGGTAGCCGAATTTTTGTAGAAAAATCGATTTTCGAAAAATTTAAAACAGACTTTGTTGAAAAGGTTAAACAACTAAAAGTAGGCAATCCTTTTGATGCCGATACAAATGTAGGTGCTTTAGTTTCTAAATCGCATTTAGAAAAGGTAGCATCTTATATTGAAATTGCTAAAAAAGAAGGCGGAAAAATACTGTACGGCGGAAATAAAGTTACCGTTAAAGGCTTTGAAAACGGTTACTATTTAGAACCCACAGTTATTGAAGTTTTTGATGATAAATGCCGCGTAAACCAAGAGGAAATTTTTGGCCCTGTGGTTACAATTATGCCTTTTAAAACTGAAGAAGAGGTTTTAAACATGGCCAATTCGGTTAAATACGGTTTGTCTGCAACAATTTGGACCACCAATATAAACCGCACGATGCGTATTTCAAAAGAAATTGAAGCAGGAATCGTTTGGGTTAATACGTGGCTCAACCGCGATTTACGCACCCCATTTGGCGGTGTAAAAGACAGCGGTGTGGGTCGTGAGGGTGGCTTTGACGCCCTACGCTTTTTTACTGAAGCTAAAAATGTATGTATTAAATACGAATAAACTTAAAATCGAGTACAGTAAAACAGGTCCCCCCGAGCGCAGTCGAGGGGTTACAAAAGAATAAAATGCTTAAAATTGGTCTCGACTGCGCTCGACCTGACAAGAAATTATGAATTTAGATTTAACAAATAAAAATGCCTTGGTTTGCGGAAGCACCGCAGGAATAGGAAAAGCAACAGCCATACAACTGGCAAAACTTGGGGCAACCATTACACTGGTGGCACGCGATCAAGAAAAATTAAAAGAAACCTTAATTGAACTGTCTCACGATAAAGGTCAAAAACACAACTATTTTGTGGCAGATTTTACAAATCCGCAGCAGTTAAAAGACAAAGTAGAAGTTGCCGTTTCAAATAAAATATTTCATATTCTGGTTAATAATACTGGGGGACCCAAGGGTGGCCCCATATTTTCGGCAAGCCCCGATGAGTTTGAAAAAGCTTTTTCAATGCATTTAATTTGCAACCAAATATTGGCGCAAGCCGTAGTACCGGGGATGAAAGAAGCAGATTACGGCCGCATTATTAATATTATTTCTACTTCGGTAAAACAACCTATAGACGGTTTGGGAGTGAGTAATACGGTACGTGGTGCAGTGGCCAATTGGAGTAAAACTTTGGCAAATGAATTAGGACAGTTTGGTATAACTGTCAACAATGTGTTACCCGGTTTTACAGCTACCGATAGATTGGAAGATATTGTAAGTAATGCAGCCAAACGTACTGGAAAATCTGAAAAAGAAGCCAGCGAATTTATGAAAGGCCTTGTACCGGCACGACGTTTTGCTCAGCCTGGTGAAATTGCAAATGCGGTGGCATTTTTATCGAGCGAAGCAGCCAGCTATATAAACGGAATTACCCTGCCAGTGGATGGCGGACGAACAAAATCATTATAGCATCTTTTACAACTCGACAACCTGCTAAAATTGCGTAAAGCGAGTTATTTTAATCTTTTAGAGTTAAATTATAGAAGTTGTAACTTTAGACAAATATTTTGAATTAATAAAACCATTTCCCGCGTTGGCGGGGGTATAGATATGAAACGAAAACTCCGCATTAACGGCCACTCCCACCTACTTCCCTACCCAGAAGAAATTCCGCAATTTATGCAGGACAAAGGCATATTTTGGGTAGATAAAGACCGTAAATACATGCTTCAAAAAGATTGGAAACGCCCCGTTACCGACTCTAGTTTTTTCTTAAATGAAAAGCTTGAATGGATGGAGCGTTTTAAAATAGATCACGCCGTGGTTTTAAATCTATCGCAGCTTTATGGAAATGGATTACGCGTTGAAGAAATGAAGCAAGCGTTGCGTTTTCAAAATGATTTTAATGCTAGAGTACAACACGATCATCCCTCAAAATTTACTTGTGGTTTTGTAGTTCATCCGGGGTTTGTGCGCGGTGCACTTTGGGAAATTGAACGTTGTGTTGAGCAGTTGGGAATGCAACTTTTATGTTTGCCAACGCACTATATGGACACCATTGGTACATGGCGCTGTATTTTTGACGAAGAAAATGAGCCTATTTTTGAATTGGCTTCAAAATATAATTTAGCGGTAGAAATTCATCCTTACGATGGTGAAAAATTTATAAAACTTGAAAATACTGCTTGGCGTTTTCACCTTATTTGGATGCTCGCGCAATGTGCAGATGCTTACCACTTTTTAACTTTAAATGGGTACGCCGATAAATACCCCAATATGCGCACATGTTTTGCGCATGGCGGTCAATTGGCTCAAATTAATTTGGGCAGACGCATACAAGGTTTTGACGGTCGTCCCGATTTATTTGAAGGTAAAACCCACCCACGAAAGGCGGTAGGACACAAAAACATCTTTTTTGATACCTTGTTGCACGATACCGGCGGGTTAGAATTATTAGTAAAAAATCAAGGAAGTAAGCAAGTTTTAATGGGACTGGATGATCCGTACCCGCTTGGCGAGATGGAGAGCGCAGTGCAGTCATCTTACCCAGGTAAAATACTCGATTTAGCCGTAGAGCAAAAAATAATAACCACGAAAGAAAGCGATGACATTTGGGATAAAAATGTGATACAATGGCTTTGTGGCGATGACGAAGAAGCAAAAAACAAACTCGTTAAACGAATTCTTGACGAAAATTAAATTTAAAAACTTTAGCGTTACAATATTTTAAAATGGAATTTCTACCCGAAAAAATAAATAATTACGTAGAAGAACACTCGCAGCCCGAACCCGAATTACTTCAAAAATTAAATAGGGAAACTTGGCAAAAAGTGCTTGTACCAAGAATGTTAAGCGGGCATTTGCAAGGCAGAGTGTTAAGTATGCTGTCTAAATTAATTAACCCTAAAAACATTCTTGAAATTGGAACTTATACGGGTTATTCGGCGCTTTGCTTGGCCGAGGGGATGCAAGCTAATGGCGAGTTGCACACCATTGATATCAACGAAGAATTAGTAGATTTTCAAAGGAAATATTTTGACCAATCGCAATATGGCGAACAAATAGTTCAGCATTTAGGCAACGCTTTGGATATAATTCCAAAACTTGACAAAACGTTCGACCTTGTGTTTATAGATGCCGATAAAAACAATTACCCTAAATATTTAGAAATTATCCTTCCGAAGTTAAAAAAAGGTTCGGTTATTTTAAGCGACAATGTTTTATGGAGTGGCAAAGTAGTTGAAAAAGTAAAAAAAGACGACAAAGACACAAAAGCGCTTTTAACGTATAACAAGCTACTGAATGAGCATCCTCAATTGGAAACGGTAATTTTACCCATCCGCGACGGACTTACAATTTCGCGTGTAAAAGGGTAGTTTTATAGATTACTAAAACTTTCTTTTTATAGGGCCGGTAACTTCGTCAACATCTTCTTTTACCTTGTCTATTTGTTCGCGAACATCTTTGGTAATATCAACGTCAATTCCTTGTTTTTCGGCGCTTTTAGTAATTTCAGATTTAATATCATTGGTTGCATCTTTCACTTGACGCATCGCTTTACCCAGCCCACGAGCAATCTCTGGCACCTTATCGGCGCCAAAAACTAATAGGATCACAAACATGATAAACCCTATTTCGGTACCACTAATAAAAAGAAAAATTGCCTGTGAAATCATAGTGCAAATATACTAACCACTTATGAGTTAATGGTAGTAGAAAGATAGTTTTTCCAAAAAAATGATATTCAAAAAAAATCCTTTTTGCAGTTATAAATACAAAAAGGATTTTTATTAATTACGAAAAGTTTATTTTGAATCTTTCTTGTTTTTAAATTTTTCGAAAGCACTTACAGTATTGCGTTTTGGCCACATATTATTAGAAATATCAATATCGGCAGTTTCTTCTTCGGGATCTATTTCAATTGAAACCAATTTCTTTTCTGAAGCGATTACTTTTCGCACCACTTCGTCATTTTTCCTCCAAATTTGTGCAGGATATTTTACCTCTTCACTACTGCCGTCGCTGTAGGTATATTTAGCGAGAATAGGCATCGGGATACCACCTGGTTTTTCAAAAGAAATTTCATAAAAATAATTAGGACTTTTTAAGTTTGAACGCTCTTCTACCGGAATATTATTCAAAATATATTCGTTTAGCGTCGCAATATCACTAAGTTTTGTATTGCGCATACTTTCTTCAAAATCTTCGCTATTTTCATCAATTAAATAAACCATAGGTGGCATTTCAATTTCTGAAATACCTCGTGCAGCGAGCATTTCTTTTACTTCCGAAGTCATTTTTGAACTTACAAAAAACTGTTTCACTTCTTTTACACCAATATCTACAAAATTGGTAGTATAAAACCATTCGCGCCAAAACCAATCTAAATCTATTGCCGAAGCATCTTCCATTGTTCTAAAAAAGTCTTCGGGGGTTGGGTGTTTAAACATCCAACGGTTTGCGTAGGTTTTAAAAGCAAAATCAAAAAGTTCGCGACCCATAATTGTTTCGCGCAAAATATTTAATGCAGTAGCTGGTTTGGCGTAAGCGTTTGCACCAAAATTATAAGTATTTAAACCTTTTGTCATAATAGGCGCTAACTGGCTTTGTTCGCCAGCCATATAATCCACTATTTTTTTGGCGGGCCCACGGCGCGAAGGGTATTTTTTATGGGGTGCAATGGCTTCGGGATAGGTCTCGGCAAAATCTTGTTCGGCAACGTATTGGGTAAAAGTATTAAGCCCTTCGTCCATCCAAGTCCATTGGCGTTCGTCGCTATTTACAATCATTGGAAAGTAGTTATGCCCAACCTCGTGAATAATTACACTTATCATTCCAAATTTTGTTCTCTCACTAATACTACCATCGAGATTAGGGCGGCCGTAATTCCAACAAATCATAGGGTATTCCATTCCTTGATTTTTGGCACTAACCGAAATAGCTTTTGGGTAAGGATAATCAAAAGTCATTCGCGAAAAAGTTTTTAAGGTACTTGCAACTGCCCGCGTAGACCAATCTTCCCACAACGGGTTTGCCTCTGGCGGATATAACGAAACTGCCATTACCGAGCCGCTGCCCATTTTTACAGCCATCATATCCCACATATATTTTCTTGAAGTTGCAAACGCATAGTCGCGAACATTTTCGGCTTTAAATTTCCACGTTCTTTTTGCAGTTGAAAAGTTTTTTGAAGCGGCTTCGGCTTCGGCTTGTGTTACAATTAAAACAGGCTTATCAAAAGATTTTTTAGCAGTTTCGTAACGCCGCATCATTTCTTTTGAAAAAATTTGTTTTCTATTTTGAAGCTGCCCTGTAGCATCCAAAATATGATCGGCCGGAACTGTAATATTTACTTCAAAATTTCCGAAGGGAAGAGCAAATTCATCTCTACCCCAAAACTGACTATTTTGCCAACCTTCAACATCGTTATAAACCGCCATTCTAGGGTAAAACTGTGCTATTACATAACCGCGATTGCCATCGCTAAAAGTTTCGTACCCACTGCGCCCCCCTTGGTTAACGTGGTCGTTAATGTTATACCACCACTTAATAGAAAAACTAAATTTTTCACCTGGGTTTAATTCCTTCGGCATATCAATACGCATCATGGTTTGATTGATGATATACGGCAATGGCTGACCCTTTGTGTCTTTTACTTCAACAATGTTAAAACCGCCATCAAAAGGTTTTTTTAGGTATTTGTTTACAAATCTATTAGTAAGATTGGCAGGCGCAGCACTGGAAGGTGAAATAAGTGGCGTTTTAGAATTTTTTGACCTCACATTTTGATCTAATTGCACCCACAAATACTCCAACACATCGGGCGAATTGTTAGTATACGTTATGGTTTCAAAACCCGACAACTTTTTGTTTTTATCGTCCAGCTCAATGTCCATAACGTAGTCTGCCTGCTGCTGGTAGTAATTAGGACCGGGTGCTCCACTTGCCGTACGAAACATATTTGGGGTTGAAAACTCTTGGTAAAGCTGTTTAAATCTATTGTTGTTATAATGACCAGATTTACGTTCTTGTGTCTCAGACTTTTCTTGTGCTATCGCAGCACCTGTAATTACGAAAAGACCAAGAATAAAAAGAGTTTTAAATATATTCATAATGAAAGTGAGGGTTTTAAAAGAGAATTGCAATGTATTAATTAAAAATTAATTTTCCACCGGGTTCGTCCCTGTCAAGAATTAAACTTCGGCGAATCGAAGGGGTTTTTACGTGAATAATGTTTTGTTGATCGCTAAAAATTTCCATCAAAATTTTATTCTCAACCGTAACCGTATTTAGCTCCTTTATTCCTGCTACTTCAATATAGGCAACCAACATATCGGTTTCGTATTCTTTTCCTAAATAATTGAGTTTAACTTCTCTATCATTAACCACAATTTTTAACTTTTGAAGCAAATAATTTTCTAAGCTTGCATCAACTGCTGGCGCTTCATTTTTACGTTTTAAAATTAACGAAGGGTTATAATTGGCTTGCAAAGCATCTTCAATATCATCTGTAAAAATTTTTAAGGTAATTTGAAGTGATCCTTGTTTTTCAACAAAATCGATTTTTGTAATGCTTACGTAAAATTTATGTGCAGAAGCTCCCGAAAGTAAAGGAAAAACCATTACCAAAAGCAGCAATTTAAAGTATTTCATTAAAGAAAAATTAATTTGTGGATTAGACGAAAAAGTGACGACTTTGTTACAAAAATAGAATTTCTATGTCTATAAAATAATAACGAATTTTGCCGAATAAATTATATTAATCTTTAACAATAGTTAAGTTTACCTTCTTAAAAAAAATTACAATGAATAATACCAACAACAACCACTCTTTATCGGCACGACAACTAATTGTTGCAAGTACCAGCACAGTGTACGGAGGCGAATATTTAGACTATCTTTTAGACGAAATGCGCGAATTGTTTAAAAACACAAATGAAATTGTTTTTATACCTTTTGCGCGCCCCGGCGGAATTAGCCACGACGCCTACACCGAAAAAGCAGCAGAAGCTTTTGCAAAAATTGGAAAAAAAGTGGTTGGGCTACATACTTTTAAAAACCCCGTGGAGGCTCTAAAAAATGCCAAAGGCGCCTTTACTGGCGGCGGTAACACTTTTGTATTGGTAAGTTCACTATACCGTTTAGAATTAATGCAGCCGCTTCGTGAAGCAATTTTTAACGGCATGCCTTATCTGGGGACGAGTGCCGGCAGTAATATTTGCGGCATTTCCATGCAAACCACTAACGATATGCCTATTGTTTACCCGCCGTCGTTTAAAACTTTAGGGGTTATTCCGTTTAATTTAAATCCGCATTATTTAGATCCAAATCCAGCTAGCAAACATATGGGCGAGACTCGCGAAACCCGAATTGCAGAATTTCATACCCAAAACACAATTCCGGTGGTAGGATTACGCGAAGGCAGTTGGCTTAGCGTAAGCGGTGACGAAATTACCCTTAAGGGCAATTTAGAGGCCCGCGTTTTTGAACAAAACAAAACGCCCTATGAAGTAGAAAGCGGAATCTCATTCAGCAATCTATTTAGATAAAAATTATAAAAAAATGTTGTGCAAAGAAATGTTACAATTCCTTGACAAAATGGTATCCTTTTGCCACAAACCCTTGGTTATAGAAAAATTTATGCGAAGGGAAATTGTGTACGTAACTGTTTAATTCTATCCAATTACACGATTTCTTTTTAGCGTAATTTGTAACAAATTCAACAAGCAATTTACCAACGCCTCTACCGCGCGAAGTATCGTCTATAATTACGTGGTCCATTTCTACACTACGGCCTGCATAGTGCCGTGTTTGAAACCAAAGCCCGCAAATGCCAATTAATTGATTGTCGTCAAAAATACCGAGACATTCGTAGTTTTGTTGAACCATTTCAAGTAAGCGTTCTTTAATCACTTCTTCAGAAACGGTGTATTTGCCCAATTTTTGCAATAAAGGTATGATAATAAAAATTTTTTCGGGTTCAATAATGCGTATTGATATGGCGTTATCTTTCAAAATAATGGTAATTTTAAAACTTCACTAAAACATATTAATGAAGCGTAACGAATTTATTAAAATTTCAAGTATTGCAGGGCTTAGTTTGGCAATTTTTCCGCAGTTTTCTTTTAAAAAATTTTCAGAAGAATTTAGTCGAAGTCAATTAATTGGAAAGGGAAATCCAGATATAGTAGGCAATACCTATACTTCAAAAATGCACAAAACTGCCAAAGTAGCATTTAAAGAAATGAAGGCAGCGGCTGCAAAAGAAAATATAAATATAGAAGTTGTATCGGCATACCGAAGCTTTCAACGGCAAAAGCAAATTTTTGAAGGCAAATATAAACGATTTACAAAACAAGGACTTACCCCCGAAGATGCGCTTAATAAAATTATTGAATACTCAACCATACCGGGAACTTCGCGCCACCATTGGGGCACCGATATTGATTTAATAGATGCCAATGCTCCGCGTCCAGCAGATGTGCTGTTACCCGAAAACTTTCACGGCACGGGCCCTTACTGCAAACTAAAAATGTGGCTGGATGAAAATGCCGAAAAATTCAATTTTTACGAAGTTTATACAGATAACGGCAACCGCAAAGGTTTTAAATATGAACCTTGGCACTTTAGCTACGCGCCAGTTTCGGTTGCAATGTTAAAGGAGTACAAAGAAAAAATTGATGTGAAAAAAATGCTTGCAGAAGAAAAATTGTTAGGTGCCGAAAATTTTTCGGATGCATTTATTCTTAAATATAAAGAAGAAAACATTTTAGATATAAACCCAAAACTTTTACCATAAAACCACACTTAGTAATTATAAGCTGTTTAAAATGAATAAAAAAGTATTATTAATGATCCTCGATGGTTGGGGGGTAACGCAAGATACTTCGGTATCTGCTGTCGCGCAAGCCAATACGCCATTTATAGATTCTTTGTACAAAAAATATCCTCATGGTCAATTGCTTACCCACGGAATGAACGTTGGATTACCCGAAGGCCAAATGGGCAACAGCGAAGTTGGCCATATGAATTTGGGTGCTGGACGCATTGTATATCAAGACCTCGCTAAAATTAACATGGCAATAGAAAACGGTACTATTAGCAATGAACCCGAACTTAAAAAAGCTTTTGCTTATGCAAATAGCCATAATAAAAAAGTACATTTTTTAGGTCTAGTTTCAAATGGCGGCGTGCATTCGCACATTAACCATTTAAAAGGTTTGCTTTCGGCAGCTCAAAATGATGGTGTAAAAAATGTATTTGTCCACGCGTTTACCGATGGTCGCGATGTTGATCCACATTCGGGCAAAGGGTTTATTGAAAATTTACAACTTCACTTAGAAAAAACAGGAGGCAGATTGGCTTCTATCATTGGTCGTTATTACGCGATGGACCGCGACAAAAGATGGGAACGCGTAAAAAAAGCTTACGATTTATTGCGCTTCGGAAAAGGGAAACCTTCAAAAAACGCTGTAAAAAGTATAGACAATAGTTATGCTGAAGGGATAACAGACGAGTTTATTGAACCTATTGTAATGACAAATTCAGAAGGAAAACCGGTTGCCACTATTGACCAAGACGATGTTGTAATTTTCTTCAACTTTAGAACCGATCGCGGCAGACAACTTACCGAAGTTTTAACTCAAAAAGATTACGAATCGTTTGGGATGAAAACAGTGCCACTCTATTTTGTAACCCTCACAAATTACGACGATTCCTTCGGAAATATTAACGTAGTTTATAACAAAGAAAACTTAACCGATACGTTGGGTGAAGTTTTAGAAAAAAACGGTAAAAAGCAAATTAGAATTGCCGAAACTGAAAAATACCCTCATGTTACTTTTTTCTTTTCGGGCGGAAGAGAACTTGCTTTTGAAGGGGAAAAACGAATTTTATGTCCGTCGCCCACAGTAGCTACTTACGACCTTAAACCTGAAATGAGTGCCTACGATATTCGGAACATGATTTTACCGGAAATTGAAAACGAAACTGCAGATTTTATTTGTTTAAACTTTGCAAATCCAGATATGGTGGGCCATACGGGCGTTTTTGAAGCTGCAATAAAAGCTTGCGAAACGGTAGATAATTGTACAAAAGCAATTGTTGAACAAGCCCTACAGAGCCATTATACAACCATAATAATTGCAGATCACGGCAATAGCGAAACTATGCGAAATAACGATGGTTCGCCCAATACAGCGCATACTATAAACCCCGTGCCAATTATTGTGGTTGACAACGACATAAAAACGGTTAAAGATGGTATTTTAGCAGATATCGCGCCTACAATTTTAGAACTCTTGGGCGTAGCAAAACCAGAAGTAATGAGACAAGAATCCTTAATTTAAAAAAGATGAAAAAATTATTTATAATCTTTGCTGCAGCCGCTGTTGTTGCGTGCAATTCTTCAAAAGAAAAAAACAAAGTAGTTAAAAGTTCTTCCAACATGATGACTTCAGAAAATTCAAAAAAGCAAGTTAATGATACGGTTGCTTATGAAGATTCAGTAATGTTACTTGGCGAAGCTACACGCGAAGGATTTAAAATGGACGCCTTTAAAGAATGGTATAATTTGGGATATGATTACTATAAACCAAAACCCGAAATAATCGACTCGTTAAAACCCTTATTAAAAGATGTACAGATTACAGTATTTATGGGTACTTGGTGTGAGGATAGCCAGCGCGAAACACCCCATTTATACAAAATTTTGGATCAAGCAAATTTTGACGAAGACAAGCTTACGCTTTATACAGTTTCCGACGAAAAAACTACGCCACAAGGTTTTGAAGAAGGGAAAGATATAAACTACGTGCCCACAATTATTTTCTATAAAAATGGCGAAGAATTAAACCGAATTGTGGAATACCCAATGAAAAACCTGGAAGCAGATATGCTTACAATTTTAAGTGGCAAAGAGTAGCAACATGCATACGCCCAATAATCCTTTATTTACGCTATTATTCTTTGTAAATTTGCAGCTTTAATTTTTAAAATGATAAAGGAAACTTTCACTATAGCCGTAGATTTTGATGGTACTATTGTAGAGGATGCATATCCTAAAATTGGCCGCCCAATCATCTTTGCATTCGATACTTTAAAGAGACTGCAAAATGATGGACACAGACTTATTTTATGGACATACCGCAAAGGCCGAACGCTTCAAGAAGCTGTAGATTTTTGTAAAGAAAACGGTATTGAATTCTACGCCGTTAACAACAGTTTTCCCGAAGAGGAATTTGACACCTCGCATAGCCGAAAAATAAATGCCGATATTTTTATAGATGACCGAAATATTGGCGGACTAAAAAGTTGGGGCGAAATTTATCAAATTCTTACTGGCGAAGCAGCGCCAAAAAAATCAAAATTACATAAAAAAGGGTTTTTTTCCTTTTTAAAATAACACTATGATAATACCAAAAAGCAAAGAAGAAATTGAATTAATGCGTGAAAGCGCATTAGTTGTATCGCGGACCTTAGGTATGCTTGCCAAGGAAGTAAAACCTGGAGTAACTACCAACCAGTTAAATAAAATGGCCGAAGACTTTATAAGAAGTCAAGGTGCAATTCCTGGTTTTCTCGGGCTTTACGATTGTCCTTCCACGCTTTTAACAAGTGTAAACGACGCTGTAGTTCACGGTCTTCCTACAGATGTTCCTTTAAAAGAAGGTGATATTGTGGCAATAGATTGCGGTGCGATAAAAAATGAATTTTACGGAGACCACGCCTATACTTTTGAAGTAGGTGAAGTAGACCCAGAAGTACAAAAATTGCTTCGCATAACGAAAGAATCACTTTATATTGGTATTCGCGAATTTAAAGCTGGAAATCGCGTTGGTGATGTTGGCTATGCTATTCAAAAGTATTGTGAAGCTCACGGTTACGGAGTGGTAAGAGAGCTTGTAGGCCACGGTTTAGGCCGAAAAATGCACGAAGACCCCGAATTACCCAACTACGGTCGTCGTGGAAGAGGTAAAAAATTTATTGAAGGAATGACTATCGCTTTAGAACCTATGATTAATATGGGTACTCATAAAGTTAAACAGTTAAGCGACGGGTGGACAATTGTAACTCGCGATGGACAACCAAGTGCACATTTTGAACACAACATTGCCCTCGTGGATGGTAAACCCGAATTACTTTCAACTTTTGATTACGTATACGAAGCTTTAGGTATTAAAAGCGACGAAGAAGATGAGTTTAGAGCCAAATAAATATGGCTCTAAATTTTTCAAAACAATTGCTTTAAAAGTGAAATTTGCAATTAACCATTTAAATTGAGGCTACTTTAAGACTGCAATCGCTTGTTTAAAAAACTTCTAAATACAATTCCACGGCCGTTACTCATTAGATTGAGTATAATAGGCAGGCCCGTACTTGCCTTTTTTTTAAGAGGAAACAAATATACAGACCCTATTGATGGTAAATCGTACCGTAAATTTTTACCGTACGGTTATGAAAATGTTAGAAACAATGTGCTCTCCCCCGGAACCTTATCGCTGGAGCGCCACAGATTGTTTTGGTTGTATCTTAAAAATGAAACAGGGTTTTTTACCGAAAATATAAAAGTGCTTCACTTTGCGCCCGAACAAGCGTTTTATAAGAAATTCAGAAAGATGAAAAATCTGGATTACACTACTACCGATTTAAATTCACCCATAGCCGATGTAAAAGCAGATATTTGCGATTTACCTTTCGAAAACGACCAATTCGACTTTATAATCTGCAATCACGTTTTAGAACATATTCCAGACGATACCAAGGCGATGCAAGAAATTTTTAGGGTGTTAGCACCGGGTGGAACGGCAATACTTCAAGTTCCATATAAGGCCAATTTAAAACATACTTTTGAAGACGACAGCATTACCGATCCTACCGAACGTGCAAAGATTTTTGGGCAATACGACCACGTGCGCGTGTACGGAATGGATTATTTTGCAAAGTTAGAAAGTATTGGGTTTACGGTAAAAGCCGTGGATTACACAAAAACACTTTCTGATGCAGCGGTTGAAAAATACAGACTACCAAAAGGAGAATTAATTCCTGTTTGCAAAAAGTTAATTGCTTAACCGCATTTTAAAACCATTTGTGATATAAACTTGATGATTTTGAAGCGAGTCGTTATAAGTTAAATACGCTTCAATATTAGGCAACTTATCTAGCAATGTTTTTGATTTTTCCAACCCTAAGGCCATAAACGAAGTTGCATAAGCATCGGCTAAGGCACAAGTTGGCGCAACAACCGTAGCGCTTGTAACATCGCTCTTTTCGGCCGAACCGGTTAGCGGATTTAAAGTGTGAACGTATCGCTTTCCTGTAAGGGAATCTATTCTAAATTTTCGGTAATTTCCAGAAGATGCCATCGCTTCATTCTTTAACTGGAGGGTCGCGGCTAAACTCCTATTTTCCAATTCAGAATCTACGGCTTCAATGCCCACTACCCACTTTTTATTTGAATTGCGATTTTCACCTTTGGTTAATATTTCACCCCCTAATTCAATTAAATAATCGGTAGCACCTTTAGATTCTAAATAACTGCCTAAACGGTCAATCCCGTACCCTTTGGCAACTGCATTAAAGTCGAAATAGATTTGTGGCAATTCTTTAAAAACAGTGCCATCTTCTTTAATTTTCACCTTATTAAATCCAACATATTGCATTAGCGAATCCAAAGTGGTACTATCTATATTTTGCAAAGGTTTTACATCGCCAAAGCCGTAAGCATTACGTAAAACCCCAATAGTTGGATCAAAATATCCGTTGGTTTTGTTAAAAACTTCTTTTGAAATTTTAAAAACTTCTTTAAAAATAGAATCTACAACAATTGTGCTATCGCCTTTATTAATTTTGGAAATTTTACTGCCAGGCATATATGTGCTTACAGATTGGTTTACAACGGCAATAACCGAGTCTAACCCCTTTTTAAAATCGATATTCTCTTCAGAATAAAATTGAATATTATAGGTAGTTCCAAAGGCTTCACCTTGTAAAAATTTGGGTTGCGGCGCTTCTTCTTCACAGAATATAAAAAGAAATATTAGGGGTAAAAAGAGTAGCTTTTTCATATAATTTCTTGTAAACCTTTGTACACTACTGTGTAATCTTCATTTTTTATAACCGGTTTACCATAGTCACTCCCGTGACCCAAACCTACACCAGCATAGTAAGTTTTAGCTTCAAATTTATTTGCGTGTTGTTTAATTGTTTGCATAAAAACAGGGTCATACGCGTGAGCATCTTGTGGGTAGCTTATTGCGCGAACAATTATAAAGTGTAATTCTTTGTTTTTTAGCGCGACAAATTGCGGGTCGCGTTTAAGTTTAGAATTAACACCTAAAAATTCGAAACCATCTTTTTCTAACTGTTTTCCCACAATATTCATTGCGAGATTGTGCAATTCTTGTTCGTTTAGTTTTTCATTCATAGCTAGGAAACAAATTTACGAATAATAGAAATTAATAGTTTATAAGCAATTGCATAAAAAAACCGCTTCGAAAATTATGAAGCGGTTTTTTAAAGTTTGTAATAAAGTTTGACTATCCTCCGAAATCATCAAAACGGATGTTCTCATCAGGGATTCCGAAGTCTTCGCCCATTTTTTGAACCGCTTGGTTCATCAATGGAGGACCACAGAAATACAGTTCAATATCTTCGGGTGCTTCGTGATGGTTTAAGTAATTATCTATTACCACTTGGTGAATAAAGCCTACAAAACCATCTCCTTCTTCATCGTGAATATCTTTTTTCACTTTCCAGTTATCTTCTTCCATTGGTTCAGATAGTGCTAAATAGAATTTAAAGTTTGGAAACTCATCTTCTAATTGCTTAAAGTGATCTAAATAGAATAATTCTCTCTTTGAACGCCCACCGTACCAATAAGTTACTTTTCTGCCAGTTTTAAGGGTTTTGAATAAGTGATAAAGGTGAGAACGCATAGGTGCCATTCCTGCTCCACCACCAACGTATAGCATTTCGGCATCTGATGGATTAATAAAGAATTCACCATAAGGGCCCGAAATAGTAACCTTGTCGCCTTCTTTACAATTAAAGATATAAGACGAAGCAATACCCGGATTTACATCCATCCATCCACCTTTTGCACGGTCGAATGGTGGAGTTGCAATACGAACATTAAGCATAATTTCGCGACCTTCGGCTGGGTAAGAGGCCATAGAGTAAGCTCTTTCAACCGTTTCAGTATTTTTCATTACTAGTGGCCACAATTTAAACTTGTCCCACTCTTCTTGAAATTTGTCGGGTCTATCGTGTTCTTCGGGGTGGGCTGTAATATCCATATCTTCAAATTTAATCTCACAAGGTGGAATTTCAATTTGAATATAACCTCCCGCTTTGTAGTTCATATCTTCAGGAATTTCAACTACAAATTCTTTAATAAATGATGCTACGTTATAATTTCTAACAACGGTAGCTTCCCATTTTTTAATTCCGAATACTTCTTCCGGAATTGTGATATTCATGTCTTGTTTAACTTTTACTTGGCAAGATAATCGAGCTCCTGCTTGTAATTCTTTTCTGGTAAAGTGAGGCGTTTCGGTAGGTAATGCTTCACCACCACCAGAATTTACGTGACACTCGCACTGAATACAAGTACCTCCACCACCGCAGGCAGAAGGAAGAAATATTTTTTCGCTTCCAAGTGTAGATAAAAGAGTTCCACCACTTTCTACTTCAATTACTTTTTCATCATTAATGGTAATTTTTACTGGTCCAGAGGGAGAAAGTTTCTGTTTAGTAAAAAGTAATAATGCAACCAACAGCAACGTTAAAACCAAAAAGGCAATAACAGTTACTATAATTACTCCTAATGTGCTTACTGCTAAAAACATACTATTGCTTCGTTATAGTTGACACTTCAACCGTTTGCTCGGTTTCTGTATTATTGTTTTGAATTTGTTCAGATTGAATTCCTATATTTTCAGGCTGCCCTTCGAGTGATGAAGTATCCTCATCGCCACCCGTTAACATTCCTCCAAAGCTCATAAAACCTATAGCCATTAATCCTGTAATAATAAAGGTAATTCCTAATCCTCTAAGTGGTGCTGGTACGTTTGAATAACGTATTTTTTCGCGAATGGCGGCAATTGCTACAATGGCTAAAAACCATCCAATTCCTGAACTAATACCGTAATTTAAAGCCAAACCTAAAGTAGCAATTTCGCGAGATTGCATAAATAAAGAACCTCCCAAAATAGCACAGTTTACAGCAATAAGCGGTAAAAAGATACCCAACGAATTATATAGTGAAGGAGAAAACTTTTCTACTACAATTTCAACTAATTGCACCATCGTTGCAATGGTGGCAATAAAAAGAATAAACGATAAAAAGCTAAGGTCGTATGCTGCGTATTCTTCGCCTAACCATATAAGGGCTCCATCTTTTAATATATATTGGTCTAACAACCAGTTTATAGGTACAGTTACGGCAAGTACAAAAATTACTGCAGCACCTAGACCTACTGCGGTCGATACTTTTTTAGAAACAGCAAGGTAAGAACACATTCCTAAAAATGTAGCAAATACCATATTGTCTATAAAAATCGATTTAAAAAATAACTCTATGTGTTCCATTTTTTCTATGATTGAAATTGCAACTAAAGAATATCAAGAAAACTACCTGCTATTCTATGATACTGCTAATTTTTTATTCTTCTATTAAGTCTTTATTTCGAGCGCGTTGTACCCAAATTATTAATCCAACTATAATTAATGCCATTGGCGACAACAACATAAATCCGTTGTTTTCGTATCCAAGCGCGTATACACCTGTTTTAGTAATTGGGTCTCCTAAAACTGGGAAACCTAATAATGTACCAGAACCAAGTAATTCTCTAAAAAATCCTACGATAATTAAAATTACACCGTACCCAGCAGCATTACCAATTCCGTCTAAAAACGATCTCCACGGACCATTACCTAATGCAAAAGCCTCAAAACGCCCCATGATAATACAGTTGGTAATAATAAGACCAATAAATACAGAAAGCTCTTTACTTAACGAATATGCAAATGCTTTTAAAACTTGATCTACAATAATTACTAGAGAAGCTACAACAATTAGCTGTACAATAATTCTAATTTTTGAAGGTATAATATTTCTCATTAAAGAAATTACCACGTTACCAATACCCATTACTGCGAGTACCGATATAGCCATAACTATAGATGCTTTAAGCTGCGCTGTAATAGCCAATGCCGAGCAAATACCCAATACCTGAATTGTAATAGGGTTATTATCTGCTAAAGGATCTAAAATAAGCTTACTGTCTTTTTTTGATAGCAATCCCATAATTTATTGATTTAAAGATTTTAAATAAGGAAGGTACATTTTCATATCCTTTTTAATCATTGCTGTCACCCCGTCGCCGGTAATGGTTGCACCTGCAATTGCGTCTACCTTATTATCAGTTTTATTTTCGTTTATTGGGTCGTTGTTTCCTTTTGCAACAGTAATACCTTTAAAGACATCGCCATCTAAAACGTGTTCGCCAGTAAAGTCGTCCATAAAGTAACGTTGCTTAATTTCGGCTCCAAGACCTGGCGTTTCTCCAGCGTGATCAAAAAATACACCTTGTACTACCAGCGATTTATCTACTGCAACAAAGCCCCAAATAGCATCCCAAAGACCTTTGCCTCGCATTGGCACTACGTAAAGCGTTTTACCGTCTTTTTCACCAATAAAAAGTGGCAGTCTACGCTGGTAGTTTGGATCTTTAGCTTTGGTTTCTTCTTTTTTAATATCTATTAGGTAAGCTTCAGGATTTTCGGTTACCTCATCTCCTTGTATTACTATTTGCTTAGTAATATATTTTGAAAAGGCTTCTTCAACCTTATCGGTAGAGATAAAAGTAATGTCGCCACTCCCTTCGTTACCATTAACGCCTATGGCGTATAGAATATTCTGCATTTTTTCAAAACGCTCGTTCAGCGTTATTTTACTCTTTAGTCCCTGAGCAATTCCGGCTAAAAGAGACCCCACTACAATTACCATAATCACTGCAAAGATTATAGTATAAGAGTTTTTATCTGTATTCCTTGCCATGATTACGCTGTTTTAGCTTTTAAACGTTTCATTCTTTTCTTAATATTTCCTTGTAACACATAGTGATCTATGGTTGGTGCAAATACGTTCATTAGCAAAATTGCCAACATAACACCTTCTGGATAAGCAGGGTTGAATACGCGAATTAAAACCGAGATAAACCCAATTAAAAATCCGTAAATCCATTTCCCTTTGTTGGTTTGTGAGGCTGTAACAGGATCTGTAGCCATATAAACAATACCAAATGCTAACCCACCAATAATTAGGTGATGCCAAAATGTTTCGCTCATTAAACCATAGAAACTACTGCCACTTGTAATAATACCTGCATCTACAACTCCGTTAAAAATAAGCCCCATTGCTAATGCACCAAGCACTGCAGAAAGCATTATTCTCCAACTACCAATTTTAGTGTAAATTAAAAATGCAGCGCCTAACAGAATAAGAAACGTTGAAGTTTCCCCTACCGAACCTGGTATAAAGCCCCAGAAGCTGTCCCACATACTATAAACAGGTTCTTGATTTTGCGCTAGACTCCCTAAAATAGTTTCGCCCGAAATTGCATCTGGTGTGCCAGCCGCTTCGCGTGCGCCGTGAACCCAAACTTTATCACCACTCATCCAAGTAGGATATGCAAAGAATAAAAATGCACGAATAGTAAGTGCCGGATTCAAAATGTTCATTCCCGTACCACCAAATACTTCTTTACCTATTACTACTCCAAAGATTACTGCAACGGCAAGCATCCACAACGGAATATCTACCGGCACAATAAGTGGCACAAGCATACCGGTTACTAGGTAACCTTCTTCTACTTCGTGACCCTTAATTACAGCAAAAATAAATTCTACTACAAGACCTACAATGTACGATACTAACACAAGCGGTAAAACCGTCCAAGCTCCTAGCAAAAAGTTATCCCAAGTAAAAAAGTTAGCCAGGGGATCCAACCTTAAAGTATTATCGATAGCTGCGTAATGTTGGTAACCTGCGTTAAATATTCCAAATATTAAACACGGAACAAGCGCCATAATTACGGTATTCATGGTACGCTTTAAATCGTCTACCACACGTACGTGCGATCCCGAATGTGTTGTTTCATTAGGGGTATATAAAAAGGTATGCAATGCATTAAATGCGGGGGCCATTTTTGTGCCCTTGTATTGCTCCTTTAGCTTATGTAAATTCTGTTTCAATCCCATAGCAATTATCCTATTTCTTTATACATTAAATCAAGACCGTTCCTGATAATTTGTTGATGTGGTTGCTTACTTACACACACAAATTCGGTAAGTGCAAAATCTTCTGGAGCCACCTCATACATTCCTAAAGCTTCCATTTCATCTAAATCTTGATACAGACAAGATTTTAGCATTTGAAGCGGATACATATCTAGAGGAAAAACTTCTTCATAACTACCCGTAACAACAAAATTACGGTGCTCTCCATTGGTATTGGTATCTAAATCGTACTTTTTATTTGGCATTAACCAAGAAAAAGTAAGTGCTCTTGAAGTAGAAATTTTATCAAAAACTGGCTTATTCCAACCAAAAAGCTCATAATCATCACCCTCTGGTATTACCGACACAGTATTGCTGTAATAACCCAAGTGTCCTTTAGGCGAAATTTTATCTCCTGTAAGAACATCTCCGCTAATTACACGAACGTGCTCGTTATTTAAACCAGAATCGTACACAAAGGTAGAAACCTCTGCTCCTATTTTAGTTCTGTAATATTTTGGCGATTTTACTTCAGATCCTGCTAAAGCTACAATGCGCTCTGCATTAAACTTACCAGTAAGCAATAATTCGCCAATAATAACTAAGTCTTGCGGAGCAATAGTCCAAACAATTTCACCTTTATTAACCGGAGCCACCTTATTAATAAGAGTACCAACATTTCCTGCAGGATGCGGTCCAGAAACATTATAAAGCGTAATATCTTTTAAGCCGTTAAATGGTGAAGACCCACTTTTACCAACCCCAACGTGCACTTTACCGCTAGTAAGCTTACTTAATGCAGTTAAAGCAGTCTGAAGTTCTTTTTCTTTACCTTGTAAAGAAAAATCGCAATCGTTGGCCAAAGGAGCTGTACTTAACGCCGATATAAATATATCGCGAGGTTCGCGCTCAGTATCAGCGACAACCGCGTATGGGCGCTGCATAATAAAGGGCCAGCAACCAGACTCCAACAAGCGCGCCTTAATAGCTTCGGCACTTGAAGTTTCTGGGCTTAACACACCAAAATCTTTATAGGTGTCTTGCGAATCTGCCTCAATTAAAAGTTCAGTAATAACTCGTTTTGCGCCGCGTGAAATTTTTGTAAGTGTCCCGCTCACAGGAGAGACAAACTTTACAATTTCATTGCTTTTGGAATAGAAAATAGTTTCACCAGCTTGAACTTTACCACCCTCTTTAACCACCATTTTTGGAGTGACAAGATGAAAATCGGAAGGTCTAATTGCGAAAGTTCTAGATCGCGGAGCGTTCGATATTGTTTTATCTGCTTCGCCCACTAAATTGATGGTAAGACCTTTTTTAATTTTAATGTCTTTGGACATAAATATGGATATTAATAATGCCTTTTTAACACCCTATAATCGACCAAATTATTATGGTCTGGATTACGGGCGTGCAAATTTATAAATTAAATACACCATTGCACAACAAAAGGGTATAATTTTCTTTCAATATAATACAATTTACCCTATTTTAAATCCTTTTTAAATTAATATAAAACCTTATTTTGAAATGTTTTGAGTGAAAAATCTAAATATTTTATGATTAAAACCAACAATGAGTCACGTTCTATTTCAAAACGCTGAGAAAGTTTTGAATCAAAAGTTTTACTTTCTGAAATATTAATAATCAAAAATTAAAATTTAGATTTGACCAAAATAATTTACAAACGCTTAAAAACAACCGTTTTAATCCACCTAAATATCGGGCACAAAAATTGTTATCTTAGCCTCTTAAATTTACAGTATGTTAAAAACACTTTTTTCCGCATTCCTTTTTGTCGTTATTTCAACTTCAACCTATTCGCAAATCGTAGAAAAAATTGAACCTTCCTTTATAAGAACAATACAATTTAAAGGCACCACAGATCTTAGTCAGTTACCCATGATAAGGCTGGGCGAACAATTAAATTTATCTTTTGACGCCCTAAATGGTGAAGAAGAAGATTTCTACTACACCATAACCCACCATAATTTTGACTGGTCCCCAAGCGATCTTTCAAAAAGCGAATATTTAGATGGCTTTGACGATGTGCGAATTCAAAATTATGAAAACAGCTTAAACACGCTTCAAATCTTTTCGCATTACCAATTAACCATCCCCAATCGCGATACTCGAGCCATTAAAAAAAGCGGCAACTATTTATTGAGTATTTACAACAGCGATGGCGACCTAATGTTTACACGTAAATTTTTAGTGATAGAAAATATCGCCAACGTAGGTGTTGAAATTAAACGTGCCCGCGACTTAAAAGTTATCGATGAAAAACAAGTGGTTCATTTTACTGTAAATTCACCTAATTTACTGCTTGTTAACCCAAAACAAACCGTAAAAGTTTTAGTGCTTCAAAACAGCAATCTAAAAACAGCAATTACCAACCTTGTTCCCCAATATACTATGGGCAACGAGTTAATTTATAAATACGATAAAAAAGCTTCTTTTGGAGGTGGCAATGAGTTTTTAGCTTTCGACAATAAAGACGAACGATCTGCCGCAAATGGAGTGCGATCAATTAGTGTCTCAGACGTTTATGAAAATTATTTGTTTACCGATATTCCGCGCTACAACAGGCCCTATACGTACAACCCCGATATAAACGGAAATTTTGTAGTTAGAAATGTTGACGCTCAAAACCAAAATATTGAAGCCGAATATGTACGTATGCACTTTAACCTTCAGTATTACGACGATTTAGGCGATAAAGAATTGCATTTATACGGAAACTTTAACAACTGGACTATTGACGAAAGCACTTATATGAAGTACGATGCCAATAGCGACAGTTACCGAAATAGCCGCTTGTTTAAACAAGGTTTTTACAATTACAAATACGTATTGGTAAATAGAGATGGCTCCATAGACCAAGGAGCCGTGAGTGGCGATTTTTGGCAAACCGAAAATGATTATTCTGTAGTTGTTTATTTCCGCGATTTGGGCGCGCGCTACGACCGAATTATTGGTAAAGGCACCGCAAATTCTACAAACATTAGTAACAATTAAATTGTAAAAAAGGCAATTTGTTTTTAAATATAAGGTGAATAGAAAACTCAGGGATAGAAACGATGCGCGAAAAGCATTAAAATATCGAGGCACAAAATGCCTAAACTGCGAACACCCCATAGATAAAAGCGATATTTATTGTCCCTATTGCTCCCAAATAAATAGCACCAAACAACTTTCGGCTACTGATTTTTTTAATCAGTTTCTTAGCAGTATTTTGGTGTACGATTCGCGACTGCGAAGTACGTTAAAAGATTTGCTATTTAAACCCGGTGTAATTACACGCAATTACGTAAAAGGGCAACGATTAAAATACGCTAATCCATTTCGGTTTTTTTTAAGCGTTTCTATTATTTTCTTTTTAATTAACGGGTTGTTAGATGCTACAAATACAGAGATTAAAAACAACTTTGCTACTCCCAAAGTGTCGTTAACCCCCGAAGAACAAAAAGCCATAGATTCGTTGGGAATAGAGTTAAATTCATTCACCTCAACGATTATTAGTTTGGCCGATACAATTAGAGATGTCCGAAAAACAAAGCCTTTAGCCTATTTATCTGAAGCTCAATTAGACAGTTTACCCTTTACCGAAAGATATGCTAAAAGACTAACCCTGTACAACGATTTTTACGAGAGACACAAGATAAAGAACGCCAAAGTTGCTTTGGATAGCTTACATCATAAAAACACCACTTTTAATAGATGGGTGTATTCTAAAAATGCAACAGTCGAAAAAATAATTGAGAATCCTTCGGCCTTTGGAAACTATTTAATTGGCAAAATACCTTTCTTTTTATTTTTCTATGCTCCACTATTTGCATGCTTTTTTTGGCTGCTTTATTCGCGAAAAAAATACAACTACCTCGAACATTTAATTTTTATATTTCATATTTTCAGTTTTATATTTTTAGTACTTCTTATTGCTGTTATTCCAGAGCATTTTTTAAATACAAGTTTTATTACCGGTAGTTTATTTTTATTAATAGGGCCATTTTATTTTTATAAAGCTTTAAGAAATTTTTACCAAGAAAGCAGAATTGTTACTTTACTTAAATTTGTATTTTTAAACATTGCATTTTTTATAGGATTTTCAATTGCTACTGTTTTATTTGTAGCAGCGAGCGCAGCACTTTATTAATTGATGTAAGTCATGGTACAGCAAATTACAAAAGGAATTAAAATTTCGGTACGAACCGATTTTGACGGTACGTTTTACAAAAATCGTAAAATGCAGTACGCTTTTGCTTACAACATAACTATTGAAAACCAAAGCAAAGAAACGGTACAATTAAATTCGCGTTGCTGGCGCATTAAAGATGCACTAAACAACACGGTTATTGTTGAAGGGGAAGGCGTTATTGGCGAACAACCAATTTTAATGCCTGGCGAAAAACATTCATACACTAGTGGATGTTTGCTATTTGCTCCTTTTGGAGCTATGAAAGGGTACTATAATATGGTTAACTTAGAAACCCAAAAACCATTTAAAGTTTCCATACCATTGTTTAAACTCAGTGCGCCATTTTCAATGAATTGATTGTTAGTTTCAATTTAAAAACTTAAACCGTCACCCAAATCACTCCTCTGTAAAAAAGGTGACATTACTTTTCCCTGTTTGCAAATCTTCGTAATTCATCCGCACTAGGTTGTTTTTACAACTAATCTGAGTAATGCTTTTTGTTTTTACAAACCCTCTATCTATTATTAAATTAGTACTTAAATCGTCGTTGCCGGCGGATTTATGAAATTGCAGAATTTCATCGGCAGTAGGGTTTACGGTCTTAAATAAAAATTCGGAAAACCATGATTCTCGCATTTTTTTCATTTCTTGAGAATATAATGGTGAAGACGACCAAATTTGTGGCGCGAGTGGTTCTTCAGAAAAATGATATTTAGCGCCATCCCAAACAAGCTGGTACAATTGTAAATTGTTATCCCATTCAACTAAAACTGCGGTAAAGGGTTCAATTTCATCAAAATTGTAGTTTTTTATTTCGCGTTTTAAGTCGGTTGTTTCGAGCAAGTCTTTTACAACCAACCCCCTACTTTTACGGTAATACGGTTGTCGTTTATGTGGTTTAAAACCGCCGTTCATGAGCGTTACAATTCTATTTTTATCGCTCACGCCAATCCACGTACCTCCAGCCACAGCATCTTTTGGGTACATAAGTTTTATACCATCTTCGGTATAAATTTGTGGCATTTTAGTTTCTCGTCCCGGCGCTTCATCTCTATTGGAGGTAAGGGTAAAATTGGTTGCATTTTGCGGAATAAAAGTTACCGTACACATAGGTTTAAAATTAGATAATTAAACAGTAAAAAGTAAAACTAACAATTTGCAATTTTTTACCTCCTTAAAGCAATGATAATTATTTATATATCGCTTAAATCTACTTGCATCTATCCACTGTAAAACATTAAAATATTTGTACCTTTGCACTCTTTAAGAATACAAATTATAAAACGTTATGGGAAATGGATTTTTTGAAGTACCAATCGCCGTAAACGAACCTGTAAAGAGCTATGCACCAGGTTCTCCGGAGCGAGAAGAAGTACTTGAAACTTATAGAGAAATGTACAAGGCAACTGTAGAGGTGCCTTTATTTATTAACGGGAAAGAGGTTAAAACCAAGGAAACCGCTACTATGTCTCCTCCGCACGATCACAAACACGTGTTGGGTACTTATTATAAAGCCACCAAAGCTAATGTAGAAGAAGCAATTGAAACTGCATTGGAAGCTAGAAAAAAGTGGGCTGTAATGCCATGGGAACAACGTGCCGGTATTTTTCTTCGTGCCGCCGAGTTAATTGCAGGTCCGTACCGCGCAAAAATTAATGCTGCTACCATGCTAGCGCAATCGAAAAACATTTACCAAGCCGAAATTGATTCAGCATGTGAGTTAATCGACTTTTTAAGATTTAACGTACAGTATATGACTGAGATTTATGCTGAACAACCCGAATCTACTTCAGGAGCTTGGAACCGCATTGAATATAGACCGTTAGAAGGTTTTGTTTACGCAATTACACCATTTAACTTTACGGCTATTGCCGGAAACCTTCCTGCAAGTGCTGCGTTAATGGGGAATGTTGTTGTTTGGAAACCAAGTAACTCGCAGGTGTATTCGGCAAAAGTAATTATGGATGTATTCCGCGAAGCTGGTGTTCCTGCTGGCGTTATTAATATGGTAATGGGCGATGCCGCAATGATTTCAGATGTACTTATGGCGAGCCCAGATTTTAGTGGGGTTCACTTTACAGGCTCTACAGGCGTATTTCAAGGTATTTGGAAAAAAATTGGTGATAACATAACTAATTATAAAACTTACCCTCGCATCGTTGGTGAAACTGGAGGTAAAGATTTTATTGTAGCTCATAAATCTTCAAACCCAAAACAAGTTGCTACAGCTATGTCTCGTGGTGCTTTTGAATTCCAAGGTCAGAAGTGTAGTGCTGCCAGCCGTTGCTATATTTCAAACAGTATATGGGAAGAGGTAAAAGAATATTTAATAGATGATATTCGTTCGTTTAAAATGGGTACTCCAGAAGATATGGGGAACTTTATTACCGCCGTAATCAACGAGAGCTCTTTTGATAAGCTTGCTAAATATATAGACAACGCTAAAAACGATAAAAAAGTTGAAGTTATAGCTGGTGGTAATTACGATAAGAGCAAAGGTTACTTTATTGAACCAACTGTAATTGTTGTAAAAGATCCAAAGTACACTACTATGTGCACAGAGCTTTTTGGACCTGTACTTACGGTATATGTTTACGACGACAGTAAGTGGGAAGAAACGCTTGCATTAGTAGATGGAACTAGCGAGTATGCTTTAACGGGAGCCGTATTTAGCGAAGACAGATACGCACTTGAAGAAGCTGTAAAAGCATTAGAAAATGCCGCCGGTAACTTCTATATTAACGACAAACCTACTGGAGCTGTAGTTGGCCAGCAACCATTTGGTGGCGCAAGAGCTAGTGGAACAAATGATAAAGCTGGAAGTAAACAAAATCTTTACCGATGGATTTCTCCAAGATTGGTAAAAGAAACTTTTGTTTCGCCTACAGATTATAGATATCCTTTTTTAGGATAATACCTAAATAGATTCCATAAAAAAACCCATCTTAAAAATTTAAGATGGGTTTTTTAGTTCTTATAAACTCGTATTATTCAAAAGTTTTGTTTTCGCCTATGTGAGCAAATTGTGAGTTTTTAGCATTATTATCAGCATCTACTACCATAACTACAAAGCTTAAGTTTTCGGCAACATAGTCTGATGGTACTGTAAAAGTATAGTTCTTTTTAAACTCTTGGAATGCTGGTGTTGTGGGGATGGCATCGCCAAATAAGTCGGACAGCGAATTTCTTAAGGCGTCATTATGCACATAGTCTTCAATTGGGTTTCCAAGCCCTTGGTATGGATGTCCTTCTGTTTCGTTAAAGTAGTTTGCTTGAGGCGAAACCACGCCATTTTCTAATAAGTACACTACAACTTTATCGCCTGCTGTAGACCCATTTTCGTATACAACTTTAACTTCTACTTCTAAGTTAGCACCTGTTATTTCAGAATTTATAGCGATAGCAACATCGGTGGTTTCGCCAGCCATTGCCAAAACTTGACTACTTGGGTACGGGTCTGGCCATGCAACTGTACGGTTTAATTGGCCTTTTATGAAACCGTTACTAACATTAAACATAGCTTGTAATTCTTCAATCCGCGGGAAATCTAAAGGATCTGGAATACTCGAAGCTGTTTTATGAATAGCCACTACACTAACGTGTGGGGTTGCATCTCTCACCTCTTCTATTGCCAAAGCTACAGCCGGGCAAAATCCGCACCAATTGGGGAGCTGCTATTGCCGCTCAAACAGGTTTATCCGGCTATCCTTCAGGAACAGTGAACCGTCATGTATTTTCGGGTTGAAACACTATCTTAGGCAGAAATGCTTGGGCAGGTGCGGCAAGTCAAATTTTAGACATGCCATCTGATGTTAACATCGCTGCCGAAGCATCCATCGATGTACAAACAGGTGAGTTAACTGTATATGTTGAAGCATATTATACCAGCGACAGCCCAGAAGCTACAAATATGCTGAATGTTGCCGTTTTGCAAGACAACACTAAAGGCCCGCAAACAGGCGGTGGCCAAGGTAACAACTATAACCACATGCACCGTTTGGTAGATTTAATTACTGGCCAATGGGGTGAAGAACTACCTAATACTACTGCAGGTACTCTTGTAGAGCGTACGTATACTTATACTATTCCGGCAGATTATAGAGGTGTACCTACCAAGCTGGAAGACATGAAAATAGTTGCTTTTATTTCTGAAACAACTCAAGAAATTCCAACGGGTGTTACTGTGCGTCCAACATATACAAATATCACCATTGCAAATGATGCAGCTATTACCGAAATTGACCCAATCGACCCTCTATGCTTCGATACTATTACCCCAAAAATCAATATTAAAAACGAAGGTCAAAATACGTTGACAGATCTAGTAATTACTTATGACATTAACGGTCAATCACACACTTATAACTGGACCGGTAATATTCCTGCTTGGTGGGATGAAGACGTTGAGCTTCCTGAAACTACATTTACCCTACAAGCAACAAATACATTAACCGTTTCTATCCCAAATGACGATGATAACTCTAACAATAGTTTATCAACTTCTTTTGACGAAGCTGTTTCGGGTACAGGTACTGTAGACCTTATGATTATTACCGATGGGTACGGTTCAGAATGTCGTTGGAACCTAAAAGACGGTAATGGAGACATTATTGAACAAGGAGGCCCTTACGGCAACAACCAAACTATAAACCTTCGTTTTAACCTCGATGCCGACTGCTATACTTTTACAGCAATAGATACTTGGGGTGACGGTGGTACTAGATTTACTTTAACAGACCACGAAGGAACTCAACTGTTTAGAGTTGTTGGTAACTGGGGTGCCGAAAAAGCTGGAATGTTTAACAGCAACGGCGTTTTAGGTGTTACAGAATCACAATTTGAAAACTTAAGCTTGTATCCTAATCCTGCAAGTACAGTATTAAATCTTAAGAATGCTGAAAATGCAAACATCGAAGTGTACGATGTATTAGGAAAGTTGATTTTTTCACAAGAAAACATTGCAATAGACGCGCAAATAAACGTTGAAAACTTAGTAAACGGTACTTATTTTGTAAAAATTTCAAAAGACAATGCCGTAACCACTAAAAGAATTATTGTTTCAAAATAAAACAAAGTATTTTGCAAAAATTAAAACCCCGACTTGTTCGGGGTTTTTTTTGTATTTTATTTTAAAATTTAAAAATTATGAAGTATTACATTGAAAACGAAAAAGTAGTCTTTAACGACCATTATCAAATGGTAAAGGCCACGGTAACTTATGACACTTATAGCAATACAAAAATTACAGCCAAACGGTTTGCATTTGAAAGGGGCGATTCGGTAGCTATTGTTTTATTTGAAAAAGAAACAAAAAGTTTACTACTCACCAACCAATTTAGATATCCCACCTGTAAAAACAACGATGGGTGGATAGTAGAAATTCCGGCAGGATCGCTCGAAGAAAACGAAAATCCACAAGATTGCGTAAAACGCGAAGTAATGGAGGAGTTGGGTTATAAAGTTGCTTCGGCAAAGTTAATTAACACCTTTTACACATCGCCCGGCGGCGCAACAGAGCGCGTATTTTTATTTTATGGTGAAGTTTCTAAAAATGATAAAATTGAAAAAGGAGGCGGCAAAGCAGATGAAAACGAAGACATACAATTGGTAAAAATTCCAGTTTCAGAAATTGCTATAAAAATTCAGGAATTTAAAGATGCAAAAACAATTCTTGGGCTGCAATGGTACTTATTACATCAAAATAACAATTAACATTTTAATGCTATAGATATGCTGTATCTATGCTTTATCTATGCTTTAACTATGCTGCTTTATCTGTACTTTATTATTTACGCTAACCTTTAAATTTTAGCGGAAGGTACACCACACTTTTAGTGTCGTAAAAATCTTCTTCAAAATAATCTTTTAGCGAATAAATAGTAGCGTTTTTATAAACTTTTAGCTCTTCGGTAAGGTCGCCACCTTTTAAATAAAGAATTCCATTTTTACGTTCGTGTAAGCTTTTTTTAGCAATTTTATTATTTACCCAATGCACAAAAGTTTCCATTTGTGCCACCGCGCGGCTTACAATAAAGTCGTATTTATCGGTAATTGTTTCTACACGCGCATTGGTAGTTTTTACATTTTCTAATTGCAGTCCGGCAACTACTTCATCTACTACTTTAATCTTTTTTCCAATACTATCTACCAAGTGAAATTGCACTTCGGGAAATAAAATTGCCAACGGGATTCCCGGAAAACCACCACCGGTACCTACATCCAAAATTTTTGTACCCGGCAAAAAAGTTTGAACCTTTGCAATACCCAATGAATGCAACACATGCCTTAGGTAAAGTTCGTCGATATCCTTTCTAGAAACAACGTTTATCTTTAAATTCCAATCTTCGTAAAGTTCTTGAAGTTGTGCAAATTGCTGCTGTTGAAGCTGGGTTAAATTCGGAAAATATTTAAGTATGAGATCCATTCGTATAATTTAGGTTACAAAAGTATACTATCTTTCGTAAAATTATGATTTGGAAAAGGTCGATTTCCGTAAAAGATATCTATTTTTGTAATTATTACATACTCTTAGTTAACTAGCAAATTTTGACATATACAAATTTAAATTTCTCCCGTGTAGACCGCGCCAAATTCTTTAGAACTCTCAACAAACGCGTAAACGACTACTTTAAAGACAATAACATTTCAAGAACAGGCAATTGGAAATTGCATTTGAAAACGGTAATTATGTTTTCAATTTACCTTACCCCCTACTTTCTATTACTCACCTTAGATTTTCCCGGCTGGGCGCAATTATTGTTTACAGTAATTATGGGCGTTGGTATGGCCGGAGTGGGGATGAATGTTATGCACGATGCCAATCACGGGGCTTATTCATCAAAAAAATGGATTAATAAAGTTATGGGTAGTAGCATGTATATTCTTGCCGGCAATGTTTATAACTGGCAAGTACAACACAATGTTTTGCACCATACCTACACCAATATTCACGGGCACGACGAAGATCTGGAAGCCGGTAGAATACTACGGTTTTCAAAACATTCTAAATGGAGTAGATTACATAAATTTCAACATTGGTACAGCATACTTTTATACGGCTTGTTGACCTTTAATTGGGTTTTAACAACAGATTTCTTTCAAACAAAAAGGTATTTAGCTCGAAAACTTTCTTACGGAAAAATGCCAAAACCCATTACCCAATGGAGTATTTTGGTAATTACAAAACTTATTTACGTATCGCTTTGGATTGTAATTCCTATTTTATTTTTTAATATCGTTTGGTGGAAAATTTTATTAGGCTTTTTTATAATGCATTACGTAGCGGGATTAATTTTAAGTATTGTTTTTCAATTGGCGCATGTAGTAGAAGATACCGATATTGTTTTGCCAGATGAAAGTGGCACCATGAAAAATACTTGGGCAATCCACCAATTGTTTACTACAACCAATTTTGGAACAAGCAATAAAATTGTAAATTGGTATACCGGTGGTTTAAACCATCAAGTAGAGCATCATATTTTTCCAAATATTAGCCATATTCACTACAACGATATTGCTAAAATTGTAAAAAATACAACCAAAGAATTTAATTTACCTTACAAAGAATATAAAACTACGCGAAAGGCAATTATTGCTCATTTCAAACATTTAAAAGAAATGGGACTAAAACCAGCCGTATCGGCATAAAATATTATGGATAACAGACTTTCAAAACGCATAAATGAGATGGCTGTCTCTGCAACGCTTGCTATGGCAGCAAAAGCTCGCGAATTAAAAGAACAAGGCTTAGATATTATTGGATTGAGTTTAGGAGAGCCAGACTTTCCCGTTCCCGAATATATTAAGCAAGCCGCCGTACAAGCTATTAATGACGACTACCACTCATATACCCCGGTAGATGGTTATGGCGATTTAAAATCGGCTATTATTACAAAGTTTAAAAGAGACAATAACTTAACTTACAAACCCTCGCAAATTGTAGTTTCTACAGGGGCTAAGCAGTCTTTAGCAAACCTAACCATGGTACTTTTAAACAAAGGCGATGAGGTTTTACTACCCGCACCCTATTGGGTAAGTTATGCAGACCAATGTAAAGTTGCTGGTGGGGTGCCAAAGGAAATTTCAACTTCAATTGAAAACGATTTTAAAATTACACCGCAAGATTTAGAAGCTGCTATTACGCCTAAAACGAAAATGATAATTTACAGTTCGCCCTGCAACCCAAGTGGTTCGGTTTACAGCAAAAAAGAGCTTCGTAAATTAGCAGATGTTTTGGTGAAATATCCAGATATTATAGTAATTAGCGATGAAATTTACGAGCATATAAACTTTAGTGGGGGCCACGCTTCCATGGCCGAATTTGATGATATGTACGACCGTACGGTTGTTGTAAACGGTGTTTCCAAAGCCTTTTCAATGACGGGTTGGCGCATTGGGTTTATTGGCGCTCCCGAGTGGATTGCACGTGCTTGCAACAAAATGCAAGGCCAAGTTACAAGTGGTGCCAATGCTATTGCACAACGCGCCGCAATTACCGCCCTTGAAAATCCGCCGAGCAAAATTAAATTTATGGTCGATGCATTTAAAGAGCGACGCAAACTTATTTTAGAGCTACTTTCAGAAATTGAAGGCTTTAAAACTAATAATCCCGAAGGTGCTTTTTATGTTTTCCCAGATATTTCGTATTTCTTCGGAAAAACGCTACGCGGAAAAAATATAAATACGGCGTCAGACTTTTCGTTGTATTTATTAGAAGAAGCGCAAGTAGCAACCGTAACTGGCGAAGCCTTTGGCGACCCAAATTGCATACGGCTTTCTTATGCTGCTTCCGAAGCAGAAATAAAAGAAGCAATGAAACGAATTAAAGAAGCTGTAAGTTAAATTTATACTTAGCCAGCACAAATGCAAAAAACTAAAAAGCCCAAAGTACCATCTCGTGTTTTGGGCTTTTTTTAAATAAATGAAGGACTAAAACCTTACACAACAAATGGCAAAAATTTTATTATTAGGCAGTGGCGAATTAGGAAAAGAATTTACAATTGCCGCCAAAAGAATTGGACAAACTGTTATTGCAGTAGATAGCTACCCCAATGCTCCTGCCGCACAGTTGGCAGATTATGCCGAAGTAATAAATATGCTAGACGGCGATGCCCTGGATGCGTTGGTTAAAAAATACAACCCCGATTATATTGTACCTGAAATTGAAGCCATTCGTACCGAACGTTTTTACGAATATGAAAAGCAAGGTTTTACGGTAATTCCTTCGGCAAAAGCGGCAAATTTTACAATGAATCGCAAAGCCATTCGCGATTTGGCTGCAAAAGAATTAGGTTTAAAAACAGCAAACTATCGTTATGCAACCTCAGCGCAAAGCTTACAAAAAGCAGTATTTGAAGTTGGGATGCCTTGTGTGGTAAAACCTTTAATGTCTTCGAGCGGAAAAGGACAAAGCACCATAAAAACCGAAGCCGATATTGAAAAGGCTTGGCAATATTCGCAAGATGGTTCCCGGGGCGACGTAGCCGAAGTGATTGTAGAAGCATTTATAGATTTTAATTTTGAAATTACCCTCCTTACCGTAACCCAGCGCAATGGCGAAACACTATTTTGCCCACCCATTGGGCACCGCCAAGAGCGCGGCGATTATATGGAAAGTTGGCAACCCGAACCTATGGAAACCAACGTTTTAGAAGAAGCTCAAGCCATGGCAAAAAAAGTAACCACTGCCCTCACTGGTTGCGGAATTTGGGGCGTAGAATTTTTTGTAGCCGAAGACGGGGTTTACTTTTCCGAATTATCGCCACGACCGCATGACACGGGAATGGTAACCTTGGCAAAAACTCAAAATTTTAATGAATTTGAATTGCATCTTCGGGCTATATTAGGACTTCCAATTTCCGAAATAACACAAGAACGAAGTGGTTGTAGCGCGGTAATTTTAGCTTCAGAAAATTCTGAAAACCCACAGTACGAAGGTTTAGAAAAATTAGCCGCAGCGCCCAAAACCGATTTTAGAATTTTCGGAAAACCAACTTCGCGACCCTATAGAAGGATGGGGGTTGTTTTAACGCACGATAATGTAGGTACTAATATTTCCGAAGTAATTGATAAGGCAAAAAACCTTGCACAACAAGTAAAAGTAGTATCGGGTTAGCCTATAAGTTATGATTTAAAAATGCTAAAATACTTATCTATTCCGCCAGAAAAAAGGAGTAAGTAAAATAAGTACGGTAAACAATTCTAATCTACCAATTAGCATTAAAAAGCTCGACCACCATTTTGCGGCTGTTGGTAGGCTTGCGTAGTTATTTACAGGTCCTAAGTCGCCCAAGGCGGGCCCCACATTCCCGAGGGTTGAAGCCGCTCCACCCAAGGCAGTTTTAAAGTCTAACCCCAGCCACGAAAAAACTAAAGTTCCCACAATAAAAGAGAGCATATAAAGAATAAAAAAGGCCAGAATATTAAATACAATAGGCTGTGGCACTGCTTTACTGTTATAACGTACGGGCAATATTGCGTGTGGGTGCAGGGTACGTTTAAATTCGAGTACTCCATTTTTTATCATAAGTAGATGGCGCATTATTTTAATACCCCCTGCAGTTGATCCTGCAGACCCGCCCAAAAACATCATTCCGAAGAAGAAAATAGTTAAAAAGGGAGTCCAAAGTGTATAATCGGCAGTTACAAAACCTGTGGTAGTAACTATGGTTAACACTTGAAAAAGTCCGTGACGAAAAGCGCTTTCAAAAGCCCCCCAAACCATGGGGTGTGCGATAGTAGAGGCTGTAACATCGGCTTTAAAATAAATTAATAGTGCGGCAATTGTTGTAAGCCCAAGTACAACTCCCAAATAGACTTTAAATTCTTCGTCGTGTAATATTTTTTGAAACTTTCGTTTAAACGCGAAATAGCTCAATACAAAATTGCTCCCTGCCAAAAACATAAAGAATGCAATTATATATTGAATTATTGGCTTATCATTCCAAAAGGCGATGCTATCATTTTTTGTTGAAAACCCTCCCGAACTCAAGGTGGACAAAGAGTGGTTAATAGCATCGAAAAAACTCATTCCGGCTAGTTTTAACAAAACAGTTTCGGCCAAGGTATAGCCCACGTAAATAAGCCACAGTCTTTTAGCCGTATCTGTAATTCGCGGGTGCAGTTTATCGCCACTGGGGCCGGGTGCTTCGGCTGCAAAAAGCTGCATTCCTCCAATTCCTAAGAGCGGTAAAATTGCAATAGCAAGTACAATAATACCCATTCCACCAAGCCAGTTAGTAACACTTCGCCAAAAAAGAACACCCCGTGGTATACTTTCAATATCGGTTAAAATTGAAGCGCCGGTGGTTGTAAAACCGCTCATTGTTTCAAAAAAAGCATTTGTAAAACTTGGAATTGCACCTGTAAAAATATAGGGTAAAGTGCCAATAAGCGCCATAAAAATCCACCCGAAAGCTACAATAATATATCCTTCTCTTTTTTGAACTTCTTTTCGGTGTTTACGGGTTACCAACATAATAACCGCTCCTAAACTAAGGGCTACTGCGCCCGAAAGAAGCATTTGGTTGAGTACCCCATCTTTATAATACCAACTCACCAAAGATGCTAATAACATAAAACCTCCGTTTACCATAAACAGAAGCCCCATGAGGTGCGAAATAATTTTATAATTCAGTTTAGAGATTGAATTCATTAAATAAAGAGTTTTTCCACTTTCCCAATTGATTGTGGAAGACAACAAATAACAACCATATCGCCTTCTCTAATTTGAAAATCTCCCAACGCAATAATACCGTTACCGTCTCTAATTACCCCTCCAATAATAGCCGAAGCAGGAAAGTTTAGGTCTTTTATTTTTTTACTGCAAACTTTTGAATTTGAAGAAACTTTAAATTCTAAAAGTTCGGCATTCATATTGTTTAGCTTGGTCATAGCTACCACTTCGCCCCTACGTACATATCTAAAAATATTGTTTGCTGCTAATAATTTTTTATTGATTAAGGTATCAATGCCAATGGATTGTGAAAGCTGAAAATAGTCCATATTTTCTACCAGCGCAATTGCTTTTTTTACACCTTTAGATTTGGCAACGAGGCACGCCATAATATTAGTTTCACTATTACCCGTAACGGCGATAAAGGCATCCATTTCTTCTAAAGATTCTTCAATAAGCAGCTCTACATTTCTACCATCTCCATTTATCACCAAACAGCTTGGAATATCGTCTGCAATTTCAAAAGCTTTGTCTTTACTGCTTTCAATAAGTTTTACATTAAATTTGTTTTTACATAAAACTTTGGCGGTTTTATACCCAATTTTACTACCGCCAAGGATCATTACATTTTTAATTTCTTGTTTGCTTTTACCCGAAAGCTTAATAATTTGTTC
Source organism: Flavobacteriaceae bacterium UBA3591 (assembly GCA_002375695.1). Lineage (GTDB taxonomy): Bacteria > Bacteroidota > Bacteroidia > Flavobacteriales > Flavobacteriaceae > Aequorivita. Next base: position 283,030 of record DFMO01000015.1, read on the forward strand.
ATCTCCTTTTTTTACGGTGGTAAAATAAACTTGATCGCCTTTTTTAAACTGGGTATTTCCGCGTGGAATAATGGTGTATTGTGTTCCAAATCGTTGAATAGCAATAGGCACAAAGTTTAAATCGGGGTACATTTTAGCAACTTCTTTAACCGATTTTCCTACAAATGCCGATGTACGAGAAAGGTTTAAACCAATCATGGTTAAAGCGCCTTCTTCAAATTCATAACTCTCGTTAAAAGCACTTTGATTAAGCAGCAGCACAATTTCTTCTGAAGCTAATGCTTCGGGTGAGATAAGTTCGTCTATTCCAAATTTTGAAAATCCAACCTCTTCTTTTCTATCTATAAATTCGGTATTCGAAATTCTGGCAATGGTACGTCGGGCGCCCAATTGTTTTGCCAGCACACAAACGGTAATATTTGTGGTTTCGCTTGAAGTTACGGCTATTAGCAAATCGGTTTCACTAACATTTGAATCCTGAAGCACGGCAATAGATGTTGCATCGCCCCGCACTACGCGAATATCTAAGTTAGCATCGGCGTGTGCGAGGGAGTCGCGATTAGGATCAATTAACGTAATATTTTGCGATTCGAAAGACAGCAATTTTGCGAGGTGAAACCCCACTTCGCCTGCTCCGGCAATAATAATCTTCATTAAGATTGAATTTATATTTTCTTAATATTTGTTACAGAAAAACCAGTAACTTACCCTATTAAAAAAAATTATGCTGCAAAGATATAGAATAAATAGCCGTCTTAACCAATTAGTATTTCGAGAATAAATTAAAAGCCAAGTTTGAAACTTCACATAAAAGAAGTAGCAGCTTTTAAAAAATATGTAGTTTTGCAAACGCAAATTTATGGAAAAGAAAATAACACCTTACAAAGACTCTTCAGAGGGAAAAAAGAAACAGGTTGAACAAATGTTCGATACTATTTCGGAAAATTACGATGGTTTAAATCGGGTAATTTCATTGGGTTCTGATATTAAGTGGCGCAAAAAAGTTATTAAAATGGTTGGCGCTACCAATCCGCAAAGTATTTTAGATATTGCTACTGGCACTGGCGATTTGGCCATACAGTTTGCCGAAAATACTTCGGCCGAAAAAATTGTAGGCTTAGATATTTCAGATGGTATGCTTTCGGTAGCACGAAAAAAAGTTTCGGGAAAAGCAATTGCTCCAAAAATTGAATTTATACAAGCCGATTCGGAATCGATGCCTTTTGGCGACAATACTTTTGATGCGATTACAGTTTCATTCGGAATTAGAAATTTTGAAAATCTTGAAAAAGGATTAGCTGAAATTTTAAGAGTGCTTAAAAAAGGGGGCATTTTTGTAATTTTAGAAACTTCGGTTCCCACCAAATTTCCATTTAAACAAGGGTATTATTTTTACACCAAAAATATTTTACCGTTAGTAGGTAAGCTATTTTCAAAAGATAAAGTGGCTTATAAATATTTAAGTGAAAGTGCTTCGGTTTTTCCCTATGGCGAAAAACTCAACAATATTTTACGCAAAACTGGGTTTAAAGAAGTGAAAAATAAACCGCAAACTTTTGGGGTGGCTACCATCTATAATGCTACAAAATAATTTATGAAGAAGCTTTTTCTTGTATTGGCCTTTATATGTATTGCAAACAGCGTAAACGCGCAATGGATTTTTAATAAAGAGCGCATCGCTAACTTGGAAAATTTTGATAAAAAACGATTTTCGTGGGGGTACTTTTTAGGTTTTAATAGCTACGATTTTAAATTTGATTACAAAAAGCAATACGCCGATGATAACACCGATATCATGGTAGCCCGCAACAGTGGGTTTAATGTGGGCTTAATTGGCGATATGCGCCTTAACGCCTATATGAACTTACGTTTAGAGCCAGGGCTATACTTTACCCAACGCGACCTTACATTTCCCGGGTTTACATCAGAAAATGATTATTTAAGAGAGGTAAAATCTACTTATATTCACGTACCGCTATTACTTAAAGTTTCAACCAAGCGGTTAAACAACATAAAACCCTTTATTGTTGGGGGTGTATCTACTTCGCTCAACCTTTCGAGCAACCAAAAAAACCCTGAAGACAACGAGCAAGGTAGGTTTAGGATGACCAACGGAACAAATTATTACGAACTAGGTTTTGGAATCGATTTTTACCTGTACTATTTTAAGTTTACACCGTCTATTCGTGGGGTGTTTGCTTTAAATAACGAGTTGGTGCCAGATGACGACCCCAACAGCCCGTGGACGGGGAATATTGATAAGCTCGCTACACGCGGTATTTTTATAAACTTTACTTTCCAGTAGCTCTTTTAAACTCGCTTAATAAAATAGCTGTTGCCGTTGCTACGTTAAGGCTTTCGGTTTTTTGAATTTTTCCAAAGCGAGGAATGCTTATTTTTTGTGTTATAAGTTTTGAAGTTTCTTCAGAAATACCATTGGCTTCATTTCCCATTACAATAATACCTTGTTGTGGTAAATCTTCGGTATAAATATTTTTTCCGTTCATAAATCCACCAAAAATGGGTAATTGCGTTTTTTGCAAAAACGAATCGAGCGGTAAATAGCTTACCGTTACCCGCGCGAGCGAACCCATAGTTGCTTGTACTACTTTTGGGTTATAGCAATCTGTAGTGTCTTGTGAGCAAATTAATTGTTGCACGCCAAACCAATCGCAAAGCCTAATAATGGTCCCCAAGTTGCCAGGGTCGCGAATAGCGTCTAACGCCACTATTAAGCCACTTTCTTGCACAGGTTTTGGCTTAGGAATTATAAAAACCCCCAAGGATGTATTTGCTGTTTTTAGAAAACTAATTTTCTGAAGTTCTTTTTCAGTAACTAAGTAGTGATTGCTTTCATTAACTTGAGCAGAAAGGGTTGTAAAAAAAGAATGCAGTTTTAAGCCTTCATTTAATAATTCGGCTATTACTTTTGGTCCTTCGGCCACAAAAAGTCCGTTTTGCATACGGTACTTTTTTTGCTGCAGACTCGTTATTAATTTTGTTTGACTTTTGCTGACCAAAATATAGTATTTTTGAATTTGAATAAAATTGTACACTTGAAGCACAACCTTGCAAAAATATCATTATTTATAGTATTTATTAATCTACTTTTTGCGTGTAATGCGATTAAAAGAGTCCCCGAAGGCGAATATTTGCTTACAGAAAATACTATTTTAGTAGACAGCCTAAAAATTAAAGATGCCGGGGTTTACAGTCAGTTAGCTCAAAAACCAAATACTTCTATTCCGTTAATTGGAGTTCCTTTGGGACTACATATTTACAACCTTGCCGATCCGCATCCCGATTCAACTTTTAATAAGTGGTTACACAAAAAGCCAAAAAGAGAGGCGCGGCTTATTTCGCTTTTATCAAAAAAACAAGTGGATAAATTAGACAGTAGTTACGTAAATTTTAATAAGTGGTTGCAAAAATCTGGCGATGCTCCTGTAATTATTAGAGAAGATAAAATTGAAAAATCTTTAGACCGTTTAAAACGTTGGTACGCCAGTTACGGCTACTTTAACGACGCGGTAGATTATAAAATTGAACCCTTAGAAAACAAGGCGAAGCGTGCAAAAATCACTTATTTTGTTACAAAGAACAAGCCGTATTTTATTGGCGATTCTATTGTAAAAAAAATTAGTTCGCCAGTGGTAGATTCGCTATTTCAGCGTACAAAAAATCGGTCGTTTATTAAACCTGGCAAGCAATATTCGGCAAACGATTTTGTAAACGAACGCGATAGGCTTACCATTCAATTTAGAAATTCGGGACTATACCATTTTGAGCAAGAATACGTAGGTTTTGAAGCCGATACTGTAAACACCAATCACAAGGCAAATATTACTTATATAATCCCCAATAGAACCGTTACCAATGGAGACAGCACGTATACGGTTCCTTTTAAGGTTCATAAAATTAACGAGGTAAAAATTGTAACCGACTATTCATACGAAAATAGAAATGCTTCATTTCAAGATTCAATAAGTTACAACGGCTATAAATTGTACAGTTATGACAAGATGCGCTTTAAACCCAAAGCCATTGCCGATGCAATTTCAATAACTCCAGGAAAAATTTATAAGGATATTGACCGTACGTTAACCTATAATCAAATAAGCGATTTGCGTATTTTTAAATACCCAAATATTAATTATTCAGAAGTTGCAACAGATACTACGGGGCAATTACTTGATGCCACCATTTTATTAAATCCGCGTGACCGCTATACTTTAGGAGCCGATTTTGACAGTTATACCTCAACCATTCAACAATTTGGAATTAGTTTTAGCGGGAATATAATTTTTAGAAATATTTTTAGAGGCGCCGAGATACTTGAGGTTTCGGGGCGTGGTAGTTTAGGTTCTTCAAAAGATGCTGCCGATAGTGAAAGTAAGTTTTTTAATATTTCGGAATTTGGTGGCGATGTAAAGCTTACTTTTCCGCGAATAATATTCCCTATTAATACCGAAAAGTTAATACCGAAGTATATGTCGCCAGCCACGAGTATTAGCTTTGGGGCGAGCGCACAAAACAACATAGGATTAGACCGGCAAACAGTAAACGGAATTTACAGTTACCGCTGGAAACCTTCAAAAATATTTACCTACCAAGTAGACGTTTTAAACCTGCAATACGTACGCAATTTAAGTATAGATAATTACTACAATGTTTATAAAAGCTCATACAACCGTTTAAATGAAATAGCCCAGAGTTTGGATTATGACTTTAACAATCCAGGGCCTAATCCAACCTTAGAAATACCCGAAGAGACTCAAAATTTTATCGATGCCGTTTTGGGGCAAGATTTAATTGCCGACGTAGACACGTTTGAAGAAGTTCTTGGAATAGCCGAACGACAGGAACGACTAACAGAAAACAATTTAATATTTGCGTCAAACATTGTAATGACAAGAGATACGCGCGAGAGTATAAACGACAATAATTTTTCGCGTTTACGAGTAAAAATAGAATCTGCCGGAAATTTATTATCTGGTATTTCCAGTCTTACCGATGCGCCAAAAAACGACAACGGTAATTATAAAGCGTTGGGGGTGGTGTTTTCGCAATATATAAAAACCGAAGCCGAGTATATTAAACACTGGGAGATAGACAGTAAAAATAAAATTGCCGTTAGAGCGTTTGGAGGGATTGCCATTCCTTATGGCAACAGCAACAGCATTCCCTTTACGCGTAGTTATTTTGCCGGCGGTGCCAATGACAATCGCGGGTGGCGCGCTTACGATCTTGGCCCAGGAAGTAGCGGTAGTATTTTAGATTTTAACGATGCCAATTTTAAACTCGCTTTTAATGCCGAATATAGGTTTACAATTTTAGGAGCATTTAAAGGAGGGTTATTTGTAGATGCGGGTAATATTTGGAATGTTTTTGATGAAATTAACCGGCCATCCTTTAAGTTTGAAGGTATAGAAGATTTAAAAGAACTCGCTGTTGCTACGGGGGTTGGCCTTAGATACGACTTTGGGTTTTTTGTATTTAGATTTGATGTTGGTTTTAAAACCCACAATCCGGGAAAACCTATTGGCGAACGTTGGTTTACCGATTATAATTTTAAAGATGCTGTGTATAACATAGGGATTAACTATCCGTTTTAAACCGCAAAAAATTGTTACTTTTGCTGAGAGGTTTCAGCCTGTAAAAAGCAGTTTTGAAACCTAACGATTATTTTAAAAATTAACATTTCAACATAATTATGAGTCACGGAATTAAGCCCGGTGTTGCCACTGGCAAAGAAGTTCAGAAAATTCATCAATACGCAAAGGAAAAAGGTTTTGCTATGCCTGCTGTAAACGTAGTGGGTACCGATAGTATAAACGCGGTAATGGAAACTGCTGCGGGTTTAAATTCGCCAGTAATTATTCAATTTTCTAATGGTGGAGCGCATTTTAACGCCGGGAAAGGACTCTCTAACGACGGTCAAAAGGCGGCCATTGCTGGAGGTGTAGCCGGTGCAAAACACATTCATGAACTTGCAAAAGTTTATGGCGCCACGGTAATTTTGCATACAGACCATTGCGCAAAAAAATTATTGCCTTGGATTGATGGGTTATTAGATGCGGGAGAGCAATTTTACAAAGAAAATGGCAAGCCACTTTACAGCTCGCACATGATAGATTTATCTGAAGAGCCTATTGAAGAAAACATAGAAATTTGCAAACGTTATTTAGAGCGCATGAGCAAAATGGGCATGACCCTTGAAATTGAATTAGGCATTACAGGTGGCGAAGAAGACGGTGTAGATAACACCGATGTTGACTCATCTAAACTTTACACCCAGCCAGACGAGGTTGCTTATGCTTACGAAGAACTTTCAAAAATTAGCGATCAATTTACAATTGCAGCGGCTTTTGGAAATGTGCACGGTGTTTACAAGCCTGGCAACGTAAAACTTACCCCTATTATTTTAAAAAACTCACAGGAGTACGTTCAGAAAAAATTTAATACGGGGCCAAACCCTATCGATTTTGTTTTTCACGGCGGAAGCGGTTCTTCTTTAGAAGAAATAAGAGAAGCGATAAGTTACGGTGTAATAAAAATGAACATTGACACCGATATGCAATTTGCTTTTACCGAAGGTGTTCGCGATTATATGACCAAAAATGCCGAATATTTAAAGACGCAAATTGGCAATCCTGAAGGCGACGATTTACCTAACAAAAAATATTACGACCCAAGAAAGTGGCTTCGCGAGGGCGAGCTTACGTTTAAGAAAAGATTAGAAAAAGCTTTTGAAGATTTAAATAATGTAAACACATTATAACCTAATCTCTTAGCGCAAAAAAAGGAGTTTTTAGAGAATTGATTATTATAGTTTATATAGTTTTCAATACTTTTAGCGGCTCAAAAAACAATAAACTATTAGCATATGTCTTGGTTTAAAAGAACAAAGAAAGGAATTCAAACTCCAACCGAAGAAAAGAAAGACGTTCCAAAAGGACTTTGGTATAAATCGCCCACAGGAAAAGTTGTGGACAGCGAAGAATTAGAAAAAAACTTTTACGTTAGCCCCGAAGACGGGTATCATGTACGAATAGGGAGCAAGGAGTATTTTGAAATTCTTTTTGACGATAATAAATACAAAGAATTAGACAAGGGGCTTACCTCTCAAGATACCTTAAAGTTTGTCGATAAAAAGAAATATACAGACCGCTTAAAAGATGCCCAAGACAAAACAGGTTTAAAAGATGCCATTCGCTGTGCGGTTGGTAAATCTATGGGAGCCGATTTGGTAGTGGCGTGTATGGATTTCAGTTTTATTGGTGGCTCAATGGGGAGTGTTGTAGGTGAAAAAATTGCTCGTGCAGCAGATTATTCACTTAAAAACAAAATACCGTTAATGATAATTTCAAAAAGTGGTGGCGCCCGTATGATGGAAGCTGCACTTTCATTAATGCAATTGGCTAAAACAAGTGTTAAATTGGCACAATTAAGCGATGCAGGTATACCGTATATTTCGTTATGTACAGACCCTACAACGGGAGGTACAACAGCATCATTCGCTATGTTGGGCGATATAAATATTAGCGAGCCTGGCGCATTAATAGGTTTTGCTGGCCCACGTGTGGTGCGCGATACTACCGGGAAAGAATTACCCGAAGGTTTCCAAACTGCCGAATTTTTATTAGAACACGGCTTTTTAGACTTTATTACGCATAGACGCGATTTAAAGCGCAATGTAAATTTATATATAGATTTAATATTAAATAGGCCGCTTAGAGAAAAAACGGCATAAAAAAAGCTGCTCATTTAGAGCAGCTTTTTTTTTGAGGTTCACATTAATTCATTGTAAACGGAAATTCTTGTCCGTTGTAAATAAATACAGCTTGATTATCGCATTCGCCATTACCAAAATCAATTTCGGCAGTTAGCCCATCTTGCATGATTTCAAGTCGGCCAGCCACTAAATACGGGCAAGCGGTTTTATAGATAAGGGTTTCGGTTACTTCGCCGCTACGAGCAAAGCCATTTGTAAACTCGGTTTGCCAGTTTCCGGTAACGTAGTAAACATTATCTAACCAAGTACCGGTTCCTACCCCTTCTACCCATTCGGCAATACGGGTGCCAATACGAGTTGCTGTAACGGTAGTATTTGGAAAGCTAACGGTAATATTTTGGGTAAGGGTTGATTGCGGATTATCATTTTGGTTGGCAATTTCATATAAAATACTACCGCCGCCCTCAACGCCATTTTGGTTAAACTCAAATTCTTGAAAAGTATAATCAATAGTATAGGTACCGCCTACTAAAGGCCCGTATTCGAGTAATATTTTGCCAGAAACCACATTGCCGTTGTTTAAGGTACAAGAATCGCCAAAATCTAATAAAATTGTAAACGTATTGCCTTGACTGGTAATTGTAATTTCGGTACAATTGGGGAAGAGCGAGGTTTGCGTAACGCCACGTCCTTCGGTTTCATTTTCAACAAAGGCTTGTTCAATTATATTAAAAGTACCTTCGGCAACATTATCGGTTTTTGCAGCTCGTACAGCGTTTTCAGAAGAAATATTAACTTCGGTGGTTTCGGTAATTTCGTCTGTATCGCAGCTTTGAAAAAGCAGCAGCGCTGGAATTACAAAGAGTGCCCAAGACTTAAAAATGGTGATTTTCATATATATATTTGCGTTAAGGATTAGGATGTTATAACGCAAAAAATAGTATTTCTATATATTTCACATTAATATTTATTAGAAAGTGCTTCAATTTAAAATGTATTGATTACTTTTGCACCCTTGATTATCAAAATGGTAGTCAGTACATAAAAATCATTTTAACAATATTGGCATGTATTTATCCCAAGAAGAAAAAGAAAACATTTTTGCTAAACACGGTAAGTCTAAAACAGACACTGGTTCGGCAGAAGGACAAATTGCGTTATTCACGTATCGCATTGAGCATTTAACAAAACACCTTAAAAACAACCACAAGGACTTTAACACAGAGCGTTCTTTGGTAAGGTTAGTAGGTAAAAGAAGAGCTCTTTTAGATTATTTAATCAAGAAAGACATTTTACGTTACCGTGCTATCGTTAAAGAATTAGGATTACGTAAGTAATATTTTTAAGGGCTCTTTTTAGGAGCCCTTTTTAATTTTATTAAAATCTTTTTGTATTTTTAATCGAAATGATTTTTTAATAATATAAATTTTAATGACACTTTTGTGTCGCCCGAAGGTTACTTATAAAAAACGTTAAGTACACTTTGCATTAAAATAGATTACAGAAAAGCTACCCTTAAGTTTTTTCATTGGTCAAAAACCACAACAACACAACAACACATCAATCGAAGCACGATTGTTGAACAAATATTAACGTACCACTACCCTATTGCAAATTTGCAATTAAGTAGCGATACAAAATGAAAAAACAAATGATACCTAAAGTATTTAAAGAGGTTATAGACCTCGGTGATGGGAGAGAAATCACCTTAGAAACTGGAAAATTGGCAAAGCAAGCCCATGGCTCTGTTGTTGTTCAATCTGGAAAATGTATGTTGTTATGTACTGTAGTTTCAAACTACAAGCAAAGCGACGTAGACTTTTTACCATTAACGGTAGATTACCGCGAAAAATTTGCCGCTTCGGGGCGTTACCCAGGTGGTTTCTTTAAGAGAGAAGCACGACCGAGCGATGGCGAAGTTTTGACCATGCGTTTGGTAGACCGCGTATTACGTCCACTATTCCCAAAAGATTATCATGCCGAAACGCAGGTTATGATTCAATTAATGAGTCATGACGAAGAGGTTATGCCCGATGCTATGGCAGGATTGGCAGCTTCGGCAGCGATTCAACTTTCAGATTTTCCATTTGAGTGTGCTATTTCTGAAGCACGAGTGGGACGAATTGACGGCGAATTTATTATCAACCCATCGCGATCGCAATTAGAGCAATCTGATATTGATATGGTTATTGGGGCTTCAATGGATTCGGTTATGATGGTTGAAGGTGAAATGAAGGAGATTAGCGAGGAAGAAATGGTAGAAGCCATTAAGTTTGCTCACGAACACATTAAAAAGCAGTGCGAGGCGCAAGTGCGATTAGCCGAAGCTTTTGGCAAAAAAGAAGTGCGCGAATACGAAGGTGAGCGCGAGGATGAAGACTTAAAGAAAAAGATTCATGAAATGGCGTATGACAAGGTTTATGCCGTTGCCAAATCTGCTTCAGCAAAACACGAAAGAACCGATGCTTTTGCCGCTATTAAAGAAGAAATAAAAGCTACTTTTTCGGAAGAAGAGTTGGAAGATTACGGTAGTTTAATTTCAAAATACTACAGTAAAGCCGAAAAAGAAGCCGTTCGCAATTTAACGCTTAACGAAGGCTTGCGTTTAGACGGTAGAAAAACAGACGAAATTAGACCCATATGGTGCGAGGTAGACTATTTACCATCGGTACACGGGTCTGCAATTTTTACCCGTGGCGAAACCCAAGCGTTAGCAACTGTAACTTTGGGAACCTCGCGCGAGGCAAACCAAATAGACATGCCCTCTTATGAAGGCGAAGAAACCTTTTATCTACACTACAATTTCCCACCATTTTCAACCGGAGAAGCGCGCCCTATTCGCGGTACATCGCGTAGAGAGATAGGTCACGGAAATTTAGCACAACGTGCATTAAAAGGGATGATTCCTGAGGATTGCCCATATACGGTACGTGTAGTTTCTGAAATTTTAGAATCTAATGGATCGTCTTCTATGGCAACTGTATGTTCGGGTACTATGGCATTAATGGATGCCGGTGTTAAATTAAAGAAACCAGTATCGGGTATTGCTATGGGATTAATTAGCGATGCCGAAACCGGAAAATACGCGGTACTGTCAGATATTTTGGGTGATGAAGATCACTTAGGCGATATGGACTTTAAGGTAACCGGTACTGCCGATGGTATTACGGCCTGCCAGATGGACATTAAAGTAAAAGGACTTTCATACGAAATTTTGGTAAACGCTTTAAAGCAAGCTGCTGCCGGAAGACTTCATATCCTCGATAAATTAGTTGAAACTATTGCTACTCCAAATGAAGATGTGAAGCCCCATGCACCAAAAATGGTGACGGTTAAAATTCCTAATGAATACATAGGCGCTTTAATTGGTCCTGGTGGAAAAGTAATACAGGAGTTACAAAAAGAAACAGGTACTACTATTGTAATTAACGAAGACCCCGATACCGAAGAAGGAATAGTTGAAATTCTTGGTACAAACCAAGATGGTATTGATGCTGTTTTATCGCGTATTGACTCGTTAACTTTTAAGCCAGAAGCTGGAAGTGTTTACGAGGTTAAGGTTATTAAAATGTTAGATTTTGGTGCTGTTGTAGAATATTTAGATGCGCCCGGAAACGAATCATTACTACACGTAAGCGAGCTTGCTTGGGAACGCACCGAAAATGTGAGCGACGTAGTAAAAATGGGCGATGTTTTTGATATTAAGTTTATAGGTTTTGACCCACGCACTAAGAAAGATAAAATTTCGAGAAAAGCGTTACTGCCAAAGCCTGAAGGTTATAAAGAACGCCCGCCACGTAATGATAGCCGCAATGGCAATCGCGATAATCGTGGACGCGATAACCGCGACAACCGCAATAGAGACAGAAAGAGAGATTAAACCCTCTTTTTTAAATAGCTTTAAAACTAAAACGCCTTCGGTACCGAAGGCGTTTTTTTGTTTTTCATTGTGTTATTATAAGGAAAATGCACTTTCCTTTTTCAGAAAAATAAACAACCATGAAATTTTTTTAGGCGAAATACGCTTTAAAAACGGCATGGCATTAAGATTAATACTAGCATTAAAATTGTTTTAAATATAAAAAACAAGGTGTTAAGAGCGCATTTATATCCCCAAATTACAATTAGAAATTATTGTTTAATTTTATAGGTATGACAACCATTACATTACAACCCTTTTTACATAACAAAAAGAGCTGCATAGGCTTAAAGTTTCGGTACAACTTTGAGGCTAAGGAAGTTATAAAGAAAATGGATGGTGTGCGTTGGACTAAAACGCACCGATGTTTTTACATTTTTTATACCAAAGAGGGTTTAGCTTCAATTAAAAAAACACTCAAACTAAACGGGTTTAAAATTGATGATCAAACCAAAGAATTACCCAAGATAAAGCACAAGGTAAAACCGTATTTAACTTTTGAAAAAACAAAGGTGCACCAGGAGTTTATAAAATCTTTAGAAGGAAAACGTATGAGTGCAAGCACCGTTAAAATTTACGGTGGATTTGTTTATCAATTTTTAAGTTTTACGGGCAATAAACCAGCCGAATTATTAGATGCCACCGATGTGCGTTTGTATATAGAATGGGCTGTAGGCGCTTTAAACTATTCGGTAAGCACACATAGGCAACTGGTGAGTGCTTTACGGCAATTTGCATATTTATATCCTGCTTGCGCTATAAATCCAGAGGCAATATTTATGCCTTCTAAAGATAAAAAGCTGCCTGTAATTTTAAGTTTAGACGAGGTTTTAAACTTAATTCAGGTTACTAAAAATTTAAAACACCGGGTTATAATTTCTATGCTATACGCTTCGGGGTTACGTATAGGCGAACTGTTAAATTTAAAATTAACCGATTTTGATTTTAAGCGAAATTTATTACACATAAGGGGTGCCAAGGGACGTAAAGATCGCTACACTAATATTGCCCAACGGCTACACCCTATGTTAAAAAACTATTACCGCACATACAAACCGAAGCATTATTTTATAGAAAGTCCTAAGGGCGGCCCGTATAGCGCTGCGAGTGTACGGTCGTTTTTAAGGCGAAGTTGTAAGTTGGCGGGAATAAACAAAGTAATTACTCCACACAGTTTACGGCATTGTTACGCAACGCATTTATTAGAACACGGCACCGATATACGCTATATACAAGAATTATTGGGCCATAGTCGTCCCGAAACTACAATGATTTATACGCGAGTAACAAAAAAAGAATTACGACAAATTAAAAGTCCATTAGATTTTGAAGAAAATAAATTATATTTACCGCATAACCATGATAAAAAACTTGGTTTAGACTGACGATTTTACGGTATAACCATGATAAAAGTTAGGATATAACCAGTT
>DFMO01000006.1 GCA_002375695.1 Flavobacteriaceae bacterium UBA3591
GGATTTAAAGCTAGTGTTGTAAGTGTTTCAAGGTTTGAAATATCTACAATAGTTTCATCACCGTTTTCATCGGTATAAGTAAACGTTCCGTCACCGTTGTCGACGATAGTAGTTAAAGTTTCGAAATTGTCTATTATTTGTGCAATATCGATACTCGTCACTACGCCATCTTCATCGGTGTATTCAAGGGTGTGACCGTCTGCATTCATCCCTAAAAAAGTAAGTGTTTCTAGGTCTGAGATATCTATAATAATAGTATCGCCGTGCTCATCTATATATGTAAATTGGTTATTTATTACATCCCAATACACAATATAGTTAGGTAAATCGGTTAAAAATCTATTCCACTTATCCTGATACCAGTAGTAATAACCTGGAGTTATTGTAGCGGTAGTACTAACATTATAAACTAATAAACTCTCGATATTACCAGCGGTAATAGTAGTTTGGTCTGTAATACTATTTAATGGAACTTGAGGTATTAATATACCTCTATCGGTAGATTTTACTTCTAATTGTGTTGAAGGGTTTGGCATATCTGTACCAATCCCTACTTGTGCGAAAAGAAAATTACCACTGATAAATATCAGTAGGTGTAGTAATTTTTTCATATGTATACGATTTGGGGCGTAAAAGAACGTTATTGTAATTTGACAAATTTAATATTAAATATGGCATAATTCTAATAATTTGTTAATTTTTAAGACATCCTACAATACAAAATTTAAAGTTCCTACAAATTTTTTTAAACTCACATGATTGTAATAAAATAGTTGAAGCGAGATTTAAAATAAATAATTATTCAAGTAAGAATCTTTAAAACCCTTGTAAATAATAGCTTTATGCAAAATTTATAGTAAAATAGTATTCTTAACTAAAAAATTATAAATAAAATGTATCGCCATAGATTATAATCAAAAATCTTACAACAATATTTTTTAAAATTTTTAATGTAAAATGTTGATTTTAAGCTAAAAAAGGGCGATTTTAAGCAGTATTTAGCCAGAAAGTCTTTCTAAAAATGCTGAAAAAAGTGAAGTTTAAAAGTGAAAATTTACCGTTTTATACCATCTGGAAGTTTGGCTTTTTCGGGATGTTTATTTAATAAAGGAAGCGCATAAGATAAGATTCTATTTCGGCGGCCTGTGGTGTCTAGTGGTTCTACTGGGTAAGATACAACTGCTTCCATCCAAGCATATTTATTGTTTCTAAAATAAACAGTGGGCTCTAAATGGACATTGTTTTTTAAAGTTAATTTTGGGTACTTTTCTTTAAAATCGCGAGTTGCTGCTTCTATCAAACAACTTTTTACAAATTCTAATTCGCTGGTATACGCTATTTGAATAACTGTTTCATTCCAAATAAAAGGTTTATCGTGACCTGAATAATTAATAACCTCTTCCCTTAAAATTAAGCTGTTTGGAAATCTAACAATTCGGCCGCTCGCGCGATCGTTCCCCAAGTAATCGCCGTGGCATTCTAATATAGAAGTGTCTAAATAGCTAATTTCTACAACATCGCCACGAAAACCTTTAATCTGTATGCGGTCGCCAACCAAATAAGTTTTTCTGAAAACTAAGTATACCCAAGCGATAAATGATGTAATAGGAGCTTGTAAAGCAAAACCAATTACCAAAGAAATTAATCCAAAACTCACAGCTGCCGCATATAAATTTTGGAATAAAAACGACGCGAGTATTATTAAAATAAAGGCAATAGTAAAAAACTTAATTATTCGTAACAGGTTGTACTTTTCGCCTTCTATATGACTTTGCTTATTAACTATTTTGCTAAGAATCTGGCTAATAAGGAAAATTAGAGCCATTAAAAATAAACTAAGACTTAACCGTTTTAACAGCGGATTGTACTCGTTTAAAACTTCAAAAGATTTTAAATCTAATAAGTAGTGAACGGCAATCAATAGAACGGCCAATACACTAGAAATTATTATCCACCGGCTGTAATTGGGAGTAATCATATTATATTTAATTTTTTCCTTAAAGACTGATTAAATGTACCAATTTCATAATTAATTGCACTTAAGTTTTTACTTTATAACCGCCTTTATTTTATTCGGAAATTTTAAAACAACAAAAAGATACCATAAATAGACCTACCTTTGGTTTTATATATTTTTCTAAAGAATTTATTTGAAAATCCTATTTAAACCTAATGTTTAGACATCAAGGAAAAGCGCGAACCGTAAAACACAATATTCAAATTGCCGTAGTTTTATCTTTTGTGGCGGGAATTGTAAATATTACGGGGTTTTTAGCCATTACTGAGCTTACAACCAATGTAACAGGTCATTTTGCACTATTTATTTTTGATGTAGATAAATATCAAGTTTGGGAAGGGACCATTTACCTTATTTATATTCTAGCTTTTCTTTTAGGCTCGTTTACTTCGGGGTTTTTAATTGAAAATTTTAAGGCGAATAAAAAATTAAACGTTTACGTTATACCTACCGCACTAGAAATAACCATTATTATTGGCATTACTCTTTTTTACCATTATACAGGTTTAAAATATCCGCCCGTTATAGCATCCGCATTGTTATTTGCGATGGGTCTCCAAAATTCCTTTGTAACAAAAATTTCTGATGCTGTGGTACGAACAACACATTTAACCGGATTGTTTACAGATTTAGGTATAGAGCTATCGTATTTATTTTTTAAAAAAGAACACCCCGATGTGGCACATTTAAAAGCTAATATACAATTGAGAATCTATATTATTTCGTTTTTCTTCTTCGGTGGGTTGGTTGCAGGGTTTTTTTATACCGAATTAGGCTTAGAATTTTACACCCTAATTTTGGCCGCAATAGTATTGGTTGCGAGTTTATTATTTGATGAATTTAGATTTCAATACGTAAACGCTAAAAATCGAAATTCATAAAGCCATCCGCTTAAAAACAAGTTGTTTTTATCTTTAATTACCTTTTAAAAAGGTTTTTAATTTTATCTACAATAGTTGGTGGTTTATCTTCCTCGGCGTCGGGATCGTCCATTAATTCATCGGTTTCTTCAGTTTCATCCCCAAAGGTGTATTGTCGTAAAAAGTCGCTGTTAGATTTGTTAGAATTGTACTTTCTTCGTTCAGAATCTAATTCATCTAATTCATCTTTATCTTCTGCAATAATCTCTAAAAACAACGGTCGTAAGCGCTCGTTAAGGGTGTTGATAGGTTCTTTTAAAAAGAAACCTTTTGCTCCCTGTTTTATCAATTCATCTTTATCGGCTTCGTATTTTAAATTACCAGTAATTACAATTACAGGTATTTTTGAATTGTAATTTTCAATTATTTTAATCACATCAAAAGCATTCATCCCTACCAAATTAAAGTCGGTTATTACCATATCTGGAATGTATGTTTTTAACGCATTAATTAAACTTAACTCACTGTCTACAAAACGAATTTCGGGATTATGACTAATCTTTTTTAATTGTCTTTGAAGTAAAAAGGTGTCTGAAACTAAATCTTCAACCAACAAAAAATTTAAGTTATTTGGCAGGTCCATAATTGAAAAAAATTGAATTGGTAAAGGTGTGTTGTATAAAAATTTTAATCCAAGATAGGTAATAATCCTTATATCGATTGTGAAAAATATTTTTTTTGGGATAATTTTATAATTTGGATATCTGTTTCAGCCTTCGATTTTTTTTATCTTTTCACCTTCAAACTAATCTATAAACTTTTATGAAGCGAATAAGAAAGGTCGGCCTTACAAATTTTATTTTACTTGTCTCTTCTTTAATATTTGCCATCTTTCTTATAGGTTTTTCATTTATAAAAAACACCGAATCTGTTGAAGAAATTGCACAGAGCTGGGAGATAAAAAGTAATATAAGAAAAGTTTCTTCAACCATCTCGCGAATAGAGAGCTACGGATTAGCCTATCGATTTACCGGTAAAGAAAAATACAAACAAGAACTGCTTAATGCCGAAAAAGAATACGATTCGTTAATTATAAGTTTACAAGAATTAGTTAGCCACAACGCTCTTCAATCTAAACGATTAAATGATTTAGATAGCGAATTACAGAAAAACCTTAAAATATACCGCGAAATAATTTTTAACAAAACTATACGAGACAGTATTCATGCTTCAAGTATTAATGAATCGCTATACTTTTCAGCCCCTTTGCAAACTAATTTTGAAGAACTACTAATCACCGCGAATGAAATTTTAGAAAGACGAATTGATCGATATACCCTTTGGAAATTTATAATCTTGGGTGCTTTAGGATTTGCCACGATAATTGTTTTTATTAGTTTATATAATCTAATCCAGAAAATTAAGCCTTTAATTGAAGAACTTTTAAGTACACAAGAACAATTACAAACTTCAAATAACAACCTTAAAAATACCTTAACCGAATTAGAAAAGTCTAATGCCGAAAAGGAAAGAGAAATTAAAGCTAAGATTGTCGCTATTGAAGAAACCAAAAAGCTAAACGAATCTTTAATTGCTAAAAATCAACAGTTAGACCACTTTGCATATGTTGCCTCTCACGATTTACAAGAGCCACTGCGTACCGTTTCAAATTATTTAGAGATTTTTCAAGAAGATTTTCCAGAGCGAGTTGAAGGAGATGCAGTTATGTATTTTGACTTTATCAACAAAGCTGTAGAGCGAATGCGAAAGCTTATAAGTGGTTTGCTGTCTTTTTCAAGATTAGGAACTAGCGGAGAAATGCAAAAGATTAATCTCAATAAAACTGTAGATAAAATTAAGCAAGATTTTACGGTGGTTATCGAAGATAGAGGTATAACAATTGAAAGTGACGACTTACCTAAAATTGTAGGGTATAGAATTGAAATTAAACAATTGTTTCAAAACCTAATTTCTAACGCTATTAAGTTTACCCCGCCTCCTAAAAAACCGCATATAAAAATAACTTATGAAGAAACTGAAAACTATTATAATTTTCATATAGCCGATAACGGTGTTGGAATTCCTGAAAAAGATTTTGCCAAGATTTTCGATATGTTTAGCCGCTTACACAGTTTAAAAGACTATGAAGGCCAAGGCATTGGACTTGCATTCTGTAAAAAGATTGTTGAGCTCCATTTAGGAAATATTTGGGTGAGCTCTACTTTGGGCGAGGGCACCACGGTTCATTTTACTTTAAAAAAATAATGATGAAGAAAATAAAAAACGTACTCTTAATTGACGATTCGGAAAGCGATAATTTTTACCACGCTCGGAAAATTAGAAAAATGGGTATTACCGATAATATTCATATTTGCTATAGTGGAGAAGAAGCGCTTCAATATTTAAAAAGTGAATTGGATGGCAAACATCCACAACCTACTTTAATATTTTTAGATATAAATATGCCAGGGATGAATGGTTGGGAGTTTTTAGAAGCTTACGAACAACTTACCGTAGCCCAACAGGGCGAAATTGTACTCACAATGTTGAGTAACTCTATAGACGAGCGCGATAAGTCTCGAGCACACGAATTTAGATCGGTTAAAGGATATTACAGCAAGCCTTTAAGCGAGTCATATTTAAAGAATATTTTGGAAACTCATTTTTCGTAATTATTAAGTAAAAATGTTTAAAACAGACGACACTAATTAAACAAAATAGAGGTGATAGATTTTCTTAAAAGTAACAAACTTGCCTTAATAGGAGGGGTTATATCCACCTTATTTATTGGTTTGGGGATTTTTCTTCTTGGCAACGTTTCGGGTTATGAGGCCAAACAATTATTAGAAGGTTCGGTAAGAGGAATAAATATGCTGTGTAATACAGTTGTATTAGCCACGGCAACTATCTTAACGTTACTTCTTACCTTGTTAGGTATAAGTTCGGGTTCGCAATCTAAGCTAAAAGCAGATCATTATTACCAAGTACTTAGTATTGCCAAAATAGATACTGTGTTATTTGTTTCAGCTTTAATATTATTTCAATTATTTAATATTCCACTTACCGAATCAGACAATGTGCCTGTTTCGTGGTATACGGCAATTTATTGGGCTACATTGTTAAGTTCTTCAATAATAAGTGGAATGCTTGTAACGGTAATTTTATTGCTTTTTAGTACAGTGAGAAATATTATCAGGATTGTAGGATTAGGCGAGGACCATCCACTAATTTCTTCAGATGAAGATGAAGATGACGAAGAGTAAAATAAAGTAATTAAAAACTTTACATGTTTATTTAAATAAAATTACAAGAAAAAATTAATAAATGAAGGTTGATCGAAAACAACATTGGGAAACTGTTTATAATACGAAAAACCCTAACGAAGTAAGTTGGACGCAAGAAAAGCCTGCGACATCTTTAAATTTTATACGGTCGATAAACCTTGATAAAAATGCTGAAATTATTGATGTTGGAGGCGGCGACAGTAAACTTGTAGATTTTTTACTAGATGAAGGTTATACAAATATAACCGTTTTGGATATTTCAAAAAAAGCACTTGAAAAAGCACAAATTAGACTAGGAGAGAAGGCAAGTAAAGTAACTTGGATTGTGAGCGATATAACCCAGTTTCAACCAAAAACAACTTACGATTTGTGGCACGATAGAGCGACATTTCACTTTCTTACAACAGCTGAAGAAATAGCACACTATACAGAGATTACTAATAAATATGTTTCTAAATATTTATTTATTGGAACCTTTTCAACTAAAGGTCCTAAAAAATGTAGCGGATTGGAAATTTCGCAATACAATGAAAATAAGTTGAGCAGTGTATTCAACAGATTTAAAAAGTTGAATTGCAAAACCGAAGATCATCAAACTCCGTTTAATACAATTCAAAATTTCCAGTTTTGCAGCTTTGAAAAGGAATAATAGTTAAACCAAATTAAAACCACTTAAAAGATGGAAAATGCAAAAAAAATAGTTTACACAATACTATACATTATAGCAGTGGTTTTACTTTTAGGTACGTTACTATCGCTGTTACGAAATGAAGAGATTCGATATATAAAAATGCTCGATTTTCCGCGAATACAGTTTTTTATTTTAGCTTTTGTTGTGCTATTGCTTTTAATGGCCACTGTAGAAAAACAGAAATGGTATCACTATGCAGCCTTGGGCGGACTTGTAATTGCAATGCTAATTAATGGAAGGTATATTGTTAATTATACAAGTTTGGTGGGAGTAGATGTTCCGTCTGCTAATAATGTTAAAGCTTCCGATAATAATTTTAGCTTGCTAATTGCCAATGTAAAAATGTCTAATCGAATATCGGAACCCACGCTTGAAATTATTAAGGAAAAAAAACCTGATATAGTATTAGCAATGGAAACAGATTCTTGGTGGAATGATAAACTTCAACCATTGCAAAGCGATTACCCATACGTTAAAAAAGTTATTAATGATGTTACCTATGGAATGATTCTTTATAGTAAACTGCCTTTAAACAGTATTGATGTAAATTATTATACAAACGATAAAGTTCCTTCATTCGAGAGTAAAATTACTTTACGCAATGGCAAAGTTTTTACGCTACACACCATGCATCCTGTACCTCCAACGCATTTTAAAAGGTTGCCCGATAACGAAAATGAAGAGGAAAATGCGCTGCAAATATTAGGCAGAAAAGTAAAAAATAGAGCTTTACCAACCGTGGTGGCAGGAGATTTGAACGATGTAGTTTGGAGTTATGTCGATATTTTAACGCATACCGAAAACATTTTAAAAGACGTAAGGGTAGGGAGAGGTTTTTACAATACTTTTAATGCCGAAAATTTTCTTTTACGATGGCCATTAGACCATGTGTTTGTAACTGAAGAATTTAAACTTGTAAATATAGAACGCCTTCGTAAAATAGGCTCAGATCACTTTCCGCTATTTGTTGAATTAACTATTGAATAGAAATCTATTCTACTAAATACATTTCGTAAACTATAAAACTATAGCCATGAAGTATTTATTTATTGCATTTTTTTTGATAAACAGTTTTTGTTATGGACAAAGTGATAGCCGTGTTTCAACTATCGATTTTGTAGAAATACTTCAAAATAACAAGGCCGAGGCACTTTATTATTACGAACATAATTGGAAAGTTTTACGCGAAATGGCTATTGCCGAAAATTATATTGAATCATTTCAACTTCTAGAAACACCGTATTCAAAAGAAGCGCCATTTCATTTAATGTTAATCACTACCTATACAAACCAAAGGCAGTATAACTTACGAGAAGAAAACTTTACTAAGCTTATTGAGCAATTAGGAGGTTTAAAGTTATTAAACGACCAAAAACCGCCAGCCTTTCGCAAGTCGGTTTTTGTAAAAGAAAATGTTAAGCATTTAACCCATTAGTTTAATTAAAAAAGTATGGAGACGGTATAAATGTCTCCATACTTTTAACTAAAAATCACAACTAATAAAAATTAAGAAATTTTAATATTACGAGTTGGTTTTCTTTTTGCTTCTTCTTTTTTAGGCAATGTAATATTTAAAATACCTTCATTATACGAAGCTTTAATTTTTTCATCATCTACCGTTTCTGGTAAAGTAAACGATCGCTTAAACGAAGAATATCCAAACTCTCTTCGGGTATAATTATCTTCGGTTTCTTCATTTTCTTGTTTTACCTCGGTAGCAATCGATAATAGTTGGTTATCGATATCAATTTTAAAATCTGACTTCTTTAAACCCGGAACGGCCATTTCAACTTCGTATGAATCGTCATTCTCTTTAATATTTACTTTTGGCAAAGTAATTCCGGTGTTAAAGTTTGAGTGTAAAACAGACGGTAGGTCGCTGTTAAACAACTCGTCAATCCAAGATGATAGCGTTGGGAAGTTATTATTTGAATTATTGTTTGATAAACCTCCGCGCTTTGAAACATTCATTAAAGTGCTCATAACTACAAAATTTTAAATTAAACATTATTTCAAATAATCATTATTTCAGTATTTCATTGAGCAAACTGCATGCCAATTACTAATAATTGTGTAGATGGTGTATTCTTCTGTAAAATTTATTTGTTTTTAACAATAACGCGTCTTGTTACCGCAAAATTCTCACAAATAAATGACAATTTGACAGTTATTTTTGCAAAAAAGTTGGAAGTAAAGCATCCACTTTAAATAATATTCGAATTTAAATGGCTGTTATGCACAATTTTATATATTTGATACGCAATGGTAAACTAGTAGTTTTTCCCCATAATTATTAGTTTGGTTTAAAAACCGCTTTTTATATTTTTAAAAATTAGCATTTAATTTAGCAGCTGAAATGAAAAACAATTTTGGGGTAATTTTATTTTTTTGTTTTATAAATACCATTGCAGTTTCGCAGAATTTACAATTGTACGGCGGGGCAGACCACAACGAATATTTAGGTTGTATTGATTGTAGTAATTTTGACCTAAACTCTATCTGGAACCCTTATAGCAACTACGGAAATAAGTCCAGCTCAAAATCTATTTGGAATCCAAATGGAATCTATGGCAACGAATTTAATTTTTATTCGCCCTGGAATAAACACAGTTCAATTCCTCCCATCGTTAAGAATAAAGACGGAGAAATATTAGGCTATTTTACCGTAAATAAATACAAAGGTAATAGAGCCAATTTTGAGCTAGCGATAACAATTTACAGCCAATATCAATTAATTAGAGAAGATGTAGATGGCTGGTATAAAAAGATTTTTGAATAGGTATTATTTTTTAATTTCAAGAATTTTTTATTTTCTAGATTTAAGCGTAGTTTGTACCTTAAATAACTTCTATTTACTTTAAAATACACCTTTATTTATGGCAGAAATTATTGCGTTCGGAGTTTTAAGTTTTACCTCTTTTTTTACCCTTATAAACCCTTTGGGCACCATGCCTATTTTTTTAACAATGACGGGCGAGTTAAATATACAAGAGCGTACTAATACCGCCAAAAGAGCTACTATTGTTTCGTTTGTTACAATTGTAATTTTTGCCTTTACAGGGCAATTATTATTTAAGTTTTTTGGAATATCTGTAGATAGTTTTAGAATTGTTGGAGGGGTTATTTTCTTTTTGATGGGAATGGACATGTTGCAAGCAAGATTAGGGAAAGTGAAAGTAAAAGAATCTGAAGTAAAAACGTATGTAGATGATATTTCTATTACTCCTTTGGCCATCCCCATGATTTGTGGCCCTGGCGCGCTTACAAACTCAATTGTAATGATGGAAGACGCAGATTCTATCGAAAAAAAATTAGTCCTCATTTTTACCGTTTTGCTCGTAATGGTTTTAACCTTTATAATTCTTTACAGCTCTTCGCGTATAATTAAAATATTAGGCCAAACTGGTATCAATGTTATGATGCGTTTAATGGGGCTTATTGTTATGGTAATTGCAGTCGAATTCTTTTTTGCGGGCTTAAAACCTATTTTGTTAGGAATTTTAAATTAAATACCTGCTTTTTGGTAGCAAAGAAATTTTAAAAAAAATTAAATGAAGATTCTTCACACTTCCGATTGGCACATCGGCAAACAATTATTAAAATATGATCTTAGCGAAGATTTATCGTTGTTTTTTGATTGGTTAATTAATTATATTAAATCTCAAAATATCGACGTGCTTTTGGTTTCGGGAGATATTTTTGATCAGGCTAATCCGTCTCAAGCTGCTTATAAACAGTACTACGATCTACTAAAAAAACTTATTAATTTAGATTGTAAAATTATTCTTACGGGTGGTAATCACGATTCGGCAGCTGTGTTAAACGCCCCCGCCCAATTACTTAAAACCTTTGATATTAGCGTTATTGGTGGTGCTACTAACAATTTATCTGAAATGTTTATTCCAGTAAAAAAAGGTAACAGTCAAGTAGTGGTAGCCGCTATTCCGTTTTTAAAAGATAGAGACATTCGCAAATCGGTTGCGGGAGAAACGTATGCCACAAAAATCGAACAAATTAAGTCGGGCCTGCGAACTTATTTCGCTAACGTTAATACGCATTACAACAAAAATTATGCAAACCGTGCGTTTATTTTAATGGGCCATTTATACGTGCAAGGAAGCGAAATTTCAGAGAGTGAGCGCGACATTCAAATAGGTAACCAGGCTGGAGTAGAGGCTACTATGTTTAATCGGGTGCCGCATTACGTTGCTTTAGGGCATATTCATAAACCGCAAGTAGTTTCGGCAGAACAAAATATTCATTACTGTGGATCGCCCATTCCGTTGAGTTTTTCTGAAAAGGAAGACTGCAAACAAATTAATGTTATCACTGTGGAAGATAATACAGTAACCAATGTTGAAATTGTTCCCATTCCGAAGTTTCGAAACTTAATCACATTCGAAGGAAATTTGGAAAAAGTAAAGGAACAAATAGCGAATTATTCAGAAAACACAAAACTTACTTCTTTGGCCGAAATTATTGTAAACGAAGAAGATGAAAGTTTATACCTCCGGCAAGAATTTGAAGAATTTATCAACGCTGCGACCAATCCAAACTTACAAATTGTAAAGTCACGACTTAATTTCAACAATAAAATTAGAGGGGCGAGCGATGCTTTTAAAACCGGAACCGACGTAGCCGATGTAACCCCAATGCAAATGTTTGAAAAGAAGTTAGAATTACACGGTGGCATAGAAAATACCGAAGAATTAAAGAACGCTTTTAGAGAAATTTTGGAAGCATTGAACCTATAGTCTATGAAGATTTTAAAAATACGTTTTAAAAATATTCATTCTTTAAAAGGTGAACACGAAGTAAATTTTGCGGAAGGTATACTTGCCGAGGCAGGATTATTTGCTATTACGGGCCCAACAGGATCGGGGAAATCTACCTTGCTGGACGTAATTACATTAGCACTTTTTAACCGTATTGCACGCGTCGATAAAACGGTTAGCAATAGTATATTGGAGGATGACGGTGGAATTATGACGCGAAATATGAAAAGTTGTTTCGCCGAAGTTGAATATCGTGTAAATGGCAATGAATACCGCAGCCATTGGTCTATTGAACGAAATAGGAACAATAATTTAAATGCTCGAAAGCAAGAATTAGTAGCAGTATCAACTGGCGAAATAATTGAATCTGGTACCAAAACTCCCGAAAAGAATAAGAGTATTATAGGCTTAAGTTACGAGCAATTTGTAAAAGCAATGGTGTTATCGCAAGGTGAGTTTAGCAAATTGTTGCAAGCCCCGCGTAATGAACGCAATAAATTACTTGAAGATATTACCGGTGCGCGGTCTTATAGAAATATAGGGCGTGCTGTGTATTTACGTTATAAAACGGTAGAAAAAGAAATAGACTTAAAAGAAGCTGGTTTAGAGGGAATTCAAACTTTACCTGAAGAAATTGTTGAAGAGAAACAAGGTGTATTAGCAAATTTAAATAAAGTTAAACCTCAAACTGAATCGCAGTACAACACGGCTTTAGAAAAAATTAAAACACGTGAAGCTCGTGAGCTAAAAGAAAAGGAAAAGAAAGAAATTGAGCTCGAAGCGCTTAAACTAAAAGAAGATTTTAAAGTTTTTATTCCTTATAAGTCGGAATTAGAAAAACACGAAAAACTTTCAAAATACGCTGAAAATATTCGAGATTTTGAGATAGTAAAAAAGGAGGTAGATTCATTAAATAATCAAATTAACAAATTAAAAAAGTCTAAGGATGATTCGATTTCTCAACAAAAAAAATATTTGCAAACAATCTCTGAATTAATAAAAGAGCCTGTTTCAATTGCGAATGCTAATGAAAAACTTGAAACGTTTAGAGATAAAATAAGCACTTTAGAAGCCAATGAAGAAAATAAAAAAAGAGAGGCAACCCTTTATCAAAAACAGCTTAATAGTTATGTAGAAGACATTAATAATTTAGGCTATATGCTCACAAAAGCTCTCGAAATTAATGATTTTTCAAACCAAATTAACACCTTACAGCGCACTGTTGAAAATACACGGCAACAAGCTGGTGTGCACTCTTTAGAAGCTTTAAATAAAGAATTGATAAATAAACGTGCGGCCCATGAAAAAGCTGGCGAATTGCTTATTAAAAAAGAACAATACTTAAAGGTTACAACCAATCTTCAAAAACATAACAATAAACTTAAAACAACTAAAGCCAGCCTAACTGCCGATTCGAAGAAAGCAAAATCACTGGAAGATGATATATTAAAGCTTAAGAAAGAAATTGAAGCATTAAACAAAAAATTAGAACAGCAACGCAAACATCAAAATTTAGAGGCTTATCGCCAACAGTTAATTGACGACGAACCTTGTCCGCTTTGTGGTTCTACACATCATCCGTATGCTATTGACGAACCGTATTTTGATGCGAACGAAGCCTTATTAAACGAGAAAAAAGATGCGTTTAAATCTAAGTCTGATTATGTGGTCTCTCTAGTTGAAAAAAGAAAATTTCAGCAAAAAGAAATAGAAGAAATTGAAAAAAGAATAAATGCCGATAGTTTAGAGGCAGCGCAACTTTTGGAAGCACTTCAAAACTTAAATAAAATTTTGCTATGGAATTTGAATGCCGATTTAAATCTTTTAAAAGATAAACGAGTTGAGTTATCTCAAAAAATAGAGAATTTAGAAAAATCAAAACGAGCGTTTGAGGCTACTGCAATTTTAAAGAATTTAAAAAAGAGTTTAGAGGCTTGGGAGCAAAGCGAAACACAATATTCAACTTATAAAAAACAACGCACTGCGCTCTATGATGGAAACAACATAAATGAATTGGTGAGTAGGCTTTCTACACAATTAACGCAGTCTGTTTCGGCAATTAAAGCGAATGAAGCGCAATCGCAGGAGTATTTTGAAAACTTAAATATTTCTTCAACTGCATTATCTAAGCATAAAAACACAATAACAAATATTGTTAAAAAGGAAAATTTAGAAAATTTTGAAGCTTTAAAAGCTGCTATACTTCCAGAGCAACGTGCAAGCAAAATTCGAAATCGAGAAAGCGAATTAAAAGAAAAAGAGACGCGAATTTCAGAAAAGAAAAGTTCAATTGAAAAAACGCTTTTAGAATTATTAAAAAATGATGATTCCAATTTAAGCAAAGCGCAATTAACCGATAATTTCAACAAAATTAAAGTTGAAAAAGACGAATTGTTAACTAATATTGGAAAAATTTCACAGCAGTTAGAAGACGATAAAAAAGCTAAAAAACGGCAACAACAAGTTTTAAACAAATTAAAAGATTTGCGGAAGGATTTGGCGCTATGGAAAACAATGAACGATTTAATTGGCGATGCTACTGGCAATAAATTTTCAAACTTTGTGCAGGATTTAACCTTGGAACAATTAATAGGCTTTGCAAACAAGCGTTTGTTAGAATTTAGTGATAGGTATTTATTAGACATTCCCACAGCCAAAGAAGCTGATAAAAGTGATACCCTTAAAATATTTGATAAGTATATGGGGAATGCACGACGATCGGTAAAAACGCTTTCTGGTGGCGAGACTTTCTTGGTGAGTTTAGCCATGGCCTTTGCCTTGTCTGATATTGCTGCCAAAAATGTAAAAATTGAGTCTTTATTTATCGACGAGGGCTTTGGCACACTAGACCCAGAAACCTTAGATCAAGCAATTAATATACTTGAAAAAATGCAATATGAGAGCGATAAATCGGTAGGTGTTATTTCGCACGTAAGTGCTTTAAAAGAACGAATTACTACCCAAATAAAGTTGGATAAAGGTAGTTTGGGATATTCTACGTTAGCGGTTGAGCAGTAGTAAATAGTAAATTGTTTTATTTGAAGTTAGATACAACCAATTTATTAAGGCGCGTTTTAAAATTTATAATGAATAAATTCTTCGTCCAAACTCGGCAGAACAAATGGATGCCTGGGTTGAATGGTTTTTGATAAAAAAAAATAAATAATAACCAAATAGTCATGCGTGCCGTATATTTGAAGAATGCGCTGCACATTATGTAATACCGAGTTGACTATTAAAAAAGATGATTTTTATTTTAACTGCATTAATTGTGGCGGAGTTTTAAAAAATAACAAGTATTATTTAAGTAAAGATCAAGAAAAGGAGCGTTATAAAGAACATAACAATGATGTTACAGACGAGGGTTATATAAACTTTACAGCTCCAATTACAACTGCAATATTAAAAAAACAATCTCCCCTGCATTTGGGGTTGGACTACGGTTCTGGAACAGGCCCAGTTATTTCCTCCCAGCTTATAGACAGAGGCTATAAAGTAAAATTATTCGACCCTTTTTTTAAAAACACACAAGACTATCTTAATTATAAGTACGACTATATTTTTAGTTGTGAAGTCTTTGAACATTTCTTTAACCCAAAAAAAGAAATTGAAAAACTAATACAACTTTTAAAACCCAATGGGCACTTGTATGTTATGACGCATCTCTATTCTGAAAATATAGACTTTTCTAACTGGTATTACCGAAATGACCCCACGCACGTATTTATTTATACCCGAAAGACTATAGATTTTATTGTAAAAACTTATAACCTAAACCTCGAAATGCTCGAAAACAGGTTAATTGTTCTAAGAAAAAATTAGCCGTAAAATTTTGAAGATAAATTGTTTATGGTGAAAATTTGCTAAGTTGTCTATTTATGTTGCTATCTTAGTAGTAGCAAAATTTCTTTTAAACCATGGTACAGTAAACTTAAGAAAACGAAACAGTTATCTTTAAAGATTTACTGATGAAATATTATAACCGTTATGAAAATAGCCAACAAAAACCTCTTTTTAATTTTTCTAATTACCACAGCAATTGTGCTTGTGCCTTGGATTGCAATGCAATTTACAACGGAGGTAAATTGGGCATTTACCGACTTTCTCGTTGCATTTATACTAATATTCGGCACCGGAGTAATCATAAATTTAACACTGCGAAAAATAAAGAACCCCAAACTGCGAATTTTATTAGTTTCATTAGTCGTATTTCTTCTCTTTTTGCTGTGGGCAGAGCTGGCGGTGGGAGTTTTTAATTCGCCAATAGCTGGGAACTAAACTCTTTTATGACAACATATTTAACCTTTCAACTCACACAAACTTTTAAATTAAAAATCTTTTAAATGAAATCATCACCATGGCATTTGTTTTATAAAGATTCAAATTATTTTAAAAACCCAGCGAGTGCCAAACAATTATTAAATAAAAATGATATTTCAAGTTTAAAACTACTGTTAATCGAGGTTTTAAATCGTTTTTTCGAAAAAAAAGAAGAGCTGCACATTGGCTTAAAAGTTTATGTAAATAATAACTTACGAAACGACAAAATTCAACAAATGGCTGCCCACCCTCCTAAACCTGGAGAATCACTTGAAACCTGGGCTAAACAAATTTTTGGATCTGAAAAATTTGGTATCGTTTTAATAGGTTTAGAACAGTATAGCAATAATTTTTCAGAAAAAATTGCAGCAATTATACGCCCTTTAATAGCCACTGCTGGACTCCCATTAAATGGTTTATCTTTTTTGTTTTTTATGGGAAACTATGGGTTTACACCTTTTGGAATTCACAAAGAGGCAACTGGTGAAGATGGAATACTACTTCATTTAGGACCCGAAGATAAGGAATTTTACACCTGGGACGATCCTCAATATAATGCAATAAAACACAATTCAAAAGTTTTTCACGATATACACAAAATGCTTCCGCAAGCAAAATTGTATTATTTAAAACCGGGCGATGCCATGTTTATTCCACATTACGTTTATCACGTAGCCAACACAGCAAAATTTTCTGTAAGCATTGTACTGGATTATATAAACCCGCCAAAAGATTATTTTGAAAATGACTTGTTGAAACTTGCAGCCGAAGCGCAAATAGAGCTTACCAACACCTATATGAATCCAATTAGTTTAAATGCTTCTTTAAATGAAATTACAAATATTATTGAGATCGATGGTTTAAAAAAGAAATTAGAAATTACTTTACAGCGTAAGTTAATGTGTTTACGAAGCAACGGAGGGATAGGTAAGAAATCTAATAAAGGCACTGTCGCTTTGCCGCATACAGAAAGTTTTGCAGTAATTGGTAAAAGTGTTTTTCCAATACTGTGGAAAGTATTATCTTCTGAAAAAGCTTTAGTTTTTGCACGCGGACACCAAATTACTATAGCAAATAATCCGGGCGTTGCACCTTTATTAGCTCGATTAAACAAGGGCGAGACTCTAACTTTTTCTGATGTAAAAGAAATTTTAGAACCTAAGTGGGACTTAATCGCAATTTTAAGTTTTTTACAAGAACTATTAATGATTGACGCTGTTGAAGTTAGCGATAATTAAATAAAACTTCATAAATTTTTCCTAAAGAATAAATATAGCTTTCAATAATTGTCTTAGCTTTGCACCTATATTATGAAACAAGTTCGCTCAAATATTATGCATAAATGGCACGGAAATTCTTCCGGGGTATAGGGCGATTGTATTTTATAATATAAAAAAGCGTTCCTCCCCAAAGAGGAACGCTTTTTTTGTTTAACAAAAATTAAAACTATGAATATTTCATCAAATTTTAAGCTAATTAAACGCCATATGTGGCGCCATATTAACATGCATACGCTCATGCTTCAAAGTGAATGATAAAAACTATATAAAAACGTTTAAAAATCCCTTTGACAAGCAATTATCAAAGGGATTTTTTTATACAAAAAACAATGAAAAGATTTACAACAATTAGAGTAACCAAGCAAACCGTACTTGAAGAATTAAAAAGCTATACCTATGTTTTATTAGGTTCATTAATGCTATCTGTGGCATATTCGCTTCTTATTATACCACACAATATAGTGCCCGGCGGTATTTTAGGACTTAGTATTGTCATTAAACATATTTCGGGTTTATCTGTAGGGTGGGTAGCGTTAGTAATTAATATTCCGTTGTTACTTTGGGGTACAAAGGTTTTAGGTTTTAAAACAGGCCTAAAAACGCTCTTTTCTATGATTTTGGTATCGTTTTATATAGATTTAATTTCATCGTTTACGAGCGGTCGAATTTTTATTAACGACGTATTAATGTCGGCTGTATTTGGAGGAATCATCGTCGGGATTTCAGTAACAATTGTTATGAATGCAGGCGCCACTACAGGCGGTAATGATATTTTGGTTAGAATTCTTTCAACTAAAATACGCTTGCCGTACAACCAATTAATTTTAATTGTAGACGGATTGGTTATATTGTTGGGAACTGTTGTGTTTAAAGATTTTACTATGGCTGCTTATAGTGTAGTTGCTATCGTAGCCATTAGTAAAACAATTGAATATTTTATGAAAAAATCGATTCGGAATAAAACTATTTTAGTCTTTTCGTCGAAAAATCAATTAATTCAAGAAGAAATATTACTTAATACCCACAGCACCAATGGGATATTAAAGTTTGTTCACCACGACAGTAATGATAAAATGACACTTGTGACAAAAAATAATAAAAAGCTGGAAGTAGTAAAAAATATAATTTACAAAGTAGACCCCGATGCAAATATTACGGTATTAGAGTCTAATAGCTACTTAACATCAGCTTAAATTGTGCAGAGTTTTAGTTTTGAGGAACAATTGAGAATATATTTAAAATGGATGGCGCATTACTTAAGCCATCCATTTTGATTTGCACCTTTACTATAAAAATATTCAAAAATCGCCAATGCAATTACTATTAATGGCATAATAACCGATTGTGCACCCATAACGGCAACCGTATCCATAATAAAAATCCAATATAATTGTACAATTAGCACAGCTATTAGGGAGATACCAAATAAACCTACTGCAATCTTTTTGCGTATTAGCAGGGCAATACTGGCAAGGAGACCAGTAAAAACAGCAATAGCATAAACAATCATATTCCACGAAGGAGCAGAATTTATTAACTCTAAATGTTCTGGTGGCAAGGCCGCTCTCACTTCATCGGTCATTAAAAAGTATTCCGAAACCCAAAAGAAAACGCCCATTAAATTCCATAAAAGGGCTAAAACGGCTATTATATAAAAAGCTGTATTTGGTTTTGTAGTTGATTTCATAATTGATTGGTTAATGCTATAAATATAGTTAAAATTATACTGTATTAAATGTTCCATTATAAATTATGAAGTGATAAACTAATTAAAAATACAGCCACTTATGCATAAAAAAAGAGCCTTCAATTTGAAGGCTCTTTTAAAATAATTTTTGAATTGTATTTTTATTTTAGTCTGAAAGTTACTCTTCTCATAAGTTGTCTAGCTGGTGAAGAATCCTTGTCTACAGCGTCATCTTCGCCACCGCCGCGGTATTCTAATCTGCTTTCAGCAATACCTGCTGCAACTAAAATATCATAAACGCGTTTCGCTCTCTTTTCAGATAGTTGTTGGTTGTACGCTGGATCGCCAATTTCATCTGCAAAACCAACAAGTTCGGCATTTGCAGAAGGGTGATCTTTCATATATTTCATTAAATAATTGATAGCTTCTAAAGAGTAAGTTTCTGGTGTAGTGCTGTTAAATCTAAAGTATACATTTACATATCCTTTGTTTAATAATTCAGCAATGCTACCGTCACCACCTTGCGTTACTTCACCTTTTTTAGTGTAGCGACTATCTAAAGGACCTTCTAATTCGTCTGGTATACCGTTTTCATTTTTATCTACAGCAATACCTTTAGTGTTTACAGCTACTCCAGATACAGTGTTTGGTTCTCTATCTAAGTAATCTGGCACACCATCTTGGTCTGAGTCGATAAGGTCTGTTTCAATTTTAGAAATTCTTTCTTCATATTCTGTAAGTCGATCCATAAAATCTTCTTCTTGGAAATACCAATCTGCGTGCTTTTCGTGCTTACCAAGATAAAAGGTAAGTCCTGCAGAAAAGTTCACTTTTAAACCGTCAAATCCACGGCTTAAATTAGGCTGTGTTCCATCCCATGTATTGTGTTGACGAATATTGCCAACAACCGATAAATCTGTAGTTAAAGCCACGCGATCGCCTAATTTAATTTGAGGTGTAATACCGGCAACTACATTTAACATGTTATCGTTGTTCTCAAAATCTACTGGTTCTTTTGGGCTAAATTGCGAATACCCTGCACCAGCATGTCCAAGAAGACCGATAGTATTTGTCCAAGTTTCAAATTTTAAAATTGAACCTAAGTTTGCAACCCCTTGTAACGATACACGGTAGTAATTAGACTTAAAAGGTAAGCTACCATCATCTTCTTTTAAAGTGCTGTAACCTAAATCTAATTTAAGACCAAAACGATGGTTAAACATATATCTAGTTCCTAAACTTACTTGTCCAAAACTAGGCGTATCTGTGTAGTATCCGGCAGCAAAAGGTCTTTCTGCTTTGTGCAATCCACCAGCTACCTCGATTGACCATTTGTTATAATCAAAAGATTGTTCTTCTTGCCCAAAAGCAAAAAGGGTGGTGAATATAAAAAGTGGTAAAATAATTTTTTTCATACTATTGATTTTTAATGGTCAGAAATTTTAAGAGCAAAGTTAGGTAAAAATCAATGGTTGGCGGCATTTAATTACAAAAGTTTTAACATAAAGGAAACCCGAGAAAGGACTACTGTCCTATCATTGAGCTACTAGTAAGCTAAGTTTATCAAAGTACAAAAGGTTGTCTTTTAATCGTTCTTTAACAATATTCATCATCCTTTTGTTTAGTGATGAGGAATTTTGAATATATAATTCGTATTCATCAATAGTAAATTGTCCAATAATAATTCCCTTTAATGAATTTCTAAACTTTATATCTTTATGAATAGCATTTTCAATATAGTCAAGCTTTTTTTCAACACTTAAACTATAAAACACACCTTTGTGTTTATTGATATAGTTTTTAAATGAAGCCAATAAAAGTTTATGTTGTAATAGAACAATTGGACGCAACGTTTTGTTTTGAAAGCTTTCATTAGTGCTAGTATTTTCTGTAATCTTTGCCGAAGGAATAGTGGGGCGTAAACTTAAAAGTAATTTATCTCTTGAATCCATAATACGGTTTTGTTTAAAATTAAAAAGAAAGAACGCTCTTTAAACCAATTTAAATTTTAGTTATAAACGTTGTTTTCAACAATGCACCTTAATCTTATTATCTTTGGAAATAATATAAAATTGAAGCATTCAACCCAATTACTAACCTGAAGCAATTAAACACCCAATACAATGAAAGTATTTTCGGCACAACAACTTTACGACGCAGATAAATTAACCGTTAAAAACCAAGAAATTACCGCGGCCGATTTAATGGAGCGGGCAGGAATACAAATTTTTAATTGGTTACATCAACGTTTAAAAGGAGCACCAATTGAAGTAAAAATTTTTTGCGGAATAGGCAATAACGGTGGCGATGGACTAGTGGTGGGGAGACATTTAATTGAACACGGATATAATGTAACCATATATGTAGTAAACTGCAGCGATAAACGTTCAAAAAACTTTTTAATTAATTACGACCGAATTAAAAACGTTACCAAAAAATGGCCAACTTTATTGCGAAGTGAAGAGGACTTTCCTGAAATTTCGCCAGACGACATTATTATTGACGCCATATTTGGAATTGGTTTAAACCGCTGCCCAGGCGGATGGGTAAAAAAACTAATTCAGTATTTAAATAGCACAAAAGCATTTAAATTAGCCATTGATATTCCCAGTGGATTGTATGCAAATGCGCCTTTGGAAGACGAAAAAGCGGTAATAACGGCTAATCATACACTTACCTTTCAAGCGCCCAAAATAGCTTTTTTTCTGCCAGAAACAGCATTGTATGTAGGAAGCTTTGATACTTTGGAAATAGGTTTAGACCTCGAATTTCTAAAAACCACCGAACCACTTGCACAGCTAATTTCTAAAAGCGAAGCGCAACAATTTTACAAACCGCGCAATAAATTTGATCATAAAGGCACATACGGCCACACTTTAGTCGTTGCAGGAAGTTATGGCAAAACGGGAGCTGCTGTATTGGCCACTCGAGCTGCGTTTAAAATTGGTGCGGGTATGGTAACGGCTTTTATTCCAAACTGTGGGTATACTATTTTACAAACTGCAGTGCCCGAAGCGATGGTAATTACCGATAAAGAAAATGAATTTATTAGTAAGGTTGAAGTAGAATTTAATCCTTCGGCAGTTGCAGTAGGTATGGGGATTGGTAAAGAAAAAGCTACTAAAAATGCTTTAAAAAGTCTATTTCAGAATAACAATTCACCACTCGTAATTGACGCCGATGCTATTAATTTAATTTCAGAGAATAAAGACTTGTTAGCGGTACTGCCAAAAAACGCTGTACTAACACCTCATCCTGGTGAGTTAAAACGACTGGTAGGGAAGTGGAAAAACGATTATGAAAAACTCGAAAAAGTGAAGGCGTTTTCAAAAAAACACAATGTTATCGTTGTTGTAAAGGGAGCGTATACTATTGCTGTATTAGGCGATAAATTTTATATAAACACCACGGGTAATCCTGGAATGGGTACGGCTGGCAGTGGCGATGCTCTAAGTGGTGTGTTGGCGGGGTTGCTCTCGCAGGGGTACGACCCGCTTTTAGCCTCGGTATTTGGAATGTATTTACACGGAAAAGCTGGTGATATTGCAGCCAATAAGTTAGGTTTTGAATCTGTTATGGCTGGTGATATAATCGATAATCTTTCGGAAGCTTACCGCGATTTATTTGTTAGAGAACAAACAAACGAACAAGAAAAACCATCTAAATAAAAAAAGCCACGATTTAATTTTCGTGGCTTTTTTGAGATTTTATTTCAGAATTACAACAAATTATCCACCATTTTTCTCAATTTTGGATCTGATGGTCTAGGAGCGTCTGCTGCTACAATATTGCCGGCCGGATCTACCAAAATAAAACGTGGTATACCCAAAATAGCATAATCTGTAACAAATTTTGAATTCCAGTTATTATCTGCAATAAGCTGAATACCACCTAAGTTTTTATCGTCAACCATTTTTTTCCACTTGTCGTAATTTTTAGGTTCGTCTATAGAAATACTTACAACTTGAATGTTTTTATCTTTATAATCTTCTTCAAACTTTTTAAGTGACGGTATTTCGCGAATACACGGTCCGCACCAAGTAGCCCAAACATCTATATAAACATATTTGCCTTGTAAACTTTCTAGTGAAGTAGTTCCACCTTTGTGATTTTCATAATTAAACGTTGGCGAAGGTTTCCCTTTTACCAAAGATTGTAATTTATTATAACGCTCTGTAAGTTTTGCAAGATTATCGGGATTAGGGTTGCTGTTTTTGTAAATGTTATAGGCCTCATCCAAAGTTTCATCGGGTTTAAGTCCAAATTGCAAATAAGAACTCATAATCTTGTCTTTTGCATACCCGTCGGGTAAATGTGCATCAACTTTCTTTAAAAACACCACATTTTCGGTACCTTCGGCGTAGGTGGTATCTTCACTAACCAAACGATTAAAATATGCGTCTAACAAGCTTTGATACGAGGTTGAATTACGATAAGCGATAGTGTCTTTATAATTAATTTCTTTTAATTCATCGTAAAAGTTTTCGGAAACTTTATAGTTTGTTTTTCCTGTGTAATAATTGTGTGCATTTTGATAATTTTCAATTAATACGGCACGAGCAAATTTGTCTTCAGTATCGAGTTGTTTTTTAAAATTACTATTCGAAATATTTTGAGTTTTGTATAAACTATCGATGCTATTTTGATTTTCGGCAATCGAATTTTTAAACTTTTCTTCATTTAAAACAAACAGCTCTTTGTAGTTTAAATTCTGCTCATTCCAAAGGTATTTTGATGCCAAAAAGTTATTTTCTTTGGCCAAATCGCCACTGTAGTTTAGCGTTTCGTCAAATTGAGTGGCATCTAAGGTGAGGTTTAAATTTTTACCTTTTTCTAAATAAATACCTGTGCGTTCTCTGCCCACGTACAACTCGTAAAACCCATCTTGGGGGATATTTAGGGTATCCTTAAAGGTGCCTTGAGCATCAATTGGGGTTCGCTTTTCAAAACCGTTACCGCGAACAAAAACTGTTTCTCCTACATTATTATCCACGGCACCGCTAATTATTGTATGCTGTGGTTTTTCCTCTTGGTTACAGGCGAAAGCAAATATTACTACTAATAATAAGCTTAATTTTTTCATTTAAATTTATTTTAAGTTAAAGTGTAAAATTACGTATAGAATTAAGATTTATAAATAGCTAACCAAACTTTATTTTTCACATTTTAAAATATCCGTGTTTTTGAAAGTTAATATTAAGGAATAGCAATTAAAAAACAGTATTTTTGCGGAAAGACACCTACTGTATTATGACAACACATTATATAAGTTCAGAAATCCTCGATCTGTCTATTATAAAAGACATCATAGATAATCACACCAAATTAGCTCTTTCTGAAGAAGCACAACTAAACATAAAGAAATCACGAGACTATTTAAAAAATAAAATTGCGAATAACGACACACCCATTTATGGCATAAATACTGGTTTTGGTTCGTTGTGTAACGTAAAAATTACAGCCGATAATTTGTCGCAATTACAAGAAAACCTTGTGATGTCTCACGCTTGTGGTACGGGCGAATTTGTACCAAAGCCCATCATTAAAATAATGCTATTGTTAAAGATACAATCACTTAGCTATGGTTATAGTGGGGTACAACTAGAAACAGTAGAGCGGTTAATCGATTTTTTTAACAACGATGTTTTACCGGTTGTTTATACCCAAGGTAGTTTGGGTGCATCGGGCGATTTGGCGCCATTAGCGCATTTGTCTCTTCCGCTTTTAGGAAAAGGTGAAGTATATTATGGCGGAGAGCGAATAAAGGCTAGTAAGGTTTTAAATAAGTTTAATTGGAAACCAATAACGCTTAAAGCTAAGGAAGGTCTTGCACTGCTCAACGGAACACAGTTTATGAGTGCTTACGGCGTTTATAGCCTATTGAAGAGTTATAAACTTTCTTACTTGGCCGATTTAATAGGTGCTGTATCCATAGATGCGTTTGACTGTAATATGAGCCCGTATAATGCGCTGGTGCATTTGGTGCGACCTCATAGAGGACAAGTAAAAACCGCCGAGCGTATTTTAGAATTTTTAGAAAATAGCGAATTGGGGCAGTCTGAAAAAAAGAATGTCCAAGATCCATACTCATTCCGTTGTATTCCGCAGGTACACGGAGCCACAAAAGATACCATTCACTTTGTACATAAAACTTTTAAAACTGAAATAAATTCGGTTACAGACAATCCCAATGTGTTTGTAAAGGAAGATCAAATAATTTCTGGTGGAAATTTCCACGGGCAACCTTTGGCACTTGCCTTAGATTATTTAAGTATTGCAATGGCCGAGTTGGGAAATATTTCAGAAAGGCGCACGTATCAATTGGTTTCAGGTTTACGAAACCTGCCCGCATTTTTAGTTGACAACCCAGGATTAAACAGTGGATTTATGATTCCGCAGTATACAGCGGCAAGTATTGTTAGCCAAAACAAACAATTGGCAACCCCTGCGGCAGTAGATTCTATAGTTTCGTCAAATGGACAAGAAGACCACGTAAGTATGGGGGCTAACGGGGCTACTAAGTGTTTGCGAATTATTGAAAATATTGAAACAATATTGGCCATTGAGTTGATGAATGCTTCGCAAGCTTTAAAGTTTAGAGCGGCTAAAAAGTCTTCACCGTTTGTTGAATCATTCTTAAAACCGTATCGTTCGGTGGTTCCTTTTGTGGAAAATGATAGATTATTAGCAGACGATATTCACGCGAGTATTGCCTACCTACAATCACTAGATATAGATTCTGAAATTCTGTTTAACTAATACTATGTTATGACCAACTTATTTAAAATACTTATAATTTTTACTGCATTACCCATGTTGGCACAAGATTATAAACCTGTTTTAGATAATAAAAATGAATGGCATTTTACAAACTGTAATTTTGGGTGCATTACCGATGTTTATTATACAGATGGCGATACTTTAGTAAATGGAAAGACCTATAAAATACTCGATGGGTATCACTATATTTCACGATCTTTTTTGTTGCGAGAAGAAGTAGCCGAAAAAAAATTATATTTTTTAAGAATTCGTCCGAGCGGCGGTTTGGATGAATATTTGTTATACGATTTTAATCTTCAAGTTGGCGATTCTATCGATATGAAGAACCCAATTACGCCTTTTCCGCAAGATGGTGGGTATTTTAGGTTAGACTCCATTGTACCGCGACCGTTAATTGATGGAAATAATTACGACCACTTTTACTTTTCACCTTCACCATCTAATACTAGTAGTACGCATAATGCAGTTTGGATTGAAGGGGCCGGGTCGCTGTCCCTCATTAATGCTCCCGGGGGAAACCCAGACATTAATGGAGTAGGGGCGCTAAGTTGTATGTTTAAAAATAGAGATTTGTATTATTCAAATTTAGACTCTATTTCGGGTTGCAACCCAATTTATATGAATGTAAAGCAGAATAATTTAAAAGGTGTTACAATTACAAAAACACCAAATTCCGAATTATTTTTATTACACAATACGCAGTTTGTTTCCGAAATTTCAATATTTACTTTAACTGGTAAAAGATTGAAAAATATTCGCCATAATTTTGATGAAAATCGTGCTATAAATTTTGAAACTTATAGTGAAGGCGTTTATTTAATTCTTGTAAAAGGAATAGATGGTGCGGCAAAAACATTTAAGGTAATAAAATAAATAGATTATTTCTTATTAGAAATAATTTCTTCAACCCAGTTTTTAGCAGATTCAATTTCGGTAAAATGTTTAAAAGGTACTTTTATAAATCTTTTCTCAATTTCTACATTTGTAAGCTTTAAGCCCGAAGAAGAAACAATAGCAAAAGCTGCGAGGTTGCTAATTTCTGAAGTACCTACATAAACCAACGGATTTACAGCATAACTATTAATGCGGTGGGTAATGTAGCCAAAAGGTCGATCTTCGAAGTATTCTAAAGCAAGTTGTCGTAAATAGGTATTGTGTTCTGGGTTTACTGTAATACCTTCATCCATTATCGCCACCAAATAATGCTGGTATATTTGGGCTTCGCCAAACGATAATCGAAGTTTTTTAATCATTCAGTAAAAATTGTACTACTTCAAAAACTAAGTAAAAAAAAGAGGTTGTTTTTAGGAACAACCCCTTTTTTAACAAATTAAAGTTAAGAAAAAAAAATTATGATTCGGTAGTTTTTTTCTGTTTTTTAATCTTAATAGTTAACTCGTTAGCTTTTTCGTCAAGATCCATCAAAATAGTATCTCCTTCATGTAGAGTACTATTTATAATTTCTTCGGCTAAGGCATCTTCGATATATTTTTGAATTGCTCGGTTTAACGGACGCGCACCATATTGCTTATCAAATCCTTTATCGGCAATAAAATCTTTTGCTTTATCGGTTAATTTCAATGTATAACCTAAATCTGAAATACGTGCAAAAAGTTTTACCAATTCAATATCAATAATTTTATGGATATCTTCTCTTTCCAGCGCATTAAACACAATAACATCGTCTATTCGGTTTAAGAATTCGGGAGCAAATGTTTTCTTCAAAGCATTTTCAATCACACTTTTTGTATGTGCTTGTTCTTGGCTTTTCTTTGCTGCTGTACCAAACCCAACCCCTTGACCAAAGTCTTTAATTTGTCGTGCTCCAACGTTTGAAGTCATGATAATTATGGTGTTTCTAAAATCAATTTTTCTACCAAGGCTATCTGTTAAATAACCATCGTCCAACACTTGCAGCAACATATTAAACACATCTGGATGTGCTTTTTCTATTTCGTCTAACAATAAAACGGCATAAGGCTTTCGTCTAATCTTTTCGGTAAGTTGGCCTCCCTCTTCGTAACCCACATATCCTGGAGGCGCTCCTACCAAACGAGAGATAGAGAATTTTTCCATATACTCGCTCATGTCTATTCTAACAAGTGCGTTATCTGAATCAAACAACTCGCGTGCTAAAACTTTTGCCAGTTGTGTTTTCCCTACACCAGTTTGTCCTAAAAATATAAACGAACCAATGGGTTTATTAGGGTCTTTTAATCCTGCGCGATTACGTTGAATTGCTTTTACAACTTTAGCAACAGCTTCGTCTTGCCCTATTACTTTTCCTTTAATACGGTCGGGTAGGGCAGCTAGTTTTGTGCTTTCTGTTTGTGCAATTCTACTTACAGGTACACCGGTCATCATTGAAATTACTTCGGCAACATTTTCTTCAGAAACGGTTTCTTTATGTAATTTAGACTCTTCTTCCCATTGTTCCTGTTGCACGGCTAATTCTTTTTCGAGATTTTTTTCATCGTCTCTTAACTTCGCCGCTTCTTCGTATTTTTGTTTTTTAACAACAGTATTTTTCAATTCGCGAACCTCTTCTAGTTGTTTTTCAATTTTTAGAATTTTTTCGGGTACGTGAATATTAGTTATATGTACTCGCGAACCAGCCTCGTCCATAGCATCAATTGCCTTGTCTGGTAAAAACCGTTCGGTCATATATCTATTTGTTAATTTAACACAAGCATCGATAGCCTCATCGGTATATAAAACATTGTGGTGTGTTTCGTACTTGTCTTTAATATTTTTAAGGATTTCAATTGTTTCTTCAACCGTAGTAGGTTCTACAAGTACTTTTTGAAATCTTCTTTCAAGGGCACCATCTTTTTCAATATATTGACGATACTCATCCAAAGTTGTTGCACCTATGCATTGAATTTCGCCTCGCGCGAGTGCTGGTTTAAACATATTTGAAGCATCTAAAGAGCCAGTTGCTCCCCCTGCGCCCACAATGGTGTGAATTTCATCAATAAATAAAATAATATCATCGTTTTTTTCCAGCTCGTTCATAACAGCTTTCATACGCTCTTCAAACTGGCCTCGGTATTTAGTTCCGGCAACAAGGCTGGCTAAATCTAAGGTTACAACTCTTTTGTCATAAAGAATTCGGGATACTTTACGTTGTATAATACGTAATGCTAATCCTTCGGCAATAGCCGATTTACCTACTCCTGGTTCGCCAATGAGTAAGGGATTGTTCTTTTTTCTCCGACTTAAAACTTGTGATACGCGTTGTATTTCGTTTTCGCGACCTACCACAGGGTCTAGCTTGCCTTCATCGGCCATGGCTGTAAGATCCCTCCCAAAATTATCTAAAACAGGCGTCTTAGATTTTTTATTGGCTTTGGACGCACCACCTGTAAAAAGGTTTTCTTTTCCCGCGTCATCTGCAGTTGCATCTTCATCATTTGGAAAAGACTCGGCGCTTGGTGTGTCTATATATTCATCATCATTGGTAATCATGAGCTTAAATTGATCCTTTACAACATCGTAATCAACCTTCATTCTGTTTAGCAATTTGGTTGTTGGGTCGTTCTCATTTCTAAGAATACACAATAACAAATGTGCTGTATTTATAGAGTTACTTTGAAAAAGTTTAGCTTCTAAAAATGTAGTTTTTAAAGCTCTTTCGGCTTGACGCGTAAGGTGAAGATTTTTTTTATCGTTGGTATTTGTAATAACGCCAGGATTAGCCGGGCTTAAAATTTCAACTTTTTTACGTAAATGATTTAAATCTACTGTAAGTGCATTTAAAATAGTAACGGCTTTACCATTGCCATCTCTTAAAAGACCGAGCATTAAATGTTCGGTACCTATAAAATCGTGACCTAAACGCAAAGCTTCTTCTTTACTGTAGGCTATTACATCTTTTACTCTCGGGGAAAAATTATCATCCATATTTTATATCCTCTTCTACTGTTTGGTACTAAATTAACCAAAATAGGACAAAAACTGTTCCTATTTAAAATCATTTTAGTAAAAGGACAAAATATATGCAATAATTCAAAACAAAATACACCATACTTATTAACTATTTTGGGCTGTAAATTTGTTAATAAATTCGTGAATAACCGTTGGTAAAAACCCCTATTAAACCTACGGAATTGTGTATCTTGCTCCATTAGTTTAACAACGATAATTAAACCTATTTTTTATGGCTGATGGTGATAAAATAATCCCTATAAACATTGAAGATGAAATGAAATCTGCCTACATCGATTACTCGATGTCGGTCATAGTGTCACGTGCACTGCCAGATGTTCGCGATGGAATGAAACCGGTTCACCGAAGAGTACTCTTTGGAATGCACGAATTGGGAATTCGAGCAACTGGAGCACATAAAAAATCTGCAAGAATTGTGGGTGAGGTATTGGGTAAATACCACCCGCATGGCGATACTTCGGTGTATGATGCAATGGTGCGTATGGCGCAAGAATGGAGTTTGCGCTATTTGTTAGTAGATGGACAAGGTAACTTTGGGTCTGTAGACGGCGATAGTCCTGCAGCCATGCGTTATACTGAAGCAAGAATGCAAAAGATTTCGGAAGAAATGCTAGCCGATATCGATAAAGAAACTGTAGACCACCAATTAAATTTTGATGATACTTTAAAAGAACCTACGGTGCTGCCTACACGCGTGCCCGGTTTATTAATAAATGGTGCCAGTGGTATTGCTGTAGGTATGGCTACAAACATGCCTCCGCATAACCTTACCGAAGTTGTAGACGGAACAATAGCCTATATAAACAATAACGATATCGATATTGACGGGTTAATGCAGCACATTAAAGCGCCCGATTTTCCTACCGGAGGAATAATTTACGGTTATGATGGGGTTCGCGAAGCTTTCCACAGCGGTCGTGGTCGCGTGGTTGTAAGAGCCAAAGCGACTTTTGAAGAAATAAACGGTAGAGAATGTATTGTAGTTTCTGAAATTCCATACCAAGTTAACAAGGCGGAAATGATTAAGAAAACCGCCGATATGGTTAACGAAAAGAAAATTGAAGGCATTGCCAATATTCGCGATGAAAGTGATAGAAAAGGTATGCGTATTGTTTATATTTTAAAGCGCGATGCCATCCCTAATATTGTTTTAAATACTTTATATAAATATACGGCACTGCAATCTAGCTTTAGCGTTAACAATATTGCGTTGGTAAATGGACGCCCGCAATTGTTAAATTTAAAAGAGCTTATTCACTATTTTGTTGAGCACCGTCATGAAGTAGTGGTTCGTCGTACCGAATATTTACTTCGTAAGGCCGAAGAACGCGCGCATATTTTAGAAGGTTTAATTATTGCTTCAGATAATATAGATGAGGTAATAAAATTAATTAGAGCTTCTTCAAATGCAGACGAAGCCAGAGAAAAGTTAATTGAGACCTTTGGATTAACCGAAATTCAAGCCAAGGCAATTGTAGAAATGCGCCTAAGACAATTAACAGGACTAGAGCAAGACAAACTGCGCAGCGAGTATGAAGAGTTAATGAAAACTATTGAAGATTATCGCGAAATTCTTGCCAACAAAGACCGCAGAATGCAAATCATTAAAGAAGAGTTAGAAGAGATTCGAGCTAAATACGGTGATGAACGTCGATCTACAATTGAATATGCCGGAGGCGATGTAAGTATTACAGATTTAATCCCAGACGAGCAAGTGGTTTTAACTATTTCGCACGCAGGCTATATTAAGCGTACTTCTTTATCTGAATATAAAACTCAAAATAGAGGAGGGGTTGGGCAAAAAGCTTCGGCCACCAGAAATGAAGATTTCTTAGAGCACTTATTTGTTGGTACCAATCACCAATATATGATTTTCTTCACCCAAAAAGGAAAGTGTTTCTGGATGCGCGTTTTCGAAATTCCTGAAGGTACAAGAACTTCAAAGGGAAGAGCGATTCAAAATTTAATAAATATTGAACACGACGATAAAGTTAAA
Source organism: Flavobacteriaceae bacterium UBA3591 (assembly GCA_002375695.1). Lineage (GTDB taxonomy): Bacteria > Bacteroidota > Bacteroidia > Flavobacteriales > Flavobacteriaceae > Aequorivita. Next base: position 31,639 of record DFMO01000006.1, read on the forward strand.
GCCTTTATCTGTACGCAAGATTTAAAAGATGAAGCGTATATAAACAGCCATTATGTTATTATGGCTACAAAAAAGGGACAAGTTAAAAAAACACCTTTAGAGCAATACTCAAGACCACGTACAAACGGTATTAATGCAATTACCATTCGCGAAGACGATGAGTTGATTGAGGCTAAACTAACCACCGGTAACAGCCAAGTTATGTTAGCCGTTCGCTCTGGAAAGGCCATTAGATTTGAGGAAGAAAAAACCAGATCTATGGGAAGAAATGCTTCGGGAGTTCGCGGAATACGTTTAGGCGATGATAACGATGAGGTTATTGGAATGATAGCTGTAGATAAAGACGATTCAGATATTTTAGTGGTTTCGGAAAATGGTTACGGGAAACGATCTTCAATTGAAGATTATCGAATAACCAACCGCGGCGGAAAAGGTGTAAAAACAATAAACATCACCGAAAAAACTGGCGAATTGGTAGCTATGAAAAGCGTTACAGATGCCGATGATTTAATGATTATCAATAAATCTGGAATTGCAATTAGAATGGCAGTGGCAGACCTTAGAGTAATGGGTAGAGCCACGCAAGGTGTTCGTTTAATTAAAGTTAGAGAAGATGATGCCATTGCTGCAGTTGCCAAGGCTATGAAAGATGAAGAAGAAATTACTGACATAGACGGCGAAATTGTAGAAGAATCTAAGGATGGCACTACTCTTGATAGTAACGAACCTCAAACCGAAAATAACGAATAAATAGTAACACATGAAAAAACGAATTTTAATAACAGGACTTGCCTTTGTTTCTGCTATTTCATTTGGACAAAAAAAAGAAATTAAAAAAGCCGAAAGAGCTCTAAAGTCTAATGATTATAGCGAAGCACTTTCGTATTTAAGCGAGGCAGAGCCTATGCTAAGTGCCGCAGATAATGAAATGAAAGCTCAGTTTTATGCTGCAAGAGGAAAGGCAATTTTGGCTACAGCAGGTTCAGATTTTAATAAATTGAAAAAAGCTGCCAATGCGTTTAGCGAGGCAATTTCATTAAATCCTTCAATTGAAAATCAATTGTACGATCAATTGCAAAACCTAAGAGCTTCTTTGGTAAATGGTGCAATTAAAGATCAAAAAGCTGAAAACTTTAAATTAGCTTCCGATAAGTTGTACGCAAGCTACATGGTAACTAAAAAAGATACTTCCGATTTGTATTTTGCTGCAGGAAATGCTGTAAATGGAAAAGATTACGACGCTGCACTTAAGTATTACCAAATGCTTTTAGATGTTAATTATTCAGGTGCTACCAAAAGCTTTGTAGCAACAGATAAAGAGACCGGCGAAGTAATTCCTTTTGAAACTGAACAGTCTAGAAATTTAGCTTTAAAAACGGGTCAATACATTAAGCCAGAAATTAAAATTAGCGAATCTCGTAAAGGTGAAATATTACGAAATATGACACTTATTTATATTGAAAGAGGTGAAACTGAAAAAGCTAAAGCACTTATAAAAACGGCTCGAGCCGAAAATCCAGACGATGTTTTCCTTATGAGAGCAGATGCAGATATGAGTTATAAAATGGGCGACCACGAGCGTTACAACCAATTAATGGAACAAATTGTAGCTACAGACCCAAATAACCCAGAGCTTTACTTTAACTTAGGAATTAGCAACGACCAATTAGGTAATAAAGATAAAGCACTACAGTACTACAAAAAAGCCTTAGAATTAAGACCAGATTATGAAGGCGCATTAATTAACGTTGCAGCCGTTAAATTATCTGGAGAAGATGCTATTGTAGAAGAAATGAACAGTTTAGGTACCTCTGCTGCCGACAATAGAAGATACGAAGAGTTAAAGGAAATTCGTAAAAATGCATATCAAGAAGCATTGCCATACCTTGAAAAGGCTCACGAAATTAACCCAACAAACGCAAATGTGTTAACTTACTTAATGAACATCTACAGTCAATTAGCTGAAGATGATAAGTATAAAGCTGCAAAAGCTAAACTTGACGCATTGCAAAATAAGGGATAAAATATTTACCTACATAATAGTAAAAAGCCCTCTAAAAATTTTAGAGGGCTTTTTTATGTCTTTAATTTAACGGGATTTTTGAAAAATGCAAGCTATTTTAAACAATGCGTTTTATCACCCTTAATTTATGCGTGTGGTTTCGCTCTTCATAATTAAAAATACCACTGTGGTCTAAACGGTCTATTCTTACTTTTCCGTGAGCGTGAATTATATAATTATCTTTCATAATAATTCCCACATGTGTAATAACACCTTCGTCATTGTCAAAAAAAGCTAAATCTCCAGGTTCGCTTTCTTCGATAAAACTCAGCGCTTCGCCTTGGGTTGCCTGCATACTTGCATCGCGCAATAGCTTATACCCATTAAGTTTATAAACCATTTGTGTAAATCCGCTACAATCTATCCCAAAAGGTGTTTTTCCGCCCCATAAATAGGGTGTGTTTAAGTACAGCAGGGCAGTTTCAATTAAAAAATCTTTTGGCTGTGCTTTGGTAACACATTTTCCTTCAAAACGATGATTTAAAAATGATGTAGCCGAAATATTACTACCTAAACAAATTGAAAACAATTGATTGTCGGGGAGGGTTACAAAATCTACCAAATCTGAAGATAACTCAAGGTTTTTCTGTTCAAATTGAGTATAATCAACTTCTGTAATTTTACGGTATTGTTTATTGTCTATCCAGCCTTCATAGCTATCCAAAGCCAATCTAATTCGACTCCATTTTTTACGGGTTTCCAGTACCTTAAAATGTTCTCCGTAAAGTACTTGAGAAACCATTTCGCTAGCATCGGAAGCCTCGGCACGAAGCGGGACAATACTTAAATTACATATACCGTAATCCATTCAGTATAAATTGAAAATTATTACGGTTTACATTCTTTCAATTACCATTGCAGATGCACCTCCGCCACCATTACAAATTGCAGCAGCTCCTATTTTAGCATCGTTTTGTTTTAAAACATTCAATAAAGTAATTAAAATTCTAACGCCACTACATCCCAGCGGATGACCTAAAGAAACAGCGCCACCATTTACATTTACATTACTGTCATCCAATCCTAAAATCTTCATATTTGCCAAACCAACTACCGAAAAAGCTTCGTTAAATTCAAAGTAATCTACATCTTTAATATCGATTCCGGCTTTTCCGATCGCTTTTGGGAGCGCTTTTGATGGCGCCGTAGTAAACCACTTTGGTTCGTGGGCAGCGTCGGCATAGCTTTTAATGTATGCTAACGGTTGTAATCCTAATTCTTTCGCTTTTACTTCGCTCATTAAAATCATAGCTCCCGCGCCATCGTTAATGGTAGAAGCATTTGCTGCGGTAACTGTTCCATCTTTTGAAAAAGCTGGGCGCAAGCTGGCAATCTTGTCCATTTTTACATTTTTAAACTCTTCGTCTTCTGAAACTACAACGGGTTCGCCACGACGCTGCGGCACTTCTACAGGAACAACTTCATCGTTAAATTTTCCATCTTTCCAAGCTTTAGCAGAGCGCTCATAAGACTTTATTGCAAAAGCGTCTTGATCTTCACGAGAAAACTCGTATTCTGTCGCACAAAGATCGGCGCAGGTACCCATTGCATTATGGTCGTAAGCATCTACCAACCCGTCTTTTTGCATTCCATCTACAAGTGTAGCAGGACCAAATTTGGTACCCTTACGCATATTTACATAATGCGGAATATTACTCATACTTTCCATTCCACCTGCCACGATTACATCGGCGTCGCCAAGGGCTATAGATTGTGCAGCATTCATTACAGCTTTCATTCCAGAAGCACATACTTTATTTACAGTTGTAGCAGGAACAGTATCGGGAATTCCAGCTCCTAATGCAGCTTGACGTGCGGGAGCCTGCCCAACACCAGCCTGTACTACATTGCCCATATACACCTCTTGTACAAGCGTAGGATCAAGATTTATCTTTTCCATAGCCCCTTTTATAGCTGCAGAACCTAATTGGGTTGCAGATAATGAAGAAAGGCTTCCCATAAAACTTCCTATTGGGGTTCTTGCTGCCGATACTATTACTACTTTATTGCTCATTGTTACTGTGTTTTAATTTTAATTAAGGACTGCGAAATTACGTATTTATAACTTAAATATCAATCTTTGCAAGTATTGGTTTTGGGATAACTCGTTCCTAATTTATACCTTTACGATAACTTAAATTTATATGAAGAACCTGCTTTCGTTATTCGCAAAAAACCAGTCCCTTATTTACAAGGTATTTCTTTTTATAACGGCCACGCTACTAGTTATTTATTTTTTGCCAAAAGGAGGGCAATTTAAATACAACTTTCAAAAAGGTAAGCCTTGGCAGTACGAAAACCTCTATGCTCCTTTTAGTTTCACCATTAAAAAAAGCGAAGACACCCTAAAAAAAGAGCGACAACTTATTAGAGAAAACGCCATTCCTTATTTTGAATATTACAGTGAAGTTGAAGCAGAGGTTTTACAAAACTTTAAAAGTGAATTACAAAGCAAATACGTTGATAGTTTATACCAAACGCCTAAAAGCGAATTAGAACAACTGGGTTCGCAGCTTATTTCAGAAATTTATAAAATTGGTTTTACCAATCAAATTCATACTTACGAAAACAATAGATTAATCTATTTAAAAAACGGCAATGAAATTACCGAATATACCTACGGCAAGCTGTTTAAAGAAGAAGAATTAAATAAAAAAGTACGAGAATTTGTTCAGAAACACGATACCAACGATGCACAAGCTTTACTCTACAGCATTTTTAAGAAAATATTTAAACCCAATACCGAATTAAACACCAAATTAACTGAAGCTTCAATCGACGCCCAAATTAAAGGCATTAATCCTAATAGAGGTATTATTGAAAAAGGAGGCCGAATTATTGCCAAAGGCGAAGTGGTAGAGGGCGATAAATTTCAGATTTTAAATTCGTTAAAAGCCGAATTTGACAGCCAAATATGGAGTAAAAACAACTATTTATGGTTACTCGTAGGATACTCAATGTTGGTGTCTTTAGTGTTTTTAATGCTTTTTCTGTTCCTAAAAAATTACCGACCCTATATTTATAACAACAATACTAAGGTTACCTTTATATTTTTCAACATTTTTTTAATGGTTTTCTTAACCACTTTGGTGGTTAAAGTACACGCAGATTACGTTTATGTGGTTCCTATTTGTATTCTACCACTTATATTAAAAGCCTTTTTTGATCCTCGCGTAGGTCTTTTTGTACACGTGCTTACAATTTTACTACTTGGATTTATAGTGCCAAATAGTTTTGAGTATATGTTTTTGCAATTTATTGCTGGTATTGTGACCATTCTCACCGTATCAGAGCTTTATAAAAGAGCCAATTTATTTATTTCGGTAGGGCAAATTACATTGATTTATATAATTGGGTATTTTGCGTTTTTTGTAATTCAGGAAGGGAATGTACAGTCTATTGAGTGGCAAAATTTTCAATATTTTATTTTATGTGGTTTAGCAACACTTTTTGCACACCCACTTATTTATTTTTATGAAAAAATATTCGGTTTGGTTTCAGATGTTTCGCTGTTAGAATTAAGCGATACAAATTCTAAACTTTTAAAAGAATTATCAAATAAAGCACCGGGAACATTTCATCATTCGTTAAACGTTGCAAACCTTGCCGAAGCAGCCGCAAACGAGATTGGCGCAAACAGTATGCTTGTAAGGGTAGGGGCGCTATACCACGATATTGGTAAGATGCAAAACCCAACAATGTTTACCGAAAATCAAGCAAATTCAATTAATTCACATAACGAGTTAGACCCTAAAGAAAGTGCCCAAATAATTATAAATCACGTTATTAAAGGAATAGAAATAGCGCGAAAAAATAACTTGCCAGATAGGGTAATAGACTTTATTAGAACGCATCACGGTACTAGTTTGGTGTATTATTTTTACAACAAGGAAAAAGAGCTTCAGGGCGAGGCAAACAAAGAAGATTTTGCCTATCCCGGCCCAATACCTTTTTCAAAAGAAACTGCCATATTAATGATGGCCGATAGTGTAGAAGCAGCTAGTAAAAGCTTAAAAGAGCCGTCGTCTACAATTATTAATGAATTTGTTGAACGAATAATTAATAATCAAATGGCGCAAGGGCAATTTTTAAATGCGAATATTACTTTTAAAGAAATTGAGACGATTAAAAAGATATTAAAAAAGAAGCTGAATAATATTTACCATTTGCGGGTTGAATACCCCGAATAAATGTTAAAATTGAAATTTTAACGCTTTGTAATATCTTCATACTTAGGGCTCAAAAAAAATATCAAAAAAAACCCTCATTTTTCTTTGCGTTATATGAGATATAAACTTACATTTGCACTCGCATTTTAGGATGACAAGTTCATAAAGAAATTGGAGAGGTGCCGGAGTGGTAACGGAGCAGATTGCTAATCTGTCGACGGGCAACCGTCGCCAGGGTTCGAGTCCCTGTCTCTCCGCATTGACAAAAAATTAAATATATTTACAGATATTTGGTTTTTAGTTACAAAAGTTAAAGTTTGCAAAAGCTTTTTCGGGGTGTAGCGTAGCCCGGTTATCGCGCCTGCTTTGGGAGCAGGAGGCCGCAGGTTCGAATCCTGCCACCCCGACAAAAACCGGACATAAGTTCGGTTTTTTTGTTTAATGTTGAATGCTTATTTACAATTACTGTTTTTACAGTTTCGTCAACACGTGTAATGTTAGTTTAAAATAAGCAAAATGGTCGCGTAGCTCAGCTGGATAGAGCATCTGCCTTCTAAGCAGACGGTCACAGGTTCGAATCCTGTCGCGATCACTTAAAAATAGCGGGAAACCTATAGACAAAGGTGCTCCCGCTTTTTTTGTATCTATCCCAGCTGTCGCACGCAATTCATGTCTGTAATTAGGTGGTTTATTCCGTAGAGTTTTAAGGTTTTGTGATTGTGGAAGCAGCGTAATTTCTTAAGTGAATTTCGTGCTCTTTTACTCTTTTGAGCACACCACCACTACTTTTTTATTATCAACATTTGTGGTGAAAAACAGATAAACTTCGCCTCCTTCTCCAACTTTCCACTTTTTGCGAATGGTGGCTACACTTTCGGGAAAATTTCGCGTAGCTATATTCGCTTTTGTAAAGCGTTCACGTCGCATATCAGATTTAGCATACGGAATAACCTTTTCTATTTTAAAAATCCTTCCGGGAAAATTTACTTTTCTGTCGCTCGTATAAAGGTGGGTGCTTTTATGAAGCTTATCGACTTTTAATTTTTCAGAAATTAAAGAGAAAGCACCACTTTTTAATAGCGCCGCGTTGGGTTCAAATAAATAGGTTTGTGGTAGATTATAGCTCGCTTCGGCGGTTTGACCCCATTGAAAGTCAAATTCTTCGGTAGTATCTTTTCTTAAATTTACAGTCATTATTTTGGGGCAATTGTTTGCCCCCTGTTTAAGAAGCCAGAGTAATTCTTTTACTTCGTTTTCTACGGCTACAATATGTATTTCGAATACGTGTTTTAATTCGTTTAAACCTACTGAAATATCTAGCATTGGCGAGGTTTTTAATAAAAACACCTCACAATTATCTAGCAGTTTTTCAATGTTTTCGGGAATATTGGGCTCGCAGTCCTTTAAAAAAAATACTTTTCCTTTGCTTTCATGCCTTCGCGATGGGTCTGCATAAATTACATCGAATTTGTTAGCAAGCGCTGCCTCTAAACCATTTTTCGAAGCGGTTGTAACATTACTTTTGTTGAAAATTTCAAAATTGTGTTTGGCAATTTCGGCAAGCGAATTATTGATTTCAAAATGATAAACAGTTTTAAACTTTTCGGAAAAATAATAACTGTCTACCCCAAAACCGCCGGTAATATCGGCAATGCTTTTACCAGCAACAATCGAGGCTTTGTATTGTGCCGTTTGCGCCGAAGATGTTTGCTCTAAATTTAACTTTGGTGGAAATAAAATATTGGGCGTTTTAAACCATTTTGGCAACTTACTTTTTACTTTTTGTCGACCTTCAATTTGTTGAATTAAATCTTTTGTAGCGACATTATTAAACGGACTACCAGAAAAGGCAAGTGATGAAACATCGCCTTTAAAATTTCGAATAAATTCTTGAACCTCGTTATTTAAAAGAGCTTTTGTGTTCAATTTTATAAATTTCGGGTAAGGCGTTTTACAATTTTATATTCAGATAGAAATTCTTTTGCAACAACTTTAATGGCGGTATAAGTAGGTACGGCCAATATCATTCCCGGAATTCCAAAAACATAACCAGCGGTTAAAATGGCGATAAATATTTCTAACGGATGCGAGCGTACACTATGTCCAAAGATAACAGGTTGCGAAATAAAATTATCGAATATTTGGGCAATAGCGTAGCCCGCAGAGGCTATAGCGAGCAACGGTAAAAGCTCGGTTGAAAAATCGGCTCCCAAGTTGTTTGATACAATTACCAGCATCATTAACACCCAACCAATTAGGGGACCTAAATACGGAACGATGTTTAAAAATGCACAAATTAATGCTACTGCCACCGCATCGTGAATGTCTAAATACAGCAATAAAACCGAATAAAACAAAGCGAGAATAAAAATTTGCAACAACAACCCTATAAAATACCGGGAGAGTAATTCTTTAATTTTTATTAGAATACGTTTAAATTTTGATTCGTTTTCTTCGTGTGCAAAGGCTAAAACCGAGCGCGCAATTAAACTTTCATCTCTAAGTAGAAAGAATGAAATAAATAATACCGAAAAGATTCCAATGATAGTGCTGCCAATATTGCTAAAAAAGATATCGATAAAACTGGGAATTATTTCAACATCTAAATTTTGAACATACGAAGTACGTTTAATAGCCTCCACCAGTTGAAAATGCTCAACCCCAAGGTAATCGCTTGCCTGAATATTTAATTCATTAAGGTCGCGTTTTACCTGTTCAAAATCTATTTGAGAAATGTGTTTCCCTTGCTCGATGATTATAGGAACAAAGATGCGTAAGATTAGTGATAAGCTGGCAATTATGATTAAGAGGGTTACTATTGAGGCCCAAGTGTTGCTAAATTGCAATCGGTATCTAAAAAATAAAACAACGGGTCTGCCAATTAAAGAAAGTACCAGCGCCAAGCCAATATAAAGTATTAAAGCTTGGATTTCAAAAAAGAACCAAAGCAAAAAAATGATGCCTACTAAGACACCAAGTGCTTTTAAAATACCTACTGTAATTGCTTTTGCTGTTGTATTCACTTCGTAAATATAACATATTATAAAGCAGAAAAAATCAAAGTTTTGTTAATGATAATTAGAACTAAAGTAGGGTATTTTTAATTTTCAAATACATATTTAATAATATTAGCTCCCATCTGTAAAGCTTTTAATCTAACGTCCTGCGGATTGTTGTGTACTTCGGGGCTTTCCCAACCATCGCCAAGGTCTGTCTCGTAAGTGTAGAGTAAAACTAGCCTTTCGCCTTCAAAAATCCCGAAGGCTTGTGGACGTTCGCCATCGTGTTCGTGAATTTTTGGCATTCCATCTGGAAATCTATACACGTAATTAAACAAAGGAAATTGTGCGGGTAATTCTTTTAATTCTTTATCGGGAAAAACTTTGGTAAGTTCCTTTCTTACATAGGGATCCATGCCGTAATTATCGTCAATATGTAAAAAACCGCCGCTAAGTAAGTAATTTCTTAAATTTTCGGCTTCTTCAACGGTAAAAAACACATTGCCGTGACCGGTCATATGTATAAAAGGGTAATCAAAAATATCTACATCATTGGGGGTGACCGTTGCAGGTTTTTCATTTAGGGTAGTATTAATTTGTTGATTACAAAAATCAATTAAATTGGGCAGTGCTGTAGGATTGGCGTACCAGTCGCCACCGCCACCATATTGTAGCACAGCAATTTCTTGTGCGTTTAAAATGTTGCTGCCTATAAAAGCACAAACTGTAATTATTGCTGTAAAGAAATTTTTCAACATAGTTTTTAAATGTACAAAAAAGAAGACTATTTAATAAAGAAATTTAAATAGGTTTTACGCATAATTATTCGTTTATAAAGGCGACGCTATGACAGGCTACAACAGCAGCTGTTTCGGTGCGTAATCTGCTCTCTCCTAAAGCCACCGGAATAAACCCAGCTTGCTTTGCATACATTATTTCTTCTGAAGAAAAATCGCCTTCAGGTCCTATTAAAATTAGTATTTCTTTCTTGGGTTGAAGTACAGTTTTTAATGATTTTTTATTATCTTCTTCGCAATGAGCAATACATTTTAAAGCCGAAGATTTATTGGTTGCATTTATAAACTCTTTAAATGAAACAGCTTCGTTTAACGTGGGTACATACGCTTTAAGTGACTGTTTTACTGCGCTGTGAATAATTTTTTGGTAACGTTCTGGTTTTATAACCTTTCGTTCGCTGTGGTCGCAAATAATTGGCGTGATTTGCGAGATGCCAATTTCAGTAGCTTTTTCTAAAAACCACTCGTATCGATCGTTGAGCTTTGTAGGGGCTACAGCCAAATGAAGCTGGTAGGGTAGCGGCTTTACTTTTTCTTCTGAAATTATTTTAACCGTACATCCTTTCGGGAGGGCCTCTACAATTTCGGCAGTAAAAAAAGAACCTTTTCCGTTGGTAATTTTAAAAATATCGCCTTCTTTCATCCGCAATACTTTAACAATATGCCTACTTTCTTCTTTGTTAAAAGTTACTATTTGATTGTTCGTTGAGATTTCAGAATTATAGAAAAGCTGCATTATTTACAAGTGTTTTAAATGAAAAAGTAAAGAGAATTTAAAACTTCATTCGTGCCGAAGCCACCACATTGTTGGCTGCAAAGTCTTCGGTTTTATACTTTAATTCCCCAACAATAGCAATCATTGCAGCATTATCGGTACAAAACTCAAATTTTGGAATATGGGTGGTCCAACCGTATTTAGTTTCGGCTTCTTTTAAAGCTTTTCGAATCCGGCTATTTGCCGAAACTCCACCGCCAATAGCTACCTCTTTAATACCAGTCTTTTTTACTGCATTTTTTAGTTTGTCCATTAAATAATCTACAATCGTATATTGAATACTGGCACAGATATCTTCAATGTTTTCAGCAATAAAATCTGGGTTTTTTACTGTTTCTTTTTGCACAAAATACAACACCGAAGTTTTTAATCCGCTAAAACTAAAATCCATTGGAGCCACTTTGGGCTTGGGAAATTTAAAGGCTTTCGGATTTCCTTTTTGGGCATATTTATCTATTAACGGGCCGCCAGGATAGGGCAGTCCTAAAATTTTTGCACTCTTGTCAAAAGCTTCGCCAACGGCATCGTCTATGGTTTGCCCAATAATTTCCATTTCAAAATAATTAGTCACTTTTACAATTTGCGTATGCCCACCACTAATAGTCATAGCCAAAAATGGAAAGTTTGGTGTAGTTTGACCGTCGGTTTTTATAAAATGTGCCAAAATGTGCGCTTGCATATGGTTAACATCTATGAGTGGTATACCTAAACCTAAGGCCAAAGATTTTGAAAATGAGGTGCCTACAAGTAGAGAGCCCATAAGGCCGGGTCCGCGTGTAAAAGCGATGGCTGATAACTGATTTTTATCGATATTTGCTTTTTGTAATGCTTGATGTACAACTGGCACAATATTTTGTTGGTGTGCCCGCGATGCAAGTTCTGGAACCACCCCGCCGTATTGCTCGTGAATGGCTTGAGTAGCTACAACATTGCTAAGTATTTTACCGTTGTTAATTACGGCAGCCGCGGTATCATCGCAAGAAGATTCAATACCAAGAATGTAACAATTTTTTTGAATCAAAGTGAAAGGGGTATATTTATTGGGTGTAAAAATAAAACATTAAAAGCGTATCAAAAAACTTCGGAAAATAATAGTTCGCACCTTCGCAATCATTGCATTGCTGCTTATTCTTTTGGTGATTATTTTTTCAATTCCGTCTGTACAAACTATCGTTGCCAAAAAGGTAACTAAAAGCATTAACGAAACTTATGGCACGCAAATACAATTAGACCGTTTAGGGTTAAACTGGAAAGGACAAATAGACGTGAGAGAGGTTTATATTGCCGATCATCACAACGATACACTTATCTACAGCCAAGAGGTACAGGCCAATATTGTAAGTTTTAAAAGCTTAATAAAAGGAAACTTGGGTTTTGGCTCTATTTTTCTCGATAAAGCCAAGCTAAACGTGAAAATTTATAAAGGTGAAGAAACCGACAATCTTTCAATTTTTGCTAAAAAGTTTGATACGGGTAAAAAAAATACAACTCCATTTTCATTGTACGGTGAAAGTATAGAATTGAATAATAGCACCGTAAAAATTATTAACGAAAACTTAGTCACCCCCACAGTTTTTAATTTAGACAATGTAAACATTGTGGCAAACAATCTTGATGTTTACGGGCCCGAAGTTAAAGTTAATATTGAAAAACTTGCTTTAAATGCAGCGCGAGGCTTTTCAATTGAAGCTATGCAAGCAAATTTTGAATATACCGAAACGTACATTAATCTCGATAATTTATATTTAAAAACAAACGAATCTGAAATTAATGGAAGCGTCAATTTAGATTACGCTAAGAATGGAATGTCAGATTTTATAAATGATGTAATAATTACTGCCGACTTAAATAATTCGAAAATTGCCACCAACGATTTAAACGGGTTTTACAATGAATTTGGTAAAAATCAAATTATAAATTTAGATGTTGTTTTAAAAGGAACCTTAAACAATTTTACAGCCACCAACGCCCAGTTTTCAACAGGCGATACACGAATACAGGGCGATTATAAATTTGCAAATGTCTTTGACAAACAAGGTAATTACGAAATTGTTGGAACTAATCATACAATTGCATCAAACTACTACGATTTAAGGCGTTTTATGCCTCGTGTTATAGGAAATATAATTCCTGTAGAATTAAAGGAATTAAAAAACTTTAACCTTAGCGGAAATACTTCAATTATAGGCGATGAGTTAAACAGTAATAGTGTTTTAAAAACTAGTATTGGTGCGGCCAAAATCGATTTACAAGTCGGAAATATTACAAACATCGACTACGCTTACTACAAAGGAAATGTAAATCTCGAAAACTTTAATATTGGCAAAATTGCAAATACTTCGTCTTTAGGGACAATAACGGCAAATCTAGACTTTGATGGACGCGGTTTTGATAAAAATACAGTAAATACCGAACTTTCAGGGACGGTTTCTTCATTTAATTTTGAAGGTTATAACTACCAAAACATAGTTGTATCTGGAAACCTTAAAAACCCACTTTTTAATGGCGAATTAACCATAGACGACCCCAATTTAAAATTAGACTTTAAAGGGCTTATCGACGCTTCAAACGACACGAATCAATTAGATTTTGAAGCCAATGTAGAATTTGCCGAACTCAACCAACTAAATTTGATAAAACGCGATAGTATTGCCGTTTTTACAGGTAATGTAGTGGTTGATATGGAGGGGAAAACCATAGACGATGTTGTGGGTACCGTAAATTTTAACCAAACATTTTACCAAAGCGAACGCGATTATTATTATTTCGACGATTTTAATATTACTTCTAGTTTTAACGGCCCAGTAAGAACTATTGAAATAAACTCGCCCGATATTATTAATGGTAAAATTGTAGGTGAATTTTTAATTGAAGATATTCCAAATTTATTCCAAAACGGGGTTGCGAGTATCTACGCCAATTACATTCCGCAGGAGGTAACAACAAACCAATATATAGATTATGAATTTGTAGTTTACAATAAAATTATCGACGTTTTTATTCCGCAAATCAAGCTGGGAGATAATACACGTGTAAAAGGATCGGTGTCTTCAGATCAATCAAAGTTTGAACTCGATTTTAGGTCTCCCGAAATCCTTTTGTTCGATAATTACATAGGTAAACTAAACATTCAGATGGATAATGATAACCCGCTGTATAACACGTATATAGCTGCAGATTCTGTTTATACTGGGTTTTACAATTTAAAAAATATAAACGTCATTAATAAAACTTTGAATGACACTATGTATGTGCGCTCAGAATTTGCTGGCGGACCCAAAAAAGAAGATCTTTTTAATCTTTCACTTTACCACACAATTAACCCTGCGGGGAAATCGGTTATCGGGGTAAAAAAATCGGATATTACTTATAAAGGAAATGTTTGGTATTTAAACAAGGATAATAACAGGTTAAACAAAGTTACTTTTGACGATAACTTTAGAGAAGTGCGTATTGATTCCTTGGTTTTAAGGCATAATGACGAGTTAATTCAAATGGCTGGGGTGCTTCGCGATTCTACCTATAAAGATATTAAAGTGCGTTTTAACGATGTAAATATTGGCAATATTACCCCAGAAATTGATAGCCTTCAGTTAAAAGGAAATGTAAACGGTAAGTTCGATTTTCTTCAGAAAAACGGGGCTTTTTATCCAAATAGTTCGGTAACTATTGACGATGTAGTGATAAATCAAGTGCCCTTTGGTGACTTAACATTAGACATTAACGGGAATAAAGATTTAACCAAATACCAAATCAATTCAACCTTAATAAACAACGATGTAAAATCTATTAATGCCGTGGGCGAAATAGATGTATCGCCGCGCAACCCGCAAATACAACTTAATGTAGATTTAAACCAGTTTAACATGAAGGCTTTTGATCCTTTTGGGGCCGATGTAATTTCAGACATTCGCGGATTTATTACAGGAAACGCACGAATATCTGGAAATTATAAATCGCCAGATATTTTAGGCCGATTTACTTTGGAGGAAAGTGGTTTAAATATACCCTATTTAAATACCGATTTCAATATAGAAAACAACACTCAAATTGTTGTAACCAAAAATAGAATTGAAGTAGACCGCACAAATATTACCGACACCAAATTTGGAACCAAGGGTATTTTATATGGCTATGCAGCTCACAGCAATTTTGATAAGTGGGAAATGAACCTGCATATTGAAGCCCCCGAGAAATTAGTGGCCTTAAATACTCCGCCAGAAGAAGACGCGCTTTATTACGGTACTGCATTTATTAGCGGAAGAGCCCATATTTTAGGCCCCATAGACGAGTTGGTAATTAATGTAGACGCCACCACCGAAGAAGGAACAACATTCAAAATTCCAATAAGTGATACCGAATCTATTGGTGACGATTCTTTTGTATATTTTTTATCTCCCAAAGAGAAGGAGGCACGAATGAATGGTGAAACAGTTATCACTAATAATGTAAAAGGATTATCGCTTAATTTTGAATTGGATATAAATAAAAACGCCGAGGTTGAAGTAGTTGTAGACCAAGAAAACAACTCAACTTTAAAAGGAAGAGGTGCTGGTATTTTGCTGATTGAAATAAATACCAACGGCAAATTTCAGATGTATGGAGATTTTCAAGTTTACGAAGGTGAATACGATTTTAGATACGGCGGAATTATTCAAAGAGATATTGGCGTTGTACCCGGTGGAAATATTACGTGGGATGGTGCACCCGAACGAGCCAATTTAGATTTAAGTGCGGTGTATAAAACGCAGGCAAATCCTTCGGTTTTATTAGATAATCCGGCTATTAATACTAAAATTCCGGTGGAAGTTTATGTAGATTTAAATGGCGAATTGGCTCAGCCCGAATTAAGTTTTAATATCGATTTTCCGCGTGTTAGCTCCACATTAAAAAGTGAGCTGCAATACAAGCTTCAAAACCAAGAACAAATGCAAAACCAAGCTTTGTTTTTATTGGCTTCAAATTCGTTTGTAAGCGATAACTATGCGGGTAGCAATGCCCTTACAGGTACAGTGGCCGATAGAGTTTCGGGGCTGGTGAACAACCTATTTGCCGATGAAGATGGAAAGTTTAGGGTAGGTTTAGATTATTCTATAGGGCAGCGTACGCCAAACCAAGAAACTGCAGACCGTTTTGGTATTAATTTTTCAACTCAACTAAACGAAAGAATTATTATTAATGGAAAAGTAGGAGTGCCGGTAGGGGGAGCCAATGAAACATCGGTTGCAGGCGATATTGAAGTGCAGTGGTTAATAAATGAAGACGGAAGCTTGCGTATGAAGTTTTTTAACCGTCAAGCCGACTTACAATTTATTGGAGAAGATCAAATTTTTGAACAAGGAACCGGTATTTCGTATTCGGTAGATTTTAATACTTTTAACGAATTATACCGCAAACTTTTTAATAAAAAAGAAACGGAAGACCCAGTGTTACCAGTGGTTCCAGATGATAATAGTTTTCCTGAAAATTATAATGAGCAGGGCGTTATTGATGAGGAAGACGGAGAGTAGTGTCTGCGTTATTTCCATATAACCTAAAAGCTAAAGTTTGGTCTAACACAAACGGGTTTGCCTTACCCGATTGGTGTTTTGCAATAAGCTTAGTGCGTTTTAATTCTAGTGAATCTACTGGGTCTTGTTTGTGCCACGCTAATAATGTTTCGCGCTGTATTTCAAAAAACGTCTCGTCGGCTGTAATAGCTTCTTCTTTGTACATCGTGTAGAAATAGAATACCGCTCGCGCTACATTTCCTTTAAAATTATCCTGAGGCTCAAATGTGTTTTTTCCTTTTTTTGCACAAGACGTTTTATAATTTACTGGTTTACTTTTTAGCTTCTTTGAACTGCTGAACCAAACGTTGCATTTTTCTTCTAAAACATTGCCAAAGGGATGATTATACCTCGAAATATTTACACCCAAACGCACCGGAAATAAGTGATGCATATCGCTTTTTGCATTGCCTTTGGCAGCACCTTTGCTTTTGGGATAGCTATGTTCTGTAATTATACTATTAAAAACATTGAGCTTCATTAATTTAAAAACTGGGTTTTCTGCACTTTGCGAAAGCGGCAGTTTAAAGCCCGTGTACATACAACTTACAGTGTCGTTAATATTGTAAATTTTGGTATATAAAACCGCTCGTGCCTCGTCGTAATTTAAAACCTGTTCCGGTTTATAATTTTTGACCAAATCTTTAATTGAGATTGTGTCGTATTTGCCATTAGCTTGTCCGTACAACGGAAGCTTTACAAACAGTCCAAAGCACAACAGTAGCGCAAAAAGGGTAATAGATTTATAGGTTCGGATATCGTTTTTCAAATTATAAACTTAAAATACTTTTAAAAGTGCGTCCAATTTTGATGGCCCTTCTAATTTTTTCTTTTTGAGGCTCTTTTTCATTTCGAAAGTAACCCGATCTAAGGTTGCATAAAATTGATTCACAAAAAACTGAAGTTCTTCCTTTCTATTTGTCATAGATTCTCGCTCGTTTACTGAGTACCTTTGCAATAATGCTTCAATGTCTTTTTGTTCTTGCGCTCTAAGTTGTTTAGTATCTTTAAATGAAATATTCTGCTTAGCGTCCACGACAATATTTTTTGCTTCTAATTCTTTAAAAAGTTGTTTGTACGCCGTTACTAATTCTGGTGCATCTTTAATGAAAACTCCATTATTTGTATCCATCATATAGCTTCTAAACTCAGCATTGGCAGAGCCTATGTAAATATCATCATTAAAAATCATCACTTTTGAATGAAGCGAAAATGAACCTACATTTTTAACGTTTGTTTCGGTACTAAAATTGTCTAAAACTTCTTGTGTAAGTCGTTCTTTATTGTATTCATAATATTTAAATCTGTTACTTTCAAATTCTTTATTGTGTTGAAGCAGGTATTGCATTTGCCGGCGCCCAATGAAATTGATAGGCGTTAAATCTGTTGTGGCTATAGAATTTGTATATATTTTAAGTGTAACATTGGGACAGATTTTATCATTCATAAGCTTATTCATTTGATGAACAACATTTTCGGTGGGTGAAAAATAGCCTTGGTGAATAATAACTTCTACAGGTTTTTTGGTTTGATTACTCTCGGCACACGCGGCTTGAAAAGCATCTTCCCAAACTTTTTGAATCATTTTTCCGTGCTCAATTTCTTTTCCGTGTTCCGAGCCAAATTTTCGACCTTTAAAATTTCCGCGGTTAGCAATAGTTAAATTATACGGCACATTTTGAACGTAATACGTTGCTTGATTTTTGGCAGCAATAGTATTAACGGTGTGTAAAGTATTGCTGAAATTAACGTTTTGTACATATCCGTTTTGAGAATCAAAAAGCGTCTTTAAGCTCGTCCAATCTTTTTGGGTTGTAGTTTTGTTTAAATAATTTTCACGATAGGATTTTAAGTATTTTTTGTAGGTGGCGGCCCATTCGTTTTGCTTTTCGGTGACCAAAGCTTCGGTTCCAGAATTTAGTAGTTGCATAAATATTTGAAGCGTACAGCTTTGTTTTGCTAAATCGTTTACGTTTTTAGGGCAGGTTTCGGATGCCATTTCGGTAGCCTTGTTAATTAGGTACAAAAAGCCAATTGGCGCGTGTTTTTCAATTTCTGAAGTAGTTGCTACCATTTTTGAATAATTCCAAAGCTCGTCATAACTATCTTTTAAAATTTCACCTCCTTTCTCATCTAATTGCAAATACACATCGGTATCCATAAAAATGTATTTCTTTTCCAAATTATTTGGGTGCATATGGTATGCATTTGCAATATTTCTCCCGCCTAATTGCGCAAAATCTTTGTCGGCTAAAATTAATTTATGATGTGCGTAGTCTGTAACGTAATCTATTTCTTTATTTGTCATGAAAGCACTGTTATCAACGTCTTTTAGTGAAAATGGCAACACGGTTTCTAAGCCGTTTAAAAAAGGTTTTAATTGGTCGCCATAGAATAATCCAATAATAGAAAGTTGAATTTTCGCTTGAATTTTTTGTGCGTTACTCCCTGTTTTGGCTGTCCAGTAGAGCTTCATTACTTTCTTTAAATTTTCTTTCACATCTTCGGAAAGAGCAGGGGTTTTACCGCTATTTTCTGTTAATGCTTGTAAATCTCTGGCATAGCCTAATTGTGTTGCAAATAATAGCCCGTTGGGGTCTTTGGAATAAAACCCTGCTAAAAAGATCTTTGCTTCTAAACTCAATTCATCTTCGGCATTCTTTGGTGCCAAACCCGTATATTTTTTAAGATAATTAGCTTTTTCTTCGGCACAGTTTAATGTACTTTCTGGTACTTCTGTTTTATCTTCGGCACAACCAATGGTCATAAATTCGGCAAATTTTAGTACCGAAATAGCCGGACGATTATAAAACCGAACTTCTATTTGCTGAATCCCGTTAGGTTGCTGATTTTCCAACCACCGGAAGAAATCGAGATTTTTGTAATTCCAGTGATAATCTATAAGTAGGCTTATTTTAAAATCTTTGTTTTTCTTTATTTTTTCTAACAATGCGTGGGTTAAATACGAAGTTGTTTCATCTAAGTCAAAAATGTAATATATGAGCCTAAGTTCTTTTTCTGCATTATTAATAATGTCAATTTTTGAGGCAAATGCAAGGTCGTTATCTTTTAAAACGAAAGCTCTTTTGGCCGTAAAAGCGCTTCCCAAAAGATAATCTGGAGTTGTTGCTAATGGTGAATTTACAAGCAGCTTTGGGCCACATCCTAAAAGAGAAAAAGCTAGTAGCAGTATAAAAATTAATCTACGATTTAAAGCTGGTGATAGTAATAAAAACAGTTGCATAGTATGTATTAATAAATTGATAAACGTAGGTTTAACAGTTATTGAAATACAAATGCAACTATGTTAAAATGTATTAAACACACATTTTTTTATGCAGAATTGAATACCTCAAACTATGTAGAAAATGGGTTACTCAAATATAGTTAAATCGTGTTGGATTTAAGTTTTTTTAATTCGGAAAAACAATCCCACTTCCAGCTTTACCTTGTTTACAGTCAGTTTGTTAAGGAGCGAGAAAGGGTGTGTAGCAAGAAATTGTTGCTCTTAAAGTGAAGCTATCACTGAGATTTCGACATTAACAAATTTTGGTAGGTTTGCAACTTCAACAGTTTCGCGGGCGGGAGCTGTTGCTTCATTAAAGTAAGTTGCATACACTTCGTTAATTGCACCAAAATTGTTCATGTCACTAATAAAAATACTCGATTTTATTACATTTTCAAAAGTCATTCCGGCTTCGGTTAAAATGGCTTTTAAGTTTTCCATGACTAATTTTGTTTCCTTTTTAATATCTTCGGTAACAAGATTGCCCGTTTTTGGATCCATAGCAATTTGTCCCGAAGTATACAACATATTGCCGTTTAAAACCGCTTGGTTATAAGGTCCAATTGGTGCAGGAGCATTTTTGGTAGTTATAATAGTTTTCATAATAGTAGATTAAAATGTATGTAAAACTTAGTTGCTTTTAAAGTCTTTTATCGCTTTCTCTTCGCTTGTCGTATTTAATATCGCTCAATATCGAAGATTTAATACCAATAAAGAAATACCAGGCAGTGTTTATACTACCAATGGGTGTCCAGTTGAAACTCATTTGCCAGCTTTCTAAATCGCGTTGAAAGCGAAACTGGGTAAGGGTAACACCTTTGTTTTTAAAATCGTAACCCGTTGAAACCCCCACACTCCATCGCGGCGCGAGTTCCATATTGGTACTTACCATTAACGACTGGCTCGAAATTTCATTTTGGCGCTGGCCGTTGGCATAAGTAATGGTATACGCCAAACGCATGTCCCAAGGAATGGTGTAATTATACCAATCTACATTGGTTTTTTCGTCATCATCTTCGTCATTATCTCTATAAATTTGCCCGTCGTAAATATCGGGTGCATCACCAAAGAGGTCATCGGGGCGCCCTCCATTTCTAAAAGTTTCGTTGTCTTGCCTGTTTAAGTTTTTATCGCCATCGCCTTTAAAATCTCTGCTCGAAAATGAATAGTTTATACTAACATTGGCATTGGTTAGTCTAAATAAACTTCCGCCATTGTTAATATTAAAAACATCAATTTTTTGATTGTTATTATCTAAGGCATAAGGGTCTAAACTTCCGCTAAAGTTAAAGTCTAATTTTGGAATAATTGGTACGCTACCCGTAAAACGAACGGGACTCCATTGCAATGAATCGCCCGCAACGTTATATGCCGTTGAAAAATTTAAGTTATTAAGAAGCGTAATCTTTTTAGGCTCTAAAGCAGTGGTATCTCTATCTCTAATTTTAGCGTCAAAAGTATTGCTTAACGATAGGCCAATATTGCTTGAGTAGATTTTATTTGGAGGCCCGTAGAGGGTATTTTCAAACCTAGAATACGGTACAACTTGCGCAGCCTCATCGGCGGTTTGCGGAATTAAAAACTCATCGTAATATTGATCAAAAGCTGGGTTGATATTGTAACTAATAGCCGGACGCATTACATGCCGTATAGCTTGAATTTTTTTATTTTTCCCGAAGTTAAACAATCCGTAAAGGGTTGTTCCCAAGCTGGTAGAAAAGTTGTAAGTTCTATAGCTTTCAAACCCAGAAACGGTGTCTTGTATCACCCCGCCTAAACCGTTATTAATGGTTTCATCAAAACGTTTTCGCGTACTTTTTAAAACCCAAGTTTCGCGGTAATTGGTCCCCATAGACGCACTAAGGTATTTAAAAATTTTAAAATTGGTTGTAATTGGAATGTTATGTTGTGCGCCAATTTGAGCACTGTTAAACATTTCGGGTTTAAAAAATAGCGAATCTGTTGTTTGTATTCTGTTTTCCGCAGTTACGTCGTACTGGAAATTTATATTTTGAATAATCCCTTTTTTAGCACCATTTTTTGGGGCGAATGGATAAATTCTAGACACACTCGCACTTAAATTAGGCAACGACATAGAAATAGCTTGCGTATTCGTATTTTGCGAATGCGTTGCTGCCAATGATAAATTAACTTGCGGTTCACCTTCAAAAGTTTTTGAATATGAAATTGACGAACTTAAGGTATTTACCAATGCACTTGCGTTATTGGTTTGGTTAATAGATTCTGAAAAATATTTACTACTTCCTATATTTACAGAAGCAGAGAATCTTGAATTTGGACTGCTCTTGGCATCTTGACTGTGCGACCACCGTATGTTATAAATACTGCTTTCACTAAAATTAGGAAAACCGCGCTCTTCTTCTACAAGTTTTTCGAATCGCGCACTTACATTTCCTTTAAATTTATAGCGTTTAGCATACGAAGTCTCACCGCGTAAAGCATAACTACCGTTAGTGTAATAATCGCCTAAAATGGTTAAGTCTAAATAATCGTTTATGGCAAAGTAATAACCACCGTTTTGCACAAAAAAACCGCGACTGTTATTATCACCAAAAGACGGAATTATAAACCCAGAGGTGCGGTCTTCGGTTAAAGGAAAATAGGCGAAGGGTAATCCTACCGGGGTTGGAACATCGGCGATATACATATTTGTTAAGCCGGTAACAATCTTCTTTTTAGGAACAAACTTGGCTTTTCGCGTATAAAAATAATATTCAGGGTCGTCAATATTTTTTGAAGTAGTAAACTTAACATTTCGAAGATACACTACCGAATCATTCACCTTTTTAGTGACTTCCGAAATAACTTTAAAACCACTTTGTTCGGTTCTACTGTTATATACCAGTGCTTTTTCCGAATTAAAATTATATCTAATCGAGTCTGGTTCTACTTTATTTGTCGCTTGTACAAAAACAGGACGCTGACTGTATACACCGCCACTGTCAATACCTTTGGCGTAAACTTCGTTTTTATTGTAATCTAAAATAATTAATCCGGCATCAATGCGCATATCGCCGTATATAATATAGGCGTTATTATACATATAAACTTTGTTTTCTTTTCTGTTTAAAAAAACATAGTCTTCGCCGTAGTAATCTACTACATCTGTTAGCGTTTCTTTTACAGGTTTTATAGAATCTACTTTTACCGTGTCTTGCGCTTGCTCATTAACCTCATTAACAATTGGTTTTAAATTGGTTATAAGGGTATCTTCTTTAGTTGTTTTTGGAAGATTTGCCGAATTTTTTTGAGGAAGATCCTGCCCATGCGCCACCGCGCTGCAAAGTAGCAGTATTGTTAAGAAAATTGTTAAGTAATGCCTATTGGTTTGCAATGCGCTGATGCTATTATTTTGTAGATTTGGCTCAGTATTAGAAATGGTCAAAAATAAACATATTTTTTGGGGTACGTTTTTTAAATTGAATTTTTTGAAAGAAAAGAAAACGTATGCCAAATTTGACCTCAAAGTAATAAGTTTTTTAAAGTAGCAATTTATTATTGCTTTAAAACGTTTAAGCAGTTTTAATCTTTGGTACGATTTTTACATTTAGTATTATAAAAACGCTTAAAATCCTTATTATTTTCTCGAGGTGTGTTTTTTAAATTGTTCAATTTTTACAATTGTTAATAGCTGTATGCAGACTAAAATATATTCCATTCTACTTGTTACATTTTTTACATTTTTATGCGCTCAACCGGTTGCGGCAGCTTTAAACCCTGTTAAGCCATTTGTTGTGGTTTTAGATGCAGGACACGGGGGCCACGATCACGGAAATACCGGAAACGGTTACAAAGAATCTGAAATTGCTTTAAACATTGTTTTAAAAGTAGGTGCCGAGTTAGAAAAAATTCCGAATGTAAAAGTTATTTATACCCGCAAAACCGATGTGTTTATTGAACTGCGAAAACGGGCCGAAATAGCAAACAAAGCCGATGCCGATCTTTTTGTATCGGTGCATTGTAATGCGCATCACTCTAATGCCTATGGCGCCGAAACTTTTGTATTAGGGCTTCATAAAAATCAGGCTAATTTTGAAGTTGCAAAAAAGGAAAACGAAGTAATTTACCTCGAAGAAAATTACGAAGAAAAATACGGCGGCTTCGACCCAAACGCACCCGAATCGCTTATAGGAATGGTATTAATGCAGGAAGAATATTTAGACCAAAGTATCCTTTTGGCGAGTCTGGTTCAAAATAATATGATCAACAATTTAAAGCGTAAAGATAGAAGTGTAAAACAAGCTGGATTTTGGGTTTTACACAATACTTATATGCCAAGCGTTTTAATTGAAGTAGGTTTTCTTACCAATAAAAGTGAAGGAGCTTATTTAAATTCGGCGCGTGGACAAGCCGAAATGTCGCGAGAAATTGGCAATGCTATAAAATCATATATTAATAGTTTATCTATTTCAACCGAAAAAATAAGAGATCCCGAAATAGAAAAAATTCAAGTTGAAAAAACTATTGAAACTACCGAAGAAGATATCTACGACGATATTACGTTTAAAGTACAGTTGGCTGCCAGTGGTAAAAAACTAGATACACGGCCACATAACTTTAAGGGACTCAAAGATGTATCGCGAAAAAAGGAAAGCGGCTTGTATAAATATTACTACGGAGAAACTTCAGATTACAACAAAATTCAAGTAATGAAAACTTTCGTACAGCAAAAAGGATTTCCTTCGGCATACATTGTTGCTTTTAAAAAAGGGCGGAAAGTTAATCTTTCGGAAGTGTTAAAATCGAAAGCCAATTAATGTGCATTCTTTATATTTATCGCTTAAATTTGTTTACAATCTAAATCTAATCATTTGAAACTATCGAAAGAAGTTAAAACTGGAATCCTGGCCATTGGCGCTATAATGTTGTTAATCTTTGGGTATAGCTATCTTAAAGGCACAAATTTACTGGATAAAAGCCGCGAGTTTTACGTAAAATACGATAATGTTGAAGGCTTGGCACAAGCTGCTCCCGTGACCATAAATGGCCTTACCGTTGGAAAAGTTCAAGACATTACTTTTGCTAATAGTAAAGGAGGTTTGGTAGTAAAATTTACCGTTGAAAAAGATTTTGATTTTTCCCGAAATAGTATTGTTAGAATTTACAGTACTGGTTTAATAGGAGGGAAGGCACTTGGTATTTTTCCGCAGTACGATCAATATGTTGCAAAAAGTGGCGATACGCTTCGTGGCGATATTGAGGACGGTATGCTTACTGCAGTTACAAAAGCTTTGGGCCCATTAGAGAAAAAAGTGAATAACACCTTGGCAACGGTAGATACATTATTGCTTAATGTAAATGCAATTATTGACGAAGAAACTCGTAAAAACTTAAAGCAATCCATTGCAAATTTAAATACTTCACTAAATGCATTTGCAGGAGTTTCTAAAAGCATGAATCACATTTTAAGTACTAATTCTGGCAAGTTAGATAATACCTTTACCAATCTCGATAAAACGGCGGGTAACCTTTCAAAATTGACTGATTCGCTTGCGCAACTAGAAACAGGAAAAATTGTAGCCGATCTTCAAAATGTAGTGGATAAAATGGATAAAATTGTAGTTGGTGTAAACAATGGCGAAGGTTCTATTGGTAAGCTCTTAAAAGACGATCAACTGTACGAAAATCTTGAAGGCGCTTCTCGCCAACTCGAACAATTATTGCAAGATTTAAAACTTAACCCAAAACGCTACGTACACTTTTCAGTTTTCGGAAAAAAGAATAAAGAATATCAACCACCAGCCAATCCAGAGAGATAAAAATTATGCAGTACATTCCCAATATACTTTTTATAATAGCCTTAGTAGGAGGAGTAGGATATTTCACCTATAATATTCGTAAAGTTATTCGTAACATTAAACTTGGTCGTGAAGTTGATACCTCCGGAAATACATCAGAGCGAGTAGGGAATCTTGTTCGAATTGCTTTAGGGCAATCAAAAATGGTAAAACGTCCTGTTTCAGGATTGCTTCATATTATAGTGTATGTAGGTTTTATTATTATCAATATTGAAGTACTCGAAATTATTATAGACGGTATTTTTGGTACGCATAGAATTTTCTCCTCAATGGGAAGCTTTTACGGCTTTTTAATTGGTTCTTTTGAAATATTAGCGCTTTTAGTTTTTGTGTCGGTAACAATTTTTTGGATTCGAAGAAACGTAATTAAATTACAACGATTCTGGAAGCCAGAGATGAAGGGTTGGCCCAAAAATGACGGAAACTTTATTTTGTATTTTGAAATGGTGCTTATGGTACTGTTTCTAGTTATGAACGCTACCGATGTTGCCTTTCAGGAAATGAATAATGGCAATGTTTTATCGCAATATATTGCAGGGTGGTTTAGTGGAACATCAGAAGCTACGCTCGCCGTAATAGAGCGTACTGCGTGGTGGCTACATATTTTAGGGATTCTGGTGTTTTTAAACTATTTGTACTTTTCAAAACACCTTCATATTATGTTGGCGTTTCCTAACGTATATTTTGGAAAAGTTGTTCCCAAAGGAAAATTTAAAAATTTAGAATCTGTTACAAACGAAGTAAAAATGATGATGGATCCAAATGTAGATCCATTTGCAGCACCGGCTGGCGATGCTGCCGAAGCTCCTGCAAAATTTGGTGCAAGCGACGTAATGGATTTAAACCAAATTCAACTTTTAAACGCTTATACCTGCACCGAGTGCGGCCGTTGTACTAGTGAATGTCCAGCAAATATTACGGGTAAAAAACTATCGCCACGTAAAATTATGATGGACACGCGCGACCGCTTAGAAGAAGTAGGAAAAAACATTGATAAAAACGGTGCGTTTAAACCAGATGGTAAACAACTGTTAGATGATTATATAACCCGCGAAGAACTTTGGGCGTGCACTACGTGTAACGCTTGCGTAGAAGCCTGCCCAGTAAGTATCGATCCATTGAGTATTATTATGGATATGAGACAATACTTGGTAATGGAGCAAAGTGCTGCGCCTAGTGAACTCAATGTGGCAATGACCAATATTGAAAATAACGGTGCGCCTTGGCCATATAACCAGATGGATCGTTTAAATTGGAAAGATGAAAAGTAAGTTAAGTATATATCTGCAGCGGTAAAGAAAACTATTACCTGCGGCAAAAAAATGTAATATGAAGAAAGAAGAAGTAGAAAAAATGCTGCGCCAAAAGGTAGAACAAGGCACACATTTGAGTCCAGTATTACCCGCAGAGATTAAAAATTACTTAATAGATATTGACGGAACGATAACCGAAGATATCCCAAACGAGGAACCCGAAAGAATGGCCACCTGCCTTCCTTTTCCCGATGCTTTAAAAACCCTAAACAAATGGTACGACGAGGGTCATATTATATGTTTTTTTACTTCGCGTACCGAAGATCATCGAGAGGTTACCGAAAACTGGTTAAATAAACACGGGTTTAAATATCACAGTTTATTAATGGGTAAGCCTCGCGGCGGAAATTATCATTGGATAGATAACCATATGGTAAGAGCCACACGGTATAAAGGAAAATTTACCAATTTGGTTGAAAAAGAAGTAACAATAAAAGTATTTGAAGATTAATTATAAATTTCAAAAACACGATGCTATTAATTAAAAATAGATACCCGTTTTTTGAAACCCGAAAATATAATAACTATGAGTGAATCATTAAAAGTACCTACAATGGCCGAGTATGCCGCACAAGGCAAACAACCCGAAGTTTTATTGTGGGTAGGATGTGCAGGAAGTTTTGACGACCGCGCAAAAAAAATTACCAAAGCCTTTGTTAAATTGCTTCATCAAGCAAAAATAGATTTTGCAGTATTAGGAACCGAAGAAAGTTGCACTGGTGATCCGGCTAAACGCGCTGGAAACGAGTTTCTATTTCAAATGCAGGCCATGACCAATATTGAAGTGTTAAACGGCTATGGCGTTCAAAAAATTGTAACCGCGTGTCCGCATTGCTTTAATACCATTGGCAATGAATACCCAGAGTTGGGAGGTAAATATGAAATTATGCACCACACTCAATTCTTAAAATCACTTTTATCAGAAGGTAAATTAAAGGTTGAAGGTGGAAAGTTTAAAGGAAAAAAAATAACCTTTCACGATCCTTGTTACCTTGGCAGAGCAAATAACGAATACGAAGCGCCAAGAGAACTTATTGAAAAACTTGAAGGCGAATTAGTTGAAATGAGACGCAACAAAAAACGCGGTATGTGCTGTGGAGCAGGAGGAGCCCAAATGTTTAAAGAGCCCGAAGACGGTAACCAAGATGTAAATGTTGCTAGAACAGAGCAAGCTATGGATACTAATGCAAATATAATTGCAACAGGATGCCCGTTTTGTATGGTGATGATGACCGATGGTGTAAAAGCTAAAAATGCCGAAGAAAATGTTGAAGTTATGGACGTTGCCGAAATGATTGCAAACGCCGAAGACCTATAAACCTCCTTGCACGGTTTTAAAAAACAATATTGTTGCTGCAAGATTATGAATTAGAAAGAATTGTGAAATGCTTACAGATTTTAAAAACTTACCCGATAATTCCAGAATATGGATTTATCAAGCTAATAGAAAATTAAGAGACGACGAAGTATCAGAAATATCAAAACTTACCGAAGCGTTTTTAACCAAATGGACCGCCCACGGTGCCGATTTAGAAGCTGGTTTCGAAATAAAATACAATCGCTTTATTGTCATTGGTTTAAATCAAACTAATGCTACCGCTTCAGGCTGTAGTATCGATGCTTCGGTACATTTTATACAGTCGTTACAAGAGAAATTTGATGTTGACTTACTCGATAAAATGAACGTTACATTTTATTCGGGGAAATATATTGCCTATAAATCGCTTAAAGATTTTAGAAAAATGGCAAAAGACAAATCGGTTTCAAAAAACACGGTGGTATTTAACAATCTTGTAAATACCAAAGCCGAATACCTAGAAAACTGGGAAGTTCCGGCGCACGATAGCTGGCACAACAGATTTTTATCTTAAAAAATGTTTATTATGTATAGGTTAATACTTTCGTGTGTTTTTCTGTTACTATCTCTTGGAACCTTTTCGCAAGATATAAATCCGCTAATTGTTAAAGATGACTTTCAGAACCAAAAAAAATGGGTTGATAGCATTTATGACAATATGACCCTTGAAGAAAAAATGGGTCAGTTATTTATGGTCGATATTTTCTCTAGCGATCCCAAGTCTAAAACCGATAGAATAAAAAACCTAATTTCAAAATACCATATAGGAGGCGTTATATTTTCAAAAGGTGGGCCCATGCGCCAAGCTAAATTGAATAATGAATTTCAATCGATAGCTAAAACACCCTTATTGATTGGTATGGATGCTGAATGGGGCTTATCCATGCGTTTAGATTCTACCTACGCTTTTCCATGGAATATGACACTAGGTGCAATTACCGATAATAAAATAGTTGAAAAAGTAGGTCGCCGAATAGGAGAACACTCCAAACGTTTAGGGGTACACATAAATTTTGCCCCCGTAGTAGATATTAATACCAATCCTAAAAACCCTATAATTGGTAACCGTTCTTTTGGTGAAGACAAAGAAAATGTAACTCAAAAAGCTTTGGCATTTATGAAAGGTATGCAAAGTGCTGGAGTTATGGGCAGTGCCAAACATTTCCCGGGGCATGGCGATACCGAAATGGACAGTCATAAAACCTTACCCACCATCGATTTTTCGAGAGAACGATTAGATTCGGTTGAATTATATCCTTATAAAACCCTAATAAACGAAGGACTTAACAGTGTAATGGTGGCTCATTTAAACGTGCCTGCCTTAGAAATACAAATGAATTATCCTTCTTCACTCTCATCAAAAATAGTAACCGACGTTTTAAAAGGCGAATTAGGTTTTAACGGGTTAATTTTTACCGATGCCCTTAATATGAAAGGAGCTTCAAACTTTAAAAAACCTGGCGAGGTAGAATTAGCTGCTTTTTTGGCGGGTAATGACATCCTGCTTATCCCCGAAGATGTGCCAAAAGCAATGACTTTTTTAATAGATGCGTATAATTCGGGGGTAATTACTGAGGAGCGATTGGCGCTTTCAGTAAGAAAAATTCTGTATGCAAAATACAAGGTTGGCTTACACAATTATAAACCTGTCGATACAAATTATTTAATCAACGATTTAAACACTGTAAATGATGATGCCTTGTATGAAGAGGCTATGGAAAATGCACTTACGGTAATTAAAAATGATCGTGCTATTCTTCCTATAAAAGATTTACAAAAGAAAAAAATAGCTTACGTAAATTTTGGCGATGATTCTGGGAAACCATTTTTAAACGAATTAAAAAAATACGCCGATGTAACCTGGGTAAAAGCCGCAAGTTTAAACGATTATATTGAAGCATTACAGGCGTATAATTATGTGATTATTGGTTTTCATAAAAACAATGACAATCCTTGGAAAGGATATAAATTTACCGAACGCGAACTTGTTTGGATTTATGAAATAGCTAGAACAAATACGGTAATTTTAGATGTTTTTGCAAGGCCATATGCGTTGCTCGATTTAAAAAGTAGTGCTAATTTTGAAGGTATAGTTGTTTCTTATCAAAATAGTGAAATATCACAAAAGTTATCTGCTCAATTAATATTTGGCGCAAGGGAAGCAAAAGGGAAGTTGCCCGTTTCATTAACTGAAGGTTTTCCAGTAAATACGAGTTTTAAAACCAAATCGTTAAGACGACTTCAATACGGAACCCCAGAGAGTGTTGGAGTTAATAGTTATAAACTTCAAAAAATAGATTCGCTTGCTAAGGTTGGTCTTTCCGAAAAAATGTTCCCAGGCGCGCAAATTGTTGTCGCTCGTAAAGGCAAAGTTATCTATCAAAAAAGCTTCGGTTATCACGAGTACAACAAAAAAAATAAGGTAACCGATTATTCAGTTTACGACTTGGCATCTCTTACAAAAATATTGGCTTCACTACCATTGGTAATGCAACTTGTGGACGAAGATCAATTAGAGATGGACACAAAGTTATCTGAATTGCTTCCGGAGTATAAAAATTCTAACAAAGCAGATATTACCTTAAAAGAAATGCTATCTCACTATGCGCGTTTAAAGGCTTGGATACCATTTTATAGAAGCACATTAAATAATGCTGGTAGCAGTGTTTCATCAAAGTACTATTCCAATGTAGCTAGCAAGGATTACAACATTGAAGTAGCCAAAAATCTATATTTAAGAAGGGATTATAAGGATACTATTTTTAATGAAATTCGCGATAGTGAATTGTATTCTAGGTTGCGCTATAAATACAGCGATTTACCGTATTATATTTTAAAAAAGTACTTTGAAAAAACCTACCAGAAACCCCTTGAAATGGTTGTACAAGAAAAAATTTATGAACCTCTTGGGGCTAATTATACAACCTACCATCCTTTAGAGAAATTCGCTAAAGATGACATTCCACCAACCGAACAAGACAATATTTTTAGAAAACAGAAAGTTCAAGGCTATGTGCACGACCAAGGAGCTGCTATGCTAGGTGGTGTAGGCGGTCATGCGGGTTTGTTTAGCAATGCAAACGACGTGGCAAAATTGATGCAAATGTACCTTTGGAAAGGATTTTATGGCGGTACCCGTCTTTTTAATCCAGACATACTCGACTTGTTTAATAAATGCTACTATTGCAAAGACGATGTACGCAGAGGCGTAGGATTTGATAAACCCCAATTGGGTAGTGTTGGGCCTACTTGCGGCTGTGTGTCTATGACAAGCTTTGGCCATAGTGGATTTACCGGAACCTTTGCGTGGGCCGATCCCGAAGAAGAAATTGTATATGTTTTTTTATCGAATAGAACATACCCAAATGCCGAAAACAGAAAGCTTATAAAAAGCGACTTGCGTAGTAAAATACAAGAAGCCATTTATGAGGCAATTGAGTATTAACAAGTTTTAATTTTACTATAATCAACCAAATATTGCAGCGTCATGTGGTTGGTATTTGTATTTCAAATAAATAAATTATGAAAATTGCAATTGTATGTTATCCCACCTTTGGAGGAAGTGGAGTAGTGGCCACCGAATTAGGATTGGCACTTGCCGAAAAGGGCCACGAAGTACATTTTATAACATACAAGCAACCGGTAAGGTTAGAATTACTTTCAAAAAACATTCACTTTCACGAAGTATCGGTGCCCGTGTATCCACTGTTTCACTATCAACCTTATGAGCTTGCATTGTCGAGCAAATTAGTAGATATGGTGAAACTTCACAAAATTGAGTTATTGCACGTGCACTATGCAATTCCGCACGCTTATGCTGGTTATATGGCCAAAAAAATGATGGCAGAAGAAAACATTTTTATTCCTATGGTAACCACACTGCACGGTACAGATATTACCCTTGTAGGAAATCACCCGTTTTATAAGCCAGCGGTTACTTTTAGTATTAATAATAGCGATGTGGTAACTTCGGTTTCAAAAAGTTTAAAAGAAGATACGCTTCATTTATTCAACATTAAAAAAGAAATTCACGTAGTACCAAACTTTATAGACATTCCTAAAAAAATTAACCCGTACACCGATTGCCAGCGTGATATGATGGCCGAAAAACACGAACGAATTATTACGCACGTTAGTAATTTGCGACCGGTAAAACGCGTAAAAGATGTAATTGAAATTTTTGATCGTATTCAGAAAAAAATACCTTCAAAATTAATTATAGTAGGGGAAGGGCCAGAACGCGAAGCCAGCGAAAAACTATGCCGAAAAAAAGGTATAGAAGAAAAAGTTTTATTCTTAGGAAATAGTAACGAAGTTGATAAAATTCTCTGTTTTTCAGATTTATTTATTTTACCCTCTGAAAAGGAGAGTTTTGGATTGGCTGCTTTGGAAGCGATGGCATCTGGCGTTCCAGTAATTTCTAGTAATTCGGGCGGTTTACCCGAAGTAAATATTGAAGGCGTTAGTGGGTATTTAAGCGATTTGGGGAATGTTGAAGAAATGGCCGAAAATGCCTTGAAAATTTTAGCTTCAGATGAAACTTTAGAAACCTTTAAAAAACAAGCTGTGGAAGCCGCAATGGTTTACGATACAAAAAAAATAGTGCCATTGTACGAAAGTTTGTATAAAGAAGCTTTAAATAAAAGCGTGGATGCTACCTAATAGTTCTTTTTTATAAATTCCATTGCATTTTCGCGCATAACGCGGGCTACAATGGCTTCGGCACTTATCTTATTAAAATCTCGCAACGACTTCATTTTTTTTGATAAATATTTGTTTGCGTGATTTAGCATTTCTTCGGCAACATCTTTCATATTTTCAGCAGTCCACAACCCATTAATTGGGTTTACAATTCCGTCATAATCACTGCCAATACTTTGAATTCCCCAACAAAACAAACCTGCGTTATCTAAAACTTCGGCAACGTGTTCTACTTGTCGCCAAATTAACAGCGTTTTTTTCTTTAACTGTTTTCGCTTATTAGGGAAATAGGTTTTACTGGCGTTATTTGCCTTTTTACTCGCAATACGGCGTTCGTCTAATTGTATCCCAAAAATACCATTGCTTTTGGCGATTTTTATAAATTCTTCATCGTAAAAATTGATATCTATATTACAAAACCATTTTTTGTGATTTGCTATCCCTATTTTGTTATAATTTGTAAGCGATTCTCTCCCATTGCAGGCACCGTGACTCGCTACAATGGGTATCTTTTCATCTTTATATTTTGTATTTAAAAGATGATAAAATTCTTTTCTGGACTCTACACTCAAGTGCTTAATGTCTATTAAAATTCTATTGCCATTTGTATTATCGAGTAATAAATCTATCACCTCTTTTCCCAAGGAGGTTAGTCCAGTATTTAAACCACGATTTTGATTCTTTTTTAAAATTCCTATTGAAATACTTCGGGCGTGACCGCTTAACTCGTTGTAAAAATGATGTGCAAGCGTTATAAACAACGGTCTATATTTCCACGCCTTTATAGCATTTACATTGTTAATTACTTCGGTGCGGCTGGCCATATCTTTATTCATATCTAACCCTGTATTAAAGCTATGGCCGCCTTCAATAGATAAAATAATATTGATTATTTTTTTTGAATCTGTCTCAGCGGCCAAATTGGTTTCAATGTCTTTATAGCTTTCAACCAAACGATACGTAAAAATTTTACCATCTATTTTTTGTACTTTGTTATGTAGTTGAATGTAAAAATTTAATTCGTCTAAAAGGTCTGCAAAATAATCATTATTACTTCGTATATAATCCATTCGTGCTTGACTTATACTGGCCGCAAGATTTACTAAAACATCGGTAACTCCCTTAATACCGACAACTTCTTTTCCAAAAAAATGTTTTTCAAAAGGATAAAGCGATACTATTACAACTTTTGTATTGGATTTTGCAAGTGCAGTTAAATCGGTTTGTGTGAACTTTGTGAGGGTAACCAACCTATTGACTAACTTTTCCAAAAAATTTGGCGGGCTGTAATGCCATATAGAATTTTTTCTATTTGGATCTATATCATTGCGTTTTCGCGGTTTGTATTTAAAACTTTTACTAAAAGGTTTTAATGAGGGATGGCAATGTAAATCTACATAATGCGTTTCCATATGGCTGAAATTTAATAGATTACATAAAATTGCAAAAAAAAATTCATTAAAAAAACAGGGTTTTACCTATTTGTTTAAAAGAAAATGCCCCATAAAAATATGAGGCATTTAAATTTTTTCGATGACTTTATACGAAATACTAAAATTGATATCGAGCTCCTAAACCAACATCATAACTAAGGTCGTCACGATAGCCTAAATTAATTTGTGGCCTTAAATCTAATGAAATAATTAACGGAAAGTCAAAATTGTACTCAATCCCAATATCCCCAGTAATAAAAGCAAAAGCTTCAGAATCATCATATCTATCGTTAAAAGGATAGTCGTCGTCTTTTAAATCATAATTAACGAGGCCCACACCAGCACCGGGTCCTGCATACCAATTAAAACCTCCATCGATGTTCCAAACCCATTGATAAATTCCTAATAGTTTAATTGCGTCCCAATATTTGTCACTGTGAAAAGCAAGCCCTAGTTCTAATCTATTGTTTTCACCCAAATGTCTTTGATAATTAATTTCTGGACCAAAACCGTCACTTTCTCCAAAGCGAAGACCGATAGCATTTTCGGCAATTTCTTGCGAATTAACCTGCCAGGTAAAAGCCGATAAAATGGCAAATAAAAAAATTACTCTTTTCATAATATGTAGATTTAGTTATTAATTGGGGTAAAAGTAGCCGTATTATTTATTGCTTGTAGTTAAAGCAATGCCAATCTATACTTGAAAATTTTAAAATATATGTTAAGAAGTTTTTTACATTTACAACGGCTATTATGAGAGAAAAATTAAAAGTATTTAAACGCAGTTTTAATGGCGAATTTCACTTCGATTCCTTACATACGGCAATCTATGCAACCGATGCTTCGGTGTACCGCAAAGTGCCATTGGCAGTAGCTTATCCAAAAGATGTTTCGGGTTTAAAACAGCTTATTGAATTTGCGAATAAAAACAATACTTCTTTAATTCCGCGAACAGCCGGAACTTCGCTCGCTGGGCAATGCGTGGGAGAGGGTATTATTGTTGATGTTTCAAAACATTTTACAAAAATAATATCGGTAAATACACAAAATCGAACGGTCACACTGCAACCAGGAGTTATTCGAGACGAATTAAACACTTTCTTAAAACAGTATAATTTGTTTTTTGCACCCAATACGTCAACGAGTAATCGTTGTATGATTGGCGGCATGGTTGGTAATAACAGCAGCGGAACAACGTCCATTCAATATGGTGTAACCCGCGATAAGGTTTTAAAACTAAAAACACTGCTTTCAAATGGCGAAGAAGTTATTTTTGAGGGTGTTTCAAAAGAAAAGTTTTTTGAAAAAACACAATTGAACTCGCTTGAAGGAAGAATCTATAAAACCCTTTTTAATGAGTTAAATTCTGAAGATGTTCAAAAAGATATACGCAGCGAGTTTCCAAAACGTGAAATTCACCGACGCAATACAGGTTATGCGGTAGATAGTCTTTTAGATTCAAACATTTTTAGTGATTTTAATAAGAACATGAATCTGTGCGATTTACTCTGCGGAAGTGAAGGAACGCTCGCCATTACTATCGAAATAACCCTGCAATTAGACCCGCTGCCACCCCCATTTACTGCAATGGTAGCAACGCATTACCAATCGCTCGAAGCCTGTTTAAACGATGTAGTAGTGGCGATGCAACACAATTTGCATACCTGCGAAATGATGGACGATGTAATTTTAAATTGTACAAAAAAAAGCAAGACTTACGAGCCATACCGGTTTTTTGTGAAAGAAAACCCGAAAGCTATTTTGTTATTAGAATTAAAAAGCCATACGGAAACCGATTTGCAAACTCAGATTGAAAACCTGCTTTCATCTTTAAAAGTTTCTAACCACAACTACCACTCTCCAATTTTAAGAGGAGAGGAAATTAATATGGCGTTGGAGCTCCGAAAAGCGGGTCTTGGTTTGCTGGGCAATATGGTGGGCGATAAAAAAGCTGTTGCATGCATTGAGGACACGGCAGTAGCCTTAGAAGATTTACCAGAATATATTTCGGAGTTTTCGGAAATTATGCAAAAGTATAACCAGCAGGCAGTGTATTATGCCCACGCCGGTGCTGGTGAATTGCATTTACGCCCCATTTTAAATCTAAAAGACGAAGTAGGGGTAGATTATTTTAGAAAAATTACAACAGAAGTTGCCGTACTTTGTAAAAAATACAAAGGTTCCTTTAGCGGCGAGCACGGCGACGGAATTGTTCGGGCAGAGTTTATTCCACTAATGATTGGTGAAAAAAACTACGAGCTTTTAAAACGCATAAAAACTGTATTCGACCCGCAAAATATCTTTAATCCCGGTAAGATTGTCGATGCCTATAAAATGGACAAGTCTTTGCGGTACAAACCTGGTAGAATTGAGCCTGAGATCAATACTTTAATGAATTTTAAAGATTACCAAGGCATACTGCGATTGGCCGAAAGTTGCAACGGAAGTGGCGATTGCAGAAAAACCGAAAGGAGTGCCGGGGCTATGTGCCCCAGTTACCACGCTACCAAAAATGAAAAAGATACAACCCGCGCTCGCGCCAATGCTTTACGCGAGGTTCTAACAAATAATGAGGCTACAAATAAATTTAACTCAAAGGAGCTAAAAGAAGTTTTTGACCTTTGTATAAGTTGTAAAGCATGTGCCAGTGAATGCCCCAGTAATGTGGATATTAGCACCGCAAAAGCCGAATTTTTATATCAGTACAATAAAGCAAATGGTGCCACTTTTTCAAATAAAATATTTGCGAAAAGCACACAATTGAATAAAATAGCTTCAAAATTTCCGAAGCTTGCAAATTGGTTTTTCACCAATAAGTTAACATCAAAAATTATTAAAAACTTAGGAAGTGTTCATCAAAAAAGAGAGCTTCCAAAAGTTTCAAGTAATAGTTTTAGTAAAATATTTCAAGAAATTAAAGATGAAGGAGTTAAGATTATAAGTGAAGGTAGTATTAAAGGTAAAAATGTTTTGCTTTTCGTAGATGAATTCAGTAATTATTTGGATGCAGAAATTGCCGAAGATTCGTATTTACTTTTAACCGGTTTGGGTTATAAAGTGGAAGTTATTGATACTTTGGACAGTGGTCGGGCTTTGTTGTCAAAAGGCTTTTTGGAAGAAGCCAAAAAAGAAGCCGATATTAATATTTCTTCTTTAAAAGAAAAGGTGGCAGATAGCACGCCGTTAATTGGTATTGAACCTTCGGCTATTTTATCTTTTCGGGATGAATATTTGCGTTTAGCAGACGATAGGTTGGCTGCAGAAGCAATTTCAAAAAATACTTTTTTAATCGAAGAGTTTTTGGCAATCGAAATTGAAAATGGTAAAATTTCCGAAGAACAGTTTACGCAAGAGGAAAAACAGATAAAAATTCATTCGCATTGCCATCAAAAATCTTTGAGCAATCAAAAAGTCACTTTTGATATTTTAAACCTCCCGAAAAATTATCATCCCA
Organism: Flavobacteriaceae bacterium UBA3591; assembly: GCA_002375695.1. GTDB lineage: Bacteria > Bacteroidota > Bacteroidia > Flavobacteriales > Flavobacteriaceae > Aequorivita. The sequence continues at coordinate 69,353 of DFMO01000006.1, forward strand.
CAATAATTGCATCGGGTTGTTGCGGGATGGCGGGAGGCTTTGGTTACGAAAAGGAACATTACGATATAAGTATGAAAATAGGGGAGTTAAAGCTATTTCCGGCCGTACGGAAATCTACTGAACAAACTGTTATTTCGGCAAACGGTACGAGTTGTAGACATCAAATTTTTGACGGTACTGGCAAAAGGGCTTTGCATCCTGTTAGCATTCTTAAAAACGCACTTATAACTCCACTTTAGTTTTTTGATACTAATTTTAAAATTTCAACCTTGAATAATTGACCTTGAAAGTTTACATTTGTTGAAAACCTATTTATGGCGGGCAATTCCTTCGGAAAAATCTTTAAACTTACCACCTTTGGCGAATCGCATGGCGAAGCAATTGGTGGAGTTATAGACGGATGCCCCGCCGGAATTTCTTTAGATTTTGAAGCTATTTCAGCCGAAATGGAACGTAGAAAACCGGGTCAGTCTGCAATTGTTACGCAGCGAAAAGAGGCAGACAAGGTAAAGTTTCTTTCAGGAATATTTGAAGGTAAAACCACAGGCACGCCCATAGGTTTTACAATTGAAAACACCAATCAAAAAAGCAAAGATTACAGCCATATAAAGGATGTTTATCGGCCCTCGCACGCCGATTATACCTACGATGTAAAATATGGAATTCGTGATTATCGCGGTGGTGGGCGCTCCTCGGCCCGCGAAACAGCTTGTAGAGTAGTAGCCGGGGCGATTGCAAAACAATTGCTTCCAAGCATTAAAATCAATGCGTTTGTATCATCGGTTGGTGATATTTTTATCGATAAGCCATATCAAGAATTAGACTTTTTAAAAACCGAGAAAAGCATTGTTCGGTGTCCAGATAAAGCTACTGCTACAAAAATGGAAAGTCTTATTAGAGAGATGCGTAAAAATGGCGAAACGGTAGGTGGTACAATTACTTGTGTGCTGCAAAACGTACCCAAAGGTTTGGGAGAACCAGTTTTTGATAAACTTCACGCCGAATTAGCAAAGGCGATGCTCTCTATAAACGCCGTAAAAGGGTTTGAATACGGAAGTGGCTTTTGTGGAGCAAAAATGAAGGGGAGTGACCACAACGACATTTTTAACCCCGACGGAACTACAAAATCTAATTTAAGTGGTGGCATACAAGGCGGAATAAGTAACGGGATGGATATTTATTTTAGAGTTGCTTTTAAACCCGTTGCCACAATTATGCAAAAGCAAGAAACCATCGATAAAGATGGCAACCAAGTAATTACCGAAGGTAAAGGTCGTCACGATCCGTGTGTTGTTCCGCGTGCAGTGCCTATTGTTGAAGCCATGGCAGCCCTTGTAATTGCAGACTATTATTTATTAAATAAAATTTCACGACACTAAAGAATTATCAATTAATATGAAGAAACTAGCGCTACACTGGAAAATAATAATCGGACTTGTTTTAGGTATTATTTGGGCTTTACTCAGCAGCCAGTTAGGTTGGAGTGAATTTACAATAGATTGGATTGCTCCTTTTGGAAAGATATTTATCAATCTACTTAAGCTTATTGCAGTACCATTGGTTTTAGTTTCCATTATTAGTGGAGTGGCAAATATTGGCGACCCGTCTAGTTTAGGGCGTATGGGAGGAAAAACGCTTTTAGCGTATTTTATGACTACGCTTTTTGCAGTTTCTATGGGCTTAATTTTGGTTAACTTAATTAAACCCGGAAAATTAATTGATGAACAAAGCCGAATTGACAACCGAATAAGCTACGAAGTTTGGGCAGCATCGGAAGGGCGCGAAATTAAAGACGGTATTAACTACTTAAACGAACCCGAATTTTTAGAGCGTGCTCAAAAAATAACCGATTTATCTCGAGGCGATTTAAAAGATACAGCAGTAGCCGAAAAAATGGAAACTGCACAAAAAACCAAAGAAAGTACGCCATTGCAGCCATTAGTGGATATTGTACCCGAAAACTTTTTCTTTTCATTGACAGATAATGGATTGATGCTTCAAATTATTTTCTTCGGAATCTTTTTTGGGGTCTGTTTGTTGTTAATCCCGAATGAAAAATCAAAACCGGTAACCGATTTTATGGATAGTGCTATGGAAGTATTCCTTAAAATGGTCGATTTGGTTATGCAAGCCGCTCCATTTTTCGTGTTTGCGCTACTTGCAGGGGTTGTAAGTAAAATGGCTGGGGATGACATTGGCAAAGTATACGAAATTTTTAAAGGTTTAAGTTGGTATTCATTAACCGTGTTTTTAGGATTAATGCTCATGATTTTTGTTGTCTACCCTATAGTCGTAAAACTATTTGCTCGCAAAATACCATACAAAGGTTTTTTTAAAGCCATGGCACCAGCACAAACATTGGCGTTTTCAACATCGAGTAGTGCGGCCACACTTCCCGTAACTATGGAATGTGTTGAGGAAAATTTAGGCGTAAACAAAAAAATTACGAGTTTTGTACTTCCTATTGGTGCCACGGTAAATATGGACGGTACCTGTTTATATCAAGCGGTAGCAGTTGTATTTCTGGCACAATTACATATGATAGATTTAACAATAATGCAGCAATTAACGATCGTATTAACCGCTACGCTTGCCTCTATAGGATCTGCTGCAGTACCTAGCGCCGGGTTGGTAATGTTAATTATTGTTCTTGAATCTGTAGGGTTAAATCCAGCGTGGATTGCTATTATTTTTCCGGTTGACAGAATATTAGATATGTTTAGAACGGTAGTAAATGTAACTGGCGACGCTACAGTTTGTACCGTAATAGCCAAAGGCGAAAATATGCTCGATTACCAACCTCATGACAATCCTTCAAAAACCTTTGATTTAGATTCTTAAACCAAAATATATATTCCCGATTCCGCTGTTTTTTTAAAATAATACAGTAGTTCTTTAAAGGTCATCGCAAGGTTTAAAATTGTAACTCTTTGCACTTCTTAACAAAGATTAATAAAAGATTAGTACCAATAAATTGAAATCAATTGGTACTGATTGTATCTTGCTGATAAATAAATGTATAACCAAAAAATAGATTAATATGAATAAGAGAATTGCAATTTTAGCAACAAATGGATTTGAAGAATCTGAATTAAAATCGCCAAAAGAAGCGATGGAAGATGCTGGTTTTAAAGTTGATATTATAAGTGAAGAATCTGGAACAATTAAAGGTTGGGCAGATGGTAATTGGAGTAACGAATACACTGTAGACGATACGTTAGATAATGTTTCAGCTTCTAGTTATAACGCATTAATGTTACCTGGAGGGGTAATAAATCCTGATAAATTAAGACGAAATGAAAAGGCGCTTAGCTTTGTTCAAGACTTTTTTGAGCAAAAAAAACCGGTTGCCGCTATATGCCACGCTCCGCAAATTTTAATTTCGGCAAATGTTGTTAAAGGAAGAAAAATGACTTCGTTTAATTCAATTAAGGACGATCTTGTTAATGCAGGAGCAAACTGGGTAGATGAAGAAGTAGTAGTGGACGAAGGATTTGTTACTAGTAGAAACCCAGACGATTTACCTGCGTTTAATTCAAAATTGATTGAAGAAATTAAGGAGGGTAAGCACGAAGAACAGCACGCTTAATTGATTAATAATGTTTATAAAAAAAGAGGCTTTCAGGCCTCTTTTTTTATTGATTAATCTATTCTTCTTCGTCTTTTATTTTCCTTTCGGGAAGATCGCCAATGGGTTCGTTAAAATCGGCTTCTTCATAATTATCTTCATCAAAATTGGCCATTGTAACCTCTAGTCGTGAGCTTACTTTTACCAAATAAACGGTATCTTCAGTTTTTACTTCAACGGCTTCAACTGTTTCATTTTTAGCATTTTTAAAAGTTATTACATGGTCATCGTCATATCCATCGGGGTATTTTTCCACTAACAAAGAAAGTATCTCTGGAGTTAACTTTTTATAGTCTACAATAATTCGCTTCATTTAAATTTCAATCTTATGGTTTGTGGCTATAAAACTATTTAAAATTAGAAGAGATAAAAACAATTTAAACATAATTTTTAGAAATTTTCGTAATATTCAAATGCGTTGTAAATAAGCCTATTAGCTACTTTACAATTGATTTTTGGTTCACCAATTTTTGTTAAAAGAACAAAAAGCACCGCTCCTTTAAAGTTTTTTTTATCGTGAGCCAGCAAATTTATTATCTCGCTAATATCCTTTTCTGAAAATTTCACTTTTTTGAAATATCTAAATATTGTTTTAGATACGTCTTTCAACTGTGTTTCGGGGAAGTTGAGCAGTTTTGTTGCAATATATGACTCTAAAATCATGCCTATGGCAATTGCTTCGCCGTGCAATAGCGTATTTCTACTTTTAGACTCTAAACTATACGACTCTATGGCGTGCCCTAAAGTGTGCCCAAAATTTAAAGTTTTTCGAATGTTTTGCTCAAGTGGATCTTGCTTAACAATTTCGTTTTTTATAACTACCGATTCTTTTATTAATTCGGTAACCATTTCAGAATCATTAAAATCTATATTTTTTAATTTGTCCCAATATGTTTCGCTGTAAATTAAACCGTGCTTTAACATTTCGGCAAAACCAGAAAAAATGTGTTCTTGTGGTAAGGTTTGTAAAAATTTTGGATCGATTACAACCAAATCTGGAAGGTTTACAACGCCTATTTGGTTTTTTATGTAACCTAAGTCTACTCCATTTTTTCCGCCTACAGAGGCGTCTACCATTGCCAAAAGGGTAGTGGGGATGTGTATAAATGGTATGCCGCGTTTATAGGTTGAAGCAACAAAACCGCCCAAATCGGTAACAACGCCACCGCCAAGGTTAATAATTACGCTTTTACGATCGGCGTTTTTTGCTGCCAACATTTCCCAAACGTTTACACAAGTTGTAATATTTTTAAACTTTTCACCGTCGGGAATTGTAATAATTTCTGGCGATTGTAAGCTTTCACATTTTAATAAAAAATACGGCAAACACTGCTGTTTGGTATTAGTATCTACAAGGATAAAAACTTTAGATTTTTCTCGATTGTCTAAGTAATTTAAAAAATTATTCCACGCTTTGTTACTAAAGTAAACTGCCCCTTTTTCTGGTATAACATTTTTCATTAAATATTGATTTTTAGCATCAATTCAGAAAACAAATCTAACTATATTTGCACATTCTATTACAAGTTTTATGAGTGCAAATTCCCTATTCGATAATACAGAAACCGCTTTTAAACTTAAAAGTGATTCTGAATTAGAAAGAGCTTACTTTCTTTTTAAAATGATTTCTAAAGAACCTTTGGTGAAGATAGGAACTGCCGTCACTAAATTTGCACTAAATGTTAATCTTCCAGTCGAAGGCCTAATAAGATCTACCGTTTTTGATCATTTTTGTGGTGGGGTAAGCGAAGCCGATTGCATGTCTACCGTAGATAAACTAAGTGATGTTGGGGTGTCTTCGGTGTTGGACTATTCAGTAGAAGGAAAGGAAGAAGAACAACAATTTGACGCTACCATGAATAAGGTCATTGAATTGACTCAATTTGCCAAAAATAAAGCTGCTATGCCTTTTTCGGTGTTTAAACCTACTGGGTTTGGCCGATTTGATTTATTTCAGAAAAAGACTGAAAATAAAGAACTCACTGAAAGTGAAGCAATACTGTGGCAAAATGTGGAAGCTAGATACGATAAGGTTTCAAATATAGCGCACGAATTCGGTATTAGCTTACTTATCGATGCCGAAGAATCTTGGATGCAAGACGCAGCAGATGATTTGTGCGAAAAAATGATGGAGCGGTACAATAAAGAACGTCCCATTGTTTACAACACCCTACAATGTTACCGTTGGGATAGATTAGATTATTTAAAAAAGCTACACGCCAGAGCAAAGCAAAAAGGCTATAAGTTAGGTTTTAAAGTAGTACGTGGAGCCTACATGGAAAAAGAAAACGAACGCGCCGAAGAAAACCACTATGCAACGCCAATTTGTGAAAGCAAAAAAGCAACCGATGATAACTTTAATGAAGTCATGAAATACATTATGAATAACTTGGACGACATTGATTTATTTTTGGGCACTCATAACGAATTAAGTACGTACATGACGATGGATATGCTTACAGAGCTTGGATTATCTAAAAGTGATGAGCGTGTGTGGTTTGGACAGTTATACGGTATGAGCGACCATATAAGTTTTAATCTTGCTGCCGAGGGATATAATGTTGCTAAATATATTCCGTTTGGACCCGTGAAAGATGTGATGCCTTATTTAATAAGACGTGCCGAAGAAAACACATCGGTAGCCGGACAAACTAGTAGAGAGTTAACCTTGCTTAAAAAGGAAAAACAACGCCGCAAGTTATAAGAATTTAAATTGTTTAATCTTCTGTAAATTTTGCCTTTAAAACCGTTGCAGTTTTATCGCAATTTTCGACAGTAATTTTGAGGTTTTTTTCAATAATCTCTCCTTCAATTACATAAATTCTACAGGAATCTAGCTTTGTATTACTTTCAGAAAACAAAACGTCTCCATCTACTAATAAAGTAGACACAACCGATGTATCTATTTTACTATTTTTAAAAAAAGCTAACGTTTCACTCGTAAAAGCACGCTCTTTTAAACGAATGTTTTTTAAAGTTCTAGACTCTGGACCATAGGCACAGGAGGTTTTTTTACCACTTAAAATAAAAAACAATAGTGCGATACCTATTAAAAATCCACCTGAAAAGTAAACAAGTCTATAAGCTAATTTCATTTTAAAAAAATAGTGAGTTAAGTAATGTTATTTTGAATTGCTTTTTAGTAATAAAATAGATTGAAGAATAATGGCTTAGCGAATTTTTTTAAAAAATTAAAAGATTTATATCGCTGTATGGTATGTCAAACCAATCTGCAACCCCTTTACTTGTAAGAATTCCGCGGTAAAAGTACAAACCATTTTTTAAACCATTGTCATAACGAATCGCATTTTCAAGGCCGCCACTTTCTGCAATTTCCAGTATATATGGGGTAAAAATATTACTAATTGAAATAGAAGCTGTTTTTGGGTATCTGGCCGGAATATTTGGCACTCCGTAATGAATTACATCGTGCTTAATCATAGTAGGGTTATCGTGACTGGTCATTTCGGTAGTTTCAAAACAGCCGCCCATATCAACACAAACGTCAATAATAACCGCCCCTTTTTTCATATTTTGAACCATTTCATCTGTAACAATAATGGGAGCTCGGTTTTTACCTCTCACAGCTCCTATGGCTACATCGCAACGCTTTAAGGCTTTCATTAAATTTTTAGGTTGTACTGTAGAGGTATACAGTATTTTACCCACGTTGGTTTGAATTTTTCTGAGTTTGGTTATGGAGCTATCAAATACTTTAACGTTTGCACCTAAACCTAAAGCCGACCGAGTAGCAAATTCGCCAACCGTCCCGGCGCCAATTACTACTACTTCAATAGGGGGTACGCCGCTAATATTGCCAAAAAGCAGACCGTTTCCTTTTTTTGCATTAACCATTAATTCGGCTGCAATTAATACCGAAGCGGTACCGGCAATTTCACTTAACGCTTTTACGGCGGGATAACTGTGATCTTCGTCTTTTATAAATTCAAAAGCTAAAGCCGTTATTTTCTTTTTGGCCAAAACTTCAAAATACGATTTTTGTCTAGTTTTAAGTTGTAAGGCAGAAATTAAAACTGTTTTTGGATTAATCATTTCTAATTCTTGCAGGGTAGGCGGTTCAACTTTTAGCACAATTGGGCAGCCAAATACTTTTTTAGTGTTTGATGTAATTGCAGCTCCAGCTTCGGAATAATCTTTATCGGTAAACCCCGATTCTACGCCAGCGCCTTCTTCAATTAATACGCGATGCCCGTTGTTAACAACAGCATTAACAGCATCGGGGGTTAAACAAATGCGCTTTTCTTGATAGTATGCCTCTTTTGGGATACCTATGTATAGTTCGCCTTTTTGTTTTTCTATTTCAAGGGTTTCTTCTTGTGGTAGGAGTTGTGCGCGCGTGAAAGGTGATTTTGGTTTAGTCATAATTTAATTTTGGCCGATTCCAATTTACGGAATAAATTTAAGACTAAGATTATTTATTTACCGAAGAAGATCTTTTATTTGTTGCCAAATAGACTTTTTTTCCAAAAGTTCTTCTTCAATAGATTTTAAATCGTCACTGCGCATCTGGCTAAATAATTTTGCACGAATAAGGTAAACAGCGGGAATTATTACCATCATTATAGGAACAAGGTATATAATTTCAACTTCGTCTACGCCCACGGTTTGTTTAACGATATTAATAAGTTGAAATATATACATAATTAGCGGTACCAAAATAATCCAGTGCCACCAATGTTTACAGGTAAAAAACCAAATAAGTAATAATAAGATTGGGAATAATTTACCTGTTACAAACCAAGCGTAATGGTACAGGTTTGGGTATTCTGTAGTGAATGTAAAAAAGAAAGTTTCCCATACCTGTGTATCGGTTGGGAAACTTTCGTATGCGTAATATAAAAAAGGAGAGCAGCCTATTATTAGTACAATTATGCCTCCTTGAATTAAACTTTTTTTATCCGGCTGGTGGAACTTTAACCGTTCTTGGGTCGATTTGTTGTGGGGTTTGTTCATCTTGGATGCTTTCTGGGGTACAAGCGGTAAATAATCCAGCTGCAAATATGGCAACAATTAATGTGATTTTAAAATTTTTCATAATAGTAAGTTTTTGTGAGGTTAATATGGGGTAAACCTACACCGAAAAAACTTAATATTCTTAATTATGTTAATTGTATATTTACAGGTTTTTCCGTTTAAATTCGATTAAATTCGTTAAAAAACCGTCCTTATAACGCTATATATGCACATATTGTTAATTTTTACAATATATTAAAAGCGGTTTCACAGCCAGCTTTTTGAAAAAGTCCTCGTTATAAATTAAGAACTATAGTAGGTTTAACTGCCTTAGCACAACGCATAAAATACAATTATAGTATGTAGTTAATAACAGTTTTTAAAAGAGATCTTTTAATTGCTGCCAGAACGATTTTTGTTGACTAAGCTCTTCTTCAAAAGATTTTAAATCGTGTTCTTTCATGCTATTGGCCAGTTTGGCTTTTATTAAATATACCAATGGGATTATAAATAGCATAATAGGAAACAACCACCAAATTTCCACTTCGTCTACAATCCCAACATCGTCGTTGATTACACTAAATAATTGGAAGGCAAACATACCAATGGGTATTAAAATAACGTGATACCACCAATGTTTACAGGTTATAAACCAAATGGCTAATAGTAAAATTGGTATAAATTTGCCCATCATAGTCCATACACTAACATAAATTTCGTCATACCAATTGGCGTGATATGTAAATAAAAAAGTTTCCCAAGTTTTAGTTCTTGGGAAACTTGTATACGAATAAAAAATGTATGGAGTAGCGGCTATTAATAGCGCTATAACACTACCCGTTACTAGGTACCTTGATTTTACTTTTTTCGATTTGTTGTGGGGTCTGTTCATCTTGGATACTTTCTGGAGTACAAGAAGCAAAAGTTCCTAATGAAAAAATTGATGCGATAAATAAATACTTAAGAGTTTTCATAATATATGGTTTTATGTGAGGTTATTATGGTCCAAACCTAACATGAAAAAAGGAAAAAAAATCAATTCTTTTTTCTATACATTTATAAATTTTTTTGCCCTCAACTAACAATTAATTGTTGTTTTAACATAAGGTTCAAAAAAAATTATACTCTTTTTTTATCGTTAAAATTTAATTCAATTAGCTTGTTTTTAGCGTTCTACTTCCATTAGCGTTTAATGTTATATTTACTTTAACTGCGTTTTCGGGTAACAATGGTTTAATTTTTTCGGGCCATTCTATAAATGAATAATTGCCGCTATATACGTAATCTTCAAAACCTATATCAAAAGCTTCTTGGTAATCGTTAATTCGGTAAAAATCGAAATGATACACGATTCCCTTTGGCGTTTCATATTCATTTACAATTGAAAATGAAGGGCTGCTTGATTGATAGTTAGATCCAAGTTGCCTAACTATTTCTTTGATGAGGGTAGTTTTTCCCACGCCCATTTCACCATATAATAAAAATATTTTTGAAGGTGATTCTTCTAATAAAGCAGCAGCTACTGTACTAATTTCATCTAAAGTATAGGTGTATTCCATAACAATTACGAATGCTAATATAGCTAATTAACAATTGCTGCCGAAGTTATAACTTTTGAAACACTATTACACTTATTATAACGTGAATTATTTAGGAGTAAAGACAGAAAAAGGTATAATCATTTCTTCCAGCGAAACACCACCGTGTTGGTAGGTGTTTCGGTAATAACTAACGTAGTGATTGTAATTGTTAGGATAGGCAAAAAAGTAATCGCCTTTTGCGAAAATAAACGAACTACTCATATTAATTGTTGGCAATTGGATGTTCTTTGGATCCTTTGCTGCTAACACCTCTTTGTCTTCGTAAGTTAAACTTTTCCCTGTTTTATAGCGTAAATTTAAACTTGTGTTTTTATCGCCAATTACTTTTGAAGGGTTTTTTACATTAATTGTTCCGTGGTCTGTTGTTATTATTAATTTAAACCCTAAGCGAGCCGCTTGTTGAATTATTTCTAACAAAGGTGAGTTTTTAAACCAGCTTTGTGTAAGCGAGCGGTAAGACTTATCGTTTGAAGCCAATTCTTTAATTACTTCCATCTCTGTTTTTGAATGTGAAAGCATATCTACAAAGTTGTAAACTACTACGGTTAAATCTTCGTCTTTATGAGTTTTAAAATTTTCAACAAGTTTTTTACCCTGTTTTAAACTCGAAATTTTATGATAACTATAGTTTAGTTTCATTCCCAAACGTTGAAGTTGTCCGTCAAAAAATTCTTTTTCCTTCATGTTTTTTCCACCTTCGTCAACATCATTCAACCATAAATCTGGGTGAAGTTTTTCCATGTCGCTAGGCATTAGACCAGAAAAAATGGCGTTTCGCGCATACTGTGTAGCTGTTGGTAAAATACTGCAAAACAACTCTTCTTGTGTTTTTTTATATAAATTAGCTACCGTGGGTTCAAACGCTTTCCATTGATCGAACCTTAAATTGTCAATTACAATTAATAGTGTAGGTGTGTCTTGTTCTAATTGTGGTTTAATTCTTTCCTTAAAAAGGGTGTGAGACATTATAGGCGCCTCGCTAGGGTCTTCAAACCATGTTGGATAGTTTTTGTCAATAAACTTGCAAAATTGACTATTAGCTTCGGTTTTTTGAGATTCTAATATTTCAAACATACCAGAGTCTTCAATGTCTTCGAGCTCAAGTTCCCAATAAACCAATTTGGTGTATAGGTCTTTCCACTCGTCAAAACTGTTTACCATGGATAAATCCATTGCAATTTTTCTAAACTCTTGCTGGTAGTTTGAAGTTGTTTTTTCTGAAACCAATTTGCTGTGGTCCAAATTCTTTTTTAGACTTAAAAGAATTTGGTTTGGGTTTACAGGTTTAATTAGGTAATCGGCAATTTTAGAGCCAATTGCTTCTTCCATAATATATTCTTCTTCACTCTTGGTAATCATAACAACAGGTACCGAAGCGCGATATTCCTTAATTTCTGAAAGTGTTTCTAAACCAGTTAATCCCGGCATATTTTCATCTAAAAACACAATGTCGAAGTTTTCAACTTTTATAAGCTCTAAAGCTTCAGAACCACTTTGTGCGGTGGTAACATTATAATTTTTATTTTCTAGAAATAGAATGTGAGGTTTTAATAAATCAATTTCGTCATCTACCCAAAGTACTTTTATATCGCTCATATATGTATATTTGTTTTATTACTACAGCTACTCAATTGCTGGAGTGTCATAAATTTTTAAATTGTGAATAGTTCTATTTGTGTTGTAGAATTTACCTCAAAAATATAGCCGAATTATCGCAAACAATTTCAAAAGCTACTAATTTAAAGTTAAAGTTTGAAAACTCTTCCAAAGCACAAAATTATAAACGACCCAATCTACGGTTTTATTACCGTACCCAGCAAACTAGTTTTTAGTTTAATGGAGCATAAATATTTTCAACGGCTACGAAGAATTTCGCAAATGGGCTTCTCGTATATCGTATATCCGGGAGCGCATCACACCCGGTTTCACCATGCATTGGGAGCTATGTTTTTAATGCAAAAAGCGGTGCAAGTGCTGCAATCTAAGGGTGTTATCATTTCAGAAAAAGAGGAAGAAGCTTTATATATTGCCATTTTGTTGCACGATATTGGGCACGGACCTTTTTCGCACGCAATGGAACACAGTATTGTTGAAAGTGTAAGCCACGAACAAATTTCGCTCCTTTTTATGGAGTTTTTAAATACAAAGTTTAACAAGCAATTAACGCTTGCCATTCAACTTTTTAAAAACGAATACCCGCGTAAATTTTTACATCAATTGGTTTCTGGACAATTAGATATGGATAGGTTAGATTACCTAAAACGCGATAGTTTTTATACCGGCGTCCCCGAAGGAACCGTAAATGCCCAGCGTTTAATTACTATGCTTAACGTTAAAGATGACGAATTGGTAGTGGAAGAAAAAGGGATCTACTCGGTTGAAAACTTTTTAGTTGCGCGTAGGCTTATGTATTGGCAAGTGTATTTGCACAAAACGGGCGTAGTAGCCGAACAACTTTTGGTTAGAATTTTAAAACGTGCCAAACAATTGGTTGCTCGCGGCGAAAACCTACCGGCCAGCAGTAACTTGCAATTCTTTTTACAAAATAACATAACCATCGACGATTTTTCTGAAGAGGTGCTTGAAACTTTTGCACAATTAGACGATTACGATATTATTTCGGCGATGAAACTTTGGATAGACAACGACGATTTCGTTTTAAAGAATTTGTCGCAAATGTTGCTAAACAGAAATCTTTTAAAAGTAAAGGTTAAAACAAAACCATTTTCGGCTCGAAAGGTAGAAAAGAAATGTTGTAAATTAATTGAAAGATATAGTATTACAAAAGAAGAAGCTTCGTTTTTTGTATTTACAGGCAGGCTTGAAAACCAGGCTTACAGTATGAAAAAAGACACCATTAATTTATTACAGCGAAATGGTGAAATAATTGAGGTTGCCAAAGCCAGTGACCAGTTAAATCTAGAGGCACTCTCAAAATCTGTAGTGAAATACTATTTTTGTTATCCAAAAAACAATAAAGATAGCTAGTGAGGCTAAATCCTTTTTTTCTATTTTTGCAGGAATGAAAACGAATTACCGAAAGTTTATTAATTATAAAAATGTTATTTTGCGGTTACCAAAAACTTCAAATACAGTTATAAAACACGCACACGCCCAATGAAATTTACAGCAGCCCAAATAGCAGGAATCCTAAATGGCACCGTAGATGGCGATGAAGGGGCAGAGGTTTCTAAACTTTCAAAAATAGAGGAGGGAAGCGAAGGTTCGCTTACATTTTTAGCAAACCCAAAATACACTCACCATATTTATTCTACACAAGCTTCAATTACTATTGTCAATAACGATTTTGAAGCCAATGATGAGTTGTCTACAACGCTTATTCGGGTGGAGAATGCTTATAAAGCCTTTTCGCAATTATTAGAATATTACAATCAAGTAAAAATGAATAAAACAGGTATTGAAGAACCTGTTTTTATTTCAAAAAGTGCCAAATATGGAGATAATATATATTTAGGCGCTTTTTCATATTTAGGCGAAAATGTTTCAATTGGCGATAATGTAAAAATATATCCCAATGTTTACATTGGCGACAATGTTACAATAGATGATAATACCATTGTATTTACTGGCGCCAAAATTTATTCGGAAACAATAATAGGTAAATCTTGTGTTATTAATAGCGGGGTTGTACTTGGTGCCGATGGTTTCGGCTTTACGCCCAATGAAAAAGGAGAATATATTAAAGTCCCTCAAACAGGAAATGTTATTTTGGAAGATAACGTAGATGTGGGGCCTGGCACTACTATCGATCGCGCTACTTTGGGCTCTACCTTAATAAAGAGAGGCGTAAAATTAGACAACCAAATACAGATTGCACATAATGTTACCATTGACGAGAATACGGTAATAGCCGCTCAAACAGGTATTGCAGGTTCGTCTAAAATTGGTAAAAACTGTATTATTGGCGGACAGGTGGGGATTGCCGGCCATATTGTTATTGGCGATAATGTAAAAATACAGGCGCAAACAGGGATTGGAAGAAATGTAAAAGACAACGAAACCCTACAAGGATCGCCCGCCTTAAATTACAACGATTTTAATAAAAGTTATGTATATTTTAAAAACCTTCCTAAAATTATGGAAAGGTTTAATATAGTTGAAAAAAAGCTTGATAATGACTGAAAGTTTGGTAAAACAACGCACAATTGCTAAGGAAACTTCCCTAACCGGAGTAGGCTTACACACAGGGAAAGAAGTAACAATTACTTTTAAACCAGCCCCTGAAAATCACGGATATAAATTTGTTAGGACAGATTTAGAAGGAAGTCCGGTAATTGAAGCCGATGCAAATTTTGTAGTAAATACACAACGTGGCACCAATTTGGAAAAGAACGGAGTGAAAATTCAAACTTCCGAACACGTGCTTGCCGCATTAGTTGGCCTAGAGGTGGATAATTGTATTTTGGAGGTAAATGCCTCTGAACCGCCAATTATGGATGGTTCCTCTAAGTTTTTTGTTGAAGCCATCGAAAAAGCAGGCATTGTTGAACAAGAAGCCGAAAGAGACGAATATGTTGTTACCGAAGTAATATCATACGTAGATGAAGATACGGGGAGCGAAATAATTGTAATGCCGTCTAATGAATACCAAGTAACCACAATGGTCGACTTTGGTACAAAAGTGCTTGGAACTCAAAATGCTTCATTAAATAAAATTTCAGATTTTAAAGATGAAATAGCAAATGCACGTACTTTTAGTTTTCTGCACGAAATAGAAATGCTGCTAGAGCACGGCTTAATAAAAGGAGGCGATTTAAACAATGCTATTGTTTATGTAGATAAAGAACTTTCAGACAGCACGATGGAAAAGCTTCGTACTGCGTTTGGAAAAGACAATATTTCGGTAAAACCAAATGGTATTTTAGACAACTTAACCCTGCATTATCCAAACGAGGCTGCGAGACACAAACTGTTAGATGTAATTGGCGACTTGGCTTTAATTGGTACGCGCATTCGCGGAAAAGTGATTGCCAACAAACCAGGACATCATGTAAATACACAATTTGCAAAAAAGCTTTCAAAAAGGATAAAACTTGAAAGACGAAATAAAGTTCCAAAATTTGATATTAACCAACCCCCTGTAAAGGATGTAAACGAAATTATGGCTATGCTTCCGCATAGACCACCATTTTTGTTGGTAGATAAAATTATGGAGATGACAGATACCTGTGTGGTAGGGCTTAAAAACGTTACCATGAATGAGCCCTTTTTTGTGGGTCATTTTCCGGGAGCACCCGTTATGCCAGGCGTACTCATTGTTGAAGCTATGGCACAAACAGGAGGGATTTTGGCACTAAGCACTGTGCCAGACCCCGAAAATTATCTTACATTTTTTATGAAAATTAACAATGTAAAATTTAAACAACAAGTTAACCCGGGTGATACATTAATTTTTAAGTTAGAATTAATTACACCAATTCGTCGTGGAATTGTACATATGCAAGGAAATGCTTATGCGAATGGGAAGCTAGTTACCGAAGCAGAACTTATGGCACAAATGGTAAAAACAAAAAATTTATAAAATAAACGGTGCCAGTATCATTAAATAATAAAATATGATGCGCAATTTTACCTTTAAGAAAAATAAAGAAAAGAAATGAACCAACCTCTTGCATACGTCCATCCGGGCGCTAAAATAGCTAAAAATGTTGTAATTGAGCCTTTTACAACCATCCACAACAATGTTGTGATTGGAGAAGGCACGTGGATTGGCAGCAATGTAACCATAATGGAAGGTGCTCGCATCGGGAAAAATTGTAATATCTTTCCTGGAGCAGTAATTTCAGCAATACCACAAGATCTTAAATTTAAAGACGAAGATACCACTGCCGAAATTGGCGACGGTACAACAATTAGAGAATACGTTACAATTAACCGTGGAACCGTCGATAGAGGTAAAACTATTATTGGCAAAAATTGCTGGATTATGGCTTATTGCCATATTGCTCACGACTGTATTGTTGGCGACAATTGTATTTTTAGCAATAACAGTACATTGGCAGGCCATATAACCGTGGGAGACTATGTGGTTTTAGCGGGAATGACAGCGGTACACCAATTTTGTATGATTGGCAATCACGCCTTTGTAACGGGCGGGTCTCTTGTTCGAAAAGATGTTCCACCTTATGTAAAAGCAGCTCGCGAACCGTTAAGTTATGTTGGGATTAATTCAATAGGCTTAAGAAGAAGAGGCTTTAAATCTCAGAAAATTTCTGAAATACAAAATATTTATAGGTTGCTTTACCAAAAAAACTACAATACCACGCAAGCTACCGAAATTATTGAGGCAGAAATGGAAGCTACTCCCGAAAGAGATGAGATACTTCAGTTTATTAAAAACTCGAAACGAGGAATAATGAAAGGGTATTTTAATTCAAACTAAATATTTATATTCAACAAAATTTAAACATAAAACCACTTAATGGCTACATCATCAGATATTAGAAAAGGACTTTGTATTCGTTACAACAACGATATTTATAAAATTATTGAATTTCTTCACGTAAAACCGGGAAAAGGTCCGGCGTTTGTTCGAACCAAATTAAAAAGTGTTACTACGGGTAAAATTGTAGACAATACATTTTCGGCGGGTCATAAAATAGACGATGTACGTGTTGAAACTCATAAATTTCAATACCTCTATAATGAAGGCGATATGTATCACTTTATGAATACCGAAGATTATTCGCAAATTCAATTAATGAAAGATATTCTTGATACACCCGAATTAATGAAAGAAGGCGAAGTTGTAACCGTTCTTATCAATACTGAAGATGGCGCTCCTTTATCTGTTGAAATGCCTGCGCACGTAATTTTGGAGGTAACATCAACCGAACCGGGTGTAAAAGGTAATACAGCTACAAATGCTACTAAACCAGCCGTAGTTGAAACAGGTGCCGAAATTAATGTTCCTTTATTTATCAACGAAGGCGACAAAATTAGAATTGATACAGACAAAGGACAATACCAAGAGAGAATTAAAGAATAAAACCTTTTTTACCCAATACCAATTTTAAGTATCGTATAATTTTAATTTGCAATAACTACTCATTTTGAAATTTCCAACCCCGCAAACGCTAGAAAATATAGCTGTAATTATTGGCTCCGACTATGTTGGTGAGCCAAGTTTTCCTGTGTTGGGGATGAATGAAATTCACGTAGTACAACCGGGCGACATTGTATTTGTAGACCACCCAAAATATTACGAAAAAGCCCTACAATCTTTAGCGACAGTAGTTTTAATCAATAAAAAAGTAGACTGTCCTAAAGGAAAGGCGCTGCTAATTTCAGACGATCCATTTCGCGATTTTAATAAACTTTCGCATCATTTTAAACCTTTTCAGGGTGCAAATACGGCCATAGCCCAAACAGCTTCAATTGGTAAAAACACGGTTATTCAACCCAATGTATTTATTGGCAATAATGTTAAAATTGGCGATAATTGTGTCATTCATTCAAACGTAAGTATTTACGATAATACCATTATTGGCGATAATGTAACCATACACGCCGGCAGTGTTTTAGGCGCCGATGCTTTTTATTATAAAAATCGCCCTAATAATTTCGACAAGCTTTTAAGCGTAGGTAATGTTGTTATAGAAAACAACGTAGATCTTGGCGCCTTGTGTACTATTGATAAAGGCGTAACGGCTTCAACTGTAATTGGCGAAGGTTCAAAATTAGACAATCAAGTTCACGTGGGGCACGATACGGTAATTGGAAAACGTTGTTTAATAGCATCTCAAGTAGGGATTGCAGGTTGTGTTATTATTGAAGACTTTGTTACCATTTGGGGACAAGCGGGCATTACAAGCGATGTAACCATAGGCGAAAAAGCAATTATCTCGGCTCAGAGTGGGGTTAGTAAAAGTTTGGCAGGACATAAATCGTATTTTGGATCGCCTGCAGATGAATTCAGAAAAAAATATAAGGAATTAGCAATGATTAAGTTAATTCCCAACCTTATAAAAAAAGTGGAAAAATTATCATGAGTAAAACAGCAAAAGAAGTAGTAAAAGATTTTTACAATTCCGATATATTACACGATAATACAGTTTTAGAACGATACTTTCATAAAGATTTAGAATTACTTTGGAATAGTGCCGATGGGCTATCAATTATGAATTATGATGATATTGTTAGCTTTTTTGAGGAGATTCGTCGTACTTATAACGATTTAAGAGTTGAAATTAGTCATATTTTACAAGACGATGACAATGTTACCATACGCTATAAGTACTACATTCGCACCATGGAAAACCCAGATGAAGAATTAGGAATCGCTCATTTTATTGCAATTTGGCAAATAAAAGACGATAAAATTTACAAAGGATATCAAGTGAGTCAGCCAGTTACAGAAAATGATGATACAAATGAAAGCTATCACAGAGTAAAAGTATAATTTGTTTTAAAACCCTTTGTAAAAACCGTATCTTTGCGCCAATTCTAAAGAAAAGCAGAATACATCTTCATTGAAGAATAACTATAAATAAACAACACAAAACATCTAAAAATGAGCGTTTTAGTAAATAAAAATTCAAAAATAATTGTTCAAGGTTTCACAGGTAGTGAAGGTACCTTTCACGCAGAACAGATGATTGAGTACGGAACCAATGTAGTAGGTGGGGTAACCCCAGGTAAAGGAGGTCAAACTCATCTTGATAGGCCTGTATTTAATACAGTATCTGATGCTGTAAAAGAAACTAAAGCCGACACCACGATTATTTTTGTGCCACCAGCATTCGCTGCAGATGCTATTATGGAAGCTGCCGACGCTGGTATTAAAGTTATAATTACAATTACCGAAGGTATTCCTGTAAAAGACATGATTACCGCTTCAAATTATATTAAAGATAGAGATTGCCGCCTTATTGGTCCTAACTGTCCAGGTGTAATTACCCCTGGCGAAGCTAAAGTTGGTATTATGCCAGGTTTTGTATTTAAAAAAGGAACCGTAGGTATTGTGTCAAAATCTGGAACGCTTACTTACGAAGCAGCAGATCAAGTAGTAAAACAGGGTCTTGGTATTACAACAGCCATTGGTATTGGTGGAGATCCAATTATTGGAACAACTACAAAAGAAGCTTTAGAATTATTAATTAACGACGAAGATAGCGAAGCTGTGGTAATGATTGGTGAAATTGGAGGGCAGTTAGAAATTGACGCTGCAAACTGGTATAAAAATAGCGGTAGTAAAAAGCCTGTTATTGGCTTTATTGCTGGCGAAACTGCACCTGCGGGTCGTACAATGGGACACGCCGGAGCAATTGTTGGCGGAAGCGATGACACCGCACAAGCAAAGAAAAAGGTGATGCGTGAATGTGGCATTCACGTTGTAGATTCTCCTGCCGAAATAGGCAAAAAAGTAAAAGAAGTACTTGGTTAATAAGCCAAAATAGTCCTAAAAGTATCAATAGTTTTTAGGTTTTAACCTAATTAAGTCCTGCGAAAATCGCAGGACTTTTTTTATTGAATACTTACATCCTTTTGTTATATTTGAATCCCGCCTTTTTCGCGGTTTATAATTATAAATGTCTGGTCGAGCTCAGTCGCGACCTTTTTTTTAAATCAAATTTTACGTATGAAATTATTAGAAGGAAAAACAGCAATAGTAACAGGCGGAAGTCGCGGGATAGGGAAGGGTATTGTTGAAATATTCGCACAACACGGCGCTAATGTAGCATTTACTTACAGCTCGTCTGCACAAGCTGCCGATGCCCTTGTTGATGAATTATCGAGCACTGGAGTTAAAATTAAAGCGTACAAAAGCAATGCTGCATCTTTTGAAGAATCTCAAAAATTGGCAGACGAAGTTTTAAAAGAATTTGGAAGTATCGACATCTTAATTAACAATGCAGGAATTACCAAAGACAATTTGCTTATGCGTATTTCTGAAGACGACTTTGATAAAGTTATTGAAGTAAATCTAAAATCTGTTTTTAACATGACCAAGGCGGTACAACGCACTATGTTAAAGCAGCGTAAAGGCTCAATAATAAATATGAGTTCAATTGTAGGTGTAACCGGAAATGCAGGTCAAACTAACTATGCAGCATCAAAAGCAGGAATTATAGGTTTTTCTAAATCGGTAGCTTTAGAATTAGGTTCGCGCCATATTCGTTGCAATGTTATTGCACCAGGTTTTATTGAAACCGAAATGACGGGCAAACTCAATGAAGAAACGGTTCAAAATTGGCGCGATGGAATTCCGCTTAAACGCGGTGGATCGCCAGAAGATATTGCAAACGCCTGCGTGTTTTTAGCCAGCGACTTATCGTCGTATATAACAGGGCAAGTTATCCACGTAGATGGCGGGATGCATACCTGATTTACGAATTTTAATTTTAGATTATTTATCAATTAACCTTGATAATAGGTGCTAAAAATGTAAAAGATAAATCTAAAATTGTAAAGCGTTTATCACAAATTAATGACTCAAGAAGTAATAATTTATATAATAATCGCCGGAGTAGTTGCAATTACTCTGGCGGTTTTTATGTATGGCTATAAGTCAAAACTATCTAAAACCTTGCGATGGGCTTTGGGAAGTTTACGATTTATAACCCTTTTCGCCATATTATTATTACTCATAAACCCCAAGTTTAAAAACAATACTTATACGGTTGAAAAACCGCAACTCCCCGTATTGGTAGATAATTCGGCTTCGGTAGTTGCTTTAAACCAAAGGGAAAGTGTTTTACAATTGGTTGAAGGGCTTAAAACCAATAAAGAACTAAATGATAAATTCGACCTTGCATTTTATTCTTTTGGAAGTGATTTCCGCGAAAACGACTCCTTAACTTTTAAAGATAAAAGCACCAATATTGCGGCAGCTCTTTCGGCAACAAATGAGCTCTACAAAAATAAAACGGCCCCGGCCCCTGTTGTTTTAATTACCGATGGAAACCAAACCCTTGGTAACGATTACGAGTTTATTTCTTCAACTTTAAAAACCGAAGTATATCCAATTATTCTAGGGGATTCAACAAAATACGTCGATTTAAAAATTAATCAATTAAACGCCAATAAATACGCCTTTTTAAAAAATGATTTTCCAGTTGAAGTAATTTTAAATTACAGCGGAAATTCTACTGTAAATTCACAATTTCAAGTTGCTCGCGGCGAGGCAGTTGTATACCGAAAACAGCTTACCTTTTCAGAAAGTGAAACTTCACAAACCCTTCAATTTACACTGCTAGCTTCTTCGGTAGGCCTCCAAAAATACAAAGCTCAAATACTTCCTTTATCCGAAGAAAAAAACACTACAAATAACACAAAACATTTCGCAATTGAAGTTATTGACCAAGCGACAAATGTATTGATAGTTAGTGATGTTACCCACCCAGATTTAGGGGCTTTAAAAAAGGCAATTGAATCTAACGAACGCCGTACAGCTACAATAAAAAAGCCTTTGGAAGCGGTGAATATTGTCGATGACTATCAATTGGTAATTCTTTACCAGCCCAACCGAAGTTTTGCTTCTTTGTTTGGAACACTAAACAAAATTGATAAAAACATTTTTGTAGTGACCGGTTTGGCTACAGAATGGAACTTTTTAAACGGGGCTCAAGAAATTTTTTCAAAAATACCTTCAAATCAAAGTGAAGAAGTACAAGCAAATTTAAATACAGCATATAGTGCTTTTGCTGTTAAGGATATTGGTTTTAATAATTTGTCGCCGCTATACAGTGAGTTTGGCGAATTGACTATAACAGCTGCTCACGATATATTGCTAAACCAAACCGTTAGTAATTTACCCAATGGCAATCCATTAATTGCCAGTATTGAACAAAACGGTCGGCGGTTAGCACTTTGGGATGGAGAAGGCTTTTGGCGATGGAGAAGTAGTAGTTATCTAAACACACAATCGTTTAAAGATTTTGACGATTTTATTGGTGGAATTGTTCAGTATTTAGCGTCCAACAAACGGCGTAGTAGGCTCGAAGTGTCTTCCGAAGCATTTTTCTACAGTAACAATCCAATAAAAATATCGGCGCAGTACTTCGATAAAAATTACGTTTTTGATAGTCGCGCTTCGCTTAATATTTCAGTAAAAAATAAAGAAGAAGAAAATACTGTTATTTTCCCGATGCTATTGCGAAACAATTATTACGAAGTAGATTTAAATAGCCTGCCTGCCGGCGAATACAATTATACTATTTCGGTTAAAAATGAAGCCGTTTCCCGAAGTGGTAGTTTTACAATTTTAGATTTTAATGTGGAACAGCAATTCTTAAATGCCGATATTTTAAGACTGCAACATATTGCAGATAACACCAACGGAAATGCCTACTTTTTATCTCAATATAACAACCTTATAGCTTCTTTACTTTCAAATACTAAATACCAAAACATTGAAAAGAGCGAACAAAAAATAGTACCTTTGTTAGATTGGAAATACCTGTTATTTCTCATCGTTTTAAGCCTTGCAGCAGAATGGTTTATTAGAAAATACAACGGACTTATCTAAAATTAAATTTCAAAGAAAAAGTATACAATGGAAAAACTACCTAAAATTACAGTACCCGTTATCGTAGGGTTTATTTTATTAATTATTGTTATTGCAAAATCTTCTGTAACAATTGGCTCTGGGCACGCAGGAGTGCTTTATCAAACTTTTGGGAATGGTGTGGTGACCGACAAGCCACCATTGGGCGAAGGTTTTCATATCATCGCCCCTTGGAACAAGGTTTTTGTTTACGAAATTCGCCAACAAGAATTAAGCGAAAAAATGCAGGTTTTATCGTCTAACGGACTTGAAATTAAACTCGATGCTTCGGCTTGGTACCAGCCAATAAGAGGCGATATAGCAAAGCTTCACCAAGAAAAAGGTGAAAATTATTTACAGCGCGTTATTCAACCTGCAATTCGTAGTGCAGCAAGAAGTGTGGTTGGGCGTTATACTCCCGAGCAACTTTACTCGAGTAAACGTGATGCAATTCAAGAAGAAATTTTTGAAGAAACAAAAAAGATTTTGGATAGACAGTTTATTCAATTAAATGAAGTTTTGGTACGCGATGTTACTTTACCACCGGCTATAAAAGACGCTATTGAGCGAAAACTACGTCAAGAGCAGGAAGCGTTAGAGTATGAATTCCGTTTAGAAAAAGCAACAAAAGAAGCCGAAAAAGTAAGAATTGAAGCTCAAGGAAAAGCCGATGCGAATGCTATTTTAAGTGCTTCGTTAACCGATAAAGTTCTTCAAGATAAAGGAATTGATGCAACCCTAAAACTGGCTAACTCGCAAAACGCAAAAGTTATAGTTGTTGGTTCTGGCGATAGTGGGTTACCGCTAATTTTAGGAAATAACTAAAATTGTTTCGCAATTAAAAAGAACACTAACTTTAAAAAGTTCAAGTTAAAAACCTTCCAATTTAGGAAGGTTTTTTTATTAAATATAACTGGCTCTAAAATTTGAACATAAATATTTTTTTCAGAAAATAAATTCATCGTTCACTTAAGCCTATTTCTTTATCTTTACGCTATTAAACTTTTTATTTCTTAAATATGAAGGCTACCCCCGAACACCACGAACGAATTGCTAAATTAACCTTCGCTTCAGTTTATCCGCACTATATCACTAAAGTGGAAAAGAAGGGGCGTACTAAAGAAGAATTGCTTCAAGTAATTAATTGGCTCACAGGTTTTGATGAGAAAAAAGTAAATGCATTGGTTGAAGAAAATGTAACGTTTAAAACATTTTTTGAGCAAGCCGAGTTAAATCCAAATGCGCATTTAATTAAAGGGGTAATTTGTGGTTACCGCATAGAAGAATTAGAGAATTCGCTTACAAAACAAGTTCGATATTTAGATAAACTGGTTGACGAACTCGCTAAAGGAAGAAAAATGGAAAAAATTTTACGAGTAGCATAGCAGCTTATTTTGTAGATTTCGCATTAAATAAACCCTTAAAAATAACATTATGAAATTAGGAGCATTTTCGATTAGTTTAAATGTAAAAGACCTCGAAGCTTCAAAACAATTTTACGAAAAGTTAGGCTTTAAAGCTATGGCCGGCAGTAAGGAACACAATTACTTTATCTTAAAAAATGAAAATGCGCTTATCGGGGTTTTTCAAGGTATGTTTGAAGGAAATATTTTAACCTTTAATCCTGGCTGGGATGAAAATGCGAGCAATATTGAATCTTTTGACGATGTGCGGCAAATTCAAAAAAGCTTAAAACAAAACAATATTCAATTACTAAGCGAAGCCGAAGAAAACAGCGAAGGACCTGCAAATATTACTTTAAAAGACCCCGACGGCAATATTATTTTAATAGACCAACACAGATAGCTGTCTATTCAATTTTTTGAAAGGATTTAATTATTACCAAGCCACAAACCACGGCAACAAGAGTTAAAATTACAGCTAAGCCTATGTTGCTGTAAATAAAATTACCAATGGCAAAAAGTGAACAATAAACACCTACTACACCTGCAAAGAAGCCGAGAATTTTCATCCTGAAACCTTTAAATTTTGAGTCGTTACCAAAGATAATTTGGTTAAACTTCTGCAAGGTTTCTTTTTTGGATGGTTGGGTTAAAAGCGTAACCACAACCCAGCCAACAGTAGTTATTGCTACACTAAGTACTAACTGCCAATGTTCGGCAATTGTAACAATTGGATCGTCTAGCTTTCCATTAATAAAAAAGAATGCCGCAATTAAAAACGAAATTGCCATAGCTGCTATTTCACTATACGGGTTAATTCTACTCCAAAACCACCGCAAAATAAAAAGTAAGCCTGTTCCAGCACCAATGGAAAGCAGCAAATTAAAACCGTCTCGCGCTTCTTCTAAAATTAAAGCCAATAAAGCTGCCAAAATCATCATTATTACCGTAGAAGTTCTTCCTACTGCAACCTGTTCGCGTCCTTTTGCATTTTTTCGAAGAAAACGCACATAAAAGTCGTTTACAACGTAAGAACTTCCCCAGTTAAGGTGTGTAGAAATAGTACTCATAAATGCAGCGATAAGCGATGTAATTACGATGCCTAAAAGGCCTGCAGGCAAATAGGTAAGCATCGCCGGATACGACAAATCATTTTTTACGAAGTCTGGATTTAAATTGGGAAAAGCGGCTTGTAAACTCTCAATATTTGGAAAAACAACAATTGAAGCTAAACCTATGATAATCCACGGCCACGGTCTAATAGCATAATGAGCAAAATTAAAAAATAGCGTAGCATAAGTAGCGTGTTTTTCATTTTTTGCGGCTAACATTCGCTGTGCAATATAGCCACCACCGCCAGGTTCGGCACCGGGATACCAAACACTCCACCATTGTACTGCAAGCGGGATAATTAACAATGGTATTAGTAATTCAGGTTTTGAAAAATCTGGTAACATTGCGGTTTTTTCGGCAACTGCAGGTGTGGAAAGCAGGTTTTCAATTCCGCCTATTTCAGGCATATTTACAATAAAGATAGTGGCCCAAACACTACCAACCATCGCAATTATAAATTGAACAAAATCTGTAAGAATTACACCCTTTAGTCCGCCAAAAGCCGAATAAATTACCACTACGGGCGAAGCAATAAGCAGGACTTCATACGAAGAAATACCAAACATTACATGGCCTATTTTTATTGCTGCTAAACAAACATTCGCCATAATTACAATATTGAAAAAGACGCCCAGATAGATGGCTCTAAACCCTCTTAAAAATGCAGCGCTTTTTCCGCTGTAGCGCAATTCATAAAACTCTAAATCTGTAGTAATCCCACTTTTACGCCACAATCTGGCGTAAAAAAATACGGTAAGCATTCCCGTTAATAGAAAACTCCACCAAATCCAGTTGCCAAAAACGCCGTCTTCGCGAATAACTCCTGCTACAAAATTTGGAGTATCGGCAGCAAAAGTTGTAGCTACCATACTTACCCCAAGTAGCCACCACGGCATATTTCGGTTTGAAAGAAAAAAAGATTTCGAATCTTTACCAGACCGTTTTGCCACAAGTAACCCAATGGCAATAAAAACTATAAAAAATGAAACTATAATTATCCAGTCGAGCGTCTCTAAATGCATATATGGTAAGATTAAACAATAACTAATTGTCTGGGTGAAAATAAAGAAATTGATTTGAAAATTGTAAATCTGTTATAGAATATATTCACAGGTTTTTAAACATTTTATTTCTGTTTTAATAAACTTACTTACCTTTAATATATAATCAACACAGCTATGGCCACAAGACGAAGAAAAAAACCACAAACTGCCAAAATAAAACCTAAAAGAGCCAGAAATTTATCGCCCGGAACAGTAACCTACACTGGTAAAAAAACTACAACGGTTACCGAACTTGATATAATTGACTATTCAAGCGAACATTTTCAACGCTTTAAAACCAAGAATATTGAAGAAGCATTTAATTATGAAGATTCTACTAATATTACTTGGATAAATGTAAACGGGTTAAGCAATACCGAAGATATTATAAGTCTTGGTAATCACTTTGAGTTACACCCTCTAATTCAGGAAGATATTGTTAGTACCTACCAACGTCCTAAAATAGACGAATACGAAGATTACTTATTTATAGTTTTTAAAATGCTTCATTACGATGATGAAAAACTGAACTATGAGCATATAAGTCTTGTAATGGGAAAGGATTATGTGTTAACGTTTCAAGAGGCCGAAGGCGATGTTTTTGAAGATTTACGCGAACGTTTAGAGCACGGTAAAGGACGAATTAGAAACGTAGGGGCAGATTATTTGATGTTTACCATTCTCGATGCGGTAGTTGATAATTATTTTACTGTTCTTGAATTTTTAAGCAACAAAGTAGAACTGCTAGAAGACAAGCTTTTTACAGATAAAGAAGATCCAAATATTACAGAAGATATTCAAGATCTTAAAAAAGAAATTCTTAAAATTAGAAAAGCAGTTGTACCGTTGCGCGAGGTAATTAATCGTTTAGAAAAGATAGATTCAACATTAATTGAAGAACGAACAAACAAATATATTCGCGATTTGTACGATCATATTATTCAGGTGAATGAAAGCGTTGAAATTTACCGCGAAATGATTTGGGGGCTTATGGATATGTATATGACCACCATAAGCAATAAAATGAACGAAGTAATGAAGGTGCTTACCATTATGGCTTCAATTTTTATTCCGTTAACCTTTATGGCCGGAATTTACGGGATGAATTTTGAACATATGCCCGAATTGCATTTGCGCTATGGCTATTATTACTTTTGGGCTGCCATGATATTAGTGTTTTTCGGCTTGCTGTGGTATTTTAAAAGAAAAAAGTGGTTGTAATAATTCTTGATTTAAAATTTGTAGCGAGCTGATGAGTAGGGGAGACTACACAATTGAACTAATAATAGATGCCAATTCTTTTGGGCGTATTGGCTTAATAATATAGTCTGAAATTTCACTTATTTGTTTTGCTTTTTCTACATCGTGTGGATCTACAGAAGAGGAAACCATATAGACTAATATCTTTTTTCCAACCTTGGGTTTAATTAATTTGTATTCATCCATAAATTGAAACCCATCCATTACCGGCATATTTATATCGAGTAGAATGATATCGGGTAGGTTTTCGCAAGCTCCTGCATTTTCTTTAATAAAGTCTAGCGCTTCCTCACCATCTGAAAATACCAAGACATTTTCGGCTAATTTATACGCCTTAATAGTTGCAGTAATAGCATATTGATAGATACTATCATCATCGATTATACATATATTTTGAACATTGCTATTCATGCTTCTTATTGTTAAAAATAACTGTAAACACAGAACCTTCGTTAACTTTACTATTTGCAAAGATAGTATCTCCCATTGTTTCTACTTGAATTTTTGTTAAATAAAGTCCCACCCCTTTTGCATCGGGATGTCTGTGGAAGGTTTTATTTAAACCAAACAATTTGTGACCGTGTTTTTTTAAATCAATTCCCAAGCCATTATCGCTTACAGTTAAAATAATTTTTTCGTTTT
Organism: Flavobacteriaceae bacterium UBA3591; assembly: GCA_002375695.1. Lineage (GTDB taxonomy): Bacteria > Bacteroidota > Bacteroidia > Flavobacteriales > Flavobacteriaceae > Aequorivita. The sequence goes on from DFMO01000006.1 coordinate 97,525, forward strand.
CAACCGCCGTTTTAATATATATTTCGGGATTTCTATTGGGCGATCTATATTTTATTGCGTTAGATACTAAATTAAGAAAAATACTCTCTAAATATGTTTTGTGATAAATAATTTTTGAAACTTCAGAGAAGTCAGATATAATCGTAGTACCGGTATTGATAATTTGACCAGACAAAATTTCTTTTGTCTTATCCAAGATTTCTTGAAACGCAACTACTTTTAATTCTTTTTCACTAACGGTACGCGTTTTAAGTGCTTCAATTAAAGTATTTAGGGTAGAAGTAAGATGGTCTATTACCGTTTCAAATTTTTCAAATAAAACCTCTTTTTCTTCTATACTTTCTGAAATATCGTACAAATGTAAAAGAGCATTAAGGTTACTAACAGGTGCTCGTAAGTTGTGCGAAGTAATATGAGCAAAATCTGCCAACTGTTCGTTTTGTGTAGATAAATGCTCGGTTAAAACTTCTAAATTCTCCTTTGCCTGAATAATTTTTTGCTCAGCTTTTAATTGTTCGGTTATATCGCGAATGGCAGCCGAAACCAATAATCCTTCCTCTGTACGCAACGGACTTAAACTTACTTGCACTGGGATTTCCTTTCCATTTTTGTCTTTTCCGTATAACACTTCGGTTTTATTGGCGCCCATGGCTCTTACCTTTGGGTATGCAAAAAAAGCGTTCCGTTGTTTTTGATGATTATCTGCTCGAGAATATCTTTCGGGAATTAAAACCTCTACGGGTTTGTTGTATAATTCATCAATTTTGTATCCAAAAAGTCTTTCTGCCTGCTTATTTATAAGTTGAATTTTTCCACTTTCATTTACAATAACCATAGCATCGGGCGCCGACTCTAATAAACCTCTAAATTTATTTTCGTCCATTTTTTGCTCCGTAACATCTTGCCCCGTTCCAAACATTTCAATTACCTCTCCTTTATCATTGGTAATAACTTCGCCTAACAGTTGAACTGTTTTTTGGATACCTTTTTCTGTAATAATACGGTGTGTAAACTTATAGAACTGCTTTTCTTTTGCCGCTTTTTCAAAATACTCGGTTACAAGTTTTTTATCTTCTGGATGTACGTAGTTAAAATAACTTTGAAACATTAAATTAATTGAAGTATCATCGATATCAAACATTTTATAAAGGTTGTTAGACCAAATAACCTTATCGGCATTTACATCCCATTGCCAATGGCCAATCATTGTTAACTCTTCGGCAAAATTGAGAAGATAATTTTTCTTAGCCAGTTCGTTTTCGGCCTGCTTCCGGTCTGTAATGTCTACTGCCATGCCTAATAAACCTATTTTTTCTCCTTTTTCATCGATTATAGCGGTAATCGTTAAAAGCACTGGAAAGGTTGATCCATCTTTCCTAACATAAGTCCATTCGCGCGTGTCTGTATAATGTAATTCAAAAAGTGCATTATAGGGATCAAACTCCTCAGGGTTTTGTTTTAATTTGGCAGCCATATCTATAGAAAATTGCTCCATTTCTTCTTGCACATGAAACAGCTCGGGGGTTTCAATACCAATTACTTCTTCTGCTTTATAACCCAGCATTTTTTCGGCCCCGCGATTAAAGTGTCTTATTTTCCCCTCGGTATTTGAAGAAATAATTGAAATAGGCCCCGAATTTACCACAGCATTAAGTTCGTTATTGGCTTTATTTAAAGCTATTTGCGTACTCTTAAAGCTTGTTATATCTTGAAAAACACCTAATATCCCAATAAATTTATTATCTCTAAATTCGGGTTGACCAATTACTCGAGCCCATATTTCGGCACCGCTTCCAGTAATAACTTCAACCTCTACATCATAGGGGGTGCCATTGGTAACGGCCTCATTTACTACCCTTTTTATTGTATCTCTACTCTTTCCTTCTTTATAAAAATTAATATTGGTTTCTATGCTTATTTCGGTGTCGTAGGGTACATCGTGCATATCGTACACAATTTTGCTCCAAGTAACTTTGTTTTGTTCCCAATCTGCCTCCCACGTTCCAATGCGAGCTATTTCATTTGTTTGATTTAAAATTTCCTGAATTCTATTTTTTTCTAAATCACGTTCTTTGGCCTTTGTAATATCGCCCGTGTGCATTATTAACCCACCAATTTTATCTTTAGAAATGTACCACGGACGCACATCCCAATATATATATTGTATGCTACCGTCTGCACGTTTAAAGGGTGCTTCATCGCAGGTATCTATTGCGCCTTGTAAACATTTTTGATGATTTGCTTTCCAATCGTCTCCAATTTCTGGAAAAAGTTCGTAATGCGACCTACCAATAATTTGTTGGCCTTCCATTTTATAATCTTTAATCCACTGTTGCGATACGGCTATGTATTTCATGTTATTGTCTAACATAGCAATGGCAGTAGGGGCTTGTTCAATAAATATCTTATTGTGTTCGTCTTTGGCCTCTAAATCAATCTTTAACTTTTCGAGCTCTTTAATATTGGCAATATTTTTACTTTCAGATAGTGCTAATTCTTTATTAGTTTGTAATAACTCTTTATTCTTTTTAAATAATTGATTTAAAGTGGGGGTTAAAATAAGGTAGTATTCTGCTAGTAAGATTAATATAGAAATACCCGCAAAAATATATATTGTACGGCTCAAATTGAGTAGACCTTGTTTCTCGCTTATTAAATGATGTTTAGTGGCTCTATTAACAAGAATAGAATATTGGGGTTCTAAGTTTTGAATTTTAGTAAACGCATTAGAAATCTGGGTTGAATCATCACTCTTAAAAATAGTATTTGCTGCTTCAATTATATCGTTTGCAAAAGGTGTGCTTTCGGTAACTAACTCGCGTATGGTTAGATTGGTTAAACTATTATTTGCTCGATTTTCTAATTGCTCTTGAAAGCTTTTAAATTCACTGGTATATAGTTGCAACTGCTCTTTATCGATAAAAATTTTATCTGAAGGTTTATTAATTTCAAATGCTGCTTTGGTTGCAATCATTTGCTGCAAAAGAAAACTTTGGTTGTCGGCAATTTGAATGAGTTGTGTATTTGAACTTTGAATATTTATACTTCGCTGTACAATAAATAGCACAGCAACTATAATAAATATTATAGTGCCTAAAAATAAAAGGTATCTACTTTTTATAGATTTTGTGAGCTTATGAATAGGCAAATTACAAACATTTTAATGTTAATAACAAGTATCTATTTGCTATGGCAGGAATGAAGGGTGTAGGAAATAATTGATTCATAATCATTGAATTAAAAAAAAATAATAAAGTAAACTAGTGCAGTTTTTTCAAATAAAAAATGGCTACAATGAAAATAAAAGAAAATTGACTATACAATTAAAATATATAGCTCAAAATGGGGACGTAATAAAACCTTCATTAGAATTATGTTACAATATAAACTTTTTTTCAAAAAATGTTTGCCAATATTTTTAAAATTGTAGTTTAAACATTTTGAAATTTTAATTTGAGTATTAAATAGCCCCTAATTTTTAAAAACAAAGCGTTACTCGATAACTACCTTTTTTGAATATTCCATAAAAAATCCTTCGAACCGTTTTAACATAGGGTGCATCTTTTCGGCATACAAAACGTACTGACATTTTTTAACACTTTGTGTAATAGATAACATTGCCGCGTAATTTGATTTTTGAATTAAAAATTCGGCATCGTCAACACTAACAACTTGTAAATCGGCAATGCTTACCCCGTTCATTAAAAAGAGTCGGTTCATCGATTTTGGCGTAGAAATAAGTATATCGATACCCAAGGCTATTTCAGATTTTTGTACGTCCAGGTGTAATTCTTCATAACCTACATACACGCGTAACGAAGTTTGCTTTGTATAGCTTAAAAACTGATCGTAAAGTTGTAATGCAATCTCCTTATTTTCTACTAAAATTACCGCTCGGGGTGCGTGCCCAATGGCTCTACATTTTAATTTTTGCAGCGTTGTAAGGATAAGTGTCGTTGTTTTACCACTGTTTTTTGGCGCAATGCAATATACATTAGCGCCACTTTTTATTACCGGTATACTTTTAATTTGCAACGGGGTAGGAGTGGTAATTTCAAATTGGGCTAACTTTTCTTTTATATCGGCGTGTAATTTTTTAAACGGCATAAATTGGTTTTAGTTTAAGGTGAAATAGTTAAATATATTTACCCGTCACAAATATAGTTTCTCCAAATTTAAATAATACAGACCGCCAGAAATTAAATAAAATTTATTCGAATAATTAGATGTTATCTTTTAAAATAGGGTGCAAAACTTCCCAAACCGTATTTGCCAAAATTTTATGTCCCTCGGCAGTTGGATGTATGCCATCGGCTTGATTTAATTCTTTAATTCCGCCTACACCTTTTAAAATAAAAGGGATTAGTGCTACATTATTTTTGGTGGCAATTTCAGGAAAAATAGCTTTAAAATTGGATGTGTAATCAGCCCCCATATTTGGAGGCATTTGCATTCCTGCTAAAACAATTTGGATCTCGGGATTTTTAGCTCGCACAGCATCGATAATAGCTTGTAAATTATTTTTAGTTTCTGAAATAGGAACTCCTCGCAACCCGTCGTTAGCACCAAGTTCGAGCACAAATACATCGATATCTTGATTTAAAACCCAGTCGATTCTACTTTTACCACCTGCAGTAGTTTCGCCACTTACGCCCGAATTTACTACTTGATACGCCCAACCTATTGAATCTATTTTTTCCTGAATAATTCCCGGAAAAGCATCGTTTGTATCATCTAAGCCGTAGCCAGCCGTAATACTGTCACCAAAAAATAGAATGATTTTATTCGTCTCGTTTTCCGAAGCTTCCGTTTCTGAAGTAGCATTTTCGGCAGGCGTTGTTGTATTTTTTGAATTTGATTTATTTCCGCAGGATAAAAGTGTTAATACCAAAAGAAAATAACAAAACTTTAAGAGGTTTCGGTTGTTGTAAACACTTGTATTTAAAAGGGTTTGTGTAGTTTTGAACTTTGGCATATTGCAGCGTATTTTTAATTGGTTTAAATGACAAAGATATTAAAGATTAACGGGCTGGAGAAGACATACTCCAGTGGTTCAAAACAGTTGACCGTTTTACACGACATTTCTTTTTCGGTTGAAAAAGGACAAACATTCGCCATCGTTGGTCCTTCAGGAAGTGGAAAAACTACTTTACTTGGGCTATGCGCAGGCTTAGATACTCCCAATGCAGGAACCGTAACCTTATGTGGTAAAAATTTAAACCAGTTAAACGAAGACGAACGCGCACAACTTAGAAATGAAGAAGTAGGTTTTATTTTTCAGGATTTTCAACTTTTACCCACCTTAACTGCTTTAGAAAACGTAAGTGTACCGTTAGAATTGCAAGGCGCAAAAGATGCAAATAGCAAAGCAAAATCGCTTTTAGAAAAGGTTGGATTATCACATAGAATTCATCATTATCCCTCGCAACTTTCTGGCGGAGAACAACAGCGAGTAGCGGTTGCAAGGGCGTTTTCAAACAATCCTACAATTTTATTTGCCGATGAGCCTACGGGAAATTTAGACGAAGAAACTGGCGAAAAAATTACCCAATTACTACTTAATTTAAACAAAGAAGCTGGTACTACCTTGGTTATCATTACGCACGACTTAGATTTGGCTGCAAAAACACAACAAATCCTTAGACTAAAAGGCGGAAAAATTTTGACAAATAATATTACTTCTATAAGTTGAAAAAGTTGCACAATCAAAAAAAAATAAATAGCCGATGGTTATTTAAAATGGCTTGGCGCGATGCCAAAGCTAGTAAATCACGGCTATTATTATTTATGGCTTCCATAGTGTTGGGAATAGCTGCAGTGGTATCAATACAGTTATTTAGTCAAAACTTAACGAGTAATATTCAGCGGCAGTCAAAATCTTTAATGGGTGCCGATTTCAGAATTGATTTAAACGAAGTTCCTTCGCAACGGGCACAATTTATTATTGATTCTTTACAGCCCAATGCTTCCGAAATAAATTTTGTTTCAATGGTGGCATTTCCGAAGAATAATAACACCAAATTAGTTCGTATTCGTGGATTGCAAGGCGATTTTCCTTTTTACGGTAAACTTGAAACACAACCTAAAAATGCTGCTAAGGAATATCAATCTAAGGGAGGGGCACTAGTTGATGCTACTTTAATGTTGCAGTTTAATATTAAAGCTGGCGATTCTATAAAAGTTGGCGAAATTACGTTGCCTATTGCGGGTTCACTCAATGCTATACCCGGTAATACTGCAGTCTCAAGCTCGGTAGCACCTTTGGTAATAATTCCATATCGCTATGTTGAAGAAACTCAATTAATTCAATTCGGAAGTAGAAAAAGATACGAGTATTATTATTATCAACCCGAGGTAGATTTAACCACCCTGGAAGCGGCAATACAACCCATGCTCGAAGCAGAAAACGCCGACTTAGACACTCATATAAGCACCAGTAGTAGGTTGGGAAGAAGGTATGACAACGTAGGGTCGTTTTTAAACCTTACAGCGTTTATAGCGTTACTTTTGGGTTGCGTAGGTATTGCAAGTTCTGTCAATATTTATATAAAAGAAAAAATTAAGTCAATTGCCGTTTTAAAATGTTTGGGAGCGTCCAAAAGACAAAGTTTTTTAATATATCTTATTCAAATTGCGGGTATTGGTATTTTAGGCGGAATAATAGGTACTGCGATAGGCGTGGGGCTTCAAGAAATATTCCCCTTGGTATTAAAAGAATTTTTGCCTTTTGATATTACCATTAGTGTAACACTACAACCTTTAATAATGGGGGTGGTTTTAGGGTTGGTTATGTCAGTTTTGTTTGCGCTTTTGCCACTTTTACGAACTTGGTATGTTTCACCTTTAGAAGTATTACGCATAACTGAAAATGCAACAAACCAATCAATTAAGGCAAAATATGTTGCCATTGGTATTATTGCCTTGTTTTTATATGCCTTTTCGTACTGGATTTTAAGAGACAGTGTATTCGCTCTTGCCTTTATTGGAGGGATTTTAGTGACTTTTGGTATTCTTTCGGGAATAGCAATTGGGCTGATGAAAATTGTTAAAAATTATTTTCCGAAGGGCGCTGGATTTACAACCAGACAGAGTTTACTTAATTTATTCCGGCCTAATAATCAAACCGTTGTATTGCTGGTCGCTATTGGTTTGGGAACCTTTTTAATAAGCACTTTATATTTCACAAAAGATATTTTATTAGATAAAACCGCTTTGGAATCTTCTACAACAAGTGCAAATTTAATTGCTTTAGATGTACAACCCAATCAAGTAGGAGAGGTAATTAATACGTTTAAAGAAAATGATTTACAGGTACTAGATAACATTCCTCTGGTAACTATGCGAATGCACCGCATAAATAATAAATTGGTAAATAATTTACGCACAGATACAACTTCTCAAATTAAGGGTTGGGTATTAAGCCATGAATTTAGAACTACATATCGAAATAATCTTATCGATTCGGAAGAAATTATAGCAGGGCAGTGGGTTGGTGAACACAACCAAAGCGATATAATTTCTGTATCTATTTCTGAAAACTTAGCCGAAGATGCTCGTGTGGCATTGGGTGACTCTATTGTTTTTAATGTGCAAGGCGTATTAATGCCAACGCGAATTAGCAGTATAAGAAAGGTAGATTGGGCCAATTTGCAGCCTAATTTTACTGTTCTCTTTCCCAGCGGAATTTTAGAATCTGCACCTCAATTTTTTGTGTTAACCACTCACGCAGCTACCCAAAATAGTTCGGCAAAATTGCAGCGTAGTTTAGTGCAAAAATTTCCAAATATCTCGGTAATAGATTTAAGGCAAATGTATACGGTAGTAGAAGATATTTTAAATAAAGTGTCTTGGATAATTAACTTTATGGCGTTCTTCAGTATAATTACGGGCATTATTGTACTAATTGGTTCTGTTAGAACCAGTAAATATCAACGTATAAAAGAAAGTGTTTTGTTGCGTACATTGGGCGCAAAAAACAAACAAATTCTTACAATTACCGCATTGGAGTATTTATTTCTCGGAATTTTAGGCAGTCTTTTAGGCATTGTGTTAGCCCTTATTAGCAGTTTACTCTTGGCCGTATTTGTATTTGAAGAACCGTTTACCCCTTCAGTAGCGCCATTTATAATATTTCTACCCGGTATTTCGCTTTTAGTTTTGGCAATTGGGCTGAGTAATATACGTACCGTTTTACGTAGTTCGCCATTGGAGGTTTTACGGAAAACAAGATAATTTTATTCCTCTTCTTGTGTGCCTTTATTTGGCGGTTTTGGTAACTCTTTATTGTCCTTTTTATTTCGGTCTTTTTCTACTTCGCCATATTGATTATGGTCGCGTTTTTTATCGAAACCGTCTGTTGTATCTCCCATGGTAGTGTGTTTTATGGTTAAAATTTTACATTAATAAAGCTACGGAATCTGTATGGCTAACTGCTATTTGTTTGTAAAAACTTAATTTAGTTTTATGTGAAATTTAACAAATCAACTTCTGTATTGGAAGGTTTAGTTTGGGTGAAATCAAAATGTAATTTAAAGTAGGGTAGGCCACTTAGATTTTTTAAGTTGAAACCTCTTCGACTATAAAGAAACCGTCGTTTCCTTGTTTTTGATACAATGGCATAAAAATATATGCATTCCATTTGCTATAAACAGGTTTTCCGTTTTGGTGTGCTAAAAGCTCTCCTTCTTTAATTGCTTGAAAATTGCTGTAGCCAGGTTCCATTTTAAAATCGTCCTGTGGCTCTAAGCCGTGTCTATATGAAATTTTAAAAGTTTTCTGTTTATCTTTCTTATCTAAAAGCATTTGGGCTGCCTCGGGAAAAGTGTTTAACGTGTTTAAATTTAAATTACAAGCATTTTGAATAGCTAACCAAATAATACCTTCATGATTCATTTTGGCTATTTTACTTTCGTGTTGTCCGCCTTCAAAAACAAAACCTGTCATTCCAATTCTACTTTCAAAATGGTCAATACAACCTAATACAATATCTGAAAATCCACGAATTATGTAAGTTGGGAATTTATGTGCCCAAGTATCATTGTCATTTACCTCTTGAACCGAAATATAGGGCGCACTCGCAGCCGAAGTTGTATGGCAATCTAAAAAGTATCGCTTGGTAAAGTCATCTTCTGGAAACTGATTAAGAACCGCTATAATTTCAAACATTTCTTGCTTTTCGTGGCTATCTTTAATTGTATTTTCAATGTTTTCGACTGTCCAAGTTCTATTTAAATCTTCATCAATAAATCGCACTCCTTTTTGCAAAGCTGCTCTATTTCCAGCAACCCCCACAATTTTGCCTTCAATTTCGGGTTTTTCATCTTGGAGAGTTTTAAAAACTTTTTGTAAAGCTACTACACCACTGGGTTCATTTCCGTGTATGCCGGCGGTTATAAATAAGAGTGGTCCTTTTTTATTGGAGGAATATGTGCCAATAATTCTAGGTATATTTTTTATATCGTTCATAATTTATTGCTTCATTTTTATAATGGTAACCGAGTTTATTAGTCCATTGTGGCTAACGCTCTGTTGGACAAGCTGCCGTTATAGTGTTTTTTATATTCAATCTTTCGTTCAATGGCGGCTACTACAGTATCGGTAAATGCGGGAAGGTTTATATTTTCGCAATAATCCAAGCCGCCAGGACTAAGCACATTTATTTCAATAAGTTTGTCTTTTACGATATCTAAACCCACAAAAAAGAGTCCGTCTCTAATTAATTTTGGCGCCGTTAGGGATACAATTCGTTCAATTTCGGGGGTGAGTTTTGCTTTTTTAGCTTTGGCCCCCAAAGCCAGGTTACTTCTAAATTCGGACGAGTCGCTATTAACTCTTCTAATAATAGCTTTTTCGCCATTTTCTTCTAAAATTTTACCGTTCAACAAAATTACGCGTACATCGCCTTTACTTACTTCTGGCAAAAATTCTTGCGCAATAATATATCCCTTCGCACTAATGGTTTCAACTATTTGATTTAAGTTTTTTTTGTCTTCATCGATAAGATAAACATCTTGCCCGCCAGAGCCTTCCAAAGGTTTTAAAACCATCTTTTTATCCATTTTTTTCCAAAACTTCAACAAATCCTCCTTGTTTCGGGTAATTAGGCTATCGGGTTTAATTTCAGAAGGTAATTCTTCAAAATACAATTTATCAATAAAGGCGTGACTCATGGCAAAAGCATCGTTTAAAACCAACACACCATTTTGTTGAATCATTCGCGCAAAAGCAATGCCGCTGTGCTCGGCCCAATGTCTATCTGACGACTCTTCGGTTGGATTATTTCTTAAGAATAATACATCCATAGAAGCACTCGGGACCGATTTACTTTTTACGCTATCGTCTTGAACTTGTGTCCAAAAATCTTCAACAGCATCTTCTTTTATTGAAGATGGTATTTTTTTGCATCGCAGGCTAATATCTGTATCGCGATGAAAAATAAAATCGCCCACACTCATAACATACACGTCATGCCCGCGTTCGTGTGCTTTTTTTAAAATGTGAACTGTAGTCCCCCAGGTTTCAGTTTTAATGTCGCTTATTACAAAACATATTTTCATGATTAGATAAGTTTAAAGAGAGATATCCCTTGTTTTATATTATTAATTCGTCGGTTAAAATTGTCTGTTTTTAGGTATCGAGGTTTTAATTTTGGTGGTTGCAACAGTTTTCGCGAGGTTAAATCGGTTATCATAGGCACGTGCTTGATAGCAAACTTTCCTGCCAGCAAAAATTCTAAATCGCCGCCATTTTTTAAATAATCGCGCAACTGCATTAATCCTTTTAAATAAATAATATCTTTTAAAAATCCACCGCCTTGAAACATTCGAGAGGTAATGTTGAAAGCCCTTTCTTTTGAAAAGTTATAGGTTTTATGCAATAGGTTGAAAACGTCTATAAAAGAGGCATTGTCCATTAATGCTGCCCCAGCAACTACACGTCCTGCAAGCAATCGTAACCGGTTGGCAGATAACCCACCAATTAAATATTCTGAAAGTACAGCAATGCCCTCTTGTAGGGGGTCGTAGTCTGCAAAACCAACGCTCAACAGACTTAACGGTTGTTGCAAACCGTTGTAATGTGTAAGTGCATGCGTACCAATCTCGTGCTGAATTAAAGCTTCGGCCTCTTTGGGAGACAATGTATAATCTGATGGGAGGTACAATTCGCCGTTACTAACCATCATTACATTGACGTCTTTTCTAATATGTACTTTACATTTATAATTGGGGTCTTGTTTTCTAAGATAGTCGAATTCTGCTTGTGCCATTTCAGCAAAATTGTTCGCTGTTAATTCTTTGTTTTTCGCCTTTTCTTTGTCTTCGGAAATATGCTGAAGAATTAATTCGGCTTCAGTTAAAACATTTGTATCTAATCCTTTGTACAACCGAACGCTACTGTAGAAAAAGTTTTTTGAACCGCGTTCTTTCAGCATGGTTAATTGCTGGTCTAATTCTTCACGCTTTTCGTGAAATAAATAGGAGAGGGCAGGATCGTCTATTTGATCAATTTCTAAATTGTAAAGCCTTCTTTTTAAAATATCTGGGTCAATAGGGAGGAGGCGGTAGTGGTAGGGTTCCACCTTTTTAAACTTGCTTTCAAAAAAAACCTCGCGTATACTCTGAATATTTACAGGCGCCACCAAAAGTAAAAATTGATAACTGTTTTCAATTTCGGTAAGCACGCGGTCCATTTTAAAAACTTCCTTATGGATTTGGCGTTTTCCTAAGGCATAGTAATTGGCTAAATTACTTGAAGTTTGCACGCGAATAAATTCAAAAACCGATTGATGAATAGCCACCGAAACGCTTTCTTGAAACTGTCTAAAATAAATAGGGTAAACTTCGCCTTCGGCATCGCGGTAAACGGGTGGTATTTCTAAGCCAATAAGTGTTCCTCCGCAATCTTTTATAGTTTCAATATCTAATAGCGGTTTTTCCGAGGATTGTTGGCGCTCTTTGGTTTGCTCAATTTTGGCATCTAATTTTACCCCGTAAGTTGTACTTTCAATTTTTACAAGGGCTTCGCGTAACACTTCGAGCGAAACCGGTAATTTATGCGCTGGCCCCCGAATAATAAACTGATTGCTTTTTGGGTCACCGCTATAAATTTCTATCAAAAAAAAGCTACCAAAGCGAGCGCTCATTTTATGGGTAAGCTGTTTTATTATTTCGGTAAAATATGCGGTATTTTCTTCGCCAATAATTAAATAACTTGCAGCGGTTCGTGCTAGCCTAAGCGTACCTTTATCATTGGCTTTCTTTCTATAAATAAGTAAAAACGGTACATCGTGTTCTAAGAATAAAAAACCGTTATGCGCCAAACTTTTTACAGTGCGTTCACCATCTCTTAATTTGCCAATAAGATCTGTTTTATCAAGATGCGGGCTGGTTTTCATTGCTATTATTTATTCGCTATTCAATCAATTTTTAAGAAATATATAAAATAAGTAGAGAGCAAAAGTTTGGTTTAATCATTATTTAACAAGGCGTTAGGAAGGATTTATAATAAGCGCATCGCCATTGATGAAAACAACATGGACGGTTTAAAAATCTTGGACTCATCAATATGGAATATTTATACATTGGGTTTGTAATTTGGTGTTTACTAAATATTAATTATGCGTTATTGATTAAAGTATTTATTACTTTTGTTGGTCATTATTGATTACCAAGGAATTATATGAATTTCTATAAATTATAGACTATGAAACAATTTATTACACTCTTATTTATAATATGTTTAACCGTTACCTATACCTACGCGCAAGTGGGAATTGGCACTGTACGCCCCAAGAGCGACTTGCATATATCTGGCAGCAACAGCGATGGGGGTAGTATACAAATTGATGGTGGAATACGGTTGGGAGGCGATGAAAACACCAAAGGATCGTTGGGTAATGCCGGTCAGTTTTTAATGAGTACCGGTGGAGAAGCAAAATGGGTCTCGGTTGGAAAATTTGACGATTATTTTTCAGATTGTGCCGTGCCTCAAAGAACGGCAACTATAAATTTTTCGTTGCCCGACGGTAGTAACGGTAATGATGTAAATGTTACTGCTTTTCAGGTTGCCAATGCTTTAAACAGTTTACCCGAGGGCGGCATTATAGTTTTAAAAACAAACACCACAACTACATATAGTTCCAATGTAACCCGATTAACCGTAGCATTGCCATCTGCCAGCGCTGTACTAGGTAAGCCATTTGTTTTAGCTTTTGATGGCGCAGGGTTTACAAACAATTCATTAGCGCACAATAAGAGTATTGAAATATTGGTAAAGGCTACCGAAAATAATTCATATTTATACGAGTTAAGTACAGTCTCATCAAACCGTAAGTTTTTTATAAAACGATTTCCAAACAACAATAACGATTATAAAATTTCAGAATTAGATAATAATTCGGGGTCAACTCGCCGTGTGTTATTATTTAACACCTATACCATAAAAGCTATTGACGATAAAACTTGGGCGTTTACAACGCGCGATTGCTACGTACAAAATCCTCGTCGGGGTTAATTCCAATCTTTGTTAAATAAGGGTTTTTTATTGCTGTCGATTTTGAACATTTGTTGGCAATTATATCTGGAACTATGTAAAATAGCGCTGAAAAAGCGCTATTCGCAAATTTACTAAATTGTTCTATAATTTATATTATGTAAAATCGCTGTTTTTACTTGTTGATATTTATTATAAATATATACGTCCTCTACTTTCAGTAATTAATTATCGCAATTGAGGTATTAGTTATATCGCACCCGCGCCCAAATGTTATTATTGGCATCTACCCAAACATCATACACCAAGAGTTTTTCGCCAGGTTGAACATAGTTACCGCGACGTTCAAAATTTTCGCCTTCATAGAGCTCACTTTTAAATATGGGTGTAATTATATCATCGTACTGCGGTGGCGTACTTTGGTCTCCTGCATAATATAAATACTTAGTGAAATTGTATTTACCATTTTGTGTGCCGTACCAAACGGTAGCACTTTTTTGTAACATGTTATTTATTTGGTCGTACGCTTCATCGTAATATTTAGAGGTTTTGCCGTAGGTATACAAAAATGCTAAGTACCCATCTAAATTATCATTGCTAAAAGTAGTTTGCCAATCTTGGTCTTCAACTGTTATAGTTTCAGTAGTATCGGTAAAATCATCGGTGTAATATGGATCTTCCGTTCCCATGGCAAAGGCAATAATCATAATAATAACAAATACTACTGCTCCACCTCCAATTATTATTCCGCCAATAATAACTAAGTTATTATTTGATTTTGTTTTTCGTGGAGGATAATGTGGCGGATTAGAGTGCTGTTGTTTTCTAGGCGGCGTAAAAGTACCTTTAGGCACATTAACTTCGTTGGTGGGTTTTATAGATAACTGTAGATTTAAATCTTTTACTAATCTTTCAAAACCTAAATCGTGGCCTAAGGCTTCAAAGTCTATAAATTGTTTTCGAGCCAAACGCATGGGTACATCGCACTCCTCTATTTTTATTGGGTTTAGGTTTTTACCCAAACTCATAGCGTAGGACATTTCATCTTTTACAGGATCAGATTCTACCGAGGTTTTTGAAAGAATTACAACCAAGGCATCTGCCTTTTTAATCTCCTCTTCAATGGTATCGTCCCAATCATTACCGGTCATAATATTTTTATCAAACCAAACTTCAAACCCTTGAGAGCGCAATGCTTCTACCAAAGTTTTTACATATTTAGTATCGCGTCGGGAATAACTAATAAAAATTCTTTTTCCACTCATGACCTACATATTTTAAATTAAGACGTTATTTTTCCATTAGCTCGTAGGTTTTTTTAAATATAGAGGAATCGCATACATACATTTCATTATTTACGCCTATCATTAACCAATCGCCCGCTTTCCCTTGCATTACCCCTTCCATGGTTTCAACTGTAAAAGGCTCATCAATTTGAACACACTTAATAGGGATTGGTTTTTTAACCGCTTTTTTGAACTTTAATTCGGGCAGCTTGTTTTGAGTAAATTTCCGCATTAAGTATAATTTTGCACTTAAATTACGATAAAATTTTCATTCTCAACAATTTGAAAAAACATCTTTTTGAGTAGTATTTAATTATTTCAATATAAACTACTCGATATATAACCCATTTAAACAAGCAGTACTGAACTAAAAATTCACTAAAATAATTAGCTGGGTATTAACATTTCTATATAACTATGGTTAATATCTTCGACTTATTTTTGATACATAATTTTTAACATATGACAGTCTGGATAGTATTTACAGCCTTTATAATCTTATTTTTAGCTTTAGATTTAGGTGTTTTTAATAGAACACCTCACGTAATTAAAACCAAGGAGGCTGCTATTTGGACTTCCATTTGGGTGTCTTTAGCCCTTGCCTTTTCGGGGGTAATTTATTGGGTTTTTAAGGATGGTTTAATTGAAAATCCTACCAATTTAACACCCAATGCCGCCGTGCTTAAATATATTACAGGCTATTTAATTGAACTATCCTTGAGTATCGATAATGTTTTTGTAATTGCCGTAATTTTTTCATCTTTTGCAATTCCGCAGAAATATCAACACGAAGTTTTATTTTACGGAATTTTAGGAGCTATTGTTTTTAGAGCTTTAATGATATTTTTTGGGGTAGCGCTAATCAACAAGTTTGACTGGATTATCTATGTTTTTGGAGCGTTTTTATTATTTACAGCCTACCGAATGTTAACGCATAAAGAAGCTGAATTTAATCCCAAAAAATCGAAAATCTTTAGGTTTATTAAAAAATTATTTCCGGTAAGTACCAAAATGGACGGCGATAAATTTTTTATAAAACGAATGGGAGTTCGCGCTGCTACCCCCCTATTTCTCGCATTGATAATTATTGAATTAACCGACATACTTTTTGCCTTAGATAGCATTCCGGCAATACTTGCTATCACTGCAGATCCATTTATTGTATTTAGCTCCAATATTTTAGCAATTTTGGGGCTGCGATCTATGTATTTTTTAATATCGCGAATGCTCACTAAATTTAGGTTTATTAATTACAGTTTGGTAGTAATCTTAGCGTTTGTGGGTTTAAAAATGATTTTTGCTCACAATGTCGATATCCCTGAATGGCTTTCACTAGGTATTATTGCCCTATCGTTAGCAGGAGGAATAATTGCTTCAGTTGCAATTCCGGCAAATTCAGATTCAATTGTAAAGGAAGATTAATTTCACAAAATCCTATTAAATGTTTGGATTGATTTTTTTGCTATTGTATCTTTAAATTTGAAACATAAAACAAAGACACATGAATATAAATTTTGAGTATCACGAGGTATCTGCTAGCAACAGATTAGAGGTTTTTGTGGCCGAAAAATTAAACAAGCTTGAGGCAAAGTACGATTCAATTATAGCTTCTGACGTATATTTTAAGAAAGAAAATACAACAAACCCCGAAATAGGGAAAATTTGTAGCGTTCGATTGAGTATTCCAGGTTCTACAATTTTTGCCGAAAGTTCGTCGGCTTCATTCGAGGCTTCTGTTGCAAAAGTTATGACCGAGCTACGTTCGCAACTTCAAAAAAGGAAAGAAAAACTACAATCACGCTAATAGAATGAAAGACATGGGAGTTATTGCACGAGATGATAAACAACTAACGCTTATTTACAGTAGTAATACGCGTGTAGGAACACACACGTTGAGCTATCTTACCGGTATTGACGAAAAATACCTTGCCATAGATTTGGCCAAAACAAGGGTTGCAGATACCCAATGGGCAGAAATTGCCGATGCTTTGGGGGTTACTATTGGCGATTTAGTAGATAAAAGACAGTTGGATATAGATGTTGAAAGTACTGTAAACTTTAACGCAGACGATTGGTTGAAAATAATTCAAAACAACGATACAGTAATTTCACAACCTATTGCTATTATGGGCGATAGAACAAAACAAATTACAAACCCGCCCGAAATTATGGAGTTTTTTAATGTAGATTCGGCCGGTTTAGAACAGAGTCCGTTAAACGATACAGAACCCGACTTAAAACCAACTTCAGACGGTGAAAATTTTATAGAAAAGAATAAATAATTTTATTCGGTTTTTACTTCATCTAAAGGTTGAAATTTAAGCTTAACACGCTTATATACTTCAAGTTGTGGACGCGTTAAAATGTCATTCATTTCGGCAGTTTCCTCTTTTTGAAGTTTATACAGTTTGTTAAGCTTTTCTTTTCCTGAATATTTCGCTTCAATTTTGTTTCGGCTAATTAAAAATTCGGCAACTTTCTGCTCAAATAACAACTGTTGCTCCCCCGTTAAACTCAGTTTTGCAGTGTATTGGTTAGTGAGTTCTTTGGCCTCCATTTCAACCTTGGCATTCGAATTTTGTAATAATGGATCTTGCGAATAGGTTGTAACTCCTATAAATAAAACGATTATTGTAAATAACTTCTTCATAATTTTAGTTTTTTTGATTCACTTGAAAATAATAATTTTTAGGATAGTTTTTTTCAATTTAACGCATTTTAACGCCTTTGTAGCAAGCGTTTAACAGCTTTATGATGATTGCCCAGTTATTGCTGTTTTAGACCAATTGAAGGCTAATTTTCGGCACAAAAAAACCCACTCTTAATTAGAGCGGGTTTTAAAACATTTATTAGTTTTTATCTATTACTCACCAGCTTGCTGCTGTGCTTCTTGCTTCATCTTTTCATTTGGGATAATTGCTAAATTAACACGACGGTTTTTAGCACGTCCTTCTGCTGTTGAGTTGTCGGCTACTGGTGCAGTTTCACCATACCAGTTTGTTGTAAATCTGCCGGCGCTTAGCCCTTTATTTTGTACAAAATAATTGGTAACAGATTGTGCTCTATTCTTTGAAAGAGTCATATTCATTTCATCGGCACCTACACTATCTGTATGTCCTACTACCAATACATTTGTATCTGGGTATTCAACTAATACATTTGCTAATTTATCTAGTGTAGCTCTCGAGTTTGCATTTAAGTTATACTTGGCCGTATCAAAATAAACACCGCTATTTTCATCAAAAGTAACAACAATACCGTCGTCTACTCGTTCAACTTGAGCACCCGGAATTTCTTGTTCAATTTTTTGAGCCTGTTTGTCCATTTTAGCACCAATAAGTACACCGGCACCACCTCCAACTACACCGCCAATAACAGCACCTATTTCGCCATTACCACCTTTCCCGATGTTGTTTCCTAAAATTGCACCTAAAACGGCTCCACTAGTGGCTCCAATTACAGCTCCTTTTTGTTTGTTGTTGGCATTTCTCGTGGCTTCACAGCTTGTTAAACTAATAACAAAAGTAAATGCCAAAGCTGTTAACGTAATTTGTTTTAAAAGAGTTTTCATAATTTTTTATTCTTGAATTTTAGTAAAGTTCATATTTATTTTAAAAGGCTTTCCATCTACGCTTACGGTTTGTTCCCAGCGCATAGACGAGTCGCTTAATTGTGCTAAACGTAATCTAAACCCAGCATTGGTTTCGGATTTACCTTTTTCATTAGTTGGTTTTAATAAGAAATCGTAAAGCCCTGTACTTGGGTCGATTTCTTGTATTGTAAAAATAAAATTGCGTTCGCCTGTAGGACAGTTGCCATTATTTATAGTGTAATTTCCGGTGTTGTTATTAGGAATAAATCTCCACGAACTTCCTTGCATACACTCTGCCGAAGTATCATTAAATAAAGTGATATTATAAGTACCCGACGCATCGTATGAAATATTGTCTAAGGCCCAATATCCTTTTATAACTTTTTTAGATTCTTGAACGGTTTTAGGTGTACCGCAAGCAAACACCGTTGCCGCTACTACAACTAACATTATTAGTTTTTTCATAATAAATTTTTGTGTGATTAGTTTATAATTTTATTGATTCAATTGCGCGTTTATTGCTTATCTTCTAAACAATCTTGATAGTAAAGAGATTACTAATAAAACAATAAAAATGTAGAAAATAATTTGGGCAATATCGGTCGCTCCTGCGGCAATGCCACCAAAGCCAAATATTGCTGCAATAATTGCAATTACTAGAAAAATAACGATCCAACGTAACATAGTTAATGGTTTTTAGTGATTAGTATACCACTAAAGTAAGAAGGATAATTATGGTTGTTAAAGTCTTTATCTAAAGTTTAACAGCGAATGTTAAATAATTAGTAAGAAAGCAAATCTAACAGGGCTGTTTTAAATTTTTCTTTAGGAAGGTAGCCTTTTTCTAAATTTGCTGCAAAAGGTATTGGTGTATCCAAACTTGCAACCCGTTTTACAGGTGCGTCCAAATGTTCAAAGCAATGTTCCATTATTAATGCCGAAATATCTGAAGCAATACTACCAAACATCGAATCTTCTTGTAAAATAATTACTTTCCCGGTTTTTTTAACCGAATTATAAATTGCTTCTGTATCCAACGGACTCAGTGTTCGAAGGTCTAACAAGTCTGCTTTAATTTCTTTTTCTTGGTCTAAAGTCTCCAATGCCCAGTGTACGCCTGCGCCGTAAGAAATTATGGTTACATTTTCGCCTTCTTTAAGCAATGAAGCTTTTCCTAAAGGTAAAGTGTAGTAATTAGTTGGAACGTCTTGGCGAATGCTTCTATACAAGGCTTTGTGTTCAAAAAACAAAACAGGGTTTGGGTCTTCAATACTTGTAGCTAACAAGCCTTTTGCATCGTATGGAAAGGCCGGATATACTACTTTTAAACCAGGAGTGTGGGTAAACCAAGCCTCGTTGGTTTGGCTGTGAAATGGACCTGCTCCAACGCCTGCCCCGCAAGGCATACGTATTACCACATCGGCATTTTCATTCCAGCGGTAATGGCTTTTTGCCAAATAGTTTACAATAGGATTAAAACCCGAAGTAACAAAATCGGCAAATTGCATTTCTACCACAGCTTTAAAACCGTTAATAGATAAACCCATTCCGGTTGAAACTATGGCCGATTCGCAAATAGGTGTATTTCGAACGCGATCTTTGCCAAACTGGGCAACAAAACCATCGGTGATTTTAAAAACACCACCATATTCGGCTACGTCTTGGCCCATAATAACTAAATTATCATGACGCTCCATAGACTGCCTCAAACCTTCGGAAATTGCATCAACCAAACGAATGTTTTCAGCTTTATTATTTCCTGAAACTTCTTGGTAATCAAAGTCTTTAAAAACATCACTTAACTCATTGCTTTCAATAAATTCAATTTCAGATTCAGAAAAAGCAAGTTCTAAATTTTTATCAATTTCACCTTTAATTTCAGTTTTAAAAGTTTCAATATTGCTTTCAGAAATAACACCTTCCGCAAGTAAATAATTTTCAAAATTTACCAAAGGATCGCGCAGCCCCCACTCATCAATTAAGTTTGTGGGAACGTATTTTGTACCACTCGCCTCTTCGTGGCCACGCATTCTAAATGTTTTAAACTCTATAAGCACCGGACGCGGGTTTGTACGCATACTTTGTACAATTTCACTTAACTGCGTATAAACTTCTAAAACGTTGTTACCTTCAATAATATGAGCTTCCATTCCGTAGCCTTTGCCACGATCTGCAATATGTTCGCAATTGTACTGTTCGCTTGTGGGGGTTGACAGGCCGTACCCGTTATTTTCAACACAAAAAAGCACCGGCAGTTGCCAAACCGAAGCCACGTTTAATGCCTCGTGAATGTCGCCTTCACTAGTACCGCCTTCACCAGTAAATACAGCACATACTTTGTTGTTTTTCTTTAATTTATTAGCTAATGCAATTCCATCGGCAACCCCAAATTGCGGCCCTAAGTGAGAGATCATTCCCACAATATTGTAGTCTTGCGTTCCAAAATGAAAACTTCTATCGCGTCCTTTTGTAAAGCCGTTAGCCTTTCCTTGCCATTGTGAGAACAAACGGTGCAAAGGGATTTCGCGCATAGTAAAAACGCCAAGGTTTCTATGCATTGGCAAAATAAACTCGTCTTTATCTAAAACTGCGGTAACCCCTACCGAAATAGCCTCTTGCCCTATACCACTAAACCATTTTGAAATTTTTCCTTGGCGAAGTAAAATCAACATTTTTTCCTCAATTAACCTAGGCTTTAGCATACCGCGGTATAATTTCAATAAGGTTGAGTTGTCTAAATTTTTTCTATTATAAGTGAAGAATATATCTGGGGTAGTTTCTGGTTTCATCATAATTAATTTGCAATACCAAAAGTAGAAAAAAACCTATTGTAACAAGGATTATTAGCTAAAATTTTATCTTCGGAAAAACAGTGATAAATTGGTATCTTTGTAAACTCTAAAAAAACAAACAATGAATAATATACCAAGTGTAGATTTAGCCGATTTCCTTTCAGACGATCCAAAACGCAAACAAAAGTTTGTCGATGAAATTGGTACAGCGTATGAAGAAATTGGTTTTGTGTCGTTAAAAAATCATTTCTTGAGTGACGATTTAGTTGAAAACCTTTATAAAGAAGTAAAAAGTTTTTTTGCACTTCCGTTAGAAACTAAAAAGAAATATGAAATTGAAGGCTTAGGTGGACAACGCGGCTATATTTCATTTGGAAAAGAACACGCCAAAGGTAAAAAAGAAGGTGATTTAAAAGAGTTTTGGCACTTTGGGCAAGAGCCTACTGCAGATGCCAATTTAAGCGAAGAATATCCCGATAACGTAATTGTTGAAGAGCTTAAAGACTTTAACCCTACAGGAATGGAAGCGTATAGAATGCTCGAAAAAACTGGAATTTATGTTCTACGCGCCTTAGCACTCTATATTGGCATTGACGAATTTTATTTTGATCATTGGGCTACCAACGGAAATAGTATTTTACGCCCAATTCACTACCCTCCTATTACCGAAGAACCCAAAGGCGCTGTACGTGCTGGAGCTCACGGCGATATAAATTTAATAACCCTTTTAATGGGAGCATCTGCCGGTGGCTTGCAAGTTTTAAGAAAAGATGGCGAATGGATTGATGCTATCCCCAATGAAGACGAGCTTGTTATTAATGTGGGCGATATGCTAGAAAGACACACCAATAACAAATTGCGATCTACTATCCACCGCGTTGTAAATCCGCCGCGCGAAGAATGGGGAAGTCCGCGTTACTCTATTCCATTTTTTATGCATCCACGAAGCGATATGAAGCTTAATTGTCTTGAAGAATGTGTAGACAAAAACCATCCTAAAGCATACGAAGACATTACAGCAGGCGAGTTTCTGCATCAACGTTTAGTTGAAATTGGTCTTATTAAAAAATAGTATATTAAACCTATAACGATTAACTTCTAAAATTTAAAAGCTTGAACTCGTTAGAAGATCAATTAAAAAACCTTTTTCCAGACCACGAGCCTTCAGAAACTCCCGAAGCGAAAGAAGAGCCTAATATCTGGATGCAGGACGATCCCTTAATTTGTAAATACGAAAAACGCAAAGGAAAACCTATAACAATAATTGAAGGTTATACCGGTGCCGACAGCGATTTTAAAATTCTTTCGAAAGAAATTAAAAAATTATTGAGCGTTGGTGGGAGCTTTAAAAATGATCAAATTATAATTCAAGGGGATTATCGCGACAAAATAATGACGTTTTTAAAAGAAAAGGGCTTTAAAGTTAAACGCGTGGGCGGCTAATAAATTTACCCAAAATTAATCCCTGAATTTTTACATTACGATAATTTCAGCATTTAAAACATTTATATGGATTCCCAATACCTACAACCAAGCGAACTAATTATAACTCCCGAAGGGAAAATCTATCATTTAGATCTTGCACCTTCACAATTGGCGAATACTATTATAACTGTTGGCGACCCAGGACGTGTTGAAAAGGTTTCAAAATATTTTGACACTATTGAAACCAAAGCGCTACACCGCGAATTTAAAACCCACACCGGAACGTATAAAGGGAAACGAATTACAGTAATTTCAACGGGAATAGGCCCAGATAATATAGACATTGTTTTTAACGAACTGGATGCCTTAGTAAATATAGATTTTAAAAGGCGTGCCCAAAAAGAG
Organism: Flavobacteriaceae bacterium UBA3591; assembly: GCA_002375695.1. GTDB lineage: Bacteria > Bacteroidota > Bacteroidia > Flavobacteriales > Flavobacteriaceae > Aequorivita. The sequence goes on from DFMO01000006.1 coordinate 120,516, forward strand.
AAACTTACTGCGTTAAATATTTTTCGCATTGGTACTTCGGGCGCCCTAACTCCCGATATAAATGTGGATAGCTTTCTTGTAAGTAGCTTGGGAATTGGATTGGATAACGTTCTTCATTATTATGAAGAAACCGATAAAATTGTTAATCGCGACTTTGCCCAGTCTTTTATCGATCATACCCAATGGAATCCAGATAATTCGGTGCCTTATGCGGTAGAAGCCGATAAAGATTTATTACAAAAGGTTGCATCAAACAAAACAATTAAAGGTATTACCATTACCAACGTGGGGTTTTATGGTCCTCAAGGACGTGTATTACGGGCAAAATTAAAAGATGAAAATTTAAATGATAAGCTAACGTCTTTTCGGTATAAAGATCAAAAAATAACCAATTTAGAAATGGAAACTGCCACCATGTATGGGATGGCAAAACTTTTGGGCCACAAAGCAGTATCAATGAATGCTATTATTGCAAATCGCGCTACAGGAGATTTTAGTAGCAATGCCGCCCAAACTATTGACAATTTAATTCAATATACCCTAAATAAAATAGTGGCATGAAGAACTTTGTGATTGGTGGGGTCCCCGAACATTTTAACTTGCCGTGGTATATAGCACTTCGGGATAAAGATTTCCAAAAAGAAAACATCAATCTTCGCTGGAAAGACTTCCCCGGAGGTACAGGGCAGATGGCACGGGCGCTTCGAAATAAAGAAATAGATATGGCTGTTATACTTACCGAAGGTATAGTACGCGATATTATTAATGGTAGCGATACCAGTATTGTTCAGGTATTTGTAAAATCTCCACTGTTGTGGGGTATACACGTCGCTGCCAATTCAAATTATGAAGAAATAGCCGATTTAAAAGGCACCAATGCTGCAATTAGTAGATACGGTTCGGGTTCGCATTTAATGGCTTACGTAAATGCCGAAAATCACGACTGGGATTTAACCAACGATTTAAAATTTGAAGTAATTCAAAACCTCGATGGAGCTTTAGAAAATCTTCCAAAAGGTATAGGCGATTATTTTATGTGGGAAAAATTTATGACCAAACCCTACGTAGATGATGGAACTTTTAGATTGCTTGGACTTTCTCCTACTCCGTGGCCAAGTTTTGTAATTGCAGTTAGAAATGATGTTTTAAAAAAACAAGCAGCCTCAATCGAAACAATTTTAGAAATAATCAATAACATTACGGCTACTTTTAAAGAAATTCCAAATGTTGATAAAATAATTGCCAGTCGCTACGGTCTTCAAATTGAAGATGTGCGCGAATGGTTGTCGCTAACCCACTGGAGCGATAGGCAACTTTCTTCAAAAGAGCTGGAAGAAATTCAGCAAAAGCTAAAAGAGCTTAATTTAATTGAAGGTAAAATTCAAGAAACCAGCATTTTACACAGTTTCTAAATATTTTCTTAATATTTACGCAACCCTTGCTTCGCTTTTGCATCTTGTTTGTATAAAAACAATCGTTATGACTACATTTTTAATAGTTTTAGGGACGTTGTTAGTTACAAACTTTTTGTTGCTTCAATTTAGCTGCAACGATACTACAGAGTCCGAATTTCCAGAGGAAGAGTAGGAAACCATCCCCGTTTCCAACCTTCCTTTTTTAAGTTGAAATCACCAATCAATTGCCGTTTTGCCAATACTTTTTAAATATTCATTTGTTTTACTGAAGTGTTTATTTCCAAACCAATAACCTCTATTGGCTGCCAGTGGTGAAGGGTGGCCACTTGTAAGCACCAAATGTTTTGAAGTGTCAATTTTAGCACCTTTCTTTTTAGCTGGGCCTCCCCACAGTAAAAACACAACCCCTTCCCTTTCGGCAGAAAGTTTTGTGATTACTGCATCGGTAAATTTTTCCCAACCTTTTTTTTGATGACTCCCCGCGTTGTGCGCTCGTACTGTTAGTGTGGCGTTTAACATCAAAACTCCCTGTCGTGCCCAGCTTTCTAAATAGCCGTTTTCAGGAATTGGCACCCCGATATCTGAATTTAATTCGGTAAATATATTCTTTAATGATGGTGGAATTTTTACCTCCTTCCCTACCGAAAAACAAAGTCCGTGTGCTTGGTTTGGTCCATGATACGGGTCTTGACCAATAATTACAACTTTTACTTCATTAAATGGTGTAAAATTAAATGCCGAAAAAATTTGATTGTATGGTGGGTAACACACACCTAAAGCATATTCAGTATTTACAAACTCCGTCAAACTTTTAAAATATGGTTTTTTAAATTCTTCGGCTAAAATAGCTTTCCATCCGGCTTCAATATTTACCTCCATTATTAGTACTTTTGTATGATTGCTGAAAAAGTAAAATTAATGGAAATAAAGCGGAAAGCCCGTATCGATAAAAAAACTTTAGAAGACCTTGAATTCACCTCTGTTTTACAGCAGGTTTCGGAGTTTTGTGTAACTGAACCTGGACGCCAAAGTGTTTTAGAAATAAAACCTTTTGAAGATTTTTCAGAAATAGAACCCGAATTGCTTCGTGTAAAAGAATTTACCGCTTCTTTTGATGGGGAAAACCGTATTCCAAATCACGGTTTTGAACCTATATTTAGAGAACTTCGGCTGTTTACAATTGAAAATAGTACGATAGAAATTTCGGGGTTTCGCAAAATTCTCTCTATTTCTGAAACCACTCGAATTTTACTGAAATTCTTTAAAAAATATGAAGAATTCTATATTCACTTAAATTCTTTTTCAGAAACCCTTGATTACGATGCTAATATTTCCGAGGAGATTAATAGGCGTATCAATAAATACGGCGAAATTAAAGACGAAGCTTCTACCGAGTTGGGAGTTATTCGCAGACGCTTAAACGTAGTAAAAGGAAAAATAAATTCATCTTTTACAAAGGCACTTTCGCAATATTCGCAAAATGATTATTTAGATGAAATTCGTGAGTCTGTAGTAGAAAATAGACGTGTTTTGGCTGTAAAGGCAATGCACAGAAAAAAGGTTCGAGGGGCTGTTTTAGGAAGTTCAAAAACGGGAAGTATCGTTTATATCGAACCGCAAGAAACTTTAGAATACGCAAATGAACTAAGTAATTTGCGTTACGAAGAAGACGAAGAAATTAAGCGAATTTTAAAAGCTTTAACCGAATTTATTAGGCCCAAAGCAGCTCTCTTAACAAGTTACCAGGACTATCTTACAAAAATGGATGTGCTGTACGGGAAAGCAAAATACGCGCTAAAAATTAATGGAATATTACCTATTTTAACTTCGGAAAGAAAAATATTTTTAGAAAAAGCGTACCATCCCCTGCTGTTGGTGTCTAATAATAAAAGGAAAGAAAAAACCTATCCGCAGAGTATTGAATTAGTGCCAAACAAACGAATTATTGTTATTTCGGGGCCAAATGCGGGAGGAAAAAGTATTACCCTAAAAACGGTAGGTCTTTTACAAGTAATGCTACAAAGTGGCATGCTAATTTCGGTTGAACCGCAAAGCGAAATGTGCTTTTTTAAACGCGTTTTAACAGATATTGGCGACAATCAATCTATCGAAAATCACTTAAGTACATATAGCTACCGGTTAAAAAAGATGAATCAATTTTTAAAAAAGTGTAACGATAAAACGCTTTTTTTAATTGATGAATTTGGAACAGGAAGTGACCCCGAATTAGGTGGCGCTTTGGCCGAAACTTTTTTGGAAGTATTTTACGAACGAAACGCTTTTGGGATAATTACAACGCATTATACCAATTTAAAGTTGCTGGCAAACGAGTTACCGCACGCTATGAATGCAAACATGCAATTTGACAGTCGCACTTTAGAGCCCCTGTATCAACTACATTTGGGCGAAGCCGGAAGCAGTTACACTTTTGAAGTAGCGCAAAAAAACGGTATTCCGTATAGCTTAATTAACAAGGCAAAGAAAAAAATTGAACGTGGTAAAGTACGTTTTGACAAGACTATTGCCAATTTACAAAAAGAGCGATCAAATCTTCGAAAGACTTCACAATCGTTAAAATCGGAAGAACAAAAAGCACGAATTGAAAGCAAACAGTTGGAAGAAATAAACGCGCGCGTTCAAGAAAAGCTTGAAAGCTATCAGGAATTATTTGATGCCAACCAAAAGCTCATTAGCTTAGGTAGAAAGGTTGATACGCTTGCCGAAAAATATTTCAATAATAAAAGGAAAAAGCAACTAATTGACGAATTGCTAAAAGTGGTTATGGTTGAAAACAGTAAACGAAAAAAAGTTGCGCCAAAGGTTAAAAAGGTAATTAAAGCAAAAGAAAAGGCTGTTATTAAGGAGGTGGAGAAAAAAGTTGAAGTAATTCGTGAGCGTAAAAAGGAGGAAAAGGAAAAAGCAAAAAAGCTGCCGCCACCAAAGCCAAAAGTACCTTTAAAATTAGGCGATAGAGTACGAATGATAGACGGTCGCGCAATTGGTACAATTGATAAAATTGAAAAAAACAAAGCCACTGTAAACTACGGTATGTTTACTACAAATGTTAGTGTGGATGAACTTGAAAAAGTTTAAAATTATTTAAAAGGCGTAATTGTTGCAACAACTTAAAACACATAAAATTATTTTATTTGATGGCGTATGCAATCTCTGCAATAACTCGGTTAATTTTGTGATTAAACGCGATAAAAACAATGTTTTTAAGTTTGCAGCCTTGCAAAGTGAGGTTGGTTTAAAATTAGCCAGTCAATTAAATATAGATACATCTAATTTAGATTCTATTATCCTTATTGACAACGGCAAACACTATAAAAAGTCTAATGCAGCGCTTTTTATAGCCAAACATCTATCAGGCTTTTGGCCACTGCTTTTCGGTTTTATTATTTTACCTAAGTTTACAAGAGATAGTGTATATGATTACGTAGCTAAAAACCGTTATAATTGGTTTGGAAAAAAAGACGAATGTATGCTCCCTACTGCCGAACTTAAATCAAAATTTTTGTGATTAATTAAAAGTTTGGCCCGTATTTATGCTTCCGGGCGAGTCAATCCTCGGATTGTTCCAAAGAAAATCGTTATAAGAATTTCCAGTTCCAGATAGCTGAAGTGAATAACCCGGATCGGTTGTATTCGTAGATTCTTTTACGCCCACATCTGTAGAGTTAACTCCATTTGCAGGGCCAGTGGTAGCCATTAAAACACCTTCGTAGCTTAAAAATTGTACAACCACACTTCCTCTTACAATTGCAATACCATCATTAGGTCCGTTTTGTATATCGGCTATTGGAAAAGACAAAACCCCAATATTATTAGAAGTATTTGGTAAAATACCACTTAATGCTACCGTTTTATAATTTGTGCCAGTAGCACCGTTATAAAAGTATAAGGAATAAAGCGATAAATCGGTTCCGGTGGGGCCGGCAATTTCAACAAATTCACCCGCATCAGTGCCTTTGTTTTTATAGTGAAACTCATTTATCCAAATTTCGGGTGAAGGAATTGTAACACAAAAAATGTTAGTCCAAACTCCACCATCCCAGATTTGCAAACAGCTTTCACCTGCGCCATTATTCATTACAAAAACCATTAATCCGGCCTCCGAAATATTTGGCGTTATTAAATTTCGAGCGACAATGGTGGGTACCCTTGGCGGCATAAATCCTTTATAGGTATTACCACCATCTACGGTGCTTTTAATTTCGAGCATTGCCGAGGGTGTGGGTTCAGTGGTGCCAATTCCTACTTGACTGAGTAATACAGAAGAATAAAACGCTACCCCGATAAAAAGAAGAAGTTTTCTCATAACTATGTAATTTACATAGCTAAGAAGTAATAGTTCAAATGCCGATTGGGTTTTTAACCGGGGAGAATGCAAATTTAATAATTAATGTTTTATTTCACAATAAAATAAGGAAAATTTAAATTTTTAACAATTTTACTTTATTTATTTTGAGGTAGTAACATTTTAATTGAAGATTGTGTTAATAAAAAAACCTCTACGTTGCCGTAGAGGTTAGAAATAAATTAAACTGTAACTTATATCTCATTAAATATTGAGTGCAACAGTCTTTTTTTGTCATTAATACTTTCTTCCATAGAAATCATAGTCTCGGTTCTGCTTACACCTTCTATGTCGTCTATTTGATAGATTACATCTTTAGCGTGTGCCGTATCGCGAGCTCTAATTTTACAGAAAATATTAAACTTACCGGTAGTTACGTGTGCCACGGTAACAAAAGGAATTTCGCTAATACGCTCTAAAACAAATTGCGTTTGCGATGTCTTAAAGATAAATACACCTACGTATGCAATAAAAGCGTATCCTAACTTTTTATAATCTACTTGAAGAGAAGAACCGGTAATAATTCCAGCTTCTTCCATTTTTTTTACTCTTACATGAATTGTTCCTGCAGAAATTTCTAATTTCTTTGCAATGTCTGTAAAGGGGATTCTTGTGTTATCAATTAAAAGATCAAGAATTTTGTGGTCTGTGTCGTCTAATTTAAATTTGGGCATATTTTCTAATTTTTTTGCAAAACTATGAAGTTTTGACGTAAAAAAGAACCTATTTCACAAATATTAATAAAGAATTATTCATTCTATCAACTAAATCTGAAATTTTTGCGCCAACCGTTAAATTATTTTGAGGAATTGTTAAAATCTCCTCCCCTTTTATATCTTTTTCAAAGTGACCGTGGTAATTTTTTAAATTTCCCATTTCATCTATAAAAGGTTCAAAGATTATTTTTCCATCTTTTAATGCCTCTTTATACTGAATTGCTACCGAAACTTGATCTTTTTGTCCCTTAATTTTAACATTTCTTAAGATAATATCTCTATAATTCTTCTGATTTTCGGGAATTTTAAAATAATCGTTATAACTTAATTTATTATTTGAAGAAAGTATATTAAACACCGATAACAACGCGTAAAACACGTATTCTCTCGATTTTTCCCTTGCGTAATCTTGCCCACTGTGCCCTGCTTCAAATAAAATAGTAGGCACACCAGCCATTTGAAAAGAATCGCCTACGCAAGCATCATTAAAGCTGTCGTCATAGCGGCCAACTTGTCCAGGGATAAAAGTCTGTAAAACAGAGTTAATAGCCACTATGCGTTCCATAGCAACCTGTCGCGCAGGTGTTATTGAGCGTTCTTTATTTGCAGCTGGCGACAAAAATGACACTTGTGCAGCCTTGCCATTGCTAAGGCCAAAAATAGAGCGTTGATCGTGTAAATTTAGACACAATGAAGGATTAAGCATCTTAAAAGCTTCAGATAAACATTTGCTTTCCGGTTGCGATAATTCTTGCGCATCGCGGTTTAAATCTACATTGTTAGCGTTTTCTCGAGTGTAACTTCTAGCACCATCGGGGTTTAAAATAGGAAAAACATAAAATGAAAAGCTATTTAAAAACCTTTCTATTTCGGGTTGAAAATGTTCTTTTTGATCGATGAATCGCAAAAAGTCGAAAATAGCTTTAGTAGTAGTAGATTCGTTGCCGTGCATTTGAGACCAACCAAGAACAATTTTCTTTCCATTCCCAATTTTTATTAATGGGATTGGCTCTCCTTTTTCCGAATACCATTTTTCAATTATTTCAAGTTTATCTTTATTATAATTTAAAAGCGGATTAATCGAATCGATATGTATGTATCTGCCAGATAATCGATGTTCAAAATTTGAACGATACCAAGTGTGGATTTTCATGCTGTAAATTTAATGTTTACAAAGTTAAACAAAGCAATGATTACAATTGTAAACAAGTGTTTTAAGAGGTTGCGCTTACATTTGTAACCATAATTTATAAGTTTTACTCGCTTGTTATGGCTATGATTGATTACACACTATTAAAACTACTTATTCAATTTTATTTCAGTGAATTAGGATGCGTTAATTGAAGTTAAAGTGTAAGCAAATTATAGTCTTTTCTACCTTGTTTTTGTATTTGTTGACAGAATGTATACATTTGTAAACATAGAATTATACAAATTTTTGTTACAATGGTAAACAGTACAGATTTTACAAAAAGGATTGAACAAATCTTAAGTTATTACAACTTAACAGCAGCAGCATTTGCCGAAGAAATAGATTTTAATCGTTCTACTATTTCACATTTATTGTCTGGCAGAAATAAACCGAGTTTGGAATTTGTTATCAAGTTGTTTCAGAAATTTCCTGAGATCGATAAAGATTGGTTGTTATTCGGGAAAGGGAACTTCCCTACTACCCTTCAAAAAGAAACACCTACTAGTGATGAAAAAACATCTAAAGCTAAGCCACCTGAAAATCTTGACTTATTTTCTAATAGTAAATCTGGAGCAAATTTGCCTGTGGAAGCTTCAGCAAATAAAAAAGTAGATAAAATAGTGTTCTTCTATAACGATGGTACTTTTAATGTCTATGAAAATTGAGCTTATTCGGTTATTTTTTCGGAAATTCGCGTAAAAAATTATTATGCGTTTTCTGGTAGGATTTTTGGCTCTTTTTCTATTTATTGGATGTTATAATGTGCAACGCGATTGCACTAATTTTAAGACTGGTACTTTTAAATTTGAAGCCCTTTCGGGTACTGAGGTTTTTAAAACTACCATTGTGCGTAACGACACACTCGAGGTTGATTATTACGAAGGAAAAACCGATTCGTCATCCATACGATGGATAAATGATTGCGAATATGTTTTAAAGAAGATAAACCCAAAAAATCAGGCCGAAAAGAAAGCAATTTTAATAAAAATTCTTTCAACCCATAATGACGAATACACTTTTGAGTTTAGTGAGGTGGGAAAAACTACAAAGAGTACCGCTACTGCCAAACGAATTAAATAAGTTTAAAGTTTTTGGGAGCTTAAAATTAGGCTTAAAGAAAGTATTTGCCAAGGATTGTAAACAAGGTTTCTTGTTCAATAGGCTTGGTTAAATATTCATTCATTCCTACGCTTTTTCCGTGTTCTACAGCTTCTTTTGTAGCATCTGCAGAAAAGCCCAGTATTACGGCTTTATTTCGAATATTTCTCAAATACTTTACAATTTCGAAACCATCTTTTCCCGGCATGTGCACATCCATAAAAATTAAATCGTAATTCTTAGTAGCGCATTTTAAAATAGCTTCGTCCCCGTCTACCGCAAAATCGGGGTCAATTTTTTTCTTTGATAAAATTTTACCTAAAATCATTCGGTTTAAAATATTATCGTCTACTATAAGTACGCTTAAATGACTTAAATTTCGGTACTTTCTATCTATTTTCTTTTTTTCTTTTAAATCTATTTTAGGAAATTTTAGGGTAACTGTAAAAGTGGAACCCTTTCCTATTTCACTTTCAACATGAATGGTTCCTTGCATTAAAACCACCATCATTTTAGTAATAGCTAAGCCTAATCCGCTACCTTGGTGTTTTTTTGTTATTCCGAAATCGAGCTGTTTAAAGCGTTCAAAAATTACATCTAATTGCGAAGGATTTATACCAATACCCGTATCTATTACCGACACCTTTATTTGTAATTCATCGCCTATTTCTATTTCATGATAATTGATTGTAACACTACCCTTATCTGTAAATTTAACAGCATTGCTAACTAAGTTTGTAAAAATCTGTTCGGTTCTGGAAATATCTCCAATTACGCTTTTAGAATTTGGAAATTCTTCAAAATTTGTATTTACCTCTAAACCTTTTACTGTAGCAGCTTGCGAATAAATTGCTACAATTTTTTTAAGCGCCGATAACGGTTTAAAAGCTTGTTGGGCCAATTCTAATCTACCCGATTCAATTTTATCTATATTCAGTACGTTGTTTACAAGATTGAGCAGCGTTCGCGACGAGTTTTGCATTAATTTTAAAAACTCGCGTTCTCCTTCAGAAAGTCGCTTGCCTTCTAATATTTCAGAAATACTTAAAATAGCACTCAGTGGTGTTCTAATTTCATGACTCATATGCGAAAGAAACTGAGTTTTAGCAATAGAAGCTCTTTCGGCTCTATTTCGGGCTATTTTTAGTTCTTCGTTTACTTCGCTAAGTCGTTGGTTTGTAGCTAAATATTGGGCGGAGCGTTGTCGTGCTAATAAAAAGAAATAGGCTAATAGCGATATTAGCAACGATAAAAACATGGCTATGGCCAACAAATAATTTTGGGATGCTGTGGCTCTAAATTCATTTTCATTGTTAAACATAAAAATAAATTGCCACGCTACATTTTTTACACCTGCGATTGGGTACAGGTTTAGGGTTACAATTTCATCTTTTTTAAATGCTTCGGGTTTTGGTTGATTGTAACTATAAAACAATTTTCCCGCGTCATCCCTAACCTGTACGCTAAAAAGGTTTTGTTTAAAACTTATATTGTCAAATTGTTTTCTAAAATTTACACCAGCTGTAATTGTACCTTGAAAACCATTGCCATAATACATAGGTACATCTACCAAGAAAGCTTTTCCCTGCTGGGTAAGTTCAACCCAGTTTGTAATATTTGTAGTGGTATCGAGCGAAGATTTAATCCAACTATCAATCCTGTATTCTATCTTTTTTAAATCTAGATTGAGTGCCTCAATATTAGGCTCTAAAGGTGCAATAAACTTAATAACGCCTGTACTATCTATAAATTCAACAAAATCTATAGATTGGTGTCTTTTAATTATACGAAGGGATTCTGAATTAAGATGTTGCTTAAAATCTCCATCACTAACCTCAATTCTATCGCGTAAATCTTCTAATGACCCAATGTTATTACGAATAATGTTTTCAAAATCACTAAGCGTAATGTTGGCAGCAACCTCTAACTGTTGAAGCTTGTCTTTTTTTTGATCTTTAATGGTTTTAGTATAGCTTAAAACACTAAGAAAGGCCAGAAATAAAAATAGCAGTATAGCAAATAAACCAAATTTAAATTTTCTGAAATAGATAAGAAATTTGGTTGAAATCATTGCTAAAGTTAATAAAAAAAAACAGCTTAGTTTTATACTTTATTCTAAGGGTGCTTTTTTATTTTTAAGGAGCGTGTTTTGGTCTTCTAAAAGCTTTTCAATATTAGAAAGAAGTTGAATATTTTTAGGTGTTTCAACAGTTTTATCTTTTGGGTTTTCAGATTTTTTCTTGAATCTATTTATAAACTTTATTACTATAAAAATAGTGAATGCAATAATTAAAAAATCGATTAATACTTCAAGTAATTCGCCATACCCAACGGCAACTTCTTCTGAAACATCTGTTGCTTTACGTAAAATATACTTTTTATTTGAAAGATTAACACCTTCGGTAAGCAGCGATAAAGGAGGCATTACCACCTTTTTTACAATAGTGCTAATAACATTATTAAAGGCTGTACCTATGACAATTCCCACCGCCATATCGATCATATTGCCTTTAATGGCAAAATTTTTAAATTCTTGTAAAAATGCACCCATAGCCTATTTTTTAGGAGGCTACAATATTAGTAAAGATTTGAAAATTAAGAAAGAAAGATTTGCAAAACCTAAACACGGCCAGCAATTCGGTCTTGAGCAAGTTGAAGTACGGTATGAAATTGATCTTCTATATTCATCTCAGAATTGTCAATTTCAATAGCGTCTATAGCTTTTACTAAGGGAGAATCTTGACGGGTGGTATCTAAATGGTCACGTTCTTGAATGTTTTTCAATACACTGTTATACGTCACATTTTCACCACGTTCAATCAATTCTTTATACCTACGTTGTGCCCGTTCTTGAGCCGAAGCGTTCATAAAAATCTTTAATTCGGCATTGGGGAATACCACCGTGCCTATATCGCGACCATCCATAACAACTCCTTTCTCCTCGCCCATTTGCTGTTGCTGCGACACCAGTTTATGTCTCACTTCGTGAATTGTGGCAATTGGACTTACAAATTCTGAAACATTTAAGTTTCTAATAGAATTTTCAACATCTTTTCCGTTTAAAAAAATATGAGCCTTCTTCCAGTTATCGGCTTTTTTAAATTTTAAATCTATGGATGGCAACGCACTTTTCAGCTCCTTAACATTAAAGTGATCTTTAGAAATGATATCGTTTTCCATTGCAAAGAGGGTGACAGCTCTGTACATAGCACCAGTATCTACATATACGTAGCCCAAATAATCTGCCAGTTGCTTTGCCACTGTACTTTTACCTGTCGAGGAATAACCATCTATTGCAATTGTAATTTTTCTCATTACTGAAGATCTATATTAAGTCCGAAAAAGCTCGAAGAAGCCGCAGCGCTGTATTTTGCGTATGAATAACTTAACCGCAGTTTGTTTAATTTAATTCCAAAACCCGCACTAAGTCCTGCAAAGGTACGTTTCTCGGCAATTCGCAATTCTTCACCCCGTCTAAAGTTATAACCCAGACGCAAATTAAATCCGCTTTCGGGAAACAATTCTATACCAACAATAGCGTGCCGAAAAGTGTTGTCTATAAAGTTGATGTTTTCTTTTTTTACATTTCCTTCCAAATCGGTTTCTTCTCGCGAAGGATTGGAAAATGCTACATTCCATTGCTGCATATTTTCCAAGGTTAAGTGCCAACGAATAGGCACATTTTGCAAGGTTTGAGAAATACCAAAAATTAATTCGAAAGGTAAGGGTTCGTAGTCTACGTGGTACGGTGTAAACTGGGTTCCTAAATTTCGAGCCACCCCCGAAATATGCAAATCCCAATCTTTATAAACATACATAACACCTATGTCTATCGCGCCACCGAGCGACGAATAGTTTTCTAAAGTAGAGGAAATAAGTTTTAAATTTACCCCAATATGAAAATTGGTAAATGCAATATTTCTGGCGTGCCCCATTGATAAGGCCACTTCTCCTCCACTAAAACTATTTGTAGGGTTCCCGGCTTCGTCATAACCATCAAACTTGCCGTAATTAATATAGGTTACGCCAGCGTGTAAAACTTGCGTTCGTCTATCCCATAAATACGCATACGAAGCAGTACCATAGTTAACATCGCCAATATAATTTGTATAATTTAATGACAATTGATTATCCATTTCCCAATTAATACTGGCGGGGTTAAATAGCGCTTGGGTGGGGTCATAATCATAATTGGTAATTACTTTTCCACCAAGAGCAGCCATACGTGGGCTGTTAACCAAATTAAGAAATTGGTAGGTCGACTTACCTCCTACTTGTGCTACGATGAGCTGAGATATAAAAAGTGAGAAAACTAAGAAAACCTTCTGGGTCATAGACGCGAGTTACCGTAACTATAATTGAAACGAATGCAAGTATAATTTATTTTCACAAAGCACAGAAACATCCCTATCAAATATTTTATTCTATAAAATTACTACAACCGAAAATTTCTGTACTACACAAAAGTTTAAATAAAAAAGGATTAAAGTGTAAATGCAACGCAAATATACTTTAATCCTTAATTCTTAATTAAAATTTGTTTTATAGTTTTTTAGCGTTTTTCACTTTTTGATTGGTTAACGCCAAATTAATAACATCGCTCATATCTTTTACATAATGAAAAGTAAGTCCTTTAAGGTACTCTGGTTTAATTTCATCAACGTCGCGTTTGTTGTCTTCGCAAAGTAAAATTTCTTTAATACGCGCGCGTTTTGCAGCAAGAATTTTTTCTTTAATTCCACCTACAGGTAACACCTTACCACGTAAGGTAATTTCGCCCGTCATTGCTAACGATTTTTTAACTTTTCGTTGTGTGAAAAGAGAAACTAATGAGGTTAGCATTGTAATTCCTGCACTTGGACCATCTTTAGGTGTAGCGCCTTCTGGCACGTGAATATGAACATTATATTTGTCGAAAATCTCTGGATTAATGTTTAATAATTCGGCATTAGATTTAATATATTCCAACGCTATTGTAGCCGATTCTTTCATCACTTTTCCAAGATTTCCGGTCATATTTAATGCTCCTTTTCCTTTAGAAAGTGTAGACTCGATAAAAAGTATATCGCCCCCAACACGGGTCCACGCCAACCCAGTTACAACTCCAGCTACGTCGTTGTTTTCATACTTATCACGTTCCATTTTTGGAGCGCCTAAAACTTCAACAATTGTTTCATTTGATACTTTAACATCGTAATCTTCTTCCATTGCAATTTTCATGGCTGCATATCGAACCATTTTTGCAATCTGTTTTTCGAGTCCACGTACACCACTTTCGCGCGTATAGCCTTCCACAATTTTTTCTAATTGCGGTTTTGCAATTTTAAGGGCTTTATCATCTATACCGTGTTCTTTTAATTGTTTAGGCAATAAATGACGTTTTGCTATTTCTACCTTTTCTTCAATAGTATAACCGGTAACGTTAATAATTTCCATTCTATCTTTTAGGGCAGGCTGAATGGTACTTAAACTGTTTGAAGTTGCAATAAACATAACTTTTGAAAGGTCATAACCCAACTCTAAAAAGTTATCGTAAAACGCATTGTTTTGTTCAGGATCTAAAACTTCGAGCATCGCCGAAGAAGGATCTCCTTGATTACTCGCCGAAATTTTATCAATTTCATCTAAAACAAAAACCGGGTTACTAGTTTCGGCTTTTTTAATACTTTGAACAATACGCCCTGGCATTGCACCAATATAGGTTTTTCGGTGTCCGCGGATTTCGGCTTCATCGCGAAGTCCACCCAAACTCATACGCACGTACTTTCTTCCTAAAGCTTCGGCAATAGACTTTCCTAACGAAGTTTTTCCTACTCCTGGAGGTCCGTATAGACAAAGAATTGGCGATTTCATATCATTTCGTAATTTGAGTACTGCCAAATATTCGATGATACGTTTTTTAACATCGTCTAAGCCGTAGTGGTCGCGGTCTAAAATTTTTCGAGCGCGTTTTAAATCAAATCTATCTTTACTGTATTCATTCCACGGTAGATCTAATAATAAATCTAAATAATTACGCTGAATACTAAATTCGGCAACCTGCGGATTCATACGTTGCATTTTTGAAATTTCTTTCTGAAAATGCTTTTCAACCTCTTCGCTCCAATTTTTAGATTTTGCACGCTCGCGCATTTCTTCAATTTCTTCTTCCATTGAAGAACCGCCCAATTCTTGCTGGATGGTTTTCATTTGTTGTTGAAGAAAATACTCTCGCTGTTGTTGGTTGATATCACTTTGTACTTTACTCTGAATATCATTTCGCAACGATAGTTTCTGAATTTCCATATTCATATACCGAAGCGTTTCAAGCGCTCTTTCTTTTAGATCGTTTATTTCTAAAAGGGCTTGTTTTTCTTCAACTTCAATACTTAAATTAGAAGAAACAAAATTGATAAGGAAACTAGAACTTTCAATATTTTTAATAGCAAAAGCAGCCTCTGAAGGTATGTTTGGACTCTCCTTTATAATTCTAAGTGCCATTTCTTTTATAGAATCTATAATGGCTTTAAATTCCTCGCTTTCCATTGCAGGTCTTGCTTCGGCAACCTCTCTAATAGTTGCCGTCATATAAGGATCGGTAGTTAATACTTCGGAAACTTCAAATCGTTTTTTTCCTTGAATAATTACCGTTGTATTGCCATCGGGCATCTTTAAAACCCGTAAAATTTGTGCTACAGTTCCAATGGTATTAATATCGTTTATTCCGGGCTCTTCTTTATCTTCATCTTTTTGAGAAACTACGCCAATAACTTTATTGCCTTTATTAGTTTCATTGATAAGTTTAATAGATTTATCGCGACCTGCCGTAATAGGAATTACAACTCCCGGGAATAACACCGTATTTCGCAAGGGTAAAATAGGAAGAATCTCCGGAAGATCTTCTTTGTGCATTGCATCTTCGTCTTCGGCAGACATAAGTGGAATAAACTCTGCATCACCTTTTAAATCCTGAAATGACAACTTGTCTAATAATGTTAGTTTTGAATTGCTCATATATTTTTTTAAGACATTGTGTCGCATTTATTACATACACAATGTTGAATTTTTTTAGTTTTAAGTTAAATTTGATTGAAGTACCTTGATTTACACGGGGTTTTCAATACCGCAATAATATAATTCAAGAGTTGTGCCAGTTCAATTTTATAGTGCTTATAAAATGATAGCTATATATTTTAAGAAATTACTTTTTCTATTTTGTAGTGAATAGTAGTAAAATAAGAGGGTCGTATTTAGTTGCTCTAAATACGACCCTAAAATTAATTTATACTATTAATTATGGAAGCACAGCTAAAAACTCGCCACTAGAAATTTGATAAACTGTAGGGTCTTGCCCCGTAGCATCAACTGCTGTAAAGTTAAAAGTACCTTCAATTATTCCATTATTAAAATCGTAATTAGTAATAATTAGCGTTCCTGGATTTGATACATATGAAATAGATGTTCCAAAAATCGGGGTGTAACTACCTACAATTTCATTTCCTTCAACAACTTCGGTAGTCATTTCGTGAGAACCTTCGGTTATTGTAGCCGGAAATGTTAAAACCATTTCTTGATCGTCTAACATAGTAGTAATTGTAATGGTTGGGTATTGGTTAAAAACATCGGTAGATACTACAATATCGGTTGGTTCGTAAGCTGCGCTATCAACATTTGCTCTAAAATAATTAGTAGCTCCTGGCACACCCTCAAAATAAATTACAAGACTCCCATCTGTAACTTCTACAGTATCTTGCGATTGATTTAGCGGATCTGTACCGGTAAATGAAAAGGTTGCTTCAAGTATACCTTCTTCCAAATCAAATTCGGTAATTGTAATAGTACCTGGATTAGAGGTTAAATTTTCACCTCCCATCCCATCGTTGTATAATGCAATAAGATTAGTTCCGTCAGAAATTTGAACCATATTGTGAGTTCCCACACCTAAAGACCGTGGAATATCGATACGCAAACTTTCACCAGCACCATTTTTTGCCTCAATATTAATCATGTGTACATCACCTACCATAGGCTCATAAACTCGCAAACTATCTGCAATAAAGTCAAAGCCATCTACTTTTGCAAAAAACTCGTTATTTGGATTTGTGTTTCCGTTTCCGTCGCCACCACCAGTGCCAGTTTCGTCAAGTTCAAAAGGAATTTCATTAAAAGCACCACTAGTAACAGATACTTGTTCTAAAACGGGATCGCCGTTATTGTCTAAAATAGGGTTCCCGTCGCCATCTAACTTCGCTCTCATTCCAACAAAACTAAATGTTCCAGTAACCGTTTGAGCAGTTAAGTCTAAAACATCTATGTTTAGCAATCCATAACCTGCTAAAGAATCTGCAGAGGTATATGGCTGTAAATTTGACGAACCGTCGTAATATTTAGCAATGTTGTTATTTGAGTAGGTATATGACAAATCAAAAGATCCTACACCTGCATTTGAAGCGAAAAGCGAAATACTTTCACCACCACTTTTAGCGCCCGTAATCATCAATCTATTATCTTCGGAGAGGGTTGCCGAAACACTAGTTGCAATATAATCTTCACCTTCAATTAACGCTCTAAACTGACCTTCTTCGGCAGTATTTTGCTCTTCTTCAACAAACTCACCTGTAAGGGGTTCGGTGTTACAAGACAAGAATTGAAAGGCAATAAAGGCTAAAAATACTCCCTTCAATAAATTCATTTTTTTCATAAATTAAGTTGTTTGATGTAGGTAATAAACGCAAACTTAAACAAAAATTGTTTAACGTTTTTTATTTCTTGGCACTCTTAATAATAAAAATACACCAGTTATAAAAAATAATACTAAAAACAATATAGCATTGCGCATACTTCCGGTTATTTGGTCAATAAATCCATAAATAAGCATTCCTATTACAATTCCAATCTTTTCGGCTACATCGTAAAAACTGAAATACGAAGTAGTGTCCTTTGTTGCTGGCAAAAACTTGGAATAAGTTGAGCGAGAGAGCGATTGAATGCCCCCCATAATTAATCCTACAATTCCGGCAGTTATATAAAATTGTATGGGCGCAGTTATAAAAAAAGCTACTATACATATAACAACCCATAAAATATTTATTCCCACTAAAACCTTAATATTTCCAAATTTGGCCGATGCTCGAGACGTTAAAATTGCACCACCCACCGCTACTAATTGAATTATTAGAATACTAATAATTAACCCCATGGTTTTGGCATTATTACTACTCCATCCTATTTCTTGTTCGCCAAAATATGTGGCTACAAGCATTACAGTTTGAACGGCCATGCTATACACAAAAAAGGCAGCCAAATAACGTTTTAATTGTTTATTTTCAGAAAGTGAAATATAAACACCTCTAAGTTCTTTAAAACCATTAAATATAATTTTAGTGCTTACTTTTTTACCGCTTTTATTTCCTTTTGGTAGATAATAGAATGAATATTGACTAAAGAGAATCCACCATATGCCAACGGTTACAAAAGACCAACGCATGGCTTGAATACTTGCAGCCCCTCCTGCTCCAAACCCAAAAACTTCGGGAAACATAACCATTCCCAAATTTATTAGCAGCAAAATAACACTGCCAATATATCCCAGTGAATATCCTTTTGCACTTACCCTGTCTTGCTGTTCGTGAAATGCCACATCGGGTAAGTAAGAGTTGTAAAAAACCAAACTCCCCCAAAAGCCAACAAGACCACCAAAATACATCAACAGACTTATATAAATATTTTCAAGGCTGAAAAAATAAAGGCCCATACAAGAAAACGAGCCCAAGTAACAGAAAAACTTCATAAAATTTTTCTTATTTCCGACGTAATCTGCAATGCCCGAAAGTATTGGTGAAATAATGGCTACCATTAAAAATGCGGCAGCCGTTGTATAACTAATTAAAGGAGTGCTTCTAATACTTCCCCCAAATAAAGTAACAGTAGTAATATTGGCCGATTTGAATAGTGCTTGGTAAAATATAGGGAATATCGCCGAGGCAATAACTAAACTATAAACCGAATTTGCCCAATCGTAAAAAGCCCAAGCATTGAGCAGTTTTTTACTTCCTTTTATAAGATTTGGCATGGTGGGCTAAAATTTTAAGGTCACTAAACTAATAAAAAAATCCTGCGATAGGCAGGATTTTATTTTATGAACTAAAAAAATTTAAAACCTATCTTTTAAAATTGGTTACACCAAACTTGGCAGCTTCAGCTTTTGCAGAAGGTACCCACGATTTAATATTTTGAATTCTAGTTGAACTAGATGGGTGGGTACTTAAAAATTCTGGCGGTGCTCCTTGTTGTTGAGCTTGCATACGTTGCCATAATTCTGCCGCCACCGCAGGTTCGTAGCCAGCTATAGCCATTAAAATAAGCCCAATGTGGTCTGCTTCGGTTTCATGAGACCTGCTAAAGGGCAACATTACTCCCAAATTTGAGCCTAAACCATATGCAGTATTAAAAATTTGTTGATTCTCTGGATTATCGGCCAAAGCAATATTTCCGGCTACAGCACCAATTTGTTGTAATTGCGCCGCACTCATACGTTGTTGTCCGTGATTTGCCAATGCGTGCGCCACCTCGTGCCCCATAACTGCGGCAAGACCTGCTTCATTTTGTGTAATAGGCAGAATACCGGTGTAAATTACAACCTTTCCTCCTGGCATAGCCCAAGCGTTTTTATCTTCACTTGCAATTAAATTGTATTCCCAACGATAATCGGTTAAATAGCCTGCATAGCCATTGGCATTTAAATAACGCTCGGCAGCTGCGGCAATCTTATTACCAACATTTTTAACCATTCTAGATTCTGAAGTATTTTTAACTACGTCGTGCTCTGCTAAAAATTGATTGTATTGCTGAAATGCCATTGGCAATATTTGCGAATTTGGAACCAATGCCAGCGTTTGTTTCCCCGTAAAGGGATTGGTACTACAAGCAACAATAAGCATTCCTACAAATAGAATTATAAGCGATTTTTTCAATTTCATAATGTTGATTTTTGTTCTTAAGTAGTTAAAATTAGAAATATATAATTTAGTATTCTCCCAAAATTATTTTAAAATTATCATCGACGTTTTATTTTTCAACTATTATTCCAAAATTTTAAACATTACATTTTCTTTAATACAAAACCCCGTAATTAACTGCTAAATTTATAGCTTTCAAATTGTGGAATGACTTTTGAATACTCTACGTATAATTTAAAAATTTTATTATGAAAAACATATTTCTCTTATTGGCAATAACCACTTCAATTTTCTTTACAGCTTGTGAAGGCGACCCAGGACCTCCGGGACAGGATGGCGGCTTAGTGTACGCTCAAGTATTTGAAGTAGACGTAAATAGCTACCAGTACGATCCATCAAATAACACGCTGTATTCTTCATTTTATAACTACCCTTTTACAGTATATGAAAGTGATGTTGTTTTAGCGTATCGATACGAAGGGCAAGACGATATTGGCAATGGCGAAACTGCCGATATTTGGACCCAATTGCCTCAAAACATTTTTTACAACGATGGTACGGGCGATTTTTTCCAATACAACTTTAACAACACATTTGTTGATATTCAATTTACAATTGAAGGAAATTTCGATTTAACTAATATCGATCCAATTCACGATACAAATCAAATATTTAGAGTTGCCGTAGTACCTGCTGAATTTGCAAAAACAAATCCGTCTATGGACGAATTATTAGAAGTAATGCAAGCAGATGGTTCGCAAATTGAAAAAATAGAACTGTAATATGAAGCTTTTAAGCACAATATTAATTTTAAGCGCTCTCTTTATGAGCTGTAATTCGCCAGCGCAAAAGAGAGTAGAAACTTCATCAAAAAAGTTTTCTGTTGTTAAAACCGATGCACAGTGGAAGGCAGAACTTTCGCCACAAGCATATCAGGTTTTACGACACGAAGCTACCGAACCTGCTTTTTCAAGTTCATTAAATAATAATACCCAAGAGGGGACTTATGTTTGCGCTGCTTGTGACAATCCTCTTTTTAAAAGTGAACACAAATTTGATAGCGGTACTGGTTGGCCCAGTTTCGACAGAGAAATTGAAGGTAATGTAGCTTTTTCAACAGATAATAAACTGGGCTATACTAGAGTTGAAGAACATTGTGCAAACTGTGGCGGGCATTTAGGCCATGTTTTTAACGACGGACCTAAAAAAACCACGGGTAAAAGACACTGTATTAACGGAGTTGCATTAAAATTTATTCCTACCCATGAGTAATACTAAAAAATACCCTATTTCTAAATCGGAAGCCGAATGGCGTAAACAATTGGGTGATAAACGGTATCATATTTTACGCGAAAAAGGCACCGAATTTCCTCGAACAGGAGAATATAATTTAACTTTCGATAAAGGAACTTACGTGTGTGGCGCTTGCGAAACACCGCTCTTTGAAAGTAGTAACAAGTTTGAAAGTAACTGTGGATGGCCATCTTTTGACGATGCTATTGAAGGAGCCATAGAATATGAAAAAGATGAAAGCCACGGGATGATTCGCACTGAAATTCTTTGTGCAAGTTGCGGCAGCCATTTAGGTCATATTTTTAACGATGGCCCTACTCAAACGGGGCAACGATACTGCGTAAACTCTTTGTCTTTACAGTTTCAGAAGAAATAACAATACAAGTTATATTATTTTAAACATCATTTTTCAGATATAAAATCAATTTGAAAATTGATGTTTTTTTATGTCCCAAATTTATTCTTTCCACTCACATATTTTATTTCAGAATTTGAGAACGATAGCTATCGAAATTTCTTTTTAGATTTCGTAAATTCGTTGCTTGAAAAGAAATATATAAATATTAGTAATGAGCAAATACGACGTAATAGTTTTAGGAAGTGGACCCGGAGGGTATGTAACTGCAATTAGGGCTTCACAATTAGGTTTAAAAACCGCGGTTGTTGAAAAAGAAAGCCTAGGAGGCGTTTGTTTAAACTGGGGATGTATCCCTACAAAAGCCCTTTTAAAAAGCGCACAAGTTTTTGATTATTTAAAACATGCCGATAGCTACGGACTTTCTGTAAAGGAATTTGACAAAGATTTCGGGAAAGTTATTGAAAGAAGTCGCGGTGTTGCCGAAGGAATGAGCAAAGGGGTGCAGTTTTTAATGAAAAAAAATAAAATTGACGTTATCAATGGCTTCGGAAAACTAAAAGCCGGAAAAAAAGTAGACGTTGATGGAAAAGAATATTCGGCAGACCATATAATTGTTGCCACAGGGGCTCGCTCTCGCGAATTGCCTAACCTAAAACAAGATGGCGTAAAGGTAATTGGCTATCGTGAAGCCATGACCTTAAAAAAGCAACCAAAAAGTATGATTGTTGTGGGAAGTGGTGCAATAGGCGTTGAGTTTGCACATTTCTATAATTCAATGGGAACCGATGTTACTATTGTAGAATTTTTACCAAACTTGGTGCCCCTAGAAGACGAAGATGTTTCAAAACAGTTTGAGCGATCGTTTAAAAAAGCCGGTATTAAAGTGATGACAAATTCATCAGTAGAAAAATTAGATACTTCGGGCAAATTAGTAAAAGCTACAGTAAAAACTAAAAAAGGAGAAGAAACGCTCGAAGCCGAAGTTGTACTTTCGGCAGTAGGAATTGCTTCAAACCTTGAAGGAATTGGACTCGAAGATGTAGGCATAGTTACCGATAAAGGAAAAATAATGGTTAATGATTGGTACCAAACCAACATTCCAGGGTATTATGCGATTGGCGATGTAGTTCCCGGTCCTGCCCTAGCCCACGTTGCTTCGGCAGAAGGAATTACTTGTGTTGAAAAAATTGCAGGAATGAACGTTGAGCCTATTGACTACGGAAATATTCCGGGTTGTACTTATGCTTCGCCAGAAATTGCTAGCGTTGGAATGACCGAAAAGCAAGCCAAAGAAGCTGGATACGATTTAAAAGTTGGGAAATTCCCGTTCTCTGCTAGCGGAAAAGCAAGCGCTTCTGGCGAAAAAGATGGCTTTGTAAAAGTAATTTTCGATGCAAAATACGGCGAATGGTTAGGCTGCCATATGATTGGTGCAGGCGTTACCGATATGATTGCCGAAGCTGTTTTAGGTAGAAAGCTAGAAACAACAGGCCACGAAGTTTTAAAAGCTGTACACCCTCACCCTACAATGAGTGAAGCTGTGATGGAGGCCGTTGCCGATGCTTATGACGAAGTAATACATTTATAGACGTAAGACAATTTTTAAATACTACTCGTTTAGATAAAACAAAAAAACCGCACTTAATTGTTGCGGTTTTTTTTGTCTAAATAATTTTCTACCAACTAATAACTATTGTAAAAAACTTTGCAAAGCCAATTCATAACTTTGTAAGCCAAAGCCCACGATTACACCTTTTACATGGGGAGCCGAAAAACTTTTATGTCTAAAGTTTTCTCTAGAAAATGTATTCGATATATGAACTTCTACCACAGGAGTGTTGACGGCTCTAACGGCATCGGCGATACCAACCGAGGTATGCGTATAGGCTGCTGCGTTTAAAACAATACCGTCAAAATTATACCCGGTTTCTTGTATTTTATCAATTATTTCACCTTCTATATTCGATTGAAAATGGCAAAGCTCGATAGTAGAATATTTCTGAACTAAAATTTCAAAAAATTCATTAAACGATTTTTCTCCATAAATATCGTTCTCTCGCTTGCCAAGTAGGTTTAAATTTGGGCCGTTTATTATAATAATTTTCATATCGTAAATATATAAAATAAAAAAAGCAGGAACGATTTTGCTCCTGCTCTTTTATTATTTGGTTTTTGTTATTTATAATCCAAATTCAACGCCAATATTAACAGAACTAAATGTTCCACCATCCATTGAAACGCCTGAATACGAAAGTATTGCAGCCAATGACCCAAAATCATATCCTACTTTTGGTCTGTAAAAGAAACCACCATCATTGCCGTCTGGACTAAGGCCAATTCCATACCCTAAATCTGCACCAAAAAAGAATTCTTCAAGTAAAAATCTTGCCGAACCTCCTATTGGTAAAAATAAGGCCGAATCAACTTCAAACGTACCTACCCCGGGAATGTCCATTTCATCGCCATTATAGTACAATAAACTAGCCATAGGACCTACGTGAAAAGATTCGTTAATTTCAAACAGATAAGAAAAGTCTGCTTGTGCCCCAAAAGTATATCCATCAGCACTATCACCTACCGGTAACGCTGCGCTAACACCTAAATTAAGACTTTGAGATTGGGCGGTTGTAAATGACAATACAACCACTGCTACAAATAATAATAGTTTTTTCATAATTAAAAAAATTTAAGATTTAAAATTGTTAGTTAGTTAAAAATATACATTTTATTTATATCAAGCAAATCTGTATTCAGGATTATTAAAACATACATTTAAATTCTGCCAAGTAAATAATTTTAGGTTTAATTTTTAAAATATAATTCATAAAAAAAGCCATCTATTAAAGACGGCTTTTTTAAGAAGGATTTAGTTTTACTATAAAAATGAATACCCCAATGCAATAGAAAATACATTATTTTTACTGTCGTTATTCTCCAAAACATCGGTAAATCCAAAATTGTATCGCGCATCTACACGAACTCCAAAAGGAAAGTCGTATCCTGCACCCACAATTCCTGATACATCGCTCTTTTCGGCATTTTCTTCAAAACGCACCCCGCCTATGCTTTCTTCGTATATTTCATCATCCAAAATAAAACCAAATTGTGGCCCTACTTGAACATTTAACCCTTGCACCAAATAATATTTTAATACAATTGGTACGTTTACGTAATTTAAATCAAATTTACCATAGTCGAATTCAGCACCTTGTTGTGAGTATAATAAATCTGCCTGTATTGCTACTTTTTCGGTAAATTTTACACCTGCAAATACACCAGCTTGAAATCCGGTTTTGCTAGATAAATCACTCACATCCGAAATTTTTGCGAAGTTAGCTCCTGCCTTAATTCCAAGATCTATACCTTGCGCAAATGCTGTAGTACTCATTATTAAAGCAGTTAATGCTACTATTAATTTTTTCATAATTTGGGTTTTTTTATTATTAACAACAAATATAAATTATCTCAACTAGTTAAAAATACATTTAGAATTTTGTTAACTATTCGTTTAAGTAGTAATATAGCAACATGAAGTGGCAACAAGGATTAAGCGATTACCAAAATTATTTAAAATTAGAACGCGGTCTTTCGCAAAATTCTATAATCAACTATTCCTTAGATATTAAAAAATTAATACGGTGGTTAGAGACAAATAAAGTTGAAGTTTCACCTGTTAATATTTCTGAAGAAACACTTCAGCAGTTTGTATATGAAACTGCAAAAAATATGAATCCTCGCTCGCAAAGCAGATTAATCTCTGGTTTAAAAGGCTTTTTTAACTACTTGATTTTTGAAGATTACAGACAACAAAATCCTTTAGAATTAATTGAATCGCCCAAAATTGGCAGAAAACTTCCCGATACACTTTCGGTTGAAGAAATAGATGAAATAATTAAAGTAATAGATTTAACAGAAACACTTGGTCAACGCAATAAAGCAATTCTTGAAACCCTTTACGGTTGTGGTTTAAGAGTTTCGGAATTAACAGCTTTAAAAATTTCAGATTTATACTTAACCGAAGGCTTTATTAAAGTTACAGGCAAAGGCAATAAACAACGGTTAGTGCCTTTGGGATCAACAACTGCCAAATACATTTTAATTTATAAAGATCAGGTCCGAATTCACCAAAAAATCTCGCAAGGTGCAGAAGACACTCTATTTTTAAACCAACACGGCAGGCCGCTAACACGCGCTATGATTTTTACCATTGTAAAACGATTGGTTGAAAAAGCAGGAATACAAAAAACTGTAAGTCCGCATACTTTTAGGCATTCTTTTGCAACCCATTTATTAGAAAATGGAGCCGATTTACGCGCTATACAGCAAATGTTGGGGCACGAAAGTATTACTACTACCGAAGTGTATACCCACTTGGACCGAAGACATCTCTCCTCGGTAATTAATCAATTTCACCCTCGAAAAGACATTTAATTTTTTAAAATTCATTAAAGTTATGCGTTGTTTTGGGTTAAAAAAAACCTAAACTCTCTAATTTTCTTTATTCATAACTCGGTCTTGTGTATTTTAATTAAAAAGAATTAAAAAAAACACTATGAAGACTTTAAAATTTCAGAATGGCGACACCATGCACGCCATAGGATTAGGAACTTGGAAAGCCACGGGCAACGAATTAAAAAACGCGATAAAGGAAGCTGTTTATGCAGGTTACCGCCATATTGACACAGCAGCCAGTTATGGCAATGAAGAAGTAATTGGCGAAGCTTTATCCGAAATTTTTGATGAAGGTAAAATTTTTCGTGAAGACATTTTTATAACTTCAAAACTGTGGAATGATTCGCACGCCGAAGGCCAAGTAATTCCAGCTTTGCAAGACTCACTTAAAAAATTACAACTGCAATACCTCGATTTATATTTAATTCATTGGCCGGTAGCCTTTAGGCACGGGGTATCGTTTCCGAGTAAGCCAGATGATTATTTAACCCCCGAAGAAGCCCCCATTATTGAAACATGGAAACAAATGGAAGAGGCCAAAAATAGTGGCATGGCAAAGCATATAGGGGTATCTAATTTCAGCGAAAAGAAACTAAAAAATTTAATTTCCAAAGCTAAAATTAAGCCCGAAATGAATCAAATAGAGTTGCATCCACTTTTACAGCAAAAAGCACTGTTAGATTATTGTAAAAGTGAAAATATTTTAGTCACCGCTTATTCACCTTTAGGTTCGGGAGACCGTGTTGCAGCTATGAAAGCAGATGACGAACCTAATATGATGGATATTTCAGAAATTAAAGAAATTGCCAGAGACAGAAGCGCTTCTACAGCGCAGGTTTTAATTGCTTGGCACAATCATAGAGGGTGCGCAGCAATCCCGAAATCGACTACCAAAGAACATATTGTTGCAAATTTTAAAGCTGCCGATGTTTCATTAACCGATAGCGATATGGAGAAAATTGCGAGCTTAAATAGAAATTATCGATACGTAGACGGGAAATTTTTTGAAGAAGAATCTAAAGGTTATCACAACATTTATGACGAATAGAATTTAGAAAATACCGAAAAAAAAGCCGCAATTATTAAATAAATTGCGGCTTTTTAAATTTTTGAAATATAGCTTATTTGGCGATGTTTACCGCGCGTGTTTCTCTAATTACAGTAACCTTTACTTGTCCTGGATAAGTCATATCGGTTTGTATTTTTTGCGAAATTTCAAAAGATAATTGCGAAGCTTTTTCATCGCTTACTTTTTCACTTTCAACCATTACGCGCAACTCACGACCTGCCTGAATAGCATACGCTTTGTTCACTCCGCCAAAACCAAAGGCAATGTCTTCTAAGTCTTTTAATCGCTGAATATACGAATCTAACACTTGGCGACGTGCACCGGGACGAGCCCCGCTAATAGCATCACAAACTTGAACAATTGGCGACAGTAAGCTAGTCATTTCAATTTCGTCGTGGTGTGCTCCAATTGCATTGCAAACTTCGGGTTTTTCGCCATATTTTTCGGCCCATTGCATTCCTAATAAGGCGTGTGGCATTTCGGTTTCGGTTTCGGGTACTTTTCCAATATCGTGGAGTAACCCAGCTCTTTTAGCCAATTTTGCATTTAGCCCTAATTCGGCAGCCATAACACCGCAAAGACGCGCAACTTCGCGCGAGTGATGCAATAGATTTTGACCGTAAGACGAGCGATATTTCATACGTCCAACGGCTTTTATAAGCTCTGGGTGCAATCCGTGAATACCTAAATCGATAACCGTACGTTTACCAACTTCAATAATTTCTTCTTCAATTTGTTTAGTCGTTTTCTTAACTACCTCCTCAATACGCGCGGGGTGAATACGACCATCGGTAACTAATTTATGTAATGATAGGCGGGCTACTTCTCTTCTAACCGAGTCAAAACACGAAAGGATAATTGCTTCGGGTGTATCATCAACAATGATTTCTACCCCAGTAGCCGATTCGATAGCTCGAATATTTCGACCTTCGCGACCAATAATTCTACCTTTTACATCGTCGCTTTCTAAGTTAAACACAGAAACGCAATTTTCTACTGCTTCTTCTGTACCTATGCGTTGAATGGTATTTATAATAATTTTTTTAGCCTCCTGTTGCGCTGTCATTTTGGCCTCTTCCATAGAAGATTGTACAAATGCCATGGCTTGCGACTTAGCCTCGTCTTTTAAGCTTTCCATTAATTGTTGCTTTGCCTCATCGGCAGAAAGGCTACTTATAACTTCAAGTTGTTCAATTTGGCTTTTATGAAGCTTATCTACTTCGTTTTGCTTTTTCTCAAGAACTTCAATTCTATTGCGGTAATCTGTTTTTTTGTTCTCTAGTTCGGCGTTTAGTTTTTTTGTTTTAGCCAGTTCGCTAGATACTTTTGACTCTTTATCGCGGGTTCTTTTTTCGGCTTCCGAAATCTTTTTATCGCGGTTTAAGATAACTTTTTCATGCTCCGATTTAAGTTCCAAAAATTTCTCTTTGGCTTGTAAAATTTTATCCTTTTTTATTGTTTCGGCCTCAGATTTTGCTTCTTTTAAAATAGTGGAAGCACT
Source organism: Flavobacteriaceae bacterium UBA3591 (assembly GCA_002375695.1). GTDB lineage: Bacteria > Bacteroidota > Bacteroidia > Flavobacteriales > Flavobacteriaceae > Aequorivita. Next base: position 148,907 of record DFMO01000006.1, read on the forward strand.
CTTTTTTGCTCTAATTATAAGTTGTGAAGCATTGTTTTTTTCTATCAATTTTGCAATAAAAAAACCAATAGCAACACCAACGATTACGCCAATTACAGGTATAATTAATTCCATTTTTAGTTGAGTTATATGTATAAAAAAAGCCTACATCAATATATTTATTTTGAATAAACTCCTTAAAATGAATGTTTAGGGCTAACAAGTTGGTCAAGTATCCGCTCAAAGACGGCTCGCTTTTACAACTTCAACTCACCCTTTTTAAAGAATTCGTGTTGAGTTTACCAAAAATTAGTATTAATGTAGGCAGTTACCTTATTTAATTTTAATTTAAAGAACGTTATGATAATTGCTCCTGCAACAAACGATTTAAAGCTTTAAGCTTTGCTTCGGTCTCTTGCGTGTCGCTAGATTTATCAATATTTTTTTGCTCCACTTGCGCTGCAAATTGTAAGGCACACATTGCCAAAACATCTTGCTTATCGCGTACAGCGTAACTTTGTTCGAACTTCTTAATCATTTCTTCTATCTTTTTAGCAGCCAATCTAAGTCCTTCTTCTTGCGAAGGGTTAATAGTAAGGGGGTATACCCTGTCTGCGATTGATAGTTTTATTTTTAATGGTTCGGCCATGTTGTTATTTTATTCAGAAAGCTGGCTTATACAATGGTCAATTTCCCGAATAAGAGCGTTTATCTTGAGTTTAGTTTCTCGTTTATGTTGGTCACTGCCAAGCATTGAATTTGCTAATTTTAAAGAGTTGCATTTTTCAGTCCAGGCTTTAATTTCGTTTTCAAAATATTCCTGTTTTAAATGTAAATCTTTTAGTTCTTCTTCTAATGCTGCGTTGGTTTTTTTTAAATTGTCATGCCTTTTAAGCAGCTCGTTAATTCTATTTTCAAGAGAATCAACTATTTCAAAAAGATTACTCATTAAAATCTGTCTTCAATACTTCTTTCACAAAGTTAGTATACCATCGCTAATTAACAAACAGTTTTCTGTTTTTTTTGTATTATTGAAAATATGTTATAATTATACTGTGCTTATCTCATTAAATTAGTGCGTATTATTATTTTTGCTATATGAAAAAGATATTTTTTTTGCTACTGCTTTGTAGTAGTCTTACCTATGGACAAAACAACATTCCCACAGATTATTTTTCAAACCCACTAGATATAAATTTAGTTTTATCTGGCAATTTTGGCGAAATGCGCGCCAACCACTTCCACAGCGGTTTAGACCTTAAAACAAAACAAAGAGAAGGCCTACCCGTTTATGCGCCTGCCGATGGCTATGTAAGTCGTATTAACGTTCAGCACTACGGCTATGGCAAGGCATTATACATCCTTCACCCCAACGGTTACACTACGGTTTACGCTCATTTGCGCAGTTTTGCCGGCGAAATTGAACAGTACGTGAAAGACACCCAATACCAACGAGAAACTTTTGTTTTGGAGCTTTTTCCGAAGAAAGATTTGCTGGCCGTTAAAAAAGGCGACCTTATTGCATATACCGGAAATACTGGCGGTAGCGGCGGCCCGCACTTACATTTCGAAATACGCGACGCATCGCAACGCCCTATGAACCCGTTGCTATTTGGGATTGATATTCCAGATTCAAAAAAACCAATTGTTAGCGGGCTATTTGCCTATCCTATTGGCGAAGATGCACACGTTAACCAAGGACAAAACAGAACCAAACTACGCTTAATTAAACAGCGGGATGAAAATTATAAAACCGAAAACATAACTGCTTTTGGAAAAATAGGTTTTGGAATAAGCACCTATGATCAGCAAGATGGGGCATCTAATAAAAACGGTGCCTACCGTATTGAAACTCGTTTTAACGGCACTCAAAAATTTGAAGTTTTATTCAATAAATTTTCTTTTTCTGAAACGCGTTACTTAAATCGATATACAGATTATGAATATTACGAGACTAATAAAACGATGGTACAAAAACTTTTTCGTCAAGAAAATAACCCGTTGAGTATTATTACAAACGAAGACGAAAACGGCTATATAACGGTAAAAGACAGTTTAAGTTCAATTTATACCGTAGAGGTAAAAGACTTTAAAGGCAACAGAATGTATATTACGGTGCCAATTGAAGGCGCTAAGCTCGATATTTTAGAAAAAAGAAATATTAAAGAAACAGAAGATTTTATTACTGCAAACCACGCTACCTCCATCACAAAAGGAAAGTTTAGTGTGTATATTCCTGCAAATAGCCTTTATGAAAACACTTATTTAGATATTCAAGAAAATGGCGATGTACTTAAACTGCACGAAGATGTAATTCCAATTCATCGCAACATTACTATTTCGGCAGATATTTCGGCATATACCGAAGCAGACAAAGACAAATTATACATAGGAAGACTAAACTATAAAGGCGAGCCATATTATACATCGACCACCCGAAAGGGAGATAAATTGGTTGCAAAAACGCGTACTTTTGGTAATTATACAATTGCTTTAGATAACACCCCTCCCACTATTACACCAATTAATTTTTCTGAAGGAAAGTGGATAAGCAACGAAAACTTTTTAAAACTTAAAATTACCGACGATTTAAGCGGGATTAGTGCGTATCGTGCAACAATTAACGGTAAGTTTATTTTAATGGAATACGATTATAAAAAAGACCTTATTACATATAATTTTAATGATAACGTTAATCTTGAAACTGAAAATAATTTAAAAGTTATCGTAACAGATAATGTTGGAAATAGTACTACATTTGAAACACAATTTTTCAGAAAACGACTCTAACCCTTGCTTTTGAAAACAAACAAACTAACACTCACGCTGCTTTTTAGTCTTATTGTAACCGTTGTTGCAGCTCAAAAAGCTACCATTAAAGGAATTATTTTAGACGAATTTAATACGCCGCTCTCTGGTGTAAACGTCACTTACCAAAACAACGGAACTATTTCCGATTTAAATGGTTTCTACCTATTAGAAATACCTTCAAACCAAGAAGTTGAAGTAACCTTTTCGCACGTAGGGCATAAAAAAGCAAAACTTAAATTTAATTTAAGTGCAAATGAAGACTACGAATTAAACCCCGTTTTAAAAATTGACGTTGAGCAAATTGCCGAAGTTGTAATTTCGGGTCGTGAAAATAGACGCATTGAAGGATTAGTAAATATTGAACCCGAAGTAATAAGAAAAATGGTTGGTGCCAATGCGGGCGTAGAAAACTTGTTAAAGTCACTACCCGGGGTTAGTGGTAACGACGAATTAAGTACGCAATACGCCGTGCGGGGTGGAAATTACGATGAGAATTTGGTTTATGTAAACGAAATTGAAGTTTATAGACCATTTTTAGTACGAAGCGGTCAGCAAGAAGGTTTAAGCTTTGTAAATAGTGATCTAACCAGCAATGTAGATTTTTCGGCAGGAGGGTTTCAAGCAAAGTACGGCGATAAATTGTCGTCGGTTTTAGATATTACATATCGCCGCCCAGTAAATTTTGGAGCCTCTGTAGATTTAAGTCTTTTAGGTGCCAGTGCTACTGTAGAAGGTATTTCAAAAACCGGAAGGCTTTCGGGTATTTTAGGGATGCGCTATCGCGACAACAGTTTACTTGTAGACGCCAAACAAACCGAAACCAATTACCGTCCAAAATTTGCCGATGCGCAAACCTATTTAACATATAAATTCAACAATAAGTTTGAATTGAGTTTTCTTGGAAATGTATCAATCAACGAGTACAACTATGAGCCGCTAACGCGACAAACCAACTTTGGGACACTTACAGACCCTATTGCGCTACTGGTGTTTTACGAGGGTCGTGAAGAAGATAGATACAATACTTATTTTGGAGCTTTAAAATCTACTTGGGTAGTTTCAGATAATTATACTGCCAAATTTATTAGCTCGCTTTACCAAACTACCGAGCAGGAATATTTTGATATTTTAGCCGAATACCGATTAGGCGAGGTAAATACTGAAATCGGCGGTGAAAATTTAGGCGAAGTAACTTTTACTAGAGGTATTGGCGGACAACTTACGCACGCTCGAAACGATTTGGACGCGCTAATATTTAATTTTGAACACAAAGGAAATCTTTCGCTTGAAGATAATAATATTGAATACGGAATTAAATACACCCGCGAAGATATTCGCGATCGCGTTCAAGAATACGAAATAATCGATTCGGCAGGATTTTCTATTCGTCCACCAATATTCCCTCCAAATAATCAACCGTATGAAGCCGATACTTCTCCCATTGTTCCCTATACCGATGTACGCGCCTTAAACGATACCCAGATAGATAGAATTTCGGGCTATGCCCAATGGAGCCGAAAAACAAATTTAGGAAACAGCCAGTTATGGTTAAACGCAGGGGTTCGTGCACACAATTGGACAGTAAGCGGAAAAGGAATTACCAGCAATACACAAACAGTTTTTAGTCCGAGAGCACAGGTTTCTTTAAAACCAGATTGGGAGATGGATATGTTATTCAGGCTGTCTGGAGGGGTTTATCACCAACCGCCATTTTATAGAGAATTGCGCGATTCAACTGGGACCGTCCAACCCAATGTAAAAGCACAACAGTCAATTCATTTAGTACTAGGAAACGATTACAGTTTTAAAATGTGGGATCGCGCATTTAGATTAAATTCTGAAATATACTACAAACATCTAACCGATGTTAACCCGTATACGTTAGAAAATGTTCGAATTCGTTACCGAGCTAATAACAACGCCGTGGCATACGCCTACGGAGTAGATTTGCGTTTAGCTGGCGAATTTGTGCCCGGTACCGAAAGCTGGTTAAGCTTAGGATATTTAAAAACCGAAGAAAACATAAACGACCGCGGTTATATTTTTAGACCCACAGACCAGCGTTTAAAAATTGGAGTACTCTTTCAAGACTATGTAAAAGTAATTCCTTCGTTAAAAATGTATTTAAATCTTACGTATAACACTGGTTTGCCAGGTGGTTCGCCAAGTTATGCCGACCCTTACAACTATCAAGTGCGTTTGCCCGATTACAAACGTGCCGATCTTGGTGTGAGTTATGTAATAGTAGATAACACAAAACTACGCGATAGCGGCTGGTTAAAGCCTTTTAAGGATCTGTCTATTGGTGCCGAAATATTCAACATTTTCGATGTACAAAACTCAATTACAAATACTTTTGTAAGAGATGTTTATACAAAAGTGCAGTATTCAATTCCTAACTATTTAACTCCACGTGTTTTTAACGTAAAACTTTCAGCGAGGTTTTAAAAGAAAGATTGAATAAAAAATTAAAAAGCTGCTAAATTAATTTAGCAGCTTTTTTTAAATTCAGTTTTTAAATTCCGTTGTCAATAAAGTCTTTAAGCACATCTACTACGTAATCCACTTCTTCTTTTGTATTAAAACTAGAGAAAGAAAAGCGTAGCGACGGTTTGCTTAAATCTTCTTTAGAAAGAATTTGATTTAAAACGTGAGAGCCACCCTCGCTCCCACTTTGGCAAGCGCTTCCTTTACTACAGGCAATACCTTTTAAATCTAATTGAAATAGTAGTAACATTGCTTTTTCTGCTGTAATTGGCAGACAAACATTTAACAACGTATACGTACTACTTTCGTTTTTATCGCAATTACCGTTAAATTTTACTTCTGGAAAATTAAAGGTTAATTGCTCTTTAAAATAGTCTTTTAATTCGGTAATATACTTTCGCTCTTTTTCGAGTTTATGGTAGGATATTTTAAGCGCTTCGGCCATTCCAGCAATGGCGTAAACGGCTTCAGTTCCAGCGCGTAGACCACGTTCTTGTTCGCCTCCGTGAATTAAAGAGCGTAAACCAGAATTTTTTCGTACAAAGGCAAATCCCGCTCCTTTTGGTCCGTGAAATTTATGCGCAGCAGCTGCGGCAAAATCGACAGGAGTTTCGGTAAAATCTAATTCAAAGTGCCCAACAGATTGTACTGTATCGCTATGAAATAAAGTATTGTGAGTTTTACACAAATTAGCAACTTTGTCAATGTCTAGCACATTTCCTATTTCATTGTTAACATGCATTAAACTCACCAAGGTTTTTTTATCTGAATTTGTCAATAATTTTTCAAATCCGTCATAATCAATTTCACCACAATCGTCTAAACTTACATATTCAACTTGAATATTATTGTTTTTTTCGAGCCACTCTACAGTATGTAAAACGGCGTGGTGCTCTATTTTACTGGTAATAATTCTTTTTACACCAAGATCGCGAACGGCGCTATTTAAAATTAAATTATCGGCTTCGGTTCCACCCGAAGTAAAAATTATTTCGCTTGCCGATACATTTAAAAGCTTGGCAATATCCTTTCTCGCATTTTCAAGTAATGATTTAGCAGACCTACCATAAGAGTGTGTAGATGAAGGGTTTCCGTACTCAACTTTTAATACTTCGGTTATACACGTAATAACATCTTCGCGCAACTGCGTGGTCGCTGCATTATCAAAATATACTTTCTTCATGGGATTTTTTTTACCTTAAAAACAGTACTTATAGCTACCTAAATCAACCTTAAAAGACTTACTTGTTTTTTATTTTACGTCGCAAAAATACATATTAAAACAAATTTGAAAGCATTTCAGTTAAAAAGAAATGCGTTACTTTGTGACACTTTTTATAATTAACTTTTTAAAGCGTCAAAATTAAATTATAACCACTTTGTAGCTATATATTTAGACTATTTCGCTTCAATAAAATGATAAATTAAGATATATCAAATTGTATTTATGAAAAAGTTTTTCGGTTTCTTAATATTTGCTTGTTCAATACTACAAAGTTGCGACGACGGAGATATAATTATTACAACTTTTAATTTTGACGACGCTACGCTAAAGGCGTGTGGCGATGCTGGAAACCACGTTTTTTACAAGGTAAATCCAGAGGCTTTTGAGAGTCTTTCGCTTAAATTAAATGTAACCGATAGCCTTTATAATGTTGAAGGAACCAAAATTTATAACCTGGACGGAACCAACAATTTTGTTAACTATAGAACTTATAATGGCGCCATTGGCAACAATTATTTTTGCAGTAGCGTTCCGCCAACTGCTCCAAAGGTAACCGTAAATTACCTTGCTGCTTCTGGCACCGCAGAGTTTACGACCGTTTTTAATTATGACGATAACGATGGTGTACCTGCCGATAAAGAATTTGAAGGAGATACCGATGGCGACGGTATCCCCGATTTATACGATGCAGACGACGATGGCGATAATGTACCAACAGCTTTAGAATTAGACATTCAAAATAACGATGGCGATGACAACCCGCTAACAAACCCTTTAGACACCGATGATGATGGCATTCCAGATTACTTAGACCCCGACGATGACGGCGATAGTGTAATTACGCGTCACGAAGACAAAAATATGGACTTAGACCCTCGAAACGATGTTACAGATCCTAGCGTGGGCGCAGATTATTTAAATCCGGCAGTAGCGAATGCTTATCCCGTAAACGAGTACATCCCACACGAATACACCATAACTAAAAGTGTAAAAATTGTATTAAAAAACCTTGTGTTGGTTAGTGGCGAAGAAGAAATTACTATTGAAACCCTTACTATGGGAACTTTAGAAAACGTTGAAATAATCCTAAAAACGATTACGCCCGAATTTTAACATTTAACCATTGCCTACATTTTGATAGATGTAAACTTCGGTAGCGCCGCGGCCGTACTTTTGGTAATCGGCGTCGTAAAATTTTAAATTTTCGTAGCGGTTAAATAAATATTCAAGTTCGGCTCTTAGCACACCCGCTCCTACCCCGTGAATAAATACAATTTTTTGAATGCGCTTGGCAATGGCAAATTCTAATTGTCTTTTTGCAGTATCTAGTTGAACGGTTAGCATTTCATAATTATCCAATCCTCGCGTATTTTTTACTAATTGATTTATGTGTAAATCAACTTCCATGGGTGGTAAACTGCGTTCTTTTGGCTTAATGCGTTTAGTTTTTCTCGGTTTTTTACTTTCTTTTTCTGAAATTACGGTTGAAATATCCATTTGCGCAAGATCGTTTTTTGTAATAGAACCATCTACTACAATTAATTCATTTTTCTGAAAATTTAATTCAAAATCATCTGTAGTAATAACGGTTACTTCGGCGCCTTTTATCGCTTTTACAACTCCCGAAATATCATCGTCGAGAACCGAAACTTTATCACCTATTTCCATAAAAAACTATTAATTGTTTATTTATTTGCGCAGAATTTACATCTGCACAACTATCTCGTAACGAAAATATTACGTAATTTGCGCCAGATTGTAAAATTTGTGGTAATTAATTTATAAATTTATACGATAATAAAAATTTTGTGGTCCCCCATCAAGATTTTTAAAATGCAAAAATATGAAAAACCTACTACTCTTTTCTATATTCCTACTAACCACTGCAAACATATTTGCCCAATTACGCGTTAGGAAAAATAGCGGTAATGACACTTACATTTATGTAGACAATACCGTATTATTCGTGGAGCAAGAAATATCTTTAGGGCGAAACACGCCAGGTGGAAATACCGAAGCAAGCATTTATTTACGCAACAACGGGCAACTTATTCAAGGTAGCAGTAATAGTAATAACAGTGGCCGCGGGCAAATTTCGGTACAACAAAACACACCGGTTACCAATGCTTATGCATACTATTATTGGTGTTCGCCTGTAGGAGATTCGGGGTATTTAACTACCGGTCAAGGTGGTGGAAATAAAAATTTTGGCGTTGGACTTTTATACGAACCCCAACCCGGGACTAGTGAAACAGCAGCACAACAAGTAGCAACAACCAGCGGTTTAAACGGGCTTACAACCAGCCCTATTACAGTTTCCACGCGTTGGCTTTACACTTTTGAATCGCCGGGTACTGAAAGAGAAGGAAACTATACAGCTATGGGGGGCGGGCTTAATGCTCCTCCCGGATTTGGATTTACTATGAAAGGCGTGGGAGAGGGAAATCCTGGCCACGACCAAGTTTATGAATTTAGAGGAAGACCCAACAATGGAACTTTTCAAATTCCTGTTGGGCCTGATTTAATGACTTTAACGGGAAATCCATATCCTTCTGCCTTGGACCTTAATAAAGTTTTTTATGATTTGCCAGATAATAATGCCTTACAGACATTTTGGTATTATGATGAGGACAGAACCGTTCCATCACATTATTACGCTACTAAACCCTTTGGTTATGGCGTTTACACCATAGGACCAATAGATACAGATGGAGATCCTTATGATGGTGATAACCTTGGTGAATATGCGGCAGCACCATTTTCCTACTATACCTCTGGTGGAGGCACTACAGGTCCCGGAGGCACAAGCAGTAATAGCGATGACAACAAACGATTTGCGCCCATTGGACAAGGTATAATGTTTGTAGGTGATGCTTTAGGCACAGTAAAAATTAAAAATTCTCACCGAGTTTTTTTTAAAGAGGGTGATTCTGGTTCTGTGTTTCAAAAAACCAATAATCAAAACTTTTCTGCGGATGATTCTTCAAACCTGGGAAGTCAGGCTTCCATTGAGGAAGAATTTAATCAAAGAAATAGTACACCTAAAATGCGTCTTTGGACTATTTTTGATAAAATGGTTACACGTGAAAAATTAATTGTTTTCTATGATCATGCTACTGACGGGTATGACCGTGGCTTAGATGGACTAAGCGCTCAAGATTTACATACAGATGCGTATTTCCCCATTGGACCAGACAATGACCGACTGCCTTATGTAATTAACGGTACAAATTATGAGCCTGAAAAATATATTCCAATTGCTTTTAAGATTAGAAATACTAGTCTAGTTGAATTGCGTTTGGTTGAAGAGGTAAATCCGCCGTACGAGCGCGCTTATCTTTACGATAGTGTTGAAAACACCTATAAACAATTAAATGGTACAAATATAGCCAGAGTTACGCTTACCCTTACTCCTGGCACTTATGACGATAGGTTTTTTATATTTTTTAGAGGAAACAGAAGAGGTTTACCAGTGCCAGATATAAATTCGGAAAATGCCTTAACTACAAATGTGAGTTTTTTCCAAAACAATTCAATTAAACAATTAGAAATTAGAAATCCCGAAGCGCATAGCTTAAAATCGGCTTCGGTGTATGATATGAGTGGGAAACTAGTTATTTCAGAAAGAAACTTGGGCGATAATACTAATTACAGCTTTTATACTGGCAACCTTAGTAGCGGCGTATATTTGGTAAAACTTATAACCGAAAACGATATTGTTATCGACTATAAAGCGGTTGTTCACAACAAATAACTTACCAACAAAAAATTTCACTAAACCATTACCAAAAAACAAAAAACGGCTCTGAATAATCAGAGCCGTTTTTTATACATTTCAATATTTTAGTTTTGAAGGTTATTCAAAATCTTTAAGTGTTTTAATAATTATTGAAACACAATCCATAAGTTGTTCTTCATTCATAACTAATGGAGGTGCAAAACGAATTATATTGCCGTGAGTTGGTTTTGCAAGCAAGCCATTATCGCGAAGTTTAAGGCAAATATTCCAAGCTGTGTCGCTGTCTTCACTGTCGTTTATCACAACAGCATTTAACAAACCTTTTCCGCGCACCAATGTAGCTACGTTGCTAGTTTCAATAAATTTATTTAATTCGTCTCTAAAAATTTTACCGAGTTTTTCGGCATTTTCGGCAAGGTTTTCATCTTTAACAACATTTAAGGCAGCCATTGCTACGGCAGCCGCAACTGGGTTTCCACCAAAAGTAGACCCGTGGTTTCCGGGGCGAATAACCTCCATAATTTCATCGTTTGCCAAAACTGCCGAAACTGGATATGCTCCTCCACTTAATGCTTTCCCTAAAATTAAAATATCGGGCTTTACATTTTCGTGATCTACCGCAAGAATTTTTCCGGTACGTGCAATTCCTGTTTGCACTTCGTCTGCAATAAATAGTACGTTATGTTTTTCGCACAATGCTTTTGCTTTGCTTAAATATCCTTCAGAAGGCACATAAACACCAGCTTCACCTTGGATAGGCTCTACTAAAAATCCTGCTATATTTTTGTTATTTTTTAATTCTGCTTCAAGTGCCTCGAGGTTGTCGTACTCAATTTTTATAAATCCTTTTGTATAGGGCCCAAAGTTTTTACGCGCTACTTCGTCATTACTAAATGAAATAATGGTAGTTGTTCTTCCGTGAAAATTATTTGCACAAACTATAATTTCGGCTTCATTTTCATCAATTCCTTTCTTTTCATAAGCCCATTTTCTACAAATTTTTAAAGCCGTTTCTACTGCTTCGGCACCTGTATTCATAGGTAATAACTTGTCGAAGTTAAAAAACTCGCAAGCAAATTTTTCGTATTTCCCAAGCATATCGTTGTGGAATGCACGAGAGGTAAGTGTAAGTGTTTTTGCTTGTTCGTTCATTGCACCTACAATTACTGGATGACAATGACCTTGATTTACAGCCGAATAAGCCGAAAGAAAATCGTAGTACTTTTTACCTTCAACATCCCAAACATACACCCCTTCTCCTTTGCTTAAAACCACAGGTAACGGATGATAGTTGTGTGCTCCATACTTGTTTTCTAATTCAATTGCTTTCTCTGAAGCCGTTTGCTCTAAAACTGACATATTTGTATTATTTTTGAAGTAATATAGATTTTATTCCTACTTAATTGGAGAGAAATCATCCAAAGTTTTGCAAAACTAACGAATATTATCCTGAATAGCAGACTGTAGATATTTTTTTGTTAAAATGAAATATTTGATTTTAATAATTAACTTATATTAAATATCTTGAGCCAAATAAAGCTACATAGACTCCCCACACCATCTAAGAAGACTTTTAGTATCAACTTTTTATGATAAATTACCCGCATATAATTGAAGATCTGGATATTGCACTCTGGGAGTATTATGTAGATACCCAACAAATTAAATGTAATGAGAAGTGGGCCAATATTGTTGGTTATTCTTTAACCGAATTAACCCCAATTACAAGCAAAACTTGGGAGAATTTATTCCATCCAAAATATTTAGGGAAATCTGATAACTTATTTGCTGCCCTCTTAGAAGACAAAATTGATCATTATAAATGCGAAATAAGACTTAAACACAAAAAAGGACATTCTGTTTGGATTTATGCACAAGGTAGGGTGTCTAAACGAGATGACGATGGAAAACCTTTAGTTGTAACAGGATTTAATAGAGACATTACCGAAAAGAAAAAAGATCAACGAAAACTACAACGGTATAAAGATATAACCGAAATAGCCAGTAAAATAGCGAAAACCGGGTATTGGGAATAAAATTTTAAAACAAACAACTTTTTTTGGAATGAGGTAACAAAAAAAATTTTCGGACAGTCTGAAGATTATTCTCCAAACTCAGAAAACTTTTTAAATTACTTTGCAAAAGGCGTTCATAGAAAAAAAATAGAACAAGCTGTTGCCGAAGTATTTTCCAATAAAAAAGAATTTGACCTCGAAATATTAATTTCTACGGGTGAAAAAAGTGAAAAATGGGTTAGAATTATTGGCGTTGGCGATTTTAAGAAAAAGAAATGTATACGCTTATACGGGCTTGTGCAAGATATTGACGACATAAAGCGCATTCGTATTGACACTGCCATAAAGGAAGAACAGTTTAGACAAACCTTTGAGCACGCAACTATCGGGATGGCATTGGTGGGCTTAGATGGGTCGTGGTTAAAAGTAAACGAAGGTCTTAATACGTTTTTAGGATATTCAAATGAAGAGTTTTATAAGCTTACCTTTCAAGATATAACACACCCCGATGATTTAAACAAAGACTTACAACTTCTCGAAGAATTGGTGGCCAACAAACGGAAAAACTATCAAATGGAAAAGCGATATGTTAAAAAAAACGGCCAGATAGTTTGGGCGCATCTATCGGTTTCGTTGGTTCGCGATGATAAAGACAAACCTATACACTTTGTATCGCAGGTGCAAGATATTAGTGAAAATAAAAAGCTATCGGAAACTATGCTAGACCAAAACAGAAGATTGCTCAACTTTGCATACATAGTTTCTCATAATTTAGGCTCACATACCGGAAACTTAACAATGTTGTTAGATTTAATGGTTACCGAAAATGAAAGTTTAAAAAACGATGAATATTTTTCTCATTTACTTACCGCATCAACAAACCTAACCGAAACGGTGATGCATCTTAACGAAGTTGTAAAAATAAATATTCAAAGTTTAGATAATTTGGAGCCGTTAAACCTGCAGCAGTATATTTTAAATGCTATTTCGCATATACAAGCATCCATAACCAGCACAAACGCAAACATCACAAATACCGTAAGTGAAGATATTTATGTAGCAGCCTTTCCCGCATATTTAGAGAGTATTATTCTCAATTTTTTAACCAATGCTATAAAATATCGCTCGCCAGAACGTACCCCCCAAATAAAAATTTCGGCAAAGGTTAAAAATGAACAGGTTATTATTTCCATAGAAGACAATGGGATAGGCATTGATTTAGACAGATACGGAACTAAGCTTTTTGGAATGTATAAAACCTTCCACAACAATAAAGATTCTCGCGGAATAGGTTTATTTATAACAAAAAATCAGGTTGAAGCACTTGGCGGAAAAATTGAAGTAAAAAGTGAACTTCAAAAAGGATCAGAATTTAAAATTTTTTTAAAAAAATCAAAAAAGGTTGAACCTCAAACAGAACCAACCCCTAATAATTAAATTTATGAAAAAAATAAATCTAGCCTGTATAATAGACGATGATCCAATACACGTTTTTGGTACAAAAAAAATTATGCAGTTAGCAAATATTTGTCAAGATTTTATGGTGTTTCACAACGGTGAAGAAGCATTAAGAAAACTGTCGGCGCTGGTGAAAGGTGGAGAAAATATACCTGAAGTAATTCTGTTAGATCTCAATATGCCCATTATGGATGGATGGGAGTTTTTGGAAGCTTTCACTAAAATTCCTACCCAAAGAAAGGTTCATATTTATATCGTTAGTTCTTCGTTAAGCGTAGATGATATCAATAGGGCAAAGAATATGAAAAATGTAAACAATTATATTATTAAACCTATCGCCCTCGAATACATCAAAGAAATTGTAAACGACTTATAAACTGCAAATTTTATTTTAGTATTTCCTCCTCTCAAAGTTTCGTTTAAGTGCTAAAAACATTCTATTTTTGCGCCTATGGCTAGAAAGAAAAATAAAGTGGTTTTAGAAAACCTAACTGTGGTAGACGCTGGCGCAAAAGGGAAAGCAATAGCAAAGGCTGACGATGGCAGAGTTGTTTTTATTAACAATGCGGTACCGGGAGATGTGGTTGATGTGCAAACTCATAAAAAACGAAAATCGTTTTACGAAGGGACAGCAGTTTCTTTCTCACAATTTTCTGAAAAAAGAACCGAACCTGTTTGCCCGCATTTTGGCACCTGTGGTGGGTGTAAATGGCAAAATATGGGTTATGAGCATCAACTGTATTACAAACAGAAAGAAGTTGAACAAAACCTTGCGCGCATAGGGCAAATAGACCTCCCTCCCTTTCAACCTATTTTAGGATCAAAAAAGCAATATTTCTACCGCAATAAAATGGAATTTTCATTTAGCGATAGTAAATGGTTAACCTTAGACCAAATAAAAAGCGATGAAGTAATTGAAAACCGAAATGCATTAGGATTTCATATTCCTGGAATGTGGGACAAAATTCTAGATTTAGACGTGTGCTACCTACAAGAAGACCCGAGTAACGCAATTCGAGATTTTGTAAAAGCCAAAGCCGAAGAATTAAACCTAACATTTTTTAATAATCGAAAAAAAGAAGGTTTTTTACGTACGTTAATGATTAGAACTTCGTCTACCGGCGAAACCATGGTACTACTTCAGTTTTTTCACGAAGACGAAAAAAATAGAACCTTACTACTTAACGCTATAGCCGAAGAGTTCCCCACACTTACTTCTTTGTTGTACGTAATTAACAGCAAAGGGAATGACACTTTATACGATCAAAAAATTGAACTTTTCTACGGAAGGGATCACATTTTTGAAGAAATGGAAGGTCTGAAGTTTAAAATTAACGCGAAGTCATTTTATCAAACCAATAGCGATCAAGCCTTTGAGCTTTATAAAATTACACGCGACTTTGCTGGTTTAAGTGGTAACGAACTTGTTTTTGACCTTTATACTGGTACGGGAACAATTGCACAGTTTGTTGCAAAAAAGGCCAAAAAAGTAATTGGTGTTGAGGCAGTTCCAGATGCCATTGAAGCTGCAAAAGCAAACGCAAAATACAACAATATTGACAACGTAGAGTTTTACGTAGGCGATATGAAAAAAGTGTTTAACGCCCAATTTATCCAAACTCACGGAAAGCCAGATGTGGTAATTACAGACCCGCCACGCGACGGTATGCACGCCGATGTTGTGCAACAACTCTTAAACTTGGGAGCAGAAAAAATTGTATATGTAAGTTGCAACAGCGCAACGCAAGCGCGCGACTTAGCTTTACTCGATACACTTTATAAAGTGGTTAAAGTGCAACCGGTAGATATGTTTCCACAAACACATCACGTAGAAAATGTTGTACTTTTGGAGAAACGCTAATTGTTTTTAAAATAAGCTAATAATCTTACATGATTAAAAAATTCACATTTTCTATTTTAATAGTCCTCGCTTTTTTAGGCTGTACACGAGACGATATATGTCCTGAGGGAACGGCAACAACTGCTAAGCTTGTCGTTACTTTTAATGATATTGCAAATCCTACCAACCCAAAAAGCGTTTCAGTTTTAAGTGTTCAAACAGATTATGAAGACAGTGTTGAATTACTTTCATTTACCGAAACTGGTGAAATAGCACTACCCCTTAAAACCAGTTCAGACACTACAAAATACAGGCTTATCAAAACTACTTTTAGAACAAATGATACGCTAACCAATGTAGATAGAGTGATGTTTGTTTACCAAAGACGCAATAATTACGTAAATAGAGCCTGTGGTTTTAATACTGAATTTTATAACCTCGAAGCAAGTTTAGAACCCGAAGGCAATCAAAACTGGATTCAAGATATAGTAGTAAAAAGAGATACCGTTAATGACGAAAACAACGCTCACATTATTATTTTGCATTAGTTTATTTTGTGGCACACATTTGCTTGTGGCCCAAAAACAGACCGATACAATTCCTTCTGAACGAAAAATTGAGAAATTTGGAATTCGATTAGGGGTAGACTTATCCAAGCCTATTCGTACTATTCTTGAAGAAGGTTATTCAGGGTTTGAAGTTGTGGGCGATTTTAGAGTTTCAAACAAATTTTACGCAGCAGCCGAGTTAGGAAATGAAACAAAAGACTGGATTGAACCTTATGTTTCATCCAAAACTAAGGGAAGCTATGCCAAATTAGGATTTGATTATAACGCCTACGAAAATTGGTTAGGAATGGAAAACGCAATTACCTTAGGTTTGCGTTATGGATTTGCTACCTATAAACAAGAATTACTAAGCTACCGTATTTATACAGACAACCCAGCTTTTCCTACCGAAACTATTTACGATTCGCAAGAATTTTCTGGCTTAAGCGCACATTGGGCCGAGTTTATTTTAAGTGTAAAAACCGAAGTGCTAAACAACCTCTATTTGTCGTTAAACGTGCAATTAAAACGTAAAATTTCAGCCACTGAAATTGTAAATTTTGACAGTCTTTATATCCCAGGCTTTAACCGAACTTATGATTATAGTGAGTTTGGTGTAGGATACGGCTATACAATCTCTTACTTAATTCCACTTTTGAAGAAATAAAAAAGCATCAACCTTAAAATTGATGCTCTTTTTGTTGTTATAAATTGTAAACCATTATTGTTTGCTGGCCTTTCGGCTACCTTCATACATTTCATAACGCACAAGTTTAGATTCTAATTTACCGTTAAATAACTTTATTTTTCTAGAAGGTCTAAGTCCTACAAATTTTAAAGCTTCCATATTAGAAGTAATCATCCACGCCTGGGTTCCTGGGTAGTTGCGTTTTAAGGTATTGCCAATTGAGCTATAAAAACTTTGAACATCGTTAACCGAAATACGCTCATCATACGGCGGATTAAAAACTATATATAACGGCTTATCGTGTTCTTTTTTACTTTCGAAAAAATCTTGCTTTTGTACTTCAATAAATTCGCTAAGGTTTGCGCTTTTAATGTTTTCTTTGGCCTTGTGTACTGCAACAGGATCTGTATCGAACCCATAAATTTTATGCGGAAAATCGCGAACTTTTGCCAAGGCAGCATCTTCAATTTTTTCGTATAAATCTACGTCAAAGTCGGGCCAAGTTTCAAACCCAAACTCATCGCGATTTAAATTTGGAGGAATGTTACAGGCAATCATTGCAGCTTCGGTGAGCATGGTTCCACCACCGCACATGGGGTCGAGAAAATTACACTGCCCTTGCCAGCCTGTCATCATAATGATACCTGCCGCTAACACTTCATTTATTGGTGCGAGCGTACTTTTAACCTTATAGCCGCGTTTGTGCAAAGATTCACCCGAACTATCTAAAGACACGGTGCAAATATTTCGGTCAATATGAATATTGATACGCAAAGTAGGATGGTCTAAATCTACATCGGGCCGCTCTCCTTCCCTATCGCGAAACCTGTCTACAATGGCATCTTTTGTTTTAAGCGAAATATATTGCGAATGGGTAAAAACTTCGCTAAAAACCGTAGCGTGCACAGCCAGCGATCCGCGAACGTCCATATATTTTTCCCACGGCATCTCGTATATGTTTTTATACAAATCGTCTTCAGTAAAAATATTAAAAGCCGTTATAGGTTTTAAAATTTTAATAGCGGTACGGCAGCATAAATTAGCTTTATACATAAAACCGGTATCACCTTCAAACGAAACATTTCGCGTTCCTATTTCTATAGCCGAAGCCCCCAACTGCCGAAGTTCCTGTGCAAGCAGCTCTTCCATCCCGTAAAGGGTTTTGGCTACCATTTTAAAATTCTTTGTCATAATATTTAAACAGATTTCCTGCAAAAATACAGTATTTTAGCAGCGCGAAACGATAACTATGCAAAAAGAAAAGGAGAATTGGTATGCTTCGTGGTTTAACACGCCCTTTTACCACATTCTTTACAAAGATAGAGACCACAGTGAAGCCGCTTATTTTATGAAGCAGCTAACCTCTTTTTTACAATTACAACCCAATGACGAAATTTTAGATTTGGCTTGTGGTAAAGGCAGGCACGCTAAATATCTTTCAAAACAAGGTTTTGATGTAACGGGCGTCGACTTATCTAAGGAAAGTATTGAATACGCAAAACAATACGAAAATGACAAGCTGCATTTTGACGTTCACGATATGTGCGAGCCTTACCCACATAAGTTTGATGCTGTTTTTAATCTCTTTACAAGTTTTGGGTATTTTGAAAGTGAAAAAGATAATTTACGAACCATAAAAGCTATTAATGCCGAATTAAAACCAAAAGGTCATGGCGTTATAGATTTTCTCAACGTACATCTTGCCATTAAAAATTTAGTGCCACAAGAGGAAAAAACCATAGACGGAATTGTTTTTAAAATTGAAAAATACGTTGAAGATGGGAATATTATTAAAAACATACGTTTTAAACACCAAGGAAAAGATTACTTTTTTACCGAACGAGTGAAAGCTTTAACCTTAGAAAATTTTAAAGAATATTTTAATGCGGCAAATGTGAAATTAAAACACGTTTTTGGCGACTACCACTTAAATAAATTTGACAAACACAACTCAGACCGGTTAATACTAATATTCAATTAATGAATTATCTTTTACTCTTTTTAGCAGTTGCATTCGGATTTATAATCGCTACTTTTTTAAATAAAAAAGAACTGCGAAATATGGAAGTCTTTCTCGCATTTAGCGGGGCTTTTCTGCTATCCATCACAGTTTTTGAATTACTACCTCATGTTTTTGAAACACCTTCAAAAAAAATAGGTGTTTACATAATGGTAGGAATTTTAATGCAAATTTTCTTGGAGTTTTTCTCAAAAGGCGCCGAACACGGGCACGTCCATTTACATTCTGAAACTAAAAGTTTTCCGTGGTTGTTATTTATTAGTATGTGCATTCACGCATTTATGGAAGGGTTTCCTATTTCAGAAGAAAACAATCTTTTAATAGGTGTTATTGTCCATAAAATACCGGTAGCAATTATTTTGTCATTCTTTTTTATTACAGCCGGATACAGCCGTGCTATAATTTTAGCCTTTTTATTCTTTTTCGCATTAATGACACCAATTGGCAATTTTATTGCGCATAATTATGAAATGGTACATCATTTCGAAACTGAAATAACTGCCATTGTAATTGGTATCTTTTTACACGTTTCTACCACTATTTTATTTGAAAGTTCTAAAAATCATAAGTTTAATCTCACTAAAATGACTGCAGTAATTGTTGGGATTATTCTTGCCTTTTTGTTGTAAAGCAAGGCGGTATTTACTTTAAAACACTTTTACTTAAGCCAATTTAAAGCCTTTTAAAACACATTTCGCATACTGTTATTAAGAAATAAAATGTAAGTTGAAATTGTTGTTAAACAGTAAAATTAAAGCACAAAAAAAGCCTTCCAACAATTTGGAAGGCTTTTCTTTTTCAACAATGTACGGGGAATTACTTCTTACCGTCCATTTTGTCTTTAAGCGCTTGTAAAGCAGAGTTAGCATCGCCAAGAGTTGGTTTTGCTTCTGCATCGGCAGCTGTTTGTTTTTTCACAGCTTCCTTAACAATTTTCGCTTCTTCTTCTTTGTGAATCACCATATGTGAAGCAACCACTTTCTTAAATTCTTTGTTGAATTCAATAATTTGGAATTCTGCCTCATCACCTTTCTTCAACATAGAACCATCTTCTTTTTCAAGGTGACGGCTAGGTACAAATGCTACAATATCATCGTTGAACTTAATAGTTGCACCTTTGTCTACTACTTCGTCAATAGTAGCTGTGTGCTTAGTTCCAACTGCAAATTCAGCTTCGTACTTATCCCAAGGGTTTTCTTCAGTTTGTTTGTGTCCTAAACTTAGTTTACGACCTTCAACATCTAATTCTAATACAACAACTTCAAGTTCGTCACCAATATTAGTAAACTCACTTGGGTGCTTAATTTTCTTAGTCCAAGAAAGATCGCTTATGTAGATAAGTCCATCAATTCCTTCTTCTAATTCAACAAAAACACCAAAGTTTGTGAAGTTACGTACAATACCTTTGTGGCGTGAACCTACTGGGTATTTTGTAGTAATATCTGTCCAAGGGTCTGGAGTCATTTGCTTAATACCAAGGCTCATTTTGCGCTCTTCCTTATCCATTGTAAGGATTACTGCTTCTACCTCGTCACCAACATTTACAAAATCTTGTGCGCTACGTAAGTGCGTAGACCAAGACATTTCGCTAACGTGGATTAATCCTTCCACACCTTCGGCAACTTCAATAAATGCACCGTAGTCTGCAATAACAACTACTTTACCTTTTACTTTATCACCTACTTTTAACTCTTCTCCAAGCGCTTCCCATGGGTGTGGGTTTAATTGCTTAAGACCTAATTGGATACGTGTTTTATCTTCATCAAAATCAAGAATAACAACGTTTAATTTTTGATCTAGTTCAACAATCTCATTCGGGTGGTTGATACGAGACCAAGAAAGATCTGTAATGTGAACAAGTCCATCAACACCACCAAGATCAACAAATACTCCGTATGAAGTGATGTTTTTAACAACACCTTCAAGTACTTGACCTTTTTCAAGCTGGCCAATGATTTCTTTTTTCTGTTCTTCGATATCTGCTTCAATAAGCGCTTTGTGCGAAACAACAACGTTTTTAAATTCGTGGTTGATTTTAACAACTTTAAATTCCATTGTTTTACCAACGTAAACATCGTAGTCGCGAATAGGCTTAACGTCAATTTGCGATCCTGGTAAGAATGCCTCAATACCAAATACGTCTACAATCATACCACCCTTTGTACGGCATTTTACGTAACCGTTTACAATAGTACCTTCGTCGTGAGCTGCATTTACGCGATCCCAAGCTTTAATGGTTCTTGCTTTACGGTGGCTAAGAATAAGTTGACCAGTACTGTCCTCACGAACGTCGATCAATACTTCTACCTTGTCACCAACTTTTAAATCTGGATTGTAACGGAATTCATTTAAAGAAACAACACCTTCACTCTTCGCATTAATGTCGATAATTGCATCGCGGTCTGTAATGTAAACCACTTCACCTTCAACAACCTCATCATCAAGGGTGTCAACAAAATTATCTGCTACTAACTTTTCAAATTCTTCTAACTTACCATCGTCGATTGGGTCGATACCCTCTTCGTAGTTGTGCCAGTTAAATTCTTCAAGAAATTTTTCAGGATTGCTCTCTTTAAGAGAAACTTCTTTTTGAGGTTTTGTAGCTACCTCGTTTTGAGATGCAGTATCTTCAACCTGCACTTCTTCTTTTTTTGCTTTATCAGCCATTTGTTAATTTGTGTTTGAAATTTTAAATTTTCAACAAAGTGAAAACTGCTAATTTCAAACGCTTTGTATTCTGCGTTGTTACAAGATTTTACTGCGACTATCCCACAGAAGGGTTTGATTTTGTTTTGTTTTAATTCCTCTTATTCTTGCCTCGTCGCTAAGAGGGGTGCAAAAATAGTGTTTTTCTTTTGAAAATCAAAAGGTTTGGGGACTGAAAATTATTTTTTGGAATAATTAATTTTGCAGCAAAAACGACCTTGAATGTTTAAAACAATAACCCCTGCCCACCTTCATCGGTCTTTGAATCGTCTTCAGCTTTAGAATCTTTGTTTTTTGAAGACACAGCTTCTTCATCTACAACGTCTATTTGTTCTGGTTCCACTGGAGCCGGTGGCTCATACGGCAAAGGTTCTTTGGTGTTTATTTCTAACACTTTTTCCTTTGTAAGTTGGTTACCCATAGCGTTTATGCCTTTTACAGCTATGAATTCCTCCAAATTCAATTCTAAATTTTCCTCCCGCTCCTGGCCTCTTTTTTTGGCGAAAACCACTTCGGCCATTGGGCGGTAATCGGTAAATATTTTTTCGAGATATGAATTTGGGTGATCGGTAATAATGGTTTCTTCCTTATCTGGGTTTTCAATTAAGAAACGCTTTACATAAAAAAGCTCTTTTTCGCCTTCCCAATAAATGGCGCTCAACGGTTTTTTTGGTTCCCATTTTTCCAAAACAATGATATCGTCATCAAAACGAAGCTGAATATCAGGGACTACCGTTTTTACAACTCCTTTTTGGTTAACGATTAACAAGCGATCTTCTTTTCTAAATTCGCCCAAAAGCTCCCCGCGTTCGTCAACATTTAAGCGCTGTACCGACTCGTCAAACCATATTTTTCGCGGTTTTAGTGTTGAAAGTCCTTTTTCTTTTAACTCAATTTTTCTAATTGAATATTTGGTAACAATATTTCCTTTAGAGTTTCTACCCTTTACCAATTGATCGGCAAAGTCTAAATCGAATTTAAGTTTTTTAATGCTTCCTGTTTGGCGTAGGTATATTGAAACTATTTCGGCTTCACCATTAGGGTTAGCAGTAAAATACAGCACTTTGGAACCTTTTGTTCCATTGGTCATATCGTATTCTCTATCGCGAGTAGTAGATGTTACGGCAAAGCGCTTTACATAGTTTGCCCCGCGTTTGCCATCGCGATAAATCATATTGTAAATGGTGCGTTTATCCTTCTTTTTAAAAACGGCTACGTGAATAATATTTTTACCCACAAAAGTTTTGGAATCTACTTTTGTGACCATCATGGTACCGTCTTCAGTAAAGACAATAATATCATCAATATCGCTACAATCGGTAACATATTCATCGCGTTTTAGGCTTGTACCCACAAAACCTTCGGCACGATTTACATAGAGTTTGGTATTGCGAATTACAACTTTTGTAGCCTCAATATCTTCAAAGGTACGTATCTCGGTTTTGCGCTCTTTGCCTTCACCGTAGTCTTTTTTCAACCTTTTAAAGTAATCTATAGCATATTCAATTAAATGCTCTAAATGGTGTTTTACTTGCGCAATACTATCTTCCAAAGCATCAATCTTTTGCTGAGCTTTATCGATATCAAATTTTGAAATTCTCTTAATTCTAATTTCAGTTAAACGCACGATATCTTCTTCGGTAACGGCGCGTTTTAAGTGGTTTGTATGTGGTTTTAGCCCCTTGTCTATCGCTGCAATTACGCCTTCCCAAGTTTCTTCTTCTTCAATATCGCGATAAATTCTATTTTCGATAAAAATTCTTTCGAGCGAAGCAAAATGCCACTGTGCCTCTAATTCATCGAGTTGAATTTGCAACTCTTGTTTTAAAAGCTGAACAGTACGATCTGTACTTCTTCTAAGCATTTCAGAAACCCCAACAAAAAGCGGTTTATTATCTTCAATTACACATCCTAATGGCGAAATTGAAGTCTCGCAAGCCGTAAATGCATAAAGCGCGTCAATGGTTTTATCGGGCGAAATACCGCTTGGTAAATGAATTTGAATTTCAACCTCGGCAGCAGTATTGTCTTCAATTTTTTTAATTTTTATTTTTCCTTTGTCATTCGCTTTTAAAATTGAGTCGATTAAAGAAGAAGTATTTGTACCAAAAGGAATTTCAGTAATTACTAATTTGTTTTTTTCGAGGTGATTAATACGTGCGCGACTACGAATTTTTCCACCCCGCATACCATCGTTATAATCGGCTATATCAATTAACCCACCAGTGGGAAAGTCTGGGTAAATTTTAAACTTTTTGCCTTGCAAATGTTTTATTGAGGCGTCTATTAATTCAATAAAGTTATGCGGAAGTATTTTTGTTGATAGCCCAACTGCAATCCCTTCGCCACCTTGATTTAACAACAACGGAAATTTTACTGGCAGATTAATTGGCTCTTTTCTACGCCCGTCATAAGAGGCCTGCCACTTGGTAATCTTTGGATTATAAAGAACATCTAAAGCAAATTTTGAAAGTCGCGCTTCAATATAACGCGAAGCAGCTGCGCTATCGCCAGTTAAAATATTACCCCAGTTACCCTGAGTATCAATTAATAAATCTTTTTGCCCAATTTGCACCATGGCGTCGGCAATACTCGCATCCCCGTGTGGGTGATACTGCATGGTATGCCCCACGATGTTTGCAACCTTGTTGTAACGCCCATCGTCCAAATCTTTCATAGATTGCATAATGCGGCGTTGTACAGGTTTAAAACCGTCTTCAATAGCGGGTACAGCGCGCTCAAGGATTACATAACTTGCGTAGTCTAAAAACCAATCGCGGTACATGCCGGTTACCTTTTTTATGGTATCGCCAGAGGTATCGTCGTTTACGCCCAAATAATCGGGACCAGTATTTTCTTGCTCTTCGTTTTGATCGAGTTCTTCACTCATATTAACATTTTATTTTATAAACCTAATTTGCAAATTCAGATTAAAATATAATTCTCCGTCGATAACGTAAATTTTTCCAAAGCCGTGTCGTGACGAACTTGCAGTATCAAGTTTTGTATTATTTAGCAAAAAATCTTTAAACTAATTTTTATATAAAATTTAAGGTTATATTTTAAATTTAGAGAGAAAATAATCTAATTCAAACTCTGTGTCATAATGATAACTGCTTTCAATTCTATCTTGAAAAAAAAGTATAATTTCTCTTATAGTTTCAAAAACTCTAAAAGAATTGCCGTCATAATTATAAACAAATAATACCCTACTTAATCGGTCTTTTGAGATTACTATCGTTTCTATAGTCCGTGAAGGAGTTAAATATTCTGTATTTATAGTTTCAAATGTATTCATTTGATGAATATATTTTGATAATGATATTCTAAGAAATCTCTATTTGGTAAAAATCTATCGGGCTTAATAATATTAAAGTTATTGAATTTAAGAAAAAAATCATTGACTGCTTTTTCCTTGGTATAATCATGCAAATATTTTGAAACAATCACCTTAAAATCAGGCGTAACCGTCAAGAACCCTCTGTCAAATGCTTTATCGTGCAATGAATTCAAGCATAGTCCATTATGTGGGTTCGTTCTGTTTTCTTCATCCTTTGACCAAGGTGAAATATGACTAGCTACTAAAAAATCTGGGATTGAAAGCCCCGTTATACAACATTTTAAATTATAAGATGATAATATAATGCTTCGGAAAAAACTTTGATTTACTCGCGCTTTTACAGTTCTCTCAACATCTTTTCCTTCTGGAAAATTTTCAAAACTAATTTTTTTGTTTTGAAATTTCGCAATCAACTCTTCACTTTCATATGCTAATTTTTCCCAATTTCCATTGAATTCCTTCCATACATCTTCTTCGAGTTTACTTCCGTTAACCAGACCTACAATTCCTCTCTTTTTCAATTCGGGGTCAAGTCTTCCAAAGTTTCCTATTTTCATATTTAAAGCAGATGGAGATCTTCCTATGATATTGGCGTATTTTATTACAACTGGATTAGATTTACTACTCTTTTTAAAAGGAATTTTACAATATGCGTTGAAAGCTACTATAGTCTCTTCTCTAGTCCAATTACCTTTTGCCATTATAATATTTAACTTAAAAAAATTAATCTAAACCGAAATTAATTAATCCTCTACCCTATCCAATTCCACCTTCAAATTATCAATAATAAACTCTTGTCTATCGGGGGTGTTTTTTCCCATATAGAAAGAAAGTAATTCTTCAATACTCATAGATTTATCGAGCATTACAGGGTCTAATCGAATATCGTTTCCTATAAAATGCACAAATTCATCGGGCGAGATTTCACCCAAACCTTTAAAGCGGGTAATTTCGGGTTTTGGTTTTAGTTTTTCTATTGCGGCTATTCTTTCTTCTTCGGAATAACAATAAATGGTTTCCTTTTTGTTCCGAACACGAAACAGTGGCGTTTGCAATATATACAAATGTCCTTCTTTAATTAGTTCGGGGAAAAACTGAAGAAAAAATGTAATGAGCAACAATCTAATATGCATCCCATCCACATCGGCATCGGTAGCAATTACAATATTGTTATATCGCAAATCTTCCATGGAATCTTCAATATTTAAAGCCGCTTGTAACAAGTTAAATTCTTCGTTTTCGTACACAATTTTTTTGGTCATCCCGTAGGTGTTCAACGGTTTTCCACGAAGTGAAAACACCGCCTGTGTATTTACATCGCGACTTTTGGTAATACTACCACTTGCCGAATCTCCCTCGGTTATAAAAAGTGTCGACTCAAGATTTCTATCGTTTTTTACGTCTCCCAGATGCACGCGACAATCGCGCAATTTTTTGTTGTGCAAGCTCGCTTTTTTGGCTCGGTCTTTCGCCAATTTTCGAATACCACTTAACTCTTTACGCTCACGTTCGGCCTGCACAATTTTACGCTGAATTGCGTCTGCCGTCTCGGGATTTTTATGCAGGAAATTGTCGAGATTTGTTTTTACAAAATCGTTTATAAACGTACGCACCGTTGGCAGATCGCCGCCCATATCGGTGGAGCCGAGCTTAGTTTTGGTTTGACTTTCAAAAACGGGCTCCATCACTTTTATACTGATTGCCGAAACGATACTTTTTCGCACATCGCTGGCGTCGTAATTTTTATTGTAAAATTCGCGCACGGTTTTTACAAGTGCTTCGCGGAAGGCAGCAAGGTGCGTACCTCCTTGTGTTGTATTTTGTCCGTTTACAAAACTGTGATATTCTTCGCTATATTGCGTTTTACTGTGCGTAAGAGCAATTTCTATATCATCGCCGCGTAGATGAATTATAGGGTAGGCACTGTCTTCTTCTGAAATATTTTCTTTTAAAAGATCTTTTAAACCATTTTCCGAAAAGTACTTTTCGCCGTTAAAGTCTATCGTTAATCCCGGATTGAGATAAACGTAGTTTTTAAGCATTTTTTGCACATATTCGGTTCGAAATTTAAAGTTTTTAAAAATGCTTTCATCTGGAATAAAAACTACTTTGGTTCCCTTTCGTTTTGATGTTTCCTCGACCGCAATATCATTTGTTAATTCACCCAATGAAAATTCGGCGGCTTTTATTTGTTGGTCACGAACCGATTCAACCTTAAAAAAGGCGGAAAGGGCATTTACTGCCTTGGTACCAACACCGTTTAGTCCAACCGATTTTTTAAACGCACGGCTGTCGTATTTTCCACCTGTATTCATTTTTGAAACCACATCGATAACCTTCCCCAGCGGAATACCACGACCATAATCGCGAACGCGTACTTCTTTGTCTTTTATGCGCACTTCAATGGTTTTACCAGAACCCATCACAAATTCGTCTATCGAATTGTCTAGCACCTCTTTAAGCAGAATATAGATACCATCATCGGGAGACGATCCATCGCCGAGTTTCCCAATGTACATACCTGGGCGCATACGAATGTGTTCCTTCCAATCGAGCGAGCGTATATTGTCTTCGGTATATTGTGTTTCGGCCATAAAAATTGAATGTAGGGTTGCTAATATAAATATACGGGAGCACTTGTGAAACCAATACTTCAGAAAATAATTAACAATACAATCAATTTAATTGTTAGTAAAGTATATTTAAACAAAAACCGTGGTAACTCCTTGTATAATTTTAAATGCAATATTACGTATTGCTATTTAAATTCAACACCTTCCTTTAAAAATACCCGCTTTGTATTGCTAAATTTTTGTGAAGAATCCAGTTTGCCATTGGGTTCTAAGAATTCTTTTTATAACTTCATAGCACAAATAAATAAGCTACATGGAATTCATTGATTACTACAAAGTTCTTGGTTTAGATAAAAGTGCAAGCACAGCCGATATTAAAAAAGCCTATCGGAAATTGGCACGAAAATATCACCCCGATTTAAACCCGAATGATACTGCAGCGCAACAAAAATTTCAACAAGTAAACGAAGCCAATGAAGTATTAAGCGATCCTGAAAAACGTAAAAAATACGACCAATACGGAAAAGATTGGCAACACGCCGATGCTTACGAAGAAGCCCGAAAACAACAACAATCGCAAGGCTTTAATAGGCAGCAAACTTACACCAGTGGTGGCCAAGGTTTTGACGACAGCCAATTTTCAGATTTTTTTGAATCTATGTTTGGCGGCGGATTTAGCAGTGGCGGCAGGCGCCGAGCTGCACAATTTAAAGGGCAAGATTTAAATGCTACCCTTAGGTTAAACCTAACCGATGTTTTACAAAGCCAAAAACAAACCATTAATTTGGGCGATAAAAAAATACGACTCACAATACCGGCAGGTGTTGAAGATGGCCAAACTATAAAAATTAAAGGTTACGGGGGCGAAGGCGTACAGGGAGGTCCAAAAGGCGATTTATACATTACGTTTGAAATTTTAAACAACACTCAGTTTAAACAACTTGAGAGCGATTTATACGCTACGAAGGAAATTTCGCTATATACAGCACTTTTAGGCGGTGAAATTACAGTAGACACCCTTTCGGGTAAGGTAAAACTAAAGGTAAAACCCGAAACGCAAAATGATACTAAAGTGAAATTAAAAGGAAAAGGGTTACCAAAATACAAACAAGAAAACACGTTTGGAGACCTTTATATAACCTATAAAATTAAGCTACCTACCAATCTTACCGAAAAAGAAAAATCACTATTTAGCGAACTTTCAAATTTAAGATAATGGCACAAGAAAAATATATATTAGTAAAACACTATTGTAAGGTTTCAAAAATAGAAGACTCTTTTTTAAACCGATTGCACGAGTTTGGCCTTATAACATTTAAAGAGCAACAAAACGACATTTATATCGATGAACAAGATATTTCAGAAATTGAACGAATGTTTAGATTGCACCACGATTTAGGTATAAACTTCGAAGGATTGGATGCCATAAAAGAAATGCTCGCAAGAATTCAGCAACTGGAAGAGGAATTGAATTATCTTCAAAAAAAATTAAGACTTTACGAGTAAGCATTCTAAAAGGAACGATAAAATCTATTTAATAAAAAGTTAATTCAAAATTAAATGCATAATCTATCTTTTATCTTAGTCATCTATGAAAAAGATATTTATTTTACTAGCGTTTATAACCACTTCTAAATTTTACGCACAGCAACCATTTCAAAACAATTTAAACAATATTGCCTTAGACGAAACCACTTCTTCAAGCTTAAAGCCAGAGGTTTCTTCAATGTCCAATTTCGACTTTAAGCCGAAGGAAATAGTTCGAAAAAATTTCGAGGACCATAAATCGCCTTATGAATGGAAATGGGTTCGCGACGGAATTTGGACAGGTGCAGCTTTAGGCGCAAGTGCATACGGATTAATCTTAATCCAAAATAAAGAACATATGCCGCTTGCCAAGCGTGAAAAATTTTTAAACGAAGTGAGCCTGCAAAATGAAATAGATAAAATTAATTCGATAGATCGATGGGCAGCAGGAAACCACAACAAATCGGCCAATAAAATTAGCGATATCCCTTTTGCCCTATCTTTTGCCACTCCATTTGTTCTACTTTTAGATGATGAAATTAACGACCATACAGGGCAATATTTAGGTTTGTATTTGGAAAGCTTAGCAACAACGGCGGCCGTATATTCAATTACTGCGGGACTGGTAAACCGAAGTAGACCCTACGTTTATGACAATAGCGGAACTACAGATAATGCTAGGAGGTTTAAAAACAACGGACAACGCTCTTTTTATTCGGGCCATGTTGCAGCAACTGCAACTGCTACCTTTTTTGCGGCAAAAGCGTACAGCGATTTTAATCCAAACGGAAGAGGTAAAACCTTAATTTGGATTGGTGCAGCTACATTGCCAGCAACTGTTGGAGCGCTTCGTATTGAAGCCGGTCAGCATTTTTTAACCGATGTTCTTTTAGGTTATGTTTTAGGAGCCGGAACAGGTATTTTGATTCCCGAATTACATAAAAAGAAACTTGAAAATATAGATATTTACCCAAGTAGCGGTACAAGTTTTAACGGCGATAATTACAACGCAATGGCCGTTAGGTATACTTTTTAAAATAAAAAAGTGAGATTTGAAATACCTAAAATATCTCAAATCTCACTTTAAAATTATTTAATAGCGTTTACACGTTAAAACGGAAGTGCATTACATCGCCATCTTGTACAATGTATTCTTTACCTTCTACCCCCATTTTACCAGCTTCTTTCACTTTTGCCTCACTGCCGTAAGTAACAAAATCGTCATATTTTATAACCTCGGCACGAATAAAGCCTTTTTCAAAATCTGTATGAATTACTCCTGCCGCTTGCGGTGCGGTAGCTCCTACAGGAATGGTCCAAGCTCTAACTTCTTTAACCCCAGCAGTAAAATATGTTTGAAGATCTAACAGCTTATAAGCACTGCGAATTAATTTTGCCGATCCGGCCTCATCTAATCCTAAATCTTCTAAAAACATTTGGCGCTCTTCAAAAGTTTCTAATTCAGTAATATCTGCTTCGGTACCAACAGCTAAAACTAAAACTTCGGCACCTTCGTTTGCTACTGCTTCTTTAACTTGCTCTACGTATTTGTTACCAGTAGCTGCGGCACCTTCGTCAACATTACACACATAAAGCACAGGCTTATCGGTAATAAATTGAGAGGTTACAATAAACTCTTCTCTATCATCATCAGATAATTCAATGGCACGTACTGAAATTCCAGCTTCCAAACCTGCTTTAACTTTAAGCAATACAGCCTCTTCTTTTTGAGCTTCCTTATTACCGGTTCGGGCGGCGCGCTTTACTTTTTCAAGTTTTTTATCAACTGTTTCAAGATCTTTAAGTTGAAGTTCAATATCAATGGTTTCTTTATCGCGAATGGGGTCTACGCTTCCATCAACGTGCACAATATTATCATTGTCAAAACAACGTAAAACGTGAAGAATAGCATCGGTTTCACGAATATTACTCAAAAATTGATTTCCTAATCCCTCGCCTTTACTCGCTCCTTTTACAAGACCAGCAATATCAACAATTTCTACAGTAGCCGGAATAACGCGTTCGGGCTTTACCAACTCTTCTAATTTTAATAATCTGTTATCGGGAACATTTACAACACCAATATTTGGTTCAATTGTACAAAAAGGGAAGTTTGCACTTTGTGCTTTTGCATTGGACAAACAATTAAAAAGAGTGGACTTTCCCACGTTTGGCAATCCTACAATACCTGCTTTCATCTAAAATATATATTTATTGTAAACCTTAAATTAAATTGCGCTGGTTTACGAGGGTGCAAATATACATCTTCAAACTAAAATTTCGGTATTTGCTGTAAATACGTTTTATAAAATTAGTACATAAAAAATCTGTAGTATGAAATAGATTAAGAATTAAATCAATATAAAAACAGTCATATTTTAAGAAAAATTATAAAAAAAGTAAGTTTTCGTTATTTTTTTAAGAATTACTTATCATATAATATTTCATATTAACTTATTCAGTAAATATCTTTGTGGTAACAAAAAAAATACAACCATAAAAACGAAAATGATGAAAAAGACACTTTTAATTTTTGCATTAGCAGCGTGTACCGTTGGTTTTGCTCAAGATAACAAGAATAAAAATAAAAAAAGCGAAACTGTAGTTACTAAAACAGCAGTTACCGATAAAGAAGGAACTAATGTTTCTACTAAAGCTGTAACAAGAACAAAAAAACAAGTACTTGCTTTAGAGGCTAGTGATGCAAACCAAACAAACCAAAGCGTTGTAATGAAACCGGCGGTTATTAATACCGAGGTAAATTACGGGCTTAACGGTGACCGATTTAAATTTACGAGCCAGAAAGACGAAGACGGATATAGATTGATGACAGTTAAAGACAATGCTACAAACGAAGAATACGCCATTATTAAACCTACATCGCAAAATGGATATTATATTATGTCTAAAGATGGAAACTCCTCTTTTGGATATTTTAACGATAAAGGAAATTTTGTAGTAGAACGCTATGATCCTAAAAAAGGTGCTATTGTGACCGATGTTTATAAATTACATATGTCTAGCGATAGTTCAATGAAAAAATAATCCACTAAATTAAATTCTCCCCACAATAGAAAACCGCCTCTTAAATTTTAAATTTAAGAGGCGGTTTTTGATTTTTAAAACTAAAAGTTTTTATTCTTTGTGCATAAACGCTTGCTTTGCTAGCAGTTCTTCATCTGTTTCTACGTTATCATCATCGGGGACACAGCAATCTACAGGGCACACGGCGGCACATTGCGGCTCATCGTGAAAGCCTTTACATTCGGTACACTTATCTGCAACTATAAAATATATTTCGTCACTAACGGGTTCTTGCGCCTCGTTGGCATCTACTTGTTTTCCATTAGGAAGCACTACTTGACCGTCTAAATCTGTTCCATCTGCGTATCGCCAATCGTCTGCACCTTCATAAATAGCCGTATTTGGGCACTCGGGTTCGCAAGCGCCACAGTTTATACATTCATCGGTTATAATTATTGCCATAGCTTTTACTTTTTCTAACTTTGCGCAAATTTAAGGCTATCAATCGCAACTCCAAAATTAGTATGCAATTAAAACAAAGAATTAACGCTTTTATCGCTTTAGGGAAGTTTTTAGCTGAAGTTGAAAACACAAAGCCCGAAGTTTTAAAACAAGCCGAGGCACAGAACGGATGGTTTACCGAAGATAATATCAAGTTTTCGCTTAAAAACTGGTCACAAGCACTTTCTGAAGACAACATTAAAAAATGGGTTGAAAATTACAACATATCTTCAACATCTTCATCACCAAAAACAGTTGCGGTAATTATGGCCGGGAATGTACCCCTGGTAGGTTTTCACGATTTTTTATCGGTTTTAATCACGGGAAATAAAATAATTGCCAAACTTTCATCAAATGATAAAATTTTATTGCCGTTTATTGCATCGCAATTAATTAAAGTTGAACCGAATTTTAAATCCTTAATTGAATTTACCGATAAACAACTTCAAAACTTCGATGCTGTTATTGCTACGGGTAGCGATAATACTGCGCGGTATTTTGAGTATTACTTTAGCAAATATCCAAATATTATTCGGAAGAATAGAAATTCGGTTGCAGTGTTAACTGGGGAAGAAACAATGGATGAGCTCGAGGCATTGGCTAACGATATTTTCCGCTATTTTGGTCTTGGTTGCCGTAACGTATCAAAATTATACCTGCCTCAAGATTATAATTTTGAAGCTTTTTTTAAAGCCATGTACAGCTGGAAAGCCATTATTAACAACAACAAATACATCAATAATTACGATTATAACAAGGCTGTGTATTTAATGGATAGCTTTCCGCTACTCGATAACGAATTTATGTTGTTAAAGGAAGACAGCGCCTTCTCCTCTCCTATTTCGGTAGTATTTTATGAAAAATATAGCTCGATTGATAACCTTAAAATTGAATTAGCCGAAAATTCGAGTAAAATACAATGTGTTGTTTCCAACGCAAATATTAAAAACAAAGTAGCCTTTGGAGAAACACAATCGCCAGCACTTTGGGATTATGCAGATGGTGTTGACACCGTTGATTTTCTGTTGAAAATTTCTGAATAAAAACAGCATAATTGCCACATTTTTAGCGGTATAATTTACATCTTTGTACGATAACCCTCCCGAGAATGAAAAAACATAATTTTAGTGCAGGCCCGTGTATTTTACCGCAGTCTGTGTTTCAAAAAGCATCGCAGGCAGTCTTAAATTTTAATGATTTAGACCTTTCTATTTTAGAAATCTCACATCGCAGCAAAGATTTTGTTGAAGTTATGGAAACTGCCCGTAACTTGGCGTTAGAACATTTGGGACTTCAAAATTCAAACTACACTGCACTTTTTTTACAAGGCGGTGCGAGTATGCAATTTTTAATGACTGCTTATAATCTTTTAGAGAATAAAGCAGCCTACCTAAACACCGGCACGTGGAGCAGTAAAGCGATAAAAGAGGCAAAATTAATTGGCGAAGTGATAGAAGTAGCGTCATCGGCAAAAGATAATTTTAACTACATTCCAAAAAACTATACCATTCCAAATCATGTAGATTATTTTCACTGTACCAGTAATAATACCATATTTGGAACACAAATGCATCAATTTCCCGATACTTCGGCGCCTATGGTTTGCGACATGAGTAGCGATATTTTTTCAAGAGAATTAGACTTTAAAAAATTTAGCTTAATATATGCCGGCGCTCAAAAAAATATGGGTCCCGCTGGCACGACTTTAGTTGTAATAAAGAATGATATTTTAGGTCGCGTTTCAAGAGCTATTCCTTCTATGCTCAATTATAAAACCCATATAGAAAAAGAGAGCATGTTTAATACGCCACCGGTTTTTTCAGTTTATGTTTCAATGTTAACTATGCAATGGCTAAAAGATAAAGGAGGCATAAAAGCTATTGCCAAACAAAATGAAAAAAAGGCAAATTTGTTGTATTCTGAAATTGACCGCAATCCGCTGTTTAAAGGCTTGGTTGCCAATAAAGAAGATCGCTCGCAAATGAATGCTACCTTCACTTTAGAGAGTAAAGATTTAGAGTCAGCGTTTGAAGATTACCTTAAAGAAGCTGGAATAAACGGTTTAAAAGGTCATCGTAGCATTGGCGGTTATCGCGCTTCCATGTATAATGCGCTGCCGTTAGATAGCGTTGAAGTGTTGGTGGAAACTATGCAAACTCTTGAAAAAAACGCCTAAAAAAAAACATAAATTAAAAAACAGATACTATATTATATGAAAATATTAGCAAACGACGGAATTTCAAAAAGCGGAATAAATGCGCTACATGCAGCAGGTTTTGAAGTTTTCACCGTACATGTTGCACAACAACAACTTCAAAATTATATAAATGAAAACAGTATTGAAGTTTTACTTGTGCGCAGTGCTACCAAAGTTCGAAAAGAGTTAATTGAAAACTGCCCGAGCTTAAAAATTATTGGCCGTGGTGGCGTAGGTATGGATAATATTGATGTAGATTACGCCGCTAAAAAAGGAATTCACGTAATTAACACACCAACCGCCTCATCTGAATCTGTTGCCGAATTGGTTTTCGCACATTTGTTTGGTGGGGTAAGATTTTTGCACGATGCCAATCGCAATATGCCTTTGGAAGGTGATACAAGGTTTAAAGATTTAAAGAAAAGCTATAGCGGCGGACGCGAATTACGCGGCAAAACTTTAGGAATTATTGGTTTTGGAAAAATAGGTCGCCAAGTTGCAAAAATTGCCTTAGGTTGCGGAATGAAAGTTATTGCAAGCGACCATCAAGTAGGACAAGCCGATATAAAACTTACATTTTTTGACGGTCAAGATATTACATTGCAAATTAAAACTGCGCCTATTGATACGCTAATTCAAAAAAGCGACTTTATTAGTCTGCATGTGCCAGCACAGTCGGGGTATATAATTGGAAAAGATGAAATAGAAAAGATGAAAACTGGTGTTGGAATTATCAATACTGCACGGGGTGGAATTTTAGATGAAGTTGCTTTGATAGAAGCAATAGATGAAGGAAAAGTTTCATTCGCAGCGCTCGATGTTTTTGAAAACGAACCAACCCCATCGATAAAAGTATTAATGAATGAGGCTATTTCACTATCGCCACATATTGGTGCTGCTACAATTGAAGCCCAAGACCGTGTAGGCATTGAATTGGCCGAACAAATAATAAACTTAACGACAAAGGCGTAATTTCGCTATCTTGTATCTTTTAATTTCTTAATAACTTAAATTATGGCTTCTATTTTAGACATTCTAAATACCGACGTAGGAAAACAGCTTATCAATGCTGCGAGTTCCAAAACTGGAGAATCATCAGATAAAACTGCAACAGTTTTAAGCATGGCACTTCCTGTAATTTTAGGCGCAATGAAAAAAAATGCCGCTACCCCCGAAGGAGCTAAAAGCTTAAATAATGCGCTGGAAAACAGCAAACACGACGGCTCTATTTTAAATCAACTTGGCGATTTACTGGGTGGCCAACAGGTAGATAGTAGTCTTATGAATGATGGTGCTGGCATTTTAAGCCACGTACTAGGCGGAAAGCAACAACAAGTTGAACAAGGCATAAGTAAAGTAAGCGGAGTAGATTCCAATGCAGTGGCCAAAATTATTCAAATGGCCGCCCCAATAATTATGGGAATATTGGGCAGTCAAAAACGAAAAGACAATGTAGGCGAAAATAACATTGGCGATTTATTAGGTTCTGTTTTAGGAAAAAATAACAATCACGACCAATCGCTAATTACCACTTTATTAGACGCCGATGGCGACGGAAGCGTAGTTGACGATATTGCCGGAATGGTTTTAGGCGGCAGTAAGAAAAAAGGTGGTATTGGCGGAATGCTTGGCGGACTTTTTGGCAAATAAGTGATTTTTCACTTGTACTACTGAAATTGAGTTTAAAGTCTTAGTACGTAGGTTTAGATTAATTAAAGTTAAAGCTAATAGTCTTCAGCTAACATTTTATACCTTTGCAAACTAATTCTTGTCAAAGATTGTTTCTAAACCATCTTTCAATTTAAAACAAAACAGATGAGAAACATTATTTTTATTATAGTGCTATCTATCGCAATTTACAGTTGTGGGTCGGGGAACCAAACTATTTCGAGCACACCCCCTTCTCAAACCAATACAAATGATACCATTAGAATTGCGAATGAAGATTTGGAATATGAAATTATTATTGTTGAACAGGGGTTTGATTCGTGGCTTGTTTCGCAACCGCCACGTGGGTTTTACGGCCAGACTAAGTT
The DNA here is from genome assembly GCA_002375695.1 of Flavobacteriaceae bacterium UBA3591. Lineage (GTDB taxonomy): Bacteria > Bacteroidota > Bacteroidia > Flavobacteriales > Flavobacteriaceae > Aequorivita. Next base: position 185,621 of record DFMO01000006.1, read on the forward strand.
AGAATCAAAAAACAGACAATTTGTTACTGAATACAACTCAAGGGTTTTACAACCTAATAGATTTCCTCCCGGTTTATATTCAGAGCAAATTAATTATGACCCTGGAACAGATTACGGCTATGAAGTAAATTACTTACTGTATAATTATTTAGTTTACTTTCAAGAAAAATACAATCAGAAATTTATAGGCGGAAGAAATTGAAAAAATTAAAAGAACGTTGGAATATCCAATCTAACGGCCAACTATTTATTGTTTTTTTAGTATTTGCGATTACAGGTAGCTCCTCTGCCAAATTAGGCGCGCCAGTGTCGCAATTTTTTGAAATTACCAAAGATCTTGGCTGGTATGTATATTGGCCATTTAGAATTTTAATAATATTTCCTATTTATCAAGTTTTACTTGTTTTATTTGGATGGATTTTTGGACAATTTGATTTTTTTTGGACATTCGAAAAAAAGATGCTAACAAATATGGGCTTAGGTTTTCTATTTAAAAAGTGAAAGTTTTAAAACTAAATATTACGCAAGCTTTAATAGCTACTGTTTTTTGCTTGGCACTTCTGTTGCCATCGGCAGTAGACTTTGCGCATATATTTGAAAGCCACGAACACAAAACGTGTACAGATCTTTCAACTCATCTTCACGAAAAGCAACTAGATTGCTCTATTTGCGATTTTCACTTTTCAGTTTTTAATTTTGAGCCAATTGCAGTAACTGAGTTTGCTGTCCTTAATGGTTTTAAAAAGGTTGAAACTACATATTACTTTCCGAAATTAAGCTCACCAGCTACCCACTTCTATCTTAGAGGACCGCCTTTGCTTTCTTAATTACCTCGCCCTTATTAAACATAATTTTATTTTATTAAACTAAGAAAGCATGAAAAATATTCTATGCTTGTTGGTGTTGTGCACTATTTACACATCGGCAAGTTCGCAAAATACTTTAACAGGAAAAATTACATCTCAAAATACAAACGAACCAATTTTGGCAACAATATACCTTCCGCAATTGGAAAAAGGAACGGTTGCCGATTTTAATGGAAATTACACAATTAACAATATACCCGAAGGACGTTATACGGTGGTTTATTCTTCACTCGGATTTGCAACTATTTCAAAATATATCATTTTTTCTAATGACGAAACCGTTGTAGAAAATGTTGAATTGCAAGAAAGTGCAGTAGAAATGGAAGAAGTTATTATCTCTACACCCTTTCACAAATTGCAGAGTGAAAACGTCATGAAGGTAGACCGAGTTTCGGTTCAAGAGTTAAATGCCGCTGGTGCCCTATCGCTTGCCGAAGGTATAAAAACTATTCCTGGTGTTAATATTATTAGTACTGGTACAGGCATAGGAAAGCCCGTTATTAGAGGTTTAAGCTCCAATAGAGTTGTTACGTATGCTCAAGGCGTTAGATTGGAAAACCAGCAATTTGGTGATGAACACGGACTAGGTATAAATGAAGCTGGAATAGAAAGTGTAGAAGTTATAAAAGGCCCTGCATCGCTACTTTATGGAAGTGATGCTCTTGGAGGTGTTTTATATTTAAATCCCGAAAAATTTGCGCTTTCTGGCGAAACCCACGGAGACTTTAGCAGTACATATTTTTCAAATACCGCGGGCATTTCAACCAACTTAGGTGTAAAAACCTCCGGCAATAAATTTAAGTTTTTAGCGCGTGGAGCCTATGGTACATTTAGCGATTATAAAACTGGAGATACCTATCGCGTAACCAACTCGCGCTTTAATGAAAAAGACTTTAAGACAGGCGTACAGTACGCTGGCAATAATTTTAAGTCTACCCTACGTTATAATTACAATCGCGCCAATATTGGGATTCCAGAAGAAATTGGAGAGCAAACAAAATCTAAAGAGTTAGCGTTGCCATTTCAAGAAATTGACAACCATATTTTAACATTCGATAACACCTTGTTTTTTAATAATTCGAGTTTAGATGTAACGGCGGGCTATGTATTTAATGACAGACGCGAATTTGAAGACGATCCCAACGTTGCCGCCCTTCGTTTAAAATTAAATACTCTCAATTACGATGTAAAATATCACCTGCCACAATTGGGAGATTTTGAAACTATTGTGGGACTGCAAGGGATGTTTCAGGATAACAAAAACGAAGGAGAAGAAATTTTAATTCCCGATGCAAAAACTATCGATGTTGGGCTGTTGGCAACTTCGCACTATCATTTAGACAATGTAGATTTTCAAGCAGGAGTTCGCTTTGACACTCGTAAAATTGAAAGTGAAACTGCACACGCTCCAGGAGAGGATGAGTTTATTCCAGCTTTAGACAAATCTTTTACAAGTTTTACAGCAGCCTTAGGTGCTAAATTTAATTTGATTGAAAAAATCTCAACGCGAATAAATTTTGCAAGCGGATTTAGAGCACCAAATCTTGCCGAGTTAACTTCAAACGGGGTTCACGAAGGCACAAATAGATTTGAAAGAGGAAATGCAGATTTAACCAACGAGCAAAACTTTGAAGCCGATTTGGCCATAGAATTTAGAAATGAACACCTTGAGTTTTTTGTAAACGGATTTTATAATAGTGTAAACAATTACATCTACCTTACACCAACAAATGAGGTAATTGATGAAACTCCAGTTTACGATTATATTCAGGATAACGCTTCGTTATACGGTGGAGAAATTGGATTTCACTTACACCCTCATCCTTTAGATTGGCTACATTTAGAAAGTAGCTTTGAAACTGTTACTGGTAAATTAAAAGACGATACATATTTACCGCTAATTCCGGCTAATACAATTCGTAATACGTTGCGTTTTGAATTAAACGATGGCAAAATTAGAAAGTCGAGTATAGCATTTATTACGCTCGAAAACACGTTAAATAAAAAGAACATTCACTTATTTGAAACAAAGACGGGTGGGTATTCGCTTTTAAGTGCTGGAATTGAAAGCGCCTTTAAGCTCAACAAAGTAGTTCTGGAAGTAGGTTTAAACGTAACTAATATTACCGATAAAAAATATGTGTCGCACTTATCGCGATTTAAGCAAGACCATATTCTAAATATGGGTAGGAGCATAAACACCTCTCTAAGAATAAATATTTAAAAGAAAGCCCCAAACGGGGCTTTTTTTATTCGTCTACTCTAACTTCAATTGTTTGAGGTGTTGGTTGTTTTTTATATACAAAATTGTAAACCCACATTAGGGTAAACGTAGGAATAACATCAGTAAATGGTAAAATTTCTTCTATAAACACAACTACCGAAGCTATTTTACCTTCAGAACCTTTGTACATTTTAACCATTTGTTTTGCGGCATATGGCGCCCAAAGTAAGTCTAAAAAAGGACCTATAACCGGAATGCTCATAGTAAGCATACCCACTAAATCTAAAACGAGTCCTTTTTTAAGTAATTTATATTTTTCTTTATTCATCTTAAAAAGTTTATTTGTTGGTTAGTTTTATTCAAAAAACATTCCAAAAATTATACTTGGTTTAAACTAGTACACCTTAAAACGGCTATTTTATAATTCAATTGTTCAAAATTAACTTGAAAGTATAGAATTGGTTTGTTGAATATTTCAGAAAAAAAGAAATTAACCCCGCTTTTTTACCAAGAAATAGTACGCAAAAGCTTTCCTGCATTTACAATTGCATCATAGCGCTAATAATAGTATTTTCACAGCTTAAATTAGAAATATGATTAAAGCACACAACATTCACAAACATTATGACGATTTACACGTTTTAAAAGGCGTAAACCTTCATATTAAAAAAGGCGAAATAGTCTCGATTGTTGGTGCTTCGGGGGCAGGAAAAACTACTTTATTACAAATTTTGGGAACCCTCGATGGTTTTGACAAATCGCAAAGCCAATTAATTATAAACGGAAAAGACATTGGGGCATTAAACGGTAAAAATCTTGCCCAATTTAGAAATGAAAACCTGGGTTTTATATTTCAGTTTCATCAATTACTTCCAGAGTTTACAGCCTTGGAAAACGTGTGTATACCAGCATTTATTAAAAATACTCCAAAAGCCGTAGCCATAAAAAGAGCAAAAGAATTACTGGCTTTTTTAGGGCTTTCGCACCGCGAAAACCACAAACCAAACGAACTTTCGGGTGGTGAGCAGCAAAGGGTTGCTGTAGCGCGTTCATTAATAAATAATCCGGCCATTATTCTTGCCGATGAACCCAGCGGAAATTTAGATACTGAAAGCGCCGAAAACCTTCACAATTTATTCTTTCAACTGCGAGATGAATTTGGCCAAACCTTTGTTATTGTTACTCACAATGAAGAGCTTGCAAATATGGCAGATAGAAAATTGACCATGCAAGATGGTAATATTTTAAACCAGGGTTAAAAAATGCATTTAGATGGATAACGCAGCGTTAAAAAGTTTTCTTGATGAAAAAGTACAAGCCTATAACAATCCTAAATTTATTGAAACAGATCCTATTCAAATTCCGCATTTATTTTCACGTAGAGAAGATATAGAAATTGCTGGGTTTTTAATTGCTACAATTGCCTGGGGAAATAGAAAAAGTATCATTAACAACGGTCATAAGTTAATGCGAATCATGGGCAATTCACCCTATGATTATGTTATGAATTTTTCTGATGAGAAAACGGAAGAACTCGCAAATTTTGTCCATCGCACATTTAATCATCAAGACTTAGCCTACTTTTTAAAAGCCCTTCAAAATATTTATAAAAATCACGGCGGCTTAGAAAAGGTTTTTACACAACATACCACTTTAGATTCTACCCAGCCAGCAATTCATAATTTTAAAAAAATTTTTTTTGAGCTTCCCCACCCTGCCCGAACTCAAAAACATGTGAGCGATCCGTTTAAAAATTCTGCAGCAAAACGCATCAATATGTTTTTACGATGGATGGTACGCAAGGATAATTCGGGGGTAGATTTTGGAATTTGGCAAAAAATTTCGCCCGCACAGCTCTCCTGCCCGTTAGATGTTCACAGCGGAAATGTTGCACGAAAACTTCAACTTTTAAATAGAAAACAAAATGACGCAAAGGCATTGAAAGAACTCGATAAATCTTTGCGTAAATTGGATTCTATGGATCCTGTAAAGTATGATTATGCGCTTTTTGGTTTAGGTGTTTTTGAATCATTTTAACAATATTTTTTAATTTATATTCTAAAACTATATTTACTATAAAGGTTTTTTTAAATTATTGTACATTTACCATTAATATCTCAACTCCGAGATGTTGAGATTAAAGAACTTAACCTTGATTAAACCAAAACTTCCTGTAGACGAGAAAGAGCGCTTAGCTGCGGTACGGTCATATCATTTACTGGATACTTTGCCAGAAAGAGATTTTGACAATATAACAGCCTTAACTGCCAGCATATGCGATGTTCCAATTTCATTGGTAACCCTACTCGATGCAGACCGAAACTTTTTAAAATCGCATTACGGACTCCCGTTTAATGAATCGTCTAGAGATACCTCGTTTTGCGGACATGCCATTTTGGAAGACAGTAATATTTTTATTGTTGAAGACGCTAGAAAAGACCCGCGTTTTAAAGACAATCCATTGGTTACCGATATGAATGCGATTTTTTATGCGGGAGTGCGTTTAATAAACGCTGATGGCTATCCTTTGGGAACACTTTGTGTTTTTGACACCAAACCTCGCCAGTTAACAAAATCTCAAAAAAAAGCGCTTATGTCTATGGCCTACCAAGTAGTTAACTTATTTGAAGCTCGAAAATATAACCGCCTTTTACTTTCGGTACAAGCCGAGCTTGAGGAGCGCAACGAAGAACTTAAACATTTTGCCGGTATTATCTCGCACGACATGAAGATGCCGTTGTCTAATATGATTATTACTTCTGATATTTTACGAACTAAGTATGGGAATCTTCTCGATACACAAGGCCAACAATATTTAGATTATATAAAGCAATCATCTTTCACTTTAAGTGAATATGTTACGAGGTTATTAGAGCATTACGAAACTAATAAAACTGTGGCTTTACGCAGTGAAAAGTTTGATAGTCAAGATTTATTGGAAGAAATTATTGAACTTTTAAATATAAGTGGCGATTGCGAGATAAATCTTCCCGAAGATAACATTGAAATGGAAGTTAATAAAGTAGCATTAGAGCAAATACTACTTAATTTAATTGGCAATAGTTTAAAGTATAACGACAAAGAAAAAATTGTTATAAATATTGATTGTTTTGAAAAAGACGATGTTTATTATTTCGAAGTTTCAGATAACGGAATGGGCATACCAAATAATCAAATTAATCAAATCTTCAATCTATTCGCTACCAGCGATACTGTAGATAGAAAAGGGAAAAAAGGGAATGGAATTGGACTTTCTACCGTAAAGAAATTAATAGAAAAACTCGAAGGCGATATTGATGTATCCTCCACTTTGGGTGAAGGCACGACCTTTAAATTCAGTTTAAAAAAATTAAATTAACACCTATGTATCCGCTTTGAGAGCAGCTCCCAATCATTAATTATGAAATGTCCCAAACTACCGCCAAATGAAGCCTCACGCATTGCCGAGCTTAAAAAATACAACCTTTTAGACACCCTATCGGAAGATGACTTTGATAATATTACAAAACTAATTGCTGCTGTTTGCGAAGTTCCCGTTGCTCTTATTACCCTACTCGATACCGATAGAACTTTTTTTAAATCGCATTACGGAATTGACTTTAACCAATCGCCAAGAAATACTTCTTTTTGCGGCCACGCTATTTTACACGATGGCGATGTTTTTATTGTAGAAAATTCTAAAGAAGATATTCGGTTTTATGACAACCCTTTGATTGAAAATTCGAATGTTCAATTTTATGCAGGAGCTCCACTTGTAAATCATAAAGGCTTTAAATTAGGCACCCTTTGCGTTTTCGATTTTAAACCGCGTAAACTAACTGAAATTCAAATTACATCATTAAAAGCATTAGCAAAACAAGTTGTAAATTTAATTGAATTAAGAAAAAAGAATAAACAGTTAGAAGATTACCAAAACGAGTTATACAACCGAAATAACAGGCTTTCTAGTTTTGCACACGTGGTAAGTCACGATTTAAAATCGCCTTTGGCAAACATCATCTCGCTTACGCAAATATTAAAAGAGGCCGAAAAATCTAACCTTTCCAATGATTCAAAAATATATTTAGAATACATTGAAGAGTCATCCTTAACGCTGCGAAACTATATTAACGGGATTCTTCAGTTTTATAAAGCAGACGAGTTGCTTGCAACCCAAAAAGAAGATGTGGATCTTTCAATACTTTTTGAAGAAATAAAAGAAATCTTGATAACCGACGATACTGTATTTAAATACCCGAATAACTGTAAATTAAAAAACGTCAATAAAGCTGCCCTTACTCAAATTTTCATGAATCTTATAGACAATAGTTTAAAATATAACTTAAATGAAAAGCGGTATATTGCTATTGATTATAAACAATTGGACGAATTTCATAAGTTTGAGATAAAAGACAATGGAATGGGTATTGATTTAGGCGTACAAGAAGAGATTTTTAGTCTCTTTAAAACAAATGGTATTAAAGACCGCAACGGAAAAGAAGGAACGGGTATTGGCCTTGCTACTGTAAAAAGCTTGGTTTCAAAATTAGGTGGGAGTATCTCTTTAGACTCTGAGCTTGGTAAAGGAAGTACTTTTACCTTTACTGTTCAGAAATAGTAATTATTACCGCACGTTTTTTATCTTTGGCTAATATTTTATAGGAATGCAGTTTAAACACCCCGAAATTCTTTACGCCCTATTTTTACTGTTAATCCCTATCATTATTCACCTTTTTCAACTTCGGCGTTTTCAAAAAGTTGCGTTTACCAATGTTGCTTTTCTTAAAAAAGTAACCATCCAAACCCGAAAGAGTTCGCAATTAAAAAAATGGCTTACACTTTTACTTCGTTTACTGGCGCTAGCGTGCGTAATTATTGCGTTTGCACAACCTTTTACAGCTTCAAAAGTTGCGCTAAACACACAAAAAGAAACAGTAATTTATTTAGATAATTCGTTTAGTACGCAAGCAAAAGGCGCTAAAGGCCCGCTGTTAGACAGAGCGCTGCAAGATTTGTTCGAACAATCTACTACGTCTGGAAAACTTAGCTGGTTTACAAATAATACAGAACGAAAAGGAGTGTCTATTCAAGAGTTTAAAAATGAAATCCTTTCGGTAAAACATTCGGCAAATCAATTATCGCCCAAACAAGTTTTACTGAAGGCTAACCAGCTGTTTTCTAAAGAAAAAGGAACTTTAAAACAACTCCTTTATATTTCAGATTTTCAAAATATTGACGCCCTTCCCCCTATTCCAGCTGACTTGGTAGTAAATGTTGTACAACTTAAGCCTGTTACCACTCAAAATATTGTAATCGATAGTGTTTATATTGCTTCAAAAAATGCAATAACTACCCAACTAAAAGCACAAATTTCAATTTTAAATTCGGGGAATGCTGAAAATACTATCACCAATACACCTGTTTCACTTTTTAATAGTGACAATCTTATTGCAAAAACTGCTGTAGATTTTACTGAAAACAATACCCAAATTGTCACTTTTGACATTGAAAACAAAGACGATTTTACTGGAAAGGTAGAACTTACCGAAGCTAATATAACCTACGACAACCAATTGTATTTTAACATCAACAAGCCTATTAAAATTAAGGTGTTGGCTATAAATGAAGCAAACGGTTCATTTTTACAGCGGTTGTTTAATAAAACCGAATTTCAATTCTCGGCCCAAACGCTTTCAAATCTAGATTATAATACAATTGTAGACCAACATTTTATTGTTTTAAATGAACTTGAAAACATACCAGCTTCGCTTGCAACGGCATTAAAATCTTTTAGCGATAATGGAGGTAGTATTTTGATTATTCCGGCAGTGAAAGCTGAAGTTAACAGTTATAATTCACTTCTTAAAAGCCTAAACATTGGCACCTTAACCCAACAAATTTCAAACGAGAAAAAGATTACAAAAATTAGTTTTTCGCACCCTTTATTTTCAGAAGTTTTTGAAAAAGAAGTAAGCAATTTTCAATACCCAAAGGTCAATTCGTTTTTTACTATTTTGGGCAATGTTACTCCAGCACTAAGGTTTGAAGACAATTTGCCTTTTTTAATTCAGAAAAACAAATCGTTTCTCTTTACGGCATCCATAAATAAAGATAACTCAAACTTTCAAAATTCGCCATTGGTTGTACCCACTATTTACAATATGGCGCTGCAAAGTTTGCCACTTCCAAATTTATATTACACCATTGGAAAGCCCAATATTATTGCAGTTCCCGTAAAACTTGGTAACGACGAAATTTTAACCATAAAAAATAGTAACACCCAGTTTATTCCAATTCAGCAAACAAAGGCTAAATTTGTTGTATTAAATACTTTAGAGAATCCCGCAGTTGCCGGCAATTACAACATTGTTAAAGACAACCAAGTTTTGGAAAATATAAGTTACAATTATCCTCGAAGCCAAAGTAACCTTCAGTATTTAAATGCAGAAGATTGGCCGGGCGTAAATGTTTATCCAAGCGTAGAAAACCTTTTTACATCGCTCACTGAAGATAGTTCAATTAATAGTTTTTGGAAATGGTTTGCTATTTTTGCACTGCTGTGTTTACTTGCTGAAATGTTAGTTTTACGCTTAAATTTTACAAAGCGACAGCAGCAATAAAATGTGCGTTTAATTTTTTAATATTCGGTTTTTAAAAATCGAAATATGAAACTCGAAAATGAAAATATTACTTAAATCTGCCACAATCGTCGATGCTGAAAGTAAGCATCATTTAAAGAAACGCGATATTCTTATTAAAGATGGTAAAATAGATAAAATTGGGGCTAAAATTGAAAAACCCGATAATACCGAAGAAATCTCGTTAAAGAATCTTCACGTTTCGCAAGGGTGGTTTGATAGTAGTGTGTCTTTTGGCGAACCAGGATTTGAGGAAAGAGAAACAATAAACAACGGACTAAAAACCGCGGCATTAAGCGGATTTACAAACGTGGCAGTAAATGCCAACAGTTATCCAGTTACAGATAGTAAAGGGCACGTAAAATTTTTGAAATCTAAAGCTGAAGACAATGCAGTAAACGTTTACCCCATTGGAGCATTAACTACAGGCAGCAACGGCGTAGATTTAGCCGAATTGTACGATATGCAATGCGAAGGAGCCGTTGCTTTTTACGATTATAAAAGCCCCATTGCAAATGCAAACCTTTTAAAAATTGCACTCCAATATGCGCAAAATTTTAATGGCTTAGTTCAATCCTTTCCTTTTGAAAAATCTGTTGCTCGCAAAGGGTTGGTAAATGAAGAAATAAACAGCACTAAACTTGGTTTAAAAGGAATTCCGGCACTTTCGGAAGAACTTCAAATTATTCGCGATTTATATATTCTGGAGTACACCGGTGGAAAACTTCATATTCCAACAATATCTACTAAAAAATCTGTTGAATTAATTAAAACAGCAAAGAAAAAAGGATTGAATGTGAGCTGCAGCGTAGCCATATTTAACCTTATGCTAACCGATGACGTTTTAGACCAATTTGATACAAACTATAAGGTTTTGCCGCCGCTACGCACAAAAACCGACATTAAGGCATTGCTAAACGGACTTAAGGATGGCACTATCGATGGGGTAACAAGTGACCATAATCCAATAGACGTTGAAAACAAAAAAATTGAATTTGAGCATGCATTATTTGGAAGCATTGGATTAGAAAGTGTTTTTGGCGCGCTTAATACTTTGGTTGGTGCAGAGGCTTCGGTTAAAGCATTAACAAACTTAAAAAACGCTTTCGGTATTACTACAAAGCCTATTAAAGAAGGAAACACTGCCGAACTCAGCCTATTTAACCCCGATGATGATTGGGTTTTTAGTGAAACGGATATTATTTCAACCTCTAAAAACGCCGCCTTATTAGGGAAAAATTTAAAAGGCAAACCGTACGGAATTTTCGCAAATAATCAATTGATACTAAAATAATTATGAAAAGTGCGCCCCAAGGTAAATCGATTGCTTTAGTAGCATACGCGCCCTTTGTAGGTTTTTTAATCGCTTATTCTTTAAATCAAGAACACAAACATCCCTTTGCCACCTGGCATATAAAAAATATGTTTGGGCTAACCTTAGGTTTTATAATAGCCATGGTTATTCAATCGCAAGTTCACATTGTTGCAGGCGATGTTTTATGGTTAATTGTTCTATTGCTATGGATTATTAGTTTTATTTATGCTTTTCTCAATAAAGAAAAGGGCATTCCTCTTTTAAGCAAAAAATTCCAAGACTGGTTTACTTTTTTAAATTAATAGATTGGTTATCTTTAGCTTAAATTAAACTAAATCAACTAATCATTTTAATTATGGAAACAACTTCAAACGATGGTAAAACGGTGGCCATTATTGCCTATATTACTGTAGTGGGCTGGATTATAGCACTTATTATGAACAACAATAACAAAACCCTTCTTGGTTCTTTCCACGTGCGCCAAGCTTTAGGCATTATAGCCTTGGGTGTTGTAACTATTATTCTTGTTGGTTTCTTAGATGTTTGGATTCTTTCAACCCTTGTAAATTTAGCAATATTTGTATTATGGCTTTTAGGGCTTATAAGTGCCGTACAGGGCGAAATGAAACCCGTACCTGTGCTTGGAGAACAATTTCAAGAATGGTTTAAAGGCATATAATTTTAACCATTTTTAACAAGACCTTTTCTCTTGAAAATTTTTCAATAGGAAAGGTCTTCATTATTTTTACAGCTTATGAAAAAGCAAACTTTATCCTTAGAACACAATTATAAACCAGCGAGTAATCCGACCGAAAATCCTCCTGTAATTATTATGTTGCACGGCTTTGGGAGCGATGAAAACGATTTGTTTTCATTTGCAACCGAATTACCCGAAAAATATGCTGTCATTTCGCTAAAAGCCCCCATAAGATTAGAGCCTTATGGCAATGCTTGGTACAATATATATTTTGATAATTCGCAAGGAAAATTTAGCGACGACAAACAAGCAATAGCTTCGCGCGAATTAGTCTCAAAATGTATAGATGAAATAATTGAAAAATATAAGGTAGATAAAAACAATGTAAGCATGTTGGGCTTTAGTCAAGGTACCATTTTAAGCTTTGCTGTTGCCTTAAGTTATCCCGAAAAGGTGAAAAACGTTATTGGTTTGAGCGGATATATTAATACTGAAATTTTAAAGAAAAACTACAACCAAAACGATTTTAGCAACTTAAAAATCTACACTTCTCACGGAAGCGTAGATCAAGTTATACCTGTAGATTGGGCGCGAAAAACAAAGCCGTTTTTAGACAATTTAAACATTGACTGTACTTATTCAGAATTTCCTGTGGGTCACGGGGTGGCACCACAAAATTTCTTTGAATTAAAAAAATGGCTTGAGGAAAACGCTTAAAATTATTGCGGATAAATAAATGAACCTAACGTGGTTAGCTCTAGATCATTGTTTTCGTTAAACGTATAAGAAAGAATCATTTCACCCCAGTATTTCCCGTCGGTAAAGTCGGCCAAAATCCATTTGTGATTTAAAAACTTCAATTTATTAATTTTCATATTACCATTCATACCGTCAAACGGCACTAAAGGATTGTTACCTTTTTGTAAATTAAAATCCATTATTTGGTCTGCCACATTAGCTTCAACATTGGCGGCTTCATACCCAAGGTTTTCAAAATAGGTCATGGCATTATCATTTCCTTGTAGGGTAAAATAGTTGAGGTTGGACACGCTATTTTGTAAACTTTTAATTGAATCTTCGCCTTTTTTCACTTTTGCTTCAAGTAGTTCTATTCTATTTTCTTGAGATTCGAAGATTTTTTTTTCATTCATATATTGATAAATGATAAATAGCACCGCCATTAAAAATAGGTATGTAAAAATTTTATTATTCATAGTTAAATGGAAATTGTAAGTGTATCGTAAGCTAAGTGAACATTTTGGGGTAGTTTTTTTTCTACCTCGTCGTGAAAGCCCATTAAATGGCTAATATGAGTTAAATATGCTTTTTGAGGTTGTACTTTTTCAATAAAGCTTAAGGCTTCCGAAAGGTTAAAATGCGAATAGTGAGGCTCTTCCCTAAGGGCGTTTACAACTACAACTTTGGCGCCTTTTATTTTTTCAATTTCTTCTTCGGCAATTGTTTTTACATCGGTTAAATAAACAAAGTCATCTACCCTAAAACCCAACACTGGTAGCGTGTCGTGATAGGCCTCAATTACTGTCACTTTTTTTCCGCCAATAGTAAATGTATCGTCTTTTGTAATCTCAATTTCTTCAACACTTGGCGCACCTGGGTATTTATTTTCGGTTTCAAAAATATAGGCAAAACGGTCGTAAAGCGAATTAAAAACGCGTTTGTGAGCATAAAATGGCAAAGGTCGCTGTTGCATAAAATTAAACGGTCTTATATCATCAAGCCCAGCCGTGTGGTCGCTATGCTCGTGGGTTAGTAAAATACCGTCTAATTGCGTTACCTGCGCTCGTAACAATTGTTGTCTAAAATCGGGGCCACAATCAATTACATAAGAGTTATTTTCCCATTGCAGTAAAACCGAAACGCGTAATCTTTTATCTTTAAAATTTTCACTTTTACATACGGGATGCGTACTGCCTATTACTGGGATGCCTTGAGATGTGCCGGTACCGAGAAATGTAACTTTTAATGCTGAATTCATTTGCCTAAAATAATTGTTTTTTGGTAGAAAAACATACTGAATGTACTACCGATTTGGGGTGATATTTTAGGAAGAAAAATCTCGTAATCATTGTCGCAAAAATAATGGTATTTTTTTTGATTACCTATTGTATTTGCTACCTTTGTTTAATAAATATAAAATGCCGCTATGCCAGAAACCATCATTGGAGACAAGGAGTTTCAAAACATTCCTTCTATAAAAAGTAAGGCTTTAAGAATAAACCTGAACGAAAATATTTACGGTACGTTTGCCGAAATAGGTGCAGGTCAAGAAACAGTACGCAATTTTTTTAGGGCTGGCGGTGCCTCTGGTACTATTGCCAAAACCATGTCTGCTTATGATAAAGACTTTAGCGATGCAATTTATGGCGTTGAAGAAGACGGTAGATATGTAACCGAATCGCGTTTGCACAAAATGCTTTCTCACGAGTTTAACCTTATTGAAGAAAGAATAGACCGTAAAAAACACCCAAATAGATTATTTTTCTCTTATGCAAATACGGTAGCTACCATCGATTTTGCTAAAAAATACAAAGGCCATGGCTGGTTGGGTATTCGTTTTCAAATTGATCCTAAAGAGCCTTATAACGAAATCACGCTACACATTCGCTTTCATGAAAACGATGCACAACTGCAACAAATAACATTAGGTACCCTTGGTGTAAACCTAATATATGGTGCTTATTATAAATATGATGAACCCAACAAATTGTTGCGCTATTTGTACGACCACATTGATAAAGACAAAATAGAGATAGACACAATTAACTTTTCGGGGCCGCGATTTGAAAATGTAGATAATCGCTTAATGAGTTTGCAACTTATTAAAAACGGAATGACCGATGCGGTTATGTTTGACCCTAAAGGATATAATATACTTCCGGCAAGAATTCTGTATAAAAAGAATATACTAGCGCTTCGCGGAAGTTTTAGACCTGTTACCAAGGTTAATATCGATATGTTTGAACGTTCTTATGAAATGTTCTTAAAAGAAAACCGCGTTGAAGAGAGCCGAACCGAAGTTATTTTTGAAATTACCCTGTCAAATCTACGTGCCGAAGGCGAAATTGATGAAGAAGATTTTATGGATAGAGCCAAATTACTGGGGTCTTTGGGGCATACAGTAATGATTTCAAATTTTCAGGAGTATTACAAACTTGTTGAGTATTTTTCTCGTTACACCAAAATGCGCGTTGGTTTAGCGATGGGTGTAAATAATCTAGTTGATATTTTCGACGAGAAATATTATCGTCACTTAAGTGGTGGAATTTTAGAAGCGTTTGGGAAATTATTTTTTAAAGACCTAAAAGTTTACCTATACCCAATGAAAGACCCCAAAACGGGCGAATATACCACTAGTGAAAACTTAAAGGTGCATCCACGTATGAAAGAATTGTATAAATTCTTCAAATACAACGGTAAGGTAGTAGACATTACAGATTACAACCCAGATAATATGGAAATCTTTTCACGCGAGGTTTTAGCGATGATAGAAAACCAAAAAGAAGGGTGGGAAGAAATGTTACCACCCGGTGTTGCTGAAATAATTAAAGAAAAAAAGCTTTTTAACTGTAAAGAATCTACCGAAGAAATTGAAAGCTAAACGGCTAAAATTTGAGCCGCGTGGTCTTTTGTTTTTACTTTCTCAATTACGCTTGTAATTGTTCCGGTTTCGTCCATGATAAAAGTTTTACGGTGAATTCCTTCGTATTCTTTTCCCATAAATTTTTTGGGGCCCCAAACTCCAAAACCGTTAATTACCTCTTTATCCTCATCGGCTAATAAAGGAAAAGGGAAATCATATTTTTCTTTAAAGTTTTTTTGACGTCTTTCGCTATCGGCGCTAACACCTAAAAGCTCAAAGCCTTCGTTTTGCAATTCCTCATAATTATCGCGTAGGTTACAAGCTTCGGCGGTACAACCTGGTGTACTGGCTTTTGGGTAAAAGAAAACAATCCATTTTTTTCCTTTATAATCATTAGATGAAACCGTATTTCCGTCTTGATCTTTTACTTTAAAATCTGGTGCCTTATCTCCTACTTGTAATGTTTTCATTATATCTATTTTTGCATAAAAATACTCAAAATGACCAAGCAAGAAAAAATAACCTTTGTTATTGAAACGTTAAATAAACTCTATCCACAAATTCCCATACCTTTAGACCATAAAGACCCCTACACCCTACTAATTGCCGTATTACTTTCGGCACAAAGTACAGATGTTCGCGTAAACCAAATTACTCCATTATTGTTTGAAGTTGCCGACAATCCGTATGATATGGTAAGGTTATCGGTAGACGAAATACGAAAAATAATTAAACCTGTGGGGCTCTCGCCAATGAAAGCGAAAGGTATCTACGGACTTTCAAAAATATTGATTGAGAAGTACAACGGTCAAGTTCCTGCAAGTTTTGAAGCTTTAGAATCTTTTCCTGCGGTAGGACATAAAACAGCCAGTGTAGTAATGAGTCAGGCGTTCAATATTCCTGCATTTCCGGTAGATACCCACATCCATAGATTAATGTACCGCTGGGGTTTATCCAACGGTAAAAACGTGGTACAAACCGAGAAGGATGCAAAGCGACTCTTCCCTAAAGATTTATGGAATAAGCTTCATTTACAAATGATTTGGTATGGAAGAGAATACTCACCTGCCCGAGGATGGAATTTAGATAAGGATGTTATTACTAAAACTATTGGCAGAAAAACTGTAATTAAGGAGTATTTAAAGAAAAAGAGTAGACGTTAATATTTCAGGAAAAAGCATAAAAAACCCCGAACAGCTACAATCGGGGTTTTTCCAAAGTTTAGTTTAGAAGCGCTTCAAACTTCATTTTATGGTAATCTATAACACTTAAAGCCATCGAATAATCCAGAAGAAATTTTATCGTTTCCTCCTTCGGAACAAGTTGATTATTCACGCCGTCCACACGTGATGGTTCTGAGTACATTTTTTGCATAGATTATTATTTAGAGGTTTATTTCCAAATAACGCACAAAAAATTAATTTATTGTATTAATTAGTTAATATAATATTGTGTTTATCAATTACTTTACGCAAATTTATAAGGGCGTAACGCATTCGACCAAGGGCGGTGTTAATACTAACTCCCGTTTGCTCACTTATTTCTTTAAAACTCATATCCTTATAAATACGCATAACCAAAACTTCTTTTTGGTCTTCGGGCAATTCTTCAATTAATCTGCGAACATCATTTTCTACTTGCCCTTTTATAATTTGTTTTTCTGCGTTTAAAGCACCATCGCTTAACACCGAAAAAATATTAAAGTCGTTATTGTTCTCAAATTTTGGCATACGGTTATTCTTTCTAAAATAATCGATTACCAAATTATGAGCAATTCTCATAACCCAAGGTAAAAACTTACCTTCTTCGTTATAAGCACCTTTTTTTAAAGTTTTAATAACCTTAATAAAAGTGTCCTGAAAAATATCTTCAGCGACATCTCTATCAAATACTTTAGAGTAAATAAAACTGTAAATTCGTTGCTTGTGTCGAGTAATTAAATCGCAAAGTGCAGATTCATTGCCGTTCATATACGCGTTTACCAAAAACGCATCAGAGCTTGTGTGTTGCTTCATATCAATACCTTTATTAAAAAATAAACAACTATGGATTTGGTTGCTTAGTAAAAATGTTTATTAATTAAAAGTAATGATGTGCTATAGGCAATAATTTTTTTAAATGACGTTAAGAGCCGTAAATATAATAACAATCAAGTCACAATTGCAAAGAAAAGGTTAAAATTTTCACTAAAAATAAATAATATCCGCAAATGTGCGTTGCTGATTCTCTTATAGTATCTTTGCAAATAGCTATAAAAAAGAACGAAAATTGAATAGTAATACAGTCAATCTCAAAAATAATATTTTAATTCAAGGAGCCAAGCTTCACAACCTTAAAGACATTTCGGTTGCCATACCTCGCAATAAACTTGTGGTTATTACAGGTCTTTCGGGTAGCGGAAAATCTAGTCTGGCATTCGATACATTATATGCCGAGGGTCAAAGACGCTATGTTGAAAGTCTTTCGAGCTATGCGCGTCAATTTTTAGGAAGATTAGACAAACCCAAAGTAGATGCAATTAAAGGTATTTCGCCTGCTATTGCCATTGAGCAAAAAGTAAATTCAACAAACCCGCGCTCTACCGTTGGTACTTCAACCGAGATTTACGACTATTTAAAATTACTATATACACGTATCGGGAAAACTATTTCTCCTATTTCGGGCAGAGAAGTTAAAAAAGACACCACGACCGATGTTATAAACTTTATTAAAACATTCCCCGAAAGAGAAAAACTGCTGCTCCTCGCCCCTATTCACTTGGAAGAAGGCCGCAAGATGGAAAATAAGATTCAGGCCTTAGCCCAACAAGGCTATTCCCGGGTTAAAATAAATGAAGAAGTTTACCGAATAGATGAATTAAAAGAATCTTTATTTTCCGAAAAAATAGATTTAGTTGTAGATAGAATTATCACAAAAGACGACGAAGATTTTTACAATCGACTTGCTGATGCCGTTGAAATAGCATTTTTTGAAGGCAAAGGTGAATTGTATATTGAAGTGCTTGGCTCCAATAAAAAAACCGAATTTAATAATAGATTCGAGGCAGATGGAATGACATTTTTAGAGCCAAATGTTCATCTTTTTAGCTTTAACAATCCCTATGGTGCCTGCCCTGTTTGCGAAGGTTACGGCGATGTTATTGGTATTGACGAAGATTTGGTGATCCCCAATACAGCGCTTTCCGTTTATGAAAATGCCATCTTCCCGTGGCGAGGTGAAAGTATGAGCTGGTATCGCGATCAATTGGTTAACAACGCATATAAATTCGATTTTCCCATACATAAACCCTGGTTTGAGTTAACCGATGCGCAAAAACAATTGGTTTGGGATGGTAACAAATATTTTGAAGGTTTAAATTCATTTTTTTCTTTTTTAGAGTCTAAAAGTTACAAAATTCAAAATCGGGTTATGCTTTCTCGATATCGTGGAAAAACGAGATGTGCTACCTGTAAAGGAAAAAGATTACGTCCCGAAGCCGAATACGTTAAAATAAACGGTACGGCAATTCAAGAATTAGTTGAATTGCCCCTTTCCAAAACTGCCCAGTTTTTTCAAAACCTTAAACTTTCAGAATACGATCAAAAAGTAGCTAAACGACTTCTTCTTGAAATAAATAATCGCCTACAATTTTTAAAAGATGTTGGCTTGGGCTATTTAACTTTAAACAGAAAGTCAAATACCCTTTCTGGCGGCGAATCGCAACGTATTAACTTGGCTACTTCTCTTGGCAGTAGTCTCGTAGGGTCTATGTATATACTGGACGAGCCAAGTATTGGCCTGCATCCAAAAGATACCGAAAGATTAATTAAAGTGTTAAAATCGCTGCGAGATTTAGGCAATACAGTTATTGTGGTTGAACACGATGAGGATATTATGAGAGCAGCAGACGAAATAATAGATATTGGCCCCGAAGCTGGCACCTATGGTGGCGAAGTGGTTGCCCAAGGTAGTTATGCCGAAATTTTAAAATCGAAATCGCTTACTGCAAAATACTTAAATGGCGAATTAGAAATTAAAACCCCGCAGCATCGTCGTACTTCAAAAAATAAAGTAATAATTAGTGGCGCGAGACAAAATAACTTAAAGAATATTGACGTCACCTTTCCGCTAAACATTTTCACCGCCGTTACTGGAGTTTCGGGGAGTGGAAAGAGTACCCTCGTTAAAAAAATACTGTATCCCGCGCTAATGCGGCAAATTGGTGGCTACGGCGAAAAACCGGGTCAATTTTCCGAAATAAAAGGAGATTTTACTACCATTAAAAGCATCGAATTTATTGATCAAAACCCTATAGGTCGCTCCAGCCGTAGCAACCCAGTAACTTATATTAAAGCTTACGACGATATTCGCAATTTATTTGCAAAACAAAAGCTATCAAACATACGGGGTTATAAAGCAAAACACTTCAGTTTTAATGTAGATGGAGGCCGTTGCGAAACTTGTAAAGGCGAAGGTGAAATTACCGTCGAAATGCAATTTATGGCCGATGTGCATTTGGTTTGTGATGCTTGTAACGGCAAGCGATTTAAAAAAGAGGTTTTAGAAGTTGTATTTAATGGAAAAAATATAGACGATGTTTTAACGATGACGGTAGATGATGCCGTAGCATTTTTTAAAGATCACAAACAAGAAAAAATTGCAGCAAAACTTCAACCTTTAAAAGATGTAGGTTTAGGTTACGTACAATTGGGACAAAGCTCCTCTACGCTTTCGGGTGGTGAGGCACAACGTATTAAATTGGCTTCGTTTTTATTAAAAGGAAACTCAAAAGAAAAAACTGTTTTTATTTTTGACGAACCAACCACAGGACTGCATTTTCACGATATCAATAAATTATTAGCATCGTTTTATGCCCTCTTAGAAAATGGTCATACCGTAATTGTAGTTGAACATAATCTCGATTTAATTAAATGTGCAGATTATATTTTAGACTTAGGTCTTGAAGGAGGTGAAAACGGCGGACAAATTATTGCAGCGGGTACCCCCGAAGAAGTTTCAAAAAATAAAGAATCATATACTGCAGCGTATTTACGCGAAAAGTTATAGTATAAATTTAGTTTGGCATATTAATTGAAACCATAGAAATTGAAGTATTTATACTTTAAGTTTTTTGGTTAGTTAGTTTATGAAAATCCGTTTTAGTTTTTAGAAACTAAGGCGGATTTTTCTTTTAAAAAACTTCACTCTTAACATTTTATTATATCCCACCCTTTCAATCGATATTGAAAATCAGTGAGTTACAAACGTGGCACGGTCGTTGGTAATTTACAAAGTGTACAAAGCTGACCAAAAACATTTTAAGCAAGTACAAACTCTTTAAATTACTGAAACATGAAAAAACTAGCATTTATTTTAAGCCTATTGTTAATAGGGTATTCTTCGAGCGCCGTCACCCCTGAAAGTGAAAATAATCACAGACGCGGTTACGACGGAAAAGCTTACATTTTTGTTGAAGGTGAAGTAGAATTTTCTGTCTTTCCAGATGGGCAATTCGATTTTGTTTACATAGGTCCACAAAAAGGATCGCACGTTACAATTAGCACCCCAAATGTAAATGTTAGTTTTAACTCTGGCTACAATTACGATGCTTATGTACAATATGACGATTACGGAGCTGTAATTCAAGTAGAAGATGTGCCTATTTATTACGATGAATATGGACGCATTATTCAAGCCGGAAATGTAGATATTCGTTATAACAACAGAAGGTTAGTGCGCGTGGGTGGATTGAATATTCACTATAATAGATATGGATACTATTCTCATTATACCGGTGTTATAAACGTTTATAATCCATTTTATGTCTATAGACCATGGCACGTTTACTACGCTCCGCCTATTTATTCGCACTGTATAGTTTACGACCGTCCGTATAGACGTTATTACAACCCAATTAGATATAGCTACCACCAACACGTTATTTACTATAAAAAACGTCATAAAGTTGCTTATCACAATGGTAGAAGAGATTTTTATAGACCGGGTAGCCGTGTTTACGATAGAAAAGGTAGAGAACGTATTAACCGCAATTACAATCCAAATAGAAAAAACACGTTTGTAACAACTAGTAATACGCGAACTAATCGATCTTTAAAGTCTACAAATACTCGTAATAAAAATGAAGTTCGCAATGCAAATTCAAGAAGAAATAGTTCTGTAAGAAGCGCGGGTAATACAAATCAAGTTCGAAATAATAAAAAGGCTGTAACGCGAAGTAAGCGCAATAGTCAAGTAGTAAGGAATAGCGGTACAACCCGTAACCAAACTACTAGAAACACTACCAGCACACAAAGAAATAGAACGTATTCTGAAAATGCTACAAAAAGAAATAACACTTATGCAAATAAGCGTGTAAAAAGCGAAAGAAATACTAGAGCGGCACAAACAAAAAACGTTCGTAAAGGTAATAGCGCTATAAAGTCACAAAGACAAACTAGAACAGTTACCAAACGCAATGGTAATACAGTAAAGAGAAAAACAACTCAAAGCCCGAGAAGAGTTTCGGCGCAACGAAATGTAAGTAGAAAAACCGCTACCCCATCGCGAAATATATCGAAATCGCAAAGCAGAAGAAGTTCTTCTAGCAATGTTGGTTCACAAAGAGGTCGTGGTCGAGGTTAAAAAATAGTTTTTTGGTTGGTTGAAAACCTTCGTGATTTGTCTTAATTGGCATTGATCGAAGGTTTTTTTATTACCTAGACTAAAAACGTGTTATAACCGACGCCATTTTTTTGGTAACCGATTTTCGGCTAAACTGTTCTATTGAATTGGAATCCACTTTTAAATTTCCTTTTAAATACGTTTCGTATAAACTAATAATTTTTGCTTTTAACGCTTCCTTTTCCGAATAATTAAAAAAGGAACCAGAATTGGTTTCGTTTAAAATAGTTTCAATATCACTTCCCACCGGTCCTAATGCCAAAATTGGTCGCTGCGCAGCCAAATATTCAAAAAGTTTCCCCGGAATTATCGCACGAGTTTCTGCACTGTTAATTTCAAGCAATAACAACACCTGACTTTGCCGTTGTAATTGCAATGCTTCTTTGTGTGGCACATAACCAAGAAATTTACAATTTCCGGCCAACTTGTAATTTTCAAGACTCGTCTTTACCGTGTCGCTTACAGCCCCAGCAAATTTTAATTGCAAGGTCTTTGCAAAGTTTAAATTTTCATTGGCAATTTCTGAAAGTAACTCCCATAAAAACTCAGGATTTCTTTCGCTTAATAATGAACCTATATGCGAAATTGTAAAACTTGAATCCAACGGCACTTCGCTTACTTCGGAAACATCAAACCCATTTGTTACTACTTCAATTGGGGTATTGGTTAACAATTCAAACTCTTTTTTTGTGGTAGGGCTCGTTACAGTTACAACATTGGCGTTGTTTAATACCTTAGCTTCCAGCCTTTTGTGTTTTCGCTGCGAAGCTTTGTTTAACCGAAGCGATTTGTGGTAGTGAATCGTTGTCCAAGGATCGCGAAAATCGGCTATCCAATTAATTCCTAATTTTTCCTTTAGTCGCATTCCTATTAAATGCAAACTATGTGGCGGACCCGTAGTTATAACTACATCTACCAGATTTTGTTCAATATATTCTGAAAGAAATTTAACCGAAGGATTTACCCAACCTACACGCGCATCTGGTATAAAAAAGTTGCCGCGAATGTAGAGCATTAATTTTTCTAAAACCGAAGGCTTTTCCTTCGGCATAATACCGCTACTCATTTTATTAGTTTTCTGTTTCGAAAAAACTTTTGCAAAACGGTACGGCTCTTTTATGGGGTGTTTTAAAATTTCTAAATCGGCAGGTATTTCAGCAATAAAATTTTCATCAACCAAGGGATACGTAGGATTTTCAGGTATGTAAACAATGGGTTTTACATTAAAATCTGCAAAGTATTTCACAAATTTTAACCAACGCTGAACACCCGGTCCACCAGCCGGCGGCCAATAATATGTAACAATTAACGCCCTTTTCATTAACTATTTTCTTTTTTACGAAATGCCAAATACAATCCGCTCAATAAAATTAATAGAAAAATAAGACTGCTAATTAGTGAAATTGTACTTCCCGTTTGGATTACTTTGGGTTCAAATTTAAACTCTATTTTATTGTTTCCGGGCGGAACTACCATAGCTCGCAACAAATAATTAGCTCGGAAGTATTCTGCTGGTTTCCCATTGATATAAGCATTCCAGCCTTTTGGGTAATATACTTCAGAAAAAACGGCTAATTGCTCGGTATTTGTTATGGCCTCATAAACTAAATGATTGGGCGAATAACTAAATAATTCAATGGAAGAAAGCGTATCTCTTTCAATATTTTTATTTGGAATTTTTGAAAGAAACTCGGTGTTAATTAATGCCGTTTTTTTAGTGTTTAAACTATCTAAAAGTCTAATTTCTTCATCGGCAGTTTTCACCGGAATTACATTTTCTACAAACCAAGCATTTCCATTTGCATACGGATTGCGTTGCGCAATTGGCCCACCATTTTCATTTTGAATTATAATGTAGCGTACATTCATCATATTCAAAATTCCTATATGACCTTCACCTATATAAAAATCGTATAAATCCTGTATTTTTCCCGGTTTTGCCGCGTGATAACCACCTAAAGCATTGTGGAAATAACTTGCACGAGCACTGTTAAATGCGTTGGTTGTTGCGTCGTAAACACGGTAATGCCCGTCGTCTTCTAAAATTTGTAAATCGGCGCCATTTTGCTGAAATGGCTCTTCCATAATTTTTGCATTTACAAAATCGTCTTCATTTACATACCTCCTATTTACGCCTACTAAGTCTATTAAAACAAGTATACATAATGCCCCAATGGCGTAGGTTTTCTTTAATGACCCTTTTAGGTAAAACCAAAGGGCGGTTGCTGTAATTAAAACAAAAATCAAAGATCGTATGGCATCGGTTGTAAATAACGACATTCTATCTTCGCGAATAGCCTCCACAAACGGAAAACCCATTTCTTCGCTAAAGTAGCTGTCGTAAGGTCCGGCAAAGTCTAGTAGCGATGTTTTAAAAAGTATAAATATTAAGGTAAGCCCGCCAACAATTCCTGTTGCCAATAATAATGCTTTTTTCTTTTCGGCTTCGTTTTCAAATTTATTAAAAAACTGATGCAACCCAACTACAGCAAGTATTGGAAGAATAAGCTCTATAATTACTTGAATTGACGAAACTGCTCTAAATTTGTTATAAAGCGGAACATAGTCTATAAAGAATTGGGTAAGGCCACTAAAGTTTCGACCCCACGATAATAGCAAAGTTAAAACCACACCCGATACTATCCACCATTTTAAACGGCCCTTTACTAAAAACAGTGCCAATACTGCTAAAAACATTACGATTGCCCCAATATAGGCAGGCGCGCCTACAAACGATTGGTCGCCCCAATACATTGGTATCTGATTTAAAACTTGATTGGCCTCTTGAGCATTAGCGCCCATTCGCATTAGATACTCAACAGTTTTTGAATCTTCCGGAAAAGCTTCAGAAGAACTACCACCCATAAATCGCGGAATATACAAATTAAAACTTTCCAGGATTCCATAGCTATACTCGGTTATATAATCAAAATCTAAACCTGTCGTGTTATCCTTTGGAGATAAATCTGCATTTACAGTTAGTTCAGATTTACCACGTGTTGAGGTATCGGCATATTCTTTTGTAGCTAAAATATTAGTAGCGTTTAAACCTATAGAAATAAGCACGGCTACCATCATGATTCCTACAGCCTTAAAAAAGTGTGGTAAAATTTTCTTTTTAAAAGCATCTATTAAATAAACAATGCCAATAATTATCACCAATAACATGAGGTAGTAGGTCATTTGAAAGTGATTTGCCACCAACTCCAACGCCATGGATACCGTAAGCAATAAAAAACCCCATAAATATTTGCGTTGAAAGGTGAGAAATATACCGCTTAAAACTAACGGCATATAAGCTATGGCGTGGGCTTTGGCATTGTGCCCCACTCCCAAAATAATTATTAAATAAGTGGAAAAACCAAAGGCTAAAGCGCCGAGAAAAGCCAGTTTATAGTCTACTTTTAGTACTAAAAATAGAATATACATTCCTATAAAATACAGAAACAAATAATCTGCTGGGCGCGGTAAAAATCGTATCGTTAAATCTAGTTGTTTTATGTAATTATGAGGATATTTTGCTCCTAACTGGTAGGTTGGCATTCCACCAAAAGCCGCATCGGTCCAATAGGTTTCTTCGCCGGTAGCTTTTCTAAAATCGTTTTGTTGTTTTGCCATTCCAGTGTATTGTACAATATCACTCTGGAAAATCTTTTTACCCTGCAAAACCGGACTAAAATAAGCCACAGAAGCAACAATAAATAGTAAAATAACAACTACGTGAGGAATGTATTTTTTATAAAGTGAATGCATATTTTAACTTATAAAATTGAAGTGGGGAAATTAGGTATTTTTTTTTTAAGTGCGAACTCAAAACACTACCAAACACAAAGCTTTGTGCAATTTTATAAATCAAATATTGAAATCATTATTTTTAAATGCAGAAGGGCTGTAACCAATTAATCTATTTCTTCATACTCCACGTATTCTCCAACTTTTTTTGAAGACCGGGTACTAGTATTTGGTTTTTTGTCGATCGTTATACTTCCCTCTGGGTTATTTTGTGAATTTGAAGCAGTAGTATTGCCAAAAAACTGCTCAAATTGTTGTCCAGCTTTTTTTGCAATATATTTCATAATATAAGGCGTAGCAAGTCTAATTAAAAACTTAAGTGCAAAATACACCAAAAGTATAATTAGTATCGTTTTTAGGAATGTTATCATAACTTTAAAATTCTTTTCAAAAATAAGAATTGAAGCAGAAAAAGACGAATGTTCTCTATTAAATAAATGGTAAAATCTTATATCTTTGAACTAAACCCAACAATCCATGAACCTTATAAAATCTGTATTATTTTTAACTAGTTTTTTAACCATATCGGGGGCATTTGCCCAATATACCGAAATGATAAATACCAACCGCCCTGGAGGTTCTCAAGGCGCCTTTGCAGTAGGTACCAATGTATTACAACTTGAAGGCGGATTTAGCCTTGGAAAAGAAGAACACACGCTTCTAAAAACCGAAACCAACGGAACAACAATCGATTACGCAATTCGGTACGGGTTTTGGAAAGAACGATTGGAGGTAAGCTTAATGGGCGAGTTTCAATCTAACAATGTAGAAGATAACCGTTCGGCGGTGACAAGAGAATATAAACTGTCTAATTTTAAAAGCAATACCGCCGGAGTTAAATATTTAGTTTATGATCCCTATAGAAAACGAGATTTAAAAGGCCCAAATCTATACAGTTGGCGAAAGAATAATAAAGTACAGTGGGAAGATTTAATTCCAGCTGTTTCAGTCTACGCAGGGGTGAATTTTGATTTTGCCGACAATCCTTTTACGCCAGAAGCCGAAAGTGTTATGAGTCCAAAATTTGTGTTGGCCACTCAAAATAATTTTATTGGCGGATGGGTTTTTGTAACAAATATAATTGTAGATCGCGTAACTACAGATTTTCCTACATATGGCTATATTGTTACTTTAACGCACGCTACTAATAGATATTTTTCAGTTTTTGTTGAAAATCAAGGATTAAAAGGTGATTTTTACGCCGACCAATTATTACGCGGGGGGGCTGCTGCTTTAATTTTTAGCGATTTGCAGGTAGACCTTTCAGTAACTTACAGTTTAAAAGACACCCCTTCAAAGCTCTACGGCCGTTTAGGGGTGGCATATCGATTTGATATGCACAACACCGATGAGTATTTAGATACTTCATCAAAAGGAAAAAAAGACAAAAATAAATCCAATAAAAAAGATGATCGTCTAGAGCAGTTAGAGTTAGATGATAATGGCCAATAATTAAAATTATATATGATTACCGTAAAACAAACCCGCTCTAAAAGTGATCTTAAAAAATTTGTCACTTTTCCGTTTAAACTTTACAAGGATAGTAAATATTGGGTTCCACCACTTATAAAAGACGAGATGGAAACCTTAGATGCCAAGCGAAACCCAGTTTTTAAAAATGCTGAAGCTTGGTACTATTTGGCTTATAAAAATAATGAAATAGTAGGCAGAATTGCTGTTATTTTAAATCATTTGGAGGTTAACGAGCAAGGCAAAAAAAAGATTAGATTTGGCTGGATGGACATGGTAGACGATATTGAGGTTACTAAAGCATTGCTCGAAAAAGTATATGAAAAAGGCCGCGAACACAACCTTGAATACGCCGAAGGCCCTGTGGGGTTTAGCAATATGGAAAAGGCTGGTATTTTAACAATGGGGTTTGACGAAATGAACACCATGATTACTTGGTACCACCACCCCTACTACGCCGAACATTTAGAACAATTGGGTTATGAAAAGCAAGCAACTTGGGTAGAATACAGACTTAAAATTCCCGATACTATATTTGAAAAAGTAGCTAAATTCTCCAAAATAATAAGACAACGCTACAATCTTTCGGTAATTCGATTTAAAAATAAAAAAGAAATTTTACCCTATGTAGATGAAATGTTCGGCTTGCTAAACAATACCTACAATACCTTACAAACGTTTGTACCAATTCAGCAATACCAAATAGACTATTACAAAGAAAAATATTTTAGCTTTATTCATCCAGATTATATTTGCTGTATTAAAGATGAAAGCGGAAAATTAATTGCTTTTTCTATTGTTATGCCGTCGTTTTCAAAAGCACTTAAAAAGGCGAATGGAAAATTATTTCCGTTTGGGTGGTCTCATATTTTAAAAGCACAAAAGAAAAACGACACTGCTGCTTTTTATTTAATAGGAATAGACCCCGAATACCAAGGAAAGGGCGTAACTGCAATCATTTTTGAGGAAATGCAAAACCTCTTTAATTCAAAAGGAATTCAAACAGTAGAAACCAATCCCGAATTAAAAGAAAATACTGCGGTGCAACTTTTGTGGAAAGATTATAATCCCGTACAGCACAAGGAAAGAAGTACTTTTAGAAAAGATTTAGAGTAAAAAAAATCCACCTTCATAAGGTGGATTTTTTATATAAAACTAAAATTTATTGTAATTACTTATTCACCCATAGCTGCTGCTACTGCTGCCGAAAGACGTTTGTAAGTTCCGTTTTCAAGACGTTCGCGGATAGATGAAAACGCTTCTAAAGTTTCTTCAATATCTTCCATTGTATGCGAAGCTGTTGGTATCATTCTTAAGAGAATTAACCCCTTTGGAATAACTGGATACACAACAATAGAACAGAAAATTCCATAATTTTCACGCAAATCTTTTACCAATGCCATTGCCTCTGGAATACTTCCTTTCAAATATACTGGGGTAACACAACTTTGTGTAGTACCTAAATCAAAACCTCTTTCGCGCAACCCTCCTTGTAATGCGTTTACATTTTCCCAAAGTTTATTTTTAAGTTCGGGCATGGTACGAAGCATTTCTAATCGTTTTAGGGCTCCTTCAACTAAAACCATTTGAAGTGATTTTGCAAACATTTGTGAACGCAAGTTGTACTTTAAATAGTTAATTATTTCTTCGTCTCCAGCAATAAATGCTCCTGTACTTGCCATAGATTTTGCAAAGGTTGCAAAGTAAACGTCTATACCGTCTTGTACCCCTTGCTCCTCTCCTGCACCAGCTCCGGTTTTCCCAAGCGTACCAAAACCGTGGGCGTCGTCTACAAAAAAGCGGAAATTGTACTTTTCTTTAAGGGCAATTATTTCTTTTAATTTACCTTGTTCTCCTCGCATTCCAAATACTCCTTCAGAAATAAGCAAGATTCCGCCGCCAGTTTTTTCGGCAACTTTGGTAGCACGACGTAGGTTTTTTTCAATACTCACCATATCGTTGTGCTTGTATGTAAAACGTTGTCCTAAGTGTAAACGAACACCGTCTATAATACAGGCATGGGCATCAACATCGTAAACAATAACATCGTCTTTAGAGACTAATGCATCGATGGTAGAAACCATTCCTTGGTATCCAAAATTTAAAAGATAAGCGGCTTCTTTACTTACAAATTCGGCGAGTTCTGTTTGCAATCTTTCGTGCATATCGGTATGCCCACTCATCATTCGTGCCCCCATTGGGTACGCCGATCCCCACTTGGCTGCAGCTTCGGCATCTACTTTTCTTACTTCGGGGTGATTGGCAAGACCTAAATAATCGTTAATACTCCACGTTATTACGTCTTTCCCTTTAAATTGCATTCTATTAGAAATAGGACCTTCTAGTTTTGGAAATACAAAATAGCCTTCTGCTTGTTCTGCCCATTTCCCTAACGGACCTTTATCTTTATATATTTTTTCAAATAAATCTTTCATCAACCTTTGTTTATTAAAATACGGGACAAAATTAATTAAATTATTATAAGATTATTGTTTTTAGACATGAGATTTTAGATTTCAATAATGATATCATAAATAACAATCTAAAAGAACAAAAAACCGATTGAGAGTTTCTCAATCGGTCTTTATAATTATTACTTTATAAAAGTTACTTTACGTACTCTATTGCTGCTTTTTCTTTGGTTTCGGCCTCTGTAAACCCTTGTTGGTTCATCCAGGCATCGCTGTAAATTTTACTCATATAACGCGAACCGTGGTCGGGAAAAATAACAACTATATTGCTGTTTTCGGTAAACGCTCCCTCTTCTTCCAATTGCTTTAAGCCTTGCATAGCTGCACCACTTGTGTAACCAAGAAATAATCCTTCGGTACTTGCAAGTTCTCTTGCCGAATGTGCACTGGCTTCATCGGTTACTTTAACAAACTTGTCTATTTTGTCAAAATCGGTTGCTGTAGGAATTAAATTTTTACCTAAACCTTCAATGCGGTACGGATAAATTTCTTTGGCATCAAATTGTTTTGTTTCGTGATATTTCTGCAATACCGAACCGTAAGCATCGATACCAATAATTTGAATATTTGGATTTTTCTCCTTTAAAAATCGCGCCGTTCCAGAAATAGTTCCGCCAGTACCACTACACGCTACAAGGTGTGTAATTTTTCCTGCAGTTTGCTCCCAAATTTCAGGGCCTGTGGTATGGTAGTGCGCATCGATATTTAACTCATTAAAATATTGATTTATATATACCGAACCTTCTATTTCTTGATGAAGTTTTTTTGCAACTTCGTAATATGAACGTGGATCATCTGCACTAACATGCGCCGGACAAACATAAACTTTTGCCCCCATTGTTTTAAGCATGTCTATCTTATCTGCCGAAGATTTTGAACTTACCGCCAAAATACAGTTGTAACCTTTAATAATACTTACCATGGCAATGCTAAAACCCGTGTTTCCACTAGTTGTTTCAATAATTGTATCGCCTGGTTTGAGGATGCCTTTACTTTCGGCTTCTTCAATAATATGAAGCGCTATTCTATCTTTTGAAGAGTGTCCTGGGTTAAATGCTTCAACTTTGGCAAAGTAATTACCCTTCATATTTTGGGTAATTTTGTTAAGCTTTATTAATGGAGTATCACCAATTAGTTCTAAAACATTATTATAAGCTTTTATTTCTTCTTTCATATAAAAGGAATTCGTTATAAAATATTCAGTGTAACACACTAAATTTTTCAACGCGACAAAGGTAAACAATTATTTTTATTACTCCTTAATACCTTCTAAGTCTAATAAAAATGCATAATCCATCGCAACTTCTTTTAGAGCCTCAAACCTTCCTGAAGCACCGCCGTGGCCCGCATCCATATTGGTTTGTAATAAAAGAATATTGTTGTCTGTTTTCATTTCGCGTAATTTTGCAACCCATTTGGCAGGCTCCCAATATTGAACTTGACTGTCGTGAAGTCCTGTAGTTACTAACATATTTGGATACGCTTTTGCCTCAACATTATCATAAGGCGAATAGCTTTTTATATAGTTGTAGTACGCTTCATCATTTGGGTTACCCCATTCGTCATATTCGCCCGTGGTAAGCGGAATAGAATCATCGAGCATTGTGGTTACCACATCTACAAACGGTACCGATGCAATTACTCCATTGTATAATTCTGGCGCCATATTTACTACAGCTCCCATCAACAAACCACCGGCAGATCCTCCCGAAGCGTATAAATGCTGTGGAGATGTATAATTTTCTGCAACCAAATATCTGGAGGCATCTATAAAGTCTGTAAATGTATTCTTTTTGTTTAAAAGCTTACCATTTTCATACCATTGGCGCCCCATATATTCGCCGCCACGAACGTGTGCAATCGCAAATATAAAGCCGCGATCTAGCAAACTTAAACGCACCGAAGAAAAATAAGGGTCGATGGTTGCACCATAAGAACCGTAGCCATAAATTAACAACGGATTTTTACCATCTTTTTCTATCCCTTTTCTATATATAAGCGAAATAGGAATTTTTGTTCCATCCTCGGCAGGTGCCCAAAGACGTTCGGTTTGGTAGTTATCTTTATCAAATTTACCGCCTAAAACTTCAGTTTCTTTTAAAACTGTTTTTTCGCGGGTTTCCATATTAAAGTCGATAACAGACGCTGGCGTATTTAACGAATTATAACTATATCGTAAAATCTTAGTATCAAACTCAGGGTTTTGGGTAGCAAAAGCAGTATACGTTTCGTTATCAAAAGGAAGGTAATAATCTTCATCGCCCTTCCATTTTTTGATTCTGAGTTTTGTAAGGCCATTATTACGTTCAGAAACAACCAAGTAATCTTTAAAAATGTCTATATCTTCTAATAAAACACTGTCTCGATGGGCAATCATATCACGCCAATTTTCTTTTAAAGTATTACCCTCGGGGGTGGTCATTAATTTAAAGTTTAACGCGCCATCTTTATTGGTTAAAACATACCATTTATCGCCAAAATGCGAAATACTATACTCCAACCCTCTTTCTCGCGGCTGAAAGACTTTAAAGTCGCCCGTAGGGTTATCTGCTGCTAACACTCTAAATTCTGAAGTAAGTGTGCTATAAGAGCCAATTACAAGGTATTTTTTAGACTTTGTTTTATAAACATATGTTCCAAAGGTATCATCGGTTTCATTATAAACCAGCGCATCTGTAGATGGGTCTGTACCTAAAGTGTGTTTGTAAATTCTATCGGCACGAAGGGTTTTTTCATCCTTTCGAGTGTAGAAAAGTGTTTTATTATCATTTCCCCAGATTGCACGCCCAGTAGTAAGTGGAATGCGTTCTGAATAGATTTCGCCCGTTTCGAGATTTTTAATAAAAATATCGTATTTTCTTCGGCTTAAAGTGTCTACCCCAAAGGAAACTAATTTGTTATCTTCTGAAACATTTAAACCACTTAAATTGTAATATGAATAGCCTTTGGCCATTTCGTTTACATCAAATAAAATTTCTTCTTCGGCATTTAATGAACCCTTTTTACGTGTGTAAATAGGGTAATCTTTGCCCGTTTCGTATCGCGTTATATAATAGTATCCATTTAATTTATACGGCACCGACTCATCGTCTTCTTTAATACGTGCTTTCATCTCTTCAAAAAGATCTTTTTTTAAATCTTTTGTATGGGCAGTAATTTGCTCGTAATATTGATTCTCTTTATTTAAATAATCTATTACTTTTTCATCTTCGGGATTGTTTAACCAATAATAATTATCGATTCTCGTATCGCCGTGAGCTTCTAATTTATGAGCTATTTTCTCTGCTTTTGGGGGAGTAATTTCCATATCTTTTTTTGAAGAGTCTTGATTTTTACACGAAGTTGCAAAAGTAAGGCATGCTAACAAAACAATTAAACTATTTTTCATAATTGAAAGGTTGTGAATTAGTCTTACAAAATAGTAAATTTGCCGCAATTTAAAACTATAAAATTATGTTTGGAGATATTATGGGAATGATGGGGAAACTTAAAGAAACCCAAGAAAAAGTAGAAGCGACAAAAAAACGTTTAGATACGGTGCTTATTGACGAAAAAAGTAACGACGGTCTTTTAAAAATTACATTAACCGGTAATCGCGAAATAAAATCTGTTGAAATAGACGATTCTCTTTTAGAAGATAAAGAGCAATTAGAAGATTATTTAATTTTAACACTTAATAAAGCAATTGAAAAAGCGACTAACGTACACGAAACCGAAGTTGCTGCAGTAGCTAAAGAAGGTATGCCAAATATTCCAGGAATGGATATGTTTAAGTAAATTATATTGCGTTGTAGTTAAAAAATTTAAAAGTCGTTACAGAAATTTATATTTTTTTACGATATTAGAAACTTAATTTATTTTAACTATAACCTAAATATTTATGTTTGAATTAAAAAAGAGTGGAGATAAGTTTCACTT
Source organism: Flavobacteriaceae bacterium UBA3591 (assembly GCA_002375695.1). Taxonomy (GTDB): domain Bacteria; phylum Bacteroidota; class Bacteroidia; order Flavobacteriales; family Flavobacteriaceae; genus Aequorivita. The sequence goes on from DFMO01000006.1 coordinate 219,252, forward strand.
TGTTCTAAAAGCACGTAACGGACAAGTTATTTTATCGAGCCAGCGGTACGCCACAAAAGCATCTGCAATGAATGGCATTGAATCTATTCAAAAAAATTGCGAAAAAGATGAAAGCTTTGAGTTAAAAACTGCTAAAAACGGAAAAGTTCATTTTAGCATTAAAGCTACTAACGGTCAAATTATAGGCAGTAGTCAAATGTACGCCTCTGAAAGTGGTGCTAAAAATGGAATTGCTTCTGTTCGCAAAAATGCACCCGGCGCTCAAATTAAAGAAGTGGAATAATTTTCATTTAATTTTAAAACTTTAAAAACCACAATTTTTATAAACTAGTGTTTCATAAAATTGTGGTTTTTTGTTTTAATGCATTAAATTTCGGTAGACGATATAATCTTAATGTTTTTAGAACGCATTTCTACCTTAAGTTTTTCGAAATTTTCATTGTCCAAAGGTTTCGCTGCGTCTTCAATTAAATAGCATTCAAACCCTTCTTTGTGCGCATCCATAATTGAATAGTACACGCAAATATCGGCTGCAAGGCCGCAAAAGTAAAGTTGTTTTGCCGATTTCTCTTTTAAATAACCCGCCAAACCAGTAGACTTTAAGTGCCCATTGTCAAAAAAAGCACTGTAGCTATCAATATTTACATCTGCTCCTTTTCTAAAAATAGCTTCAATCCTATTTGTTTCAAGCTGTGGATGAAATGCTGCTCCTTCCGTGTTTTGCACACAGTGGTCTGGCCATAACGTCTGATTTTCACCTGCAATTTTAACTACATCAAAAACAGTTTTCTCACTGTGGTTTGATGCAAAACTTATATGGTTTTGAGGATGCCAATCTTGCGAAGCCACAATTAAATTAAACTTAGACTGAATGCGGTTAATAACGGGTATAATTTTATCACCATTAGGTACTGGTAAAGAACCATCTGGCATAAAATCATTTTGTGCATCTACTATAATTAGGGTTTTCATTTTTTAATTTTTGTGTTGAAGTATTAACTGGTCGCGTTGTTCTTTTAACTGAGTACTTAAACCAATTTTATATATATGCGGATTTTGAAAACGCTTGTATTCATCGGGTAATAAGGCTAATCGATCTTTGGCATAATTGGCAATTTCACTTACCGTTTTTCGATCTAAGCAACGTTTACCTTGCTCTATTACAGTTTGTAACAACGGTTCGTGTTTAAAATTTTCTAAGTTTAACTGCTTGTTGAGCTCAAAGGGATGGAGCATTTCGGTTACCTTGGTTTCGGTAGCTAATGCAACCACATCGGCTCCGTAAAATAAACCGTTTTTATCAATCATTCTATAAACTTGCTTTTTACCCGGAAGCGATATTTTTACAATATTTTCTGAAAGCTTAATACGCGGCTCCCCGTTGTATTCCGAAAGTTTATAAACACCTCCTAAAGCAGCATCGGGTTTACCAGTTACCAAATTTGTTCCAACACCGTAAATGTCTATTGGCGCATCTTGTTCGTTTAAACTTTTAATAACATACTCATCGAGCTGATTTGACACAACTATTTTAACATAATGCAAATTTTCATCATCCAACATTTTACGGGTTTTTTTCGCCAAGTAAGCTAAATCGCCACTGTCTAAACGAACGCCAAAAAGTCGCTGCCCATTTTTTTCCATTTCTTTGGCAACCGTAATTGCATTTGGCACCCCACTGCGCAAGGTGTTATAAGTATCTACTAATAAAACACAATTAGTTGGTCTTACAGCGGCAAAATCGCGAAACGCGCTAATCTCATCCAGATAACTCTGTATAAACGAATGCGCCATTGTACCCGAAGCCGAAATATCAAAATCTTTTGCAGCAACAACATTACTCGTACCGTCAAAACCCCCAATCATCGCCGCCCGGCTCGCATAGTAACCACCGGTTGCGTGCGCTCTTCGAAGGCCCATATCTAACAATAGTTTATTACCCGCACTATGCCTTATTCGCTGTGCTTTTGTTGCAATTAATGTTTGAAAATTTAAAATATTAAGTAAAACCGTTTCAATAATTTGAATTTCAATAATTGAACCTTCTACTTGTAAAATAGGCCGGTTTGGAAACACAATATCACCTTCTAAAACCGAGTTTATGGTTCCGGTAAATTTGAAATTTAAAAGGTAGTGTAAAAAATCATCGTCAAAATTATGACGCTTTAAGTACGAAATATCTGCTTCCGAAAAACGAAAGTCTTCAATAACATCAAGAATATCCTCTAAACCAGCAAAAATGGTATACCCCCCGTTAAATGGGTTATTCCGAAAATAATAGTCGAAAACGGCTGTCCCCTCAGGTTTCTTTTTAAAGTAAACCTGTGCCATGGTAAGCTGATATAAATCTGTGTATAAGCCTGAAAAATCTAACATTAAATCTATATTATTTTGAATAATTTGTTAGTGTAGTTAAAAACATATCGTGCATCTCATTAGTATAATCCAAATGGGTTACAATTCTAAGTTTACCCTGCCCCATGGAACTTATTTTAATGTTTTTTTTGAGCAAGTCTTTTAAAAACTTTTCTTCGGAAATATCTGTTTGCAAATAGAATATAACAATATTAGTTTCGGTGGGCTCTACATTTTTTACGTACGGCTGTTTCGCTAAAGCTTGGGCAATTTCCTTCGCCTTTTTGTGATCTTCTTCCAGTCTTTCCAAATGATTATCTAAAGCGTAAATTCCTGCAGCTGCCATAAAACCTACCTGTCGCATTCCGCCACCCAACACTTTGCGAATGCGCATGGCGTTTTTCATAATTTCGCTATTTCCTATTAAAACACTTCCCATTGGCGCTCCCAAACCTTTGCTTAAACAAACTGAAATAGTATCGAATATTTCGCCATATTGTCGCGGGTCTTCGTTATTTGCAATTATCGCATTCCAAATTCTGGCGCCATCGAGATGAAGTCCTAAATTATTTTTTTTACACAATTCATTTATTGCTTGCATTTCAGCAACACTATAACAAGCGCCACCGCCTTTGTTTGTTGTATTTTCTAAACAAACTAAACTCGTTAACGGACTGTGATAAAAGTCGGGCGGATTTATATTTTCTTCAATCTGGCTGGCAGTAATCATCCCTCTATTACCGTCAATGAGTTTGCAGGACACCCCGCTATTAAAGGAAACTCCGCCTCCTTCATAATTAAAAACATGCGCCCACTTATCGGCTATTAATTGTTCTGCGGGTTGGGTGTGCAATTTTATTGCTGCTTGGTTGGCCATCGTTCCCGTAGGGAAAAATAATGCCGAATCCATCCCAAAAAAATTAGCTAATTTTTCTTCTAATGCGTTTACCGTGGGGTCTTCTTTATAAACGTCATCGCCTACTTTTGCCAAGCGAATGGCTTCTATCATAGGCTGGGTAGGTTTTGTGACAGTGTCACTTCTTAAATCTATTGTCATTTTTAAAATTATCTTTCTCTATAAAAATTACCACTTTCTTCGTGTTTATCGACTATTTCAGAAATGTGATTACTTAATTTAACAAGGTTGAGTGAATTATTGTATTCGGCATTTAAGTTTCTATATGTCGATTCTTTTTCCAAATCAAATTCGTCGTATTTTTTTTCAAATTTATCACCATTTAACGCAAACTTAAACTCTTTATGACAAGATTTTACCGTCATATTGCCAGTAGGATGATCTTCAATGTTTTCGGCTTTAAAGGGTTTAACTACTTCCGATTTTAAAATCTCAACCTTGCTTAATAAATTTTTAAAGTGGCTGTTTCTTTCTATTGTTAACGGTCTAAAACTACCACAGTTATCAAATTTTTGAAGCTTGTATGTGTTTTCACTTTCTCTCCAAAAAACATAAACGGCGTAGTAAGTGGTTCGGGAGGTGCAAACTTCGCCATTGGGTAAAGTAAAAATCATTACTTTTCCTTTACAGTAGTCTTTTCTAGAAAAGTACTCTTTATTTTGTTGCGATTCTAATTCGGCAAACTTTTCCGAAACTAGCGAATCTACATAGGCTTCATCATTTTGAGCAAGGCAAACGCCGCATGTAATTAAAGCGAATAAAATCAATATATTTTTCATAATAATTTATTTAAAATGATTAGAATTCTAATTAAATTGAAGTTTTTAAGGATTTATAAAATTACCCGAAAAAATTATTCTTCTCACTAAGTTAATTCTATTTTTGCAATCATATCGTTATTTTAACTATCAATTTGGGCAGTTAAAATGATAATTATATAAATGACTTCTCAAAAAACAGCAATCTAAATATGATTACAATAGACCAAATTAAAGACCTTAAGGTGCGGTTAGATGCCTTAAGGCGCTATCTTTGACATTGAAGGTAAAACCATTGAAATAACCAATGACGAAGAAAAAACCTTCGACCCCAATTTTTGGAACAACCCACAGGAAGCCGAGGCTTTTATGAAGATGCTTCGCAACAAAAAGAAATGGGTGACCGATTATGAAGAAGCCAAAACACTAACCGAAGAAGCCGAAATATTATTTGAATTTCAAAAAGACGGCGAAGGAACGCCAGAACAGGTTTCAACAGCCTTTCAAAAAGCCGAAACCGCTGTCGAAGCCTTAGAGTTCCGCAATATGCTTAGCGAAGAAGGAGACGACATGAGTGCGGTGTTGCAAATTACCGCAGGAGCTGGGGGGACCGAAAGCTGCGATTGGGCACAAATGCTTATGCGTATGTACTTAATGTGGGCAGAAAAGAACGGCTTTAAAGTTAAAGAACTCAATTTTCAAGCTGGTGATGTTGCAGGCGTTAAAACTGTAACTTTAGAAATTGAAGGCGAATTTGCCTTTGGCTGGTTAAAAAGTGAAAACGGGGTACACAGGTTAGTGCGTATATCTCCTTTTGACAGTAATGCAAAACGACACACAAGTTTTGTTAGCGTTTACGTGTATCCATTGGTGGATGAAACTATTGAAATAGACATTAATCCAGCTGATATTTCGTGGGATTTTGCTCGTAGTAGTGGTGCCGGTGGCCAAAATGTAAATAAGGTAGAGACTAAAGCCATCCTTACCCACAAACCTAGTGGCATTGTAATTCACAATAGCGAAACCCGTAGCCAGTTAGAAAACCGCGAAAAAGCCATGCAGATGTTAAAATCCCAGTTGTACGAAATTGAACTGCGGAAACAATTGAGCCAACGTGCCGAAATTGAAGATAATAAAATGGCTATAGAATGGGGCTCGCAAATACGCAATTATGTGTTACACCCCTATAAGTTAGTGAAAGATGTACGTACAAGTCACGAAACCGGTAATACCGATGCAGTATTAGATGGCGAAATAGATGAGTTTTTAAAAGCCTATTTAATGATGACAGGACAAAAAGAATCTTCTAACGAGCTTTAGTTACAAAGGGGTATACAAGACAAAGGGAACAAGATTTAAAAAAAATCTACGTTCCCTTTGCATATCATAATTTCTTCTGCTGGCATTATCCGTTTCGAAGTATTACGGGTATATTCTCAGCTGTATAAAAACTTAAGCACCCCGATATGATAGTAGCGTAAATATACTTAAAAAATTTAATTTTCCCAAGTCGCATTAAGTTAACTTCTTTTTTTACCCTTGTAATCGGTGGCAACAAAAACCAAGAAAAGTAATAAGAAAATAGCCGATATATATTTTGCTGGTTGCAGACCTCCTTCGCCTAACCCAATAAAACCAATGACTCCAAAAACAAGTGCCAATATTATGTATATTACTTTCCAGTGAAGCATAATTTTTAATCTTTAATTTAACCACGACTTCAAAGATTAAATATAACTAATTTTGTGAAAAAATTAACTAAAATTTATTTGTATTTAACATTTTAACTAAGGTTTATTTAACGCTTATCTTAAATGTATCATTTATCAACTTTCCGGTATCAGTAAAACCGTGAATAACAATCTCATAATTCCCTTCAATATCTGAGGTGAAAAATGTTTCGCTGTGCTGTGTTTTTAAAACAACATTGGGTTGCCATAACAATTGAACTCGATAATCAGGAATTCTGTCAAAATTTTTATCAGTATAGTCTGGATTATAATACTTCTTCCTTTCTACCCATTTATCTATAGAAATTTCTGTCAAGCTATGATTGTTTAATTTAGAGACAAAGTTTTTATCGTTGGTTTTTACAGCGATAATTCCACTATAAATTTTTGAGCCATAACGATATGGATTATTTACCACGCGTATAGATTCAATATCGTGAGCGTTATAATTTAACAAATCTGTATTGTTTTGTATTAATACGCCATTTATAATTACCAAAGGGTCTACGTCGTTAAAATTTGCAATTCCGTTTGGATCGTATGGGTTGTATACTATAAATTTTGCCGCAGCGCCTTTACCTCGAATCGCTGCTAAGGAGATTACTTCGGTAAAAGTTTCTTTTATTGTGGAGAATCGTGTAAAGTCATCTAACTTATATTCAACTCCCAGAGACCCAAAAAAGATAGGTTCTGTTGGAGAAGTTAAAACACTATCTTTTTTTACTTCAAAATAAGCATTCTCTATTTGCAAATAGGTGCTTCGCTGCTGTAGCCAATCTTTTAATTGTGAATCTATAGTTAACTTGTAACTATTGTTTGGCTTTAGTTTTAATTTCTTTGTATCTAAAGCAATTTTAAAAGTATTTTTTGCTTGGTCATTGGCAAAAACCTGAATTAATGCTTTATTTACTTCAATAGGTGAATCTATTGCGATAAAAAATTGACCGTTACCATTTGTTTTTGATGTTTTAAACAGAAAGTTTTCTCCTGGTACCGAAAGTGCTACTACTTGGTTTGCAACTGGCTTATTGTCTTGGATAGATGTTACTACTCCAGAAATTAATTCGCCGCGCAATTCTGGCAGATAAAATCTTGAATTAGTATTACTTGTAGCGATTTTAGATTGTTCATTTTTAATTTTTATAGGCGCTACTTTTCTTACCGAAATAGAATAATTTCCTGCGGCCAATGAATCTAATGCTGTTAAGGTAAGTCTTACTTTATCTCGTTTGCCGTAAACCTCTTTATCTAAACCTACTTTAATATTTTGCGAATTACGGGTGGTTTTAGGGTTATTAGCCTCATCTTTTTCTGAAAAATCTATCGATATAAGCGTGCCATCCTTTGCTGTATTTTTGTTTTCAATAAAAGTATTTATTATATATAGTTGTTTTTCATCAAAAGGGTTGTCAATATTGTTTCTCGAAAGGTTTGTATAGGCTATTAACTTGTATACACCCGTTTCTAAACTTGCTGGAATAAAAAAGTCACCGTTGGCATTGCCCTTTTCGACTTTTAATTTATGGGTAAAAACAATTGAATCTTGATTATTTCGCAATGAAACATACAGGATTTTACTTAAGTTGCTTGGCTTATTTTCTGAAGTTAAAACATACCCTTTGTACTGTAACATTTCACCTGCTAACAACAGGTTTGCATTTATAGTTACCTTAATTTGTTCTTTTGGAAAAACTAAATTATTACGCTCTAATTGAGATACCGGAATTTGTGCAACCCCGTGTAATTTTATTAAAAAAGCTATTAAAATTAATATGTTTCGTATCATAATTAATCTTCCCAAAAGTCGGGTCTTGTATTTGATGAAAAAGAATTGCAAACAGTACACTCTAACTTGGCAATATAATATGTATAAGGTGGGGCGTATTCAACTATTTGGTAATCAAAGTAGCTTAGGTAAGTAAAAAGAGTTTCCCGATCATTTGGGTCGTTATCTAAGGTAGTATTATCGCGATAATCCAACACCAAGTAATCACAGTCTATAAAGTAAGGAGGTTTTGGTAAGTTAAAATCGTTGTAATTAAAATAGATTCGCTTATCAGTAACGGTAGCAACTTCAAAAAACCCTAACACCTTTTCATTTGGGTTAGCGTTTAATTTGATATTTCCAGCCACATACCCGGGTTGTCCTTGAGAGAGTAAGCTTTCTAAGCTTCCCAGATCGTTTATAATTTTATAGAAAGTATAAGCCTCACTACTTTGCACATATTGTTTTACCAAAATACTATAGCGTTCTTGTAGTTTGGCATTCGTTTTTGAAAGATATTTAATTGGAAATCTATAAATCCGATTTTCATTTAACTCGGAAACGGCGACTTGATTTATACCCGTAGCATATTCGGTTGAGTAACATATTTCTTGAGGATCACGTGGAGATAAGTTTATATTGAAGGTGTAATTTTCATCACTAAAGTTTGTTATTTCGAAAGTGTAGGGAGACGGGTATGGCGCAACAACTTTATACGTTTCTTCATATTCATATCTAAAATAGACAGCATTGCCAGAAGGATCTTCGGTATTTACCATAATTTGAACACCGTCCTTATTTTCGAGTGGATCTGTAACTCGTTCTGCAAATACTTCGTCAATTGCAACTGTGGGTGGTAATTCAACCTCAGAAGACGTATACTCCTTGCCGTCTTGCGTTTTAATTTTTAAACTATAGGTATTTCCCAATTGTGCAGCAAAAGGTACGTTAGACTTGTAATACCCGTTTTCTTCGCTCCATGTAAAAAGATACCGTTCTCCCCCACTTGAGCTTACTTCAACATTGGCATTGGCTTCAAAAAGTATTTGGGGGTTTTCCAAAATTGTTGATCTGCTTAATTTTACTATTTGTGTTTGTAGTCTATCTGTAATTGTACTTTCTACAACAAGTACGTTTTCATAATCTAAGGTTTCAATATCATACGGCTCGGTACACCCAGCCTGTAGTAGCATTGCGAAAAGAGTAATAATTATAAAATGTATTTTCATCGCTTCTAAAACTTAAAATTATAGGTTATTGTAGGCACAGGAATTGAAAATATTGAAGTTTTATAGGCTTTAATTTCGCCATCATCATTCACAAAAAACACCGAATATGGATTGTTTCTACCTAATACATTGTAAACTGAAATATTGATAAAACTGTGGGCAAATTTCTTTAATTTATGATTTCCTTCAATATTTACCCCTAAGTCTAATCTATAGTAATCTGGGATGCGATATTGGTTTCGGTCGCTATACAATACCTGCTCTTCACCTCCAAAATAATAACGCCCTATGGGGTAAGTAATTGGACGTCCTGTTTGGTATGTAAAATTGCCCGAAAAGCTAAAACGCTTTGTAATCTTATAATTTAAAACCAAGGATAGGTCGTGGGGTTTATCAAAATTAGACGGAAAAAACTTACCATTATTTACGCGCTCCTGTATAATTTTACTATCTAATTTTATTTGAGAACTGGAATAACTATACCCAAAATAACCATTAAACTTCCCCGAATTCTTCTTTACTAAAAACTCGATACCATATGCCTTGCTTTCACCTTGCAATAAGGCTCTTTCAAGATTGTTGTTTAAAATTAGTTGTGCGCCAATCTTATAATCTAACAAATCGGTCATTTCTTTATAATACCCTTCTATGCTAAATTCGATATCTCTTTGAGGCATGTTTTTAAATACTCCTAAGCTGTATTGAATTGCACGTTGTGGTGCGATATTATAATCTGATAATTTCCAAATATCTGTAGGAGATTGGGTGGTGTTTGTTGAAAGTAAATGTAAATATTGAATAGTACTATTTAACCCTGCTTTTAAAGAAAAATCATTTTGCAGTAAATACCGCGCAGCTATCCTATACTCGGGACCGCTATAGGTTTTAATTACTTCATTTTTATCAAACTTTTTTACTGCGATTAAAGAACTTTCGTTTTTTGGAGTATTTTCTTGATAAACATTTTGAGTTGCTTCACCTAATGCCATATAATATGAATAGCGCAGCCCAAGGTCTAATAATAATTTGCTATTAACTTCAAACATATCTGCTAAATATATTGCCGATTCTAGTGCTTTTTCCCGGTTTAGCGTTTTCGGTTTTATATCAGAATTCTCTCCTATTGGGACAATACTTCCCGGATCTATTGAGTACAATTTACTGCTTATGCCATAACTAATTCTATGTTGGTTACTTAACCTATACTTTAAATTAAGTTTTGCCTGATATTCATTTAATTCATAACCAAAATCAAAATCTTGGTTTGCATCGGCCTCATAGTTAATTCCGTATTTGTATTGACTACTAACCAAAACTACTTCTCCTCTATTTTTTTCGTTGAAATTATGTGCGTATTTCAACGAAAATAATCGGTTGTTATAATCAAAAATAGAATCGGAAGTAATGCTAAATTTATCTTTGCTGTAATACATCATTCCTTGGAAAGAACTATTTTTAGAAAAATTGTGTTTGTATTTTATAACGCCATCGTAAAAGGAGGCTTCACTATTGTTAAATTTTTCTGCATCAATACTTTGTAATACCCAATCGGAATAAGTAGCTCTAAATCCTGTTATTAAAGACGAGCTTCCTTTTTTAATAGGGATTTCTAAGGCCAAATTGGCAGTAATAGGACCTACAGATCCTTCACCTTTAAATTTCTCCATATTCCCCGATTTAGTTTCAATATCAAAAACAGAGGATAACCTACCTCCATACTCGGCAGGAATACTTGCTTTATAAACGTTTAAACTTCCAGTAGTAAAAGGATTAACAGCAGAGAAAAAACCTAAAAAATGTGAAGGGTTATACAATACGGCATCATCTAACAAAATTAAATTTTGATCTGCGCGCCCCCCACGAACATTAAATCCGCTGGCACCTTCGCCAGCAGTTTTAATCCCGGGTAAGGTTGTAGTTACCTTTAATACATCTCTTTCACCCAACACTAATGGGATTGTTTTAATGGCTTCTATGTTAATATTTGTAACGCCTACCACCGCATCTCGAACGTTAGCATCTTTGTTTGATTTAACTACAACTTCGTCTAAAAATTCAGAGTTTTCTTGTAATTCTATATTTAGAGAACCATCGCCATACATAACTACATCTTGCCTAATGCGCTCAAAACCTAACAAATTAGTTTCCAATTTATTTAAACCATATGGCAGCCGAATGCTAAAATTACCCTTGCCATCTGTTACCGTATATTTATGTTTGTTTGTGGTAGAAATAGTTAAGTTTTGAAGTGGCTCTCCTGTCTTTAAATTGGTCACCTTTCCTGAAAGAACAAATGTATTATTAGCGCTATTTGGTGATTGTTTACCTATTGTAATTAACTTTCGTTGTTGTGCCGTATTAACAGCATATTCTTCTTGAAAAATAGGTGCCGTAATGACGGAATCACCCAGGGTTTCCTTAATGTTGGCAGGGTTAAAGTAATTTTTAGGCAATTGGGTATAAACGTAAGTATTGTTTAATAAAATTATACGTTCGTCTATTATAACATAGTTAATATTGGTATTGGCAAACAGACGATCCAACACAGAGCGCAGAGGTTGCTCAACAAATTTTTGAGTTACAAAATATCCATCGAGCCACGAATCTTGAAAGTAAAACTTTCTGGAAGTTTGCGTTTCTACTTCAAGTACAGCCGCTTTTAATGCAACTTTATTAAAGGTTACAGTAATGGGTTGTGTGCCTTGCGCAAAAGTATTAACCGAAAGAAATAAAAACACGGTGATAATATGTATTCTACTCATAGAAAATTACAAAATTTTTACTTTGATGTTTTTTCGTCTAAATACTTAATTAAATTAATCTTAAACTGGGAAGGATTCGATTTTCTAAGTATTTTATAAGTTCTATAGAAGGTTTTTATTTCCTCTTTTTGATGCGGAAAAAGCCGTCGTAATTCTCTTTCAGAATTAATAAGATGATACGTGGCATTGTATTTAAGTATAAAGTTATATTCTTCTTTAAACCTATATTGAAGCCCCGAAGGCAACGCTTTGTCCTTTTTCTTTTTTACATGTTTTATATAAAGTTCAAGGGTTTTTCCTTGGTAAGCACTTTGAAAAAATGAATTGCCTTTTAATCCAAGGTTGGTTAAAGGAAGCCTAACAAAATTGTAATTATACAAGCTAAAAGAATCTATAAACTGCGGAATTAATTTTACGTTAAAGACACTTAAATTGTCGTTAGATTTAACAATTAAATTGTCCTCCAACAAATCGTATCTCAATAATACATCGGGATAATATGCTCCTTTGTAAGTTACAGATCCGCTGGTATAACTAAAACCATTTAAATACCTAAAGCTCCCGTCTGTATTTAAATATAGGTCGGTAAACTCAGTGCCGTTGTACAGTTCTTTATTGAAATTGCCTACTAAGCTATCATAACTTTTGTAGACTTCTGTATTAATATTTTTCTGCGCAAAAGTACCGTAAGTAATAAGATAGCAGATAGTGAAAAAGAAGGTAATAGATTTCAATTGAGTTATTTAAAATTTCGATTAAAAGTATAAAAAAATTAAATGGGTCGTGATAAGATTACAGTTTAATACAATAGGTAGGTTAAAAATCAATTGTCAAAAATGTTCAAATATTTTGTAACCGTTTAAAAATGAAACCATCCAATAGGTAAACAAATACGAATAATTAAAATTTTTTATTATGAAATTTCTACACTTCACAACCATCCTTACATTATTTGCTTTTCTTTTTATTCCACCTACCGTTCACTCACAAGACAACGCTACCTTATCCGATGCCGAAATTGCACACGTTGCCGTAGTGGCAAACCAAATTGACATTGATTATGCTAAAATTGCCATTGAGCGCACACAGAGCAAGGAAGTGCGTCAATTTGCACAAACTATGATTACAGACCACAACACCATAATCAACCTGGCAGTTGATTTGGTTAAAAAACTTGGCGTTACCCCGCAAGACAATGCAGTTAGCCAATCCCTTTTAAATAAAGCGGCAGATACCATGGAGAGTTTAAAAAATGCCAAAAAAAGCGAATTTAACCAAATGTATGTCGATAACGAAGTTGCATACCATAAAGCCGTTATTGACGCTATTAAAACGGTTTTAATTCCGCAGAGCAAAAACGCCGAGTTAAAAGCACTTTTAAAAACAGCGGTTCCTATTCTCGAAACACACTACCATCACGCGAAAATGACACAAAGTAAAATTTCAAAATAATGAATTATAAAAACATCCGTATTGCATTTTTTATAAGCAGTATTTGTCTATTTTTCACTTTTGCTTCAGGGTTTATTTTACAATCGCAAACGGCCAAAAGTGACAGTCTCCTGCCCAAAACTCACGTAGTTACCATCAAAAACATGAAGTTTTCGCCCGATGTAATTACTGTGAAAAAAGGCGATACTATAAAATGGATTAACAAAGACATTGTGCCGCATGATGTTACCGAAACAAATAAAGAATGGCAATCTACACCCCTTAAAAACAAGGAAGTATTTTCAAAAAAAATATCTTCAGGTTTTAGCTATTTCTGTAGTTTTCACACGGTTATGAAAGGCACTGTAAAGGTGAAAAATTAGGTTGCTTATAAGCGTTTTAATTTGTTTTTATTTCTTAATAAGCCTATTATCTTTACATCAAAGATAATTATGAAGGCAGCATCCATAAAAGAAATAAAAACCGAACTTAACCAACGTTCTACCCAAGAATTGCTGGAACTTTGTTTAAGACTTTCAAGGTTTAAAAAGGAAAACAAAGAACTACTCACCTATTTGCTGTTTGAATCGGATAATGAAGAGGCCTATATAAAAAGTATAAAAGCAAAAATTGATTCAGACTTTGAAGACATTAATACCAATACCTATTATTACATTAAAAAAAGCGTACGTAAAATTTTGCGTGAGCTAAAAAAGTTTATTCGTTATTCACAAAAAAAGGAAACCGAAGTAGAACTATTACTTTACTTTTGTGAAAAATTAAAAAGCCTCAATCCTTCTATAAAAAGAAATGTTACCCTCACTAATTTATATAATAGACAAGTTAATTTCATCTATAAAAAAATTGAAAAATTGCACGAAGATTTGCAATACGATTACAATTTAGAATTAGAAAATTTAAAGCTGAAATAACACATCTCTAAATTAGTTTATTAAAATTTAAAAAGTAAAATCCTCTATTAAAACGCAATTAAATGGTACGACTTTTTCACAACCCAAGGTGTAGTAAATCGCGACAAGCATTACAAATTTTGGAAGACAAAAACGAAACTATCGAAATAGTTAAATATTTAGACAAACCTCCAACCGAACAAGAATTAAAACAGGTTATAGAATTGCTTGGCATAGACCCCATTGAATTGGTTAGAAAAAACGAAGCGGTTTGGAAAGAAAACTATAAAAATAAAAATTTAACTAACGAGGAGCTTATTAAAGCAATGGTTACTAACCCTAAGTTAATAGAACGTCCTATTGCCATTAAGGGTACACAAGCAGTAATTGGCAGACCGCCAGAGAAGGTTTTAAATCTTTTATAAATTGAGTAAGTTTATTTAACAGAAATTTAGCAATTATCAATTAAACCAAAGTTATTTTCGCTGGTCAAAATTGCTAAAAATCTTATGAGGTATATTCTTACACTACTATTTGCTTTATCCGTTACAATTTCATCGGCTCAAAGCGCTAACAAAAAAGTTACAATTAAAGGTACCGTTTTAGAAGAAGGTACAAATTTTCCTCTTGAATATTCTACGGTTTCATTTATAGACAACCAAGGAAAAACCGTTACTGGAGGAATAACCGATTTAGATGGTAAATATAGTATTGATGTACCTGCAGGTGTTTATACTGTAAAGTACGAATTTATTTCGTACCAAACTAAAGAAATTCCCAATCAAAATCTGTCAAAAAATACTACGTTACCTACGGTAAAATTAGCTTTGGACGCTGCCAGCTTAGATGAAGTAGTTGTAAGAGCCGAAACTACCGAAGTACAAGTTAGACTCGATAAAAAAATATACAATATTGGTAAAGACCTTACCGCAGGAGGCGCCACGGTGAGCGATGCTTTAAATAATGTGCCCTCTGTAACTGTAGATATTGATGGTGCTATTGCGCTTAGAGGTAACGAAAACGTACGTATTTTAATTAACGGAAAACCATCGGCTATTGCTGGCTTTGGATCTACAGACGCATTACGCCAACTGCCTGCCGAAGCTATTGAGCGCGTAGAAGTAATTACCTCGCCATCGGCACGTTATGACGCCGAAGGTACTGCCGGAATCCTAAATATTATCCTTAAAAAAGAAAAAACACTTGGCTTAAATGGCTCTATTAGTACCAGTCTAGGCGTACCATTAAATACCAACGCATCGGGAAATATTAATATTAGAACCAACAAATTCAATATTTTTAATACCACGGGGGTTTATTACCGAAAAGCTCCTGGAAACGCACATTTCAACAACAATTACTTTACAAGAACTTATGTAGACGAAGATGGAAATACTGTAACCGTTGACCCTCAATACGACCAAGTAATTGAAAATAGAGAATACGACAGACAAGGAGATGGTTTTTATACAAACTTAGGTTTTGAATATTTCTTAACTGAAAAATCTTCGCTTACAGCAAGCGGGTTTTACCGAAATGGTGGCGGAAATGATATAACTACAAACCTTACTTCAAACAATAACGACGGTACTGTTCAAGAGCGAATTGAACGTATTGAAAATGAAGATGAAGACGATTCAAATTATCAATTTGCTTTAAATTACGAGAATAAGTTTAACGATAACGGTCATAAATTTACGGCCGATTTACAGTTTGACAATGGTGAAGATATTGAAAACTCTCTAATTTCTGAAAGTAGAACATTCCCCGAAACTACGACGCTTTCAGCCGAAAAAATTACCGAAAAACGCACCCGAAAAGAATACTTAGCACAAGCAGATTATGTGCTTCCTATTGGTGAAAATGCACAATTTGAAGCGGGATATCGCGGTAATTTTGAAGAATCTGTTACCGATTATTCTTTATTTGAAGAAACCGGAACTTCGGGCGTATTTGTAAAAAATGATAGCCTTTCAAACATCTTTAATTACAACGAAAACGTACATGCTTTTTATACACAATACGGTAATAAATTTGGCGATTTTTCATTTTTACTTGGCTTGCGTTTAGAAAACACACAACTAAAGGGCGATGTTGAAGCCGAAAATGTTACCGGAAATTCACCATTAGATTTAAATTTCGATAAAAACTACACCGGCTTATTTCCAACGGTAAATTTAACCTATGAGCTTGGTGAAAGTGAAAATATATCTTTAGGGTACAACAGAAGAATAAATAGACCACGCCATTGGTTTATTAATCCTTTCCCATCACGATCTAGTGAGGCTAACGTTTTTCAGGGTAACCCTAACTTAGACCCTGCTTACGCTAGTGCATTCGACTTGGGTTATTTAAAGCGTTGGAAAAAATTAACGCTTACAACTTCGGTTTACTACCAGCACGAAACAGATGCTTTTGAGAGAGTTCAGGAAGAAACAGGAGAAGTAACAAGCAACGGGATTCCAGTTATTCGTACGCTTCCTATTAACCTATCTACTAATAAACGGTACGGTTTTGAATTTGGATTACTTTACAACCCAACGCGCTGGTTAAACTTAAATGGTAGCTTTAATTACTTTAAGTTTAAAACAGATGGTTTTTACAACAATGTGGACTACGGTGCCGAAAATACAAGTTACTTTGGTAGATTTAGCAGTAAAGTAAAACTTCCTGCAAAAATAGAGTGGCAAACCAATGCGTTTTACAGAGGCCCTTCAAATAACGCACAAACCGAAAGCGACCCTATTTTATCTTTAAACATGGCAGTAAGTAAAGATATTATTAATGACAATGGTACCTTGGCATTAAATGTAAGCGACTTGCTTAATACTAGAAAAAGAAACAGTCTTACCACTACAAATACCTTTACTAGCGAAAGTGAATTTCAGTGGAGAGAGCGACAAGTAACCCTAACTTTTACTTATAGATTTAACCAGAAAAAACAACGTCAGCGTGTTGAAAGTAGAAACTTTGACGAAGGCGGCTTTGAGGGTTAAACTTCAATTAATTGCAATAAAAAAGGGAACCAAATTGGTTCCCTTTTTTTATATAATAAAAGTAAAATTATTTTAACTCTTTATTCTTTTTTTCTTCACGTTTCATTTTCCAATTTTCATACAGCGATCCTCCTATCCAATAAGGTAGAATACCTACTAAAAATATCATTAACCAAAACCCCATTGTCAAAATTGCAAGGAAAGCCAGAAAACCTAAATATTGTTCAAATGTAAACATGATGAATTAATTTTTATTTTATGCCCCAAAGATAAAAGGAATTTTTAATAAAAACATCAAAAGCTTTTATTTTATTCGCAACAATAAACACTTTGACTACTTGAACACCTTTCGGCTTTTCGTTACCTTTACACGCTTTAAAAAACGCTTATAATTAGCAGTAAATTACTAATTTCCAATTACTGCCTTTATAAACTAAAGTACTTAATACAATTCTTAAAATATAAATTAAAGTCAATTATAAACCTGTTACAATGCAATACAGAATAGAAAAAGACACTATGGGCGAGGTAAAAGTACCAGCCGATAAGTTGTGGGGCGCACAAACCGAACGCTCTTTCGAAAATTTTAAAATTGGAGCCCGCGCATCTATGCCATTAGAAATTATTTACGGGTTCGCGTATTTAAAAAAGGCAGCTGCCTATACCAATTGCGAACTTGGCGTGTTAAGTGAAGAAAAAAGAGACTTAATTGCAAAAGTTTGCGACGAAATTTTAGAAGGAAAGCATGATGATCAATTTCCGCTTGTAATTTGGCAAACGGGAAGCGGGACGCAAAGCAATATGAATGTAAATGAAGTAATTGCAAATCGTGCACACCAACTAGCCGGAAATACCATTGGCGAGGGCGAAAAAACACTTCAGCCAAATGACGATGTTAACAAATCGCAATCTTCAAACGATACCTTCCCAACCGGAATGCACATTGCTGCCTATAAAAAATTGGTTGAAGTTACAATTCCAGGAATAGAGCAATTGCAAAAAACGTTAGCAAAAAAAGCCGAAGACTTTAAAGATGTGGTAAAAATAGGTCGTACACATTTTATGGACGCCACTCCCCTAACCTTAGGGCAAGAATTTAGCGGGTATGCAGCGCAATTAGATTTTGGTTTAAAGGCGTTAAAAAATACGCTGCCACATTTGGCCGAGCTCGCTTTAGGTGGAACTGCAGTAGGTACTGGTTTAAATACACCAAAGGGATACGATGTAAAAGTTGCCGATTACATAGCTGAATTTACAGGTCTACCTTTTGTTACCGCTCAAAATAAATTTGAAGCCCTAGCAGCCCACGATGCTTTTGTAGAAAGCCACGGTGCATTAAAGCAACTGGCTGTTTCGTTAAATAAAATTGGAAATGACGTACGTATGCTTGCCAGCGGACCAAGAAGTGGTATTGGCGAGATTAATATTCCGGCAAACGAGCCTGGCTCTTCAATTATGCCAGGAAAGGTTAACCCAACCCAATGCGAAGCTTTAACAATGGTTTGCGCTCAAGTAATTGGTAACGATATGGCAATGGCCGTTGGCGGAATGCAAGGTCAATTTGAGTTAAATGTATTTAAACCAGTGATGGCCGCTAATTTTTTACAGTCTGCTCAATTATTAGGCGATGCTTGTGTTTCATTCGATAAACATTGTGCACAAGGTATTGAACCAAATCACGACGCAATTAAAAGACAGTTAAACAACAGTTTAATGTTAGTTACCGCTTTAAACCCAAAAATAGGTTATTACAAAGCAGCCGAAATAGCAAATACTGCGCATAAAAATGGCACAACATTAAAAGAAGAAGCAGTAAACTTAGGCCACCTTACCGCCGATGAGTTTGACCAGTGGGTAAAACCCGAAGACATGGTATAATTTAAAATAGTTTATGCTACAAAATTAAAAGCCCCCGAACTTCGAAATATTTCGTTATTCGGGGGCTTTTTATATGTTATATGTGCTTACGATTTAGCCTTTTTCTTCTTTTTTCCGTAAAACTTTTTATATCTAAAGTAGGCAACAGCACTTAATACAGCTGCAAATAGAGTTATCCACCATACAAATGTAGGGGTTGCAGGGGCATCACCGCTAGCATAACTATGCAAACCACTTAGATAGAAATTTACTCCAAAATAAGTCATCATAATTGATGCGTATGCAAATAATGCAAACACGTTAAACGTCCAGCGGCCCCGTAACCCAGGAACTAAACGAGCGTGGATAACAAAAGCATAAATCATAATACTAATTAGTGCCCAAGTTTCTTTTGGGTCCCAACCCCAATAACGACCCCAACTCTCATTTGCCCATTGACCACCCAAAAAGTTTCCTATGGTAAGTAAAACTAAACCTACGGTAAGTGCCATTTCGGTAATAACAGTAAGCTCACTAATGTTAATCTCCATCTTTTTGTAATTGTTTTTTGTGGTAAAAATCATTAAAAACAAAGAGACTGCGGCTAAAATCATTCCCAAGGTAAATGGCCCGTAGCTCATTACAATTACTGCCACATGAATCATTAACCAATAACTATCTAAAACTGGCTGTAAGGTTGCAATTGAAGGGTCTAACCAGTTTTGGTGTGCTACCCACAAAATTATAGCCCCGGCAAAAGCAGTTGCCGCAACCGTTAAATCACTTTTTCGGCCAAAGGACAATCCAAAGAAAATGGTAGCCCAAGCCACGTAAATTACAGATTCGTAAGCATCACTCCAAGGTGCGTGCCCACTTACATACCAGCGCAAAGCCAATCCAAAAGTCATAGCGGCAAAAAACACCCACATTATAACTTTGGAAGTCGTTATTAAACCTCGAAGTACTTTTCGGTCTTTAAACAATTGAGCTACAATAAGCGCAATCATTAAAATCCCGAAAAGGGCAAAATATTTATACAACCTATTAAAAATATCTAATTGATTGTAAAGCGTCTCTGCCTTTAGCTTGTTTTCAGAAGGCATTACTTCGGCGCCGTATTTTTTCTGAAAATTTGTAATACTTTCTAAAAAGTCATCGGCTTGTTTATAATCGCCAGACTCTCTTGCTTTTCTTAAACTGTCAAAATAAAGTGGGAGAATGTTTTTAGCGTATAATGAATCCATTCCTTTTAAATTGGCTTCTCCCAATTCGGGATACGAAACCCATTTATTCCCTTCGTCATTAGGGATAGGGAATATTTTTAAAATACTTCCGCTTAGTGCAGCATTTAGCAACGAAAAGTTTTCGTGTGCTCTAATAAAATCTTTTTGAAATTGATTTGGCGTAGTAGTACGCGTAGCATCGGCCAAATAAGGCTCTAATTTATAATTTCCTTTATCATCAAAAAGATCGAGTAGCGCAATGTCTTTTTGACCTTCGGGAACACCTGCCACGTGTCTAATACTATCATTTCCACGTTTTAGGCGAATTATAGGCACTTCAACCCACAATCGCGGAAACTCTGTCATCGAAATAAATACTTGGTTCGCATCTAATCCTTGATAGGTTTCGCTTCTACTAATTTTTCGCAATAATTCATTAGCAAAAGTGTTAACCGGCTTCATACGGCCGTTATCTTGTATAATTAAATGTCCAAATTTTTCGGCGTGTTCTTTACTTACAGCATTGGCTTTAATTAACGAATCTATTTGATGCTTTGGCACAACTTGATGTGCTGCCGAAGAATGCTCTTGTGCAAATCCACTTACTGAAAGAAGCACTGCTAAAACCGTAATTAAATTTTTCTTTCTGCGCTTTATCTTGGTTAACATTTCTTCCAGCTTTCCGAACCTACTGTGCTTGCTAAATAATATTGCCATTAGTCCTAAGTATAAAAAGAAGTAACCTATGTAGGTAATCCAAGTACCCCACCAGTCGTGGTTTACCGAAAGAATAGTACCCCCCTCATCGGGGTCGAAACCAGATTGGAAAAATCTATACCCTTCGTGGTCTAGTACGTTATTCATAAAAATATCGGCATCAAAATGTGTGTTGTCTTCATTGATAACTGTAACCTTACTTTTAAATGAAGAATACCCTTTTTCGGTACCCGGATATTTTTCGGCAATAAAGTCGTTTAAAGTAATACTAAAAGGTAATTCAATACTTTTAGAGCCATAGCTTGTATATACTTTTAAACCGGCAATTTCTGTTTCAACGGGGTTTGGCGAAGTACCTTTTCCGCCCAACATAGAAACCGTTTTAACTTCGTTGCCAACAATTACATCTACAATTAAAGCATCTTGATTGCTAGGTTGATCTGCCGAAGCTTTTACAATGCCAAATTCTCCTTTGGTAACTGGTGTAGGCGCTACAAACGAAATTCCGCCCAATCTATACAACGAACGCAAATTAAACGGTTGTACGCTATCTGCAACTACCGAGCCTTGGGCTTGGTCTGCCATACGCATATAGTCACCCTCAAACGGACTCGAAATTGTGTAATTACCATCTTCGGTATATTGAATATTTATCGCTCCATCTGTAGGTTTATTTACTGCAAATAAAATATTGTGAATATTTGAAACCTCGCCTACTTTAACCCAATGGTCGTGGCGTTGTCCTTCGCCAGATTCAACAATTTGAAGATACTCCTCTCCAGTCTCGCTTGGTGTAAGACCTTCGACTGCGCCATTTATATATTCTTTAAATTTTATGGTAACAGGGGTATTGTTGTAATCTGTTTCAACTGTAAATGAATTGTCTAATTTTTCGGAAAGTCTTAGTTTTTTAGGTTTTACTTTTCGTCGTTGTGCTACCCCATCAATCATATAATCGCCATCGATAAAGATATCGAGGTAGGTATGTTCACTTAGGATAGTATTTTCGGTTGCTCCTTCCCGAATATGCATTACCCCTTCAAACCCAATATAACGGGTTACAAATGCTCCAAAAATTATCAAAATAAACGACAAGTGCAGCATTAATGAAGCCCACATTTTTGGTTTGTGAAGGTTGTATCTAAAAATGTTACCAATAAAATTAATCATAAATAAAAGCATGATTAATTCAAACCACCAGGCATTGTAAATAAGTTCGCGGGTGTACGGAGTTGGCGGACTTTGAGAATCGGCATCCATAAACGTGCCTACGGCCATGGCTACGGCAAAAACTAAAAATAAAACGGCGGTTAATCTAGTGGAAAAGAGGACGGAAGCAATTTTTTTTTGCATTTCAAGTAATTTTGGCGCAAAAATAAGGAATAAAGCCCATTTAGACTACTGAAATTTGATAACTATTAGGTCTTTTGTTCACCTTCTTTTCGGGCATTAAAAATGTTTAAGTGAATAAAGGTTCCCATATTGCGAGCTCTATTTTTGGCAATGTTTGCAGTTTCGCCCACAAACAGCTCGTCTATTGTTTCGTGCCATAGATTAATCCATGTGCCAAAGTGAAGTTCGGTGATTGCACCCTTCATATTTTTATCAACCTCGATATGGGCGTGCATAGGGTTTCCGAAGTATTTTCGCGCAAAAAACAAGTTGGTTTCCCAAAAATCGGTTAGCAATTCTAAATGCGATTCCCAGTTGCTAATATGGTTATTAAAAATAGGCCCGAGAAGAGCGTCATTTCGCACTTTGGAATAAAACGTTCTTACCAACAATGACACCTCTTCTCGCGACTTAATTTGCCTTTTCTCCATTATTTTTTAGAGCAAAGTTATTAAAATCAGCAACATATTAACTACCAAACTTACAGCTAAAAACCAAAACGCAAATTTTTTATTGGTTCCTGCTAATAATGCGGCATTATAGCCCATACATAAAGCTACACAAAGGGTTAACTCTATACCCGAAATTAGCGAAGTACCTTGTGCCAAAATTGTCATTGCGGCAATAGAACCAATACAACTATTTAAAATAATTGTAAGCGGGATGTACATATAATAATCGAACTCAAATTCGTCTTGGATTGCTTTTAGAGATAATGCTTTCATAATATAATTTTGTTTTGTTTCTAAAGCTGTAAATTTACAGGTTGAACCAGGCCTTATTTTATGAGGCTAATCATAAAGCTATGATTCCAGAAAACTTATTGTTGGATTACGGTGCAACACTCGAAAAACTTAAAGCGTCCGAAATAATTTTATCCGAAAAAAGTCGCGCTCACTTCTATTTTCAAGTAAAGGCGGGAGAAGTAAAAATGTATAATTTAAACGATCAAGGAAAAGAGTTTGTTCAAGGTATTTTTTACAAAGGCGAAAGTTTTGGCGAACCGCCTCTTTTTGGCGAGTTTAATTATCCCGCTTCGGCAGCTGCTGTAAAAGCTTCGGAAATATACAAATTGGGCAAAACCAAATTGTTTAAACTATTAACCGAAAACCCCGAAATAAACTTAAATTTTACCAAAGCCTTAGCCAAACGGCTGTATTATAAAGCCACTATTTTAAAGGAAATTTCGGTACACCCGCCCGAACACCGTATCTTAACATTAATCGATTTTTTAAAACAACAATACGGCGGTGACGAGCCTTTTCAGGTTGAACTCACCCGACAACAAATAGCCGACTTAACCGGGCTACGAGTTGAAACGGTAATACGCGCAATTAAACAACTGGAGCAAGACGGCGAGCTAAACCTTATAAAACACAAAGTTTATCGCTAACAATATTAATTTGTAGCAATAGTTTTACGCTTTAAAATTTTATCGATTTTAAAATTTCACACGTAAAACTTCTAAAATCTGTATTCTAATATATACTACCTTCGCAATATGATTAACGTAATTTTGTTAGGCTTCGGAAATGTAA
Organism: Flavobacteriaceae bacterium UBA3591; assembly: GCA_002375695.1. Taxonomy (GTDB): domain Bacteria; phylum Bacteroidota; class Bacteroidia; order Flavobacteriales; family Flavobacteriaceae; genus Aequorivita. The sequence goes on from DFMO01000006.1 coordinate 242,832, forward strand.
ATAGCCACTTACTTCGCGCTTTTAGCGAAAGCGAGGAGGCTGCTGTAATCCAAGTTTTTAACCGAAGTAAAATAGATTTAAATACTTTAAATGACATTCCGTTTACTTCGCAGTTGTCCGAATTAAAAGATGCCGATGTTTATATTATTGGCATTGCCGATGATGCCATTGCTTCATTTTCTGAAAAACTAGCAAACCAAAATAAATTGGTAGTACATACCTCGGGCAGTGCAGCGATAGACGTGCTTTCAGCCAATAACAGGCGTGGCGTTTTTTATTTGCTACAAACCTTCTCAAAACAACAAAAAGTTAATTTTCAAAAAATTCCTATTTGTATTGAAGCCGAAAATAAAACCGATTTGAAATTACTGCAAAAACTTGGGAAGGCAATTTCAAACAATGTGGTTGAAGTGTCTTCTATAAAGCGAGCGCGATTACACCTCGCTGCTGTTTTTGTGAATAATTTTGTCAATTACATGTATCAAATAGGAAGCGAGATTTTAAAGGAAGACGAATTATCATTCAATTTGCTACAACCGTTAATTGCCGAAACGGCTTCAAAAATTAAAACCCTTTCTCCCTCCGAAGCGCAAACCGGTCCTGCAAAACGAAACGATAAAAAAACCATTGAAAAACATTTACATTTGCTCGAAAGCGAAGCACATAAAAAAATTTATAAACTAATTACAGCCCAATTAACCCAAAAATATGGAAAAGAGCTATAAAGAATATTTAAAACACATTACAACCTTCATCTTTGATATAGATGGCGTTTTAACCGATGGTACCATACAAGTAAACACCCAAGGGGAAATGTTTAGAACGATGAATATAAAAGATGGCTATGGGTTAAAAACCGCAGTTAACCAAGGATATAACGTTTGTGTTATTTCAGGTGGAACAAATGAAGGGGTACGTGTACGGCTTCAAAACTTAGGGATAAAAGATATCTTTTTGGGCGCTCACCATAAAACCAAAATTTTAGCAGACTATCTAAAAACCAACAATTTAGACCGTGAAAACATCCTTTATATGGGCGACGATCTTCCCGATTATGAAATTATGCAAAAAGTAGGTTTGCCAACTTGCCCACAAGACGCGGTGCCCGAAATTAAATCTATTTCAAAATATGTTTCGCATATAAAAGGTGGAAAAGGATGCGCTCGCGACGTAATTGAACAAGTTTTAAAAGTACAGGGAAAATGGTTAATTACTAATGGTGTTAGCGCCAAATATGATTAATATTTCAACCAAAATAAAACGCTTTAAAATTTTAAAGTATTGAGCTATTTAAAATTAATTCGGTATCAAAACTTGCTATTTATTGCTTTAGTCCAAGTTTTAATAAAATACGGGCTATTCAATCCGCTGAATATTGAAACCAATTTAAATAGTTTACATTTTACACTGCTTGTAATTGCTACCATTAGTCTTGCTGCAGCAGGTTACATTATTAATGATATTTACGACGTTACGATTGATAGCATTAACCAACCTACAAGGGTTATTGTAGGCAAAAAACTTACCGAAACCACTGCAAATAGGCTTTTTATTATTTTAAATGTACTTGGTGTAGGTATTGGTTTTTATCTCGCAAATAGTATTGAAAAACCTGTATTTGCCGCAATATTTATAGTTATATCGGCATCTTTGTATATATACGCTTCATACTTAAAAGGCGTACTCTTGCTTGGCAATTTGGTAATTTCGGCATTGGTGGCAATGAGTTTACTTATTGTTCCAATTTTCGATTTACTGCCGGTTATAAATACCTACAACCAAGAAGCCTTATCGGCTGTATTTAAAATTGTTTTACACTTTTCGTGTTTCGCTTTTGGTATAAATTTTATTCGTGAAATCATTAAAGATTTACAAGATATTAACGGCGATAAAAACGGTGGTTTAAACACTTTACCCATTGTTTTAGGGCGAAAACGCACTACCAACATCGCTTTTTTATTAGGAGTACTATTGGTTTTTAGTGTGGTGTATTATATGTATGTATTTTTATACACCAATCAAATTTTACTGCTGTACTTTCTATTTGCCATAGTAGGACCGCTACTCTATTTTTCACTGAAATGTTACGATGCCGAAACAAAGAAAGAATATGGCCTCTTGTCAAAGCTTTTAAAAATAATTATGTTTTTAGGCATTTGTGCTATCCCGCTTTTCGGGCTATTAAATTTTTAAGTTTACAATTTTGAAATTCTAAATATGTTAAAAGAAAAACTAAAAAATTACAATATAATTTTGGCATCTGGTTCGCCGCGCCGACAAACGTTTTTTAAAGAATTAAATTTAGATTACCGCATTGAGGTTAAAACAGTTGTAGAAACCTATAACCCTAACTTAAAGCGCTCAGAAATAACCGATTACTTATCGCAACTTAAAGCATCGGTTTTTACCAATTTAAATGAAAACGAGTTGTTAATTACAAGCGATACCATTGTTTGGCATAACGAAAAAGCACTGGGAAAACCCCAAAATTTTGACGATGCTAAACAAATGTTGCAGGAATTAAGCGGTAAAAAACACGAAGTGATAACCTCGGTATGTTTTACTTCAAAACAATTTCAAAAAACGGTTTACGATGTAACGCAAGTTTGGTTTAAACATTTAACCAACGAAGAAATTGAATTTTACATTAATACTTATAAACCTTTTGATAAGGCTGGAAGTTACGGTATTCAAGAATGGATTGGTTATATTGGAATCGAGAAAATTGAAGGCTGCTATTTTAACGTTATGGGCTTGCCTACCCGACTTGTTTATAAAACGTTAACCGAGATTGCAGACAGCTGATTTATTGGTATTTTTACTTAAAATACCCACAAGGATGAAACTGTTTAAATCTATAGCTTTTTTTACCATTTTACTCTTTCTATTTGGTTGTAATTCTACTGAAGAGCAAAAAGCTTCTCCTATAAAATCTAAAGAGAAATTTGCTACAACTGCCCAAGCCCGAACTGTTTCAAACCAATTTAAAACCTACTGGTACAATGGTACGGCAGAGATTACTTCGTATAAATTAAAGCAGGAGCGTTACGGCGAAATTCGTGAAGGTACGGCGGTCAATATTTTTGTTACCGAAGATTTTCTGCCCAATACACAAGTAAAAGCAAACAGCCCGTCAGCAGCGAATATTTCAGTATTAAAATTAAACCAAATGAAAAATTTTAATACAGGAATCTACCCCTACGCCATTATGACGAGTACTTTTAACCCAATTGCCACCCAAAGTCACGCTCTAAAAGTTTCAAACAGTGTGCAAGAATGGTGCGGACAGGTTTATATGCAGCTTAACAATCGTAAAAAGTTTGAAGTTGTAAGTCATTCGTATTTTGAAGGTGAAGCAGATCAAGCGTTTACCTTGTCAAAAACCTATTTGGAAAACGAACTTTGGAATTTAATTCGTTTAAATCCTGAAGAACTCCCCACCGGCGATATTCAACTTATTCCATCGTTTGAATATTTACGTCTCAAGCACCAAGAAATAAAGGCTTATAACGCTTTTGCCAGCCTAAAACAAGGCGATTCAACTACAACGTATACCATTAATTATCCCGCCCTGCAACGGCAACTTATCTTGTATTTTAACAGTACGTTTCCATACGAAATTGAAAAGTGGGAAGAAGTAAATGCAAATAGTGCTAACAATGCGTTACAATTAAAAACCACCGCCACAAAATTAAAGCGAATAAGGAGTCAATACTGGAGTAAAAACAGTAATATTCATGCGGTGTTACGCGATACTTTAAATTTAAACTAAGAATACCACAAATGATTAATTTAAAAGATATTTACCCAGAGCTTTTAGAATCTACCGTACTAATAATTGTTTCATTGTTGCTGCGTTTTGTATTAAAAAAAGCTGTAAAAAACTTTGCCTCAAAAATTGAACGATTGGAGCATCGCACGGGTCTAATTATTAAACACGTAAATTTTGCAGTTTTCTTCTTAATTGTTTTAGGGTTAATTATAATTTGGGGGTTAGATTTTGAAAACTTAGGGCTGGTTATGTCCTCTGTATTTGCGGTCATTGGGATTGCCTTTTTTGCACAATGGTCTATTTTAAGCAATATAACGAGCGGCGTAATTATGTTTTTTACTTTTCCCTATAAAATTGGCGATTATGTAAAGATTCACGATAAAGAGGCGCCGTTGGAAGGAATTATTGAAGATATTAAAACATTCCACATTATTTTACACACCAAAGAAAACGAAACTGTAACCTATCCCAACAGCATGATGCTGCAAAAAGGGGTTAGCATAATTAAGGTTGAAAATTTCTACGAGCAACAACCCGAAATTGACAAAAATAAGGAACGGCTTCCGTACGATTAATTTTTACAATTAAGTATCTTTGGAAAGTTTTGATTAATTATTAGGTTTTTAACGTATGTACAGAAATTTCTTTCTTAGCTTTTTATGCCTTTTTACCGCCCTACTTTCAACCGCACAATCTCCTAAAAAACCTACCGCTTCCGAGATTTTTCACGACCTTCAAAAACTAAACTTTGTAGGTTCGGCACTGTATATCGCGGCACACCCCGACGATGAAAACACGCGGCTTATTTCATACCTTGTTAACGATGTTCACGCAAATACAGCTTATTTGTCCATTACCCGAGGCGATGGCGGACAAAACCTAATTGGGTCCGAATTACGCGAACTTTTGGGCGTAATTAGAACCCAAGAATTACTCGAAGCTCGAAAAATTGATGGCGGAAAACAGTTTTTTACTCGTGCAAACGACTTTGGATACAGTAAAAACCCCAGTGAAACTTTTGACTTTTGGAACAAAGACGAAGTTTTGCGCGATGTGGTTATGACCATTAGAAAATTTAAGCCCGATGTAATTATAAACCGCTTCGATCATCGCAGTCCGGGTAGTACTCACGGGCATCACACGGCTTCGGCTATGCTAAGTGTTGAAGCTTTTGACATGGTAAACAACCCGGCTAAATTCCCAAATTCGGCAGAGGAGTTTGGCGTTTGGGAACCACAGCGATTGTTTTTTAATACCTCGTGGTGGTTTTACGGAAGCAAAGAAAAGTTTGATCAAGCCGATAAAACCAATCACGTTTCGGTTGAAACAGGAGACTACTTTCCGGCGCTTGGATTATCCAATGGCGAAATTGCCTCTTTAAGCAGAAGTATGCACAAATCGCAAGGTTTTGGCAGTACCGGCTCGCGTGGCACCGAAACCGAATATTTAGAGCTTTTAAAAGGAAGCAAACCTTTAGATAATAATTTATTTGAAGGCATTAACACTAGTTGGTCTCGCCTTGAAGGTGGCGCTGAAATTGGCAACATATTAAATCGGTTAGAAGAAAATTTCGACTTTAAAAACCCTTCGGCCGTTTTGCCGCAATTGCTACAAGCGTATCCGCTAATTGCAAAATTAAAAGACAGTCACTGGCGAAATATTAAACTAGAGCAATTAAAGCAACTAATTTTAGATTGTGGCGGTATATTTTTGGAAGCTGTTTCCGAAGCAAATTCAATAAACCCAAACGATAGTTTTAAGGTAAATATTGAAGCCGTAAACCGTGGAAATACTGAAAACATTGTTTTAAACGAAGTGAAAAATTCTGAAGGAAAAACGCTGTGGAATTCTTCCGAAAAACTGAACTATAACGAAAAGAAAAACCTTGAAGTAACGTTTCAGGCAAAAGCCGAAACACCTTTGTATTCTTCGCCATATTGGTTAAACGAAAAAGGTAGTTTAGGGATGTACGCCGCACCCGAGCCGTTGGTGGGACTGCCAGAAACGCCAGCTTTGGCACAAGTAACGTTCAATTTACAGTTTGGAAATATTACCATTCCGTTTACAAAAAACATCATTTATAAATTTAACGATCCCGTAAAAGGCGAAGTTTATCGTCCGCTGCAAATACTTCCCGAAGTTACGGCTTCAATCCCCGAAAAAGTTATTATTTTTTCAACCAATGAAGCTAAAAACGTTTCGGTAACTGTTCGTGCTGGAAAGGATAATATTTCGGGAAAAGTAAGTTTGCAACACCCCAAAGGTTGGAAAATAGAACCTGCGCAACAAGCATTTGAGCTTAGTAGAAATGGCGAAAGTAAAACCTTTCAATTTACGGTTACCCCGCCAAAAGGGCAAAGCGAAGGGTATCTAAAAACTTTGGTAACGGCTGGCGGCAAAACGTTTAACAAAGAGCTGGCAATAATTGATTACAACCATATTCCGTATCAAAGTGTATTGTTACCTTCGGAAGCTAAGGTTGCAAAAATTGAAATTGCGAAAAAAGGGAAAAATATTGGGTATATTATCGGGGCTGGCGATGCTATTCCTGAGAGTTTAAAACAAATTGGTTACGAAGTTACAACCCTAACCCCCGAGAATATTTCGGCTAAAAACCTACAACAATTTGATGCCGTAGTTATGGGAATTAGAGCGTATAACACTGTTGAAAGTCTTGCTTTTGTACAACCTATTTTAAATAAATATGTGGAAAATGGGGGGACGATAATTGCGCAATACAACACCAGTCGCGGCCTGGTTTCAGAAAATATTGCGCCCTATAATTTAAAACTATCGCGCGACCGTGTTACCGATGAGTCTTCGGCTGTTACAATGCTCGCGCCAAATCACGCTGTTTTAAACACACCAAACAAAATTACCCAAGCCGATTTTAACGGTTGGGTGCAAGAACGCGGCTTGTATTTTCCAAACGAATGGGCAGATGAATTTACCCCAGTTTTAGGAATGAACGACAAAGGCGAACCGCAAACAAAGGGTTCATTACTGGTAGCCAAATACGGCGAAGGACACTATATTTACACCGGTTTAAGCTTTTTTCGTCAACTACCGGCGGGCGTATCGGGTGCTTATAGACTGTTTGCAAATATGTTATCGATAGGAAAATAAAATTAAAAATCGTGGCCGAAAAAAAACAAAAATATACTTGGAAATGGAGCTACACCTTGGTGTTGCTAATGAATGCTGTTTATATCTATCTGTTTTATCTACTAATGCAAAATTTCGCCTAAATGCAACAGATTGATTGGATAGTTTTAATTGGAACCCTTCTTTTTATAGTGCTTTACGGCACTTGGAAATCGAGGCAACAAAAAGATGTGGGCGATTATTTAAAAGGCGGTAGCTCTGCGCATTGGTGGACAATTGGGTTAAGTGTTATGGCAACTCAAGCCAGTGCCATTACCTTTCTTTCAACGCCAGGACAGGCATTTCACGACGGGATGGGCTTTGTACAATTTTACTTTGGACTGCCCATTGCCATGGTAATTATTTGTTTGGTTTTTATTCCAATATACCACAAACTGAATGTTTATACGGCTTACGAATATTTAGAGAGTAGATTCGATAAAAAAACGAGAACCCTTACGGCTATACTGTTTTTAATACAACGCGGCTTGGCCTGCGGAATTACGATTTTTGCACCTTCTATTATCCTTTCGGCTGTTTTGGGTTGGAATTTAATTTACCTAAATATTATTATTGGGGTGCTGGTAATTATTTACACTGTAAGCGGCGGCACCAAGGCGGTAAGCGTTACCCAAAAGCAACAAATGGCGGTAATTTTCTTTGGGATGTTTATAGCGTTTCTTTTAATTTTAAACTACCTCCCCCTCGACATTACTTTTACTAAAGCTCTCGAAATTGCAGGTGCAAATGGTAAAATGGACATCCTCGATTTTTCATTCGATTTTGATAATCGTTATACGTTTTGGAGCGGCATTATTGGCGGTTCGTTTTTGGCCCTTTCCTACTTTGGTACAGACCAAAGCCAAGTGCAACGCTATTTATCGGGGCGCAGTGTAAAGCAGAGCCAGATGGGGTTAATTATGAACGGCCTGCTAAAAGTACCTATGCAGTTTTTTATTTTACTGGTAGGAATTATGGTTTTTGTTTTTTATCAGTTTAACAGCTCGCCTCTTCATTTTAATCCGGCTGCAGTAAACGATGTAAAAGCTTCGGAATACGCCGGGGAATACAAGGCATTAGAAACGCAAAAAGAAGCGATAGACCGGCAATTGGCGAACGCTCAAATTAGTTATTCAAAAGCGACTTCAGCTTTAGAAAAGCAGCAATACGCCAAAGAAATAAAGCAATTAAATACTTCGGAAGAACAATTAAGAGCCCAATCGGTAGCGGTGATAAAAAAGGCAAACCCCAATGCCGAAACCAACGATAAAGACTATGTTTTTATACATTTTATCCTCACCAATTTACCACGCGGATTAATTGGGTTATTGCTTGCCGTAATTTTAAGTGCGGCTATGTCTTCTACCGCTTCAGAGCTCAACGCTTTGGGCAGTACAACCACCATAGACCTTTACAAACGCAATGTTCCCGGCAAACGCGAAAAACACTATGTAGCAGCCTCGAGAGGCTTTACTTTGTTGTGGGGTATTTTGGCTATTTTGGTAGCCTGTACAGCCCATTTGTTTGATAATTTAATTCAGCTTGTAAATATTATTGGATCTATTTTCTACGGAAATGTTTTAGGGATATTCCTACTCGCCTTTTTTATAAAGTTTGTACGTAGTAAAGCCGTTTTTATAGCCGCTTTAATAACACAGCTTATAATAATTTATATTTGGTATATAGACCTTATGCCCTATTTATGGCTTAATTTGGTAGGTTGTGTATTGGTTATGACCATTGCGATTATAATACAATTTATTACTCCCAAACCAAAAGATACGGTAGCGCAACTACAATAAATTTTATTTTTTCATAAAATAATATATCTTTAAACACTCTCCCCGCTAAAAGTTTAAATAAGATTTACATTTTACAATACGGTAAAACGGCATTTTTTGTTGTTGTATTACGTGTTGGCATTCATTGTAAAAAACGACCAAAATGGAAGAAATCTACCAAATAATAGTTGAATATAAGAACCTGCATCCGTTGAGATTTTGGACAGGAATTACATTGACATTGGTCGGATTAGGTTTGATATTTACATTCCTCAGAAAGAGAAGAAAAAGTGATAATCCAAAGAATAGTACCACTAAACCTACCTTAAAAACTGATTCACCAAAGACAAGCCAAACTTTAACTGTTAAGCCAAAAAAATCAAAATCAAGTTTAGATAAAGCACCTAAAACAATTCGAAAAGATTACGATTCGACTTCAAAAAATATAATACCGCCAACAGAAGTTAAAGAACCCACGGCTACCTATGAGCCTCCCGTAATACAAAAACCAATTCCGAAACCTAAAATTGAAGTTTCAAGACCAAAGCCTAAACCAAAAGAAGATTTACCGCAAGCAAAAGCCGAGACTGAGAAGTCAAAAAATGAAATTCTGAAAGTTAATTATACATCTTCTAAATCAGAGCAGACGGACGTATATCCAATTTTCAGATACCCCAAAAAAAATACTGTCGTAAGATCTTATCGTGTTGGAACTACAAAACGAAGGGGATTTAAAGAAGAAGTATTTCAAAGAGCAATTGAAGCAGTTTTTGGTAATCATTTTATCATTTCAGGAGAACTTAGAATTAATACAGGAAAAGACACAAGACCTTTTGAGCCAGATATTGCAATTATTGGTAAGAAAAATGATTGTCTGCGTATAGATATTGAAATTGATGAACCATACGCAGGAATAACGAGACAACCAACCCATTGCAAAGGTGATGATACTATGCGGGACATCTATTTTGTAGATAGGGGTTGGATTGTTATTAGGTTTTCAGAATATCAGGTACATATGTATGAAAAGCAATGCTTAAGATTTATTTCAGACGTAATAAAGGCAGTTTCCTCAACCTATAGCATTCCTGAATCACTAGCAAGACTTCAGCCAACCAAAGATGAAAAGCTTTGGGATGTTGTGCAGGCTCAGAAATGGGAAAAAGCCAAATACCGAGAAGAATATTTAAATCACGAATTTCGAGCTATTGAAGAAAGACAGGAGACAATTGAACGTGATTTTAATGAACAAGAACAGAATGAAGAGAAATTAGTCAAACCAACTTCAATTGGAATTGTAGACAAAACAACATCTGTTGGATTCAATCGGGTTAACGCACATCCGAGAGACAAAAGAATAGAGTTTTATCCTGAACCTCACATTTACACCATTGATAAAACCCCAGCACCGTCTGCCAGTACTATAATCTCAAAGTTTTTTCCTGAATTTGATTCGTATGGAAAGGCATCATCTTTAAGGCCCAGTAATCCTCTTTATGGATTACCTGTAGACGAAATAGTTGAAACTTGGAATGCTCGTGGAATGGAAGCTGCCAATAAAGGAACTTTTCTACACGAACAAATCGAGAAATACTATTTAGGTGAAAGTTATCAAAGAACCGAAGAGTTTCATTTATTTGAACAATTCGTTTCCGACCACCAAGAAATAAAACCATACAGAAGTGAATGGCGAGTTTTTGATGACGAACACCATATCGCAGGCACTATTGACCTAATTTCAAAGAATGGCTTGGGCTATGATATTTATGATTGGAAAAGAAGTAAAAAGGTTGTTGATACGTATAGTGGTGAGCCAATAACAATTGATACTTGGGGCAATAAGGGCGTTGGTCAACTAAGAGATATTGACGACACCAGTTTCAATAGATACTGCCTTCAGCAAAGTTTGTACAGATACATTTTAGAAAAAAATTACAACCTGAAAATATCGAATATGTTCTTGGTTGTTTTGTATCCTGACAATGATAGATATTACAAGGTTCCAGTTCCATATCAAAAGGACAGAGCAGAGTATATTTTAAGGACACTTTAAAAAAAACAACGAAATGCCAACATTGGCTATACGTAATGCGGGCGGAAGTGCTGATATGAAAGTAATTACATTAAATAAACTAACTGCTAAACGGAAAGTGAAGTGCCTTGAAATCCCGCACTACGCATAGCCGAGACCGTTGCTGCAATGTTTGAGAAACTTTAGATTTGTATGAAACTGAATTGGAAAAATAAGAAATTAATTGGAAAAGGAGGGAATGGTAAGGTCTACAGAATTGAAGATGCAGAAGGTAAAACTTATGCAGTAAAAGTACTAACTCGAGCCAAAAACAACAAAGCCTATCAGAGATTTAAAGATGAAGTCAAGATTTTAAAACAATTGGGAGATTCACCAGGTGTAATAAAAGTTTTTAAATATAATCTACCCGATAATATTTCTGAAAAAAATCGTCCTTATTATGTTATGCCTCTGGCGAAAACACTGGAGGAATATCTTTGGTCCAAAACTTACACTCAATTTTATAGTATCGTATTAAAGCTTGCCGAAACCCTTGTTCAGCTTCACGAATTAGATATTACTCATAGAGACATTAAGCCTGATAATATATTAATTGTAGATAGCCTACCTGTTTTTTCCGATTTCGGACTTGCTCATTTTCCTAAAAAGAAAAAAGTATCTAATTTAAAAGAAAGAATTGGTGCGGTTTGGACAATTGCCCCGGAGATGAAGCGAATTTCTTCCACAGCCCAATTCAAAAAAGCAGATGTCTATTCGTTTGCAAAAACATTATGGATTCTAATAACAAAAGAAAAACTTGGTTTCGAAGGTCAATATGTTTTAAAAAGCTCTATTTCCATTGATAATTTTGTCGATTTAAAAATTAATAATCATTATGGATCATTTGGTGAATGGAGATATGAATCACTTGTTCTTTTAGAATCTTTATTTATTGATGCAACAGATAATGATCCAAATAATCGACCTGACGCGTACGACTTCGCGTCTAGGCTAACCACTTGGTATAATACTAGTTCCGTTTTTGCAAAAAGAAATAATTACGAATGGGAACATTGTCTGACGAGAATTTTTCCTGTTTCAATTCCTGAAAGCTCTTCGTGGACGAATTTAAAGGAAGTTAACAATATTCTCAAACTAATATCAAAAGAATACGATCAGTTAAATTATGCTTTTTTACCCGAACACGGAGGAATAGATATTACCGATATTAAATTAGCTCAAGAGGAGAATTGTTTAATTATTAATGATTATTATATAGTTAGACCTAAAAAACTAACTTTTGAATCATTGGGCAACTTGGACTTTAGTTATTTCTATCTTGAGTTGGCGGAATTAAAAGCAATTAAGGAGAACCAAGAAAATAATGTAAGAGAGACTCTTTATATAGAGAAAAATGATGAATACTCAGAAATGGATACAATATTAAATAAAAGAGTCCAAAGATATTTAAGAGGTTCAGTTATTATAACGCGAAAAACTTCAATTCTAAATAAGATTCGAGGAGATTTTGATGGTCATCTGGGAGTACACCATAATAAATCGCCAGATCAATATAAATCTATGATTAAAAGATTACTTAGAGTCTTTAAAAACACTGGCAACTGACATCGTATATAAAAAATAGTGGTTTAATTGCTTAATCGAAAGTAGGTAAATATAAAAAAGTCTTTAATTAATCGAAAAGCTGGTGTTTAAAAAGAGCTTCTATACACACCCTAAACCCTTTCAACCAATTATGAAAAAAATGACGCAATACATTTTAAAAGAGAAACTCTTGTTTCCAATTATTTTTACATTAACGTGGGCTATTTTGCAAGTTGCAACTGGTCCAAATGATTGGAGTTTTAAAATAATTTGGGCATTAGTTTTATTTATAATAATTTCTCTATTCACATTTTCTAAAAATGACAATTATATTCAAAAACCTGTGATTGAAAATGAAACAATAAGCATTCAATATCAAGAGAATTTTTTGAAAGCCCAACCGAAAATATTTACTACTAATGCAAAATCGATAGAAAATTTTAAATTTTCGTCTTCGTCATTTTTAGGTCTTTCTTACTCAATTACAATTAATTTTATTGATGAATCCAATCTTTATGATAAAATTACTTTTCAAACCAATAATGAGACTTTTTTTATCGATCTAATTTACCAATTAAAGGAGATTAAAACTAAGTCAAGTACCGCTAGCACAACCTCATAAGTTTAAAAATCCGATTTTATATAAGCCGCCTTGGGCGGCTTTATTTTTATAAAACATTGCGAATAGAATTAATAAGCACCCTTTAAAGTAGAAAAAACAAAAAGACACTCGAGTCCTTTTTAAGTTTTATTATTTCAGTAAAATCTATATCTTTAAACTCTCTCCCCGTTTTAAATTAAGTATAACATTTTAATGCACGTATCATAGCTATCGCCAATAGCTATATATGGCATTGGTAATAATTTAAACGATGAAAAAAACATTCACAATTTTATTTCTACTATGTACAGCATCTATTTTTAGTCAGACTAAAAAAATTACTGAAGAATGGATTGAAGCGAAGTACAACGAATTTGAAAGAGTAAATTCATTGAGTAATACAATGGACTTATATTTTGAAGACAACTATCTCTATTACGAATATTTAAACGCGTTTTTTAAAGTTAAAATAAAAGACATAAAAGAGATTGAATTTAAAAAAGAAAGGTTTAGCAACAAAGATAAAGAAGGATGGATTTCTTTGTGTATTCGAATGGATGACGGAAAGTTATTTTATAAAGAAGCCAACGATACCGGCTTTACTAAATCTACTGAAACAGCCTTTAAAATACCTTTTAGCGCCGAAATTAAAGAGGACGACTACCATAAAAGAATGGAAAAAGCAATTGTACATCTCGTAAAATTAAACGGCGGAAATGCTAAAGTAAAAAGAGAACCATTTTAGAAACGCTATTAATAAACATTCTAAAATAGAACCTAAAAAAACAGTAAATAAGCAAATTAAGATGTAAAATTCTTTTTAAGGATTTAAAGTGTATTATAATAATATAGGCTAATAGCGTTAACTTTAATTAAAAACAAATATTCGTAAATGGGAAAAAAATTGACAGTTTATATGATTGACGGAACAGCTTATGGTCCACGATTGAGCGAAATTGGAAATTGGGTTGGGAAAGCAGTTTATAGTCCAAGAGCTTCTGTCAATAAGATAATGAACAGAAGCGAATTTGACAATCCCGGGATTTATTGCTTAAAAGGCGACCCAACTGATGATGCTTTTGACGAAAAAGTCTATATAGGAGAAGCCGAAAACATAAAAGTTAGATTAAAGCAACATTTAAGTGATCCAAATAAGGATTTTAAGGAATTAATTTTCTTTGTTAGTAAAGATGAACTATTAACAAAGACCCAAATAAGATATTTAGAATCTCGTTTAGTTCAACTAGCTATTGAAGCAAAAACTGCTCAAATTGACAATGGTAACTCTCCGAGCTTACCGACACTACACGAAGCAGATATTTCCGATATGGAATACTTCCTTGAGCAAATAAAGTTGATTCTTCCTGTAATGGGTTTTAAGTTTCTTATTTCATCAACGGTTAAACAAACATCTGAAAACGAATTTGAAAACACAAGCTCAATTCACGAAACATACTTTATAAAAACAAAGACTTTTAAGGCTTCAATGCAAGAAACTGACCAAGGCTATATTGTTATTAAAGGTAGCGAAGCCAAAAAGAAATTATCTGACTCGTGTACTGAAACTTACGTTAATATGAGAAGAAAACTCGTTGAGACCGAGATAATGATTGAATTTAAAGATAAGTTAATATTTGCAGAGGATACTGTTTTTAGTAGTCCAAGTGCTGCTTCAAACATGATTTTAGGAAGAAACTCCAACGGATTTACAGAGTGGGTTAATGCAAAAGGACAAACTTTTAGAGAAGTACAAGAAATAACTAATGCTAGTAATGTATAAAAATAAAAGCGGTTTTAGCGCTAAAACGAAAGTAAGTGTCTAAAAATCCGCTACTTCTCATATACTCCCCCCTACCTCCTAAAAACCAATTTTGAAATTTTATTAGTTCCCGAAGCAAAGGCTAGGCTGTCGTTTACAAATTCTATTGCAAAAAAGCCTTCGTTGGAGAGTTGTTTCCAGGTTTTTCCGCCATTTCCGCTAAACGAAATTCCGGGTGAGCCTACAGCCACTATCCCCTGCCCTTGTGTGTTGGGTACATATTTAACCGATGATCGGTACCCGGGCGCTTCGCCATTGGCAATAAGTTTCCACTTTTTACCGCCGTTGGTGGTTATGGCTTTATTGCCCTCGTTAAAAGCTTTGTCTTCCCAGTTTCCACCGAAAATAATACCGTTCTTTTCGTCTAAAAAGTCAATGCTATAAATACCCGTCATCGCCTTTCCTTCTACAATTGGAGTTTCAAATACTTCCCACGTTTTACCCTTATCGGCCGTGTGTAACACCCGCGATTTTTTACCGCCCGTGGCAACCCAAGCATTATCGCCATAAACTGCTATGTTGCTATTACTGGCTGCAAACGCGGCTTCTCCGGCACTCACTTTTGGCAGTTCGCTACACGGTAGTTTCCGCCACGTATTTCCGCCGTCGCGTGTAATAATAACCGACATACAATCTGCTACAGGATCGCCAATGGCTATTCCTTCATTATTGTTCCAAAACTTCATGGAATCATAAAAAACTTTCTCGCCCCTTTCGGTATATACCTCTTCAATATTAGTTGCCTCTTTTCCGTTAAAACCAATTTTATACAACACTGCCGGGTTGGCAATACTCAATACAAAAACAGCTTCTTCGGTTTTGGCGATGGAGCGAAAATGCAATAAAGTATCGCTATATTTTATTACCGCGAGCTTAGGCGTAGTACCATCTATCAACCCAACTTTCCCGTGGTTGGCAGCAAACCAAACTCTGTTTTCGTCTAAAGGCTCAATGGCGCGAATACTTAAAGTATCAATAAATACAGGGGTTATTTCAACCGAATTAAATTCTATTTCGGCATTATTATTACACCCAACAACACAGCATATTGCAATAAAAAGTAGTATAAAACGCATCTTTTTAGTTTTTGGCAAAAGTAACAATTAGTTTAAAGTTTGGCGTAGAATATTTCGGTTTCCGTTGTAACACAAAACACAGCAACCCGTAGGTCGTACTTTTATAAATTAACTGTTGGTTGTTGTTCTTTTACAGTACATTCTAAATTTTCTAATTTTAAAAAGATATCTTTGCAAATTCCAATAATTTACTTTGGAAGGTTAAAAAGTCACATTTTCATCTCCAAATAATTTTAATAGGTGAAAAAAGTGGCGATAATAGAATTTACAAATGAGACTACACAGAAATTTGGTGTTTGCCACCATAGATTCTCTTCAATTAATTTTTAACGAGAATAAACAAGCCGATAAGGTCCTTAAAAACACATTAAAACGCGATAAACGCTGGGGTTCGCGCGATAGAGCCTTTATTGCCGAAACTACCTACGACATTGTACGATGGAAAAGATTATATGCCGAAATAGCCGAAGTTCGCGAACCTTTTGACAGGCCCAATTTATTTAGGCTGTTTACCGTTTGGGCAACTTTAAATGGAATTGCCATCCCCGCGTGGAAACAATTTGAAGATACCCCTACCCGCCGTATTAAGGGAAAATTTGACGAGCTTTCAAAAATTAGAAAGATGCGCGAGTCTATCCCCGATTGGTTGGACGAACTTGGTGTAAAAGAACTGGGTAAAAAGTGGGATGCCGAAATTGCCGCCCTCAACAAACAAGCCGATGTAGTTTTACGTGTCAATACGCTTAAAACTACCGTTGAAAATTTGCAAAATGAATTGGCCGATTTAGATATTGAAACCGAAACCATTAAAGGGTATCCGCACGCTTTAAAGCTTAAAGAAAGAACCAATGTTTTTACTACAGACGCCTTTAAAAACGGCCTGTTTGAAGTACAAGATGCCTCTTCGCAAAAGGTGGCAGAAATATTAAACCCGCAGCCTGGCGAACGCATTGTAGACGCCTGTGCAGGCGCAGGTGGAAAAAGTCTACACATTGCTTCTTTAATGGAAAACAAAGGCCAGCTTATTGCAATGGATATTTATGAAAATAAGCTAAATGAATTAAAGCGCCGTGCTCGTAGAAACGAAATTTTTAACATTGAAACGCGCCTTATTGATTCTACAAAAGTGATTAAAAAACTTATCGAAAAAGCCGATAAGGTTTTAATTGATGCACCGTGTTCGGGCTTGGGAGTTTTAAGGCGAAATCCA
The DNA here is from genome assembly GCA_002375695.1 of Flavobacteriaceae bacterium UBA3591. Lineage (GTDB taxonomy): Bacteria > Bacteroidota > Bacteroidia > Flavobacteriales > Flavobacteriaceae > Aequorivita. The sequence continues at coordinate 259,851 of DFMO01000006.1, forward strand.
GATGCTAAATGGAAACTGCAACCCGAATTTTTAGACAAAATTAGAGCTACCCAAAAAGACTTGCTTGATAATTATTCGCGAATGGTTAAGCCAGGCGGACAGCTGGTTTACGCCACCTGCTCTATTTTACCTTCTGAAAATGAATTACAGGTTAAAGCCTTTTTAAAACGCGACGAAGGGAAAGATTTTACCATGGTAAAAGACGAAAAAATACTGCCGAGTAAAAGCGGTTTTGACGGATTTTATATTTTACTTTTACAAAAAAAGAAATAGGTTATTTTATATAATTAACTGAAAAAGAGCGGGTTTAAACTCGCTCTTTTGCTTTTAGTATTATTTTCTCTTTTTCTGTTTTTATACTTTTATCAATACACTTTCAACAAGTTATGGTTATAATATATTTACTACAGACTGTATAATTTATAACTAAAATTCTTTGAAATTTGTTTACTTTTGCAACTTCAAAAATCACCTAATATTCAAAAGAATGATTCACTTTTTTGGGAACGTTGAAACTAAGGTTTTTGCTGTCCAAACTCACGGAGAAATTTCAGTAGAAAATACTAAAAAGTTAGAGTGGCTCTTTGGCGGCCAACCTAAAATATCGCAATCCGTCCTGTCTTTACACGCGACGGATTTTTTTATTGGTCCGCGTGCGGCAATGATTACTCCTTGGAGCACCAATGCTGTTGAAATTACGCAAAACATGGGCATTCCTGAAATAAGTAGAATTGAAGAGTTTTACAACAGTAAAATTGAAACCGAATCTTTTGACCCCATGATTTCACAAAAATACCTTGAATTAAACCAAGATATTTTTGACATAAGCATTCAGCCCGAAGCTATTTTAGAAATTGATAATATTTCAGAATACAACCAAAAAGAAGGATTGGCACTCAATGTCGAAGAAGTTGAATATTTAGAGAACCTTTCAAAAAAACTGGGCCGAAAACTTACAGACAGTGAAGTTTTTGGGTTTAGCCAAGTAAATAGTGAGCACTGCCGTCATAAAATTTTTAATGGTGTTTTTGAAATTGATGGAAAACAAATGCCTACTTCGCTATTTAAACTCATCAAAAAAACTTCGGTTGAAAACCCCAACGATATTGTTTCGGCTTATAAAGACAATGTAGCTTTTGTAAAAGGGCCAAAAGTAAAACAATGGGCGCCAAAAAGTGCCGATAAACCCGATTGGTACCAAGAAAAAGAATTTGAAAGTGTAATTTCACTTAAAGCCGAAACCCACAACTTCCCTACTACTGTAGAACCTTTTAACGGTGCTGCTACAGGTAGTGGTGGTGAAATTCGCGATCGCTTAGCTGGCGGAAAAGGTTCGTTGCCATTGGCAGGTACAGCCGTTTATATGACTTCGTATTCACGATTAAATGAAGAAAAACCTTGGGAAAAAGGAATGGTAGAACGCCCGTGGTTATATCAAACACCACTCGATATTTTAATAAAAGCGAGTAACGGCGCCTCCGATTTTGGAAATAAATTTGGACAACCGTTAATTGCTGGGTCGGTTTTAACTTTTGAACACGAAGAGGAAGCACGCAGGTTGGGTTACGACAAAGTAATTATGTTGGCCGGCGGAATTGGCTACGGAAAAGCGAGCCAAGCTATAAAAGACACGCCAAAACAAGGCGATAAAATTGTTGTTTTAGGCGGTGATAATTATCGTATTGGAATGGGAGGCGCTGCCGTTTCATCTGCCGATACGGGTGAATTCCACAGCGGAATTGAATTAAATGCAATACAACGTAGTAACCCCGAAATGCAAAAAAGAGCGGCAAATGCAATTCGCGCCATGGTTGAAAGTGATGAAAATCCAATTGTCTCTATTCACGATCACGGTGCTGGTGGGCACCTAAACTGCTTAAGCGAATTGGTTGAAGATACCGGCGGACGCATTGAATTAGACAAGCTCCCCATTGGCGACCCTACCCTTTCGGCAAAAGAAATTATGGGTAACGAGAGCCAAGAACGCATGGGACTAATTATTGATGATGAAAATATGCAACAACTTAAAAAAGTTGCAGATCGCGAACGTTCCCCAATGTATACAGTAGGACAAGTTACTGGCGATCAACGTTTTTGCTTTGAAGATAAAAACGGTGAAAAACCAATGGATTTTGCCTTGGAAGATATGTTTGGCAGCTCGCCAACAACAATAATGAAAGATAAAACCGTAGACAGGAATTATAAAAACCCTGTTTATGATGCTACAAAAATAGAAGACTATGTAACTCAACTATTGCAATTGGAAGCCGTTGCGTGTAAAGACTGGCTTACTAATAAAGTAGACCGCTGTGTAACGGGTCGTGTGGCAAAACAACAAACCGTTGGGCCGTTGCAATTGCCATTAAACAATTGTGGTGTTATGGCGTTAGATTTTCACGGTAAAGAAGGAATCGCTACCGCTATTGGTCACTCGCCGCTAACTGCATTAATAGACCCAGCTGCAGGATCTCGAAATGCCATTACTGAGTCGTTAACAAACATGGTGTGGGCGCCTTTAAAAGACGGTTTAAAAAGCGTTTCGCTTTCTGCCAATTGGATGTGGCCGTGTAATAACGAAGGAGAAGATGCTAGGCTTTACGCTGCGGTAAAAGCGGTTTCAGATTTTTCAATCGATTTGGGTATTAATGTTCCTACAGGGAAAGATTCGCTATCGATGAAGCAGAAGTACCAAGATGGCGATGTAATTTCTCCCGGTACGGTAATTATATCGGCGGCAGGAAATTGCAACGAAATTACTAAAGTTGTTGAACCTGTTTTACAAAAAAACGGCGGTAGTATTTACTATATAAACATCTCGCAAGATGCATTTAAATTAGGCGGATCGTCATTCAACCAAATATTAAATACAGTGGGGAATGAAACTCCAGATGTAAAAAGTGCAGCCTATGTAAAAACGGTTTTTAACACTTTACAAGAGTTAATAAAAGACGATAAAATACTTGCCGGGCACGATGTTGCTTCGGGTGGATTAATTACTACTGTACTCGAAATGTGTTTTGCCGATGTTAATTTGGGAGCCAATTTGGATCTTTCAGGTTTAGGTGAAAGCGATTTAGTAAAACTGCTTTTTGCCGAAAATGCGGGCGTGGTAATTCAAGCTGCAGACGATGCTTCAGTTGAAGAAATGCTAACTTCAAATAATATAGCATTTCAAAATATTGGAACGGCGTTAGAAAGTGAAACGCTTCAACTAAAAAATAACGGCGAAGAACTTAGCTTTAATATTGCCGAAATGCGCGATGCTTGGTATAAAACTTCGTATTTATTAGATAGAAACCAAAGCGGAGCAGCGCTGGCAAAAGAGCGTTTTGACAATTATAAAAATCAGCCATTAAAGTTTGAGTTTCCGAAGAATTTTGACGGAAACCTCTCGAAAGCGGGCGAGGAAACAGTACCAGGACCAACGCAGTCGCGGCCTAAAGCAGCCGTTATTCGCGAAAAAGGAAGTAATAGCGAGCGCGAAATGGCGTATATGATGCACCTCGCTGGTTTTGATGTTAAAGACGTACACATGACCGATTTGATTGAAGGTCGTGAAACACTGGAAGATATAAAACTTTTGGTTGCTGTTGGTGGTTTTAGTAACAGTGATGTTTTAGGCAGTGCAAAAGGATGGGCCGGCGCATTTTTATACAACGAAAAAGCAAATACAGCTTTAAAGAATTTCTTCGCAAAAGATGATACACTTTCATTAGGCGTTTGTAATGGATGCCAGCTGTTTGTTGAATTGGGCTTATTAAACCCCGATGATGATGAAAAACCAAAAATGCTGCATAACGATACCAACAAATTTGAATGTGCTTTTACTTCGGTTAAAATTCAAGAGAATAACTCGGTAATGTTATCGAATATGGCAGGAAGTACGTTGGGTATTTGGGCCGCTCATGGCGAAGGAAAATTTAGTTTTCCAAAAGACGAAAGTCATTATAACATAGTTGCAAAATACGGGTACGATGCTTTACCGGCAAACCCAAATGGCAGCGACTTTAACACAGCCATGTTAACCGATAAAACGGGTCGTCATTTGGTTATGATGCCGCATTTAGAGCGTTCTATCTTCCCTTGGAATTGGGCGTATTACCCTGAGGAAAGAAAGGACGATAAAGTGTCGCCTTGGGTGCAAGCTTTGATCAACGCTAAGGAGTGGATTGAAAAAAAATAAAGTTATTTTATAAAAAGTAAAAACCGTTTGTAAAAGTTTTACAAACGGTTTTAATTTTCATTAAAAAGCTTTACAGCAAACCCATAAAAACTTCTTTTTATTTATAAATAATTAGCTTTTAATATCGTGTTATAGCACCAAAGCCATTAAATTTTGAAAGTTTCCCTTTTGGGAGAAAAACTACATCGCCACCGAATTTCATATTTTCTTCAATCATTTCGTCGTAGATATCATCTATCACTTCTGGATTGCTCCTTTCTGCATCGGTAACATAAACAATTTCGTCATCCTTTAATACAGCTGGTTGAAATCTTCCTTGCTCCACAAATAGCGTTTGTACTCTCCCCGCTTTTATAGCCTTCCAAATTTCATTGGTATCGCTTAAAAAGATGTTTTCGCTTACTGCTTTTTTGAGGTCTTCTTTTCTACTGTTATTTTGTTTTACAACATATTCTTTTACTACCTCCCAGCTTTCGCTAACAATTGCATGCGCAGCATCGTTAATTTTATTTTTGTTGAGAAATATGTTTAAAATGCTCGATTTATTATCGGCGATTTTTAAATATTCGTTTCGGTTTTCTTCGAGTCCGCATATTAAAACTGGCAACGGATTGTCTTTTCTAAAATGGTCTACAAGCTTATCTGCCTGATTAAAATATTCGGCAGTTAAACTTGTTTGTTTTGAGGCAATAGCATTGGCTTCGCGATTTTTTGAAAAAAACTGCGTGTTTTCAAAAGGAAAAGGAGCGCCAATTTCTTTAACTACTTTATCGTTCATTGCTTCAATAAGTCTAATTTTATCTTGACTTAAAATCAAAATATAATAATTGGTTTCTAAATGAATTGCACGCACTAAGTCGCGAGTGGCAAAAGTGTTATCGATAACAACACGATCTTCAACTTTAATTGGCAGACGCGTATATTCGGCAATGTCATTATTTACAAAAAGAATTAAGCTCTCTAAGTTTTTACTATGGTCTATCTCGGCGGCCAATTTATTTAACTTTTCAATTAGTTTTGTTGCTGTGTTTTTAGAAACATCGGCTAATAGCCTATCTTCGGCCTGTTTAATTAAATTTTTTAGCCGCAAACCATCGTTTAAATAATCGGGTTTAGTACGGTGGGTGGTTGCAATAATAGTAATACAGTTTTCGGTATTAAATTCTTTTAATTTTCTAAGTGTTTTGTTCATATTGTATAAGTTTTAAAAAGTTAAATATGTTATTTGCAGCCTTTAAAGGCTGCTTTGTGTTTATAAAATTTTCAGAATTGGAAATAGAATAGAAGTAATTCGAGCTCTATTTCAGAAAACACAATCTAAGATTTAAAACACTCAAAAACAATGACTTATATCACACTTTAAAATTCCAGAAATATTAACTACTTATAGTTCAAAAACTTTTACAAATCAAAAGTTGCACTGCTACTTTATTTAAGCCAAAAGATTTTTTATTTTTATACAACCCATTTAAGAGCGATGCCTTTTTTCGCTATTGGGAAAAAACTAAAATAAATTTGTTACTTTCACCTCCTCAACAATATCACCATGACAGATCCAAAAAGACTTTTTGACTTTCCATATTACCAATTAGAGAAATATCCATTAGAAAAAGCACTTGTAACCAAATATAACGGAGCGTGGAAGGCTACTTCAACTCAAGAATATATAGACAAGGCAAATACTATAAGTAGAGCTTTATTACGCTTAGGCGTAGCTGCCAATGATAAAATTGCTTTAATTTCTTCAACAAACCGTACCGAATGGAACATTTGCGACATAGGAATTATGCAAATTGGCGCACAAGATGTACCTATCTACCCTACTATTTCGGAAGATGAATACGAATATGTTTTAAACCACAGCGAATGTATTTACTGCTTTGTTTCAGATAAGGAGGTTTATGACAAGGTAATGGCAATTAAGGCAAACGTGCCATCTTTAAAAGAAGTTTACACCTTTAATGAAGTGGAGGGTGCAAAAAACTGGAATGAAGTATTAGCGCTCGGGAAAGACGATAGCAATCAAAGCGAAGTTGAAAAACGAAAAGATGCAATTTCAGAAGACGATCTTGCCACGTTAATATACACTTCAGGTACCACCGGGAGACCAAAAGGAGTAATGCTTTCGCATAAAAATATTAGCAGTAATGCAAAATACAGCTCAGAGCGGTTGCCCATTGTTTTAGGCAAGTCGTCTGGATTAAGCTTTTTACCCGTGTGCCATATTTATGAGCGTATGCTTCATTATATGTATCAATATTGTGGGGTTGAATTATATTTTGCCGAATCTTTAGATACCATTAGCGCCAATTTACAAGAAGTAAAACCCGAAGTAATGACGGCAGTACCTAGAGTGTTAGAAAAGGTTTACGACAAAATTTACGCTAAAGGTGCCGAACTTACAGGCGTTAAAAAGAAACTGTTTTTCTGGGCTATAGAATTAGGCCTAAAATACGAACCGTACGGCGAAAACGGTTGGTGGTACGAAACGCAATTAAAATTGGCCAACAAATTAATTTTTAGCAAATGGCGCGAAGCTTTAGGTAGCAATTTAAAAGCTATAGCCTCGGGGAGTGCCCCACTACAACCGCGTTTAGCACGTGTATTTAACGCAGCCCAAATACCTGTGATGGAAGGTTATGGTCTTACCGAAACCTCTCCAGTAATTTCGGTAAATGATATGCGAAACAAAGGTTTTAAAATTGGTACCGTTGGAAAACCGCTTCGCGAAACAACAATAAAAATTGCCGAAGACGGCGAAATTTTGGTTCAAGGGCCACAAGTAATGCTGGGGTATTATAAAAATAAAGAAGAAACCGAAAAAGTTATGGAAGGCGGCTATTTCCATACCGGTGATATTGGGGAAATTGACGACGAAGGTTTCCTTAAAATTACAGACCGTAAAAAGGAAATGTTTAAAACCAGCGGTGGTAAATACATTGCACCACAACTTATAGAAAATGTGATGAAACAATCGCGTTTTATAGAAAATATTATGGTTATTGGTGAAGGTGAAAAAATGCCGGCGGCTATTATTCAACCCGACTTTGAATTTTTAAAAGACTGGGGCAGCCGTAAAGGAAGAAACCTATCTAATGATCCTAAAGAAATTGTTCAAAACAAGGCGGTAATCGATCGAATTCAACGCGAAATTGACTTTTATAACGAGCGGTTTGGGAAATGGGAAAGAGTAAAGAAATTTGAACTCACCCCCGATGTTTGGAGCATCGAGGGCGGACAATTAACCCCAACGATGAAAATGAAAAGAAAGGTTATAAAAGCACAATACAAAGATTTATTCGATAAAATTTATGATCGAAAAAGTTAGAATTTAAAACAAAAGCTGTAATTTAATTACTAATAAACGCCGATAGATTTTGTTGCTCTTGTACTAAGAAGCAGAAACTTTATCGGCTTTTTTATCTACCTTTTAAAAATACTAATTCGCAATGAACTGGATTTACCTTATTATCGGCGGCCTTTTTGAGATTGGCTTCGCTACCTGTCTTGGTAAAGTAAAAGAAACCTCCGGTTGGGAATCTAAACTTTGGTTTATTGGGTTTTTGGTCTGCTTGGCTATTAGTATGTTTTTGTTAATAAAAGCTTCCAAAACACTGCCAATCGGCACTGCTTATGCAGTTTGGACAGGCATTGGTGCCATTGGTACTGTTTTGGTAGGAATTTTCTACTTTAACGAACCAGCTACCTTTTGGCGCGTTTTTTTTCTAACAACCCTTATATTTTCAATTATAGGTTTAAAATTTGTAACCCCTTAAAGTTGCGTTAATACGCTAATTATCTACTTCTTAGGTTTTTGCATTTTGTATCTTTATTAAAAATTCAATTGCTATGAAAACCATTTGGACTATTGGTCATTCCACCCGTAGTTTGGAAGAATTTGTAAAATTTTTACACGCTTTTAATATTAAAACTCTTGTGGATGTACGCCATTTTCCCGGGTCGCGAAAATTTCCGCAGTACAATAAAGACAGTTTAGCGCAGTCGCTGCCCGAAAACAAAATCAACTACAAACATTTGGTAGATTTAGGTGGCCGCAGAAAACCAAAACCCGAGTCAAAAAATAACGCATGGCGATTAGATTCGTTTAAAGGATATGCAGATTATATGGAGACAGCGCAATTTCAAACCGAATTACAAGATTTAAAAGAAATAGCATTAACTGAAAATACAGCCATTATGTGCGCCGAAGCGGTTTGGTGGAGCTGTCATCGTTCTTTAATTGCCGATATTTTAAAAGTGGATGGTTGGAAAGTGTTTCACATTATGAGTGAAAAAAATGCAACCGAACACCCCTTTACCGCCCCTGCCAAGGTGATAGATGGACATTTGAACTATTCTAAAAATTAGAATAATTTTTAGACGTAAACTAGTTTAAAAACCTGTATTTCAACTATGTATCAATAGAGCTTTGAACAATTAAAGACTAACTATCCCCAATTTACACCCTAAATCTGTGTTATATAACCAACAAATAATTTTAAAATATACTATGCGTGCATAATAAAATTTCGTATATTTGGAATTCACTTTTTAAAATTTCAATGACCGAAACTAACAATAAAGAGAAAACCATAGATTATATTTTACGATCTACTTGGATGAATGTCTCTAAAATGTACAATGAGGAAGCGGGTAAAAAGGGTAGTACAATGGCCACTGGATTTGCACTTATAAGTATAGACCCCGAGGAAGGTACGCCATCTACCGCACTTGGCCCAAAGATGGGGATGGAAGCAACCAGTTTATCGCGTACCCTTAAAACGATGGAGAAAAAAGGCTTAATTGAACGCAAACCCAACCCCGAAGACGGAAGAGGCGTATTAATTTATTTAACCGAATTTGGAAAAGAAATGCGTAACTTTTCAAAAGAAGTAGTATTGGGTTTTGACCAAGCTGTTCAAAAAAATGTTTCGGCCGAAGAACTTAAAATATTTAAAAAAGTAGCCAATACTATAAATGAATTAATCAATTCAAAAAAGGTTTACGAATCTCAATAGCGTAAAAAGTATAATTAAAAGGTAGAAAATGCCTTAAAAATTAAAAAATATGTCAAAAAGAAGAATTAATAAAGTAGCGGTAATCGGCTCCGGAATTATGGGAAGCGGTATTGCCTGCCATTTCGCCAACATTGGTGTTGAAGTGCTTTTGCTAGATATAGTTCCGCGCGAACTTACCGAGGCAGAAAAAAAGAAAGGTCTTACCCTACAAGATAAAGTTGTAAGAAATAGAATTGTAAATACCGATCTACAAAAGGCTATAAAAAGCAAGCCTGCCCCACTCTACCACAAAGATTTTGCAAAACGTATTTCAACAGGAAATTTAGAAGACGACATTGCTAAAGTAAATACCGCCGATTGGATTATTGAAGTGGTAGTTGAAAGACTAGACATTAAAAAGCAAGTTTTTGAAAATCTCGATAAGCACCGCAAACCAGGAACTTTAATTACCTCGAATACTTCGGGTATTCCTATTAAGTTTATGAGCGAAGGGCGAAGTGAAGATTTCCAAAAACACTTCTGCGGAACCCACTTTTTTAACCCACCGCGCTATTTAAAACTTTTTGAAATTATTCCTGGCCCGAAAACTTCAAAAGACGTTTTAGAATTTTTAAATGGATATGGCGAAAAATTCTTAGGTAAAACAACGGTTGTTGCAAAAGACACCCCTGCATTTATAGGTAATAGAATTGGAATTTTTGGTATCCAAAGTCTTTTTCACCAAGTAAAAGAAATGGGGCTTACCGTTGAAGAAGTAGATAAACTTACCGGGCCTGTAATTGGTCGTCCAAAATCGGCAACTTTTAGAACCGTAGATGTTGTGGGATTAGATACTTTGGTACATGTGGCCAAAGGAATTCACGAAAATGCTCCAGAAGATGAAGAGCACGGTATATTCCAGATTCCAGGATTTATCGACACCATGATGGAAAATGAATGGTTAGGAAGTAAAAGCGGACAAGGTTTTTACAAAAAGATAAAAAACGACGACGGCAGCAGTGAAATTTTGTCGTTAGATTTAGAAACTTTAGAATATAGAAAAAAGAAAAAAGCATCATTCGCTACATTAGAAAAAACAAAGTCGGTTGCAAATGTGTTAGACCGTTTTCCAATTTTAATAGCTGGCGAAGATAAGGCTGGTGAATTTTACCGAAAGAATTTTGCCGCAATGTTTGCCTACATCTCCAAACGCATTCCTGAAATTACAGACGAGCTTTATAAGATTGATGATGCAATGAAAGCTGGTTTTGGATGGGACAATGGGCCCTTTGAAATTTGGGATGCCGTAGGCGTTAAAAAAGGAATTGAATTAATTAAAGATTTAGGTAAAGAACCAGCACCTTGGGTGAATGAAATGCTCGATGCCGGTGTAGAATCTTTTTATACTGTAAAAAATGGAAACACGTACTATTACGATATTCCACAAAAGAAACACTTAAAAGTTCCGGGGCAAGACTCATTTATTATTTTGGACAACATCCGTAAAACTTCTGAAGTTTTTAAAAATAGCGGTGTTGTAGTAGAAGATTTAGGCGATGGTATTTTAAATGTTGAGTTTACAAGTAAAATGAATGCCGTTGGTGGCGATGTTTTAGCCGGAATTAACAAAGCAATTGATATCGCCGAAAAAGATTTTGACGGTTTAGTAATTGCAAATCAGGGTAAAAACTTTTCGGTTGGTGCCAATATTGGAATGATATTTATGATGGCGGTTGAACAAGAATACGACGAGTTAAATGCGGCCGTAAAGTATTTCCAAGATACGAGCATGCGCCTTCGTTATTCTTCAATTCCAGTAGTTGTAGCACCTCACGGAATGACCTTGGGTGGTGGATGTGAGTTTACACTTCACGCCGATAGAGTGGTTGCCGCGGCCGAAAGCTATATAGGTTTAGTTGAATTTGGCGTTGGTGTTATTCCTGGCGGAGGAGGCTCAAAAGAGATGACCCTTAGAGCGAGTGATACGTTCAAAAAAGACGATGTAGAGCTAAACAGGCTCCAAGATTATTTCTTGACCATTGGAATGGCAAAAGTATCTACTTCGGCTTACGAAGCGTTTGATACTGGAATTCTTCAAAAAGGAAAAGATATTGTAATTGTTAATCAAGATAGACAAATTGCTGCTGCAAAAGCAACAGCGCGTTTTATGGCCGATCAAGGTTATACAAAGCCAATTCAAAGAACCGATATTAAGGTGCTTGGAAAACAAGCTTTGGGAATGTTTTTAGTGGGAACAGACCAAATGAACGCTGGAAACTATATTAGTGAACACGATAAAAAAATAGCAAATAAACTTGCCTATGTTATGGCAGGTGGCGACTTAAGTGAAGCCAGCTATGTAAGCGAGCAATATTTACTCGATTTAGAAAGAGAAGCTTTCTTAAGTTTAACTGGAGAAAGAAAAACTTTGGAAAGATTACAACATATGATTCAAAAAGGAAAACCGTTGAGAAATTAGAATTGAGTAGTCTGTATTGAGTATTTAGATAAGATTATGCACAAGTTAGAAGATTTAAAAATTTGGAATAAAGCAATGGAAGTTGCTCAAGAAGTCTATCTGCTAACGGCAAGTTTTCCAAATGAAGAAAGATTTAGAATAACAAGTCAACTTCGAAGAAGTGTCGTATCAATCCCTTCTAATATTGCTGAAGGAGCAGGTAGAAATACAAACGGCGAATTCAAAAATTTTCTTGGTTTCGCTAACGGTTCTTCATATAAATTATATACTCAATTATTATTATCAATTAAACTAAATATAAGTTCAGAATTTGTAGTCAACCCAATTTTATCTAAAGTTATTGAATTACAAAAAATGAGTTATGCATTATTAAAATCGTTGGAAAAATGAGTGTCTCAATACTCAATACTAACATCTAAAATCTAAATAAAATGAAAACAGCATATATAGTAAAAGCATATAGAACTGCCGTTGGAAAAGCCCCTCGTGGTGTCTTCCGTTTTAAGCGTCCAGATGAGCTGGCAGCAGAAACTATACAATATATAATGAAAGAATTACCGCAACTCGATGTTAAACGAATTGACGATGTAATTGTAGGTAATGCTATGCCCGAAGCCGAACAAGGCCTAAACGTGGGTAGGTTAATTTCAATTATGGGGCTAGACTCTGTAGATGTACCCGGGATGACAGTTAACCGTTATTGTGCGTCTGGATTAGAAACAATTGCAATTGCCACAGCTAAAATTCAAAATGGAATGGCCGATTGTATTATTGCAGGGGGTGCAGAAAGTATGAGCTATATTCCCATGGGTGGATATAAACCCGTTCCCGATTATAAAGTAGCCAAAGAAGGTAACGAAGATTACTATTGGAACATGGGGCTTACTGCCGAAGCCGTTGCAAAAAAGTATAATGTTTCACGCGAAGATCAAGACGAATTTGCCTATACCAGCCAAATGCGAGCATTAAAGGCACAAGAAGAAAATCGTTTTCAAGACCAAATTGTACCTATTGATGTTGAACACACCTATGTAAATGATGAAGGTAAAAAAGTTACCGAAACCTACACCGTAAATAAAGACGAAGGCCCTCGAAAAGGTACAAATCTAGAGGCTTTGTCAAAACTTCGACCTGTATTTGCCCAGGGAGGAAGTGTAACTGCTGGTAACTCATCGCAAATGAGTGACGGTGCTGCGTTTACAGTTGTTATGAGTGAAGAAATGGTAAAAGAATTAAATCTTGAACCCATTGCCAGATTGGTGAGCTATGCCGCAGTAGGTGTTGAACCAAGTATTATGGGTATTGCCCCATTATACGCCATTCCAAAAGTGGTAAAACAAGCTGGTTTGCAACAAAATGATTTAGAACTAATTGAATTGAATGAAGCTTTTGCCTCGCAATCCTTAGCTGTAATCCGCGGTCTTGAATTAAATAAAGAAATTGTAAACGTAAATGGTGGAGCTATTGCTTTAGGTCACCCACTTGGTTGTACAGGAGCAAAACTTTCGGTGCAACTATTTGATGAAATGCGCAAGCGCGATTTAAAAAACAAATACGGAATGGTAACTATGTGCGTAGGAACAGGACAAGGAGCTGCCGGAGTATATGAGTTCCTTAAGTAAAAAAAAGGATTGAAAAAAAGTAAAGAACAGTGAGAAAATAGCAGAGTGACTTAGAATGACAATGAGATTTTTAAAATTGTCTCATTGATTGAAAAACCTATTTTCTCTACGCTACTTTTTCTTTTCTAAAGTATAAATGAATAAAATACATTAAAATGGATAACTCAAAAAATACAGAGAAAGAAATCCTGCGAGGCGGGCAATTTTTAGTAAAAGAAACCAAGGCCGACGACGTTTTTACACCCGAAGACTTTTCGGATGAACAAAAAATGATGCGCGATTCGGTAAAAGAATTTGTAGATCGCGAAATATGGCCAAAGAAAGAACAATTTGAACAGCACAATTACGCACTTACCGAAGAGGTAATGCGTAAAGCAGGCGACATGGGTCTTTTAGGTGTTGCCGTACCTGAAGAATACGACGGATTAGGAATGGGGTTTGTAACCACCATGTTAGTTTGCGATTACATTTCGGGGGCTAGTGGTTCGGTTGCAACTGCCTTTGGCGCCCATACAGGAATTGGCACTATGCCAATAACCCTTTATGGTACCGAAGAACAAAAGAAAAAATACGTACCAAAACTAGCCACAGGCGAATGGTTTGGCGCTTATGCCCTAACCGAACCGGGTGCAGGAAGCGACGCAAATAGCGGAAAAACAAAAGCAGTACTTTCCGAAGACGGAAAAACCTATGCTATTAGCGGACAAAAAATGTGGATTTCTAATGCAGGTTTCTGTAATACTTTTATCGTTTTTGCGCGAATTGAAGACGATAAAAACATCACTGGATTTATCGTAGAAAACGACTCGTCTAACGGGATTTCATTTGGTGAAGAAGAAAAGAAGTTGGGTATTCACTCCTCCTCTACTCGGCAAGTGTTTTTTAACGAAACAAAAGTGCCCGTAGAAAATATGCTTGGCGAAAGAGGCGAAGGATTTAAAATAGCGATGAACGCCTTAAATGTTGGTCGTATTAAACTTGCAGCAGCAGGGCTCGACGGTCAACGCCGTACTATTTCAAAAGCAGTAGAGTACGCTAACGAACGAATTCAATTTGGAGTACCTATTTCATCTTTTGGTGCAATAAAGCTAAAATTAGCCGAAATGGCGACCAATGCTTACGTAGACGAAAGTGCATCTTACAGAGCGGCAAAAAATATTGAAGATCGAATTGCCCTTCGTATTAAAGCAGGGAACAGCCACCAAGAGGCAGAGCTAAAAGGTGTGGAAGAATACGCTATTGAATGTTCAATTTTAAAAGTGGCAGTTTCCGAAGATATTCAACACTGTACAGACGAAGGAATCCAAATTTATGGCGGAATGGGTTATAGTGCCGAAGCCCCAATGGAATCGGCTTGGCGCGATGCTCGTATTACACGAATCTACGAAGGTACCAATGAAATTAACAGAATGCTTTGCGTAGGAATGCTTGTTAAAAAAGCTATGAAAGGTCACGTAGATTTACTTAATCCGGCGCAAGAAGTAGCTAATGAATTGATGGGAATTCCATCTTTTGATACACCAGATTATTCCGAATTACTTTCGGAAGAAAAAGCGATGATAGCAAAGCTTAAAAAAGTGTTTTTAATGGTTGCTGGTAGCGCGGTTCAAAAATATGGAACCGAGCTCGAAGAGCACCAACAAACACTTATGGCTGCCGCAGATATTTTAATTGAAATTTATATGGCCGAAAGTGCTATTTTACGCACCGAAAAGAACGCAAATCGTTTTGGTGAAGACACCCAAACCGAACAAATTGCAATGTCGCAATTGTATTTATACCACGCTGTAGACACCATTACTGTAAAGGCAAAAGAAGCCATACTTTCGTTTTCTGAAGGCGACGAGCAACGTGCAATGTTGATGGGCTTAAAACGATTCACCAAATATCAAAATATGCCAAATATTGCTCAATTAAGAAAGACAATTTCAGAAAAAGTAATATCTGAAAATAAATACCCTTTTTAAATAATTGGTAAATATTTCTTAAAAACCGCTCCTTTTATGGGGCGGTTTTGTTTTATGTTTAATTTGGCCCAAAGATTGCTTATTTTTAATAAAATTCAATATTATGAAAAAGTTCCTCATCCTAAGTATAATCCTCATTTCATATTTCTCCATTGCTCAAAATAACACCGAAATTTACGTTTTTGACATTGCTCCTTCATACGAAGGAATAGAGTTTTTAAATGCACGAAATATTTCGAATAATGAAGGTTACGATAATCAACCTTCTTTTATAAATAATGAAACTCTTGTATTTGCCGGAAACAATGACGGGCAAACAGATATTTCAGAATATAATTTAACCACAAAACTTCAAAAATGGGTTAATAATAAAACTGAAGGTGGCGAGTATTCTCCTCAAAAATTTCCTTCGAACGATGATTTTGCAGCGGTGCGATTAGACAAAGATGGTCTCCAGCGATTGTATCGATATAGCGCCAAAACAGGCAATTCAACCGAAATAATGAAAGATTTACAAGTTGCCTACTTTGCTTTTTATGACGACGATAATATTTTGGCTACCGTTTTAAACCGCAACAACTTAGATTTGGTGCTTTTAAATCTTCAAAAAAATTCGGCCGATACTTTATTTACCAATGCAGGCAGATCATTACAGAGAGTTCCAAAAACCAATTCGATGAGTTATACACTGATAAATGAAGAAGGTAATTTAGACTTATATTTAATGGATATGCAAAATAAGGAGCATTACTTTGTAACGCAGTTACCCATCGGGATTCAAGACTATATTTGGCTTAACGATACGCAGGTTTTAATAGGTAGCGGTAGCAGATTGTATATGTATGACACTCTGGGCGATATTGAATGGACTCGTGTTGCCTCTCTCGAAGACTATGGCCTAAAAAATATTACCCGCATGGCCGTTAGCCCCAACGAAAAAGTACTCGCCATAGTAGCCGAATAAATTTTTAAGATAACTTCAAACAATTAGCTCACACGCTTATCAATAAACTTGTAGGTGGTGAGCTATCTTTTTGATATTTTTAAACAAATATTTGTTGTATGAAAATTATTTGTTCGGTGTTTTTTGTTTTCCTTGCTACTTTGGCGTATTCTCAATCTGGAGAACAACTATATACCATAATTGATTCGGTATCTTCAAAAAGAATAAAAGCAGATATTACCACCCTCGCCAACTTTGGTACCCGAAACACTTTTAGTGATACCACAAGTAACAGTCGCGGTATTGGCGCTGCCCGCCGCTGGATAAAAAGCGAATTTGAAAGTATTTCAAAAGATTGTGATAACTGTTTAAATGTTTTTTATCAAAAAGATTTGGTTAAAGCCAACGGCAACGACCGCATTCCAAGCGATACGTGGATTGTAAACGTTGCAGCAATTCAAAAAGGGACAAAATATCCCAACCGCTACATAATTATGAGCGGCGATATAGATTCGCGAAACAGCGATGGCAGTAATTCTACCAAAGATGCTCCTGGCGCAAACGACAATGCCAGCGGGATGGCGGGCACTATTGAGGCAGCTCGGGTGCTCTCAAAATATAAGTTTGAAAACAGTATTATTTATCTGGGTTTAAGCGGGGAAGAACAAGGATTATTTGGAGGTAAAGGTTTTGCCGAATTCTCCAAAAATAAAGGTTGGGACATAATTGGTGTTTTTAATAATGATATGATAGGGAATATTAAAGGCGTTAATGGCGTAATTAGCAATCGCGACTTTAGAATTTTCAGTGAGCCTGTTCCTCCTACCGAAACAGAACGTCAACGAAAACTGCGTAGGTTTTACGGCGGCGAAGTTGACGGAATATCGCGTCAACTGGCTCGCTATGTCTATAAAACTACCAAAAAATATATGCCCGAAATGAACCCGATGATGATCTATAGATTAGACCGTTTTGGTCGGGGTGGGCACCATCGACCGTTTAATGATTTGGGCTGGGCTGGTATCCGAATTATGGAAGCCCACGAAAATTATAACCAGCAGCACCAAGATATTCGCACCGAAAATGGAATTGAATACGGCGATAAACTTAAATTTGTAAACTTTAATTACGCTGCAAAACTCACGGCAGTTAACGCTATTAATTTAGCAAGTTTGGCGTGGGCTCCACCCGCCCCTAAAAACGTTGCTATTGGAGGCGTTGTTGAGCCTTCAGCAAAACTGAAATGGAACAAAGTTAAAGGTGCCACCGGTTATAAAATTTATTGGCGCGATACTACAAGTCCAACGTGGGATTACAGCCGATATGTAGGTGACGTTTCAGAATTTACTTTAGAAGGAATAGTAATTGACAACTACTTTTTTGGTGTGGCAGCGGTAGGAAAAGATGGGTTTGAAAGCGTAGTTGCGTTTCCCAATGCTGTATTTAGATAATATAAAAGTAATTGCGGCATTAACATAATCAAGATTTTAAAAATGAAGAAAAAATTATTCACAATAAATTTATTGTCGGCGTTTCAAAAAGGCGTACAAAGTAGTGTAGTTCTCTTTGTATTTTTATTAATCTCGACGGCAAGTAATGCGCAACAATTTACGCGTGCAGACACGCTTCGCGGCAGCATTACTCCCGAACGCGCTTGGTGGAATGTTTTACACTACAGTCTAAAGGTTAAGGTAAATCCATCAGATAAAACAATTTCGGGTAGCAACACAATTTTATATGAGGTTTTAAAACCTAATAATATTATGCAAATAGATCTTCAGAGTCCGATGAAGATTGATAAAGTAGTTCAAAAAGGGAAGGAAATTTCTTTTACTTCAGAAGGAAATGCACACTTTTTAAAATTACGCAAAAAGCAAAAACCGGGTTCAGAAAACGAAATTACCATCTATTTTTCAGGAAAACCAAGAGAAGCAGTACGCCCGCCGTGGGATGGAGGATTTACGTGGAATAAAGATAGTAACGGCAATCATTTTATAGCCACTAGTAACCAAGGAATAGGCTCGAGCGTTTGGTGGCCCTTAAAAGATCACCCTACCGAAGAGGCCGATAACGGAGTGACTATCGCTGTAACAACACCAAAAAATTTAATGAACGTTAGTAATGGAAGGTTGAAAAAAACAATTGCAAATAAGGATTCTACAACTTGGATTTGGGAAGTAAAAAACCCGATTAACAGCTACGGAGTAAACATCAATATTGCCGATTATGTTCACTTTGGTGAAATATACAATGGTGAAAAGGGAACGCTCGACATGGATTATTACGTATTACGTGAAAATATAGTCAAAGCAAAGGAGCATTTTAAGCAAGCTCCAATGATGATGGAGGCTTTTGAGCATTGGTTTGGCCCCTACCCTTTTTACGAAGACGGTTTTAAACTGGTTGAAGTTCCGTATTTGGGAATGGAACATCAAAGTAGCGTTACCTATGGCAATAAGTATGAAAATGGCTATTTAGGTAGCGATGTATCTGGATCGGGTTGGGGAATGAAATTCGATTTTATTATTATTCACGAAAGCGGTCACGAATGGTTTGCAAACAATATTACCAACAAAGATGTAGCCGATATGTGGATACACGAAGGGTTTACAAGCTATTCAGAAAATATTTACTTAGATTATCACTTCGGAAAAAAGGCTTCTTCAGAATATGTTATTGGCGTTCGCAACAATGTAGTTAACAGTACGCCAATAGTGGGACGCAATTACAATGTAAATAAACCCGGTAGCAGTGATATGTATTACAAAGGCGCCAACGTTTTACACACGGTACGACAATTAATAAACAACGATGAAAAATGGCGGCAAATTTTAAGGGGATTAAACAAAGACTTCTACCACCAAACCGTTACAACGCAACAAATTGAGAATTATATTAGTGAAAAAAGCGGAATAGATCTTACGGCCTTTTGGAATCAATATTTACGCACGGTTAAAATTCCAACCGTTGAATATGCAATTGACGGAAATAAGTTGAAATTTCGATATGTAAATATTGTCGAAAACTTTGCAATGCCTATTATTGCAAAGATTAACGATAATGAACAGTGGATTACACCTTCGGCAAAATGGCAAACCAAAACACTATCTGAAGACATTAAATCATTTCAAATAAAAAAAGACTTTTACGTTAAATCATCAAAAGTGAAAAAGTAAAAATTTAATTAGCTCAATATAAATGAATACCATGAAATTTTTAACTACCCTTGCTTGCGTAATGTGTGTGTTTACATTAAGCGCGCAAAAGAAAAATAAAAAGAAAGAAAAAGAAAGCACCAATTGGGAAGTTGCAAATCCCGGAAAAGATTTTAATTATAAACCCCACTCCTTTACAACTAACGAAGGTACGTGGATGAATCTGGATGTAAGTCCAGATGGGCAAACCATTGTTTTCGATTTGCTGGGTGATATTTACACCTTGCCCATTTCTGGAGGAAAAGCAAAAGCTATTAAAACGGGAATCCCGTTTGAAATTCAACCTAGATTTAGCCCAGACGGCAGTAAAATATCATTCACTAGCGACGCCGGTGGAGGCGATAATATTTGGGTAATGAATGTTGATGGTAGTGATGCAAAGCAGGTTACAAAAGAAGATTTTAGGCTTTTAAACAATGCGGTGTGGAGTGCCGATGGCAACTATTTAATTGCGCGTAAACACTTTACTTCTGGCAGAAGTTTAGGAGCAGGCGAAATGTGGCAATACCACATTGCTGGCGGCTCCGGTTACCAGCTTACAAAACGTAAAAACGACCAACAAGATGTAAATGAACCGTTTGTATCGCCAGATGGCAAATATCTTTACTATAGTGAAGATATGTATCCGGGTGGATATTTTCAATATAACAAAGACCCCAACAGCCAGATTTATGTTATAAAAAGATATGAATTTGAAACTGGAAAAACACAAACTATTACTGGCGGACCCGGCGGAGCTGCACGCCCAACAATTTCAAACGACGGTAAAAAACTTGCTTTTATAAAAAGAGTGCGAACCAAAAGTGTTCTTTTTATTCACGATTTAGAAACTGGTGAAGAATATCCTATTTACGATAAATTAAACAAAGACCAGCAGGAAGCTTGGGCTCTTTTTGGAGTCTACCCTAATTTTAGCTGGATGCCAAATGATAAGGAAATTGTTTTTTGGAGCGGTGGAAAAATAAACAAGATTGATGTAAATACGCTAGCAGTGACAAACATTCCGTTTACGGTTGATGTTAATATCGATTTGGCCGAAACTGTTCATTTTAAAAATAAAATTGAAACAGAAACATTTACGCCAAAAATGATTCGGCATACGGTAACTTCGCCCGATGGCAAGTTTATTGTATTTAGCGCTTTGGGGCATTTATACAAAAAATCTTTACCAAACGGAAAACCTCAACGGCTCACAAACAGTAGCGATTTTGAATTTGAACCGGCATTTTCACCCCATGGTTCAGACATAATTTACGTTTCGTGGAGCGATTTGGAGAAAGGTGCTATCTATAAAATTTCAGCTAATGGAGGAAATCCTGTAAAACTCACTTCAGAAAAAGGAATTTATCGAACTCCTTCTTACTCAAACGACGGGAATAAGATTGTTTTTAGAAAAGAAAAAGGAAATACCGACCAAGGTTTTACATATACTAAAAACCCTGGAATTTACACCATGAATGCCGATGGCAGCAATGTAAAATTTGTTGTCGATAAAGGAGAGTACCCAATCTTTAATAAAGATGGAAATCGAATTTTTCTACAAACTGGAGGGACCTACTTTGGTGCAATTGAAAAAAAACTAATAAGCGTTAACCTAAATGGAAACGACGAAAAAACGCACGTAACTTCAAAATATGCCAACCGTTTAATACCGAGCCCAGATAATAATTGGATTGCTTTTACAAACCTTCATAAGTTATTTGTTGCCCCGTTGGTATTAAATGGGCAAACTATAAATCTCGATAATAAAACAAAAGCTGTTCCAGTTTCCCAACTGGCTAAAGATGCCGGAATCAACATCCACTGGTCGCCAAATAGTGAAAAAATTATGTGGACTTTGGGCGACGAATATTTCAGCAATGAATTAAAAAATAGGTTTACATTTTTACCAGGATCACCAAATGAAGTGCCAGAAATTACATTAAAAGGCACTAAAATAGCACTAGAGACAAAGGTAGATAAGCCTAGCGGTAAGATTGCTTTTACCAACGCGCGTATTATTACTATGGAGGGCGATAAAGTGATTGAAAACGGAACTATTGTTATTGACGGTAACATTATTGAAGCTATTGGCGAAACTTCGGAAGTTGCTATTCCTAAAGATGCCAAGGTTTATTCGGCAGAAGGAAAAACAATTATGCCCGGTATGGTAGATGCACACGCACACGTTGGCGCTTTTAGATATGGCTTGCCTACCCAGCAATACTGGCCTTTTATGGCTAATTTGGCTTTTGGCGTTACAACGGCACACGATCCTTCAGCAAATACCGAAACGGTATTTACACTATCTGAGCTTCAAAAAAGCGGAAACCTAGTTGGCCCACGATTGTTTTCAACAGGTTTTATTCTGTATGGTGCAGAGGGCGATTTTAAAGCGGTAATTAACAGTTTGGAAGACGCCCGAAGTAGCATTCGCCGTACCAAAGCCTTTGGTGCTAAAAGTGTAAAAAGCTACAACCAACCGCGACGCGATCAACGTCAGCAAGTTTTACAAGCAGCTCGCGAATTAGGTATAAACGTAGTACCCGAGGGTGGTTCTACTTTTTACCACAATATTACACAAGTAATTGACGGCCATACAGGGGTTGAACATAACATTCCCATTGCACCCGTTTACAAGGATATTTTAGAAGTTTGGGGGAAAAGCGGAACCGGTTATACCCCTACTCTAATTGTAAATTACGGCGGAATGAACGGTGAGTTTTACTATTACGAACGCGACAATGTATGGGAAAATGAAAAGCTTTTAACATTTAGCCCGCGTAGTATAATTGATAGCCGTTCGCGCCATAGAATGAAAACGCCGCAAGAAGAATATAAAAACGGTCATATTCTGGTTTCTGAAACTGTAAAGAGTTTAAGCGATGCCGGCGTAAAAGTTAACATGGGTGCACACGGACAGCTACAAGGACTTGGTGCTCACTGGGAAACTTGGATGATACAACAAGGCGGAATGAGTAACCTTGAAGCTTTAAAAGCTGCTACTATTAATTCGGCAGAATATATTGGCGCCGGTGAAAGTATTGGTTCGTTAAAGAAAGGAAAATTGGCCGATTTAATTGTGATGGAAAAAAACCCATTAACAAATATTGAAAACACTCAGTCTATAAAAATGGTGATGATAAACGGTAGGTTGTTTGACGCCGAAACTATGAATGAAATAGGCAATAATCCTAAGGAACGACTGCCATTTTTCTGGGAAATGGATAATTATAACCAAGCATTTCCGTGGCACCAAAATACCCGCAGCTTTATGGACGGCGGCTGTAGTTGCCATTAAGCCAACAATAATTATTTCAATAAAAAAAGCTCCAGAAATGGAGCTTTTTACTTTTTAAAAAACAGGAGTTTAATTACATACTTGGCATAAGCACTTTATCAATTACGTGCACCGTCCCGTTACTGGCGTCAATATCTGCACTCGAAACTGTGGCCGTTTTTCCTTTGGAATCTTTAATCATTAATTTACCATTCGTTTCAGAAATAGTTAAAATATCGCCGTTTAAAGTGGTAACATCTAGTTTGTTGTTAGCTTCTTTTACCTTAGCCAATACATCGGCAGCGGGTAGTTTTCCTTGTAAAACGTGATACTTTAAAAAATCTTGAAGTTGGTCCTTATTATCGGGCTCCATTAAATTGCCAATTATTGATTGTGGTGCATTTGTAAAAGCTTCGTTAGTTGGCGCAAAAACGGTATACTGTCCTTCACTTTTAAACGTATCAGCTAAATCGGCTGCTTTTAATGTACTTACAAGGGTAGACAATTCTGAATTACCCATTGCCTTAGCAACGATTGAATTGGCCTCCATTTCGGCAGCTCTGGCAGCATTCATTTCTTCTACTTTTAATAGTGAATCTCTTTCGCGATCCATTCTAATCTGTTCTGCCGCCGCTCTTTCTTCGGCTTCTTTCTTTTTTGTGTCTTCGCAGCTTGCAAATAATAATCCCACAACTGCAACCGACATTATAATTGTTCTAATTTTCATAACTTTTGAATTGATTTTAATTACCTTTCAAAGATATTGTATACAATAACTACATTTTGCCAATAAATTTGCCGCTTTAGTTAAAATTTTAATAAATTAAATTATAATAAACACTATTTTAGAGCGAAATACTAAACATTTATTAATCTTATAAATTTGACGAATATAAATTTATACCTTTAAGTTTTAATAAATAAAAAGCTATAATATGATAAAATCTAAATACCAAAGTGTCTTAGATTTAGGTGAAAAACTAAATATTAAGAACGGAGATGTTAAAGTTGAAAATGGGCAATTAAAAGTATGGGGAACCGCCAAAAATCAATACGAAAAAAATTTACTTTGGGATGAAATAAAACGAATTGGTGGTGAAAACCCAACCGATATTATGGCCGATATAAAAGTGGAAGATACTTCGGCTTTTGCCCATCACACCGTAAAAAGTGGCGAATCTTTAAGTAAAATTGCTAAAAAGTATTACGGCGATGCCAATAAATACAGCGCTATTTACGAGGCAAACAAAGGAAAATTAAAATCTGCAGATCTTATTCATCCTGGTGATGAATTAGTAATACCAAATTTATAACGCCCTAATAATATTAAAAAAACCGCCAGTTTTCAAATGTTGAAAGTCTGGCGGTTTTATTTTGTTTGGAATTAAAATTTAAAGGTCGCTAATGTAGCTGCCGTATAAATCTCTAAAGTGAAGACCGTTTCCTAAACTGTAGCGGCTCAAATTTTTATTTTCGGCCAAAGCCCAAAGAATCAATTCTTTCATAAAGTACCTATCCTCTTTTGAAGTATTGGGCTGGTATTTTTCAATTAACTGGTGCAGTGGAATAATACGATCTAATTCAGTTTTATAAACCTCATCTGAAAATGAATCGAGTAATTCAAAATCATTTTCTTCAAAAAACCACGCGACTATTTCGGCATACGGGTCTGAATCACCTTCTTTTGTAAGCTTTTCAATTTTCGGAAACAATTCTTTAAAAGTAGTATTAACAGCATCCATAATTAATTGACGAGCAACTTGCGATACACCTTCCTGCTCTCCTTCGTAAACCAATTCAACTTTACCGGTAATGGCGGGGATAATTCCTATAAAATCTCCCAATCGTACGGTGGTGTTTTTATCGGCGTTGTGTAAGGCACGTCTTTCGGCGGTACTCAGCAAATTTTCAAAAGCAGTTATACTCAAACGTGCACTCACGCCACTTTTGGCATCAATAAAATCGTTTTCACGAGCTTCAAAACTAATTTGCTCCAAAACGTCTTTTGCCAATTCGGGTACGTAAACATTAGATTTTGTTTGCAAAGCCTCGGCTGTTTCTTGTTCGGTGATGGTGCGAGCCGTTTTAATATCTTGCGGATAATGCGTTAAAATTTGTGACCCAATTCTATCTTTTAACGGGGTAACTATACTACCACGATTTGTGTAATCTTCTGGATTGGCAGTAAAAATAAACTGAATATCTAACGGCAATCGTACCGCAAATCCTCGAATTTGCACGTCGCCTTCTTGTAAAATATTAAACAATGCCACCTGTATGCGAGGAGCCAAATCGGGTAATTCATTTATCACAAAAAGACACCTATTGCTACGAGGAATCATCCCGAAATGGATTACTCTATCATCGGCATATGTTAGTTTTAAATTAGCTGCTTTTATTGGGTCAACATCGCCAATAATATCGGCTACGGTAACATCGGGGGTTGCAAGCTTTTCTGAAAAACGTTCGCTACGGTGCAACCAACTAATTGGGGTATTGTCGCCCCCTTCTTCAATTAAATTTTTTGCAAATCGCGAAATTGGATTAAAAGGGTCATCATTAACTTCGCTCCCTTCTACAATTGGAATATACTCGTCTAACAAATCGACCATTTGTCGAGCTAAGCGCGTTTTTGCCTGCCCCCTTAACCCCAAAAGGTTGATGTTGTGTTTTGAAAGAATTGCGCGTTCCAATTCGGGGATTACTGTAAGTTCGTACCCGTGAATACCCACAAAAGGAGATTCTTTTTTCATTATTTTTTGAAGGAGATTGCGACGCAATTCCTCTTTAATAGATTTTGACTCGTACCCTGCTTTTTTTAAATCGCCTAAAGTTTTAATAGTTTCTATTTTCATAAAATATCTTCTTTCTTTTTTCTTTTTCTAAAATTGTTAGCGCAAACGTTTTGTTCTATTCGTTTCGTAATCACTAAATATCATTTCCCCAAGTCCTTTATGTCCCGTATAAAATGCTTTGCCTTTGTTAGCCGCGGTAAACGCTTCTACAAATTGCATTAAATACGGGTCTTTTGCAATCATAAAAGTTGTAATTAGTATGTGCAGTTTTCGGGCTTGCGATGCCATGGCATAACATTTATTTACAATATAACTGTCTAAACCAACGCTGTTTTTATAATACCGACCGTCTGGGAGGCGCACACAGCTTGGCTTCCCGTCGGTTATCATAAATATTTGTTTGTTTGTATTTCGTTTTCTTCGCAATAAATCCATTGCGAGTTGAAGCCCAGCAACGGTATTTGTATGATAGGGTCCCACGTTTAAATATGGCAAATCTTTTAGTTTAATTGGCCACGCATCATTCCCAAATACTAAAATATCTAAGGTATCCTTTGGGTAACGGGTTGTTATAAATTCTGAAAGCGCCATTGTCACTTTTTTAGCTGGGGTAATTCGGTCTTCCCCGTACAAAATCATACTGTGGCTAATATCAATCATCAACACCGTACTCATTTGGGTTTTATAAATAGTTTCTTCAACTACCAAATCATTTTCAGAAAGTGTAAAATCGCCAAGACCGTGGTTAATTTGTGCATTTTTAAAACTTTCGGTCATTGATATTTGTTCCAACGAGTCGCCAAAACGGTAATCGCGAAATTCTCCTGCTTGCTCATCACCTTGACCAGTACGGGTAGTACGATGATTGCCAGCCCCGCTTTTACGCAGTTTACCAAAAATTTGTTCCAAAGCACGTTTGCGTAAAATTCGCTCGGTTTTTTCGGTAATTGCCAACCCCTGCTTTCCGTCGGTTTTTATTTCTTCGCGTAAATAACCTTTTGTTTTTAATTCTTCTACAAAATCGTCTAACGAATAATCCTCTGTAAAAAGCTTGTATTCTTCATCGAGTTGCTTCATCCACTCTATAGCTTCATCAAAATCGCCCGAAGTATGTGTAATCAATTCTTGAAAAATATCGAAGAGTTTTTCAAATGGCGATTGATCCTTGGGGGTGTGTTTTGTAAAAACAAATCCGCTTTTATAAATTTTATTATTCATATTCTAAAAATATAACATTCACCGAGTATAAAAAAGACGCAAACGTTAAACTACTACCAATAAATTATTATAAGAGTTGAAATAATATTAACAAATGGAGAAAATAATTTGATTAGATTTGTCTTAATACTCAACTAAATATCCATTAAATACGGGTTATGAAAAATTATATTTTATTCGGTTTTGCGTCTTTGCTTTTCTTTGGCTGCAATGAAAAATCTACCAAACCTATCGCAGAAGAAACCTCTGTAAACACATACACCATTGAGCAATTTATGGGTAATGAAAATGCATCGGCCAATGGATTTTCCCCAGACAAATCAAAGGTTTTGGTTACGAGTAATCGCTCGGGGGTTTACAATATGTACACAGTACCCACGCAAGGCGGTGAATTTACACCCATAACTCAAAGCGATAGTGCATCGGTGTTTGGTATCTCATATTTTCCAGATGATGACAGAATACTTTTTAGAATGGATGGCAATGGTGATGAAATCTATAAATTATTTGTAAAAGATAGTAGTGGCGTTACGAGGTTAACACCCAAGGAAAACGTGCGCGCGTTGTTTGAAGGATGGGCAAACGACCGAAAAAGCTTTTTTTATACCACCAACGAACGCAACCACCAACAAATGGACTTTTATGAAATGGACATTGTCACTTTTAAACCTAAGCTAATTTATAAAAATGAAGACGGGATGATGTTTGGTGGCGTTTCAGACAATAAAAATTATATGTTATTGTCTAAAGCTATTAATACAAACGATAGCGATTTATATCTTCTAAATTTAAAAACGAAGCAACGCACAAAAATAAACGATACACTAAGTAAAAATTCGCCAGCCGATTTTGCGCCCGATGGCAAATCATTTTACTACACAACCGATGAAGGTGGCGAGTTCAGTTATTTAATGAAATACAACATTGCCGATGGTACAAAAGAAAAAGTGGTAGCAAAAGATTGGGATATAATTGCTTTTTATTTTACCAAAAAAGGTACTTATCAAGTAATATTTACCAATGAAGATGGTAAAACCGAAATGTATGTAACTGAAACAGCCACAGGCAAAAAATTAAACTTTCCCGAAATTGATGGCCAAGCAATTAGTGCAGCGCGCTTTTCAGACGATGAAACTATGGCATTATTAACGGTTGGCAGCTCTCAGATACCTACAAATACGTACTCGTACAATTTAAAAACAAAGAAGTATTACAAACTTACTTCAGTACTAAATCCCGAAATTGATCAAAACGATTTGGTTGAAGCTCGTGTAGTGCGATACAAATCATTTGATGGGTTAGAAATTCCTGCAATTTATTATGAACCTAAGCAAGCTACAAAAACAAATAAAGCGCCTGCCTTAGTGTGGGTTCACGGTGGTCCGGGCGGTCAATCACGACAAAATTACAGTTCGTTAATACAATTTCTTGTTAATCACGGCTATGCCATTTTAGCTGTAAACAATCGTGGTAGCAGTGGGTATGGCAAGAGTTTTTATAAAATGGACGACCAAAACCACGGCGATAAAGATTTAAAAGACTGTATTGCCGGAAAAGATTGGTTGGCAATTCAAGAAAATATAGACAAAGATAAAATAGGAATTATTGGTGGCTCATACGGTGGGTATATGACTATGGCCGCCCTAACATTTGCACCCGAAGAATTTGAAGTTGGCGTAAATATTTTTGGGGTTACCAATTGGATACGTACGTTAAAAAGCATTCCGCCGTGGTGGGCCTCATTTAAAGACGCCCTCTATCTAGAAATGGGAGATCCAAATACTGCAGATTCGGTACGGTTAAAACAAATTTCGCCTCTCTTTCATACCGAAAATGTTACCAAACCTTTAATGGTTTTACAGGGCGCACAAGACCCGCGAGTGCTTAAAATTGAATCTGATGAAATTGTAGAAGGCGTTAAAAAGAACGGAGTTCCTGTTGAATATGTAGTTTTTGAAGACGAAGGACACGGGTTTGTTAAAAAGGAAAACGAAATTGAAGCCTACAGCAGAATTTTAAAATTTTTAGATACGTATTTAAAAGAAGACAATGCTAACGAGGCGAATTCAAATTTATAGCAATAGGTGAAGGTGTAATTAAATAATTCCTATTTCTTTGGAATGGCCAATTGCTTTTTCACTTTGGTTAAAATAGCAAGTTGAAACGCCCATAGATTCAATGTTTTTTAAAACTTTTCGCGTGGCTGGTTTTTGTTGTTTTTTAGTTTGCCGAATGTAAATTGCCTTTATACTCTGTGGAAACACTTTTACCACTCGTTCGTATAAATATGGGTCTTTTTGCGAATCGTCTCCCAATAAAACATACTTTAATTCGGGGTAAAACATAATTATATCTTTAATCTTTTCAAACTTGTGATCGTGGCTTCCCCTGCCGGTAAACAGAAAATCTGAAATTCCCGTCTTTATTTTTTTAAGCTTTATTACAGCTTTTGGCAATTCGTGAAGGCGTGCAAAGGAATCGATAAATTCGTATAAATTCCATTCGCTGCTTGAAACATAAAAGAACGAGTTTGAAGCTTTTTCGCTTTCTTGTCCGGCCTTACTTAAGGCTTGATAATGTGGCACAACATCTTCAAAAACCCTGCGCTTATCAATATTTTTTAAAAGCAGCACGTATAGTTTTTTTAGAAAATTTCCGCTGTGCGATACCAAAAACGTATCGTCTATATCTGATATTACACCAACCTTGCTTATAAATGGTTTTAATAATTCTGAATTTTCAACAATGCCATAGTCGTAATATTTGCAAATTACCTGAAATGGATGCCAACCGCTCTCTAACTTTTCGGTATATGGAATGGTAAACCTAAAATAGCCGTCGGCGAGCGTTTTGGTGGTTACTTCAAGATCTTTAAATTTCAACTTAACCGTTACATTTTCTAAGGGTTTTATTCTAAACATATGTATTACCGATACTGCGTGGCGTATGCCTTTGCGGTCTAATCTAAATTTATCTGGCGCCCACGATTTAAAAACATGCCCAAAAACAACAAGTTCTTCGCCATTGGCATAGCCCCTATATAATTTTAAATCTAGTTTCACGTATTGAGATTTCATTAACGGTTATGTATTTTCAAAATAGGTATTTTTAAAATTAATTTTTACTAATGAAATCAGAAAATTGTATTCTAATTATAATAAACCCCGTTTCTGGAAATTTAGATAAAGGTGAAATATTATCCTTAATTACAGACGAGGCAACGAAAAAAAGTTGCGATTTTAAACTGTATAAAACTACCGGCACGGGCGATAAAGAAGCTATTGAAAGTTTAATTACCCAATACAATCCGTCGCGAGTAATTGTAGCGGGTGGCGACGGTACTATAGCTATGGCGGCTTCATGCGTTTATAAAACCGATATTATTTTAGGTATAATTCCGGCAGGATCGGCCAATGGGATGGCTACCAATTTTGAATTGCCACAAACCCTCGATAAGCAAATAGAAATAGCCTTTTCAAATAATACTTTAACAATTGATGTGCTGCTAATAAATAATACAATTTGTCTTCATATTGCCGATTTAGGTATAAATGCCGAATTGATTAAAAATTACGAAAATTCGGGAATTAGAGGAAAGTTGGGGTATTTTATCCAATCTATTCCCACTCTTTTCCAATCAGATTTTCCATTTCATTTTACAATTAAAACCCCAAGGGCACAATATTCCGAAACGGGCGTACTGCTCGCTATTGCTAATGCCAACAAATTTGGAACTGGAGCAACCATTAATCCAACGGGTAAATTAAATGACGGTAAGTTTGAAATATTAATTTTTAAAAATTTGGATATAATTGAAATTTTTAAAACAATGCAAGACAACCCTAAAATGTCTTCCGATTTTGTAAAAATTATTCCCACAGAAAGTGCCGAAATTAGTTGTTTAAACAAAATACCTTTCCAGATAGACGGCGAATTTTTAGGCGAAAAAGATATTTTATCTGTTAAAATGTCAAAGCATAAACTTCATATCGCATTGCCACAAAAATTCTGTAAATTACATTCACAATAACCTTAAATTATGAATATTGAAAAAGTAACTTTTACGAACAAAGATGAAGAACAACTTGCAGGGAGATTAGAGTTACCACTTAATCAACGCCCGCACAACTTTGTAATTTTTGCGCACTGCTTTACGTGTACAAAAAATTTAATAGCAGTAAAAAATATAAGCCGCAAACTTACCGCTGCCGGGTTTGCTGTGTTGCGATTTGATTTTACGGGATTGGGCGAAAGCGAAGGCGCTTTTGAAAACACTAATTTTTCAGGAAATGTTGACGACTTGGTTGAAGCTGCTCAGTTTTTAGAGGCAAAATATCAATCGCCAACTGTTATTATTGGTCATTCATTGGGAGGTGCTGCCGCTATATACGCTGCCAATAGAATTTCGACTATAAAGGCCGTCGCTGTAATTAATTCGCCTAGTGATCCTGCGCACGTTAAAAATTTATTGCGCAACAGTACTGAAGAGATAAATAAAACCGGAAAGGCAACTGTAAATTTAGGCGGTGTAGATTTTACAATTAAAAAACAGTTTTTAGACGACCTTAAAAATAAGTCGCTTAAAAATGTTGTTGGCGATTTTAGGAAATCGCTTTTAATTCTACATTCACCACAAGACAAAATTGTAGGTATAAATAATGCGGAAGACTTATATATAGCCGCGCACCATCCAAAAAGTTTTATTTCTTTAGACGGTATAGATCATCTTTTAAGTGAAAAGGAAGATTCGGCATATGTAGGGGAAGTTATTGCAAGTTGGGCATCGCGCTATGTTTCTATTCCAGAAAGAAAAGTAGTAACAAGTAAAAGTAAAGTTGCAGCCAGATTAGACGATGTTGAAAATTTTACTACCCAATTAAAACTTGGCGATCACAATTACGTGGCAGACGAACCCACAAGTTACAGTGGCAACAACTTTGGCCCCTCCCCTTACGAGCTGTTATCGGCGGGGTTAGCTGCCTGTACCGTTATGACCATTCAAATGTATGCACGACGTAAAAAGTGGGAGGTTAAAGAGGTAATTTGTCACGTAGACTATTCAAAAGATCACGCGGTAGACTGTGAACATTGCACAGACGATACTGCCAAAATAGACACCTTTAAACGTAAAATTAGTTTTCACGGCAATCTTTCAGAAGAACAAATAAAAAAGTTACTTGAAATTGCAGACAAATGTCCCGTGCATAAAACCTTACATACTGAAACTCAAATTATAACTGTTTTAGAAAATAAATAGAAAAACTTTTTTTACATCGCGTTATTTTGTACTATTGAAATATTAAAATCCGATAATTTTATGCGAAAATACTTTCAATTATTAGTACTCATTGCGGTTACGCTAGTTTTTGAAAGCTGTTGTAGAAATGGCGACTGCGACCAAAACGACGATTTTCCTGTTTTAGTGGCCGAATCGCGATATGAACCTATTTTTATGGAACGCTCGGAGTTTGAAAACAGTGTTGCTTTATCCTCGGCTCAGCCCATTATCAATGCAGGTAAAATTTATGTTTATGAAAATTATCTTTTTATAAATGAGAAGAATGAAGGATTTCACATATTTAACAATGAAGATCCGTCCAATCCTATTTCTATTCACTTTATAAATTCACCTGGCGCTACAGATT
This sequence comes from Flavobacteriaceae bacterium UBA3591, assembly GCA_002375695.1. Lineage (GTDB taxonomy): Bacteria > Bacteroidota > Bacteroidia > Flavobacteriales > Flavobacteriaceae > Aequorivita. The sequence goes on from DFMO01000006.1 coordinate 292,174, forward strand.
TATCCATTCGTGAAAATGTATTATTTATAAACCAAGCTACAGATTTAATTGCGGTGCAAATTGATTTAGAAAGTGGCGGTTTAGCCGTTTCAAAACGCATAAAAGAAACCTTTCCCGTTATGCTCTCACCCGATGGATTTTATCCACATTCAATACCCGAAAATAACGTAGTTGTTAATTGGACTCTAAAGCCCAACTCGCCATGAAAAAGCTAATACATTTAATTTTATTCACAATGTTAGTTGTGGGATGCAGCCAAGATGGAAGTAATAGCGCTGCAAACGAAATGATGGGCACTAATGATGGACAAGGCGGCTCATTAGCCCGCTTTGCTATACTTGGCGAATATCTTTACACCGTAGATGAATACGGTTTAAACGTATATAACATAACATCACCAACAGACCCAGTATTTGTTAACAATGTACCCATAGGGTTTAGAATAGAAACCTTATTTAACTACAAAGAATATTTGTACATAGGCTCTCAAAACGGCATGTTTATTTACAGTGTTGCTAACCCCGAAGTTCCTACATATCTTTCAGATGTGCAACACTTTACCTCTTGCGACCCCGTGGTAGCCAATGCTACAACCGCATTTGTCACCCTGTGGTCTGAACAAGATTGCGGCACCAATTTAAACCAATTAGAGGTATATGATATTACCGATGTTGTAAACCCTATTTTATTAAGTACACGAAACTTAAATTCGCCAAAAGGTTTGGGCTTATACGGGAATTATCTTTTTGTTTGCGATGATGAAATAAAAGTCTTTGATGTTTCAGATCCTTTAAATATGGAGTTTGTTCACAACATTAATAAAATAGCATTCGATGTAATTATTAGAAATAATCTATTGATCGCTATAGGTGAAAATGGCCTTTATCAATATCAATTAAACGCCAATAATATTACAGAGACTTCAGAATTAAGTATTATAAATTTTTAAAATCTTCTTAATAGTTTTCAATCCCACTAAAACTATTGTACCTTTATTTTTAACTAGAAATAAACCAAAAAACAACTCATGAAAAAAATTAGTTTAATATGTAGCCTATTTGCAGCAATGACTTTTATAGGCTGTAAAAATGACAAAAAAGAGGTAGATCCTACTATTAACACCGAAGAATCTGTACAAGAAGAAAAAGAAGTGCAACAACAAGAAATTAAAACGCTTTCGGTTACTATGGAGCCCAAAAGTAACAGCAGTGCTCAGGGTGAAGTTTTTTTTAGTGAAGCAAATGGTGTTGTTACACTCGAAGCCAAGTTTAGCGGGTTAACGCCTGGCACCCATGCCATTCACCTCCATGAAAAAGCTGATTGTAGTGCGGCCGATGGCACCTCGGCAGGTGGACATTGGAATCCAACTCACTCAAAGCACGGTAAATGGGGCGATCAAGCAGGGTACCATAAAGGCGATATCGGAAATTTTGAAGTAGACCAAGAAGGCTCTGGCAAAATAACTATGCTAACAGACCAATGGTGCATCGGTTGTGGCGATGAGAAAAAAGATATTTTAGGAAAAGCTGTAATTGTTCACGAAGGTGCAGACGATTTTACAACGCAACCTACCGGTGCTGCTGGCGGCAGAATTGCCTGTGGTGGTATTATTGAGTAAGATTAAACCGAATAACTATTAAAAGAAAAGCTGTATTAGATTTATCTAATACAGCTTTTTTAATATATAATTATAGTGAAATATGTATTTCGGAGGTATAATTTGCATTTAATCGAATAAATACGCCTTTAACGAATAAAAAACACAAGAAAACCATGTTTATTCGAGATTATTGTTAATATTACATACTAACTAATTAATAATCTCTACTTATGAAACTAACTCATTGCCTCAAATTAATACTAGGTTGTTTTTTAATAATAACGAATATTCAAGCACAGGTAGGTATTGGGACAACCGACCCTAAAAGTTTACTCGATATTAGCGTTGCAGATTCAGCCAACCCAACGGCGACCGATGGAATATTAATTCCGCGTGTAAATAACTTAAACGCCACCCCTGGTAGAGATCAACACGGAATGATGGTGTTTTTAAATACGGGTGTTGCCAAAGGTTTTTACTATTGGGATTGGCCTAGTACTTCTTGGATTATGGTTGGTACAGCCGAATGGCAACCAAGTACAAATAGCAGCGGCGATAACTTAATACACGCTATTAGAACCAATTCGGCCGGCCATAAAGTTGTAGTTACCGAAGATGGTAGAGTGGGTATTGGAACAGACGACCCCGAAGAGAGTTTGGAGGTGAAATACCCCGGCGATAACGATATTCAAATTTCGAGTGTAAGCCCTTCAAATGCACCTAACTTTATTTTTTATACCACGAATGGAACCGATTTTGCCAATCGTGACTTTTTAAGCGATGATGAGCCTATAGGCTATATTACTGCAAAAGCCTATAATGGCACAGGGAAGTCTGGTGACCTTGCTAACATACAAATTAAAACAGATGGCGTACACACCGCAGCTAGCCTTCCTACTAAAATAGAATTTGTGGTTACCCAAGAAAATTCTACGGGAATTGATGCTGCCAATCCACAAATGGTAATAAAAAATAACGGTAATGTTGGAATTGGGATTAATGATCCTGCTGTACCATTGCACGTTAACGGAATAGGATATGTAAGTAGTCACTTTGGTGTAGGCGGCACAACTTTATTAGGTTATGATACTGCTGTAAATCCAACAGGCGGAGGCTTGTTAGTGAGTGGAAACACAACAATTACTTCATTAAATTCTGGAGGTACCGTATATAGCAATACCAGTGGCACATTAACTATAGGCCCCACAATAATAGCCGCAGGAAAAGTAGATGCTACGGCTACTCCTGCTGGATCAAACCTAACGGGGGCAACGGTAACACATAACAGTACAGGTGATTATACGGTTACATTGAGTGCAGCAGCATCTTCAGCGAACTATGTAATACAACTTAGCACTTTAAATTGTAACAATTGTAGTGCAAGGGATGATAGTATAAACATCTATTATGAAAATCAGACAATAAATGGTTTTGATGTAATAATTGGCTCAAATGATACCGGTATAAATGGTTCAAAGGATTTGGCCGATAGAGAATTTATGTTTACTGTTATAAATTTCTAAATAATATTAAATTTAATTGTAAAGCCGATACCAAACGTATCGGCTTTTTTTATTATTTTTTGAAAACTTTTATAATTTAAACTTAAGTTTTATAATAAAACAATGAGTTATATCGTTGAAGAAAATTATTTTAAAAAGTTTTAAAAATTTAACATTTCCTCAAAACCATAAGTTTTTCACATTCAGTGTTTTACGCAAAACCCTGTATTTACTGGTGTTTCAAAGGTAAACCAAAGAAAATCAAGCGATAAGAAATTGGAAAACAAACTTTCTTAAACGCTAAAATACGCACTTAATCGATAATTTCTTTAAAAAAAATACTGATATATTAAAATTTTGACATAAATTTGTCCATAAATCCCCTTATTTATTATGAAAAAAGCAATCCCCATTAACCTGCTGCTTTTTGTTCTTTTTATATCCACTTCAATTAAGGCGCAAGTAGGTATTAATAATACCGACCCAAAAAGTATTTTAGACATTTCAGCATCTAGCATTACGGCCCCTTCTAATACCGATGGAATTTTAATTCCGAGAGTGAATGACTTTCCTGCGGTTAACCCAGGAAGCGATCAAAACGGAATGATGATTTTTTTACAGAACTCGGTTGGTACCCAAAGCAAAGGATTTTATTATTGGGACCATCCTAACTCGAGGTGGTTTTCGGTGGGTGCCGAAGAATGGCAACCCGGAACAAATAGTAGCGGAGACGATTTAATTTATGCCACTCGTGCTAAATTATCTGGAACCGATGTTGTTATTACAAACGATGGCCGTATTGGGTTTGGAACTGAAGACCCCGTGGAACGATTTGAATTTAAAGGTCCGGGTGATAACGACTTTCAATTAACGAGCGCGAATACCAATCCGCCAAACGTAATTGTATACAATACCGGCGGTACTCTTGAATCTCCCGGTCCATTAGCAGCCAATGGCGAAATTGGCTCTTTTATAGCCAAAACACACGACGGAAATAGAGTTAGAGAAGTTGGTGGCGTTCGATTTTATATGGACGGCGTAGCTACAAACGGCAGCACACCTTCAAGATTTGTAATTAATACCACGCCCACAGGTTCAACCAGCCAGATAGAACGGTTTATTATTAGAAATGATGGAAATGTAGGTTTAGGCACGCCCAACCCCACCGAAGTTTTGGACGTAAACGGCGCGGCCAGAATAAGAGATTTAAATGCTGGCCCAGTTTACAGCGATGTAAACGGAAACCTGTCAAACAACGGTCCAGCCATTATTGCTTCGGGAAAAGTAGCGCATGACGGCACTGCCTTAAAAATTACAGGAGCAACTGTTACAAGAAACAGAACGGGTAATTACAGCATTACTTTTTCAACAAGTAGAGACCATAGTAATTATATAATTCAGTTAGCTTATTTAGAATGTTCTGGAACTGGAGCTGATTGTCAAGGTGATAACAGTATTAATATCTCCTACAGCGGCCAAACTAATAGCGGATTTGATGTAGGAATTGGGTCTAACGACAATGGCGGAACCGCAAGAGTACCAAGAGATAGAGAGTTTATGTTTACCGTAATAGATTTTTAGTTCAAATTAATTTTACCAAAAAAGCCGATACATTTTGTATCGGCTTTTTTTATTGCAACTTATTATAATTAGATATGAAGTGCTCTGTCTTCGGTAGCAGCTAATGCCGCTTCTTTTACAGCCTCTGCATATGTTGGATGCGCGTGGCTCATACGTGCAATATCTTCGGCGCTAGCGCGAAATTCCATCGCCACAACCGCTTCAGCAATCAAATCGGCTACTCTGGCTCCTACCATATGTACCCCTAAAACTTCATCGGTTTTTTTATCTGAAAGAATTTTTACAAAACCGTCAATATCGCCACTGGCACGGCTTCTTCCTAAGGCACGCATTGGAAATTGTCCTGCTTTGTATTCCACTTTATCATCCTTTAATTGCGCTTCGGTTTTACCTACCGAAGCAACTTCAGGCCATGTATAAACTACACCAGGAATTAAATTATAATTGATATGCGGCTTTTGTCCGGCGATAATTTCGGCAACCAAAGAGCCTTCTTCGCTTGCTTTATGCGCAAGCATGGCTCCGCGAACCACATCGCCTATTGCGTATATATTTTTAATATTTGTTTGAAGTTGATCGTTAACATCAATCATTCCGCGTTCGGTTACTTTTACCCCAGCGTTTTCAGCTTTTAGTCCTTCGATATAAGGCTTTCTACCCACCGAAACCAAGCAGTAATCTCCAGTTAGTGTAACTTCTTTGTCCTTTTTATCGGTAGCAGTAATAGTTACTTCTTTGCCTTTTTTAGAAACCGCAGAAACTTTATGAGAAAGATAAAATTTAACGCCTTGCTTTTTCATAGCCTTCATAAGCTCTTTACTTTGCGCAGCGTCCATAGTTGGAATAATACGATCCATATATTCAACCACCGAAACTTCGGCTCCTAAACGACGGTAAACTTGGCCTAACTCTAAGCCTATAACTCCCCCACCAATTACAACAAGATGCTTTGGAATTTCTTTTAAACTTAACGCCTCGGTTGAAGTTATAACACGGTCTTTATCGAGTTTTATAAAAGGAAGCGATGCAGGTTTACTACCCGTGGCGATAATGGTGTTTTTTGCTTCAATGGTTTTGGTTTCCTCGCCATTGGTAATATCGATATGAGTAGCGTCCTTAAAAGCGCCAGTGCCGGTAAAAACATCAATTTTGTTTTTATCCATTAAATAGTCAATCCCTTTTGTGGTTTGTTCTACTACCGCAGCCTTTCTCTCAATCATTTTTTTGAAATTCACTTTAACCTCGCCAGGAATTTCAATACCATGAGTTTCAAAATGCTTAATAGCATCTTCGTAATGATGCGAAGAGTCTAGCAAGGCTTTACTCGGGATACAACCTACGTTAAGGCAGGTACCGCCCAAAACATTATATTTTTCAATGATCGCGGTTTTCATTCCCAATTGTGCGCAACGAATTGCCGCTACATAGCCACCAGGACCCGAACCAATTACTGCTACATCATAAGTACTCATAAAGTGTTTTTTTAAATTGAAGTGCAAATTTAACAGTTAAACCTTAAAAAGTAAAAGTTATACTCAAATAAGTTTTAGGAAATAATTAATCAAAAACTGTAAAAGGAATGATATTATAATTTGACCGCTCATTTAATTTTTGCAAATTTGCGCAACAACCTAAAACTAATACAATAATGGCATTTAAACCGGCAGACAAAATACAAGACTTACAATATTTTGGCGAATTTGGAGGGGTTAATCCTTCAATTTCCGATTCTTCAACCTATACCTTTCTTTCAGCAAAAACAATGTTTGATACTTTTGAAGGAAATGCAGATGGATGCTACCTATACTCGCGTCACTCTACCCCTTCAAATTTATATTTAGGTCAGGCATTGGCAGCTATGGAAGGTACCGAAACTGCAAATGTTGCCGCCAGCGGAATGGGCGCCATCACCCCTGCTATTTTACAACTTTGTAAGGCTGGAGACCACATTGTTTCAAGCCGTACAATTTACGGTGGAACGTATGCTTTTCTGAAAAACTTTGCGCCACAACTAAACATTAATACCGCTTTTGTAGATATTACTAAGCTCGATGAAGTTGAAGCATCTATTACCGAAAACACGAAGATTATCTATTGCGAAACCGTAAGCAATCCCCTACTTGAAGTTGCCGATATTGAAGGGCTTTCTAAAATTGCTAAAAACCACGGGCTGCAATTATTTGTAGACAATACGTTTTCGCCTTTAAGTATTTCACCGGCAAAATTGGGCGCCGATGTTGTGCTACATAGTTTAACAAAATTTATTAACGGAAGTAGCGACACTATGGGCGGTGTAGCTTGTGGTACCCAAGAATTTATCGATAATTTGCGCAATGTTAACGACGGTGCCAATATGCTTTTAGGGCCTGCAATGGATAGCCTACGAGCGGCTTCAATTTTAAAAAACTTACGCACCCTACACATTCGTATTAAACAACACAGTGAAAATGCGTTGTATTTAGCCGAAAAATTTGAAGCCGATGGTTTAAAAACCGTTTACCCAGGTTTAAAGTCGCATTCGGGACATGAGTTGTTTAAAAAAATGATGAATAAAGAATACGGTTTTGGCGGTATGTTAACCATTGACGTTGGTGGAATTGAAAAAGCCAATGAATTAATGGAGTTAATGCAAGAGCGCAACCTTGGTTACTTGGCAGTAAGTTTAGGTTTTTACAAAACTTTATTTAGTGCTCCAGGCTCTTCAACCTCTTCTGAAATACCCGAAGAAGAACAAAAGGAAATGGGACTTAGCGACGGATTAATTCGTTTTAGCATTGGCTTAGACAACGATGTAGAACGCACTTACACAATGATGCGCGAGTGCATGGTTCAAGTTGGTATCCTTTCATAAGTTTTTAAAATAATTATTTATAAAAAGGGAGACAGCAAAACTGTTTCCCTTTTTTAATTTGTAAAAGTTTTTTCAAAATCGTAACATTACAATCCTAAAAACAATCCCGCCAATGCAAAGTCAAGATTTTAAGCCTTCAAACGGCAAAGACAACCAAATAGTAGAAAATAAAGAATTAAGTATTTGGGAGGCATTAATACCGGTTGTAGCACTTATAATAATGCTTTTTTATAATGTGTTTTACGCCTATGGCGATTCGGCTTTGGACGGGAGCAATCAATTTATACTTTTAATGGGCGGTGCCATTGCGGCAATTGTAGGCTTTTTTAATAAAGTAAAATTTGAGCAAATGATTGAAGAAGTTGCTCAAAACATAAAATCTACAGCAGGTGCAATTTTAATTTTACTAATGGTTGGTGCTTTGGCAGGCACATGGCTTATTAGCGGGATTATTCCCACCATGATTTATTACGGTTTACAAATATTAAATCCTACCATATTTTTGGCTTCGTGTGTAATAATTTGTGCAATAATTTCGGTTGCAACCGGCAGTAGCTGGACAACTTCGGCAACTGTAGGTATTGCACTTGTGGGAATAGCAAATGCCTTGGGTATTTCGGTAGGGATGACAGCTGGTGCAATTTTGTCGGGAGCGTACTTTGGCGATAAAATTTCGCCATTAAGCGATACCACTAACCTCGCCCCTGCTATGGCTGGTACAGATTTGTTTACACACATAAGGTATATGCTTTACACCACGGTACCAACATTAACAGTAACTTTAATTGTATTTATTATTATTGGTCTAAATATAGATACATCGGGCACTGCAGATACACAATCTTTTTTAAAAGCCGTAGAAGAGGCCATAAATGTGAGTCCGTGGCTATTTTTAGTACCAGCAGTAGTTATCTTTTTAATTGTTAAAAAAACACCCCCATTAATTGCGCTATTAATAGGAACGCTTTTAGGCGCAATTGCAGCTTTAATATTTCAGCCTAACATTGTTGCATCCATGGGTGGCGGCACGTCTCTTACTTTTGAAAACGGCTATAAAGGTATTATGAATGCCATTACCGTAGATAGTGCTATTGCCACTGATAATGAAGCTTTACAAGATTTATTTTCGGCAGGTGGAATGTACGGTATGTTAAAAACAATTTGGCTTATTTTGTGCGCGATGGTCTTTGGTGGTATTATGGATGGCATTGGCGCCCTTTCGGTTATTAGTAAAGCATTACTTAAATTATTTCACACAACTTTTGGGCTTTTTGCTAGCACGGTTGCCAGTTGTTTAACGCTAAATCTTACTGCGAGCGATCAATATTTGGCAATAGTAGTACCCGGTAAAATGTATGCAAAAGCTTTTGAAGACAAAGGTTTAGCGCCCGAAAATCTTTCGCGAACATTAGAAGATTCGGGAACCGTTACATCGGTATTAATTCCGTGGAATACTTGTGGCGCATATCACAGCGGTGTTTTAGGGGTAGATACTTTAAGTTATGCTGGGTACGCTATATTTAACTGGTTAAGTCCGTTTATGACGTTGCTTTTTGCTGCATTTAGAATAAAAATTAGAATGCTTACTACTTCAGAAAAAGCTTAAATCGCTTCATCACTTTTTCTTATCATTAAAATTTTAACCTATTAGTAAAATCTATTGGTTAATAAATTAATACATTCACATTTTTAAGCAAATTTGAAGGTACTTGGTATCTTTGTATCAGAAAATTATTAACCTAAATAAAAAAAGAAAATTATGTCATTAGTAGGAAAACAATTCCCAAACATTTCAGTAGATGCAATGAACGAAATGGGAGATACTTTTAAACTAAATGTGCTTGAAGAAGCGAAAAAAAACAACAAAAAAGTATTGCTTTTTTGGTACCCAAAAGATTTTACATTTGTTTGCCCAACCGAAATTCACTCATTTCAGGAAGCGCTTTCAAAATTTGAAGATAGAAACACAATGGTAATTGGTGCGTCTTGCGATACGCCAGAAGTTCATTTTGCGTGGTTAAACACTCCAAAGGACGAAGGTGGTATTCAAGGTGTAACTTACCCACTTTTAGCCGATACAAACCGCAACCTTGCAAACGCATTAGGTATTCTGGATATTAAAAATGAAAAGTTTGACGAAGAAACTGGTCTTTACACTGTTGAAGGTGACAATGTAACATACCGTGCAACTTACCTAATTGACGAGGAAGGAAAAATTTTCCACGAAAGTGTAAACGATATGCCTTTAGGTAGAAACGTAAACGAATTTGTAAGATTAGTAGACGCTTATACACACGTACAGAAAAACGGTGAAGTTTGTCCTGCAAATTGGGAAGAAGGTAAAGAAGCAATGAAAGCTACTCGCGAAGCTGTAGCTACATACTTAAGAAATTAAGATATGGTAGTTGAGTTAAAAGACGATAGCCTACAGCAACTTGTAGCAGAAGAACAGAATGTTGTAGTTCAGTTCTCGGCAGGATGGTGCGGCAATTGCAGGTTGATGAAACCAAAATTTAAGAAATTGGCTTCAGAAACCGAAGATTTAAAATTTGTTATTGTAGATGCCGAAAAGTTTCCTGAAAGCAGAAAAATGGCAAACGTAGATAACCTGCCAACTTTCGCAACGTTTAAAAATGGAACCTTGGTTAACCAAGTGCAAACAAACAAATTTGAACAATTAAAAAATCTAGTAAATGAAGTTGCCAGTAATTAAACACCTACAACGCAACAATTCTACAGTACAAATTGAAAATTGTATTGAAGTTCTGGAGTCGTTTAGCGAGTACAATAGAATTACAGACGAAGAGATGGATGTCATTGGCGAACTTATTACCAACCTTTGTGGTGCGGTTGAGGTTCATAAAATGATTGAGGACGGAATGCCAGAGCGCGATGCTGCAAATGCATTTGCACAAAAAGTATTGGGCTCTATAGACCGATAGATTTTTATTTAATATTTTAAAAATCCCTTTGCAGTTATTGCAAAGGGATTTTTTTGTTTTACGATAAATTCTTTATGAAGTTGTTTACATTTAAAGCAAATCTATATGCTTATATTTAGGCATCATTAAAATTATAAAACAATGGCAAAAATAAAATTAGGAGATAATACAATAGAAACCGTTGGCAGTCTTCCACAAATTGGAGAAACAGCTCCAGATTTCGATTTAACTGCACAGGATTTAAGTTCAAAAAAACTTTCAGATTTTAAAGGATCGCGGGTAATTATGAATATCTTTCCCAGTATAGACACAAACGTTTGTGCCACATCGGTTCGCAAGTTCAACGAAAAAGCTACGGGGCTTCAAAATACAAATGTGCTCTGCATTTCAAAAGATCTTCCTTTTGCACAACAACGCTTTGTTAGCGATGAATCTCTAAATAATGTAACAAACTTATCAGATTTCCGCGATGGTAATTTTGGTAAAAACTACGGGGTAGAAATGACCAGTGGCGCCTTACGAGGGTTACATTCGCGTGCCGTTGTTGTTTTAGATGAAAACGGAAAAGTAATTTACAACGAGCAAGTACCAGCCATTGGCGACGAACCAAACTACCTCGCTGCGCTAAAAACACTTTTATAATGTGGAATTCATTTTTGGGCTTGCGTCTTAAAGCATTTCGGTATGCCTTTAAAGGCGCCTTTCTTCTACTGCGTTACGAGGCAAGTGTACAAGTGCAAACAACCATTGCAATCCTTATGATAATTGCAGGGTTTTATTTTGAAATATCTAGTGTTGAATGGATGTTTCAAATATTTGCAATTGGCTTAGTTTTAAGCATTGAAGGTTTAAACACCGCCGTTGAAGAAATAGCCGACTTTATTCATCCAGACTTTCACAGTAAAATTGGGTTTATAAAAGATGTAGCTGCGGGCGCCGTATTTTTTGCTGCAGTAACGGCTATAATCATTGGGTGCTTTATTTATATTCCAAAGTTTTAGCTGGTTAAAAACAATTTTAGATTTGTTTTTGTAATTTGAAAAAATCATCATTGATATTTGTATTTTTGCTCAAAAGACAACCGCTCCATTAATGGCCAAAAAGAAGAAAACCAAATCCAAAACTCCACGTAAAAAGGTAAACTTTTCTTTATCCAGACAACAAAAAATTCTACTTGGTAGTTTTTTGTTTTTGTTGGGTGTGGCACTCGTGGTTTCCTTTATTTCGTATTACTTTACTTGGCAAGCAGACCAGAGTGAATTGGGTAATTTTGCCGAAAGAAAACTGCCCACCCAAAACTGGTTGAGTAAGTTTGGAGCTAACATTGCACATTTTTTTATCTATGACGGGTTTGGTATTGCTGCATTTATCTTTGCCTTTTTAGTATTGCTATCTGGTGTTTATTATTTTTTCGACTATGCCAAAAAACAACTACTTCGGTTTTGGTTTTGGGGAATAATTTTAATGCTCTGGATTTCGGTGTTTTTTGGATTTTTTGGCGGGAGTGCTACCATTTTCAGCGGGATAATTGGGTTTGAAATTAACGACCTAATGCAAGATTACATAGGCTTAATTGGAGCCATGTTAATAATGGTTTTTGTATTAGTCTTCTATTTAGTGGTAAGGCTAAAGCTAACCCCCGAGATGGCCATTGGCGCTTTTAGAAGTACTAAAGATCAAATTGCTTCAGAGTTTGAAACCAATAATGTTGAAAAAAAGCAACCAGAAATGCAGGTTGAACAAGCTGAAGAAAAAGAAACAATTACAACTACTATTCCTGAAGAAAAACCCACTCCCAAACCACCCGAGGTTGAAAAATTAATTTTAAAGTCGGATGTTGAAGGTGATGTAGCTATGGAAGTAGAACAAGCCGCCGAAGAGGAAGAAGTAGAAACCGTAAGTGAAAAGCTGGTAAAAGATTTTGGCGAATTTGACCCACGGTTAGAATTGAGTAATTACAAATTCCCTACTATCGATTTGCTTCGCGATTATACTATAGGCGGCGGCATTACGATTGACCAAGAAGAACTTGAAGAAAACAAAAACCGCATTGTAGAAACTTTAAACAACTACAAAATAGGCATTGCCAATATTAAAGCTACGGTTGGGCCTACGGTAACTTTATATGAAATTGTTCCCGATGCGGGAGTTCGTATTTCAAAAATTAAAAACTTAGAAGACGATATTGCGCTATCGCTTTCGGCCTTAGGTATACGTATTATCGCTCCTATTCCTGGACGTGGCACTATTGGTATTGAGGTTCCGAATAAAAATGCCAAAATAGTATCTATGCGTTCTGTAATTGCTTCGGCAAAATTTCAGAATGCCGAAATGGAGCTTCCTATTGCTTTCGGAAAAACCATTAGTAACGAAACATTTGTGGTAGATCTTGCCAAAATGCCACATATGCTTATGGCAGGAGCTACAGGACAAGGTAAATCGGTTGGATTAAATGCCGTGCTTACTTCACTTTTATACAAAAAGCATCCCGCCGAAGTTAAATTTGTTTTGGTAGACCCTAAAAAGGTTGAGCTCACGCTATTTAATAAAATTGAAAGGCATTATTTAGCCAAACTTCCCGATACAGACGAAGCGATTATTACCGATACTACAAAGGTGATTCTTACCCTAAACTCGTTGTGTATTGAAATGGATGCTCGTTACGATTTGCTGAAGGATGCAATGGTTAGAAATATAAAGGAATATAATACCAAGTTTAAAAATAGAAAGCTAAACCCGAACGACGGACATCGATTTTTACCCTATATTGTTTTGGTAATTGACGAGTTTGCCGATTTAATTATGACGGCCGGAAAGGAGGTTGAAACTCCAATTGCACGATTAGCACAGTTAGCGCGTGCCATTGGTATACATTTAATTATTGCAACGCAGCGTCCTTCGGTTAATGTTATTACCGGAATTATTAAAGCCAACTTCCCGGCGCGTATTGCCTTTAGAGTGACAAGTAAAATTGATTCGCGTACCATTTTGGATAATTCGGGAGCAGATCAATTGATTGGTCGTGGCGATATGCTTTATACTCAAGGGAATGAACTTTCCAGAATTCAATGTGCCTTTGTTGATACCCCAGAAGTTGCCGATATTACAGAGTTTATTGGGTCGCAAAAAGCCTATCCAGATGCACACCTACTACCCGAGTACGTTGGTGAAGAAGGTGGCACAACTCTTGATAATGACATAGCGGAACGCGATAAACTTTTCCGTGAAGCGGCCGAAGTTTTAGTAATTGCACAACAAGGATCGGCTTCGCTTTTACAACGAAAACTTAAATTGGGCTACAACCGCGCAGGTAGAATTATAGATCAATTAGAAGCTGCTGGTATAGTTGGTCCTTTTGAAGGTAGTAAAGCACGGCAAGTGTTAGTTCCTACAATTGATGCATTAAATCAACTTTTAGATAATGAAACCACTAATTAAAATGAAAAAACTTAGTATTATTTTACTCGCTCTTTTTATAACCTCTTTTGCGCAAGCACAGGATGCAAAAAAACTTTTAAACGAAGTATCAGCAAAGGTTAAGAGCTATGAAAATATAGCAATCGATTTTAAATATAACTTACACAATTCAAAAGAAAACGTAAAACAAGAAACCCGTGGCGATGTTACTCTTCAAGGCGATAAATACGTTTTAAATATGCTAGGTACAACCCGTATTTTTGACGGAAAAAACATTTACACCATCGTGCCTGAAGATGAAGAAGTAACAATTTCAGCATACAATCCGCAGGACGACAAAGATATAACGCCTTCAAAAATGCTTACTTTTTACGAAAAAGGGTATAAGTATAAAATGGATATTGCACAGAATATTAAGGGTAGAAAAATTCAGTATGTAAAACTAATTCCTATAGATTCTAACGCCGAAATTAAGGATATACTTTTAGGAGTAGATGTGCAAACTAAGCATATTTACAAACTAATCCAGACCGATGCTCAAGGCACTCAATACACACTAACTGTAAACTCTTTTAAAACAAACTTACCCGTTTCAAAAACCTTATTTACTTTTGACGAGAGCAAGTATAAAAACGACGGATATTACATAAATAGGTTATAAACAGCTAAGTGAAAATACTGGATAAATATATATTAGTTAGTTATTTGAAGACGTTCTTTAGCGTCTTCATTATTTTAATGTTCATATTTGTCCTTCAAACTATCTGGCTTTACATTTCTGAACTAGCCGGCAAAGACTTAGATATTTGGATTGTTTTAAAGTTTTTGTGGTACGTTTCGCCCCGTTTAATACCACTTGTTTTACCGCTTACTATTTTGGTTACTTCACTAATGGTTTTTGGGAGTTTTGCCGAAAAGTACGAGTTTGCCGCAATGAAATCCACAGGTATTTCATTACAACGCGCCATGGGTAGTGTTGTAGGTTTTATACTACTCCTTTCAATTACAGCCTTCTTTTTTGCAAATAATGTAATTCCGTACTCGGAGTACAAATGGCAAAATTTACGCCGAAATATTTCGCAATTTCAACCATCCATGGTTATTTCAGAAGGTCAGTTTAGTCAAATTGGCGATTTATTTAATATTAAAGTTGAAGAAAAAAGCGGAGACCGCGATCAATATTTGCACGATGTAGTTATTCATAAAAAACACGAATTAAAACCCAACGGCAACTTTACCGTTATCATTGCTGAAGAGGGCGAACTCGCTAGCGAAGAAGGCAGCAACACCCTGTCACTAATTTTAAAAGAGGGTAATTATTATGAAGAAATTCAAAATAAAAATCCGCGTAAGCAAAAAGGCGAACCCTTTGCAAAAAGCTATTTTGAAGAATACACTATAAATATTGACCTTACCGAGTTGAACAACAAAGATATCGACAAGGAAAATAATTTAAACAATCAAAATATGTATAACATTAGCGAATTACGTGTAGAAATTGATTCGCTATCGCAAAGTTATTCAACCGATATTAGCAGTTATACAAAAAATATGTACTACCGTAGTGGAGTTGAAAAGTTTAAAGACAATAAGCCTGTAGACACGTTAGCTCCTACTCCAGTTAATTCTATTTTAGAATTATACAAACCGGCACAACAGCTACAAATTGTAAAATTAGCCTTAAATAATGCCCGCGGAACCTTACAAACCGTAGACGCCAAAAAATCGGAGTTTAAAAACAAAACCAAGCGATTAAATAAAACCGAAATCGCACTGCACGAAAAGTATGCCCTTGGCGTTGCGTGTATCATTCTTTTCTTTGTAGGCGCGCCCTTGGGGGCTATTATTCGTAAAGGCGGGATGGGCCTACCAATGGTTGTAGCAATTTTACTATTTCTTACCTATCACTTTATCGGTATTTTTGCCAAAAATAGCGCCGAAGATGGCACTATGCACCCCTTTATTGCTACTTGGCTCAGTACAGCTATAATGTTTCCATTAAGTATTTGGCTTACCTACCGCGCCACCACCGATCAAGGTATTTTTGATTTCGATTCGTTTATGCAGCGTATTGCGCGTTTATTCGGAATAAAGCGTAAAAAGAAGTAGTAAAACAACCCCTTCACTCTTATTGGGTCGTTTTAAATTTTAAATAAAAATACTTTAAAATTCTATTGAAACTATATACAATTGAAATGGTTAATAATAGCCGTTTCTATTATCTTTGCAGTCACAAATTTTAGCTATGATCCCTACAAAAAATAACAAGTCCATTCAACTAAACACTATTGAAGAAGCCATTGAAGACATTCGTCAAGGTAAGGTAATTATTGTGGTTGATGATGAAAATAGAGAAAATGAAGGCGATTTTGTAGCGGCTGCCGAATTAATTACGCCCGAGACAATTAATTTTATGGCTACTCACGGCCGCGGACTTATTTGCGCGCCAATTACCGAAACACATTGTAAGGAATTGCAACTAGAAATGATGACGGGTAACAACACAGACCCCATGGAAACCGCGTTTACCATTTCGGTAGATTTAAAAGGGCACGGTGTAACAACGGGTATTTCGGCTTTAGACAGAGCAAAAACCGTTAAGGCGCTTATCGACCCCGATACGCGACCTCACGATTTAAGCAAACCAGGACATATATTTCCGCTGAAAGCTAAAGACGGCGGGGTATTACGCCGTACCGGCCATACCGAAGCAGCAATCGATTTTGCGCGCCTAGCAGGATTACAACCAGCAGGGGTGATTGTAGAAATAATGAACGAGGATGGTACCATGGCACGCCTTCCGCAGTTGGTTGAAGTAGCTAAACGCTTCAATTTAAAATTAGTTTCAATTGAAGATTTGGTAGCTTACCGTATGGAGCACGACTCCTTAATCGATAAAAAAGAAGACTTTAATTTAGAAACAAAATTTGGGAATTTCAGACTTAGAGCTTACAAACAAACTACTAACGACCAAGTACATATTGCGCTTACAAAAGGCAGTTGGGTTAGTGATGAGCCAGTGCTTGTAAGAGTAAATTCTACCTTGGTAAACAACGATATACTAGGAACCTTAACCAATAACGCCGATAAAAAACTGGACGATATGTTTAAGGCCATTAATGCCGAAGGAAAAGGAGCCATAGTTTTTATAAATCAACAAAGCCAATCTTTTAACCTATTAAGCCGTCTAAAAGTGCTTAAAGAAAGTCAAAAGAATGGCGTTGTAGTTAAAGCACCCAACATTGCGATGGATAGCAAAGATTTTGGTATTGGCGCACAAATTTTGCACGACTTAGGTATTCATAAAATTAAATTGCTTTCTAATAGCGAACAAACCAAACGTGTAGGGATGATAGGCTACGGCTTAGAAATAACAGAATACGTTAAGTACTAACATTCCATTTTTATTTTTTTTGAATACTTGTATAAAAGTAGCAATACAGTTTACATATTTCCGTAATCTGCTTTTCTAATTTTAAACGGTTTTTCTTTTATAGATGTGCAAATCATGTGCACATTGTCCTTTTTTCGTTTGTTAGATGTGTATTCCATTTCCATCATCATAGAGTTTTTATCGAATGGAATATTAGACATTTTTTTGCTTTTTTGCATTTTTTCCATACTCGCAAACATACCTACAAAGCTTACCGGCGCTTCATTTGTTACGTAAATTTTACTCGTACCATCTTCATGATTTACTAAATATCCTTTGCAGTTATAGCCTAAAATAGTTTTTCCAGCAATTGGTGTAAACGAAATATCTTCCCCTTTATTTTCTTCACCGCTTTGCCCCTTTTCTATCATTTCTTGTACGGTTTCATCGAAAGGAATATTCATCTTCATTGCAATTTTTCTACCTTCATTATTCATAAAAGTAACCATTGCCTCATTATCAAAATCATAAACAATTACAGTATTTTGTTGAGCTTGGGGCATAGCATTTCCAAAATAGCTCGCATTGGGTTCTACATAGTATTTTAAAGTGTTTTGATCTTTATTTGATGTAATTTGCATATCAATTTCGTACTGAAATGTATAAACATCGGGAAGGTCTTCTAACCCACCGCCAAACAAATTCATTGATTGTTGTGTTGTTCGGGTATTTGTTTCCTTTTTAGATTTATCTTTCTTTTCGCCATCCCCTTTAATTGCATTATCGATGGTTTTATCGGTCGATTTTGAAACTTCGCGATCTGTTTTATTTAAAACAGTTCGCTCTACTGCATTTTCTGCAGTTTTTTTTAGTTTTTTTAAAAATTGAGCTTGCGCAGTAGTTCCTAAAAAAAAGATACTTAGTATTAAAATTAAATGTCGTGTTTTCATGATTTTAAGATTTATTATTTTCTAATTAAATTATCATTTTAAATCTGCTTACAACCTGTTTTATTTAACAAATAACAACAAATATTTATGCGCTATCTATTTAACAGTTTTTATCATAAACAATGGTAATTATTAAAATTAATTATTATTTAGCCAAAAATATATAAAATTTTATGCAAAATACACAAAATATCTTTTTGCAATAAGTTAAGAAAGCACACAAAAAAACACAGCCAATCTTTTAGCTGTGTTTTGGAGTAACATTGTTTGAAGCGTAACTTCAACACTAAAAATTAAAGCACCGAAGTAATTGCCATTTTCATTGCTTCTGCCCTTTGACCTACTTGTTTTTTATCCCACCCAATTTTAATTAATGACGAAATAGTGCGGCTCATGATAGCATCACTTTTAGAAAAATCTGTATTGTTTAAATCTTGCATCTGGCTTTTTACTTCGGCCGGCAGATTACTGAGTGATTTTAAATTGCGCAAATGCTCCCATCCATTAATATAGTGCCAATTGTTGGTAAACCAATAAAAACAAGCATCTATGCCAGAATTTGATAGCGCTTTATGTACTTTTTGCGCAAGTTCTGCGGTGGGAAGATAAAAACTTAAAAACGAATAATTTTCTTCCCCGCCTTCGGGTACGCTTCTAAAAGTTACCTCGTCAATGGTTTGGAGCACCTCTCGTATAATTGTATAATTTTCTTTTTGTTTTTGAAGGATGTTATCGAGTTTTTCTAATTGCGCCAAACCAACTGCCGCGTTTAATTCAGAAATTCGAAAGTTATATCCCATATAAGGATGAGATTCGGCACCGCGATCGCTCCCCACGTGGTCATGACCGTGGTCTTGATAATAGTCTGCGTGCAATGCAAATTTTTCATTATTTGTAAGCACAGCACCACCCTCACCACAAGTTATAGTTTTTACATAATCGAACGAAAAACACCCTAAATCGCCGTAACTTCCAAGCGGTTTACCTTCGTAGGTACCGCCAATAGCTTGACACGCGTCTTCTAAAAGAATTAAGTTATGGGTATCGCAAATTACTTTTAAAGCTTTTAAATTGGCCATTGAGCCGCACATATGTACGGGCATCACGCATTTAGTTTTGGAGGTAATTGCAGCTTCCACAGCTTGTGGATTTAAGGTTAGCGTATCGTCAATATCTACCAAAATAGGAACAGCTCCAAGCGCCAAAATAGATTCAAAACTCGCAACAAATGTAAATGTTGGCATAATTACTTCATCGCCAGCACCAATTCCGGCTGCTGCCAAAGCGACTGTTAAGGCTGCTGTGCCGCTCGATACTAATTGGCAATGGTCTGCCTTCATTTTTTTTGCAAAAGCGATTTCAAACTCTTTAGCTTTCCAGTGGTTATTACGCATTGAATCGAAGCCATAGCGCATTAAAACCCCAGTTTCTAAAACATCATTTACTTGTTTGCGCTCTTCAGCGCCAAAAATTTCAAATCCGGGCATTATGGTTAAATTTTATAATTATTGGTTTATTAGTGCTAAAAGCGCAGTAAGATTTATTCTAAATTTATTACAAGTTCATCGACTCCTCTTCGTACTTTTTTCAGCGTTACAAAGAAATCGTCTTTATCACGATACCCTACCGGAAGCACTAAGACCGATTCTAATCCTTTTTTATCTAACCCCAAAAGGGTGTCGTATTTTTTTGATTCAAACCCCTCCATAGGGCACGAATCAATCTTCTCCATAGCGCAAACGGTGAGTAAGGCGCCTAAGGTTAAATAGAGTTGATTAATCATCCAGGTTTTAATTTCTTCACTAT
Organism: Flavobacteriaceae bacterium UBA3591; assembly: GCA_002375695.1. Classification (GTDB taxonomy): domain Bacteria; phylum Bacteroidota; class Bacteroidia; order Flavobacteriales; family Flavobacteriaceae; genus Aequorivita. Next base: position 312,196 of record DFMO01000006.1, read on the forward strand.
TTTTTTTGGTGAAAGAGTCTATTAAATCTCGTTCAAAAGGATCTAATATTTTCCGTGGTGTTTTGCGTAAGCCTTCAACTCTTTTAAAGTGATCGACGATAAATTTTTCATCAATACTTTTTTCAATACACAAAATTAAAACGTGCGAGGCATCGCGAACTTGAGGTTGATGATACGTTAAGGGCACCAATTGCTCCTTAATTTTGGCATTGCTTACAACCACCATCTTTAAAGGCTGAAGACCAAAAGAAGTTGCGGTTAAATTGAAAGTTTCTTTTAAAATATTAAGCTTTTCGTTTGAAAGTACTTTGGATGGGTCAAACTTTTTAGTAGCGTAACGCCATTGTAATTTTTCAATAGTATTTGAAGACATTTATAAAATTGAATTTTATTAATTACAAAAATAGCGATTATTATTATCAATAACTTTAGCATCTACTAACCCTTTCAAATTATAGAAATGAAACATTTTTTACCAAAAAACAACTTAATCATCTTTAATTTAAATCTGCACATCTACTAAAAAGCACTGTTTTTTACTGGTTTTCAACAGGTAAGCTAAAAAATCAAAAATGATTGTAAATATTATTGAATTGTAATTCACGAATATTCGCAAAGATCAATTTTAAATAGGGTAAAAAAAATTACTATTTCCGATTAAAAACTTTAAAAAAGGCATAGGATATTTAAAAAAGCTTTTTATATTTGCACCCGCATTAGGGCATATAGCCTTATGAGGCACTCAAGGAGAAATGGCAGAGTGGTCGAATGCGGCAGTCTTGAAAACTGTTGAGGGTCACACCTCCGGGGGTTCGAATCCCTCTTTCTCCGCTAAAAAAAACCCACGATTTTTGTCGTGGGTTTTTTGTTTTAATGAGGTTTACATTGTGTTGTAAAAATAAAAATTTGACCCTTTTATCTCTTTAAAGTAAATTTCACTATACAACTTTCTTAGACTGTTATTTTGTAAATATTTAGCGCGCTGCTGTTCCTATACGGTAGCTTTTTTCTGAATTTGAGATTATTGGTTATTAATTATAAAACCGATTCTAACAAGGTGGTTTTCAAAGGCCAAAAAAAACTCATAGTTTAATTATTTTACCAGTATAATACCTTTGTTGTGTAATCGACTTCGGTAATATTTTTTTAAAATTCGTTTTATGTTAATCTACCTTTTAGTTTAAAAACGATAAATAATTAATTTATCTCATCGGTAACTTCCCCGCATTTTAGCATAGAAGCTCCAAAGTATGGGTTTAAGATCTCTTCTTCTGTACTTAACCAAAACGCTCCTGCATTGTTATTAACCATTGGACAGTAATCCACATATACTTTTTGGTTTATTCCGAAGGTTTTTAACGCATTTATTAAATGTTCCGAAAGGTGCACAAAATGCTCGCGTTGTATTTTAATATCTGAAGATTTTGAGATTGCACTTGCAGATTTTTTAAGTTCCTTTTCTAAATGCATCCATTGATGGTGTGCAGACTCCTCTTTTAACAGTTTCATATCAACATTATTGATGCTTTTGAGTAGAGCACCGGTAGCGATTTTGGGTGTTTCTGCGTTGTCATTAACCAAGGCTTTTTCTATAGTCATATAATCGTCAAACACTACTTTCAGTTGGGTTTGAAATTTTGCTGGCACTTCTAGCCTTTCAACCTGTGTCAGGTGATTTGTTGCATCCACTTCTACACTGTTATCAGTATTCATCATGCTTTTTTTACCTTGCAATTGGGCTGCTGCATCTACTGTAAAAGTGCCATTGGCAACCACTTCTTCGCCATTAGTAAGTCCATCAACAATGGTATAAGTTTCGCCGTTCTTTGCGCCCAAAGTTACCTCGCGCATTTCAAAAACAGGTTTGTTAGGATTGGTTTTTACATATACCAAGGATCGGCTTCCCGTCCAAAGTACAGCAGATGCTGGCACAATTATCTGTGACGTACTATCATTATTTTTTGAAATATTAACGTTAGAAGTTACAAACATGCCAGGTTTTAAAATACCATCTTTATTGTTTAAAGTTGCCCGTACTGAAACCGTCCTGGATTGTGTATTTAAAGTTGGATCTATAAACGAAATGGTTGCTTCAAAATCTTTATTGGGATAGGCATTGGTGGTTACAGTTATTTTTTGGCCTTCCTTTAATTGTGAAATTTGGTTTTCATAAGCATCAAACATTGCCCAAACTGTACCCAAATTGCTAACTTTTACAATTGGTTGCCCTTGCTTAACGTAGTCGCCTTCTTCGGCCATTTTTTCAGAAACCGTTCCCGAAACCGTAGCGTAAATCGGGAAGTTTTCACGCACTTTACCAGAACTTTCAATTTGATTGATTTGATTATCTGAAAGTTTCCACAATTTTAATTTATTACGAACTGCTTTATATAATCCGGGCTGAGATTCTTTCATAGTAGCAGCCGTTAATAATTCCTGTTGTGCTGCAACAAGTGCTGGCGCGTAAATGGTAGCCAATAACTGACCTCTACGAACTTCTTCACCTGTGAAGTTAACATTCAGCTTTTCTATTCTTCCTTCAAAATAACTGGCTTGTACGGCATTTGCTTCTTCGTTCGGCATAATTTTACCCGAAAGCGACATTGTATTTCCCTCTGTTTCCGAAGTATTTCCTACAATAACAGTTTGAATATTTGCCAAAGCCATGGCATTTTCAGACATCTTAATTTCGTTTAACGTTAGACCTTCCGCGCCGGACTCTGCGGGGATTAAGTCCATCCCGCAAATAGGACAATCTCCCGGTTCGGGTTGCATAATTTGGGGATGCATTGAGCAAGTCCACATTTGGGGTTCTGCTTCTGTAGTTTCTAAATGGTCATTAGTCCCCTCCTCATTTAAATTGCCAAAAACCAAGTAGCCCAGGAGAAGCCCAAAAGCCAATATTGCGATATAAATTATATATTTTTTCATTATAATATTATTTAAAAATTTTTTTATTCCGTTGCTGTATAATAGTCAATTATGCTCTTTTGAATATAATAAGAGCTTATAGCCTCTATCCGATTAATTTGAAATTTCAACTGCAATTCCTGCACATCCAAAACTTCATTAAAATTGATAGTGCCCGTTTCATAATTTTTTAACAAGATTTCATTTGCAAGTTGCGCCTGCTTTAAGTTTTTATCTTGCGTCTCCAATCTTATACGCGCCGCATTTCTACTTTTAATTGCTTTTTGCAACTGCGTCATTAAGTCATTTTCCGATGCTTGTTTCTCAATTTCGAGCTCTTCAAATTTTAATTTGTTTTGCCTAGCGACAGATTTATATTTTTTATTGAATATAGGGATTTAGAGCGTTGCCATTGGCATAAGCATATTGGGTGCCTCGTTTAAAAGCATATACTGCACTCCTATTCCAAAATCTGGCGCACTTTCTTTTTTGTTGAGAATATCGGCTTGCGAAACCACCGTGTGCATTTTGTTGTATTTTGTTAATTCGGGGTGTAGTTTAAGTTTGCTGAAATCTATTTCAGTTTCTTGCTCTGGAATTGTCAAGCTATCGCGGATTGAAATATCAGTGACTTCCTCGCGGTTCATTATTTTATTAATAGCGGTGAGTGCTGCCGAATAGTCCTGCTGGAGCCTTAATTTTTGTTCGATTAGATCATTCTGCCGCATCTGCAGTCTTAGTACCGACACTGCTGAGGCCTGCCCCACCTCAACCGAGGTAAGTGCCAAGCGCTCATAAACCTGCAAAAGCTGAATGTTGGAGTCTAAAACTTGCTGCTTTCTAGCTATTTCATATAAACGAAAATACGATTGCGACACGGCCATTGCAATTTTTCTTTTGGCTATATCTATTTCCACAAAATCTGCATCGGCCATTGCTGAAGCCAAGCTCCTACGTGCAGAAATAGTTCCAAACCAAGGCAACATTTGCATGACCGAAAACTCACCCTGCTGCATCATTGGCATTTCGGTGCTACTAAGCGTGTATCCTCCCGATAATTGGGTATTTGGTAACGAGTTGGTCTCTATCACCTTTTCAGTAGCAATTGCGTGTTGCTTTATCACGGCTTGAATGTTGGGATTGTTTTTTATTGCTTCGTCAATAATGGTTTCCAACTGTTGGCCTTGTATGGTCCAACTCAAGAATAATAGCGAAAAAAGCAACGTATTTACTATCCAAAATTTTGGTATTTTCGAAAAAAATGTTGTTTTAAATTTTGAAATCATTTTTAGCTTGCTTTAAGGGTTTTTAATTTGTTTTTCAATTTCACCTCTCTTCTCCAACTGAATAAAACCGGAACTACAAAAAGAGTGATAAGCGCAATTAACATTCCGCCAAAACTAGGAATAGCCATAGGTATCATAATATCGCTTCCTCGTCCTGTAGATGTTAAAATAGGCAGTAAAGCCAAAATAGTGGTCGCCGTCGTCATTAAACACGGTCTAATTCTTTTCATTCCAGCTTCTACAACAGAGGCACGAATCTCTTTTACATTATTAGGATTATTTTTATTAAATGTTTGGGTGAGATAAGTTGCCATAACTACGCCATCATCGGTAGCAATGCCGAAGAGTGCAATAAACCCAACCCAAACGGCCACACTCAAATTAATAGGGTGCATTTGGAATAGGTCTCGTAAATTTTCTCCGAAAAAATTAAAGTTTAAAAACCAATCTTGCCCGTAAAACCAAATCATAAGAAATCCGCCAGAAAAAGCTACGGCAACACCCGTAAATACCATTAACGAAGTAAAGACCGAGCGGAATTGGAAATAAAGAATCAAAAAGATAATTAACAATACCAACGGTATAATAATGGCCAAAGTTTTCTCTGCCCGCAATTGGTTTTCATAGGTTCCTGTAAACTGGAAATTTATACCTTTAGGAACAGTGAGTTCACCGCTTTCAATTTTTTGATTAATTAATGCTTGCGCATTTTCTACCACATCAACTTCAGCAAAACCAGTAGTTTTATCGAAAAGTACATAACCCACTAAAAAAGTGTCTTCACTTTTAATAACCTGTGGCCCTTGTTCATATTTTATTTCTACCAACTCACTTAATGGCACAGGATTACCCTTGTTTACCGGCACATAAATATTTTTTAAATCTTCTGGATCTGCACGCAATTCTCGTGGATATCGCACCCGTACTCCATAACGCTCACGACCTTCTACAGTTTGAGTAATTTGCATTCCTCCTACAGCAACTTGTAGAATTTGCTGTACATCTTCAATAGTTATACCGTAACGCGCAAGTCGGTCTCTTTTAATATCTATTAATAAGTACGGTTTACCTACAATACGATCTGCAAAAACAGCTTCCGTTTTAACCCCTTCAGCATCTTTAAGAATAGATTCTAATTTCATCCCGAAAGATTCTATCTCACGCAAGTCTTGCCCCTTTATTTTAATACCCATTGGAGCACGCATCCCAGTTTGCAACATTACCAAACGAGTTTCAATAGGCTGTAATTTGGGAGCAGAAGTAATGCCCGGCAACTTGGTTACACGAACAATTTCATTCCAAATATCATCTGGTGAACTAATTGTTGGTCGCCAATTTCGATAAAATTCACCACTCTCGTCTTCTATCAAATCCTTTGCTGACACATCAATCGCAGTTGAGATGTCAATTCCTGCCTCTCGTGCGTTCTCGACTGCGCTTGAACTCACGTTTTTATTTGGATTTTCTACAAGTCTCCCATCTTTAAGCTTGTAAAATCCATCCTCGTTCACTTTAAACCTTTGTCGCTTTCCGTCTTTATTTAGTGCGTATTCGGGTTTATAAAAAATAATGTTTTCATACATAGATAGGGGTGCTGGATCCAAAGCAGATTCGGTTCTTCCGGCTTTCCCTACAACTGTTTCAATCTCTGGAATACTTGCTACTGCCATATCTAATTGCTGCAAGACACGTTTATTTTCTTCTACTCCTGCATGAGGCATGGAAGTTGGCATGAGCAAAAATGAACCTTCATTTAAAGAAGGCATAAACTCTTTACCGGTATTTTGCATAATCAATACTCCAAAAACAACAATTAATGTTGGTGTAACTAGGAATAAAATTTTATTGCGAAGTGCCCAGTTAAGAATCTGCGAGTAGTAATGATGAAATACCCAAAATACGGCTAACAATCCAAAGCAAATAAAGCCTACAAATAACAAGTTCCAAAATACACTTTTATCTACTCCAAGTGGTCTCCAAAATTCTGCCAACAAAAAAACTACCGCTAAAGCGGAAATAGCGATGTTAATAAAATTAGCGCGATTATTTGAGAGGATTAATTTATTAGAAAGTTTGGAAGCAAATTTTTCATCCTTTAATAAACCTGTTACTCCAAAAGCAATTAAAAGAAGTGCTAACCAGTATCCGAAAATTATGGCTGTAATTCCTATAAAAATTATCAGGATATTTAAGAGGTTGCCCGTAGTTTTTCTGAAGCGTTTTTTTTGAAAGAGATAAGCTGCAAAAGGGGGGATTAGAAATAACGCCACTATAAATGCTGCTACCAAAGCCATTGTTTTGGTAAAGGCTAAAGGTCTAAACAATTTCCCTTCGGCGCCAATCATGGTAAACACAGGGATAAAGCTAATTATTGTGGTTGCTACAGCTGTAAGAATAGCACCAGACACCTCAGAACTTGCATTGTATACAACTGTATTAATGGGCAGTTTCACACCCGTTTTAGTGTAACTTTCACGGTCTTCATCGAGATGTCTAATAATATTTTCGGTGAGGATAATTCCAATATCGACCATGGTACCAATTGCTATCGCAATACCAGATAACGCAACAATATTGGCATCTACATTAAAAAACCTCATTGCAATAAACACCATTAGTACTGCGACAGGTAAAAGTCCCGAAATAAGTACCGAGGCTCGTAGATTAAAAACCATGACAATAATTACAAAAATAGTAATCAGTATTTCTAAGCTTAATGCTTCGTCAAGGGTGTTTAACGTTTCCTGGATTAAAATAGAGCGGTCGTAAAATGGCACAACCGTAAGTTGCGAGGTTGTACCGTCTGAAAGTTGCTTAGAGGGCAAACCAGCACTTAGTTCTACTAATTTTTCTTTTACATTGTTAATAACCTCCATTGGGTTTGCTCCGTATCGTGCAGTTATTACACCACCTACCACCTCGGCCCCCTCTTTGTCTAAAATTCCTCTTCGTGGTGCAGGCCCTAAGCTAACATTTGCGATGTCTTTTATACGAATCGAGGTATAATTTTCTGAAGTAACAACGGCTTCCTCAATGTCTGCAACCGATTTTATATATCCTAAACCACGTACTAAATATTCGGCTTGGTTCATTTCCATGGTTTGGGCTCCAATATCTTTATTGCTTTCTTTAACCGCTTTTACAATTTCTGCTAAACCAATATTGTATTGGCGCATTAACTCTGGCTTTATGTCTATTTGATATTCTTGCACATAACCCCCAATTGAAGCTACTTCAGAAACGCCGCCAGCAGAAGCCAGCGCATACTTTACATAGTAGTCTTGTATACTTCGCAATTCATGCAAATCCCATCCACCCGTTACATTACCGTCTTTATCGCGGCCTTCTAAGGTATACCAAAAAATTTGTCCTAAACCAGTAGCATCGGGGCCTAATGTAGGATTTACATCTGATGGAAGCAACCCCGTTGGCAAGGAATTTAGTTTTTCTAAAATGCGGCTCCGGCTCCAATAAAATTCTATATCATCTTCAAAAATGACATAGATACTTGAAAAACCAAACATTGATGAACTTCGAATGGTTTTTACACCCGGAATGCCCAAAAGCGTAGTGGTAAGTGGGTAACTAATTTGATCTTCTATATCTTGAGGAGACCTACCTGCCCACTGTGTATAAATTATTTGTTGATTTTCGCCAATATCTGGAATAGCATCAACAGCTACAGGGTTTCTAGGCAAAAACCCCGTGTCCCAATTAAAAGGTGCATTAACCACACCCATACCTACAAAAAGCACGAGCAACAAGATGGCTACTAGCTTATTATCTATAAGAAATTTTATGCTTCTATTTAGCATTTTTATTGATTGTTAAACAGTTAAACATTGAATTTAATCCTGAAGATTTCAGAAATTAAAACACTAGAAATCACACTCTCGGAATTGTAGTAATAACAGAGCTGAAATTTTCCGATGCTTATCGGAAACTGTTTAAAATCAAATTAAATATGTTTCGTGTAACTTTTGTAAGTCTCGTTCGAGAAAAGGTGGTGAGTAATTTTTGAAAGGAATAATTTGGGTATCTAAACCTTCAAAAAGACCAATATAAGTGTAGAAAAAAGTAGCAACAAAAGCCTGTTGCTCAAAGGTTATTTTATCGAAATTTAATTTTAATTCGTCTTGACCTTCTACAACTAATTGTTTGTTAGTGCAGCATGAGTCTTCGGCTAAGGTAATTTCGCAATCATTTTCAGATTGTGACTTCTCCATTCCACACGTTTTTGCATTCTGTATAACCGAAAAGTCTATTAAAGACTCGCCACAATAATGCATGTCTACAGTAAACGACATAGTGGTAAGTAACACTAAAATCGCCATACTCGCAGCCATTGTTTTATGGAAAAATATCTTCATTAATGTGAATTTAACGCTAAGAACTTATTTTGTTATGATTATTAACATTTATTAAACTTTTAAATACACATCTTTTAAATGATATTTTAAACACTTTTTTGTGTTTTTTGTTCTTCTGAAAACCTCGGGTCGGGTACAAAGGGTATTTTAATTAACTTTTCAGTAGTAAGGGCATAATAGCCTAAATCTTCGGTTACTGTGCCTTTTATAAGGTAGATTCCAATCCCGTTTAAAGGGTGTCGTGCGTTTATTTTCGGAAATTGAACACTGTCAAAACACACACCTTCACTATCTAAAAATGTAGAAAACGACATATAATCTCCTTTGGATGTTTTGGTACTTTTGGAAGTGACGAGCTTCCCTAAAATGGCAAACTTTTTATTTACATTATTTTTTAAATCTGCCGCTACAGTTGCGGGATAATTATTTGGAGGAATAAGTTTAAAATCGTCTTGTAAAGTAAACCCCATCAACTCCAAATTATCATAAGCATCAATTATAGAATTGCCTTTTAGCACGGGTAATTTATAGTTTACGCGCTTTGGTTTAAACAATTGCAGATGAGGGTTTTTATTTTTTTGTGCGTTTTCATTTAAGTGCGCATTCCACATTAAATTGTGTTTATTGGGTTCTAAAATTCGGAAAGCATTAATTCTAATTAACAGTAAAAGTTGCTCCAACCCAATTTTACAACGATCTAAAAAGTTAGTGAAACTGGTAAAACTACCATTCCATTGTCGTTCATTTAAAATTTTTTGAACTGTTCTATTTTCAACATCTTTTATCATTCCAAATCCTAAATACACTGTTTTCCCTTTTATACAATTACCGTGATCGCTGTTGTTAATACAAGGGTTTTCAACTATTCCGCCGCATCGTCTTATCTCGTTTATATAGGTGTCAAGATTATAAAAACCACCGCCATTATTGAGCACGGCAGTCATAAATTCTAAAGGAAAATATTTTTTTAAATACAAGCTTTGGTAGCTTTCTACCGCATACGAGGCTGAGTGTCCTTTGGCAAAAGCATAACCTGCAAAAGCTTTAATTTGTTCCCAAACCTCTTCAATTACTTTAGGCTGATAGCCTTTTTTTTCGCAGTTTTTATAAAACTTTTTTTCTAAAGCATCAAACTGTTTTTTACTTCTTCCCTTGCCGCTCATTCCGCGACGTAATACATCTGCTTCGGCAAGACTAAGACCTGCAAAATAATGCGCCACTTTAAGCACATCTTCTTGATAAACCATTACTCCATACGTATCGGCCATTATTTCTAAAAGTACAGGATGGGCTTCTGTTCTTTTCTCCGGAAAACGATGTCGTTCTATGTACGCGTTTTTCATTCCGCCGTTGATAACCCCGGGTCTAATAATAGAACTGGCAGCAACCAATCCTAAATAATCTTGTGTTTGCAATCGCGTCATTAAAGTACGCATAGCGGGCGATTCTACATAAAACACCCCCATACAATCGCCTGTTTTTAGCAATTGGTTTATGGCAGGATCGTTTTTAAAAGGTTCGGTATCATCAATATTTAACAAAGTAGCATTGGGCTGATTTTCTTTAACAAGCTCGAGCGTATCTTTAATTTTTGAGAGTCCGCGTTGTGCTAAAATATCAAACTTAAATATTCCTACTGCTTCGGCTATATGCATATCTATTTGTAAGGTTTGAAATCCTTTTGGAGGCATAAACGTAGCGCAATAGGCTTGTACGGGCTGTTTTGTAATTACAATCCCTCCCGAATGTACACTTAAATAATTAGGAAAACCGTGTAGCAATTGCCCATATTTTGCTACAAGTTTAAAGTAATAATCGTTTTTGGTGTTTTGAATATTTCCTTTTAAAAAACTGTCTATTTCGGCTTTTGGCAATCCAAATACTTTTCCTAATTCTCTTACTACTGCGCGATACTTAAAAGTTACATAGGTGCCCATTAAAGCAGTGTGTGGAAAGCGTTCAAAAATATAGCGGGTAACATCATCTCTATCTTTCCACGAAAAGTCGATATCAAAATCTGGCGGCGAAGAGCGATACAGGTTTATAAAACGTTCAAAATACAGATCTAATTCTATGGGGTCTACATTTGTAATACCCAAAATATAGGCAACTACACTGTTGGCGCCGCTTCCGCGACCAATGTAAGGGTAGTTATTTTTAATTGCATATTGTAAAATATCGTAATTGATAAGAAAATAAGACACAAAATCCATTTGCCGAATGGCCTCCAATTCGCGATTTATTCTATCGATTATTTGTTGTGTTAATTTTTTATACCGACGGTGTTTTCGTTCTGCTACTAAATTTACTAAATGTTGATAGTCTGCTTCGCTGGAATCTAAGTAGGTAGTCTGATTTTGATTTTCTCTATTTTCACCAAATTTAAATGCAACCGAACATTGTTTCATAACACGTTCAGTATTTTGTAAAATACTTTCAAAACCTTTAAATAACTCATTCAATTGAAAAATAGAATACATTCTATCTTTATTGCTCCCCTGCTCTGTTTCGGGCAGTTTACTTAAAACAATATTATGATCTATACACCGTAACAACCTATGAATGTTGATATGCGTTTGATTTTGAAAAGTTACAGGCTGCAGCAATACTAACTTTTCTTTATGCTTTTTTAGTTTTGAAAATTTCAGTTTATTAAGATCTGCTACCGAAATGCCTATATACCAATCTGGAGCAAAACTTTCCATTTCGTACTCCAACACCTTTTCAAAAGGAAAAATATTGATCACATTTTTAAAAGAAGGCGGCAGTTCGGGGAAGGGTTTTGCAGTGTGAATATGCTTACTTAAAAATTGATTTATTTCTAAAAATCCTGTGTTATTTTTAGCCAAGCACACATAACAGCGGTTATTTCCATTTCGAATATCGGCCCCTACAATTGGGCGTACGTTAAATTTAGGAGCTTCCTTTATAAACTCTAAACAAGCCGTAGTACTATTAATATCGGTTACCGCAAGTTCACTTACTTTATGGTGTTGTGCCAATGCCAACAATTGAGAGATAGAAAAAACCCCATAGCGCAAAGAGTAATATGTGTGGCAATTTAAATACATTATTGATTGCGATGTGCTAAAAGTACTGGCGGTTCGCCATCAAACGGATTTCTACCAGATACAACCGATTTTACACCTAGCATAGAGGCTTTCATTACACTTGCTGCCCCAAAACGGTTGCGTATTTTATCTAAAGATTTATATAATTCTAAACTTTTTTCATTGTCGTCAAATAGGTTTATTTGGTAATGTCCTCCTACAATATGCGAAAATTTCACCCCTATTAATCGCACTAAAATTCTACGTTGGTATAGTTTGTTAAACAATTCCATTACTACTGGCATCAATATGTGGTCTGCGCTGGTATACGGGATTCGTATTTGTTTATTATAGGTTTGAAAATCTGAATAACGTATTTTAACCGCAACGCAGCCCGTCATTTTATTACCCATACGCAATTGATAACACAGGGTATTTACCATAGCAGTTAAAGTGTCGCGCAATTTTTGTACGTCTATGGTATCTAAGTTAAAAGTGCGTTCGTTACTTATAGATTTTCGTTCGCAATAAGGAATTACAGGCGTATTATCTATACCATTGGCCCGGTTCCAAACTGTTTTACCGTTTTTACCCAAAACAGCCGTTAGCATGTCTACCGGCATTTCTTGAATTAACTTTACCCTATCAATCCCCATATGAATTAAAGTTTGCGCCGAAGCTTTACCAATCATCGGAATTTTTCTAATGGCCAAAGGAGCTAAAAATTCTTTTTCGTACCCATAATCAATTTTTAATTGATTGTTAGGTTTGGCTTCGCCAGTAGCCACTTTGCTTACTATTTTATTTTGCGAAAGTCCAAATGAAATAGGCAAACCAGATTCTTTTATAATGCGTTTTCGTAATTCGGAAGCAAATTTATAGTTGCCAAAAAACCGATCCATTCCCGTAAGGTCTACGTAAAATTCGTCTACACTTGTTTTTTCAAAAAGCGGAACCGTATCGCGAATTATATCGGTAATTAGGTTTGAATATTTCATATACGTACTCGCATTGCCGCGTATTACTACTGCCTGCGGGCACAATTGTCTCGCTATTTGCATAGACATACCCGAGCGCACCCCATAACTGCGCGTTTCATAACTACACGCCGCTACTACCCCACGCTGGCCTGTACCTCCTACTAAAACAGGTTTTTTAAGTAACTCGCTATGAAGCAATCGCTCTACAGACACAAAAAAAGTATCGAGGTCGAGATGTAATATGGATTTTTTCATTACCACAAAAGTATGGATTTATTCCATAAAATTGGAAATATTCCAACAAGAAAGATATTAACAAGCGACAAAAAAAGGCTCTTGAATTTTGGTTAAGCTTTAACAACTGATGTTAAACATGCTATAAATGCCATTAAAGTATTCGCAACAATTTATAGTTTAGTGTTATACTAACACAAAAAACTAAAGATTATGTTACGATGGATTATTATTTTTTTAGTAATTGCAATAATTGCCGCAATTTTTGGATTCGGTGGTATTGCTGAAGGTGCAACCGATATTGCGCAAATTATATTCTATATTTTCTTAGTGCTTTTAGTACTTAGCTTGCTTTCGCGTTTATTCAGAAAATAGTATTCAACTTAAAAATGATTACTAATGAAAAAATAAATTTACTATGAGAATTGAAGCATATTTAGCATTCAGAGGAAATTGTCAAGAAGCCTTTAATTTCTATCAAGCTATTTTTGGAGGAGAAATTAAAAACATTGAAACTTACGAAAACAAAGCAATTGATATACCCGAAAACTACCGCACAAAGTGGCAACACGCCGAGTTGCGCAGTAATAGTTTTACAATTTTAGGCTACGATGCCTCTCCCGATACCCCATTAACCGATGGCACAAACATGCATTTGGGAGTAGACATGGATACCGCAGAAAACGCAAAATCTACTTTTGAAACCCTCGCAAAGGGTGGTAAAATTCATACTTCGTTTCAAAAAACATCTTGGGGCGCACAGTATGGAAGATGTACAGATAAATACGGAATTAATTGGATGATTAATTTTAAGGAATAATTACTTATTCCACTTCGCTAAAAACCCGAGCTATTTTTTAACTCGGGTTTTTTTATATTTTGTACAAAACAATTTTCCCAAACTTAAACCGGTACAGCCTGCAATGAAACGTTATACGGAAATTCAAAGTTTTGCAAATCGGTTCCATTTAACCACGCATTTCTATCTTGTTTTGTAACAATTACGGGCATGCGTTTTTTGTTGTTATGAATTTTAGCCATAAGTTCATTTGCCGCTGTAGTAGCAATAGTATATGAAATAACCTCCACTCCCGAGTCGGGGTTTTTCCAACTGCTGTAAAATCCGGCAAACCCAAATACTTCTTGATCGGTGGGCTCAATCATAAACTTTTGTTTCTTTTTTCCTTTAGCGTCTAACCATTGCCATTCGTAAAAACCATCGGCTATTATTAAACATCTATTTTTTACCGAATTGCGAAACGCAGGTTTTGACGCAGCTGTTTCAATACGTGCGTTTAAAGTCATTTTTTTTATAGCGTCATCCTTTGCCCAAAACGGAATTAACCCCCAATTAGCCATCGTTATATGCCCTCTATCTTCGTCTAATACAACCGGATTTAAACCAAATGCAAAACCGTTTATTGCAACTTGCGGTTTAAATAATTCGGGTTCATAAAACTGTGCAGCAAATTCTTTTTCAATAGCTTCTACATTCGCGGTAAGCTTGGTGTGGTAACACATAGGTTAGTTTTAAAATTTCAAATTATATAAATATAAGCGATTTTGAATTTATAAAATTTCGGCTGTATAAAAAACTTTCCAACAACTAGAGACACTTTCAATTTTTAAACAAAATTTGATATTTAGTTTAAAGAGTCGTGATATTTAAATATATTTCTCCTTTTTAAGCAGCGTTTTTCCGCAATATTTATAAACCATTTACAGTTATGAGCAATTATCACATAAAAAATTTAGAAGAATATTTTCATGTTTACAGAAAATCGGTTCGCGACCCAGAAAACTTTTGGGAAGAAATTGCCGAAGAGAATTTTTTATGGCGAAAACGCTGGAACAAGGTGTTAGAACACGACCCTTCAAAAAGTGAAGTGTCGTGGTATAAAGGAGCAAAATTAAATATCACCGAAAACTGTATCGATAGGCATATTTACACACGGGGTAACAAAACTGCCATTATTTTTGAGCCTAACAATCCTAACGAGGCTGCCCAACATATAACTTACAAACAATTACACGAACGCGTTTGCAGGTTAGCAAATGTGTTGTTAGACCACGGAATAAAAAAAGGTGATAGAGTGTGTATTTACCTTCCAATGATTCCTGAATTGGCTGTTTCAATATTGGCTTGCGCTAGGATTGGAGCTATCCACTCGGTAGTTTTTGCAGGGTTTTCGGCAAGTGCGTTACAAACCCGAATAAACGATTCTAATTGTAAAATGGTAATTACGGCCGACGGTTCGTACCGCGGAAGTAAAACAATAGATTTAAAAAAGATTGTAGACGAAGCCTTAACGTCTTGCCCAGGGGTAGAAACTGTACTGGTAGCAAAACGAATTAATAGCGATATTTTTATGAAGACAAATCGCGACAAGTGGTTACAACCATTATTAGATGAGGCTTACCACGAGTGCGTTCCTGTAATTATGGATGCCGAAGACCCACTTTTTATTTTGTACACTTCGGGCTCTACTGGAAAACCAAAAGGTATGGTACATACTACGGCAGGTTATATGGTTTATACTGCATATACCTTTAAAAATGTTTTTCAGTACCGCGAAGACGATGTGTATTGGTGTACTGCAGACATTGGGTGGATTACCGGTCATAGTTATATTGTTTACGGGCCATTGGCAAATGGTGCTACAACTTTAATGTTTGAAGGAGTACCCTCCTACCCAGATTTTGGACGCTTTTGGCAAGTGGTAGAAAAACACAAAGTAACTCAGTTTTATACTGCACCTACAGCCATTAGAGCCTTGGCTAAAGAACGCTTAGATTTTTCGGAAAATTACGATCTATCTTCCTTAAAAGTTTTAGGCAGTGTTGGCGAACCTATTAATGAGGAGGCATGGCATTGGTACGACGAAAATATAGGAAAACGTAAGTGCCCCATTGTAGATACGTGGTGGCAAACTGAAACAGGCGGAATTATGATTTCGCCCATACCCTACGCTACACCCACCATTCCTACCTACGCAACATTACCACTCCCAGGCATTCAACCAGCTTTAATGGATGAAAATGGCGAAGAATTAAAAGGCAATTTAGTGAGTGGCCGACTGTGTATAAAATACCCTTGGCCTGGTATGGCACGTACCATTTGGGGTAATCATAAACGGTATCGAGAAACGTATTTTAGTGCTTACAAAAATAAATATTTCACAGGAGATGGTGCCCTTAGAGACAGTACAGGGTATTACCGTATTACAGGGCGCGTTGACGATGTTATTATTGTTTCGGGACATAACTTAGGGACTGCCCCAATTGAAGATGCCATAAACGAACACCCTGCAGTGGCCGAAAGTGCGATTGTTGGATTTCCGCACGAGGTTAAAGGCACAGCACTTTATGGCTTTGTTATTCTAAAAGAAATTGGTGAAAGCCGGGTGCACGACAATTTACGGCAAGAAATTAATCAAGTTATAACTGAACACGTTGGCCCCATTGCAAAACTTGATAAAATTCAATTTACGTCAGGACTTCCAAAAACGCGAAGTGGTAAAATAATGCGCCGTATTCTTCGGAAAATTGCCGAAAAAGAAACAGATAATTTAGGTGACATTTCTACATTGTTAAATCCGGGTGTTGTGCAAGAAATAATCGATGGAGCCGTGTAAACCAAATATTAAGAAAGAAATTAAATACAATTAAACACTGATTTTTTTATAAAAACTGCATTTTTTCCGTAGCTTAGTAAACATATTACTAACCTTTTACGAATACTATCTATTATGAAACTGAATTTTCGCAACTTGAAAACAGCGTTTATAATAGTATTTCTGCTACTAAGTTTTAGCACGTTTTCACAGGTTAAAAACGATACTATTCGCACCACAAACATTGATTCGACAAATATTAAAGTGGAGAAAAAATTAAGGTTTGGTACGGGTTTCGGACTTAATTTCGTGGGTGGAACAAACATAGGTTTCTCCCCCAATTTAACGTATAATTTTAATAAAAACTTAGCCTTGGGCTTTGGTGTGCAGTTTAATTATAATTCTATTAAAGAGGTACAATCTACCACCTCATACGGTGCAAATTCTATTTTTGAATATAAACCCTTACCAACAATAATGACTATGCTCGAATTTGCACTATTACGTGTAGAATCAAAATCTGACATTGACAATAGTAAAAGAAACTTTTGGGACGCTGCCTTGTTTATTGGAGCTGGATATTTTATTACCAAAAAAATTAGTCTCGGCGCAAAATACAATGTGTTGTATGATGAAGACGAAAGTATTTACGCTAGCCCAATAATTCCGTTTATCAATATAGGATTTTAAAACCTATTAAACGCTAAAAAAAACTGCACAAATGAAAAGTGTAAAACAATACAGTGACAGAATTCAATTACCATTTACATTTAACGTTGAAAAGCTACAAGCTGAAGCCCACGCATTAAAGCACGAACATTACGAATATTATAATGTAATTCCGTTACGCGCACCTGCACATTTAGTGGATACTTCCCTACCATTTCCCGAACCTGCTGGCGATTATGCCGATGGTTCTTGGACGCAATGGATGAATACGCCTGCGCTGGAAAATTCGCCTTACATAAAAAGTATTGTTCAAACCTTCAGCAAACTTACTACTGTAAATTTAGTGCGTTTATTGTTTTTAGCACCTTCGTCTGTTGTAAAGGAACATACAGATCCTACCTTGGCGTTAGAAGAAGAAAAAGCGATGATTCGCTTAACAATTCCTATAGATAACAATAAAGATGTAACGTTTTATTTAAACAACACCAAAGTGCCCATGGAGGTGGGCGAATGTTGGTATTTACGACTTGCAGATGCACACCGCGTGGTGAATAATGGCACTGCAGACCGTATAAACTTAACTATTGATGTTATTCCGAATGATAAAATCGTGGCATTAATTACAAAAAGCGACACCCTTAAAATTATCGAAAATTAAGTTAGTCTTTACTTTTCCAATTTCTAATTTCATCTTCAAGCGTTGTGCGCGATTTACCAGTTTTGGATTCTAAATTTTTTAAAGTTTCTGAAAACGATTCATCCTTATAATCAGATTTGCTTATGTCTAAATTGTACGTTTTTTCAAAATCTTTTGAAATCTGCTTCCACTTTTTTTCTAAATAATCGCTGTCTTCGGTTTCATTAGGTTTCGCCTCTTTGGGGTTTTCAACGTAACTATCGTTTTCCCCTGTGTTATGATGTGCAGCTTGTGCGCCTTTACCTGTGGAATGTTTCGGGTTTTGCTCTTCTGAACTCATATCAATTCTTTTAAA
Source organism: Flavobacteriaceae bacterium UBA3591 (assembly GCA_002375695.1). Classification (GTDB taxonomy): domain Bacteria; phylum Bacteroidota; class Bacteroidia; order Flavobacteriales; family Flavobacteriaceae; genus Aequorivita. The sequence continues at coordinate 330,301 of DFMO01000006.1, forward strand.
ATTTATAGCTTGTTTTAAAGTCAAGTTTAAACTTACAATTAGTCATACACTTTTTAACCCAAAAAATTCATAAATCCTAAGCTTGTATTAATCAACAAATTCAATTTTAAACAATTGAATATTTCAATATAAAAACCCGCCAATTTATTAATGATTCTCTTCCTAAATAACTCAATAGCGTTTTGTATCTTTGCGCTTTTAAAATTTGAACCATGTACACCAACGCTTTACAAGCTATTTCGCCAATTGATGGTAGATACGCCACAAAAACTGCAGGGCTAATTCCTTATTTTTCTGAAGAGGCACTCATTAGATACCGAGTGCAAGTAGAAATTGAATACTTTATCGCCTTGGTAGAGTTAGATTTACCTCAACTTGCCGATTTTGACCGAAACTTGTTTTCGCAGCTACGCGATATATATCTTAAATTTTCGGTTCAAGATGCCGTTACTATTAAAGAAACTGAAAAGGTTACAAATCACGACGTTAAAGCGGTTGAATACTTTATAAAAGAAAAGTTTGATGCTTTAAATCTTCAGAAATACAAAGAATTTATTCACTTTGGTTTAACTTCACAAGACATAAATAACACGGCAATTCCGTTGTCATTAAAAGATGCAATTAACAATATTTATGTGCCACTTTTATTAGAAGTAAAAGATAAATTAAAGGCACTTTCTAAAGAGTGGGCAGACGTACCTATGTTAGCTCGTACCCACGGTCAGCCTGCATCACCTACGCGATTAGGAAAAGAAATAGACGTTTTTACAGTAAGAATTGAAGAACAGTTCGACTTGATGAACGACATTAAAAGCGCCGCTAAATTTGGAGGTGCCACGGGTAATTTTAACGCCCATAAAGTTGCCTATCCCGATGTAGATTGGCGAGCGTTTGGAAAACAATTTGTACAACACACTTTAGGGTTGCATCATTCCTTCCCTACTACTCAAATTGAGCATTACGACCATATGGCTGCTTTGTTTGATTGTTTAAAAAGAATTAATACAATTTTAATCGATCTTGATAGAGATATTTGGACCTATATTTCTATGGATTATTTTAAACAAAAAATTAATAAAGGTGAAGTAGGTTCGAGCGCGATGCCACATAAAGTAAACCCCATAGACTTTGAAAACAGCGAAGGTAACTTAGGGATGGCAAATGCTATTTTTGAATATCTTGCAGCAAAACTTCCTATAAGTCGCTTACAACGCGATCTAACCGATAGTACGGTTTTACGAAACATTGGCGTACCAATTGGCCATACGCTTATAGGTTTTCAATCTACCTTAAAAGGATTAAACAAATTGTTGTTAAATAAAACAAAGTTTGAAGAAGATCTTGAAAACAATTGGGCCGTTGTAGCCGAAGCAATTCAAACAATTTTACGCAGAGAAGGCTATCCAAATCCGTATGAAGCCTTAAAAGGCTTAACCCGTACTAACGAAGGAATTAACCAAACTTCTATTGCAAATTTTATTGAAACTTTAGATGTTGAAGAGCGCGTAAAAGCCGAAATGCGCAATATTACACCATCAAATTATACAGGTATTTAATAGTTTTTAAATATACTTACAAAATACAAAAAGGCTTAATTTCTAATAAAATTAAGCCTTTTTTAATCTGAATTTTTAGATTAATTAATCTTTAAAAATAGTATTTAAACCTTCTAGCTTGGAAAGGTCAAAGTCTCCTTTTTCTGCAGACCGTACAAGCATTAACATTTGGTCGGGACGCATATTGTCACCCAACAATCTAAAAACTGCAAATCCGCGATCGTCGTCACTTGCAAATACTACCACCTCATCAATAGCGTCTTCTTCTCCTTTGTACTTTAATGAAGCGTTCCAATTATTGCTATTAAACCTTGTTAATTCTTTATAATCATCTTGGTTTAAAATAGTTTGCAATTCGTCACGCTCCAATTTATAGGTAGCGGTATCGCCATTTGCAATAGGAAAAGCAACAACATTCACTTTTTTAATAGTATTTAAAATGTCTTTTTGTTCTTGAGTAAAGCTGCTATTTTCTCCTTGAAGTAGGCTTGTAGCAAGATCCATTTTAACAAAATTATTATCGTCTTGTTTCTCAACTAAATACTTTTGAAGAGATTTATCGTTACAAGATACAAGGGTTAAAATTCCTAATATCGCGGCTGTAAAATATCGTAAAAGTACCATTGTTATTGTTTTTTCTTTTTATCGATATTTTTTAGCTCATCGCTTCCAGGCACCTTTAATTCTGAAGTAAGTTTTGAAATTTGCTTTAAATCAATATTACCTGTAATACTCATAATTACTGTTGTAGGTTTACCTTCAACCATACCGTCAAGGTGCATTAAAAGTTCACTTACATGATTTTCATTTTTACCTTCTTTACTGTAAAACTTTATATTTTTATCTTCATCTTTTACGCGCATAAGTTCTCCCAATGTATTTGTAGACGAAACGTATTTTGATACGGCGGCGCTCATTTTTTGAGAAACTGCGGGATTATCTGTGGTGAAAATTTTAATATTTTCCAGATCGTTTACCATCTTTAAATATGCCTGGGCTTCGGGATCTGCCGAATTTAAATCCATTTTACTCAGTAGCTTAAACATATTTTTAGTAACCACTACCGAAGTTACATCTTTATCATTTTCAAAAGAATCAAAAGCGTTTTGTGAGAACAAAACCATTGGCGCAATGGCCATAGTTAATAATAATACTACTTTTTTCATTTTATTTAGTGTTTAGGTTATTATTCAAAAATTCTATTTTTAGTTTTATTAAACTGATGGACAAACGTAAGCTGTTCGGCACCTTTATTTAAATTTTCTGAAAGCAAAAGCAATGCTCTTTTACTTTCGTTAAATGCCATTAAGGCTTCTTTTTCTTCTTGGGTGTACTGCGGTTGCGAAAAATAAAACGCACCAACACCAATTAAAACAACAATCGTAGCTGCTGCAGCATACCACCTTTTACCTAACTTCTTTTCTTGAGATTTCTCAATGCTAAAAGATCGATTTGTACTTTCTGTTTTTGCGGTTTTTAACGCTTTAAAAATAGGCCCATATTCTAATAATGAATTATCGATATTATCGCTATTAAAATATTCAATCAAAATATTGTCTTCAGCAAGGCTGGTGTTGCCTTCAAAGTAAGCTGTTAATAACTGTTTTATTTTATCCAATTCCATAATTATAATTTTTAATCATTACATCGCGAACTGTTTTTCTTGCTCTTGAAAGTGCTACTCGTACTGCCGTTTCATTGCTGTCGAGCATTTTGGCAATTTCAGAAAATTCAAATTGCTCTACATCGCGCAATTGTAATACTATTCGTTGTTGTTGCGGTAAGGTTTCCATAATTTTAAAAACCATTGCCACCCCATCGTTCGCTTCAATATTTTTTTCTACATTTTCAGTAGTTTGATAATTACTATGTACAATTTTTAAATTAGCAGCTTGTTTAGATTTTAACCTATCTAAGCAATAATTTTTAGTCATCGTAATAGCAAACGCTTCAATATTTTTGTAGTTTTTAATATTCTTTTTTCCTTTCCACAACTTAAAAAACACTTCTTGCACGGCGTCTTCGGCTTCATCTTTTGATACCAAAATACGTTTGGCTAAACGATATAATTTATCTTTAAAAGGCATTATAGCGCTAATAAATTCAGTTTTTTCCATTGTGGCGTTGGTTGTTGTTGTGCTGTCTATTTAAATGACGAATAGACTTAATTTTTGTTACATTTCAATTAAAAGCGCAATTAACAGTATCTTTTGAAATAACGTAATTGTAGATTATTTCCAATTAAAAAAGTATATTTTTACCCTTACAATATAATTGCTAATTTCTCTGTTTTAAAGAATATTCAAACTTAAATTTTTTATGAAAAGAAATATTTTCATTCTTCTTCTGGCTGTAGCCACCCTTTTTGTTTCGTGTTTTGAAGACATGGACGATAATTTTCAAACCGCGTCAACGCAAGAAATTCAAAACTTTATTTACCGCGGCTTAAATTATTATTACCTCTATAAAGCCGATACGCCAGAGTTAGCCAATGATGCGTTTACTAACCAGAGTGATTTAAATAACTTTTTAGATAATTATGAAACGCCCGAAGCGTTATTTGAGTTTTTATTATCGCCACAAGATAGATTTAGTAATTTATTTAGTGACTACACGGTAATTGAAAATGCGTTAAGCGGAGTTTCAATTAGCAACGGTATGGAGTTTGGATTGGTGTATTACCCAGATGGTAGCAACAACGTTTTTGGCTACGTGCGCTACGTGCTGCCTAATACCGATGCCGAAAGCAAAGGATTAAAACGCGGCGATTTATTTACAACCATAGATGGCCAACAGTTAAACGATACTAATTTTAACGATTTGCTTGCGCCAAATACCTATTCTATTGGATTGGCAACTTTTGATGGGACAAACTTTTCCCCTACGGGTGAAACGGTAGAATTAAATAAAACTCAATACACCGAGAACCCAGTTTATAAAGCTAAAACACTTACCGTAAATGGCGAAAAAATTGGCTATTTAATGTACAACGGATTTATTAAAGATTTTGACACCGAATTAAACAATGCATTTGCTCAATTTAAAGCCGAAGGAGTATCAAACCTGGTTTTAGATTTAAGATATAACGGCGGAGGTGCTGTAGAAACCGCAACAGACCTTGCCAGTATGATTACCGGGCAATTTAATGGCGAAATATTCTACAAAGAATTTTGGAATGAAGACCGACAAGCCGAAAATGCCGAAAACGGACTTTTTGATAACACAATTAGCTCTGGAGACGCCATAAATAGTCTAAACCTCTCTAAGGTTTATATTTTAACCACAAGAAGATCGGCATCGGCTAGCGAATTGGTTTTAAACGGTTTAAAACCATATATTAACACCGTTCAAGTGGGCGATACTACTACTGGCAAATTTCAGGCTTCATTTTTATTATACGATGCTCCTGCACCGCAGTTTAGCCGCAACGCCGCAAATCCTACGCACACCTATGCCATGTTGCCTTTGGTTTTTAAAACTGCCAATGCCAATGGAAATACAGATTTTATCGATGGTCTTTACCCCGATTTTCCGTTACAAGAAAATTATTTCAATTTAGGCGAATTAGGAAATGAAGACGAACCTTTATTGGCTGCCGCCTTGTATGAAATTGCCGGCAGACCCATTTCTACAAACAGCACAACCCAATCATTTAAAGAGGTTTCAGATAGTAAAACAAAGTCGCCAATAAACGAAAAAATGATACTCACTACGGAATTAGAGAATAACTAAATAGCTGCATAAAAAAAATCCATTGATTGTAAAACCAATGGATTTTTTACAGCTAATTTTAAACAACAAATTATTCGTTAAAATAGATTCCGCCTGGGATGATACCCGTTTGGAAATCTTGAATTTCTTGATTAGAGGAAAGGTCAAATATTTTTAAAGCACCTTTACTTGCAAAGTCTTTTGCATCGGTTGCATAAAGAAAACCATCTTTGGCTTTAAGTGCGTAAAAGAAACCATCAATTATATCATTTCCTGGCAATGAAATTGAAGTAGTGTCAATTTTGTAAACTTTTCCGTTTAAAGTATAGTAAAGGTTACTTCCATCAATAGTTAAGTTTGAAGGGTGTTCGGTTGTAGCAAAGTTATAAGTATTTACAACTTGATTGCTGCTAAGGTCTATTTCAACTAATGAACCTGCAGTTTCATCGCCAGTGTAATTTGGCTTCCCACCACATAAAACAAATAACGAATTGTTTTGAATAACCATACTATTTGGAGCATCGCCTACCACAATTGAATTTGATACACTATTCCCAGAAATTACAGATATAACATTGTTATGTCCATACCCTCCTTGGTGCGCTACATAAACGTCATTGTTGTAACTAATAACTTTTTCGGGACCGTAGGGCACTGCAATAGTATGCGATACCGTATTGTCTCTTAAATCTATTACCGCCACAAAATCATCGGCATTATCGGTTGGGTCTCCCCAATTTGTTACATAGCCTTTATTTCCAGCAGCTTCTACAAAATAACGCGGATTGTTAACGCCGGTAGTAATTGAATCTACACTCTCAAAGCTATAACGGTTAGCGATCATAATTTTATTTGAATTATTCACCACGATATAAGCATTGTCATCTTGAAAACCCATAGACTGTACAATGCTTCCTAAGCTATTGCCATTTACCGTTCTATAAATATTTTGAGCTACTGTTGCATAGTCGTTAGATACGTATGTTACGCTTCCCGAACCACCGCTAAAAGGGCCTTCATTTGTAATAAGTATTCCTTTTTCAAAAGCTGCTGGCACATATTCTGGCTGTACGTCATCATCGCTGCTACACGAAATAAAAAGCAAGGTTGATAAAGATAAAAACAGTAATTTTTTCATGATTTTCATTTGTTTATATATTAAAGTTTAAAAATATTTGAAAGTTGCGCGAAGGCATAGGTCTAAATGCTACATTTTCGTAACAGGTATTAAAAACGTTTTTTAGCCTGCCTCCAATTGTAATTTTATCGTTCTTGGGTAGTAATAAGCTAATTCCTACATTGTAAACATTATAAGCATCGAGGGTTTCACTATTATCTGTTGTAGTATATATTTCACCGTTAAACAATCCTTGAATATATGCCGAAAAGTTTTTAAAACTATACTGCGCTGTCCCCGTTGCTTTGTGATATGGCACGTAAATTAATTGCTTCTCTTTTTCTAAATCTTCGGCTTTGGTGTATGAATAATTAGCTCGAATATTTAAATTGCGGTATTTACCAAATTTCACCAGATAGCTTGTAGTTACTTCAACTCCGTAGTTTTGAGTCTCACTAATATTAACGGGCTCCCAGATATTTCCGTTAGTGGGCACCCATTTTATCAAATCTTCCGAAGTAATAAAATAAGCAGCCACATCGGTTTTAAAATTTCCGAAAGCCAATTCTTGTCCTATTTCAAATTGATAGGAGGTTTCTGGTTGTAAATTTGTATTTCCGCCAGCAACCCAAAACAAATCATTTATAGTGGGAATGCGATAATTTTTTGAACCATTTACTCGCAAAGCATAGTTATGTGACAGCTTTAATTTTGCATCTGCCGAAAAAAGCAACGGATTCTCAAAATTGTTTAAAAATTCTTTTCTGAAATTTATTCCGTAACTAAAATTGTTTCCTATTCTATGATTTAACAATACTACTGCAGCTAAGGTTTTTCGGGTGTTTTCACCAACATTGTCTCCTTGTGCGTTTAAATAGGAATATTCAATTTTAGAAAGAAGTCGTAGTTTTTTACGCAGAAATACTTCCGACTGAAAAGAGCCTATAAACGTATTGGCTTTTCCTTCATCATACAACTGTTTTTCGGTATTCGGAAAATAACGGTACTGTTCAAAGAGGTGCGCAAAACTCGTTTTGGTTGTAAATGCACCAATTTTATTTTTTACTCTAAACAAATTGCGCGTCGCAATATCTTTATACCCGTCACGCCCTTGCGTATTTAAACTGCCCGAAAAATTACGATCGTTTAAAGTGTATTCCGAATTCCATGAAATTTCAGAACTTTTAATTCTCCTCGCTTGATTTACCTTGGCATTAAAACGTAAAAATTCTCCGTGGGTGTTTTTTTTGTTTTTGCCTATATAATCGTAATCATTTTTAGACCGAATAAAATCTACTCCCAAATTTAAATAGTGGTTATTCCAGCTTTGCGTATTGGTTGCAGTTGCTCCTATGGTTGCAAAGCTTCCGTACCGCACGCCAAGAGTTGTTGTATCGCGGTTTATAAATGTGTATTTATTGTTTAAATGAATACTTCCGCCAACGGCGCCACTCCCAAATTGCACACCGCCGCCGCCGCTTCTTATGGCTATTTCATCATAACTAAGGGCCGAAATAGTATTAAAATCGGTTTGCCCGGTAAATACCGAATTGATATTAATTCCATTCCAAATTACAGCAGTTTGCTGGGCGTTTGTTCCGCGAAAAGAAGGCGACGCCACCATCCCAAAACCATTTTCTTTAAAATATAGCGCAGTGTTAAACCGAAGCGTTTCGGTTAACGAGGTAGCATTTCTATTTACAACAGAATCGCTAAGTTTTTCGAGTTTAAAACCTTTTGAGTAATGAATAAGTTTTGCATCGGTAAGCATAACTTCTGGCAATTGCTGAATACTATCGAGTTGCGCAGTAATTGAGCCCCAACACAGCAAAAAACCGAAAATGATATAATATTGTAGTAGTTTCATAATTCAACCTTTATCCCGAAAGTTTGATATTTTAAATTATGAACTAGGCAGGTCTCCTGGCTTGTCTTTTGTGCCACCTTCCCATTAGCCAACGGCCAACAGTGGTTTTTTTTGAAGTGACGCACGCCCAAAAATTAATTGGGTCGACTTACAGTTGCGGGAACAGCTTCGGATTTAAACCGAATTCCCTTTTAAAAGCATTTTCTTTGTACGAAAAAGTGCTTACCAAAGTTCAACGCAAAAATAGACTTTAAATATTAGTACACCCAAACAAAACCACTATTTTTGAGGATGCAAAAATTTGTTTTACTTTTTAGTTTCTTTTTTGTCCTCGTTGCTTGTAACAATAAAAACAGCGAGTCTACACAAAGTCCCCAACCTACAGAAAATACTGATGGAAAATCTAATATTCAATACGCCAAAAGTTTTGATCTTGAACACTTTGAAGGTTACAAAGTAATTACCTTAAAAAATCCGTGGCCGGGCACTAATCAAACTTTTAAATATGCTTTAGTTGAAGAAAGCAACACGGTGCCAAATGCCAAAATGTTCGATGCCGTTGTACAAGTTCCCGTAAAACAAATTGTTGTTACCTCTACTACGCATATTCCTTCGTTAGAAATGCTGGGAGCAATAAATAGTTTGGTAGGTTTTCCAAACCTCAATTATATTTCTTCTGAAATAACACGAAAACAAATTACTGCGGGACGTATAAAAGAACTGGGCAAAAACGAAGATATAAATACTGAAATTTTAATAGATTTAAACCCCGACCTTGTAATAGGTTTTGGCGTTGACGGTAATAATTCAACCTTTAAAACTATTGAAAACAGTGGTATTCCGGTACTTTACAATGCCGATTGGACAGAAACTTCGCCCCTTGGAAAAGCCGAATGGATTAAGTTTTTTGGCGCTTTGTACAATAAAGACAAACAAGCCGATAGCATTTTTAACAACATTGCAACCGAGTATAATTTGGCAAAAAATATAGCTTCTCAAGCGGCTAATTCGCCAACGGTAATTAGTGGCGCCATGTACAAAGACGTTTGGTATATGCCACAAGGCGATAGTTGGGGCGCACAATTTATTGCCGATGCCAATGGCAATTATCTTTGGAAAGATAGCAAAGGTACGGGTAGTATCTCGCTTAATTTAGAATCTGTTTTGGATAAAGGGCATAATGCCGATGTTTGGATTGGTCCCGGACAATTTACATCCCTTTCAACGATGGAAGAGGCAAGCCAAGTTTATACAAAATTTAAAGCGTTTAAAACTGGCCAGGTTTATACATATAGTTTAAAAAAAGGCGCAACTGGAGGCACAATATATTTTGAATTAGCTCCCAACAGACCCGATTTGGTACTAAAAGATTTAATTAAAATATTACATCCAAATCTCTTGCCCGAACACAATTTTTATTTTTTCGATAAATTGAAATAATGCAAATTTCACAAACATACAAACTGCATTTTTTAATATTGTCTATCGCCCTTATTGCCGCTTTTTTAATGAATTTAAGTATGGGCTCGGTCTCTATTCCTATAGATGAAATAATTTCAATTTTCTTCGGAAATGGGGCTACAAAAGAAACGTGGCACTATATAATTATGGATTATAGATTGCCAAAAGCGTTTACTGCCATGCTCGCTGGTGGCGGATTGGCAGTTGCAGGTTTGTTAATGCAAACCTTATTTCGCAATCCGTTAGCCGGACCGTTTGTATTAGGCTTAAGTAGCGGCGCTAGTTTGGGAGTGGCCATTTTAATTTTAGGAGCAAGTGCTTTTGGTGGTTTTTTAGGTACTTTATTATTAAGCCAGTGGAGTTTAGTTATTGCATCGGCTTTGGGTAGTTTTTTAGTGCTTTTGGCGGTACTGGCAGTTACTTTTAAAATTAAAGACACCATGGCTATTTTAATTATAGGCCTTATGTTTGGAAGCGTTACTACTGCGGTAGTTTCGGTTTTGTCTTATTTTAGTAATGCAGAGCAATTGCAACAGTATATATTTTGGTCTTTTGGGAGTTTGGGCAACCAATCGTGGCAAGGTGTTTTAATACTTGGTGTTTGCTTTTTGGTAGGAATTATTTTGAGCCTTGTGAGTAGTAAATCGTTAAATGGTTTGCTATTAGGCGAAAATTATGCAAAAAGCATGGGGTTGCACATAAAAAAAACCACCTTTACGATAATTTTGGCCACCAGTATTTTGGCTGGTGGTATAACAGCATTTGTAGGGCCAATTGCCTTTGTAGGATTGGCAGTGCCGCACTTGGTTCGGCAATTTTATAAAACGTCTAATCACTTGGTTTTATTACCCGCTGTATTAATTTGCGGTAGTTTATTAATGTTGGTTTGCGACACTCTAGCACAATTACCTTTTAGTGAATTTACACTTCCCATTAATGCCATAACTTCGCTAATTGGTGCGCCGGTAGTAATATGGCTATTGGTACGAAAACGAAAACTTTTCTTTTAATGAATTCCGAAGAAAAAAATATCATTTTAGAAGCTCAAAATCTTTCGGTGGGTTATACATCAAAAGATGGAAGTTCCACTATCGCAAAAGATATCAATTTTTCAATTTTAAAAGGTGAATTGGTTGGCATGGTAGGCGCAAATGGTATTGGAAAATCTACTTTACTTCGCACCTTAACAGGAATGCAAAAAGCACTAAGCGGTTCTATTTTTCTGAAGAATAAAGATCTCACTGAATATTCGTCATTTCAACTTGCTACCCAATTAAGTGTGGTATTAACTGAACCACCTGCTTCAAAAAATCTTTCGGTTTTAGAGTTAGTTTCTCTGGGCAGACAACCCTACACCAATTGGATTGGCACCCTTACAAAAGAAGACAAAAAGGCGATAAATTACGCGTTAGATATAACCGAAACTTCAACCCTCGCCAACCGAAAATGTTTTGAGTTAAGCGATGGGCAACTGCAAAGAGTAGCTATTGCAAGAGCATTTGCACAAGATACGCCAATAATTATCCTCGACGAACCCACAACACATTTAGATATTTATCACAGAGCGTATGTTTTAAAACTGCTTAAAAAATTGGCTGCCGAATCACACAAAACCATACTTTTTTCTACTCACGAAATAGATTTGGCAATCCAGTTAACAAATAAAATGCTCGTTATGAGTAAAGACGAAAATTATTTTAACGACCCCTGCAAATTAATTTCCGAAGGGAGGTTTAATGCACTATTCCCAAAAGAAACTATAGATTTTGACGCTAATACCGGCAGATTTGTAGTTAAACGCTAGTTAGTGAATATTTTCAGGTTATATTTCGCTTAACTTTTTACCTTTATAAACACACAATTTTATTCACTAATCAATAAATTTTTTAAGGTGAACGATGTAATAATTTATTTGCTATTAGCGCTATTCTGTCTTTTACTTGGAGTATTTTTAGGATATCAATACGCCCGACTCAAAAATAAGTCGGAGATAAGTAAACTCAACGAGCGATTACAGAATTTAATGACTTCGGAAAATAAGTTAGTTAATCGAATTGATAATTTAACTTCAGAAAAAGAAACGCTTCAAAAAGAACGTGAAAACCTTAACCTTCAGCTTGCAAGGCAATGTTCAGAATACGATGCGCTTTCAGCAGAACTTAAAAGAGAACAAGAGAACGCTAAAAACTTCGAAAGAGAATTTGAAGCTAAGTTTACTGTTTTGGCAGATAAAATTTTAGACAATAAAACAGCAAAGTTTACCGAATCTAACAAAGAAAATATTGAAGGTATTTTAAAACCGTTAAATCAAAAAATAAAAGAATTTGAAGAAAAGGTTGGGAAAAATAATTTAGATTTTGTGCGTACCCACGCCGAGTTGGGGAAACAGCTTCAGTATTTGCACGAACAAAATATTAAAATTAGCCAAGAAGCAGATAACCTCACTAAAGCACTAAAAGGCGATTCTAAAATTCAAGGTAATTGGGGCGAGATGATTCTATCGCGGGTGTTAGAAGAATCTGGCTTAGAAAAAGGTCGCGAATATACCATACAAGACAGCCATGAAAATCCCGATGGCGGAAGGTTGCAAACCGACGTAATTATACATTTACCCGACGGTAAAAAAATGATAATAGACAGCAAAGTCTCGCTTACAGCTTTTGAGCGCTATGTTTCGGAAGAAGATGAAAATTTAAAAAAATTGCACCTCAAGCAGCATATTGAATCCATAAAAAAACACATTGCAACTTTAGCCGATAAAAAATATTATCACGCTATTAACGCGAGCCCCGACACTATTTTTATGTTTGTGCCCATAGAGCCTGCATTTGCTATTGCTGTTGCTAACCAAAAAAATCTTTATCAGGAAGCGTTTAAACGCAAAGTAATGATTGTAACCCCTTCTACCCTTTTGGCGGCATTGAGATTGGTAGAAAATCTATGGGAAAACGACAATCAGAAAAAAAACACTTTAGATATCGCAACGCAAGCAGGAAAACTTTATGACTCGTTTGTAAGTTTACTTACTGAATTAACTAAAATAAGAAAGCAACTTAACACCGTTCAAGGTAGTTTTGATTCGGCTTTGGTAAAACTCGAAGGGAAAGGGAATTTGGTAAATAGAGTTGAAAAATTGCGCAAATTAGGCGCTATAACAAGTAAAAATATCGACCAGAAATTTTTAAAAAATTCAAACGAAAAGTAGTTATTACTTTTAATTGCGTAAATTTTAAAACTAACGTTAATTTATGAAAAAGATACTTTTTATAATCTTAGGAAGCTTATTAGCCTTATACCTTATCTATTTTGCCTTTGTTTACTTTGTGCCCTACAGCGAAGGAACCCGAGCAGGCGAATTAATAAAATTTAGCAACAGAGGTGTAATTATAAAAACTTGGGAAGGCGAAATAAGCCAAGGAATAAGTGGCGCTCAAATTTTTTCTTTTTCGGTACTAGATAAAAATAAAGAAGTAATTGAAAAATTAAAAGAATACCAAGGGAGTTATGTAAAAGTAACGTACATAGAACGCTTTGCCACCTTTGCCTTTTGGGGAGACACCAAATATTTTATAACTGAAGTAAAACAAGAAACTTCTCCTCATTTCAGGAATAGATAAAAATAGATGCAGCTATTACTTCTTAGCAACTTTAATAGCAGTTTGCGTATTTTTTGCTCTTATATTAATAAAATATAAGCCGCTATTTAGTTTACTCATATCAATGGTAACTCTCTTTCCGGCTAGGCTACCTTCGGCTACCAAACTACCCAAAACATTAAATATTTGATAATTATCTAGTGATACTACCGAAGAAATATTTAAAACAGTTTTAACTGGATTAGGGAAGAAATTTAAGTTTTTTACAAATTTATCTTCCGAAGAAAGTTTTGAAACTACAGTAATTTTACCTTGCATTGAAGGGTCTAATTGGTTGTAATACTCAATTACTCCCGCCCGGTTAAACGTATAAGAAAAATTAGCATTCAAGCCACTAATTACCTCGCTATCAAAAGCAAAATCTCCGTCTGCCATACTAGTCACACTTTTTTCAGAATCATCGCTCCATATCCAATTTATGGTATCTCCTATTTCAATAGTAGGACTGGCAACTGCAGTTTTTATATCTTTTTCCCAAGCAATTTCTACAACATTTTGTGCAGTTAAATTACCAATGGAAAAAAGATATAAAAGCAGTGTGATAATTCTCATAAACCAAGTTTAAACAACGTTTTATCTAATTTACGAAAAAAAGCAAGACAAAAACTAAATATAATTTGGCGTACTATTTACTTAAGTACATTTTACGGCGGGCATATAAATCGTAAAAAGCATCGTCTTTTAAGCTATCAATAAACAAAATGCTTTCGCCGGTACTCTTCATTTCTGGCCCTAATTGTTTGTTTACATTTGGGAATTTATTAAAGCTAAAAACCGGTTGTTTAATGGCAAACCCTTCTAATTTTGGATTAAAGTCAAAATCGGTAACCTTATTATGACCTAACATAACTTTGGTTGCGTAATTTACATACGGCTCGCCGTAAGCTTTTGCAATAAATGGAACAGTACGCGATGCCCTAGGATTGGCTTCAATAATATAAACAGTATCGTCTTTAATTGCAAATTGCACATTAATGAGTCCAACTGTATTTAAGGATTTTGCAATTTTAGTTGTATGGTCTTTAATTTGTTGCATCACAAACTCTCCAATATTAAATGGAGGAAGTGTAGCGTTTGAGTCGCCAGAATGTATACCACAAGGTTCAATGTGCTCCATTATACCAATTATATATACATTTTCGCCATCGCAAATTGCATCGGCTTCGGCTTCAATTGCACCGTCTAAGTAGTGGTCTAAAAGTAATTTGTTATTCGGAATTTTTCGTAATAAATCTACTACGTGCTCTTCTAATTCTTGTTTGTTAATTACAATTTTCATCCCTTGTCCTCCTAATACGTACGAAGGACGAATTAATAAGGGGAAGTCAAGTTCGTCTGCTAGCACTAAAGCTTCTTCAGTAGATTCGGCAACGCCAAATTTTGGGTAGGGAATATTGTTTTCTTTTAACAATTTTGAAAAACTTCCGCGATCTTCAGCTAAATCGAGCGATTGGTACGTAGTTCCAATAATATTAATACCGTACCTATCTAACTTTTCGGCGAGTTTTAATGCAGTTTGCCCACCTAATTGCACAATTACACCTTCGGGTTTTTCGTGGCGAATAATATCGTAGATATGCTCCCAGAAAACTGGTTCAAAATACAATTTGTCTGCAACGTCAAAATCTGTTGAAACGGTTTCGGGATTACAGTTAATCATAATTGTTTCGTAGTCGCATTCGGCTGCTGCCAAAACGCCGTGTACACAGCAATAGTCAAATTCTATACCTTGTCCAATTCTGTTAGGGCCCGAACCTAAAACAATAATTTTCTTTTTATCGGATACAACACTGTCATTTTGTGCGTAAGCGTCCTCACCGTTAAGTTGCATTTCATTTTCAAAAGTTGAATAGTAATACGGTGTTTCGGCTTTAAATTCGGCAGCACAGGTATCAACCAATTTATAAACGCGTTGAATGTTCATATCTTCACGCTTTTTATAAATCTGGCTTTCCAAACAATTTAGCATATGGGCTATTTGTCTATCTCCGTATCCTTTTTGCTTCGCTTCAAGCAATAACTCACGTGGTAGCGTATCTAAAGTATATTTTGAAATTTCCTTTTCTAATAAGTATAATTCTTCGTATTGCCGTAGAAACCACATATCAATTTTAGTGATTTCGTGAATTGTGCTTAACGGAATTCCTATTTGAATAGCATCATAAATAACAAAGACACGATCCCAACTGGCATTTTTTAGTTTGTCGAGAATTTGTTCGTAATTGGTATAACTTTTCCCGTCGGCCCCAATTCCATTACGTTTAATTTCGAGCGATTGTGTGGCTTTATGAAGCGCTTCTTGAAAGGAGCGACCAATTCCCATAACTTCACCAACCGATTTCATTTGAAGCCCTAACGTACGGTCTGATCCTTCAAATTTATCGAAATTCCAACGTGGAATTTTAACGATTACATAGTCTAAGGTTGGTTCAAATAAAGCCGAAGTAGACTTCGTAATTTGATTGTTTAATTCGTCAAGACGGTAACCAATGGCCAACTTTGTTGCAATTTTTGCAATAGGATATCCTGTTGCTTTGGATGCCAAAGCCGAAGAACGCGAAACACGTGGATTTATTTCAATCGCGATAATTTCTTCTTCATCATCGGGGCTTACAGCAAATTGAACATTACAACCGCCAGCAAAATCGCCAATACTGCGCATCATTAAAATTGCCATATCGCGCATTTTTTGAAAGGTGCGATCGCTTAAAGTCATTGCGGGGGCTACCGTAATAGAATCTCCGGTGTGGATCCCCATAGGGTCCATATTTTCAATAGTACAAATAATAACTACGTTATCGTTATTGTCTCGTAATAATTCTAACTCGTATTCTTTCCACCCCATCATTGCCTTATCGATCATAACTTCGTGGATAGGAGAAATTTCCAATCCATGCGATAAGAGCTCATCAAAATCTTCTTCTTTATAAACAATAGAGGCTCCGGCACCACCCAAAGTATACGAAGCTCTAATAACTAATGGAAAACCAAACTCTTGTGCTATTTCTTTTCCTTGTAAATATGAATTTGCCGTCGCTTGAGGTGCCATTTTAACCCCAATAGACTCCATTAATTCTCTAAATTTTTCGCGGTCTTCAGTTATGTTAATGGCATCGATGTCTACACCAATTAATTTTACATCAAAATCATCCCAAATACCTTTTTCATCGGCTTCAATACATAAATTTAATGCAGTTTGTCCTCCCATTGTAGGCAAAACAGCATCAATTTGCGGATGTTCTTTAAGAATTTTAACAATCGACTTTGTTGTAAGTGGCAACAAGTAAATATGATCGGCCATAGATGGGTCGGTCATAATAGTTGCGGGATTGCTGTTAATTAAAATCGTTTCAATTCCGTCTTCGCGTAGGGAACGAAGGGCTTGCGATCCCGAATAATCAAACTCACATGCTTGACCAATTACAATAGGACCCGAACCGATGATTAAAACTGATTTGATAGAAGAATTTTTAGGCATGATTTTACTTTTTCTGTGCTGCAAAAATACGGCACTATTGGGTATAAAAAAAGGTGTTGCTTAGTTAAACAACACCTTTTATATATAAATTATAAACATTATTTTTTATGACGAGATTCGGTAGATACAGATAGTTTCTTTCTGCCTTTCGCTCTGCGGGCAGCTAATACCTTTCTTCCGTTTACAGAAGCCATACGCTCTCTAAAACCATGTTTGTTTCTTCTTTTTCTTTTTGATGGCTGAAATGTTCTTTTGCTCATTATAGTATTCTTTAACTTCCGTTATTCCTTATTCGATGCCTAGTTTAAATTTTAGGCCATTCTGCCAAAGCAGTTATTTGCGTAGGCGGGTGCAAAAATACAACAAGTTTTCACTTTGACAAACCTTTTTTAAAAAATCTCACTATTTTTTTTATCTCCTTTATTAGAAGCTCAATTTACCCAATAATGTTAAAATAATTATTTTCAAAGATAAATTTTATAAGTAAAAAAGCCTTTAAATTTTATACCTTTGCCCCCTCTTAAAAGTAAGTATATGTTTAATAAGAATATAAAATTAGTTTTAGCTGTATTAGTAATTGGCGCGGCAGTTTGGCAATTTACCGAAACAAATATTGGCAATGGAATCATGTTGATAATCCTAGCCTTAATGTTTGTATTCTTGTACTTTAAGAATGAAATTATACTATTAGCGTTTTTACGCCTAAGAAAACAAGATTTTGAAGGGGCCAAAAAATGGTTAGACAAAATTAAAAACCCGAGTGCCGCTTTAGTACCTAAACAAGAAGGCTATTATAATTATTTAAACGGTCTTATGGTTTCACAAACCAATATGGTTGAAGCTGAAAAATACTTTAAAAGAGCCGAAAAACTAGGGCTAAACATGGATGCCGATATGGCTATGACCAAGCTAAACCTCGCCGGAATTGCAATGACCAAAAACCGCAAACGAGAAGCTGAACAGCTTATGACCGAAGCAAAAAAGCTTGATAAACACAATATGCTGGACGATCAAATTAAAATGATGAAACAGCAAATGAAAAAAGTAGGTCAACAAAGACAACCCTTTGGGCACGGAGCACGCGGTGGTCGTGGAGGCAGAAGATAACTTTTTATCCTAAACCGCTAACTCACACACAGTTTACCGAAGAATTACGCTTATAAACGAAATTCTTTAAAAAAAATAAAGCAATTGCTTATCTTTCCTTAAAGCAATTGCCCGTGAAAATAAAATTACTTTTTCTCTTTACACTACTCTGGATTTCTGCACAATCGCAAATTGAGCAAGCCACCCTATTTTCTCAAGCCATTGGCGAAAACATAAAAACTTATAAGCTCAATTCACAAAAAGCTTATGCCCTACAAGATTTTGATCGAGCCGAATTTCTATTCGACTCTTTAATAAATCACGTAGTAAATGGAAGCTATCTCGACAATTTTAAAGTTCGAAAATTGTCTGGCAGAAAAATTTCACTTTACAAATTTGAAAAGCCTATTTTTTTAATGACTTATGCCTCGTGGTGTACACCGGGGGTAGGAGAAATTCCAGCGCTAAATAAAATTGCAGAAACACATTCAAAAGATATCGATTTTTTAATTCTCTTTTGGGATTCGAAAAAAAACGTCCGTAAAGTTTCAAAAGCATACAGTAAAAATATACACATTGTTTACGTAGACGAATTAGAAAATACGCACGACCACATAGTAGAGGTTTTAAAGCATAGTTTAGGCTTTCCTACATCTTTCTTTATTAACCAAGACAAACGTATTTTAGACGTGCGTAGAGGTGCCCTGCACCCTTATAACGAAAAGTTTGAAATATCATTTGAGCTTAATTATAATGCATTCTTAAACGGAATTTCGCTTTTAAAACAACTAAGCGAAGACGATAAAAAACATTATGTGCTAAATAAAAAACCATAACCAAGTTTTTATCGAGCTTTTAATGTTGCGCTACTTCTATTTATAATATCCTTTTTCAGGAATTTCAATAAAATACTCCTTCCCCGAAGCATTTTTTAAATAAGTGTCGCGTAACCACGGATTGTGAAGTTTTAAAATTTTATAATTAATGCCATAGGGTTTAATCCACTCGGCCCAATCATTTACAGCGGTGTCTACCTTAATCTTGTATGTAGGAACGTTTGTGTACAGGTCTTTTTCTCTAAAATTGAAACCATATTTTTTAGGGTTGGTCATTATTTCTTTTAAAGCCAAAATCCTAAAAACATATCTACTCGTTTCGCTATTTAATAGCAAATCGTAATAATCGGTTTCTTTTTGTCTGTCCATCTGTTTAGACATGCCATAAACTCCGGCATTGTATGAGGCGGCTGCCATTGTCCAGCTGCCAAATTTTTCTTTAGATTTTTTAAGGTATTCTGCAGCTACTCTCGTCGCTTTTTCAAGGTGATAGCGCTCATCTACATAATCGTTAATTTCAAGTCCGTACTCGCGACCAGTACCTTTCATAAAATGCCAAATTCCCGAAGCACCCGCTGGTGAGCTTTTGTACTCCAAGCCACTTTCGGCTACGGCTAAGTATTTAAAATCGTCTGGTAAGCCATACTTCTCTAAAAGAGGTTCTATTAGTGGGAAATACTTATTTGCGCGTTTAAAAAGTAAAAGTCCGTTAGATTGCCAATAAGTATTTACGAGCAACTCCCTATCAAAACGCTCTCTAATATCTGGGTTTTCAATAGGAACTGGTTCACCCGCAAAACTTAAATTTTCGGGTATAGGCAAGGCGTAAACATTGTAATCGTTAACGAGTTTTTTTTCAATGTTTCTATCGGTAGGTGCGTCTTGAACTGCGTTTATGCTTATGGCGCAAACCGCCAAAACCACGACACCCAGTCCAACTTTTTCAATTAATTTCATAACAGTAGTATTTTTTTAAAGATACCTATAATTAAGCAAATCTATTTACAGTAGACAAATATTATTCCTTAAAAATAGTTAAGAGTTTTTCAGAAATTTCTCGTCCTCGATTTAAAATCATAATATGCGTTCCATTCTGTATAACCTGAAAATCTTGAAGGTATTTAGCCGGAAAAACAACATCTTTATCGCCGTGAATGTGTATTACATTTTTAATAGGTTCGGTACGGTTCCACGTTATCATTTTTTCTAGCGCCCAATCTAAATATTGTTTATCGCGAACGTGGAGATACTTATTGTAAAGCGACAAACGCTTTTTGGTTTTTGGACCAATTGAAAACTTAGTTAAATCGTCTGTGTTAGCCACCAATCCCGTAGGAATTAACTTATACGCCTTGGTAAAGTTGGCAAGTTTCATACGGCGCGGTAGTTCATTTTTGGTTTTTACGCTAGAGATTATTACAAGTTTTTTCACCAAAATATACTTACTCATTTCCTGCACCACAACGCCACCAAAGGATACACCAATTAAAATAATATTCTCCTCTTTAATTCGAGAAACCATTTTTCTGGCGTAAGCCTCTAAACTTTCATTCTTTTCAGGAATTAACCATTCCAAAATATGAATTTTATAATTTTCGGGAAACTTTAAATTCTTAAAAATTTCGCTCCCCGCAGCCATACCTGGCACTAAGTAAACATTTGTGATTTCTGATTTCATAAGTCTTTTGTGAAGAAAATGTGAAAGCCCAAAGATTATTCGTAAATTTACCTCAGCAAAGATAAATTTATATAACCGTTTTATAGAATGTATTAATGGTCAAAAAAAACTTTACTTTTTGATTTATTTAAAATTTAGACTAAAATACCACGTTTGTATTTAAATTATGTTTGTACACAATTCCACCTCGCTAACATTGTACAATAGACACACTTTATCCAATTAAAACAACTCATAATGATTGAAGATGTAGAAATTACCGACAATGAATTTTTAAGACAATTTGAACTTGAAATTGGCGACAATATGGCTCGAATAGAATACGCGCTACAAGACCGCAAAATTTTCCTTACTAAGTACGAAATGCCCGAAGATTTGGAAGAACAAGGGTTTAGAGAAATTTTTATAAAAGCTGTTTTTGACGAAGTAAAAGACCGCGGCATTAGCCTTGTTCCAACAAGTCCCGAAATAGCCGGCTTTTTACGTAAAAACCGTAGAAAATATAAAGACTTATTACCAGTAGGAATTAATATTTAACTCAATACACTTTCGGCAGTTTTAAAGCGAACCAGCCCGTCTGTATCTATTTCAGTGAGCGTTATTTCTTGCAACGTATTAACCAATTCGGGGTTCCAAGGCGTTTTTACTTTTACATAATTTTCAGTAAAACCATGAATATAACCCTCTTTATTTTCACCTTCAAATAATACGGTACGGGTTGTTCCTAACTGCTTTTCATAAAAAGATCTTCTTTTTTTAACCGAAAGTCCACGTAGCATTTTGCTACGCTTATGTCGCACTTTCATAGGTACAACGCCTTCCATTTCGGCTGCTGGGGTATTATCTCTTTCCGAATATGTAAAAACGTGTAAATACGAAATGTCAAGCTCATTTAAAAAATGATACGTCTCTAAAAAATGCGCTTCTGTTTCGCCGGGAAATCCTACAATTACATCTACTCCAATGCACGCATGCGGCATTACTTCGCGAATTTTTGTAACACGATCTGCATATAACTCGCGCATATACCTTCTTCGCATTAACTTTAAAATAGTATTGCTACCACTCTGCAACGGAATGTGAAAGTGTGGCACGAATGTTCTCGATTTTGAGACAAAATCTATGGTTTCATTTTTTAACAAATTGGGTTCAATTGAAGAAATTCGAAGGCGTTCTATCCCTTCAACAGCGTCTAATGCCTGTACCAATTCTAGAAAAGTGTGTTCGTGTTTTTTATTTCCAAATTCGCCTTTACCGTAATCGCCAATATTTACACCAGTTAAAACAATTTCTTTAATTCCTTGTGCTGAAATATCTGCGGCATTTTTTAATACATTTTCCAGAGTATCACTACGGGAAATACCACGCGCCAACGGAATAGTACAATAGGTACATTTATAATCGCAGCCGTCTTGAACCTTTAAAAAAGCTCGCGTTCTATCGCCTATGGAGTACGAACCCACATAAAAATCGGCTTCTTCAATTTCGCACGAGTGAACTTCGCCAAAATCATTTTTAGACAAGTCGTTGAGATAATCGGTAATTTTAAATTTTTCGGTAGCGCCCAACACCAAGTCAACCCCGTCTACATCGGCCAATTCTTGTGGTTTTAATTGGGCGTAACAACCCACAGCAGCTACAAATGCTTTGGGGTTTGCTTTTTGCGCTTGCTTTACAATAGTTTTAAAACGTTTGTCGGCATTTTCGGTTACGCTACAAGTGTTAATTACGTATATATCAGCTTCTTCCGAAAAATCTACGCGCTTAAAACCTTCACCTTCAAATTTTCTGGCAATAGTAGATGTTTCACTGAAATTAAGTTTACAACCCAAGGTGTAAAATGCGACTTTTTTTGATGCAATCATTATTGTATTTTTGGCAAACGAGGGCACAAAAATACAAACTTAAATCGGTTCCCGAAAAAACATGCTGCAGCCTTTAAAAAAACTAATTATTAGACTTTCAATATGTTGTATTCCATTTTTATTATTTTCTTGTAAAAAAAGTGTCGACAACTCAAAAGACCACTTAGTATTTCGCTATAACGAACACGGCAACATTTCTACTTTAGACCCTGCTTTTGCTCGTAATCCGCAAATTATTTGGCCCACAAATCAGCTATTTAACGGTTTAGTTCAACTTGATGATTCGTTAAACATTAAACCAGATATTGCTAAAAAGTGGCAAGTAAACGACTCTACTTTTACGTATACTTTTCACCTTAGAAACGACGTTTATTTTCATCAAAATATTGCCTTTGCACAAGAAAAAGTAAACAGTCCCACCCGCTACACTCGTAAAGTTGTAGCGCAAGATTTTGTTTACAGTTTTAATAGACTTACCGATGAGAAAATTGCCTCTTCGGGCAGTTGGGTAATGAATTATGTTGAAAGTTATAGCGCTCCCAACGACAGCACTTTTGTAATAAGGCTTAAGCAACCATTCCCTGCCTTTTTAGGGTTACTTTCTATGCGGTACTGCTCGGTAGTACCCAAAGAAGCCGTTGAATTTTACGGTAATGAATTTAGACGCAATCCCGTTGGCACAGGACCTTTTCAATTTAAAATGTGGGAAGAAAACGTAAAGTTAGTTTTAAAGAAAAATCCGCTGTATTTTGAAAAAGATAAAACCGGTGAACGCCTACCCTATTTAGAGGCAATAGCTATTACATTTTTACCCGATAAGCAAAGTGAATTTTTACAGTTTGCGCAGGGAAAACTCGATTTTATTTCGGGATTGGACGGAAGTTATAAAGACGAACTTTTAACCACGCGCGGTAAACTTCAACCCAAGTATAATGATTTGGCGTATATGGTCACCGGGCCGTATTTAAATACAGAATATCTGGGTTTTTTCTTAGGAACAAATTCACCCGAAATTCAAAGTAAAACTTTGCGACAAGCAATAAATTACGGTTTCGACAGAGAAAAAATGGTAACCTATTTACGAAATGGAATGGGCATTCCGGCAACGCACGGCTTTATTCCGAAAGGTTTACCCGGTTACGCCGAAATAGACGGCTACACTTACCAACCCGAAAAAGCAAAACAATTAATAGCGCAGTACAAAGCCGAAACAAGCGACATAAACCCACAAATAACCATTGGTACTAATAGCCAGTATTTAGACTTATGCGAATACATACAACGCGAACTTGAAAAAATTGGAATTGCTGTCACTATAGATGTAATGCCTCCTTCCACACTTAGGCAAATGAAAAGTAGCGGCGAGCTCGATGTTTTTAGAGCAAGTTGGATTGCCGATTATCCCGACGCCGAAAACTATCTTTCTTTATTTTACAGCCCTAATTTTACACCGAATGGTCCTAATTACATGCACTTCAAAAACCAAACTTTCGACAGTATTTATGAAAAGTCGCTGACGATTTCAAATATTGAAAAGCGAAAATCACTTTATACAAAAATGGATTCAATTATTGTTGAAGAAGCGCCCATTGTTCCGCTGTTTTATGATATGGCTGTGCGTTTTGTAAACAAAAAAGTTTCGGGTCTCGGAATAAATCCACAAAACTTTTTGGTTTTAAAAAAGGTTAAAAAGAAGAAATAAATTAAATAAATATGGGGTTTGGTGGTTCGGCTGCAGCAATGGTACAATCTATTCGCAATAATGCGAAACAACTTGCAAAACGCAATAATTATTTTGAAAAGGATGTTGATTCAAAATATGGAACCTCAACTAAGATTGTTGATTACAAAAAAATGTCGCCTGCCCAGTTTGAAGCTTTCAAGCAAAAATTGAAAGAAAATGAACTAAGGCGCCAAAAGAATTTAGCGATTGTTTTTGGGAGTGTAATGCTTATAATTGTAGGTGTGATAATTTACTTCTTATTTTACCATTAGCCTTTCCGCCATTGGGCAGTTTCGTCAAAAACGTGCTCTAAAATTTTAGCATCCATTTCAGAAAATTCAATATTTCGGCGGCTCATTACAACTTTTGCAACCTCAAAAGCTTTATTGGTTTTATAAGTTGTAAAACCACTACTGCCGCCCCAACTAAAACTAGGAACAAAATTGCGAGGAAAACCACTTCCAAAAATATTCGCGCTCACACCCACCACGGTGCCGGTGTTAAACATTGTGTTAATTCCACATTTGCTATGATCGCCCATCATTAAACCACAAAATTGCAACCCTGTGCGAGCAAATCCTTCGGTTTCATAATCCCAAAGCCGTACTTCGGCATAATTATTTTTTAGGTTGGAATTGTTGGTATCGGCACCCAAATTACACCATTCACCCAGCACTGAATTGCCTAAAAATCCATCGTGCCCTTTGTTTGAATAACCAAATATTACCGAATTATTTACTTCGCCCCCAACTTTACTATGCGGGCCAATAGTAGTATTGCTATAAATTTTGGCGCCCATTTTTAAGGTAGCATTATCGCACAATGCAAACGGCCCTCTTACTAAAGAACCCTCCATAATTTGAGCGTTTTTACCTATGTAAATTGGCCCTTCAGAAGCATTTAAAGTGCAAAAATTTATTGTTGCGCCTTCTTCAATAAAAATGTTTTCGGGATTATTTGTCCACACGCCTTCAGGAATAGGTTGCGATTCTCGATTTTTTGTGAGCATTTCAAAATCGCGTTTAATAGCATCGCCATTTTTTGAAAAAATATCCCAAGTGTGTTCAATTCTTAAAATATCGTCGTGTTGGTATTGAATTACATCAAACGAATCAAAATCTACCTCTTGCCCTTCGGTAGTATAAAAAGCAATAGGCTCATCATTGTAAAAAACTGCTTGGTTTACTGTGAGCCCTTTAATAATATTCGATAAATTTTCTGAAGGCAGAAATGAAGCGTTAATTAAAATGTTTTGTTCTAATTCTAAAAACGGAAATTTCTCAGAAAGATAATCTTCGGTCACTGTTGTGGTGGTAAAGCCTAAATAGTGCTCCCACTTTTCGCGAATAGTTAAAATACCCACGCGAATATCGGCCACAGGCCGTGTAAAAGTAAAGGGCAATAGCTGGTTGCGAACGTTTCCGTCAAAAAGAATATAATTCATTTGGTTTCAAGTTTCAGGTTAACCCTTGGGCTGCGCTCAGGGTGAAAATTATAATTTCTTAATCCAATATTACTTAAAATTCAGCAATCAACAATCGTGAATTAAGAATCTAAAATTAAAAAGCCCTCGATTTCTCGAAGGCTTTCATATATTTTATAAAACTGAAGACTATTCTTCAGTTTTAGTTTCTGCTTTTGCAGGCTTTTTAAACTTGTTGTATTTGTTTTTAAACTTGTCAATACGTCCAGCAGTATCGATAAGTTTTGCTTTTCCTGTATAAAAAGGGTGTGACGTACGTGAAATTTCCATTTTCACTAAAGGATACTCAACACCATCAACTTCGATAGTTTCTTTAGTATCTGCAGTTGACTTTGTAAGGAAAACTTCTTCGTTACTCATATCCTTAAAAGCAACTACTCTATAATTATCTGGGTGGATACCTTTTTTCATCTCTCTAATATTATTTTTAAAATGCACTCATCCGACCTTTCGGAATTGAGTTTGCAAATTTAAGTATTAATTAGAAACTAGCAACAAATTTTTTCACTTTTTTAATTCGCTACTATTTCGCCTGCAAATGTAACGTTTTACTATCTTTGTTTACTAACTAACCGAACAAAAAAACAACGTATACATGGAAAATCAACCAATTTCAATTAAAAAATCGGCAGCTAATTACGGAGTTGTTCTTGGAGCAATTTTAGCGCTAATGACTACTTTAATGTATGTTTTAAATCCAGACCTCTTTACAAAGTGGTATATTGGTATTATTAGCTTTATCATTATTATTGCAATGGGCATAGTATCAGTAGCTAAGGCAAAAGGTTTACTAGCTGGTATTATTAGTTTTAAGCAGGCCTTTACCGTGTATTTTATTACTGTAGCAGTAGGACTATTAATTAGTACCGTTGTTGGCATTTTAATTTTTAACATTATTGACCCAGATTTGGCTGTATTTTTACAAGAGAAAACATTGGCCATGACCGCCGAAATGTTAGAAAAGTTTGGAACCCCGCAAGCAGCAATAGATGAGCAAATGGCTAAAATGGCAGAGCAAAACAACTTTTCAATTGGTTCACAGCTTAAAAATTATGTGTTTAGCTTGGCATTTATGAGTGTTATTGGTTTATTGGTTGCTTTAATTTTTAAAACAAAAAATCCAAATCCATTAAAATAATTAATGAATATTAGCATCGTTATACCTCTTCTAAACGAAGAAGAATCATTAAGTGAACTTTACCGTTGGATTGCATCTGTTATGCAGTCCAATGGTTTTTTATACGAACTCATTTTTATAGACGATGGTAGTACCGATGGCTCTTGGGATATAATTGAAAACCTGTCGCACACACACCCTGAAGTTAAAGGAATTCGTTTTCAAAAAAACTACGGAAAATCGCAAGCTTTACACGCTGGCTTTACCCTGGCACAGGGCGATGTGATTATAACTATGGATGCCGATTTACAAGACAGTCCCGAAGAAATTCCGGAGTTATATAGAATGATTACCGAAAATGGTTTCGACTTGGTTTCGGGATGGAAAAAAAAGCGTTACGATTCTGTTATTAGTAAAAATCTGCCTTCAAAACTGTTTAATTACGCAGCTCGAAAAACTTCGGGCGTAAAATTACACGACTTTAATTGCGGATTAAAAGCGTACAAAAAAGATGTTGTAAAATCTATTGAAGTTACTGGCGAAATGCATCGTTACATACCGGTTTTGGCCAAAAATGCCGGTTTTAGTAATATTTCAGAAAAACCCGTGATGCACCAAGCGCGTAAATACGGAACTACAAAATTTGGCGCCGAACGCTTTATTCGTGGATTTTTAGATTTAATAACCATTTGGTTTTTATCGCGCTTTGGAAAACGACCTATGCATTTATTTGGTGCTTGGGGTGCATTTATGTTATTTGTAGGCTTTTGTTTTGCCCTTTACTTGGGCGTGGATAAACTATTTATAAATCCGTCGGCACGACTCATTACAGCACGTCCCGAATTCTTTATTGCACTCACCGCCATGGTATTGGGTTCACAACTTTTTCTGGCAGGATTTCTGGGCGAATTAATTTTGCGTAGCAAAAAAGCTTCGAGAAATTATATCGTTAAAGAAACGGTTGGCTCATAAGTACTTTTCTCCCCTTTATTATTACTATTTTTGCACTTTAAAATTCGCGAATGATTTACGTAGACCCAAAAATATTAGATCGAGTTAATCAATGGCTCACCCCTTTTTTCGATAAAAAAACGCAACAAAGCATAAAAGAAATGATTGCGAATGACCCCGAAGAATTGGAAGATAGTTTTTACAAAAACCTTGAATTCGGCACCGGCGGAATGCGCGGTATTATGGGGCTTGGCGATAATAGAATTAATAAATACACCTTGGGGAAAAACACTCAAGGCTTGTCTAATTATTTAAAAGAACAATTTCCGAACCAGGAAATTAAAGTTGCAATTGCTTTTGATTGTAGACATAACAGTAAAGAATTTGCCAAAGTTGTAGCCAATGTTTTTTCGGCCAATGGAATAAAAGTTTTTCTTTTTTCTGAATTACGCCCTACCCCAGAACTTTCTTTTGCAGTAAAACACCTTAACTGCCAAGCAGGAATTGTGTTAACAGCATCGCACAACCCGCCAGAATACAACGGTTATAAAGTATATTGGGAAGATGGCGGCCAACTAGTACCACCGCAGGATGGCGAGATAATTGCCGAAATAAATTCACTTAAATACGAAGATGTAAATTTTAAACCAAACGAAAATTTAATAGAATATATTGACACCGCGGTTGATGAAGCTTTTGCAAAAGCCTCGGTAAAAAATGGAGCATTTAATACAACCCCCGAAGCAAAAGATAATTTAAAAATAGTTTTTACTTCGCTACACGGCACGTCCATTACTATGGTGCCAAAGGTGCTCGATTTAGCAGGCTATAAAAATGTTTCGGTTGTAGATGAGCAAGCCGAACCAAACGGAGACTTCCCAACGGTAAAATCGCCAAACCCCGAAGAACCCGCTGCCTTAAAAATGGCGTTAGAACTGGCTGAAAAACAAGGTGCAGACATAGTAGTAGGTACCGACCCAGATTGCGATAGACTTGGTATTGCTGTGCGCAATACAGATAATAAACTGGTTTTGCTCAACGGAAACCAAACCATGGTTTTAATGACGCATTTCTTGTTAGAAGAATGGAAAAAAGCTGGAAAATTAAACGGAAATCAATTTGTTGCCTCTACCATAGTTTCAACCCCTATGGTAAAAAAAGTGGCAGAACACTATAATGTAAATTATATTGAAGGACTTACGGGCTTTAAGTGGATTGCCAAAATGATAAAAGACTTTCCAGAGCTCGAATTTATTGGGGGCGGCGAAGAAAGTTTTGGGTATTTGGTGGGCGATTTTGTTCGCGATAAAGATGCAGTTACCGCTACCCTACTTGCTTGCGAAATTGCAGCGCAGAAAAAACACGCCGGTAATAGCATTTATCAATATTTGAACGAAATTTACAATCAGTTTGGCAATTACCGCGAACATTTAATTTCAATTACAAAAAAGGGAAAGCAAGGCGCCGAAGAAATTGCAGCAATGATGAAATCGCTTCGCGATAATCCATTTAAAGAAATTGCCGGAAGTAAAGTGGTTCGCTTAGACGATGTTTCTAAAAATCTATCGACAAACTTTGAAGAAAACGCTACTTCGGCATTAAACTTACCCCTTTCCAATGTACTAATTTATTATACCGAAGACGGTAGTAAAATTGCAGCGCGACCAAGTGGTACAGAGCCTAAAATTAAATTTTACATAAGCGTAAACACCAGCGAAAAAGAAAATTTTGAAGAAATACTTCAGAAAAAAATTGATGCAATTGCCACGCAACTAAATGTGAGTTAATGAATTATTTTAAAAAAATATTACGCTACGCCTACCCTTATAAAAAGTTCGCCTTTTTAAATATCTTTTTCAACGTTTTATACGCGCTATTTAGCACTTTATCATTTGTAGCGTTAATCCCAGTTTTAGAAATTATTTTTAGCGACCAGCGTACTTTAGGGCCAAAACCAGAGTATACAGGTATCGCTTCGGTAAAAGATTTTTCGCAGGAATATTTAAATTATTTTATAATTGAAAACATCAATAATTACGGGGAGTTTAAGGTTTTAATGTATATGGTAGGGATTATAATTACCCTCTTTTTACTTAAAAACTTAAGTAATTATTTGGCTATGTTTTACTCCACTTTTTTACGCAATGGCGTATTAAAAGATCTTCGTAATGCACTTTACAGTAAAGTAATTCAATTTCCGTTAGCGTTTTATTCCGAAAAGCGAAAAGGCGATACTATTTCGCGATTAAGTGGCGACGTAGATGAAGTTAAAAATTCGGTGCTTTCAGTTTTAGAAATGATTGTGCGCGAGCCGTTAACCATTATTTTTTCGTTGGCAACTATGCTTTTTATAAGTCCTAAGCTAACATTGTTTGTCTTTTTATTTCTTCCTATTTCAGGGTTTTTAATTTCAAAAGTGGGAAAGTCGTTAAAACGAGGCTCTTTAAAAGTTCAACAAGAACAAGGCGTGTTTCTCTCTATTTTGGAAGAAACCATGGGCGGATTGCGAATCATTAAAGCTTTTCACGCCGAAAACCTATTTCAGAAAAAATTTGAAGACAGTAACGAACGTTTTTACAAACATTCAAATAAGGTATTAAACCGGCAAAATTTAGCCTCGCCGCTTAGCGAACTTTTAGGGATAATTACCATTGGTATTTTACTAATTTACGGAGGATACTTAGTTTTTGTAGACAATACGCTAGAGGCAAGTTTTTTTATAGGCTATATTATGCTGGCTTATAATATTCTAACCCCGGCAAAAGCTATTGCTAAGGCGAGTTATTCGGTAAAGCGAGCCGACGGGTCTGCCAACCGTATTTTAGAACTACTCGAAGCCGAAAATACCATTACAGACATTGAAAATCCAGTAATTAAAGAAGGGTTTGACAAAAACATTTCTATTAAAAATATTTCGTTTAAGTACGAAGACCAGTACGTTTTAAAAGATTTTTCACTAGAAATTCCCAAGGGAAAAACAGTTGCTTTAGTTGGGCAATCGGGAAGCGGAAAAAGTACAATTGCAAATTTGCTAACTCGCTTTTACGATGTTAACGAAGGCGCAATTGAAATTGACGGTGTAGACATAAAAAATATGTCGAAACGTTCGCTTCGAGGATTAATGGGCATTGTATCGCAGGACTCTATTTTGTTTAATGATAGCGTTGCAAATAATTTAAAATTAGGCAAGCCGCTCGCTACCGACGAAGAGTTAAAAGAGGCTGCCGAGATTAGTAATTCAATTGAGTTTATTAAAAATCTTCCCGAAGGATTTAATACAAATATTGGCGATAGCGGTAATAAATTGAGCGGTGGACAAAAACAACGTTTAAGTATTGCTCGAGCGGTTTTAAAAAACCCGCCAATTATGATTTTGGACGAGGCAACTTCGGCCTTAGATACCGAAAGTGAGCGTTTAGTGCAGGATGCCCTTGAAAAAATGATGCAAAATAGAACTTCAATCGTAATTGCACACCGTCTTTCTACTATTCAAAATGCCGACAATATTGTGGTATTATCTAAAGGACAGATTGTCGAGCAAGGCAAACACCATGAACTTTTGGCGCAAAAAGGCGTTTATTACAGTTTGGTTGAAATGCAATCTTTGGCATAACAACAAAAGTTGTTTTTATTATTAAACCTTTCAGCTTATCTTGAGTCATAAGAATAAGTACAAAATTGTGGTTGAAGAAAAACAATTAGTAACAGCTTTACAGACCGAAGCCGAAAAAGAACGAGCTTTTCGCGAACTTGTGGCGCAGGATAAGCAACGACTTTACTGGCAAATTAGAAATATTGTTTTAGACCACGAAGACGCAGATGATGTACTTCAAAATACATTTATAAAAATTTACCGCAATATCGATTCTTTTAAAGGTGATAGCAAATTACATACTTGGATGTATCGAATTGCAGCCAACGAATCTATTACCTTTTTAAATAAAAAAGCGAAACGAAAGAATGTGTCACTTGAAAATGTAAAAGATGCAGCGCTCCGTAACTTAGAAACCGATGTCTATTTTGAAGGCGATGCTTTGCAATTACAATTTCAAAAAGCAATTGCAACTTTACCCGAGAAACAACGATTAATTTTTACAATGAAATACTTTGAAGACCATACTTTTGAAGAACTTTCTGAAATATTAGAAACGTCAACAGGCGGACTGAAAAGTAGTTACCATATAGCTGTAAAAAAAATTACAGCCTATATTAAAAACAACGAAGCGTAATTTGAGCGAGAAAAAAAACATACCAAACTTTAAAGTACCCGAAGGTTATTTTGAAACTTTTGAGGATAGGCTTTTTACTAAAATTTCCGAAGAAAAATTCCCAAAAACTTCTGGATTTACAGTGCCCGATGATTACTTTAACAATCTTGATGAACGCGTTTTAAATAACGCTAAAGCTAAGCCTACCAAAGTAGTTAATTTCTTTCCAAAAAAATATTTCGGATACGCTGCAGCTATAGCGGCTAGCCTTTTAATTGCAGTTACAACTTTAAATAATTTTACAACCAATAGTAGTTTGGAGACTTTAAACTTGGCTTCAATCGATAATTATATTGAAGAAGAAAATTTATATTATGATATTTATGATTTAACTTCTTTAATTGATGAAAATGAAATTACAAATATTAATCTCGGTGTGCAGTTGTATTCTGAAAGCGCGATAGAAGACTATCTGTTAGAGAATTTGGACACCGAAACTTTAATAAACGAACAATGAAAAGAATATTAGTTTTATTCCTTTTTATCTCTTGTAGCTTGTTTGCACAAAGTGATAAACACGAAAAAATAAAAGCTTTAAAAACTGCTTTTATTACAGAAGAGTTAGCTTTAACCCCAGCCGAAGCCGAAAAATTTTGGCCTATTTACAATAGATTTCACGACAAATTTCACGATTTACGGGTAAGAGAAAAAACGGAAATTTATCAATTCTTAAGAGAAGGTTTAAACGAGCTTACACAAGCCGAAGCCAATAACTTAATAAATTTATACCTCGAGATTGAAAGCAGCCAAGTAAATCTTAGAAAGCAAATGACGGCCGAGTTAAGAGAAGTAATTTCGCCAAAAAAAATTATTTCGCTAAAAAAAGCCGAAGATGATTTTAAACGGGAGCTTTTTAAACGGTATAGACAACACCACGGCAAAAAAGATAAAAAATAAAAAAAGCCCTGAATTATCAGGGCTTTTTTTTACTTTGAGAGCAAGCTACATTACATAGCGCCCCATTCTTTTAACGACTTTTCATTTAGTGCAACATAATCAGTATTGCCTGCTTCTTTGGCCATTTTTAATGATTTTTTAGCAGCTTCAATAGCACCTTTTTTATCGCCTGCTTTTGCATATATTAAAGCTTTTTGACGCAGTTGCCAAAACCTTGGAGTATCCATCATTTCAAATGATTTATCAATCCAAGCGCGAGCCTGATTTATATCTTTATCTGCTTGTAAGTAATAAATTGCAGCAGCATAATAGTCATTTGCGCTAGGACCGCTCATTACTTTATTAATATTTGCAGTAACCTTTTTATCGGTATTAAACTTAATAGGAACGCCAACATAAACTTTTTCCCAAATCATCCCCAAATTAGCCTCGTCGTGTTTTAAGTTATCAAAACTCATTGTAAAGGTTTCAACATCCATTCCCATTGGGTACGCTTGTGCCGATACTTGAGCAGCTACTTTACTATTATCCCACGTTTCTGGCGTACCCCAGTTATTTGCATCTGAATAAAAATATACATCCCACGACGAAACCCCTGGCTTTGTATAGATGGCATAAGACCCTGCTTTCAAGGTTTTACCGCCCACCTCTACGTCTTCACTAAATGTAATTTTAGTATTTGCGTTGGCTCCAGTACGCCAAATAGCATTATAAGGTACCAAACCACCAAAGATTGTTCTTCCTTTTTTAGAAGGACGAGAATACTCGAGTGTAACATCTGTAAGACCTACCGTTTGTTCAATTTTTTGAAAGGGACTAGATTGTGGCGTTTCAATTTGTGCTGTTATGCCTTGCGATAAAACTACCGCTACGAAAAGTAAAATAACCTTTTTCATGATAATGATATTTAGTTGTTTATAATGTGTACGAAGTTACTGTAAGCTAAATTTTAAAAAGTTAATAAAACCTTAAATTACCACCTTACACCTTATTTAACAACCTACTGACCGTAAATAATTTACGTTGAATAACCTTCTTTGTTAATTTTTTGTTTAATCTTTTTTAAATATGATAAAACAACCTAACTTTAGTGAAAAAGTTTACAAGATGAAAAAGATAGTCAGCAAATTATTTAAGCCAAGCTTACGCAACCAACAAATTAAAGCAAATACTTATAGATTATTAAGTATGAACAGAAGGTTGACTTTACGACAAGGCAAATAATAGTCGATGAAGATTTTTAAACTTCATACAAAACAAAATTTACCAATAACTCTAGAGGAAGCCTGGGGTTTTTTTTCCGACCCTAAAAATCTAAAAACAATTACCCCAGACTATATGGGTTTTAATATTCAATCTGGGGCTAATTCTTCCATGTACCCAGGGCAAATTATAGAGTATATCGTAACGCCCCTATTCAATATAAAAACTAAATGGGTTACAGAAATTACACACGTTGAAGAACAAAAATACTTTGTTGACGAACAGCGCTTTGGTCCCTATTCGCTTTGGCACCACAAACATTTTTTTAAAGAAATTGAAGGAGGAGTTGCTATTGATGATTTAGTACACTACAAACTTCCTTTTGGTTTTTTGGGTAGCCTTGTTCACCCTATTTTGGTTAAACCAAAACTCGATGAAATATTTAATTATCGTCGTGAAAAATTGATAGCGCTTTTTGGAACAATTAAAACAGATTAATGAATACTAAAGTTACTATTTTTTGGTTCCGAAGAGACCTGAGAATTGACGATAATGTTGGATTTTACAATGCTTTACGTGGCGATTATCTGGTAGTTCCCATATTTATTTTCGACACAGAAATAATAGACGAGCTCCCTAAAAATGATGCACGAATAACTTTTATTTTTGAAACACTTCAAAAAATGCGAAAAGAATTGCAATTGCACGGTAGCAGTATTGCAATTTATCACGGAAAACCTTCAGAAATTTTTTCAAAGCTAATTTCAGAATACAATATTCAACAGGTTGTAACTAACCATGATTATGAGCCCTATGCCAAGCAACGCGATGCTGAAATAGAAAAATTACTCGCTAAAGAACAAATTGATTTTACAACCTATAAAGACCAAGTAATTTTTGAAAAAGACGAAGTTGTAAAAAGCGATGGCGCCCCATATATTGTATACACGCCGTATATGAAGCTTTGGAAAAGTAAGTTTAACGATGAATGGGACAATAAAATTTACTACACTTCCGAATATTTATCTAATTTGTATCAAAATTCACGTCTACCAAATTTAAGTTTGACCGATCTTAATTTTGAAAAATCGCAGATAGAAGTTCCCGAATTCACCGTAACCCCCACGTTAATCCAAGATTACGAAAAAGACAGAAATTTTCCTGCCCGTTATGCTACTTCGCACTTAGGTCCGCATCTTCGCTTTGGCACCGTTAGCATCAGAAAAATAATTAAAAAAGCGATTAATGAAAAAAATGAAGTGTTTTGGCAAGAATTGATTTGGCGCGAATTTTTTATGCAAATTTTATGGCATTTTCCCGAGACAGTCGAAAATGCTTTTAAACCAAAATACGACCGTATTGAATGGCGAAATAATGAAACGGAATTTAAAAAATGGAAAGAAGGCAAAACAGGCTTCCCGTTGGTAGACGCAGGTATGAGGCAATTAGATAAAACAGGATACATGCACAATCGCGTTAGAATGTTGGTGGCTAGTTTTTTATGTAAACACTTATTGATTGACTGGCGTTGGGGCGAAGCCTATTTTGCCGAAAAACTTTTAGATTATGAAATGGCCAGCAACGTTGGTAATTGGCAATGGGCAGCCGGCAGCGGTGTAGACGCAGCCCCGTATTTCAGAATATTTAATCCAACAACACAAATTGAAAAATTTGACAAAAATTTAAAATACATTAAAAAGTATGTTCCAGAATTTGATACCGATTCATACCCCGAAAAAATTGTTGATCATAAAGAAGCCCGCGAACGCTGTTTAAAGACCTATAAGGCTGCCCTTTCAAAGTAAATTACACAACAAAAAGTGGAATTTAATAAATTATTAATCAACATTCACAACTTCCTTATAACCTTAAATTTTTCAGTTGAATAATGGTTTGTTAAAAATTTTGTAATTTGAACTAAATTTTGGGCGGTTGTGCACAATTTTTTCTACTCTTGCAATGTTAATAATGCCTTTCAAACAAACCCGAAATTATGAATAAGATTTTTTTAGCGACCCTAGCTTTATTTTTTGCCTCTATAACATTAACAGCGCAGGAAGATGTTCAAGTTATTTCTAATACACTTGAAGACCAAATGACCGAAGCATTCACCAAAAGTAACAGTTATCAAGAATATAAGGTTATTAAAAAAACTAAGTTAGCTACTTTAAAAAAGAACGTATTAGATTCGGTTGCAGCTTTTGAAAATAAAATAAACGCACAGCAAAGTGAAATTGCTTTAAATACAAAGCGAATAGACTCTCTCCAAAATGCACTGCAAAACACCCAGCAAGATTTAGCCTTATCTCGCGAAAAAGAAGACGGAATTGAGATTTTTGGCGTTTTAACTTCAAAAACAACGTATAATACTATTATGTGGAGTATTATTATTGGGTTATTAATTATTGCCGGAATTTTATTCTTTAGGTTTTTAAACAATCACAAACTAACCAAAGCGGCTCAATTAAAATTAGCCGAAATGGAAATAGAATTGGAAGACCATCGTAGAAACAGCTTAGAACGAGAACAAAAGTTGCGCAGAAAGCTTCAAGACGAAATTAACAAAAACCGTAAAGTATAATTACTTTACACACGTTTTACTTTGGCTCCAATAGCTCGCAGCCTTTCGTCTATATTTTCGTACCCCCTGTCAATTTGCTCAATATTGTGAATTGTACTAGTTCCTTTAGCCGATAAAGCCGCAATTAACAACGAAATACCGGCGCGAATATCGGGAGAAACCATGGTTGTAGCTTTAAGTGTAGACGTAAAATTATGACCTATTACAGTAGCTCGGTGCGGATCGCATAAAATAATTTTAGCCCCCATATCTATCAACTTATCAACAAAAAACAGACGGCTTTCAAACATTTTTTGATGAATTAAAACGCTCCCTTTGGCTTGGGTGCACACTACAAGCACAATACTCAGTAAATCTGGTGTAAATCCGGGCCACGGCGCATCGGCTACGGTAAGGATAGAACCATCAATATAGCCCTGAATTTCATACTCATCTTGCGACGGAATATGAAGATCATCGCCTCTTTTGTTAAGCGTAATACCAAGTTTTCTAAATGTTTCGGGAATCAACCCTAAGTTTTCCCAACTTACATTTTTTATAGTTATTTCACTTTGTGTCATGGCTGCCAGTCCAATCCAACTGCCAATTTCAATCATATCTGGAAGAATACGGTGGTCGCAACCACCCAATTCTTTAACTCCCTCAATTTCCAGTAAGTTAGAACCTACGCCCTTAATTTGAGCACCCATAGCATTCAGCATTTTACAAAGCTGCTGAATATACGGTTCGCAAGCTGCGTTGTAAATTGTGGTTTTGCCTTTTGCCAAAACAGCAGCCATTACAATGTTTGCAGTTCCTGTAACCGAAGCCTGATCTAACAACATATAAGCCCCCGTTAATCCATTGGGTGCCTCTACGCCATAAAACCGTTCTTCTCTATTGTATCTAAACTTTGCACCCAATTTTATAAATCCTTCAAAGTGGGTGTCTAATCTTCTTCTTCCAATTTTATCACCGCCTGGTCGTGGAATATATCCTTTACCAAACCGTGCTAAAAGCGGCCCTACGATCATAATAGAACCACGTAAAGAACTTCCTTCTTTTTTAAATAATTCAGATTCGAGGTATTTTAAATCAAGATCGTCTGCAATAAACGAATATTTTCCTTTAGAGAGTTTTTCAATTTTTACACCTAAATTTTCTAAAATAGATATTAATTTATTTACATCCAGAATGTCTGGAATATTCTCAATTACAACTTTTTCTGGTGTTAATAATACAGCGCAAAGTATTTGTAACGCTTCATTTTTGGCACCTTGAGGCGTAATTTCACCTTGGAGCTTATGCCCGCCCTCTATCTGAAAAGTTCCCATAAATTATACTTGAAATTTTAGTAACGCTTACGATTGCGGTTTGAATTAGATTTGTAGTTTTTCTTGTTTGAGCTATTAGAACTATAGCGCTTTTTATTCTTTAATAAATTGGAAGCATCACTTAAGTCTTCCTGACTATTTTTTAAATTAATTCTTCCTTCCGAAAGCTCAAATAGGTGGTCAAAAATCACGTCGTCTTCAACGGTATCTTTGTTCCAGTTAAGGAAGCATTTTTTCATATGGTTGGCAATAGTAAGTATTAAGCCTTCCTTTTTATCTCCTTCTTCCCATTGGCTAGCCACATCTATCATTCTTTTAATATTGTTTCCGTAAAAACGATATTTTGGATGATTTTGCGGATACTTTAAAGGCTCCGGACGCTCCATTAATTCATCGCGAGAAGGTTTGGGATACGGCGAGTCTACGTCGAGTTTAAAGTCTGAAATGATAAATAGTTGATCCCAAAGCATGGGCTGAAAATCTGGCACATCGCGAAGATGCGGGTTGAGATTCCCCATTACCGCAATGATGCCCTTGGCTATTTTATTACGTTCGTTTTTATCTTCGGTGGCAATGGCGTGATCTACCATTTTTTGAATATGCCGCCCGTATTCGGGAATGATTAATTTAGGACGCTCTGTATTGTATTCTATTTGTGCTACTTCTTGTATCAAATTATATTTATTAAAGGGAAAGAATCGTTTTTCGGAAAGATTGAAAAATCATTTCAGACGCAAAATACTAAAAATTATAGTGAAATAACGCCTTCAACCTTAGAAACTTCAAGATATTTTTCTACAACTTCTTCTGGAGAATTGAGCGTAACTTTTACCGAAACACTCGAGTAAGTTCCTTTAGATGAATCTCTTGTAGTAATTTGAGCATCGGTTTTGTCAAAAATTGCGTTAATT
Source organism: Flavobacteriaceae bacterium UBA3591 (assembly GCA_002375695.1). Lineage (GTDB taxonomy): Bacteria > Bacteroidota > Bacteroidia > Flavobacteriales > Flavobacteriaceae > Aequorivita. The sequence continues at coordinate 369,059 of DFMO01000006.1, forward strand.
TCGGCAATTTTATCCAGGTTTGCAGGCACTATAAACTTGTAAAGATATGGTGCAGGCCAAGTTGTATCTTCCTTAAGCTGTTTTCTTAATCGTTCGTAAAATTCTGAAGTTTTCTTATCTAAATCCATTAAAATTGTAATAGCTATATAAGCTACAAAGATACACTTTCACCACAAATATATATTTACTTACTTTGTAGAAAATTGTGAGGTTTGAGTAAACAACGAATTGTAATTACCGGTGGACCCGGTTCAGGCAAAACAGCTTTAATAAATTATTTGGAAAAGGAAGGATACCCTGTTATGCACGAAATATCGCGCCAAGTAACCCTCGAAGCGCAAAGACAAGGCATAGAACAATTATTTTTAGAAAACCCTATCCTCTTTAGCGAAAAGTTATTAGAGGGTAGATTAAAACAATTTCAAGAGGGTGCAAATTTTGCAGCGCCAGTACTGTTCTACGATCGCGGTATGCCCGATGTAATAGCATATATGGAATTTGTTGACATTCATTATCCCAAAAATTTTTCAGAAACTTGTAAGGAATATAGATACGATAAAGTTTTTGTTTTACCCCCTTGGGAAGAAATTTATGAGCAGGACAATGAACGTTACGAATCTTTTAATCAAGCCGAAAAAATATTCGACTTTTTAAAGCAAGGTTACGTTAATTACGGGTATAATGTTACCGAAGTACCCATTGGTACAATTAAAGAACGTGCCGATTTTATTTTGGAAAAAATTAGGGCAACTCGCTATTAAACAGTATGAATTTAAATCTTTATTTATACCTTTAATGTGCTAATATTCAATTTAGAACGCACTTTATTAAGCAACACTTGTAAACTTGAATAGCACCCATAACATTCTAAACAAATTCTGGGGTTACACTTCCTTTAAACCATTACAGGAAGGAATCATTAATTCGGTTTTAGACAAAAGAGATACCGTGGCTTTATTGCCAACAGGGGGTGGAAAATCGTTGTGTTTTCAAATTCCCGCTTTGGCAATGGAAGGTATTTGTATTGTAATTTCTCCACTGGTTGCCCTTATGGGAGACCAAGTAAACAATTTAAAGGAAAAGGGAATTAAAGCGCTCAAGTTAACTGGCGGTATTTCTTTTAACGATCTAAACACATTGTTGGATAATGCGCGTTACGGAAATTATAAGTTTTTATACCTATCTCCCGAAAGGTTACAACAAGAAATAGTTCAAAATTATATTAAACAAATGAACGTTTGTTTAATTGCGGTAGATGAAGCACATTGCATTTCGCAATGGGGAAATGATTTTAGACCGGCGTATAAAAATATAACAGTGCTTCGAGAAATAAAGCCGTTGGCACCCATAATTGCACTCACTGCTACCGCAACACCAGAGGTGTTAAAAGACACAATTTCTGAATTAAAAATGGAGTTGCCTGCTGTATTTAAAAATTCGTTTGTACGTGAAAATTTATCGTATCAGGTTTTTCAAGTTGAAGATAAATTGTATAAAACCGAACAACTTTTAAAAGCAAATACAGGTTCGGCAATTGTGTATGTTCGAAATAGGAAAGACACCATAGAAATTAGCGAACAGCTCAATAGTTTGGGAATTTCGGCTACCTATTATCACGGAGGCGTTTCGGGAAAAGAAAAAGCCGAAAAATTAAAATCGTGGCGACAAGGATATGTAACCACAATGGTAGCTACAAACGCCTTCGGGATGGGCATAGACCACCCCAATGTTCGGTATGTTATTCACCTTCAAATACCCGAAAGTTTAGAAAGCTATTTTCAAGAAGCCGGAAGAGCCGGAAGAGACGGAAAATATGCCGAAGCCATTCTTCTTTATAACGAGTACGATAAAATTTACGTTAAAAAACAATTTGTAGAGTCATTGCCCACGCCGGCAACGCTAAAAAAAATATATAGAACTTTAAACAACTATTTTCAAATATCATACGGCGAAGGTGAGTTTACCAAACACAGTTTTAGTTTTACAGATTTTTGTAAAACTTACGGTTTAAACACCCTGCAAACCTATAACGCACTTAATAGTTTGGATAGGCTAGCAATTATTCAACTATCACAAGAATTTGGCAGAAAATCTACTATTCAATTTCTTTTGACTTCTGAAGACGTTTTAAATTATTTTGAAAAAGACACTATCATTTCAGTAATTGGTAAAACAATTTTACGAATTTACGGCGGAATTTTTGAGATGCCAACAGCTGTAAATTTAGACTTAATAGTTTCAAAAACGGGGCAGTCAATAGACAAGGTAATAACCACGCTGCAAAAAATGGAGCGCGACCAGGTTATAGAATTATCATTACAAATAACCGATGCTACGCTTACATTTTTAGTGCCCAGAGAAGACGATAAAACCATTAATGTAATTTCGCGCGAAGTGCAAGCGCTAAACCAAAAGAAAGAGGCTCAGGTAATTTCGGTTTTAAAGTATATTGCCAATATATCCCGCTGCCGAAGCATTCAATTGGTTTCTTATTTTGGAGAAACTTCAGCAAAAGAATGTGGAGTGTGTTCGGTTTGTAAAAAAAACAGAAAAAGTATTTCAAAAGCCGAAATGCGACATATTGCCAAACAAATACTTAATATACTAAAGGAAGAGCAATTAAGCTCGCGGGAGATTTCAGAAAAACTTACTTTTGCCGAAGCAGATATTTTAAAAGTAATTAGACTTTTACTAGAAGCCGAAAGAATAAAAATTAACGCCAAAAATCAATATTATACAGTTTAAAATGCAAAACGATTTAAGAATAATATTTATGGGAACGCCCGGCTTTGCTGTGGGTATTTTAAAAGAAATGGTTGAAGCTGGTAAAAATATTGTGGGCGTAATTACCGCAGCAGATAAACCCGCAGGTCGCGGCCGAAAACTGATGGCTTCTGCAGTAAAAAAGTATGCGCTATCACAAAACTTAACGATACTTCAGCCAACAAACTTAAAAGACGAAAATTTTTTAGCCGAGCTTAAAAGCTTAAACGCAAACCTGCAAGTAGTAGTGGCATTTAGAATGTTACCAAAAGTTGTTTGGCAAATGCCTGCGTTTGGGACCTTTAATTTGCACGCTTCGTTATTACCGCAGTACCGAGGGGCCGCTCCTATTAATTGGGCAATTATTAACCAAGAACAACAAACAGGGGTTACAACCTTTTTCATTGACGAAAAAATAGATACCGGGGCAATAATAGCGAATAAAACTATTGCTATTGACCCTTCTGAAAATGCTGAAACCCTTCACGATAAATTGATGGCTTTGGGCGCAAATTTGGTTTTGGAAACAATTCAACAAATTGAAACTGGAAAAGTTGAAGCCAAACCCCAACCCCACAGCACCTCTTTAAAAGAAGCACCAAAGTTAACTCCAGAAAACACAAAGATTGATTGGAGCTGGAGCGGTGAAAAAATAGAAGCATTTATTCGTGGCTTATCACCCTATCCAGTAGCTTGGTGTATTTTAAATAATAATAAGGAAGAATTAAAAGTAAAACTATACGACGCTCGCTTTGAGGAGGCAACTCACAATTTAGGTATTGGCGAAATTGAAACTACTAAAAAGTCGCTAAAAATTGCTTGTAGTAATGGGTTTATAAATGTTATTGAAATTCAGTTACCCGGAAAGAAACGCATGGAAGTTTCGGCGCTTTTAAATGGTTATTCTTTTAAAGACAATGCTAAACTATTGTAAACCCTTGGTATTGCTCATATCATTAAATATGTATAAAATGCAGGCATGTTTATTAACAAACTGCCAAAGTTATTAACAAAAATAGCGATTTAGTGCGTGGTTACTTGCCTGGACGGATATTCCTTTTAAATTTGTAGAGCAATTAATCGAAGTTTAACCAACAATTTAATTTAAAAAAATTATGAACAAATCAGATTTAATCGATGCAATGGCAGCTGATGCCGGAATTACAAAAGCTGCCGCTAAGAAATCTTTAGAGTCTTTCTTAGGCAACGTTGAAAAATCCCTAAAAAAAGGTGATAGAGTATCACTTGTAGGGTTTGGATCTTGGTCAGTATCTAAAAGAGCTGCAAGAGAAGGAAGAAATCCTCAAACAGGGAAAACCATAAAAATTGCTGCTAAAAATGTAGTTAAATTCAAAGCTGGTTCAGATTTACAAAATAGTGTAAACTAAGCGTAAATATTTTACAATATTTTAAGTCCTTCTTTTCAACTTATCGAAAAGGAGGATTTTTTTTATGTTCTTGATTTTGAGTTAATTGCATATTCGTAATTTTTTATCGTATTTATTAAATTAAATGTAACTTAACTATAGTTTTAATAAATTTTTGGTAATTCTAAATTAATTACTTAGATTTAATGTACAGAAACCAAATTATGACAACGCTAAAGCCAGCCAAAGGAGTATTATTAGTCGCCGAACCTTCTATAATTGGCGATGTATCTTTTAATCGCTCTGTGGTTTTATTAGCCGAATACACTTCAAAAGGTTCGGTTGGTTTTATACTCAATAAACCCTTACCCTATAAATTAAGTGATTTTGTACCCGAGGTAAATTCGCAATTACCTGTTTTTAACGGCGGACCGGTAGAACAAGATAATTTGTATTTTATTCACTGCATTCCCGAGCTAATTCCTGAAAGTATTGAAATTTCAAACGGAATTTACTGGGGCGGCGATTTTAGTGCTATTGCAGGACTTTTACGCGATGATAAATTAAATAAAGATCAAATTAGATTTTTCTTAGGCTATTCGGGCTGGGAAAGTGAACAACTTGAGCAGGAATTGGAAGTTAGCAGCTGGGTTGTAGCTCCCAATAATTACAATGCCGAAATTATTGGCAAAACCGAAAACAATTTTTGGAAAGAAAAAATGCTTGAATTTGGCGGCGATTATGTCTTGTGGTCCAATGCACCCGAAAATCCGAGTGCCAATTAATTACTTTCTGCCTTTACATTTAATTTAGAAACTAACAATTTTGCAGTTTCATTTTCAAATTCCTTTTTGCGAAATTTTGAAACTGAAACTATTCCTTGAATAACATTGGTTATAAAAATTTCGTCTGCTCGTTGCAATTCAAACGGCGAAATAGACGATTCTTCAATAGACAAATGCGGTATTAATTTTATAATTCCAATTAACTGTTTGCGTATTACACCATTTAAACAGCCATCTTCTAGCGGAGGGGTTTTTATAATATTACCTTTTACGAGGAAAACATTGCCATTCAAAGCTTCTAAAACTTGTTTTTTTTCATTGAGAAGTAAACAATTATGATAATCGTTTTCTTTGGCATAAATACTCCCTAAAACATTTATAAGCTTATTGTTAGATTTTAACGTAGAAAGCAAGCCTGAATTAACAAAGTGATCTTTAAAAAGCTCAATCTCATAATATTGCTCTTCCAGAATATAGCTTGAATTCGCTATTTTTTCACAAGAAATTGAATACGAAATATCGTTTGTAGCTGGGGTATATTTGCCACCGGGTTTTCGCCAAACTATTAATTTCACTCTAAAATTAGCATCGAAATCTGCTACATTTATAGTACGTTGAATTTCTTCTTCAAGAAATTCCATGGTAAAATTCATAGGAATTTCCATCCGTAAAATTCGCATCGAAGCCATTAACCTAAAATAATGGTCTTCCCAAAAGAATATTTTATTGTTGCTGTAGCGCAAAGTTTCAAACAAGGCATCGCCATAGTTTAACCCTCTGTTATTATAAGCAATATTTGCTTCAGCCTCTGCTACTAAAGTTCCGTTTACATTTACCATAAAAAAACCGCCCATTTAAAAAGGACGGTGCAAATGTATTATATTTTAAAAGGATTTTAAACAGATCCTAAGATAGACTTTAAGTTTGAAATCATATTTTCCCAAAGCATTTTTCCTTCTTCAATTTCATCTTCCTCGGCATAGTCTGTGACCATTAAAGATACGTCTTTGGTAATTTCGTCAACCTGAATGCGCAACTCAAAGTAATAGTCTTCGTCTTCATCTTCAATCCATCTAAATTTAATGCGTTCCGGACTTTTTTTACTCACAAGTTTAGCGCGTTCTTCGCTTCCAGACCAAATAAAAGTATAGAATTCACCTCGTGAGTTTACGTTATCGGCATACCATTCTGAAAGGCCCGAAGGCGTCGAAATATATTGGTATAAAAGCGATGGAGAAACCTGAATAGGAAATTCCATTTCGTATTTTATTTTATCTTCCATATTTTGCTGTTAGTAGATGCCCAATATATAGATATTAATTTTAACGTCAAATGAAAGATTGAAATTTTTTGTTTTTGTTATGAAATAATAACTTTTAAATATTTTAAACAAAAATTGAAGCATATATTTGCTACACATAATTTTGTTTCTATCTTTGCACCCGCTTAGGCAAATTGCCAACGCAAAATTTTTCACGGCGAGGTAGCTCAGCTGGTTAGAGCGTCGGATTCATAACCCGGAGGCCTCGGGTTCAAGTCCCGATCTCGCTACTAAAAATCCCCTAAGAATTTTTCTTTGGGGATTTTTTTATTTACTTGAGCCCCAACTACTTCTACCCTACATCTCGCTTTTCAATTTTTATACAAGGATAGATTCTTACCGTTTATCGAATTTTTTAAAATAATTACAGCAAAAATCTGTACATTTGTTAAAAATGCGTTAATAACTTATTGGTTTTTAATTCGATATAGATTTAATAAATATTAAGTTTACACTTAATCCTTAAAATCTTATATCATGAAAAAGTATTTATTCGCATTAGTTATGTTAAGTGGTTTAGCTTTTAGCTGTACGCCTGAAAATCAAATAAGTGATGAACAACAAATCGACAAGGTCAAACTCTGCCCCCCAGCAGACAGAAACTGTAACGGGATTCCTGACAATAAGGAATAGTAGTAAAATTAGTTTTTACTTAACCTTTTTGACAGTTATTGCAATTCTGTCTCCATTTTTACATATATTCTATGTATTTGATGATAAAGAGGGCATATTTGGTTTTGCTTATATGTCCTCTTTTATGTATTCTCTGAGCCTTCCTTTAATGGCAATATGTTCTGGATTATTATTAAAATTTATAAGTAAACGAATACCTGAGTTAAGAGTATTTTTAAAACTAATTGGTAATTCATTTCTGTTTGTAGGCTTCTTTTTTATGATTTACACTTTTGTACCTATTTCAGATTTTTCTACATCTGTCTATTTTGCAGCGTTAGCGATTCTTTCGGTGGTATTAACCTTTGCTGCACATTACCTGCACAAAGCGATCATAACTACAGAACAGCGCTTAAAAAAGATAATTTCGAAACTATTTGACTTCATTGTGTTAGAAACTCCCCGTAAACACGTTTCTGAGGAAAAACAAATTGATTATGTTATTTCCTACGAAAAGATTATAAATGAAATTGGGGAAGAATGAACAATACAATACACAATTTAATGAAACTACGCATGGCAGGCATGCTTTCTGAATCTGCAAAACAGGAAATAGAAAGAACCTTGGCCAAGTTAAACTCCAACGAACGCCAACTTGAAGAATCTTCTAAAAGTTAATCTTTAAAAAGTATTGCTTCCAACTCGGTATATCCTACCTGTCGTTGTTCGCCACTTTTCATGTTTTTAAAAGTAAACTGTTTGGCTTCCATTTCTTTTTCACCTGCTAAAACTGCAAAAGGAATGTTGCGTTTATCGGCATAACTCATCTGTTTTCCCATCTTAGCCGAATCTGGATACATTTCGGCTTTTATACCTTTTTTTCGAAGTGATTTTATCGCTTGCATTGCGTACAGCGCTTCGGCTTCACCAAAATTAATAAACAGCGCTTTACTATGGTTTAAAACAGTTTTTGGGAACTTATCTAATTCTTCCAAAACCAAGTAAATACGGTCCAACCCAAACGAAATGCCAACCCCGCTCATATTTTTTAATCCAAAAATACCGGTTAAATCGTCGTATCTTCCACCGCCACCTATGCTCCCCATTTTAACCTGGGGAGGTGCAGCAACTTCAAAAATTGCACCCGTATAATAATTTAATCCGCGCGCCAAGGTTACATCAATTTTTAAAGAAGCCGTGCTTAAACCGAGTTTTTCAATTTTTTCGGCAATAAAAGCTAATTCTTCAACCCCTTTTAATCCTTGTTCGGAATTGGCGAGCATATTTTTTAAAGAATCTAAATTTTCAGCATTACTGCCGTTAAAAGAAAACAAAGGTTGCAGTTTTAATATCGCTTCTTCTGAAATACCTTTCGAAAACATTTCATTTTTAACACCGTCCTCCCCTATTTTATCGAGCTTGTCTAAGGCAACAGTAAAATCTATTAATTTATCTTCGGCGCCAATAGTTTCGGCAATTCCGCTTAAAATTTTACGATTATTCACTTTAATAGTTACACCATCTAACTTTAATTTAGTGAAAACTGCATCATAAATTTGTACAAACTCTATTTCTTGCCAAAGAGATTTTGAACCAACAACATCGGCATCGCACTGAAAAAACTCGCGAAAACGCCCTTTTTGTGGCCTATCTGCACGCCAAACAGGCTGAATTTGATATCGTTTAAACGGAAAAGTAATTTCGTTTTGGTGCTGAACAACGTAACGCGCAAATGGCACTGTTAAATCGTAACGCAGTGCTTTTTCCGAAATTTTTGAAGTTATTTTGCTACTATCTTTTTCGGCATATAAAGAATCATTCACCTTTGAAAGATAGTCTCCACTATTTAAAATTTTAAAAATTAAGCGGTCGCCTTCTTCGCCATACTTACCCATTAAAGTGTCGCTATTTTCAAAAGACGGGGTTTCAATAGGTTGAAAACCGTATAGCGCAAAAGCCTCTTTAATTGTGTTAAAAATATAGTTTCTACGTGCAACTTCGGTAGGGCCAAAATCGCGCGTTCCTTTGGGTATCGATGGTTTTTTAGACAAGACTTAATGTATTATATAGCAATTGAAAATTCAGAAAGACAAAAAATATAAACCTTTAAAAGCTCGTGTTACCTCTTCTAAAACTTTCAATTATTGATGTTATAAAATTTAAACAGCAAATATCTTAAATAATAGTAACTTTTTCTAACTTTTGCAGTCTAATGAGAAACACAATTTAAATTATGTTTTCACTTTTTTGGGAGAATGTCCGTATTGCACTCGATTCAATTAAAAGTCAGCTTTTAAGAACTATTTTAACCATAGTTATTATTGGCATAGGTATTTGGGCATTAGTAGGTATTTTAAGCGCTGTAACTGCCTTGGAGAACACGATTTCGGGGAATTTTGCCTCTATGGGTGCCAATACTTTTAATATTCAACAATACGAATTTAACGTACAGTCTAACAACGGTGGCGAACGAGAAAAAATAAACCCAATAATTAGTTATAACAATGTACGTGAATTTACAGACAAGTACTCTTTTCCATTTACCAAAACTTCAATTTCATTTGTTGGCACCAACAGTGCCGAAGTAAAATACGGCTCTGAAAAAACCGATCCCGAAGTAAGGGTTTACGGGGTAAACGAAAACTATTTAGAAAACACCGGTACCGAAATTGATCGCGGTAGAAATTTTACAGTTTTTGATATTGAAAACAATAATAAAGTATGTTTAATTGGCGCCGATTTTTTAAAAAATATATTTAAAAATGAAGATCCAATTAATAAAACCATAAGCATTCGTGGGGTAAAATTTAAGGTAATTGGTCTTTTAGAAACTAAGGGTTCAACCTTTGGAAACAATCAAGATTTACGAGTGTTAATTCCAGTACAAGTGGCACGTGGTATATTTACACAACCCAATATTAATTACAATATTAGCGTAAAAGTAACCGATAAAGAGATGATGGAAGCAGCGCAAGACGAGGCTATTATTACTTTTAGAAATATTCGAAAATTAAGTCCTATTGAAGAAAATAATTTTGGAATTGAGCGAAGCGAAGACCTTATAAATAGAATTGCCATGATTACGGGTTATCTAGAAGCGGCAGCGTGGATAATTAGCATTATTACCATATTAGGATCTTCTATTGCGCTTATGAATATTATGTTGGTTTCGGTTACAGAACGAACACGCGAAATAGGCGTGAGAAAAGCATTAGGCGCCAAACGTTCAACAATTTCGACCCAATTTTTTATGGAAACTATAGTGATTGGGCAATTTGGAAGTATCTTAGGAATTATCCTGGGTATACTCACCGGATTTATTTTTGCAAAGATTTTTGAATTCGACTTTACGCTGCCGTGGAGCGCTATAATTTGGGCGACGATAATTACTTTTATCGTAGCGGTAATTGCAGGATCATATCCGGCTGCAAAAGCTGCGAGATTGGACCCCATTGAAAGTTTACGCTACGAATAGCCAATATTGCTTTCAGATTATTTTCTAAAAAAAAGGAAAAAACAATTGAAATTGCAGCCAAATTATTCGCCTAATAAATTGGCAAAGTAGGTATAAAGCTCTCCTTTGGTAATCACGGCCCCTTGCTGAATTAGTATAAATAGGTCTTTGTTTCTATCTTCGGTAATGGCTTTAGATGAGGTGTAAAGACTTACTTTATCGTCGTGTAAATTTTGCTGCAACCATTTGTAACCGTATTGGGTAGTAATATCTATGGATTTATCATCAATTTTTACGGCTATTAATTCCATAAACGCATCGGTTACATGAAATAGCATTAATTGATTAGGCGAGATATGCTCTAAGTACTTTACTTTATTTAATACGCCTTCCCAAATTAAATCGCTAAACACATCTAATTCTTGTTCGGCAACTTCGGGTTTTTCGGCTTTTAATTTTGCCCATTCATCTGCAGTAATCGATTGTGTTGCAAGAAAGTTAATAAATTCCTTGTGAAGTTCTTCAAATTGTTCTTTTGTTAATCTTGCGTATTTCATCTTTAAATTAATTGATTTGGCAATGAATGTGTTTAAAACAGGCTTAACAATACTATTTTAAACAGGTTTAAAAAGTTATTAAAATAATAAAACCTTCCCCGAGATACGAGAAAGGTTTTAAAACAATCAATCGAGTTTATTATTTTGCTTCAGCAACAACTTCAAAGTTAAAGTTACTTACCACATCTCTGTGGAAACGAATAGTAGCCTCATATTGTCCTGTACGCTTAATAGCGCCACCAGCAATCATGATATACTTTTTCTCGATAGTAACACCTTCTTTTTCTAAAGCTTCGGCAAGATCTGCTGTTGTAACAGAGCCAAATAATTTATCGCCTTCGCCCGTTTTGGCTGCGATTTTAATTTCAAGACCGTTTAATTTATCGGCTTGAGTTTTAGCTTCGTCAACAATTTTCTTTTCTTTAAAAGCGCGTTGCTTCATTGTTTCGGCCAATACTTTTTTAGCCGAAGGAGTAGCTAGTACGGCGTAACCTTGCGGTATTAAAAAGTTTCTTCCGTAACCGTTTTTTACAGTTACAAGATCATCTGCAAAGCCCAGATTCTCTACGTCTTTCTTTAATATAAGTTCCATATCAGTTTCTGGTTTTTATTTTAATAAATCGGTTACGTATGGCATAAGTGCCAAGTGGCGCGCTCTTTTAACAGCAACGGCAACTTTACGTTGGTATTTTAATGAAGTACCTGTAAGTCTTCTTGGAAGAATTTTTCCTTGTTCGTTGACAAATCTCAATAAAAAATCTGGGTCTTTATAATCAACATACTTGATACCAGACCTTTTGAACATGCAATACTTCTTGGTCTTATTAGTCTCTATATTAAGCGGAGTTAAATATCTAATTTCTCCGTCTTTTTTCCCTTTTGCTTGTTGTTGTAATGTGGCCATAATTTAAGCTGATTTTTTATTGCGGTTTCTTCTTTTTTCTGCCCAAGCAATTGCGTGCTTGTCAAGGCTTACTGAAAGGTAACGCATAAAACGCTCATCCCTTTTAAATTCAGTTTCTAGTTCGTGTACAACGTTGCCATCAACAGTGTACTCAAAAAGGTGATAAAAACCACTTTTTTTGTTTTGTATTGGGTAAGCAAGTTTTTTCAAGCCCCAATTTTCTTTGGATATCATCTTAGCACCTTTAGAAACAAGAAAATCTTCGTATTTCTTTACTGTTTCCTTTATCTGATCTTCAGATAAAACGGGATTTAAGATGAAAACAGTTTCATAATGATTCATAAAAAATCTATTAAAATTAATAATTAAATCCTTGGCCTTCTGCCAACGAGGGTGCAAAAATAATACTTTATTTTTTATTACCAAGGGTAATTTAAAAGAGAGTTAATGAAATTGTATTAATATACGTTTTTATCATACATAAGATGCTAATTAAATTTTAGTTTTAAAGAAAAATGTTGCATTTCATCGATTATTTTCATACTATTGCTACTATAAAACCTACTCTAATGGACAAGACTATTTTAAAGTGTGCTATTGTGGACGATTCCACACTACAAAGGCTTTCCATAGTTAAGCTTATCCAAATGCATCCCTCTTTAGAACTCGTTGGCGAGTACAAAAACGCCATCGAAGCCAAAACTGGCTTAGCTTCTACCGAAATCGATTTAGTTTTTCTCGATATTGAAATGCCTATTCTATCTGGTTTTGACCTATTAGACGACATTCAAAGAAAACCGCAAGTAATCTTTGTAACCGGTAAAACAAAATACGCCTTTAAAGCTTTTGATTATGATGCCGTAGACTATCTTCGAAAGCCTATTGCTAAAGACAGATTTTTAAACGCTGTTCACAAAGCCATTACAAACTACAAATTAAAGAATGACGATGGGTTTGACGACGAAGATTTTATTTTCGTTAAAAGTAATTTAAAAAAGCGAAAAGTTTTTTTAAACGAATTACGCTATATTGAAGCCTTAGGCGATTATGTTAAACTTGTTACCGAGCACGAATCTCTTGTTGTTTTATCTACAATGAAAGCTTTTCAAGCGCTTTTACCAAGCGATCGTTTTTTAAGAATTCATAAATCGTATATTGTAAACCTCGATAAAGTTGAGCGGTACAACAGTAAAACCATTGAATTAGACAACGATAAGCTGCCGTTAAGCCGAAACAGAAAAGCCGAATTGGTTGAAGCGCTTGCGGCAAGCCAGAACGACTAATAATTGTCTACATCAATTGCTATCTGCACTCTAGCAAACTCCTTAATAGTAGCAAATTTACTACGCACTTTATTAATAAAACTCTTTGTTTTATCTAAAGATTGATTTTTTGGAATTTTCACCAACAGATTAAATATATACTTATTTTTAAGTCTCCCAATTGGCGGTTGCTCGGGTCCTAAAACATTTTCCTTAAGTTGAATTGCCAAAGCTTGACCAAACCACAATGAAGCTTTTTGTACCGTATTTAAATCACGGTCTTTAAAAGTAATTTTTATTATTCGGTAATAGGGTGGGTACTTAAATTGGTATCGCTCTTCCAACTGCTCTTTATACATCGATGCATAATCATTTACACTTACCTGTTTTAATATTTGGTGGTACGGATTATACGTTTGAATTAAAACTTTTCCGCGTTTTTTAGTACGCCCAGCTCGTCCGGCAACTTGCTGCAACAATTGAAAACTGCGTTCATGCGCTCTAAAATCTGGAAAGTTTAATAAATTGTCGGCATTCATAACGCCAACTAAACTCACATTCCGAAAGTCTAATCCTTTGGCTAACATTTGCGTCCCTATTAAAATATCAATTTCCTCATTTTCTAAAGCTTCAATCAATTTTGCATAGGCGTGTTTTCCCTTAGTAGTGTCTTGGTCCATCCTTGCAATGGCATGATTTGGAAAAAGCGACTTTAATTCGGTTTCAATTTGTTCGGTTCCAAAACCCTTAGTATCCAATGTTTCACTACCGCAAGCAATACAACTGTGCATCATTGCCATATGATACCCACAATAATGACAACGCAATTGGTTTTTATATTTGTGAAATGTTAAACTTACATCGCAATTAGGACATTGCGGTGCTACCCCACAAGTTGTACATTCTACAATAGGCGAAAACCCTCTTCGGTTTTGAAATAGAATAATTTGTTCTCCATTTTCCAAAGCCTCGTTCATTTCTTCTAACAACCGTTCGCTAAAATGACCCGTCATACGTTTTTTTCGCGTGGCTTCTTTTATATCAACCAATTCAACTTCTGGCATTAAAACATTTCCAAATCGTTTTTTTAGTGTAACCAACCCAAATTTGTTGGTGGTTGCATTGTAATAACTTTCTAAAGCGGGTGTTGCCGACCCCAATAAAACTTTGGCCTCGTGTAATTGTGCCAGCACGATAGCTCCATCGCGCCCATTATAACGTGGTGCAGGATTGTATTGTTTAAAACTTGGTTCGTGCTCCTCATCGACAATAATGAGTCCCAAATTTTTAAAAGGAAGAAACAGTGAAGAACGCGCGCCAATTACAATTTGAGCTTTCGGTTTTTCTTGGAGTACATTTTGCCACACCTCTACCCTTTCGTTTACCGAAAATTTAGAGTGATAAACAGCAATTTTTTCACCAAAATACTTTTGAAGACGCGTAATTAGCTGTGTTGTAAGGGCAATTTCGGGTAACATGTAAAGCACTTGTTTGCCTGATTCAATAACCCTTTCTATTAGTTTTACATAAATTTCAGTCTTTCCGCTGGAAGTTACTCCGTGTAATAACACAACAGCGTGTTCTTTAAACGAAGTGTTTATCTCATTTAATGCAATGGTCTGTGCTTCATTTAAAGTTTTTAAATCTTTAGTTTCTTCACCTTTATAAACAACCCTATCCTGCTGAATAAAATAAGAATCCAAAATACCTTTATCTATTAGCGCCTTTAACGAAGCAGCCGAAGCACCACTCTTTTTTTGAAGTACTGTTGCACTAATAGGTTTATTAGTTTGACTTTTCAGCATAAAGAGGTGCATAAGAATTTCGCGTTGTTTTGGCGCCCTGCTTAAAGTATCTAATAAGGTTTGTAATTCACCTTCTGAAGTGTATTGCGATGCAAGTTTTATATAGCGTTTTAACTTTGGTGTATATTGTTCGTAGACTGTTTCTTCTACTTCAATAATGTTTTTCTTCAGTAATTTCTGAATGGTTAAAACAATATTTTTTTTATCCAGAATTGACCGCGCATCGTTAATATGCAAGGACGATTGGTGCTGTAAGGCTTCAAATAACAGAAACTCATCGTTACTTAACTGCGTTTTATCCACAGCAGTTTCGGGCCTTAGCTTTATTATTGTTTCACTTTCAAGTAAAAAAGCCGAAGGAAGTGCCGCTTTTACAACTTCACCTAAAGCGCACATATAGTAGCCTGCAAGCCACCTCCAGTGCTTTAATTGCGTTGTTGTAACTATAGGAGTTTCATCGAGTATATGATCGATTGATTTTGTTTTGTACCCTTGCGGAGCATTTTTGTGAACACCGTAAACAATACCCGTATAAACTTTAGATTTCCCAAAGGGAATAGCTACCCGCATCCCGGGCTTTAAAAAAGCTGCCTCGTCTTTATTTACACTGTAGGTAAAGGTTTGTTTTAAGGGCAATGGAAGGATAACATCTATAAAATACAACTGAAAACTGGCGATTTATGGTTAATAAAGATATTTATACATTATAAAAAAAGCCACCAAAAAAGGTGGCTTAAAGATACTATTTTATAAATTTTAATTTACACGTGTCCACGTTTGAGTTCTTCCTAAAAGTGAAAACCCAATGTAGCCACGTACGTCCAGTTTATTGGCGCCATCTAACTCGATAAAACACTTATAAATTTTACCGTTATTGGGGTCCATAATGGTACCATCGTTATATTCATCGCCATCTTTTTCGAGGTCTTTAATTATAACCAAACCTAAAATTGGCTCCCCTTTGTCTTTTCCGGGACATTTGGTGCAAATTGCATCTTTTTTTGCAGGGTTTAAAATTTCAACCACCTTTCCGAAAACTTTTCCGTTTTCTTCATAGATTTCTACTATAGATTTTGCTTCGCCTGTTTCATCATCAAAGGTTTTCCATTTTCCGAAGACATCTTGAGCCGAGCTAGTAAATACAGTAAGTACAACAAGTGAGAAAGTTAAAAGTATTTTTTTCATAATTGATAAGTTAAATTAAAGTTATCTTTTTTCTTTTAGTCGCTTAATAGATACATTTAACTCAAAGCCAAGCAACAATAAATTTGAGTTAATCCAAATATATAACATCAAAATTAATAAGGCACCAATAGAGCCGTATAACTCGTTGTAATTTGAAAAGTTATTAATATATACTCCAAATAAATAAGTAGTTATAATAAATAATAGTGTTGTTGTTACCGCACCAACAGAGAAAAATCGCGACTTCTTTCCTTCCTTGGTTCCAAAGTAATACAAGGTTGCAATTATTACATATATCATTATTGCAAACACTATAAATTGAAAATAAGTAATCCAAACTAAATCGTCATCTATATAGGCGCGCGATTTTAAATTGTGAATTATAAATTCGCCATAAAGAATAACCCCAACCGAAGTTAACAACAACAATGCCAAGAAGATAGAAACTACCAGCGCAACAAAATACTGCCTAAAAAAACCTCTATTAATGGTTACATAAAAAGAATACTCAAAGGCGCTAAAAATTGCATTTACACCGTTGGTCGATAAAAAAATAGATAGAAAAAAAACAATTGATAGCAGGCCAGCACGCGGATTAACCGCAATATCGGCAATAATGGGATAAAAAAACTGGGTAGTTTGTGCGGGTAAAAGCGCTTCAATAAAAATTAAAAATCGCGTTTGAAACCCATCTATCGGGATGTATGGAATTAAGTTTAACAGAAATAACAAGAAAGGAAACAATGCTAAAAAAAAACTATACGCAATAGAACTAGCTCGTAGTGAAAATGTTCCTTTAAAAATACCCGTTATATATATATCTAATAAGTGGTATAGCGAAAACTCACCCAGTGCTGGGAGTTTTACTTTTTTGCTAATTCGAACTAAATCTCGAATTACAGGTATGTTTATTTCCTTTTCAGACTCTTGATTCATTAAATAGCTTTTAGGCTAAGATCCATATTGTAAACCGAATGTGTTAAAGCACCGCTAGAAATATAGTCTACCCCGCATTCGGCATATTTACGAACTGTTTCTAAAGTTATTCCGCCACTACTTTCGGTTAAACATTTGCCATCAATAAGTTTTACCGCCTTGCGCGTATCTTCGTAATTAAAATTATCTATTAAAATTCTATAAACCCCATCACTTTCAAGAATCTCTTCAATTTCTTTTAAATTTCGGGCTTCAACAATTATTTTTAAATCTAACAGATGGCTTTCTAAATACGCTTTTGTCGTATTGATAGCCTTGGTTATTCCACCACAAAAATCTATGTGGTTATCTTTTAACATAACCATATCATACAACGCAAATCGGTGGTTTTCGCCACCTCCTATTTTTACGGCCCATTTTTCTAAAGCGCGTATGCCGGGGGTTGTTTTACGGGTATCTAAAATTTTGGTGTTTGTACCTTCAAGTTTTTCTACGTATTTATTCGTTTTTGTTGCAATCGCACTCATACGCTGCATGGCGTTTAAAACAAGTCGTTCAGATTTTAAAATAGATTGCGACAACCCTGAAACGTGAAAAGCTACATCGCCATGTTTTACCTGCGCTCCGTCTGCTATTTTTACATCAACCTTTAAGCCTGGATCAACATACTCAAAAACTTGACGGGCAAACTCAACTCCGGCAATTATTCCATTGTCTTTAACCAAAAGTCTTGCCGCCCCTTGCGCATCTTCGGGAATACAAGCTAAAGAGCTATAATCTCCATCGCCAACATCCTCTCTTATGGCATTCGCAATTATTATATCTATTTCTTTATTAAATTGTTTTTCTGAAATCATTAGAACGAAATTTCAGCTAAAATAACAAAAAGAGTTGTCAGTTTAGAGTTTCAGTGGGTAGTTATATAAAAAGCTTTAAAAACTAATTGCAAACTGGAGGTATTATTTACTTGTGCATAAATTTTTTAAACCCGAAAATAAACAATCTTTGTACTTTTGAAATCTGAAATATTTGCCATGAAAATTACACTCTTCGCAATTGGAAAAACCGATGACACGCAATTACAGCAGCTAATTGAAAATTATACAAAACGTTTAGGTTTTTATGTGCCTTTTGAAATGGTGATAATCCCCGATATTAAAAACGCAAAAAATATTTCGGAAGCACAGCAAAAAGATGCCGAAGGCAAAGAAATATTAAAACGTACTGCAAATAGCGATGTGCTTATTTTATTGGATGAAAAAGGAAAAAGTTATACCTCTGAAGGGTTTTCAAGTTTTCTTCAAAAAAAGATGAATAGCGGAATTAAAAACCTCATCTTCGTAATTGGTGGCCCCTACGGGTTTAGCAATTCTGTTTATGACCGGGCAAACGGAAAAGTTGCCCTCTCGTCCATGACATTTTCACACCAAATGGTTAGATTGTTTTTTATTGAACAATTATATCGCGGGTTTACTATTTTACGAAATGAACCTTATCACCATAGATAGTAAGATTTGAGCTTGGAGACTTAAGTTGTGAGAAATATATTAAGAATTAAAGTTTCAATTCCAATGGCAATCTATGAAATCTGTTAGCATATGGAATAAAAGTCCTACGGCGACAATTCGGGTTTTTTTAAAAAATAGCAATACAACATACACTGCCACTGCCCAATAGGTGTGTAACGGATGGAAATTAATACTGCATCGGCCGGGGTCAAAGATTGGAGTTGCTACAAGGTGGTCCAAATCTACAAGCATCGTAGCCAATAATATTAACCAAGCCCGTTTCCATTGAGCTCTAAAAAAAATAAAAGCTATTAACCCAGGAACTAAAAGATGTAACGTGTAGTGAACTATTGTTTGAAGCATTGAAAAGCCTAAGGGTTGGTAATTTTACACAAAAGAACAATTTGCCCTAAATGGTATGCATCGTGCTGAATTATACCGTGAATATGTTGATAGTAAGTAAGATTATTTAAAGGGTATTTGTTTATAAAATTAGTCTCTTTAAAAGTGCTTAAAAAATACAACCATTCTTTTTGCGTTCGCTCTAAATTATTAAGCGTTTCGTGCCACGCCTCATCATTAGTATCTTCAACTTTTTCAATATAATTATTTTCAGGAATTTCAAGTACTTCGCCTTTTACTCGTTTCAGCACATTTTGGCGCCAAGCTATCATATGGTTTACAATTTCCCAAATAGTATTTCCATCTTCAATGGGTCGTTGTGAAGCCTGCTTGACGGTAACTCTACTAAGGGTATCTTGAATGGTTACATCTAACCAAGGGTGACCGT
This sequence comes from Flavobacteriaceae bacterium UBA3591, assembly GCA_002375695.1. Taxonomy (GTDB): domain Bacteria; phylum Bacteroidota; class Bacteroidia; order Flavobacteriales; family Flavobacteriaceae; genus Aequorivita. The sequence continues at coordinate 388,308 of DFMO01000006.1, forward strand.
GATAAAGATCTGTAAAAAGATTTTGAATACGTCGCGATTCATTCATAGTTTAAATCGAAAATATGTTCTTATCAAAGATAACGAAATATTTTAGGAGAAATTAAACCGACAACAGGGCTATTGTAAACGCTATTTTTTTTCAGAAAAAAGAAAGCTTAACTCTTATACAATTTGCCTATAAAAATGAACGAATTATTTAAGCGAAGTGCAAAATTTACTCCACTCCACCAATTAAAACCCCCAACATTTCAATTGCCGCATCGCTTATACGTGTTCCTGGACCGTAAACAGCAATGGCTCCAGCATCAAAAAGATACTGGTAATCTTGAGCGGGAATTACACCGCCTACGATAACCATAATATCTTCGCGACCGTATTGTTTAAGCGCCTCTATTACTTGTGGCACCAACGTTTTATGGCCTGCAGCTAATGAAGAAACCCCTAGAATGTGAACATCGTTTTCAACAGCTTGTTTTGCCGCTTCGGCGGGTGTTTGAAACAACGGACCAATATCTACGTCAAATCCTACATCGGCATAACCTGTGGCTACAACTTTGGCACCGCGATCGTGACCGTCTTGTCCCATTTTGGCAATCATAATACGTGGACGACGTCCTTCCAATTCGGCAAACTGATCTGCCAGTTGTCGTGCTTTTTCAAAGCTTTCGTCTTTATTTATTTCTTTACTATACACGCCGCTAAATGATCTAATTTGTGCTTTATACCTACCAAATTCCTTTTCCATTGCTGAAGAAATTTCGCCCAAAGTTGCTCTGTGGCGAGCTGCTTCAACAGCTAAAGCTAATAAATTTCCTTCACCCGTTTGAGCGCATTGGGTAATTTCTGCCAATGCTTTTTCAACTTTTTTACTATCGCGAGTAGCTTTAATTTTATTTAGCCTCTCAATTTGTGAGGTACGTACTTTTTTATTGTCTACATCCAAAATTTGCAACGGATCTTCCTTATCGAGACGATATTTGTTTACGCCTACAATTACATCTTGCCCGCTGTCAATTCGTGCCTGTTTTCTTGCCGAAGCTTCTTCTATACGAAGTTTTGGAATACCGGCTTCAATAGCCTTGGTCATTCCGCCTAATTCTTCAACTTCTTCAATTAATGCCCATGCTTTTTTAGCTATTTCGTCGGTAAGATTTTCAACGTAATAACTACCTGCCCACGGGTCTACAGTTCTAGTAATTTGCGTTTCAGTTTGAAGGAAAATTTGAGTATTACGTGCAATACGTGCCGAAAAATCTGTTGGGAGTGCAATAGCTTCATCCAAGGCATTGGTATGCAATGACTGGGTTCCGCCAAATGCCGCTGCCGCTGCTTCAATAGCCGTACGGGCAACGTTGTTAAACGGATCCTGCTCGGTTAAACTCCAACCGCTGGTTTGGCAATGCGTACGTAACGAAAGTGATTTTTCATTTTTTGGTTTAAACTGTTTTACAATCTTTGCCCAAAGCATACGCGCTGCACGCAGCTTGGCAATTTCCATAAAATGGTTCATCCCAATGGCCCAGAAAAATGATAAGCGAGGCGCAAAAGTGTCTATATCCATGCCTGCTTTTAAGCCTGTGCGTATATATTCTAACCCATCTGCTAAGGTGTAGGCTAGTTCAATATCGGCGGTGGCACCCGCCTCCTGCATATGATATCCCGAAATAGAAATACTATTAAATTTCGGCATATTTTTAGAAGTGAATTCAAAAATATCACTTATAATTTTCATCGATGGTGTAGGCGGATAGATATAGGTATTCCGCACCATAAATTCTTTAAGTATATCATTTTGAATAGTTCCTGCCAGCGCTTTTGGCGCAACCCCTTGTTCTTCGGCAGCAACAATATAAAATGCCATGATAGGAAGCACAGCCCCATTCATAGTCATAGAAACACTCATCTTGTCGAGCGGAATTTGATCGAATAGAATTTTCATATCCTCTACACTGTCAATCGCCACTCCCGCTTTCCCCACATCACCTTCAACTCGTGGGTGGTCACTATCGTACCCGCGGTGCGTAGCCAAATCGAACGCCACAGAGAGACCTTTTTGCCCAGCTGCTAAATTTCGTCTGTAAAAAGCATTGCTGTCTTCGGCGGTAGAAAACCCGGCATATTGCCTAATTGTCCACGGTCTACGGACGTACATGGTTGAATACGGCCCGCGTAAATTGGGTGCAATTCCGGCAACAAAATTTAAATGTTTTAAATTTTTAATATCTTCTTTGCTGTACTGCTTTTTTATTTCAATTTCTTCGGCAGTAGCCAGTGTACTGCTATCGGCGCGGTTTTTAGCAAGATTATTTTTTTTATCCAGCGTGTCACTCTTTAACGAAATATGTTGTAAATTTTTTCTACTCATTACTTAATCTTTGCTGTTCAACATTTTCTGCAAGGCGTTTTTCAACTATTGGAGCAATTATAGTTTTTACTGGCTTGCGTTTAACAAAAGGAAAAAGCTCTAAATCGTTTTTAATTTTGTCGTTTTGATTGGGATGATAGTTTGTTCCTAAAAGCTTTACTTCTCCACTTTCAAAAAGCTGTTCTTCTTTATCGGCACTCTCTTTAATTTTCTTTTGAATTGTTCCTTCTTTTAACAACTGAAGAAACCCACCTCCTTTTTCAATATCTTTAAAAATTTGAAGTGCTTTTTCGGCTAATTCATCGGTTAGGCTTTCTATGTAATACGCACCATCGGCGGGATTACTAACCGCGTTAAAATAGCTTTCGTGTTTTAAAATTAAAAGTTGGTTTCGTGCAATACGATCTCCAAATTCATTTCTTTTATGAAATATTTCATCATACGGCATGTTACAAACTGCATCGGCTCCTCCCAAAATAGCACTCATACATTCGGTAGTACTGCGAAGTAAATTTACGTTGTAATCATACAAAGTTTTATTTCTTTTGGAAGGTGTAGCAATAATATGGCAAGTTTCATTTATACCATATTCTTTAGCCAAGGTTGCAAACAATTTTCGCAAGGCTCTAATTTTGGCTATTTCAAAAAAGTAGTTGGATCCAACAGCAAGATTAAATGTAATTTTCACTTCTTTTATCGCATCCTTTTCCACTGTTTTAGAAACGGCAGATTGTGAAAATAAATGGTTTAAGTATTCATTGACGTGTGCCATAGCATAGGCTAATTGTTGCACCACGGTAGCTCCCGCATTTTGATATAGGCTAAGGTCTACGCCAATTATATTTTCTTTTAAATTGACTTTTAATAATGTATCTAAAATTTCGTGATCAGAATTTAAATTCTGATACCAATTACCTGTTTTAGCTAAATTTCCGAGCAAATCAATATTGTAAAATACCGTTGCATTTTTTGTCGAGAAAAAGGTAAATAATTCGGTGTAGAAATTTTTTGATAGAAAGTTAAGTTGAAAATATATAGGAATATTTTCAAAAGGAAAATTATTAAAAAGCGCTTGCAGATTAAATTTTTTTGTTGCCTTAAAAACAATAGCTTCGGCACCTCTTTTAATCGCGTCTAAGGCAATGCTGTTTGCAATTTCTTCATTGTCCACAAATATTTTTTGAACAATACGCCACGCTTTAGGTTGCCCAGGAATATTTTGAAAATCTTCTTTAAAATCATCTTGGTGATAAAAAGGTTTTACGTGAATTCCTTCGGGGCTATTCCAAACTAAAGTTTCGTTATAATCGGCTCCCTTTAAATCTACTTGTATTTTTTGTTTCCACTGCTTGGCCGAAACTTCATTAAAATCTGTAAACCCATCAAAAGATTGGGTGTTTTGAACTTTACTCATCGCTTCTCTTCTTTATTGATGCTATCTTCGTGTTCAATTATATAAATATCTTCGTTTTCTTTCTTAAGGTAATATTTTTCGCGAGCAAATTTTTCCATTTCATTACTGTCTTGTAACTTTTCAATAAAGGCGCGATCGGCCTCAATTTCGTTACGGTAAAATTCGGCATTGTCTTCCAGGCCATCAATTTCGCTATCTAATTCACGATGAATAAGATAAGAATTGGCATCAAAAAAAACCATCCACACAATAAAAAAGATTAATATAAGCACATACTTATTGCTTATAAATCTAATCCATTTGTTTTTTTTAATTTCTGAAAGTTTCACGACTCAGTATACGTAATTTTTTGATGAATTATGGTTCTAATAACATCTATTGCTACGGTGTTATATTTATTTGTAGGAATAATTATATCAGCAAACTCTTTAGTAGGTTCAATAAACTGTTGATGCATTGGTTTAAGCGTTGTTTGATACCTGCTCAACACTTCTTCCAAATCGCGCCCACGGGTAGCAATATCGCGTTTTAATCTACGTATAAGGCGTTCATCGCTATCGGCGTGTACAAATATCTTAATATCAAACATATCGCGAATATCTGGATGCGACAAAATTAAAATACCTTCAACTATAATTACTTTTTTAGGTGCCGTGGTAATGGTTTGGCCCGTTCTATTGTGTTCTACAAATGAATATACCGGCTGCTCAAACGATTTGCCTTCTCGCAATTCTTTTAAATGGGTAACAAGCAAGTCAAAATCTATTGCTTTTGGGTGGTCAAAATTTATTTTAACACGTTCTTCCATCGATAAATGGCTAGTATCGTGATAATAAGAATCTTGCGAAATTACGCACACTTCGTGATCTGGAAGTTCCGAAACAATTTGTTCTACTACTGTTGTTTTTCCACTTCCGGTACCACCGGCAATGCCAAGTATAAGCATAGTTTTAAAATTTTTACAAATGTAGGGAAAATGGTTTCAAGTTTATAAATTAGGCTTTATCGATTCTATACTGAAATTTTACAATCATCAAATATTTGCGATATTTCAGTTATTAAAATAGTCCTACCCTTTTGTACAGTAAATTTCAAACATCTTTTCTATTTTTGAAGTTGATAAATTTTTAGATGAAAACAATACTGTTATACCCTTCGTATTTTCCTTCTATAGAACAAATGACGGCAATAGCGCAAACCGATAAAGTGGTTTTTGAGGTTGAAGACAACTACCAAAAACAAACCTACCGAAACCGCATGGTAGTAGCGCACAGCAATGGCAGACTGTTACTCAATATTCCTGTAAAGCATTCCAAAACCGGTAAACGCCAAAAAACAAAAGAAGTGGTGGTTGAAAATGATTTTCCGTGGCAAGAGCATCATTGGCGAAGTTTACAAAGCGCTTATCGCACCTCTCCTTTTTTTGAATTTTACGAAGATGACTTAGCCCCTTTCTTTACCAAACCCGTAGAAAAACTGCTAGACCACAATTTGCAAATTTTTGAAGTGCTTTGCGAATTAATAGGCATAGATTGCGAGGTTGAAAAAACTACAACTTTCCAAACAGAACCGAAAATTGCAGATTGTAGGTTTATGGTTAACGCAAAGCGAAAAACAACTTTTTCTCCTGATAAATATACACAGGTACACGAAAATAATCACTCCTTTTTACCCAATTTATCGGTGTTAGATTTATTGTTTAATGAAGGGCCCAATACACTACTTTATTTAGAAAACCAACAAGTAGAAAAAATTTAAATATTTAAAAATACTACCAAGCTACCGTAGCTTTTATAGCAAAGTGATCTGAAAAGGTATTGGTTAAGGTTTTAAATGATAACACTTCAAACGCTGGCGAGGCAAAAATATAATCGATTCGCATTGGGAATGATTCAAATTTAAAGGTAGTACCTAAGCCATTTCCTCTTTCTCGAAAAGCATCGTTCATAGTGTTATTTACTTGCCTATAAATGTATGAAAACGGGGTGTTGTTAAAGTCGCCACAAATTAATACCGGGTGGTCCGTACTTTTTTTGTGCTCTAAAATAGCTTCTATTTGCAGTTGCTGTTCTCCAAAACCTCGCGATAGCCGTTGTCTCAATTTTTCGTTATCGCTTTTTTGTAAAAAACTTACTCTAGGGATAATACCCAAAGATTGTAGGTGTACACTGTAAATTCTTACGGTATCTTTATTTTTAATTACATCGGCATACAAGGTGTTGTTAGCTGTGTGTTTAAAATCAAAAGCGCCTGTATTAACCAGTGGGTATTTTGAAAATATTGCGTGCCCAAGCTTAGCGTTTTTGTTTCTAAAATGTACGTATTTATGTGGATAGGTAGAAAAATCGATGGTATTACCTCTATAATATTCCTGAATACAAAGAATATCTGGGTCTTGTTGCGTTAAAATTTCAGAAAAAACAGTGGTGGCATCGGTTTTTGGATTGCTTTCGTACGCATTAAATAAACGTACGTTATATGATAAAACACTTAGCGAATTTTCAAATTGCGAGGCGTCACCTTCGACAGAGACTTCATAAAAAACATTAAAATAGAAATAGGAAAACGCCAAAACTGTAAGCGACACTAAAAAGCGTTTTTTAAATTGAATCACCCAAAATATTGCAAATATTATATTTATAATTATTAATACAGATACCGCCAAACTAAGCAGCGATAGGGTGGGAAATGTTTTTGGCGGTAAAAAAGGAAGTACGAAGGATATTAACAATAAAAGTGCTGCGAGTAGGTTTACCCAAAAAATCACATTATTGAAAAACCTTTTCATGAGTTAGTCATCTTTACCCGCTTTAAAAAGAAAATCTTTTTCTTCTTTTGAAAGACTTTCGTAGCCGCTGTTTCCAATTTTGTCTAAAATACTATCAATCTTTTTTTGATGATTAGATTTTACATCTTTAGGCGTAGAACGCATAGGTTGCTTTCTGGTTGTACGATGAACCGTTTTAAAAGGTTTTTTCTTTGAAGGTTTAAACAAATTGGCAACCCAGTCCATAAAGTTTTCGAACCATTTTCCTATATCATTTCCTTTGGCAAGTTGCACTGCATAAATATATCCAAAAATACCGCCCCCAACGTGCGCCATTAGTCCGCCAGCATTTCCCGACGTAGGAATACGAACTAAATCTAGTAAAAATAAAAACAATGCTATTTGCCACAATTTAATAGTAAAAGTAAATAGACGAAACTCGGTATTTGGGGTATACGTAGCAATAAAAACCATTATTGCTGTAACTGCCCCTGAAGCACCAATTAAAAATCCACGACTTTGCGCAAAAGCTGGGAAAAGATTATAGGCTATAACAAACAGTAACCCTCCAAAAAGAGCTCCCAGTAAATAAACGGTTAGAAGTCGTTTGCCAGTAAAAAGGTTTAAAACAAATTGCCCAAACCAATACAACCACAACATATTAAACAAAATATGCATAAACCCGAAGTGCAAAAACCCGTAAGTAATAAGGGTCCACGGGTAAAATAGAAGCGTATCTAAACTATCGCTTAATACAAACCAGCGGGTAAAATATTGTGGAGAAATATTCAATAAAAACGACCCTAAACTAACTATTAGAAACACGATTACGTTTACAACAATTAGCTTTACCAAAACATTGGCCGTTTTAAATTGATATGTAAGATTAGAAGCCGCCATAATTAATTCCAGCGATGATCGTTAAAACTATTTTTTTTCCAGTACCACGCCATGATAAAACCAAAAAGTGCTCCACCTATATGTGCCCAATGTGCAATACCCGTAGCGGTACCCGTTATTCCGAAGATTAAATCCATAATTATAATTCCGGGTATAAAGTATTTTGCTTTAATAGGAATTGGCAAGAAAATAAGCATTAATTCTACATTTGGATACATAATTCCAAATGCCACTAATATACCGTAAACCGCACCCGAAGCTCCCAACGCCATCCCGTGGTATGATTGAGCCATGGACTGTATGCTTTCCATAGGCACAGAGTCTAAAACAGCGCGACTGCCACCGTTACCACCCGATAGATAACTCATTATTTCGGCTTGGCTCCACCCTCCTGCAATTAAAGAATCCATAACACTATGGATGTGGAAATAATTAACCAAAGTATGAATTATCGCAGCACCCAAACCTGCCGAAAAATAAAAGAATAAAAACTTTTTTTGACCCCAGCGCATTTCTAATGGCGAACCAAACGCCCATAAGGCGTACATATTAAAAAGTATATGAAATATGGACGAGGGGTCGTGCATAAACATATGCGTAATAGGTTGCCAATATTGAAAATTAGGGTTTTCAAAATAGTAAAGAGCAAACAGTTTTATTGATAAATCTCCAATAATAAAAGACCCTATGTAAAAGATTACATTTAGTATTAAAAGAAATTTAATTGTGTCGGTAATTCTTCCCATTTATACAAATTTTTTATCCAAATCGCCTACATCCAGCGTTGTAAAAACTGGTTTGTTTGTAGGGCTTACAGTTGGCTCTTTACACGCAAATAGCTGGTTAATTAAATGCTCGCGTTCTTCGCTGCTAAGTGATACTCCAGTTTTAATAGCCATGCTTGCTGCCATCGATTTTGCCAACATATCATTTTGACTAAACCCCGTATCGGGCATTTCTTCTTTTATATCGTGAACCAATTGGTTGAGCAAATTTACAACATGGCTTTCGAGAATCAATACAGGAATACCGCTTATCTCAATAGTTTCATCTTTTAATTCAGAAAAAATAAAGCCGGTGTGCTCCAATTGCTCGCGTACTTTTTTAATAATTTCTACATCGGGCTTTGTAAAATGTAATTGTAACGGAAATAACAACTGCTGACTTATTGCTTCTTTAATGGTGATGTTTTTCAGCAATTCTTCGTACAACACCCGTTGATGCGCGAGATTTTGATGAATTACCATCATTCCATTTTTAATGGGACTCACAATATATTTATTTTGAAGCTGAAATGTTACCTGCCCGGTATCGGTTTCTTCGGTACTAAATAGGCTGCCCGTAACTTCTTCGCTTTCAAACTGCATTTCAACACCGTCGCCTTTCGCAGTGTGATTATCTACTTGCTGAGCAGCATCAAAATTTGCTTGACGCGTATCATCATTTAAGCCAACGTACAACGACTCCCACGAGTTTGGCTGCTCTCTTTTAAAAGGAAATTTTATATTCCCTTGCTTAGCTTTTTCTTTAAATGGGTTAAAATCTTTATCGACGTCTATCGAAGGTGCTGTTGGAGTTTTTTTACTGTATTCGTAAGGAGTATCAAAACCTTTATCTCTTTCAAAATCGAGAACCGGTGCAATATTAAACTGCCCTAAACTGTGTTTTACCGTAGCCCGAAGCATCGCATAAATTGCGTGCTCATCGTCAAATTTTATTTCGGTTTTTGTAGGGTGAATATTAATATCGATAGAATGCGGGTCTACCTCTAAAAATAAGAAGTATCCTGGGTGCACATCATTTTTCATTAATCCTTCAAAAGCCGATGAAACCGCGTGATGTAAATACGGACTTTTAATAAACCTATCGTTGACAAAGAAAAATTGTTCTCCCCTACTTTTTTTACTGTATTCGGGTTTTATTACAAAACCGTTGATTTTTAAAATTTCGGTTTCTTCGCCCACAGGCACCAATTTTTCATTGGTTTTACTCCCGAAAATATTTACAATTCGTTGTCGCGAATTGGTTGCGGGCAAATTAAAAACATCGCTGCCGTTGTGAAGCATCTGAAACGAAACACTTGGATGCGCCATTGCTACTCGGTGAAATTCGTCAATAATATGCCGCATTTCTACGGTATTACTTTTTAAAAAATTTCGGCGAGCTGGAATATTATAAAATAGATTTTTTACTGAAATGGTTGTCCCTTTTGGTACCACTGCAGGTTCTTGCGATGTTACTTTGCTTCCCTCAATGGTGAGGTGTGTTCCTATTTCAGAATTTTCAGTCTTTGTTTTAAGCTCAACGTGTGCAATTGCAGCAATTGAAGCCAATGCCTCCCCCCGAAATCCTTTGGTATGTAAATCGAAAAGATCTTCGGCAGTTTTAATTTTTGAAGTTGCATGCCGTTCAAAACTTAGTCGTGCATCTGTAACACTCATCCCTACACCATCATCGGTGACTTGAACTAGGGTTTTTCCTGCGTCTTTAACCACCAAAGTAATGTTTGTAGCCTTTGCGTCTATTGCATTTTCCAACAGTTCCTTTACAACAGATGCAGGTCGTTGTACAACTTCGCCAGCTGCAATTTGATTCGCAACGTGATCTGGTAATAACTGAATGATGTCTGCCATTAAATCTTAAACGTAGAATATAGATAAATCAAAATCGATAATGTAAAGAAAAAATAACACCAATAATGCAGTAATAATTAACAATCTTAGCGTAGTATTTCTATCTGAAGATCGTCTTAAATCTGCAATGGCTGTTTTAAACTTGGCTTTTAAGCCTCTGTTATCGCCAACCGTTGTTCTAAATTGATCGAATTTATGATTTATGGTAAACGGACTATTTTCACCATCAAACTCGTAATGCCTTGGTTTATAGCTAAACTTTTTATTTTTTCTTTTTCCTATTAGTCCCATAATTATCGTGCCTCAAAGTTACTGAAATTAGTATGTTTTCTAAAACCTTTCTAAAGCTTGTTTTAAACAATTACTGTACCGCACTTTGCGCAACTTTGTGGCTAATAATAACTAATTATTACAAAACAATAAAGCTGCTAATTAAGCAGCTTTATTAAATTGAAAAGTAAATATTTTTAAAACTTAGATTCCTTTCGTAGCTGTGCCATTTTAATTGCAGCAATGGCAGCTTCGGTACCTTTGTTGCCGTGTTTACCGCCGCTTCGCTCTATGGCTTGTTGCATATTATTATCGGTAAGTACACAAAAAATAACTGGGATATTTCCCTGCACATTTAAATCTTTTATGCCTTGTGCTACTGCTTCGCAAACGTAGTCAAAATGCTTAGTTTCGCCTTGAATTACGCTTCCTATGGCAATAACAGCATCTAACATATCGTAGCTTTCGGTCATTCTTTTACAGCCGTAAATAAGTTCGTAGCTACCTGGCACATTCCAGCGTACTATATTTTCATTTATTGCGCCGCAATCTTTTAAGGCATCAAAAGCGCCTTGAAACATTCCTTCGGTGATGTCGTGGTTCCATTCTGAAACAACAATCCCAAACCGAAAATCTTTCGCGTTTGGGATTGTGTTTTTATCGTAAGCCGATAAATTTGTATTTGCTGTAGCCATTTATTTATTCATTGCCTCGGCGCGACCGGTATAAATTTCAGCTTTTGTAGCTTCGGTTGCACTTGGATATTCGTCTGCTATTTTTTTGAAATGTGCTAAGGCCTTATCATTTTTATTTAAAGCCATTGCCGTAATACCAGCTTTTAATAAAAAGCGTGGTGTAGTAAAGTTGTTAGCGCGCATTGTAGCTGCTTCTTCGTAATATTTTAAAGCATCTTCATTTTGACCTAATTGTACAAAAGCGTCGCCAATACCTCCTTTTGCTAAAGGGGCTAACATTTCGTCATCACTTTTAAATTTATCAAGGTGCGCAATAGCTTCTTGGTATTTATTAGTGTTTAGATAAGCCATTCCTGCGTAGTAATACGCTAAGTTTGCTGCATCGGTTCCGCTGTAGTTATCAATTATATCTAAAAACCCGTACTTGCCCTCGCCTCCTTGAAGAGAAAGGTTGTACAATGAATCTTTTGCAGTGGCAGTTAATGCCTCTTCCCAATAGTTTTGCGCCTGGAACATTTCGTTCATCGCTTCGGCCTCTTTTGGAGTTTTTATATATTGATCGTAAGCAAAATATCCTAAAACACCAACAGCTACAACAATAATAAAGGCTAAAATACCTTTTTGGTTTTCTTCTACCCAAGCTTCGGTTTTTGAGGCACCCTCGTCTAGGGTGTTAAATACCTCTGCTGTTGTGCTATTATCTTCAAGCTCTTCTTGCTTTTCAATTTTGGTCTTTGGTTTACCACCGCGTTTTTTGTACGTTGCCATATTATTACTTCTGTTTATTTAATATTCCCGCCTTCGCGGGAATGGCGCAAAAATAAAATTTTTAATGGAATTTAAAAGAAATACTATTTCTTATTTTTAATATTTTGCCCCCACACTTTTAAACCGTCTTAAAAAGTTGTTTTATTCGCAATTGCGCGGTAAAAAATAACTTTCCACACAACTATCGGTTAAATCGCTACAAACATCTTATTTTTACACTTTTTAATAGCTTATTAAATTTCCAACGTTGTGGCTATTTCTATCTAAAAAATTGCTACTTTAATTAATATATGATTTTACAAAAATTATCGCTCCTTAACTATAAAAACTTTGAAGCCGAAAGCTTCGAATTTGACCCTAAAATTAATTGTTTTGTGGGAAATAATGGCGTAGGAAAAACAAACGTGCTAGATGCAATTTACCACTTGTCCTTCGGGAAAAGTTATTTTAACCCAATTACCACTCAAAACATAAAGCACGGCGAAGATTTTTTTGTGGTTGAAGGATACTACGAAAAAAACGATACTCCCGAAAAAATAGTAGTAAGCGCAAAAAAAGGTCAAAAAAAAGTTATAAAACGAAACGGAAAAGCGTACGATAAATTTAGCGAACACATAGGTTTTTTGCCTTTGGTAATTATTTCGCCGGCCGATAGAGATTTAATTATAGAAGGCAGCGATACCCGCCGAAAATTTATTGATGGCGTAATTTCGCAACGCGACCAAGATTATTTAAACACGCTACTTAACTACAACAAAGTGCTCGCCCAGCGCAATTCGCTGTTGAAATATTTCGTTGCCAATAATACTTTTAACCAAGATACTATTGATATTTACAACGAGCAATTGCATACTTACGGCACTTCAATTTTTGGCAAACGAACGGCGTTTTTGGAAGAGTTTTTACCAATATTTTTAAATCGATATAAAGCCATAAGCAGTGGCGACGAGCGTATAAATTTAGTGTACCAAAGTCAGTTGCAAGAAAACGATTTACACACTTTGCTCACCACAAATATTAACAAAGATAGGTTTTCGCAATACACTAATTTTGGGATTCATAAAGACGATTTAGTTTTTGAAATTGACGGGCACCCAATTAAAAAGTTTGGCTCGCAGGGACAACAAAAATCGTATTTAATTGCTTTAAAATTGGCGCAATTCGACTTTATAAAAAATCATTCAAAAACAAATCCTATTTTGCTCTTAGATGATATTTTTGATAAATTGGACGAGACACGCGTTACGCACTTAATTAGTTTGGTAGATAACGAAAACTTTGGACAATTGTTTATTAGCGATACACACGCCGAGCGTACCGAAGAAGTAATTAAAAAAGTGCATCAAACTTATAAAATGTTTCCTTTAAGCACTGTAAACTAAACGGTTTGACTTTAAAACAAAAGAAGCTGAATAATACGAATAACCAATTATGAACTTGAAAATTTTAATATTTTTATTTGCGTTAGTCGCCCTATCGTGCGAAAAACCAAACCCCGAGTTACAAAAAGAAAATTTAGCGGGATATTGGGAAATTAAAACCGTAACTTTAAAAAATGGTGACTCCAAAGACTACAGTGTAAATATGGTAATTGACTATATTGAAGTAAAAGGCGACAGCGGTTTTCGCACAAAAGTGTCGCCAAAAATAGACGGTAGTTTTACCACCAATGGCACTGCCGAAAGTTTTAAGTTAAAAGTTGAAAACGACAGTTTAAGAATGTATTATAAAACTACATTCGACACGTGGAAAGAGACGGTTATTTCGGCAAAAGACAGTACTCTCGTTATAAAAAATGAAGACGATAAAATTTACACTTACCGTAAATTTAAACAATTTGAATTCACAAAATAATTTTAAAAACCTATTGATTTAGTAATATAATGGCAAAAAGAAACGCAGAAAACATTTCTATTGGCGATGCTTTAAAAGAGTTTATTGGAAAAAACCGACTTGAAAAAGGTTTAGATAAAGTAAATGCAAAAGAAGCGTGGAATACAGTTATGGGCCAAGCTATTTCAAAATATACAACCGATATTAAACTAGATAGAGAAACGCTGTACGTACAGCTGTCATCTTCGGTTCTGCGCGAAGAACTGAGTTACGGGAAAGAGAAAATTATAAAATTACTTAACGAAGAGATGAAAAAGGAGTTAATTAAAAAACTTATTCTTCGTTAGGTTTTGGTATTAAAAAACGCCTTCCAGTAGGAAGGCGTTTTTTAATTATATATCGTCAATGATTAAAACATTTCGCGTCCTGCAAAGTGGAAAGCACTTTCAATAGCTGCGTTTTCATCGCTATCGCTACCGTGAACAGCGTTTTCACCAATAGAAGCTGCATATAATTTACGGATAGTACCTTCGGCAGCATCGGCTGGGTTGGTTGCTCCAATTAACGTACGGAAATCTTCAACTGCATTTTCTTTTTCAAGAATTGCCGCTACAATTGGTCCGCGAGTCATATACTCTACTAACTCACCATAAAATGGACGCTCGCTGTGCACTGCGTAAAATTCTTTAGCATCTTGCGTAGTCATTTGAGTTAATTTCATCGCTACGATTCTAAAACCTGAAGCGTTAATTTTTTCAAGAATTGCCCCGATGTGTCCTTTTTCAACTGCATCTGGCTTTAACATTGTAAATGTTCTGTCTGTTCTCATTTTGTATTTTAAAATTTCGGCAAAAATAACTATTTGCAAATGAAATACAAGCAATTATGCAAGGTTTAATATTAAACCCCCTTTAAGGATTGGTTTAAAAACAGTAGCAAACCTTAAATACAATGAGCCTACAGACAATTATCTTTGGGGTTAAAAGGCTTTATCGTATCTTCGCCACCTATGAATAAAGAGACCACTCAAACAGTAAAAGAGCTGTTAGCATGCCCGCAAAAAATAGTTGTTGTAGGGCATAAAAACCCCGACGGCGATGCTATTGGCTCCTGCTTAGGACTTTCACATTTTTTAAAACAATTTGGGCACGAAGTAAGTGTAATTATGCCAAATGATTTCCCCGAATTTTTAAAATGGCTACCAGGGGTTGACTCTATTAAAATTTACGAAAAGCAAAAGGACGAGACGGCTCAATTAATAGAAGCTGCAAATGTAATCTTCACTTTAGATTTTAACACTTTGGAACGTGTGGGCGAAATGTGCGAACTTTTTAAAAGCGCAACCGCAAAATTTGTAATGATAGACCACCACCAGCAACCAGATAATTATGCGGTTGCTACTTATAGCGATGTTTCTATGAGTTCTACTTGCGAGATGGTTTATCACTTTATTAATGCCGTGCAAGAAAGTGACACAATTACCGAAGAAATTGCAATTAACCTCTATACCGGAATTATGACCGATACGGGTTCTTTTCGGTTTTCTTCAACAAGTCCTACTACCCATAGAGTGGCAGCAAAATTAATTGAAGCAGGGGCGCAAAGTGCTATTATTAATCAAAATGTATACGACAATAATAGCCCAGATAGAATGAGGCTTTTGGGGGTAGCTTTAAACAATTTGGTAATTTTGCCCGAAATGAACACCGCCTACATCACCCTAACCCAAAAAGAATTGGATGACAACAATTTTAAAAAGGGCGACACCGAAGGTTTTGTAAATTATGCGCTCTCTATAAAAGGAGTTTTATTTGCGGTAATTTTTATAGAAAACAAAAATGAAGATATGGTAAAAATATCGTTTAGAAGTAAAGGTCAATTTTCTGTAAACGAGTTTGCACGTAATCATTTTAGCGGCGGCGGGCATAATAACGCTGCGGGTGGAAAAAGTTCGCAAGACCTTAACAAAACTGTAAACGATTTTATTAGTATCTTGCCACGATATAAAAACCAACTCACCAATGCCCTATAAGCTGGTATACAGTATTGTACTTTTCTCATTAATGCTTGCGTGCAAAAGCCCGGAGGCAAGACGCCCCGTACAAAGTGCGACGGGGTCGTTTATAAAAAAATCTGCCGATAGAAATAAAAAGATTTACGATCAAGAGAAAAATTACATCGAAAAAATAATGGCAAATGATTCTACTACAGATTATATTTCATCTGAAAATGGCTTTTGGTATTATTACAACACAAAAGATTCTACAAGCACCCAAAACCCACAGGTAGGCGATTTGGTTAAGTTTTCGTATAATATTAAAGACTTTAATGGCAACGTTATTATTTCAAAAGAAGAAAACGGCGTGCAACAATATAAAGTAGACCAAAGTAACCAAGATTTAATTTCGGGGGTACGCGAGGGTATAAAACTTATGAAAGTAGGCGAAACTGTTACCTTTTTGTTTCCTTCGTATAAAGCATTTGGATATTACGGCATCGAAGAAAAACTTGGAACAAACATCCCTGTTCAAAGTACAATTACATTACACTCAATAGAACAATCAAACTAAATCAAATTTTTTAAATGATGAAAAAACTAACATTTCTATTCTTATTACTAACACTAGCATTTGCATCTTGTCAAGAAAAATATCCTGAATTAGAAGATGGAGTGTATGCCGAGTTCATTACAAACAAAGGCACCTTTGTAGCCAAACTTAAAAATGAAACCGCTCCCCTAACCGTTTCAAATTTTGTTGCCCTAGCCGAAGGAACCAACGGTATGGTTGACTCACTTTTTAAGGGAAAGCGTTTTTATGACGGACTTACGTTTCACAGGGTTATTAAAGATTTTATGATTCAAGGTGGAGATCCAAAAGGCGACGGTACTGGCGGTCCAGGATATGCGTTTCCAGATGAGCCCAATGATTCTATTCACTTCACAAAAAAAGGCTTGTTAGCAATGGCTAATTCGGGGCCAAATACCAATGGAAGTCAGTTTTTTGTTACCCTTAAAGAAACACCGTGGTTAAATGGACGCCACACTATTTTTGGTGAAATTGTAATGGGCCAAGAAGTTGTAGATTCAATAGGAAATGTTGAAACTGAAAAGCCGGGCGATAAGCCTAAAGATTCCGTGGTGATAGAAACAGTGAACATCATAAATAAAGGCAACACAAAAGTTCCTTATTTCACCGAAGAAATGGCAAAACTTGAAAAAGAAAAAAAGGAAAAAGAAGAACGCATTAATAAAGTTGCCGAAAAACAAGCCAAAGAGCTCGAAGCTATGAGAGCAAAAGCAGATTCATTACCATCGGGAGTGCAAATGTACTTTAACGAAAAAGGCGATGGACCACAACCAAAACAAGGCGATAAAATATTGATGAATTACGCCGGGTATTTAACCGATGGTCACTTATTCGACTCAAATATTCTTGCCAATGCAGAGCGTTATGAAATGGTTGATGAAATGCGTAAAGCTGCTGGCCAATATGTACCAGTTCCAACAGATTACAGCACCGAAGCGAAATTAATTCCAGGTTTCCGCGAAGGATTATTAAATATGAAAGTAGGCGATAAAGCCACTATTTTTATCCCTTCGCACTTAGCTTATGGAAAAAGAGGAATTCCAGGAGTTATCCCATCAGATGCCGAATTAATCTTTCAGCTCGAAATTGTTGAAATTGTAGAGTAATTTCAAATATAACTTTATAAAAAAAGAGGAAACAATTTAAATTGTTTCCTCTTTTTTATTTTACCACAGTACGTATTATGGTTTTACTTTTTAGGAATATTCTTTAGAATTTCTAATACAAATTTCCAATATTTCTTAGCCGAAGATATGCTAGCACGCTCGTCTGGCGAGTGCGCCCCTTTAATTGTAGGGCCAAAAGAAATCATATCCATCCCAGGGTAATTTTGCCCTAAAATACCACATTCCAATCCGGCGTGGCAGGCTGCTACATTAGCCTTTTCGCCATTCATTTCTTGGTAAAGACTATCTAAAACCTTTAAAATATCACTATCCATATTTGGTGCCCAACCTGGGTAATCACCAGATAAATTTACGTTGTAACCCGCAAGTTCAAAAGTAGAAGTAAGTGCATTGGCTAACACTTCTTTTGATGATTCTACCGAGCTGCGTGTAAGGCATTCAATTTTAATTGTGCCATTTTCAACCGTAACTTTAGCAATATTGTTTGATGTTTCAACAAGATCTTCAATATCTGGGCTCATACGGTAAACACCGTTATGTGCGGCATTCATCGCATTTAAAAATTTTGTTTGATCTGCCGATGCCATTGTTTTTAAGCTGGAATCGGTACTCTTTTCGGCAGTTATCGTTAAATTTTCTTCCAACGATTTGTACTCTGTAAGAATGTCATCCTTTATCTTTTCAAAAGCCGAATTAAACTCTTCTTCCGAAGTAACCATAACTTCTGCAACACTTTCGCGCGGTATTGCATTTCTAAGGCTACCACCTTCCAACTTGGCTATTTGCATAAAATTATTAGTAGCAAAAAGCACACGATTCATAAGCTTGTTGGCGTTTCCTAAACCTTTAATAATATCCATTCCACTATGACCCCCATTTAATCCTTTTACTTTTATTGTAAAAGCAGTAGCATTTTGAGGCGCGTCATTTTCAGTATACGTTCCAGTGGCAGTAATATCTACCCCACCGGCACAGCCAACGCCTATTTCATCGTCTTCTTCGGTATCGAGATTTAGTAATATTTCACCTTGTAGCAATCCGCCTTTTAAGCCTTTTGCACCAGTCATTCCAGTTTCTTCATCGATGGTAAAAAGCGCTTCAATTGCAGGGTGCTCAATATTATCACTTTCCAAAATTGCCATTATTGTAGCAACACCCAAGCCGTTATCGGCACCTAAAGTGGTTCCTTTTGCACGCACCCAATCTCCATCTACGTACATTTCAATCCCTTGAGTATCGAAATCAAAATTGGTGTCGTTATTTTTTTGGTGAACCATATCTAAATGGCTTTGCAGAATAACCATTTTTCTATCTTCCAAACCTTTAGTCGCAGGCTTTCGAATAATAACATTACCTACCTCATCTTCAATTGTTTCTAGCCCAAGATTTTTACCAAAGTCTTTCATAAATGCAATTACACGTTCCTCTTTTTTTGAAGGTCGCGGTACCGCATTTAAATCGGCAAACTTATTCCAAAGTGCTTTGGGTTCAAGATTTCTTATTTCTTCGTTCATAGTTTATACTTTTTGTTGAAATATTTATTTATCCAAAATTTACGAGGCATTTCGGCATTAAAATACCTTTTACCCATAATGTTGTTCCTAAACTATTGAATAGAAAAACATTTGTAAATTTTGGGTTACAATTTCGCAAATTTACGGTTTTGCAATGGCTATAAAAATTATGTAGTAAAAGAATTCCTTCGTAAGTTTGATTTATGCAAAAAAGAACCTCAGCACGCCTCGCTATTTTCCTATTTGTGCAAATAATAGCACTTCAAATTTTAAAATATTTCCCCGAGTTTGTAGAAAAATACTACAGCCTTGGTATCTATCCGTATATTTCAAAAGTTGCGCGTTATATTTTTGGTTGGGTTCCATTTTCGGTGGGCGATTTGTTTTACCTGCTAATTATTTTACTAGCATTACGATGGTTATTTAAAAACGCAAAACGAATAAAAACCGACACTCTACAGTTTTTTGTAGATATTTTAGCAACGGTATCGGTAGTATATTTAATGTTTCACGTGCTTTGGGGATTTAATTATTACCGACTGCCATTACATAAATCGTTAAAATTAGAAAGCGATTATACCACCCAACAACTTGTAAGTACTACCCAACGGTTTATTGAAAAAAGTAACTCAATGCACCGAAAATTGGGTTATGCCGATAGTGTAAAAATTGATTTGCCTTATTCACAAAAAGAAATTTTTGAAAAAACTTTAAACGGTTATAAAAATCTGGAAAAAGAATTTCCCAAGCTTGCCATTTCACCCCGAAGTCTTAAAAAAAGTGGTTGGAGCTTAGGCTTAACAATTATGGGATACAGCGGTTATTTAAATCCGTTTTCGGGTGAAGCGCAAGTAAATAATTTAATTACAACCTATAAATTCCCGGTAGTTGCCTGCCACGAAGAGGCCCACCAAATAGGATTTGCCGCCGAAAACGAAGCAAATTTTATAGCCTCGTTAGCTACCTTGCACAACGACGACCCATATATTCAATATGCGGGATATATTTTTACTTTACGGTATTTAATCAACGAGATTGCCCGAAGAGATGAGGCCAAATATTTCGAGCTTTTAACCACTATTAATCCCGGTATTTTAGAAAGCTACAAAGAAATGCGCGATTTTTGGAAGCGCTACGAAAACCCATTAGAAGATTTTTCAAAAATTTTTTGGGACAACTTTTTAAAAGCCAACAACCAAAGTCGCGGTATTATGAGTTACGACTATATGGTTGCGCTAATTGTAAATTATTTTGAAGACAGGCCAGTGTAATTTCACAAAAAAGAAATTTTTATCAGGGTGAAATTTAATTAACATAGCGACCTTCCGATGGTTTTTTAAATACAGAAGCTTCGAGCATTGTTTCGGTTATACTCACATTATCAAACTTTACAACCATTTTTTTATCGGTTGGTTTTCCGTCTTCTACCTCGTACCAAACCAATTTTTTGGGTAACAACAAACCGTTTACCTCTTGCCATTTATCGTATTTAATAAAGTGCCAATCGTCACTTTTTTTCTGCTCTTTAAACGTTACGGTATACGCCAACCAAGCCATTTTGTTGGTAGTGGGATCGAAATATAAAATATATTCATCTTCTGGCGAATCACCCACTCCTTTATTGTATGAAATTTTAAAACCATTGTACGTTTCACCGTCCAACACCGTTGGCCCTACCGCGCTATAATTAATTCCGGGGTCTGAAATTACGAAAGGCATGGCGTAAAAGTAAAACATCAAATTATGGTAAAAAACGGGGTTACCCTCATATGCCAAATCGTGTCGTAAAAGCCACACGCCGTTGGCATCATTACCAATAGACCAATCTTTGGTTTCAATTTTATTTTTACGGTTTGGAAGCGATATTGTGTGTACCTCCACTCCATTTTTTCCTTTCATTCTAAAACAGAGATTGTTCATCTTTTTCCAAGTATTTAAGCCGCCATGTGCTGCAAATACACTTTTTAACTCTAAAGGAAATGTTTTGGATGTAGTGGTATTTACTTCGTTTGCTTCTGCCTTCGTATCAATATCAACAACTGTAGTATCGGTTTCTGAAAATTCGTTTTGAGGGTTTTCAATATTTGAACGTTTTTCGTTTTTGCAAGCCCAAAGGGAGACGCCTACAGCCAATAATAAAACTAGTTTTTTCATAAAAGTTGAATTCGTAACTTTTAAATGTAAAAAAGTTGGGGCTCAAAAAGTAGTTTTTTTTGAAATGTTTATGATTTTAAACAGCAGAAATAACAGCTTAAAACCTAATTAATTCACTTAATTTTCAAAGCAAATATAAATTTAAGAAACGTATCTTTGCCGCATGCAAAAGTCAATTTCTAGTTTTCAAAATCCGCTAATAAAGCAAATAACCGTATTGCAAGAAAAATCGCGTGAACGCCGTAAAACCAAGCTATTTGTTGTTGAAGGTTTCCGTGAAATTTCGCTTGCTATAAAGGGAGGCTATTCTTTCAAAACCTTCCTTTTCTGTTCTCAGATTATTTCAGAAGAAGAAATTTTCACCTTAAAAGAATCGGCAAACAACGAGGCAGAATTTATAGAAATTACTTCAGATGTTTATGAAAAAATCGCTTACCGCAGTTCTACCGAAGGAGTGCTTGCCATTGCGCATTCAAAACCTTTGGAGTTATCAAATCTAAAGTTTGCTACTAAAACTCCATTATTGTTAGTAGCCGAAGCTCCCGAAAAACCGGGTAATATTGGAGCACTACTTCGCACTGCAGATGCTGCAAATGTAGATGCAGTAATTATTGCAAATCCAAAAACCGATATGTTTAATCCCAATATTATTCGCAGTAGCGTGGGATGTTTATTTACTAATAAAATTGCCACCGGCAGTACGGCCGAAATAATTAATTTTTTAAATAAAAACAATGTAAATATTTACTGTGCCGAATTACAAGCCTCAGTACCCTACCATAGTTGTAATTTTACAAATAGTTGTGCTATTGTGGTTGGCACAGAGGCGACAGGTTTATCTCCTGCTTGGCTACAAAACAGCACGCAAAATATTATAATTCCAATGGAAGGCGAAATAGATAGTATGAATGTTTCGGTGGCAGCGGGTATCCTAATATTTGAAGCAAAACGCCAGCGAATTACGCCGCAAACCGCTTAATCACATTGGCGAAAAAATATAAATTTTAACTTCGAATCTTCTCCCTTTGAAACCTGAAACTCTTTTTTATATAATAATTGCAATCTTAGTTATCAGTTTTGTGATTGATCAAGTTTTAGATTATTTAAATTCTAAGCATTTTAACGATGCACTTCCGCCCCAATTGCAAGACGTTTATGACGATGAGGAATACAAAAAATCGCAACGATACAAAACCGAGCGATATAAGTTTAGTATACTTACCTCAATTGTTTCGCTAGTTGCTACCCTCCTATTTTTCATTCTTGACGGCTTTGCTTTTGTAGATGAAATAGCACGATCTATATCGAATAATCCAATAATTATTGCCTTGGTGTTTTTTGCAATAATTATGATTGCAAGCGATATTTTAAGCACGCCTTTGAGCTACTACAGCACTTTTGTAATTGAAGAAAAATATGGGTTTAACAAAACTACACGAAAAACTTTTTTTCTCGATAAACTAAAATCATGGTTTATGGGGGCGATAATAGGCGGCATCTTATTAGGAGCGATTATATGGTTTTACCAAAGCACAGGCAAGAGTTTTTGGTTGTATGCTTGGGGCATTGTCACCGTTTTTACCGTTTTAATGAACTTGTTTTACGCACGGTTTATAGTTCCGCTTTTTAACAAACAAACCCCACTCGAGGCAGGTTCGTTACGTGCAAAAATTGAAGCCTACGCTACAAAAGTAGGGTTTACCCTTGATAAAATTTTTATAATAGACGGTAGTAAACGAAGCACAAAAGCGAATGCATATTTTTCTGGCTTTGGCAGTGAAAAGCGCATAACACTTTACGACACACTTATAACCAACTTGGACGAAGAAGAAATAGTGGCAGTACTTGCTCACGAAGTTGGACATTACAAACGCAACCATATAATCATCAATCTTTTGGTCGCGATTATTACCACTGGGTTTACACTTTGGCTGTTGTCTTTATTTATCAATAATCCGTTGCTTTCGGAGGCTTTAAATGTTTCACAACCCTCGTTTCATATTGGGCTAATTGCCTTTGGGGTGCTTTATAGTCCTATTTCGGGAATAACAAGTTTTATAATGAACTTTTTAAGTAGAAAGTTTGAGTACCAAGCCGATAATTATGCCAAACAAACCTATGCTGCGCCGCCACTAATTTCAGGTTTAAAAAAACTTTCAAAAAACAGTTTAAGCAATCTTACCCCACACCCCTTGTATGTTTTTGTACACTACTCACATCCCACCTTGTTGCAGCGGTTTCAAAATTTAATGAAATAAACTACCTTTCCTTTACAAAGTTAAAGTGAAAGCCTATTGAAACCCATTACCCGCACCGTTTGGATTCTATCGCTTGTAAGCCTATTTACCGATATGGCAAGTGAAATGCTTTATCCAATAATGCCAATTTATTTAAAAAGTATTGGGTTTTCTATTTTATTGATTGGTATTTTGGAAGGTTTAGTAGAGGCAGTAGCAGGGCTAAGCAAAGGCTATTTTGGGCAGTTGAGCGATAGCAAAGCCAAGCGAGCTCCCTTTGTGCAACTGGGCTATTCGCTTAGTGCCATTTCTAAACCAATGATGGCTTTTTTTATCTACCCTGTCTACATATTTTTTGTGCGTACCCTCGATAGATTGGGCAAAGGAATACGTACCGGTGCTCGCGATGCCATGCTGTCTGCCGAAACAACTAAAACAAACAAAGGAAAGATTTTTGGGCTCCACCGTTCTATGGATACTTTTGGCGCAGTTTTGGGGCCGGCGCTCGCACTTATCTACTTGTATTTTTATCCCGAAAATTACATCAACCTGTTTTACATCGCTTTTATCCCCGGAGCTTTGGCTGTAGTAGCTTCGCTACTCTTAAAAGATAAACCTGTAAAAATCACCCCAAAGAACAAACAAATTTCCTTTTTCTCCTTTTTAAATTACTGGAAGCAAAGCGCCAAAGAATACCGTAAAGTAGTACTTGGCTTACTATTTTTCGCACTTTTTAACAGCAGCGATGTATTCTTGCTTTTAAAAGCAAAAGAAGCCGGCCTGGACGACACTTGGGTAATTGGCATTTACATATTTTACAATTTAATTTTTGCGCTTACCGCCTACCCACTGGGGAGTTTTGCAGATAAAATAGGACTTAAAAAAATGTTTATTTTCGGATTGATAATTTTTAGTATGGTGTATTTTGGAATGGGTTTAACCAACAATCTATACATAATTATCACACTGTTTTTTGGCTACGGAATTTACGCTGCGGCAACCGAAAGTATTTCCAAAGCGTGGATTACAAATATTGCCGAAGGAAAAAACACCGCAACGGCCGTGGGAGCTTATTCAGCAATTAAAAGTGTTGTTAGTATGCTAGCAAGTTTTATGGCGGGGCTTTTATGGTTCTACTTTGGGGCGAAGGTTACTTTTTTAACTTCGGCAATTGCTACATTATTTGTGATTTTATATTTTATTCTGAAAATTTCAGCAACCAAAAAATAGGCTTCAAAAGTAAATTTGAAGGCGTAAAAAGTAAGTTTGGAATGTATAATAATATTGCTTTTTAAAGTTTTATTGAATGGCGAATATTTCATCAAAACAATAAATAAGAAACTGTAAACTATAACCGAGAGAATATTATCTTTGCGCTCTGTTTAGAATTTTATAATTATGAATATTTCTTATAATTGGCTTAAAGAATTTATAAACCTGCCGTGGGATGCCGAAAAAACCGGCGAACTTTTAACAGATCTAGGACTTGAAGTAGAAGGAATTACAGATTTTTCTTCAGTAAAAGGCGGCTTAAAAGGAGTGGTTGTGGGCTACGTTTTAGAGTGCGAACAACACTCCAATGCAGACAGGTTAAAGGTTACAAAAGTAGCTGTAGGCCAAGATGAAATTTTACAAATAGTTTGTGGGGCTCCCAACGTAGCTGTGGGGCAAAAAGTTCCGGTGGCAACCGTTGGCACCACGCTTTACGACGCCGAAGGCAAACCTTGGAAAATAAAAAAAGGAAAAATTCGCGGAGAAGTGAGCGAAGGAATGATATGTGCCGAAGACGAATTAGGTCTTGGTAATTCGCACGACGGAATTATGGTGCTCGATGAAAAACTTAAACGCGGAACACCACTTGCCGAGGTTTTAGAAGTTGAAGACGACAAAGTTTTTGAAATTGGGCTAACCCCAAACCGTGCCGATGCAATGAGCCATTGGGGCGTTGCGCGCGATTTAAAAGCAGGACTCCTAAATCACGGAATAGCCACAAAACTAAACACTCCCTCGTCCAGTAGTTTTAGAGTAGACAACCGTACGCTAAAAGTAGATATTGAAGTTGAAGATAGTACCTTAGCGCCACGTTATTGCGGCCTTACCATTAGCAATGTAAAGGTTGAATCGTCGCCCACTTGGATGCAAAATAGGTTAAAAGCTATTGGCGTTGAGCCTATCAACAATATTGTAGATATTACAAACTACGTGCTTCACGAGCTGGGCCAACCCTTACATGCGTTTGATGCTGCAAAGATTGCTGGCAACACGGTGGCGGTAAAAACGTTACCTTCGGGAACTAAATTTACAACCCTAGACGGTGTAGAACGCAAACTTCACCAAGACGATTTAATGATTTGCGATGCCGAAAAACCTATGTGTATCGCTGGTGTGTACGGCGGCTTAAACAGTGGCGTAACCGAAGAAACAACAAGCATTTTTCTTGAAAGTGCGTATTTTAATCCGGTTAGTATTCGTAAAACGGCCAAGCGCCATTCATTAAGTACCGATGCGTCTTTTAGATTTGAGCGCGGGGTAGACCCAAATATCGCCGATTATGCTTTGCGTTATGCGGCAATTCAAATTATACAACTTGCAGGCGGAGAAGTTACGAGTGAATTAATTGATTTCTACCCTAAGAAATTTGAAGAACACCAAGTGTTTTTAAATTTTGACAAAACCAATAAAATTATTGGCGAAGAGATTTCAAAAGAAACCATTAAAGAAATTCTTACGTCTTTAGAGATTAAAATTACCAATGTAACCGAAACTGGTATTGGTATGTTAATTCCTGCGTATAGAAATGATGTTACGCGCGATGTAGATGTTATTGAAGAAATTTTACGCGTTTACGGGTACAACAATATAAAATTTACCGAAAAATTAAATGCATCGGTTTCTACTATTGAACTTGGAAGCGATTATTCGGTACAAAATAAAGTTGCGGCCCAACTTACAGCCTTAGGTTTTAACGAAATGCTTAATAATTCGTTAACCACGCCTAATTACGCTAATTTAACTTCTACGTTAAAAGATAATTACAACGTTACTATGTTAAATCCGTTGAGTCAGGAACTATCTGTAATGCGCCAATCTATGCTGTTTTCTGGCTTAGAAGTAATTGAATATAACAGCAAACGAAAAAGCAGTGATTTAAAGTTTTTTGAATTTGGAAAAACGTATCACAATTTCCCCGGCGGAAAAACCGAATCTAAACATTTGGCCATATTTATTACCGGTTTAAAAAGTGAGAGCAATTGGGCGGTGCCAGAGGTGAAAAGTAATTTTTTCTTCGGAAAAGGTGCTGTTGCAACCATTCTTGAAAGATTAGGCCTCGATGACTACACCGAAGTAAGTACCGAAAACGACGTGTTTACCGAAGCCATTGCTTTTAAACGAAAAAAAGAAGTTATTGTTGAATTAGGAATAGTAAAAAAGAAAATTACTACCCAACTCGATATAGATGCCGAAGTATTTTACGCCGATTTTAATTGGGATGCAGTATTAAAACAAATTACTACTACAAACTTTAAACTAAAAACAATACCAAAATATCAAGCCGTTCAGCGCGATTTTGCATTGCTTTTAGATAACGATGTAAAATTTAGCGATCTTCAACAAGCGGCTTTCCAAACCGAAAAGAAGTTTTTAAAAAATGTAAACTTATTTGATGTTTACACCGGAAAAAACCTTCCAGACGGGAAAAAAAGTTATGCTATAAGTTTTACCATTCAAGACACTGAAAAAACGCTTACCGATAAGCAGATTGATAAAATAATGAAGAAATTGCAATCTAAATTTGAAAAAGAATTTGGCGCTGCACTTCGTTAAGTCTTAAGCGTTTTATTCAAAATAAAAAATGGCTGCCCGAAGTTGGACAGCCATTTTTTATATGCTTTTTATAAAGTTCAATTACTTCGAGCCCGGAGGGAAAACAAATCCGTCAATAATGTGAAAGAAACCGTTTTTATGGTAAAAATCTGGAGCAATAATTTTTGCGGTGTTTTTATAATTATCTACTAAAACAATTGTATCGCCAACCTTTTTAATTTCTAAACTCTGCCCTTCTACCGTTGTAAGTTGTGCCTTCCCAAAGTTTTTTTCTACAGCCACGTGTAGTCCGTTACTGTCTATTCTACCGGGGACGGCTAAATATTGAATCATAGAATTAACCAATCTTCTATTTCCTAAAATAGAATCTCTGCGCTCTTCGGTTAAATTGAGAAATGCTTCGTCTGCAATCGCGAAAATTGTAACCATTTCTTGTTTTTCCAATGTTTCGCGCACCTGACTTTCATCTAAAATTTTTGCCAAAATGGTAAAATCTGGAGCTTCTTTTAAGTTTTCAAAAATAGTTTTACTCGAGCTAAATTCACTATCGCCCAAAGTTTTAGAAATTTCGGGATGTTTAGTCGATTTATACTTTTGAGAAAAGGCTGTAGCTGCAAAAAATGCTACAAAAAATATAAAGAGTAAATTTTTACGTTGCATATAATAAATTTAAGGGTGTAAATATAGTAAAATAGCCAAAGCGCCCGGCTTTTATCTTTAACGACTATTTTTATTAAATTAATATTTCAAAAGTGTTAAATAGTTGTTTTGCTGAAACGTACTGTGTAATTTTAAATATCTGAAAATTAAATGCCATGTTTCCTAAAACAAATATTGAAAAACAACTCTTCAAATCGCGTGCAAAACGCATTGAAGACAACGCAATTTTAAAGGAAGTTGAACAAATATTTAATAAAAACGAGCAACATAGAGAAAAGATAAAGTCTGCTTTAAATTCAAAATCGAGGGAAGTTGCAAATAATTTTGACATCAATCAATTAAACGCTGCGCATATTTTTCATATAAACGATATTAAAAATTTGTGTGTAAATTATCGATTGCGCTTTTTAGATTCACATTACTTTAAAGGAGAGATTCCACCCGAGGCTATTTCAGAAATTAGAGAACTGGAACAAAAGCACGACATTTCAATTAAAAACTTTAAAATTGTTGCCCCGGCAAAGTTATTAAAACTAGAAAACGCAGACGACCCTTTACTCTTTGCTCCTATGGGGAATGATTATTTCTATTTAATTTATAAATGGGGCAATGATTTGCATCCTTTTAGAAAGTTGTTGATGTGGCCGTACAAAAATTTCGACAATTTAGTTTTTACCGTTGTTGCGTTGAGTATTTTTTTAACCGCCATTACGCCTATGCATTTGTTAACGCCCAATGCCACTATTGGCGAATATATTTTCTTAGCCTTCTTTATTTTTATTGGGATGGGCGGAATGGTAATTTTATACGGCTTTTCGCACGGAAAAAATTTTAATAGTTCTATTTGGAACAGCAAATTTTACAACGGTTAAAAATTGCACCTAAAAAATTATAATTATGACAAATAATTTAGAAGAAACAGTACGTATTTATACCGGGTCTGATATTTTAGCCGAAGCTTTAGTTGGAAGGTTAAAAGACGCCGGCATCACCCCTATTTTACGCGATGACCAACAAAGCGCTGTAATGTTTGGCAGTGGTAATAAATTTGATGATCAAGTAAGAATTTTTGTTAGAAAAGACGAATTGGCGACTGCGCAACCCATAGTGGACGCATACCGAAACGAAATTGATAAAGAAAAGGATTAGGTAAAACCAAACATCTTTAAAAACTTTTCTAAAACACTAAGTTTTCAAAAAAAATATGTCGAAAACAAAAAGAATTTACACTGGTCCCTCGTTAATTGCCAAAGGATTAGTAGCACGGTTAAACGATATTGGCATTAGCCCAATAGAGCGCAATGATCACGATAGTAGCCTAAGAGCAGGCTTTACTATGAGTATTGCAAACCAAACCATGATTTTTATTCGCGAAGACGAATACGAAAAAGCACAGCCTACAATAGAAGCATTTTTAAATGAAATTGGCGACCAAAATAATTGATCGCCAATGTAGTTTATGCTTCAACGTTATACATTTTATCGCGTTGTTCTTTTAGCTTTTTATCGCTCATATACTCATCAAAAGTTGTATATCGATCAATTACTCCATTTGGTGTAAGTTCTACAACTCGTGTTCCCACAGTTTGTGCAAATTCGTGGTCGTGAGTTGTGAGCAATACGGTTCCTTTAAAGTTTTTTAATGAATTATTAAATGCCGTAATAGATTCTAAGTCTAAGTGGTTTGTAGGCTCATCGAGCATTAAAACGTTAGCGCGCTGCATCATCATTCGGCTTAACATACATCTTACTTTTTCACCTCCCGAAAGTACATTGCTCTTTTTTAGTGCTTCTTCTCCACTAAAAAGCATTTTTCCTAAAAAGCCTCTAATAAAAACTTCTTCGCGTTCTTCTTCGGTTTTAGCGTATTGGCGTAACCAATCTACTAAGGTCATATCATTTTTAAAATACGCATCGTTATCTAAAGGCAAATAGCTTTGTGTAGTGGTAATTCCCCATTGAAAAGAACCAGAATCTGCTTTTAAATTTCCGTTTAAAATTTCATAAAAAGCCGTAGCAGCACGCGAGTCGCGTGAGTAAATAATTACTTTATCGCCTTTGGCTAAATTTAAATTTACATTTTTAAACAATAATTCGCCTTCAATAGATGCCGAAAGGTTTTCTACATTTAAAATTTGATCTCCAGCTTCGCGTTCGCGTTCAAAAATAATTGCAGGATAACGACGACTCGATGGTCTAATTTCTTCAATATTTAATTTATCGATCATCTTTTTACGCGATGTTGCCTGTTTACTTTTAGCAACATTGGCGCTAAAACGCATAATAAATTCTTGTAGTTCTTTTTTCTTTTCTTCTGCTTTTTTGTTTTGTTGTGCGCGTTGGCGTGCAGCAAGCTGGCTACTTTCGTACCAAAAAGTGTAGTTACCACTGTAGTGATTAATCTTTCCGTAGTCTATATCACTAATATGCGTACACACAGCATCTAAAAAGTGACGGTCGTGAGATACTACAATTACACAGTTTTCATAATTAGCCAAAAAGTTTTCTAACCAACTAATTGTCTCGTAATCCAGGTCGTTTGTAGGCTCATCCATTATTAAAACATCTGGATTTCCAAAAAGCGCTTGTGCCAAGAGCACACGTACTTTTTGTTTTCCGTCCAAATCTTTCATAACCGCATAGTGAAGACTTTCGTCAATACCAAGATTTGAAAGTAACGCAGCTGCATCACTGTCGGCATTCCAACCGTTCATCTCTTCAAAAGCTACTTGTAATTCGCCTATTTTCTCGGCATTCTCATCGGTGTAATCTTCGTAGAGTTTGTCTATTTGGGTTTTAATTTCAAATAACTCTTTATTACCACGAACAACGGTTTCTAAAACTTGAAAATCGTCGTAAGCGTTGTGGTTTTGTTCTAACACCGACATACGTTTGCCTTTTTCCAAATGCACGTGCCCCGATGTAGGCTCTTGTTTTCCTGAAATAATTTTTAACAATGTAGACTTACCGGCACCGTTGGCACCAATAATTCCGTATATATTACCACTGGTGAATTGTGTATTCACCTCGTCAAACAATACACGTTTACCAAACTGTACTGAAAGATTTGATATTGAAAGCATAATTTTTAAATTTTGCGCAAAAGTAGGTATTTAAGCAACACGCTGAAAAGATTAACGTTTTAAAAATGCTTTTAACTACCATTTAACAATTTGATGAATTGGGCTTGCTAAATTTGTTTGTTCACCTTAATTTAAAACTCTTGTTTAAAAATCTATTATTTCTCCTTTTAGTGGTGGTGCTGTTCTCTTGTACCGATAAGCAAGAAAACGATAATCAAATTACTTGGATAGGGGGACAAATTATAAACCCCAAGCTCGATTATATTGTTTTTTCAAAAGGTGGAAATGAAATATTAGATACGGTTAAACTCGACTCTAATAACTTCTTTTTATTCAAAACCGATAAAATAACTTCGGGTCTCTACAATTTAAAACACAACGAAACGCAGGTATTTTACATAGAACCCGGCGATAGTTTATTAATACACGTAAATACATTAGATTTTGACGAGTCTTTGGCCTACTCTGGAAGAGGCGGCAAAAAAAACAATTTTTTAATGTATTTGTATTTAACAAATGAAACTGAAAATTTAAACTTGCCCAATTGGTATCAATTATCTTCAACCAAATTTACCCGTAAAATTGATAGCCTAAAGGAATTAAAATATAAAGAATACAAAGCGTTTACAAGCAACAATAAAGTAGCCGACGCATTTAAAAAAGCAGCAATCGCCAATATAGAATACGACTATTTTATTAAAAAAGAAAAATACGCCGCAGCCAATAGAAATAATCCCGAAAAATTAGATGCTAATTTTTTTGATTACCGAAAGGAAATAAATTTCAATTTAGACGAATTTAACTTTTACTACCCTTACTATCGTTTTATGAATCGTTATTTTGAAAACTTAACCTTTGCACAATTTGATAGTACCGCCGTTGTAGATAGAAACTCTTTTGATTTTAACAACAAAAAAATTGAAATTATTGATCGTATTGTAACATCAGATACGCTTAAAAATTCGTTGCTTCGCTATAATGCAATGTGGTATTTATTAAACGCAAAAGACGCCGCAGAA
Source organism: Flavobacteriaceae bacterium UBA3591 (assembly GCA_002375695.1). Taxonomy (GTDB): domain Bacteria; phylum Bacteroidota; class Bacteroidia; order Flavobacteriales; family Flavobacteriaceae; genus Aequorivita. The sequence goes on from DFMO01000006.1 coordinate 420,160, forward strand.
GAACGCAGATTTTTTGAAAACTTTGCTAATTTAAATACCGATTCAAACCAAGTTGAAGAATTGCGGCAAATATTTAATATTACTGTAAAACTTACTGCCGGTAATACAATACCCAATGTAGATTTGGTTAACACAGACAATGTAGTGCAAGATTTATTAAGCGTAGTAAAAGCACCTACAGTTATATATTTTTGGTCTGGAGCGTCAAAATCTCAATTTAAAAATATCAATAATCGCGCTGCCGAGTTAAAATCTAAATATCCCGAATATACTTTTTTAGGAATAAATACCGATACACATTTTAAAAAGTGGCGACAAACTATTGCAAAAATGGGTTATAACCCAGACAACCAATACCAAATTGAAAATTTAAACGACGCCGAAAAAAGATTGCTTGTTCGATTTAAAAATAGCGCCTTAATTGTAAATAAAAAAGGTGTTATTTTAGAAGGTAAAACCAACCTATTTAACGCCAATTTTGAGCAGTTACTTCTTGGTTATTTAAACCAGTAATTATTAAAAAATTAAATAAAAAAGCGGAGGCTGTCCTAAATTGATGATGCCTCCGCTTTTTTATGTTGAAATATTAATTTCCTTTTTTGTAATCTTCCAAAAACTTTTGAAGTCCAATATCTGTCAATGGATGCTTTAATAATCCTTCAATAGATGAAAGCGGCCCTGTCATAACATCGGCCCCTATTTTTGCACAATTAATAACGTGCATAGTGTGGCGAACGGAAGCTGCGAGAATTTGGGTTTCAAACCCATAATTATCATATATTAATCGAATATCGGCAATTAGGTCCATTCCATCGGTAGACACATCGTCTAATCTTCCAATAAATGGAGAAACGTAAGTTGCACCTGCCTTTGCAGCAAGCAAAGCTTGTCCTGCCGAAAACACCAAAGTACAGTTGGTACGAATACCGTTGTCTGTAAAGTATTTTAGTGCTTTTACACCATCTTTAATCATGGGTATTTTTACTACAATTTGCGGGTGAAGATCTGCCAGTTCCTCGCCTTCTTTTACCATCCCTTCAAAATCTGTGGCAATAACTTCTGCCGAAACGTCGCCATCAACAACATTACAGATGTCAACATAATGTTTCAAGATATTATTGCGGCCGGTAATGCCTTCTTTTGCCATTAACGATGGATTTGTGGTAACGCCATCGAGCACACCCAAGTCTTGGGCTTCTTTTATTTGGTCAAGGTTTGCGGTATCGATAAAGAATTTCATATGTGTGGTTTCAGATTTATTTTCACAAAAATAACAAAGAAAAGGCTCATTGGATAGCGTTGTTTATAAAGATTAATAAAATAGATTAACCCAATAAATTAAAACAGCAACCGATTTAAACCAAAAAAGGGCAGCCACAACAGCTCCCTTTTTCTACTTTTAAAGTACAAAAAATTTTACTGCACCACCAACTTTTTGGTAGTAATATCATTGCCCGCTTTTAGGGTTACAAAATAGACTCCCGCAGGGTAGCCGGAAATATCTAATGGAATAGAAGTTGTGTTTTCCAATAGCTCTTTGCTTTCCAAAACCTGCCCTAAGTTATTGGCCACCGTTACAATTAACCCATCAAACCCTTGGTTGGAGAGATTTAAGATAACCTCGCTGGTTGCCGGGTTGGGGTACATGGTAAAATCTTGGAGTGTTGCATCTGCCACGCCCAGCGCATCGCACTCGGCCTGGTTGTTTACAAAGGTGGTTTCGGGGTCTTTAAACCAATCGTCCAGATAGGTGGCGCTGGCGTCGTCCACGAGGATGCAGTCCAAATTACCGGAGGTGCCATAGGCCACAAAGGTTACTATATTTTCATTATTGCCATTTCTGGCATCAAGGCTCTGAATAGGTTAATCTGCTGCGCCAAAACTCCTAAGTTCCGAATTTTCGGATAATTCAAACCCAATAATGTTGTTATGGCTTGCAGAAAGAGAACTGAGTATTGGGTTTTGAGAAGTATCCAAGAACCCGGAAATATTATTGTATTCTATATATACCAATTCTATTACAGGGTTGTTTGTCAGATCCAGACTTCCAATATTGTTGATGTTACAATATAGCTGTTCCAGACCGGGGTTTTGGCTAATATCGAGCGCTGTCAAAAAATTTTCAGGACAATTTAAAATTTCCAGTGACGCTGTTGGAGGTAGATGCAATTCCACAACATTGCTGGACTGGCAATTAAGTGCCCATAAATTCATATTCTGTGAAACATCCAGCAATGGAAGGTTGTTGTTGGCGCAATTAATAAGCTCCACTGCTGCAAAATCTTCAATCCCGGTAAGATCCTGTATACCCTTTGAATATATTATTAAAGAAGTTATGTTTTCAATGTTAGCCTTTAAAACTACGCCATTATTTGGCACTCCATCGCCTATGCCATTTTGCTCCAAGTAGTTCTCAAAATTGGGGTCCGGTATTGCCATATATTGTGCCGTACAGAACAAGGTATTTGCAAAAGCCACAAGAATTAGTAATCTTTTCATAGCAAAAGTTTTTAATGTTCTACGATCAACTGTTTGATGGTCAACTGGCCATTCTCATAAAAATGGAGAAAGTATAGCCCTTCATCCAGACTTTTATAAGGAGCATACATCGCTTCCTTATTTGCGGAAGCCAAGCTGTCAATTTCACAATGGATCTGTGCGTGGGTCTTACCACACATCAAAAAGATTAAAGAAGTAAGAAGTAAATTTTTTCATGATTTGGGCCATTTAAAAACTAACAGTTCTTAAATATACGTTAAAATTAAGTATTAGTAAAATACAACAAAAAATTTTAACCGCTACTTCAACCCATAATGCTTTAGCAGCATTCGCTCATAAACCCTATCAGGCAATACACGTTTTAGTACAATTGAAAATTTCTGCAGGGAAGAACCTACTTTATAATGAACTCGAGGATTTTCAGTCTCAATAATTTTGTGCACCACTTTTGCCATTTCCAACGGGTCGTTGCCATTATCTACGTGTTCATTCATCAATTTTAACGTATTCCCGTAGTCTTTTTTATAAGGAGAATCTTTTAATTCGGGAGCGTGATAGCGTCCCGCGGCAATATTGGTGGCAAAGTCACCCGGCGCAATATTGGTCATTTTTATACCAAACTGCATGGTTTCCATACGCATGGCTTCAATCGAAATTTCTAAAGCAGCCTTACTGGCAGAATAAATTCCGCGGTACGGAAGTCCCATATACGCAGCGATAGAAGTAACATTTAAAATATGTCCAAAACCCTGTTTACGCATTTGTGGCAAAACGGCTTTTATAACATTTATAGGGCCGTGAAAATTGGTGTCAAATGCTTTTTTTATTTCACTTTCGGGGGTTTCTTCAATAGGCCCGGTAATACCTACGCCAGCATTATTGATTACCACATCAATTTTCTTGGCTTGGTTGATTATTTCGGAAATAGCCAATTCAATAGAAGGCGCATCGCTAACATCTAATTTTAAAAGGGGGAAGGATGACTTTTTTATTTTCTCTGGATTTCGACTGGTTCCAAAAACCTGGTAGCCGCGTTCAGAAAGATATTCGCCAATGGCTTTACCAATTCCCGAAGAACCACCCGTAATAAGTACTACTTTTGGCATAAAAAATTGTTAAAAGACAAAGGTGCATTTATGAAGTCAGTTTTCCAAATAGTTTTTTTGAAAAATGTTTCGGTTACACTCTAAAAACTAAAGAATTGATGATTAATTAGAATTAAAAACACGAAACTTTAGCGCACAAAAAATGGCAAGCTACCTACATCACACCGCTACGACCGTATACCCTTGCTGCGTTCCCGCCCTGGGGGATTCAACAGGAGCTGGTTGTGTAGGACTTGCCGCTGCAAAGATAGTGCTTTTTCAAGTTTTTGCAAGTATTTTTCCAATTCAATTTTAATAAATACCTTGCGATAAATTAATACGTTCAAATGAAATTATATAACCTTTTAATTCCTACACTTTTACTGCTTTTTTTAGGTGGATGTGGCAATAATTCTGAAGAAAAAAAAGATGCTTTTGCTCTTAAAATTGAAAATCAGAAGAAAACGTATACTACGGCAGATCAATTAACGGTTTCGATACAAAACAAAAAAAACATCGCGATCGATTCGGTGGTATATACTTTAAATAATAATAGAGTTGATATTTCGGGTGATAAAATTTTACTCACGGATAAAAAGTTGGGCAAAAAAACACTAACCGCTACAATTTATAGCGATGGCGAAACTTATAACGCATCGCAACAGTTTACCATTCTATCATCAATTAAACCGAAACTTTACACCTATAAAGTTTTAGAAACCTATCCGCATGATATAAATGCATACACGCAAGGTTTAGAATTTGAAAACGACACCCTTTACGAAAGCACGGGGCAATACCGAAGCTCTTCGTTACGAAAAACAGATTATAAAACTGGCGAAGTGCTACAACAAGTAAATCTGGCACCACACTACTTTGGAGAAGGACTAACAATTTTAAACAATAAAATTTACCAGCTTACGTGGCGCGAAAACACAGGTTTTATCTACAACCTAAATACAATGGAAAAAACGGGAACCTTTGTGTATGGCAAAAGTAAAGAAGGTTGGGGACTATGCCACGACGACCAAAATAATATTTATAAAAGTGATGGCACCGATAGAATTTGGACTTTAAACCCTAACACTCTTGCCGAAAAAGACTACATCGAAATTTTTACAAATACAAGTAAAATTAGCAGTGTAAACGAACTAGAATGGGTTGAAGGAAAAATATATGCAAATGTGTACCAACAAGGTTCAATAGCCATAATAGATCCTTCAAACGGCGCGGTTGAAGGCGTTATTGACTTAACCGATTTAAAAGATAAAGTTACGCAACACCCTAAACTGGACGTGCTGAACGGTATTGCCTATAATGGTGAACCGAACATACTTTACATTACTGGAAAAAACTGGGACAAGCTTTTTAAGATTGAAATTTTTGAAAAGTAGATTATTGCAGTCAGAAATAATAGCCGCTTTAACAATTGGCTATAAAGGAAAACTTCTTTTATCATTACAATAATAAGCTACACAAAAAGTTATATTTTTACCAAAATTATAATTGAATGAGGTATTTATACGGTTTGGCAATTTTGTGTTGCCTTGTACTTTGGAGTTCTTGCCGCAACGATTTTGAAACTGTAGCGAGCACCGGAAATTTAGAATTTTCAAAAGATACGGTTTATCTAGACACCATTTTTACAAATATCGGGTCTAGCACTTACAATTTAAAAGTGTACAATCGTAGCGACGAAGACATTAATATTCCCACAGTAAAACTTGCGCAAGGCGAGGCTTCAAATTATCGTTTAAATGTAGATGGAATGCCCGGAAAGGTTTTTGAAAACGTTCAAATACTTGCCAAGGATAGTATTTTTATCTTTATAGAAACTACTTTCGATGTAAACTCACTTCCAACCAACGAACCCGATTTTTTATACACCGACGAATTGCTTTTTGACAATGGCGGAAATCAACAGCAAGTAAACCTCGTAACTTTGGTAAAAGACGCAGTGTTTCTCTTTCCCGAAAAATTCCCCGATGGCACTACCGAAACACTAAATTTTGGAAACGATGAAAACGGCGACCCAATTTTGGTTGAAGGCTTTTTCTTGGATGATAGTGAGCTAAATTTTACTAACGAAAAGCCATATGTAATTTATGGTTATGCAGCCGTACCAAGTAATAAAACCCTCACAATTGACGCTGGCGCTCGTATACACTTTCATCAAGGAAGCGCACTTTTGGTTGCTGAAAATGGAACTATAAAATCTATGGGTGAGCGTAGTGCAGACCCCGTTGCACTTGAAAATGAAGTGATTTTTGAAGGAGACCGGTTAGAACCAGGATTTAGTGATGTACCCGGCCAATGGCTGGCAATTTGGCTTACATCGGGAAGTGTAAATAACGAGTTTAACTTTACAACAATTAAAAATAGCAGTGTTGCGCTTAGAGTTGAAGACAGCCCGGTTTCATTGAGTAATGTGCAAATTTACAACAGTTCATTATACGGCATTCTTGCCAGAACGGGTGTGGTAACTGGCGAAAATATGGTAATAAACAACAGCGGAATATCTTCGTTGGCAATTCAAATTGGTGGTAGCTACGAGTTTAAACACAGTACTTTTGCCAATTATTGGACTAACGGGTTTAGGTCGTTCCCATCGGTTTCTATTGATAACAGTTTAGATATTGATGAAGAAACTACAGTTGTTGCCGACCTTATTAAAGCAGATTTTAAAAACTGTATTATCTACGGAAACGAACGCAGAGAACTTTCGGTGTATCAAAATACAGCTGCAGCATTTAATTTTAATTTTGAAAATTCCTTGATACGCTTTGAAGATCCAACAGGCGAATTTGACGATGAACCGTTGTACGATTTTAATAACGCTTCGCTTTACACCCAAACTGTTTTTAATTTAGATCCTGTTTTTCAAAATACAGAAATGAACAATTTTAATATTGAATCAGGAACTTCGGGTGCCGAAAATATTGGGAAAAATGGCGTTGGTCCCACCTTAGATTTAAACGGAACCAATAGAGGTACGCCCCCCGATGCTGGCGCCTACGAAACAACTACATTTCCCGAAGATTAATTAATAAAGCACAAAAAACCCGTCTAATTTGACGGGTTTTTTTATTAGTTATTATTTCACTTAAAATTAATTTAACTTGGTCCACTTAAGTCGTAGTCTTGCATTTTTTTGCTCTACAGGTAGCATTATTAATGTGTCGCCCAAAAAATAAAACTTACGCTCTGCTGTTAAGCCAAATTCAGATGGATTAGAATGTGATAACTTGTAATGCGAAACAATGCTATCATCTTTGGAAACACTGTATTCGCCCATATAATAGTATGATTTGGTAATGTATTTTAGTGCTTTTAAAGAAATGGTATCGGTAAAATTTGGAAATTCAATTCCCGAATTTTCATAGCTTTTATCGTACAAATGCAAGGCAACATGGCCATTACTGTCATAAAGTAAATACCCGTCCATCCCATCGCGATAATCACTCCAAGTATTTAAGGTGGTATCGCGCACTTTCATGCTTTCAAGTTTCCAAAGCCCTGTAATTTTTAAAGGTTTTACATTTTCATTTTTGCAGGATAACATAGAAACTAATAATCCTATCGCAAAGAAAAATTTTAAATTTTTCACTTTAAAAAAAATTTTAGTAATCAATTCTACCTTCTTTTTCTTCCCATTTTTTAAAGACTTTGCGCCCCACTTCCCTATCTAAGTTGATGAATTTAACATTTCTATTTTCAATATCTTTTTCAATTTCATCATAGATAAAATGGTCGTCAAAACCTATTTCGGCAGCATCTTCTTTTGTGCAAGCGTAATAAACAGCTTTTGGTCGCGCCCAGTAAATTGCCCCTAAACACATTGGGCAAGGTTCGCAGGAGGTATAAACAATACAATTGTCTAATTGGAAAGTGCCTAACGCCTCGCACGCCTTACGTATAGCCACTACCTCGGCATGTGCTGTTGGGTCGTTACTTGAGGTTACTTGATTAAAACCTTCGGCTATTATTTCGCCATCTTTAACCACAACGGCACCAAAAGGCCCACCGGCGTTATTATTCATTCCTTTTTCGGAAAGTTCGATAGCTCGTTTTATAAAACTTTTGTCTTGTTCTGTAATCATAATATTTTAATTTGAAAGTAATAATAATTTTTTTCCATCGTCACTTGTATACCAACCAACTTCAGTCATTCCCAGTTTTTTTAACAGCTTAATTGAAGCGGTATTTGTTGGCAGTGTAATTCCGGTAATAGTTTGCAGTTTCAGCGTTTCTTTAGCATATTTCACAATAGCATTGGCAGCTTCAAAAGCATAACCTTTATTGCCATATTCTTCCAAATACGCAAAACCGATATCTGGAAAATCCAATCGGTCTCTTTTAAACAAACCCGAGGTGCCAATTGGCGTTTCATCCTCTTTTAACCGAACCACATACGATCCAAAGCCGTATTTTATAAAACTACTGAAATAGTTCTCTTCCATGTAAATTTCGGCATCTTTTACAGAATTTATATTTCTGTTGCCAATATTTTTTAACCAGCCTTCACTATTCATTAATTTATAAACAAAGGGAGCGTCCTGTAACGTACACTCCCTTAAAATAAGTCGGTTGGTTACAATCATCCGTTAATTTTTAAATAGCGGCAATTCAGCCATCAAATCATTTACCTTACGGGCAATATTTTCAAGTTTTGAATCATCTTCTCTATTTTCAATTACCTCGTCGATTAAATCTACGATAGTTTTCATGTCTTTTTCAACCAATCCGCGGGTGGTAATTGCAGCGGTACCAATGCGTATTCCGCTGGTAACAAACGGCGATTTATCATCAAAAGGCACCATGTTTTTATTAACGGTTATTTCGGCTTTGCCTAAGGCCTCTTCAGCTTCTTTCCCCGAAATATTCTTATTCCTTAAATCGATAAGCATCATATGGTTATCTGTTCCACCAGAAATTACCCCGTACCCTTTTTCAACAAAATGCTTTGCCATAACCGCTGCGTTTTTCTTCACTTGTACCATATAATGAAGAAAATCATCGGTTAACGCTTCGCCAAATGCAATAGCTTTGGCTGCAATAATATGCTCCAACGGGCCGCCTTGGTTACCTGGAAAGATAGCACTGTCTAACAGGCTACTCATTTTACGAAGGTTGCCATTTTTCAGTTTAATCCCGAATGGATTTTCAAAATCTTTCCCCATTAAAATCATCCCACCGCGCGGGCCACGAAGCGTTTTATGCGTTGTAGTACTAACCACGTGACAATGTGGTAATGGGTCGCTTAAAATACCTTTGGCAATTAAGCCAGCTGGATGGGCGATATCTGCAAATAAAATAGCATCTACTTTATCGGCAATTTCACGAAAACGTTTGTAATCAACCTCTCTTGAATAAGCCGATGCACCTGCAATAATCATTTTAGGTTTTTCTTTTATTGCAATTTCTTCAACCTTGTCATAGTCAATTCTTCCCGTCTCGCGATCTACACCGTAAAAAACAGGATTGTAAAGTTTCCCCGAAAAATTTACAGGCGAACCGTGGGTTAAATGCCCTCCGTGAGAAAGGTCGAACCCTAAATATTTATCGCCTGGTTTTAAACAAGCTGCAAAAACGGCAGTGTTGGCTTGCGATCCACTGTGGGGTTGCACATTTGCATATTCGGCACCAAATAGAGTTTTTGCGCGCTCTATGGCCAACTGCTCCACCTCGTCTACCACTTCGCAACCGCCGTAATAGCGTTTTCCGGGATATCCTTCGGCATATTTATTTGTTAGTACAGAACCAGCGGCTTCCATCACTTGGTCGCTCACAAAATTCTCTGAAGCTATTAGTTCTAAACCGTTTATCTGTCTTTGTTTTTCGGCTTCTATCAATTCAAAAATTTGTTCGTCGCGTTGCATATTAAGTATTTAAAATAGTATTGTATTTTGGAAAAGACTCCTTATTTTTTGGGTAATTTTTATTTCTGAAATATTAATTATCCCGTATAAATTCTTCGAAAGTTAATTAAATCCAAAAATACTAATTACATTCGGAAACTATATTGAAATATATATATTTGATGCAGAATTTTACTAACAAAAAACTTGTTGTATTTAAAACACACGGAGCCATTAAAAAACTGATTTTTAACTCCCTATTTTTTTAAATAGTTTTATTTCAACAATCTTAAAATATTAAATGATATGCCTATAACCGCAAACGATCCAAAAAGAAAAACTTGGTTAGAAACTTCGCCAGATACAGATTTTCCTATTCAAAATATACCTTTCGGTGTTTTTTTAACCCGCGATGATATTATTACCATTGGTACCCGTATTGGCGACTATGCAATCGATTTGGGCGCTTTACATCAACTAGGTTATTTTGAAGGGATTGACCTAACAGACGATATTTTTCTTCAAGATACTTTAAACGATTTTATTAGCGACGGAAGGAAAACGTGGCGTTTAGTTCGAAATCGAATTGCCGATATATTTGATAATGAAAACCCCAAACTTCGCGATAACAAAGACCACAGAGAGCACGTGCTTTTTACTTTAGACGAGGTAGAAATGCAACTTCCTGTGCAGGTAGGTGATTATACCGACTTTTACTCGAGTAAAGAACACGCTACCAATGTGGGAACTATGTTTCGCGGAAAAGAAAACGCTTTAATGCCTAATTGGCTTCATATTCCGGTAGGATACCACGGGAGAAGCTCATCAATTATTCCAAGCGGGATTAACGTAAGAAGACCTTGGGGGCAAACCATGCCCGAAGGTGCTACCGAACCCGTGTTTGGACCTTCAAAACTTGTTGATTTTGAACTTGAAATGGCCTTTATAACAACCGATGCTAATGTGCTAGGAGAACCAATTCCTGTAGATGAAGCTGAAGACCATATTTTTGGATTGGTACTGTTTAACGATTGGAGTGCGCGCGATATTCAAAAGTGGGAGTATGTGCCATTAGGTCCGTTTTTAGCTAAAAACTTTGCTTCTTCAATTTCGCCGTGGATTGTAACTTTAGATGCACTACAGCCATACAAAGTTGCAGGCCCCAAACCTGTTAAAGAACAATTACCGTATCTTCAGTACACAGGCGATAAAAGCTACGATATAAACCTAGAAGTATATATTGCTCCCGAAAATGGCGAGGAAACAAAAATCGCCACTTCCAACTTTAAATATATGTACTGGAATATGAGCCAGCAATTGGCCCATCACACCGTAAACGGGTGTAATGTAAACAGTGGCGATATGATGGGGAGTGGAACTATCTCTGGACCAACACCAGACTCATACGGCTCTATGCTTGAACTTACTTGGCGCGGTGCAAAACCTATTACCCTTTCAGACGGTACCGAAAGAAAATTTATAAACGACCACGATACTGTAATTATGCGTGGTTATTGTAAATCTGACGGTGTAAGAATAGGTTTTGGTGAATGTAAGACAAAACTATTACCTGCTATTAAGCAATAATATTTCCTACATAAAAACAAAAAAGAGGCAGCCTTTTCTTTTAAAGCTACCTCTTTTTTTGTGATTTTTTATAGCCATTTATTTAAGCTATATTTTTAGGTCTACAAGCTATTCACAAAAGCCCACATAACACCCATGGGCTAAGTGTGCCCGAACAGCATTTTTGCTTATATAAATAGTGTGCATATTCTCGGGGTTTCCTGGCGGAATATGGCATACATATTCTTTATGCCCAGCGTCGGTGTTACTTTCAGTAAAACTAATAGACATGCAACCTATTAGAAGTACTCCAAAAAATAAAGAAAATCGTTTCATAGTATTGATAATTAACAAGTTAGTGTAATGTAAAGGTAGTGAAAATTTCGAACATAAAAAGATTCTTATATTTTTTTTGGCACTACTATTGTATTTTAGCCACTACAACCAAATCGAATTGATTATGAAAAACAGCTACTTCCTTTTATTTATTGCCCTTTTCGCTATTTCTTGCAACAGTGTAAAGCGTACTCAAAAATTTGTTTCAAAAGGTCATTACGACCAAGCAATAGAACTTGCAGTTAAAAAACTTCAGAAAAATAAAAAAGCCAAAGAATACGACGGTCATATTAAAATTCTTGAAGAAGCTTTTTTAAAGGCGACAGAGGACGATATGCGCCGTATTTCATTTTTAAAAAAAGAAAACTCGCCAACTAGCGCAAAAGAAATTTATTACACTTATTTGGACCTTCGCGAGCGTCAAGATTTAATTCGTCCATTACTACCACTATACAGCGTAGAGTTGGGACGCAATGCTAATTTTCAGTTTAAAAATTATACAAACGATTTATTTGCCGCAAAAGATGCCTATTTGCAAGCTTTATATCAAGAGGCTATGGCTTACATGCAGCGAGACCGCAAGGTAGATTATCGCAGTGCGTATAATATTTTATGCGAATTAAACGAAGTACAACCCAATTATCGGAATGTGCATCAATTACGCGAAGATGCCCATTTTTATGGTACCGACTTTGTTTTGGTACACCTTAACAATCATACAAAACAGGTTATTCCACAAAGACTTGAACAAGACCTATTAGATTTTAGTACTTACGGTTTAAATGAATTTTGGACCGAATATCACGCGCAAAGAGAGTCGGGGTTAAATTACGATTTAGGAATAGATTTAAATTTTCAAAACATTCAAATTTCACCCGAACGTATTGCCGAAAAACAATTCTTAAGAACGAAAAAAATTAAAGACGGTTATGATTTTCGTAGGGATCGCGCCGGCAATATTGTTCGCGACAGCTTGGGTGAACCTATTAAAATACCAAGATTTAAAGATGTTTCGGCAACTGTAAATATTATTACTCAGGAAAAGGCTGTTTTTGTTGGCGGTACAGTAGTTTACAAAGACTTAAATAAAAACAGGCAGCTAAACAGTTTTCCAATTTCTTCAGAATTTGTTTTTGAAAACATTTACGCAACTTTTAGAGGAGATGACCGAGCGTTAACGGCTAACGACCGAAAATTAGTTGCCAATCGCCTAATGCCATTTCCGCATAATGAGCAAATGGTCTTTGATGCCGGGCAAGACATTAAAGAGCGATTTAAACAAATTTTACTGAAAAACTAGTTTAAAAATTTACACAAACTTCTCTAAATGCGAAGCGTCGATAGCATTGTGGGAGTCGTGATGAACCACGGCTCCTTCTTTAATAACAATTAACTGCGGACTTTCGTGACGCACCTTAAAACGCGATGCTATTTGGTTTGAAATATCGCGGTTTTGCAATAAGTCGAGAAAGTATAACTTAAGTTGCTCGTCGTTAAGATTGTAATCTTTTTCAAAAGATTTTAAAACACCTCTACTTATTCCGCAACGCGTAGAATGCTTAAAGATAGCCACAGGTTTATTTTTCGACTCCTCCACTACTTCATCTAGTTGGTCTGTAGTGGCTAAAACGTGCCATGGTACCTCAACTATTTCTTCTTTGGCTGCATCTCTTGGCGATTTAAACATATCAAAAATTCCCATAATTCCTTTTTTTACAAAGCTACAAGATATTACCACATCAATTTCTAAAAGAAATAATAAAAAGATAAATCTTAAATCCGTCATAATGTCTGTTAAAACAAGGGGTTTTACAGACATTATGTCTTAATTTTAATATGGCTTTGTATTTGAAATAGGCTTGCTGCAAACATTAACAACAAACACATTATATATGAATTTTAATAATTTTACTATAAAAAGCCAAGAGGCCATACAGCAGGCGCAACAGATTGCGCAGGGCTTTGGGCATCAGCAAATTGAAAACGAACATATTTTAAAAGCAATTTTTGAAGTAGACGAAAACGTAACTCCCTTTATTCTTAAAAAGTTAAACGTAAACCTCGCTACACTAAAACAAATTTTAGACAAACAATTAGAGAGCTTCCCAAAAGTTTCTGGTGGTGATATTATGCTTTCGCGCGAAGCAAATAAAGCGGTTATTGAAGCTAGTAATATTGCCAAAAAGATGGGCGATGAATACGTTTCTATTGAACATTTGCTACTCGGAATATTAAAATCTAAAAGCGGAATTGCACAAAGTTTAAAAGACCAAGGCGTTACTGAAAAAGGAATGAACGCCGCAATTGAAGAGTTACGCGGCGGCGAAAATGTTACTTCGCAAAGCGCCGAAGAGACTTATAATTCACTAAATAAATACGCCAAAAACCTCAACCAACTTGCGCGCGATGGGAAACTAGACCCCGTTATTGGGCGCGATGAAGAAATACGTAGGATTTTACAAATTCTTTCTCGTAGAACCAAAAATAACCCAATGCTTGTAGGTGAACCAGGAACTGGAAAAACAGCTATCGCCGAAGGATTGGCGCATAGGATTGTAGATGGCGATGTACCTGAAAACTTAAAAAGTAAAGAGATTTATTCTTTAGACATGGGTGCGCTAATTGCCGGTGCTAAATACAAAGGTGAGTTTGAGGAACGCCTTAAAGCCGTGATAAAAGAAGTAACTTCTAGCGATGGCGACATTGTTTTATTTATCGATGAAATTCACACCCTTGTTGGCGCTGGTGGCGGCCAAGGCGCTATGGATGCTGCCAATATTTTAAAACCGGCTTTGGCGCGAGGCGAATTAAGAGCAATTGGTGCAACAACACTCGATGAATATCAAAAATATTTTGAAAAGGACAAAGCACTCGAACGCCGATTCCAAAAAGTAGTGGTAGATGAGCCCGATACAGAAAGTGCTATTTCTATTTTACGCGGAATAAAAGAAAAGTACGAAACACACCATAAAGTTAGGATTAAAGATGGTGCTATCATTGCAGCCGTTGAACTTTCAGAACGTTATATTACAAATAGATTTCTTCCAGATAAAGCTATTGATTTAATGGACGAGGCAGCGAGTAAATTAAGGATGGAAATTAATTCGAAACCCGAAGAACTCGATGTTTTAGACCGAAAAATCATGCAGCTCGAGATTGAAATTGAAGCTATAAAACGTGAAAAAGATGAGGTAAAACTGAAAGCGCTTCACGCAGATCTCGCAAATTTAAAAGAAGAGCGAAATGAACTTAATGCGAAATGGCAAAGCGAAAAAGAAGTAGTTGATAATGTTCAAAACTTAAAAACGCAAATTGAGAATTTTAAATTAGAAGCCGAACGCGCCGAACGCGAAGGAGATTTTGGGAAAGTAGCCGAACTTCGTTACGGGAAAATTAAAGATGCGCAAGCTGCATTAAGCAAGTTAGAGACACAACTCGCCGAAAATGATGAAGCCACTTCTATGATTAAAGAAGAAGTAACACGCGAAGATATTGCCGAAGTTGTTGCAAAATGGACTGGTATTCCTGTTACAAAAATGCTACAAAGCGATCGCGAAAAGCTTTTAAATTTAGAAAGTCATTTGCATAAACGAGTGGTGGGCCAAAATGAAGCAATTGTAGCGGTGAGTGACGCTATACGCCGAAGTCGCGCCGGGTTGCAGGATGAAAAAAAACCAATTGGTAGCTTCCTATTTTTAGGAACAACCGGTGTAGGTAAAACCGAACTCGCAAAAGCGCTTGCAGAATATCTTTTTGATGATGAAAATGCAATGACGCGAATTGATATGAGCGAATACCAAGAACGTCATAGCGTGAGCCGCTTAGTAGGAGCACCTCCAGGATATGTGGGTTATGACGAAGGCGGACAACTTACAGAGGCTGTACGTAGAAAACCATACAGTGTAGTGCTTTTAGACGAAATTGAAAAAGCTCATCCAGATACATTTAATATTTTATTACAAGTTTTAGACGAAGGCCGTTTAACAGACAATAAAGGGCGCTTAGCAGATTTTAAAAACACAATTATAATTATGACTAGTAATATGGGAAGTCAAATTATTCAAGAGCGTTTTGAAACTGTTAAAGATCCAGATACGGCAATGGAAGGTGCTAAAGTTGAAGTACTCGCACTTTTAAGACAAACGGTGCGACCTGAATTTTTAAACCGTATAGACGACATTATTATGTTTACTCCACTGTCCAAAACCGATATTAATGAAATTGTTTCGTTACAATTAAAAGGGCTTTCAAAAATGTTGGCAAAACAAAATATTGTTTTAGACGCCACACCTGAAGCGGTATCGTATCTTTCTGAGAAAGGCTTCGACCCACAGTACGGAGCAAGACCTGTTAAAAGAGTTATTCAACGTGAAGTTTTAAACGAGTTGAGTAAAGAAATATTAGCCGGCAAAATAACTACCGATAGTATTATTCTTTTAGATAGTTTTAATGATACACTTGTTTTTAGAAACCAAGAAAACTTAAGCGAGTAATTACTTTACAAGCTTCAACAAACAAACCCTCAGCAATCGCTTTGAGGGTTTTGTTTTAAACACAAGCCAAATACTTTAAAAAAAGACCCATCAAGATTTTAACTAATAAAATCTTGATGGGTCTGGCTTCAAATAAAGCGGTAATTAAAGTTTAGTGAATATTACCACTTGTCAATCTGATCTTTCAATTCTTCTTTGGTTTTACCCGTTTTTTCTTGTAAACGACCAAGTAGCTCGTCAGATTTTCCTTCGGTATACTTTAAATCGTCATCGGTAAGGTCGCCGTATTCTTGTTTAAATTTACCTTTTACTTGGTTCCATTTACCTTTAAATTGCTCTTCGTTCATAGCTTATTTCTTTTTGTTTAGTTAATTTTCCTTTTCGTTTTATAAAATTACAATACACTATCAACACATTGTAATAACGAAATATTAAAGCTTATAGATATTTAGTTATAACTTTGCTAAGAAATCTTAAAAACTGTTACTACAATTCTATTAATATGAAATACTTTATAATATTAATTTTAGCTGTTCCGTTATTTACATTTTGCGGCCAATCAAACGAGAAATCTGCAAACTCACAAAATAAACTTCAAGAAACAGATCAAAATATTAACGCCACATATTACTTGATTCGGCACGCCGAAAAGGATCGATCTAACCCCAAAAATCACGACCCAAACTTAAATATTGATGGTATGTTGCGTGCAAAACGCTGGGCCGAGTATTTTGAGCCTATTAAAATTGATGAAATTTATATCACAAAATATATTCGTACCAAGCAAACTGTTTCGCTTATAGCACAGCAAAAAGCTATTTCGCCAAAGCGCTACAATCCAAAAACAATTTATTCTAATGAGTTTTTAAATCAAACCAACGGAAAAACCGTCCTAATTGCCGGGCATAGCAACACTACACCTCAACTGGTAAACAAATTAATTAGCGAAGAAAAGTATAGCGATATGGACGATAGCGACAATGCTACCCTTTTTAAAGTTACAATTAATGGCAACAATAAAAGCGTTGAAACTATTATTGTTGAATAAGTAATAACACTCTCTTTTAAAACCACATTATTCGTTATAAAAAAATTGGTTAAACCTTCTTTAAACCGCTAAATAAACCACAATAATTATTCTATTTTTGCATCTATGGCAATACAGAAAACTGTTAAAATTAAAAACCGAAAAGCTCGGTTTGAATACGAAATTTTAGACACTTATACTGCGGGCATTGTTTTGCGAGGCACCGAAATTAAAGCTATTAGAGAAGGTAAAGCATCTATAGCCGAAAGCTTTTGCGAATTTAGCAACGGAGAGCTGTTTGTTATTAATATGACAGTACAAGAGTATAGCCACGCCTCACACTATAGCCACGCGCCAAAAAGCGAACGCAAACTACTTTTAAATCGCAACGAGCTTAAAAAACTTGAAAAAGAAGTAAAAAACAGCGGACTTACAATTGTCCCGCTTGTACTTTTTACAAACAGTAAGGGATTGGCAAAGATGGACATTGCTCTAGCTCGCGGAAAGAAAGAATACGACAAGCGCGAGGTAATTAAGGAACGTGATACAAAAAGACAGCTAAGGCGTATTAAAAAAGCGTTTAATAATTAATTTTTAAAATTGTTTTTTCTAGATGCCTTCTTTTGGTAATTTGGTTCGCAATTAACCAATGCCATAGATTCTTCATTTATGAAAAAACTTCTCTTTCTATTCGTGTTGTTTTCAACAGTCTGTATTCAGGCCCAGATTATAGGAAAAGTTACCAACACGAATAACCAGCCCCTACCTTATGTAAATATTTATTTGCAAAATAGTTATACAGGCACTACCACAAACGACGATGGAAATTACAAACTAGATGTTTCTACGGCAAGTGAATTAACGATAACGTTTCAGTTTTTGGGTTATAAAACATTATCGAAAACAATAACACCAAAATCTTTTCCCTATATTTTAAACATTACTCTCGAAGAAGAATTAACAAGTTTAGATGAAGTTGTTTTAAACACCACCGAAGATCCCGCTTTTAGAATAATTAGGGAAACTATTGCACACCGCAAAGAGAACATTGAAAAATTAAGCGAATTTACAGCCAATTTTTACTCACGCGGACTTTGGAAAGTAAAAAATGTGCCCGAAAAAATAATGGGTCAAAAAGTGGGTGATTTTGAAGGAGCCTTAGATTCTACTCGTACGGGTGTTATTTATCTTTCAGAAACTATTTCGGAAATTGCCTACCAAAAACCCGATAAATTCACAGAAAAAATAATTGCAAGTAAGGTTAGCGGGAACGATAATGGCTTCAGTTTTAACAGCGCCCAAAGTGCTAATTTTTCATTCTATGAAAACACAGTTGAGCTCAATACAGCCTTGGTTTCACCTATTGCAAACAATGCATTAAATTATTACAACTATAAACTCGAAGGTGTTTTTTACGAAGGCAATAAGCTTATTAACAAAATTAAAGTGCTACCAAAACGCACTAATGATAGGGTTTGGCAAGGCTTTATTTACATTGTTGAAGACGACTGGCAACTTTACGGCACCGAACTTTCTACTACTGGAGCAGCAATTCAGGTGCCTTTTGTAAAAGAACTATTTATAAAACAGAATTACAAATTCGACGCAAAAAATGAATTTTGGGTTAAAATTTCACAAACAATAGATTTTGGCTTTAGTCTATTTGGAATGAAGGGTGAAGGCGGATTTATTGCCGTGTACAGCAATTACAACTTTAAACCACAAATCAACAAAAAAACATTTACAAATCAAGTACTGTCATTTACGCCACAAGCAAATAAAAAAGACAGCCTATTTTGGAAAGGAAATCGTCCTGTACCCCTTACAAATGAAGAGCTAAAAGACTATATTAAAAAAGACAGTCTGCAGGTTTTACGTCAGTCTAAGCGGTATTTAGATTCAGTAGATAGCAAATCAAACCAATTAAAAATAATCGACTTATTTACGGCATACACTTTTAAAAATTCTTTTAAAAAATGGTCTATTAAATACGACGGCCCTTTAACAAAAATTCATTTTAACACCGTGCAGGGTTGGAATAGTAAAATGTCGCTTACTTATAATAAATGGTACGATGACAACCAAACAAACACCTTTTCGGCGGCTATAAATACAACATATGGAATTGCCGAAGATAGACTTCGGTTTACAGCCAAATTAATTAGAAATTTTAATTGGAAGGACAAATTACGCATTTCGCTTTCGGGCGGTAGTAAAGTGAGTCAGTTTAATAGTACCGAGCCTATTTCACCATTTATCAATACGGTGGCGACACTTTTCTTTGAACGAAATTTTATAAAACTATACGAGCTTAACTTTGGCCAAATTGAGTATAGCCAAGAAGTTTTTAACGGGCTTCACCTTTACGCCACGGCGGGATATGAAAACCGACAGCCACTTTTCAATAATACTAACTACGTAACAATCCCCAACAAAAATGTAAGCTACACAAGTAATAATCCGCTTGATGCCAACAATTTTAATATTGCCGCCATTTCAGAACACAACATAATAAAAAACAAAGTGCAGGCGCGAATTAATTTTGCTCAGAAGTACTACTCAAACCCCGATATGAAACTAAACATTGCCGATAATAAATTTCCGGAGTGGAATGTTTTAATTGAAAATGGTATTTCAACAACCGATAATAAATATAACTACACACAGTTTGAAACAGGTTTAAAACAACAATTAACATTCGGCAACAAAGGAAATTTTAATTATTATTTAAAAGGAGGCGCATTTACAAATAGCGATAAAATATCGTTTATCGACTATAAACATTTTAACGGCAACCAAACGCGAGTGGGTACTACAGCAAGCTATACCAATGTATTTAACTTAATGCCTTATTACAATTTTAGCACAAATAAAGAGTATTTTGAAGGCCATTTTGAGCACGATTTTCAAGGATGGGTTTTGGGGAAAGTTCCGGGTATAAATAAGTTAAATGTGAATTTGGTGATTGGAGCACATATTTTAAGCACAGTGGATAAAAAACCCTATTCTGAAATTTCGATGGGCTTAGATAATTTAGGTTTTGGCAATTTTAAAATGCTACGAATAGATTACGTACGTTCCTTTTATGATAGTAGCAGTAGTGGCGCCTTTATATTTGGCTTAAAATTTCTAGATATTTTAAATCCTTAAAAGTAATATGGCTATTCCGTTTCCAATTATTATTACTGAAAGATTAACTCTTCGGGAAATATTGCTTAGCGATATTGACAGAATACATTTTTTTAGAACCGATAAAGCAATAAATAAATTTATAAAACGCGATCCACAAACTCGTGAAATGACGATTGCTTTTATTGAAAAAGTAACGGCAAATATGCGCAATAATAAATGCTATAATTGGGGAATTTCAACCAAGGAATCAAATGAATTAATTGGTACAATTTGTCTGTGGAATTTTTCAGAAGATAAAAAAACTGCCGAAGTAGGTTACGACCTCGACCCACAATTTCACGGCAAAGGAATTATGAGCGAGGCATTAAAAGCTGTGCTTAATTTTGCACTTACCCGCGGAGGTTTTAAAATAGTACAAGCCTATACAGATTATAGGAATTTTCCTTCAAAAAAGCTATTAAAACAACATGGATTTATTCCAAACCCAAACATTCAAGACTCTGATAACCAAAACAATGAAGTGTTTTACCTAAAGTTTTAGTTCTTGTCTTCAAGAAGCGGGACAAATCTAAACTCGCCGTACTCTTCTTTCTCAAATTCGGTCTCAGATTTGCGTGTAAACACCGTCATAATTTGTGTTTTATCGCCCACAGGAATTACTAATTTTCCGCCAATTTTAAGCTGCGCCAACAACGGATTTGGAACATAAGGTGCTCCAGCAGTTACAATAATTCCATCAAAAGGTGCTTCTTCTTCGAGCCCAATATAGCCATCGCCAAAAATCATTCGCTTAGGTTTGTACCCAAGTTTTGGAAGGAAGAGATTTGTTTTTTTAAACAGTTCATTTTGTCTTTCAATAGTAAAAAGTGTAACCCCTATTTCTAAAAGCACTGCAGCTTGATAACCGCTTCCGGTTCCTATTTCTAAAATTTTATCTCCCTTTTTTACCGATAAGAGTTCGGTTTGGCGAGCGACAGTATAAGGCTGTGAAATAGTTTGATCGGCAGCAATTGGAAAAGCCTTATCTTCATAAGCGTGATGAATAAAGCCAGAGTCCATAAAAAGATGACGAGGCACAGCGCCAATAGCATCTAAAACATTTTGGCTTGCAATGCCTTTCTTTTTAAGGTTCTCTACCAACCTTTTACGCATTCCTTGATGGGTAAATGTATCTTTCACTACTTGTAAATTTTAAAAAGGGTGAATTGTAAAATTTAAGACAGTACAAAGTAACCAAATTTGGCAAGTTAAAGCCACTATTTTTAGGCAGAAAGTAAAAAAATAAGCAATGACTTAATTTACAATTAGATAATAATTTCTGCTTAAAAATTTAGCTTTTTAGCTTTGCAAGTAGCCCAAAGGCATTTATGCTTAATAGACCAATAATCCTTTAAAATTCTGCATTAAAACCCTTACATTTGTGAAAAACACACGCCAATGTTAAAAGCGGGAGTTCTAGGTGCAGGACACTTAGGAAAAATACATTTAAAATTGCTGCAACAATCCTCAAAATACGAACTTGTGGGTTTCTACGATGCAAGCAAAGAAGCTTCAAAAAAAATTGAAACTGAATTTGGTTATAAAAGCTTTCCAACTATGGATAGCCTTATTGATGCCTGCGAAATGGTTGTAGTAGTTACCCCTACTAGCAAACATTTTGATTGTGCAAAAAAGGTTATCAATGCTGGCAAACATCTTTTTATTGAAAAACCAATTACCGAAACGGTGGCGCAAGCCGAAGAAATTCGAGATTTGGCAAAGCTTAAAAAGGTGCGAGGACAAGTTGGCCAAGTAGAGCGTTTTAACCCAGCCTTTCAAGCGATAAAAGATAAAATAAACAACCCTATGTTTATTGAAACTCATAGGCTTGCAGAATTTAATCCGCGTGGCACAGATGTTTCGGTGGTTTTAGATTTAATGATTCACGATATCGACGCTATTTTAAGCGTTGTGCAAAGCGATGTAAAAAGCGTTAATTCTAGTGGTGTTTCGGTTATAAGTGAAACCCCCGATATTGCAAATGCTCGTATTGAGTTTGAAAATGGTTGTGTGGCCAATTTAACGGCGAGTCGTATTTCGCTAAAAAATATGCGAAAAGCGCGTTTCTTTCAGCGCGACGCATATATTTCGGTCGATTTCCTCGAGAAAAAATGTGAAGTGGTTAAAATGAAAAACGCCCCCGAAAAACTCGACGATTTTGCAATGGTGCTTACCAATGCCGAAGGGGTAAAAAAACAGATTTATTTTGAAAACCCTACCATTGAAATTAACAACGCAATTCTCGATGAACTCGAAAGTTTTCACGATGCTATTAAAGCCGATAGAACACCCGAAGTTTCTTTAAAACAAGGAACCGAAGCTTTAAGAGTAGCCATGTTAATAATTGAAAATTTTAAAACAATATAATTTAATAAAAACACCCGCTATTGCGGATATACTTATGAAAAACATAGCAGTAATAGGTGCAGGAACTATGGGCAACGGAATTGCACATACTTTCGCACAATTTAACTACAGTGTAAATTTAATAGACGTTTCACAAAATTCGCTCGATAAAGGATTAGCAACCATTACCAAAAATTTGGACAGAATGGTTGCCAAAGAAAAAATTTCGGAAGCAGATAAAAAACAAACGTTAGACAATATAAAAACTTTTACCAAGCTCGAAGATGGCGTAAAAGAGGTAGATTTAGTAGTAGAAGCCGCAACCGAAAATGTTGATTTAAAACTTAATATTTTTCGCGATTTAGACAAAATATGTCCAGAAAACACAATCTTGGCAAGTAACACTTCTTCTATTTCAATTACGCAAATTGCTGCGGTTACTGCAAGACCCGAAAAAGTGATTGGAATGCATTTTATGAATCCTGTTCCAATTATGAAACTGGTTGAAATTATTAAAGGTTATAGTACAAGCGAAGAAACATTTAAAACTGTTGAATCGCTTTCAGAAAAATTAAACAAAGTACCCGTAGAGGTTAATGACTACCCAGGCTTTGTAGCCAATAGAATTTTAATGCCAATGATTAATGAAGCTGTTGAAACTTTATACAACGGCGTAGCGGGCGTTAAAGAAATTGATACCGTTATGAAATTAGGTATGGCTCACCCAATGGGCCCGCTGGCGTTAGCAGATTTTATTGGTCTTGATGTTTGTCTTTCTATTTTAAACGTAATGTACGACGGATTTAAAAACCCAAAATACGCTCCTTGCCCGCTATTGGTAAATATGGTTATGGCAGGAAAATTGGGCGCTAAAAGCGGTGAAGGATTTTACGACTATAGCGAAAACAGAAAGGCAGAAACCGTTTCAAAAATGTTTTCAAAATAATATTGGTTAAAAACTGCTGTCATGGCAAAAATAATTCCTTTTAAGGCTGTGCGGCCAACGAGAGACAAAGTGAGCTTACTGGCCGCACGCTCTTATGATAGTTATACGGCGCAGCAAGTAGAGTCTCGACTACGCGATAACCCATTTTCATTTTTACACATCGTAAATCCGGGTTATAAATACCAAAAAGAAATTTCGGGTGTAGAGCGGTACGGGTTGGTTAAAAATCGTTACTTAGAGTTTAAAGAAGAAGGAATTTTTATTGAAGAAGAAAAGCCTTCATTTTATATCTATAAAATTGTAAATAGAGACGGCTTAGAATTTAACGGAATTGTAGCTGCCGCTAGTGTTGCAGATTATGAAGCCGATATAATTAGGAAACACGAGGACACTTTGGAGTATCGCGAAGTTGTATTTAAAGAATATCTTAAAACAGTTGGTTTTAATTCTGAAGCCGTACTACTAACCTACCCAGATAACCACGAATTACAAAGCATTATTGATACAATAATGCAAGATAGAGCCGAATATGAATTTACAACTACTTATCGCGACACCCATTATTTATGGAACGTAGACGATGAGCAAACCTTGGAGCAAATTCAAAATATTTACAGCAAAATGCCAGCTTTATATATTGCCGATGGCCATCACCGTTCGGCATCGTCTTATTTGCTGGCAAAAGATTTAAAAGAAGAAAATCCTAATCACACAGGCGAAGAGGCCTACAACTTTTTTATGAGTTTTTTAATTCCTGAAAGTGATTTAAAAATCTATGAATTTAATCGTTTAGTTAAAGATTTAAACGGGCTAACCAAAGAAGAATTTTTAATTAAACTCGATGAAAACTTTAGAATTGAAAACAGAGGCAATGAGTACTACAAACCTTCAAAACTACATCATTTTAGTATGTATTTAGACGGGGAGTTTTATTCGTTATATCTACGAAAAACCAAATATAAAATAGACAATGCTCTAGATGCTTTGGATGCACAAATTTTGTATACTACAGTTTTAAAACCCTTGTTAGGAATACAGGATATGCGCAACGACCAACGAATAGCGTATGCTCACGGAAAAAAGGATTTGGCATATGTTAAAACCGCAGTCGATTCGGGGAATTTTAAAGTTGGCTTTGGTTTGGTAGCTGTTACCACAGAAGAAATGAAACAAATTGCCGATGAAGGTTTAAAAATGCCCCCAAAAACAACTTATATCGAACCTAAATTACGTAGCGGTGTTACCGTTTATGAATTTTAATCGAACGAGAAAATTTTAGAAATGAATATTTCAGAAAATTTAAAAGAAATAAAAAGCACGCTCCCCAGCGATGTAACCCTAATTGCAGTATCGAAAACAAAACCTGTTGACGATATTATGGAAGCTTACAATGCTGGACATCGCAATTTTGGAGAAAATAAAATCCAAGAAATGGAGTCTAAATGGGAAACCTTGCCCAAAGACATAAAGTGGCATATGATAGGTCATGTTCAACGCAACAAAGTAAAATATATGGCGCCGTTTGTTAGTTTAATTCACGGGGTAGATAGCTTTAAACTTTTAAAAGAAATAAATAAGCAAGCAATTAAAAACAATAGGGTTATTGAGTGTTTGCTTCAAATAAAAATAGCCGACGAAGACAGTAAATTTGGTATGAATTTAGCAGACGCCAGTTCGCTTTTAGACTCGGAAGAATATAAAGATTTAGGTGCAATAAAGGTTGTTGGCCTAATGGGTATGGCAACGTTTACCGACGATGAAAACCAAATTTCAAACGAATTTAAAAGTTTAAAAAACACATTTAATTCATTTAAAACCCAGTTTAGTAACGACAATACAGATTTGCGTATTTTGAGCATGGGGATGAGTGGCGATTACAAAATTGCATTAAAAAACGGTAGCAATATGATTCGCGTTGGAAGTGCCATTTTTGGAGAAAGAAATTACAATTAAACCCGTTAATATTTCAACTTTAAATTTTGAATGAAGTAGCGAAAGGAAACAATATAGATGTACGCAGTTTTAGACATAGAGACGACCGGTGGAAAATACAATGAAGAAGGCATAACCGAAATTGCAATCTATAAATTTGATGGTCATAAAATTGTAGATCAGTTTTCTAGTTTGGTAAATCCTGAAATACCAATTCAACCGTTTGTAGTAAACTTAACGGGAATTAATAACGAAATGTTGAAAAATGCCCCTAAGTTTTATGAGGTTGCCAAACGAATAATTGAAATTACCGAAGGCTGTACCCTCGTTGCCCATAACGCACTTTTTGACAATAGAATTCTCACAACCGAATTTAAACGATTAGGTTATAAATTTGAAAGAGAAACAATTTGCACTGTTGAGCTTGCCCAAAAATTAATTCCAGATATGCCGTCGTATAGCTTAGGAAAGTTAGTGAGAGCTTTGGGCATTCCACTTAGCGATAGGCACCGTGCACAGGGCGATGCAAAGGCCACAGTGGCATTGTTTAAACTACTATTAGCAAAAGATACTTCAAAAGAAATAGTTACTGAAACGCTTCGGGAAAGTCAAAACAATCAATTAGAACCTAAGTTAAATGATATTGTTGAGAGTGTTCCTGCCGATGTTGGCGTGTATTACATCCGAAATGCTAACAGGAAAATAATTTATATAGGAAAAAGTAAAAATATAAGAAAGCGTCTAATTCAGCATTTTACAAGCGAAAATCGCAAATCGAATCGCATTCAGCTGGAAGTAAAAACGGTAACTTTTGAGAAAACAGGGAACCAACTTATTGCGCTGTTAAAGGAACGCGAAGAGCGAAAAAAAAATAAACCCAAATATAACCGAGCTGTCAGGAAATCACTGTACTCGTATCAATTGGTATCATTTGTAGACGATAACGGTTATGTTAATTTAAAGGTTGAGAAAAGTATAAAAAACAGAGCTGCTATTACAACTTTTAGTAATTACCAGCAAGCCAAAAAATACCTTCATCAAATTACAGATGAATATCAACTTTGCGCAAAACTCACAGGGCTCGAAACAAAAAATAAAACCTGCTCTAATTACGCTGCTAACCAGTGTTATGGCGCTTGTTTGGGCGATGAAACCGTTGAAGAATACAACAATAGAATAAATCAATTTTTAGAAAAGTCTAGTTTTATTAACCAAACAAAACTCATTATTGACAAAGGGCGCGAAGTAGACGAACGCTCGGTTATTTTAATTGAAAACGGTATTTATCAAGGTTACGGTTATTACAATTTAAACTATCAAATAACAAATCCCGAAATTTTAAAAACTATTATTACCCCTACAAGTAATTATTTCGATGCACAACATATTATTCAAAGTTATTTACGGAAAAATAAAGTGTTGAAAATTGTAAACTTAGCTCCTAAAACTGTTAATTAGCATAAAGTTGCTTATTTTAGTTCAATAAAAAAACAAACTTGAAACCATCCAACAAACAATCTTGGCGCTATAAAATTCATGAAATTATTTATGAAGCAGATACGCCCATGGGTAAGTTTTTTGATATTGTTCTGCTTATTTTAATACTGCTTAGTGTTATTATTGTGATGTTAGAAAGCGTAAAGTCTATCGACGAACAATTTCACGATTTGTTTCTTATCATCGAGTGGGTAATAACCATCTTTTTTACTTTTGAATATATCGCTCGCATTATTACAGTTAAAAAGCCACAAAATTATATTTTCAGTTTTTACGGCATTATCGATTTTCTTTCAACTATTCCACTTTACCTTTCATTTATATTAGTGGGGAGTAACTTTTTGTTAACCGTAAGAGCAATGAGGCTATTACGCGTTTTTAGAATTTTAAAGATTACAAGATATGTGGGCGAGGGTAATAAATTAAAAAAAGCATTAATTGAAAGTAGAGCGAAAATTTCAATTTTTATTTTTGCGGTTTTAATTGTTGCCATTGTTGCGGGAACGTTAATGTATTTAATTGAAGGCGAAGAAAGTGGGTTTACCAATATTCCAGTAAGTGTATATTGGTGTATTGTAACTCTTACCACAGTTGGCTTTGGCGACATTACACCCCTAACTCCCGCAGGACAGTTTTTAGCATCGCTTATTATGATTTTGGGTTATGGTGTAATTGCTGTACCTACAGGAATTGTAAGTGCGCAGTACGTACGAAAAAATGCTGACGACTATGTACATGTAAACACGTTATCGTGCCATAATTGTGGCGAGTCAAAACACAGAGACGATTCAAAATATTGTCATAAGTGTGGTCAAAATATGTTTCCCGACACCGAAGAGACTAAGTAATGCAATTAAATAAACCACTACTAATTTGCGTTGTAGGGCCAACGGCAATCGGGAAAACCGCATTAGCCATAAAACTTGCCAATGCATTTTCTGCCGAAATTATTTCGGCCGATTCCCGACAATTTTATAAAGAAATGAAAATAGGCACAGCGGTTCCTTCGGAAGAAGAATTACTAGCAGCCACCCATCACTTTATTCAAACAAAATCTATTCAGGAAAATTATTCGGTAGGCGATTTTGAGCGAGAAGCAATTGCATTTTTATCGCAATACTTTTTAAATAACAAAATTGCAATTATGGTTGGCGGTTCTGGCCTGTACGTAGATGCGGTAGTAAATGGACTCGATAGATTTCCGGAGGTGCCAAAGAATGTGCGAGAAAAATTAAATCGCGAATTAACAGAAAACGGATTAGAAAATTTACAAGTTGAATTAAAACAAGTAGACCCCAAATACTTTCAAAAAGTAGATATTCAAAATCCGCAACGCGTAATACGTGCGCTGGAAATTTACAGAGCCACTGGCCTCCCCTATTCTTCGTTTTTGACCAAAGAATCTACTCAAAGAGACTTTAATACTATTTATATTGGAATTGCTGCAGAAAGAGAACAAATTTACAATAGAATTAACCTTAGGGTAGATAATATGATTGCCGAAGGATTGGTTGAAGAGGCTCGTAAATTATATGAATTTAGAGATAAAAATGCACTAAACACGGTGGGATACAAAGAGTTGTTTCAATTTTTTAAGGGTGAAATTACCTTGGAAGAGGCTGTTTCTGAAATTAAAAAAAATACCCGACGTTTCGCAAAACGGCAACTAACGTGGTTTAAAAAAAATAAGGACCTTCACTGGTTTGACTACCAAACAAACCCTACCAAAGTTGTAGATTTTATAAAAGAAAAAAACGCCTCTTAAGGGCGTTTTTTCTTACACTTATCTTGTTGAAAAAGAATCCTAATTGTCAACTTCGCTTTTAACTACAAGTCTAAAGCCTTCACCGTGGATATTGATAATTTCAACCTCATCGTCTTTACTTAAATACTTACGTAGTTTGGCAATATAAACATCCATACTTCGTGAAGTAAAGTAGTTATCGTCTCTCCAAATCTTTGTTAGCGCCAATTCACGAGGCATTAAATCGTTTTTATGAAGAGCTAAAAGACGTAATAATTCGTTTTCTTTTGGAGAAAGTTTTATCGGACTTTCTTTTTTATAAGTTAAAAAGCGCAGTTTAGAATTTAGGTGGAAGTTACCAATTTCAAACTCAAACTGTTTACTATCGGTGATAGAGTCTGTAGCTTTTCTTTGAATAATAGCTTTAATTTTCATCAGTAAAACTTCGCTATCGAAAGGTTTGTTTAAATAATCGTCTGCACCAACTTTATAGCCTTTTAAAACGTCTTCTTTCATAGCTTTGGCCGTTAAAAAGATAATTGGCACTTCCTCATTCTTTTCTCGAATTTCTTTAGCCAACGTAAACCCGTCTTTATACGGCATCATCACGTCTAATATACAAAGATCAAAATCGTCTTTTTTAAATTTTTCAAAACCTTCCATCCCATTTTTAGCGTGTGTAACGTTATAATCGTTCATCGCTAAATAATCTTTTAATACTGTTCCAAAGTTGGGATCGTCTTCAACTAGTAGGATTTTTTTGTTTTCTGTTTCCATAATTTTAAGATATTAAGTGTAAATTAATTATAAAGGTACTACCCTTTCCTTTTTCGCTCTCTACAAAAATTTGAGCATCGTGGTCATCTAAGATTCGTTTTACATACGCCAATCCTAGACCATGACCTTTTACATTATGTATATCGCCTGTGTGTTCGCGATAAAATTTTTCAAATATTTTTTTCTGAACAGGTTTACTCATACCCATTCCTTGGTCGCGTATTTTTAATATTACGCTATTCTTAGCATTTTCGGTATAAATATCAATTTTAGGCTCATCTTCAGAATATTTAATGGCGTTGTCTAAAATATTTACAATTACATTGCTTAGGTGTGACTCGTTTGCGAGAACCGATGATTTTAGCGCTCCAAAATGCGTTTTTATATAGCCTCCCCTATCTTCTACAATGAGGCTTACGTGCGAAATTGAATCTTCAATTACATCTTGTAAATCGACGCGTTCTTTTGGCAAATCGAGTTCATTTTTCTCTAGTTTAGAAATTCTAAGAACATTTTCTACTTGCGCATTCATCCTTCTATTCTCATCACGAATCATCCCCAAATATCGATCTAAAAACTCTCGATTATCTTTTACCTTCGGGTTTTTTAATGAATCCAAAGCCAAATTAATTGTCGCTATTGGCGTTTTAAATTCGTGAGTCATATTGTTAATAAAATCTGTTTTGATTTGGGAAATTTGGCGTTGCTTATAAATTTGGGAGATAGCACTGGCATACGCTAAAACGATAACGGCAGTAAATACTAACGATAAAATTGCCATCCCTAAAATGCTGTTGAGCACTAGCTTTTCTTTTTCTGAAAAGGTAACATACAATTCGTAATTATTGTTGCTATCGTTTACAAACAAAGGGATTACATAGGTACTTTCTTCGTTTAAATCGAAGTTTTTAGAACGCACTTTTGTTTGTAATTTGTTGTTAAAAATGGCAAATTCAAAATTAGATTTTAAGCCGCGTTCTTTTAATTCTTTTTTAATTAACTCTTCAACATCTTGGGTATTTACTCTTTTGTAAATAGGCACCATCATGGTAACTTGGCTAACAAACTCTTCAAATTGTTTGCGTTCGTAATCTTTTAATCTTGAAAAAGAAATTTCACGAGTATCGGTAGTAGTAATGCCATCTAAGCCTTCCGAAATTTTCGTCTTCGTTTTTCGGCTTGTTAATTTTCTAAACTGGATACTATCCATATCTGTGTCAAAGAGCCCAGAGGAAAGCTTATAATCTTGCTCCAGAATTCCGTCGGTAAAAATAAAAGTTTCATTAGTTGCTCTATTTTGAATTTTATAGGCCAACTCTGTAAAGCTTTGACTGTCTGGAATTTGAATACTATCTACATAGGCACTATATACCTGATAATAAGCTTCAATTTCACGCAATTGAATTTCCTGTGCTACCGCTATGAGGACTTGTTTAGAATTAATGGTAAATTGCTCCTCTTTGGTACGATAAGCATTTGAAATCCAATATCCTTGAACAAATACTATCCCCAACAATGAGAGACTCATGAGCGCTATAAGCAATACGAATAGCTTTTTGTTCATACCCCAAAAGTAAGATTTTAACATTTAGGCAATCTCCCATTTAACCAAATGTTAACACAAAGAATTTAATTTTGAGCTGAAGCTGTTTTAAGAAGAGTTTTATGAATTTTTGCAACCTCGTTTTGAGTATTTGCTATTTCAATATTTTCAATTACAAAAGCTGCTAATTTGCGTTTTTTATCATCGCTCCACTGGTTTTTCATCCGTTGTTCAATTTCAGCTTTTGAACTTTTGTCTCGCGCTAAAACACGCTGAATGCGTATTTCTTTGGGGGCAGTAATTAAAATAACAGCATCACAATCTTTATAACCGCCATTTTCAAAAAGTATGGCCGCCTCTTTAATTACGTATGGACTGTTTTGCTTTTGCGCCCATTGCTTAAAATGAATTGCAACCTGTGGATGGATAATATTATTTACAGCATTTAATAATTTTGGGCTGTTAAAAATCTTATCTGCAACAAATTTTTTATTTAAGCCGGTGGTATTATATGCCTCGTTCCCTAATAATTTAATTAAATCGCGCCGAATTTCTTTAGATGAATTGGTTAGTTTTTTGGCTTCAACATCGGCTATGTAGATTGGCACGTTTAACGCCTCAAACATTTTGGCAACGGTGGTTTTACCACTGCCAATTCCTCCGGTAAGACCTACAATTTTCATAGCTTAAAAGGTAATTTAGATTTCATTATTTAAAAATTAAATAGTCAATCTTTTTAGGATCAAAAACAATATTCTGAATACCGTCGGGTGCTTTTTCTAAGCTCGGAAGCATAAAGTTATCGGTTTCATTTCGTTTGGCGTAGTCGCAAATAACTCTAAAATCGTCTTTAGAAATATCGGCAAATTTGCTAATTGAAACATCGAAAAACACGGTAATTACTGGGGAAACCAATTTAATTTCTAAATTAGGAGGTAGATTTATTACTTCTACCGGAAGGGTAAATTGACCTTGAGAAAATTCGGCAACTCCTAAATTTATTTCAACCTGTTTGGGTTTAAAATTGACTATTTCGTCGTTAGGACTCACTACTTTTAAGGTTTTAGTGAAATTAGCGTCAATATTATTGACCGAAAACGCTTCGGTACTAATAGATTTTAAATTTTGAAGTGTTCCAGATGGCCCAGAAACCATAATAGAATCTGGCGTTATTTCTAAACTATCAATAGGTTTAAACCCTTCTTTAAAAGAAATCTCTAACTGTGGAATTACGGGTACTTTCTTTAGTACAATTGGGTCTAATGCAACTTTTAAAGCTTCAACCGAAAGATTTTTAATACCCAAATTTGTATTGAAATTTGATGCCACCAAACGAGTCAATTCACTTTTAGAAATAGTAAAATAAGCATCCTCTTTATTGTAAAATTCGCCTACAGAGATATCAATTTTAGGTTTTTTAAATTTATAAAAAAGGATTTCAAATCCATTTGCTGTTAAATCGAAAGTAAGTTTATGCAAGTTATTTTCAGACAGCGCAGTGGTTTCGGGAATATTTTGATACCTAATTTTAGCCTCCATGGTTGTGGTAAATTCGCGACTAAACTTGGTAAGCACCCAAAAAATTGTAGCGATAAATATGAAAAATAAAAAACGCTTTATTTTCAAATTTTTATTCCCTTTTAAAATTCCTTTTGCCATAGTCGCAATCTTGATTGTCTTTAAATTTACTTAAAAAATAAAAAGGGAAATTGTTTCTCTGCTTCTTTATTTAAAATTTTTATATAAAAAGTAGATTTTAAAAAAGATAAACCATACCCGAAAAACTGAATAAATACTGCGATTATACTTAAAATACCCACATAAACACTTCTATTTTTTACTGAAGAATCTATTAAAATCAATAAAATGTAAAATAGCACTGGTAGTAAAAACAACGGTGACCATACCAGCGACAAGACAAGTGAAATAATTACAAAACACACAAATAAAGTTGGAAACCAAAATGTAATTTTGGCCGCAGCAGGATGCCATTTATTTAAAATAGGACGAACTAAACCAAACTTTTTAACTTGAGTATAAAATTTTTGCCACGATATTCTGCGTTTATGAAATACGTATGCATTGGGTATAAACACAGTATCAAATCCCGCTTTTAATATTCTTTGAGATAAATCTGGGTCTTCACCTGGATGTATTTTTGAAAAACCTTCAGTTTTTTTAAAGGCTTCTTTTGAGATACCCATATTAAAACTTCTCGGTTCAAATTTATTCACGCTTGTTTTACTACCTCGAATTCCGCCAGTGGTTAAAAAAGCAGTCATAGCATAATTAATTGCTTTTTGCAATGACGTAAAACTAGTATGGGCTGCATCTGCTCCACCAAAACAATGGTAAAAGTTGGTTTTTAAGAAATTATCTACTGTTTTTAAATAATGCGGCGGCAGCAAACAATCTGAATCTAAAATTATAAAGTAATTACCCTTAGCTTTTTGCATACCAAAATTTCTTGAATCTCCTGGCCCCGAATTACTTTTATAGAAATATGAAATAGGTAGTTTAGAAGAAAATTGTTGCACGACATTTTCTGAAGTTTCAGAAGATCCATCTTCAATAATTACAATTTCAAATTCGTCCTGAAACTCAAGATTAATAAAGCTTTCCAAAAGTTCCCTTATCTCTTGAGGACGGTTAAATACTGGAATAATAAAGGAATAGTTTATCTGCATCGGGCAAAGTTAGTGAAATAAAAAAAGCCACCTGCTTTCGCAGATGGCTTTTAAATAATTTGGTAAATTTTAGTTTTTC
>DFMO01000011.1:0-260370 GCA_002375695.1 Flavobacteriaceae bacterium UBA3591
ATACGCGCATAAATAGTTTGAGGCGAAGGAGGTACTATAATATGTACCCCACCAACAATCTCATTGGTGTCGTCAAAACTGTCTTGATAGGTCTGGTAGTATTTAATGGTAAACTGCGTAGGATCTTGACCTCCTAATATATTAGCATCATTATCGGTCAAGTTAAACACACCCGCCGTAGTACCATCGTCACATTGAAATAAATCTACCGGGGGGTTGGCTATGGGTTGGGGAACTAACACCAAGTTAAACTGCGTTGTTGCAAAACAACTTGCACTCGTATTATTTTCAACACGAGCAAATATAAATACCGAGCCAGTAAAAGTATATGGTTGTGGTAAAGCGTTTATACCAGCAACAGCATCGGCTGGGTTATCGTGATAGGTAACTGTAAAATCTGCAGGATTTTGTGCACCTAAAATAACCGCATCAAAAGTAGTGTTTAAATCTATTGTCTCTGTTCCATCGCTATTTGTATCACAAATTTCGTGTGGGCTAGGCGGTGCTGTGGCTGTTGCCGAAGAGTACGAAATTTCAAAAGAATCTACAGCAAAACAGTTTCCGCTTTGATCTTCAATTCTTACCCAAATAGTTTCCGATGGCCCTACTAATAAATATGCGTTGGCCGGAACAATTTCATTTACATCGTTAATCGCATCGTTTTCGCTATTGTGATATGTTATATTAAATAATGGGTTTTGAGCCCCTCTTACATCGTCATCATTTTCGGTTAAATCAAAAATAGGCGGGGTTGTTCCATCATCGCAAATTGTAAGGTCTAATGGCGGATTGGCAATAACTGGCTGTTCGTAAAAGTTAACAACAACACTATCAGTCACTGTACAGCCGTTCTCGGTTGCCTCAACGGTATAAGTTCCAGAATTAGGGGCATTTACAGTATAGGTTGGGTTGGTAGCGCCAGGAATTAAAACTCCATCGAGAAACCATTCATAAGTTACCGTAGGTATACCCGTATCGGCATCTAAAACGTATGAACCACCATTACAAGTTTCAATATCTGGCCCAAGATCTACCGAAAAGTTAGCTTGTAGTGAAACTTCAACATCATCTTCTAACATAACAACATCGCCATTACAAGTATTTGTATAAGTTACACGTGCAGTATAAACTTCAGTTCCTGAAGGACAAACGGTAATAGTTGGGTTTGTACTAATAACATTACCAGCGGCATCTAACCACTCAAAGCTATAAGTTTGCGCTCCACTTGGCGCAAATTGCCATGCTTCATTAACCGCAGTCCATGGAGAGTCTGAGGTATTTCTTCCTGGCGGCACATATCCTATGGTACCCGCGTGGTTTTGAATTCCCATCGCTGCATTACCATCATTCCAAGTAGGGCACGATGGTTTGTTTAAAACATACATTTCTACAACATTGGAGAATTCATAAAAAACCGCCATTTGCGTAGCAAGTAAGTTGTTACAGCTAAATGAAAACATTGGCACTTCGTAGTACGATACTACTAATACTCTATTTGGATATATACCTATCACTTCATATCCTATTTCTTCGGTAGAAGACTTGGTAGGATCCATATCGTGAACCGGCAATAATATATTCGCCTCGCCAATTGCGTCTTGCATATTGGTTGGAATGTCCATATCAAAAGACCAAGCGTTAGACCCACCACCTGTATCCCCAGGGTCTACATCAAACCGCACTACTCCATTTGAACCTACTTGAAATTCAGTTTCTGTATTTCCGAAGAAACAAAAATCGAATGGCAGGTTATCTACAGGAGACCATGCATCATCGATATCTGGATTTAACGGATTTGCGAGTCCGTTAAAGGGAAAGGGCGGCGCAAATGGAATTGAGGTAACAGTATATGTGTTATCTGCTGTATCAAAAGTTTCCAAAAATGTAGCTGTTAGATCTGTACAACTGTTGTTGCAATCTACAACCACATCGGGCCCGGCATCGACAAACAACGAGCCAGGACCTTGTGCAAAACTCACAAAAGGCATAGCTGTTATAAAAAGTAATAAAAGGTAGGAAAATGGGGAATAATTATTCTTCATAGCTAACGGTAAATTATTGCGGCGAAAATTAAGAAAATTTTATGAAACTTCAAGAGTCTATTTGGCAAAATAAAAACATTCCCTTTTTAGTACCATAAACGTATTGCGTATCTTTGCACAAATATTACACATTATATTTAAATGGATTTAGAGAAACAACTTAAGGAAATTGAAGCAGTAGGACACGACCATATAGCAAGTTCTACCGAAACTCCTATGCGTAACGATGCTTTTGAACTTAGCGATATTGAAAAAATTGCTAGCATCAAAGAAGACGTTACTAAAATCATGCACACCTTAGGGTTAGACCTTACAGACGATAGTTTAAAAGGAACACCAACCCGAGTTGCAAAAATGTTTGTACAAGAAATTTTTGGTGGCCTACATCCCGATAGAAAACCCAAGGCTTCTATTTTTGAAAACAAATACAAGTATCAGGAAATGTTGGTGGAAAAAAATATTACCCTTTATTCTACTTGCGAACATCACCTCCTACCTATTGTTGGGAAGGCACACATTGCTTACATTTCTAACGGAAATGTTGTTGGACTCTCCAAAATGAATCGTATTGTAGATTATTATGCTAAACGTCCACAAGTTCAAGAACGATTAACGATGCAAATTGTTAAAGAATTGCAACACGTTTTAAATACCGAAGACGTAGCTTGTGTTATAGACGCAAAACACCTTTGCGTAAATTCTCGTGGTATTCGCGATATTGATAGCAGTACAGTAACCAGCGAATTTGGAGGTGCTTTTAAAAACCCTGAAACGCGAAGAGAATTTTTAGATTACATTAAATTAAGCACCGAGTTTTAATTTTTTATCTTAAGCCTTAACACCATTTCAAATTAAATTCGAAATCTTGAAGTCACCAAATCTTTACATTTATAATTCACTTTCAAAGAAAAAAGAAAAGTTTGTACCAATTCATGAAAATGCTGTGGGAATGTATGTGTGTGGACCTACGGTTTACAGCAACGTACATTTAGGAAACTGTCGTACTTTTTTATCTTTCGATTTAATTTTTAGATACCTAAAACACTTAGGCTATAAAGTGCGCTATGTGCGCAACATTACCGATGCTGGACATTTGGAAAACGATGGAGAAAGCGGGGATGATCCAATCTTAAAAAAAGCCCGATTAGAGCAGTTGGAACCTATGGAAGTGGTTCAAAAATACACGGTAGACTTCCATACTATAATGGCAAAGTTTAACGCATTGCCACCAAGTATTGAACCAACAGCCACCGGCCATATTTACGAACAAATTGCAATCGTTGAAAAAATTATAGAAGAAGGGCTGGCTTATGAAAAAAACGGCTCGGTTTATTTTGATGTTTTAAAATTTAACCAAACCAATAATTACGGCAAGCTTAGCGGAAGACAAATTGAAGATATGATTGCCAACACGCGCGAATTGGCCGCCCAAAGCGATAAAAAAAATCCGCAAGATTTTGCACTTTGGAAAAAAGCCGAACCGCAACATATTATGCGCTGGCCATCGCCATGGAGCGACGGTTTTCCAGGTTGGCACCTAGAATGTACGGCTATGAGCACTAAATATTTGGGCAATCAATTTGATATTCACGGTGGGGGAATGGATTTAAAATTTCCGCACCACGAATGTGAAATTGCACAAGCCGAAGCTTGCAACCACGTATCGCCAGTAAATTACTGGATGCACGCAAACATGCTTACCTTAAACGGGAAAAAAATGTCTAAATCTACCGGAAACTTTATACTTCCAGACAATATGTTTACCGGGAATAACAACATTTTAAGCAAGCCTTTCTCGCCTACAGTAACAAAGTTTTTTATGTATCAAGCGCACTACCGAAGCATCCTCGACTTTAGTAGTGAAGCCCTGGAAGCATCTGAAAAAGGATTTTTAAAACTAATGGATGCCTACAGAACGCTCTCAGATTTAAACACGTCTAACTCGAGCAGCATTGACATTAACGCTTGGAAAAAAGCTTGTTATGATGCGATGAACGACGATTTTAACAGCCCAATTTTAATTGCAAATCTTTTTGAAATTGTAAAATATGTAAATGCTTTAAAAGATGGTAAAGAAACGATCACCGAAACAGATTTATCGCTGTTAAAACAAACAACTCACGATTTTCTTTTTGAAGTTTTAGGACTGGAAGATACTGCCATTGAAGAATCACAAGATGGCGAAAAACTTACTGCGGCTATTGAACTACTTATTCAATTGAGAAATAAAGCTCGAGCCGACAAAGATTTTGCAATGAGCGACAAAATTAGGGGCGAACTTGCTGCTAAAGGCATTCAACTAAAAGACGGAAAAGATGGCACTACGTTTTCTTTAAATTAGTGTTTAAAATTTCGGTAAAAAGCCACGAGGGGTGTAGCTTATGAAAAAGATTATAACATATCCTTTTATTTTACTCATTAGAGGATATCAAAATTTTATTTCGCCATTTACACCCAATACGTGTAGATACACTCCTACTTGTTCGCATTATACAGTTGAAGCTTTACATACTCACGGCTTATTAAAAGGGGGTTGGATGGCCGTTAAACGCATTGCAAGTTGCAACCCTTGGGGAGGCTCAGGATATGACCCCGTTCCACCCAAAAAGAATTAAATACTAATAGAATAATACTTTATCGCTTTTGTTATATTTACGGGGCGTTATTTAAAAATTCAATATGCATTATTTAAGTTTTACATGGAATCCGTCTGAAGGAATTGACCTCGGTTTTTTTATGATTCGTTACTACAGTTTAATGTTTGTGGTAGCCTTTAGTTTAGGATGGATTTTAACCAAAAAGATTTATGAACGCGAAGGCATGTCTCAAGAAAAATTAGACAGCCTTTTTATTTATATGGTAGTTGCCACCTTATTAGGAGCGCGATTAGGTCACGTAATTTTTTACCAACCCGAATTATTTGCCCAAGACCCACTTTCTATTTTACTGCCTATAAGCACCGTTCCCGAGTTTGAATTTACAGGCTTTCAAGGATTGGCAAGCCATGGCGCCGCCATAGCTATTTTGATAGCCATGTACTACTACACAAAAAATGTAATTAAAAAGCCGTTTTTGTGGATTATGGATCGTATTGTAATTGCCGTTGCCGCAGGGGGTGTTTTTGTTCGTATCGGGAATTTTATGAATTCTGAAATTATAGGAAAACCATCGGGCGATTTTCCTTTAGGAGTGCGTTTTCTTCAAGACGGCATTGACAAAAGAGATGCCGTAAGTGTTACAGGAATACCCAACCCAAAAGAAGCCTACAACGCAATTATTCAAAATCCGCAATTTGCAGATTTCCTCAACAGCGTACCCTTTCGGCACCCAGCACAACTTTATGAGGCAGCCGGCTATGTAATTGTGTTTTTGGTATGCTATTACCTCTATTGGAAAACCGAACGCAGAAAGCAAATAGGTTACATATTTGGCGTGTTTTTAATCCTTCTTTTTACAGTTCGCTTTTTGGTAGAATTTGTAAAAGTGAGTCAAGGCGGTTTTGAGTCGGCACTGGGACTCCTCTCAACAGGACAATGGCTTAGCGTACCTTTTATTATTGCCGGAGTATATATCATGTGGCAAGCTTCAAAAAAGAAACCTCAACCGCTTAAAGAAGAAGTATAACGTTTATATTTCATCGTTATTAGCACTTTTAAGGTTAATTACGCTTCAGAATTAGCAGAAGTTTAATTTATAATTTGAAATGCGACACAACGCTTAAATAAATTAAAAAAGAATAAATATTACATTTCCAAAATCGTTATTTTCAAAATGAAGAAGATTTTTATCTCCGCAGCTTTTATTGCTTCAGTTTTTACATTTTATAATTGTAAAGAGACTGCAACTACCGAAAGTGTTAGTCTTACAAAAGAAATATCCTTCACCAAAGAAGGTGAACTTCAACTTTTAAAGGCAGAAAACGACTCAATAATTGCAACGCTCGACATAGAAATTGCCGACGACGAATACCAAACCGAAACCGGCTTAATGTACCGTCAATCTATGGCAAAAAACCAAGCCATGTTGTTTGTTTTCCCAAACATGCAGCCGCGTTCTTTTTATATGAAAAACACATATATTCCATTAGATATAATTTATTTAAACAGAGAAAAGGAGGTTGTAAGCATTCAAAAAAACGCGAAACCATTGGATGAAAAATCACTTCCATCTTCGGCTCCAGCACAATATGTTTTAGAGGTAAATGCAGGGCTTTCAGACAAATGGGACCTTAAAGAAGGCGATAAAATTGAATACACAACTGTAAATTAGTTTGAATACATTTT
The DNA here is from genome assembly GCA_002375695.1 of Flavobacteriaceae bacterium UBA3591. Classification (GTDB taxonomy): domain Bacteria; phylum Bacteroidota; class Bacteroidia; order Flavobacteriales; family Flavobacteriaceae; genus Aequorivita. Next base: position 6,326 of record DFMO01000011.1, read on the forward strand.
AAAAATATTTAAAAACCTTCGGCAATTAAACCGAAGGTTTTTTAGTTTTTAAACCTTGTTTAAAGTTTTAATATTTCAGCAAAAAAAAGACCTTTCCGCTTTCGGAAAGGTCTTTTATATTAAGGAAGAATGTTAATTATTAAGCCTCTAAAGCTTCTTCGTTTTCTTCTTTTTTATCAATTAAATCTTCAACTTTTTTACGCTTCACCGTATCGTACATTACCGGTGTTGCTATAAATAATGAAGAGTACGTACCTACTAAAATACCTACAATAATTGCAAACAGCAGTCCGCGAATAGATTCTGCTCCAAAGAAGAACATACTCAACAATACAATAAGTGTTGTAAACGATGTATTTAATGTTCTACTTAAAGTACTACTTAATGCATTGTCGATAATCCTGTTCATCTTCCAGCTTGGGTGCTCACCAAAGTACTCGCGAATACGGTCAAAAACAATTACCGTATCATTTAACGAGTAACCAATTACGGTAAGAATTGCCGCAATAAACGCTTGGTCTATTTCCATACTAAATGGCATAAACTTGTAAGTAAGGGAGAATACACCTAATACAATAAGCACATCGTGGAATACAGCAGCAACGGCACCTAAACTAAATTGCCATCTTCTAAAACGCAATAATATATAAAGGAATACCACCACTAATGAGCCAAATACAGCCCAGAATGAATCCTTTTTAATATCGTCTGCAATAGTAGGACTTACTTTATAGTATTCCATTCTACCAATAGTTTTACCTTCGGCGTCGCCTACGTAATCTTCGTAAGTTATTTCGGCTGGAAGATCAGATTTTACAGTTTCGTAAACCATTCTTTCTATTTCTTCATCAACCTCGGTACCTGTTTCATCTACCTTATACTTAGTAGTAATTTTTAACTGGTTGGCACCACCATAGGTTTTTGCTTCTGCACTTCCAAAAGTTTCAATCAATCTATCTTGAATTTCTTGTGAATTTACATCTTTAGCAAAACGAACTGTATACGTACGTCCACCTACAAAATCTACCCCTTGGTTAAGACCGTTAGTGAATAATGAAGTAAGACTCACTAAAATTAAAATAGCAGAAACAACATACGCTGTTTTACGCTTTTTTAAGAATTGAATATGAACATTCGTAAATAAATTTTTAGTAAATGAAGTTGCACAAGGCAATGCTTTACCGTTGTTCGTATACCTATCTATAAATAATCTTGTAATAAAGATTGCAGTAAATAACGAGGTTGCAATACCTATTAATAAAGTAGTTGCAAAGCCTTGAATTGGTCCTGTACCAAACACTAAAAGAATTAACCCGGTAAGACCCGTTGTAATGTTTGCATCGAGAATTGAAGAAAGGGCATTGTTAAACCCATCTTTAATGGCATCTTTTTGCGCTTTACCTTTTGCGAGTTCTTCTTTAATTCTCTCAAAAATTAACACGTTTGCATCTACAGACATACCTACTGTTAATACAATACCTGCAATACCAGGTAGGGTAAGTACCGCTCCCAGTCCGGCTAAAATTCCGAAGATAAATAAGATGTTTACCAAAAGAGCAATATCGGCATAAGCACCGGCTCTACCGTAGTAACCTATCATCCAAAGCAAAACTATAATAAGCGCTACTGCAAAAGACATCACCCCACTATCAATAGCTTCTTGACCTAAAGTTGGACCCACTACCTCACCTTGAATAATTTCAGCCGAAGCTGGTAGTTTACCTGCTCGTAAAACGTTTGCTAAATCCTGACCTTCATTTACGGTAAAATCGCCCGAGATTTGGCTACGTCCACCAGCAATTGGTCCTGAAGTAACCCCAGGGGCAGAGTAAACAATATTATCTAATACAATAGCGATTTGACTTTGGTTTTCATAAGCAGCGCCTGTTAGTTGTTCCCAAACCTTAGCTCCTTGGCCATTCATTTGCATTGATACAACAACGCGGCTTAAATTATCATACTCTTGGCGAGCATCTACTACCACACTACCTCCTAATGGCGGTTGGTTTGATCTGTTTCCTTTTAACGCATAAAGCGAAATAACCTCCTCGCCGTTTAATTGCGGATCTGCATCTGGTAAGCCCCATACAAATTTTGCATAGCGCATTTCATTTGGCAATAACGATTTTATCTGTGGATTGCGTAAATACCCGTTAATTGCAGCAGTATCTTTTAACTTAAATGTAGCAAGAATTGGGCTTCCTTGGTTACCCAACATAACCATTTTTGCAAGAATTGGATTGGTTTTATTATCGTCTACAAGCGAATCGTTTACATCTTGCCCACCAAGAAGCTTACTTACGTCATCTTCTTCAACTGCAGCTGTATCTACTTCTTCAACTTTTTGAGTTGCTGTAGAAGCTAATTCAAGCTCTCCGGCTTTTGCATCGGCAGCTTGTAAAAACCCAGCCACTTCTTCAAATTTATATACATTCCAAAATTCTAACTGTGCAGTACTTTGTAATAATTTTTTAACCCTGTCTACATCTTTTGCACCTGGAAGTTCCACAAGAATTCTTGCCGAATTTCCTAATCTTTGAATGTTTGGTTGTGTTACACCAAATTTATCAATACGCTTTCTTAATACTTCAAAAGCAGATGTAATTGATTCGTCAATTTTTTTCTGAATAACTGGCTTTACTTCTGCATTGGTCATTCCAGCGTTTATAACATCTTCTAAATTCTTATTAAAGAAAATATCTGGCGATGCCAATTCATTTTCACCTGGAAGCGCTTCAAAAGCCTTAAAGAAAGACTCTAAATATGTTTCTTGACTATCTTTTTGAAGTTCGGTTGCATTATCTAAAGCCTGGTTAAATGCAGGGTCTTTTGTGTTATTTGCAAGTCCTTTTAAAATATCTTTTACAGATACTTCAAGAATTACATTAATTCCACCTTTAAGGTCAAGCCCTTTGTTAAGTTCCTTTTCTTTGGCAGTTTTATAATCAATTCCTAAGAAAACTGGGTTGTTTGCCACAGAATCTAAGTATCTATTTAAGGCAGCCTCGCGTTCGTGCGGCTGGTTTTCAGAGTATTTGCTATTTGCAAATTCTTTAGCATTATCTTCTACACTATTGGCAATAAATGTAAAAGAAAGCTGATATATACTTACCAATCCAAAAAGAATGGCAAATACGGTAACTAATCCTTTGTTTTGCATGTTTAATTATTTGTGTTAGAAATTTTACCTAACAATTATCGTGGTTTATAGTTTTTATATTTCAGAAATATTATCCTGAAGTGATAATTTAAAACGAAAACCAATTCGTTTTAAATTAAAAAGCGAAGTGTATTAAGCGGCGGGACCAGCTCTAACTTCAGGAATTTTATAAGAAGTTTGATTGATTAAAAACGAAATATCGCGATAGTTTTTAAATGCAACTAAAGCAATAGCCTGTTTTAAATCGAAATTATTTTCGGAAGTTTGTAATGAAAAAACTGGTTTTAAATATTGATCTTTTGAGTTTTTTACAACAACCAATACTCCTTGTAAATCTAAATTAGCCTTGTAATCCTTTTGGATGGTTACAACATCTAATTTGTACAAATGCGAATCCTGCGAAAAAGGTGTTTTTAAGGGCGCATTTTTTTTATTAAAATCGGTACTTGCAAGTTGAAGATTATTTTGCTCGCTAAACAAGCCTTTAATTGTAGCTACATCTTTGGAGCTATAGTACGAAACTTTTAATTTTCCGTTTTGCACCTTAGAAACCAAAACCTCCTCAATGCCAATAGATTTAAGCCTTGAGGTAATATTGGCGATAGCTTTTTCTGCCTCGACAACACTTACATTTTCGGTACTAAATTCTACAACAATTTCCTGATTAGGAAGCGTTGATTTCTCCAAGCTTATTCCAAAGAAAGCCAGGGCAATGATTAATACCGGAATGTACCATTTGTAATTCACGCGCCAAATATAAAGAAATAAGTTTTAATATATAGCAGGACAGCAAAAATGACGCAAGGCATAAAACATCGCGCTAAATTTGAAGTATTTTTATTGAAAAACACTTTAAGATTTAACGGCTTAAGTATTTTGCCTTACGCAAATTTTAAACTTAAAATTTAAAACTCTATTTCAAAAAATAAACTGCTTTCAGGATTGGCTTCGGTTACATCTTCACCTTTTAAAACTTCGTCGTTTTCGTTTAACAGCTTTAAATTTATTTTCCAATAACCGGTCATGGTTAACGACAACTTTCCGTCGTAGGTTTTCGTTAAAGCGTTATAAATTAAATCTTCATTATTCGGCGAGCTGTGATTCCCCATTCCAGACATTCTGGGATCTACGGTAATTTTATAGTTTTCAACAACCGGAAAACTCATCATTGTTTCCATTTTATAAAGCACGGCTTGCATATTATTTACTGCCACTGCCGGCTCTTTTGGATTTACGTAGGCCAAAACATACCTCGTATTATCGCTACCGGTAAAAACTTGCGTTTTTTTCAATCCGTCAATTGGTTCAATTACTTGAATGTTTACAACCTCTTCTTTGGCAACGCCATTTAAGTTGTAATTAAGCGTTAACTCCCAAAATTCGGTAGCGTTGCTTGCCATCTGAAAAACAATATGCCCCTTATAAACTGTGCTTTCTTCGGCATTTGTTAGCATAGAATGAGGCGCGGCATGCTCCATAGTTTCCATATGCATCATAGGCATCCAAGAGGGCGAAAGGTTTGAAACAAATTGATTGCTTGCCAAATCTTTAACTCTAATTGAAATTTCGTTATAACCCACTTCAAGGTTTGGCTTTTTAGAATAGATTTGAATTGTATGGTCTGTCGCTTCAATTTCATAAATCATTATAAGCCCCTCAACAGGGTTAATTTCCACGGGGGTATTATCATCGTCACTCGAACAACTTATTGTTAAAATTGATAGTATTAAAATTGCGAATATATATGTTAGTTTTTTCATTGTAATATTTTTAAAGTAGTTAATTTATTGAATAAGAAATGGTTAAGTAATAATTCCTTCCCATACGTGGAATGTTATTCCAATCTGTATACGAAGTGTAATTTGTATCGAGAATGTTTTCAATTCCGGCTTTTACAAATAGGTCGTTGTCTTGTAAAAAGAATCGTTTTCCAAAACTCGCCGAAAGCGTTGCGTAAGCAGCCGTTTTTGTTTCGCCGTAACTTGCATTGTAATTAACCTGCTCTGCAGCACCGTTAATGGACAGCGATGCCGAATATTGATTTCTATAAAAATCAATCGCGCTATTATATGAAACCGGGCTTATTAAAGGTAAATTTTCACCGTTGTTGTCAACCCCTCGATGAAATGAAATTTGCCCCGTTAATTTAAATGCATTTGTAATGTTATAACGCCCCGATAGTGTTGTATTTAAAAGCTGGGCGTAGTCTAAATTTTTATAAATTTTTACACCGTCGGCACCAATAGTCATCGTACTTAACGATGGATCAATTTCACCAATTATATAATTAAAAATTTGAAAATAATTTGCCGAAATACCGACTTCAAAAATTGATTTATCATACGTTAAAGAAAGGTTGGTTTCAACAGAGCTTTCGGTATTTAAATTGGGGGCTCCAATGTAATCATGGTTATCAAAACTATTAAACAAGTAAAACCCGTATCCTTCTGAAACTGATGGCGCACGTTCACCATAGGACAATCCTCCATTTAGGTGAAAATCATTCCACATATTGTGATATTGCGCCGAAATACTTTTAAGAAAACGAGTTTTAGTCTTTTCCATTTCTGGATAGAAAATTTTTAAACTATTTAGCCCAAATTCATCGGCAACAGTATTTGAATGGTACGCCAAACGCATTGAAAGTTTTAACGAAGCCTTTTTAAAATGCAAGTAATTTTGAGCGTACAAACCAAGGTTTTTTGTGCGCACATCTGGCCACGTAAGCATAAACATTGAGGGCTCGTCGCTATTGGCCGGATACATCGTCATTTCGGCATAACTTTTATTATAGTACCCGTCCATTTTAAACAGAAAGTGATTTTTTGTTAGTTTAATTTCAGCTTGCGAATAGAAACCTGCTGTTTCACTCCAACCCGGCATATCCATATGTATTGGCACATTAGGCCGCTTGGTATCGTCCATTGTATGTTTAATGGTGTTGTAATACAATTTGGACTCCCAATTGCTGAAATTTCTAAACAAAGTATCCTGCTTAAAACTCACAGATGCAATAACCGCAAGGGCTAACGAGACGTCCATAGGCAACGCTGGGTAACCTACATCCCTGGCCTCGTCATAAATTAAAGATGCAGCTACAGATTTGTCTTCGGCCAATTTAAAACCCGAATTAATTGAAAAGTTATACTTTTCAAATTGCGAAAACGCTACTTCTTCGTTCCCACCAGCCTTGTAATTATCGGCCTTCCGATAAATTGCATCGGTATTTATATAAAATTTTTCATCAGAATAATTTACCTCGCCCCCAAATACGCGCATCGCATTATTAGTTTCGAAAGCACTTTCTATCGAGCCCGTCCAACCAGTGGATCTAAAATTATTTTTATCCAATTTTAAATTAATACCTCCACCAATAGTATTTCCATAGGCGGCGCCCTGCTGCCCAGAACCAATTTGTGCTTCGGAAAGATTAGAAACATCAACATATGATGTTATTGGATCCATTTTATCGGTACACGCACCAAATATTTGCATGCCGTCTATGGTAACAACCAATCGTTCTGAAGCCATATTATTCATCGTGGGTTCCCACGCATAGGCGCCACGTTTAACCATTTTTATACTGCGCGACGACTCTAAAAATTCGTCTAAACTCGATAGTGGTTTTCGCTGTTTTTGATGGTTTAATTGTTTGCTTGCCGAAATTACAATCACCTCGTTTAAGTTGATTAATTTCAAGCTATCTGCGGGCATTTCTTGAGCAAAGGTTGGGGTGATAAACATACCGCAAAACACCGAATACAAAAGATTACCCATAAGCCTTCCTTTAAAAGGAAAAACACTTATAAATGCTTTCATTTTATTATAGTTTTGATAATTTTTAAAAAGAAATGGATTTTTGAAATTCGCCGAAGTATCTCAAAAAAATCCAAGGATTAAAAAATTATGCAAACTGTGGCGGATGAAGAATTTCTAAAACAAAAAGAGAAGGATTTAAACTAGTTTTATAACTAGTTTCTTCCAAAATAGCAATTTCACTTTCTGAAGAAAAAACATATTCTGAAATTTCTTCCAGAATTAAAAAGTGAGGTATTTCAGAATTTGAAAGATTATTATTAAAAGGATTTTCATCGCCCGTAGTGGACTCTTTTGCCAGTTCTTTTGAGAGGTAACACTTACCATTACATTCCATCTCGGGTTGTTCTTTATTTTCACAAAGCACATTTACAATGTAGTCGTAATTTACAATATAATCTACCACGGGCCACAATGGTTTTGTAAGCAAAATTATAGCAGATAATATTAGAATTGTGTTTTTCACCTTACAAAAATACCACGTACAATAATTTTCAAAAATGACATTGGTCATCTTGGGTAAGACCGTATAAAATAAGGTATTTTTTATGTTTACAAAACAATTTTTAATAAAATTTTATTTTCAAAATTTGTCAACTTTTTATTGTTGATAAATATTTATTTTACTGTTTTTCAGCTTATTAACAATTTGTTCTTGACAACTTTATTTTATTGATTTGAAAATCAGATTTCTATTTTGCTATATTTACAAACAAGAAATTCACTTTTTAAAAACAACCAAAATCTCTTATTAATATGCAAGTAAAAGCCACCATACCTACGCCCAAGACCTATTCACAAGAAGAAGCTTTCGAGGCTTCAGTTAAATATTTTGATGGTGATGATCTTGCCGCCCGCGTTTGGGTAAACAAGTATGCCCTAAAAGATTCTGATGGGAACATTTACGAAAAAACCCCAGATGAGATGCATCGTCGTATCGCAAAGGAAATTGCGCGTGTAGAGCAACGATATGCAAACCCGATGACCGAAGAAGAGGTTTTAGAAGTAATTAAAGATTTTAAATATATAGTTCCACAAGGAAGCCCCATGGCTGGCATAGGCAACCCGTACCAAATTGCATCACTATCCAATTGTTTTGTAATTGGTAATGAAGGTAATTCTGACTCGTACGGCGGTATAATGAAAATAGACCAAGAACAAGTTCAATTAATGAAGCGTCGTGGTGGTGTGGGCCATGACCTTTCTCATATACGTCCAAAAGGGTCGGCAGTAAAAAATTCTGCTTTAACCTCAACGGGTATTGTGCCATTTATGGAGCGCTATTCAAACTCTACTCGCGAAGTAGCACAAGATGGCCGTCGTGGAGCTTTAATGCTTTCTGTTTCAATAAACCATCCCGATTCTGAAGATTTTATCGATGCAAAAATGGAGCAAGGAAAAGTAACGGGCGCCAATGTTTCGGTACGAATGGACGACGCTTTTATGCAAGCCGTAAAAGACGGAACATCTTACACCCAGAAATATCCTATTTTTAGCGATAACCCTAAAAATACACACGAAATTAACGCAGGAAAACTGTGGAAAAAAATTGTTCACAACGCGTGGAAATCGGCCGAGCCCGGGATTCTTTTTTGGGACACAATAATTAAAGAATCTGTTCCAGATTGCTATGCCGATTTAGGGTACGAAACGGTTTCTACAAATCCTTGCGGCGAAATTCCACTGTGCCCGTACGACTCTTGCCGTTTGTTAGCAATAAACCTCTTCTCGTATGTTGAAAATCCATTTACTGAAAATGCGAAGTTTAATTTTGAACTTTTCAAAAAGCACGTGGGTATTGCACAGAGAATTATGGACGATATTATCGATTTAGAACTTGAAAAAATTGATGCCATAATAGCAAAAATTGACGCCGACCCGCAGACAGACGAGGTAAAATCTGTTGAAAAAAATCTTTGGTTAAATATTCAAAGAAAAGCAGAAGAAGGTCGTAGAACAGGAATTGGTATTACCGCCGAAGGCGATATGCTAGCTGCTTTAGGTATAAAATACGGCAGCGATGAAGGTATTAACTTTTCAATTGAAATTCATAAAACATTAGCTATTGAAGCTTACCGCGCATCGGTTTATGCAGCAAAAGACAGAGGTGCTTTTAAAATCTTTGATAGCGAAAGAGAAAAAAACAATCCGTTTATTCTTCGATTAAAAGATGAAGATGAAAAGCTTTATTACGATATGCTTGAATACGGTAGACGAAATATTGCTCTTTTAACCATTGCTCCTACCGGTACTACAAGTTTAATGACGCAAACTACTTCGGGTATCGAACCCGTTTTCCTTCCGGTTTACAAAAGAAGAAGAAAAGTAAATCCGAACGATAAAAATGTTCGCGTAGACTTTGTTGATGAAGTAGGCGATAGTTGGGAAGAATACGTAGTATTTCACCACCGTTTTAAGCAATGGATGGAAGTAAATGGCATTGCTACCGACAAAAATTACACTCAGGAAGAATTAAATAAAATTGTACAGCAATCGCCGTACTACAAAGCAACTTCAAACGATGTAGATTGGTTGAGTAAAGTGAGAATGCAAGGTGCAGTACAAAAGTGGGTAGACCATTCAATATCGGTAACAATTAACCTACCACAAGATGCAACCGAAGAGTTAGTAGGTAAATTATACCTCGAAGCGTGGCAAGCGGGCTGCAAAGGAGTAACTGTATATCGCGATGGTTCACGATCTGGTGTACTTATCTCAAACGATGAGAAAAAAGAAGAAGACAACGAAACGCTTACCGCTTTCCCAACAAAACGACCTGAAGTTTTAGAGGCCGATGTGGTACGTTTCCAAAATAATAAAGACAAGTGGATTGCCTTTATTGGGTTAATTGACGGCAAACCATACGAGATTTTTACAGGATTTGCCGATGATGAAGACGGAATTTTAATTCCGCGTTGGGTAAACAACGGTGTTATCATTAAAAATAGAAACGAAGACGGCACCTCTCGATACGATTTTCAGTACCAAAACAAAAGAGGTTACAAAACAACTATCGAAGGCCTATCACATAAATTTAACCCCGAATTTTGGAATTATGCCAAATTGATTTCAAGTACGCTTCGTCACGGAATGCCTATTGAAAAAGCGGTTGAATTAATTAACAGCTTACAATTAGACACCGAAAGTATTAATACTTGGAAAAACGGTGTAGCCAGGGCCTTAAAGCGCTATGTTGCCGATGGTACCGAAGCCAGAAAGCAAAAGTGCGAAAACTGTAATAGCACATCGCTTATTTACCAAGAAGGTTGTTTAACCTGTAAGGATTGCGGCTCTAGTAAATGCGGATAGAATAAGCTAATCAATAGATGATAAACATAAACCTCACAGATATTAGTTATCTGTGAGGTTTTTAAAATTAAAAAACCTCGCAAGTCTATAAGACTTGCGAGGTTTTATTTAAACAACTGTTGTAAGAATTATAGTTCTAAAAGGTCGTTTGTTTTTCTAACACCCTCAGCACTTTTTTGCATATGAGCTTTTTCGGCATCGTTCAAGTCAATTTCAACTATTTTTTCTATTCCGTTTTTACCCAGAATTACTGGAGCTCCAATACAAATATCGTTTAATCCATACTCACCATTTAACATTACAGAGCAAGGGAACATTTTCTTTTGATCGCAAGCAATAGCTTGTACAAGACCCGAAACAGCAGCTCCTGGTGCGTACCAAGCCGAAGTACCTAATAACTTAGTTAAAGTAGCACCACCAACCTTAGTGTCTTCCTTAACTTGGTTTAATCTATCTTCCGAAATAAATTTAGAAACAGGAATACTATTTCTGGTAGCTAAACGCGTTAAAGGAACCATTCCGGTGTCGCTGTGGCCACCAATTACCATCCCGTCTACATCGCTAATTGGAGCTTCTAATGCTTCGGCAAGACGATATTTAAAACGGGCACTATCTAAAGCTCCACCCATTCCAATAATTTTATTGGTCGGTAAACTTGAAGTTTTATGAACCAAATAGGTCATTGTATCCATAGGGTTACTTACCACGATAATAATAGTGTTAGGAGAATGTTTTACAAGGTTGGAAGAAACTTCTTTTACAATACCAGCATTTATACCAATAAGCTCCTCGCGCGTCATCCCTGGTTTTCTCGGGATTCCACTTGTAATTACACAAATATCGCTATCGGCTGTTTTGGTGTAATCGTTAGTTACTCCTGTAATTTTGGTATCAAAACCATTTAAAGAGGCAGTTTGCATTAAATCCATAGCTTTCCCTTCGGCAAAACCTTCTTTAATATCTAGCAAAACAACTTCACTTGCAAAATCTTTAATGGCAATGTACTCTGCACAACTTGCGCCCACAGCACCTGCTCCTACAACTGTTACTTTCATTTTTTATTCTTTAATGTTTATTATTACTTATTGAATTAAAACCTTTTTTAATATTTGAATTAAAGAAAGGTTGAAAAGTTCCACAAAAGTACCAATATCTGCTTAAAATTAAGACAATATAGCGATAAAAGTAAAAGCCCATCTTTGAAAAATTCGAAGATGGGCTTTTAATAAAAAATGCTTTTTTTATTACGCGTCTATATTTGCATATACAGCATTCTTTTCAATAAATTCACGTCTTGGCGGAACCTCATCGCCCATAAGCATTGAAAAAATCCTATCGGCTTCGGTACCATTATCTATGGTAACTTGGCGTAGCGTTCTAAATTCAGGATTCATGGTTGTATCCCAAAGCTGTTCGGCGTTCATCTCTCCAAGACCCTTATAACGTTGAATACTTGCACTTCCACCGTACTCTTCGTTTAATCTATCGCGTTCTTTATCGCTCCAAGCATAACTCTTTTTAGCTCCTTTCTTAACTAAATAAAGTGGCGGTGTAGCAATATAAACACAACCCGCTTCAACCAACTCGCGCATATATCGGAAAAAGAAAGTTAAGATTAGTGTTGCAATGTGGCTACCATCCACATCGGCATCACACATAATTACAATTTTATGGTAACGAAGCTTTTCAATGTTTAAGGCTTTACTGTCTTCTTCGGTACCAATAGTCACACCCAAAGCTGTATAAATGTTTCTAATCTCTTCGTTTTCAAACACTTTGTGATGCATCGCCTTCTCCACGTTTAAAATTTTACCTCGAAGCGGTAAAATTGCTTGGAAATTACGGTCACGACCTTGTTTTGCCGTTCCACCTGCCGAGTCACCCTCAACTAAAAATACTTCGCACTTTTCGGGGTCTTGCTCAGAACAATCTGAAAGTTTTCCTGGCAACCCACCACCGCTCATTACGGTTTTGCGCTGTACCATTTCGCGTGCCTTCTTTGCGGCGTGTCGTGCTTGAGCTGCAAGAATAACTTTTTGCACTATGGTTTTGGCATCGTTTGGATGCTCTTCCAAATAGTTTTCAAGCATTTCAGAAACCGCCTGACTCACTGCCGAAGTAACCTCGCGGTTTCCTAATTTGGTTTTAGTTTGCCCTTCAAATTGCGGCTCTTGCACCTTTACCGAAATAATGGCGGTAAGCCCTTCACGGAAATCATCACCTGCAATTTCAAACTTTAATTTATCGAGCATTCCCGAAGCATCTGCATACTTTTTTAAAGTTCTTGTTAATCCTGAACGGAAACCAGAAAGGTGAGTACCTCCTTCGTGCGTATTAATATTGTTTACGTAAGAGTGCAAGTTTTCGTTAAACGAAGTATTGTAAACCATTGCAACTTCTACCGGGATATCGTTTTTCTCGCCTTCCATTGAAATTACATCGGCGATGATAGGCTCACGATTGCCGTCTAAGAAGCGAATAAATTCTTTTAATCCTGCTTCACTGTGGAAAGTTTCAGAAACCAAATTGCCTTTTTCATCGGTTTGGCGCTTATCTGTTAATATAATGGTTAACCCTTTATTTAAGAAAGACAGCTCGCGCATTCTACTGGCAAGGGTGTCATAACTGTACTCAAGCGATTGCTGGAAGATTTCAGAATCTGGCTTAAAAGTAACAATAGTTCCACGGTAGTCTGTTTCTCCAATACTTTTTACGGGGTATTTAGCTTTTCCGCGTTCGTATTCTTGTTGCCAAATTTTACCATCGCGATGTACAGTTGCCGTTAAATTTTCGGAAAGTGCGTTTACCACAGAAACACCTACCCCGTGCAATCCACCAGAAACTTTATATGAATCTTTATCGAATTTACCTCCAGCACCAATTTTAGTCATTACAACTTCAAGTGCAGAGACGCCTTCTTTTTTATGAATATCAACCGGAATACCACGCCCGTTATCCTTAACAGTTATTGAATTGTCTTCATTAATCCACATTTCAATAGTATCGCAATAGCCACCCATCGCTTCATCGATAGAGTTATCTACAACCTCGTATACCAAGTGGTGCAACCCGCGTACACCCACATCGCCTATATACATTGATGGCCGCATGCGCACGTGCTCCATTCCTTCTAAGGCTTGAATCTGATCGGCGCCGTAGCTACCTTTTTTCTGTTCTTCGCTCATATGTTATTTTGAATGATTTTCAGTTTTTTTTCGTAACGAACAAATATAGCCAAATCGCCAATAAAATTAAGGGTTTGCGTAAGTTTTTAAGTTATAAGTTATTAACAAAATTATGTGAAAAGACAGAAGCCTTTAATGCCTGAAAATCAATATGTTTTTTGGCTTAATAATTGAAATAATTTTTAAAGATTTCATCGTAAAATAAATTCACATACTTTTGACGAAAATTGATAGTTTTAAATAAACTATTTTAAAATACATGAGTCTAATTTCAAATTGCTCAATACTTTAGTAATTCACTTATGAACAAATTATATTTTATACCCGTATTTTTTATTTTAACGCTTGCATTTCAAAAATCTAAAGCGCAAAGTTTTCCAGAGATGGATGCTTCGCCTATGGATTTAGTAATGGCTCGAGAAGATAAAAAAAGCCCTCCAATTGCCCGAGTTATTTACAGTAGACCGCAAACGAAGGGTCGCGATATTTTTGGCGGATTAGTGCCGTATAACGAGGTTTGGCGTACGGGTGCAAATGAGGCAACCGAGCTTACCATTTACAAACCGCTGCAATTTGGCAAAACAGTTTTAGCTCCGGGTACCTACACTCTTTACACCATTCCACGCGAAGAAAATTGGACTATTATCATTAATAGCGACACCAATGTTTGGGGTGCTTATAGCTACAAAAAGGAAAAAGACGTCGCCCGAATTTTAGTGCCTTGTCGAGATGCCGCTGCGCCCATTGAAACCTTATCGATGATTTTTAGACCCGAAATTGATGGCACCACCCTACTCATTGGTTGGGACGATCATTTTGTAGAAATCCCCTTTAAAGAAATTTAGGGGATATCTAAATATTTATGCGTCTGTAATGAGACTTTCCACTTTGGATTTTTCATTACATAATCTACAATTAACGGACTCATTTTTTCTCTTTTACTCCATTCTGGTTGTAAATACAAAATACAGTCGTCATTAACTTTGGCAGCTTGTTCTTCGGCAAAACGAAAATCGTCTTTGTTAAAAACAATCACTTTTAACTCATTGGCTACGCGATAAACCTCTTTTGTGGGTAATTTCATTTTTTTTGGCGACAAACACACCCAGTCCCAAGTTCCTGTAAGCTTATAAGCTCCCGATGTTTCAATATGAATTTGCAATCCGCGCGATTTTAACATATTGGTAAGTGGTGTCATATTCCACGTTAGCGGCTCGCCACCTGTGATAACAATAGTTTTCGAGTGTTTTTCGGCATTTGCAACAATATCTTCAATGGCTGTTGGAGGGTGGATTTCGGCATTCCAGCTTTCCTTAACATCGCACCAATGACAGCCCACATCGCAACCTCCTACCCGAATAAAATAAGCAGCTGTCCCTTTGTGAAACCCTTCACCTTGGATAGTATAGAATTCTTCCATTAACGGAAGCATTACACCTTGATTAACCAATTCTTGTATATTCTCTTTCATTGCCGCAAAAGTACGATTATAGAATCCAAAAACCTTGTTTTAAAGACTTCAAAATGCTTAAACTTAACAATTTTATAGCAAGTTGTACTCGCCTGGGCAGTATATTAAATTATCGCACGCTTAAAGATTACTGCGGAAATTGCCACGTAAAAAAACTTAGTGCTTTATAATTTATTACTTTTGAACAAAATTTAGCACTATGGCAGATAAGCAGGCTTTTTTTGAACACATAGAAAGTGGTTATTCCACCAAAGGAGATTTTATAAATTTAGGAGCAGCAATGCTCAATGGCGAAACCATAAAAGATGCTTATATAAAAGTACCTTTAAAAACTTTAAACCGCCATGGGTTAATAGCTGGAGCCACCGGAACGGGAAAAACTAAAACGCTTCAAATTATAGCCGAAAACTTATCAGACAAAGGTATACCCGTCTTGTTGATGGATATTAAAGGTGATTTAAGCGGAATTGCACAACCCGGAAACGATCACCCAAAAATTCAACAACGGCACGAGGCAATTGGCTTTCCTTTTGAACCTAATAATTTTCCGGTTGAAATCCTTACACTTTCAGAACAAAATGGCGTTAGACTAAGAGCTACGGTAAGTGAATTTGGACCTGTTTTGTTATCGCGTATTTTAAATTTAAGCGACGTACAATCGGGTATAGTTTCGGTAATTTTCAAGTACTGCGACGACAATAAAATGCCACTGCTAGACTTAAAAGATTTTAAAAAAATTCTGCAGTACACTACCGCCGAAGGAAAAGAAGAGTTCGCCAAAGAATACGGCCGAATTTCATCATCTTCTACTGGAGCGATTCTTAGGAAAATTGTAGAATTGGAGCAACAGGGCGCCGATTTATTTTTTGGCGAAAAATCTTTCGATACAGACGATTTACTACGCATAGATGAAGAAGGCAGAGGGTATATAAATATTATTCGCCTAACCGATATTCAAGATAGGCCCAAGCTATTTTCAACGTTTATGCTTAGCCTTTTGGCCGAAATTTATGCTACATTTCCAGAGCAGGGAGATAGCGATAGACCCGAATTGGTGATTTTTATAGACGAAGCACATTTAATTTTTAATCAAGCCAGCAGTGCCCTTCTCGACCAAATTGAAAGCATTGTAAAACTAATTAGATCGAAAGGTGTGGGCTTATATTTTGTAACGCAAAACCCAACCGATGTGCCCGATGCTGTACTTAGCCAGTTAGGTTTAAAAATTCAGCACGCCTTACGAGCTTTTACAGCTAAAGATAGAAAAGCAATTAAACTCACCGCCGAAAATTATCCTATTTCAGAATACTATAAAACCGATGAAGTGTTAACCTCTTTGGGGATTGGTGAAGCCCTTGTTAGCGCATTAAACGAAAAGGGAATCCCCACGCCATTAGCCCGCACAATGTTGCGAGCACCTATGAGCCGAATGGATGTTTTAACCAATGCCGAATTAAAAGATCTTTTAAACGAATCGAAACTAATTTCGAAATACAACGAGGTTGTAGACCGTAAAAGTGCCTACGAAATGCTAACCGAAAAAATTGAAATTGCCAATAGAGAAGAAGCAAAAGAAAAAGCTGAAAAAGAAAAAGAAGCAGCTCGTAAATCTACAAGCCGAAGAAAAAGTAGAACTACTTCTTCACGCCGAAGAAGCACAACCAACCCTTGGATTAAAACCCTTTCGAGCCCTACTGTAATTAGAAGTGTACTGGGAATTCTTGGAAAAATGATGAAATAAATTAAAGAAAAATAAACAATAACAATTAAAAAAAGAAATGAAAAAGATACTATTTGCCAGTGCTATTGCAGCCATCTTATTTGTTCAATGTGGAAAAAACACCGATCCGTATTTAATTAAAAATGGCGCTATTGGAAATTTAACTAAAGAGATAAAAATTAAACAAGTTGATTCTATTTTTGAAGGAGATTCTATTGTAAGAGTTAGTTCTTCGCCCAATGCCATTGAAACGCAAGGCGAAGTTGAGGTTTATGAAAAAGGAGGTAAAAAACTGTTATTGCTTTCGCCACAAAATATAAACAATCCAAACGCTACAATTACCAATATTCAAGTTTTTGATTCTAGGTATAAAACTGAAAAAGGCTTAACTACCTCAAGCACTTTTAAAGATGTAAAAGCTAACTATTCGGTAGAAAATATTGAAACCACAATTAACTCGGTTATTGTATTTTTAGCAGACAGCGATATTTACTTAACAATAGATAAAAAAAGCCTTCCCGAAGATCTTCGTTATAAGATGAATGTAGATATAGACCCAAGTCAAATTCCAGATGATGCCCCAATTAAATATTTTATGATTGGTTGGGAAGCAGAGAATATTTCGGAATAACATAATGCTGTCAAGATTTTGTTAAGGTGCCGTGCTGTATAAATCTTTTCTTTTAATTTTAATTCAACAAAAAAAATGATATGATTAAAATTTTAGGATTTATATTAACAATAGCAGGAGGAATTGGTCTAATCATGGGTGTTTTAAGCATCTTTGGCAATATGGAGGTAGGTATGAACCCATGGGCCCTAATCATCTTAGGAATAATATTCTTCTTTGCGGGTATTGGGTTGTTGAAGAATAAAAAAGACACAGACCAAATATAATTTTAATAATAAATAAAACCCTTTGCTTTGCAGAGGGTTTTTTTCTTTAAAAACATTACATTATGGCTAAACCAAGAATTAAAAACGAAGATCAATACGAAGCTTTACGCGACGAAGGATACAGCAAAGAAAAAGCTGCTCGAATAGCCAACACGGAAAATGCGGGTAAAAAAGGCGGTAGCGCCAAACCTTATGAAGAACGAACCAAACAAGACTTATATGAACAAGCTAAAAATATTGGTATTGAAGGTCGATCAAAAATGAATAAAAAAGAATTAATCCACGCTTTGCGAAATCATTAAGTACTTTTAACGATGCTAATTTTCTAAAATAATTACACTACTTTAACAGCCATAAAACCATCTTTCATTAAAATATTTGTGTAATGATTAAACAAGTACCTCCGCAAATTATTAGACAAATATTTGTCATTCTGCTCATTGTATTTATGGGCAGTTTAATTTTTAGAGAATTAATGCCTTATCTCACGGGTGTTTTAGGCGCCATTACCATTTATGTTATTATGCGTAAATGGATGGCATATCTTGTAAAGGTAAAAAGATGGAATCCTTCTGTAGCGGCAACGCTGCTTATGTTAATATCGTTTGTAGGTATTCTTATACCAGTTTCGGGAATTGTACTTATGCTTTCAAATAAAATAGGGCAAGCCGTAACAAATTCAGAAGAAGTTACAAATGCTTTAAAGTTGCAGCTTAGAAAAATTGAAGATGAAATAGGCTACGATTTAAATTCGCAAATTGATACTTCGGCAATTACTGGATGGGTTTCAGAAAATCTTCAAAATTTAGCTGGCGGCACCTTTAATGCTTTTATTGCTGTTGGATTAATGTACTTTATGCTTTTCTATATGCTTACTAATAGGCGCGAACTACGCGAATCGCTTAAAGAGTACATTCCTATGGACAGGCAAAACTTAAAGCAAATAGGAAAAGAGGCTCAAATTATAGTGCGTTCCAACGCATTGGGTATACCTTTGGTAGCACTGGCCCAAGGTGTTGTAGCACTAATTGGATTTCTAATTTTTGGTATTGAAGATCCATTTTTTTGGTTTGTAATTGTCACTATAGGTAGTATGATTCCTTTTGTTGGCACCTTAGTTGGAATTTTGCCCGTTTTTATTTTAACGCTCTCCTCTGGTCATGACTTTCAAGCTTGGGGAATTTTAATCTATGGATTTATTGTGGTTGGGTCTACAGATAATATAATTCGACTTTACGTTTTAAAAAAATTAGACGACGTTCACCCTTTAATTACCCTAATAGGTGTAATTGTAGGGGTGCCATTATTTGGGTTTATTGGTTTAATATTCGGCCCTTTACTTATTAGCCTCTTTATTGTTATCGTGAAAATATACCGAAAAGAATACGGCAAAGATGTACCGTTAAAAGAAGAAGAACATTTATAAAATTTTACCGAAAAGTGTTTTCAGAAATTGAAAAGACCGCATATCCACCGTCAAAAAAACCCATGATGATTTGGGATGGCGATTGCGGTTTTTGCAAATACTGGATAATACGCTATAAAAGCAAAACCGAAGACAGAGTTTCTTACAAAACCTATCAAGAAGCAGCCGGGTACTTTAAAGATATTCCTTTAAAAGAGTTTCAAAAAGCTTCGAGATTTATAGACTTGAATGGCACCGTTTATAGCGGCCCTAATTCAATTTATAAAACATTTACTTACTACATACAAACTCCTTCTCCACAATGGCATAATTTATATAACGCATCGCAATTGTTTAGATTTATTAGCAATAGTGGTTATAATTTTATTGCAAAAAACAGAAGTTTTATGTTTAAATTAACCCGCTCCTTTTTAGGAAACAATCCTACAAATTTAAAATGGTATCGCCCTTTTCTGTTTCTATTTGCGGTATTTACATTTATTGTTTTATTGAATTATTTATAACATAATTTTAAATGTTTTCCTTTTTTGATTAAGTATTTTTAGAATTGAAAAAAGAAAGACTATATGTTATTTGGAAAACGAAAAAGCAAAAAATCAGCGAGCATGGTAGATTCAAAAATAAATGAAGACTTTGTAGAAGACAAAGTCACAAAAGTGAGCGATAAGGACATAGAATTGGTTATGGATAACGAAGAGGCTATTTCTCAAAAATTGAGCAATGCAAGCCCATTAAGAAAGTACACCGAATTAGGCAAAATACTTTTTGCAATGCTCAAAGATGTTAAGCGTGGGCGCTACCCGAATGTGCCTTGGTTTACAATTGCCACAGTAGTTGTAGCCTTGCTTTATATTTTTAATCCGCTAGACGTTGTACCCGATTTTATTCCAGGCGTTGGCTATATAGACGATTTAGCCGTGCTTTCAATTGGCATGGGGTGGATTGAAACAGATCTTCACGATTATTTAGATTGGCGTTTAGAAGAAGAGTCGGCTTAATTGCGTCTTTGCTCGCGTGCTAACAATGTATTTTTCATAAGCATCGCAATGGTCATGGGGCCCACGCCACCTGGTACAGGCGTAATAAAAGATGCTTTTTTACTTACATTTTCAAAATCAACATCGCCGGTAATTACATAACCTTTTGGATGGTTTGCATCTTCAACACGGGTTATTCCTACATCGATAACAACCGCATCGTCTTTAACCATTTCGGCTTTTAAGAAATTGGGAACACCCAATGCCGAAATAATAATATCTGCCTGGGTTGTAATTTGCGCTATATTTTTGGTATTGCTATGCGTTAACGTTACTGTGCTATTACCTGGCCATCCTTTACGGCTCATTAAAATACTCATTGGGCGACCAACAATATGACTTCTACCTATTACCACAGTATGTTTACCCTTGGTATCTACTTTATAACGCTGTAATAACTCTAAAATCCCGAAGGGAGTTGCTGGAATAAACGTACTCATATCGAGTGCCATTTTTCCAAAATTTTCTGGGTGAAATCCATCTACATCTTTTGATGGATCTACTGTTAAAAGTACTTTTTGAGTATCTATTTGTGGAGGTAAAGGCAATTGAACAATAAAACCATCAATATTGTCGTCTTCGTTCAATTCTTTTATTTTTTTCAACAATTCTAGCTCACTAGTAGTATGTGGCATTTGTACCAAGGTAGACTCAAAACCAACTCTTTCACAAGCTCTAACTTTGCTTCCTACGTAGGTTAAACTCGCCCCGTCATCACCAACAATAATTGCAGCCAAATGCGGCACTTTTTCGCCGTTGGCTTTCATGATATCTACTTGTGCAGCGATTTCATCTTTAATTTCGTTTGAAACCTTTTTTCCGTCTAAAATTGTCATTTATATAAGTATTCAAAAAGCTGTTAAAGTTTGCAGTAACTCAAACCCAAAATTTGCTTAAATTATCAATCGCATAATTTAGTAGCTTGTCTCTTTCTGCTTTTTTAAGTGAAATAAATAATTTTGCTTTCAGCGTAAATTGCGAAGAGACAACTAAAAATTTTAACGCATTTTACTCATTGCTTGCATCATCTTTCTGCCACCGCCGCCTTGCATCATTTTCATCATTTTACTCATTTGATTAAATTGCTTTAGCAACTGGTTTACCTGCTGAACGCTAGTACCACTACCTTTTGCAATTCGTTTTTTACGGCTGCCGTTTATAACAGATGGTTGTGTTCTCTCGGTTGGCGTCATAGAATGAATTATAGCTTCAATCCCTTTAAAGGCGTCGTCATCAATATCAACATCTTTTAAGGCTTTTCCTGCACCAGGAATCATTCCTACTAAATCTTTCATGCTTCCCATTTTCTTAACCTGCTGAATTTGGCTAAGGAAATCATCAAACCCGAATTGATTTTTAGCAATCTTTTTCTGAAGTTTTCTCGCTTCTTCTTCATCAAACTGTTCTTGCGCTCTTTCAACAAGCGAAACAACATCTCCCATCCCTAAAATTCTATCGGCCATACGAGCGGGGTGGAATACATCTATAGCATCCATCTTTTCGCCAGTACCAATAAATTTAATAGGCTTATCTACAACACTTTTAATCGAGATAGCCGCACCACCACGCGTGTCACCATCTAATTTTGTTAATACAACCCCGTCAAAATTTAGGCGTTCGTTAAATGCTTTGGCAGTATTTACAGCGTCTTGACCCGTCATAGAATCCACTACAAAAAGTGTTTCGTGCGGATTGATTGCTGAATGTACATTAGCAATTTCGGTCATCATTGCTTCGTCTATCGCAAGACGACCCGCCGTATCCACAATTACGACATTAAAGCCGTTTTCTTTGGCATGAGCAATTGCATTTTGTGCAATTTCAACCGGATTTTTATTTTCAGGCTCGCTATATACCTCTACCCCAATTTGGTCTCCAACTACGTGTAGCTGATTTATTGCAGCTGGACGATAAATATCGCAAGCTACTAAAAGCGGTTTTTTTGTTTTTTTAGTTTTTAGGAAATTAGCCAATTTACCAGAGAAAGTAGTTTTACCACTACCCTGTAAACCAGACATTAAAATAACAGAAGGGCTACCGCTTAAATTAATTCCAGCAGTATCGCCGCCCATTAATTCGGTTAGTTCGTCTTTTACCAATTTAACCATTAATTGCCCAGGCTGTAGGGTTGTAAGTACATTTTGCCCTAAAGCTTTTTCTTTAACAGTATTGGTAAACTTTTTAGCGGTTTTAAAATTAACATCGGCATCGAGAAGTGCGCGTCGCACTTCTTTAAGGGTTTCTGCAACATTTACTTCGGTGATACTACCATGCCCTTTTAGCACGTGTAATGCCTTATCTAGTTTATCGCTTAAATTATCGAACATAATTTTCTAACTTTTAATTTTTAGCGCTTCTCTTAAGCTTCAGAGTTTGCGGTTGCAAAGATAAAAAAATCTGTACAGTTATACGGGTGCAATGTTTACTAATAATAAGGCAGCGTACAACTTTTTAAATGAAATTAGATTTCCACTTCCAAAATTTTTCACTTTCATAAAAATTGCGTAATTTAATTTGGTTCAAATTTTTCAAATTCATTCGCTAAACGGTACCCGAAACTCACAAAATTTTCTTAAATCGTCATTGGTATGTCTTTATCATCATCGGTTTTAAGTGAGGTTTTGGTATCTTGCGGGGTCTAATTAAATATATGGTAAAAAGAAAAATTCTCTCTCCGTTTCAGAAATTCGTCAACCTTCAAAGTTCGACCGGAATCTTGTTATTGGCGACTACAATTATTGCGTTAGTTTGGGCAAATTCTGCATTTGCCGATAGCTATCAATCATTTTGGCAGTACGAATTAGGTATTACAACCGATAGTTTTGAATTAAAAAAGCCGTTAATTCTTTGGGTAAACGATGGGTTAATGTCCATTTTCTTTTTCCTTATTGGGCTCGAAATAAAACGAGAGTTTCTAATAGGAGAACTCAACTCTACCCGAAAAGTCATGTTCCCACTGTTTGGCGCATTAGGAGGTATTCTACTACCGGTGATTATGTATATAATGCTCAATGAAAATCCAGAAACCCTTAAAGGTTGGGGAATCCCCATGGCTACAGATATTGCATTTTCACTCGCCATTTTAAAAGTGTTGGGCGATAGAGTACCCTTAAGTTTAAAAATATTTTTAACAGCCTTTGCCATTGTAGACGATTTAGGAGCTGTATTGGTTATTGCTATATTTTACAGCAATAGTTTAAATGTTGTAATGGTAGGCTCTGCACTTGCTATTTTGGCCGTAATTTACCTATTAAGCTATAGAGGTTTTTATTCAGAATATTTACTTATGGCTTCGGGATTTGTGGTTTGGCTACTGTTTTTAAAAGCTGGTTTACACCCTACTTTGGCAGGTATTTTAGCTGCTTTTGCGGTTCCTGTTAGACAAAAAATTAGCACACACGAATTTACAGATCACTTACATGAAATTGTAGATAAAATTGAACATAGCACTATCCTTCAGCAACCAGTGCTCTCAAAAGAACAGTTAGTTTTAATAAACGATTTACAACATTGGGCAAACGACTATAGATCGCCACTTCAACATTTAGAACACAAACTTCACAACTGGGTTGCCTACTTAGTAATACCCGTATTTGCACTGGCAAATGCAGGCGTTGCCGTAGGTGGTGGCGACGGATTTGAAACACAACTAATGATAAATATTATCTTGTGTTTAGTGTTTGGAAAGAGTATCGGGATATCTCTAATAATATTTTTAGCGCGAAAACTTCGAATTATTGAAGTACCCATCGATATTACTAACAAACAAATTATAGGAGTATCCTTTTTAGCAGGTATTGGGTTTACAATGGCAATCTTTATTGCCGGCTTAGCATTTAATACGCACCCAGAATATATAGATTCGGCTAAAGTGGGTATTTTAATTGGCTCCTTTATTTCGGCTATTATTGGTTATAGTATTTTACGCTTTAAGACCGTAAAAGGCAAGTTTAGCCACAATCCAAACCGCAGACGAATGCACGACGAACAAAAAGAATAATATCATTCTATCTCCTTCTCAAATTAATCAATACTCTTAATTTGAGAAGGGGATTTTTATTGCCTTAACCCACCCCCACTGTAACGATTTTTTTGTGGTCACCGCAAGTAATTTTTGCCTCATTGCGAATGGCTTAACAATTTATTTCAATCAAAGTTCTTCAAAAAAAAATGTAAAAAATATTTGTATTTTAATTATTCATCGTAATATTGCAATAAACTAATGTACAGTTATGGGAATTACGAAGTCTGAAATTTTCACCGATCAACAAAATCAAATCGCAACATATGCAAAGGCTTTTGGCCACCCTGCCCGCGTGGCAATTCTACAGCATTTATTTAAAATTAATGCCTGTATTTGTGGCGAACTTGTAGATGAAATTGGCTTGTCGCAACCCACTATTTCGCAACATTTAAAAGAACTTAAAAATTTAGGGTTAATAAAAGGAAGCATTGAAGGCACCCGCATTTGTTATTGTATCGATACCGAAAAATGGTTGCAAATGAAGCAAATCATGAACTTATTTTTAAATCAAGATATTCCCCAAGAAAGGTGCTGTTAAGCATTTACTGAATAATTCATCATAAATAGAAACTTATGGAAAACGAGCAAAAATTAAAAAACATAGTAAAAGACCGTTATGCGCATATAGCCGAACAAGGAAAAGCCGAAAATGCAGCTTCCTGTTGTGGAGCTACCACACCATCTAATAAGGTGTATAATATTATGATGGACGATTATTCTAAAACCGATGGCTATGTAGAAGATGCCGATTTAGGACTAGGCTGCGGTCTCCCTACCCAATTCGCAAAAATTAAATCAGGCGATACCGTAATCGATTTAGGTTCGGGAGCTGGTAACGATTGCTTTGTAGCCCGCCACGAAACCGGTGCCCAAGGAAAAGTTATTGGCATCGACTTTACGCCAATTATGGTAAAAAAAGCTCGTGAAAACGCTGATAAATTAGGGTTTAATAACGTAGAGTTTCGAGAGGGCGATATAGATAATATGCCCGTTAATAATGATGTTGCCGATGTTATTGTGAGCAATTGTGTTTTAAATTTAGTGCCTAATAAACAAAAGGTAATTTCGGAGATTTTTAGAACTTTAAAACCTGGCGGACATTTTAGTATTTCAGACATTGTATTGGTAGGAAATCTTCCCGATGCCTTAAAAGAAGATGCCGAAATGTATGCCGGTTGTGTAGCTGGCGCCATTCAAAAAACCGAATATTTACAATTTATAAAGGATGCAGGATTTCAAAATATTCAAATTCAAAAAGAAAAACCTATCGTAATCCCAAATGATATTTTAGAAAAATATCTTTCAACCGAAGAAGTGAAAAACTTTAATTCATCAGATACAGGGATTTTCAGTATTACCGTTTATGCCGAAAAACCTGGTGAAAAATCGTCAAAACCAAAAATAGATTTAAAAAACTTCCAAGAAGAAAGCACGAGTTGCAATCCAAATACGGGTTGTTGCTAAAAAACATCAAATTATAAATGACACTTTTCACATCAATCCATGAATACATTGAAGCGTTAGATACTTCACGTATTCCGGAAGGGCGCAAGGCAGTTTTACAATCCTTAATCGATTATATAAACGCTAAACAGAAAACCAATGAGGTAATACGCTTAAATTTTATTTGTACTCACAACTCGCGGCGAAGTCATTTAGCGCAAATTTGGGCGCAAACTGCGGCAGCCTATTTTAATATTAAAAATATTGAATGCTATTCTGGTGGCACCGAGGTTACTGCTGTTTTTCCAAAAGTAATTTCGACCTTAAAAAAGGTAGGATATAAAATTTCAGACCAAAGAAAAACGGATAATCCTATTTATAAAATTAGTTATTCCAATATAGCACCTGCCACTATTGCTTTTTCAAAAAAATACGACGACAGTACTAATCCAATCAGCAATTTCGCTGCAGTGATGACCTGCTCGCAAGCCGATGCCGGCTGTCCATTTGTTGCGGGTAGCGATAAACGGATTTCAGTAATGTACGAAGACCCAAAAGTTGCTGACGGGACACCGCAACAGCAACAAATTTACAATGCCCGTAGTAAGCAAATTGCTACTGAAATGAAGTATGTATTTTCAAAAATAAATTAGCAGAATGGCACAATCAAAAAAATTAAGCTTTTTAGATAGCAACCTAACCCTTTGGATATTTGTAGCAATGGCCATAGGAGTGGGAATTGGGTATTTATTTCCAAGTTTTCCAAACTATTTAAATTCATTTAGCAGCGGTAGCACCAACATTCCTATTGCTATTGGGTTAATTTTAATGATGTATCCCCCTTTGGCCAAAGTAAAATACACATTGTTGCCCAAAGTTTTTAAAGATGTAAAAGTGTTATCTATTTCACTTATCTTAAACTGGATAATTGGGCCAGTTTTAATGTTTTTTTTAGCGATAATATTTTTACGCGATTATCCCGAATATATGGTAGGCCTTATTTTAATTGGCCTTGCACGCTGTATTGCAATGGTTTTGGTGTGGAATGATCTTGCCGAAGGCAGCAGCGAATACGGGGCGGGATTGGTAGCACTAAACAGTATTTTTCAAGTATTTGCGTATAGTTTTTACGCTTGGATTTTTATAACAGTTTTACCGCCCTATTTTGGTTTTGATGGTGCCATTGTAGACATTTCAATTGCTACAATTGCAGAAAGTGTTGCTATTTATTTAGGAATTCCATTTTTACTCGGTATTATGAGTAGAGTTATTTTAGTGCCTCTAAAGGGTGAAGAATGGTACGACACCAAGTTTATTCCGGCTATTTCCCCACTTACACTTACCGCTCTTTTATTTACAATTATTGTAATGTTTTCGTTAAAAGGTGAAATGATAGTAGAAATACCAATGGACGTACTTTTAATTGCCGTACCGCTTTTAATATATTTTGTAGTAATGTTCCTGATTGGGTTTTTCTTTTCCAAAGCAATGGGTACTACATACAATAAAACTGCTTCGATAGCATTTACGGCCGCGGGCAATAATTTTGAACTGGCAATAGCGGTGGCCATTGCAGTATTTGGGTTAAATTCAGGGCAAGCTTTTACGGGCGTTATTGGCCCCTTGGTAGAAGTGCCAGCCTTAATTTTACTAGTGCGGGTATCATTTTGGCTACGGAAAAAATACTTTCTAAAAAGCTAAGGTTACGGTATTTACACTTTGCGCATAATTGTTAGGCTTTGACGCTCTTAAAGCTAAACCCGTTTTGAAGTAAGTAACTGTAAACAACCACAATTACAGTCGTTAAAATCTTTGAAGGCGTTGGGTAAAACCCTAGACCATCAACAAGTAATTTTAAACAAATATAGTTTAGTACCAGCGCTCCCATTCCTACTAAAAAGTACCGGAAAAACTGAACTTGCCACGGCAGATAGGAGGTGTTGAAGGTGATAAATTTCTGTAGTAAAAAGCCAGTTACAAAGGTAATTGGAAACACAAAAAACAGCGAGGCAATATGAGGGCTCAAAACAACAAAAAACAAATCAACATTTTGTTTTGCAAAAATGAAATTATAAAAAATAAAGTATAAAAAGATATCAAAAAGTACATTACTCCCACCACAAACCGCATAACGATATGTCTTTAATGGAAGGATGCTTCTAAACAAAAAATAGAAAGCATCAATAAATTTAATTATGCTGTTTTTCATATTCGAAAAAAGGCAAAGTTAAACAATAGCTCGATGAATCTCAGCCTATCTATTTTAGGAATCACACTTTATATTTTAAAGTTTTCTTTTCTAAAAAAACGCCTTTTACAAACCGCAATATTTATACGCAATTAACTGATTGTCAGCGTTTATTATTTGGTTTTTATTAAAAATTAAAAGATTATTTTTTAATTTAGCTACCTAACTAAAACCAACTTAATTATGAAAAATCAACTATTAACCATAGCATTGCTGTGTTTATTTGCCGCGTGCAATTCTGGCAATAAAGACCAATCAAATGCTAAAGTTTACACAAATTCCACCGAGGATACAATTCACGAATCTACTGTTGACCGTGGCGAAATGCTTGTAAAAGCGTTGGGATGTCACGACTGTCATTCGCCCAAAAAAATGACCGACAAAGGCCCTACTTTTAATACAGACTTACTACTTTCTGGACACCCTGCAAATGATAGTTTACCGACTTACGATCTTGAAACTGCCAAAAAATACATACTCTTTACACCAGGACTTACCGCGGCTATTGGCCCTTGGGGCACATCGTTTGCATCAAACTTAACACCGCATGATACTGGTCTCGCAGGTTGGACCGAAGAGAATTTTCTAACAGCGATTAAACACGGAAAATATAAAGGCATGGAAAATAGCAGGGACTTGTTACCCCCAATGCCTTGGCAAACTATTTCGGTATTACCCGAAAAAGATTTAAAGGCAATGTTTGCCTACTTACAAACTATTAAACCAATAGATAATTTGGTTCCACCGCCTATCCCACCAAAACAATAGTGTTTTAGCCTAAATGCACAATTCCTTTCTAATTTTAAATTAGAAAGGAATTGTATTTTAAACTTTCATTAAAGCAATTAAAATTTACCTTCTTCGTTTACTCCTACTACTATTTTTGGTATTCTTTTGTGTGCTTTGTTTAGCCTGAGGATTTCTTCCGCGACCGTGGCGTTGCGCCTTTTGTCGTTTCTTTTCTGCTTCGGCTTCTTTAACATCGGCCATCGTTTCGGTAGTTTCAAAACCTTGAAGTGTTTTAGTTTCAAGTCGTTCTCCTATTAATTTTTCGATACTTTTTAAATACCCAACCTCATCCAAACTTACCAATGATATTGCTTCGCCACTGGCGCCAGCTCTTCCGGTACGACCAATACGGTGAACGTAATCTTCCGAAATATTTGGCAATTCAAAATTAATAACATGTGGCAACAGCGGAATATCCAAGCCTCGAGCCGCAATATCGGTTGCTACTAAAACGCGAACCTTTCCTTCTTTAAACCCAGCTAAAGCTCTGGTACGTGCCCCTTGACTTTTATTACCGTGTATGGCGGCCGAAGTTATGTTTGCTATTTCCAGTTTTTCACTCAACCGGTTGGCGCCGTGTTTGGTACGTGTAAAAACCAAAACTTGTTTCCAATTTCCTTCAGAAATAAGCTTTATAATTAAGTCGGTTTTTAAGGTTTTATCAACCCGATAAACCGTTTGATTAATTTTTTCTACGGTGGTATTTTCGGGTGTTGCTTCCACCAAAACTGGATGGTGTAAAAACTCATTCGCCAGTTTTTTAATTTCTTTTGAAAACGTAGCCGAAAAGAGTAGGTTTTGTCTTTTGGCAGGCAACAAGGCTAATATTTTTTTTATATCTCGCAGAAAGCCCATATCGAGCATTCTATCGGCCTCGTCTAAAACTAATATTTCAACCTTTGAAAGCGATAGCGCATTTTGGTTTTCTAAATCGAGTAACCTACCTGGGGTAGCTACTAAAATATCTACACCATTTCGCAAGGCACGTATTTGCGGATTGGCGCCCACTCCTCCAAAAATTACGGTAGATCGCAAATCTGTAAAAGCACTATACTCTTTAAATTCATCCTGAACCTGTGCTGCAAGCTCGCGCGTTGGGGTAAGTATTAAAGCGCGTACAGGGCGTTTTCTATAAGCTGGCTCACTGTTTAATATTTGTAGTAATGGTAAAGCAAAACCTGCTGTTTTACCACTTCCGGTTTGTGCCGAAGCAAGAACATCTTTGCGTTCTAAAATTAAAGGAATTGCTTTTTGTTGAATTGTTGAAGGTGTATTGTATCCTTTTTTGCTAATAGCTTTTAGCAGGGCATCAGATAGTCCGAGAGATTTAAATGACATAAAGTATTTTTGATTAATAGCCCATTACTTGAAGTCTTTTTTAATTTTCAAGCAATTTACGCTACATAATTTTAGACCGCAGCGCTTAAAGATAGTTTATCGCGGCGCTTTTAGAATTCGGTCTCTTAAACCATTAAAACTAAGAAGACGGTTTTAATAAGTGGCAAAGGTACAGCTAATTTATTAAGCAAGTAGATTTTATATTATTTTAAAACAAAACACTCAAATTTTATTTTAATAAAATTTCATAATTTTTGAATTTGCAACATTACTTTTTCTACCATAGCATCGCACTTTTGATTGCCAAATTCAAAAATAGAAGCATCGTCTGTGATTTTAAAAAGTTCTTCTTTCAATAGTTTTTTTGCGCGATGTAAACGAACTTTTACATTGCTATCTGAAATTTTTAAGCAGTCAACAATTTCTGAATTACTTAAACCTTCAACGTGATGCAGCATAAAAATTACGCGATATTTTTCGGGTAATTTATCTACTGCCATTTCTATAAAGGCTCTATTTTCGGTTTTAATTGTTTGTTTTTCAGGATTCATAGGGTTTGTATCTGGCAATTGAAATACATTTTCTAAACTTTCGGTTTTACCGTAATTAACCGCAATCCTTTTCTTTCGGCGTATTTGCTGTAATGCTTCGTTAATGGCAATTCTAATTAACCAGGTAGAAAATGAAGCTTTATTATTAAATTGATACAGCTTTAAATAAGCCTTTACATAAGCTTCCTGCATTACATCCTGCACATCGTCTTCAGAATTAATATAACTTCTTATAACCCTAAAAATACGTTGGTTATAACGTCTTAATAATATTTCAAACAATTCTTTTTCGCCCTCCAAAACTCTTTGCACCACTTGGGTGTCGGTTAATTTGGTTAATTTAAATCTATCGGGTTGTATTGCATTCATAATGTAACTTTTAGTTTAGATGCTCTGGGTTGCTTAAAGTTACACATTTTTGTAACCGATGTACTTTTTATACATCAAACCAATAGAACACAAAAACTTAAAAACTATGACAACTTCTGTAAACACAATGGAAATAAACAAATTACACATGCTTTTAAAATGGGTATTTATAATTGTACCCATTGTCGCGGGGCTCGATAAATTTACCAATGTGCTTGTAACCTGGGACAACTATTTAGCGCCTGCCACGGTGGAGTTACTCCCCATGAGTGGTGCAGCATTTATGATGGTGGTGGGGGTAATTGAAATTATTGCCGGAATAATAGTAGCCATAAATACTCGTTTTGGGGCGTATTTAGTTTCGGCTTGGCTAACATTAATTGCTCTAAGTTTACTGTTTACATGGCATCACCCAGACGTGGCAGTTCGAGATTTGGTTATGGCTGTTTCGGCCTTTGTATTGGCGAAATTGAGTAGCTTTAATCATTAGTCAACACACATTATTCTGTGTAAAAATAAATTTATTTTTAAAATCCATCTTTGTCAAAAAACCGCTTTTACCTACCTTTGATTTTCGAAAAATTTTAAAATTTCCATGGATATAGAACAAATTTTTAAGAATAATCAAAAATGGGTAAACGACAAATTAGGCGTTGATCCTGAGTATTTTAAAAACCTCGCAAACGGTCAAAACCCAGACATTCTTTACATTGGTTGTAGTGACAGCCGCGTTACTGCCGAAGAGGTCATGGGCGTAAAACCTGGCGATGTATTTGTAATGCGAAATATTTCGAACATGGTTTCAAATTTAGATTTAAGTGCCATGAGCGTTATCGATTATGCTGTAGGAGTGCTTAAAGTAAAGCATATAGTAGTATGCGGCCATTACGGTTGTGGTGGAGTAAAAGCCGCGATGCAATCTAAAGACTTAGGAATTTTAAATCCGTGGTTACGAAACATTCGCGATGTTTACCGTTTACACCGCGATGAGCTCAATGCTATTACCGATGAAGAGGAGAAGTACAGAAAACTTGTTGAATTAAATGTTCAGGAACAATGTGTAAACGTAATTAAAACGGCCGATGTGCAAATAGCGGTACGTAAAGGTGAATTAGCAGTACACGGCTGGGTAATGGACATTGCTTCGGGTAAATTAATTGATTTAAAAATAGATTTTGAACAAATCTTGGAGGGTATCATGGAAATATACCGTTTAAACAAAGACGAATTAGAAACTAAATAAATAAAGCAGCCGTTTCAATATTTTTGAAACGGCTGCTTTATTCTTCACTAAAAATATAACTTTTCATATTTAAGTTAAATTTTTCATTTTTTTACTGTTTAGTAACTTTAAATGTAGATTCCATATCGCCCGAAATTGCATTAATAAAATACATCCCAGTTTCTAAATTAGACATATCAATTTCGGTTACATTGCCACTCGCTGCGCCCTGTGCCACCAATTTGCCTAAAATATTATAGATTTTATAGCCGTCTAATTTATAGAGCGATGCTACCGTTAACTTATTGGCCACAGGATTTGGATAAAATGAAATATTCATTCTAAATTTATCTTCAACCGAAGCAATATTATCTACCGTAATGGTACCTTCCATATTTGAGTGTACATCGCATTCATAATCATTAACGCCCACCTGAGTGAAAGTATACGAAAATTGAGTGCCATTTCCGGTAAGTATCCCACTGTCAAAACTTTCTTGACTACCGGAATCACTGGTTACAGAATGTGGCACATCGTCTGTCCATGTCCAACGCACTGTATCTCCAGGCTCAATGGTGATACTAGCATCGGCATAAGGAATACCAACATACCAGTCTAGATCAAAAGTGGTTTGTGCGCCTGCCATCGAGACGGTTAGC
This sequence comes from Flavobacteriaceae bacterium UBA3591, assembly GCA_002375695.1. Lineage (GTDB taxonomy): Bacteria > Bacteroidota > Bacteroidia > Flavobacteriales > Flavobacteriaceae > Aequorivita. The sequence goes on from DFMO01000011.1 coordinate 38,990, forward strand.
GCCATAATAAATAATAGTTTTAGTTTTTTCATAATAATAGAGTTTAGATTAATAAAAAAGTTAGTACTGCTTTATATATCTTAAAATATTTTTTAAGACCGAAATATGCCTTAAAAAACACGACTTATATTAAACCCAAAATAGAAATCACCATCGGTCCAATTGCCTTGCCCCTGCACAATAAAGCCTTCTTCAAACATAGCTTGGGCGTTTGTAAAATGCATTTGAAATACATGACCACCAGTTTCAATATCTACCCCAACAGATAGCGGATTTCTATAATTTGAATTATCATTTCGGTTAAGGTGAATCCCATAATCGGCATTAATACTTACCCGTTTTGAAATTTTATAACGCCCGCCCAACCCCAGGGCATATTGATTAAATTCTTCATCGTGATTTAGGGTTGTTCCGTTGGCTAAGACCTCACGACTACGGGTTGCCAAATTTTCGTGAATAAAAGTTGGCGCAAAAAGCAATGAAAATGATTCATTAAATTTTTTGGAAAGTAAAAGTTGCGAGGTGTAGGTTAGCCTGTCTTTAAATTGCAGGTTTGTAAATTGATCTTTGTCTAAAGAAGTATTTACAGTAACCAGGTTATAACCCACTATGGTTATTGGAAAGCCTTCTCGTTGCTGCGATACCAAACGGTATTTTATATGACCTCCATATTTTTTTTGAAATGAACTACGCGCTACTCCTACATTTAACCAATTGGTAAACCCGTAAATAAATTTTAATTGTGTAACTGCATTGTCTAAACCAAAAAAATCTTTAATACCGTTTTTCACAGATCCAAAACGATGCGCTACTACAAAATAAAAGTCGTTTTTATCGGCTAGTTTTGTGGTTTCAAAATTTACTACTTTTAATCCTTTAAAGGTTGCTGTAACGGTTTTATCTATTTCTACCTCACTTTCAAGCTCGCTCAACAAATCGTCTTGCGCCAATAAACACAAAGGGAAAAAGAAAATTAGGAGTGTTAGTTTTTTAATCATCGCTTTTATTTTACAACCGTACTTTGGTCTATTTTTACAATGTCGAATAACTCGTCGTAACCAATACAACGGCCTTTAATTTTAATTTTATCGCCTACTTTATCTTCAGAAGTTAAATTGTCGAAGCTCGCGTAAACACTTCCGTTTAACGTAATTCCATTTTCTTCAACATCCGAAATTTTACCCGTTACAGTAATGGTTTTATTTAGCAGTTCTTCGGCATTATTGGTTTTAAATCGCTCCAATAAATACGGCGCAGTAATTTCGAGAGTTGAAGTTTCAGTTTTAATATCTCTGTGGTCTTGGTAAACATAGTTGTACCCAAAAAATCCTACTATCGCTAAAAACACAACTATAATTACAATAAGTCTTTGCTTTTTCATGGGTTCAAAATTTTATTGTTTTTGCAACCGAAATTCTACCGAAACATCTACATCTTCAGCAATTTTATTACTTACAATTGATGGAATTTTTATATTAAAATCTTCGGGTTGCATTACAAATTTGGCAGTTAACAATAACGCATCTCCATCTACCGAAATAGTAGCAGGTACATCCATTGTTTTATCCGTTCCGTGCATATTAAAAGTTCCACTTATTACGTATTCAGTTTTCTCAGCTATATTAGCAAGGTTAAAATCTTGAATACTTCCTTTAAAAGTTGCTCGCGGATATTTGGAAGATTCGACGTAATTTTCGTTGAAATGTTCTTCCATCAAAGCCACTTTAAACCGAAATCCTTTTATTAATGCGAGCGCGGCAAACTTGCCGGTAGCGGCGTCGAGTACAGCGCTTACATCATTGTTTTTTGCCTTTACCTCTTCAAACGAAGGCACCGAGGCTTCAAACTTTATTTGTCCGGTTTTTGTAGCATATTTCTCTTGGCCTATTGCCGTAACAATAAAAGCGAAGCAGATAATTGTAAAAGCGATTTTAGTTTTCATATGTTTTAATTTTCCAATAAACCGTCGAGATTCCATTGTGTTATTAAGTCTATTTGTTGTTGTGGTAAACGAGGGCCGCCCAATGGCATTAAGCCTTGCGCACCTTCTTCTCTACTAATACGATCAATCAACCCTCTATTTTGCACCGCATTTTTTACTTCTGAATATGTAGTTAAAGGCATTGGGGCTCCATTTTGGGGAGGATTGCTATGGCAAGCCGTACAGTTATTTTGAAATATAAAAGCAACATCTTGATAGGTAACGACCTCTCCTTGATTTTCTTCTTGAATTTCTTCAATATCATCATAGGTGCTGGTGCTGCAACTCACTAATAAAACTGAAAAAAGAACTATCAAAAATGGTTTCATATTTGTTTTTTTTGCCTTAACTATTTATAAAACAGCTTACAACATAAACACCCTACCTAAACATTTGAAAAATTTTGAATTATTTTGCTGATTTTCAGAATATAAACAAAAAAAGCCACGGCGAACCGTGACTTTAATTTGGGGGAGAAAATTAGAAAAGTTTATAATTTTTGAAAGGTTAAATAATCGGTTCCGCCATTACCTCCGCTTACATCAAATAGTTCAACTCTTGTAGTTGTATACGTAACAACATCCCAGTCATCGTTAAATTCATCAAATGGGACAGCAGTTCCAAAATCAAGGTTTACGTCTAGTCCGCTACCACTAGTAACCACACTCCAAGTACCCGTGATAGTATTATTATTATTTACGGCGAGTACACTTCCATCACTATTAAAAGTTAAAACATAGCCGTTATAATCAATAGTTTGGTCATCGCCATCGTCTATATAGCTTTCAACAAACCATTGCCCGTCTAAAAGTATATTTGTAAGTTCTGTCGTGTTTCCGCCGCCGCTACAACCTTGGTATGGATTTCTTCCGAAATCTAAATAATCGGTGCCACCGTTTCCACCGCTAACATCCATTAGTTTAATAATTTGCGCATCAAAACTAATTACATCCCAATCGTCATTTAAGTCTTCAAATGGATCGTCTCCACCGGTAATTTCAAAATTCAAAACTAAATCGATACCGCTGTTGCTACTCGTGGCAGACCAAGTTCCATTTACAGTGTTTGAATTGCTTGTAGCTATAACTGTTTGGTTGGCATTAAAAGTGAACTCATAATCTACATAGTCGCAAGTTTCATCAACCCCGTCGTCTTCCAGAAGATTAACGTACCAAACGCTTGTGGTAAGATTATCGACAAAATCGGAAGTGTTTCCGCCGCCACCGCCACCATTGGGTGTACGTTCAAAAGTTAAGAAATCTATAGTGCCATCGCCACCGCTTATGTGTTTTAATTTAATTATATCTTGTGTGGCTTCAATTATATCCCAATCTTCGTCTAATTCATCAAAAGGATCGCTTTCGCCAAAATACAGTATTAAATCTGGAGTGGTACTTGTAGTTAGGTTCCAACTACCATCTACTGTTGTAGTAGCACTTACTGCTTGCGCCGTATTATCTGTCGCGAAGGTAAATTCATAACCTGCAAAGTCGCTCGTTTCGTCCTCATCATCAAAAAAGTAGGTAATAAACCACGAACCAGAAGTCAAAATAGTTTCAAAATCTGAAGGGACTCCTCCCCCGCCTGAAGCACAACCAGAAATTAAAGTAACAAGTTCGGCATTACTGTTAACGGTTACAACGGTTCCATCCTGTAATACTACACTAATAGGAAATTGTAGAGCGATATAAGTACCGCTTTCTAACGATAATAATAATGCCAAAAGCTCCCCATCGCTATTAACTGTTTGTGTGCCTGTTTGTTGTTGATTTGAATCGTATATAAAAAATGTTACTGGGTAAAGAAGGTCGATACAATCTATAGACGAAGTATTATTAACATCGGAAGTACGAAGTAATAAATCGGCCAATTCAGAATTATTAGCAATTAAACTCGAATCTGGATTTTCGGTGGGCTGAGTATCGTCTTCAGAACATGCGTAGGCACCAAAAATCAATAAGCTTATAAAAATCGATAATTTTATGAATCTAGTCATTTTTTAGGTTTTTTGGGTTTCTAATAGTAAGACAAACGAAAAATGAAAAACCCTACCTTAAATTATCAGTTTTTAAGTAAAATTAAATTTACAATTACAAATTACCTGAAACCGACTTAATTTTGTTTAAAAACTAAAGTGTCTTCTATTTCACCTTGACTGTTTCTGGTTATAAAAGTTACTGAAGTAGGCGAATACTGCAACGCCTTATAGTTTTGGTCATCGGCTCTGTTTAAAGGACTGTCCATGTCAAATTCAAAATTGAGTTCTTGTCCACTTACCGTAACTATCCAAATGCCATAGACGTATTGGGAGCCGTTGGATGCAAAGACGGTTTCGTTGTTGTAAAAGTTAAAATCGAAGCCGTAAAAGTCTGCAGTTTCATCATCGCCATCGTCCAAATATTTTTCAACATACCAAGTGCCCGTTTCTAAAATATCGCGTAATTCTTGGGCATTTGGACCGCCGCCTCCGCCGCCATTTGGCTCACGACCAAATGTAAGTAAATTGGTACTGCTGCCTCCGTTACTTTCATCTATCAATTTTATAATAATTTGGCTTGATTCTACAACACTCCAATCGTCATTTAAGTCTTCAAAATCACTATTTGTAGCTGTGTCAAAATTGAGGATAATTTCTAAATTATCACTTTCTACTTGCGCAGTCCAATACCCATTAACAACGTTGCTATCACTAACGGCTGTTGCCGAACCATTTGCGAAGAATGTAAATTCGTATTCGTTAAAATTTGTAGTATAATCTATTCCTTCCTCTTCCAATAGGTTTACATACCAACTACCCGTAATTAGATTTTCAATAAACAAATTGAGTTCGGTATTGGTACTTCCGGTGTTAGGCTCTCTTCCAAAGGTGAGATAATCTGTACTACCATCACCACTAATGTTTTTTAATTTTATAAAGTTTGAATTGGCTTCGAGTATTTCCCAATCTTCATTAAACTCAACTAATGGTTCATTATTTCCAAAAAATAAATTGAGTTTTAAATCTTCAACAAGCGCCCAAGTGCCGTTAACTACCACGCCATTTTGCTCGCTTTGCGCTGTGCCATCGAGAGCAAACGTAAATTCATAGCCCGCGTAATCATCAGTTTCGTCATAATCGTCAAAAAAGTAATCTACGTACCAAATTCCCGTTGATAGATCTTGCTCAAATTGCGAAATATCTATTGGGTCGTCATTGGTATTTGCAACACAATCTAAAATAACGGTTTGTAACTCTTGGTTGCTATTTACGCTAATAACAGGGTTGTTTTCTACTTGTAGACTTACAGGATAGTTTAAACTAATAATATCATCACTTTCTAAATTATACAAAAACATAAAAAGCTCCCAGTTGTCTGTAATCGTAACGGTTCCTGTTTGTTGATTGTTTAAATTATAAGTGAAAAAAGAAGCTGGGTACACAAAGTTTACACAGTCTATTGCCAGATTTGAAGTATCACAATTGGCAGCCAATGCATCCAATTCGGTTTTATTGTTTACAGTTGTTTCGGAATAATCAAAAAACTTTAAAGTAATGGGAAAAGTAATTTCTAAGGTATCGGTATCGTTTGGAAACAAATTAAAAATAGCCTCAATTTCATTAATATCTTCGGGGGTATTTACCGTCACCTGCTGCCCGTTAGCAACTACAGTTATTGGCAAAACAATAGAAGTACAGCTGTTATTGTCTATTATATCGTCATACTTACCCGAGTTTTGGGAGGTACGCAACAACAAATTTGTTAGTGCAGAACTTGCCGAAATAGTTTCCTCTTCGGTTTCATCAATATGTTCTTCTTCCTCCTTCTGGCAGGAAAATACAGTAACACATAATAAAGCCAATAAAAATAAACGGAAAAAGAGGTAAGTTTTCTTCAAATTTCAACTTTTATACTAAAGCTATAACAAATTAATAAAAATTAACCCTACCCAACAAGTTGAAATCTTTTAAATATATTTGAAACAAACCAAGCTCTTTTTATGAAACCTTCCAAAGACGTCTGTAACGAAAATACTTTTAATCAGCTTTACAAAACACACGGCAAACCTATTTGGCGCTTTATTTATTATAAATGTGGTGATACTGCTCAGGCAGACGACTTGGTACAGGAAGCCTTTATTAAACTGTGGCAAAACTGCGCAAAAGTTAGTCATAAAAAGGCAAAATCTTTTTTATATACCGTTTGCAACAATGCTTTTTTAAACGAAGTAGCCCACAAAAAAGTAGTTTTAAAACACGCTAAACAGCAACCCAACAAAACCAATTATCAATCTCCTCAATTTTTAATGGAGGAATCTGAATTTAATAAAAAACTAAAAAAATCTATTGAAAATTTAACCGAAGCACAACGCACGGCATTTCTTTTAAATAGAATTGAAGGTAAAAAATATGCCGAAATAGCCGAGATGCTCAACATTTCGGTAAAAGCCGTGGAAAAAAGAATGAGCCAAGCGCTGGCAGTACTTCGTAAAGAAATAGGAAATGTTTAATAACTAAAAGTAGGGTTACTGTTTACTAAACTGTTTCATTATAGAATACATTAAAAATGGAAAAAGATTACATATTACATAAATGGCTAAATAACGAAGCTTCTCCAGCCGAAGTAGAGCAGTTAAAAAACGATTCAAAATATGCTTCGTATTTAAAAATTGCCGAAACTAGCTCAAGTTTTGATGTTGCCGAAATGGACACAGAAGCAAATTTTAAAGCTATTTCAAACCAGTTAAAGCCGGTGCAACAATTACAAAAGCCACGTGTTTTTTCAATTGTTTGGAAGGTAGCCGCCGTTTTCGCATTATTGATGATTGGGTATTATTACACAACAACCCTAGACACTACTGTTACAACCCAAGTTGCCCAAACTGAAAACTTTTTGTTACCCGACGGTTCTGAAGTAGCGCTTAACGCGGCTTCAACCCTTACTTACAACAAAAATAACTGGAACGATAAACGCGAACTCACCCTTGGTGGTGAAGCGTATTTTAAGGTTTTAAAAGGAAATAAGTTTAGTGTAAAAACCACTCAAGGTATTATTACCGTTTTAGGAACGCAATTTAATGTGGCGGCAAGGGATAATTTTTTAACAGTAAACTGTTACGAAGGCTTGGTAAGCGTACAATTTAACGACACCCTAATTAAGCTTCCCGCAGGTAAAAAGATAGAAATAGAGAATAATAAACTAATTGCTAATGAAAATACTGTAAACCAATCGCCGCTTTGGCTTCAAGACGAAAGTAGTTTTAACAATGTTACGCTGCAAAGGGTTATCGATGCACTAGAGAGACAATATGAGGTAAAAATTAAATTAAAAGACGTAAATTTAGAAAAAAGATTTACGGGCACATTTACCCATAAAAATCTTGAACTCGCATTAAAATCAATTTGTGAGCCCCTGCAGTTAACCTATAAAACAAATAAAAACGGAGCAGTAACCATTGATGCCAAAAATAGCAAGTAGCTACAGAGTTTTTGTTTTCTTTTTAGTTTTCTGTGTTTTTGGCGCAAAAACCATGGCACAAAAAACCGAAACCACAACCCTTTTAACCTATCTAAATTTTTTAGAAAAGAAATACGATATACGTTTTTCATATGCTGAAGACGAAGTAACCGGCATTGAGTTAACACCTTCTTCTAAAAATTTAGAATCTATTGAAGAACAGCTTAGCTTTCTTCAAAAAAATACAACTTTTACATACAATCGCATAAACAACCGGTACATTACCGTTGTAAAAAATAATGTAGAAAAACTACTTTGCGGGCAAATTTTAGACTTTAAAACACAGTTGCCAATGGCAGGTGCAACGGTAATTGCAGCAAATAATATATTTAAAACAATCACCAATGAAAATGGTTTTTTCTATGTTCCAATTCAACATAAAAATGTAGATTTTTCAATTACACATGTTGGGTATTCGCCGCTTTTAAGTAATACTGCTTCATTTGTTAAAGATTGTAACATTCTGCAAATGATTCCTTCAGTATCAATTCTAGAACCTGTGGTAATCAAAAATATAATCACCAAAGGAATCGATAAAAATACCGATGGGTCAATTACGCTTTCTACCGAACATTTTGGATTGTTGCCTGGCCAAATAGAGCATGATGTTTTACAAATTACACAGGCCCTTCCGGGCGTTGAAAGTGTAGACGAAACTATCTCAAACATCAACATTCGCGGTGGCATGCACAATGAAAATTTACTGCTTTGGGATGATATAAAAATGTATCAAAGCGGGCATTTTTTTGGGCTTATTTCGGCATTTAATCCAGACTTAACACATAAAGTGGTTTTGTATAAAAACGGAACTAATATTAGGTATGGCGAAGGAGTTTCGGGAGTGCTCGATATGCGTTCAAAAAATATGGTTTCATCAAAAACCAAGGCCGGAATGGGTTTTAATTTAATAAACGGAAGCGGCTTTTTACAACTTCCTATTTCAAAAAAAGCAAGCCTTCAAATAGCTGGAAGAAAATCTATAAATGAAATTTGGGAATCGCCTATTTATAAAAATTACACCAAACGTGTTTTTCAAGATAGTGAGATTAGCAATGTTGAAAATACCCAATCTAACGTTGGTATTTCTACAGATGAAGACTTTAGTTTTTATGATTTTGGCGGTAAATTATTATGGAATATTTCAGAAAAAGATAAAGCTCAGGTTAACTTTTTAACCATAGACAATTCGCTCGATTTTACTGAAACTTTAGCTATTAATTCAAAGTCCAAAACTAGTAGATTAGACCAACGAAGTTTACTTGGCGGCCTGTCATGGCAACGCACGTGGAACGAACAATTTGAAACTGTGTTTTTAGGCTACGGCACCTATTATTTATTAGACGCTATTAATCGTGATATTTTTACAACCCAGGTGCAAAAACAACAAAATGAAGTGTTGGAAACTGGCGTAAAGATAGGCGCAAACTATAAATTTTCGAAAAACTTAAAACTGCAAACCGGCTATCATTTTGCCGAAATTGGCATTGCAAATATCCAAGACGTTAACTTACCGCGTTTTCGAAATTATGTAAAAGATGTGCTGCGAAATCATTCACTTTTTGCCGGAATTAACTATCAGTCAAAAAATGGAAATACGTTTATTACAGCGGGTTTGCGGGGCAATTATTTCGAGAAATTTAATAAAGCATTGATTGAACCGCGATTTAGTTTTCATCAAAAATTAGGTGGCGGATTTGCTGCCGAAGTTATGGGCGAGTTTAAAAGCCAGAGCGCTACACAAAGAATTGATTTTGAAAGTGATTTTTTAGGAATTGAAAAAAGACGTTGGGTATTGGCCGATGAGGAAAAAACACCCATTTTAGAAAGTAAACAAGCCTCGGTTGGCGTGCTTTACAGTAAAAATAAACTCTTTTTTAACGCTGAAGGATTTTACAAAGTTGTTGAGAATATTAATAGTGGTAACCAAGGGTTTCAAAATCAATTTAGATTCTCCCAAGCTATTGGAAATTACACGGTAAAAGGTGCTGAATTTATGATAAATGCAAAAACCGGTTCTTATAGCGCCTGGGCAAGCTATGTATTTAGCCAAAACCAATATAATTTTAAGACCCTCGTACCACCCACATTTCCAAATAATTTAGATATTCAACACGCAGCTACACTTGCAGGTAGTTACAATTGGCGAAATTTAAAAATAGCCTTCGGACTTAATTATCACAGCGGAAAACCGTACACCATCCCAATACCGGGCGATGAAACTACCACCGAAGGAGGTTTTACAACTGTACAATATAGTACACCAAATAGTGAACGGTTACCCGATTATGTACGCGCAGATTTTTCGGCAGAATATCTTTGGAAATTATCTTCGCGCGTAGACGCAAAATTTAACTTTGCTTTGCTAAACCTATTAGACACCAAAAATACGCTCAATATTCGCTATGCAATTATTCGCGATGAAAATGACGAAATTACGGTAAATAAGGTGGAAGAAATTTCGTTAGGAATTACCCCCAACTTTTCTTTTAAAGTATTATTTTAAAACTACATTCTTTCTGGCACCTCAATTCCCAACAGTGAAAAAGCACTTTTAATAATTTCGCCCACAGCTGCCGATAGCTGTACACGAAACGCTTTTTCGGCTTCATTATCGGTGGCCAAAATTGGCACATTTTGATAAAAACTATTAAATTCTTTTACCAAATCGTAAGTGTAATTGGCAATTAATGCAGGACTGTAATTTGCAGCAGCCAATTGAATTGTCTCTGGGTATTGCTGAATAATTTTAATGAGCTCTTTTTCCTTAGCATGCAATTTAAACGCAGCTAATTTAAGGGTAGTTGGAAGCGCCCCAGTTTTGCGTAAAATAGACTGGATTCGAGCGTAGGTATATTGAATAAATGGCCCGGTATTGCCTTGAAAATCTACACTTTCTTCGGGGTTAAATAGAATTCGTTTTTTAGGATCAACTTTTAAAATATAGTATTTTAAAGCCCCTAAACCTATCATTCGGTACAGTGCTTCTTTTTCATCTTGAGAAAAGTCGTCAATTTTACCAAGCTCTTCAGAAATTTTGCGAGCTGTAGCAGTCATTTGGTTAATTAAATCATCGGCATCTACAACTGTACCCTCACGGCTTTTCATTTTCCCCGAAGGTAAATCTACCATTCCGTAGCTTAAATGGAATAGGTTCTCGGCCCACGAATAGCCCAGCTTTTTTAAGATTAAAAACAAAACCTTAAAGTGATAATCTTGCTCATTTCCAACGGTATAAATCATACCTGTAACCTCTGGGTGATCTTTAATTCGCTGTACAGCCGTACCCAAATCTTGGGTCATATAAACTGCAGTCCCGTCGCTTCGCAGCACCAATTTTTCATCTAGCCCTTCCTCGGTTAAATCGCACCAAACAGAGCCGTCGTCTTTCATAAAAAAGACTTCCTTTTTTAAGCCTTCTTCAATAATATCTTTTCCTAAAAGGTAGGTATTACTTTCGTAATAATTAAAGTCGAAATCTACGCCAATAGCCTTATAGGTTTTGTCAAAACCACTGTAAACCCACCCGTTCATTTTATTCCACAGCGCAACAGTATCGGCATCGTTTGCCTCCCACTTTCTAAGCATTTCTTGGGCTTCGAGAATTAGCGGAGCTTGGGATTTTGCTTCTTCTTCGGTTTTTCCTTCTGCTTTTAAAGCTTCAATTTCTTTTTTATATTCTTGATCAAATTTTACGTAGTAGTTACCAACCAGTTTGTCACCTTTTAAATTGGCTGTTTCGGGAGTTTCTTCATTACCAAATTTTTTCCAAGCGAGCATACTTTTGCAAATATGAATACCGCGGTCGTTTATAATCTGTGTTTTATAAACCTTTTTCCCTGCTGCCTTTTCAATTTCAGAAACCGAAAAACCTAACAAAACATTTCGAACGTGCCCCAGGTGTAATGGTTTATTGGTATTAGGCGAAGAGTACTCTACCATTAACGCTTCGGCACCTTCAGAAACTTTTCCGAAGGATGAAAAATCTTTAACCGATTGGAAGAAATTTAAATAATACGAATCGCTCAACACAATGTTTAAAAATCCTTGAACAACATTAAATTTTTCAATTTCTGCTACATTTTCAACCAAATAATTTCCAATAGCTTCACCTATTTGCACCGGATTGCCTTTAATAACGCGTAGCATAGGAAAAACTACAGCCGTAATATCACCCTCAAAATCTTTGCGAGTGGCTTGTAATTCTATATTTTGTAAGGTTACGCCGTACAACTTTTCTACTGCGTTTATTATCTGAGATTCCAATGTTTGTTGAAGTGTCATTAATTTTAATTTTAAATGGTAAGAATAGTATAGCCTATGCTTGAAAAAATTTTGGCAAAGATACACGTTTTTAAATTTGAAATATTCTTCATTAACCCAACTTTATATGAAATTTATGTTGCGTTACAGCACCAAACAACATCTCAAAAAACAGTTGGATTTTTTTAAATTCCTCCCAAGCTTTCATTTAAACATTTTATAACAATTGGGTAATCTAAAAATTGCAAAACCAGCCGTCCTTTGCTGCAAAAACAATGGATATATTTTTATACGTTTTTGCAGCGTTATTTTCGGTAATTAACCCCTTAGGAACCGTACCTGTTTTTGTAGGTTTAACGAGTGATGAAACTTATGTTGAACGCAATAAAACTTCTCTTTTAACCACAGTTAATGTGACTGTAATTTTAATTATTTCGTTTTTTGCAGGAACTTATTTATTAGATTTTTTTGGAATAAGTTTAAATGCACTGCGAATTGCGGGTGGTATGATAATAGTTACCTCGGGGTTTGCATTGCTAACCGGAACTTTTTCAAAACACAAAGGAATGAAAAACAAACGCGTTAAAAAAGACTTGAATAAACGCGAAAAATTTTCATTAACTCCACTCGCCATTCCAATGTTGGCAGGCCCTGGCTCAATATCACTGCTTATTACTTTTAATCAAAAATACAGTCAGACAAACGAAATTGTATTGGTTATTTTGGCAGTGGTAGCTGTAGGTTTGGTTACATACACAATTTTAAGAAGCTCACATTTTATAAGTAAGGTTTTAGGTGCATCGGGTATAAATGCCATCTCGCGAATTGTGGGATTTATAGTAATTTCTATTGGTGTAGAATACATTAGTGTGGCCGTTATTTCAATACTAAAAACGCTTAATTTTTAGCGTCTATCTTTTATTAATGCGCCGGCTAACAAAGCTAAAACGCCAATACCAATCATTCCTAAAGTTTGGTTTGTTAAACCTTCTTTTGCATTTACTTCTAACGGCCCAATATTTAAAACTTGTTGTGGTACAAATGCGTTGTACAAACCAAATATAATTAATACCACGCCCACTATTAACAATACAAATTTTAGAACTTTCATTTACCTAATTACTTTTTAGTTGAAGTTTTAAAGATACCTATTTGAAAAATACATCAAACTATATGTTAACGGGTATTTAACTAATGTTTAATTACAAAAATTTATCTTTAAACAAATTATACCATTTTGAAAATATTACTCACAGGCGCCAATGGCTATATTGGCATGCGATTATTGCCCGAATTACTTGAAAACGGCCACGAAGTAATTTGTGTAGTTCGCGATAAAAACAGGTTGCCAGTTGATCCTAAAACTACAAAAAATGTTAGTGTAGTTGAGGTAGATTTTATGAATGAAGTGAACACTCAATCTTTCCCAAAAGATATTGATGCGGCTTATTATTTAATTCATTCAATGACAGGTTCGACGAAAGATTTTGAAGAAATGGAAGCTCGGTCGGCTAAAAATTTCAATGAATATATGGCTGCCACTTCGGTAAAGCAAGTTATTTACTTAAGCGGAATTGTAAACGAAGACCAATTATCTAAACATCTTTCTTCTCGTAAAAAAGTAGAAGAAATTTTATACACCGGAAATTTTCATCTTACAGTTTTACGTGCAGGAATAGTAGTGGGAAGCGGCAGTTCTTCATTTGAAATAATTCGCGATTTATGCGAAAAACTTCCGATAATGATTGCGCCAAAGTGGTTAAAAACAAAAATTCAACCCATAGCAGTTCGCGATGTAATCGCTTTTTTATCGGGTGTTTTAAACAACGAAAAATGCTATGACCAGTCTTTCGATATTGGCGGCCCCGATATTTTAACTTACCGTAAAATGCTTGAAAAATATTCACAAATTAGGGGGTTAAAATTATGGATAATCCCTGTTCCAGTAATGTCTCCCAGACTGTCTTCGTATTGGTTGTACTTTGTAACTTCAACTTCGTATAAACTGGCAGTTAACTTGGTAGATAGTATGAAAATGGAGGTAGTTGCTCGTGATAATAAACTACAAGAAATTTTAGGTATTCAGCCTATTTCGTATGAAGAGGCGATAAAAAAAGCCTTTAAAAAAATTGAACAAAATCTCGTTATTTCCAGCTGGAAAGACTCGTTGACATCTGGGAGAATTTCGAACATAAAAGAATACATTCAAGTACCTAAATACGGGTGCTTAAAAGACCAACAAACCATAGCTATTGACGACCCCAAAAAAGTATTAAACAACATTTGGGCTATAGGCGGCAAACGGGGTTGGTATTATGCAGATTCACTTTGGAAAATGCGCGGTTTTGCAGATAAAATTGTGGGCGGCGTAGGGTTAAGACGTGGAAGAACCCATCCCGACAAAATTTATACGGGTGATGTTTTAGACTTTTGGCGCGTAATTTACGCCGATAGGGAAACTAAAAGACTACTGCTTTTTGCCGAAATGAAACTACCGGGAGAAGCTTGGTTAGAGTTTTGTATTAACAATAAAAACCAGTTAGTACAAACGGCTACCTTTAGACCTAAAGGAATTTGGGGACGTTTATACTGGTATTTGATGTTTCCTTTTCATTACTTTATATTTGATGGAATGATTAAAAGATTGGCGACTTTTACTCCAAATGAAACAATTTGAGGTTATTTAAATTTCTAAAAAACAATCCGTTACTCGCTCTTTCAATGGGCTTGTTATTGTTCTTTTCTTTCTTTTTATACACCAAAACACTCGCAACTTACAACGGTATTGAGGTAATATCGCTTTGGGTTCGCAATTACTTTGGCCCTTTTTATTTGTATCTGGGACTGGGCTGTGTTTTATTATTGATTGTGATTGCTTTTTCACACTGGGGTCGAATAAAATTAGGACCTCCCAAAGAGAAACCTGCATTTTCGCGATTAGCATGGATTTCTATGTTATACAGTGCTGGGATGGGCGCAGGAATTTTATTACGCGCTGTACAAGAACCGGTGTTCATGCAACAAAATCCGCCCTTAGCTACTGATATTTCGGCAGATATAATTGCACTGGAATTTACCTTTTATCAATGGGGCGTTACAGCCTGGGCTTTTTATACAATATTTGCGCTGGCAGCGGGTTTAGCGCTATTTCATAAAAAATTACCCGTTGCAACTAGCAATACATTTAACACCGTATTACCCCCCAAAAAGAAGGCATTTTGGAATAACAATTTGTTACTTTTTATAGACGTATTGACCATTTTAACTACCATTTTTGGTTTGGTTGCCGCAGTTGGTTTGGGAGCTTCGCAAATTAAAGGCGGATTAAACCATCTTTTTGAGGCAAATTTAGATTATAGATTAATTATCGCTATTGTAATTTTAATAGGAATGTTTTCACTTACATCGGCTTTGGTAGGGGTACAAAAAGGTATTAAACGCGTTTCTACTTTTAATATCTATTGCACTGTATTTTTGCTTCTTTTTGTATTTGTTCAAAGTGATATCATTTTAATTCTGAAAAACTTTTTCTATGCTTTTTATCGTTATACAATCGATTTTATTCCGCTTAGTTTGGCAATTGGTGACTTTAATCCTGGGAAAGCTTTTTTAACAGATTGGACGTACTATTACTGGGCGTTTTGGCTGGCTTGGGCCCCGTTTACCGGCATTTTTATTGCGCGTATCTCTAAAGGAAGAACGCTTCGAGAAATTATTATTGGCGTACTGTTAATACCGTCTTTAGGAAGCTTTTTTTGGTTTACTATTTTTGGACAATCGGCGTTTGAACTTATTGCAAATTGGAACGCTTATAATGGGGAGTTTAATAATGTTTTCACCTCTATTTTTGTGTTTTTAGAAAACTATCCGTTACAGACGCTTATAAATAGTTTAGTGATTTTATTACTAATTAGTTTTTTAGTTACCTCGGTAGATTCGGCTATTTATGTTTTAGGAATGTTTACCGATAACGGAAACCCCAATCCAAGTAGAAAACACCGTTGGATGTGGGGTGTAATTTTAACTATCTTTTCTGTAGGAATTGTATTGCTCGGTCACGCCAAAGAAGACACAAATGTGCTTACCGCAGTACAAAAGTTATTAATTATCACCTCGCTTCCATTAAGTATTTTAATGGTTGTAATGACAGCAGTTTGGTTATTTGATATTTCAAAAATAAATAGCAAAAAAGCTAATTAACGCCTATTACTTGCCAATAAAAACTTATACAACGTCTAGTTTTGGAAGGAATACTTCGGCCATCATGCAACGCGCGCTTCCACCGCCACAAGTTTCAATTGTGGTGAGATCACTGCTTAAAATTTTACAGTGTTTTTCTATTGCAGTAATTTGCGATTTATCCAAACTTTCGTGTGCAGCAGCACTCATTACCAAATACTTGCTGTCCTTACCTTGTACTTGCAACATATTGCCTGCAAAATGGTGCATTTGAGCTTCAGAAATTGCAATAATTTCTTTTCCGTCTTCATTTAAATGACGAATTACATTCTTTTTTTCGGCAGCGTCATCGATTGTATCGAGGCAAATAACACAAAAGTTTTCGGCAAGACACATCATAACATTTGTGTGATAGATTGGCACACGTTTGCTATCTACAGTTTGATTGGCAGTAAAAATTACTGGCGTATATTCAAAATCTTCGCAGAATTCAATTAGCAATTCTTCATCTGCACGTGGCGACAGTGCACAGTAGGCTTTTTTATGAACGCGATCTAATAAAAGGTTACCGGTTCCTTCAAGAAAAAATCCTTCTTCTTCGGCAGCAGTATAGTCGTAAATATTGTTGATTATAAAACCTTCTTTTTCTAAACGCAATAAAATTTCTTCGCGTCTTTCACGACGTCTATTTTTAGCAAACATTGGATATAAACCTATATCGCCATTTTCGTGAAAACTAATCCAGTTATTCGGAAAAATAGAATCGGGGGTATCTAATTTTATATCGTCGTTTTCAACAATAACATTTACGCCCACAGCGCGCAGTTTTTCAACATACGCATCAAATTCTTTCTGCGCTTTTTTATTGATTTCAGCATTTTTTAGTGCCAAATCTTCTTGAAAAAAATTGTTTACTGCCGTCTGCTCGTTCATCCGGAAAGCTACCGGTCGAATCATTAAAATAGTGTCTGTAATTTGCTTTGCCAATTTGAAAAATTTTAGGCTGCAAATTTAATAGAATTTACCCGTGAAAAAATAGTTTTTTGGAGGTAATTTAAAGGCAATTGTTTAAACCGTAATAATTTAATATTTACAAGCTTAAACTCTTAATATTTCAGTATTTAAAATAGTTTAATTTCCTCTATTTTTAACTTAAAAGCACTAATTATTACGCACTCATTACGTCGTTATCATCGCCCTTTAAATTTTCGAAGTCTAAAAGTAGTTTTTTATAAAAGGTATTTTGAAGCTGCCCTTTTTCAAGACAGCCATTTAAGGTCTCTTCTAGGTTGTTATAACCAACCTTATCGGCAATAGCCCTATTTATATCGTAAAGCCGCAAAGGGTTGTCGGTAATAGGCTTTGAGTTATAAATTGAAATAACCTTGCTCTCGTAATCTATTGTAACTTTTATCGCGCTAAAATAAAATTTCAATAAGGCAATATGAAATTGCTGCGACAGCTCGCCTGGTGAGGTCTCAAATTGGCAACTATTTGCCACAAGATTTCTCATTTCTCTATTTATCACTTTTGAATGTTCTTCCATACCTTGCATCATTTATCATTAAAATAAATAATAGGCACAAAAAAACAATAAAATGAAATTATAATTAGCGAGAATTTAACGCATTTGTACACTATACGTTAAAAAATAGAAAAATTGATATTATTCTTTTTTCGGTAGGCCTTGATTGCTCCATTTTAAAATACCGCCGTCCATATCATAAATTTCTTTAAACCCCATTTCTTTCATTATTTTGGCGGCATTGGCACTTCTTCTCCCGCTTCGGCAATACAAATAAACAGGTTCATCTTTATCGAGATGAGCAACTTTTTCTTTAAAGTCATCATCGGTTACACAAATATTTTGGGCCGTTTTAAGATGTGCTTCGGTAAATTCTTCTTTTGTTCTCACATCAATTAATTGCAAATCACCGCCATTGTTCATGACTTTATAAACTTCTTCTGGTGCAATTATTTGAATTTTTTGAGCCGTACTATTTTCTTTACAAAACGTAAATAAAAGCATGACGGTTAACCCAAAAACAAAAAATAAATTTTTCATAATAGTTAATTATTGCTGTTCAACTTCACCTTCCCATTCAGAGATGCCTCCTTTAAGATTATAAACATTTTTAACTCCAACGCTATTTAATAGCATGCACGCTTGGCTACTTCTGCCACCCGATCTGCAATAAACATAGTAGTTTTTTTCGGGGTCTAATTTTTTTATTCTGTCTAAAAATTCGGCACTGTTATAAATGTCTATTTGCTGTGCCCCCGGAATATATCCCTCGTCAAATTCGGCATCGGTACGAACATCTATTATTTCGGCATTGTCGTCATTTTTAAGTTGTTCGCTCCACTGCTCTTGTGTTAAATCTGCCATTGTAATAGTTTTTCAACAAAAATAAGGATTACTAATTAAGAGAAAATAAATTTCAACAAATTATTACAAAATATTGTTGTCTATAAATATAAACTTCTCCACTTTAACTCTTAATTTTTTAAATACTTTTGCTGGGGCTAAATTTTGTATTTCAAAACACAATTTTTTATTGAAAAAATCACTTTAAAAAGTGCCGATTTTTTTAAAATTACACGATAAATACGAATGTAGCGTAGCACACGTTTATACCCGATGAAAGTATTAGTAATTGATAATTACGACAGTTTTGTTTACAATCTAGTTCACTATTTAGAAGAATTGGAGTGCGAGGTTATTGTAAAACGAAATGACGCTTTTTTTATAGACGACGTAAAAAACTACGATAAAATCTTACTTTCTCCCGGCCCCGGAATCCCCGATGAGGCTGGTCTTTTAAAAGAAGTAATTCAAAAATATGCAGCCTCAAAACCTATATTGGGCGTGTGTTTAGGGCAACAGGCAATAGGCGAAGTTTACGGCGGGAAGTTGGAAAATCTACAAAAAGTTTTTCACGGGGTAGCAACAAAAGCAATTATCACAAACGAAGACGAGCCACTATTTAACGGGTTGGAAAAAGAATTTGAAATAGGCCGATATCACAGTTGGGTAATTTCAAAAGAAAATTTTCCCGAAGTTTTAGAAATTACTTCCAAAGACGAAAACGGACAAATAATGTCTGTTCGCCATAAATTCTACGATGTTTGTGGCATTCAATTTCATCCAGAAAGCGTGTTAACACCAAGGGGAAAGCTAATTATAAAAAATTGGGTTAATAGTTAAAATCAATTTACTTATAAGCTAATTATTCTATAGAAAGCGTCCTTTCAAAGATTCAAAATTCATTAACTGTTAACTTTTAAAAAGAAGGTTTAACCTTTATTTAGCAATGCTTTAGCACACATTGCAATTAGTTTTCTTTAAATTAGATTCACAATTAATGAAAAAGAAACAATGTTATGGATAAGAAATTTGAAAGAAAGAAGGAACAAAAAAACCCTACAAACCCTACTGGTAATATCAACCAAGAAACCAATGAGTTTGATATAGATAAAGAAACTATTAAAAAACAACAGAATAAAGAGTAAATGGGAAAGGGAGATAAAAAAACAAAACGCGGCAAAATAAATATTGGAAGCCACGGAAAATTAAGACCGAAACGCAAGAAATTCAACGTGAGACCATCTGTTGTAAAAGATGCTCAAAAAAAAGAAGTTTAATGTAAACTGCTTTTCGTTTTAAGTTGAATGATAAAGGTTTTTCAGGACATTTAATTGTTTTGAAAAACCTTTTCTTTTTACAACTTTACAAAGAAACTACTCTGAAATATTATCTTTGCAACTAAATGATATTTACATAAATGGCGCAACCTGTTTCTGGGTTTTCAAAAAAAACCAAAGCTGAGAAAATAAAGTGGCTTGCAGATACCTATCTACAAGACGATCCCGATGCAATTCAAGTTTTAAAACAATACTGGAATGACAACCCATTATTACAGCAACTTCACGACGATTTTATAGAAAACACTCTAAGCAATTACTATTTGCCTTTTGGGATTGCCCCCAATTTTTTAATTAATAACAAGCTCTTTGCCCTACCCATGGTAACCGAAGAAAGCTCGGTAGTAGCAGCCGCGAGTAATGCGGCTAAATTTTGGTGCGAGCGTGGCGGATTTAAAGCTGAGGTAATTTCAACCGAAAAAAATGGGCAAGTGCACATTAACTATTTTGGTGACGAAAAAAAGTTAACTTCCTTTTTTAACCAAATAAAGCCTAAACTAATAGGCAATATCAAGTCTATTGAAAAAAATATGAAGGCTCGAGGCGGCGGTCTTTTGGAACTTTCATTAGTTGATAAAACACATATTTTAGAAGGATATTACTACATCCACGCAACTTTTGAAACCTTAGATGCCATGGGCGCTAATTTTATTAATAGTTGTTTGGAAAACATGGCGCAAACTTTAGAAAATGAAGCCATAGATTTTGGTCTTTTTAAAGAAGACAACAACTTTCCCGAAGTGGTGATGAGTATTCTTTCAAATTATGTACCCGAATGCCTTGTACGTGCCGAAGTAAGTTGTAATGTAGAAAAACTCACCACCAAAAACCAAAACGGAAAGGAATTTGCCGAAAAATTTGTTC
This sequence comes from Flavobacteriaceae bacterium UBA3591, assembly GCA_002375695.1. Lineage (GTDB taxonomy): Bacteria > Bacteroidota > Bacteroidia > Flavobacteriales > Flavobacteriaceae > Aequorivita. The sequence goes on from DFMO01000011.1 coordinate 59,474, forward strand.
GCGCTATCGATATCGCAAAAACCGAAACCCGACGTGCCGTTACTCACAACAAAGGCATTATGAACGGTGTTGATGCCGTAGTTATAGCAACGGGAAACGACTTTAGAGCAGTTGAGGCAGGCGTTCATGCCTATGCCGCTAAAAATAGTTATTACAGCAGCTTAACTCACGCCAAGATTGAAGACAATATTTTTAAATTTTGGATTGAAATGCCCTTGGCTATTGGCACCATTGGCGGACTAACATCACTCCATCCGCTAACAAAACTTGCCTTTAAAATACTTCAAAAACCCAATGCCAAAGAATTAATGAAGATTATTGCAGTTGCAGGCTTGGCTCAAAATTTTGCCGCCGTGCGCTCTTTGGTTACAACTGGCATTCAAAAGGGGCATATGAAAATGCATTTAATGAATATTTTAAACCAATTAAAAGCAACGAGTGCCGAAAAAGACGAGGCTGTAAAATATTTTAAAGAAACTGCTATTTCGCATAGTTCGGTGGCAACATTTTTAGAAAATCACAGAAATAGCAAGAATTAAGCTTTGAAAGAACTATTTAAAAGCAATGGTAAATTATTAATCACCGGCGAATATGTAGTACTCGACGGCGCCACAGCTTTGGCTGTTCCCACCCAATACGGACAAACACTGCAAATAAAACAAACTGCTACCAAAACGCTTTACTGGAAAAGTGTGGATAAAAATGGTTTGGTATGGTTTAAAGATACTTTTAGTTTAAACAATTTTGAACCTCAAAATACTCAAAATAAGGTTTCCAATACTTTGGCAAACATACTTCGTGCGGCAAGAGATTTAAACAATAATTTCCTTTTAAACACAAACGGTTTGGAAGTTGAAACAGTTTTAGATTTTCCGCGCAATTGGGGTTTGGGCACTTCTTCAACTTTAATAAACAACATTGCTCAATGGGCAAAAGTTGATGCTTTTCGGCTTTTAAATAATAGTTTTGGCGGTAGTGGTTACGACGTTGCCGCAGCGCAAAGCAACTGCCCTATTTTATACACTTTACAAAGTGAAAAACCTGAAATAAAGCAAGTATCGCTTCGGTGGAATTTTACCGAAAATTTGTTTTTTATTCATTTAAACGAAAAGCAAGACAGTAAAGAAGGAATTTCGCACTACCGAAAAAATACAGTAGCAAAATCTGCAATTTCTGAAATTTCAGAATTAAGCTTTGCACTGCTCAAAACAACCTCTTTAATCGAGTTTCAAAATATTATAAGCGAACACGAAAAGCTTATTTCAACAATAATAAATACGCCAACAATAAAGAGCAGGTTGTTTAATGACTATCCGCACGCAATTAAAAGTTTGGGCGCTTGGGGTGGTGATTTTATTATGGTTACAGGCGCCGAAAATGATTTGGAATATTTTAAAAATAGAGGTTACAATACAATAATTCCTTTTAATGAAATGCTTAAGTTTTAATTGCTGCTTTATGAAATTTGTAACGCTTGCATTTTAAATTACTCCCCTTCAGCGTATTAAGACTTCTAAAATAACTTATGTTTGAAAATTATTAACCACATGTTTTAATTTGTTCCAATATTGAGTAATTAAATATATTTGAATAAGGAACTATTACGCGATGATAGTGTTAGAGATACAAGTTAGTATGAAATTAAAATCTGTTTGATTAAAAAGAATAAAAAATGATTTACTATAAAGTAAAGGTGCGACTCTTAAGAAATTTAGGTACTGATGATTTTTCATTAGAGGAAATTGAAAAAGTATTCACGAATAAATCCAGTCCTATAGAAGCAAGAAAGGAAGCATTCAATCATTATGAGAGTTATTTTGATGTCTTTCAAGCAGATATTTCTGATAACAATTCGATTGTCCCTAGGTTATACAAGCCCTTTATTGATCGATATAAGGATTCAGATGATTTACCAACTGAATTTCCAGAAAACATTGGAATTAGCATACTATTCTTTAGCGATAACGAGGAGTTACTTACAAAAGGTGAGGATTATTTTATATTTGGCTCACCTGACTATTTCGATTATATTATCGAAAACTTAGAGTTAGAAAAAAAAATTTATGACATAAATAATTGGGATACTCAAAATTGGATTAGGACAATCAAATATTATGATACATCTAAGCACTCTTTAGAAACAATCTATGTAGAAGATCCAAATGCTGTAATTTTTTCAGAAGTACTTTGGACTCCAACTGACTTTTGGAGCTCTAGCAATCCTGCTCAGTGGGCAGAGGATGACAAACCTATTGAAGGTGCTGAGAAAATCGAAAAGGAAATTGCGAGAGCTCGTGAGGTAAAAGATTCTCTTTTATTAAAAGTAATTAAACAAGGAGAAAATCAAAAGCTTGAATTTAAATCTACTTTAAGCTATTGTTTACGTCACAAATCTAAAAAACCTTATGTAGAATTAGAAATTTTAAAAACGATTGCTGCATTTGCAAACACTAATGGAGGAACATTATTAGTAGGGGTCGCCGATAATGGCAAGGTTCTTGGATTAAAAAATGATTTTACCATTTATAAAAACAACCCAAGAGATAAGTTTTTAAAACACTTTGCGAATGTTATAAAAAAAGGGTTCACCGAGCCTATTGACGCAATAATCAAATACGAGTTCGATGCATCTCTTGGAAAAGAAATTTTTCTAGTTATGGTTGAAAAAAGCACTAAACCAAGATTTCTTAATTCTAAAGGAGAAGACAAAGAGTTTTATATTAGAAGATCTGCTACTAGCCAGAAGTTAAATGTTGAGGAGGCAGTAAAATATAGCATTGATAAGTGGCATACACTTGATTAATTACGAAAATAAAAAATAATATACATCTCACTATAAGTGAGGAAAAATTTCAATTAAAAATCTTAATCGTATAGCATGGCCATAGGATTTTTTTTTAAAGTAAAACTTAATAGAGAAAAACAACTAATCTAAATTAAGAATACAATAATTCCTTCTAATGAAATGCTTACGTTTTAATTGCTGCTTTATAAAATTTGTAGCGCTTGCATTTTAAATTATTTCTAAACAACGTATTACTACAACTCAAGCAAAGGTTTTTTCAAAAAACTTGCGATTTTGGCTTGTTAAGAATTTGTAGCAAGCTACAATGTGTTTAATTTAAACGAGTAAACATTTTTTAAAAACCCATAGGTAGCACAGGAATACTAAAAACAAAAAACCCGAAACAAATGTTTCGGGTTTTTAAGTGGTGCCTCCAAGAATCGAACTAGGGACACATGGATTTTCAGTCCATTGCTCTACCAACTGAGCTAAGGCACCATTATTGAGACGGCAAATATAAAGCAATTTTCGCTTTTGCAAAACAAAATTAAAAAAATAATCGATAAAATTTAAACATATTTTTTACCGCCTTAACAATTACTTAGTTACAGAATTGTATTTTTACATTTTTAAATTAAAAAATGAATCTTGCTATTGATGTTGGAAACACTTCGGTAAAACTTGGCGTGTTTCACAATAATATATTACACCATAAAGAGACTTGTGCACTTGATAATTTTTCGGAAACAATACACAGATTGTTTCAGGAGTTTCCAACTATTCAGCACTGTATTATCTCGTCGGTTGGAAAATTATCTAAAAATCAAGTTTTAAAAGTAACTGAATTATGCGCAGTTATTGAATTAAACCACGAAACTAAAATTCCGTTTATAAATAAATACGGTACCCCCACAACCCTTGGGCTGGACCGTATAGCTTTAATAAGCGCAGCTTCGCATCAATATTACAAGCAAAATGTTTTGGTTATAGATGCAGGCACATGTATAACGTATGATTTTATTTCAGATAATAACGAATATCTTGGTGGCGCAATTTCACCTGGAATAGCACAGCGTTATAAATCTTTAAATACTTTTACCGCCAACCTACCGTTATTAGAAAAAACTAATCCCGCCACACTTACAGGAAATAACACCGCAAACTCCATTCATGCGGGTATTATTAATGGTGTACTTTTTGAATTAAATGGGTTTATTAAGGCTTACGATAAAAAATACAAGAATTTAACAGTTATTTTAACAGGTGGAGACATACATTTTTTGCGAGATAGTATAAAAAATGACATCTTTGCGAACTCAAATTTTTTATTGGAGGGCTTGAACCACATTTTAGAATATAACAAACATTGATGTTTAAGAAAATAGTAGTCGGTTTATTTATACTTGTTACCAGTATAACGGTAGCCCAAGAAGGAACTACCTCGCCATATTCTTTCTATGGCATAGGAACTTTAAAATTTCGTGGAACTGTTGAAAACAGATCCATGGCAGGGTTAGGAGTATTTTCAGATAGTATTCATATTAATTTACAAAATCCAGCATCGTATTCGGGGCTGCGATTGGTTAACTTTTCGGTAGGTGGAAGTCATAAAATTTCGACCCAAAGAAATGAAAGTGCTAGTCAAAACACTTCAACTACAACCCTCGATTATATTTCTATGGGTATTCCTATGGGAAAAACAGGATTAGGTTTTGGTCTTGTGCCATATACCGCCGTAGGTTATGATTTTTATTCGGAAGTACCCGATGGTTTAACCGAGTACTCTGGCAACGGAGGTTTAAATAAAGCCTATTTATCTCTTGGCTACCAAATAACGCCATCCTTTAGTATAGGTGCAGAGGCAAACTACAATTTTGGTAAAATTGAAAACACTGCAATTACTCAAAAGAGCGATATTCAATATGCCAGCAAAGCCTATAACAGATCAGATATTTTAGGTTTAAGTTTTAATTTTGGCGCATTATACAAGCGAATGATAACAAACAAGCTTGAATTAACAACCTCTATTACCTATACCCCAGGAACAGATTTTACTTCAGAAAACTCCAGAAAAATAGCTACCGTAGATGTTACACCCGTAGGTATTTTTACAGTTGATGAAAGAGATATAACGGTTGCCGATACCGATTTTACTTTCCCATCACAATTGAGTATTGGTGCTGGTATTGGAAAACCAAAACATTGGGCCTTGGGGATTGAATACACAAACCAAAAAACTAGTAATTTTACAAATCGTTCGTTTAATATAGACAATGTTACGTATAACGACGCCTCAAAATTTCGAGTGGGCGGATATTATATTCCAAATTATAATGCCTTCGGAAACTACTTTAAACGTGTGGTTTACCGCGGCGGAATTAGATTTGAAGAAACAGGTTTAACTGTGAATGGACAAGACATTAAAGAGTTTGGCATATCTTTTGGAGTTGGTATGCCCGTAGGCCGATTATTTTCTAACATTAACTTAGGATTTGAAATTGGAAGACGAGGAACCAAAGATTTTGGACTAATTCAAGAAGATTTCTTTAATACATTTTTAAGCTTCTCTCTAAATGACCGATGGTTCGAAAAAAGACTTTATGATTAATACCGATAATACAAAAACAATGAAAACTAAATTCCTATTATTATTCACCGTTGCACTTCTTTCCTTCACCGGGACGTCTTTTGCCCAAGCACCAGACGATTGTGCAATTTCTTTATCATACTTTACTGAACCAGCCAAAATAAAAAATTATGAGGCTGCACTTCCTCACTATGAGAAATTGATTAAAGAATGCCCAGATTATCACGTGGCTATATACCAGTATGGTGTAAAAATGTTTGAGTATTTTGTTAAGGAAAAAGGCGATACTAGTAAAGTAAAAGACTTAATTGAAGCACACGAATTACGTCTTAAAAACTTTCCAGAAAAAACAAAAGAAGGCGACGTTCTTATTACTGTAGCTCAAATTAAGTACGATAATAATATAGGCACAAAAGAGGAGCAGTTTGATGCTTTTGACGAAGCATTTAACAAGCACCCAAAAGATTTTACTAGTGGTAAAAGTTTATACACCTACTTTTCATTGGCAGTAGATTTATACAATAATGGTGAAAAAGAATTACAAGAAATATTCGACTTGTACGATGTTACTATTAGCAAAATTGATTCTGAAAAGAACAACCTTGCAAAAAAACTTACCGATTTAATGGATAAGGAAGAAGCAGGTACAACGCTTACTAGTAAACAAAAACGTGCTAAGGCTGTTTACGAAAACAACTTAGGTGTTTACAACACTGTTGAAGAAGCCGTAAATGGTAAATTAGGCCAGTTAGCAGATTGCCCTAACCTAATCCCTCTTTATGAAAAAGACTTTGAAGAGAAAAAAGATGATATCGATTGGTTAAAATCTGCAAGTAACAGACTTGATGCAAAAGAGTGCGAGAGCGAATTGTCTTCTAGATTAGCCGTTCGTTTACACGAATTAGAGCCTAGTTCTACATCGGCATATTTATTAGGAAAGCAGGCCGAAGCCGAAGGTAAAGCTTCAAAAGCACTCGAGTATTTTAATGAAGCTGCAGAGCTTGAAACAGACAATTCTAAAAAATATAGAATTTACTACAGTATAGCCGAAAACTTCCGTAAAAAAGGAAGCTATAGCACTGCGAGAAACTATTACAATAAAATGTTACAAGTAAAACCTTCTGCAGGTATTGCTTATTACAAGATAGGTTCTATGTACGCTGATAGCGCTAACGGTTGTGGAAACACGGTATTTGAAAAAAGAGCAATGTATTGGTTAGCTGCAGATATGATGGATAAAGCTGCCCGTGTAGATGGCAGTGTTGCCAAAAACGCAAAAGCTGCTGCTTCATCATACCGCGCTCGTGCCCCTCAAGCAAGCGATATCTTTTCTGAAGGTATGGCCGGTAAAACTGTAAAGTTTAATTGCTGGGTTGGTGGTAGTGTAAAAGTTCCTAACTTATAAGAATGTTCACAATAGCACATAGTATTAAAAGCGTGATGACCCTTTTAGCGGTCATCACGCTTTTTGCATGTGAAGGTAATTACCAAAATGTAAAAAAAATGAGCCTTTCAGATGGGGCGCCAATTGCCGAAGGCAAAAATGTAGATTTTAAATACACAGATTCGGGAAAATTAGTTACAAATCTTCTGGCTAATAAAGTCTTAGATTATTCAAATTTAGAATTTCCGTATAAAGAATTTACCAACGGTATTAAAATATATTTTTGGGATAAAGAGGGTAAAAAAAACACAGTTACCGCAGACTATGCCATTCAATTTGACCAAACTGGCTTGGTCGATTTGCAGAATAACGTGGTGGTAATTACTGCCGATAGCGTAGTTTTAAATTCAGATCAACTTTATTGGGATCAAAAAAACAAATGGGTTTTTACAGATAAACCCTATAAAATAAGATTTAAAGACGGTTCGTATAATGAAGGCGCCGTTGGGTTTGATAGCAGTGAAGATTTCACTACCTTTCTTTCCAGAAAAAACCAAGGAGTACAATTAGTAGACAAAAAAAACTTAAAAGATGGGAAGTAAATTATATCGTTTGTTTGAATATTTATACTTAGTTGCAGCGGCATTCTTTGCCTATGAAACCGTAGTACACTGGAACACGGCTCGCAATCAAGCCTATCTTTATCTATTTTTTGTAGTTATTGCAATTTTTATGTTCTTCTTTAAACGAAGTTTTAGGAAGAAAATGAATAACAGGAAGTAATGATACATCGAGAAAATATAGCTTGTTGTACTTATAACCTTACAAGATTGAAATTTTAAATGGACTACAGCATTATTATCATAGTAACAATGCTAATTCTCTCTGCCTTCTTTTCGGGAATGGAGATTGCTTATGTTTCGTCCAACAAAATTCATATAGAAATTGAAAAAAAACAAAATACCTTTCTTGCAGGTATTTTAAAAAAAATTACCGCCCGTCCTTCAAAATTTATTGCCACCATGCTTGTAGGCAATAATATCGCCCTGGTAATTTATGGTTTTTTTATGGGCGATTTGCTTATGAATTATATCCCGCTTGTTGGCTTTAGCGGCTTGCTTGTTCAAACTGTAATTTCTACCATTGTTATACTCCTAACAGCCGAATTCTTACCCAAAGTTTTCTTTCAAATCTACGCCAACAGTCTGGTTAAAATTTTTGCACTGCCCGCCTATTTCTTTTACGTGCTGTTTTCTTTAATTTCTGAATTTGTTATTTGGATTTCCGATTTAATACTAAAACTGTTGTTTAAATCTGAAGGCGATACCGTACAACTCACCTTTAGCAAATTAGAACTCGGCAATTATATTTCGGAACAAATGGATATTGCCGAAACAAAGGAAGACATGGACTCTGAAATACAAATATTTCAAAATGCTTTAGATTTTTCCGAAGTAAAATCGCGCGAAGCCATGATTCCGCGTACCGAGGTGGTAGCTGTAGACATAAATACTTCGCCTAAAGAATTAGCAAAAATTTTCACCGAAACAGGGCTCTCTAAAATATTAATTTACAAAGAAAATATTGACGATATTTTGGGCTATGTTCACTCTTTTGAACTCTTTAAAAAACCCGATACTTTAAACAAAGTTTTAATGCCTGTGGTGTTTGTACCCGAAACCATGCTTATTAAAGACGTTTTAGGCATTTTAAGCAAAAAACGCAAAAGCATTGCAGTCGTTATTGACGAATACGGCGGTACCAGTGGAATAATTACCGTTGAAGATATAATAGAAGAACTGTTTGGCGATATAGAAGATGAACACGATAGCGTGGCCCTTATTGAAGAAGAAATTGGAAACGGACACTACAAATTTTCGGCACGATTAGAAGTAGATTATCTCAATGAAAATTACAATCTCAACCTAGAAGAAAGTGAAAATTTTGAAACTTTAGGCGGGTTAATAGTTAATGCAACCGAAGAAATTCCAGACCAAGGCGAATCTGTTGAAATAGGCGATTATAGGTTTAAAATCCTGGAAGTTTCTAATACCAAAATTGAACTTGTAGAAGTAAAGAATATTGCAGACGAGTAGATTTTTAAATATTGTATACTTTTTGCATTTTATTTTTTATTAATGGTAGGAAAATGGTATTTTCGCCCCCTAAATAACTAAAAAAATTATCTTTAAATGCCCGATAATATATTGAGCATCTAAATAAATACAACCAAACCCTTCATCTTCGAAGATTCGAAAATGATAAAATATAAATTACGGAAATCAAATGGCAATTTTAAACAGTATTAGAAAAAGAGGGATATTTCTTATCCTTATTATTGCATTGGCGCTATTCGCCTTTATTTTAAGTGATATTATAACGAAAGGTGGAGGAACAAAAGTTCAAGACACAATCGCTACCATTAACGGCACAGATATCTCCCGCCAAAGTTTTATGGAAGAGGTAGAAGCCACCCAGCGTAATTTAGGGCCAAATGCAAACGCCTCACAAGCTGTCAATATGGTTTGGGAAAGAGAATTACGCCGTGTAATTTTGGAAGAACAATATGAACAAGCAGGACTTTCTGTGGAAAAAGCGCAACTAGATAATGCCTTAAAGTCTGCCTTGGCAAACAATCCAACTTTCTTAAATGAAGCTGGAGAAGTAGACGAAGGTAAAATTCAAGAATATATTGCGAGTATTAAAACATCGTCGCCAGCAATGTATAACCAATGGCTAGATTTTGAACAAAATGTTGCTACTGGCATATTACAACGTACTTACTACAACTTAATTAAAGGTGGCCTGCGTACAACTGTAGCCGAAGGCGAACAAGAATATCACTTTCAAAACGACAATATTAACATTAACTATGTAATGGTGCCTTACAGCACTGTTGATGACGCCGATGTTACCGTTACCGATGCCGAAATAAAAAAGTATATCGCCGATAATCCTAAGGATTATGAAGTTGAAGCGCAAGCAGACATTCAATATATATTAATTTCTGAAGAGCCTTCTGCCGAAGATATTGAAGAAGCAAAGGTGGCTACTGCAGCTTTGTTAGAAGATCGCGTAGAATACAACCAAAATACAAAAAGCAACGACAGCATTGCTGGGTTTAAAAACACTAAAAATTACGAAGAATTCGTAAATGTAAATTCTGACGTTCCTTTCTTTGACCGTTGGATGTTTAAAAACGATTTACCAGAATCTGTTGCCGATACTTTAATTAACTTAGACGAAGGCGATATTTACGGTCCGTTTAAAGTAGACAACACCTTCTACCTTTCAAAAGTTATAGATACTAAAAGAATGCCAGATTCTACGGCATCAAAACATATCTTAGTTAGGTATGAAGGCACAATGCGCGCTCCTGAATCTATAACTAGAACTAAAGAAGAAGCAAAGAAACTTGCAGATAGCTTGTTAAGCGTTGTAAAAAGAGATAAGTCTAAATTCACCGAGTTAGCAAACCAATTTTCCGATGACGGTTCAGGTCAAAACGGTGGCGATTTAGGAACTTCAACACCTGGTAGAATGGTACCACCATTCGACGAATTTATCTTCAACAACCCTGAAGGCACAATTGGTTTGGTTGAAACAGATTTCGGGTTCCACGTAATTGAAGTAGGTGAGCAATCGGCTCCTAAAAAAGCTGTTAAACTTGCAACTGTTGTAAAAACAATTGAAGCTTCAGATAACACAATAAACGATGTATTTGCAAAAGCTTCGAAGTTTGAGGTTGCTCTACAAGATGGCGATTTTTCCGAATTAGCCAAAGCGCAAAACTTTGAGGTAAAGCCTGTAAACAATCTTAAAAAGATGGATGCAAATATACCGGGTATTGGCTCAAATAGACCAATTGTAAATTGGGCTTTTGAAGAAGATACTAAAGTTGGAGACTACAAGCGTTTTAGTGTTCCAGAAGGTTATGTTATTGCACAGCTTACTCGCAAAAACCAAAAAGGATTAATGAGTGTTGCACAAGCTACTCCTACTGTAAAGCCAATTTTAATTAATAAAAAGAAAGCCGAAAAAATTCGTCAAACAATTAATGGCACAACGCTCGAAGAAGTTGCAAACAGTAAAGGTGTAAGCGTACAAACTGCAACTGGTGTAACAATGGCTACTCCACAAATTGGCGGAAATCAAGAACCAAAAGTAGTGGGAACAGCATTTGGCACAAAGCCTGGTAATACTACTTCGTTAATAGATGGTAAAAATGGAGTTTATATGGTTAAAACAACTGCCTTTAACCCAGCACCAAAATTAGCTTCGTATGTTAATTTTGCAAACCAATTAAGCCAAAAAGAAGCTCCAGCTTCGCAAAGTGCTGTATTTAATGCATTGAGAAACAAAGCAGAAATAGAAGATAACCGTTCTGTTTTCTACTAAAAGTTAGTATATAAATTATTAAAAGCCCTGTTACCAAAACGTAACAGGGCTTTTTGTTTAAAACTGAATTTCAAATTCAAGTTTAAACCGAAAATATCTATTATTTTTAAGCAATTATTATCACAGGTATACAATGGACAATACAGAACTTTTAAAATCAATAGAAAAAAAATATAAACACTTAGGCGAAAACCCCGAAACATATCTTAAAGGGCTATTACAAGCTAAGCCAATAAACTACTGGGACTATATTCAAGTAGACACCTTACTCTCGCTTCAAAAAACACGTACCGATTATAAAGACGAAGAGATTTTTGTAATGTATCATCAAGTTACAGAGCTTACTCTTAAAATGATGATTCACGAAATAAAACAACTTTCGGAAGGTGAAAATCTTGGTGAAGATATTTGGATAACTAAACTAGACCGATTAAAGCGTTATACACGTATGCTTATCACTTCTTTTGACATAATGAAGGACGGAATGAGTTATGACGACTATAACATTTTTAGAGCTACCCTAACTCCTGCAAGTGGGTTCCAAAGCGCACAGTTTCGTATTTTAGAAATCTATTCTACCAAAATTGAAAACTTAGTTAATAGCTACGGTAAAAAAAGACTTCCAGAAAATCCTACAATCGAAGATTATTTCGAAAATATCTATTGGAAAGATGCAGGATACAATCGAAAAACTGGTAAAATGACGCTTACATTAAGACAGTTTATCGAAAAGTACGAAGACGATTTTAAGCATTTAGCAAAAAAAACCGAAGGTAAAACCCTTGAAGAACGCATTGCACAAATGCCAAATCCTTCAGAAGAACTTAAAGATAAATTAAAACAATTTGACCATTTCTATAATGTAGCCTGGCCCATGGTACACTTAGACACGGCAAACTATTTTTTAAATAGTAAAGGCGAAAATAAAGCTGCCACAGGCGGATCTGAATGGCAAAAATATTTACATCCTAAATACCAGCAACGCAAGTTTTTCCCCAAATTATGGTCAAGTGAAGAAATAGCAAATTGGGGCATGTAACGCCACCCTTTTATCATACAGCCTAAATTAATCCCCGTTATAATTAGTTAAGTTGAATCTAAAATTTTTAGGATGAAGTACTTCGTAATTTTTTTATTTTTTAGTTTCTCAATTACAATAAACGGTCAAATTTTAAATGCCGAATCATTGCGAAAAGTGACCGATACTTCGGGGTTTTCGGGGGCTGCCGATATTAATTTTTCTTTAAAGCGAAATGTAAATAAATACCTAAGTGTAAGCAGCGGTATTCACATTCAATATAAAATGAACAAACATTTGGTACTAATTAAAAACGATTTTGAGTTTAAAAGCATTGAAGGCAATAAGTTTGAAAATGCTGGTATTTCGCATTTGCGCTACAATTATAAATTTCACCCAAGAATTGCTTTCGAAATTTTTACCCAAGCACAGTTTAACAAGGTTTCAAAAATAAATTTTAGAGGTCTGGTAGGTATGGGACCGCGCTTCAAATTAACAACTTCAGAAAATTATAAATTCTATCTGGGCACACATATTATGTACGAGCAGGAAGAATTAAGTGATGGTTTTACCCCTATTCAAAGAGGTTTTAGAAGTACGTCCTATCTTTCTTTTAGTTTGTACCCTACCGAAACGCTTAGTTTAATTAGCACTACGTATTACCAACCAAGCTTAAAAGATTTTGGCGATTATAGGCTTTCCAATCAAAGTTCGCTGCTTATAGACGTGTTTAAAAACTTCGCCTTTAAAACAAGCTACACTTTTATTTACGATGCCACCCCCGCCAAAAACATCCCTAATTCGCAATACAATTTATCGAGCGGGGTAGTTTACACTTTCGATTAATGTGTTAAACTTTCGCAAGCATTGGCGAGTATCTATCGCTACTTGCCTATATTTACTTTTGTCGAAAAATTTACCTAACTTTTAAAAACGTTTAATAGATTTAAAATATGACTTCAAAAACATACTACGATCCCGCCGATCTTAAAAAATTTGGAAAAATCTCAGAATGGAGCGAAGAACTTGGCGACAAGTTTTTTGAATATTACGGAAAAGTTTTTGAAGAAGGCGCGCTAAGCGAACGCGAAAAATCTTTAATAGCCTTGGCCGTAGCACACACCGAAATGTGCCCGTATTGCATAGACGCGTATTCCAAAGATGGATTGGAGCGCGGTATTACAAAAGAAGAAATGATGGAAGCCGTACACGTAGGCGCCGCAATAAAAAGTGGCGCAACCCTTGTACACGGTGTTATGATGATGAATAAAGTGAATAAATTAGAAATGTAATTACATTTTCTATTGTTCGAATAAAATCAGGAAAAGATTTATGTTAAAAGAAAAGAAGCAACAATCCTTACACAAACGCAATAGCGAACTTGCCATAGCTAATAAACAACTCGAAAAACTGTCGAATGGCATATTTGCAAATGGCGAATTGCCCACTTTTTTTGAAAAAATAAAAGAAACGAATCAATTTCCGTTACGTCCCAATAAGCTCGAAATTCTTCAAATAAATTTGGGATATATGTGTAACCAAGTGTGCGAACATTGCCATGTAGATGCAGGCCCCGACCGTAAAGAAATAATGACGCGCAAAACCATGTTGCAGTGTTTGGAAGTTATTAAAAATACAGGCGCACATACTTTAGATTTAACCGGTGGCGCCCCCGAAATGAATCCCAACTTTCGATGGTTTGTAGAAGAAGCAAGTAAAGCCGGAATTAAAGATTTTATTGTACGTAGTAATCTTACCATTATACGGGCCAATAAAAAGTATTACGACTTACCTCAATTCTTTAAAAAGCACAACGTTCACGTGGTGAGTAGTATGCCTCATTGGACGAGGGGAAAAACCGACAAACAGCGCGGTAAAGGAGTTTTTGACCTTTCTATAAAAGCCTTGCAAGAATTAAACGCTGTGGGTTACGGTATGCCAGATAGCGCGTTGCGATTAGACTTGGTTTACAACCCCAGTGGTGCCTTTTTACCAGGCAACCAAGCCAGTATGGAAAAAGATTTTAAAAAAGCACTTTTGGAAGATTTCGGAATACAATTTCACAATCTCTTTGCTATCACCAACTTGCCTATTTCACGATTTTTAGATTATCTTATTGCTTCCGAAAATTATGAAGACTATATGTATTCTTTGGTGGAAGCATACAATCCAGCAGCCGTGAAAAATGTAATGTGCCGCAATACAATTTCAATAAGTTGGGATGGCTTTTTGTACGATTGCGATTTCAATCAGATGTTAGAACTTAAGGTGGCTAGTAAAATTCAACATGTTTCAGAATATAACGAAGCCGTTTTAAACGACCGAAATATTATTATCTCGCAACATTGCTATGGTTGCACAGCTGGTGCCGGCAGTAGCTGCCAAGGTGTGGTTGCTTAACTTTTAAACTTACGTTCGTATTTACTCCATGAAAATTATCGTTTTCGTCATTTTAGGTGTTTTAAACGCTGTTTCGGCAGTGAGTCAAAACTCTATTGACCGCCTGCTAAAACAACACAATTCTCATAGTGTTTCATATATTTCAGTGGAAGAATTACGAGCGCTTCAACTTAATGACAGCATACTAATCTTAGATGCCCGCGAAGCCGACGAATTCAAAACAAGTCGTTTACAAAATGCTTATTTTATTGGCTATAACAATTTTTCAATAGACGATAAAAAACTTAAAACCGCAGATAAAAACGCTCTAATTGTCGTGTATTGCTCCTTGGGAATACGGTCTGAAAAAATTGGCGAAAAGCTACAACAGGCAGGGTTTACAAAGGTTAAAAATTTATACGGTGGCATTTTTAATTGGAAGAATAAAGAATTTCCAATCGTTAATTCAAAGGGCGAAAAAACTGAAAATATTCACGGTTTTTCAAAACATTGGAGCCAATACTTAAAAAACGGCAACATAAAATATTAAAATTTAGTTTTAACAAATGGCTTTATCTACTTCAAAAAACACAACTACAAATGCCGAAATGGCCAAAGACTTTTATTATCCCACATCAAAAAAGGCGCTAATTATTTTTACCCGCAACCCGCAATTGGGAAAAGTAAAAACCCGTTTGGCTAAAACCGTGGGTGACGAAAGCGCTTTAAAAATTTATAAATTTCTTTTAAATCACACCGTTGAAATAACCAAAAACTTACAAGTAGATAAATTTGTTTTTTATTCTGAAACAATAGTGAAAAACGATATTTGGAATGAAGACATATTTAAAAAGAAACTACAATCTGGAGACCATTTGGGCGAAAAAATGAAAAATGCCTTTGCCGAAATATTTTCTTCGGGTTACGAAAAAGCGATTATAATTGGCAGCGATATGTACGACTTATCACAAAACGATTTAGAAAATGCTTTTGACACCTTAAACAAATCGAACACAGTTATTGGTCCTGCTACCGATGGCGGGTATTATTTACTGGGGATGAAAAGTTTAATTCCCGAAATATTTCAAAATAAAAATTGGGGTACAAGTACTGTTTTAAGTGACACATTAGCCAATTTAAAAGACGAAAACTACGTTTTATTAGACAAACGAAACGATATAGATTACTTTGAAGATGTAAAAGAAATTGATGCCTTTCAACACCTTTTACCTTCTTATTTAGATAAAAACTTTTTATAATTATGACATCAATAAAATACATAGAAGAAGCAGTAGCCTATTTACAACAACGAGGGTTTGAAAATCCAGAAGTGGGTATTATTTTAGGCACAGGCCTAGGCAAAATAATCGAAAACGTTGATATTATTGCCGAAGTGAGTTACAACCACATTCCAAATTTTCCTACTGCAACCGTAGAATTTCACAAAGGAAAATTAATTTACGGCACCTTAGCAGGTAAAAAAGTGATTTTAATGCAAGGTCGCTTTCATATTTATGAGGGATATTCCCTAACCGATGTTACATTTCCCGTACGGGTAATGCACCTTTTGGGAATAAAACACTTGTTAATAAGCAATGCTTCTGGAGCTATAAACTTCAACTTTAAAAAAGGTGAAATAATGCTTATTGACGACCATATTAACTTACAAGGTAATTCGCCGCTTGCTTTCCGTGGGGTTGAAAAAATGGGCGAACGATTTGTAGATATGAGTGCTCCGTACAACCCAGAAATTAATCAAAAACTTGAGCAAATTGCAGAAGAGAACGGTATAAAATTGCACAAAGGTGTGTATGCAAGTGTTGTAGGCCCGCAGTTAGAAACTCGAGCAGAGTATCGATATTTAAAAATAATTGGTGCCGATGCTGTAGGTATGAGCACCGTACCCGAAGTTATTGTGGCCAATCATTTAGGGTTACCGGTTGCCGCTGTTTCTATATTAACAGATGAGTGTGACCCCGAAAACCTGAAACCGGTGGACATTGAAGAAATTATTGCCATGGCAGCCAAAGCCGAACCTAATATGATTACACTTTTTACAAGTTTAATTAAGCAATTGTAATTTAAAACTATTTGTGCGTCTAATACCGTAAAATGTAATAATTGAACAAGTATTTCGAAATATTTAAAAACTCGTACACTGGGTATTTTAATTATTTGTGGCAAGAAATAACCCATTTTCATTGGGAAAATTACTTCTACGGATTAATTTTAGTTTCCTTGGTTGTTTGGGCGTTGGAGTTGTTATTTCCGTGGCGGAAAAATCAAAAAGTTTTTAGAAAAGACTTTTGGTTGGATACATTTTATATGTTTTTCAATTTCTTTTTGCTGAACTTAATCGTACTTATTTTTCTGTCAAACACAGCAGCCGAACTATTTAATGATTTATTATCCATTGTGGGATTAAAGCTATCAGATTTTCAGCTGGTAGACTTAAACACTTTGCCTTTTGGGGTGGGCCTTTTAATTTTCTTTTTGGTGACCGATTTTGTTCAATGGAATACCCATCGACTTTTGCATTACTCGCCCTTTCTTTGGAATTTCCATAAGCTTCATCATTCGGTAAAAGAAATGGGCTTTGCAGCACATTTGCGATACCATTGGATGGAACCTGTTGTTTACAAATCTATACTTTACATACCGCTTGCCATCATTGGCGGTTTTAATGTTGAAGCTGTTGCAATTGTACATTTTACAGCACTTACCATTGGCCATTTAAATCACGCAAACCTAGGGTGGGATTACGGTATTTTAAAATATGTTTTTAACAATCCAAAAATGCACATTTGGCACCACGCTAAGGTTTTGCCAAAAAACACACAATACGGTGTTAATTTTGGAATAAGTTTAAGTATTTGGGATTATCTTTTCAACACAAGCCATGTGCCACATGACGGAAGGGATATTGAACTTGGTTTTGAGGGTGATGATAAATTTCCAAAAGATTTTGTTAATCAGTCCCTCCATCCTGTAAAAACCAAAAAGTGATATTTTTTAGGGTTAAAAAGACAAAATCTTACTTAAATGAAATTGATGATTAACATTATTACAGCATTTTTACTTGTATTTTCTGTTCAGGCTTGTAATTTAATTTCGGCTGCGGGTTTTAGTAGCCACGGGCAACCTATAAAAAAGATAGACTCACAATTGGCTTCAGCTTTGCCCAATACTCAAATTGTTGATCACTCGCAGTGGGACCAACTTTTAAAACAGCACGTTCAACCAAATGGCTTAGTAGACTATCAAGGATTTTCAGCCAATTTACCGCAATTAGAAGCATATCTAAAAATGCTTTCAAAACAAAACCCAAACCAAGATTGGAGCGTACAAGAGCTTCTCGCCTATTATATAAACCTGTACAACGCTGCCACGATACGTTTAATTGTAGAAAACTATCCCGTAAACAGCATAAAAGATATTGACAGCCCATGGACCAAAGGGCGGGTTGCCATTGGCGATAAAATGCTGTCTCTTGGTGGAATTGAAAACGGAATACTTCGAAAAATGAACGAACCCCGAATCCACTTCGCCATTAATTGCGCATCCGTTTCCTGCCCAAAACTTTTAAATGAAGCCTATACCGCTTCAAAAATTAACGAGCAACTAAACACCGTAACTAAAGAATTTATCGATAGTACAGAAAACGAAATTTCCGAAAATTCGGCGCGACTTTCTACAATTTTTGACTGGTATAAAAACGATTTTAAAGTAAATGGTAAAACCGATGTAATTGGCTATATAAACCAATTTTCGGATATTAAAATTAAACCTAACGCCAATATTTCTTTTAAAAATTACAATTGGAAATTAAACAGCAGCAACTAGTCCCGTAAAATCTTGTTGAGCTTAACCGAAAAATAAATACAACCAAATTTTTTATGCTTTCAGTAATAATACCCGTTTTAAACGAAGCACCAATTATTCACGATGTTTTAGAGGAATTAACTCAAAAAATATCGGACAAGTATCGCGTAGAAATTATTTTGGTTGATGGCGGTAGTATTGATGGCACTGTAGGGATTATTTCAAATTTTATCAAAAACAATGTTAATCCAAAGCAGGCTACATTTACTATTCAATTAATTACTTCAGCAAAAGGGCGTGCAAAACAAATGAATTTTGGCGCTAAACACGCTAACAGTAATGTGTTGTACTTTTTACACGCAGATACGTCACCTCCCAAACATTTTGATAAATATATAATGTCGAAAATCACCCAAGGCACTCAGGCAGGTTGTTTTAGGATGAAATTTAATAGCAATCATTGGTGGCTAAAACTTGCTGGATGGTGTACTCGTTTTAACTGGAAAATTTGCCGCGGCGGCGATCAAAGCCTGTTTATTTCAAAAGCACTATTTAACGAAATAGGTGGATATAATGAAGACTATATTATTTATGAAGACAACATAATGATAGACGAAATTTACAAACGAAAAAAGTTTGTTGTTCTCCCCAAAAAAGTAACAACTTCGGCAAGGTTGTATAAGCAAAAAGGTATTTTAAATCTACAATATCACTTTTGGGCAATTCACGCAAAAAAACGTTTGGGTGCAGATTCGAAAGCACTGTATAATTACTACTCAAAAAATATTAAAGGATTGGACGGCAATTATTCGGTTTAAACTGGTCTTTAAAGCATACTATAAGAAAAGTTTAACTAGTAACTCCCTTAAGATATTCGCTACTTTCCTTTATTTTTAGGATATTGTAATTACAAAATTTAAAAACCAACCGTTATGAACATTTTTGAAGCTATAAGAAAAGACCACGACAAACAACGCGAACTTTGCCGATTAGTTACTTCTACTACTGGCGACTCAAAAGGGAGAAAAGAAATGTGGGAGAAACTGAAGCACGAATTAAAAATTCATGCCGATGCCGAAGAGCGCACATTTTACGCGCCGTTAATTCATAACGATATGATGCAGGAGCACGCAAGACACGGAATTGCAGAGCATCACGAAATGGATGAATTAATTGAAAAAATTGACGATACCGATTTGGACTCGCCTGCTTGGCTGGTTTACGCTAAACAATTATGCGATAAAGTTGAGCACCATTTAGAAGACGAAGAGCACAGTTTTTTTCAGTTAGCTGGAAAAGTATTTACCGATGAACAAAAAACAGCTATTGCTAAAGATTATTTGCAACAGATGAAAGAAAATAGGTAGTAACTCATGGTGTGCTACGCATCGCCCCCTTTTTTTATAGAATAAATAGCGGTAGCTTAAAACACATAAAAACTTATTATTCGGTAAGCTGTGTAATTCTTAAATAATTTCAACTCAACTATGGAGCATATTGTTATAATAGGCAACGGAATTGCAGGTATTACCGCGGCGCGACATATCAGGAAGCTTTCCAATAAAAAAATTACAATAATTTCTGCCGAAACAGATTATTTTTTTTCGCGTACGGCCCTGATGTATGTGTATATGGGGCATATGCGGTGGCGAGACATTGAACCATACGAATCGTGGTTTTGGGAGAAAAATAGACTAAACTTAATTAATGCATACGTCGAAACTGTGGATACAGATAGCAAGACGCTGCGTTTTAAAAACAACGAGACTTTAGTTTACGATAAACTTATTATTGCAACAGGCTCTGTTACCAACACATTTGGTTGGGAAGGCTTAGAATTAAATGGTGTTCAAGGCTTAATTTCAAAACAAGATTTAGAAAAATTAGAAAAAAATGCACCCAATAACAAAGTGTGCCCGCGTGCCGTAATTGTTGGCGGAGGTTTAATTGGTGTTGAAATGGCCGAAATGCTTCGCACCCGAAATATTGAAGTTACCATGCTTATTCGCGAACCTGCATTTTGGACCAATGTATTACCGATTAATGACGGAAAATTACTTTCGCAACATATAGTCTCGCACGGAGTAAATCTTCAGCATAATACCCAATTAGACAAAATAGTTGGTGATAATCACGGTAATGTAAAATCTGTAATCACAAATAATGGAGATGAAATACCCTGCAACGTAGTTGGGATAACAACAGGCGTTAAACCGAATATTTCATTTTTAAAATCCTCTAAAATTGAAACAGATAGGGGGATTTTAGTAAACCGAAACCTAGAAACGAATATCAAAGATGTTTATGCCATAGGCGATTGTGCACAGCAACGCGAGCCTATTGGTTTACGGCCACCCGTAGAAGCGGTGTGGTATACCGGCCGCATGATGGGCGAAACAGTTGCGCAAACCATTTGTGGTAACACCTTAGAATATAAGCCAGGCAACTGGTTTAACAGCGCAAAGTTTTTCGATATTGAATATCAAACTTATGGTTGGGTATTTTCGGCAGAAAGACGAGAAAATTTTGAAGCACAATTTCACTGGAAGTGCGACAGTGGTTTGCCGTTTTTAACAGTTTCCTATAATAAAAACACCAACGCATTTTTAGGAATAAACACTTTCGGAATCCGGATGAAGCACGAAGTCTTTGACGCCTGGCTTAATGAAAAACGCAATGTAGATTACGTAATCAAAAATTTAAAACAAGCCAATTTCGACCCTGAATTCTTTAAAAATTATGAGAAAGAAATTCAAGCAGCTTTTGCTAACCAACCTGTAATTGTTTAAGTTATGAATACTGTTCAAAGAAATATGGCTTTAACTGGGGAGCCGCCAAAAACAATAAATACCCAACAAAAGATTGCTTCATTTATTGGGCTGCTGGGGGTAATGGTTTTAATCCTGGCTTTATTCAATCTTCAATTTCCACATAAAACCTTATGGCTAACACTTTCTCTTGTTGCCATTGGCGGTGGAACAGTATGGTTTGCAATTGCCGAATATGCAAACACTCCTTCTGGGATTAAAAACAACGGAGTTTATTTTAAGTCGCTTACTTCTCGTGGGTTTTGGGCCTGGGTTTTGGGCATTGCGCTAACCTTATTTTATGTTGTACTCTATTGGTTCCCCCAATATTTGGGATTAAATGAAAACGGCGAAAACAGTGGCATGGTCGCACTTTTTGACCCCTTGAGTAAATTTCTTAATGGCGGTCCTGCGAGTCAGTGGTTTTTATACGGCACCCTTTATACCCTCGCTATTTTAGCCTTTGGAATAAAGTTTATTTTAAAATACAAACACAATAAATACGAAAAACTTCGTACGTACTCCGTAATGTTTTTCCAACTGGGTTTTGCATTTTTAATCCCCGAACTTATGGCGCGATTAAATAGCGATACCTTTTCTCTCCCCTATTACGATTTAAAAAATATTTGGCCATTAAATTATTACAACTTCGAGCAGTATAGGGTCGATGCGTTTATTTCGGCAGGCGATATTGGATTGGCATTACTAATTTTTGGTATCGTTTCTATATTTATAATCACTCCTATTTTAACTTTCAAATATGGTAAACGCTGGTATTGCTCGTGGGTTTGTGGCTGCGGCGGCTTGGCCGAAACTGCTGGCGACCCTTTTAGGCACTTAAGTGACAAAAGACAAATAGCTTGGAAAATTGAGCGGTGGGTGGTACACAGTGTATTAGTTTTTGTTGTATTAATGACAACTGCAGTAATATATAGTTATTTGGGTGATGACAGCTCTAAATATTGGCTTACAAAAGATGTATTTCTTATTGCAGTTGCAATAATCTTAACTTTAGTTTTTGTCGCAACCTTTATTTTTAAAAGAGAAGAATTGCAAAAAGATGCAAAATTAGGAGCCATTGGGTATTTCGTAATAATAATTGCACTCATTGCACTCCATTTTTTTTCGGGCGTACAACTGTTTTTATTTAACGCCGAAACTCTTAGACAGAGTTATGGGTTTTTTATCGGTGCGCTTTTTAGCGGGGTCATTGGCGTAGGCTTCTACCCTATTTTTGGAAATAGAGTTTGGTGCCGATTTGGATGCCCTATGGCTGCAATTTTAGGATTTCAACAAAGACTTTTTTCAAAATTTAGAATTACAACAAACGGAGGCCAATGCATTAGCTGCGGTAATTGCTCAACCTACTGCGAAATGGGTATCGATGTTAGAGCCTACGCTCAAAAAGGTGAAAATATAGTTCGGTCAAGTTGTGTTGGCTGCGGTATTTGTGCCGCTGTTTGTCCACGTGGTGTACTAAAATTAGAAAATGGACCCTTGAAAAACCGTATAAATAGCAATGAAATCCTACTGGGGAATGACGTAGATTTATTGAATTACGTAAATAAATAAATCTACAAAATTGAAAACACCCAAAGCAACTCTATCCAACAGATTGTCAATTATTTTTCTGAAATTCGCAAGTCGTAATTTTTTTTTGAAGACCCCAAAGTTTTCAAGACTTTTAGCGACTAACCTAAAATTCTAAATGAAGAAAAACATAAAGGTAATTATCCCTGCTTATAACGAAGAAGCTTCCATTGCAAAGGTGATTGCCGAAATCCCCGAAATTGTTTCCGAAATAATTGTAGTAAATAACAATTCAACAGATACTACCGCGCAAGTAGCCAAAAGTGCTGGCGCTACCGTACTTTTTGAACCAAAGGCTGGTTATGGTAACGCGTGTTTAAAAGGAATGCAGTATATAGCAAGTTTAGACTACAAAGAGCATCCCGAAATTATTGTTTTTCTCGATGGAGATTACAGCGATTATCCCGCCGAATTAACCAAAATAGTAGCCCCAATTATTGAAGGTAATATAGACTTTGTGGTGGGAGCACGCGTTAAAGCTTTACGCGAAGCTGGCTCTATGACCTTTCCACAGCGATTTGGTAACGGATTGGCAACAAAACTAATGGCGCTATTTTTTAATTCAAAATTTACAGATTTAGGTCCGTTTCGAGCAATAAAATACAACAAATTGCTCGCCTTAAATATGGAAGACAAAACCTATGGCTGGACCGTAGAAATGCAGCTAAAAGCTTTAAAAAAGAAATATTCATACACCGAAATTCCTGTAAAATACAAAAACCGAATCGGCGTTTCAAAAGTTTCAGGAACTGTAAAAGGTGCTATATTTGCAGGCGTCAAAATCCTAACTTGGATCTTTAAATACAGTTTTAAAAAGTGATTTTAGAATCTATAATCATTGTTATTTATTCCATCGCGTTACTGCTTATTTTTATGTACGCATTGGCGCAACTCAACTTGCTTTTTAATTACTTAAACGCTCGAAGAAATTCTAAAAAAGATTCAGCTTATGATTTTAATAATCTTAAAGAAGTTCCGTACGTAACTATTCAACTTCCCGTTTATAACGAATATTATGTAATGAAACGGCTGCTTACCAACATTGCAGCAATTGATTATCCAAAAGACAAACTCGAAATTCAGGTGCTCGATGACAGCACAGACGAGTCTTTAAAAATTACAGCAAAACATATTGGGTTACTTCAACAAACGGGGTTAGACATTCAACACATTACCCGTACCAACAGGACAGGTTTTAAGGCAGGTGCTTTAAAAGAAGGATTAAAAACTGCAAAAGGCGAGTTTATTGCAATTTTTGACGCCGATTTCCTGCCGAAGAAAAACTGGTTAAAAAGCACTATTCCACATTTTACAGATAAAAATATAGGGGTAGTACAAACCCGATGGGGCCATTTAAATAAAGACTATTCCCTCCTAACCCAAGTGCAAGCTTTTGCATTAGATGCACATTTTACTTTGGAACAGGTTGGCCGAAATAGTAAAGGTCATTTTATTAATTTCAACGGCACTGCTGGGGTGTGGCGCAAAGCGTGTATTATAGATGCCGGCAATTGGGAAGGCGATACTTTAACCGAAGATTTAGATCTTAGCTATCGCGCACAACTAAAAAACTGGAAGTTTAAATACCTTGAAAATGTAGAAACCCCAGCCGAATTGCCTATTGTAATAAGTGCTGCACGCTCGCAACAATTTAGGTGGAACAAAGGCGGCGCAGAGAATTTTCAAAAAATGGCCAAGCGGGTGTTTAAAAGTAAAAATGTAAGTTTTAAAACTAAAATTCACAGTTTTTTACATTTACTCAATAGCACCATGTTTTTAAATGTACTTATTGTTGCAATATTAAGCATCCCAATGTTGTACATTAAAAATGAATACGACCATTTAAAAATATATTTCTTTGCAATGAGTTTTTTTGTGATAAGCACAGTGATATTTTTTGTTTGTTACTGGTTTACTTATAAAACGATTTATGGGAGCGGAATTAAACACTTTCTGAAATATTCTGTTATGTTTTTTGCTTTCTTTTCAATTGCAATGGGCTTTTCATTCCACAATTCTATTGCTGTATTGGAAGGACATTTGGGTAAAAAAAGTGAGTTTATTCGCACACCGAAATTTAACGTCGGAAGTTTAAATAACAGCTGGACACGCAACAAATACCTCTCATCCAATATTTCGAAAAATGTAATCTTTGAAGGAATTTTAATGCTCTACTTCGCCTTCGGAATGTACAGTGCATTTATTGTTGGCGACCAAGGTGGCGATTTTGGACTTTTCCCTTTTCACTTAATGCTTTTCTTAGGTTTTGGGTTTGTGTTTTTTAAATCGCTAACAGCCAAGGTTTAAATCAATATTATTTAAATTTAAGATTTTCAAATACGAAGATGAATTCATCTAAAAATTCATTAGAAATCCTTAAATTAAAATAATAAAATACATGTATCCACCGCCACACCACCAATCGCACGACATTGAGAAAATGATTTCGGTAGTTAAAAATTTCCCATTGGGTGCATTGATAACCGCTAAAAATGGAAGACCTTATATTACCCACATTCCTTTTATCTATAATGAAAATTTAAAAAGACTTGTAGCTCACGTAGACTGTAGCAATCCACAGATGGAAACTTTACTCGAAAATGCTATTGTTACGGCTGTTTTTAACGGGCCAGATACTTATATTTCACCAAGCGTTTATACTACGCCGCAACTACCAACGTATAACTATATTAAAGTTCACGTTACAGGAAAACTAAAGCTTATTCGCAATGCCGAAGAAGCCAAAAAAACCCTAGTTGATATGACTGATTTTCTGGAGGGCAAAAACCAAAAGTATAGTTTAAAAATGGACAATCATAACATGGAAAAACTGATAAATTATATTCAAGCTTTCGAAATTGAAATCACAAATTGGGAGGGAAAGTTTAAACTATCTCAAGACAAAAATCACACAGATTTTCAACGTGCGAAAATGGAGCTAAAAAAAAATTCTCGCAAAAAAGATTCTGCATTTATCGAAAATATTTATCGCTAACTGTTTAGCAATTATTTATTTTAAGTACTCTTTTACCTCTTCAAAATTTAAACCGCCATAATTACCGCTACTCATTAAAAGCAGGCAAGTATCTTTATAATCCTGCGAAAACAAATAGGTTTTAAAGTCGGATGGATTGGTAAACACTACTAAATCTTCCCTGTTAAAAGCTGCTTCAATTTGTTCGCCTTTAATTTCTTCGAGCTGTTTAATCATAACCGCGTGTGGCGAATAAAACACGACGGCACTATCTGCAGCATCGAGCGTTTTTTTGTATTCTTTTAAAAACTCAGGGTTTAAGCTACTGTATGTATGAAGCTCCAAACAGGCAATTAATTTTCTATTGGGGAATTGGTTTTTTACCGCTTGTGTAGTTGCTTTTACTTTACTTGGCGAATGCGCGTAATCTTTAAATGCCACTGCAGTACTGGTTTCGGCAATTTTTTCTAAGCGTTTGTTTGCGCCTTTAAACGTAGCAATAGCTTCATAAAAATCATTGGCGTCAACCCCCATCAATTGGCAAATCCATCGGGCGCCTTCAAGGTTGTTTAAATTGTGTTTCCCGAAAATTTCAACAGGCATTGCGCCTTCGGGCGTTTCTAAAAGCGTAGTGCCGTCCTCAACGCTGTATTCGGGCGTTTTATAGGGATATTTCTTAATTGGGTTGGTTGCTTCTTCTACTACGCGTTTAACTTCAGCATCTTCTTCATTGTAAATAATTGCACCCCCATTGGTAATTTCTGTTAGGAAAATTTTAAACTGTTCGACGTAATTTTCATAGGTTGGGAATACATTTATATGGTCCCAAGCAATTCCACTAAGCAACGCTATATTTGGTTTATAAAGGTGAAATTTTGGTCTGCGATCAATGGGAGACGATAGGTATTCATCGCCTTCAATTACCATAAAATCGTTATCCTCGGTAATTTTCACCATGGTATCAAATCCTTCCAATTGGGCGCCAACCATATAATCTACATCTTTATCGTGATAATTCATTACGTGAAGAATCATGGATGTTATGGTTGTTTTTCCGTGGGAGCCCCCAATAACCACGCGCGTTTTATGTTTTGATTGTTGGTAAAGAAATTCGGGATAGCTATAAATTTTTAAGCCTAATTCTTTCGCTTTTAAAAGTTCGGGGTTATCGGCTTTGGCGTGCATTCCAAGAATTACTGCATCAATTTCAGAAGTAATTTTTTCGGGAAACCAGCCTTCATTTTCGGGCAATAAACCTTTTTTCTCCAACCTGCTTTTTGATGGTTCAAAAACTTCGTCGTCGCTTCCGGTTACTATATCTCCTTTTTGATGTAATGCTAAGGCGAGGTTGTGCATTGCGCTGCCGCCTATTGCTATAAAATGAATTCTCATAAAATAGATTCAGATTTCAATTTGCTACTTGTACCGTGCAAATCATTTTTAACGTAAACTAAGGCAAAGATACTTTTTCTAATTCTGAAATATGAATTCACAATTCAGAATTACATCGCTAAAATAAGCGATTTTTCTTTTGCTGCTTCATTAAAATCGGCTCGGGCAAGCAAGGCTTTATTTATCCACCTAAGTGCGATTTCCTTTTTACCCAAATTTTTATAAATCTGCGCCAATCGATAGTACGCCCAATCTTTTGGCACCCCATCTTTTACAGTATAATTGGCCAGATATTGGTTTAAACACTCAATGCCGTAATGCGGCTTAATATTGTACTGTGCAGCTATTTTACCTATTTGGTAATTAAGCTGGTTTCGTTTGTGCTTTTTTAATGAACTTGACGCCACATCCATGGCTTTATTTGGCTGTTTGTTCTTTTTATAAAAACCCGACAGTTTATCGTATGTATGTGGAGAGCCACCAACTTCAATTGCCTTTCTATAATTATACTCGGCGTCTTTTGGTCTGTTTGTGTATTCGGCAATATAGCCGTTGGCGAGGTACCCATCCACAGCCGAAATTGTACCCAAATGGTTTGCATATTGAATAGCCTTTTTTTCACTTCCCCCAAATATTCCTGGAAGTTGAATATAAAATTCTACCAATGCCCAGTGCGCTTCAATATGTTGAGGGTTGAGCGTGTTGGCGCGTTGTAAGTGGTATTTAATTTCACTTATATACGTTACCGCTCGTATTTTGTTAATAGAAATAGCTTTCATTCCTAAAACACCGCCGTATTTAAAATGGTAATTAGCGTTATTTTTATCATCATTTACTAAGCTTTTGTAATATAAAATAGCCGTGTCCCAATCTTTGCTATGAGCAGCAATATCGCCCAGATATTCACGTGTTTTTTTGTGGTGAGGATTTTGTTTTAAGAAGGTTTCAAAAATAGGTTTTGCTTTGCCGAAATTATCTTGTTTAAAATAATCTTCGGCTTGTTGGTAGTTGGTTTGAGCGTAAAACACTACTGGTAAAAGGAATACTAAAAAAGCAAGTGATTTCAAACTAACTATTTGGTCTTTGGTGGGAAATTAGACAGTATTTTTTTGATTATCGAGTAGTAATAAGATTCTTTTTGATGCGGGGTGGCGCGTTCTTTAATTTCGTCATCTACTACGGCTTGCCAAACTAAATCATCTTTTTCAACGTCTATTAAATCTAACGTAAATTGTTGGTTAATTACTCTACCGCCAATTGGAATTCCGCCACTAACCCCAACACCAACGTTTCCGCCGCCCCCGCCAATGCCAATGCCAATAGTATTTCGTGATTTTGAAACACTTTCGCGCGCAAAGAAATTAACATACAACTGCGGAGTTTCACTTTTTACAAACCCGCGCTGTTGCAAAAGGCTATCGGTAATTTTAACTATTCGGTTATTATCCAATTCATTTAATCCAGACTCAATGGTTGGATAATAGTTGTAGCTGTTGTATTTTGAAAAATTTATTTGGCTGTCATAATCCACAGCCACAGTGACGCCACAGGACACAATAAACAAACTAAGGAATAATATTGAAAGGAATTTCATCACAATTTCTTTTCACTAAAAATACGCAAAAACCAAAGAATTGAAATTTATGAAAGGTTAAAATATTAAAAATAAAGCTGTAATTACACTATGATTTTAAAACTATTTTATTCAATTTTTTATCGGGATTTCAATTATAGTTTCAACCCCCGAACCGTCAATTTTATTTCTTACTTCAAAAAAATAATTATCGCCGTAAAGGTTGTGTAGTCTATCATTAATATTAGACAGCCCCATGCCGCGTTTTAGCAATAGTTTATGGCTTACCTCAACGGGAGCACCATTGTTTTCGGTTTTAATGATTAATTTTTTTCCTTCAGAATAAATATTCACAACAATCGCTAAGTCGGTGTGGTTTAGGTCGTAACCGTGTTTTATTGAGTTTTCGATGATAGGTTGTAATAAAAGTGATGGCACCATTTTATGAAGCAACGATTGGTCTATGTGGGTCGTTATTTTTAAATGGTCAGAAAATCGAACTTTAATGATATTGAGATAGAATTCTAAAATACGAAGCTCTTTTTCTAACGGAATGCGATTGCTGTCATTATCATATAAAATTTCTCTTAAAAAATCGCTTAAATCGGCAATTGTATCCTTTGCCTTCCCGGCATCAATATCTGTTAATACCGAAATTGAATTTAGCGTGTTAAAAAGAAAGTGTGGCTGTAATTGCGAAGAGAGCATTTTCATACGGGTACGTACTAATTGCGCCTCTAATTTACCTTGTTTCTTTTCGGCCTTTTTTACTTCTTTTACATAGTAATACGTGTAAATAATAAAGACCATGGCAAAGTAGATTAGAAAATTGAGGTCTATTACGTACATAAACCGAAATATACTACGTTCAAAATCATATTGAGCAAATGTTATTTCGCCTAAAAGAATATAATACAGGTCTACCACTAATCTTATCACAATCCCAATTAACAATGAAAATAAAATATGGGTTAAAATAATTTTTGTCCACGAATAGTTTTTACGAAGAAACCGCTTGGTACTTATAGCGATTAGAGTCATAAAACTCACCACAATTATATAGTCAAAAAGCAGGTTATCTATTAAGAATCGCAACCACGAAAAATCCTTCCGAACTTCCATACCAAACACCTGCATATAGGCCGTTTTAGCAATTAAAACCAAATCGAACAACGCATAAAACCCAGCTAACAGGAGTATTAGTTTAAGGTCTATATATTTCTTTTTTATATTGTAATTTTTCTTCATATTCCCACTTTTTTTAGGAATTCTTTTTTGTGCGATTTGCTTATTCGCAACAGTGAATTATCGCACATTCTAACATCAATTTCAGAAAACTCTGAATGTACTATTTCTTTTATGTGCTGCAGATTTACAATGCTGGATCTGTGCACTCGAATAAATTTATTACTATCTAAGAGTTCGCATAAATTATTTAAAGTTTCGCGTAGCACGTACTTTTTATCCTCAACAAAAATTTCGGCATAACTACCCGATGCTGAAATATACATTATATCATTTGGGTTGATAAGAATTGTTTTATTGCCCTGTTTAACGGGTAATTTGTTTAGAGCAGCTGCTTTTTGCGATTTGCTTTTGTATAAATTAAAAAGTTCGATAAAGCGTTTTTCAAAGTTTTCGTCTGCTTCATTTGCCGAAATTTTTCGAACCTTTTCAATTGTTCTAAAAAACCGTTCGTCTTTAAAAGGTTTCAACAAAAAATCGAACGCATCAACATCAAATGCTTTTAGCGCATAATTGTCATAAGCTGTAACAAAAATAACGATGGGTTTTGGCGAGAGGTTTATTTTTTTTAGCACTTCAAAACCGTTCATATCCTTCATATTAATATCTAAAAATATTAAATCGGGACGCTTTTCATCGATATCGCGAATGGCGTTTTTACCGTTGGCACATTCGCCCAAAACCACTACATCGGGCACTTGTTTTAACAGGTAGAGCACCCTTTTGCGGGCGAGCTCTTCATCGTCTATTACAAGTGCTTTTATCATGATTGGGTATTTATGAATGGGTATAAAGTTGTGATTTACAGGTAAAGATATTTAAAAATTTAGTGGTCTAAATTTATTCCAAGTTATTTTTAGAGTTTAAAAAACCGATAAAAAGACCCTCAGAACAATTATTCCCTGACGGTCTTTTTAGCATCTCCAAACTACATTTTGTTTTCAATTAACAGCAACCCCAACGCCACTGTCTCTGGCATCAATTTTTATAGTTTGTTTGTTTTTTCCGTTTTCAAGTTTAAGTTTATAAATGGCTTTGGCCAAAATCTCGCCTTTGGTGCGCGCAGAATATTTTGCTTTGGTCAAAGTATAACCTCGAAAATTTTTAAATACATCGTTTCTAATTTTTGATGGAAGTAGTACATTATTAAAGTATTGGCGGGTTTCAAGCAATTGGCCGTCTTTATTAAAATCTGCCTCCAAAGTACCATCGGCACTACTAATAGTTACCAAATAAGTATTGTAATTTTTGTCTGCTGTGTGCGCAATAAAATTTTGAATGTCAAAATTTGCATTCATAAACCCAATGGGGTCACGGGCGAACTGGCGAGAGTGGCTCTCTTTAATTTTGTAAATATAACTGTCGCCATCTTGGGTAACAGCAACATTTAAAGGTGCGTAAAACAACCGCGTTTCATCTAGTAAGGTTACCTCCTGGGCACTGATTACCGCTGCGGTTAAGCATAATAAAATAGAAATAAATAGCGTTTTCATAACTCGTAATTTTTAGGATTAATATTTCAAACTGGTAAACACTGATCAGGTATTTTTACAGACTCTAAATTAACGGAACATACCGCTCCACGAGCAATTATGATGTGAACGCCTAAATTTTATCCTTGAAATTATTGTATTGTGAAGTGAAATGTTTTTTCACTTTAAAAAGTGAAACATTTGATGGGTGGTAAGTAGTTTTATGCGGCAGTGTTTGGCAAAAAAGGGGTTTAATGACGCTCAGTGAACTTGTTTAAGCTACCGACGCTCAGCGACCTTATTTCGACTATACTGGCCCTGAAATTTGCTTTAGTTGAGCATTGCCCAAAGTTTATCTTTTAGCTCAGTTAAGCCTTGATGAGCTACCGATGAGATAAACAAATACGGAATGTTTTTAAATTCTTTATCGAGAATTTTTTTCATTTCGGATTTTAGCTCATCGTCTAGCATATCGCTTTTACTAATGGCTACTAGGCGCTCTTTGTCTAAAAGTTGTGGGTTGTAACGGCGTAATTCGTCAACTAAAATTTCATATTGTTCTTTAATATCTGGCGCATCGGCAGGAATTAAAAACAATAGGGTTGAGTTGCGTTCAATATGGCGTAAAAAGCGATGACCAATTCCTTTTCCTTCGGCAGCGCCCTCGATAATTCCGGGGATATCGGCAACTACAAAAGTTTTAAAATCGCGATATTCAACTATGCCCAAATTGGGTTTTAGGGTGGTAAATTCGTAATTGGCAATTTTGGGTTTGGCAGCTGTAATAACCGATAGCAATGTAGATTTACCTGCGTTGGGAAATCCTACCAATCCAACATCGGCAAGTATTTTTAATTCTAAAATAATATCAACTTCCTCTCCTTCTTCGCCGGGTTGGGCGTAACGAGGAGTTTGGTTTGTAGAAGATTTAAAATGCGCATTCCCTAATCCGCCGCGCCCGCCTTTGGCAACAACTTTTTCTTCGCCATCTTCGGTGAGTTCAAATAAAATTTCTTCGGTTTCTTTATCGCGAATAACAGTACCAAGGGGTACTTCAATATACACATCGGCACCATCGGCACCCGTACTGGTTTGTTTGCTTCCAGCACCTCCGTGTTCGGCTTTAAAGTGTCGTTTAAATTTTAAGTGATAGAGTGTCCAAAGGTTTTTGTTTGCTTTTACAATTACGTGTCCGCCACGACCTCCATCACCACCATCGGGACCCCCTTTAGGGATGTATTTTTCCCTTCGCATATGCCTACTTCCCTGCCCTCCTTTTCCAGAAGTAACATGGATTTTTACGTAATCTACAAAATTGCCTTCAGTCATTGTTTTGTTGTTGAATTGTGAATTTGCTTTATTGAGTTACCTCAATTACAAACTATCTATTACCTTACTTAAACGCTCGGTAATTTCTTCAATACTTCCTTCGCCATCTACCCCGTAATACTTGTCTTTCTTCTCGTAGTAATCTTTTAAGATGGCCGTTTCGTTATAATATACTTTTATACGGTTTCTAATGATACTTTCATCTGCATCATCGGCTCTTCCGCTTGTTTTTCCGCGGTCTAACAAACGCTTTACCAATACTTCATCATCAACCTCCAACGCAACCATGGCATCAATTTGTGTGTCTTTATCGTCCATTAAATGCCCCAGAGCATTGGCTTGGGCTTCGGTTCTTGGGAAACCGTCAAAAATAAATCCGTTGGCATCGCTGTGTTTGTCAACCTCGTTGCTAAGCATATCGATTGTAAGTTCATCGGGCACCAGTTTTCCCTTTGCCATAAACGATTTTGCAAGGTTTCCAAGATCAGTTTCATTTTTAATATTATAGCGAAAAACATCGCCAGTTGAAATATGTACTAAATTGTATTTTTCTTTTAAAAATGCGGCTTGTGTTCCTTTTCCTGCGCCAGGAGGGCCAAATAAAATAATGTTGGTCATGGTTGTGTTACTTGAACTTTATTCTAAAATTAAATGAATAAAGTATATTTAATATGAAATGATACTTTTTTAAAACGAAGTTGCAAATTTACGAAATATAAGGCAGTTGCGATTACAACCACTAAGAAATTAAATTAGAACAGAATTTATTTTTGGAAGAAATAATAAAAACCGACCACTCTTTAGCCATAGTATAATTATTAAACTATCAAGTTACTGCGCCCACGGCCTTATATATGAATTTAATAAGCGCATTCCACAATTTTTCTATGGTTACGGCCAGAATTCCTTTTAAAGTATTTACAAAATTAAGGGTCATAGCTTCTAATCCGTCTAAAAAAAATTCACGTAAATCGTCGTCTATTTCGCCGTTTTCGACCCCCTTTTTTATTATTGCAGTTTGTTTGGCAATAGCTTCTACTTGGCGTTCGCTAAAGCCTCTAACTTCCTGAATATCTCTTTCTAAAACATTGGAAGCAATTGTTTTGATTTCTGAAATAATTGATGCTACTTGCCCGCTCATAAGTTTATCTTTTTAAAAAACCTTCGTAGGTTATTGCCTGATCTAAATAAATTTCAATTTGCCCTTTAAAGGCCTCCAAAACCACGGGTTTTAAGCCTTGGGTTTTATCGGTATTTTTCATTTTAGCAAACGTAGCAGCAATTTGATCGAATGCAAAAGCACTGGGGTAGTCGCCAGCTATGGGGCTAGTGCCTTTGGAAGCTAACAAGGCGTTTATTTTATCTAAAGCAGCATTTTCGGGTACGGGTCGTGCTTTTGCTTGTAATTTAAGCGATTCAAAAGAACCAATAAGTTGATTGTATATGGGTTCGCGCAGTGTAAAGGTGTCGCTTTCGGTTCCTCCGTCTACTTGTGCAAAAAACCGCATTGCTAATTCGCTATTTACCGTAACCTTATCTACAATGGCTTGATCATAGGCCGGTGCCAAGGTAACTTGGCAGCTCGAAAAAAATAAAAAACTAAGGAGCCATAAATAAAATAACGGAGATGAAAGTGCTTTCATAATTGTATGTTAATTATAACCAACAAGTTACGGAAATATATTTTTTATAATTCCAGATTATGAAATTATTTTTAGGTGTGAATTTTTACAAAAGGCAGCCGATAAATTCTAAACCTCACGATTACGAATACCTTTCGCGTGTAAGCGGTTACAGCAACGGTTTTGTGTATGAGCAGTAGCGGGTTTTAAGCTACTAATTTTCAGACTACAATATACTTTAATTAAATGAAAAAGCGGTTCGAGTTGGCACCCAAACCGCTATTGCTTATACACGTTGTTAGCTACTGGGCTTTTTCAGTTCTTTTAATTCATCAGGTATTTTTAATTCAGACTTAAAGCTTTTTATATTGCTGTGATTCCAATATTTATCTTTTATTAGATAAAGAACAATAGCCATAAATAAAAAAGAAAGTATTGATAAGATATTCCCAATAATAAAGTCTGATTGCCAAACCTTAAATCTTTGAATAGCACGACTAATATTCCATTGTGAACTGAATAATAGATAAATAGAAATTCCTAGTAAGACACCTATGCTTATAAAAAATAAAATCCAACTTTTTCTTCGCCATTTTTTAACTTCATTATCAATCCAAATTTCGCGTTTTATTCTTCTAGCTTCATTTTTTTCATCAAACAGTTCATTTTTTAATTTTTCAGCTTCTAAATTTTTATCCGCAATTAAGGAATCAATGGATTTACTTTTTTGTTCGTACTCTTGTTTGCTTTTTTCTAAATCATCCGTTCTTAACGACAAAGTATTAAAAACATTTTCAAGATTTTTAATCCTAGAATCTTCAATTTCTTTCTGCTTTTTAGCTTCGTCCTCAAGACGTTTTATAAACTCTTCTTTGTTTTGTTCAGCGAGTAAATTTAATGTTTCAATGTCTTTAAGTTGTTTGTTGGTAATTCGTGTGGCAACTCTGACTATATCTTCATCACTAATTTTCTCTTCAGCATACTTGTGAATATTATCATCAAGTTCTCTCAAAATTTTAGCTTTAGGTAGATTTTGACTTAAAGTCAATGCGATTGTGGAAGTAAGTCCGATTTCTGCTAAATCTTGACCATCTATAGAATCAGTTATCTGTGGGTTACTCAACCAAAGTATGTTTAGCAAATCATCAGCTTTGATAGTTTCTGGTTGAAACCCTTCACGTAAATGAAAACTCTCTCCATCAATAGTAGCTGTATTATTAACGAACCAAGCATTTACTTTGTCAAAATCCCTAATTCGTTTATTTTTTCGTTCTTTTCTAATAAATAGAATAGCCATTGCATCGTGTAAAGCAGCTATTTTTGTTGACCTATATTCCTGTAAATTTTTATATTCCTCTGTAAATTTTGCTTCGTTTTTTAACTTTTCCGTATAAGGTATGGTTGATATTTTAAATTCTTTGAGTGATTTTTCAACATTATCCGCAATTCTTTCTAAATCTGTCTTAGATAAATTTCGTCTCTCACAAGCATTGTAAACATCTTCTGTGTTTACTTTTTTTTGTAAAAATGATTTGTCAAAATATTGTGCTTTTTTTTCGAGCAGGTTAGTTGTTTCATTTATCGTATCAGCAAGAACCATAACTTTAAAACCTTGTTGTTTGGCAATTTTTATTAAGGTTCTACAAGTGTGTGTTGACTCAGGAGTATTTAAGTCTAATAAACCAACAATAAAATTAGTATCTAAAAGGAGTTTGACTTGACGTTTATTCTCATCAGGAGAATATTCAATGTAGCCTGATATAATCGAGCCTAAGTATATGTTTTTTATTTTTTCATAGACTGGCGGGATTCTTTTAAAAAATTCTATAAATTGAGCTTCTGCTGTATAATCTTTTCCGTTTAAATCTTTATTGTGTGAAATATACTTGGAAAGGTTGAATTTATTCTTTTCAATAAATTTAAATATTGACTCACTATTTTTAATTTCTAGTTCGGAATTTTCACAAAACTGCTCAAAAAGCTGCTCTATTTCTTCTATTTCTTTTTCTTGTTTTTCTAAAATATTATCAAAATCATCGAAAGTATATTGATTAATGCTAAACGAAAGGTCATTATGTAATACAAATCGAGTTGTTTCTTCATCATTCACTTCATAACAAATTTCGTTTAGTACTTTTTTTAAAGCAGGAATTGGAAAATCTAATCCATATAATTCATCAGTTTCTTTTTTTATTTCAAGAATGCTTTTTCCTTTATTGATTCCTTTTGAATTCATATTAGACAAAGCTCTTTTAACAAGAGGAATGAAAATGTCTATTGGTCCTTTTGCTAAAGTTCCAGTATTTCTAATATGCGCTAAAAGACTGTATGTTGTTGCTCTTTCTTTATTCATTAATTTTTCAGTTAGTTCTGTTTTCGCCTTGTAGCTAACACGTATTACATTTCCATTTATCAACGATAACCCAATAACAACAATTCAGGATACAGCAATAAATTAAAAATTGAAAATGATACTATTTCACCACTTACAACAATCTGTAACTTGGTGAAATTTAATCGGGGAGAGTTTCAAATATAGAATTTATTTTAACATTTTACAATGTTAAACTCCTTCGTAACTTTTTTATGCTACGCGTGTTAAACAATCTGCACTGTATTTAAAAATAATTATGGTTTTGCTTTTAGCTCGCAGTGTTTTTGGAAGCGATGTATTCATCAACAAAATCTTCCAAAACATTCATCGGGATAGCGCCTTGGGTAAGTACTACTTCGTGAAATTCGCGAATATCAAATTTATCGCCCAAAGCTTCTTTTGCTTTTTTGCGCAACTCCAAAATCTTTAGCATCCCAATTTTATAAGCCGTTGCTTGGCCTGGCATTACAATATGTCTTTCCACCATTTTTACAGCATCTAACTTGGCATTGGGCGTATTATCTGTATAGTATTTTATCCCTTCTTCGCGTGTCCATTTTTTATTGTGAATTCCCGTATCTACCACCAATCTGCAAGCTCTCCACAACTCCATTGCCAAGCGTCCAAAATCTGAATACGGATCTGAATAAAAGCCCATTTCTTTAGGAATCAACTCCGAGTACAGCCCCCAACCTTCTGAATATGCCGTGTACCCACCATATTTTCTAAACATAGGTATTTCTTCCAATTCTTGCTGAATAGCCAATTGCATATGGTGCCCGGGAATGCCTTCGTGATAGGCCAAAGCCTCCATTTGGTAGGTTGGCATAGATTCCATATCGTACAAATTGGCATAGTAAATTCCGGGTCGTGAGCCATCGGCCGCCGGACTGTTGTAAAACGCCTTTCCAGCCGACTTTTCTCTAAACGGTTCTACGGCTTTTACAATTAAATCGGCTTTTGGCTTGGTGATAAATATCTCGTCCAGTCTGGTTTTCATACTGTCTATTAAGTGCATGGCTTCGGCTAAATAAGCATCTCGACCTTCTTGGTCGGCACTGTAATAAAACTGCTTGTCTGTTTTCATAAATTGAAAAAACTCCTGCAAACTACCTTTAAAACCAACTGCTTCGCGAATAGCATCCATCTCTTTATGAATTCTTTTAACTTCGCGTAAACCTATTTCGTGAATTTCTTGTGCTGTTAAATTGGTTGTGGTAGTACGCTGCAACGCATTGTTATAAAACGCATCACCATTGGGGAATTTCCACGCGCCATGGTCTGTATTGGCTCGGCCTTTTTGTTCTTTCATAAAAGCAATTAAGCTGTTATACGCCGGTTTTACCGATGTTAACAAAGCTTTTCTCGCTTGTTTTTCTAAATTAGATTTTGTTTCGGCAGGCACATCCAACTTGTTTACTTTCTTCATAAAATCTGCCAACAACGTACTTTTAGTTTCGGTTTCGTCAAAAGGTTGTCCTACTAATATATTTTCTGAATCCTGTATCACTTTATCATACACAAACAATGGCGGCATAACACCAATTGCCTCGCGCTCTTTTAAGTTTTCTACTAATTGGGTGAAATATCTATTAAAATCATTTAGCCTCGAAATATAAGCTTTGGCATCTTCTTCATTGTCTATTCTATGCATATTTATCATAAACGACGGCTTTCCAGATTGTGCACCAAACATCTGGTTAACGGGATAGTTGTGCAATCGGTATTTATAATCGGCAATACTGTTTTCCAATTTTTGTTTGTAGAGTTTGTAGCTTAACAACGTCTCTTTAGTGAGCGCATCAACATTTACCGAATCGGTTAGCCATTGCAATTGCTCTTTAGCAATTTCTAGCTCTTTGGCCTTTGCTTTGGGAGTATTGTCGTCTAATTTTTCGTAATTTTTTTTAATCCCCAATCGGGTTTGAAATTCAGGTGAACGCGCTACCCGTTCATCAAAAGCTTTTTGAAAAAATTCGTTTACTTTTTTGGACTCTTGAGCAACTTTAGCTTCCGAAGAAATTGTTTCAGAATTCTCTTTACAACCCAGATTTGCGAGTAAAAGCAAACTGAAAAGAAAGTAGAAAGGTTTAATTTTTTGAAAGATTGAAAAGTTGGCTAACAGATGCATAATTAAATGTTTTTGATGCTTTGGTTGATTAAAGTGAAGCTAAAACTACACTTTAGTTTGTTTAGATACAAAATTTTTAAAACCGAAATGTTCAACATCAAAGCTTTGATAGTTTTAAAAAACAATATCTTTAAACCCACATGCCAACACTTGTGAACAACGAAAAAAACCATCCCAAAAAAACAAAAACTCCCTGGCCAACTAAGGCCGCCATGGAGCAGATTTATAAATTGAATTTGTGGGGTGGAAAGGAAACTGAATTTTATTCGGGCGAAGGCTCACACCATCCAGCAATAGTAGAACCCTACATTGCCGCAGTAAAAACTTTTTTAGATTCTTTTAAAGAACCAATAACGGTGTGCGATTTGGGATGCGGCGATTTTAATGTAGGGAAACAACTAGTCTCGTACACTGCAAAATATATTGCCGTAGATATTGTCCCGAGCTTAATAATTCGGAATAAAGAAAAATTTAAAGCAGCAAATTTAGAATTCCGCTGTTTAGACATCGCAAAAGCGCAATTACCCAAAGCAGATTGTGCCATTGTCAGGCAAGTGCTTCAACATTTATCCAATGCCGAAATAAAAAGCATCGTAAACAACTTGGCCAATTTTAATTATATAATTCTCACCGAACACCTACCAAACGGGGCTTTTGAGCCCAACAAAGATATAATCTCTGGACAAGCCAACAGATTAAAAGTGCAAAGCGGCGTAAACCTACAAGCTTCGCCTTTCAATCTTAAAATTAAAAAAGAAACACAACTATCAACGGTTGTCTTAAACAACGAAAAAGAAGTAATTAAAACCACAATTCTGCAATTATAATTAAGAGTAATAGCTCAAAAAACAAAGCCTCTCTTCTATTTAAATAGCTCGTAAGGCGCATATCGAGCTAGGATTACGGTGATTTCTCTACCGCTTAAAAAATTGTTTATCTTTAAAATTTCAATTACAAAACACTAACCATGTTATTCAAAATTAAAAACATACTCATACCTTTACTCCTAACCACTCTCACCGCTTGCAACATTAGCGAACCTCATAACCCAGCTTCAGACCTTTTAACGGCACTTCCCTCACCTCCCGTAAAAGTTATAAATACAAGTGGCACTTGGCTGGTCTATGACATACACATAAAAGTATCTAGCCTACAAAAGGTTGAAATTTATAACGATAACAACCTACAGCTTTCGTACTCCAACTTTATTACTCGCGACGACTTGCACATAGCGAATATCTGGCTGCCCTATGCCGAAGAGGGTTGGGAAATGAAGGAGTTAGTACACCGTTTTGAATATAAGGATGCCGAAGGAATTGCAAAACAATACGATTTCACCCTAAAAATAGAAGAAGAATACCCAGACCCCATAACCATCGATTTTCCAGTTCCTCAAGGCATTTGGTTGGCAGAGGCTGCGGCCAGCCCCACTTCATACCACACGCGCGCTATTTTTCCATATTCCGAACCTATTTTTGATCCCTCTCAGCAAGGTTATTTAATAGGAAACAACCCGCAGCGATACGCCATAGATTACGCAAAATTGGTGGATGGCCTCCCCTACCGCAACGATGGCAGCCAGTTAGAAGATTGGTATTGCTATAACCTACCAATACTCGCTTCGCAGGGTGGAAAAGTAATTTTTACCGAAAATCAAATTCCAGATAATTTAACGCCCGGCCAATTAGACTACCCAATAGATGCTACAAATGTTACTGGCAATGTAGTGTATATAGCACACGACGATGGTAGCATTGGTACTTACTGCCATCTTATTCCGAATACCATTTTGGTTGAAGTGGGCGATAGAATTGAAACAGGCCAAGAACTTGGACGCTTGGGAAATTCGGGAAATTCATTTGCGCCGCATTTGCACATGCACGTACTCACCAATCCGGAAGGCGAAGAAATTCTTGACTATACCGACGGTCTTTATTTTGAAAGCTTGCCCTATAAATTCTCTCAATTTACAAAGTTAGGCGCGCTTCCGCCGGGTTATCTAGACGAACCACCGCTAACACCCTTCACCCCAACAACAAACGAAATTTACACAAATGTGCTCCCTTCAGAAAGCGATGTTATAGAATTCTGAAAATACTGAAATCTTAAAAACTAAGAACAAATTTGAACGAATTTAAAGTGTCTTGCAGAAAGTTATTTCAGAAAAAAAAATTATTCCCCGCGCCTAAAGCGCAGATGCTTAAAACTAATTTTATCGAAGGTTAAACCGCCCACAATAAGAAATAATCCGATTATAGTTGGAAGGCGAATTGGCTCTTTTAAAATAAAATAAATTACAACCAATGATAAAAACGGCACTAAATACACCAAGTTACTCACCTTAGCCGCCGTAATAGATTTTTTAAGTGCAATGGACCAAATAACAAAAGTAATTCCCATTTCAAAAAAACCAACATATACAGCGCCCAACCACGATTGTAGATTGACGAACACAATTTCTGAAGTTAACAGTAAAACGATAACGATATAAATAAAGCCAAAGAAAAAATTTAAAAACAGTTTGCTTAGTTCGTCGCGCTCGTCCTTAATATTAAAAATCCAAAATAGGGCCCACACCACTGCCGAGGCAAGTCCGAAAATTACACCCACGCCATTGGTAAACGACAGATTAATCAAATTGCCTCCGGTGGCAATAATTAGCACCCCTATAAAACTAATGCCTATTGCAACCACATTTTTAAAACCTATTTTCTGTTTTAGCAAAGGCACGGCCAATAAACTAAGCATAATGGGCCAAGTATAATTAAGAGCTTGCGCCTCTTGGGCAGGTAAAAGCTCGTAAGCTTTAAATAAAATAATGTAATATAAAAACGGATTAACAGCCCCATAAAAAGCCGATCTTAAAATAGCTTTGGCGGGAAGCTTAAATAAATTCTTAAATCGCTTTTGCACAAGCATTAATACGCCCAAAGTCAACAAAGCCGTGGCCGAAGACCAAAACAACAACTGCAGGAAACTATAACTTTGCAACGCTATTTTCATACTTGTAGCTACCGTGCTCCACAACAAAACAGCGAACCCTGCATAAATATATGCCTGCTTTTGATTTTTCATTTTAGGCCTTGTTAAACGATTAATAGTGATGTCATTGAAATTTAATATCTAGTTTTTCAATCTTTTAAATCTTCCTCTTTTACCCTTTCGGCACAGTCGAGAACCATTGTCAGTTCGAGCGCAGTCGAGAACTACAAATAGCTCAACCCTATCTGTGTTTAAATTTAATCATTAAAAACCATTTTATACGGCCGTTCAATTTTATCTTGAAGCTCTTGAATACTCATCAATCTAACTTTTCTTAAAAACTCCTTTCCTTCAAAATAGACTAATAACGTTGGAGCCGAAAAAACGCCAAACACTCCTGAAATATCTGGCGATTTATCAATTTCAACATGAATAAACTTCACAGCCGGAAAATGGGTTAAAAACAGTGCCTCAACTTTTGGTTTTAGGGCGTGGCAAACACTGCAATTAGGCGCAGAAAAATACACCGCCACTGCCTTTTCCAAATTTATTATTTCACTTAAAACCTCAGTATTCATGGTTATTTGCTTTCAAAGAAATTATTCGTTTTCATTATTGGTATTTACCTTTTTTGGATTCATTCGTACAAAATTATAAACCCCTTTTCCTTCGGCTATTAAAACATCATTTTGGAAAGCTTTCATTCGGGCTACCAATATTCTATTGCCAAACCTAATTATTTTACCTTCAACCATAATGGCTTCGGGTTTGGCTCCTCGTAGATAATCTACCCGTAAATCGATAGTAGAAATTTTATCTTCGAGCGAAGTAAAATGTGTCGCGCCAATTATTCCACCCACCGAATCCATAACCGTTGCAATTACCCCACCGTGCCACCTATTGTTTCTAAAATCGCCCACCAACTCTTGCCTAAATGGCACTTGAATGCGGACAAAATTTTTCTCCAGCAACTCAATTTTTAACCCCAAAAATTTGTGCATTGGGATGCTTTCTTCAAAAGTAAATTTTATGATTTCAATATTATTTTGGAGCATTTTTTTGTGTGTTTTTTAAATATTTTGAGGACTCTTCAAAATTATAAATAAACCTGCAATAAGCGGCTTATCTCTTAAAATTGAATTCGTAAATACCAATTGCCTTATTACTTGGGTTAAGATTTAAAAATACCCAATTAACGAAAAACGAAATAACTATCTTTGCACAATCTTTTTTAAATTGAAACCGAAAAAAAATGAATTACTTCTCCACTAACTTTACCCTTGGCATTTTGGGCGGCGGTCAATTAGGCAAAATGATGCTCTATGAAACGCGCAAATGGGACATAAAAACAAACGTGTTAGACCCCAACCCTGAAGCCCCATGCAGCATTGCAACCGAATATTTTGAAGTGGGCGATTTAATGGATTTTAACACGGTTTACAACTTCGGAAAAAAAGTAGACGTGCTTACTTTTGAAATCGAAGGCGTTAATGTTGAAGCTTTAGAAAAGTTAGAAAACGAAGGTGTAAAAGTTTATCCAAGTGCTGAAACTTTGAGAAATATTCAGGATAAAGGGGTTCAAAAACAGTTTTACAAAGAACATAAAATTCCTACTTCAGCTTTTAAGGTTTTTAAAGATAAAAACCAATTAAACGAAGCCATTGTGCGCAAAGAGTTGCACTTTCCATTTGTGTGGAAAAGTTGCACTGGCGGTTATGACGGCAAGGGTGTAAGTATTGTTCGTAGTGCAGAGGATGTAATTCCACTTTCGGAAGGTGCTTGTATTGCCGAAAAACTAATTCCTTTTAAAAATGAATTGGCCGTAATTGTTGCTCGTAATCCTTCGGGCGAGGTAATAACCTATCCCGTGGTTGAAATGGAATTTCACCCCGAAGCCAATCAAGTAGAATATGTAATTTGTCCTGCCAGAATAGACGAGGCGGTAGCCGAAAAAGCGCGAGCCGTAGCTTCAAAAGTTTCCGAAGCCTTTAAACACGTTGGGCTTTTGGCGGTTGAATTATTTCAAACCGAAGACGATGAAATTTTAGTAAATGAAGTTGCTCCGCGTCCACACAATAGTGGTCATTACAGCATTGAAGCTAGTTTTACCAACCAATTTGAACAACATATAAGAGCCATTTTAGACTTGCCTTTAGGAAATACCAACAGCAAAGTTGGCGGTATAATGGTTAATCTTGTTGGCGCCGAAGGCCACACTGGGCAAGTTGTGTATAAAAATATTGATAAGATTTTAGCGATGGAAGGCGTTACACCTCATATTTACGGAAAAAAAGAAACGCGTCCTTTTAGAAAAATGGGTCATGTAACTATTGTTAACAAAGACCTCCAAAAAGCACGCAATATTGCCGAAGAAGTAAAAAATACAATTGAAGTAGTGAGTAAATAATATTCGCTCGCAATATGTCCCCTCGAGCGCAGTCGAGAGGTTCTTTTTTATAGCCAAAATACTATTAACAAGTAGGTCTCGACTGCGCTCGACCAGACAGTAATAAATAATTATGAGTAAAGTAGCAATAATAATGGGAAGCACCAGCGATCTGCCAGTAATGCAGGACGCTATAGACGTTTTAAAAGAATTTAATATTGAAGTGGAAGTAGACATCGTGTCTGCCCATCGAACTCCCGATAAACTTTTTGATTATGGAAAAAACGCACACCTGCGTGGCTTTTCGGTAATTATTGCTGGCGCAGGCGGCGCAGCTCATCTACCGGGAATGATTGCCTCACTCTCCCCTCTTCCTGTAATTGGCGTACCTGTAAAATCGAGTAACTCAATCGACGGTTGGGATAGCGTACTTTCAATTTTACAAATGCCCGGCGGCGTACCCGTTGCAACCGTTGCGCTAAACGGCGCAAAA
The DNA here is from genome assembly GCA_002375695.1 of Flavobacteriaceae bacterium UBA3591. GTDB lineage: Bacteria > Bacteroidota > Bacteroidia > Flavobacteriales > Flavobacteriaceae > Aequorivita. The sequence continues at coordinate 104,217 of DFMO01000011.1, forward strand.
AATGCGGGTATTTTGGCAGCGCAAATTATTGGAGCTTCCAATAAAACAGTTTTAGATAAAATTGTTACGTATAAAGAAAGCCTTAAAACCAAGGTGGAAGAAGGCGCTAAACAACTTAGGGAGAAAAAGTAAACAATTTGTCCCCGCAAGCGTAGTCGAAAGACTCGACCAGACACGCAAAAGTTGACTATTTTTGAAAACAGAATTGTCCCCTCTCGAAAGTAGACGAGAGGTTTTTTAAACAGCCTTGTCATAAACTAGCAAGTCGCAACTTTTGTTTACCTAAAACCAAGACAAAATGCGCGACAAGACATACAACTATTAATTCACTATGAAGACAAATCCCCTATTACAACCTTATAACACCGCCCCTTTTTCAAAAATTAACAATTCACATTACCTTCCGGCAATTAGTAAATTGATTGAAGAAACTCGGTTAGAGATTGAAGCGATAACTTCAAATACTGAAGCACCAACCTTTAAAAACACTATTGAAGCGCTAGAAAATACAGGCCAAAAATTAGATCGTGCTACAAGTATTTTCTTTAACCTAAACAGTGCCGAAACTAATGACGAAATTCAAAAAATAGCGCAGGAAGTTTCGCCAATGTTAACCGAATTTAGCAACGATATGCTACTTAACAAAGCATTGTTTGAGCGAATTAAATCGGTCTATAATCAAAAAGATACTCTACAACTTTCAGAAGAACAACAAATGCTCTTAAACAAAAAGTACAAAGCATTTTCGCGCAATGGTGCTAACCTTTCTGATAAAAAGAAAAAAGAACTTCGTAAAATTGATGCCGAATTATCTAAACTAAGTCTCACATTTGGTGAAAATGTGCTGGCCGAAACAAACAAATTTGAACTGCACATTACAAATAAAAGCGACCTTTCTGGTTTACCCGAAGGCGTAATTGAAGCCGCCGCACAAACAGCCGAAGAAAAAAATAAAAAAGGTTGGGTTTTCACTTTAGATTACCCCAGTTACGTTCCGTTTTTAACCTATGCCGATAATCGCGAACTGCGTAAAAAAATGGCAATTGCTTTTGGGTCCAAAGGGTTTCATAATGACGAGTTGGACAATCAGCAAAACGTGCTAAAAATAGCCAATTTACGCCATAAACGCGCACAATTACTGGGCTATAAAAGTCATGCACATTTTGTCCTCGAAGAACGAATGGCCAAAACTCCCGAAAAAGTAAAGTCTTTTTTAAATGAATTACTTGAAAAAGCAAAACCTGCCGCTAATAAAGAGTTTGATGAGTTAACTGCATTTGCAAAAGAACTCGATGGTATCGATCATTTAGAAAAGTGGGATGGCGCTTATTATTCTGAAAAATTAAAGCAGAAATTATTTAATCTCGATGACGAAAAACTAAAACCTTATTTTGAACTAAAAAATGTAATTAACGGTGTTTTTGATGTAGCCGAAAAACTTTTCGACTTACATTTTAAAGAAGTTCAAAATATCGATAAATATCACCCCGATGTAAAAACATACGAAGTTAGCGACCATACGGGCGCTTTAGTAGCAATTTTTTATGCCGATTTTCATCCGCGTGCCGGAAAGCGCAATGGCGCTTGGATGACATCGTATAAACCGCAACAAATTAAAAATGGAGAAAATGACCGTCCGCATATTTCGATAGTTTGCAATTTTACCAAACCCACTGCAAGCAAACCTTCACTTTTAACTTTTAATGAAGTAACAACGCTATTTCACGAATTTGGTCATGCGCTTCACGGAATGTTGGCAAATACACATTACCCCAGCCTTTCGGGTACAAGTGTTTATTGGGACTTTGTTGAATTGCCAAGTCAGATTTTAGAGAATTGGTGCTACGAAAAAGAAACCCTCGAATTCTTCGCTAAACATTATAAAACCGGCGAAGTTATCCCGATGGAATACGTTGAAAAAATTAAAGAGTCTGCTACGTTTTTAGAAGGAATGGCAACGTTGCGACAGTTGAGCTTTGGTCTTTTAGATATGGCGTGGCACGGCCAGGACCCTTCGGGAATAAAAAATGTAAAAGCTTTTGAACTTGCCGCCTTTGGCGATACGCAGTTATACCCCGATGTTAGGGAAAATTGCATGAGCACCTCGTTTTCGCACATATTTCAAGGGGGTTATTCGGCAGGATATTACAGTTATAAATGGGCCGAAGTTTTAGATGCCGATGCTTTTGCGCTCTTTAAGCAAGAAGGTATTTTTAATAAAAAAATAGCCGATAGGTTTAAAGGATTTGTACTTTCACAAGGAGGTACCGTGGACCCCATGGAACTCTACATAAAATTTAGAGGGCAAAAACCAGACCCCGAAGCACTTTTAAAACGTGCCGGATTGGTATAAAAAAAGACCTAACAGGTATTTTAAATCTGTTAGGTCTTCAATGCCTGGTTGCGTATATTGTTTTCGCTCAAGCTAAACTTAAGTCCAGAGCTCTCGCTGCAAATAACTTGAAATTAATTTAATATAAACTTTTTTGTAATTGTGTGTCCGTTTTCTAAATTAAACTTCGCAATATAAAACCCTTGTGCAAACTGCTGTAATTGAAGCGCACCGTTTGTAGTATTTACCTTTTCCGAAAGAATATTTTGCCCTGCTATATTGTAAATTGAAACATTTGCTACATTCGAAATTGTATTGTTTAAGCGAAAATTTAAAGCCTTATCCTTAACAAAAATTCGAATTGCATTTTCAGAAAAATCATCAACTGAAAGAATTTGCGGTTTTGCAGCTTCAATTAAAAATTGAAGTCCGAGTTTGGTAAATTTTACACTGTGTTCCGGAGTATTAAAAAAGGTATATACATCGCCTGGCGTATGTATATTTGGATTGTCTTCGCCCATTCTCGCTTCAAAAGGAAATGTTGCATCGTAGCCGTTATCTGCCCAACTTGCGTGGTCTGAACATCCGTAGCCACATTCGGTGTATCCGTACGTAAAACTGTGAGTTCCCGTGCTGTTGTAATGATCCATTAAAGCCGCTAAATAATCGTTTAATTCGCTGCTGTTATACCAATCTGTCGTTAAGTAAATATCACTGCTAGAGCCGTTGTAGCCCGTCATATCAAATTGAACATAGGCAGCAACATTTACCCCGTTATTTGCGTAAGCTTCGGCTATTTCGGCAGAGCCTACTAAGCCTATTTCTTCGGCAGCGTATGCCATAACCTCAATACTTCTATTTGGCACAAAGTCTTTCTCCAAAATTACGCGTACCATTTCGTTTAAAGATGCAATTCCCGAAGCATTATCATCTGCTCCCGGCGCATTGTTTTTATCGCCGAAAGTGGTAGAATCTATATGGCCGCCAATAATTACAAATTCATCGGGGGTATTTGCTCCATCAAAAGTTATAATTACCGATGGCATTGGGGTATTTACGTGATTGTAAATACGGGTACTCACATCAGTTCTGCCCGATGCTGCTATCATGGCATCCCACTTTGCTTGTTGGTCATAAACTGCAGCCGCAGCTTGCGATTTTGTGTGATAACGTGTGCCGTAGCTTTGAAGATCTAAAATATCATCTTCAATATTTTGCGGGTTTACCAAATTTAAACACTCGTTTACAAAAACATCTTCGGTAATAGTATATTCTAATTGAACACTGCGGCGTTGTACAGCTTCTAAAGCTTGTATAGCCTTTTCTTCCGAAGCTCTAAAAATATAACCAGGCCCGTGGGTCTTTACATTATCGTGAATTTTATGCGCAACCTCTTCAGTGAGTAAAACAGCTGCTTGTTTATCATTACTTGCTATAATGCGCATTTCATCTGGATAAAGCGCATTAAATGAAACCGCATCGTTAGCGTCCATTGTTGCATAAAATGCATGGTCGTGTTGTGCAAAACCAACAATGGTAAATAATAGGAAAATTACAATTCCTGTAGTAAATTTTTTCATTGGGAATATTATTGAGTTTAATTTTAGTAAAAATAGAACATATAAGCCATAATCACACAGAATTTAATAGTTTAACGCTAATACAAGTAATATGGCTAACAAATGTCAATTTATGCAAAAGAAATGACCTAAATTATTATTTTCTTTAAACTTAGTATTAACCATTTTTAAATATGTTAAAGAACTTCGCTATTTTTGAGATAGCGTAAAAAAAATGCTGTGGAAACATTGAATGCAAATCTTTGGGTAGATAAATATGCCGATTATTTGTACAATTACACAATTGTACGGGTAAACAATGTTGAGGTGGCTCAAGATTTAATTTCTGAAACATTTTTTGCCGCCCTAAAGAGTAAAGATAATTTTAAAGGTGAAGCCAGTGAACGCACTTGGCTTATTTCAATTTTAAAACGAAAAATAATTGATTACTACCGAAAAATAAATTCGAAGAAAGGACGAGCCGAAGTTCATATTTCATATAAAAACGAAGAAAATGGTGGCGATTGGCTCGAAGAAAATGCTGCAGACCTCCTCGATCAAAATGCCGAAGATAAAATGGAAAACAGCGAATTGGGGTTGGTTATTTTAGAATGTCTTGAAAAGCTACCAAAACAGCAGGCTCAAATTTTTAAATTAAAGACCGTAGAAAATTACGATACCGAAGCAATTTGTAAAGAATTTAATATTAGCTCGTCTAATTTATGGGTAATTATTCACCGAGCACGAAAGGCATTGGCGGCGTGCTTAGAAGAAAATTGGTTTAATTAACGTTTAATGAAGTATTTTTTAAATTGTAAAAACGCTGCACATGTGTGCGATAAAGCGCAATATTCTGAAGCAGGTATGCTCTCCAAACTTTTGCTTCGCATTCATATATTTATTTGTCAACGGTGCCGTGGCTATGTAAAACAGAATACCAAACTCACCAACACCATAAACGCTGCCAATTTACATACGCTTTGTCCTAAAAAAAAGCAATCTATTAAAAGTAAATTACGAGAAGAAATACAAAAACAGCAGCGCCCTTAATTGTTCTTAAAAATTATAAAAAGTAAAAGCCACAAAATTGGCAGCCCTTCTACCCAAAACGATGCAAAATACCTATTTTGATGTGGTTTGGAAATTGCAATTAACCCCCCAAGCAAAACACAAAATACAATAAAACTTAGTGTGTGACTTATTTCAAAATTGGTTTTAAACAATTCAAAACCTAAACCAAGCCCCAAAAGCATAAATCCAATTAACTTTGTTTTTTTAACCCCAACTAATTGCGGCAAGGTTTTTAGATTAAGCGCATCGTAAGGAATATCGCGAATTTCAAAAGGTAAAATAAGCGCCACGACTATTAAAATACGTTGAAAAAAGGTGAGATAAGCATTAAAAGTTATTTCAGAATTTGAGGCAACAAAAGGTAAAATAACGGTCACGCCAGCCCATACAAAGGCGACAATAAAAATTTTTACCCCCGAAAAATTTCTTAAATTTTTACTTCTAACAACGGGTATTGCATACAAAAGTGTGGCTAACCCAAATCCCGCAGTTAATAACAAAACTTTTAAAGAAAGCTGAAGCGCAAAATACACCAATACCACAAAACACAAGGCCGAAAACAGTTGAATAAGCCGTAACGATTTGGTTAGACTGCGGTGGTGTAAGCCCGCAATTTTGGCATATTTTACAAAATTATACCCCGTTAACGAAGCAAAAAAAACAAAGCCATAAACCACTTTGTGCACCGCGATAGAAAATTCTAAAACGGTTATTGCAAACAGTGCTAAAACCGCAAATGCAACGTGTATACTACTATTAATATAAAACGCAAAAACCCTACTTAGCAGCTTCATGATATCAAAAATAACTAAAGTGTTAGTAACCTTATTATTTAGATAAAAAATTATAGACTTCTCCCCTATAAAAAGAAGTTATTTCGCCTTAAAAATTGTAATTTTGCACCCTTAATTTCAATTGCACTTTAATGAATACAGATACTTTTGCTTTAAGGCATATTGGTCCTCGGGAAAATGACCTTCCCGAGATGCTTTCTACTATTGGTGTTAGCAGTCTCGATCAACTTATTTTTGAAACAGTTCCAGATGATATTTTACTTAAAAAGAAAATGGATCTGGACACGGCAATGAGTGAGCATGAATATCTTGAACACATCACCGAACTTTCTACAAAAAACAAACTTTTTAAAACATATATCGGGCTCGGATACCACCAGTCTATTTTACCGCCTGTTATTCAGCGTAATATTTTGGAAAACCCAGGTTGGTACACTGCATATACACCGTATCAAGCCGAAATTGCACAAGGTAGATTAGAAGCTTTATTAAACTTTCAAACCGTTGTAAGCGATTTAACTGGAATGGAGCTTACCAATGCTTCGCTTTTAGACGAATCTACCGCTGCTGCCGAAGCTATGTCGTTGCTTTTAAATGTGCGTACACGAGAAAAGAAAAAAAGCAATGCTGTTAAGTTTTTTGTTTCTGAAGAAGTACTGCCACAAACACTATCTTTATTACAAACAAGAGCCGAACCTATTGGCGTTGAATTAGTGGTGGGTAATCACGAAGATTTTGACTTTGCTGACGAATTTTTTGGAGCGCTTTTACAATATCCGGGGAAAACTGGAAAAGTTCATAACTACAAAAGCTTTATTGAAAAAGCCAATGATAGCGAAATTAAAGTAGCTGTAGCTGCCGATATTTTAAGCCTTGTAATGCTTGAAGCGCCAGGGAAATTTGGTGTAGATGTGGTTGTAGGTACAACACAACGTTTTGGTATTCCTCTGGGTTACGGCGGGCCACACGCGGCATTTTTTGCCACAAAAGACGAATATAAAAGAAGCATTCCGGGGAGGATTATTGGCGTTACAAAAGACACCGATAGCAACCGCGCCCTACGTATGGCACTGCAAACGCGTGAGCAGCATATTAAGCGCGACAGAGCGACTTCAAATATTTGTACAGCTCAAGTTTTATTGGCCGTTATGGCAGGAATGTACGCTGTTTACCACGGCCCCGAAGGTTTAAAATATATTGCCAGAAAAGTGCACAACGGTGCTGCTACCCTTGCAAATGAGCTCGAAAAACTTGGTTTCGAACAAATTAATGATACCTATTTTGATACCATTGCAATAAAAACTGATGCGACAAAAATTAAGTTTTTAGCCGAAGCAAAAGAAGTAAACTTTTACTATCCGAATGACGAGACTGTTTCAATTTCTATTAATGAAACTACAACGGTAAAAGACCTTAATAAAATTGTTTCAATCTTTTCGGAAGCAAGTAAAAAAGATTTCGATAAAATTTCCGAATTACAAACCGGAAACAAAATACCACAAGAGGTTGCCCGTAAAACAACGTTTTTACAGCAAGAGGTATTTAATAAATACCACAGCGAAACCGATTTAATGCGCTACATTAAAAAGCTGGAACGCAAAGATTTATCGCTAAATCATTCCATGATCTCGTTAGGTTCTTGTACTATGAAACTTAACGCTGCAGCCGAGATGCTTCCGTTAAGCGACCCTATGTGGGGGAATATTCACCCTTTTGTTCCTGTAGAACAAGCAGAGGGTTACCAAATTGTACTAAAGAAACTTGAAAAACAACTTACCGAAATTACAGGGTTTGCGGCTACTTCGCTTCAACCAAACAGTGGGGCGCAAGGAGAATTTGCTGGATTAATGGTTATTCGAGCCTATCACGAATCTCGCGGCGAAGGCCACCGTAATATTTGCTTAATTCCATCGTCTGCACACGGTACAAACCCGGCAAGTGCAGTAATGGCAGGAATGAAAGTAGTTGTTACAAAAGCTACTGCCGAAGGCAATATTGATGTAGACGACTTACGCGAAAAGGCACTTAAACACAAAGACAATCTTTCGTGCCTAATGGTTACCTACCCTTCTACTCACGGTGTATACGAGTCGGCTATTCGTGAAATTACAAGTATAATTCACGAAAACGGCGGACAAGTTTATATGGACGGTGCAAATATGAACGCGCAGGTTGGACTTACAAATCCGGGAGCTATTGGTGCCGATGTTTGTCATTTAAATCTACATAAAACGTTTGCAATTCCTCACGGCGGTGGCGGCCCCGGCGTAGGCCCAATTTGTGTAGCAGAGCAATTGGTGCCATTTTTACCGTCCAATCCAATAATTAAAACCGGGGGCGAAAATGCAATAACCGCTATTTCTTCGGCGCCTTATGGTAGCTCTTTGGTGTGCTTAATTAGCTATGCATATATCTGTATGCTGGGTGTAAACGGATTAAAAAAATCTACTCAATACGCTATTTTAAATGCCAATTACGTTAAAGAGAGGCTTAAGGGCCATTACGACGTGCTATATGCTGGAGAACGCGGCCGTGCAGCGCACGAAATGATTGTAGATTGCCGTCCATTTAAAGCAAAGGGTATTGAAGTAACCGATATTGCAAAACGGTTAATGGACTACGGTTTTCACGCTCCAACGGTTTCTTTCCCAATTGCAGGAACGTTGATGATTGAACCTACCGAAAGCGAAAGCAAAATGTCTTTAGATCAATTTTGTGACGCAATGATTTCTATTAGAAAAGAAATAGAAGCGGTTGATAAGGATGAACCAAATAATGTTCTTAAAAATTCACCGCATACTATGGAAATGCTAACCCGCGATAATTGGGAGTTTCCTTATACAAGACAAGAGGCTGCTTTTCCTTTAGATTACATAGCCGATAACAAATTTTGGCCTACCATTCGCAGGGTAGATGATGCGTATGGCGACCGGAATTTAATTTGTACTTGCGACCCAATTGAAGCATATATGGAGGCTTAAAAGTTTAAAGTGGCGATATTCAAACAGTAGATTCTTTTCTTGAATATCGCCACTTAATTTATAAATCTTTTTTTCCGTATTTTTAACAAAACAATTTTCTTTATGAATGTCAAAATAACCGGTATAGGTAGTTATATTCCAAGTGAGATTGCGAAAAATGAACAATTTGGCGATCATCATTTTTACAATAATGATGGCACCCGTTTTGGTCAAAAAAACGAAATTATCATTGAAAAATTTAAGGCTATTACGGGCATTCATGAACGAAGGTATATTCCAGAAAACCTCAACACTTCAGACATGGCATTTTTTGCCGCCGAGGGTGCAATAAAAGATGCAGGAATAAATAAAGAAGAGCTCAATTATATTATAGTGGCTCACAATTATGGCGATGTAAATCACGATTCGCCCCAGAGTGATACTGTACCGAGCATTGCTACGCGAGTAAAACACAAATTGCAAATTAAAAACCCTTCTTGCGTTGCGTACGATATGTTATTTGGCTGCCCAGGCTGGATAGAGAGTATGATTCAAGCCAATGCCTTTATAAAGTCGGGTATTGCAAAAAAATGTTTGGTTATTGGTGCCGAAGCCCTTTCGCGCGTAGTAGACCCGCACGATCGCGACTCGATGATTTATAGCGATGGCGCTGGTGCTGCTGTAGTTGAAGCAACCGAAGAAGAAGGCGGAATACTAAACCACGTTAGCGCTACATACACTTTGGATGAAAGCCATTTTATCTATTTTGGCGAAAGCAATAACCTCAAAAAGAAAGACAACCGCCGCTACATAAAAATGTACGGTCGGAAAATATATGAGTTTGCTTTAAACAGAGTTCCCGATGCCATTAAAACTTGCTTAGACGGTAGCGGCGTTGGAATTGATGAAGTTAAAAAAATCTTTATCCATCAAGCCAACGAAAAAATGGACGAAGCCATTGTAAACCGTTTCTACAAACTGTATGACCGGCCAACACCCGAAAAAATTATGCCTATGAGCATCGATAAATTGGGTAATAGCAGTGTAGCCACTGTCCCAACTTTATACCATTTGGTACTTAACGGTAAAATAGAAGGACACAAAGTAGAAAAGGGCGATATTGTAATATTTGCAAGCGTAGGCGCTGGAATGAATATTAATGCGATAGTTTATAAAGTTTAAGTAATTCTGAATTCAGCATTCAGAATTCAGAATTAAAAAAAATGTACGAAGGCAAGTTCCCAAAGAAAAGATACAAACACACCCTCAGTTTTCTAAACGAAGTAATTTCCAAAGAGGAAAAAATTCTCGATCTCGGTGTTGCTAATCCGTTTTCTGAAATATTAACCAAAGAAGGTTTTAACGTTACAAATACTCACGGACAAGATTTAGACCTCGAGACCGAAGCTGTAAAAACCAATGATTTTGATGTGGTTACCGCCTTCGAAATATTTGAACATTTGGTTTCCCCTTTCAACGTTTTAAAAGATATTCAAGCAAAAAAACTGGTTGCTTCCATTCCTTTAAAACTTTGGTTTGCACCAGCATACCGAAGTAAAACCGATAAATGGGATCGCCACTATCACGAATTTGAAGATTGGCAATTTGATTGGTTACTCGAAAAAGCTGGATGGCGAATTGTAAAAAGCGAGAAATTCACCAATCCAGTGAAAAAAATAGGTATTCGTCCAATACTTCGAAGATTTACACCCCGTTATTATTTAGTTTATGCTGAAAAAGTTTAATGGATATTTACATCATCATACCCGCCCATAACGAAGAAGAATTCATCGGGAAAGCATTGCAATCGCTCGTTGCACAAACACTACTTCCTAAACAAATAGTTGTTGTAAACGACGCTTCTACAGACGGCACTCAAAAAATAATCGATACTTTTTCCGAAAAATACGATTTCATACAAAGTGTATTTCACAATTCAAAAAAACTTCACGAGCCGGGAAGCAAGGTTATAAATGCTTTTTATAAAGGTTTTGAAACACTCGATGACGATTTCGACATCATTTGCAAATTTGATGCAGACTTAATTTTCCCGAAGAATTATTTGCAAAAGATTGCTGAAGCCTTCAAAAACGATCAAACTATTGGAATGGCTGGGGGTTTTTGCTACATCGAAAAAGACGGTGTTTGGGTTTTAGAAAACCTCACAAATAAAGATCATATTAGAGGGGCGTTAAAAGCTTACCGAAAAGATTGTTTTCAGCAAATAAAGGGTTTAAAAAATGCAATGGGCTGGGATACCGTGGATGAATTGCAAGCACAATACCACGGCTGGAAAATAAAAACCGATACCTCGCTACAGGTAAAACATTTAAAACCCACGGGGAAAGTGTACTCAAAAGCCTCAAAACACAAACAGGGCGAGGCTTTCTATAAAATGCGCTACGGATTTTGGCTCACGCTTATTGCTTCGGCAAAACTCGCTTCCAAAAAAAATAGTTTTTCATTTTTTGCAGATACATTAAAAGGTTACTTTAAAGCGAAAAACGCCAAATTAGACTTTATCGTTTCAGAAAAGGAAGGCGAATTTATCCGCAACCTCCGTTGGCAAAACATTCGAAAGAAATTGGGAATTGGTAATTCGTGATTTGGGATTTGGGATTTGGGATTTGTGGAGTTTGAAATATGACAACATCTCCTTAACATTTAATCGTAGATAAATTCGTTATTTTTGCTCGCAAAATTTTTAGCAATGAAATTCAAGTTTTCTCTCCTCACATTTTTTCTTTCTACCTTTTTAATTATTACTTCATGTGTTTCGGTTCAAGTTAGCGATAATACGGTTTCTACTACTGTTTCCGAAGTAAAAAAACCTAAAAACATTATTCTTTTAGTTGGCGACGGAATGGGCCTAAGCGAAGTTTCGGCAGCTATATTTTACAAAAACGGAAAACCAAACTTTGAAAGGTTTAGTACTATTGGGTTGAGTAAAACCTCATCTGCGAGCGATTTAATTACAGATTCGGCTGCAGGAGCCACCGTGTTTTCGGCAGGTGTAAAAACATACAACGGTGCAATAGGTGTAAATAAAGATACCATTGCCGTACCAAACATTGTTGAACAACTTTCAAAACGCGGACTGTCTACGGGTATTATTGCTACCTCTTCCATACAACACGCTACCCCAGCGAGTTTTTATGCGCACGTAAAAAGCAGAAGAATGTATGAAGAAATTACAGAGTTTGCACCAAATTCTGGCGTTAACTTTTTTGCGGGCGGTGGATTAAAATTCTTTAACGATAGAACAGACGGGAAAGATTTATTAGCTGAAATGAAAAACAAAGGTTACAAAATTACAACTGATAAATTACCGAAAACGCCAAGTGATAAAAACGAACTTATCCTACTTGCCGAAGACGCAATGCCAAAAATGAGTGAAGGCCGTGGCGACTTTCTTCCCAATGCTACCAAACTTGCTTTGGAAAAACTGTCAAAAAACGAAAAAGGATTTTTTTTAATGGTTGAAGGAAGCCAGATAGACTGGGGCGGTCACGCAAACGATGCCGATTATTTGATTGGCGAATTGTTAGACTTTGACAAAACCTTGGGCGTTGCCTTAGATTTTGCGAAAGAAAACGGCGAAACGCTGGTAATTGTTACCGCCGACCACGAAACGGGTGGGTTTACACTTTCGGCAGAAGGTAGCAATTACAACCAAATAAAGCCTACGTTTTCAACCCCTGGCCATTCGGCCACCATGGTTCCTGTTTTTGCCGAAGGCCCCGGAGCTTCAAAATTTAATGGTATTTTTGAAAGCACCGAAGTTTATCATAAAATGATGGCGCTTTTTAATAAATAAAAGCTAAAAAAAGCATTTTCAATTACGGGTGGTCTAATTTTAGTATTTTAGCCATAGTAAGGTTATTATATGAAGTATTTAGAAGATATTGGTTCCTATTTTTTAATGTTAAAAAGAGTGTTTGGTAGTTTTACTAAAACCTCGGTTTTACGGCATCTTATTTTTAAGGAAATTAATGATTTAATTATTGGATCATTAGGTATTGTAGCCTTTATTTCTTTTTTCGTGGGGGGTGTTGTGGCTATACAAACGGCATTAAACATGACCAACCCAATTATTCCCGATAGTTTAATTGGTTATGCTACGCGACAATCGGTGATTTTAGAATTTTCACCCACGTTTATTTCTATAATTATGGCAGGTAAAGTAGGGTCGTTTATTACTTCCAGCATTGGCTCCATGCGCGTTACCGAACAAATTGACGCCTTAGAAGTTATGGGTATTAACTCTTTAAATTACCTCGTTTTCCCAAAAATTGTGGCGTTAATGTTTTATCCGTTTGTAATTGTTATCTCTATGTTTTTAGGCGTCATGGGCGGATGGATAGCTGGCGTTTACGGTGGGTTTACCAGTTCGGCTGCATTTATTGCAGGGGTGCAAGAAGACTTTATACCATACCAACTTTTTTACGCCTTCTTTAAAACATTTGTCTTTGCATTTATACTCGCTACCGTGCCTTCGTGGCAAGGCTTTTATATGAAAGGTGGCGCCTTAGAAGTGGGGAAAGCAAGCACCAACTCATTTGTTTGGACCAGTGTGCTTATAATTGCTGCTAATTACATAATAACGCAACTCCTATTAAGCTCATGATTAAAGTAGAAGATGTACATAAAAGTTTTGGTTCCGAAAAGATTTTAAAAGGAATTACTACCGAGTTCGACAAGGGGAAAACCAACCTGATTATAGGGCAAAGTGGTAGCGGAAAAACCGTTCTGTTAAAATGCTTAATTGGGCTTTTTAAACCTGAAAAAGGCAAGATTTTTTACGGTGAAAACGCCATCCAAGATATGGATGACGAACAACAGCGAAAACTAAGAGAAGAAATTGGGATGCTTTTTCAGGGCGGTGCGCTATTTGACTCTATGACCATTGAAGAAAATGTAATGTTCCCATTGCGCATGTTCACCAAACAAAAAAAGACAGATATGGTGGCGCGCGTAAACGAAGTGCTAAAACGTGTAAACCTCGAAAATGCTAACGATAAATATCCCGCCGAAATTTCTGGAGGAATGCAAAAGCGAGTATCTATTGCCCGCGCCATTGTAAACAAACCTAAATTCTTATTTTGCGATGAGCCAAATTCTGGATTAGACCCAAAAACGGCAACATTAATAGATACGCTTATTCAAGAAATTACCCACGAATACAATATTACCACAGTAGTAGTAACCCACGATATGAATTCGGTGATGGAAATTGGCGAAAAAGTAGTATTGCTTAAAGACGGAAAACTAGTTTGGCAGGGCACCAATCAAGACATTTTTAAAACCGACAATGAAGATGCTACCAACTTTGTGTACTCTTCAGATTTATTTAAAAAAATACGCGAAGTTCAGCTTAAAGAAAAATAATGATTTAAGGATATTCTGAAACGTGAAGCGTATCAAACTTCATTTTAAACTTTAACCACGCCTCAATTTTCTTAATGTTCTCTTGTCGCTTTGCTGTGGGCACATTTTCTTTCCAACGTACATTAATTACCGGCAGCGTGTCAATAGATTTAAAATTGGTGGTTATTTTATTTGAAAAGCTAAAAGTTTCAATCTCGTCGTAATTTATTTTAATTTCTTCACTTAACTCTTTAAACGGCACATTTTGAACTTTTAACAGGGCAATTTCATTTTCTAAAAACCGAATTTGCTCTTCCTTATTTTGTATAATTTGTTCGTTTTTAACGTATAAATCTTCCAAAATTCCAGCTTTTATTTGGCCCGAGAGTTTTGCAGCCATCTCTCCACTTTGGTCGGCACCTTGATAAATGCGCAATCGAGACCCCTTTAAATTTTCAATATCTTCTAACTCTGCTAACCAGTCGTTAATTTTGCCTTGTGGCACGGGGCGCCCAATTAGGTAAACGTCTATATTTTTAGTTTTATAATCTTGGGTAAATTTTACCACTTCGGTGCCTTCGTATTTAATAACAGTTTTTACAAATTCTTTGGTTTTATTTTCAAAAACTTGTTGGTCTAAAAGTTTTATAAACAACCAAACGCTGGGGATGATTACCGCTATAGCTATTAATGAAGCAATTTGTGCGGTACGTTTTCTGCGCTTGCTATTGGCATAACGCACCAAGGGAAAACGCAACAATTTTGAAACAATAAAAGTGGCTAAGGCAATAAATACGGCATTAATAGAAAAGAGGTATAAAGCCCCCCCGGCATATGATGCATTACCAATTGCCAATCCATAACCAACGGTACACAGTGGTGGCATTAAGGCTGTAGCAATTGCAACCCCAAAAATAACACTGGCAATTGTCCCACTTTTTGTCTTTGCGACAATTAACCCCAAACCTCCAAAAATTGCAATAAGCACATCTAAAATCGTGGGGTAGGTTCTGGCTATTAATTCGGGAGTTTCTTCGGTTAAGGGTGAAAGTTTAAAATATAAAAAAGCCGTAAGTACACTTAAAAACACCATTACCCCCAAATTAATAAGCGAGCGTTTAAGAGTGTCTACATCGTTAATAGCTACTGAGAGTCCAATACCCACAATAGGCCCCATTAATGGCGAAATAAGCATCGCTCCAATTACAACGGCGGTACTACTAACATTTAGGCCAATAGAAGCTACAAAAATTGAAAAGATAAGAATCCAAGCAGTATGGCCTTTAAACGAAATATCTTTTTTAACAGCTTCAATCGTTGCGTCTCTATCAGTATCGGCACGAATATCAAAAAGTTCACTTAAAAACTGTTTTATACTTTGCCAAGTATTCAGTTTAACGTTATCAAATTCCTCGTCGTTTGGAGTAACTTTGATATTGTTATTGTCTTCGGAAGTAGCCATCTACAAGTATTTTTTATCAAATTTTTTTGAAACTTCTTTAAGCAGTTCTTTTATATCCTGCTCTTTTTTCTTCGGAAACAGCAATAAAACGTCTTCCTTATCAACCACAATATAGTCTTCAATTCCATTTAAAACAACAAGTTTTTTTCGATCGCTAAAAATCATATTCCCTGTTGCCTTATCTAAAAGGGTGTTGGCATTGACAATGGCGTTTGAATTTTCATCTTTTTCTAGCTTGTCATATAGCGCACCCCACGTGCCTAAATCGTTCCAATCGAAGGTAGCCTTTTTTACAAAAACATTGTCGGCTTTTTCTAAAATTCCATAATCTATAGAGATGTTTTCGGCTTGCGGATAGTTGTTTTCTATAAACTGCTTTTCGTTAGCTGTGTTTAAATTGGCCATACCATCGGCAAATAATGCGTTCATGGCAGATAAATATTTTTCGAATGAAGCCGTAATACTTTTGGCGCTCCAAATAAAAATACCTGCATTCCAAAGAAAGTTTCCTTCGGCTAAAAATTGTTTAGCAGTTTCGTAATTGGGTTTTTCACGAAATTGGCTCACTGGTTTAATTGCTGAAGCGCTACATTTTTCGCTTTCTATATACCCATATCCCGTATTCGGAAAGGTTGGTTCAATTCCTAACGTTAGTAAAATATCTTTGCGTTGTGCAGCATCAAAACACGCTTGCACGTCATTGGCAAAAGCAGCTTCATCTTCAATCCAATGATCACTTGGAGCCACGAGCATTAACGCATTGGGGTTTTCCTTTTTAATTTTTAATGCCGAAAGTAAAATACAGGGCGCTGTATTTCGCATGGCGGGTTCTAAAACCACTTGGTCTTTAGTAATTGCAGGGAGCTGTTTTAGGGTAAGATCTAAATACCTTTCATTAGTGAGAATATAAATATTATTTGAAGGTATAATTTTATTGAGCCTCGAAAATGTTTTTTGTAATAGGGTTTGTCCAGTGCCAAGCATATCGTGAAATTGCTTAGGAAATTCTTGGGTGCTCATTGGCCAAAATCGCGACCCAATGCCACCAGCCATAATTACTGCGTAATAATTGTTATTCATTATAATTTTCGCGTATGCGGGTATTTTTAATTATTTGAAAGCAGTTTCCTGCGTAGTTCTATTCGGGAGTATTATTACCTCATTCTAAATAAATACAAATTTTGAAATTTGTAAAAACTTTAAAATTATTGAGTTAAAAACTCCACCTCGGCATTTGGATTGAAAAGATAAATTTTTCCTGTGGAAACTTCAACACATTCATAGCGTTTTACTCGCTTTTTTCCGCGTTTAAAAATTTTACCATTGTACAATCTAAAATTGGCGCCTAAAGGTATTTCAAAGATATAGTTTTTATCGTTCTCGGGGTCAAATTGCTTTAAGGCCAGCGACAGTGCTGCATCGGTATCGCTAGATGCTTTCGGATTTTTAAAGTGACGCGCTAAAAGAGGCAGTAATTGATTTGGAAAAACCTCGGGGCGCAAAAAAGGTAGCATTAGTATTTGAAAGGTTCGTTTCCACTCCAATCCATGGGGTTTAATAGTGTTTCCGTATTTTGAAAAAGCCTCTAAATGCGCTATTTCATGAATTAACGTGATTAAAAATCGATACTTGTTTAATGAGGCATTTACGGTTATCTGGTGTTGCCCATTAGACAATTTTCTATAATCACCGTGACGTGTAACCCGCTCATTTACAATTTTTAGGTGGACATTATGGGTTTTAATTAGATTAAAAGCCGAAACTACTGAAGCTTGAGGAATGTATTTTTCTAAAATTTCGGTCATATAAACTTTACAATTGCAATCGCTTTTAAAAGGTCAAAAATAGTTAGTTCAAAGTAATTTATCCCCCGAAAACCGAGCTAAATATTACTTTTCTCGATGGTATTATAAAAAATTTCCACCTGCATTTGTTTTGATTTCAATAGCTTAAGAAAAACTATTTAAAACAATTCTAAATAAACTTTGAAATTTAAATTTTCCAACTTAGTTTTGCGCCCTATTTATAAACAATCTAAATTAAAATAGGAGCCATGAAATTTTTCACCACCCTAATTCTTATACTGAGTACACAGTTTATTATTGCCCAAAAATTTTCTAAAATTGAAGGAAAAGTAACTGATATTGATAACAACCCAATTCCTTTTGCAAGTGTTTATATCCCCGAGCTAAACAAAGGAAGTGCTGCCAATGCAGATGGCGTTTTCACCCTCGAAAAGGTTCCCAATGGTACGAGAGAGGTTTTTGCCAGCGCCGTTGGCTATAATGTTTCTACAATTACAATTAATGTAGATAAGCCCGTTGTTAGCGGTTTAAATTTTCAGCTTTCATTAGATAATGAATTAGACCAAGTAGAGGTTTTTGGTAACAGAAATGATCATCCCGATAAAATAGAATCCCTTACCCGACTTCCGCTTAAAACGTATGAACAAATTCAAAGTATCTCTGTTCTTTCAGAAAAACTAATTGAAGACCAAGGTGCATTAAGCATTGCTGAAGCCACTAAAAATGTACCGGGAGTTTACACCTTTGCCACTTACGGTAACAAACGTGAAAGTATGTCGTCACGCGGATTTAGAGGTATTCCAATTTTAAAAAATGGCGTAAGAGTACATTCAGATTTTCGCGGAGTAGGAATTTTAACCGATATGCAAGGGGTAGATAATATTCAAGTCTTAAAAGGAACCGCTTCGATTACACAGGGCGTGGCAACAGATTTAGGAAGCCCGGGTGGGATTATTAACATTGTAACAAAAACACCAAAATACACCTCGGGCGGAAGCGTAAGTTTACGCGGTGGTAGTTTTGGCCAAATAAGACCAACTTTTGATGTATACGGTCCTTTAAACAACGAAAAAACAATTGCTTTTCGATTAAATGGCGCCTTAGAAAGAGCCGATAGTTTTAGAGATTTGGTATCTAAAGAAAGCTTTTATTTTAATCCGTCTTTTGAATGGAGAGTTAATGAAAAAACTACAGTAACCTTAGAACTCGATCATTATCACGACAGTCGCACTCCCGATTTAGGAACAGTAAACCTTGCCGAAAACGATACTAATGCAATTTACGACTTACCTCATTCGCAATTTTTAGGTTTTGAAAACGATCGATCTATCACTCAAAACACAACCTACGCAGTTAGAATGGATCGCGAGTTGAATGATAAACTTACACTTAAAGGTGCTTTTTACAGTTCTACTTTAAAATTAGACGACAAAGGTGCTGGGTTAGGAAAAACCATTGTTGAAAACGATGTTTCCCTTTACAATATTCGTCAACGCAGCTATGCAACCTCAACCCGCGATGACAATAACAGTGTTTTACAATTTGATTTAATTGGTGATGATATTTACACAGGTTCTATTAAACACACTTTTCAAATAGGGTTTGATTACCGCGCATCAGATTATAGCACATCCAGCCAATCTGCCGGAGTTGTGGATACAATAAATGTATTTCAAAATATTGAACACCGCTTACCTAACGTAGCACTTGGTGAAGCTAGTTTAAACGGTGGTAAGACCAACTCAATGGGCTTTGTAGCGCAGGATGTAATTTCATGGAATTCTTGGTTAAAAACATTTTTAGGCGCTCGTTATAGTTCAACCGAAACGCTTTCGGAAACCGAAAACACACGTAGCGATGCTTTTAATCCGTTAGGTGGAATTATAGTTTCGCCAATTAAAAATGTAAACCTTTTTGCATCGTATACCAATAGTTCGTATCCGCGTACCGCATCGCGATTGGGAGCGAATGGTGAAGAATTAGGCAATGAACGTTTTGACCAATTAGAAGCTGGTTTTAAAACCACTTGGTTAAACGACCGTTTGCGTTTTAATTTAACGCTTTATAAAATCAACAATAAAAATATCAACCTCCCTGTTTACGACGAAACTTGGACCACAATTTTATATTACGCCAAAGGCGGAAACGACCAAAGACAAGGTGTAGAAGTAGAACTAACAGGTCGCCCGTTAGAAAACTTGGAGTTAATTGGTGGTTACGCATACATCGATGCACAATACAAAGAGCACACCTCTTACGTATACGGCTCTGCTCCGTTAAACACACCTAAGCATACATTTAATGCCTACGCAAACTATTCGTTTAGAAACAACATTTTAAACGGACTTACCGTAGGCGCCGGCGCATACTTTACTGGCGAACGTCCAGTTAACGACTGGTCGTCTGGAGCTATTACCCACCAAGGTATTGTACCAAACCAACAACCGTTTAATGTAGATGCTTACACATTAGTTAACGTGCAAGCAGAATATAAGTTTGACAAAAACTGGAGCTTTCAATTATTGTTAAATAATGTATTCGATAAAATTGGTTATAACGCATATAGAACTAGATATATCAATCAAACTGAACCTCGAAACTTTGCAGGGGTACTGCGCTATAATTTTTAATTGTTTGAATTTTTAAGTGTCTAAAGGCATGACCTAGGTTGTGCCTTTTATTTATTTTAAAATTATTATGAAAACCAAAAAATATACCCTTCGGAAATTTATTAATGATATCCACCTTTGGCTGGGAATTGGGAGTGGAATTATACTTGTAATTATATGTTTAACAGGTACTATCCTCACTTTTGAAAAAGAAATAAAAAGTCTTTTTGCTGAAGAAATTACTGTTTCACCAATAAACAATGCGTTGCCAATTGAAAGTTTGGTAAAAAACCTTTCGGAGGAAGGTGAAATAATGCGGGTTAGCATACACCCTGAAGACACAAAACCCTATGAGTTTTCGGTTAAAACCAATAAAGACGATAGACGCGGAACAACATTTTTTGTAGATCAATATAAAGGGTCGTACACCAAAGCTGCGCCCAACGTTTTAGACGGATTTTTTATGACTATGTTTAAAATGCACCGGTGGTTGTTATTAGATATTTCGGTGGGACGGCCAATTGTAGGGATTGCAACCATACTATTTTTAATACTATCAATTACGGGTATTGTGCTCTGGTTTCCGAAGAAAAAATTAGAAAAACTAAAGTGGAAGCATTTAAAACCAGGTTTAAAGGTAGCTTGGCGCGCAAAGTGGAAAAGACTTAATCACGATTTACACGTTACTTTAGGCTTTTACACAGCCGTTTTTTTAATTATTATGTCGCTAACCGGTTTATTTTGGTCGTTTGATTGGTATCGGGATGCGGGTAGTGCAATGCTCGGGACCGAAGTTTTTGCAGGCCGTGGCGGCGGACCGAAAGTAGACTCCAAAGTACCAAATAACACGAAGCAGATAAATTTTAACGAAGTGCTTAAAATTACCGAGCACCAACTTGCATTTAACGGCACGACCGTATTAGACATACCTAAAGATGAAAACGATGTTTACAATATACGTAAATATCACAATCAAGATTTTTTACAAACTGCAACCGACAAGCTAAAAATTGACCGCGATGGCACGGTTATTTCAAAAGAAGTGTTTTCGGAAAAACCTTTAAACGTACAAATTGCAAGCTCTATTAAAGCCATCCATATGGGTACTATATTTGGTTGGTTTTCAAAAACCATCTACTTTATTTCGTGCTTAATTGCTACCAGTTTACCAATTACTGGAGTTATTATTTGGTTAAACAAGCTAAAGAAAAAATCTAAGAAAAAAGGTAAAAAGTAATCAAGGTGTACTACTAGAAACTTGAAGTATTTTTCCGTTGTAAAATTTATTTCCTGTAAGCGAAAAATCCATAATATATTGTGCCATTTCGGTAGCCGAAAGTGGGGCTTTAAACCCCGGAAAAGCTTCTTGTAACATTTCGGTTTGTACTGCGCCCAAAGCCAAAACATTAAATGAAGGACCGGTTTCTTTATACTCTTCTGCCAGTAATTCGGTTAAAGTAATAATAGCACCTTTACTACTGCTATATGCACTTAGCCCCGGAAATTTAACACTGCCTTGAATACCGCCCATGCTGCTAATATTTAAAACATGACCCTCCTTTTTCAAAAATGGAATTACCGCTTTTATTAGCGATGATGGCCCAAGAATATTAACATCGTAACATCGTTTAAACTCTTCTTGAGTAATTTCAGCAAATGGTTTGTTTACCAAGTATCCCGCATTGTTTATTAATACATCTACTTGTTTCATTTGCGTTTGTAAAAAAGCCGAAAGTTTAACAATTTCAGACTGGTCTGCAATATCAAATTCGCGGGCCGTAACATTTTTAAGTTTCAATTCTAAAATAGGCTTCGCATTTCGCGATAAGGCTAAAACATTGTACCCAGCTTTTGAGAAAAGCTTTACCAACTCAAAACCAATTCCGCGTGAAGTACCGGTAATTATTATATTTTTCATGAAATTATATTTTAAAAAGAGACCTCACAAGGCTACTTACCTGTGAGGTCTATTCGAGTAAAAACTTAGCAGAATTTACATTCTGCAAAACTTGTTTTTCTTATTACACAAACATGGTTACAGGGTTTTCAATATACTGTTTTACCGTTTGCATAAACTTAGCCCCAGTTGCCCCATCGATGGTACGGTGGTCGCAAGCTAAGGTAACCTTCATTGTGTTGCCTACTACAATCTGACCATTTTTTACCACTGGTTTTTGTACAATTGTACCAACAGATAAAATTGCCGAATTAGGTTGATTTATAATTGAAGTAAACTCAGTAATACCAAACATTCCGAGGTTTGAAACCGTAAAAGTACTACCCTCCATTTCTTGTGGTGTAATTTTTTTGTTTCGTGCCTTCCCCGCTAACTCTTTAACCTTTCCTCCTATTTGTGAAAACGTCATTTGGTCTGCAAACTTTAATACCGGTACAAGCAATCCTTCATCTACCGCAACGGCCACACCAATGTGAATGTGTTTTGCAATTTTGGTAGCCTCTGGAGTCCATTGGCTATTTACTTGTGGATGCTTACGTAGCGCCATTGCACAAGCTTTAATTACCATATCGTTAAACGATATTTTTACGTCGGGGTTAGCATTTATAGATTCGCGCGCTGCAATAGCGTGATCCATATCCAATTCAACTGTTAGGTAATATTCGGGTGCAGTAAATTTAGACTCAGATAAGCGTTTAGCGATTGTTTTACGCATTTGCGAATTTTTCACCTCTTCAAAACTTTCGGTTCCTACCGGTGTATACGCTTGCGCACCGCTTGCCGCTGGCTGGTAGTTTTCAATATCGCTTTTAACAATACGTCCATTTTCGCCACTACCCACAACTTGTCTTAAATTAATGCCCTTTTCTTCGGCCATTTTTCTGGCTAAAGGAGAAACAAAAATTCGTTCTTGAGACTTTCCTTCGTCGGTTTTTGTTTTAGGTGCAGACGTGCTTTTAGTTTCGGCAGCTTTTGCTGGAGCCGATTCTTTTTTAGATTCTTTTGAAGGTTTCTCTTCGGCCTTTGTTTCTTTTTTAGCCGAATCGGTTTCTTCTTTTTTATAATTTTCTAAAACTCCCGAAACGTCGGTTCCTTCTGGCCCAATTACTGCTAGCACTTGGTCTACCGGTGCAGATTCGCCTTCGCCAACCCCAATTTTTAAAAGTGTGCCGGAGTAAAACGATTCAAATTCCATGGTCGCTTTGTCGGTTTCAATTTCGGCTAAAATATCGCCTTCTTCAACCGTATCGCCCTCTTTTTTAAGCCAAGTGGCAACCGTTCCTTCAGTCATTGTATCGCTTAGGCGAGGCATGGTAATTACTTCAACACCCTCTGGCAGCTCAACATTGCTCGATGTATCTTCGGCTTCTTCTTTGCTTGAATCGGCATCAGCTTTATCATCACTATTTTTTGCATCTTCTTTTGAAGCTTTACTATCTTCTTCGGCAGCAGCATCGCCATCAATTAGGCTTGAAATATCTTCACCGTCGTCGCCAATAATTGCCAAAAGTGCATCTACTTCGGCGGTTTCACCTTCATTAACACCTATATGGAGCAAGGTACCTTCGTAAAATGACTCGAACTCCATTGTAGCTTTATCGGTTTCAATTTCGGCCAAAATATCGCCTTCTTGTACGGTATCGCCTACTTTTTTAAGCCAGGTTGCAACCGTTCCTTCTTCCATGGTGTCGCTTAAACGCGGCATGTTAATTACTTCTGCCATAGCTTATAATTTATCTGATAAAAATGGATAGTCTTCTTGCTCGTAAACAGAATTGAACATAACGTTCTTTTCTGGATATGGTGATTCTTCTGCAAATTGCTCGCATTCTTTCACCAAGTCTTTTACGCGTTTATCAATTTCTTTTATTTCGTCTTCAGTGGCCCATTTATTTTCATAAATTTGATGAAGCACATACGTTATAGGATCTTCTTCCTGCTTTTTTGCAACCTCTTCTTTAGTACGGTAGTGTTGCGCATCACTCATTGAGTGTCCTCTATAGCGGTAGGTACGCAACTCTAAGAAAGTTGGTCCATCGCCACGACGGGCACGTTTAATAGCCTCGTCCATCTCTTTTGCCACTACTTCGGGTTTCATAGCATCTACTGGTTTACACGGCATTTCGTATCCTAAACCAAGTTTCCAAATATCTGTATGGTTTGCTGTTCTTTCAACTGAAGTACCCATAGCATAACCGTTGTTTTCAACGCAAAATACAACAGGTAGCTTCCAAAGCATGGCAAGGTTAAAAGTTTCGTGTAACGAACCTTGCCGAGTTGCGCCATCGCCCATATATGTAAGGGTTACCGCATCTCTTTCAAAATACTTATCGGCAAAAGCCAAACCTGCACCTAAGGGTATTTGTCCTCCTACAATTCCATGACCGCCATAAAAACGATGTTCTTTTGAAAAGATATGCATGGAGCCACCCAAACCTTGCGAGGTTCCGGTTGCTTTACCGTAAAGTTCGGCCATTACCTTTTTTGGGTCTTCGCCCATGCCAATAGGTTGCACGTGGTTTCGGTATGCAGTAATCATTCGGTCTTTAGAAAGATCCATTGCGTGTAAGGCACCTGCTAAAACAGCTTCCTGTCCATTGTAAAGGTGTAAAAAACCTCTTACTTTTTGGTTGATATATACCTGCGCCAATTTATCTTCAAATTTGCGCCAAAAGAGCATGTTCTCGTACCAATCTAGATACGTTTTTTTGGTGATTTTCTTCATCTATCTGCTATAAGATTTTCCCTGAGGAAAAATTATTAAACGGATAACAAAAGTAGTACTTTATAAGCAGAAAAAGCAAATTAGAAATCTCAAAAATCATCATACTTTTTGAAGAGCGAATTTCTTAAAGAAAAAGGGTGATAAAATTTAATTTGAAATGTTAGTTGTACGATTACTAAATTAATCTAAATAGCTTGATTACACTAAAGAAATTTAGCATCGAAACCCAACGGCAATAAGTCCATAACCGAAGCAACTTTAACAATCTTTCCCGCTTCGCCCATAAAGTATACCGCAATGGGCTCTTTTTGTTTTTGCTCATATTCTGCCATAGCTTGACGGCAAGCACCACACGGGCCAATAGGCTCGAGTAATTTTTGTGTGGACGATTTGGCCGAAATAGCCATCACCTCAATTTTTTGGTTTGGATGGGTGGCTCCTGTATGAAAAATT
Source organism: Flavobacteriaceae bacterium UBA3591 (assembly GCA_002375695.1). Taxonomy (GTDB): domain Bacteria; phylum Bacteroidota; class Bacteroidia; order Flavobacteriales; family Flavobacteriaceae; genus Aequorivita. Next base: position 129,311 of record DFMO01000011.1, read on the forward strand.
GCTACTCTTTCGGCACACAAGCCAGAAGGATAAGCGGCATTTTCTTGATTACTGCCAACGGTAATTTCGCCCGAAGCTAATCTTATGGCAGCGCCAACTTTAAAATGTGAATAAGGCGCATATGCGTTTTCACGTGCATGTTGCGCCTTATTCATTAATTCTTGAATATTTTTTGGAAGCTCTGAAATAGATTCAAAAACCTCTAAAGCAATTTCAATCTTTTGTTTTTTCACTTTTTGCATTTATTCCTACAAGGTTTAAAAGGCTTGTAGAAGATTTAAAAACTTTTAGAAAAAGAGTAGTCCCTTTTTTCTCACCCAAGTTTTAAGGGTTTAGTACTCGTCATAAGTATCACCAAAGTTAAAGGTAAGACCAAAACGAAGGGTTCCATCTAACGGGCTATTTGCCAATTTAGAAGTTGAGAACAAGTATGAAATATCAATATTTATTGCAGTATAACGAAAACCAGCTCCAAAAGACATAAACTTTCTGCTTCCTTTATCGTCGCTTTCGTTAAAGTATCCTGTACGGAAAGCAAAAACATCTTGGTACCAATACTCAGCACCTAGAGCCCAAGTAAATTCTTTTAATTCTTCACTAAAACCATCTGGCGCATCTCCAAAAGAAGAAAACATACCACCAAAAAAGCTCTCGTTGTAATAATCGTCTTCACTGTTAATTTGCCCGTCGTTATTAGAATCGCTTGGTGTTGGCACTAACAGTTTATTAACCTGAGTAGAAACCCCAACTTTATTGTATTCGTCCAAAATAAAGTCGAAACCACCACCTAAACCAAGATTTGTTGGTAAACTACTTTCAGACCCTACTTCGTCGTACTTTAATTTTGGTCCAATGTTTGAAATATTAAAACCCATTCTCCACCGACCGTCAAAATCGTTGTAAGGTATTTCTTCACTTTGGTAGTAACCTGCAATATCTACAGCAAATGAACTTGCCGCCGAAGCATCTGCCGCCGCAGTTTGAAGTTTTAAATCTGAACGGATATATCTACCTGCAACTGCCATAGCAAAACGCTCACTAAGTCTTAATGAATACGAAACATCAAAAAGCAATTCGTTTGGCTTTACAATAAGTGGCTCTTCTTCTGCTGTTTGCCTTAATTCTATTTCGCCATTGCTAAAGTAACGAAAACTCGCACCTACGGCGCTACGCTCGTTTAAACGGTTATAATATGTAATGTTACCTAAAAATATATCGTTTACCAGTTTACTTAAGTATGGGGTGTATGTAACACCAACGCCTTGTTTGCTAAGCGAGAAAGCGTATTTTGCGGGGTTCCATTGTTGTGAAAAAGCATCGGCCGAAGTAACAACTCCAATGTCTCCCATACCAGCCGCACGCGGGTCTGCTGCTATAAGTACAAATGGAACTCCAGTGGTAATTACACGATTTTCGATTCCGGTGTTATCTTCTTGTGCAACAGATTTAAAGGCTACAAGGGCTAACAGAATTGGAATAAATATTTTTTTCATATTAAATAATTTTGAGCAAATATAATTTTAATTTTTAAAGGATAACGAGTTTCTCGAATTTTTCAACTTGGTGATTTGTTAACGCAGATTTCACTGTAATCTTGTATACATACACACCTTTTCCTATCCGGTCGCCAAAATCATCGCGACCATTCCAAGTAATTTCACGACTTAAAAAGCTACCCGAAGGCGGTAAAGTTGTACTCTTTGTCCACACAACTTTTCCAGTAACGGTAAAGACTTGCACTTGCACATCTAAGGTTTCATCGGGTCTATTGTGGTTAAACCAGAATTGAGTGTAATCTACAAATGGATTGGGGTAATTTAATACGCGGGTAATTTCTAATTTGTCATTTCCGGCTACAACAAATTGAATTTCGGCAGTAGACGAATTATTATAAACATCCCAAGCTTTTAACGTTAGGGTATGCAAGCCATCTTCGAGGTCTCTAAATTTAAAAGTTGCCTGTCCTTTGGTATAGTCGTCTGTATCGGCTTGGTAAAATTCATTTAACACAAACGGGTTTGATTCATCACCATCCAAAATAGCTACAATATCGTGGCCAATTCCACTGGCAGTATTTATACCGTTGTCATCTTCGAGTTTTGCGAGTAGCATGGGAGAATCGTTGGTAATTCCGCCAGAGACAAAACTCTCGTCGTTCATAAATAATGTAATTTGAGGCCCTTCATTATCAATGGGTGCATTTTCATTTAATCCCCCAACATTAATATCTAAATTAACTCCCGCTTGGTTTTCCAGCTCGTTGTCTCTTTTTGCATAAAGGCTTACACGACCTTTACCCACGGGTATTTGAATATCTCGCGGTACTACAAATTCAAATTCAAACAAACCGTTTGTAATGGTCGCTTTCCCGTTAAAAAGCACTTCACCCAAGGTGGTGAAATCCATCACGAAGTTAAAGTTATCGTTGTCTAATGTTTGCCGCATTACATTTTTATCAAACACTTTTGCTTCCAAAATACCGTTGTAATTGGACATTAGCATACCGGCCTCATTTAAAACTTGACCTCCCAGTTTTACCTTGCTTAGCGCTTTTAACGTATCAGTCGCTCTATTAATTGGCATATCGTTTAACTCGGTTAATCGAATGCTTTTCTTCGGAAACGCTAAGTGCATTGCAGGGTCGCCAATGTAAAACACCACGCGTCTTAAATCGCTATTAATTTCTTGTTTAGACAACCTAAGTCCTTCGGCTGGCGTTTCGGGCACATCCATGCCATACCCAAATAAATTATCTGCCAAGAGTTGATTAAACTCAATTCCTGTTGAAATATAAATTGCTCGCGTAGTAGTAACCAGTGAAATAGCACCCCCATTTTTGTTTTGATAGGTAAGCTCGCCAGCGGTAATTCGCAAAGGATTATCAAATTTGGTGAACTCGCACGTCACTGTAATTACACAGGGTAAATTACCTCCATTGGTTAAATTTTGAGCCATTTCCTTAGTATAAATATACTCTGCCGCCAGCCCATCTTCTCCTCCGTGCCCAAAATAATCAATTATAATTGCGCCAACATCAAAAGCACTTTTAATTGCTTCATTAACCTCGGGATAACGACTTCCACCGGCAGAAGCCTCTTGCTGATAGGCATCGGAATGAATTTTCTTTACATTTATAAAGGGTTTTTCGGCCGAAATTTGATCGCCTAAAGCATCTAATTTTAACTGAAGTTGCTCATCGATCTCCTTGTCGATATCATCAGAAATTAAAACAAAATTTGTTCGCCAATTTCCGTAAGATGATTCTGAAGTATACCTAATAATTTTATCTATCATCGCATTTGCCATCACCACGTCGTCTGCTATAATTCTGCCCATCGCAATGTCTAACAAATCGTTATCGTCGCGCCCCGTACCAATGGCTCCTTCGCATTCGTCCATATTTCCGAAGAAATCATCAGACATATACGATTGAGCGATACTCACCCCCGTTAAGGTTTGAAAAGTAGGTACAATGTTGTTATTGTTTGCCAGCCTATTTTTATAATCTATAGAGGCATCGCCAATAATTCCTACATATTTAACCCGTTTGTTAGGTGCCGAAGCATTTTTATAAACGTAACGCACAAAATTTCTGATGGCGCTTATATCTTGCTTTCCACCCGAGAATTCTTCATAAATTTTATCGGTGGTTACAACTTTTACATTTAACCCTTGAAGATTTTTATGGTATTGCGCTAATCTTAGCGCTGGCTGAATTAAAAATGGAGCCGTAATAATTAAATAGTCAACATCTTGAAAATTCCCCGAACCATCCTTAAAAATTGTTCCTTTTAGGTTTTGGTTAACCACTTTGGCATTGGCAATTTTTGTGGGTATATGATAATCGTTGGTAGTAATAGCCACATATTCGCGCACCTCGCCTAAAGCACTCTTAAAACCAAATAAAGATTCGCCCGTATCATTTGCTTTAAACCTAATATTTTGCGGATTAGTTACATCCCAAACTTGCGAAATTTGAGAAGCATTTGTTATTTGATATTGAGCTACGCCACTCATATTGGCAGCTTCGTTATATCTAAATAAAAATTGACCATCCACTCCTTTTAAAGCGCGTACAGCCCATAAACCTATATAATCTAAATAGGCAATACTCGAAGGATTTCCCGCATTGTTATAGGCTAAATCAATTTGCACACTTTCGCTAACCGCAGGAATTTCTACATAGTAATCGTCTAAATCTAACAACCCACCTATACCTAATCTTCTAAAGGTAATTGGGTCTAAGGTTGTACTATTTACCGAAACTGCCATAGAAGTTACACTTTCGGATGCAGCTGCGGTTTTTATGGTAAGTTTCATTGGTTTTCCTGCAAGAATATTTGGAAATTCAAAGTTGAAACTTTGTTCACTTTCAATATCAAATCTATTACCAAACCACTTTCTTCCTAGTTTTGTAGGGCTTGCTTCGTCTTTTTCGTAAAACTGGTAATCGTCAAATTCGGTAATTGTAAAATCTGCTACACCCGAAGGCTCAACCATGGGCTGCACGCGTTGCCCAGCGGCACCATCGGCAGTAATATAATAATAGGAGTCGTCGCTATACGGGTTTAAATTTGAATCGTTTTCGGGCACATATCCTTCGGTATTGGTACCGTAAAATAATATATAATCACCACTGTCAAAAGATCCGTCTTCTTCTCCAATAACTTGAATTGGGGTTTCGGGCAAATCAAAATATTTGTTTTCAGTATTTAAAAGTGGTAGTGATTTTCCGCCATAACCGTATACTTTTAAATTTCTGGGGTTAATATTATCTGTATTCAACCCAATACTATTTAAAAAAGCTTTATCAATTTTTTGAACCCCTGTTTTTTCCACCTTAAACTTATACCAATTACCGCTTGCCAAAACAGAATTCATTATATCGGGGGTATAGTCAATACAATTTGAGCCATAGCGGTAAGAAACATCAAAAGAAAGTACTTTTTTAATGCCGCCATTGGTTTTTACAAGTGGTGAAACCTTTAAGGATGTAAAAAGTTTATCTCTACCTTTTGCACTTCCGATGGTGTATTCTAATTGTGTAGGAATATTTTCAGGGTTTACTTTTTCTAATTCTGAAGGCGAAACAGTTCCATATTGCACGTTGGTTAATCGCACCGAAGATTTGTCTACATAATTATTGTCTTCCCACTTAGTTTGATAGCGCACAACTTCTTTATTTAACTGAAGTTTTAAGGCTTCAATTGCCTGCTGCTTTACCGAAAAATTTTGATGAGAACTGTTTATCTTATTATTAACTGCTTTGGAAGCATCCCAATTAATCGAAATACTTTTAGACTGTCCCATTGCAAAAAAGGGTAGCACAAAAAAAGTAAAAAGAAATATCGTTTTTTTCATTAGTATAAATAACGCAGTAAAAGTACAGTTAGTATAGCACAAATTTTAATATCACGTAGACAAATGGCAGATTAGGATAATAATTTTAAAACTAATACGTTTGCTTTCTGAATTAACCTTGTTACCATTTAAAATCTTAAAGCGCAATAATAATAAAATATTATTGTGTTTTTGTCGTTAATCACTATATTGCGAACCCAATTTTATCATATTTTGAATCTATGATGTTAAGAAACAATCTAACACTTAAGCTATTTGTAACGTTAATAGCAGCCACAGTTCTAGTTGGTTGTAACAAATCTAGAGACTATAAAAATAGTTCTCGTGCCACTGGCTGGAAAATGAACGCCAAAGAAGGTGGTTTTCAATACAACCCAGAATCTAGAGAGCAAGAAACCGGTCCCGGACTTGTTTTTATTGAAGGTGGAACCTTTACAATGGGTAAAGTTCAGGATGATCCAATGCACGATTGGAACAACACTCCAACCCAACAACACGTTCAATCATTCTATATGGATGAAACCGAAGTTACCAACCTTATGTACTTAGAATACTTAGATTGGTTAAAAAAGGTGTTCCCTCCATCTGATGAAAATTACAGAAAAATTTATGAAGGTGCTGTTCCAGATACGCTTGTTTGGAGAAACCGCTTAGGGTTTAATGAGGTTATGACAAACAACTACTTGCGTCACCCAGCATATGCAGAGTATCCGGTAGTTGGGGTAAGCTGGATTCAAGCTGTTGAATTTAGTAATTGGAGAACAGACCGTGTTAATGAAGCTGCATTAGAAGCTGCAGGCGTTACTTCGCGTAATGCACGTTACGAAGCCAAGCCTGGTCAAATTTTTAATACCGAAACTTATCTTAACGCACCCACATTAACGTACGGTGGAAACGATTCAATTACACGCGGTGGTAAAAAATCTGATGCTATTACAAAAAGAAGCAAAGACAGTACAAACTTATATATCCAACGTAAAGATGGACTTTTATTACCATCTTACCGCCTTCCTACCGAAGCTGAATGGGAATACGCAGCACTTGCTTTAGTGGGGCTTCGTAATTACAATGCTTACAGAGGAAAGAAAAAATACCCTTGGGAAGGACAATACACACGTTCAGGAAAAAGAAGATCGCGTGGTGACCAAATGGCTAACTTTAAACAAGGCGACGGCGATTACGGTGGAATAGCCGGCTGGAGTGATGACGGAGCCGATATTACCGCGCAGGTAAAATCTTACGAACCAAACGATTTTGGATTGTATGACATGGCAGGTAATGTGGCCGAATGGGTTGCAGATGTTTACAGACCAATTGTAGATGATGAGTTTAACGACTTTAACTACTACCGTGGAAACGTTTACACCAAAAACGCAATTGGCGAAGACGGAAAAGTAAAAGTTGTAACTATGGATTCTATTGTTTACGACACTTTAAGCAATGGTAAAATTGTTGCCCGTAACCTACCTGGAGAAATTCTTCAAGTACCGGTTGATGAAAATGAAACATACTTAAGAACTAACTTTTCTGAAAGCGATAATCGTGATTTTAGAGATGGCGACAAACGATCTTCTCGTTACTACCAGTCTTTTGCAGATGAAGAAACTAAAACTAAAATGTATAATTCACCAGAACACAAGGTGTATGCAGATAGTAGCGGAACCTTAGATCGTCAATACGACAAGTCTTCAAATAGAACTACCTTAATCAACAACGAAGTTAGAGTTTACAAAGGAGGGTCTTGGCGCGATAGAGACTACTGGTTAGATCCAGCTCAAAGACGTTATTTCCCGCAAGATATGGCTACCGATTATATTGGATTTAGATGTGCCATGAGTCGCGTAGGGTCTAAATCTAAAAACGGAAAACGCCCAAGAAATTAAAATCATAAAAATTTTATAAAACAACCCTCCCAAGCATGCAGCTTAGGAGGGTTTTTTAGTATATTTATTTTATGAATATACCTTCTCTCCACAACATATTTTTACAAAGTAGCGGCGTTAGCACCGACACTCGTAAAATCTTTAAAAACTGCATATTTTTTGCCCTAAGAGGCGAAAATTTTAACGGGAATTTATTTGCGCAAGAAGCATTAGACAAGGGCGCTTTAAAAGTTATTGTTGACGAAGAAGAATTTCACAAAAGCACTGGCGAGACCGTATTAGTTCAAAATGTACTTTTAACGCTACAGCAATTGGCAAAATTTCATCGCGAGTATTTGGCACTTCCCATTATTGCACTCACCGGAAGCAATGGTAAAACAACATCAAAGGAGCTTATTAATGCCGTGCTTTCTCAAAAATTTAAAACGGTTGCCACTCAGGGCAATTTAAATAACCACATTGGTGTTCCCTTAACCCTTTTACAGATGAAAAAAGATACCGAAATAGGTATCGTTGAAATGGGCGCCAATCATTTGCGTGAAATAAAAATTTTAAGCGAAATCGCAGAACCCGATTACGGATATATCACAAACTTTGGAAAAGCCCATCTCGAAGGTTTTGGAAGCATTGAAGGCGTTATACAAGGTAAAACCGAATTATACCAACACCTTAAAAAAAACGGCAAAAAAGCTTTTGTAAACGCCAACGACTCCCAACAAATAAAAAACTCAAAAGACCTCGATAAAATTACATTTGGCTCACCCGAAAGCGACTATCACATAAAGCTATTAAACAGCGCACAACAGCTAAGCATTGGCTTTAAAAACACCGAAATACAGAGCAATCTCGTTGGCGAATACAATTTTGCCAATTTAGCAGCAGCAGTTGCCATTGGCGCTTATTTTAAAGTTTCAATAGATAAAATTAAGCTTGGAATAGAAAGCTACATTCCTACCAACAACCGCTCACAGTTAATAAAACGCGGCAGCAACGCTATTTTAATGGATGCTTACAATGCAAATCCCACAAGTATGTTGGCAGCTTTAAAAAACTTTAAACAAGCCGAAGGTGAGACCAAAATTATGATTTTAGGAGATATGTTTGAATTGGGAAAAGATGCCGAAACCGAACACCAAAACATAGTCGATTTTTTAGCTGAAAATAATTTTGGAGATACATATTTGGTGGGTAGCAATTTTTATAAAACAAATTCAACCAATCCTAATATCCAAAAATTTAAAACATTTGAGATGTTAAAAAGCGCCATCGAAAATAACAAACCAAAGCAGACTACAATTTTAATCAAAGGGTCTCGCGGGATGGCTTTAGAACGAGTATTAGACCTGTTGTAAAACTCTGATATTTCTGCGGTTTAAAAGAAGTGCTTTATTTTTTATCAAATTTTTTAATTGGTTTCTTTTTAATCATTCCACCTTTGGCATCTTTTACCGAGGTCATAATCATAAAAGCTTGCGAGTCTATTTTATCTACTTCGGTTTTAAGTTTACTCATTTCCAAACGTGTAATAACGGTATAAACCACATCTACTGGTTTTCGGGTTTCCCCTTCTTTTGAAAAACCGTTTTCTCCTTTATAAATAGTACAACCGCGGCCCATTTTTTCAATAATAGCCAGACGTATTTCTTCATTTTTAGCAGAAATAATAGTTATTCCCATAAATTCTTCTATTCCATCGATAACAAAATCTACAGTTTTTGAAGCTGCGAAATAGGTAAGAATTGCATAAAGCGCAATTTCGGTAGAAAGAAAATAAGAGGCAGTTGCAAAAATAATTACGTTAAAAATTAAAATTACATTCCCAACAGTAAGACTGGTTTTTCTACTAATAAAAATAGCCAATACTTCGGTACCATCAATTATAGCACCGCCGCGAATGGCTAAACCAATGCCCAAACCTAAAAAGAGACCTCCAAAAGCAGCAACTAAAATTTTATCATCGGTTATAGTGGGATACGGAATAATCGCTACCGCCAGGGCTAGTAAAACAATACCTAGCACACTTTTAATTGCAAATCTTTTACCAATGGAGAAATATGCCAAAATTAAAAAAGGAAGGTTAAAACACACTAATAACAAGGGAAAAGAGATGCCTAATAATTCATTAACCATTAAAGACACCCCCGTAACGCCACCGTCTATAAACCTACTAGGCATTAAAAAACCGCGTAGCCCAAAGGAAGCCGATACCACACCCAAAAGCAAGAAAAATAAGTCGCCAATTTGGTGTGTAATTTCAACCTCCAAATTACTTACGCGCTTTTCAAACGGTTCGGTATCATTTTGCGACTTGCCACTCTTTTGGCGGCTTTTTACAACCTTTGCGATTATTTTATGTACAAATGGAATCAATAAATTGAGTTTAGATGTTTACGGGCAAAAGTTAAAAATATTCTTTTTAATTGAAAGCAAAGTAGAAAGAATAAAAAAACCGAAGCTTTCACTTCGGTTTTTTTGAAATCTGGTGGGCGATGAGGGGTTCGAACCCCCGACCCCCTCGGTGTAAACGAGGTGCTCTGAACCAGCTGAGCTAATCGCCCTCATTGTTTTGAGGATGCAAATATAAGGTAGTTTTTGGTTCTCACAAACATTTATTTAAAAAAATTACAAAACTTCTGCAACAACAAATGTACTACCTCCTACAAAAATTAAATCGGTTACCCGAGCCGCCTTTTTTGCCGCCTCGTAAGCTTTTGATACTGAAATATATTCCTCTCCTACCAAGCCAAATCCTCTGGCCTGACTCAACAAAAGCGAAGCATCCAATCCCCGTGGAATATTTGGTTTGCAGAAATAATAAATTGCATTTTGAGGAAATAATGATAATACGGGCGTTAAATCTTTATCACTTACAACCCCAAAAACTATATGTAATTTTTTAAATTGTTCGTTTGCGAGCTGTGCTATTACAAGTTGCAAGCCTTCTTTATTATGTGCTGTATCGCATATAACCTTTGGCTGTTCCTGCAATATTTGCCAGCGCCCCAATAGACCGGTATTTTTTATTGTTTTTAATAAACCATTGGTTATATTTTCTTCAGAAATATTCCACCCCAAATCATTTAAAATCTTTAAAGAAGCTAAAACAGTGCGAATGTTTTTTTGTTGATACCTACCTTTTAAATCTGAAACATAGTTTTTTTCATCGATAGTTTCGGTATAAGTAATTGCAGCTTTTTTTTGTAGCGCTATTTCTTCAAAAACATCTTTTGTTTCAGGCGTTGTTTCTCCTATTATTACTGGGGTATTATTTTTTATGATACCCGCCTTTTCGGCAGCTATTTGTTTTATGGTATTTCCTAAAAACTGTGTGTGGTCTAAACCAATGTTGGTAATTACGGCTACTTCGGGATTAATAATATTTGTACTATCTAATCTACCCCCCATGCCCACTTCGACAATAACAATATCTACTTTTTCACTTTTAAAATAATCAAAAGCTAAACCTACAGTCATTTCAAAAAAGGAAAGATTGTTTTCCTCAAAATAAGGCTTGTGTGCGGCTACAAATTGCGAAATATATTCTTTAGAAATCATTTTGCCATTAACCTTTATACGCTCTCTAAAATCTTTTAAATGCGGCGAGGTATACAAACCGGTTTTATATCCCGCTTCTTGAAAAATTGAGGCGAGCATATGGCTTGTGCTACCTTTGCCGTTAGTACCCGCTACGTGAATACTTTTAAAACTTTTCTCGGGATTATTTAAATAAGCAGCGAGCTTAATGGTTGGTTCAAAATTTGCTTTATAAGCAGCCTGCCCCACTCTTTGGTACATAGGGAGCTGAGAAAAAAGCCACTGTATTGTTTGCGAATAGTTGATAAGGAAATATTTAAAAACCGTTATAAATTTACTCCGAAAGACTAAATTTATAGATTATTTTACCAATTTGTTTTGCCGGTGCCTTATCATCGGCGTTAAATTTTGTTGCTAATGCCGCGCGTTTTGCGGGTTCGGTAAGGCAAGGAGAAGTATTTGTGGAACCTCTCACTCCTGGCATTGCACTAATTACATTTCCTTTGCGATCTACCTCTATACTTACTACAACGGTTCCGGCTTCATTACAATCTTGAACAAACTTTTCTTTATTTAAAGCTTTTCTTCCGCCAAGCAAATAATTGCCATCGCCATCTAATCCTTTTCCAGTTCCGTAGTAGGCACTCGTATTTGGGTCTCCGTCTTGTCTTCCTTTGTCGCCAGCGCGATCATCATCGCCTTCGCCCTCTTTTGCTGAACCGTCATTTTTTTGACCGTTTAAAATGCTGGCAAGTGCATCGGTTGTAGATTTATCGGGTTTGGGGTCTGGTTTCTTTTCCTCTTTTTTAGGCTCTTTTTTTACGGGTGTATTAGCTTCTTTCTTTTTAGGTTTTTCTTTTTCAATAACGGGTGCATCTTCAATTTCTTGGGTAACTACTTCTTCGTTTATTTCAGCTTTAGGTTCGGCAACCGGTTCTGGTGTTGATTGTTGTGGTGCCGACTGCACTTTTTCGGTAGGTTGAATTGCACCTTTTCCAGTTTCAGTAGCACCAAAATTAACAGCTATTCCCTGCTCCAATGGCGGGTCCATGTATTTCATTCCCACATAAAATAATAAAAGAAGTATAAGCACATGTACGATTATCGTAATGACCATACTTTTTCGTTTATGTTTTGTGTTTAGAAATTTCATATTTTAACTGTGCATTGCAATTAAATTACAACGCCATATTTTACATCTTTGAAATTATTTTTTGGAACTACTTTTTAGCTTTTTTATGTTAAAACCGTAGTTAGTTTGGCCTAACAGCTAGCACAACTTTAAAGCTATTTCTGTTGGCAATATCCATTACAAATACAGCATCTTCAATTGGTACACCTTCTTCGGCGCGCAGAATAATGGTGGGTTCGTCTTGCCCCGCTAAAACCTTTTTTAATTCGTTTTCAATACTGTATTCGCTAACGCGCTCTTTGTTTACGTAATAAGCTCCGTCTTTGGTAACGCTTACCGAAGCTTTTTGCACGTTTGAGGTCTTTCCTTTTGCTTTTGGAAGTATTAAGTCTAAAGCATCGGGAGTTATAGCTGGAGAAGTTAGCAAAAAGAAAACCAATAACAGAAATACTATATCTGTCATGGAACTCATGCTAAAATCTGCACTTACTTTATTTCTTCCTCTCAAATTCATTAAGTAGGCTCATTTAACATGTCTAGAAAATCTACTGCAGTGGCTTCCATTTGGTGCACCACCTTATCGGTTTTAACTACTAAATGGTTATAACCCATATATGCAATAATACCCACAATTAACCCGGCAACCGTGGTTGTCATTGCGGTATAAATACCTTCGGCAAGTGTCCCCATTTCGGCTTGCCCACTGCTAGTTGCCAATTGGTGAAAAGCCAAAACCATTCCTATAACTGTTCCTAAAAAACCAATCATAGGAGCCGCACCGGCTATGGTTGCCAAAACACTTACGTTTTTTTCAAGTTTATAAACTTCAAGTCGACCGGCGTTTTCAATGGCTGTATTTATATCTTCTAACGGACTCCCAATTCGAGAAATTCCTTTTTCGGTAAGTTGTGAAACTGGCGTATTATTTTGTGCACATAGCACTTTTGCAGCTTGAATGTTGCCTTGCGCAACGTTGTCGCGAATTTGATTCATAAAATTGGCGTCCATTTTTGAAGCAGCTTTTATAGCAAATAAGCGTTCGAAGTAAATATAAACAGCCACAAACAGCAAAATAAAAAGCACTAAAATTATTATCTGCCCTGCAGTACCTCCGTTTAAAAGGAGGTCCATAATAGAGAGTGTTTTTTCTTCCGAAATAGGCTCAAGATCTTGCGTTACCTCGGCGGTATCTTGAATTAAATTATTTAACATAAAATAGGTTTTGTTTAATTGAATAACGATGTTAGTGATTAGAAATTGTTATACGTGGTGAAATAAGACTCTTTCAATAAATAAGAAAACTCCTGCCCCCGCAATAAAGCCTATAAATGCAAGCCAAGTTATTTTCTTCAAATACCAAATAAAATCTATACGCTCCATCCCCATAGCTGCAACTCCAGCGGCCGAGCCAATAATTAGCATACTACCCCCTGTACCTGCAGAATAAGCAATAAAGTGCCATAAAACCGAATCTATTGGCATCTCGTACATACCCATACTTGCAGCAACCAGAGGCACATTATCAATTATTGCCGATGCTACTCCAAGCAAAATAACAACAACATCTTCATTTGGGATTACAGATTGCATAACTTCGGCAAGATATCTAAGCGTACCAACCGGATCACCGTTTTTGGCCACGCCATATACCAAACTTTCGAGTCCACCAACTGCCATTAAAATTCCTAAAAAGAATAGAATACTCGAGATTTCTATACGTGCTAAAGCTTTATGTGCAGAATACAGATGTCTTCTCTCTCTCGTAAAATCTTCTTCGGGGTGAACGTATTCAGAAACGAGCCATACAACTCCTAAAGCCAGCATCATTCCCATATAAGGAGGCAAATGCGTTAAGGTTTTAAAAATAGGTACCGAAACAATCATTCCTAACCCTAAAAAAAGCATTGTTCTACTACTAAGCAATTTTTCGTATTTGTTATCGGGAATTTCTTCTACTTCAACATTACCTTTAAAGGCTGGTAAATATGAAGCAATAAGAAATGGCAAAGCAAAGCACACAATTGATGGTATTACTACAAATTCAATTAAACCAGCAGCCGAAACTTTTTTGGCAATCCACAACATAGTTGTAGTAACATCGCCAATAGGAGACCAAGCGCCACCTGCATTGGCAGCAATTACTGTCATTGCTGCAAACCAAATTCGGTCTTCGCGTTTGTAAATTAGCTTTCGCAATAATGTTATAAGCACAATAGTTGCTGTAAGATTATCTATAATTGCCGAGAGCACGAATGCTAGCCCCCCAATTATCCACAAAAGCTTTGTTTTACTTCTGGTTTTTACAGCCTCTTTTAATATTTCGAAACCACGATGGAGGTCTATTATTTCGACAATAGTCATAGCCCCAATTAGGAAAATAAGTATTTCTGCGGTTTTTCCTAAATGGTGCAATAGGGTATTTTCAAAACCCTCCATGGCTTGTTCACCGCCAGATAAAAAGTTAAACGCTTGATCTTCGGTGTTAATTACATCAAACCAGCCATGGGTAAACCCTATTGCTAAGCAAGCCCAAATAAGCGACGCCATTATGAGCGCTGGAACCGTTTTATCAAGTCTTAGGGGATGTTCGAGAGTGATAGATAAATATCCTATTACAAATATTAAAATAATAATTGATTCCATAACGGCGCTAAGTTAGGTGCTATAAGAGTTGTTTTAAAGCAATCTCAAAAGCTGTTTTGCTGATGTTAGTTTTGGTACTATTGTTATTAAAAGTATTTTGAATTGCATTTTTAATGGTAATAGAAGTGTCATTAAAAATAGCTTCGTCGGTCATTTGTACTTTGCGCTCCATAAAATATGCAAACACACGCGCCATACCACAATTACTAATAAAATCGGGGATTAGGCTTACGCGTTCGTCTGTGAATTCCATAATAGGGCCAAAGAAAATTTCTTTATCGGCAAAGGGTACGTTTGCTCCACAACTTATTACTTCCAAACCGCTTTCAATCATATTTGAAACCTGTTCTTTTGTTACCAATCTCGAAGCTGCACATGGCGCAAAAATTTCGGCATTTAGCTTCCAAATTTTTTCATTGATTTCATTAAAAGGAATCATATTTTCGGCAACAAGTGTGTTTCCGTCTTTATTTAAAAACAGTTGTTTTATTTCGTCAAAAGTGAATCCTTCTTCGTTAATTACACCACCATCACGATCTATAATTCCAACAATCTTAGCGCCCATTTGCGACAAGTAATAAGCCGCTGCCGAACCTACATTACCAAAACCTTGTACAATGGCTTTTTTTCCTTTTACACTTCCGCCATAAATATCATAGTAATGTTTAACTGCTTCGGCAACACCAAAACCAGTAACCATATCGGCCACTTTATAGCTTCGTGTTACATCTGGCGAATATTCTGAACTTTCTAAAGCCTTAATTACGCCGTGGCGCAACTGGCCAATTCTATTAATTTTATCTGCTTCGGTAGGTAAAAAATGCCCGTTAAAAACACCTTCTTGCGGATGCCAAATACCACATTGCTCGGTAAACGGTATTACTTCGTGAATTTCATCAACATTCATATCGCCACCGGTACCGTAATACCCTTTTAACAAAGGCGAAACAGCCTTAAACCATCTTTCTAAAACTCCTTTTTTGCGAGGATCGGAAGGGTCGAAGTTAATTCCAGATTTTGCACCGCCAATTGCAGGTCCAGATACAGAGAATTTCACCTCCATTGTCTTTGCTAGCGAAAGCACTTCGTTCATGTCAAGCCCTTTGCGCATTCGAGTACCACCGCCCGCAGCGCCGCCTCGTAGCGAGTTGATAACTGTCCAGCCTTCGGCCTCGGTTTCAGAGTCTTTCCAATGAAAAACAATTTCTGGTTCTTTTTCTTCGTATTTTTTAAGTAATTCTTTCATTATAAATGGGGTGTTAAATCTTTAAATTGAAATTGTACTAATGCGGTATTCATTCACGAAATCGCATTCACAAAAACCTCGACAAATATAAAAACTTAAAAGAGGTATAATTTTATTTTCCTTAAAATTTACGGGATAAATATTTCGCCACTTGAATGATCCTTTAAAGCTCCCGTAACACCCGCCAAACAGTTAATTTCATCACGTAATTTTAGCACTCCTAACAAACCAAAAATTAGAGCTTCTTTATATTCTACAATTTTGGGCGAAGGGATGTTTACCTTAACCGCAGCCAAATGCATTAATCTTTCAATTAAAAATGTATTATATGCGCCACCGCCTGTAATTAATATAGAATCTCCTCCTTTAAATTGATTTGTTAACTGCACGGCAATATGCTCTGTATAGGTTCGTAAAACATCCTGTGGCAAAAGGTTTGACGCATTTAACAAAGGGAAAACTTCTTTTTTAACCCATTCTAAACCTAAAGATTTCGGGGGTTTTTCCCTATAATATGGTAGCATATTTAACTTTTGAAGCAATGCCTTATCTACGCGCCCAGACGCTGCAATTTTTCCGCCCTCGTCAAAATTAAAGCCTAATTTTTCGGCATACTTGTTTAAAACAATGTTTACTGGGCAGATATCAAAGGCGATTCTTTTATCATTTTTTTTGAACGAACAATTGGCAAAGCCACCTAAGTTTAAACAGAAATTAAAATCAGAAAAAAGAAGTTTGTCACCAATGGGCACTAAGGGAGCTCCTTGTCCGCCCAACTTTACATCCTGCACCCTAAAATTGCAAACTACGCGTTGGTTTAACAATCTTGCCAATTGAGGCAAGTTGCCAATTTGATAGGTTAATCCTCTTTCGGGTTGATGCAAAATAGTATGGCCGTGACTACACACCGCATCAATATTTTTTACATTGTGTTTTTGAATAAATTTTAAAATTACCTCGGCAAGCAATTTGGTATAACTAATATCTAATTGCTTGAGGTTTTCTTCGGAAAAATTTATTGCATTTTGCAACTTGTCTTTCCAAGACCAAGTATATTGAATTGTTTCGGCAGCGCATATATCAAACTTCCAAGTATCATTATGTGTATTGTGGTTACTAGCATTTTCAGGCTTTGAAGAAACCGATAAATTAATTTCTGCTACATCTATTCCATCGAGCGATGTACCGCTCATAACCCCAATTATATGGTAGTTTCTTGTATTCAATTGAAAGAGGTAAATTAAGCTTTAAAGATACTTTGATAGTAATTAATAGCGTGAAAAATTCGTTTATTTTTATTAAAACAACCCTTTTTATACTTTAAATCATTAGTACTGTGGCAAACTAAGAATTGTTTATTTCAGAATTTACTTTTTATAAGTACCTTTGCATTTCTTTTAAAAACACAATTTTACATATATAAAGCCTATGGATTTCAGTCTATCCGAAGAACATTTAATGATTCGCGACGCGGCTCGCGATTTTGCACGTACCGAATTACTACCGGGCGTAATTGAAAGAGATAACCTCCAAAAATTCCCTACCGAACAAGTTAAAAAAATGGGCGAGCTCGGTTTTTTAGGAATGATGGTAGACCCAAAGTACGGCGGTGGCGGTATGGATACCATAAGCTACGTATTGGTAATGGAAGAGTTAAGTAAAGTTGACGCTTCTTGTTCAGTAATAGTTTCGGTGAATAATTCATTGGTTTGTTATGGTCTTGAAGCTTACGGCAGCGAAGACCAAAAACAAAAATACCTTACCAAATTGGCAACTGGCGAAAAACTTGGCGCCTTCTGTTTAAGTGAGCCAGAAGCTGGTAGTGACGCTACTTCACAAAAAACTACGGCTATCGATAAAGGTGACCACTATATTTTAAACGGTACTAAAAACTGGATTACTAACGGTGGCACAGCAGACTATTACTTGGTAATTGCCCAAACCGATAAAGAAAAAAAACACAAAGGAATTAACGCTTTTATCGTTGAAAAAGGTTGGGATGGTTTTGAAATTGGCCCAAAAGAAGACAAACTCGGAATTCGCGGTAGCGATACCCACTCGTTAATATTTAACGACGTAAAAGTTCCAAAAGAAAACCGAATTGGTGAAGACGGATTTGGTTTTAAGTTTGCAATGAAAACCCTTGCTGGTGGACGTATAGGAATTGCCGCACAAGCTTTAGGAATTGCTGCTGGCGCTTACGATCTTGCTCGCGAATACTCCAAAGTGCGCAAGGCATTTGGCACCGAAATTTCAAACCACCAAGCTATTGCTTTTAAATTGGCCGATATGCACACCACTATCGAGGCTGCTCGTCATTTGGTAATGAAAGCGGCGTGGGATAAAGACCAAGGCAACAATTATGATATGAGCGGCGCTATGGCAAAATTATACGCTAGCCAAGTAGCAATGGACGTCTCGGTTGAAGCGGTTCAAGTACACGGGGGTAATGGTTTTGTAAAAGAATACCACGTAGAACGCTTAATGCGCGATGCAAAAATTACACAGATTTATGAAGGAACTTCCGAAATACAAAAAATTGTAATTTCTCGAGGTCTTTTAAGAGATTAATAAAGCAATAACGTTAAGTTATTATACGAAAACCCGTCTTTATGGCGGGTTTTTTTATAAGAAGAAATTCCAAACTAAACCAAACCGCAGCGTAGCATCTTTGTAGGGATATCCGGGAGCCGAAAAATGGTCGCTCTTGCCACCAAAGAGGGTGGCTAAATTTTCATAAATAAAAAAGATACGTGTTTGCCTAATTTTTGAACTTAAAAACACATCTAATAACGGAAAGCCTCCCAATTCTTGATTGTTTTGAACATAAAATTCGGCAAGGACTGGGTCGTATGCATTCATATTGTATTTGGAAAAGTATCGAAACGTAAAACCCGTTTGTAAAAAGAGTGCTTTCTTAAAAAAATGATCTTCAAAATAAAGAGTGTTCCGCGTAATTATTTGTGGCACATTTAAAACATTTTCACCACTTAAAAGCTGTTGGTACATCAATGTATTTTTTAACCCAAACTTGCGGTATTTAAAATCTTTTTCGGCTTTTATTTTTAAATAATCTACTCGCTCGTTTGCTTGTAATGGCGATGGAGTACTATCGTTTTCTTTAATACCGAAATAGGCGTAATCATCAATTCCGGTATAACTAATTGATGCATTCCCAAAATTTTTGGTGTTAATCTCAAACTTTAATTCTTGCGTTTTAACATTGTTTAAATTGGTTTTCCAATTGTAATTTTGATAATCACTTTGGTATAATAAAAAATTAAAATTTGGCGCAACAGAATGTACTGTTATAGATGCTTTAGCATTGTAATTATCGTTTAAATTGTAGCCTGCGGCTGCCTGCAAATAATTACCTTCAAAATCGCCAGTAACATTAATTGCACCTTTCCCAGAGAGCTGAAACCCGCGATATTCCTTTATATAACTCGCACCAGCTTCTACTATGCTGCCTTTAATCCTGTTCGGTATTCTACCTTCATCCAATACCAAAACCGAATTGTACCCGTAGTTAAAATTGTTATATCCAGTCCAAGCTGTAATTTTTCCTATTAGCGAATTATCAAAAGTAGCATAGCCTTGTACATTAAAATCTTCGAGTTTGGTTTTAGTAAACAAATCTGCCGATTCATACGAAGGGCCAAACCCTTTAAAGGGCGAAGTTTGGTTGTACCTAAAAAACTTATCCTCGTAGCTTATAACATTCCCAATTTTTAAAATTGAATATGCCAAACTATCGCGTTTTCCAATTAATTCGTAATAATGATCGCCGTAAAATCGTAATCCTTCGAGCTTATTTTCGGCATTTTCAAAATTTACGTCTAGTCTTCCGCGGTCGGTAAATTCGGGGTCGTTATTAATAAAAAGTTGGAGAGAATTATCTGTTAAGCCGCCGTTTTCTTCATTTAAAATATCCTGTGCCGCAACATGCGCTCGGGCAACATACCTCTTGTTTTTTG
The DNA here is from genome assembly GCA_002375695.1 of Flavobacteriaceae bacterium UBA3591. Taxonomy (GTDB): domain Bacteria; phylum Bacteroidota; class Bacteroidia; order Flavobacteriales; family Flavobacteriaceae; genus Aequorivita. The sequence goes on from DFMO01000011.1 coordinate 149,087, forward strand.
TGTGGTAGTTTGAAGTAAATAAAAAATTTCCCGTACTCGTTAAAATATGCTGGTAGTTTCCTAGCGAACGAACCCCTTTGTAAGCTACCGAAAAATTAAACTGTGGCGAGGTGTTTACCGTAAAAAACGCATCTAATTGCTGCCCCTGCGAATACGCAGTTTTAAAATACAACTCGGTGAGCGGTGTAGGCACATTGTAGTAGCTTACATCGCTAATTTCTTTGTAATTAAAATGATGCGATTGCGCTACAAATTGCGGCTTTAAATTGAGTCTATCAAACGAGTAGGCCAGCGAATTATACGTTTGCCCTACATTTGAAAATTGCAATAATTCAAAATTATCGCTACGTAAATAATTAAACTTATATTTTTTTTCGATTGAAAGCGTAGTATCTACATAAGTGGTATCGCGCGCAGCCGAAATAATTTTATAATAATCAATGGGCGGTTTTTCTTGTTTTGAAGGCGATTGAGAAAACACAGTTGCCGTAATGCAACAAATAAAAAGTAGTAAAAGTGTTTTTTTCATCCCGGGAAAAACTTTCTTGCAAAGGTATATTTTTTTTAGCTGAATGATAGCTTGCTATTATAGGTAATTGCGTTCAAATAAAGCTTCAGAAACTGTAAGTAAATCTTTTTACCTTTGGCGCATGCTTCAGCTTAAAATAAATCAAAATCTTTTAGAATGCGGCACAGACGAGGCGGGTCGTGGCTGCTTAGCAGGTCCCGTTACCGCTGCAGCAGTTATTCTACCCAACAATTTTACGCATCCTTTTTTAACCGATAGCAAACAACTTTCGGCAAAAAAACGCAGCGAGCTAAAAACTGTAATTGAGCAAGAAGCTATTTGTTATAAAGTGGTACACGTCATGATGGACGAAATTGACAAAATAAATATTTTAAATGCCTCAATTTTAGGAATGCACCGTGCTATTGACGGTCTTTCATCCACGCCTCAATTTATCGCTATTGACGGCAACAGGTTTAAACCTTTTGGAGACACTCCGTATAAATGTGTAGTAAAAGGCGACAGCAAATATTTACATATTGCAGCGGCCTCAATTTTGGCCAAAACATATCGCGATGAATATATGACTCAATTGCACGAAAAATTTCCGCACTACCAATGGCATAAAAACAAGGGATACCCAACAAAGGCCCATCGTGAAGCCATTAAAAAATACGGCCCTACGGCATATCACCGCCAAAGTTTTAGTTTGCTGCCTAAACAATTAAAGTTAAATGTGTAGCCCCAAATAATTTACTTTTTGAAAACATTTTAAACTTTGCATTGAAGCATCATTAATCCTTTCTATTTTTGTTTTATGAGAAATTTTAAAAGCAGATTAGCTACATTAATTATTTTTATAGCGCTTTTAGGAAGCGTTTTGGGAGGATGCGAAAAAACTGCAACTAAAACAGGCTCCTTAATAGATTTTGTTCCGCAGCAGGCGGTTGCCGTTTTTAAAATTTCAAATCTCAAAAATTTACATGCAGATATTAAAGCTAATTCTTTGCTTTCAACTTTAGATGAGGTTGAACCGTATTCTTTATTGAAAGAACAAAAAACATTATTTGTCAATTTACGCCCAAATTCGCAAAGTTTGCTGTGTATTAACAAAGTAAACGACTCGGTTTCGGCATTTACTTTTATCTCAAAATCCGCCGAAAACTTATTGCAAACAGATTCGATAAAAAATAAAAGTGTTGAAACTTTAAAACTAAATGAGCAGACAATTAAACGTATTACTATCGAGAATAAAACGTCGTATTCAACCGTAATTGATAGTGTTTTTGTGCTTTCGTCTTCGCAGCAAATTTTACAAGACATTTTAAACGGTAAAACCGAAAGCGGAGCAACTTTTAGAAAAGTATTTAATTTACCTTCTTCCAACCCGTTTACTGCATTGTTGCGCAATAATAAACTTGCGCTAACCAACCCGAACAAAACAAACTTCACCTCGTGGAGCACCTTAGACATTGCCATTACTCCAGAGTCTTTTACCGCTACCGGAATTACACTTGCCACAGATACCATTCCGCAATTGCTAAACATTTTTGAAGAGCAAATTCCGCAACAAAACGATGTTTCGGCATTGGTGCCAGCAGATGCTTTAGGCGCGTTGACTTTTACTTTTAACGATGCCGAGGCATTTCAGAAAAAATTACAACATTTTAGGGGCGAAAAAATACACCCTTCTACGACCGGCCTATTTGGGTCGGCAAGCGAAGCAGGAAGTATAAAATTAAAAAACGACACTGTATTATTTATAAAAAGCATAGACCCTTCACTTACAAACGATGCCTTGGCGCGCTATCTTACTTCCGAAAGCATTTTTCGCGATGTAGAAATAAGTCGGTTTAACGAACCTAATTTGTTCGCCACCACCTTTTCGCCTTTAATCACTTTTGCCGAAGCTAACTTTGCTTTTCAACTCGACAATTTCTTTGTATTTACTCAAAGTGAAAGCGCCGCAGAAACGGTTATTAGTGCATACCTCAATAACTACACTTTAAAAAATGCTTCGTATTTCGAGAATACGGCAACCGATTTAAGCTCGGCTTCTTCGTTGTTAATTTTTAATATGCAAGGTTCATTTTTAAAAGAAATGGCTGCCTTTTTTAATGTAGAAAACATCAGTAAATTAAATAATGTTTCATATAAAAAATACCCGCTAACCGCATTACAATTTAACTACGACCGAAATTTTGCGCACATAAATTTAAGTTGCAAAGAGGCAAACAATACAATTGCACAAAACACAACTGGTGTAGTTGAAAAGTTTAATTTAAAATTAGATAGTCCGCTGCTTAGTACACCCCAAATAATTGAGTCTAAAAGGGGGGCGGTAAATGTAGTAGTTCAAGATTTAAACAATACTCTTCATTATATTTCTGAAAGCGGAAAAATACTGTGGACAAAGAAATTAAAAACGCCAATTCTTGGCAATGTTACGGGGGTGCAAATTAACAATGCTACGCAATTGGCTTTTGCCACAGAAAACGCTTTTTATATTATAGACCGAAATGGCAACGATTTAAAAGGATTTCCTATTAATTTTAAAGATAAAATTACACAGCCCCTCGCTGTATTTGATTACGATAACAACAAAAAATACCGCTTTGTTGTGGTGCAAAACAATGAAGTTTTAATGTATGACAAAAAAGGCGACAGAGTAAGAGGATTTGGGTTTAAGGGTACAAAAAGTACAATTTTACACCCGCCAAAACACATACGGATGGGCAACAAAGATTACATTGTAATTACCGAAGAATCTGGAAAACTAAACATTCTAAGCCGCGTAGGAAAACACCGAGTAAAGGTGTTAAAAAACTTTAACTTTTCTGCCATTCCAGTAGCCGAAGAAGACAATCATTTTGTGGTCATAACTAAAGAAAACACAAAAGAAAGGATAACACAAAATGGCAAAGTAAGTTCGCAAAAACTGAATGTAAATAATAGTTACTGGTATTCAATTTTAGAAAATACAAAAGCGACTATTGATGATAATTTGTTGCGTATTAACGGTAAATTAGTTGAATTACCTCTTGGTATTTATTCCAATCCACAAGTATTTTCAATAAAGAGAAAAAAATATATCACGATAACTGAAACTCAAGAAAACAAAGTGTATGTCTACAGCCAAACTGGCAAACTTTTAAACGGATTTCCGGTATATGGAACCTCAGCAGCATCTATTGGGGCAGGTAATAATAAGGCTTTGGTAGTTAAAGGCGAAACAAATATCGTTTTGTTTTATACTTTTTAAAACTGAGGTTAGAATTTAAAAAAGGCGAATTACTTATTGTATTGTTTCGTTAACAACTTCGGCTTTAAATAGGTCGATAAAATGTTTTAATAGTTTTTCTTGAACTTGGTGATGAGGTATGTGGGTTTTTCCTAATTCTACATTTAAGGATGTTACAGCTTTGTCTTTTATTCCACACGGAATCATATTATCAAAATAGCCAAGATCTGTATTTACATTTAACGCAAAACCGTGCATAGTAACCCAGCGGCTTGCCCGCACTCCCATTGCGCAAATTTTTCTGGCAAATGGAGTATTTACGTCTAACCATACGCCCGTTTCGCCTTGGCTACGTTCAGCTTTTAATCCGTACTCTGCCAGTGTTAAAATCACCATTTCTTCTAACAATCGCATGTACTTGTGAATATCTGTAAAGAAATTTTCAAGATCTAAAATAGGGTAGCCAACAATTTGCCCCGGGCCGTGATAAGTAATATCGCCGCCACGGTTAATTTTATAAAAAGTAGCGCCTACTTCGCTTAGCTTTTCTTCAGAAATAAGAAGATTGTCTATATGACCACTTTTTCCTAATGTATAAACGTGTGGATGTTCAACAAAAAGTAAATAGTTGGGTGTTTTTAAGGTAAGTTTTTCCTTGCTATTCTTACTTTTTATTTGAAGAATTTCTTGAAAAAGCGACTCTTGATAATCCCAAATTTCTTTATAATCTCGTAACCCCAGATTATAAACTTGCAAACTTTTATTCACAACGTGCTTGTTTAATAAAGAAGGGCAAAATTAACTATTAAAACTTTTTTTCAGTTTAAAATCTAGAAATTTCTATCCTAAAAAGGGGTAAGCTGTAAAAGTTAAGTTCTTAAAAATTTATTAAATTCCTTAAAGGTTCTTATATTTACCCCAATAAACATTCATATATAAACTACAATACAAATGAAGAAAAGTACTTTCAAACCATTTCTGGTTGTATGTCTATCGCTATTAAGCTTTGGATTACAAGCTCAGAGTGCATTGTGGACCAAAGTATCCCCCACAGAAATGCAAAATCGACAGAAAGTTATGCGCAACGCCATGCCGCACGACTTTAACCTATTCTCACTGAATTCAACCGCATTGAGAAACCAGTTAGCCAATGCCCCAGAAAGATTTACCACATTATCAAATGTCATTATAGAATTACCTACTAACGAGGGCGCAATTGAGCGTTTTCGTGTTTACGAGGCTTCGGTTATGGAGCCAGCACTTCAAGCACAACACCCAAACATTCGCTCGTACGTAGCACAAGGAATTGACGACAAATCTGCTGTTGCTCGTTTTAGCGTATCGAACGTAGGTGTTCATGCAATGATTTCTTCAGTAAACTTTTCTACTGTTTATATTGATCCTTATACACAGGACAGAAGCAACTATATAGTTTACAACAGAAGTCAGGTGCCTGCAAATCCAGATGCTCCAGTATGCTTAACGCAAGAAACTGAAATTATGGATATGCCAGGAGACAATATTAATGCAGACGACGGCATTCTAAGAACCTTTAGACTAGCTTTGGCAAGTACGGGTGAGTATTCACAATATCACTTAAACCAACAAGGTATTCCAAATGGTGCTAGTGATGCCGTTAAAAAAGCAGCTGTACTTTCGGCTATGAACGTAGCGATGACTCGTGTTAACGGTGTATACGAAAGAGATGCATCATTAACTATGGTAATTGTTGCAGACAACGAAGACATAATCTATTTAAATGCTGGTAGCGACCCATATACTAATAATAATGGTGTAGCTATGTTAGGTCAAAACCAAGCTACTTGCGACGCGGTAATTGGTAATGCAAATTACGATATAGGCCACGTATTTAGTACAGGTGGTGGTGGTATTGCCGGACTTCGCGTTCCTTGTGTAACAGGGCAAAAAGCTAGAGGTGTAACAGGTTTACCTTCTCCTATTGGCGATGTTTTCTTTATAGATTTCGTAGCACACGAAATGGGTCACCAATTTGGTGCTAACCACACTTTTAACAACTCTTGTGGAAACAACCGTAACAATTCAACTGCAGTAGAGCCAGGAAGTGGATCTTCTATTATGGGTTATGCAGGTATTTGCCCTCCAAACGTACAAAACAATAGTGACGATTACTTTACTGCTATTAGCATTCAAGAAATCTGGAACCATATTAAAACTGGTCAAGGACAGTGTGCAGCACAAACTCCAACAAACAACTTACCTCCAGTAGCCGATGCAGGTCCTAATTACACGATTCCTAAGTCTACTCCTTTTATCTTAAAAGGAACTGCTTCAGATCCTGATGGCGATGTGCTTTCGCACTGCTGGGAGCAAATGAACCCACAGGTTGCACAAATGCCACCGCGTAACACGTCTACAACTGGACCAGCGTTTAGAACGTTAGATCCTGATTCTTCTCCAGATAGATATATGCCAAAATTATCAACAGTTTTAAATGGACACACTCAAAGTACTTGGGAAGTTGTTCCTGCAGTAGGAAGAATTATGAACTTTAGATATACTGTTCGCGACAATGTTGCCGGAGGTGCGGCTTCTGCTAGTGACAATATGTTGATTACAGTAGATGGAAATTCTGGTCCGTTTAAGATTACTTCTCAAAACACACCAACAACTTGGACTACGCAAACTACAGAAACTATTACTTGGGACGTAGCTGGCACCGACGCTGCTCCTGTTGATAGCCCAACTGTAGATATTTGGTTCTCTACAGATAACGGACAAACGTACCCAGTTTCAATTGCACTTAATGTACCAAACACGGGTAGTGCTGTAATTAACGTACCAAACCTAAATACAACTACGGGTAGATTTATGATTATTTCATCAAACAATATATTTTATGATGTAAATGATGGTAGAATTACTGTAGATGGTGTTGTGGGAGTTGAAGATTTCTCTTTTGATAATTTCTCGGTTTATCCAAACCCATCAAATGGAACATTTAACCTTACTTTTACACCTGCATCTAGCGAAAGAATTGAAATTGCTCTTTACGATTTAAGAGGAAGAGTGATTAACCAATACTCTTTTGACGATGTTTCTGTATCAAGTACTTTCAACAAGCAATTAGAGTACAGCTATATTGAAAGCGGAATGTACTTCCTTGTTGTTAAAAATGGTAACAAAGTAACTACAAAGAAGATTGTGAAAAACTAATTCGTAGTTAATTCAAGAATAAAAAAAGAGAAAAGCCAGGATTTATTCCTGGTCTTTTCTCTTTTTTTATTAAATAATCTTTTGTTGTAGATTATTCGCCTTACATCTAGTTAATCCATACCTAAAGCTTTACAGTTTCTACAATATGAGAAACTACTTGAGAGGTTTTACCAACATTAAATTGTAGGTTAAAAGTTATAGTTTCACTATTTCTATTTACAACTAAGTTTCCATCTGTAAGCGGGTAATAACCAGCTTCACCTTTACAAAAACAATGTTTACCATAAAGCATTTTTACATCACTCAACGAGGTATTTTCTTTACGAAGCGAACTTGTATTTGCAGGAATTTCAAAATGAATTGTTTCCGAATAATTGCCGTCGGCAGTGCCTTCGGGACCTTCTTTTGAATATGTGTATTCTACAACAATATTTTCACCATCGTTTATTTCAGGATACATTGCACCTGTACCATCTTCCTTAATTTCAAGGGTTTTATTATTGTGTAAAACAACACTACAATTTCCAGCCTCTGGACAATCTGTATTGTGTTTATCTACTTGTTCCATATTTTTATTTTCTGAAGAAATAACAGGCCCTGTTTGCGTTTTGCAGGCATTTACCATAAAAAGGGGAATTAAAAAGTATAATGCTTTCATATTGAAATATTTTAAGTTATTGAGTATGAATATACAAATACGAAGCCGAAAAAAATTATTTTTCAAGCCTTACTTCCAAATCTAACACATCTGGGTTTGTAAAATATTCAAAAAACGGTTTGCTTAATACAATCGTTTTTTTGTCGGCAGAGTATGTAGCATCTGGATGGGAGGCCGAATCGATTTTTCTGGGGAAGGTGTATTTTAAACTGTATTTTGAACTCCCCATAAATGACGAGGCCTGTTGTAAACTATCAACTTGCTGTTGATGCTTAACCTTGTCTTTTATATAAGCATCGCGCTTAAAAACACCGTCTATAAATGAGTAATTTACACCAATTAACTCTTGCGACCCTTCTTCTTTGGTAGTTTTCATCGCCGCAGTTTTCTTTCCAGGCATTACGTCTTCAATGCGCTCTAATTGCGAAATGATATCGTTAACATCGACTACCTCTTTAAAACTTGTTGAAATAGCATAAATCATTTCAGAGGTTTCAGAATCCATTTTAATATGATAATTAAAACCTTTTAAAGCCTTTAATTGAAACTGTTCACTTTTTGAAAGTTTTGAAATACTATCGGCCTTTTCATTTAGCAATTGCTTCATTTTAATAACCGTATCAATTTTTATCGTTGCCGAATCTACCATTGCGCCACCACCCATGGCCATCATTTCGCTTAAATTAACCGTTACTTGCATGGTGCCCGTGCCGTCTTCATTAAGCGTCATAGTTTCTGAAAATTGACAACCAACAAATGGAATAGACACTAATAACAGCAGTAATAATCTTAATTTCATAATTTAATTTTTAGGGTTATTTAAAATAATTAACGCTGCAATTACACCCGGAATCCAGCCTAAAACGGTTAAAATAAAAACAATAATTACCGATCCACAACCTTTATCAATTACGGCTAATGGCGGAAAAACAATTGACAATAAAACTCTCCATATACTCATAGCAAACAAATCTACGATTATTATTTTTTATCTATTTACAATTTATAGTAGCAACATAAACCATAAATTGTTCACTAAGTGTAGCATTTCATATTTCAGAATTACAGAAACAACAATGCGATATTTTAGTAAAATCTAACTTACTTTTCACTGTTCAATTACCTATCTTTGCAAACTTATTTTTTAGAAACAAAATTATGCAACTGTCTGAACTGGAAATCATCCGAAGAGAAAAATTACAGCAACTGCGCAATTTAGGCATTAACCCCTACCCCGCAGACCTTTACCCCGTAAATCATACTTCAAAAGAGATAAAAGAGAAGTTTGAAGAGGGCAAGAAAGTTGTAATTGCTGGCAGACTTATGTCGCGAAGAATTCAAGGTAAAGCATCGTTTGCCGAACTTCAAGATGCCGAAGGTAGAATACAAGTTTATTTTAACCGCGATGAAATTTGCCAAGACGACGATAAAACACTTTATAACGACGTTTATAAAAAACTGTTGGATATTGGTGATTTTGTAGGTGTTGAAGGAGAATTATTTAAAACGCAAGTAGGTGAAAAAACCGTTATGGTTAAAAATTTCACCCTTCTAAGCAAAGCCCTTAAACCACTACCTCAGCCGCGTGTAGATGCCGATGGAAAAGTACACGATGCATTTACAGACCCCGAACAGCGCTATCGCCAACGATACGCCGATTTGGTTGTTAATCCACACGTTAAAGAAATTTTTATAAAGCGAACCAAGCTTTTTAATGCTATGCGCACCTTTTTTAACGAACGCGGGTATTTTGAAGTAGAAACCCCAATATTACAACCTATTCCAGGAGGTGCTGCTGCGCGCCCATTTGTTACCCACCACAACTCGTTAGATATTCCGCTCTATATGCGAATTGCAAATGAGTTATACTTAAAACGACTAATTGTTGGTGGTTTTGACGGGGTGTACGAGTTTTCTAAAAACTTTAGAAATGAAGGAATGGATCGCACGCACAATCCAGAATTTACAGCTATGGAAATTTACGTAGCTTATAAAGATTATAACTGGATGATGGATTTTTGCGAACAGCTTTTAGAGTTTTGTGCAGTACAAGTTAATGGCACTACTAAGGCTACTTTTGGCGAACACAGCATCGATTTTAAAGCGCCTTACCCAAGAGTTACCATGGCCGAATCTATTAAACACTTTACCGGCTTTGATATTACGGGTAAAACAGAAGATGAAATTAGAAAGGCTGCAATTGATATGAAAATTCCTGTAGATGAAACTATGGGGAAAGGCAAATTGATAGACGAAATTTTTGGCGAAAAATGTGAAGGAAATTATATCCAACCTACATTTATTACCGATTATCCAAAAGAAATGAGCCCGCTGTGTAAAGAACATCGCGATAATCCAGACCTTACCGAGCGTTTTGAATTAATGGTATGCGGAAAAGAAATTGCAAATGCTTATAGCGAATTAAACGACCCGATAGACCAGCGCGAACGTTTTGAAGCTCAATTAAAACTAGCAGATCGGGGCGATGATGAAGCTACTGCTTTTATAGATTTCGACTTTTTACGTGCGTTGGAATACGGTATGCCGCCAACCAGTGGAATGGGCATCGGGATGGATAGATTGCTTATGTATTTAACCAATAATGCCTCTATCCAAGAGGTACTCTTTTTTCCGCAAATGCGTCCAGAAAAGAAAAAAGTTGAAATGAAAGATGACGAAAAAATTGTTTACAACCTACTTAAAGAAAATAGCCCCGTTAACCTAAACACACTTAAAGCACAAAGTGGTTTAAGTAATAAAAAATGGGACAAAGCCATGAAAGGTTTAACAGGCTTAAAAGTAGCCAAAGTAGAAAAAACCGATGATGGTTTAATAGTTACTCAATTATAAACTAAATTTATTGCATTAAGTAATATAAAGAAGAACTGTTAAAAAACAGTTCTTCTTTTTTTTTATAAAATATACTGAAATAGCATACCTTAAATTAAACCAATCTGCAAAACAGCGGTCATACATTTACAAACTTTAAAGTATAAACAGATGAAAAAAGCAATGCTTATTATTATGGCCATCACTACTTTAGCCGTAACCGCACAACAGAAAGATGACAGTAAAAAGCATCATAGAAAGCACTTAATGGAGAGTTTAACTCCAGAAGAAAAAGCCGAAATGCAATCCAAAAAATTAACCTTAGATTTAAATTTAAACAACGCTCAACAGAGTAAAATAAAAGAATTGTTGGTTGATGCCCACAAGGAAAGAGCTACTAAAGCTAAAACAAAAGAAAATTTAACCGATGCCGAAAAATTAAAATTGAAATCGGACAGGTTAGACAATCAAATTGCTATGAAAAGAGCGATGAAAGATATTTTAACCGAAGAACAGTTTTCGAAATGGGAAAAGAGGCAATCACATAGAATGCGAAAGTTTAAGAGCAGAAAAGAAGCTAAAAAACACCACCGCAATCGAGAAAATTAGGATAATAATTTTTTTGGCGTAATTATTGTTTTAATTATCACCAAAATAGTTACATTAGTAACTTCAAAAACTAAATTTATCCAAAATGAAAAAATTATTAACAGTATTTGCATTTGCGGTAACAATGCTTATGGGAGTACAAACTGCCTCGGCACAGCAGCTTTCGCAAGATAGCGACAGACCAGAGGTAATTGCTAAAACTGAAACTGCTAAAATTACAGAAGCATTAAACTTAAATGGCGACCAAAGTCGTGCAATTTTTAGAGCATTAGTAGCCAAAGAAGTGAGCTACCAAAAACACGTTCAAGGAAAAAATGCTAATAGCGCTACAGTTAAGGCAAACAAAGAAAAGTTTGACGCTACTTTAAAAGAAGCGATGAAAAAAACTTTAACCGCCGAACAGTACGACAAATGGCTTAAAATGAATAACTAAAACCTAGTTATCACTTATAAAAAACCCTCTTTTAAGTTTAAAAGAGGGTTTTTTAATTATTAATGGTAGCAAATTATTACCGACAAGTTATTTTAAATCTTTGGCAACTTTTTTACAAGCCGCTACGGTCGCATCAATATCTTCATAGGTTAATGCATCGCAAATAAACCAAGTTTCAAATGCACTTGGCGCAATATAGACACCTTCAGCTAACAAACCGTGGAAAAATTTATTAAACATTTCATTATTTGCATTTGCAGCCGAAGTAAAATCTATAACCGGATTGCTTGAAAAGTGAACCGAAATCATTGACCCTACTCTGTTTATAGTAAACGCTACACCTTCAGCAGAAAGCGCAGCCTCGAGCCCTTTGTGTAAATATTCGGTTTTTTTGTTAATCGATTCAAAAACCGATCTATTTTCATTTAACTCTGTAAGCATCGCCAACCCAGCGGCCATAGCCAACGGATTTCCGCTTAAAGTCCCAGCTTGATAAACTGGTCCAATAGGCGCTAAATAATCCATTATTTCGGCTCTTGCTGCAAATGCTCCCACAGGCAAACCACCACCTATAACTTTTCCAAAGGTTACAATATCGGCATCTACTCCAAACAATTCTTGAGCGCCTCCAGGTGCAAGCCTAAAGCCAGTCATAACCTCATCAAAAATTAGAAGGATATCATTTTCATTACAAAGCATTCTTAACCCTTCCAAAAAACCTTCAGCGGGCGGAATACATCCCATATTACCAGCTACAGGTTCTAAGATAATACAAGCAATTTCACCTTTATTGGCATCAATTACTTCCTTTACATTATTTAAGTCGTTGTATTTAGCGAGCAACGTATCTTTGGCTGTTCCCTGTGTAACACCGGGACTATTGGGAGCCCCAAAGGTTATCGCTCCACTACCCGCTTGTATCAAAAAAGAATCGCTATGCCCGTGGTAACATCCCGAAAATTTTATAATCTTTTCTTTTTTTGTGTAGCCTCGTGCCAACCGAACTGCACTCATACAAGCTTCGGTCCCGCTGTTTACAAAACGTATTTTATCTATGTTTGGAACCATAGAAACAGCCAGTGCCGCAATCTCGGTTTCAATTTCGGTAGGCATTCCAAAAGAAGTTCCTTTTTGAGCTTTTTCAACTACGGCTTCTACCACAGGTTTGTGTGCATGACCTAAAATCATAGGCCCCCAAGAATTTATATAATCTATCAATTGATTGCCATCAACATCGAATAGATATGCCCCTTTAGCCTTTTCAACAAACACGGGTTCGCCACCAACCGATTTAAAAGCACGAACGGGTGAATTTACCCCACCGGGAATTACTTTTTGTGCTTCTTTAAAAAGCGCACTACTTCTTTGATATTTCATTGTATTATAATTTATACTTTCGAAAGAAAATTTCTGCATACAACAGCCTCGTGTTGTATAAATTTATTGATTGCTTACAGGGTGCAGATATAAAACCTGACCTATTGCCAGATCGTTGTTTTTTAAACCATTGTACTGCTTTAAAGTTTCAACCGTAAGATTAAATCTGCGCGAAATACTATAAAGCGTGTCTCCAGGTTTTACAATATATGTAGCAATTTTGGAAGCATCGGGCTCTACAGAGCTAACTCGCTTGCCCAAAACGCGGTCGTCATATTGGTCGAGTCTATAACGCTCTACTATACTAATAAGTTTTTGAGGATATTTTGGGTCTGTTGCGTATCCAGCTTTCCGTAATCCTTTTGCCCATCCTTTATAGTCGTCTTTGCGAAGTTTAAACAAATCTTGGTACCTACTGCGTTGCGTTAAAAACAACGAATGGTCTCTGTAAGAATACTTCGGGTCTTTATATTTTCTAAAACACTCTCCCTTTTCATCATCGTCGTGATAAACGCGTTCGCCTTGCCATCCACGATGACATTTTATACCAAAATGATTGTTTGCTTTACGTGTTAATTCGCCAGCGCCAGCACCACTTTCCAAAATGCCCTGAGCCAAAGTAATACTTGCCGGTATGCCGTATTGTAGCATTTCTTCCATAGCAATATCACTATACTCGTTAATATAGTTTGCTATACGCTCGCTATACGAAATATTTTTAGGCACAGCCACCACTTTGGGTTCCTCTGCTTTCGTATTTTTTTCTTCAACGGTTTGATTAACGCGCACTACACGCTCAGTGCGGTTTTTCTTTTTATATTTTGAAGCCGTTTTTTTCGATTTGCAACTGCTAAAACAAATGATACAAATAAGTAGAAGGGAAAGTACTCTGCCAACCATGTTATTCAATTAAAGGTAGATTTTTCTTTTTCAATTTTTGATTCATTCCTGCAATGCCTTGAAGACCTCCGGTATGAACCGCAAAAATACAGCTATTTTCTGTGAATTGCCGCCTTTTTAAAAGATCCATAATGCCATACATCATTTTACCGGTATAGATAGGATCTAAAGGTATTTCGGTTTTTTCTTTAAATTCATTTATAAAACGAATTAATTCAAGATCTATTTTACCATAGCCACCAAAACAGTAATCATCAGTAATTTTAAAATTAGATTTTGAAGTGTATTTTAAAATTTCGGAAGTTTGAAATGTCCCTTTTAAAGCCGAAAACCCCAAAACAAACTGATTTTCGTTTGATGCTTTTACAAGCCCAGCCATAGTGCCACCGGTGCCAACAGCTGTACAAATATATTGTGCCGAATTGGCCGGCTCGTTAATTATTTCTTCACATCCTATAACAGCCAAATTATTTGTACCTCCTTCGGGTAATAAATAAAAAGCTCCAAATTGGTTTTGTAAAGATTTTATAAATTCTTCCGCTGCTCTATTTTTATAATCTTCGCGGGAGATAAAATGCAATTGCATTCCACATTTTTTAGCTAAAGAAAGCGTAGGATTCGCATCTATTTTACCCTTAAGTTCCTCCCCCCGAATTACACCTATAGTTTTAAACCCAACCTTTTTGCCTGCCACAGCAACTGCCGCAATATGGTTAGAAAACGCCCCACCAAATGTGAGTAAAGTTTTGTGCCCCTGCTCTTGTGCTGCCTGCAAATTGTATTTTAACTTTCTAAATTTATTCCCAGAAACAAAAGGGTGAATTAAATCTTCGCGTTTAATAAGAAGTTGGTAGTTGTCTATATTAAATAACGACAAATCAATTTGGGTGGTTGGAACAGCTATTTCAGAAAAGGAATTAAACATCAATTACAGTATTAGGGGGTTTTAAAAACCCTACGAGAAATATTTTTTAAACCAATAATAAGAAGAAAAGGTGAAAGTATTCTTTTTAGAAAGAGAAACCAAATTCACCCGTTACCCCAAAATCTCGTGCGTTAATATTGTCTAGATAATTGCCTCTAAAGTTAAAGTCGATTCTAAAAACTCTAAAGATATTTCCTACCCCTACACTCCATTCCCAGTAGATATCTTCGGGGGCTTGATAGGTAATATTTGAAGCATTTAAACTTATATTTTCTTGAGAAATTGTTCCATACACGGCTCTAAATCCAACTACTTCACGTAAATCCAACTTACCAATCCACGGCAATCTTGAAAAAATTCTCCCGCCAAAATTATGCTGCAGGTGAATGGAGGCATAGGTATCGCTTACAAATTCATAATAATCTAATTGGGTAAATGTATTGTACAAACTAAAATAGGTTTGGTTTCCTGGAATGGGGTTGATTAAACTAAGCGGCACCGCCCCTATGGTTGTACCTGCTTCAACAGTAGAAAGCAAACGCCCAAACCCACCAATATTCCACGGTTGGGTATAAAAAGCTTGTATCTTTTTATATTCAAAATCGCCTCCCAAAATATCTTTTAATCCATAACTGTATCCTGCGTAAAAAGTAGGAAAATCGCCCTCGTTTATTATTGTGCGCTCTACGCCGTATCCAGAAGTTTTACGATTTGGAGTGTAGAAAAATCCTAATTGAATTTCAGCTTGTTTTAATTCATTTTTTATTTCACCTGTAAATACATCGTCTTCCATGACTTTGTAATCAATACTAAAAGTTTCTGTAGCCGATTTAAGCGTTCTGTACGATCCCGTAAGCCTTACAACAAAGTTTTTCCACGGCTCAATATCAAAACCTATCGTACTTAAATTGATACGCGAAAGCCTGTCATTAGAGCCCACCGAAAGCAGAGATGAAGAAGCCAAACTTCTTCCTAAAACATCGTTGCTATTTGTTAAACTAGCGCCTGTTTGTTCTACATCGCGTCTATTACCACCAAAGACAGTTAATCTCGACTTTCGATCTAAAAGCCATTTCCCCGAGATACCATATTTAAAGCGGTCATCTTTAAAACCATAAGCTCCAAAACCTTCGAGTCTCCAAGGATCATTTTGACCAAAATATGTTCTGCCGCCCAATCTAATTCGCAGGCCTTCGGCTTCATTAAAACCGAAAATGGAAAACACAGGTCCTACATCAAAATTGTTTATTTCGTAATATCCACTAGCAAGGGTAGCACCAACGTTGTAAAGAGCTTTAAAACGGCCAACGGTTTTCAGGGTGTCTAACATTTTGTAAACACCAGTTTCGTTTTTACTAAGTTTTTCCATCCTGTTCTTTTCCCAAAAATCGTCTGGACGGTTGTAAACTTCATAATTATAAGGGTCTACTTGTTGGGCATAAAACTTTTTATCCTTCGGAATATCGAAAACATAGTTATCGTACAAAGTTGTACGTTTTCCATATACACCGCGAGCATCTTCTTTTTTTCTAAAGCTGAAATCGCTCATAAAATAATCGCGGGTAATTAAAAAGATAGAATCGTTTAAAACTTCGAACTCTTGTTCAATATACACATCGCGCACCCAATTAAGATTGGCACTTTTACTGGCTTTTAAGTTAATTTCTTTGATTGCCCAGGTAGTATCATTAACCCAAAAATCTCCTTTAAAGGTTAGTTCATTTTTTCTACGCGGATAGTAAATTATATTGTAACACCACTTATTATCGCGATAGGCACTGTCTTGAAGCACGTAATTATAAACATCGATTCCCGTACGCGATAACGGACTAGTAAAGGCCTTATCGAAAAATTTTAGATAGTTATTGTATACATCATAATCGCTATACAAATCTTTAATAAATGCAATTAGCGCTTGGTTGTTATCGAAGCCCGAATTTTTATTTCCTTGTAAAACCTCCTTTTCATCGCCGTAAATATTGTCTCCATATACTTTTGAAACAGCCTCATTTATAAAAATTGGCAAATAGGTATTTCCGGTAACTCTTGAGGTATCGGTTTGGTCAAAAATAAACTCCATCCCATTGAAAATCTTACTTTTAATTAAAGCACTATCTATAGTGTTTAAATCAAATTCAAGTTTTTCGTATTTATCGTATTGATATTGGTTAAATTTTTTAACCCCGTTTTCTCTGCGATTTTCCCAGATTTTTCGAAGTATATCGATGGCAGGATTATTCTTTTTTGAAGTTTTCCCGGTGTAGATTACTACTTCTTGCAAAGCATCGGCACTTTCTTTAAGTACTACTTCCATTTTATAAGTAGTACGGGCATTTAAGGGTATTTCTTGCGTAGCGTAACCTATAAAAGAAAAAACAACCGAGGTATAAGTTTTATCACTTTCTAAATAAAACCTACCGTTTTCGTCAGAGATTGTTCCTTCCTGCGAATCTTTAAAAATTACATTGGCAAAAGCAACGGGGTAGCCCGTATCGTCCTTTATAACACCACTTACCTTAGTTTGCGAAAATACCGAAGCACTTATTAAAAGTATTCCTAAAATTAAAAGTTGCTTCATGTAGCTAAGACTATTTTTTTACTGGAAGCAAAATTAGTCTCTATAAAGCACTTTCTTTACAGCCTTAACAACATCTTCACTATTTGGCAACCATTCTTTTAACAATACTGGCGAATATGGCGCTGGAGTATCTGCAGTATTTATTTTTACAATGGGTGCATCTAAATAGTCAAAAGCATTGTTTTGCACTTGGTATGTAATTTCGGTCGCAACATTTCCAAAAGGCCATGCTTCTTCCAAAATAACCAATCGATTTGTTTTTTTAACAGACTCGTAGATAGTTTTATAGTCTAATGGTCGCACTGTGCGCAAATCGATAATTTCGCATTCAATGCCGTCTTTAGCTAACGCTTCGGCTGCGGCGTAGGCTTCTTTTATAATTTTTCCGAAAGAAACGATGGTTACATCGGTTCCTTTTCGTTTTACATCGGCTACCCCAATAGGAATTAAATATTCTCCTTCCGGTACTTCACCTTTATCGCCATACATTTGCTCACTCTCCATAAAAATTACAGGATCGTCATCGCGTATTGCACTTTTAAGAAGTCCTTTTGCATCGGCCGGATTGCTAGGCACAATCACTTTTAAGCCTGGGCAGTTGGCGTACCAGCTCTCAAAGGCTTGGCTATGCGTTGCGGCAAGTTGCCCTGCCGAAGCTGTTGGGCCACGAAAAACAATAGGAATATTAAATTGTCCGCCACTCATTTGGCGCATTTTTGCCGCGTTGTTTATAATTTGGTCAATAGCAACTAATGAAAAGTTAAAGGTCATAAACTCTATGATAGGTCTATTTCCGTTCATTGCCGAACCCACTCCAATTCCAGAAAAACCCATTTCAGAAATAGGCGTATCGATAACACGTTTTGGACCAAATTCATCGAGCATGCCCTTACTTGCTTTGTAAGCACCGTTATATTCGGCAACCTCTTCTCCCATTAAATATATAGATTCGTCGCGACGCATCTCTTCGCTCATCGCTTCTTGTACAGCTTCTCTAAATTGTAGTGTTTTCATCTTTTCAATTTGAAATATAAAAATTCGTGTTCCCAAATAGGCTCGGAACGAAGTTGCAAAAATACTATAAATAGTATCTCATTAAGAATTAATTCTTCAATTTTAATCAAAATTTATTATGCGTGCATAACAAAAAAAAGAAATATATTCTTAACTTCGCACACGAGCAATTTGGGTTGTTTTTACAACTGTAAATATTACTCAAAATTTCACAATCTAAAAACATATTTTAAAGATGAAAATATTAGTCTGTATAAGTCACGTACCCGATACAACTTCAAAAATCAACTTTACTGACGGCGATACAAAATTTGACACCAACGGTGTACAATTTGTTATTAATCCAAATGACGAATTTGGTTTAACGAGAGCCATGTGGTTTAAAGAAAAACAAGGCGCTACCGTACACGTTGTAAATGTGGGCGGTCCAGAAACCGAGCCAACGCTTCGCAAAGCTTTAGCCATTGGTGCCGATGAAGCGATACGAATAAACACCCCAGCAACCGATGGATTTTCTGTTGCAAAACAATTAGCAAATGTGGCTAAAGACGGAGGTTACGATTTAATTATTGGCGGAAGAGAATCTATTGATTTTAACGGCGGAATGGTACCAGGAATGCTTGCAAAACTCATTGGTGCAAATTTTGTAAATACATGTATCGGCCTCGAGATTGAAGGCGATAAAGCTACTGCAATACGCGAAATTGACGGCGGAAAAGAAACTTTAAAAACCTCGTTGCCACTAGTTATTGGCGGACAAAAAGGTTTGGTTGAAGAAAGTGATTTACGCATTCCAAATATGCGCGGTATTATGCAAGCCCGTTCAAAACCATTAAATGTAAAAGAAGCAGTAGCGGCAAATGCCGAAACAAATACAGCAAGCTTTGAAAAACCAGCTCCAAAAGGAGCAGTAAAATTGGTAGACAGTGTTGATGAATTAGTTAACCTTTTACACAACGAAGCTAAAGTTATTTAAACACGTCTTTTTTAGACGACTCTAATTTATTACTAATATTTTATGGTTTTAATTAATCTTTAAAATCGTAAATCCAAAATTGAAAATCTAATGTCAGTTTTAGTATATACAGAATCAGAAGAAGGAAAAATTAAGAAAATCGCACTCGAGGCTGTTTCATATGCCAAAGGAGTTGCAGATCAATTAGGAACTTCGGTTGTGGCAATAAGCATTAATGCCAATGACACTTCTCAATTAAGTAAATACGGTGCTTCTAAAGTATTAGAAGTTTCGAATGAAAAATTAAATAAGTTTAACGCCGAAGCCTATGCCGATGCTATAGGGCAAGCAGCCAAACAAGAAAGCGTACAAGTAATAGTACTAACCGCGAGTGCAAATAGCAAATTTTTAGCCCCTACATTGGCTGTAAATTTAAATGCCGGATTTGTACCAAACGTAGTAGCATTACCAGAAAGCACGGCACCTTTTAAAGTAAAACACAGTGTGTTTACCAACAAAGCGTTTGCCGTTACCGAAATTACTACCGATGTAAAAATAGTAGGGATTGGTAAAAACTCTCACGGGTTAACCGAAAACGAAACTTCAATGACCAATGAAGCGTTTTCTCCAAATTTAGATGCACACGATTTCGATATGGAAATTGTATCGGTTGATAAAGCTACCGATACAGTTACAATTGCCGATGCCGAAATAGTAGTTTCTGCTGGTCGCGGAATGAAAGGTCCAGAAAACTGGGGTATGATTGAAGAATTGGCAGCAACCTTAGGAGCCGCTACAGCATGTTCAAAACCTGTGAGCGACATGGGGTGGAGACCGCATAGCGAGCACGTTGGACAAACAGGAAAACCTGTTGCTTCAAATTTATATATCGCTGTGGGTATCTCGGGCGCTATCCAGCATTTGGCCGGTATTAACGCTTCAAAAGTTAAAGTGGTTATTAACAATGATCCAGAAGCACCATTCTTTAAAGCCGCAGACTACGGAATAGTAGGCGATGCATTTGAGATTGTACCACAACTCACCGAAAAATTAAAAGAATTTAAGGCGCAAAACGCATAAATTTTTGTTAATTTGTGCCTCGTAAAAAGGCTGTTTAGATAAGGAAGCATCCAAATTTAAACAGCCTTTTTTTTTGATGTATTATTCATTACTTTTATAATCACTTGTTTAACTGAACAACGCGCAAATTAATTATCACTGATTCTTGAAGAATGAGTTTAGTAAAACTTACAATCAAAGGTATTTCATATAGCCAAACCCAAAATGGCGCTTACGCACTTATTTTAAATGAAGTTGACGGCGAACGAAAACTTCCCATTGTAATTGGTGCATTCGAGGCACAATCCATAGCCATAGCCTTAGAAAAAGACATTACCCCACCACGTCCCCTTACACACGATTTATTTAAAAATTTTGCCGATAGGTTTGCAATTGTTGTAAAGCAAGTAATAATACACAAATTAGTAGACGGTGTGTTTTACTCCAGTATTATTTGCGAATGCGATAAAATTGAAGAAATAATAGACGCCAGAACAAGCGATGCTATTGCATTGGCACTTCGGTTTAACGCTCCAATTTTTACATATAAAAACATCCTTGACAAAGCGGGAATCTATTTAAAAACTTCGCCATCAAAAAAGTCGCTTTCTAAAGAAGAAGAAACGGTAATTGAAGATTTAATTTTAGGAGAAGACAAAGAAACGGTAAAACCTGCCAGCGAAAGCTACAATAAATACAGCCTTACCGAATTAAATAAAATGCTCGACGAGGCTGTAAAAAATGAAAACTACGAAAAAGCAGCAAACATACGCGATGAAATTTCGAAGAGAGGATAATTTCAGCAATTTAAATATGAAAACTTTTTTTGAAATTTTATACCCAATCTCAGGAACTATAAAAAACATGCATAAATTCACTCTCGTAGCAATCGCTATTTTTTTCTTCGGAAATCTTTGCGCCCAAAGCATAGAAAAAACGTGGCAATTTACCGAAATTAAAGACACCAACGGCCTTTCGGCAGTAAATATAAACTCTGAAGCTAACTCGCTAAAACTCGATGCCGGCACCTTTCAATATCAAGGCTCAATTGACAGCATTCAACCCAACGGCGACTATCTTTTTCAAGACAACTTACTCGTTTTATTTTTTAACAATCCTGCCGATAGTATTCGCAGATTTCGGGTTGAAGAAGTAACCGATAGCACACTAACGCTTTCCGAAAAAAACTATAAATACACGCTTACTACACCCAATACAAAAAATATTTCGGCTCTTGAAACTGTTGCCGAATCATCCAAAATTATCCCGAGTGAAGGTTTTTCTATGCAAAGTTTATGGCGTGGAATTATAGGTATGATTTCGCTGCTAATTATTGCTGTAATATTTAGCGCCAATAGAAAAGCCATTAATTGGAAAACGGTTGCTTTAGGCCTCGGATTTCAGCTTTTAATAGCCATAGGCGTATTAAAAGTTGGTTTTATTAAAAGCTTATTTGAAGGTATTGGGCAAATATTTGTCAATGTTTTAGACTACACAAAAGCCGGAAGTGAGTTTCTTTTAGGAGGCATGTTAGATATAAATTCGTACGGGTTTATTTTTGCCTTTCAAGTTTTACCTACCATTATATTTTTCTCTGCGCTTACTTCGGTATTATTTTACTTAGGAATAATCCAGATAATTGTAAAAGCAATGGGATGGCTACTTACAAAGCTTTTACATATTTCGGGCGCCGAAAGTTTAAGCGTTGCCGGTAACATCTTTTTAGGACAAACTGAAGCCCCTTTATTGATTAAAGCCTATTTAGAAAAGATGAATAAATCTGAAATGCTTTTAGTCATGATTGGCGGTATGGCAACAGTTGCTGGAGCAGTTTTGGCAGCATATATTGGCTTTCTAGGAGGCGATGACCCAGCCTTAAGATTAACTTTTGCAAAACACCTTTTAGCTGCTTCGGTAATGGCCGCACCTGGAGCCATAGTTATCTCAAAAATATTATACCCACAAACCGAATCTATAAATACCGATGTAAAAGTTTCTTCTGAAAAGATAGGTTCAAACTTTTTAGATGCCATTGCAAATGGTACTACCGAAGGTTTAAAACTTGCGGTAAATGTAGGAGCCATGTTATTAGTATTTGTGGCGTTTATTGCAATGTTAAACGGTATTTTGGGGTACATTGGCGATATAACCTCATTAAATGATTGGGTTGCTGCAAATTCAGACTACAACAACCTTTCGCTCGAAGCAATTTTGGGTACTGTATTCGCCCCATTAATGTGGCTAATTGGCGTTGCTGAAGAAGATATGATGATGATGGGGCAGCTTCTCGGGATTAAACTTGCTGCCAGCGAATTTGTAGGTTATATACAATTAGCCGAGCTTAAAAATGTAGCCAATTCACTTCACCTTAACTACGAAAAAAGCATAATCATGGCCACCTATATGCTGTGTGGTTTTGCAAACTTTGCCTCCATTGGAATACAAATTGGCGGAATAGGCTCTCTCGCGCCGGGGCAACGTAAAACGCTTTCAAAGTTTGGAATGAAAGCCTTATTAGGCGGAACATTAGCGTCATTAATTTCTGCAACGATTGCAGGAATGATAATTGGCTAATCGTTAATAACTTATTTAAAAGCAGTTCTTAAATTATTTTAGCATCTCTATCGCTATTAGTAAATTAGACCCCATATTTATTTACTGAATTATGAAACAATATCACGACCTTCTAAAACACGTTTTAGAAAATGGTGCTACCAAAGAAGACCGCACAGGCACGGGTACAAAAAGTGTTTTTGGCTACCAAATGCGATTTGATTTAAGCGAAGGTTTTCCTATGGTTACTACCAAAAAACTTCATTTAAAATCTATAATTTACGAGTTGCTTTGGTTTTTAAATGGCGATACAAATGTTAAATATCTTCAGGAAAACGGCGTGCGAATATGGAATGAATGGGCCGATGATAATGGTGATCTTGGACCCGTGTATGGCCATCAATGGCGCAACTGGAATAGCGAAGAAATCGATCAAATTGCCGATATTATTAAAACCCTAAAAACCAACCCCGATAGCCGACGAATGCTCGTTAGCGCGTGGAACCCAAGTGTGTTGCCCGATACCTCAAAATCTTTTAAAGAAAACGTAGCAAATGGCAAAGCAGCACTCCCGCCCTGCCATGCGTTTTTTCAGTTTTATGTGGCAGATGGTAAACTATCGTGCCAGTTGTATCAACGCAGTGCCGATATATTTTTAGGTGTTCCTTTTAACATTGCTTCATATGCCCTTTTAACAATGATGATAGCTCAGGTTTGTGGCTACCAGGCAGGCGATTTTATTCATACTTTTGGAGACGCCCATATTTACAGCAACCACCTTGAACAAGTTGGGCTTCAGCTATCTCGCGACCCCAGACCATTGCCGAAAATGTTGCTTAATCCAGATGTAAAAGATATATTTGGCTTCACTTTTGATGATTTTACACTTGTAGATTACAATCCACACCCGCATATTAAAGGGGCTGTGGCTATCTAATTAAATTAAAAAAATACTTTTATGAAATACCTACTTATTGCAACTTTCCTATTATTTTCAACCACAATTATTGCCCAAGATTGGGGAGACGTTCAAAAAAACACAGTAACTTTAAAAGAAATTGGCCCCGTATGGCCAGGCTGTGAAAGCGGTAGTGCCGCTCAACGCGACAAGTGTTTTAACCAAAAACTTGCTACTCATATTTCTAAAAATTTTAAATACCCACCCAATGCTTATAAAAATAATATTGAAGGGCGAGTAATTGTTGAATTTGTAATTAATGAGCTGGGTTTAGTTGAAGTAAAAAAAGTTTCTGGCGGCACGAAAGAATTGCAAGAAGAAGCAAAACGAAATATCTTAGCCATGCCCAAAATGGCCAAACCCGGGATGATGGGAGGCAAGCCTCGCGCAATTAAAATGGCAGTACCGTTTACTTTTAAAACTGGAAAATAAGATTGCTAAAACTTTACAGTTCAATTTTTCTACTCCTTATTTGCCATAAAGTAAATAGCCAATTTATTAGTTTAGAAACCTGTAATGAAAGTATTAGCATTGCCGCCCGCAGTGCTTGTTTTCAAAACTATTTAGAAAGTGTTCTAATTACCGCTTTTAAAGAGAATAAAAGCAAAATTAACCTCGGAAATAAAACTGATAAACTAAGCTTAGAAGTCATTGTGGACGAAAATGGTAATTTTAAAATTGTTGAGTTAGACGTTGAGAATGTTGGGCTTTATAAAGTAGCTCAAAGTGTTATTGAAAATCTGTTGCCTATTTCACCTTATAAAAATTACGAAGGAATAAGCATTTATGATACTTTCAGCCTCGAAATTAATTTTCCTTTAAGCAAAACCACTTCCTTAGTTAATTCTGAAACTTACACCTTATTAAATGTAGAGCAAAGCCCCGTGTTTCCAGGCTGTTTTACTGACAACAAAGAAGGTTTGAAAAGCTGTATGTCTGCAAATATTAAAACACATATAGCAAACAACTTTAATGTATTTTTAAAACCAAGTTCTAAGATTAAAAAAGGCAATCAACGAATTAATATTCAATTTACTATTAATAAATTTGGCTTTGTCGATAACATTAAAGTTAAAGCGCGGTATAAGGAGTTAGAAAAAGAAGCCTATCGCGTTATAAAATTGTTACCCAAAATGACTCCCGGGAAAGTTGATAACAAACCTGTAAATGTAAAAATTTTATTACCTATAACTTTTAATTTACGTTAAAATTTAATTCAATGCAGCAATGCTTTTGGATCAAAAATCTTAGTTTAACAACTGTTTAACGGCCTTAAAATAGCCTTAAACAATTTTAATAATTATATTTAAAGTGTCGTGACAAAAAATTGCGACGCTTTTTTTATGATTGCAACAGACCAATTAGTTTCATTTTTTCTTGAAACGCGATTACATACCGAAAATATTTGCAAGCCATTAGAAATTGAAGACTACGTGGTGCAACCAATTGTAGACGTTTCTCCCCCCAAGTGGCACTTAGGCCACACGTCTTGGTTTTTTGAAGAGTTTATTTTAAAACCGCACAAACCCAACTATAAACTGTATCACGAAGACTTCGCCTTTGTGTTTAATAGTTATTATGAAAACGTAGGTAAACGTGTAATACGAAATGATCGAGGCAATCTCTCACGGCCCGGCGTTGCTAAGGTTTACGATTATAGACATTACGTTACAAACCAAATGGAAGAGTTTTTAATTGATGATATTTCCGAAGAAATTAAAGAAGTTTTACTCATCGGGATTCATCACGAAAAACAACACCAAGAATTACTTACAACCGATATAAAATATATTTTAGGCAACAACCCATTACTTCCCAAATACAACAATTCATTTATTGAAAACCCCATTCAAGATTTTAAGCAGGAATGGATTAAAATTAAAGAAGGATTGTATAAAATTGGTCATGACAAGCCGCAGGAGTTTTGTTACGACAACGAACTTGGCACCCATCAAGTATTTTTAAACAATTTTAAAATTTCAAATAAATTAATTACAAATTCTGAATATTTAGAATTTATAAATGCGGGAGGCTACAAAGATTTTAATTTGTGGCACGCCGAAGGGCTAGATTGGGTTAAAGAAAATAATATTGAAGCTCCAATGTACTGGCACAAAATAGACGGCCAATGGCATCAATACACGCTACAAGGTTTAGAAAAACTAAATATGGATGCGCCGCTTTCGCATATTTCATATTTCGAAGCTTTTGCTTTTGCACAATGGAAAGAATGCAGACTGCCAACAGAATTTGAATGGGAAGCAGCACAAGCGCATTTTAATTGGGGAAGCCGTTGGGAGTGGACAGAAAGCGCATATTTACCCTACCCCAACTATTCAAAAGCACCTGGAGCCATTGGCGAATACAACGGCAAGTTTATGGTTAATCAAAAGGTTTTGCGAGGAGGATCTGTAGCAACATCATCCAAACATACGCGGCATACCTACCGCAATTTTTTTCAAACCAATTTACGATGGCAATTTACTGGCCTAAGATTGGCAAAATAACAACTACCAATAATTTTATGGATAATAAAACCCAACGAGATACTACTTTTAAAAAAGAAGTTTTAGAAGGCCTCTCCAGTTTCCCAAAATATCTTTCTTCAAAATACTTTTACGACAAAAAGGGCGATAAGCTATTTCAAGAAATTATGGCGATGCCCACCTACTATTTAACCAAATGTGAGTTTGACATAATTTCGACAAATACACGAGAAATTGGCGAATTATTTCGCGATCGCGAAAACGGTCTCGACTTAATCGAGCTTGGTGCTGGTGACGGTAAAAAGACCAAAGTATTATTAAAATATATGGTTGAAAATAATTTCAATTTTGTCTATAAACCAATTGATATTAGTGAAAATGCAGTTGAGTTACTCACACAAAATTTAGCCAGCGAAATGCCAAATTTAAGCGTAGATGCCGAAATTGGCGAATATTTTCAGGTTTTGGAAAGACTAAAAGTATTTGATAAGCGCAAAAAAGTAATTATGGTTCTGGGAAGTAATATTGGAAACTTACGACACCCCAAAGCCATAGAATTTCTTTCAAAACTAAAAGACACAATGCTCCCCGACGACCTTCTATTTATGGGGTTCGACCAAAAAAAGAATCCACAAACAATTCTCGATGCTTACAATGATAAAGAAGGAATTACGGCAGCATTTAATAAAAATATTTTAACCCGAATTAACCGCGAATTGAGTGGTAATTTTGATATTGAAAAATTTACTCATTGGGAAAGCTATAACCCCGAAACTGGCACTGCCAAAAGTTTTTTAGTGGCTACAGAAGCAATGGATATTACAATTGATAAACTAGACACCACAATTCATTTTAATAAATGGGAAACAATCCATACCGAAATATCACAAAAGTACAATGATGAGGTTGTAGGCTGGCTTGCAAACCAAGCCGGGTTAAAAATAGAGTCGGTATTTGCAGACGAACGCAGATATTATAAAAATTACGCCTTTAGCAAGGCTCAAGATTAATCGATTATAATTAAAAATATATCTTATGAAAGCTATATGGAATGACAAAGTAATTGCCCAATCAAACGATACAATTGTAATTGAAAACAACCATTATTTTCCAGAATCGAGTGTAAAGACTGAGTATTTACAAAAAAGTGAAACTACCACCCACTGCCCGTGGAAGGGCGATGCATCGTATTACAACATTGTAGTTGACGGAAAAGTAAACCAAGATGCAGCTTGGTATTACGCAAACCCTAAATACGCAGCTAAAACTATAAAAAACCACATCGCTTTTTGGAAAGGCGTAACTATTACTGAGTAGTTATTTCAATATTTGTATTAACTCATCCAAATCGTCTATGGTGTTATAATAATGAAAACTAACACGAATACCCCCACCCCGTAAAGAGCAAATAACATTGCTGGTTTTTAGCTTTTCAAAAGTTGCCTTTTCGCCTCGAATGTTAAATATTGACGAATGATTGTCTCGAAGTGCGGTATCGTTTTGCAAAAGCCCCATTTCAGAAAAACGTGTTTTTGCAAGTTGAGACAAGGATGCAATTTTATAATACAAGCCATCTACGCCTAAGTTTTTTTGAAAAAGAATAGCTTGGTTTAAGCTGCCAAAATTGAGCGTATCTAAATGGCCCGGCTCAAAATGTTTAATAAACTTAGTTTCGGAAGCTTCACTTTCAAATTTTTCGGCAGAATTAAAACCAATCGTTTTAGGAAAAATACGTCTTTTAGTAGCCTCTTTCACCATAACAAAACCATTTCCAAAACCTGCATTAAGCCATTTATACGCGCTAGCACCTACTATATCTATCGCATTTTGGGCAAAGTTGAAATTTTCCGTTCCTAAAAATTGAGTTCCATCTGCAATTAACAATAAATTGGAGTGATAACTCTTTAACCTATTTAAAAATTCAAAATCTATTTTAATACCGTTAAGCCATTGTACAATGCTAAACATAAAAATATCGGGTTTATTTTCATTAACTGCAGCTTCAATATTTTGTTCCAGATTTTCGTCAATAGTTGCGTAACAAACATCAAAACCTCTCGTTTCAACAGGCCAATTAACCGAGGGGTAATCGTTTTTTAAAAGCAATATTTTTTGTTTTTTAGGCAAGCCCTCCAAAATTGTATTTAAAGCAAAAGAAACATTAGGTACAAGTGCTATTTCTTCGAGATTAGCGCCAAAAAAACTAGAAACCGTTAAGCGCGTTTGGTCTAAAAGCACGTTGTGATTGTCGCGAAAAGTACTGGCACGCTGCATTAAATCTAAATCGTGTTGTCTTCGCCACTCAATTATGGGTTTTGATACTAGGCCATTGGCTGCAGTATTTAAATAGGTACACGACAGTAACGCGGGAAAGTGTTTCTTTAAATCTTCCATATGGCAAGGTTAAAAACGACGAATTTTAGGTATTTTTACGTTGCTTACACACGCAACAAATGTTATCTTTTAACGAAAATAACCAACTATGTTTTCAAAAACTAAAAAAACCGAAAGAATCGACGCCGAACAACGAGAGCAGTATGAATATGCCCGACAGCGTATTGCGCAGAAAAAAAATTTAATGCGCCATTTTATTATTTTTTTGGCGGGCGCTATTCTGTTTATTGTGCTCAACGAATTTTTGGATATTGGCAAAGATTTTATAATTCAAAAGTGGTATATCTGGGCTATTTTAATTTGGACATTTATCTTTTTGGTGCATCTTTTTAACGTTTTTGTTATAAATAAATTTATGGATAAAGAATGGGAAGATAGGCAGTTAGAAAAATTAAAAGCAAAACAAGCCGAAAGAATTGCCGAACTTCAAAAACAAGTAGATAACGAACTGCCGTTACCTACAAAAAGCCATAAAACAACTTTAAAAAACTCATTAAATAACCCTTTACCTCCAGACGTAGAATGATTACAATGATAGCCGCCGCCGGCCAAAACAACGAATTGGGAAAAGACAACGGATTACTGTGGCACTTGCCCGACGATTTTAAACGATTTAAAGCGCTAACCACCGGCCATTATATTATTATGGGACGTAAAACTTTTGAATCATTTCCAAAACCACTGCCCAATAGAATTCATTTGGTGATTACCCGCAATAAAAATTATAAAAAAGAAGGCGCCATTGTGGTTCATAGTTTGGAAGAAGCACTTTCCAAGGTAAAAGATGACGACCAACCCTTTGTAATTGGTGGGGGCGAAATTTATAAAATGGCACTAAACATTGCCGATAAAATTGAACTTACACGGGTACACGATACTTTTGATGATGCCGATACGTTTTTCCCTGAATTTTCAGATAAAGATTGGAAGTTAATTACCGAAGATAACCATCCAACAGACAGTAAACACAAACACGCTTTTACCTACGAAACGTGGATACGTAGAACAAACGAATAATTTTTGCCATTCCGAAGTACAAATCTATTTAATGCCCAAATTTAATTACCCATTAAAAAATGCATTCCTTTTTTAATGAAATAGCATCGCGGCACGACCTAAATTTCCTGAGTGAAAAACCACTTTCGGGAGGCGACATTAATAACGTTTTTATGCTGAAATGTGCCGAAGGAAATTTTGTTGCAAAGATTAATAAAACAGACAAGTTCCCAAATATGTTTAAAGCAGAAGCAAAGGGATTGTCGCTTTTAAAATCCTCAAAAAGTTTTAGAATTCCTGAAATAGTTGGCACGGGAAACATAGATAATTCATCTTACTTGTTGATGGAATACATTCCTGCAGGCCAGCCGAGCCATGATTTTTGGAAAGTATTTGCAGTAAAATTATCGTCACTGCATAAATCTACAAACGACAGTTTTGGGTTAAATTATGATAATTATATTGGTAGTTTACCGCAGCAAAATAATTGGTGCAATTCGGCTTCAGAATTTTACATCTCACAAAGGTTGGAGCCACAATTTAAAATAGCCATTGACAATGGCTATTACTTTAATAAATTAGACCTTTTCTTTAAAAATATTGTTAACGAAATACCCAACGAATCACCATCGTTAATACACGGCGATTTATGGAGTGGTAATTATCTTGCTTTAAAAAACGGGCAACCTGCCTTAATAGATCCAGCAATTGCCTATGCCCCGCGTGAAATGGATATCGCCATGATGAAATTATTTGGAGGTTTTCCAGAGGAAACTTTTACACACTACAACACTAGTTTTCCATTAATCGAAGGTTGGGCGCAACGTATTTCACTTTGGCAATTATATTACCTATTAGTACATTTAAATTTATTTGGAAGAAGTTACCTACCGCAAGTGAAAAATATTGTAACCCAGTTTTTATAGAATAAATCCTATTTTTGTTCCCACAAATTTAAAATTATGAAAGCATATATATTTCCCGGACAGGGCGCACAATTTACAGGAATGGGCAAAGACCTTTACGACAATTCGTCTAAGGCGAAAGAAATGTTCCACCAAGCCAACGACATTTTAGGATTCGATATTACTAAAACTATGTTTGAAGGAAGTGCAGACCAACTAAAGGAAACCAAGGTAACACAGCCTGCTATTTTTCTTCACTCAACCATTTTGGCCGAAGTAATGGGCAGCAAATTCCAGCCAGATATGGTTGCAGGGCACTCATTAGGTGAAATTTCTGCGCTAGTAGCCAACAAAACACTTGCCTTTAGCGACGGACTGCAATTAGTTTACAAGCGTGCACTAGCAATGCAGAAAGCCTGTGAAGTAACACCCTCTACAATGGCGGCTGTTTTGGGTTTGGAGGACCATTTAGTTGAAGAAATTTGCGCAAACACACCCGGAACTGTAGTGGCTGCAAATTACAACTGCCCAGGCCAGTTAGTAATTTCGGGCGATGTGGATGCCGTAGGTAAAGCTTGCGAAAGCTTAAAAGAAGCTGGCGCTCGTAGAGCATTGATTTTACCCGTGGGCGGCGCATTCCACAGTCCGTTGATGGAACCTGCTCGCGAAGAATTGGCAGCAGCTATTAAAACTACAAACTTTAAGCAACCAGCTTGTCCAATTTATCAAAACGTTTCAACCTTGGCCGTTACGGAGCCTTCAAAAATTAAAGAAAATCTTATTTTCCAACTCACTGCTCCAGTAAAATGGACACAGAGCGTTCAAAACATGATTCAAGATGGAGCAACAAAATTTATTGAGGTTGGCCCCGGAAATGTGTTACAGGGATTGGTAAAGAAGATTGATAGATCTGCTGAAACTGAAAAGGCTGAGTTCTAATTTGATAAAAAATAGATTGCAGAACGCCGAAGGATATTTACGCCTTCGGCGTTTTTTTACCACTTACTTACTTTTTTTAAGCGTTTCACTTATTTCGGCTAAAGTATCGTTCATCTTCTGGAACATTTTATAAAATTTTACAATACCGTAGACAATCAAAATAATAATGATTATAGGAATAAGAATATTTGCGAATATTGTAAATACTTCATACCAAAAATTACCAGGAACTTCATATTTTCCCATTGCATTTGGTTCGAATTCTATTTTTTGCAGTAAAACCATTTCTTTATTCATTTGAAATTGAAACACCCATCGCTTCACCTGTATCATTATTAATATCTAATGAAAGATGTACAGATCTATGAAAAAAAATTTCCTATTTCTTCTGTATAAGAACTATATCCTATAGTACCCCAAATATCAATTGACACCACATTATTTGTAGGATCAATATTAAATTGAGTATGGGTAATATTCCATTCTTTGCCCAATGTTATACCTGTATACGAAGTTGTAATAGAATGCAATTGATAACCTTGATTATTGGATGTATTTCGTAGGGTCTGTTTCACAAAAACATTTATATTTGAAAGTCCGGCATCAAAACTATAGTGTGTAGTATGAGTTCCATCCTGATTATTTATCAAAAAAACCTCATAATTTTCTAAACCGTTAAAGACAGTTTCAAACTCTTCAAAATCATCATACTCTTGAGAAATATAAGGGTTCGGATCTTCTAAATTAAAATAATCATTAGGTCCTCGAAGGTTTAGCAAACCAAAAAACAAATCCCACTCCAACAGGTCGGTTGGCAAATCACCGCCACCATGAGGGCTTCCGCTTCCACCACCTCCAGTTGGGTCGCCTCCTCCTGAACCCGTTCCTCCACCCCCTCCAGCTGGACCGCAGGATACTGAAATATCCCAACCACCCAAATAACCATTACCATCGGGGCAAGGGCAGGAAGCACCGTAACAATCTATCCAAATAGGTATGGCAGTAAACAAACAAGGAGCTACTTTTCCTTGCGGTTCTCCATCAATTACCTCATCGGTCTGTATTACATCTCCTTCCGTCGACATTAAACTCAATGTGCCACTAAAACGTGTTTTATTTCCATTTACGAGTTCATTGACCCATTCAGTGGTAGGGGTATATTTAAAAATTACCTCACCTGATTGGCCATTTCTTTCAAAAAGAATTAGATTCGTAAAACTTTCATTTTCTTCATTCGAAGTCTTAACATTAAATGTATAAGTAGTTACACTATCCCCAGAAAACTCCACTATTCTTTCAGTATTTACTTCCACAATAAAATCGTCACCTCCTCTATTTTCGGACGGAATAAAGTAATTTGAAACATGATTAGAATATTTGTTCAGAAACTTGCTTTGAAAATCATTAAAGGAAATTTCACTTCTGGAATACCGACTTTCTTCTGAATGAACACCTATATGGTCATGGGCATCAATTGGTGCAGTTGGTTCTTTTTGGCAGCTTGCAAATACCAATAAAATAATTTCGAATGAAAAAAGTTGTAGATAAAATTTGAGGTTTTTCACTATATTTAAATAAGGTTATCAGTTGATTTTCAAACACATGGATTAATTCCATAAAACCAAAATAATATATTATAAGTAATAAATAACATGAAATATTTGCTGTATCTGGCAAATTTGGATGAGCGCATATCTACTATTGTAGAGTTTGTAAAAAACTCAAGGTAGGGAAAGGAAATGTAACTTATAAATATTTTACTGAGAAAGGTAAAATTGTAAGTGTTCAGAACTTGAGAATGGAAAAAAGTAATATTTTAACCATCAAAAGACTACTTTGAGTACAGTATACCTATAACGTTAGTTTAAATATTTTTTTAGTTAAACTAACCTATAATAAAAACGCCGAAGAAAAAATTCCTTCGGCGTTTTTTATTACTATCGACAGTGATTATGCGCTAATGCTACATTCTTCACAATCTTTTACTTTACCATAATAGGTTTCGCGGTATTTATGAATTGTTTTAAAAGGAACGCTTAAAAATGTTTTTTTAATATAAATCACGCTTGTAGTGAACATTCCCATTTTTTGTGTAAATCTTTTTTCTCTTTTTGTTTGTCGTTTCACTGAAACTAACTTCATCATTGTTTTTTTGACCCCCTTTGGCCTTCAGTGCAAGGCTACTGAAAACGAAAGTACAGAGTACTGTTATTTTGCAAAGAAACGAAGAATAGGAACCAATTCCAAGAAAATAGCGTTAAACCTGGGTTAATTCTTGATTTATTCTCAAAAAAACCACCTATTTTATAAACTGCAGAATTTAGCTTTAAAAAGGTTTATTCTTTTTTCTTTCTAATTTTCTGTTCCCACTTCCAAGCCGATTCCAAAGCGTCTTCCATCGTTTTTGTGGCTTTCCAGCCCAATACTTCGTTGGCTTTTTTGGTATCGGCATATACCGAAATAACATCGCCTGGGCGACGGTCTACAATTTTATAATTTAGCTTTTCGCCTGTTGTTTTTTCAAATGAATTTACAACTTCCAAAACCGAACTACCTCTCCCCGTGCCTAAGTTGAAAACCTCAAACTGAGTTTCGTTTTTATTGTCCATTAAACGCTGTAAGGCTATTACGTGGGCTTTGGCTAAATCTACAACGTGAATATAATCGCGTACGCAACTTCCATCCGCTGTAGGGTAATCATCGCCAAAAACCGAAAGTTCTTTACGTACACCCGCTGCCGTTTGCGTGATAAATGGCACTAAGTTTTGCGGAACTCCTGCAGGAAGCTCTCCTATTTCGGCCGTTTTATGCGCTCCTATGGGATTAAAATACCGTAACGCAATCGATTTTAAATTTGAAATAGCGCAAGTATCTTTTAAAATTTCTTCACTTATTTGTTTTGTATTTCCGTAGGGCGAAGTTGCGGGTTTTACTGGGGCATCCTCGGTAATTGGCAAATTATCGGGTTCGCCATAAACGGTGCAAGAAGAACTAAAAATAAAATTATTGATGTTATGTGCCCTACATTCTTGTAACAAATAAACTAAAGTGTGTAAGTTATTTTCATAATACAAAAGCGGATTTTCAACACTTTCACCTACGGCTTTACTCGCTGCAAAGTGAATAATCCCGGCTATGTTTGTATGTTCTTTAAAAAACTCAGTAACATCTGCTTTTACACGTAAATCGAGTCTTTCAAATGTAGGAGGGGTTTTGGTAATGTTTGTAATTCCTTCTAAAACATCGATAGAAGAATTTGCAAGATTATCGATTATTACAACTTCAAATCCTGAATTTTGAAGTTCAACAACGGTATGGCTCCCAATGTAGCCCAGTCCGCCAGTAACTAATATTTTCTTCATAATAATATCCCTAAAAAGGGCGTCTCTTAAAATTATTTTGTAACAAAATCAATAACAGTTTTAGTAATAAACGCTATTTGCACGTCGTCGAGCTCGGTGTGCATTGGCAATGAAATTACTTCTTTTACAAGTTGATTTGTTACCGTGAAATCTTCTTCATTATAACGATCATCTTTATATGCTTTTTGCAAATGCAACGGAATAGGGTAATAAACACCACACGGAATACCGTTTTCATTTAAATGCTGTACCAAGGCATCGCGATCTACATTTATAACTTTTAATGTGTATTGATGAAAAACGTGACAGTTACAAACATCGCAGATAGTTTGGGTGTTTTTACAATAGCCTGTTGGCGTAATAATATTTTTAATTCCTGCGAAGGCTTCACTATATTTTCTTGCTGCATTTCGGCGTGCTGCATTGTACTCATCTAACAGCGGCAACTTTGCACGAAGCACCGCAGCTTGTATAGAATCTAACCTGCTATTTACCCCTACTACATCGTGATGATAACGAACGTACATGCCGTGGTTTACAATTCCGCGAATGGTATGCGCCAAATCATCATCGTTTGTAAAAATAGCCCCGCCATCGCCATAGCATCCTAAGTTTTTGGAAGGAAAGAAAGAAGTAGAAGCTACATGGCCTATTGTACCTGTCTTCTTTACAGTTCCATCTTTCATAATATAATCGGCTCCAATGCCTTGGGCGTTGTCTTCAATCACGTATAAATTATGTTCTTCGGCTATTGCCATAATTTCATCCATATTGGCGGCTAAACCAAAAAGATGAACAGGAACAATCGCTTTTGTATTTGGGGTTATTGCATTTTTTATAGCTTCAGTATCGATGTTAAAATTTACTGGGTCTACATCTACCAAAACGGGTGTTAACTGCAAAAGCGCAATTACCTCAACGGTTGCCGCAAAGGTAAAGTCGGCAGTAATTACTTCATCACCCGGCTTTAGCCCCAAACCCATCATAGCAATTTGCAAGGCATCGGTGCCATTTGCACACGGTATTACGTGTTTAACTCCTAAATAAGTTTCAAGTTCTTTTTGAAATTCATGAACCTCGGGACCGTTTACAAAGGCGGTGGTTTCTAAAACATTTAAAATAGAGCTGTTTACTTGTTCTTTTATATTTTCGTATTGACCCTTAAGATCAACCATTTGTATTTTTTTCATACGCTGCCAGTCGCCAGAGGTGATTAAATTGAATTATAATTGTATTTGGAATTGGTAAAATTACAAAAATGAATTTTGAAATAGTGTTGATCCTATCATAATAGGTAACAATCTGGAGCCAATTAAAAGTCTCACACCTTAAATTCACCTTTTAAGAAAATTCACAAAAGCTAATTTAGTACTTTTGTTCTTTATGCGCACTCTTTACAATTTATTAATCCACATTACTTCATTCGGGTTGAAGATTGTAGCATTATTTAATAAAAAGATAAAACTTTTTGTAGATGGACGAAGAGATGTTTTTAAAATTTTAGAGAATAAAATTCAGTTAAACGAAAAAACAATTTGGTTTCACTGTGCTTCTTTAGGTGAATACGAACAAGGGGTACCTATAATTCAGGCTTTTAAAAAGCAACATCCCCATTTTAAAATTGTTGTGAGTTTTTTCTCTCCTTCGGGTTATGAAAACAAAAAGAATTCAACCTTAGCCGATGTAATAGTGTATTTGCCAATGGATACCCAAAAAAATGCACAAAGATTTATAAACGCAGTCAATCCTACCCTGTCCATTTTTGTTAAATATGAAATATGGCCTAATTATCTTTTTGAGCTCAAAAAGCAAAACATACCAACTTTGTTAATTTCGGGAGTTTTTAGAAAAAATCAGCTGTTTTTTAAAGGTTATGGTGGCTTTATGCGAAATGCACTTTTCAGTTTTAATCATATATTTTTACAAGATGAAAATTCAGAAAAACTGTTACAAAGTATTGGTTTCGCCAACACAACGGTAAGTGGCGATACTCGCTTTGACAGGGTTTCGCACCAAATTGAGGTAGACAACTCGTTGCCTTTTGTCAAAGAATTTAAAGGCGAATCGATATGCATTGTATGCGGAAGCACTTGGCCCGAAGATGAAGCCGTGCTTTTAAATTATATAAACACTGCACCCGAAAATGTAAAATTTATAATCGCCCCTCATAATATTCACACCGAAAAGATTGCTTCTTTTGCAAAAAAACTAACTAAAAAGGTACTATTACACTCCAAAAAAGAATCGGTCAACATAGCCCTTTACGACGTTTTAATTATAGATTGTATTGGGTTGTTGACTAAACTTTACTACTATGCCAACATTGCCTATGTCGGAGGCGCGATGGGCAAAACTGGACTTCACAACATTCTTGAAGCTGCCACCTTTGGGGTACCTATTGTTATTGGAAAAAACTACCAAGAATTTCCAGAAGCGATAAGACTTCGAAATTTATCGGGGCTTTTTGTGGTTAATGATGCTAAAGAAACGGCTTCCATTTTATCTAAATTGGTAACAAATAAAAACTTCAGAGAAAAAACAGGAATGATTGCCGGTCATTTTGTCAATCAAAATACAGGGGCTACACAAACCGTTATAAACTGGATAAACAATAACTTACAGCTCTCTAAAACCTCCTGAAAACCAAGAAATATTTAAAATTTCTGCTAATTAATTAATAAAACATTCACATTTTTTAGTATTTAATTATACAATTCATAAATTTTATAAGTTAGTTTTGTTACAAACAAATAACCTTACTTATGAAAAAGTACATTTTAGCCTTAGGTATATTTACCGTATTAATGGCTTCTTGCCGAGAGCAAAAAACTGAAACAAAAGAAGTTATCCGCGAAGTACACGTAGAAACTGAAACTACCGAAGATCGCGAAGGAGTTTTAGAAAGAGCGGCCAAAGAAGTAGATAAAGAAGTTAACGAAGAGATTGACAAAACTATTGAAGACATCGGTAACGATGATTAATCATTAAATCAACAAACATTATGAAAAAGATAATTTTAAGTTTAGCATTAGTCGCAGCATTTAGCACCTCGTTTGTATCGTGCCGTGACACAAAAGAAGCAGACGACATAGAAGATGTAGCAGATGACTATAACGACACTATGGACGATGTTGAAGATGAAGTTGAAGATATGGCCGATGATAACACATCGCAACGTCTTGAAAACGACCTTGAAGAAGGTGTAGATGAAATAAAAGAAAACACCGGAACGGGTGGTACAGATGATATTTAAAATATTAGAAACACACTAAAAAACACCTATGAAAAAGATTAAATTAATCTTAGTATTTGCAATTTTTTCAACTTTAATTTTTACATCTTGTAGAGAACAAGCAAAAGAAGAAGAAATTTCAGAAACCGAAACTTTGATCCAAGAAATGCGAGAAGAAGGCGCAGATATTGAGGTTAAAAGTGATGACGGTGAGTCAAAAATTAAAATGGAAACCGAAAATAAAGAGGTGAAAATTAAAACCGACGAAGACGGTGATTCCAAAGTAAAAGTTGACGTAGACGATTAATATTGCTTGAAGTTTAAAAATTAAAACCGACTAACAAATTAGTCGGTTTTTTTTTGGGCAATACCGCTCATTTGAGCCTTTAATTCATTCATAGATTGCTGAAGTTGTTTTAACAAATTACTCTCCTCGGGTTCTTCAATACCAAAAGATAATTTACTGTTAACCAACCATAATTCTTGTATATCTTTTACTTTAACATCAATAGGAAGATAATTTTCATTTAAGGAAATTAAACGTACATTTTCTGGGTTGTTGGGCACTTTTTGTAGCTTTTTAACCAATACCGAATCTTGTAATACAACAATATAAATTTTATTATCGGTAGCCTCATAAATACTGGGCACTGCTTTTCCTAAAACCCATTCTTTCGGTCTAATATTAGGCAACATACTATCCCCTTCAACTTGAAAACCTCTATACGAAGCGTTTCTATATTCGGGCAACGGAATGTTAAAAGCAGGAAGCGTTTGATACCATCCAACATCGTGAATATTGTTAGGATACCCAGCCGCAGCTTTTTGATTCACCAAAACAATTGAATCTTCACCTGTAGTATCCAAGGTTAATACTTTTGGACTTACATCACCCCGATTTGTATCTATATATTTTTCAAAACTTTTACCATAAATCCATAGCGGATTGATGTTAAATTGAGCCATCAATTCCATTACTACTTTTCCGGTAATTTTGGTTTTCCCTCTTTCAATATCGGCTGTCGTAGACCCAATGCCCAGTAATTCGGCAAAGCCTTGTTGAGTATGCCGCAGTTCTTCACGTAGTTTTTTAAAGCGCTGCGCTTCGATAGTTAGTTTCGTTTCCATACACAAATATAATATTAATTGGAACATATCCTAAATTAATTCTGGAATAAATCCATTAATTTGGAATATTTCCGTAATTTTGGCGATATTCCAAATTTACTATGAATTTTGACAGAATAAATGAAAAATTGAGCATATTAGCCGATGCTGCAAAGTACGATGTGTCCTGCTCTTCAAGCGGAAGCAAAAGACAAAACAAAAACAAAGGTTTGGGCAATAGTGATGGTATGGGGATTTGCCATAGCTACACCGAAGATGGTCGCTGTGTTTCTCTTTTAAAAATCCTTTTAACCAACCACTGCATTTTTGATTGCGCCTATTGCGTTACTCGAAAAAGTAACGATATAAAAAGAGCCGCGTTTAAGGTGCAAGAAGTTGTAGACCTCACTATTAATTTTTACCGAAGAAATTATATTGAAGGGTTGTTTTTAAGTAGTGGTATTTTTAAAAATGCCGATTATACCATGGAACGGTTAATTGCCGTTGCCAAAAAACTTCGCGAAGAAGAAAACTTTAATGGCTATATTCATTTAAAATCTATTCCAGGGGCAAGTGATGAACTTATGCGGGAAGCCGGTCTCTACGCCGATAGACTTTCAGTAAATATTGAAATTCCAACAGAAAAAGGCCTAAAACTTTTGGCACCCGAAAAAGATCGAAAAGATTTTATTAAACCAATGGAAAAGGTTAAAAATGAAATTGTTCAATATAAAAGCGAGAAAAAACTATTAAAAAAAGTGCCTATTTACGCCCCGGCCGGACAAAGCACTCAAATGATAGTAGGCGCTAGCGGCGAAACCGATGCCGAAATTATGTACACTTCGGCTTACTTTTATAAATCTTTTAATTTAAAAAGAGTTTACTACTCGGGGTATATCCCTATTAGCTACGACGATAGACTTCCTTCAATTGGTACTTCTGTTCCCGTTTTACGCGAAAACAGACTTTACCAAACCGATTGGCTTTTGCGATTTTACGGTTTTGATGTGCGCGAATTGCTAAATAAAGAACACCCAAATTTAGAATCAGATATCGACCCAAAACTAAGCTGGGCGCTACGAAACTTAAATCAATTTCCTATTGACGTAAACAAAGCAGATTTACGAATGCTTTTGCGCGTGCCAGGCTTAGGAGCAAAATCTGCTCATAAAATTATTAACGCCAGAAAGTTTCGAAAACTAAATTGGGAAAACTTAAAATTAATTGGCGTTGCCCTTAACCGCGCAAAGTATTTTATAACCTGCGAGTCGCGAGTTTTTGAAACTAAAGATCGAACCGCAGCGCAGCTCAAAAGCTTAATTTTAAGTAATTCTAACAGTAAATTTAGAAAAGATATAGGTCCTCAATTAAACTTATTTGATGCTCCAAACTTAAAAACTGCGTGAAAACAATTTTAATTTACGACGGTAGTTTTGAAGGCTTGTTATCTACTGTTTTTTATATCTACGAATACCAAATAGACCAATTTTCGGTTGTTAAAACCGAAGAATATGTCGCCAACTTTTTTGACAAAAAAGAGGAAATAATTTCCAATTCAAACAAGGCAAATAGGGTGTGGAAGGCGCTTTCAACCAAAATAAGTGCCAATGCAAAGCGCAAATTATACAAAGCTTTTTTAAGCGAATTACCCGGGATAGAAAATAAAATTTGCCACTTTATTCAATTGGCATTTGCTTCAAAATACAAGATTGAAAAAGACTTTTCAAATCCCACAATTTTAGAGATTTCAAAAGTTGTAAAAATGGTAGACCGCGAAAAACATAGGATGGATGCCTTTGTAAGATTTCGACAAACAAAAGACAATATTTATTTCGCCACAATTGAACCCGATTTTAATGTACTTCCTTTAAATTCAGATCATTTCAGAGAAAGATATGCAGACCAAAAATGGATTATTTACGATGTAAAGCGGAAATACGGCTTATTCTACAACTTAAATACCGTAACCACTATTACACTCGAAATTGATGAGGCTATTAATAACAAACAGAATGAATTGACATTTTTTAGCGATACCGAAGTTGAATTTCAGCAGCTTTGGGGTAACTATTTTGAGCATACCAACATAAAATCGCGAAAAAACACGAGTCTCCACATAAAACACGTTCCAAAACGATATTGGAAATATTTAACTGAAAAGAAAAATTGAAACTTTTTTTTAATTACTTTTGCTCATTATTAATCACTAATCCAATATTATTATGAAAAAAATATTTTTATCTCTATCTGCAATTGCATTAGTAGCATCTGTTTACTCTTGTAGAGAAACTACTC
The DNA here is from genome assembly GCA_002375695.1 of Flavobacteriaceae bacterium UBA3591. Lineage (GTDB taxonomy): Bacteria > Bacteroidota > Bacteroidia > Flavobacteriales > Flavobacteriaceae > Aequorivita. The sequence continues at coordinate 190,595 of DFMO01000011.1, forward strand.
AAGAAAATGCTGAAGAAACTGCAGAATCTATTGAAATGGAAGCTGAAAACGCTGCTGAAGAAGCAGGAAGAGCAATCGATAACGCTGCCGATGCAACTGAAGAAGCTGCTGAAGATACTGGCGATGCAATTGAAGATGCTGCTGAAGAAGCTGGCGATGAAATTGAAGAAGCTACAGACAAATAAGAAACAATATTCTTGTTAAATAAAGTAAGCCTTTTCTTAACCGAAAAGGCTTTTTTATTTGCAATAAATTTAAATTACTTTACCTTCAATAGTTTATAAAAAAAAATCCTCAATGTTTTTCAACAAAGAGGATTTTGTACTCGAGGCGGGACTTGAACCCGCACGGCCAAGATGGCCACAGGATTTTAAGTCCGGCGTGTCTACCAATTCCACCACTCGAGCATTTACGCAGAAAAAAACTGCATACTAAAGTTGTCTAAAACAACTTGGACTTAACTAAAAATACCAACAAGGTCGGTATTTAAAGCTGAGCGAAAAACGGGATTCGAACCCGCGACCTCCACCTTGGCAAGGTGGCGCTCTACCAGCTGAGCTATTTTCGCAGTATTTTTAAAAGAACGTTGCTTCGCATTGTAAGCGGTGGCAAATTTAAAAATTTTCGTTCAATCACAAAGTGTTTTTTCAGAAATTATTAGAGAATTTTACTTTTTAATTTTTACGGTCGCGTTTCGTTGTAACATTCGCTTAATTTCATTGAGCTTCATTAACGCTTCAACGGGCGTAAGTGTATCTATATCAATGTCTAATATTTCTTCACGCAGTTCTTCCAGCAAAGGATCGTCAAGTTTAAAGAAACTCAATTGCATTTCTTCTTTTGAAACCGCCTTCATATCTTCAGTTAATTCTTCGGAAGCATGGCTTTTTTCTAACCTTTTTAAAATTTTATTAGCCCTTAAAAGAACAGCTTGAGGCATACCGGCCATTTTTGCTACGTGAATCCCAAAACTGTGATGACTCCCACCCGGGATAAGCTTACGAAGAAATAGCACGTTATCTTTTAACTCCTTAACCGAAACATTGTAATTTTTAATACGGCCAAAAGTTTCGGTCATTTCATTTAACTCGTGGTAGTGTGTTGCAAAAAGCGTTTTGGCATGCGAAGGATGCTCGTGTAAATATTCGCTAATAGCCCATGCAATTGAAATACCATCATACGTACTGGTTCCACGCCCTATCTCATCTAACAGGATTAAACTTCGGTCTGATAAATTATTTAAAATACTTGCAGTTTCATTCATTTCTACCATAAAAGTAGATTCGCCCATCGAGATATTATCGCTCGCCCCTACCCGGGTAAATATTTTATCTACACACCCCATGCGCACAGCAGTAGCAGGCACAAAGCTACCCATTTGAGCCAACAATACTATAAGCGCGGTTTGCCTGAGTATTGCAGATTTACCACTCATATTTGGCCCCGTAATCATTATTATTTGCTGGTTATCGCGATCTAAAAAAACATCGTTTGCAATGTAGGGAGCATCGGGGGGTAATTGTTTTTCAATCACAGGATGACGCCCCTCTTTTATATCTAAATCATAACTATCATCGAGTAGCGGACGTGTATAATTTGCATCTTTGGCTTGGGTAGCAAAAGAACACAAACAATCCAGCTGGGCTATTAAAACTGCATTTTGTTGCACCGAATCGATATACTGCAACATCCACGCAACAAGTTTCGAAAAAATCTCCTGCTCCAAGGCGGTAATTTTTTCTTCGGCGCCTAAAATTTTGGCTTCGTACTCTTTTAATTCTTCGGTAATATAACGTTCGGCGCTTACAAGCGTTTGCTTTCTAATCCACTCTGCCGGCACCTTGTCTTTATGCGTATTTCTTACTTCAATATAATACCCAAAAACATTGTTTGATGCTATTTTAAGCGAGCTAATCCCCGTTCGTTCGGTTTCTCGCTCAAGCATTTTATCTAAATATTCTTTTCCGTTTATTGAAATATTCCGAAGTGAATCTAAGGTTTCTGAAAAACCTTCGGCAATGGCATTTCCCTTTAAAATATTTACCGGTGCCTCTTCGGCCAGCGTTTCTTTAATCTTATTCCGAAGCAATTCGCAATCGTGTAATTGTTCGCCAATAATTTTTAATGATTCATTTTTAGAATTTAGCGCCAGCGCCTTTATTGGCACGATAGCCTCTAATGAATTTTTTAAATGAATTACTTCACGCGGATTTACCTTTCCAGTGGCAACCTTGGAAATAAGCCGCTCCAAATCGCCAATCCTCTTGGTATACTGCTGAATTTTTTCGAGCGTGACTGGATTGTCTAATAAAAAACTTACAACCTCGTGACGCCTATTTATCTTTTCGACATTTTTTAACGGAAGTGCCATCCATCGTTTTAAAAGCCGACCGCCCATTGGCGAAATAGTTTTATCTATTACGTCTAGCAAAGTGACCGCATTTTGTTGAGTTGAATGATACAACTCTAAATTGCGAATAGTAAAACGGTCCATCCAAACGTACTCATTTTCGGCAATTCGCGAAATACGCGAGATATGTTGAAGTTTGGTGTGTCTAGTTTCACTTAAATAGTGCAAGGCCGCGCCAGCAGCAATAATGCCATCGGCAAGGTGATCTACCCCAAAACCTTTTAAATTTTTAACATCAAAGTGTTTTGTAAGTGTTTCAAACGCATAATCGTTCTGAAAAATCCAATCTTCTAAATGAAAAAAGTGGTATTCATTACCGAATGTTTCGGCAAAAGATTTTCGTTTTTGTTTTGAAAAAAGCACTTCCGAAGGATTAAAATTCTGAAGTAATTTGTCTATATATTCTGCGGTGCCTTCAGCAACTAAAAACTCTCCTGTGGAAACATCTAAAAACGAAACGCCCAAGCTCTTCGACCCAAAGTGTACGGCCGCCAAAAAGTTATTCGATTTGGATTTTAAAATATCATCGTTAAATGCTACCCCCGGGGTAACCAATTCGGTAACTCCTCGTTTTACAATTTTCTTGGTTAGTTTAGGGTCTTCCAATTGGTCGCAAATTGCAACGCGGCATCCTGCCATAACCAGTTTTGGCAAATAGGTATTTAACGAATGGTGCGGAAAACCGGCCAATTCCATATTATCGCCGCCGTTATTTCTTGCGGTAAGTGTAATATTAAGTATTGCGGCTGCCCGAACTGCATCTTCTCCAAAAGTTTCATAGAAATCGCCCACGCGAAACAGCAATAAAGCGTCTGGATATTTCGCTTTAATCGAGTTGTATTGCTTCATTAAAGGGGTTTCCTTCTTCGCCATAATTCAAAAAATTCTTTAATCGATAAAAGTAACGAAATTGCAGTTTTCTTTAAAATGAAGTAGTTGTGAATTATCGAGTTTTATCAACAATTATAACCCAAAATTACAACTGTGACAGCAAATTTATGCGACTGTTTTCTTCATTTAATTTTAAAAAGTAACTTTGCCGCCATGAAATACCGCAAACTGAAAAATAGTGAATTAGACCGCATTAAACCCGAAGAATACAAAGCTTCGGAAAAAACACCTTTAATTATCATTTTGGATAACATAAGGAGTTTAAACAATATTGGGTCGGTATTTCGAACGGCAGATGCGTTTTTAATAAAAAAGATTTACCTATGCGGTATCACGGCGCAACCCCCGCATAAAGATATTCAAAAAACAGCCTTGGGCGCTACAGACAGTGTGGATTGGGAATATGCCGAAAACACGATGGATGTGGTTGAAAAACTTCAAAAAGAAGGTGTCTTTGTAGCCTCCATCGAGCAAGCCGAATTGGCCGTAAACCTCAACGATTTTACTACGCAAAAAAACAAGACTTACGCCTTAGTTTTTGGTAACGAGGTTAAAGGTGTGCAACAAAAAGTGGTTACTGCCAGCGATGCAGTAATTGAAATCCCGCAGTTTGGCACCAAACATTCGTTAAATATTTCGGTGAGTGTTGGAGTTGTAGTTTGGGATTTATTTGTAAAACTTAAGTAGGTAAAAACTATTCCAAAGAAGTAAAAAAACAAGCTGTCTCCTCTTTTTAAAATATTCTGCTTGTTAATAATTCAACGTGAATTAAAACAATACTAAACACCCCAAGCACAATTGCAAATTTTAAAATATTGTGTAAAATTATATAGTGAATTTTGGTTTTTGAATACCACAAAACCACTAAAAATATAACCAACCCTAAAATACTTGCGTAAAAGTAAAAATCCATATAACCAATTTCTTCCTTAAATTTTGTAATTAGTAAAAGGATGGGCGCGAGGGTTAAAATACTTAAAGCGGTAAGCATTCTAATTGAAGTTTTTTCGCCGTAAATAACCGGAATGGTATTATAACCGTGTGTTAAATCGCCTTTTAGATTTTCCAGATCCTTTACCAATTCGCGCATAGAAATTAGCAGAAATAAGAACGTTGCGTGTACAAAAATTACGATGTCGAAATTGCTGTAATGCACAAAAATGGCAAAGAAAGGAACCACAGCCAGAATTGCCGCGGTAATGTTGCCGATAAAGGGGTACTTTTTTAATTTATGCGAATAAAACCACAGAAAGAAAATATAAATAGAAAAAAAGAGAACGGCTCTAAACGACACATAACTTGCAAAAACAACCGATAAAAAGTTGAGAATAAAATATGCCGAGAGTTTGGTGCGTTGGCTCACCAATTTGTCGAGCATTGTTTTGCGCGGTCTATTAATTAAGTCTTTTTCGCTATCGTAAAAACTATTAATAATATAGCCTCCAGCAATTGCCGAAGAAGATGCCAAGACCAACATTAATAAATGTACATCAAATAAAACCTCGCGAACGGGTAAATCTGGCGCCAAAATGTAAATACTGGTTAAATATTGGGCAATTACAATGATTAAAATATTATAACCGCGAACCACAGAAAACAGGCTAAAAAACTTTAAAAGAAACAGTTTTTGTTTTCGGGTTAGCATAGCCTTTTAGGTTGAAGAAATATTTAAAAAAGATATTTCAGAGTGTTGCAATCTTAAAAGTTATAAACCACCTCCAGTTTATAATCTTTTAAAGCTTTACGCGCTTTTTCAATATCTTCGGTAAAACCTAGCATATAGCCTCCTCCGCCAGAGCCACAAAGTTTTAAATAGTAGGCGTTGCTATCAATTCCGTTTTTCCACAGCTTGTGAAATTGCGCCGGAATCATAGGTTTAAAATTGTCGAGAACTACTTTTGAAAGTTGCTTGATATTTCCGAATAACGACTTTACATCTCCCTGTAAAAAATCTTCAACGCAAGCATCGGTATGTTTTACAAACTGCTCTTTAAGCATATTTCTAAACCCTTCCTGTTTCATATTCTCCATGAAAATCTGTACCATTGGAGCCGTTTCACCCGTGCTGCCACTATCTAATAAAAACACTGCACCTTTGCCGTCTTCGGTTTGCGAAGGGATTCCTGCCGGCTCAATATTATCTTTAGAATTTATTAAAATAGGAAGACTTAAATAACTATTTAAAGGGTCTAATCCCGAAGATTTTCCGTGGAAGAAAGATTCCATTTCGGCAAAAATTGTTTTTAAAGACATCAATTTTTCCCGAGTTAAATTTTCGAGTATCGTTATTTTATTATTTGCGTATTTATCGTACACCGCAGCCACCAACGCTCCACTACTGCCCACACCGTAGCCCTGCGGAATACTACTGTCAAAATACAACCCATTTTCCACATCGGTATTTAAAGATTCCAAATCAAACGTTACCAAATTGGGGTTCTGTGTTTGAAGTTTTTCTAAATACGCAGCAAATCTTTTTAAACTCGCATTGGATTTATGAGTTGAAACTGTATGATGCTCATCAATTTTTAACGCACCGTTATAAAAGTTATAAGGGATGGATAGACCTTTGGAATCTTTTATAATTCCGTATTCACCGAATAATAATATTTTTGAATAAAAAAGAGGGCCGCGCATAAGCTGGAGTGTTGTTTCTATAAAACTACAGTTTTATTTTTTAAAATTGAAATATGCTACAAAGATAACTACTTTGTAGTATAAATTTTGACAAAGCACTGTAAAATCTACACATTAACGCATTTTTAACCAACATTTTATCAAAATTAAAAAGCAATATTGGCGTATATTTTGTGTAATTTTTTAGAAGTTTCTCCTCTTTAATTGAAAAAACTTAAATTTTCTTGGCCCCAAAGCCAACTTCATCCACTATAAACTCACCGTTTTTACAAAATTGCGACAGTTCGTTTTTAATAAATTGTAAAATCGTTTCTTTCTCTTTTTCGGGGTAAAGCACGTGAACATTGGCACCAGCATCCAAGGTAAAACAAACACTGCTATTGGTCTTTTTTCTAAATTGCCAAATACGGTTTATAATCTCAAGAGTATTGGGTTTCATTAAAATAAAATAGGGCATGGAAGTCATCATCATCGCGTGTAGCGATAAGGCTTCACTTTCAACTATTTTAATAAATTCTGAAATATCTCCATTTTTAAAAACCGGCTTTAATTTTAAAAGATTGTTATTTGCTTGTAAAAAACGTTGGTCGGCAAAAGGATGGCCAATCATTAAATTGTGGCCCACCGTACTACTCACCTGCTTTTCGCCTTTATCCACAAGTAAAATAGTATCTTGATAATTACTAAAATTTTCGTGAACATGATAGGGATATTCTGTGCCAAAAAGGTTGGAGCTATTTTCAATATTTGCGTGTTCGCCCCAAACAATTATGGGTCCGTTGATACTACGGCAAGCGCTACCCGAGCCTAATCGCGCCAAGAAAGAAGCTTTTTGTAAAAAATAAGCCTCTGTAATTTCGGGCTGTAATTGTCTTTCCAAATCCATTAAACAAAGGGCGAGCGCACTCATACCACTTGCCGAAGAAGCAATACCACTACTGTGCGGAAAACTGTTTACAGTTTCAATTTTAAAGTGATAGTCTTGTAAAAATGGCAAATACACCGCTACTCTTTCAAAAAACTTTTGAATTTTTGGTTCAAAAGATTCTTCTCTTTGCCCCTCTAAAAAGACTTCAAAATTAAACCTCTTTGTGTATTTTTTTTGAAACGATAAGGTAGTTTTTGTATTGCAATTATTTAATGTAAAACTAACCGAAGCGTTCATTGGCAACTGTTCTCCGTACTTTCCCCAATATTTTACAAGTGCGATATTACTGGGCGATTGCCATGAAACACTTCCGGAGTTTACATTTTGCGAATAGTTACTAACGATAAACTGTTGTTCTGCCATAACCTAAAGAATAGACTGCAAATGTAAAATTCTTTTTTAGTTATTGGAATGACAATAACAATGGTTTTAACACGCTAAAAATGAATTTTTCACCGTGTAAAAAAATACACAGCTCATTTTAAAAATAATTTTAAAACGAAATAGGCGCTATTTATTTAACCACCAACAAAGGCATTTTTCGGTTTCTAATTAGCAGATCGTTTGTTATGCTTCCTAAAAAAAGTGAAGTAATATTATTTCCGCCTCGCGCCGAAACTACAATAATATCAAAACCATCTTTTTCTGCGTGAATTTCAATAGCTTCAACAACCGAAAGATTTTCTCTATCGATATATCTAAAAGGAAGATTTTCTGAAATTGAATATCTTTTTTTGAATTGCTTTACTCTTTCCTTTAAATGAGTTTTGGTTTTATCAATTGCTTTTTCAGTGTTTATATACGGAAAGAATACCGATGGAATATTATATACGTGCAAGCCTTCAATTGTACCGCCCGAACGTGCTACCAAACTTTCGGCCACATTAAAACAGCGCGCCGAATCTGAACTAAAATCAGTTGGAACTAAAACATTGTTAATATGGTGTTTTGCCTCTTCGGGCACCAAAAGCATATTACAATCGAGCATTCTGGCAAGTTTTTGGTTTAATGCACCCGTACCTTGTAATTCATCCTTATTTCCTGCAATAACAATGTCTATTTTGTACTCGCTTGCCAAGTGTGTTAGGATGCTTTCGGTATAATCATCAGAGGTTATTACCACCGTATATGGTACCGAAGCGGTATAATTTTTATCGACCGTTTTTTGCAATCCTCTATCTACAATTTCTTCAATTGTAATCCCTTCATCTAAAAATTCATCGTACAAATCGTATAATTTGTACTGCTTAATATTGTGAGTAAAATATACGTGTTCAATATTCCAAACCTTACACAAAAAGCTTACATACTGAAGCAAGATTGGGTCCATCTCGGTAAGATCCAGTGCAACCATCAACTTTAGGTTGTTCTCTAAATTTATTTTCTGTGTCATTTTACGCTAGTAACTTTTTAAGTGATAATAGATTATAAATCGGTTGTGGTTGGATTTTTCTTTGATTTAATTTCGGGGTCTATTTTTTCTAAATTTCGTTCTTCCCGTTCTTCATTTACCAAATTGAGAATATTTTTTCGGTAACTTTCTCTCTCCAGTAGTTTTTCTTTTCGTGCCGCTTTTTGGTAATCTTCATTTACACCTCTAAAGAGCGAAAAGCACATCATAATTAAAAGAATGGCAAAAGGAAGTCCCGAAATTGTCACAACCGTTTGTAGCGCGCCAAGCCCGCCGCCGTACATTAATACTCCTGCAATTACTCCTGTAGCAATGGCCCAAATTACTCTTTGCATAGGAGGTGTTTTTAACTTTCCTCCTGAAGTAATACTGTTTACAACAATGGCTCCCGAATCGGCCGAAGTAATAATAAAACTACATATTAAAATCACTCCTAAAGATTTTAAAACCATAGCCAGTGGAAATTTATCAAAAAACACGTATAACGCGGTCGAAATATTATCGTTAACAGCGGCAATCATTGCCGTATCGCCCAACAAAATATCGCGCATTGTGATACCACCAAAGGCGCTAAACCATAAAAATGTTACTAAGGCTGGTAATATTAAAACGCATAAAATAAATTCTTTTATCGTTCTTCCGCGCGAGATACGCGCAATAAAAGTACCTACAAATGGCGACCATGAAATCCACCATCCCCAATACATAATGGTTCTCATTTTTTGCCAGTCTGTACCTCGTAGTGCTTCGGTCCAGGTAGACATATCAATAAAATGAATTAAATAACTTCCAAGATTTTGAATGTACGATTTAAAAATAAAGGTTGTGGGTCCTAAAATTAAAACCAAGAGAAATATTGCCGAAGCCACTCTTACGTTTAGCTTACTTAATATTTGTACCCCCCTATTTACCCCACTAAAAGCCGAAAGAGTTGCCGCTAAGGTTACGCCAACGATGATTATTATTTGATAAAATAATGAACTCGGAACCCCGAAAACATGCGTTAAACCCGAATTTATTTGTCCTACTCCAAACCCAATAGTAGTTGCCAGCCCAAAAAGGGTGGTAATTACTGCCATAATATCAATTACATCGCCCATCCAACCGTGAATTTTATTTCCTAAAATTGGGTAAAAAGCCGAACGCAATGTAAGTGGCATTTTTCTGTTAAAAGTGAAATACGCCAACGAAAGTCCTACCACCGAATAGATTGCCCACCCGTGAATTCCATGATGTAAAAATGAAAAATTAATGGCTTCTTGGGCAATAAGGGCAGGCTCTTCTCCCGCCAATCGTGGCGGATTAAGAAAATCGCGAACGGGATCGGCAATACTAAATAAAACCAATCCGTTACCTATCCCTGCACTAAAAAGCATGGCAAACCACGCCCATAAACTAAATTCGGGTTTGGCTTTTTTACCTCCAATTCTAATAGAACCAAATTTCCCAAAAGCCATATAGAGGCAAAAAGCAATAAATAAATTAACCGCCAAAGTGTAAATCCAACCCCCATGTGCCGAAACCGATGTTTGTGCAATATTAAAATAATGCACTGCTTCTTCTTCAAAAATTAATGTAAATGCTACACTAAAAATGACCACCGCAATGGCCGAAAAAAATACTGTTTTGTTTACAACAAGTCCTAAAAACTTTGATGTGGATTCTTTACGTGTTACCTTAATCGACATATATCCTTATTTTGAAAAATAAAAAGGCAATTCATCTCCTTTTGAGTTAAAAAACTTTGTAATAACGAATTGCACTTTCCTTTAAAACTGTGTTATTTTTTGTTCAATTAATTTACTATAAATCAATCTCAAACCGCATAGTATAACAAAAATTGGGAGACTACACAACGAGACAGCAAAGTCTCGCAGAATTTTAAAATATAAAGCTAAAATCCAGGCTCATGAGAAAAAAACTTCCTTAAAAAATGTTTATCTTTCACAATGTTTAAATTCAAAAAAATACAAATATGAAAAATATAATAATTCTTCTCGCAGTTATACTTACCTCATTTGCAGCTCAAAGTCAGTCCCTTTCAAAAAAAGACGTAACAGGCACATGGTTTGTTCAAAATGTTGAAAATATAACTGCCAATCCAAAAATGGCGTCAGCAATGGCCAAAGCTGTAATTAATCTTTATGCCGATAGTAGTTTTGAAATAAAACAAAAGCAAGAAGGCAGTGCGTATTCATACGCTACTACTACCCATAAAAATGCAAAATGGAGTTACAATCCAAGTACGCAAACTATTAACACTACACGGTCAAAAATGACTTTTATAATCTCCCAAAGTGGCGATAAAATTTACTTTACAGATCAAAATAGCGGATTAAAATTTGAAGTTGTTAAGCCCATTTAAAATCTAAAACAAGTCTGCATTTTATACAATTTTTAGTCAGTTTCAGCAACAATTTTGAAACAAAGCCTAAAAATTCTGTAACATTCTGAAAGAAATAGCGTTATATAGTCTCATCAATCAAAAATCACTATGTCACAACGCTTTTTCATTTTCTGCTCTGGAGCAGATACAGCCATACTCGATAATTGTTCTCCCGGCGAACGCACTAAATATGCGGGCATAGGCGCTACGGTATTTTTTACGGCCGTATTGGCAGCCATTGCTGGATCATACGCACTTTACACCGTTTTTGACAACTACTTTACAGCTGTATTCTTCGGAATAATTTGGGGCTTGCTTATTTTTAATTTAGATAGGTTTATAGTTTCAACCATAAAAAAGAGAAACAATTTTGTGGACGAACTTATACAAGCTAGCCCGCGAATAGCATTAGCAATTATTATAGCTATCGTAATTTCAAAACCTTTGGAAATGAAGATTTTTGAAAAGGAAATCAATCAGGTTTTGCTCACCGAAAAAAATGAAATGACCCGTGCCAATAAAGACCAGTTGGCAATGCAATTTACGCCCGCCATTACTGCTTTAGAAGCTGAAATAGCAGGTTTAAAAAACGAAATTACCACCAAAGAGGCCGAAGTAAATAATTTATACGAAACTTATATTGCCGAAGCCGAAGGCCGCAAAGGCACCGAATTAGTGGGAAAAGGACCCGTTTATAAAGAAAAGCGCGAAAAACACGATGCCGAACTTGCCGCTTTAACCCAATTAAAAAAAATAAACACCGAGAAAATTGCAGCTGCCGAAGCAAAAATAGAAGCATTAAACACCCAATACAACTCAAAAGTTGCAAATACACAACCCGTTATCGATGGCTTTGATGGATTAATGGCGCGGGTAAACGCATTGGAAAAACTTCCGTTATTGCCTTCGCTGTTTATCTTTTTATTGTTTTTAGCAATTGAAACTTCACCAATCTTCGCCAAACTTTTATCGCCAAAAGGACCTTACGATTTAAAACTTGAGGAGCAAGAAAGTGCGTTACAATCTTGGGTTTTACAGCAAAAAGCGCAGCGCGATATCCTCACGGCAACAGATCGCGAAATAAACAATAGGGTTTACGCAAACATCGCCGAAGAGCAAGAGCTTTACAATTACAGACGTAAAAAAGCTCGTGAGTTAATGCAACTACAAGCCGATGCATTTTATGCAAAACAGAAAAATGTGCTTTAAAACCGGTAAGTAATCTTAATAGATTTCAGCAATATTTCAGTAATATTGTTGTAAAACATTGTTGATAGAATATGCCAAAAACCACTCCCCACGCCGCATTAAAAATTGCAAAAGACCACTATAATTTAGACGCCGAAGTTACACGGTTAAACGGTTATGTTGATGAAAATTTTTATTTAAAGTCTGCAGTAGATGAAAAATTTCTACTTAAAATTTCAAATGAAGAAAACCTTGAAGATTTAAACTTTCAGGTTGAAATTTTACAACATCTTTCAAAGAAAAAACTAGACGTCGCGCTTCCTAAAATCATTGCTAATAACACACAAAAAAAACTCACACAGCTTTCAGATAATCAAACCGCACGGCTTTTAAACTGGGTACCTGGCAGGCTATGGGCTACTGTAAATCCAAAAACGCCTCAATTGCGCTACCAATTAGGCAAAGCAGCAGGCAGTTTAACGATGGCGCTTCATGATTTTAATCACTCCGGGGCACATAAAAAACTAGATTGGGATTTAGCGAATGCCGCGTGGACTATAGGTAATTTGGATAAATTTTCGGGGCGTAAAAAAGAGATAGTCGCATATTTTCAGCAAAAATTTAAAACATTCCGTAATACGTATAGTGAACTTCCAAAAAGTATAATTCACAACGATTTAAACGATTACAACATCTTAGTTTCCGAGGATTTAAAAAACCCAAGAATCTGCGGATTTATAGATTTTGGCGATGCCGTTTTTACACAAACCATTAACGATCTCGCCGTTGTTTTGGCCTATGCAATAATGGACCTCCCCGACCCACTTTTAGCAGCAATGGAGGTGGTTAAAGGGTATAATGAACACTATGAATTATCTGAAAGCGAATTAAAACATTTGTACATTTTAGTAGGAATGCGATTGGTGACTACCGTAACAAGTGCAGCGCTTAAAAAAGAAAAATTTCCAGACGATACATATTTTGTAATTAGCGAAAAACCAGCTTGGCAATTGTTGGAAAAATGGTATCAGGTAAATGAAAACTTTGCATACTACGCCTTTCGTCAAGCTTGTGGGTTAACGGCACACCCGCAACAAGAAGCATTTAAAAACTGGGCAAAAAACAATCGAGTATCACTTAAAACGATGTTCCCAACCCTTTCAACGGATAAGGTTGTAAATTTAGATATGAGTGTAGGGAGCACCTTGCTTGGCAACCTATCAGAATATAGTGATACGGCTATTTCAGAATTTAAATTAAAGCAGTTTCAATTACAAAACCCAAAGACAATTCTGGTTAACGGCTATTTAGAAACACGGCCGTTTTATACTACTTCGGCCTTTAAAAGTGAGGGAAATAATGGACCACAATATCGCACCGCACATTTGGGAAGCGATTTTTGGATTCCTGCTAAAACCCCGGTCCACGCCCCTTTTGATGGCATTGTAAAAATAATTCACCATAATAATTACGATAAAGATTATGGCCCAATGCTTATTTTGGAACACACGTTTAACAAGCAGAAATTTTATTCGCTCTACGGTCATTTATCGCTAATGTCTTTAGAGATTTTACAAGTTGGACAAAAAGTAAAACAGGGCGACCGCATTGCGTACATAGGGAAATCTTCCGAAAATGGTAATTGGGCACCTCATCTTCATTTTCAGCTAATTTTGGATCTTTTAGGGAACGATGAAAATTTTAACGGAGTTGCGTTGCCTTCAAATACTGAAATTTGGAAGAGTATTTGTCCCAACCCCAATTTTATTTTTAAAGAAGAACTTGAAGTTGATAAAACAACAATTTCTGAAGAAAAAATTGTCGATTTCAGAAATAATCATCTCGGTAAAAGTTTAAGTCTGTCATATGATAAACCGCTGCATATTGTTCGTGGCGAAGGTGTTTATTTAATTGATATTGACGGTCAAAAATATTTAGACACTGTAAACAACGTAAACCACGTAGGCCATCAACATCCCAAAGTTGTGTTGGCGGGACAGAGGCAAATGGCGGTTTTAAATACAAATACGCGTTATCTGCATCCAGAAATTATAGCCTATGCCGAAGCTTTGCTAAAAAAATTGCCACCACATTTAACCGTTTTGCATTTTGTAAATTCGGGTAGTGAAGCAAATGAACTTGCACTTAGAATGGCAAAAACGGTTACCGGTAAAAAAGATTTTTTGGCCATTGAGGTAGGTTATCACGGAAATACAAATGCAGTGATGGATGTAAGTTCGTACAAATTTGAAGGTACCGGCGGATTTCCAAAACCCGATACTACGCATATACTTCCGTTGCCAGATCCTTTTCGAGGAAAATACACTTGGGAAAATTGTGGAATCGACTACGCCAATCACGCGCAGGAAATTATTGCGAATTTAAAAACCGAAGGGAAAGAAATAGCTGGTTTTATTGGTGAAACTTTAATTAGTTGTGGCGGGCAAATTGTTCCGCCAAAAAACTATTTTAAAGAGGTTTACAAACACGTTCACGGCGCGGGTGGAATTTGTATTGCAGACGAGGTTCAAACAGGTTTTGGACGCATGGGGAATGCGTTTTGGGCGTTTGAACTCTATGATGTAAAGCCCGATATTGTTACAATGGGAAAGCCGGCGGGTAATGGGCACCCGCTTGCCGTAGTGGCATGCACCGCTCAAGTTGCCGAAAAATTTAATACAGGCATGGAGTATTTTAACACCTTTGGTGGTAACCCTGTTTCTTGTGCAATAGGGCGCACAGTTTTGGAGATTATTGAAGACGAAAACCTACAACAAAACGCCTTAAATGTTGGAGGGTTTTTAATTTCTGAATTAAAAAATCTTCAAAAAGAATTTCCAATTATAGGCGATGTACGCGGCGAAGGATTGTTTTTAGGTTTTGAATTAACCGATAATAATAAACACCCCTTGCCAGAGCAGGCTACCTATTTTGCAAATAGAATGAAACAACTTGGTGTTTTAATGAGCACCGATGGCCCCGACCATAATGTGTTAAAAATTAAACCTCCAATTGTTTTTAGTAAAAGTAATGCGGAAGAACTTTTGTACAGACTAAACACTGTTTTAAAAGAAGATTTTATGAAAATTTAAAATTTCAGCATATAGAAATCTGCTGCTTCATTTTTGCAATTGCTATTTCTTAATTAAAAAAGCAAAAGGCTCCATTCCTTTGGTATGTTGAAATATTACGTTTAAAACCCCAATTAGTGGTAAGGCAATAATTGCGCCTACCATCCCCCAGAGAACCGAAAATAAAATTACCCCAAATACAGTTACAAAGGGATTTAGGTCTATTTCGTCACCAATTATCCACGGCGTTAAAACGTAATTTTCAACTAATTGCGTTACTGAAATTACAATAAGCACAATAAGTGCGGGCGTGGTGCCTGCATATAAATATGATAGAATTAGCGCAATGCCGCCGCCAATTACATTCCCCACATACGGAATGATAGAAAACAATGCTGCAAACAATGCTAAAAACAAGGCGTAAGGAACCGACCCTAAGGTAAAACCTAAGTAGTAAATGACAAATAGAAAAATCATAATTTTACCTTTTCCAAGTAGGTAGCTATTGATAATTTTTTTTGAATTACTGAGTAATTGAGCCATCGCAGTGGGATTTGAAGAAAGCTTCTTAAAAAATTTTATAAACATATTTCGCTGCATAAGCATTAAAATTATGTATACAAAAATTAGTAAGGATTGCGATAATAAATTCATTATTGATGAAAGAAAAGCACTGGCGTAACTTTCGGCTTTTTGTATTACACGCTTATTGTTTTCTAAATAGTCTTTGTAATCCCAATGCAAGTATTGATTGGCCCAGTGTGACAAACTATTTAGCTTCTCGGTTGCTTTTTCTTTTATGGTTGGCCAGTCGTTTGCCATGGTATTTATTTGCGAACCTATTAGCCACGAGAGTATGCCCAAAATAATTAGCAATAGCAACATAGATAGGGTAATTGCCAACCATTTTGGTAAACCCCATTGTTGCAATTTTTCGGTGGGTTTATCTAGTAAAACGGCCATAAACGTGGCCACAAAAAGCGGCATTAATATTCCGGAGCCTATGTAAAGAAGCGCTAAAATTCCGCCTACTATTAAAAAGGCTTTAATAAAATACGTGGCAGAGATTTCAATTTTTGAGGTGCTCAAAAGTTTTCAATTTAATATTTAACCGATTAAGTAAAGTTAGAAGAATTTTTTCAAACCATTAAACTAACAATGGTTGTCAAAATTTCACATTAAAATTAAATCTATCTTTATTAACCTAAAATAAAACATTTGTAAAAATCTTTTCTATGAAATCATTATTGCTGCTTTTCAGTCTATTATTATCAATAAACACCATTTCACAAACCGAAAATAACGACAAAGAGTTAATACTTGCCACACTAAAAGCACAGGAACAAGCTTGGAATAAGGGCGATTTAGAAGGATTTATGCAAGGGTATTGGAAAAGCGATTCGTTAAAATTTTACGGTAAAAACGGACTTACATTGGGTTGGCAAAAAACTTTACATAACTATAAAAAAGCCTATCCCTCTGGAGAATACACAGGTAATTTAAAGTTTACTATTGATGTTATTACAAAGATTGAAAACGGCTCTTATTACGTTATGGGGCAATATAATTTAACTCGAAAAGCAGGAAACGCAGACGGTGTGTTTCTAATAATTTTTAAGAAAATTAATGACCAATGGAAGATTGTCGACGATATGAGTTGTTAATTTCCTTTGATGCGTTCCCAAAGCGCTGGCAATAATTTTTTAGCGTCGCGTGTGTCTTTTGGTTCTTCTGAAATTACAACGTCATTTCCTTCTTTTTCGATTAAAAAACTAAAGGCAAATTTATCTGCTTTGGGGTCGAGACTTATTAAACCGAAGCGCAAATCGTTTAAATAAATACCGTTTTCTTTTTCCGAAACTGTGTACCACCCTTGCGTGATATTAATTAAGCGTTGCACTTTATCATAATTCTTTAACGAGCCCAATGCTGCGTGATTTTTTGGGTGTGAATAAAATTGAATGGGCTGCGTATCAAAAAAGGAATAATCGCCAATTAAAAAAGCATCTTCGGTTTTTACATTGGCAGTCCATAAAACAGCATTTAGCGGGCTCGGTTTGGTTTCTAAATGGGTGTAAGCAATGTTTTGCTCTGCTAAAGCCGATTCAAATTTTGTGTAACTAATTCCTTTTAAAATTAGGGTTAGCATCATATAAGCACTACTCACAATTAACCCAAGATTATTAAACTTTTTGCGTTTTATACTGCCTCTTTTTTGAAGCATTGCCAAAATTAAAAACACTAAAAACGGCAGCGTATAAAGAGGGTCTATTACAAATATATTTTTATAGGCTAAGCGTAAATCTAAGGGCCAAAACAGTTGTGTTCCCCAAGTTGTATGTGCATCGAGCAATGGATGAGTAATAAAACACAAAAACCAAAACCACGACCATTCTTTTACGGTGGCTCGTTTATCCCACAACGATAGCAACCATCCAAACAGTAACCCGAATGATATTGCAAAAACGAATGAATGTGTAAAACCACGGTGAATTTCTAAAGCGGTAACTGTATCTGTAAAATGGCTTGAAAGCACGTCTAAATCGGGAATAGTTCCGGCAATTGCACCTAAAAGCATTGCCTTATTTCCTATTTTTTTTCCTAAAACAGCTTCGCCAACGGCTGCTCCTAAAACAATTTGAGTAACTGAATCCATTTAAAATTAATATTTACAACAGCTAAGCTGCGAAAATACAGTCTTCTTCAATATAAAAAAAGGATGCTTTTTTAAACATCCTTTTTTGTGAAATTGAAATTTATAACGTATTACTTTGACAGTTCGGCAACTAAAGTATAGGCGGCATCCCCGTGTTTTCCCGTAAAATACTTGCCCCACTTTTTTCCGCGCTCCTTTCCAGAATCTCCAGGCCACGCTTGAGTAAATAGTTCGCCGTTTTTATCAAACATTTTTTCCATATCGCATAATGATTCAACGAAAAAAGCCTCTATAAATTCGGTTCTATCTTGCCCCCAGGCGTGTACATTTGGGTAATACCCTTTAATGTATTCATTTTTTGAAATTACTTTATCGAAGTTTTCTGATCGCAATTCGTCAAATTCTTTTTGAGATCCCTCATCGGGAAAATTAAAATATGAGGTGCGTACATACAAAACCAAATCTTTTGTATTGTTTGCCGGAAGTAATTTTGCGCCGGCAATAGGAGCGTAAATTTCATCGGAATGATTATTTGAGTAATAATCACTTTGTTTTTTAAAAAATTCGGCTCTCGCCTTGTCATCGGGCCAGGCTTCTTTTGCGAGTTCAGCATTGCGTTTTGCCGCTTTATCCATAGCATCCCACGAAGGGTAGGTTGCAACGTACATTATTTCGGTATTATCTGGCGAAAATAGATGGGTATAAAAATTAGCCGAAATAATATGTTCGTTTTTGCTTACCACTTTTTGCATATATTCTTTTTCTAAAGCCTTCCATTCTTTCATACTAAAATCGTCCTTCTCCATATTCCAATGGTTGGTAGTAACCGAAATATACTCAGGTCTACTCGTATTGTCTTGTGCGAAAAAATTAGAACTAAAAAGCATCGTTATAGACGCCACTAGCAGTAACTTAAGGTTGGTTTTTGTTTTCATAATTCCATAAAATTAAATTAGTATAAATATTAAATTGATTGCTAGTTTAATATTTGGGACAAGCCTTTTTACTATATTTTATGGAGGAAAATGATATAGGAATCGATTGTTAAAAGTAATTAAAAAAACGCAATTAACTGTTATTGTGGCGGTTATATTTATCTAATTAACTATTTGCATCTTTTTAAGTAGAAACGAAGCATTCATATTTTGGCAAATTCCAGGTTTAAATGTATAGTCGAAAAATAATTCGTCGTTTTCTATTTGCGCATCAAAAAAATAGTTTTTTACCTCGGGTAAATCGTTGGCTGCACTACACAAACTTAAGTCGTGGGTTGCAATTATTCCGGTTGAATTACTACCTACCAACTTTTCAACAAATTTACGCGAGCCAATGGCCTTATCAGTACTATTTGTACCTTTTAAAATTTCATCGAGAATAATGAAATACCGATCGCTTTTTATTGCATCTACGATAAATTTTAACCGTTTTAATTCACTAAAAAAGTATGATTCGTCATCGGTTAAACTATCGGTGGTACGCATACTTGTAATTAGTTTTATTGGGTTGTATTCGGCCTTTTCGGCACAAACTGGCAGCCCAACATTCCCCATTAAAATTTGAAGCGAGACCGTTCTTAAAAATGTACTTTTCCCCGCCATATTTGCGCCCGTAACAATAAAAAACTCTTCCGAATTAATCTTAAAATCGTTGCGCACCATAGTAGCTTCTTTTAACAACGGATGCCCGGCACCTTTTACATTTAACACAGGCAAATTGTTGTTAATTTCGGGATAAACATAGTGTGGATGGTTAAACCTAAAATTTCCTAAACTGTTATAAGCGTCAAAAAAAGTAATACTGTTAAACCACGTAGGCACGTTATCGCTATGTGTTTCTATCCAATTTTCAATATTACTGCAATGCCTAAGGTTACGAAGCGTAAACCCATTAATAATAGCGCCAAAAAGCATAATATTACCCTGTTCCAAAACATCGAGGTAACGGGCAAATTTCTTTAAAACTGCCGAAGTTTTTACGTCTGTTTGCAAAACTGCATTTCGCTTTTCAGCTAATATTTCGGTAGTAAATTCTTCGTTTTCAATTTCTAAAATAAGTTTATAAAACTGTTCAAAAGTGCTTTGAATTTTAGAGGTGTGTTTAAGAAGGTTATTCACTTTTTTTTGAAATATTCCAATAATGATAATTCCTAAAACAAACCATGCGGCTGTAAAATAACCCGACAGAATCCCCAAATAATTTAAGACTATTAAAGAAGTCGAAACTATTGTAAATACTATCGATAGCGGTTTAATCCATTTTGGCATAAACGGCACGTAATTTTTTAACCAACTACTAACTTCGGCTGCAGAACTTTCGGTTTTTACTAACGATGCAATTGCCGAGAACCGTTGTCGCCAATGGGGTTTTGAGGCTAATTCGGCAATGGCTTTTTGTTTTTTTTCAATGCCATTTATTTCGTTTTCAGTAAAAATTGACGCCAAATAATCGGCGCCACTTTCTAGACCCGTTCGGTTTATATATTGATAGAGTGAGCCGCGACCAAATAAGTCTATATCCAAACTATAAAAATGTGATGGGTCTTTGTATTTTTCGCCATCGGGTAAATGATGAAATACCCTATTTAAAACTTCAATTTCGGTTTCACTTTCTGCAATTAATGCTTTTTTTAAATCGCGATTATACTGCAAATTACTGTGTTTTGTAACAAGGTAAATAAAAGCTATAATTGCCAAAGCTACAATGGCGAATACAGCTCGAGCATTTCCGAAGAAATAATAAACCCCAAAGCACGCCAATAAAAAAACGGCCAGTCGGATGGTGCTGGAAATAGCCAATTTCTTTTTTAACGCCTGTAAATATTGCGTGTGTACTTTAATTTGTTGTTTATAATAATCTATTGGTTTGCTCATTATTTTGGTGTTAAAACACGGCGAGTTTCTATGTCGCTATCGTTTTTGTGATTTTATAAATTGTGAAGGTCTGATTGTAGTTTTTTAGTTAGGCTTTTAACTACCAAATTATACGAATGGTCAATTAAATCTACAATTAATTTGTTTGGCAAATTAGACTCGAGGGCTACGGTATTCCAGTGTTTTTTATTCATATGATAGCCCGGAATAATTAGGCTGTCGTATTCTTCGCGAAGATCGATTGCCCAATCGGGGTCGCACTTTAAATTGACAGTTAAAGGGTGTTTTTCTAACCCTACAAGAACGAACATTTTACCCATTACCTTAAAAACAAGCGTACTTTCGTCAAAAGGAAAAGATTCGGTAACTCCTTTTTTTGAAATACAATATTCTCTAAATTCTTCTATATTCATCCCGTAAAATCTCCAGTGTTGACAATGGTTTTTGGTCTTAATTTATTCTGTATCCCAAAGCGGGTTTGCCATCAAAATAAATAAGTAATTGTTTTGCTTTTTCGGCTAAAGGCACGTTAAACTTTATTCTGTTTTCATCTCTAAAAACATCTTTAATTTCAATGGTTAAATCGCCATATGAATAGGAAACCTGAGCCGGATTTACATTTTTTATTGAAAAAATAATTTCGTCAAAATACGCATCGGAATATATTAAACCATTCGCTGGTGATTCAATATCGTTAATTAGCAAATCTCTTTCAATAACCAACGGTTGTTCCGCAAACTGTTCTTTTGTAAAACCATCACCCAAAAAGCTATCTTCTGCCATGTCTGGAAAGTGTGTTTTTATAAGCAACTCGGGCGGCGTTTTATAATAAAAATAAGAAGGTTCTTTAATAAATGTTCCATTATATTTTCCTGCTCCCCAGGTGGTATCAAACAAATAAGGCTTGCCATCGATATAAGTAACATTCCACATATGAATGCGTTTAAACGGCCGACCAATATCTGAAAAATTAGATTTTATATCGCCTCGAACCAAGTAGTTTTTAATGCCTTGCAATTCGCAAAGTCGTTCAAACAACATGGCGTAACCTTCGCAAACAGCCCGACCCGTTTTTAAAGTGCGTTTAATTATTTTATGCCGAAGTTTTTCGTCTTTTTCATTGCGCTCGCGGTAGTTAGAAAATTTATAATCAAACTTTTTATACTCTTCGGGATCGTAGGCTACGTTTTGAATAATCCAAGTATAAATTGCGCGTACTTTATCTTCTTCGGTATTAAAATCGCGTGCAATAAATTTTGCGAGCTTTTCTGGGCTGTCAAAAGTATTTGGGTACATAGTAAGCACCGCATCGACTCTTTCATAGTTTTGTGCAAAAACTGAAATACTAAAAAGAATAAAAAATGGGGCTATAAATTTCATTTTTGGGGATCAAGTTTTGCAGGGCCGCCATCAACTTTTAAGGCGGTATAATCGAGTTTCCAATTAATAGTTTCAACTAATTTTTCCATCAATTGAATAGTTTCCAAAGCTTGATTAGACGCTTCATTAAACAATCCACTTTCGGGAATTTTATCTACAATATGCTTTTTGGCTTCTTTGTTAATATTAGTCAAATCGGTTGCAGTAAATGGGTTTGCCCATCCTTCTTTTTTGTCGTAATATTTAAAATCGGTTTCAATTGTAAGTAATTCGGGTTGCGGAAAATTCGTTAAAATAATGGTTCTATTATCTGTATCGGCCTCCATTTTTACCTTGGTAAGATCAAACCCTATATGCGCTTTCGCATCAATTAAAACCAAAGCTTTCTTTTTTCCTAAAAGCAAGTTTATCCATTTATCTTTTACGTTTTCGTAATAGAAAATTTCAGAAAAATCACCTTCAACTGTTATAAATTTACAGACACTCCTAATTTTTTCCATTAAAACAACCGATTGGGTATCTACTTTTTCCTTTCGGCTACTTCCGTTAAAACGAGCAAAAACGAAATAAGCAACAATGGCACCAACCGCCAATCCTATAAATAAATATTCCATGGCGCAAAGATACGAAAAAGGACATGCTACATTGAGAAATTTAATAGCCGTACAAACTATTAAAAACTAGATTCAATTTTATAAAGTATTGGTTTGCTGGGTGCGGCATCGTTGTGGAATGACGCTATTTGAAGATTGAGCAAATAACTGCCGTCTTTTACTGTATTTGGCACAAAAATTAACTCGGTAATTGTTGCGTCTTTTCGAGGGTTTCTGGGGTAATTCCAAAAAGCCTTATGTGCCAAAAGTTTCCCGTCGTCTTCTTCTTTATCTACCGATGGCAAATCAATCAACAAATGTTTAACGCCCATTTTGCGTAAAAACAAAGCCGCCTTTTCGTGTAAAAATGGCCAATTAGTATTAGACCAATGTTTTGATTTTTTTGAAGTAGAATTACGAAGCGTTCTAATTATAATAGCTTCGGGAGTTTTTCCATTTAAACTTGCTGCTATTTGTTCTTCTGAAATAATTTGGTCTTCTTCATGTTTTTTAGGCGTAACCGAAATTACTTCAGCTAAAAAAAAGAAGGTTTTTAAGCTTTCATTTACCGAATAAAACGTTTCCGAAATATGCCCGAAACACTCGGTATGCGTGCCATGCGCATGCGGATTAAAAAAAACATTGTTAAAATTTACCGAACCTCCCTTTGAAACCTTCCCTACCCAATCGCCCATTTTTACAGGCGCTATAACGGGTTTGTCTTGATACCACGCCAGTGGGTTTTGGTGTGTAGCCTGCAACGGAATAGAAATATCCAAAGGTTTTTGAAAATCCACAACTACCGATTTGTGGCTAAGCTGAATAGTAGTTTTCATTGGCAAATTTTGAAAAATAAAGATACAATAATCGCAAACTTTTGGACGCTAAACGTAAAACAAATCGCTTGCAATGCCATCACTTAAAAATTTTCCTTTTTTTGAAACTTTTAAACTGTGAAACTCGTTAATTAAAAGTTCGTTTTCAATATGCGATTTTGTTTGCCTCAATAAATATTTTAAGAACTTTTCGCCAAAATCATCTTCCACTTTTTTTAGCGAAACACCTTTCATGGTTCGCAAACCTGTCATGATATATTCGTTGTATTTGTCTTTAACAGTTAGCTTTTCAACTTCTAAAGGCAAAATACCCGCTTCAATAGATTTTATATATTTTGTGTTGTTCGCCACATTCCAACTACGTGAATTACCGTCGTAACCGTGCGCCGAAGGACCAATACCCAAATAAGGTTTTCCTTCCCAATAAGCTGTGTTATTTTTAGAGTGAAATCCGGGTTTACCAAAATTTGAAAACTCATAATTTACGAGACCAGCTTTTTCGGTTTCAGTTAATAATATTTCGTAATGTTGCTTTGCATTCTCTTCGTCCACTGGTGGCACAAGCCCCTTTTCAATAAACTTTTTTAAAGCAGTTTTAGGTTCTACAGTAAGCGCATAACACGACAAATGGGGCACATTTAAATTTAATGCAATTTCAAGATTTTTTTTCCAACGTTGGGGTGTCATTTTTGGAATACCGTAAATTAAATCGATACTAATATTATCAAAATATCGTTTAGCTTCATTTATACATTGCAAAGCTTCGGTGGCATTATGAGCGCGATTCATTAGTTTTAAATCTTCTTCAAAAAAAGATTGAACCCCTATGCTTAAACGGTTTATTTCACTCTTGTGTAACTGAATTAACACCTCTTTTGTTAAATCATCGGGGTTGGCTTCCAGCGTAATTTCGGCGATTTTAGCTACGCGATAATTTTTATTAATGGTGGTGAAAATTTGTTGTAATTCGTCAAAAGAAAGTAAACTTGGCGTGCCGCCACCAAAATAAATTGTTTCAATTTCGCCCGTTAATTCATCTTTTCTAAGCGTTAATTCTTTGCATAGCGCATTTACCAATTCAGTCTTTTTTTTCAAAGAAGTTGAAAAGTGAAAATCGCAATAGTGGCACGCTTGTTTGCAAAAAGGAATATGAATATATAACCCGCCACCCACATTTGTGGAAGCGTTTTTAGTTTCGGTATTTTGACTATTATTATTTTCCAAAGTTGCTACCTGTGTTGAGAATCTTTCAACTTTAAAACTTTAAATGATTCTTATGCCTCAAAATTAGTTATTATTTTTACCGAAATGAGTTATCTTAATTTGAAATTCTAGTTTCTTTTAAAAGAAAAGTTAAGCCAATGCGTCGTTATATTATTTTACTTTTTTTATGTATCCCTTTATTTTCTACGGGACAAACTAACAAAGATACTCTGGTAGTTGGATACGCCGGCTCGGTTCCTTTTGTAGTTTCAGATAAAGAGGAAGAGGGAATTGTTTTTGAAATTTGGAAAGAAATTGCTTTTGAACTCAATTTAAAATATAATTTTCAGGAGTTTTCTTCGGTTGAAGCTGGAATTGAAGCCGCCAAAAATAATGAAATCGACATTCTCCTGGGGCCAACCACTATAAATGAAGAACGCGCCGCCGAAGTGCTTTTTTCACAACCCTATTACAACACCGAAATGGCCATCTTAGCCCCAGTACAAAAACTTACATTTTTTGAAAAAATAAGTCCGTTGTTTTCAAAAACATTTTTGTTTGCGGTCTTAGGATTGCTATTAATTCTTACTGTAGTAGGATTTATATTTTGGCTCGTAGAGGGCCGCAAGTATAAGGACGATTACGGCAACCACGTTTACCAAGGTATT
The DNA here is from genome assembly GCA_002375695.1 of Flavobacteriaceae bacterium UBA3591. Lineage (GTDB taxonomy): Bacteria > Bacteroidota > Bacteroidia > Flavobacteriales > Flavobacteriaceae > Aequorivita. The sequence continues at coordinate 215,723 of DFMO01000011.1, forward strand.
GGCTCGGGTATTTGGCTTGCTATTGTAACAATGACTACCGTTGGTTACGGCGACTACTCGCCGCGTACGCCTGGCGGCCGGATTGTCATGGGTGCTTGGATGATAATCTCCTTAATTTTAGCTACAACTTTTGTTGCTGGAATTGCCACTACGCTTTCATTAACCGTGCGAGAGGACAAAACAATTACGAGTATGCAACAATTAGAAAATAAAAAAGTTGCTGTCCCCTATTACACAAAAATTAAAGAAAGAGTGCGTAATGTAGCAGGACAACCCATAGCGGTACAAACCGTTTCGGAAGGATATAATATGCTTTTAAACAAAGAAGTGGATGCTTTAATTTATGACGAAATACCCTTAGAATATATTTTTGCTGCTACCGAAAAAGAAGATTATGTTTTGAGCAAAAAGGAAATTGAACCGCAATATTACGGTTTTGTATTTCCGATAGGTAGTAATTTAAAACGTAAGATAGATTTAGAAATAATTCATTTACAAGACACCAAAAAAATACAACACATTGTAGAAGATTGGATCTCTAGATATTAGCACGCTACTATTTAACCCGATCCTTATTTTGCTGAACAAACGCTGCCCAGCCCGTGTAGCTTTTACCCACATCTACTTTTCCTAAATTGTAAAAATGACAGACAGCAGCCGCTAAACCGTCGGTGCTATCGAGGTTTTTGGGCAATTCTTTTAAGCTCAGCATACTCTGTAGCATTTTTGCTACCTGTTCTTTACTTGCGTTTCCATTGCCCGTAATTGCCATTTTAATTTTTTTGGGCGAGTATTCGGTAATGGGAATTTCCCTTGAAAGTCCGGCCGCCATGGCCACCCCTTGTGCCCTCCCCAGTTTTAACATGGACTGAACGTTTTTACCAAAAAAGGGTGCTTCAATTGCAATTTCGTCTGGACTGTAGGTGTCTATTAACTCAATTGTACGTTCAAAAATAAGCTTCAATTTTAAGTAATGATCATCGTATTTTTTTAAGTGTAATTCGTTAAGCTGAATAAAATGCATTTGTTTACCCACAACCTTTATTAGACCAAAGCCCATAATAGTAGTTCCTGGATCAATACCTAAAATTATTTTTTCAGTTTTGTTATTCATTCAATTAATATGTTGCTTTTGCCGGAATTAGTATTTTAGCACGATGATTGTCGAAGCACACAAATCTAAACAATATCTACTTGCCATTGCCAAAGTTTTGTTGCTCGTTATAACATTTGGCTATATTTTCTACAAACTAAAAAGTGATACAAAGCTCGATTTTGACAGTTTTATACATTCAATTATCACAAAAGGAGTTTTTTCAATTTACGTGTTTATTTTCCTTTTAATCCTCGCCGCCGCAAATTGGTTTTTTGAAATTTTAAAGTGGAAAACACTGGTTGCTACAATTACAAAAATCAATTTTAAAACTGCGCAAAAGCAGGCTTTAGCATCCTTAACGGTTTCATTAGCCACCCCAAACCGCATTGGTGAATACGGTGCAAAAGCACTTTTTTTTAAACCTGAAAATCATAAAAAAGTACTGCTGTTAAATTTTTTTTCGGGGACAATACAAATGCTTGTCACCGTGGGGTTTGGCTCCTTTGGAATATTTTACTTGTTGCAAAATTTCGAAATAAATTATTCGGCAGTCGGTGTAATTTCTCTCTTTACAATAATAGCGTTAGTTATAATAATTGGCTATTATTTTAAAGAAAAAGAACTGTTTTTTAAAGGTTTCTCACTCCAAAAAATCTATAATTTTCTTAAAGACATCTCTTTAAATATAAAACTGAAAACGGTCATATTTTCAATATTTCGATATCTTATTTTTAGCAGTATGTTTTATGTATTACTACTGTTTTTTGGAGCGAAAATTTCAGTCATTGAAGCATTGCCAATAATTTTTGCAATGTATTTACTGGTTTCTATTTTCCCTACGTTTTTTATGTTTGATGTAGTTATACGCGGTGGTGTGGCGGTTTGGCTCTTTTCATTGGTAGAAATTCCGGAACTTATTATATTATCTACAGTGTTAGCCATGTGGATATTAAATTTTGTTTTGCCAGCAATTATAGGTAGTTTTTACGTGCTTACCTTCCAACCCGCAACCCGATGATTTTTATACTTACCGCACTATTTGCAGCCTATATTTTATGTATTGTAATTTTAAGTTTCGGGGTTGGGGAATTAAGTGTGTTTTCTTCGGAAATTGCTACAAATAAAACCCGTTTTAGTGTTGTAATTCCTTTTAGAAACGAAGCAAATAATTTACCTCAATTGCTTAAAAGCATTGAAGAAATTAAATATCCTTCGTCACATTTTGAAGTTATTTTGGTCAATGATGAATCTTGTGATAATTCTGCTGAAATTGTAACTGCTATTATTTCAAAAAGTAAATTTTCAATTAGGTTGCTTCAAAATAAGCGTATTTCAAATTCACCAAAAAAAGATGCAATAACCGAAGCCATTAAACATGCCAAACACGAATGGATCGTCACCACCGACGCCGATTGTAATTTACCTAAAACTTGGCTACAAACTTATAATACGTTTATAGCGCACCACAGTCCAAAAATGATTTGCGGCCCCGTATTGTACAACACCAATGGCAATTTTTTACAAAACTTTCAGCAATTAGATGGGCTTAGTTTACAAGCCGTAACTATGGGAAGTCTTGGTTTTAAAAGGCCGTTGTTGTGCAATGGTGCAAATCTCGCTTACACAAAAAGCGCTTTTATCCAAGTAAAAGGTTTTTCTGGCAATAATCATATTGCGAGCGGCGACGATATTTTTTTGTTAGACAAAATAAAAACAGCTTTTCCAAATCGCGTTATGTTTTTAAAATCTAAAGAGGCCATTGTGACAACACAACCACAACACAGTTTTAAAGCAATTATAAACCAACGGGTGCGTTGGGCTTCAAAAACTTCAAAACAAAAAAATATTGCAGCTCAACTTTTAGGTGTGCTTGTTTTTTTAATAAGTATTCTAATTGTTTTATTCCCACTGGTTCTCCTTTTCGACCCTCAAAATTTTGAATACTATTTAATTTTACTGAGTTTAAAAATTACCGCCGATTATCTTTTAATTTATCATTCGGCAAAATTTTTTGGAGTCCGAGTTTCTGCAATATCCTTTATTTTTCGCACTTTTTTGTACGCAGCAATAGTTGTAACCGTAGTATTTAGAAGTTTAAAAGGAGGATATTCTTGGAGAGGGAGAAGCTTTAATTAAAGGCTTTCGTCGAATTAAATTTCTTTAACTTAGCCACACTTAAAATCAGCTTTTATGAAATTGCTTACCCCCATATTTACTTTTATACTTTTTGTTTTTTCATGCGGTTTACACGCTCAAAAACAATATATAATCGACGGACAAACTTATACTCTTAAAACCGAAGTTGAAGGCAAGCTAACACTTTTGTGGAACACAATTGATGGCAGGTATCGTTATTTTTCTAAAAAAGGCGATGAGATTATTCCGCTTACAAACACAAAGGTAAACGGTGATTACAAAGAAGAATTTAAAACTGTTTTGCAGAAACAAACGAGTGATGCAAACTTATCTGCCAACGATGTAATTTTAACGCTACCCAGTTTACACGCGTTTTTTGTAAAGTATAATACACTTACAAATCCAAATTATAGCGATGAAAAAGCATCGGTTAATTTACAATTTAGAATTGGGGTTTTTGTGGGTGTGACAAATAGTATATTTTCGGCAAACCCTGCCAATGCTTCACAAGCTACAGCCGGTGCAGATTTTGAGTTGATTGATGCTGTAAAGTTGAAAAGACATTCCATGCTGTTGCGTTTTGAACAAACTTTTGAGAGCGATGATTATAATTACTCGGCCTCAGAATTATCACTTAATTATCGGTTTAAATTTATAAAAACTGCAAGATTTGACGCCTATATTAATACGAAAATAGCAGCTTTAAGACATTTTAAAAAAGAACAATTGTATAAAGAAAACTCCAGTGATGCAGGTGAAATTCGGGAAATTTCTGAATCAGATTTTTACGCTCCCGTGACCTTTGGGATAGGAGCCGATTACAAAATAAAAGCGGGTTATATAACTTTTAGTTATAACGATATTTTAGGTTTAGGCATTGATAGCAATGGCGAGTTTCCCTTAGATTTTTCGCTGGGATATAAGTTTAATTTATAAACTAATTTGTTTGAATTACTACTGGTAACGTAAACCGCGTTTTTACCGGAATACTGCGTTTATAAGCAGGAGCAACGGGTTTAAGCGAGTCGATACTTTGAACAATCCACGATTCTAATTCGGGGAATTCTCGTTGAAAAAGTGAGTCTATTTTTATTTCGAGAATACGTAAATCTCCTTGGCTATTTATTTCAAAATTAACTTTAATAGTGTCTGAAATTTCCTGTACCGTAACTAGGTTTTTATCACTAATAGATTGTAAAAGGTGGGTGCTAATTGTATTGATAAAACACTGCTTTTGTTCAAGTTTTTCAAGTGTATTTTCACATTCGGCAAAAGACGGATAGCGATCTACATCTTTCCAGTCTATCGCTTTAATTTCTTCATTATAAATCTTTTCAGAATTAACTTTTTCGGTTTCAAAATACTGGCAAGAAGTTGCCAATAAAAGAAGAAAAATAAAAAGCAGTCGCTGTAACATTTCAGAAAAAATTCAACTTGAAAAGTACAAATTTACTGAAACTTATGGTCTTGAAGTAGCAGTTCTTTTTACAGTAATTAATATGGAAGCTAAAAAATAATTGCCCTAACAGATTTTGCAAACCTGTTAGGACGTAAATTTATTTTACAAGTTCAAAAACAATAGGCAGCGAATACAGTACGCCCACTTTTTCGCCTTTGTGCACGCCGGGTTCCATTTGTGGAAGTAGTTTTACAACACGAATGGCTTCGGCCTCAAGTTCAGGTTTTGGGGCGCGGGCACTGATGTTCACTATTTTTCCAGTTTTATCAATTTTAAACTGAACGGCAATGCGTTGTTTGCCTACAAGGTTTAGTTCTGTTCCCAGATTGGTATTAAAATTGTCATTAATAATTTGTGAAATATTCAATACCATGCACTTTTTCATTGCCTCATTATCGGCACCCTGACAACCTGGAAAAACTGGCACTTTTTCTATAACCGAAAACGGCACATCGTTTTTATTTTGACCTTCAGTTTCATCTAAAAATTCCTGAACAGACGTATAAACTTTATCGCCCGGTTGCGCAGGGGTTGTAAGCAGTTTTAGCGCTTTTTCCTCTTCGGGGGTTATATTGCCTTTTTTCATAATGGCTTCGGCCAACTCGTTAATTTTGTTCATTACTTCGGAGTCTGACTGCTGTATGGTTTGTGTTTCTTCGGCCTTTGGTTCGTTGCTGCAGGAGGCGTAAAACAACATACTGCAAATTACCGGCAACAGCAATAAATACTTAAGTTGCGCGCTTTTTCGTGATTTCGATTTTTGTAACATACTAATTCGTTTTTTGATTAATGAATGATTGAAAAATGTATTGATGAATGAAATTTTTTCGGTCTGGAATACTTCCGAGAGCAGGTTTTGGTAATATTCGTTTTTGCTTTTTAGAGCGGTAACTTTCGCATCTGCAATAAATTCGTGAAGCGTAGCCATTCGGTTTTGAAAGAAGTAAAACATTGGGTTAAACCAAAAGACAATTTGCAGTAATTCAAAGAAAAGTAGGTCTAAAGAGTGTTTTTGTTTTACGTGAATTTTTTCGTGCGCGACAATGTGGCTTTTGTTTGCTTCGGAAATGTTTTCACCTAAATAAATAGTGTTGAAAAACGAAAAAGCGGCATTGGTATTTGGAAGAATTTTCAGTTTAAACTCGTCACTATTTTTAGTGATTTCACTAGATTTTAAGTTTAATATTTTATAAAATTTTTGCACAAATAAAAGTAGGCTGATTGTTGTTCCTAACACCCAAATAGCTTTTAAACTCGGTAGCCAAAAGCCAGTTTCATTTGTAATTGTTTCGGTAGTGTTTGTGCCAATAACAACCGCTGGCAACTGCAAAACATATTCCTGCGGAATGGATTGTTGCAAAAAATCTAAGGTTATAAAAGGCAAAATACAACCCAAAATTGGGGTTATTAACAGATAAATTCTATTTAGTGTAAAAAACGTTTCATTTTTTAATAAGAGATCGTAAACTGCCAAAAACAGTATTTGAAAAACGAGTATTTGAAATAATATATGTATCATTTTTCAGGTTTTTCAGAATTTATGTCTCTCATAATAGCCTCCATTTCTTGAATACTGATGTCGTTTTTTTTCATAAAGAAGGAAACCATACTTTTAAAAGAACCATGAAAATAGCCGTTCATTAATTTATGTAACGACTGGTTGCTGTATTCAGTTTTTTTAACTTTCGGAAAGTATATATGGCCCCGCCCTTCTTTTCTATGCGCTACAAAATCTTTACTTTCTAAAATTCGTATGATGGTTGAGACAGTGTTATAGGCAGGTTTTGGCTCTGGTAACTGGTCGATGATTGCAGCAACATTTGCCTCTTCCAAATGCCACAAAATTTGCATTATATCTTCTTCTGCTTTTGTAAGTTGCTTCATGTTAAAACGATTTGAATTTCAAATATAACTAAAAATTTAGTTAAAACTAATTTTTTAGTTGTAAATTTTAAAATAAAGCCCCAGGGGTTCAATACCACATGGGGTTTAAATAGCTTTAGAAATATAAATTTTTACATCCACATTGTTTTAGTTTCAATAGTAGATTTGCGTGTTCCTTCGGGGAGTTTACCGTCGTATTTCCCTAGATAGAAAAAGCCCAAGCAACGTTCGTCTTTGTTCAATTCAATAAATTGATTCATATATTTTATGATTCCCGGGGAAGACCAATACGCACCAATATTAAGCTCGTGAGCTGCAAGCCACATATTTTGCACAGCCATAGCTGTAGCAGCAATTTCTTCCCACTCAGGAACACTCTCTTTAGGGTCTCTTTGCATACAAATAGCAATTACACATCCCGCTTTTACAGGGTTATCCATAAGCTTGTTATAGGTGAATTGCGAAAACTTTTCGGTAGATTCTTTATAAGTCTCTGCCAGAAATTTGCCAAGTGCCACTTGAGAAATTCCGTGAAAAACTTTAAATCGCCATGGCTCTGTGCGTTTATGCGTTGGTGCCCAGTTTGCGGCTTCAAGAATGGTATTTATTTCTTCTTTAGTTATAGGCTTATCATTGTACTGTGCAGGAAAAATAGCACGACGATTTTTAATAGTTTCTGAAATCATTATATATTAATTGGGACGTGAATATAGCAAATGCCCGAAGCATTTCAAACAATATTCTGAGTTTGTATTTTATTGACAAATAGTTTAGTGTCGGGGTCGTTTTTTGGTTTTTGTTTTAGAGCCCACTCTAGACATAGCACATCGAAACCCGATATTGTCTTTTGCCATATATTGTGGCATAAACCGACGTTGTGCCGGATCTAACCAATATTCACGATCGCGCCAAGACCCTCCTTTATAAACACGCACCTCATCGTTTATAAGCGTAGTTCGCGATGTAGATTTGTCGTATTGGCGGTACACATTTCCTGCGCTATCAATAGTAGCTGTGTGTTTTGGTGCATTGTACATTGGCTTTGCGTCGTCACGGTTCTGCGCTGTTATACGAAGCGATTGTTTATCGCCATCTAAATAGTTTCGGTTATCGCTTGTACTAAAATTTATTCGAAGATAGGTTTCCTCTTCATCTACTGGCACTTTTACAATCTCACCTGGCAATTGGCGGGGTACTAAATAACCGGTTGGCAACGTATCATACGGAATGCTATTAGCGGTTACCACATTAAAGCTACCGTCTTTATTTTTTGAATCTTTTGTATAGACATTTCCTCTGTAATAATTAAAGTCGTTGTAGTCGTCTTCAATAATTGGTCTGTATAAATCGGCGACCCATTCGGCTACATTTCCGGCCATATCATACAGGCCATAATCGTTAGGCGGATAGCTTTTTACTTGCGCAGTAATATCGGCTCCATCATCGCTCCAACCGGCTATGCCACCATAGTCGCCAGCACCTTGTTTAAAATTTGCAAGTTGGTCGCCTCTCATACGGCGTTTACCAGCTCGGGTGTAGCGACCACTCCAAGGATATTTTTTTCTACCTCTGTGCATGTTGTACTCCCTTATTCCGGAGAGACCAAGTGCGGCATACTCCCACTCGGCTTCGGTAGGTAGTCTATAACTGGGTAGAAAAACACCGTCTTTTCGTTGTAAGTATAGGCTTATGTTATTTGCACCAATCGCTGTGCTATCATTACGGTATTTAAGTAATTTTTCTGAACGCTTTCCACCACTTAAAATAGAGTCTTTTCCACCGTAAGTTAAGGTAGGAGCTTGTAAGTAGGTATGCGTTGAAAATAAAGTTTCGGCATCTACATCATACCGAGCGCCGCGTGGGGTAAAGCCTACTTCTTCGAGTAATTTTTCATTTACTCTATCGGTTCGCCATTTAGAAAAGTTAACTGCCTGCACCCAAGAAACCCCAACCACTGGATATTCGGCAAAGGCTGGATGCCTAAGGTAATTGTTTACCATTGTCTCGTTATATCCTAATGAATTTCGCCAAACTAAAGTATCGGGTAGGGCGCTGCTATAAATATGTTTGTAGTTTTCTTCAGTTGGTGGAAATACCCTTTTTAACCAATCTAAATATTCCAAATACATTAAATTGGTAACTTCAGATTCATCCATGTAAAAAGACATAACGTGTTGTTGGGTTGGAGTGTTATTCCAATCGCCCAGCGGATCATCTTGAACACGACCCATTGTAAAAGTACCGCCTTCAATAAAAACTAAACCCGGACCCGTTTGTTGTTCTTTTGAATCTTTATTATAACTACTTGCCTTGCCGCCGGTACGGCCCATCATTTTCCAACCTGTAGCCCGCGAGCTATTTTTGTAATCGCGTTTATTTGAACAGGAAGAAAAGGAAATAATAATGAGTGAAATGAAAAGAATTCGGAGCATTATGATTTTCAATTTAGGGATATTAAAAATATAACTATTCTGTAGGGTTTCAAACAATTATACAAAGGTATCTTAAATTTACTAAATAAGCTCATATTGCCCACTACCCTATCGTTTTTTAACCAAAATTTCACAATAACGAGTAAACAAATATCTATTTATTTTTTTCATTATTAAATACAGTTTACAAATTTTACAATTACACAATTTCACTTTTAGTATTTATAGAAAAAACTCAAAACTTTAAAACGATAAGCCGAATCGCCTCCTTAAAAGATATAGCAAAATATTGTGCTTAATAAACCTTGTAATCTTTTAGTTTCAACTTTAAAAATATTACTTCTAAAAAAAAATCATTTCATAACTCACAAATTAATTGTAACTTTATGGAAGTCAGAAGCTTCCACCTTCCTTTCATAGAGCGGTATTTGTTCGAATTTTGATGATGAAAGAGCTTTGATACCACACACGGGCAACGACCCAGTCTGTGAATTTAACTCGAATACTTTTGACGCGTTATAGCTTTTAACATCAATTGATTATAAATAATATTTTCTATGTATTTAACACCACGAGAAAGAGACAAGCTTATGATAGTTGTTGCCGCCGATGTGGCGAGACGCCGGAAGCAAAAAGGATTAAAACTTAACCACCCCGAGGCAGTAGCGCTAATTACAAATGAAATCATGGAAGGTGCAAGAGAAGGCAAAACTGTGGCCGAACTCATGAAATATGGTACAACTGTTTTAACGCGAGAAGATGTTATGGAAGGAATTCCCGAAATGATTCCAGACATACAAGTAGAAGTTACCTTTCCAGACGGCACCAAATTGGTCACGGTGCACCACCCTATAAATTAAACTCTTAATCTTAAAATTTCTGCCTATGATACCAGGAGAATACATTCATAAAAAAACCGAGATTAATTGTAATGCTAACAGAAAATCAATCAAACTTCTTGTTACCAATACTGGAGATCGCCCCGTTCAAGTAGGTTCGCACTACCATTTTTTTGAAGTAAATAATAGTTTCAAGTTTGATCGCGATAAAAGTTACGGTAAACGATTAGACATTCCCGCAGGCGCATCTGTACGTTTTGAACCGGGTGATAAAAAAGAAGTTGAACTAATTGATTACGCAGGAAAACGCGAAGTTTATGGATTTCATAATAAGGTTGATGGACCATTAAAACAATAAGCATATGAGTTTTAAAATGAAGCGGGAGCAATATTCCCAAATGTTCGGGCCAACTACTGGCGATGCGGTACGGTTAGGCGATACCGATATATTTATAAAAGTTGAAAAAGACTTTACAACTTATGGTGAAGAAGTAGTTTTTGGTGGTGGAAAAGTGATTCGCGATGGGATGGGACAACATCCCTATATAACCCGAGCTGAAGATGACCGCGTACCCGATGTTGTAATTACAAATGCGCTTGTGCTCGACTATACAGGTATTTTTAAAGCCGATATTGGCATAAGAGATGGTAAAATTACAGGGATTGGAAAAGCTGGAAACCCATTAATACAAGACAATGTTGACATTGTGGTTGGGACAGCAACCGAAGTTATTTCGGGCGAGGGTAAAATTCTTACAGCTGGCGCAGTAGACACTCACATACATTTTATAAATCCAGCACAGGTTGATGTAGCTTTAGCTGGCGGCACAACCACTTTAATTGGTGGGGGCGCAGGCCCCGGAGCCGGATCAAGAGCCACTACAGGCACCCCAGGCCCTTGGAACATTAAAACCATGCTTAAAGCCATAGAAGGATTACCAATAAACATTGGGCTTACTGGTAAAGGTCATGCAGCCAGCTTAGGGCCACTCAATGAACAAATACGCGCAGGTGCTATTGGCCTTAAAGTTCACGAAGATTGGGGCGCTACCCCATCGGTGATAGACTATGCACTGCAATGTGCAGATCAATTTGATGTTCAAGTTGCACTACACGCAGACACCCTAAATGAATCTGGTTTTTTTGAAGATACCATAAAAGCCGTGGACGGCCGGGTATTACATATGTACCACTCCGAGGGTGCAGGAGGCGGTCATGCTCCCGATTTAATTCGGTCCGCAGGGTATAATAACATTTTACCAGCTTCAACCAACCCAACCCTACCATTTACTGTAAATACAGTAGATGAGCATTTAGATATGGTTATGGTAGCTCACAACCTCAACCCGTCGATTCCTGAAGATTTAGCTTTTGCCGATTCTCGCATTAGAGCCGAAACTATCGCGGCTGAAGATATCTTACAAGACATGGGTGTTTTTAGTATTGTAAGTTCAGATTCACAGGCTATGGGACGCATTGGCGAAACAGTACTACGAACGTGGCAAGTTGCACATAAAATGAAGAAACAGCGAGGATCACTTAAAGGCGATAGCAAATATTCAGACAATAACAGAGCAAAACGCTATGTTGCAAAATATACTATTAATCCAGCGCTTGCCCACGGAATTTCAGATTATGTTGGCTCTATTGAAAAAGGCAAAGTTGCCGATTTGGTACTTTGGGACCCAGCTTTTTTTGGTGCAAAACCCGAAATGGTTTTAAAAAATGGAATAGCCGTTATGGCTTTGATGGGCGATGCAAATGCTTCAATCCCAACACCGCAACCCATGATACACAGACCAATGTATGCCCAATATGGGGGTGCTTTAGCTCAAAGTTCTATAACATTTGTTTCAACTTATGCATTTGAAAATGATATTAGAGACGAATTAAACTTAAAGAAAAAAGTTCTTCCCGTTAGGAATATCAGAAATATGACTAAGAAAAAAATGAAATTAAATTCTGAAACGCCAGATATTGAAGTAGACCCACAAACCTATGAAGTAAAAATTGATGGCAAAGTACTCACTTGCGACCCTATTGATGAAGTTCCCTTAGGGCAGCGCTACTTTTTGTTTTAAAATTAGAATAATGATTATAGAAAAAATAGTTGGAAATATACACGACTTAAACTCTTCAGAAATTGAAAAACGCCACCTTGAAAAAGTTTCAATTGAAAGTTCGCAGTTGGTAAAACGCATACAACGTGTTACTACCAATCACAATCGCGAACTTGGAATTAGACTTACTACTTCTCAAAATCTTAAGGATGGTGATATTCTTTTTATGGACGATAAAAACCTAATTATAATTAATGTAGAAAGCGATGACTTGCTAATTATCCAGCCTAAAAGTATTAGAGAAATGGGAGAAATTGCCCACGAACTTGGCAATAGGCATCTTCCTGCAAAATTTGAAGGAGATGAGATGCTCGTGCAATTTGACTATTTAGTTGAAGCGCTCTTAAAAACTAAAAAAATCGATTATAAAAGAGAATACCGAAAAGTAAAAGAGGCCTTTAAACACACCGTTAGTAAACATAGCCATGGATAAAAAGTTATTGAGTTTATTTCAGTTGTGTGATTCTAACTTTCCCAGTGGCGGATTTAGTCATTCCTTTGGGATGGAGACCTATATTCAACAGAAAAGAGTAACAAATTCAGAAACTTTTTCGCAGTGGTTATCTATGTACCTGCAACATCAATTGGTTACTGCAGACGGCTTGGCGATAAAACTTGCCTATAATGCTTTTAAAAATAATGACACCCATAAGATTTGGCACTTAGACCATTTGTTAACAATTCAAAATCTTTCGTTTGAAGGTCGTGAAGGCACTCGTTTTATGGGACGCTCTTTAATAAAAATTGCTAAGACCTTATATAATTCGTCATTGTTATTTGAATATGACAAGCGCGTTAAAAACAAAGAATCTTTCGCCCATCCAGCGATTGTTTTCGCTTTAATAGGCCAACATTTAAAATTGTCCAAAGACATAACAATTCAGTTTTATATGTATTCCACCATTATAAATCTTGTGCAAAACGCTGTTAGAGCCATACCCATAGGACAAACTGCCGGGCAACAAATTATCAATGCTTTTCAATCTAAAATTCAAAAATCAATAGCAACTATAAATGCATTAAACGAAAGTGATTTTGGAACCATTGCACCCGGGATTGAGATGGCCCAAATGCAACATGAAAATTTAACCGTAAGAATATTTATGTCTTAATAACTTACAATTTTTAACTGCAAAATAGTTCTGAATAAAAAAATAAAGATGAAACCAGTAAAAGTAGGAATTGGGGGTCCCGTGGGCTCAGGAAAAACACAACTAATTGAACGTATTACACGTGCTATGGAAGGACAAGTGGATACTTGTGTAATTACTAATGATATTTACACTAAAGAAGATGCAAAAATACTTACCCGTACTGGCATTTTACCTTCAGACCGTATTATTGGGGTAGAAACAGGAGGTTGCCCCCATGCTGCAATTAGGGAAGACATTTCAATGAATGCCGAAACCGTAGAGCTTCTTATTGAGCGCCACCCTAATGTAGAGCTAATTTTTATTGAAAGTGGCGGCGATAATCTTGCCGCAACTTTTAGCCCAGAACTTGTAGATTTTTCAATCTATATCATCGATGTGGCTCAAGGCGAAAAAATTCCGAGAAAAGGAGGGCAAGGTATGATTAAGTCTGACTTGTTTATAATTAACAAAACAGATTTAGCTCCATACGTTGGAGCCAATCTAGACATTATGGCTTCAGACACAAAAAAATTTAGGGGTGATAAACCTTTTTTCTTTACCAATCTTAAAACAGATGAAGGTCTAACCAATGTGGTAAATTGGATAGAACAAAACGTACTTTTAAAAGATTTAGATACCCATGTATAAAAAACAGTGGACAGGCTTTCTTTGTTTAGATATCGAAAAACGAACAGATAAGTCTGTACCTAAAGACGTCTTTTATTACAATGCTTTAAAAGTACAACGGCCTATTTATCACAATCCGTTAAGACCGTGTTATTATATACTTAATTTAGGAGGAGGTTATCTAAACGGCGACACCTACCGCTTAGAAATTTCCGTTCGTAAAAATGCAGAACTAACACTCACTTCACTTGGAGCTACCTTAATTTATAAAACTCCAACTACTCCTGCGTATCAAGAAACTGAAATATTGCTTGAAGAAAACAGTTATTTAGAATATTTGCCCGATCCAATCATTGGATATGAAAATGCTCGGTTTAGGCAGCGGGATACTATTTATATGAAAAAAGGAGCAACACTGCTATACTCAGATATTTTAACCCCAGGATGGTCTGCGCAAGGGCAATCATTTATGTACAAACTGCTTCATCTTACCACAAAAATTTTTATGGAAGATAAATTAGTTGTTTTTGACAATATAAAATTAGAGCCAGAAAAACAAGAAATGGCTGCTCTAGGTTATATGGAAAATTATACGCATTTGGGAACCTTTATTGTAATATCTGAAAAATCCACCAAAGAATTTATAAACTTATTACAAACAAAAATAGACAAACAATCGGGAGATTTTAAGACTGGAATTTCAAGCTTAACAGTCCCTGGTTTTGCAGTTAGGATAATGGCAAATATGACCCAAGATATTCAAAGAATAATTTCAACTTGCCATACATTACTTAACGAAAAATGGTATGCAAATACAACTAATTCATTGAGAAAATACTAAATACAAATTAATTGATATAAGAACGTACAACCTCAAAACATTGGGCTTATGACTACTTTTTTTACAATCGTTGCTTTGGGTTTTGTCCTCGGAATGCGTCATGCCACCGATCCAGATCACGTAATAGCGGTAACCACTATTCTAGACAAAGCACCCTCAATAAAAAAGGCTTCAAAAATTGGAATATTTTGGGGTATCGGTCATAGTTTAACAATTTTAGTTTTTGGCAGTATTGTAATCTTGTTTAGTATTGTTATTCCCGAAACCCTTTCAATGAGTTTGGAAATGGGGGTAGCCATTATGCTTATTATTTTAGGGTTATGGAATTTACGTGAATTTCAAAAATGGTTTCAATTATACATTCGAAAGGATTTTAATAAACTAAATAACACTAAAAGGGGTAAGTACTCTATCCAACCTCAAAATTCGGATCTTGAAGACCATAATCTCCCATCTAAAAATAGGTATGTTTCAACATTAGATGCCAATACGGGTACTCTTAAAAAATACAGCAAACTTAAAAGCGTAACAATAGGTGTAATACACGGTTTTGCCGGTACTGCCGCGCTTACGCTTATGATTATTCCGTTAATAGATAACGCCTGGGTAGCATTATTTTATCTATTACTATTTGGATTAGGAACTATAGTTGGTATGATGACCATTACCAGTGCAATCGCTTTTCCTTTTATCTATGGCAAAGGAAAATTATCTTTATTTAACACCTTTAATTTAAGAATACTCGCAGGTATTGCAAGTGTTATATTCGGCTTATATATGTTTTACGAAATAGGTTTCGCCCAAGGTTTGTTTTTTTAACTTTTAAGAAGTAGCAATCGTATCATGATTGATTATTAGCAATTAATTGCAGTAGTGGTGCAACCTTTTTATTGAACCTGCAACCTTTTTGCAACCCTTTTTCCGTCGGAATGACAGTACCCCCCCTAAAACAAAAAAAGCCTCTCCATTAGGAAAAGCTTCTCATCGGTCTATTTCTAAACCACAAGCCACTTTTTAGTGACTCAACACAACATTTTAGTTGCGGTCTGGACGAGACTCGAACTCGCGACCCCCTGCGTGACAGGCAGGTATTCTAACCAACTGAACTACCAGACCAATTTTTTCAACCTTCCTTTTAAAGAAGATCCTAACAACAGTTAGGCTTAGTGAAAAATTGTTACCAATACATTTTGAAATTTCTCTCTTGCTGTATTAAGCGGTGGCAAATATACTACTCCATTTTATTTCCACAAACTATTTTTTTAAAAATTTACAAAAATTATCCAAACTTCTGACGCTCTACAAGATAGGTGGTTAAAATTTTATTGAAATTTTCGTTTATATCGGCCAAAACATATTTTATCCTGTATTGTGCACACCGAAGCTCAAGTTCTGCAAAATATTTTTGAACCGCCTGAGCATATTGTTCTTTAATATTATCCGCATACAAGTTAACGTGTTCGCCCGTTTCAACGTCCACAAATCGCTTTGGACGATTGCTAAAATTAAACGAGACCTCCTTTTGTTTATCAAATGTGTGAAATAATATTACTTCGTGTTTGTTGTATTTTAAATGCTGAAGTGCCTCAAAAAGCATTTCGGCTTCCACATCGGTTTGCAGCATATCGGTGAAAAGAAATACCAAAGAACGCCTTTTTAACTTTTCGGCAATTAAATGAAGATGTTCGTAGGTTTTTGTTTCGGTTTTTTTAGCCGAAAACTGCAAAGCTTCATTTAATTTTTGCAGCAACATTTGGTGATGCCTTTCACTTCCCTTTTCCGAAGCATAAAACTCGTATGCATCACTATAAATACTCAGCCCTACTGCATCGCGCTGGCGTTTCATTAAATTCATAATTGCCGCCGATGCCAAAACCGAAAACCCAATTTTGTTTAACGAATTTATATTAAATTCTTTTAAACTGGGGTAATGCATAGAGCTGCTGTTGTCCACAATTAAGTGGCAGCGCAAATTAGTTTCTTCTTCGTAGCGCTTGGTATAAAGCTTATCGGTTTTAGCAAAAAGCTTCCAATCTATATGCTTGGTACTTTCGCCATTATTGTAGATTTTATGCTCTGCAAATTCTGCTGAATATCCGTGAAACGGACTTTTATGAAGCCCCGAAATAAAGCCTTCTACCACTTGTTTGGCAAGAAGTTCAAGATTTTTAAATCCTGTAATTTGGTTTATTTCTTTCTCTAAATTCATTTTTAGCGTAGATACAAAAGCAATTTTTAGCAGTAATTTTACTTTGAAATTTTATCGACAATACCATATGCAACAGATTCTTCTGCATTCATCCAGTGATCGCGATTAAAGTCTTTCATTACTTTTTCAAAAGATTGCCCTGTATTATCTGCCAAAATTTGAGCACTAAGTTCTTTTGTTTTTAAAATTTCTTGGGCTGTAATTTCAATATCGCTGGCTACACCGCGCGCCCCTCCACTTGGCTGATGAATCATCACTCTGGCATGAGGCTGAATAAACCGTCTGCCTTTTTCTCCGGCGGATAGTAAAATACTTCCCATCGATGCTGCCAAACCACTACAAATAGTAGCAACCGGACTATTAATTTCTTTAATAGTATCGTACATAGAAAATCCCGAAGTTACATACCCTCCCGGACTATTGATATAAAATTTTATCTCGTCATTATTAAGTGAGTCTAAATACATTAACCTATCCACAACGTGGCGTGCACTTTTATCATCTACCATTCCCCAAAGAAAGACTTTTCTTTCTTCGAGCAGTTTTCCATCTATTATATCTTGTACTTTATTTGTTTTCTTCATAGTTTTTTGTCAGTCCCCTCGAGCGCAGTCGAGCGGTTTTTATAATCTTGTTTTCTAAAAAAAGTGGTCTCGACGGTGCTTCCACTGCGCTCAGCATAACACGCCTAACCTGCCATTCTACTAAAATAACAAAAGGCTTAGCATACGCCAAGCCTTTTAGATTTAATTTTTTGGTTTAAAAATTTACAAAAGCGAATCGATTGCTTCGGCGTAAACATTTTTAGGAGCAACGCCTACTTGACGGCCTACTACTTCGCCGTTTTGAAAAACCAAAACAGTAGGGATGTTACGCACGCCGTATTTTGCGGCAAATTCTTGGTTTGCATCTACATCAACCTTTCCTACTACAGCTTTACCGTCG
Source organism: Flavobacteriaceae bacterium UBA3591 (assembly GCA_002375695.1). GTDB lineage: Bacteria > Bacteroidota > Bacteroidia > Flavobacteriales > Flavobacteriaceae > Aequorivita. The sequence continues at coordinate 233,444 of DFMO01000011.1, forward strand.
TATTCTTTGCTAATTTCTTCAATAATTGGGCCTACCATTCGACAAGGGCCACACCAGGCTGCCCAAAAGTCTACCAATACTGGCTTATCACTTTTTAAAACTGTTTCTTCAAATGTTGCGTCTGTTATTTCTAATGCCATAATCTTCGTTTTTTAATGAATTTCAAAAATAGTTATTTTTTATAGTATTTCTTATACTCTTAATATATGTTTAGGAAATGGAGGTATTAGCGTTTTCTATACTAAAAATGAAGCACTAATTACCTTAGATTTTTAATAGTTTAATTCAACTTATAGTGCAATTGTTCTGCCTCTAATTGGTTTATTAATTCTTTTGAAATATTAATTTTATGTTTTTTACTAGGCATGGTTAAATTAACTTTTTCAGTGTTTTCATATACTACAAAAAACAACTGCTTTTCCCCTTTATGCTGTACTATTATATTTTTTAACGAATTAATTTTTTCCTCTTCCAATTCATTTAAAGGAATTGTCAGCGTCAACTTTTTTCCGAGTGTTTCCATAACATCGTGCAACAATTGAAAACTGTTATATTGCAGTCTAGGCTCACCCTTTTTACCGGTATCGCGATTAATCCACCCTTCTTTTACAAAAACTCGCCCGTAGATAAAACTATTGGGCACTAAAAAATGGCGCCATTTTAAATAAGCCTCTCCAAATATTTTAAAGTCGTAGCTATCGTCATAATCTTCAACGGTGAAAATTGCCCAGCCTTTCCCAGCTTTCGATTCTCGATGCTGCACGTCACTTACCACACCACCAAAACACAGTTCTTTATTGACAAACTTTTCGAGATTATTAAAATCTGAAACTTTACAATTTGTAAAATATTTCATTTCTAATTTAAAATCGTCTAACGGATGTCCAGAAATATAAACGCCAACTACTTCGCGCTCTTGTTTTAGTTTTTTCATAGTTCCCCATTCTTCACAAGGCGGTACTTCGGGTTCGGGTATTTGAACTTCACTGGCATCTCCAAACAAACTTACTTGCGATGAATTTTGCGTTTCTTGATATTTTGCAGCATAGCGCAATACTTTTTCAATAAACATAATGCCGTCACCATCGTCGTGTAAATACTGCGCACGATGTGTATCAAAACTGTCAAAACCACCGGCTAAAGCTAAATTTTCGAAAGCTTTTTTATTTGCTGCACGCAAATCGATACGTTTTGCCAAATCGAAAACTGATTTGTATTTACCGTCTTTTCTATTTTCAACAATAGTAGCCACGGCACTGCTACCAACGCCTTTTACAGCCCCCATCCCAAACCGAATTGCACCTTGGTCATTTACCGTAAATTTATGGAAAGATTCGTTTACATCGGGGCCTAAAATAGACAGCCCCATACGCTTACACTCGTCCATAAAAAAGGTAACTTGCTTTATGTCATTCATATTATTACTTAAAACGGCGGCCATATACTCTGCAGGGTAATGTGCCTTTAAGTATGCGGTTTGATAGGCAATCCATGCATAACAAGTGGAATGCGATTTATTAAAAGCATAACTCGCAAAAGCTTCCCAATCTTTCCATATTTTTTCAAGTTTTTCGGGGTCGTGCCCTTTTTCGGCGGCTTGAGCAATAAATTGCGGCTTCATTTTATCGAGTACCGCTTTTTGCTTTTTACCCATCGCCTTTCGCAAAACATCGGCTTCACCTTTTGTAAATCCGGCAAGTTTTTGCGACAGTAGCATTACCTGCTCTTGATAGACTGTAATTCCGTAGGTTTCTTCTAGATACTCTTCCATGGCGGGAAGGTCGTATTCAATGTCCTCCTCACCGTGTTTCCTGCGAATAAAACTAGGAATATACTCCATTGGCCCAGGACGGTATAGCGCATTCATGGCTATTAAATCTGCAAAAACCGTAGGCTTTAATTCTTTCATATATTTCTGCATCCCGGCAGATTCATATTGAAATATCCCAACCGTATCTCCTCTTTGGAAAAGCTCATACGTTTTTTGGTCATCGAGTGGAAAATTATCGGGGTCGAGCTCTATGTTGTGCTTATGCTTTACAATTTTAACGGTATCCTTTATAAGGGTTAATGTTTTTAACCCAAGAAAATCCATCTTTAACAACCCGGCACTTTCAACAACCGAGTTATCAAATTGCGTAACGTATAAATCTGAATCTTTTGCCGTTGCTACCGGCACAAAGTCGGTTATGTCGCTAGGGGTAATAATTACACCGCAGGCGTGAATTCCGGTATTTCGAACCGAACCTTCCAAAATTTTGGCTTGATTGATTGTTTGTGCTTCTAAATTGGAGCCTTCGGCCAAATTTAAAAGTTCGTTTACCTTTGGCAATTCATCGTTTCTAAAACGGCTACGAAGTTCGGCAGGACCCAATCCAAATATTTTATTAAGCTTGGTCATATTGGGGATTAACTTCGAAATCCTGTCGGCTTCATTCAACGGTAAATCCAACACTCGGGCCGTATCGCGAATAGACGACTTTGCCGCCATAGTACCATAAGTTATTATTTGGGCCACTTGATTGCTACCGTATTTATCTATTACGTAATCCATTACACGACTACGACCTTCATCATCAAAATCGATATCAATATCGGGCATACTCACACGATCTGGATTTAAAAAACGCTCAAAAAGAAGATCGTATTTTATAGGGCAAATGTTTGTAATTCCTAAGCAATAAGCTACTGCGCTTCCCGCCGCCGAACCACGTCCTGGCCCCACCGAAACGTCCATTTTACGTGCTTCGGCAATAAAATCTTGTACAATTAAAAAGTACCCAGGGTAACCCGTATTGGCAATAACCTCTAGTTCAAAATCTAACCGCTGTTTAATTTTTTTAACGCGTTCTGGTGCTTTTTCTGGAAGTTCGAAAGCCGTGAGAGCCTCGTAAGACACCTCAATTAATTCGGGGTAGCGTTTTTTTGCACCCTCGTAAGTTAGGTGACGCAAATAAGCATTTTCTCCACGTTTGCCACCATCTATATCTTCGGGATCAAGAAATTCTGAAGGGATGCCAAAATTAGGAAGCAATACATCGCGATGCAGTGTAAACGGTTGTATTTTTGAAACTACTTCTTCAATATTTAAAATTGCCTCGGGCAAATCTTTAAAGAGCGATTTCATTTCGTCTTGCCCTTTAAAATAGTATTCTTGATTGGGTAAACCGTACCTATAGCCACGGCCGCGACCAATGGGGGTAGCCTGCTTTTCACCATCTTTTACACACAGTAAAATATCGTGCGCATTGGCGTCTTCTTTATCGATGTAATACGTATTGTTGCAAGCAACTAATTTTACGTTATGGCGCTTTGCCATGGGTACCAACACTTCATTAACACGTTTTTCATCTTCTTGGTTGTGACGCATTATTTCCACATACAAATCGTCACCAAACTGGTTTTTCCACCACAACAAAGCTTCTTCGGCTTGTTTTTCGCCTATGTTTAAAATTTTTCCGGGTACTTCGCCGTAGAGACTTCCGGTTAAAACAATAATGTCTTCTTTATATTTTTCAACTATATTTTTATCAATACGAGGCACATAATAAAACCCATCTGTATAGGCAATCGAAGACATTTTTGCCAAATTGTGATAGCCGTTTTTATTTTTTGCCAGCATTACTATTTGATACCCGTTGTCTTTATGCGATTTGTTTAAATGGTCTTCACACACAAAAAATTCGCAACCTACAATTGCTTTTAACGGCTTTGCTTCAATTTCGCCATCGTCGTTTTTAGGTAATTTTTCAAGCGACTTATTGTAGTTTGAAACTGCTTGTACAAAGTGAAATGCTCCCATCATATTACCCGAATCGGTTAAAGAAACGGCCGGCATCTCGTGCTTCACGGCAGCGTCTACCAAATCTGAAACACTCGAAGTAGATTGCAAAATTGAGAATTGCGAATGATTGTGAAGATGAACAAAGGGAGCATCTTCGAGCGTTGCAATATTTTCTTTTATTGTTTCGTCTGAAATATCTTCAGTTTCGGAAGCAGCCGCTAAGCGTTCCCGAATTTTATCGGATGCTTTTTTAAGATTAATATGTTTTAACCCAATTAGCTGAATAGGTTTTGGGTTTTCTTCAGAAAATTTCTCAAAATAATCTGCCTGAACGTCCAACTCGTCTGCGGTATACGCTTCTCTGCGCAACAACTCGAGAAAACAACGTGTTGTAGCTTCTACATCGGCGGTGGCATTATGCGCCTCGGCAAATGGTTCATTAAATAGAAATTCGTGAAGTTCGGTTAGCGTAGGTAATTTAAATTTTCCACCTCGACCCCCCGGAATTTTACAAAGTTGGGCGGTGGTTTCGGTACAAGTATCTAAAACTGGCAAGTTGGGAAGCGGATTTTCCATATTGAGACGAAAAAATTCGGCTCCCATAATATTTACATCAAAACCTACATTTTGACCCACTATAAATTTTGTCTTTAAAAGGGCGGCTTGAAATTTTTGGGCTACAACTTGCAAGGGCACACCTTCTTCGGTAGCCAATTCGGTTGAAATTCCGTGGATTTTTTCGGCATCAAAAGGAATATTAAACCCTTCTGGTTTAACGAGATAATCTTGATGCTCAATGAGGTTTCCCATAGCATCGTGCAATTGCCATGCAATTTGGATACAGCGCGGCCAATTATCGGTATCGCTAACGGGTGCATTAAATCGTTTTGGAAGACCGGTAGTTTCTGTATCAAAGATTAAATACATTGTAAGAAGTAGTTTTAAATTGCAGTTTATAAAGCACTGAAATTAATAAAGGTAGCCCTAAATTTAATTTCAATATCAAGGAGGTAAAAATAGAAAAATCAACCTCTTTAACGGTGTTAAAATATAAAGAGTTGTTCACAAAAAAACCGTCCTTGAAAGATTTTTCAAGGACGGTTTTAAAATCTAATTTTACTGTGTATTATGATACTACATTCTCAAAATTTTTGGCACTTTGCCAAGCATTTTGAATGTTATCGCGGTGTTTTGTAAGTATTTGCTGCGTTGTTGGAGGCAAGGTTGTATCGTTAATTACCTCGTTGTACTCCTCAATTGCAGCTTTTTCTCCTCTTTGCACTTCTTCTAAAATTGTTTCTTCGTTATTAGAAGAAAAGGCAGATTCAATATCCATCCAAGTTCTATGTAATGCACCTTTGGTACTTCCACCTTTGTCTGGTTCTTCACCGTAATTTTTAATTTCGCTTTTTAACTCATGACCAAAGCTATTTCTTTGCTCAGATTGTTCGTTAAAGAATTGTTTTAATTTGGTGTTTTCTACATTTTCTGCCGCTTTTTTATAACCTTTTTCGGCATCGTAGTTTTTTTCTAACAATTCGTTTAATTTGTTCGACATTTCTTCAGTATACTTCATCATCTCTTCGTTTTAATTATACTGTTATTTTTTCTTTACCGTCCTAGAAAGATAACAGTTCAACTTTGTTAGGACATACCCCAACTTAATACAAACAGAGGGTTTTGTCAAAATTATTAACCTAAGATTAATAGAAATTAACAAGGTTTAACCTCAACAAAAAGATATACTCAAAAATGTTAATTAATAGACAACATCAAATTGTCCTTCGGTAATTTGTGTACTATCTGTACTAAAAGAAAAGGTCACTTTTAACGACTGCTGCGGCACATTGTGCGCCACTACAGATATTTGCCCTTCAACCGTAGTTTCTGGACCGTTTTGCCCTTGGTATTTAGCTTCAAAGCCATTAAATGGCAGAGTGTAATCCCCTTCCTCAACATCATTTGGCACCGACACTAATATTGAAGCCGTGCTCGAACTAGCCGATGTAATAATTGAATTTGAAGTACTCCCCGAAGTGATATTTACCGGTACAAAAGGCACACCATTTACGTTGGCGCTAAAAGTTCCTGCGTTGTTTGGGTCGTCTATTCCATCGCCCGAAATTGGAATGTTATATAAAACACCTTTTGAAACATAAACAGTATCGATTCCGGCTCTAAACGCGCTAAAATTAAAGGTTCCGGTTAAGCGATTGTTAACCTCATCGAGCTCTGTAATTGTAATAACACCTTCACCGTTTGGGATGGTTGTAAAAATATTGCCTTCAAAATCTTGATATGAAGCAATATTTCTTTGGCCAGATTCAATTATAAAATCACCCTGCCCCAATCGCGAAAGTTTTAAAGTAAGCGATTCAAAACGAGTATTTCCTTGAATTGTCACCGAGCCATCGTTATTTACTGCAGCTTGCGCATCGGTAGAAATATAAAATTCGTCATTGATTTTTGCTTGTAAAACAACTTCGTTAATTTGAGTATCTTCGCAGGCTAAGAGCGAGGCTACACATATAAATAAAAGGAAGAATTTTTTCATCACGTAAGTTGTTCTTAAAATTTTAAACAAAAGTAAAAGAAATACTTTAATAGATTGAATTTCAAAAGGAAAAAATACTATCTTTGCCGTCCTTAATTATAACCGGGGTCGTGAACCCCAAAAATTAATTTTAAATATGCCTGTAAAAATCAGACTACAGAGACGCGGAAAGAAAGGGAAACCTTATTTCTGGATTATCGCGGCAGACAGCCGTAGTAAAAGAGATGGTAGATACCTAGAAAAAATAGGTTCTTACAATCCAACAACCAACCCAGCACAGATTGATCTTAACGTGGATTTAGCTGTAAAGTGGCTTCAAAATGGAGCGCAACCTACAGATACTGCACGTGCTATTCTTTCTTACAAAGGAGCTTTAATGAAAAATCACCTTGCAGGTGGTGTTCGTAAAGGCGCTTTAACTGAAGAACAAGCTGAAGCAAAATTCAACGAGTGGTTGGAATCTAAAAGAGAGTCTATAGACAAGAAAAAAGCATCTCTTTCAGAGGCTAAAGAAAAAGCAAAAGCTGAAAAACTTGCTGCCGAAAAAGCTGTTAGCGATAAGCGTGCTGCCGAGGCTGCCGCTGCTGCTGCTCCTGAAGAAGAGACTACTGACGAAGCTGAAGCTACTGCCGACGCCGAAACAGAAGACGCTACAGCTAAATCTGCAATAGAAGAAGCTGCTGACGAAGCTAAAGAAGACAACAAAGAAGCTTAATATTTATAACGATGCAAAAGGAGGATTGCTTCTACTTAGGCAAAATCGTTAGAAAATACAGCTTTAAGGGGGAACTGCTCATAAAACTTGATACAGACGAACCCGAACTCTTTACCGAAATGGAATCGGTTTTTGTGGAACAACGCAAAAACCTGATTCCATTTTTTATTGAAGAAAGTTCGCTGCACAAAAGCGAATTATTACGTGTGCGTTTTGAAGACGTAAACACCGAAAAAGACGCCAATGCCCTTATTGGCGCCCACCTTTACTTACCCCTCGAATTTTTACCCGAACTTACCGGAAATAAATTCTACTATCACGAAATTATAGGTTTTACCGCCGTAGACGAGTCGTTTGGAAACATTGGCAAAATAACTGGCGTTAACGATACCACATCGCAAGCGTTGTTTGAAATTGAACGCGACGGAAAACAAATTTTAATTCCAATGATAGATCACTTTATTAAAAAAGTAGATCGAGAAAATAAATCTATTCTTCTCAATGTGCCTCAAGGTTTAATTGAAATGTATTTGTAATTCTGAATTCAGAATTAGATGAAAAAACCTTTTAAATTTAAACAGTTTACAGTTGAACAAGATCGCTGCGCCATGAAAATTGGAACAGACGGTGTATTGCTTGGCGCTTGGGTTTCAATTGCTAACCATCCGTTTTCAATTTTAGATATAGGTGCAGGAACAGGTATAATTGCTTTACAACTTGCACAACGCAGCCTTGCCGAAATGATTGATGCACTAGAAATTGACGACAATGCCTACGAGCAATGTGTCGATAATTTTGAAAATTCGCCATGGGGCGATCGGCTGTTTTGCTATCACGCTTCTTTAGCAGAATTTGTTGAGGAAATTGACGATAAATACGACCTTATAGTTTCCAATCCTCCTTTCTATTCTGAAGATTATAAAACCACAAATAAATCGCGAGATACGGCACGCTTTAACGACTCGCTTCCTTTTTCTCAATTAATTAAAGGCGCTTCGCATCTCCTTTCAGATACGGGAGTATTTGCGGTAATTATTCGGCGTAAAGAAGAAGAAAGTTTTATAGATGCGGCTAAGGAGACACAACTTTTTCCGCAACGAATTTGCCGAGTTCGCGGAAATGAAACTTCAGAAGAAAAGCGAAGCCTTATAGAGTTTTCTTTTAAAAAAGACTCACCAAAAATTGAAACCCTCACAATAGAAACATCTCGCCATAATTATACTGACGATTACAAAAGTTTGGTTGCAGAATTTTATCTGAAAATGTAGGTGTTTATAGAAGGGATTTCTACATTTGTATTCCTTTAAACTACTTATAGATGAAACCAGATTTATTTGAAGCTCCCGATTATTACAATCTAGACGAATTACTTACAGACGAACATAAATTGGTACGACAAGCTGCCCGCGATTGGGTAAAGCGCGACGTGTCTCCTATTATTGAAGAATACGCTCAAAAAGCCGAATTTCCCGAGCAAATAATTAGCGGCTTAGCCGAAATTGGCGCCTTTGGCCCTTATATTCCCGAAGAATACGGTGGCGCAGGGCTAGACCAAATATCGTACGGATTGATAATGCAAGAAATTGAACGTGGCGATAGTGGCGTTCGCAGTACAGCATCGGTGCAGTCTTCGTTAGTTATGTACCCTATTTATAAGTACGGAACCGAAGAACAACGCAAAAAATATTTACCCAAACTGGCCTCTGGCGAATGGATGGGCTGTTTTGGGTTAACCGAACCAGACCACGGTAGTAACCCCGGTGGAATGACCACCAATTTTAAAGACAAGGGCGACCATTATTTATTGAATGGTGCAAAAATGTGGATTAGTAATGCACCTTTTGCACAAGTAGCCGTAGTATGGGCAAAAAATGAAGAAGGACGCATCCACGGCTTAATTGTAGAACGCGGAATGGAAGGTTTTTCTACCCCAGAAACGCACAACAAATGGTCACTTAGAGCTTCGGCAACTGGCGAACTTATTTTTGACAATGTAAAAGTTCCGAAGGAAAATTTATTACCCAATAAATCTGGCTTGGGCGCACCACTTGGCTGTTTAGATTCGGCTCGATACGGTATTGCTTGGGGTGCTATTGGTGCAGCCATGGATTGTTATGATACCGCATTGCGTTATTCAAAAGAAAGAATGCAGTTTGGAAAACCAATTGGACAATTCCAACTTCAGCAGAAAAAACTAGCCGAAATGATTACCGAAATTACCAAAGCACAACTGCTGGCGTGGCGAGTAGGTGTAATGCGTAATGCAGGAACTGCCACAAGCGCACAAATTTCCATGGCAAAACGAAATAACGTAGATATGGCAATAAACATAGCCCGCGAAGCACGACAAATGTTAGGCGGAATGGGTATTACTGGCGAATACAGCATTATGCGCCATTCTATGAATCTTGAAAGCGTAATAACTTACGAAGGAACGCATGATATTCATTTATTGATTACAGGATTAGATATTACGGGTCTTAACGCGTTTAAGTAAAAAAAGAAATACTGAAAATTTAAAAAGGCTTCGAACATAAATCGAAGCCTTTTTTCTTTTTATAGGGAATTGTATCTTACCAAAAATTTTGAATATGTCTTCGAAAGCCAGAATGGACCACGCTTATAAAACTGCACGCCGACTAAAGTTTAACGACGATTCAAAATTTATAATATTTAGCGACTGCCACCGTGGTGATAATAGTTTTGCAGACGAATTTGCCAACAACCGAAATATCTACTTTCACGCTTTACAGCATTATTATAAAAATGATTTTACGTATTGCGAATTAGGAGACGGCGACGAGTTATGGGAAAATATTTCGTTTCGAGATATTTTTGAAGCTCATCAAAACATCTTTGAGTTGATGAAATTATTTTTTCAGGAAGGAAGACTTTTTAGACTGTTGGGAAATCACGATATGGTTTATAAAAACAAAAAGTACGTTGCGAAACATTTGCACACCTATTTCGATAAAATTACAGGAAAAAATGCGCCATTATTCCCTGGAATTGAATTTACGGAAGGTCTAATTTTGGAACACGAAGATACCCAGCAAGAATTTTTTTTAATGCATGGGCATCAAGCCGATTGGATGAATTACGTGGGCTGGAGGGTAAATAGATTTATGGTACGTGCCGTATGGCGGCAATTGCAAATTTTTGGAATTGGCGACCCCACAAGCCCTGCCAAAAACTACAAAGAACTTATAAAGGTAGAGCGCCGAACAAAGCGGTGGATTGTTGAGAATAAAAATATATTTACAATAATTGGGCATACCCACAGACCGCGATTTCCAGAACCGGGAGACATTGCATTATTCAATGATGGTAGCTGCGTACACCCCAGAAGTATCACCGGATTAGAGATTGAAAGTGGCGAAATATCCCTAATAAAATGGCACATTACAACAAGTGAAAACGGTACTTTAAAAGTTACGAGATTATTGCTGGAGGGGCCACAAAAAATACGTAATTACAAAACCGAATAAATAAATAGTTTTTTTTTAAAAACTACACCCCAACTAAACTTCGGGTGCTAAGGTTACTTGTAAACCGTTTAATTCTTCAGTAATAAATATTTGACAGCTTAACCGGCTATTTTCTTTTACGTTAAAAGCTTCAGAAAGCATTAAATCTTCGTCATAACTCATTTCGGGCAGTGAGTGGTCGCTTTCCACATAACATTGGCAGGAAGCGCACATTGCCATTCCACCGCAAATACCAATTGTTCCTTCGGGAGCCAACTCGTACGAACGAACTATTTCCATAACGTTCATATTCATATCTGTGGGAGCTTCAACATTGTGTTTAACCCCCTCCCGGTCTATAATCGTTATATTAATATCTTTCATAAATGAAATTTAAAATACCTTGTTTAAAAGTTGGTTTTTTAATCGATAGATTTAATTACTGCTTTTGGAGCTTCTTTTTTACTACCGTCAAAACCTTGCACCCCACCTACAGTAGTATATTTCATAACATAACGTTTGTCGGGGAAAATTCTTTGGTAAGCACTTTGGCACATTAAGGTAGCCTCGTGAAACCCGCATAAAATTAGTTTTAACTTTCCGGGATAAGTATTAATATCGCCAATGGCGTAAATACCCGGAATGTTTGTTTGATAATCTAATGCGTTGTTAACCTTAATTGCGTTTTTCTCAATTTCGAGGCCCCAATCGGCAATAGGACCAAGTTTTGGAGAGAGCCCAAACAATGGAATAAAGTGGTCGCATTCGCGATTAAATACTTCGGCTCCTCGTTTAATTACAACTTCTTCCAAATTATTTTTACCTACTAAACCAATTACTTCGGCAGGGGTAAATAGTTCAATTTTTCCTAAATTTTTTAATTCTTGAACCTTTTCAACACTATCTAAAGCGCCACGAAATTCATTCCTACGATGAACAAGGGTAACACTTTTGGCTACATCGGTTAAAAAGATACTCCAATCTAGAGCCGAATCACCGCCACCCGAAATAACAACATTTTTATTGCGATACATTTCGGGGTCGCGAATTATATATTCAACGCCTTTGTCTTCAAAATCGGCTAAATTTGTAATAGGTGGTTTTCGTGGTTCAAAACTTCCCAAACCACCGGCAATTGCAACAATGGGTGCGTGGTGTTTTGTACCCTTATCTGTAGTTACTACAAAGGTACCGTCGTCTAATTTATCTATGGTATTTGCGCGTTCGCCTAAGGTAAAACCAGGTTGAAATGGTTCAATTTGTTTCATTAAATTACTCACCAAATCGCCGGCTAATACTTCGGGAAAGCCAGGTATGTCGTAAATAGGTTTTTTAGGATAAATTTCTGCACATTGCCCACCGGCTTGTGGTAATGCATCTATTAAGTGACATTTTAGTTTAAGTAATCCTGCCTCAAAAACAGCGAAAAGTCCAGTAGGACCAGCACCTATGATGAGAATATCTGTCTTAATCATGAAAATCTATTGCTTAGATAGGTTCAAAAATATTTTAGTAAATGATATTAGAAAATGATGGATGTCATTTTTAGGCAACACTAACTACCTTTTCAATCTGTGGCGCGTACTTTTTAATAGTCATTTCAACACCACTTTTAAGGGTCATTTGGTTTACCGAGCAACCTACACAAGCGCCTTGTAGTTGCACATTTACCACTTTATCATCCTCTATAGATATAAGGGAAATATCACCGCCATCGCTTTGTAAAAACGGTCTAATCTCGTTTAGCGCTTCTTCTACTTTTAATGTAAGTTCTTGGGTTGTCATATTATTTTTTTACGGCACTGCAACCTGCCATTGTTGTAATTTTTATTGCCTCGGTGGGTGGAAGGTTTTCATTTCTACGTACTGTTTCTTCTACTACATTTCGAGTAATTTCTTCAAAAGCTTCTTCTATTTGAGTGGCCGTTTGCAATGCAGCCGGCCTACCCACATCACCAGCTTCTCTTATACTTTGCACCAAGGGAACTTCTCCTAAAAACGGCACTTCCAAATCTGTCGCTAAGTGTTGCGCCCCCTCTTTTCCAAAGATATAGTATTTATTTTCTGGAAGTTCGGCAGGAGTGAAATATGCCATATTTTCAATTATTCCTAAAACGGGTACATCAATATTTTCTTGACGGAACATGGCCACTCCTTTGCGAGCATCTGCTAAGGCTACGTTTTGGGGCGTACTTACCACAACACTACCTGTAATTGGCAGCGATTGCATAATACTTAAATGAATATCACCGGTTCCTGGAGGAAGATCGATAAGCATAAAGTCTAATTGCCCCCAATTTGCGTCAAAAATAAGCTGGTTTAATGCTTTTGCCGCCATTGGGCCACGCCAAATTACCGCTTGGTCGGGCTGAGTAAAAAAACCAATTGAAAGAATTTTTACCCCGTAATTTTCAATAGGCTTCATTTTACTTTTCCCGTCAACATTTACAGAAAGAGGCTTTTCCATAGCCACATCAAACATAATAGGAATGGACGGCCCGTAAATATCGGCATCTAAAACCCCCACTTTAAAGCCCATTTTTGATAAAGTTACCGCCAGGTTTGCAGTAACGGTAGATTTTCCTACGCCACCTTTACCAGAAGCAACAGCAATTATGTTTTGAATACCAGGAATTGGTTTCCCTTTTATCAAGTTAGGGTTTTGAGGTTTTGCAGGAGCTTCAACTTTAATATTAACTTGCACTTTAGCATTTGCATCTACCTTCTCCTTAATTGTTTTAATTATATCTGCTTCAGCGCGTTTCTTTATATGTAATGCAGGAGTCGATAATTTTAAATCGACAATTACTTCATCTGCAAACGTAACAACATTTTGTACAGCACCACTCTCTATCATATTTTTCCCTTCACCCGAAACTGTTACTGTTTCAAGAGCTTTAAGAATGTCTTTTTTTGAAATACTCATCTCTTTTTTATTAATATTTAGATTGATTCTAAAGTGCAAATATACTAAAATAAGTTGGCAGAATACAGGGGTTAAATGCGGTAAGTTTGAAGAAATTATATACTGTAAATGCTTACCAAAAATGTGTGCTTTTAAAAAGGAAATTTACGTAAAAACGAATTAAAAATTTAGCTACCTATAACTTGTTAAAGCTCCTTAACGGGATCCCAAAAGTACTTTTTAAAATCCTGAACCTTACTATTAACAACCTCAACCCCTTCGCTTTCTAAAAGTTGTTGCATTAAGTTTGTGCCTCCAAAGTGGTGTTTTCCGGTTAACAAACCATTTCGGTTTACTACGCGATGCGCCGGCACTTCATGTTTTACACTCGAATTTAAGGCCCATCCTACCATTCTGGCGCTTTTTGCTGCACCCAAATATTTGGCAATGGCACCGTAAGAAGTTACTCTTCCGTAGGGAATTTGTTTGGTTACGTTGTAAACTTTTTCAAAAAAACTAGTTTCAGCCACCTTACATTTGTCTTAAAATTTTTAGAAGTGTTATCGCTGAAATTATTGCAGTAATAATGCCGATAACATAATTCATATTCAATTTTAATTTTCTCGAATCTTCTTTAGGTCTAAAAAACTGAATATATAGCGCTAAACTTCCAAAAGTTCCTACACCAGCCGCTACAACGGCAAGTAGAATGGCGGGTTGCGAAAAGGTGAAAATATTAAATGCCGAAAACGTAATACTTAAATAAATCCAATACGGAATGGGCAACAAATTAAGTAAAGCGATTAGCAAACCAAGGATAACGCGGTTTTTTTTAGTGTTTTCGGGGTCTTCGGGTAATTCTCTACGTGTGTCTTTGGCTATAAAAATAAAGTAAATGGTAAGCGTTAAAAAGATACCCAATGCTACTTTTTGAAGCATACTTACTATTTCGGGATGCCGACCTAAATAACCTGCAAAGATTAAAGCAACATAGGTTTGAATCATTACCGTAATACAAACTCCAATTGCAAAAAGGAAGCCTTTTTTTCGACCCTCCTTCATACTAATTTTAGCCGCATACATATTGATTAAACCCGGAGGTAACACCCCAATAAAAGACCCGAATAAACCAATAAGGAAATTATAAAATATTGCCATTTAGGGCGTTAGTTTTTGTGAATATAATAAAATTTAAACTAACGGAATTTAAACCTTATGTAGGTTATCTTTTTGCCAATCTCCAAATACTGTTTTTCGTAAAAAGTTTGAATGTTGGTTACAGCCTCGGGCGCGCCTTGGCTTCCGTAAACATCGTGATGGGCATACTCTATTATTTCTTCCTTCCCGTGTAGCAGTCCTAAAGTGTAACCGTGCATAAATTCGCTATCGGTTTTTAAGTGTACAACGCCATTGGGTTTTAAAATGGTTTTGTATTTCCGCAAGAAAGATTCGTTTGTTAATCTGTGCTTTGTACGCTTGTACTTTATTTGAGGGTCGGGAAAAGTAATCCAAATTTCATCAACCTCGTTTTCGGCAAAAAGATGATCTACAAGCTCTATTTGGGTACGTAAAAACCCAACATTTGTAAGGTTTTCTTCGAGTGCAATTTTTGCGCCTCGCCAAAATCGTGCTCCTTTTATATCAATCCCTAAAAAGTTAACATTAGGGTTGTTTTGGGCTAAACTCAAAGTGTATTCTCCTTTGCCGCACCCTAATTCTAAAACTAATGGTTTGTCATTGTTAAAGAATTTTTTACTCCAATTACCCTTTAGTTCCAGTGCATTATTAAACACTTCTTCTCTCGAAGGTTGCACTACATTTTTAAAGGTTTCGTTTTCCTTAAAACGTCTTAATTTGTTTTTACTTCCCAAAGTTTAAAAATTTTGGTAAAATTAAGGAAATTATGCGCCTAAGCAATTATAGCTAACTTTGTTTTATGACTAAAAGAACAATATTAATTGCTCCATTAAATTGGGGTTTAGGTCACGCTACTCGTTGCATCCCCATAATTAACGGTTTACTTTTTAATAATTTTAAAGTTCTCTTAGCTTCTGATGGTGCTGCGCTTGCGTTGTTGCGTCAAGAATTTCCTACTTTAGATTTTTTAGAATTGCCCTCTTATAATATTTCATACCCTAAAAATGGCAGAAATTTTAAAACCCATTTAATATTTCAACTACCGCAAATAAGCAGGGCTATTTCAGCAGAACAAAAATTAATACAGAAAACGGTTTCCGAAAGACCCATCCACGGGATAATTAGCGACAATAGGTTGGGTGTAAGACACACGTCTATACCTTCGGTGTATATTACGCATCAACTAAATGTTTTAACCGGAAACACGACATATTTTAGCAGTAAAGTTCACCAAAAATACATTCGGAAATTTAACGAATGTTGGGTCCCCGATGTAGCCAACAGCAACATAAGTTTAACTGGAAAAATGGGACATATTGGCGATGAGTTTTTAACACTGAAATACGCTGGAGTGTTAAGCAGAATGAAGAAAAACCCACAAAAGGAAACAATAGATGTTTTGTTGTTAATCTCTGGAATTGAACCACAACGAACCCTTTTAGAGAATAAACTGAAAGAAGTTTTTAAAGATGTTGAAAAGAATATTTTAATGGTATGTGGAAAAGTAGAAAGGCAACAAAAATGGAGTAATTTTCACAATATTAAAACGGTAAATTATATGAGCGGGGCACAATTAGAAACCACCCTAAATAGCAGTAAATTGGTTATTGCCAGGTCTGGATATTCTACAATAATGGATTTGGCAGTTTTAAAAAAGAAAGCATTGTTTATACCTACTCCCGGCCAATACGAACAGGAATATTTGGCTAACCGATTAGAAAAGTTGAAAATCGCGCCATGGGAGCGTCAAAAAACATTTTCAGCACAAGCGCTACAGCAGGTAGAAAAGTATAAAGGATTTGTTGATTTCACAGATTCGACAATAGATTTTAGGTCACTTTTTGCCCTTTTTTCAGTGTAAAAGAAAATTCGGAACCAACTCCAAATTGGCTTTCAACATAAATTTTTTCGTTGTGTGCTTCAACAATATGTTTTACTATTGAAAGTCCCAAACCGCTCCCTCCTTCTTTTCGGGAACCACTTTTATCAACACGGTAAAATCGTTCAAAAAGTCGCGGTAGGTTTTCATTTTGAATTCCTTCCCCGTTATCGGTAACACGAACCAATAATTTATCTTTTACAATAGTATCGATACCAACCTCTGTTGTACCTTCTTTTTTACCGTATTTTATGGAGTTAACAATAAGGTTGGTGAGCACTTGCTCAATACGCTCTTTATCTGCGTAAACATATATTTTTTGATTGTATTCTTTATCGAATACCAACGAGATATTCTTTTTACTAGCTTTCATCTCTAGCAAATCGAAAACATTTTGTACCAGGGCAATTATATCGAAATTTTCTTTGTTTAATACCAAGCCACCTACCTCTAACTTTGCAATCATATCTAATTCCTTAACAATATAGATAAGTCTATCAACCCCTTTGTTGGCCCGGCGCAGATACTCTTTACGCACCTTTTTATCTTTCATTGCCCCGTCCAGCAGGGTTAAAATATAGCTTTGAACTGTAAATAATGGCGTTTTAAGTTCGTGAGATACATTGCCCATAAATTCTTTCCTATAATTTTCACGAACATTTAAAGTTTCAATTTCAAGTTTTTTAACGTTTACGTAGTTTTCTACCTCGCGGGTAAGGACGTCCATGTCGGTAGTAACAGAGGGTTGCGGAAAGTCTTTTTCATTTAAAATACGAACGTCTCTGTAGATTTTTTTTATTCGGTGGTAAATAAATTTTTCAACTCTATATTGAATAATTAAAAAGGAAAGAAAAAAGGAGATAACAAAATATAAAACTAGCCATAACGAAACTTCCCGGGTTAAAGCATATAAAAACAACCCCATAGCAAGTGTAGAAAATAATGCTATTAACAAAGCTGTAGCGGCTGCAAAATTATATTTTTTAGGAAATTTCATTTTTGCTAAACTACAAACTTATAGCCTACTCCTTTTACTGTTTTAAACTTTTGATCGCCTATTTTTTCGCGTAATTTTCTAATATGAACGTCAATAGTGCGACCTCCTACAATAACCTCGTTACCCCAAATAGTGTCGAGAATATCTTCGCGTTTAAAAACTTTTCCAGGTTTTGAAGCTAAAAGTGATAGAAGTTCAAATTCTTTTTTGGGAAGTATTATCTCTTCTTTTCCCAACAAAATTTTATACTCTTCGCGATTAATTACTAGGTTGCCCAGTTTTATTTTATTGTCGGCCGTATTTTCTTTAAATCGGCGAAGCAATGCTTTTACTTTACTTACCAGCACCTTTGGCTTAATAGGTTTTGTTATATAATCATCGGCGCCAGCATCAAATCCTGCCATTTGTGAGTAGTCTTCGCCTCTTGCAGTTAAAAAGGTAATGACTGTTTCAGAAAGCTCGGGGATGGCTCTTATATTTTCACAAGCTTCAATCCCGTCCATTTCGGGCATCATAACATCCATGATAATAAGTTGCGGTTTTAATTTTTTGGCTTGCTTTATTGCTTCAACACCATTATCGGCAGTTTCAACAGTATATCCTTCGGTAGTTAAATTATAGCGTATAATTTCTAATATATCGGGCTCGTCATCTACTAATAAAATTGTAATATCTTTTTTCTTCATCTTTAAATTTCTAATAAAAAAGCTTTACTAATTGGTTTCAAAGATAGTATTATTTAATGTGAGCGTAGGTTTAGCACGCTTATTGTTAACCTATTAATAACGTTTAGGTAACATGCGAGCATATTGATAAAAGATTTTCAAAAGACTATCATAAAAATACAGAAAACTCTAATTATCAATTGTTTACACAGCTTTAATTTATTATATTTAAGAACACATAAATTTTACAAACGATGAAGATAACTACTTTAATAGTGGCTCTTTTATTTTACAATGCAATTTTTCCTCAAATTGCTGGGACCAGTTTTGAAGAGCCCAACACCTACTCAGGGAAATATACCGATACTGGCGACGCTAGTACGGCACACGATTTATTAAACAACACTAATGAACCTATGGTAGATTTTGTTAGTACGGGTGGCGAATTAGGTTTTAATGCACGGTATGTTCCTTATGACACGCCCGATGTGGGTTTAACAGATGGCGACGATGTGGGGGTTACCGATAAAGACCCTTCATCTTCGGTAACTTTTGTAGACGGCTCAAAAGGATATAGAATGAGTGACTTGGACGGCAATTTTATACTTGAGTTTGACGACGTTGATTTAACCTCATATTCAAACCCCGGGTTTTCAATTGATTATTTACTTTCTATAAATAGCAACCCAGCAAACGGCAACTACGAAGGAGATGGAACTAGTAACGAAGCAGGCTCAGACCGATTGCGTATTTATTTAAAAGACGTTGTAAACAATGAAGAAATAGACGTAGTAAATTCTACGGGGATGGATCTTGACGAGTTGGTACCGTTTAACACAAGTACTGGCGAATACCAATTTGTTTGGCAAAATGCCCTGGTAGCGGTAACTCCCAGCCTATTGCAACTTGTAATTGAAGGTCGTACAAATGCTGGTACCGAATCTTTTTGGTTTGACAATATAATGTTTGTACAGTCTGTTGGAACACCAGCGCAAACCAAAAATGAATTTTCACTTTATCCCAATCCAACAAGCAGTGGGTATGTAAATATTATTTCGACCGTTGGCGGAACCAAAGATATTTCAATTTTTAATGTTTTAGGAAAACGCGTTTTAACGGCGCAATTAAACGGCGATAGGTTGAATATTTCGGCTTTAAATAGCGGCGTATACATAATTAAAATAGTGGCCGGAAAAGCATCTGCTACCAAAAAATTAATTGTAAAATAATCTTTTTTTGGCTCTAAATTAAAAAGCTTCTGTTTTTACAGGGGCTTTTTAATTTCCCTATTTTTGAAAAAAAATTAGATAAAATGATGCTTGAAAAAGAAATATTTAAAATAAAATCTTTTGAAGATTTTGAACGATTATCGCTTGAAGTATTTCGTTTTCAATATAAAAATGTTGCAGTATATCGCGATTTCTGTAATTTTTTAAACACCGAAATTTCGCAAGTAAATACCCTCGAGGCAATTCCTTTTCTTCCCATACAATTTTTTAAAAGCCATAAAGTTTTGGCTAATAATATTTCCGAAGAAATAATATTTACAAGCAGTGGCACCACCGGAAGCACCACAAGTAAGCACTATGTTTACAACCTAAAATTATACGAAGCGAGCTTTAAAAATGCCTTTAGTAGACAATACGGAGCGATAGAAGATTATACTATTTTGGCGCTACTACCATCGTATTTAGAACGCGAAGGATCGTCTTTAATTTATATGGTTGAAAACTTAATTAGTGCGAGTAATAACAATAACAGCGGATTTTATTTAAATGAAATAGACGCTTTAATTGAAAAACTATTAGAGTTAGAAAAGCAAAAGCAGAAAACTATTTTAATTGGGGTTTCCTATGCTTTGCTCGACCTTATTGAAATACGAAAATTTCAGCTTAAAAATACCATTGTAATGGAAACTGGAGGAATGAAAGGGCGCCGTAAGGAAATGGTAAAAGAAGAACTACACGAAGTTTTACAACAAGGGTTTGGCGTAGACGTAATACACAGTGAATACGGCATGACCGAGTTGCTCTCCCAAGCCTATTCCACAGGTAAAAGCCTGTTTTCTTGCCCTCCATGGATGAAAATTTTAACCCGCGATACCGAAGATGCACTTAGCTACATTAAAAATAAAACTGGCGGTATTAACGTGATAGATTTGGCAAATATTTATTCCTGCGCTTTTATTGCAACCCAAGATTTGGGCAAAACCATAGATGCAAATACTTTTAAAGTAATGGGGCGTTTTGACAGTAGTGATATTCGCGGTTGCAACCTCATGGTTTTATAAACAAAAGTTTAACATAAATACAAAAAATTGACTGTAAGTATTATGTAATAGTGCCGACCAAAACCATATGAAAAAGTGATGATTTTTCATAATTGGTTGGTTAGTTAATTAAAAATCCCCGCGCAGAAACTGCCGGGGATTTTTTTGTGAGGTTTACGGTTTAAAACTATACTGCTTTAATTATAAAATAATTTTTCTTTCCGCGTTGTAAAAGCACAAACTGATTATTGATTAAATCGTTTTCTGAAACGGTGTAACCCTCTGTTACCTTCTCTTTATTTACCGAAATTGAATTTTCTTTTAATGCACGTCGTGCTTCACCATTGGATTTTAAAAACCCAGTTTTTTCGGCTAAAGCACCAATGATATCAATCCCTTCAGAAATTTCTTGTTTTAAAATCTCTGCTTGTGGAACACCGTCAAAAACATCTAAAAATGTTTGCTCATTTAAGCTTTTTAAATCTTCTGAAGTAGATTTTCCGAACAGAATTTCTGAGGCTTTTACTGCATTTTCAAATTCTTCATTGCTGTGCACGGTAGTTGTTACCTCTTGCGCCAAACGTTTTTGCAACAAACGTTTGTGAGGTGCTTCTTTGTGTTCGGCAATTAACGATTCAATGGTTTCTTTATCTAAAAAAGTAAATACTTTTATATACTTTTCGGCATCTTCGTCGCTTGTATTTAGCCAGTATTGGTAAAATTTGTAAGGTGAAGTTTTATTGGCATCTAACCATACGTTTCCGCCTTCACTTTTTCCAAATTTTGTACCGTCACTTTTTGTAACCAAAGGGCATGTTAGTGCATAGCCTTTTGTACTATCCATTCTTCTTAAAAGTTCGGTGCCGGTGGTAATATTACCCCATTGATCGCTACCGCCCATTTGCAGCGTACAATCCAATTCTCTATTTAAATGAACAAAGTCATATCCTTGAATTAACTGGTAGGTAAATTCGGTAAAAGAAAGTCCGTCGGCACTCTCGCCACTCAATCTCGACTTTACCGAGTCTTTTGCCATCATATAATTTACGGTAATGTGTTTTCCCACATTACGAATAAAATCGAGGAACGAAAATTCTTTTATCCAATCGTAATTATTTACAAGTACCGCTTGATTTTCTGCGCCCGATGAAAAATCTAAAAATTGCGAAAGTTGATTGCGTACGCCTTCTTGATTTTTTCTTAAAGTTTCTTCATCGAGTAAATTACGCTCGCTACTTTTCATAGAAGGATCACCTATCATTCCTGTAGCGCCGCCTACTAAAGCTACCGGTCTATGCCCACAGCGTTGATAAAAAGACAATAGCATTATTGGTACTAAATTACCAATGTGTAACGAATCTGCAGTGGGGTCAAAACCCACATAGGCAGAGCGCATTTTTTCCATTAAATGCTCTTCTGTTTCGGGCATAACATCATGTATCATGCCGCGCCATTGTAGTTCTTCTACGAAATTTTTAAGCTTCATTTTCTTTAAATTTATAACTGCTTATTTACAGTTTTTGTAATAAGGGTGCAAAGATAAGACTCTTAAATAAGAATGGACATTTTAGGAAAATAAAAAAGAGATGGTTTTGTCATCTCTTTTAGTTAAAAACAGTTAAATTTTAAATTAGGAAGATATTAAACAAAATTAAAATAGTTTGTAAAATTAGGTGTTCAATAATATTGCCTCTAAATCTAAAACTTTTGTCAAAAAAATAAATCCAAATACAATACAGAAAGTTTAAAATTATTAATGAGATACATACAACTTCAAGTTTGTTATTTTCTGATATTGATATAAAGGCTATTAAATTTGCATTCACATAAAAAATCAAAAGAGAGATTAGATGAAATAATCTATCCCACTTGGTGATTTTTTGCTTTAAAATTTCAATGAATTTTATGGGAAAAAATAAAAACTAATACCAATACTGCATAACAAAGAAAAATAGTAAAATTTATGGTTTATCAAGTTTCGATTAATTGAAAACAAGACAATAAAACAGACAAAATAAACTATTAGCGTATATGTTTTAAAAGAAAATTTCTTCATTTCAGATTACTCGAAAATTTGGGCACCTACTCTTTTTAGGCTTTTCGGTTTACACCTTTAAGTTTAAGAGCGCAAAGCAAAAAAAAAAAAAAAACGGTTTACGAAAGTAAATTTTACCTTTGTTTAAAAGCTTTCTGTAACTTATACCACAAAGACAAAAAATAAAACTACATCATCAACTTAATATGATATTAGTAACCGGTGGCACAGGCTTAGTAGGGTCGCATTTATTGTATCTTCTGTTAAAAGAAAACACGAAGGTTCGCGCCATTCACAGAAAGAACAGCAACATACATGCTGTAAAAAAGGTTTTTTCAATTTATACTGAGGAAGTAGATTCTCTCTTTAATAAAATTGAATGGTTTGAAGCCGACACCAACGATATTCCCGCACTTTCTGAAGCATTTACAAATGTAACGCACGTATACCACTGTGCCGCACATATAAGTTTTGATCCTTCAAAATATAAAACTCTAAAGAAGATAAACGTTGAAGGTACAGCAAATGTGGTGAATCTATGTTTGGCCAATAACATTAAAAAACTTTGCTATGTAAGCTCGATTGCCACCTTAGGAAGCAGTGTAAAAGGCAAGCTTGTCAATGAAGAAACATCGTGGAATCCAAACGATAAAAACAGTGTATACGCCATTACAAAGTACGCAGCCGAGATGGAGGTGTGGCGTGGCACGCAAGAAGGTTTAAATGCTGTAATTGTTAACCCAGGGGTAATTTTAGGGATTTCGCCAAAAGACAGTGGCAGCAGCGCTTTAATTTCGGTTGCAGCAAAGGGCAACTCCTATTATCCTTCGGGAAGCATTGGGATAGTAGATATTATAGACGTTGTTAAAGCAATGACAACGCTTATGAATTCTGAAATAAAAAACGAACAGTACATTTTAGTTTCAGAAAACATAGCAATTAAAGAATTGCTTTCTAAATTTAGTGCGCATTTTAAGAACAAACCTCCTTCAAAAAAACTATCTAAAAAGTTGATGTATGTTTTATGTAGCTTAGATTGGGTATCGAGTAAAATATTTGGGACTAAACGAAAAATTACACGAGCTACCGTGCGCTCTATGTTTACTATTTCGGCCTACGATGCTACAAAAATTCAAGAAGCATTAAACGTTCAGTTTACTCCTTCAAGTGAGACTATAAAACGTATTGCCAACCAATATTTGGATGCTACTCCTGTTTCATAGGCACGGCTATCCCTCTATCTTCGGCTCTTTCTATAAGTGTATCGGTTGTTTTACGCTCCAGCACTCTTATACTATCCAGTTCTTTTTGCATAGCAGTAAGTCTGCTTTTAACGTTTTCAACTATTTCTAAATAGCTATTAATATCGGCTGCGTAAAAGGCATTACTTTTGGCGAACTGCAAACTATCTACTCCAAAATTTTTGTAAACCAACGAATCTAAATTTACACCGCTTTCAATAATAAATTGATTGTTTACGCTTCTTGCAGCGTTGGTCATATACGACTCTGTTAAAATATCGACCATTTTATCTTTCGGAATTAAATTCTTTGGCTTTTCTGGTTGCTGCACATTTTGGCAACCAAAAAAACTAAGAACACATACTAAAAGTATAAAAAGGTTTTTCATTATCTATCAAAAGTTAATCTTTCGGCTTTGCTTTTATTTGGGAATTTAGCGTTTTCGTAAACAACCACTCCGTTAACCAAAGTATGGGTAATACGCGATTTAAAGATGGACCCTTCCATTGGCGACCACTCGCATTTGTAAATTAAATTTTCTTTTTTAACAGACCAAGGCGAATTTAAATCTACCAAAACCAAATCGGCTTTATACCCTTTTCTTATAAATCCACGTTTTTCAATCTGGAATAAAATGGCTGGATTGTGTGCAAATTTTTCAACTATTTTTTCGAGTGAAATTTTACCTTTATGGTACAATTCTAAAAGCGCCACTAAAGCGTGTTGCACCATAGGCCCACCCGAAGGGGCATTTAAATATTTATTGTTTTTTTCGTCAATGGTATGCGGGGCGTGGTCTGTAGCAATAACGTCTATTCTATTATCTAACAACGCTTTTAGCAAGCCATCTCTATCTTTTTTTGTTTTTACCGCAGGGTTCCATTTTATTTTGGTGCCTTTGGTTTTATAATCTTCGTCTGAAAACCACAAGTGATGAATGCACACTTCGGCGGTGATTTTTTTCTCTGCCAATGGTTTTTTATTGCTAAAAAGATGAGTTTCCTTTTCGGTAGAAAGGTGAAAAACATGTAGGCGAGCCCCCGTTTTTTTAGCAAGTTTAATAGCCTGCGACGACGAAATATAACAAGCCTCTTCGCTGCGTATTTTTGGGTGATGTTCAATAGGAATATCTTCACCAAATTCTTCTTTCGCCTGGTTTAAATTCTTTTGAATTGTATCTTCGTCTTCGCAATGTGCAGAAATAAGCAAGTTTGTTTTACTGAAGATTTCTTCCAACGTTTTTGGGTCATCAACAAGCATATTTCCCGTAGACGAACCTAAAAACAGTTTTAGTCCTGCTACTGTTTTAGGATTAACTTTTAAAATTTCGTCTAAGTTATCGTTAGTACCACCAAACATAAATGAATAGTTAGCCCACGAAGTTTTGGCAGCAATTTCAAACTTATTTTCTAATAAGGCTATTGTAGTAGCTTGGGGCACAGTATTGGGCATTTCAATAAACGAAGTAATTCCGCCAGCCACCGCTGCTTTAGATTCGGTTTCAATAGTAGCTTTATGTGTTAATCCCGGCTCACGAAAATGCACTTGATCATCAATCATTCCGGGCATTAAATAACAACCATCTGCATCAATCACTTTCGTTTCAGAATTTTTTGCACTAATGCTATCTGAAATTTCTGCAATAAAACCGTTTTGCACGAGAACATCGCCTTTAACGATTTTACCTTCATTTACAATGTTTGCATTTTTAATTAAAACTTCTCTCATTTTAGTATTTTACGCTTTTAATACTTGATAATCTTTTAAAATAATAATGTATCGCGATGCTACTTAGTGAAACGATTTTCTAAAAAATCTTTTTTTGTAAAAAACACTTTTTAGTTTCATTCCTACTACGCCAAAAATTGCTTCAGAAATAATACCGCTACTCATTTTGGACTCTCCTTTGGTGCGATCTGTAAATATTACGGGTACCTCTTTAATTTTAAAATTACTGAGATATGTTTTAAATTTCATTTCAATCTGAAAGGCATAGCCCACAAAACGTATATTATCTAAATTTATTTTTTCTAAAACCTTTCTTTGATAACAAATAAATCCTGCGGTAGCGTCGTAGATATTCATCTGCATTACCAGTTGCACATATTTTGAAGCCATCCACGATAGCAATACGCGCGTCATGGGCCAGTTTACAACATTTACGCCTTGAATATACCGCGACCCAATGGCCATATGCGCACCCTCTTTATAACAGGCGTTGTAGAGCCTAATTAAATCGTTTGGATTGTGCGAAAAATCGGCATCCATTTCAAAAATATACTCGTAATCTCGTGCTAAGGCCCATTTAAATCCGGCAATATATGCGGCTCCTAACCCTTGTTTTTCACCTCTTTTAAGTAAAAAGAGTTTATCTGGATAGGTGTTAAAATTGGCTTCTACCACACTTGCTGTCCCGTCTGGCGAGTTATCGTCCACAATTAAAATATGAAACTCACGCTGCAATGAAAAAACCGTACGAATGAGTCGTTCAATGTTTTCAATTTCATTATAAGTTGGCACTACAACAACTGCCTTGGTCATACTGCAATTTTAGCGCAAATGTACCGTTTTTTCGATAAACTATTGTGAAGTAGAATCTATTTCGCAAGGGAAAGAGCTAAAAATTTTACAGTACCTTTACACAAAAAATTTAAAGCTTGTGGATTTTAACTTACGGCTTATTGAATCTACCGACTGGATTACTTATTTAATGATTGGCTGCTTTGGGTTGTTTGCCCTTGCCAAGTTTTATTATCCGCGAAGATTTCAAGAATTTACAGCGCTACCTATTACCAACAAATATTTTTTTCTGCACGGTAAAAACGATGAGTTAAGCCACCCTTTTAATTTGCTTTTTTTCGTAACGCAAATTATTTGTGCTTCCATATTTATCTATTTACTTTTTAAAGTTTTTAACCCCGAAGCTATCCAGAACAAATGGTTTTTTATCCAAATATGTACGGCTTACACAACCTTTGTTTTAATAAAATTTTCAATAGAAAAAATTATTGCTAACGTTTTTTCAATAGATAAGGTAATTAACGACTACCTCTACCAAAAATTAAGTTATCGCAATTACTTAGGAGTTTTGTTTTTTATTGGCAATTTATATTTTTTATATGTTTATCCGCCCACCCCAACAGGAGTGGTAATTTTTGGATGTTTATTACTTCTATTAAACGCTATAGCACTGCTATACAGCTACAAAAAAAATGGAAATTTAATATTCCGTAATTTCTTCTATTTTATTTTGTATCTTTGCGCACTTGAAATTTCACC
>DFMO01000011.1:260522-394027 GCA_002375695.1 Flavobacteriaceae bacterium UBA3591
CAGGACTATCTATGAAAGTGAAAACTATTTTGGTTTCCCAACCCGAGCCTAAAGTTGAAAACTCCCCGTATTTCGATTTAATCGACAGACAAAAGGTAAAAATAGATTTCCGCCCCTTCATTCATGTTGAAGGTGTTTCAGGCAAAGATGTACGAGCTCAAAAAGTAGATTTATCAAAATATACTGCGGTAATACTCACAAGCCGAAACTCTGTAGACCACTACTTTCGAATTGCAGACGAACTTCGTTTTAAGGTACCCGATACTATGAAGTACTTTTGTTTAAGTGAAGCTGTAGCTTATTATCTTCAAAAATATGTTGTTTACAGAAAACGAAAAATTTATGTAGGTAAAAGAACTTTTGCAGAACTTGCCCCTATTATAAAAAAGTATAAAAACGAAAAATTTTTACTTCCGTCTTCAGATAAACTAAAACCCGAAGTACCTAAAATTTTAAATGAATTAAAAGTAGAGTGGAAAGAGGCAACTTTTTACAGAACCGTTATTAGCGACCTGTCTGATTTGCGCAATGTTTATTATGACATTCTTGTGTTTTTTAGCCCAAGCGGTATCGAATCTTTATTCGAGAACTTTCCAGATTTTACGCAAAACGATACCCGTATTGCCGTATTTGGAAACACAACAGTAAAGGCTGCTACAGAACAGGGCTTACGAGTAGACATACAAGCCCCTACGCCCGAGACACCATCTATGACGATGGCATTGGAGAAGTATATTAAAGAAGTAAATAGTAAAAAATAGTTTTACAAACTTTATACAATAAAAAAGGCTAGCATCACTGCTAGCCTTTTTTGATATAAGGTTATTTTAAATTCTATTTTGTAGAAGGAGCTCCCGAAAGAATTTCTTCATTGGCGTAAGCTTCAAACTTTTTAAAGTTTTCAATAAACGAATTTGAGAGTTCATTTGCTTTTGCATCATAAGCATCTTTATCGGCCCACGTATCTTTTGGATTTAAAACTTCCGAAGGCACGTTAGGACATGATGTAGGCATAGATAAATTAAATATTGGGTGCGTTTCAAACTCAACATTTTCAAGTTTACCTTCTAGTGCTGCTGCAATCATAGCACGTGTATACTTTAGTTTCATACGGCTTCCTACGCCATAGGGACCGCCAGTCCATCCTGTATTAATAAGCCAAACATTTACATCTGCCTCTTTCATTTTTTTGCTTAACATTTCGGCATATTTAGTTGGGTGAAGCGGCATAAATGGCGCTCCAAAACAAGCCGAAAAGTTAGGTGTAGGTTCGTCAATACCTTCTTCGGTACCGGCAACTTTTGCAGTATAACCACTAATAAAGTGATAAGCCGCTTGCCCAGGAGTAAGTTTTGAAATAGGAGGCAAAACACCAAAGGCATCTGCTGTTAAAAAGAAGATGTTTTTAGGGTTTTGTCCAATAGAAGGTACTTGAATATTATTTATATGGTAAATAGGATAACTTACACGGGTATTTTGCGTGATAGTAGTATCGGCAAAATCTACATTTCCGTCGGCATCCATCTTAACATTTTCAAGAATTGCACCCGGTTTTATAGCGTTGTATATGTCTGGCTCGTTTTCTTTTGAAAGGTTTATAACTTTTGCATAGCATCCACCTTCAAAATTAAAGATGGTGTTGTCAGGAGTCCAACCGTGTTCGTCATCTCCAATTAACTTGCGGTCTGGATCTGCCGAAAGG
The DNA here is from genome assembly GCA_002375695.1 of Flavobacteriaceae bacterium UBA3591. Classification (GTDB taxonomy): domain Bacteria; phylum Bacteroidota; class Bacteroidia; order Flavobacteriales; family Flavobacteriaceae; genus Aequorivita. The sequence continues at coordinate 262,225 of DFMO01000011.1, forward strand.
GTAGTTTTACCCGTCCCAGAAAGACCGAAGAAAATTGCTGTCTCGCCATTGTCGCCAACGTTTGCAGAGCAGTGCATTGGCAATGTGTTTTTGTAAACTGGCATTATAAAATTAAGCGCAGAAAATATTCCTTTTTTAATTTCGCCAGTATATCCTGTACCGCCAATTAAGGCAATTTTTCTTGTAAAGTTTAGGATTGCAAAATTTTCTTGACGCGTACCGTCAACCTCTGGGTTTGCTTTAAATCCTGGCGCATTTACAATAAGCCATTCTGGACTAAAAGAATTTAATTCTTCTTCGGTAGGACGCAGAAACATATTATGAGCAAATAAATTACTCCATGGTGTTTCATTTACAACACGAATGTTTAATTTATAGTCTTTATCTGCACAGGCATAACTATCGCGTACATACACTTCTTTTTCAGATAGATAATCGACCACCTTGTTGTAAAGGCTATCAAACTTATCAGTTTCAAAAGGAATATTAATATTCCCCCACCACACTTTATCGCGGGTAACGTCATCTTTTACAATAAACCTATCTTTTGGAGACCTACCCGTAAATTCACCTGTTTTTATTGCTAGAGCACCAGTGGCAGATTCTTTGCCTTGACCTTTTCGCAGTGTTTCGTTGTGAAGTTCTTCAGAAGAAAGTTGATATTTAACTTTTGCATTCTTAATTCCGTATTTTTCAACAGAAATCGATTTTGTAGCTTGGTTTTTATCGACCATACCTTTTTTAATTTTTGTAGACTACAAAAGTAGCAAATCTTATATATAATGGAGAATAATAAAAAACAATTATTGTTTCTTTAAAGAAATAACCGAAATCCCTAACCACGCCCAACCAATTATAAAGAGCAAGCCTCCAATAGGAGTTATAAATCCAATCTTGGCCGAATTAAATGGCAATACATTATTAAGCGATAACAGATAAATAGACCCTGAAAAAAACAAGATTCCAACTACAAAAAACCAAAAGACTATTTTTTTAGTTTTTAAGGAAATTACTGGGGCACAACCCAATGCAAATAATGCCAGGCAATGATACATTTGGTAACGCACTCCAGTTTCAAAAGTTACCAACGCTGAAGCATCTACTAATTTTTTTAATCCATGCGCGCCAAACGCACCAATTGCAATGGTTACCGCTGTAAGAAAAGCAGCCGTAACCACCATATTTTTATCGAAATCCTTCATTTTTAAATTTTGGAATTAGTAAATTCGTCGCACATAAAATATATCTCCAAAGTTAACAAAAAACCCCTCAATGAGAAATATACTTATAATAGGCGCAGGACGATCGGCAACTAGTTTAATACGCTATTTGCTCGAAAAAAGTGAAAAGGAAAATCTCTTTATTACCATTGGCGATATTTCAATTCAATCTGCTCAAAAATTTACTTCAAACCATCCAAATGCTCGTGGCATTATGCTCGATGTTTTTAACGACGTCCAACGAAAAGAAGCCGTTGAAAATAGCGATTTGGTTATATCAATGCTACCGGCGCGTTACCATATAGAAGTAGCTCGAGATTGTATTGAATTTGGAAAACATATGGTTACCGCTTCGTACATTAGTAATGAAATGCAAGCACTAAATCATAAAGCCGAAGCTAAAGGCTTAGTTTTTATGAATGAAATAGGGCTCGACCCCGGTGTAGACCATATGAGTGCCATGCAGATTATTGATAGAATTCGAGCAAAAGGTGGAAAAATGTTACTTTTTGAGTCTTTTTGCGGTGGTTTAATTGCGCCCGAAAGTGACGATAATCTCTGGAATTATAAATTTACTTGGAATCCGCGTAATGTTGTGTTAGCGGGTCAAGGCGGTGCAGCCGAATTTATCCAAGAAGGAAAATTTAAATACATTCCATATCACAGACTCTTTAGAAGAACCGAATTTATTAACGTAGAAAACTACGGCAAGTTTGAAGTTTACGCCAACCGCAACTCACTAAAATATCAATCAATTTACGGATTAGATGATATTTTAACCCTCTATCGCGGGACCATTCGTCGCGTTGGTTTTAGCCGTGCTTGGAATATGTTTGTTCAACTAGGAATGACCGATGACAGCTACACAATTCCCGATTCTGAAAACATGACATATCGCGAATTTGTCAATTTATTTTTAGCGTATTCGCCTTCAGACTCAGTTGAATTAAAATTTCGCCACGCATTAAAAATGGATCAAGACGATTTAATGTGGGAAAAGCTTGAAGAGCTTGATATTTTTGCAGAAGATAAAACCCTTGGCATTAAAGATGCAACTCCGGCTATGGGACTTCAAAAAATACTTGAAGATAAATGGACTCTTTTACCCGAAGACAAAGACATGATTGTAATGTATCATAAATTTGGGTATGAATTAGACGGGAAAAAATATCAAATTGATAGTTATATGACCCTTATTGGTGAAGACCAAACACACACAGCCATGGCAAAAACTGTGGGGCTTCCGGTGGCAATTGCTGCTCTTAAAATTTTAAATAAAGAAATTACTACCCCAGGCGTACAATTACCTATTGCAAAAGAGGTTTACGAGCCAATTTTAAATGAATTAAAAGATAACGGCGTAAAATTCCACGAAATTGAAGTACCCTATTTAGGCTACAATCCAGATAATTTAAACTAATTAGATTTTAAATAATCTAGTTTTTATAAAAACAGAAAAACCCGCACTATTGCGGGTTTTTTAATTCTATTTTAATGCTTAAACATATTACCTTCTATCTAAAAATATAGAAATAAAATAAAGCAAAGTTGCTAAAGACCCCAAAGCCGCCACAACATATGTTCTCGCTGCCCACTTTAAGGCGTCTTTTGCTCCATCGTGCTCGGCAGGAGTGAGCATATTATTAGATTCTAACCAAACTAAAGCACGCTTACTCGCGTCAAATTCAACAGGTAGTGTAATAAAAGCAAAGGCCGTGGTTACAGCAAAAAGCAATATTCCAATACCAAAAATCCAAGTTCCTATTGCCGAACCTGTAGCAAATAAAATTATACCAGCCATAATTACAAAATTTGAAAGTTTGCTAGAAACACTTACGGCAGGCACAATGGTAGACCTTAATTTTAACCAACTATAAGCTGTAGCGTGTTGTACTGCGTGCCCACATTCGTGCGCAGCAACAGCAGCTGCAGCAGCATTGCGCTGCATATAAACCGGCTCGCTTAAATTAACAGTCTTTTTAGTAGGGTCGTAATGATCTGTAAGTTGACCAGGCACCGAAATTACAGCAACATCGGTAATCCCATTATCGGCGAGCATTTTTTCGGCAATTTCTTTTCCGCTCAATCCATTTTGCAAGTGGATTTTACTGTACTTTTTAAATTTACTTTTTAGTTTATTGCTTACATACCAACTCACTAAAAAAATAATTCCGGCAATTATATAGTATCCTATCATCGTTTATATTTTTTTAAATTCAATATTAAAAATTCTTTTTTGCACAATTTTATCAAGCTATATAGCAAATAGCGTGCAAATTTTTAACCTACAATATTTACAATTTTGCCAGGTACTACAATTATCTTTTTTGGCGTTCGACCCCCTAAATACTGGATCGTTTTCTCGTGTGCCATAACGGCAGTTTCAATTTCATCTTTACTTAAATCTAATGCTAACTCTAGAGTAAAACGCATTTTTCCGTTAAAAGAAATTGGATATTTTTTTGTGCTTTCTACCAAAAATTTTTCTTCAAATTTTGGGAAAGACGCCATAGAAATACTTTTAGAGTGTCCTAATTTTTGCCAAAGTTCTTCGGCAATGTGAGGCGCATATGGCGAAATAAGTACAATAAAAGGCTCTAATACTTCACGAGAGTTACATTTTTGCGCGGTAAACTCGTTAACTGCAATCATAAATGAAGAAACCGAAGTATTAAAACTAAAGTTCTCTATATCTTCCTGTACCTTTTTAATGGTTTTATGAAGCGTTTTTAAACTCTCTTTGGAAGCAGTGTCGTCTGTGATATTAAAACCACTATCTTCTCCCGAATGATATAATTTCCACAGTTTTTTTAAGAATCCATGAACACCAGTGATTCCTGCGGTATTCCAAGGTTTTGCCTGCTCCAATGGCCCAAGAAACATCTCGTACATTCTTAGGGTATCGGCGCCGTATTGCTCGCAAATATCATCGGGACTCACTACATTGTACTTACTTTTCGACATTTTTTCTACCTCGCGAGTAACTTTAAAAGTGCCGTCCTCTTCGGTTATAAATTCTGCCGTTTTATATTCTTCGCGCCAGTTTTTAAAAGCTTCAACATCTAATTCATTTTGAATATTTACAAAGGCAACATCGGCGTGGATAAGCTGTGTGTTATACGTTTTTGCTAACGATGCTGTAACAAACTTATTTTCTCCTTCAATACGGTGTACAAAGGCACTTTCACCCAAAATCATACCTTGATTGATAAGCTTTTTAAAGGGTTCATCTACGGGCACAAAATTGCGATCGTGCATAAATTTTACCCAAAAACGACTGTATAATAAATGACCCGTGGCGTGCTCACTACCCCCTATGTATAAATCTACATTTTGCCAATAATTTAAAGCTTCAGTAGAAGCAAATACCTCGTCGCGCTTTTCACTTTCCATATATCTAAAAAAGTACCAGCTACTTCCTGCCCAGCCCGGCATGGTATTCAATTCTAACGGAAAAACGGTTTTGTTATCTATTAAATCATTGCTAACCACAGCAAGTTTTTCGGTGTCCCACGCCCAATTATCGGCGCGACCCAATGGCGGTTCGCCTTCTTCGGTAGGGAGATATTTTTCTACTTCGGGCAGGCGCAAAGGCAAGCACTTTGTAGGTACGGCGTGAGGCATCGCGTCTTTGTAATATATAGGAAATGGCTCACCCCAATAGCGTTGTCTACTAAAAACAGCGTCGCGTAAACGATAGTTAATTTTTCCGCTTCCGATACCTCTTTCTTCTAAAGCTTCAATAATTTTTTCGGTAGCTTCAGCGCAGGTTAAATCATTTAAAAAGTCGCTATTGGTAATGGTTGTATTTTCTTTATCGGAAAATGCTTCTTCCGAAATATCGGCGTCTTTAAAAATATTCGGAATGGGTAAATTAAACTGTTTTGCAAAATCGTAATCGCGTTGGTCGCCACAAGGCACACTCATAACAGCACCCGTACCATAACTAGCCAAAACGTAATCGCCAATCCAAATAGGAATTGCCTCACCAGTAAACGGATGCTCGGCATAGGCGCCTGTAAATACGCCAGTAATGCTTTTTACATCGGCCATTCTTTCGCGCTCACTACGTTTTGCAGTAGCTTGTACGTAAGCGTCTACAGCTTTTTTTTGTTCAGCGGTGGTAATTTTTGAAACCAAGTCGTGTTCGGGCGCCAAAACCATAAAACTCACCCCATAAATAGTATCGGGACGGGTTGTAAAAACATCAATAGTGTGTACAGTTTCATCTGCATTTGGCTTTACATTTTTTACATTAAATGAAACGCTTGCACCTTTAGAACGCCCTATCCAGTTGGTTTGCGAATCTTTTAAAGGTTGTGGCCAATCTACTGTATCGAGTCCATCGAGTAGTCTTTGGGCATATGCAGTAATACGCATACTCCACTGCTTCATCTTTTTGCGAACCACCGGAAATCCACCGCGTTCGGAAACTCCGTTTACAATTTCGTCATTTGCCAAAACGGTACCCAATTGCGGACACCAATTAACTTCAGTTTCGGCCAGAAAAGTTAGTCTGTATTTTAAGAGAATTTCTTGTTTTTGCACTTCTGAAAAATCATTCCATTCTTGTGCGCTAAACACCTCAACATCATCGTCGCATTCGGCATTAACAGTTTTATTTCCTTTAGCTTCAAAAGTTTTTATTAATTCGGAAATTGGCAACGCTTTATCTACATCTTTACAATACCACGAATCGAATAGTTGTAGAAAAATCCACTGTGTCCATTTATAATAGTCGGGATTCGAGGTTCGTACTTCGCGACTCCAATCAAAAGAAAAACCAATTTTATCGAGCTGGTTGCGGTAGCCGTGAATTTTATTTCCGCCATTATCAACACCACCTTCAATATTCACTTTAGTAGTTTGAGCAGGATGTTGCCCTGTTTGAATGGCATATTGTTCGGCCGGAAGTCCAAACGAATCGTAACCCATAGGATGCAAAACGTTAAACCCTTGGTGGCGCTTAAACCGTGCGTACACATCGCTAGCAATATAACCCAGTGGATGCCCTACGTGTAAACCAGCACCCGATGGGTAGGGAAACATATCTAAAACGTAATACTTAGGTTTTTCACTAGTATTATTGGCTTTAAAAGTTTGCTTTTTGGCCCATTGTTCCTGCCACTTTGCCTCTATTTCTTTAAAGTGATATTTGCTCATTCTAATAATTTCAGATAATATAAAATACCTCCCTAATTAGTTGTTTTGGAGATTGGCCACAAATTTACTGCTATTGTATTAATTGCCTAATAACTATCTTAAAAAACCACAAAAGAAATTGATTGTACTTGTGTGCAACATGTCAATATTTTGAAGTAAACAGACTAAAACCAAAACTTTAATCGTTGTTTAGTGCAAGATGTAAAATTACTTGTATTTTTACGGCAAAATTTAGCAAACCCCATGAGTTCATCTTTTGAAAAATATCAAAAACGCAGATTAATCTCTTCATATTTTTCGGTAGTTATTAGTATCTCGTTGGTTTTATTTTTACTAGGCTTATTAGGCTTGTTGGTGCTAAATTCTAAAAAGGTTGCAGACTACTTTAAAGAACAAATTGCAATTACTGTTTTTTTAAAAGATAGCGCTAAAGAAGTTGAAATAACACAATTAAAACAAAGTTTGGCTTTGGCAGAATACACCAAGTCTGCCACCTTTGTTTCTAAAGAAGAAGCCGCCAAAGCGCATCAAGAAACTTTGGGTGAAAATTTTATCGAGTACCTTGGCGAAAACCCACTGCAAAACAGCATTGATGTATATATTTTGGCAGACTTTGTTACACCCGCCAAAATGGAGGAAATTACCAATGAGTTAAAAAGTAAAAACTTTGTAGACGATGTAATCTACGATAAACCTTTAATAGCCCAACTTACCGAAAATGTACAACGCATAAGTTTTTGGGTTTTAATTGTAAGTGGAATATTTACATTTATTGCAGTTTTACTTATTAATAGCAGTATTCGCCTTAGCATTTATGCCAAACGTTTTACCATTAAAACAATGCAAATGGTGGGTGCTACCAAAAAATTTATTCGTAGACCATTTGTATGGAAAAGCGTACGGTTGGGCATTATAGGTGCGATAGTTGCTATGGCAGGAATGGGGGTTGTTTTATACTACCTTAACGATAGCTTTCCACAGTTACAACTATTGGCAGACAAAGTACTGCTTGCGGGCTTATTCGTATTTATTTTATTGATGGGAATATTAATTACGTGGATAAGCACTTTTATTGCTACACAACGCTTTTTAAACTTGCGTACAGACGATTTATACTATTAATTTTTTCGAAGCAATAAGGGGTACATTTTTATACTTCGAAATATTAAAAATAACACCAAAAACAGAAGAGTTATGGGAGAGAAAAAACGGAAAGAAGAATATAAGCCTACCTTTATTTTTGAAAAGAGAAACTATATGTTTATGCTTATTGGCATTGCTTTTATTGCGTTAGGTTTTATACTAATGACAGGTGGGGGTAGTGATGACCCCAATGTTTTTAATCCCGAAATATACAATTGGAGACGTATACGGTTAGCCCCCGCATTAGTGCTTATTGGGTTTGGAATAGAAGTGTACGCCATTTTGTTAAAACCGAAAAGTAAAGAAAATTAATAATGGATTATTTAGACGCCATTATTCTTGGCATTATCCAAGGTTTTACCGAATTTTTACCTGTCTCATCCAGCGGTCACCTCGAAATTGGAAAAGCAATTTTAGGAGACACATCGGTGCCCGAAGAAAGTTTACTTTTTACGGTAATCCTTCACTTTGCCACAGCATTAAGTACAATAGTTGTTTTTAGAAAAGATATAATTGAAATTATTGGTGGACTATTAAAATTTCAATGGAATGACGAAACACAATTTTCAGTAAAAATAGTTTTGTCCATGCTTCCCGCTGTAGTAATTGGCTTATTGTTTGAATCGGAATTAGAGTCGTTTTTTGGCGGAAGCATTGCATTTGTTGGCGCTATGTTAATTGTTACTGCAATTTTACTATGGCTTGCCGATAGAGCCAAAAACACCGGAAAGCCTGTAACAATAAAAGATGCTATTATCATTGGCGTTGCACAAGCCGTTGCCATGTTGCCCGGTATTTCACGAAGCGGTGCTACTATTTCAACTTCAGTTTTATTGGGAAATGATAAAACTAAGGCCGCAAGATTTTCATTTTTAATGGTGGTCCCACTTATTTTTGGGAAAATAGCAAAAGACTTGTTAAGTGGCGAAATAACTACGCAAAGCACTAATTTTGGCGTGTTAGGTATAGGTTTTATTTCGGCATTTATATGCGGACTTATTGCTTGTACTTGGATGATTTCACTAGTTAAAAAAAGTAAACTCCGTTACTTTTCAATCTACTGTATTATAGTAGGTGTTATTGCAATTGTAGCCAACTTCTATATATAAATGACAGAAGAAAAATTTAAAGAAGGCCAGGTTATTTTAATTGATAAACCATTAGAATGGACGTCGTTCCAAGTAGTAAATAAGGTGCGTTGGCTTATTAAAAAAACCTTCGGCATAAAGAAAATTAAAGTGGGTCATGCAGGCACTTTGGACCCTTTGGCCACAGGACTTTTAATTATTTGCACAGGAAAATTCACAAAAAAGATAAATACATTTCAAGCGCAGGAAAAAGAATATACTGGTGTTATTACTTTAGGCGCTACTACTCCCAGTTACGACCTTGAAACTGAAATTGATCAAAGCTTTGATATTTCAAATATAACTTCGGAAGCGATACACAACGCAACCAAACAATTTATTGGAGAAATACAGCAACAACCGCCCGTATTTTCGGCTTTAAAAAAAGACGGAAAGCGCTTGTACGAATTTGCTCGAAGTGGCGAAAAAGTTGATATCCCCACACGAATGGTAACTATTTCGGAATTTGAAATTACCAAAATTAATTTACCTCACGTACATTTTAGAGTGGCCTGTAGTAAAGGCACCTACATTCGTACGTTGGCTAATGATTTTGGAAAAGCTTTAAATAATGGAGGACATCTATCGGCACTACGACGCACCAAAATTGGAGCATTTTCGGTAGAAGACGCTGTAGACATTGAAACATTTGAAGCATCACTACAACGTTAAAATATCATTAATTAGGCCTTAATTATACCCTCATATGTGGAATTTTACACAAAATTTCGGTACTTGTACGCATGGCTTTCAACTATTCATATAGAGCTTTTTTAATTACTTCGCTTCTTTTAGGATGCTTGGTGCTCTTTTTAATTAGTATTAAGCTTTCAAAAAATAAGGTTGATGACCCCGAAGATAATTACGATGTTGTAATGGCCACGGAAGATTTGGTACTCGAAGAACAGTTGCCTGTTGAAACTTCTGCTGAAAAGGTTAAAATTGAAACCAACCGCGCCTATAACCAAGCCGATAATTTAATGTCGTCTGTTTCAAATAATGAGCAAAAAGTTTCAAAAGAAACAGAGGGCAAGCTTCAAGAAATGATGCAAGCTATTGAAGATTCTAGGAATAGCAAGGGGTCACAAAGCACTAAAATTTCAGCAAAAAAGGAACAAAATTTAGAGCAGTTTTCTAATAGCAATACAAAAGTAAAGGGTACCGCAGTGGTTAAAGGCGGAAATAAAAACACGACAATAAGCTATCGTTTAAAAAACCGAACTGATATCGACCTTCCAAACCCCGTGTATACTTGTTACGGCCGTGGAAAAGTAGTTATTAATATTGAAGTGAATAATTTGGGCAAGGTTATAAAAAATTCGTACAACAAAAAAGCCTCTACCACTACCAATGGATGCTTGATAGATGCTGCATTAGATTACGCTAAACAAGCGCGATTTAGCACCGATGCTTCTAAAGAAAAGCAGTTAGGCTCCATTACTTTTAATTTCCCAGGGCAAGATTAATTTTTATACACAAGCGCAAAATCTGTTAAAATTATGGGTATAAAATCTACTAAAACACGTTGTAAATGGTGTGGCACAAACCCGCTCTACGTAAAGTATCACGATGAAGAATGGGGCGTACCGGTAAAAGATGATAAAATTATCTTTGAATTTCTACTTTTAGAAACATTTCAAGCTGGGCTTAGTTGGATAACGATACTTCGAAAACGCGAAAATTTCAGAATAGCTTTTGACGATTTTGATTATAAAAAAATTGCTGAGTACGACCAATCTAAAATTAATTCGCTTTTACAAAACGCAGGAATTGTACGCAACAAACTAAAAGTACATGCAGCTGTTACCAATGCTCAAAATTTTATACAAATACAAAATGAATTTGGGAGTTTTAGCAAGTATATGTGGTCTTTTGTAGACGACAAACCCATTAAAAATTCTTGGAAAACACAGGAAGAAGTTCCTGCCACAACGGCTTTAAGCGATAAGCTAAGTAAAGATTTAAAAAAACGGGGATTTAAATTTGTGGGCAGCACGGTGGTTTATGCACACATGCAAGCGGCAGGTATGGTTAACGATCATATTCGGGATTGTTTTCGTTACAACGAAGTATAAGATTATTTAACAATTACATCATTCGCCACATTCGATGCAGAAAAAGCAACGGCCTTTAAAGCCATTTTATATTGTTTTTCAAGCTCGGGGTTGTCATCTTCAATTTCAGCATAAAATTTGTTAAACCACAAGACAGATTTGGCGTATTCCCCTTTAAAATAATAGGCCGAGGCAAGTCTTTTATAAATAAATGGTGTACCATAGCCTTCGCGAACAACTTGTTCGTATACTGTTACAACATCAATTTTACTTGTTGAAGTAGCCTTAGGTTTAGACTGCGAAAAGGATACGGTACTAATACAAACAACAAAAATAATAGCCAGTAGGTTTTGCTGTATACTCATTGGGGCGTGGGAAGTTTAAACGTTAATTTTAAGCACTTGAATTGCGATACAAAAAAACAAAAAAATATATTATAACAGACAAATTGCTTCACTTTTTATAATTTTTACCGTCAAAACTTACAAACGCATTAACAAATCGAGCCCTAAATTTAATTTTTAAGAAAGCATAGATAAAAATTCATTTCTATCAATTTCTTCAGCACCTAAGCGCTCTAAATGACTATTGTAGATTTGACAATCAATAAATTTATATCCTTTTTCTATGGAAAGTTGGGCGAGATAATAAAAAGCTATTTTAGAGGCATCGCTAACCAAACTAAACATACTTTCGCCACAAAACACTTTTTTATCTGGCAGGTTAACGCCGTATAGTCCGCCAACCAAGGTTTTATTTTCCCAAACTTCAACAGACATGGCATGACCTGCTTTGTGCAGTTGGATATAAGCCTTTTGCATTTTGTTGGTAATCCAAGTATCGGCCTGCCCTTTTCGCGATACCGAGGCACAATTTTTTATAACTGCAGGGAAGTTTTGATTAATCGTAATTTGAAATTTTTTGCTTCGTATTGTTTTTCTAAGGCTTTTGGAAACTTTAAACTTTTCAGGAAATAAAACCATTCGTGGGTTTGGACTCCACCATAAAATAGGCTGATTATTCTCAAACCAAGGAAAGATACCCGAATTGTAAGCTAAAAGTAAACGCTCTGTGGAAAGGTCGCCACCTATGGCAAGAAAACCATCCCGCGTCGCCGTAGATGGGTGTGGAAACCAGAGCTTTTCATTTAATAATTGCATCGTTCAAAATTCAGAAAATTAAACCTATAAAAAAACCTCGAAGAAATTAATTTCTTCGAGGTTATTCTCTAAACAACTATTCGTTTTTGTTTAAAAGGGTAAATCGTCGTGCTCTTCTTCATTAAAATCGTTTGCAGGCTCAAAAGCATCTGCTGGTGGTACAGGCGGCATATCGCCCCCAGATGACGCTGGCGACAAACTTTCAATCCTCCACCCCTGAAGACTGTTAAAATATTTGGTTTCCCCTTGTGGATTAACCCACTCACGACCGCGTACATTAATGCTAACTTTTACATCTTGCCCCACTTTATAAGCGTTTAATAAATCTGTTTTATCTTGTACAAATTCTATTAAAATATGTTGCGGGTATTGTTCTTCTGTCGTTATAACTAACTCACGTTTTCTAAAACCGTTGTTGCCATAGGTTTTAGTATCATCAATCATTTTTATTTTTCCTTGTAGTTCCATTTTTTATTCTTAATTGTAATTATTCTTTTTACTGCTATCTATTTAAAAGACAGTCTTGTTATTTCTGTGTTTCGCTACTTAAAAGAACGGTCATTGCTGCTGTAACATTGCCATTGTCTAAAAAAGTTTTCGCAAAACGGTGGATTCCATCTTCATCTTTTTGAGCGAGAAGACTTTGTAATTTGTTTGAATGTTCAATAAAGGTATTAATTTCATCTGAATTAGGGAAACTTTCTACATTCCCTAATTTCCCTAAATCGTTACCAGTCAAAACATTGCTTAACCTAACCGCTTGCGGGAGTTTATCTACTCCAACACCTAATGTTTGCAAAGGTTTTTCAACCTCAAACAAGCCATCTTTTGCGCGGCTGTACCAGTTTCCTCCTAAGCGCGAAACCGTATCGATTTTAAAGGGATCAATGCTTTCATTTTCGTCTAAAATACCCTCGTCTATATGAAGTTTTACAACCTCGCAAATAACAAGATTGCCAGCACCACCTTCGTTGCCCAATGTAATAACATCATTTACTTTACATTCTAATTGAACGGGAGCCTCGGCTACACGAGGTGGTTTTATAAGCTCTGAATCTTTTTGCGAGAACCCTGCTTTTGTAAATTCGTTCACTCCTTTTGGGTATTCGGTTGAAGAAAGCGACATTTGATAAACCATACTGTAGTTTACAATATTGATTGTTACTTCGGGGACCTCCAAAATATTTTCGTAGGTGTGTTTTGTGGTGTTGTCTCTACCACGACGCGCCGGGGAAAACACCAAAATTGGCGGATTGGCACTAAAAACATTAAAAAAACTAAAAGGCGAAAGATTAACCTTTCCTTCTTTATCTACCGTACTCGCAAAACAAATGGGTCTGGGCGATACCGCCCCAAGCAAATAACCGTGTAATTTTGCTGTTGAGAGTTTATGTGGGTCTAATGATATCATGGTGGCAAATGTACCCAAACATTCTAGCTTGTAAAAACTTGAATACACAATAATATTAACATATTTGCTTTATATTTAAACTCGCTTGTATGCAGGTTATTTTGAAAAAATAAATTTATGTTGCGCAACCAATCTGTCTCCCGATGGAGCTTTATTTTAGCATCCTTAATTGTTGTTAGTTTAATTTTATGGAATACTTACATTTTCTTTATTCAGCTAAAAGAAAATGAACGAGTTAAAATGGAGATATGGGCAGTTGCACAAGAAGAATTGGAGCAGAGTCAAGAAGATGAAGGCAGCCCCATTAGTGAAACAGCGCTTACAATAATACGTAGTAATAGCACTACGCCTATGATACTGCACACACTAAAAGAGGATGTGTATCAAGGTAGAAATATAGACCCTTCAATACTTGAAGACGAAAAGAAAATTAAGAAAAAAATTGAGCAATTTACTTCTGAATATCAACCCTTAGAAATAAAATCTAACGAACAAGTTTTATCGGTTATATATTTTGGAAATTCGCCATTAATCAACAAATTAAAATACTATCCTGCAGCGCTAATTTTAATCATTTTTCTTTTCATTTTAGCGATTTATTTGTTTTATAAAACTTCAAAATCTGCCGAACAAAACAAATTATGGGCGGGTATGGCCAAAGAAACAGCGCATCAAATAGGCACCCCGCTGTCGTCTCTTGTGGGTTGGACCGAAATTTTAAAAAGCGAAAATGTAAACCCCGATTATATTTTGGAAATAGAAAAGGATGTTTCGCGATTAGAAATGATTACCGATCGTTTTTCAAAAATTGGATCTGTTCCAAAATTAGAAAAACACGACTTAGTTGAAGAAACAAAAGCTTCCTTTAATTATTTGCAAAAGCGCAGTTCAAAGCTTATCGATTTTCAATTAAACGTAACTAGTCAACCTATTTACGTTAAGCTAAACCCGCAGTTATTTAGCTGGACTATTGAAAATTTGGTAAAAAACGGAATTGACGCCATGAAAGGCAAAGGTGTAATTACAATTACTATAACAACAAATTCAAAATTTGCATTACTTACAATTTCCGATACAGGAAAAGGATTGACCAAAAGTGAGTTTAGACGAATTTTCACGCCCGGATACACTACTAAAAAACGAGGCTGGGGTTTAGGACTTTCCTTGGCAAAAAGAATAATTAATGAATATCACAACGGAAAAATTAAGGTTTTAAAAAGCGCCCCAAACCAAGGCACTACAATGGAAATAGCCCTAAAATTAGCTAATGAAGATGACCACTAAAACACATACTTTACATACTGCACGAATAAAAAATAATTGCCCTACTTGCTTTGGAAGTGATGGCTTAGAGTTTACATTTTCGCAAGAAGAAAAAGAGACTATTTTTCAGAAAAAAACGGCAAAACAAATAGATGAAAAGCTGTATTGCCATACGTGTAAAAACCCCATTTACCCAGTTAATTGGACCGAAGATATTGAACGAGTTTACCGTTACAACAAAAAAATAGCGGAAACCAATAGAATAGGTCTAAAGATTAAGCCGCTATTATATATTGTAATTTTGCTAGCAATAATTGTTGTAGCAACGGGCGTATATTTCTTATTTAGGCATTAATTGCTTCCGAAACTTTTTGGGCTAAAGCTTCAAACTCATCTTTGGTCATTTCAACCTTTTTTGAAAAGTCCATATCGGCCATACTGTTTAAAGGTATTAAATGCACGTGAACATGGGGAACTTCAAGACCAACTGCTGCCATTCCCACACGTTTACATGGAACCGTTTTTTCTAAAGCACGTGCTACTTTTCTAGAAAATTGCATAAGTTGAAGATACAAGTGTTCGCCCATATCAAAAATTTTATCAATTTCTTCTTTGGGTACACATAAGGTATGCCCTTTAGCATTAGGGTTTATATCTAAGAATGCAATAAAATTATCGTCTTCAGCAATTTTATAACACGGAATTTCTCCATTGATAATTTGTGTGAATATAGATGCCATAATTAGTCTCTTGTAATTTCTAAAATTTCAAATTTAAGGGTTCCATTTGGCACTTGAATTTCGGCAACTTCACCCTCGCGTTTTCCTAACAATCCTTTTCCGATAGGAGAATCGACAGAGATTTTCCCACTTTTTAAATCGGCTTCACTTTGGGCAACCAATTTATACTCCATTTCCATGCCGTTGTTTTGGTTTTTTATTTTCACATTTGAATGTACCAAAACCTTACTTAAATCTAGTTGCGACTCATCGATTAAACGGGCATTTGCAAGCGTTTCTTCCAATTTAGAAATGCGCATTTCGAGCATACCCTGTGCCTCTTTGGCTGCATCATATTCGGCATTTTCACTTAAGTCGCCTTTATCGCGTGCTTCGGCAATGGCGTTTGATGCTTTTGGGCGTTCAACATCTCGTAAATAATCTACCTCTTCTCTCAGTTTTTTTAATCCTTCGGCAGTATAATATGATACTTTACTCATAACTTCATCGTTTTTATATGTAATTAATACATATTCTTTATATAACAAAATCCCGACAACGGCGGGACTCACATTAATTAATTGAAAAAATCCCATACAAAGACGGGATTGTTGACTAACAAATATACTAAAAATTTAGTTGTTGTGTTATTTGTTGTAATTTCGGCTCAAAATATTATTATGAAAAAAATTGTCTACATCATTATATGCTGTCTCCTGTCGCTTTCTTGTTCAAAAAATGACGATCAAAAAGACCGAAACCCTTATTTAACAGATCCTGTTGTAAATTTAAATCTAAATTTAAATCTCCCAGAATACAATCCTTTAAAATTTCCGGGGAATTATATAATCACATCACAAGGGATTAAAGGTATTGTAGTATTTTGTATAAGCGAAACCCAGTATTTTGCATTCGATTTGTCCGATCCAAACCACGTGCCTAGCGATTGTTCTAGAATGGAAGTTGAAGGCCCCATTGCAAGCTGCCCTTGCACCAATGACGATAACGAATACAATATTGTGAATTTTGGGAGGCATACCACTGCCCCAGACGATAAATACCCAATGCAACAATATCGCGCCGAAAGAAGCGGCAATAACATTTATATAACTAATTAAAAAAAAGGCTCCGGTAAATCCCGGAGCCTTTTTTGGTTTATTTAAAACTTTACAGTGGCACCCACCAAAAAGTTTATAGTTGCTTGCGGATAGTAGCCAGCACCTTCAATTGTAGTTACTGTACCCGGATTACTAAAATCATCATCCCAAGTATAAAAGTAACCGTTTGAAATATATTTTACATTAAAAATATTATTTACCAAAGCCGAAAAAGTTATTTCTCTCACCCACGGCAACGTATCTACCGTATAAACTATATTTAAATCGTTTACAAAATAGCTGTCTAATATAGAGTTTTCGCTATCAATATTACCCATATATTGTTCGCCCACAAATTTTGAAAGAAACCCGAAATAAAGTTTGTCAACAGGCGAATATTCAAGCATATTTCCTGCAATTACAGATGGCGAAAACGAAATATTGGTATTGCCTAAATTTACCAATTGGCCATCGCGAGAGGTTACAAAATCTACATTTTTATTTGTGCTTAAAGCAATATTTGGAAGGGTTCGTAGGTTTTTTAAGAGTTTAATTTCGGCATCAATTTCTAAACCTAAGCGGTAGCTTTGACCACTGCTTGTTCGCAATGCTGCTCCTACATCATTCAATTCGCCAGTAAGTACTAATTGATCTTTATAATTCATATAAAAAGCATTGGTATTTACTTTAAAATTTTCTGAAGCAAAACGCCAACCCAATTCAAAATCGTCTAACTTTTCGGGAGTGGTTATTCCTTGTTCATAGTCGTTACGCGAAGGTTCGCGATGCGCTTTCCCGTATGAAAAATAAAACTGATTTGCAGCATTTAATTTATAAGTTAATCCTGCTTTTGGGTTAAAAAACGCATAGTCTTCATCATAGAGCATTTCAACTAAATCTGAAGTAATTCCAGTAGTTTTATAGTTTAAAAATCTACCCTGCAAATCGCCAAAAACTGTCCATTGGTCATTAAGTCTATAGGTTGCTTTTGAGAAAACTGTAAATTCGGTTTTTGTACCATTGCTGTCGTAGTAGCGGTCGCGAATTTCTGAATCGCTCGCGTATCGCGCCCAAATAACTTCGCCAAAATGATCGCCGGTATAATAACTATAAAATGCACCCCCGGTAAAATCTACGTAATTATTTTTATAACTAACGTTGGCGTTGGCTGCATAAAATTTGTTATCTAACCACCTACGGCGGATTAAATCGGTAGTATTGATTGTATCATTGCCAATTGCAAGGGGCTCAAAGCCGTAAGTTTCAAAATCTTGATCTTGTTTGTACTGTTCAAAATAGCCTTGTCCTTTTGTAAAATTTAAAGCTACATTGGTACTCCAATTATTATTAAATCGTTGATTCCATAACAATTGATAGTGATCTTGTGCGTAATTATCTACTTCTTTATCATAAAACTGTATGTTTCCATCTTCATCGGTATACATTCCAGCAGTATTAAAAGTTCTATCGTTTTCAAGCTTTTCGGGGTCTTCCAAACCGTTCCACGATTGGTAGGTTTCTTCGGTACCTCCAAAAACCAATGCCTTAATTAAGGTGTTGTTATTTACATAAGCACCTTGTAAGAAATATGATTTTAAGTTAGAACTGGCTCTGTCAATATACCCATCAGATTGAATAGTAGACAACCTTCCCGCTAATTCAAAATGGTCGGAAAGTAAGCCAGTACTAAACTTAACATTGTGTTTTCTGGTGTTATAGCTTCCAAAAGAGTTTGAAATTTCTCCAGTAGCTTTGTTTGAAACTGCATCGGTCAACAGGTTTAAGCTTGCACCAAAAGCCCCCGAACCGTTAGTAGATGTTCCCACGCCTCGTTGCAATTGTAGACTTTGTACCGATGAAGTAAAGTCGGGCAAGTTCACCCAAAATGTTCCTTGACTTTCCGAATCATTATACGGAATCCCATTTAAAGTTACATTTACACGGGATGCATCGCTCCCCCGAACTCGAATATAAGTATAACCTACGCCAGCCCCAGCATCGCTTGTGGTAACAACCGAAGGCATATAGCTAAGCATATACGGAATGTCTTGCCCAAGGTTTCGTTTTTCGAGCTCTTCTTTTTCAAGATTTGAATGAGTAATTGGCGAATCTGCAGACACGCGGATAGCCTGAACTAATACTTCGTCTAATGCTTCTACCTTAGTAGAATCTTGAACTTTTTCTTGCGCAGCAGCCGAAATAAAAATTGACGTAAAAACTGCTGAAATCAATAACTTTTTCATTCGTAATAAATAAAAATTTTACGAATAAAAGGGGCGTTATTCAAGGTTTGTTAAATGGTTAAATAAAAAATCCCCGAAACAATACACACGTATTATCACAGGGGGTTAAATATGTTCCCTTGGCAGCATTACCCGCCCAGGTTCTTTGGGTATAATCTCAGCTTTTTTAAATTATGTGTTTCGAGTTTTAGGTGGTTTTATCACCCTGCGCCCTATTGGCCACAACTTAAATTAGCACCCCTTTGAGATGTGCGGCAAAGATACATTTTTAAGTTATCTGTGGCGGCTTTCTGTTCGATTTTTTTAGCGCTTGTTGTTTTTTTAATTTTAATCGTTTTTCTATGGCGCTTTTAGAAGGTTTTGACTTCTTTCGCGGCTTTGCAACTTTTAAGTTTTGCTCAATTAATGCAATTAGTCTTTCAATAACAATTGATTTATTTTGGTGCTGACTTCGCGTTTCGCCACACTGTAAAATTAGTGTGTTTTCTGAAGTGATTTTTGAAGAAAGTTTTTGTCGAAGACGGTTTTTTTCACTTTCCGAAAGAGCTTGCGAATTTTCTATATTAAAAGCCACCTCAACTTTTGAAGCTGTTTTATTTACATGTTGCCCTCCTGGCCCACTACTGCGAATGCCTTTAAAAGTAAGTTCCGATATTAAAACTTCGGTATTCACGTGGGTTGGTGTACATCGTTCAACAAATCATTAACCGTTTTTACAGGGTTAAAAGTAATGAGTGGCACTTCTACAAAAATAGTATTCCAATGGGCCATAGCACCATTCCAAAGTCCGGGCATTTCCAGCGCTTTAATAGGTTTTCCGTGGTGAGATTTTTCTGAAATAAAACCTGTTTCGGGGTCTGAATACTTCAGCAAATCAAACTTTTCACCCTTGTAATTACGCACCCCGCAAACCAAATCGACTGGATTAAAATGCGTCGCTTTTTCAACCAGTGCTTTTTGCTCAAAATTGCTTGCATTTATCTGCGACATTTCAACAATTTGATACGATAAATTTCCGTCTTTGTCTTTAATTAAAAACGGTCCGCCGCCAGGAGCACCCGTATTTTCAACCACTCCACAAACACGTAACGGCCGGTCTAAAACATTTAAAATCGCGTCTTTTTGTAACGCAATGTTTTTAATTTTTAGTTCTTCTGAAATGAAATTTGTCGCGCGTTGTAGTAATTCTTCTGAAATATTCGAAGCTCGAAGCGCTTTAATAAAACTAAAAATCTGCTGCTGTACCGAAATCAACTTGCCCGCCAAAACCTTCTTCTGAAAAGCAATAGTTTCGATATAATTTTTTGAAACTACGTTGTCTATATTTTTAATAAAAATAACATCGGCGTCTACATCATTTAAATTTTCTAACAAGGCCCCATGCCCCGATGGCCGAAAGATTAAATTGCCGTTTTCATCTACAAATAAATTATTATTGGGCGTGACAGCTACAGTATCGGTTGTTCTTTTTTGAAAAGAATAATCAATTTTAAAACGTACACCTGTTTTATTTTTAATGGATTGCTGTACCGCTGCAAATTTGTCTTTAAACTTTTGTTCGTGATTTTCTGAAACGGTAAAATGCAAATATGCCGTCCCGTTTGAGGTAGCATAAAAAGCAGCTTCAAACAATTGTTCTTCAAAAGCTGTTACCAATTGGTTTTCGTATTTATGAAACGGAACGAGACCTTTGGGCGTGTTGCTAAAATTTAAACCCGATTCGTGCAGTAGTTCTTTTACAAATAGAAAGTATTGTTTCCCTTTTTTAAAGCTTTGAAAATCTGGAAATTTTTCTTCTAATTTCTGAAAAACTAAAGCCGAAAAGGCAAACTTTTCAATCGAATTAAAGAATATTTTCAGGTTTTTATTTTCAGCTTTTTCAAGAAACGCACCTATATCTTCTTCGGGCTTGTAACTATCTAAAAAATTGTGTAAAAACTTAAACATTCTCGTAGCCGCACCCGATGCAGGCACAAATTTTAAAAGGTCGAGCTTAGTCTTTTCTTCTTCAAAAACAGTGACGAAATATTGCTGCTCATCTTCTGAAAATACAGCAATACCATTATCTGCCGAAGCAGGAGCAACCACGTTTACATACGGAATTCCATCTTTAAATATTTGCAACTGCGCTTTTACTTTTTCTTTTGTGAGTCCGTGTGCAGTTATTTGATTTATATTTTTTTCGGTAAACATTTCTTTCAATAGTTTTTTAAATGTGAGTGAAGAAATTGGCGTTTAAATTATCGCTCTTTTAAATTAATTTCTATTTCATTAAAAGCTTATCTATCACTTCCACAGCGCTATTAAATCGCTCTTTTTCGTTTCCTTTTAAAACTTTGTAGGGGAAATTTTGCTTTATCAATTCGGTTTCAAAAAGTTGAAACATTTCTTCGCGATTTTTTGGTTTATCCCGCAAAATATCGGGTTCCCAAGGAATATCTATATACGTTAATAAATAGATACTATAATTGTTTTTGGTTGCTTCGGTTTTAATAAATTGAGGGCAATACCCGTCGTAATAATACTGTGAATACACTTTTAATTCGAGCAAATTTGTATCGCAAATAAGCAGATTATCAGCGCGTTGAGCAGCCTCATTTTGGAGATTTAATTGTCCTTTTGCGATAGGAATTAAATCATCTTTTTTTATTAATTCTTTTTTAGAATTCCATTTTTCTTCAAGGTAGGCACGCATATATTCGGGCACCCATTGCGTTTTGTAATGCGCTGCCAATTGTTTTGAGAGGGTAGTCTTTCCCGTAGATTCGGGTCCAAATAGCACTACTTTTACCATTACATTAAACTAGTTTCGGGTTTATTGAGGTTTTGTTTCCAGGCACGGTAGCCGTAAATGGCAATTACCGTAAACAATAAATATTGAAAAGAAGTAAAAACGAGGCCTTTGTACAAATAAAGTGGCACCGAAATTAAATCTCCAATAATCCAATAAATCCAATTTTCTATTTTTTTCTTCGCCATAAGCCACATTCCAACAAAGAAAATTGCCGTTGTAAAGGTGTCTACAAAAGCGGTCCAACTATCCCATTTGTCAAAAATTTCATAAATAGCAAAGACAAAGACAAGCGTGGCAATAAATATAAAAACAGACTGTTTGTTTTCTCTTTTTGTGGTTTTGGTAATTGGCGTATAATGTGTGTTGTCAATTTTTCGGGTCCAAATATACCAGCCGTAAATACTCATGGCAAAGTAATAGCCATTAATCATCATATCGCCCAATAGCGAATAAATAGCGAGGATATACACAAAAATGGCGGTGCTAATTATCCCCGTGGGATACACCAAAATATTATCTTGTTTAGCATACCAAACACTTAAAAATCCAAAGATAACCGCTATAATTTCTAAGACGACCAAATGGGTTGGAACCTCTTGGTATTGCGCGAAAAACCAATCAAAAATGGGGCTCATAATTGCTGCGGTCAGATTTTACGATTTTAATATAAAGCAGACCTCTTTCTACGGCTTCTAAGGCTGTTTTCATTTCCTTCTGCAAAAGATTCATCACAACATCATAATCGCCGTAAACCTGTGTACTTAGCGGGTTTTCTAAAACAGTTAGCCCAGAATTGCGCAAGTTTTTAATAAAATTAATTATCGATGGTTCGTAGTCGTCCTGCAGTGGGGAGAGGGTTAATTCTACTGAAATATTCATTTCTTAATTTTTCTTCAAAGTTACAATTATAAAAGGTTTATCGTTGGCAGTAAATAGTATCTATTTTAAATATTCAAGTTTGTATTTTCGAAGGCTGTGCCCATTACAACCATTGCTGCTCCGGCATTATAGGCATCCTGTTTTTGGGTTTGGCTTTTAATGCCACCACCAACAATTACAGGAATATTTACAGCTCGCACCACTGCCGAAATAACTGTTGCGGCCACCGGATATTGTGCCCCACTCCCCGCCTCTAAATAAATGAGTTTTGCACCCATAAATTGCCCGGCGAGAGCGGTATGGACAATTTCTTCTACATTTTCTTGCGGAAGGGGTTCTGTCTTTGTGACTTTTGAAACTGCCGAGTTACTTCCGCCATCAATTAAAATATAAGCTGTCGAAATAATTTCTAACCCCGAATGCTTTAGCTTTGAAATTGCTTTTATTTGTTGTCCTATCAAATATTCGGCATTTCTACCTGAAAGTAATGACAAAAACAATAGCGCATCGGCAATAGGCGTTATATGCGAATAATCGCCCGGAAATAAAAATATAGGCAAATTAGTTTTTGTTTTTAGTGCTTTTACGGTTGTTTCGGTTTCGCCGTTTTTTACGGTGCTTCCGCCCACAAAAATATGTGTGGTTTCCTTCGGAATTTTGCTTAGAAACAATTCTGTTTCGGCAATTACAAATTTTTCGGGATCTATTAAAATGGCGAGTTGCTTCTTTTTTTCGGTACAACTTTTAAGAAGCGTTTTATAAAACAAATGTTCCATTTATTGCTTTTCAGAAAGGAGTGCGTAGGCACAAGTAAAACCTTCAAATTCTAGATAATCTACATTGTATTTTTCAGTTTCATCTTTATAGGTAACGGTGGCGGTTGTTTTAAGGTCTTCGAGGGCAAACTCTTCAACATAAATATTCTGTAAAAAACTCACCCCTTTTTCAGCAAAACTTTTATAAAGCGATTCTTTGGCGCACCACACAATAGTCAACTTTCTTATTAGCGCATCTTCGTTGGCAATGGTGCGGTATTCCTGAATTGGCGTAAATTTATGTGCGATTTTTAGAATTTTATTTCGCTGTTTTTCAATGTCTATTCCCACTTCGGCATCGCTAACAATAATAGCCGAAAAATTGAATGAATGTGTAATAGAAATGTGTTTGCTATCTCTTAAATGCGGTTTGCCGTTTTGGTCGTAATACAAATCGTGATCTGTATAACCCGCTAACGCAAGTAAATGCCGAATGCTCATAAAACCACTACGGTGAATATCGCTTTTCATTCCGGCTACTCGATTTGCGCAATTTTCGGTTAATTCAATTCCTTTCGAGAGCCAATCAAATGACTCTTCAATCTTCCAAATGAAGACTTTAGTAGCATTATTAACTGTTATAGTTTTGTAAAGTGGCATAGAATTTTCAAGGATATTTCGTAGTTTTGCAAACTTAAAACTAGAGAATTAATTTTAATAAATACCGCTCAAGTTTTTAGGGCAATTTTTGCCAGAGAGCGGGTATAAATATAATAAATATGTCAACGAAAACTGTGCCTTACACGGCGTTTAAAGTAAAAGATATTTCCCTTGCAGATTGGGGAAGAAAAGAAATTGAATTAGCCGAAGCCGAAATGCCCGGACTTATGTCGCTACGTGAGGAATATGGCGCAGAACAACCATTAAAAGGAGCTCGTATTGCAGGATGTTTGCATATGACTATCCAAACTGCGGTACTTATTGAAACTTTAGTTGCATTGGGTGCCGAAGTAACTTGGAGTTCTTGTAATATTTTCTCTACGCAAGATCACGCTGCCGCTGCAATTGCTGCTGCAGGAATTCCGGTTTACGCTTGGAAAGGAATGACTGAAGAAGAATTTGAATGGTGTATTGAGCAAACGCTTTTCTTTGGCGAAGAGCGCGAGCCGCTTAACATGATTCTTGATGATGGTGGCGATTTAACCAATATGGTTTTAGACAAATATCCCGAACTTGCATCTGCTGTTAAAGGTATTTCAGAAGAAACTACTACAGGTGTTCACCGCCTCTACGAGCGTATGAAAAAAGGAACACTGCCTATGCCAGCTATTAATATTAACGATAGTGTTACCAAAAGTAAATTTGACAACAAATACGGTTGCCGCGAAAGTGCTGTAGATGCCATACGTCGTGCAACCGATATTATGTTGGCTGGAAAACGCGTAGTTGTTTGTGGTTATGGCGATGTTGGTAAAGGTACCGCAGCCTCATTTAAAGGTGCGGGCGCTATTGTTACAGTTACTGAAATTGACCCAATTTGTGCATTGCAAGCTGCAATGGATGGTTTTGAAGTAAAGAAATTAGAAACAGTTGTTGGCAATGCAGACATAGTTATTACCACAACCGGTAACAAAGACATTGTTCGCGGCGAGCACTTTGAAGCGATGAAAGACAAAACAATTGTTTGTAATATTGGTCATTTTGATAACGAAATTGCTGTAGCTTGGTTAAAAGAAAACCACGGAAATACGCACGTAGAAATTAAGCCACAAGTTGATAAATACACTATTAATGGTAAGGATATTATTCTTTTAGCCGAAGGTCGTTTAGTGAATTTAGGTTGTGCTACAGGTCACCCAAGTTTTGTAATGAGTAATAGTTTTACAAATCAAACTTTAGCGCAAATTGAGCTTTGGAAAAACGGTGAAAATTATGAAAACAAAGTTTACATGCTTCCTAAGCATTTAGATGAAAAAGTAGCCAAACTTCACTTAGCCAAAATTGGCGTTGAGCTTACCGAACTTTCACAAGAACAAGCCGAATATATTGGCGTAACAGTTGAAGGTCCTTTTAAGCCTGAATATTATAGATATTAATAGCTCTCGGTAAACCGAGAATCGCATTTTTAAAATTAACCCTTACAAGCCTTGTAAGGGTTTTTTTGTTGCCCAAAATAAATAGTAACTTACCCCAAGACATTTAAGTTTTTAAATTTTTAAACAAAATGACCATACCTTCTAAATTACCTAATATTCCAACCTCCATTTTTTCGGTGATGAGCAAAATGGCGATCGATTACGATGCTATAAATTTATCGCAAGGGTTTCCTAACTTTCCTAGCGACCCTACTTTAAATGCATTGGTAGAAAACGCTATGCGCGATGGCTACAATCAATACGCACCTATGCCGGGCGATTTTGAATTGCGAATGGAAATTTCAAAAAAAATTGAGAATCTTCACAATCATTTTTATAATCCCGAATCGGAATTAACGATTACAGCCGGTGCTACACAAGCCATTTTTACCATCATTGCCGCTACCATTCAAAAGTGCGACGAAGTAATAATATTCACGCCCGCATATGATTGTTATGCGCCAACAGTGCAGTTGTTTGGCGGAAAAATTGTTCCCATTCAATTAAAGCCGCCATTGCACCAAGTGGATTGGCAGGAGGTTGCCGATAAAATTTCTTCTAAAACCAAAATGATAATCATTAACAGCCCGCACAATCCAAGCGGTATGCTTTTCACCAAAGAAGATATGCTGGAATTACAGCGTTTAACCGAAAAGAATGACATACTTGTTTTAAGCGATGAAGTTTATGAACATATAATTTTTGACAAAAACAAACATCAAAGTGCATCGAAGTTTGAGGCTTTGGCAAACCGCAGTTTTATAACAGCGTCTTTCGGAAAAACTTTTCACAATACCGGGTGGAAAATTGGTTATTGTGCAGCACCAAAACACTTAATGACAGAATTTCAAAAAATACATCAATTTGTTGTTTTTAGCGTTAATCATCCTGCGCAAAAAGCGCTTGCCACCTACCTTAAAGATAAAACTCATTATTTAAAACTCTCAGATTTTTACCAACAAAAACGCGACTTCTTCCTAAACGTATTAAAAGATTCACGCTTTAAAATCACCCCATCAAAAGGTACTTATTTTCAAATGTTAGATTTTTCAGAAATATCTTCAGAAAGTGATATTGCTTTTACCGAAAGGCTTACCAAAGAGCATAAAATTGCAACCATTCCTACTTCGGTTTTTAACGAGGGCAAAAAAGACTTTAAACAAATTCGTGTTTGTTTTGCAAAGACCGATAAAACCTTAGCCGAGGCGGCAAAAATTCTTAGCGAATTATAGGCTAAATTTGTATGTTACCACAAAAATTGAAGATTACACTATGGAAACTAATTTAAAAGTTACAATAATTCAAAGTGAATTAATTTGGGAAAATGCCGAAGCCAATAGAGCCCAGTTTTCAAAAAAAATAGAAACTATTACCGAAGAAACCCATTTAATTATTCTGCCAGAAATGTTTACCACGGGGTTTTCAATGAATGCTAAAAAACTAGCCGAACCTAATGATGGCGAAACTTTAAATTGGATGATTTTTGAAGCAAAAAAAAACAAATGCGCTATTACCGGAAGTGTAATAATTGAGGAAAACAATAAATTTTACAATCGCCTCTACTTTGTTTTTCCCAATGGCGAGTATAAAAAATACGATAAAAAACACACCTTTACATTCGCTAAAGAAAATGAAACTTTTACTGCAGGTAGTGAACGAATAACGGTTGAATACAGGGGTTGGAAAATATGCCCGCTTGTTTGTTACGATTTAAGATTTCCGGTTTGGTCTAGGAATACAGTAGATTATGATGCGGTAATTTACGTAGCTAATTGGCCTAAAGTTAGGACTGTAGCTTGGGACAGCCTACTAAAAGCGCGCGCTATTGAAAATATGACTTATTGCATTGGTGTAAATCGCGTTGGTAAGGATGGCAAAGACATAGATTACAGTGGCCACTCGGCAGTGTACGATGTTTTGGGAAAACAAATTTCTACTTCAAATTATGAGGAAGCGTTTATAGAAACAATCACACTTCAAAAACAGCATATTGAAAAGAACCGAAGTAAGTTTCGGTTTTTAAATGATAGAGACGAATTTATTTTAAAATAAACGTTTCATTTAAACTCCAGTTGGCTCGAATTTCTAATTGTTTTGGGTAGTAAATTATCTTTTCGGGTTGTAGTCTGTTTAAAAAGCTTCCGGTATCCCATCGTTGATTTTGGTTATCGTCAAAAACAATTCGGATGTAATAGGTGTCGGGTGAAATTTCTGAAAACAACACCGTATTCTTTTCAGTTAAATAATGCTGAGCTACCACATTAAACTTTTTATCGACCAATTGTATTATTAATGGATAGCTTTTTACGTTTTCTAACCTCAAACTCAAACTTCCATAATCTGAAGCGTTTTTGGTTTTTAGGTTATAAAACAACGTGTCGTTAGCGTGTTCAAAAAAATCGGTTAGGGCGCCAGGCAGTAGTTTTATATTATAATTTTGAGCTTCCATTTTTGGAAAAAATACCTCGGCGTAATTTCGGTTTTTATTTAAATTAACCGTAGGCCTAATTAAGGTTGAGTCTTTATCTCTTATTTCAAATTTTGAAGTATCGATAGCAACCAAAGGCGTGTTTGCACGTAATTTAAAAGTATCTTTTAATACTATTGTTCCCGATTGCGAAGCCGAAATACGCAATGAGTCTTTATAAAGCTCTCGCATTCTAAGCGTAGTAGTGTCTATTATTTTATTGTTTGTAACGCTAAAAACTAAAGAATCCAATGTTAAAGCAGGTTTAAACCAATAATGAATAGAATCTTTTACTTCATCTTTAAAACTGATGGCTTCAAAATCTTGCGGAACGTTTGAAAGCACGTCAATTTTTAAATTGTTAGTACGGCCTTGGTACCCAAAGACAATATGGTTTTTACCAATTTGGGTGGGTCTAACAAACTTATAATTGGGAGTTTCTTTAAAAAGTGTTAGTGTGTAAGTGGTATCGGTGGGAATGCTAATTACTTCATTTACAAAACCTATTTTATCGTTAGCTGGCTGAAAAATGTAGTCGTTATTTTTTTCTTTTAAAGCTGTAAGTAAATATTTGCCTTCGCGCAGGTTTGTAAATTCAAAAGTACCCGTGCTATCTTTGGTAACGGTTATATAGGTTGGCTTTTTAGAATATATAATTGAATCTGAGAACGTTTCATCAACTTCATATAACATAACAGTTGTAGGAATTTCGGGCGTTAAAAGTTTTGCATCTTTAACCTTACCCTTCAGTTTTAAACTATCGATATAAGAACCTGTTGAAAATACATATTTAAAATATTCAAGTGCATTTTCTTCATTATTATCTACAATGCTATTTCCGAAGTTAAAAGAATAAGTTGTATTGGGTTTTAAAGTATCTTGAATTTTAATTATTAAACTTTTTGAAGTGCTCAACGGACTTATTATTGGCGCGTACGACATTGGTGGCGAAATAATAAGTTCTTTATTTACATCTTTCAGTTTTATATATTCATTAAACCTAATTTCTATTTCGTTGCCTTTAAAATTTGTACTGTAATTCTCAGGATTACTGCGTACAATTATAGGAGCAATAGTATCTCGCGGCCCGCCAGTTGGAGAACCTTTTTTAGCACAGTCTACAAAAGACAAAGACAGTAAAAAAACTATTGGAATGTATAAAAGGCGATGTTTCACTTAAAGATTTTTAAAATTACCGAGCGTAAATTATCGAGGTCAAAATTAAACAATAACTAGCAACAATTGGCATTTGTTTTAAGCAATAGCAATTGTAGCAATGCTAATTGACACATTTTTACCTTTAAGCAATTGGGTGGCACATCGCTCTAAAGTAGCGCCCGTCGTAATAATATCGTCCACCAAAAGAATGTGTTTGTTTTTAATAACATCTAAATTTTGAACGGCAAAAACCTCCTGCTTATCGTAACGTAAAATTCTATTTTTAAAAACCTGCGAGTGTGAAGCTGAAATTTTCACAAGCACATCATCGCGATAAGGAATATTAAGGGCGGCTGCTATTTCCTTCCCAAAACCCGCTACTTGGTTATACCCGCGTTTTCTTAATTTTTGTTTGTGAAGTGGTACCGGAATAACAATATCTACGTTATTAAAAGCCGTATTTTCGGCTAACTCGGTACCCAACCATTTGCCAAAAAAATAACTAATTTCTTCTTTACCTCTGTATTTTAAATTGTGAAGTAATTGTTGTGTAAGCCCTCTTTTTTGAAAGTAAATTATAGCTGTAGCATTTTTTACTAAAAACCTTCCGTAAAACTGATTTTTAAGAATTTCATTGCCAGTTTTATGAAAGCCAGCGATGGGTAACGAGTGAATGCATTTTGAGCAAATAGTCTTCTCTCCTGCTAATAGCAACGATTTACAGCCATAACAAATTTTTGGAAAAAGTATATTTAACATAATTTAACACTTTTTATCATTTCATAAACGTTACTTGCAGAAATAGGGTCATACATTTACCCCTCAACATAACTCATTAATTATGACAACAAACGAAAATAACAATGGGAAGTTTAAAATCTTGATAGGTGTACTTTCTATTTTGTTAATTGCCTTGGCAGTTTATACCGTTACGCTATTCAATGATAGTAAAAGTACAATATCGAATCTTGAGATGCAAAAAGCCGATATTGAGCAAGAACTAGAAGGCCTTATTGCAAATTACGACGAGGTTATTAAAGATAACGAATTAAAAGACAAAGATTTAATAGCTGCCCGTGAACGTATAACCGTTTTGTTAGACTCGGTTAAAGACGCACAGGCTAACGTATCGCTAATTGCAAGATATAAAGCCGAAATTGGCAGACTAAAGCAAGAACGCATCATGCTGTTTAGAAGGGCCGATAGCCTTATAGCTGCCAACAGACGTTTAGCCATAGAAAGAGACAGCACAACTACAGAGCTCGAAAACACAAGAATGTTAGCAGATTCTGTAAGTCAAGAAAACTTGGCAATGAATGAAACCATTAAAAAGGCTTCAATTATTAATGCTACCGATCTTCGCGGAGAAGCTGTTATTATTAGAAATAGCGGAAAAGTAGTAGACACAAGACGTGCCAGCCGTGCCGATAAAATTAGAGCTTGCTTTACATTAGCGCCTAATGCAATCGCTAAAAAAGGTGACCGAACTTTCTACCTTCAAGTTATAAACCCACGAAATAAAATGATGGGAGACGATGCTGTAAAACAATTTGAAGATAAAAATATAAACTACAGTAGCTCAACTAATGTATTTTACGAAAATGACGAATTAGATGTTTGTATTTTAGTAAATTCAAACGAAGCCGACCTTATTGAAGGAAGATATACAATCAATCTTTTTGATGGTGCAACACAAATTGCCACAACTACTATGGTTTTAAAATAGAAGCCATTTTTAAAAAAATCTTTAAGAAACCATCGTAAATTTTACGATGGTTTTTTTATTGTATAAAAAAGCACAGGGCACTTTGGGAGTTAAGGGGACTTTCCTATTTTTGCGCTATGGCAAACAATGACGATCAATTTAAGAAAGTAGTCTCGCACGCAAAGGAATACGGATATATTTTTGCTTCGAGCGAAATTTATGACGGTTTAAGTGCGGTATATGACTATGCCCAAAACGGGGTAGAGTTAAAGAAAAATATACGTGAATATTGGTGGCGCAGTATGGTAAATATGCATCAAAATATTGTTGGGATTGATTCCTCAATTTTAATGCACCCAACCATCTGGAAAGCTTCTGGACACGTAGATGCTTTTAACGATCCGTTAATCGATAACAAAGACTCTAAAAAACGCTATCGCGCCGATGTTCTTATTGAAGACTATGCCGAAAAACTTTATCAAAAGGCGCAAAAAGAAATTCAAAAAGCAAAAAAGCGTTTTGGCGACAGTTTTAATGAAGAAGAGTTTGTTACTACCAATCCGCGTGTTATACGGTATTTAAAAGAACAGCGAACGGTTTTAGAAAGAATGGCTCGCTCTTTAGAAAACGAAGACTTAGCCGATGTAAAATCACTTATAGAAGAGTTAGGAATTGCAGACCCGGTAACCGGTTCCAAAAACTGGACAGAGGTGCGTCAATTTAACTTAATGTTTGGTACCAAATTGGGCGCTTCTTCTGAGAGTGCTATGGATTTATACCTACGTCCCGAAACTGCACAAGGTATTTTTGTAAACTTTTTAAACGTTCAAAAGTCTGGCCGATTAAAAATTCCGTTTGGAATTGCACAAACAGGAAAAGCTTTTAGAAATGAAATTGTTGCCCGCCAATTTATTTTCCGAATGCGCGAATTTGAACAAATGGAAATGCAATTTTTTGTACGCCCAGGCGAAGAACTTAAATACTACGAATACTGGAAAGAAACACGCTTAAAGTGGCATCTTTCATTAGGTATGGGTGAAGAAAACTACCGTTTTCACGACCACGAAAAAATGGCACATTATGCAAATGCTGCCACCGATATTGAATTTAATTTTCCATTTGGGTTTAAAGAACTAGAAGGAATACATTCCCGCACCGATTTTGACCTAAAAGCTCACGAAAAATTTTCGGGTAAAAAACTTCAGTATTTTGACCACGAAATTAACGAGAGCTACGTTCCTTACGTAGTTGAAACTTCAATTGGTTTGGACAGAATGTTTTTAGCTGTTTTAAGCAATTCTTTACAAGATGAAACATTAGATGATGGTAGTAGCCGTACGGTTCTAAAACTACCCGCTATCTTAGCTCCTGTAAAAGCAGCCGTTTTACCGTTGGTGAAAAAAGACGGCTTGCCAGACATTGCTCATAGCATAATTAAAGATTTGCAGTGGGACTACAATGTAGTTTACGACGAAAAAGATGCTGTTGGTAGACGCTATAGACGTCAAGATGCGGCAGGAACGCCATTCTGTATTACGGTAGATCACCAAACAAAGGAAGACAATACAGTTACAATTCGTCACCGAGATTCTATGGAGCAAGAGCGAATTAAAATTGAAGATATTTCAGAAAAAATGAAAGAATCTATCTCGTACAAAGATTGGCTTTCCAGATAATTATATTTTAAGTTGTTAATTTTATATTTTGAAAAAAGGAGAATAAATTTATTCTCCTTTTTTCTGCTCTTAACTTAAAAATAGGCTCGTAATTGTACACTGCCGGTATGCACGGCTTTGGCGTTTTCACTCTTCCTCCCGAAATACGAAAAGTTTGCATCTAGATATTTTGTTATTCGTTTTTGCAACAGTAAGCGCCAAGTAAAATTGGTGCCCGGCTGCAAACCTTCCAACATTTGATAGGCTACGGGTGAAAAAGGACTGCCCTCAAAATTGTTTTTAATATAGCTCAATTCGCCATTGACAGAATTTTTATCGAGATTGGTAAGTGAAAATGAAAGCCCAATAGTTTGCTGGTTTAATTGCTCTAAATTGCCTATTTCATTTTCTTGTTTGCCAAATTTATAAGTTGCATCAAAACGTGTATTACGGTTTAATAAATAAGATATTTTTGAAGCAGTTTCAAATGAATTTAGCTTGTAATTTCTGGCTGTAAAGTTTTCAGAAATACTTTCAGTATCGCTCGCAACACCCTTTAAATTGAGCAACCAACTGCTATGAAATTTATGATTAAAATTTAATTGATGACTTTTAAGATTGTTTTGCTGAAGCCCAACTGCCAATAAATTATCTGCCGAAGTAGATAAATATGTATAACTCGTGGTGTACTTTTGCTTTCCTCTATTAAAAAACAAGGCATTCCTAAAATTAAGCGTGAGCCCTAATTGGTCACTGCCACCATCTTCAAACGGGTTAATGTTAAATCCGTCGTTGGTTCGTTTTACTTTTCTATCGAGAACATACGAGGTTTGATTATAAAAATGAGACAACAATTTTTTAAACCCGTCCTCATTTGACCATTTTTGCGGATTTAAAGTTAAAATATGACTGAATTTATTCTGCCGTACTTTTAAAAACACTTGGTTTGGCAGTAGTATTCTTACGTATTCTGCTTGGTCTTGAAACTGCGCTACTTCAAATTCTTCTAACTCTTGAATACCATTTTCATTATAATCTATCCAAACATACACCCCTTGCCCGGGATCTGTTTTAACATAGGTAAATTCCTGTTGGGGCACAACCCCGTTATTGGACTCCAAAACGGTATTCCACCGTATGGCGCCATCAAAAACATTTTGGTTGTACAACACTCGCGAATTTAACGAACGCTCGGTTTCGCGATTTGTAATTTCAGGATTGTTGTTTATAGAAATACCTACCGTTTCAAATGGTTCGTAATTGAGTATTCGGTAATTAGCAAAAGCAGAAAGCTGTGTGTTTTTGGTGCTAATAAGCTTTGATTTTAAATAATAGGCCCGAGATGAATTCACCCTTTCAAGTACGTTATTTCGCACACTATCATTCACCCTAAATTGATGCCCCAGCTCTAAATACACTTGCGTACTATCGCCAATTCCAGAAAAAACTTCAAAAGCACTAAATCGTTGACTTAAGGGTGAAATTTTATTGCTGTTAGCGTTTAAAATTTCATTGTTTTCCATCGCAAATTTACCCCCAATCCAAGCCTTTTGAAACGAATAAGTGGTTCTATTGTTTAGTCGAATAAATTGAGACGAAATAGAATCGGCTTTGCTTTTAAGGTAGCTTCCGTTTGTAATTATTTGAAGGTTTTTTAATCTAAAATCTGAAATTAATAGCTGTCGTGTACCATTAAAGTTTTCAGAATAATTTAAATTTTGAAATTCATAGCGAGCACCTCCTTTATCAACATCAAAAATTTCGAATCCGGAGACCAAAAAGCGTTGATTTCCCATAGGATTTAAAAGATTCCAATCTCGGTTAAATTCAACATTATACAACCTTTCAATAGGTTTAAAATCTTTTTGAATAAAATCTAGTGAGCCAAAGGCATCAACTTTCAAGGTATCATTAGTTGTTAAAACACGTTGTTTAAAATCGAGCCTACCCGCAAACCCATCGTTGTTTTCGTCGTCAATATTACTAAAAAGGTTGAGGTCGTTTTTACTACCGGCAACTTCAAAATCTATTTGTGTTTTTTCGTTAGGATGATAACTTCCATTTAACCCACCCACCTGTAATTTTACGGGAGCATTTAATCTAACTACGGGAGCATAATCTCCTTGTGGTATGCCATTTATAGGTGCAACATATTCAAAAATTCGGCTTATAGCATTGGTGTTACTAATTATATAATTCCCGTTATTCTCACCTACAAACGAAAATCGAACACTAAAAAGTTCGTCTTCGGGATTGGTAGAAAACACAAAAACTTCTTCGCCATTAATTATTTCTTTTTTATATAAAATTTTATTTTCTGAATACGTATCGGGCATGGCAGATGGGGCATTCATCATTTCGCGATTGTCTCCAGCTGCCTGTAAAATAGCTACTTGTTCTTCGGAAAGATTTTGTTGCAGCGGTTGGTTTTTAGCGTCGTTTTCAGAATATACATACACGCCTAAGTCTAGTTTTTCACTTGTATAATTACCGCCGCCGTACCCAATAAATCGCGTATAACTTCTATCGGTATATTGATATTCAACCGTAATGCGCATATTACTGGTGATTGGGAAAGTAGGATTAAATTTTAGCTCTCCAGCATTGTAATCAATTACATAATCTTTGCTTTCGCCACGCTCTAAAAGCAGGCCATTTACGTACACCCTTTCACTACCCGAGACCACCAAAATGTAGAGTTCGCCATTGGGACCCACCAATTTGTACGGGCCTTGATTTCCCTCCTGCCCTAAAAACTCACTTTTTGAAAACACGCCGCGTACCAGTGCGCCCGACCCATAGGCCGAAATTTTAGAGCCATCGTCATTATTAAAGACACCTCCCAGTGAAATTCCCTGAACTTTTTTTGTAAATCTTCCAAAGTAACTATTGCTATTTTGAAGGTCGATATCACCCGCTCGAATGTTCCAATTTTCACCAAAAAGTTCGATAAAAATCTGGTCAAATTCATCCAAACTTTGCGAATACCCCCCCTCTTGAGTAGGAATATTGGCATCTTGAATAGAAGCTCGAATAGAAACTTTGTCGCTCAATTTTCCTGTAATTTGAAGATCGAGCTCACTGTTTACCACAGCGTTTTGATTATTCCCAATGGTAATACCTCGCGAAATGCTTCCCGAGGTATTTAACCCATCAAACGGGGTAAAAACACTTTTATTTGTACTTTGGTCCAAGGCGTACAACTTGTCTATTTGCCCAGTATTTTCAACAATTATATTTGGGTCCAACGTAAAATAATCTCGTGTTAAAAAATCGGGATATTGTAAGTATTCAATAGTTACTGAATCTTGTTGTTGTAAAATTTCTTTCGGAAAAACGACAATTCCTTTTTTAAAATCAATTCGGTAACTAAAGGGGTTTAATGGATTGCCTTCGCTATCAAAAATCACAAACTTTTTAGGATTAATCCCCGCACTATCCACGACTACCGTATCTTTTACAGCAAATTTTTTCTCCTTGTAATTAGTTGAAATATCCTGTGCATAGCCAACGGCTAAAAATAAGAAGGTAAAAAGAGACAGGTAAAACTTCATCTACTATTAAACTAAACACTTGTAATTTTATTTTCTATGCTTACAAAGACACAATTGGCACAGAAACACACAAATACTCGCTAAATTAACATATTTTACAAGCTTTTATTTTGCGTTACTTGTAGATAACGCCAAAGACCATCTTTGACTGAAACCTCATCAAAAATAGGCAAACCGTTAAAGAAATACGGAACAAGTTGGCTATGGAATATTAGATTTTTATCTTGCGAAGAATTATTTCAGAAAATACCTCAAAAACACTCCCTCCTCACGGAAATATTATGAAAATAATCTCGTACAATGTAAACGGAATTCGCGCAGCACTGCGAAAAGGATTTCTCGACTGGTTACAAATTGCAAATCCAGATGTAATTTGCATACAAGAAACAAAAGCCAATAAAGACCAAGTTGACGTTGAGGCAATCGAAAAAGCTGGGTACCCCTATCACTACTGGTTTAGCGCTAATAAAAAAGGCTATAGCGGCGTTGCAATTTTTTCAAAACACAAACCAAACCACGTTGAATACGGCACGGGTATTGATTACATGGATTTTGAGGGCAGAAATATTCGGGTTGATTTTGACAGTGTTTCTATTATGAGCTTATACCTACCCAGCGGCACCAACCTTGCTCGTTTGGAACATAAATTTACTTTTATGGCCGATTTTCAAAAGTATATTGACACATTAAAAAAGGAGATTCCAAATTTGGTTATTTGCGGCGATTACAATATTTGTCATCAGGCAATAGATATTCACGACCCAGTGCGCAATAAAAATGTTTCAGGATTTTTACCCGTTGAACGCGAATGGCTCGATAATTTTATGAAAAGAGGTTTTATAGATAGTTTTCGCTTTTTTAATCAAGAACCGCACAACTACACTTGGTGGAGCTATCGCGCCAATGCCAGAAATAACAACAAAGGATGGCGTATTGATTATAATTTGGTTTCAGAAACTTTAAAAGAAAATTTAAAAAGAGCGGTAATTTTACCCGAAGCCAAACACAGCGATCACTGCCCGCTTTTAGTAGAACTTGAATTTCCTCAATAATTAAGGCAGAATATTATAATTGAAATAATAAATTTTACACATTTTTAAATAGTTTTCTGCTTAGGCTAAATGCGATATGAAATATACAACGCTTCCAAATACACATCTTAAAATAAGCAAACTTTGCTTAGGCACAATGACGTGGGGTGAGCAAAACTCTGAAACCGAAGCTCACCAACAATTAGATTTGGCAGTTGAAAAGGGAATTAATTTTATCGATTGTGCCGAAATGTATCCCGTGCCAGCCAACCCAAAAACACAGGGGAGGACAGAAACTTATATTGGTAATTGGTTAGGTAAAAAGAAAAACAGAGCGAATTTAATTTTAGCCTCAAAAATTGCTGGTCCAAACCGAAATATGAATCATATTCGGGAACCGTTAGATTTTAGCAAACAATCGTTAGAAAATGCTATCGACAACAGCTTAAAGCGATTACAAACAGATTATATAGATTTGTATCAACTTCACTGGCCAGAGCGTAGCACAAACATTTTTGGCAAACGAGATTACCAGCATAAAACATTAACAGAGTGGCAAGATAATTTTGCCGAAACTTTAAACAATCTAGAGTATTTGGTTGAAAAAGGAAAGATTCGGCATATTGGGCTATCCAACGAAACGCCTTATGGCGTCATGCGTTTTATAGAAGAATCTCGAAACAGGAAACTTAAAATAGCTACGGTTCAAAATCCGTTTAATTTATTAAACAGAAAGGATGAAATTGGCTTAAGTGAAATTCTCTATCGCGAAAACATAGGTTATATGGCGTATTCACCATTGGCTTTTGGCATGCTCACAGGTAAATATTTACACGGTACCGCAAATAAAAACTCCCGAATTAACTTGTTTACACAGTACAATCGTTATAGTGGCAATACTGCTATTGAAGCCACCAAAAAATATAATGCGATTGCCAATAAGCACAATATGAGTTTTACACAAATGGCACTGGCTTTTATTCTTCAAAAGAAATTTGTGACAACCCCAATTATTGGAGCTACTACTATCGAGCAACTTTCAGAAAATATTGAAAGCATTACTATTGCACTTTCTAATGAAATTTTAAAAGAAATTGAAACGGTTCATAAACAAATTCCAAATCCTGCTCCATAAGCTATTCTCTTTTAAAAGGGCACCGCAATTAAATTACACAAAAGCACTGTAACCTGTAATGGCTCTACCTACAATTAAAGTGTTTATTTCTTTTGTTCCTTCGTAACTATAAATGGCTTCGGCATCGGCAACAAAACGAGCTACATCGTACTCCAAAAGAATTCCGTTGCCGCCCATAACTTCTCGGGCTTGACTAACCACATCTCGGGTTCGCATACTACAAAAAACCTTTGCGAGCGACGCATGTTCATCTGTCAACAAACCTTCGTCTTGCAATTCTGAAAGTCTAAAACACATAGTTTGCATAGCTGTAAGGTTTGCAACCATTTCGACTAAATGATTTTGAATAAGTTGAAATGAAGCAATTGGTTTGCCAAATTGTTCGCGCTTTTTGGTGTATTTTAAGGCCGCCTCATAAGCACCTCGTGCGCACCCAACCGCCTGCCAAGCCACGCCAGCACGCGTCATTTGCAACACTTTTGCAGTATCTTTAAACGATTCACATTTTTGGAGTCTATCACTTTCGGGTACGCGACAATTAGTTAAGGTTATAATCGCATTTTGGACGGTACGAAGCGCCATTTTATTCTCCATTTTTTCGGCTTTAAACCCAGGATTTTCCTTCCGCACCAAAAATCCCTTAACACGATCTGTTGCTTCATCGCGCGCCCAAATTATTATTACATCGGCAAAGGTAGCATTGCCAATCCACTTTTTTTGACCGTTTAAAATCCACTCGTCCCCTTCTTTTCGACAGGTTGTTCCTAATCCACCCGCCACTGCCGATCCTACTTCGGGTTCGGTAAGCCCAAATGCACCAATGATTTCCATACGTTGCATTTTTGGCAACCACTCTTGTTTTTGTTCTTCGCTACCGCAAACGTAAATCGATCCCATTGCCAACCCACTGTGTACTCCAAAAAAGGTTGAAATTGAAACATCTACTCGTGCTAATTCCATGGCTATTATTCCTTCCATTAAAAACGGATGATTATTTGCTCCCACCCCGTCATAAGCTATGCCACATATATCGAGTTCGGCCATTTTTGGAATAATTTGAAACGGAAATTCGGCTTTATTCCAACATTCATTGGCAATTGGTTTAACCTCATCTTCCATAAAATTGCGTACTTTAATTTGAAGTTTGCGTTGTTCGGGAGTAAGTTTTAAGGCTAAATCGTAAAAATCGCCATCGATAGGTGGTAG
This sequence comes from Flavobacteriaceae bacterium UBA3591, assembly GCA_002375695.1. Taxonomy (GTDB): domain Bacteria; phylum Bacteroidota; class Bacteroidia; order Flavobacteriales; family Flavobacteriaceae; genus Aequorivita. The sequence goes on from DFMO01000011.1 coordinate 301,299, forward strand.
TTTGTGTTGCCCACGTTTACCCCCTTTGTGTTTTAACATGCGCATTAACCCCGCCAACTGCCGGTCGTCGAGCTCCCCCACTGTCTTCATAACTTCAGGCAAATCTACTTTTTGCGAAAGTTTTCCTAAAGCATCAAGATCAACATCTTTTAAAAGGCGAAGCGTTTGTTTAATTTTTGAAAAGATAGACATAGTAATATTTTCAGAATTGTTTTCTAAAGATACTACTAAGCGATGTGCACAATGACTAAAAAAAAGTTAATTCAAAAAACTCAAGAAATCGCACAGGTTGCTATCCAAATAAATGGTGCACAACGTCGTGGACTTTGGCCACTTTTATAATATTAATATGAAAATCTTTTTTTGAGATTTTACAATATTTTGAAACAACTATTGAAGTAAAGCCTAATTTTTCGGCTTCTAAAATACGTTGTTCTACGCGGGTAACGGGTCTTACTTCGCCGGCTAATCCCACCTCGGCAGCAAAACACAAACGCTTGTCGATAGCAATATCGATATTTGAAGAAAGTACAGCTGCAACCACTGCCAAATCTATAGCTGGATCGTCGACAGTGATGCCTCCCGTTATGTTTAAAAAAACATCTTTTGCCCCCAACTTAAAACCTGCTCGTTTTTCTAGCACGGCAAGAATCATATTTAATCGTTTGGCATTATACCCAGTTGCGCTTCGTTGTGGTGTACCGTAAACCGCGCTGCTTACAAGTGCTTGAATCTCGATCATTAATGGCCGCATACCTTCTAAAGTAGCCGAAATTGCCGTACCACTTAAATCTTCTTCGTTTTTAGAAATAAGTATTTCAGACGGATTTGCAACTTCGCGCAAACCATTTCCTTGCATTTCATAAATACCTATTTCGCTAGTGCTACCAAATCTGTTTTTATGAGCCCGTAAAATTCTGTACAGGTGATTGCGATCTCCTTCAAACTGCAAAACTGTATCTACCATATGTTCCAAAATTTTGGGGCCAGCAATATTTCCATCTTTGGTAATATGCCCTATTAAAATTACAGGAGTCGCAGTTTCTTTTGCAAATTTTATAAGTTCGGCAGTAGTTTCACGAATTTGCGAAATACTACCAGCCGTACTCTCAATATGGTCTGTGTGTAAGGTTTGAATAGAATCTATTACCACAATATCGGGTTTAATAGATTCAATATTTCTAAAAATATTTTGTGTTTTAGTCTCGGTTAAAATATAGCAATTTTCTGAAACAGGCTGAATACGTTCTGCCCTCATCTTTATTTGTTGCGCACTCTCTTCACCCGATACATACAGTGTTTTATAAGGAAGCTGTAGCGCTATTTGTAACATTAATGTGCTTTTGCCAATGCCCGGTTCGCCACCTAATAGCGTAAGTGAACCCGGCACTAATCCGCCGCCAAGTACTCTGTTTAACTCGTTGTTTTTTGTGTTTAGTCGCGCTTCTGCTTGGGTAGAAATTTCAGAAACCCGTTGCGGTTTTGTAAGTCGGGTACGCGAATTGCCTGAAGATTCTTGTGTTTTCCAACTAATCTTTTCGGCTTTTTGAATAACTTCTTCGGCTATGGTATTCCACTCTTTACAAGCGTTACACTGCCCCTGCCACTTAGCGTATTGAGCGCCACAATTTTGACAGAAAAATGTTGTTTTAGTTTTGGCCATAATATTTCGCTAAAATAAATATATTTACTGTACAAACCACCGCTAAATGAAATGCTTATTCCTCACACTTTTTCTACTATGGACTAGCTTTCTAACCATTTATGCCCAAAACTATCAGTTTAAAAACTACAAAGTTGAAAATGGCTTAACCAGTAATGATACTTATGCAATTTTACAAGATAGTAAAAATAGAATTTGGGTTTCTACTACGGGCGGTGTAAGCTGTTTTAACGGTAAAACTTTTAAAAATTATACCACCGATGACGGCTTAGCTTCAAATACCAGTTTTAGCATTTTTGAAGATTCTAAAGGGAGAATTTGGATAGGCACCCTGGGCAAAGGGATTAGCACAATTTACAACGAAAAAATCACAAATATTTCATCTACAAACTTTACCGCTCTAGGGAGCGCAAATAGTTTTTTAGAGGCTAAAGACGGTACAATTTACATCATCTTTTCAAACGGAATTGGCTCCTATAAAAATGGCACTTGGAAAAAACTGGATGTAAAAGTTGAAAATTACCCACGAGCAAGTTTTCATCAGGCTGCGTGGTTTGATGATAATACTATCATAATTGCATCTGTAAGCGACGGGGTTTTTAAACTTTCATTAGACAGTTTAAAGCTCGAAAATATCTATTCGGAAGAAGATGGAATAAATAATATTTGCTATTCTATTTTGGTTGAAGACAATAAAACTATCTGGATTGGTGCCTATGGCGGGCTTTATAAAATTGTCGATAACGAAATAACCGCTTACGAATTTAATCCAGATGAGTTTGATAAAAACCGAGTTTACGACATTTTAGAAAAAAGCGACTCCGAATTCTATCTTACTTTTGAAGGAAATGGTTTTGGCGTTTTTAACAAAAAAACCGGAAAACTAGAATTACTTACCGAAAACAACGGTCTGCCAACAAATTATATCTATCACATTATAAAAGACACCGAAGGAAACATTTGGATGACTTCTTACGGAGAAGGTATTATTAGGTTTAGAGACAAAGCTTTTAAAATTTACAATCAAAATCACGGTTTAAACTCTGTAAACGCTCTTGAGCCTTGGAATGATAAATTGTTGGTTGCCACAAATAAAGGTTTGGTTACGGTAAGTGAAGAAGACGAAATTGAACCCATTGGCAACAATACTAAGGTAAATCACATTTTTATTAAACCAAATGATGACTTTTTATACAGTACAGATAAGGCTGTTTTTGAGTACTCACAATCAGCAAAAAAATCAAAATTGATTGATGCTGGGGACTACAACCTGTTGTATTCAGATAAAAAAAATACGTTGCTATTTCAAACCGAAGCTATCAGAGTAATTGCTCCAGATTCTTCGTACTATATTAATTCCAGACGATCGATTGCTGTTGAACCCATTGGCGATCGTTATATTCTGTGTAAAATAAGTGGATTATTTCAACTAAAAAATCAAAAGCTCGATACTATTGCGGGGCTTAATCCAAGAGAACACAACGATTTTAAAAGTTTGGCTGTTATTAATAAAAACGAAGTTATTGCCGCAAATGATAAAAACCTATACCATTTAACGCTACAAAACGACAACTTTAAACTTAAAACCATAGATATGAGTTGCTTTCCTGCTTTAAAGCAACTTAGAGCCCTTACAGTACATAAAAACGATTTGTGGTTAGCGGGGAGAGGAATATTTGTAAAAGTAGATTTACGACAATTAATCTACGACGATAAAATTGTAGTTGAAAACTACTGCACCATCCCCCATTTTTTAGAAAACGACATAGATTATAACTCGTTGCGAATTGTAAATAACGAAACTGTAGCGGCAAGTTCACTTAGCGGAATGGTAGTTTTTCACCCAAATGATTTTTTGCCAAATCCAAAACCTCCTAAACTCAATCTCTCACAAGTTTTATTGTTTTCTGAACCGTTTAACGATAGTATTTATAGACAAAAAAGCGGCATTGTATTACCGTATCAAAAAAACTATTTAAGTTTTTCAATGGAGGCAATCACTTTTACAAATCCTGAAAACGTACAGTACAAATACCGAATGAAAGGATTACGCGACGGCGATGAATGGTCCAAACCCACCACCGAATCGGAAGTTGTATTTTCTTATTTACCGCCAAACAATTATACTTTTGAATTTATGGCCGATAATGGCGACGGGGTGTGGCAAACCGTGCCCTATACATATGCGTTTAAAATAGAAGTCCCCTTTTGGAAAACTTGGATGTTTTGGGCAGTGGTTATTACCACAGTTGTAATGGGCGGGTTTACCATTTACTATTTGAGAAATGAAGCCAATAAAAAAAGAAATGAATTGTACACACAAAACCTAATTAAAGCACAAGAACAAGAGCGCACAAGGGTTGCTCGTGAGTTGCATGACAGTGTAGGGCAAAAACTAATGTTACTAACTAAACAGACAAAAAATACGGGTACAATTGAAATGGAATCGTTGGCTAGTAACACCCTACAAGAATTACGTGCAATTTCAAGAGGGTTACACCCCGCTACCTTAGAAAGGTTAGGCCCAACTACTGCCATTAAAACAATGATAGACGAGATTGATGCCAACACCGAAATATTTTTTACGCACCAAATAGACGATATTGATGCCTTGATTAGTAAAGAAGCCTCATTACATTTGTATAGAATAATACAAGAGGTTTTAAACAATATGATTAAACATTCTGAAGCGAAAGCCGCTTCGGTGACAATTGAGCAAAAATCTAAAAAGATAAAAGTTAAAGTTGAAGATAATGGCGTTGGTTTTGAATTTCAGGATAAATTACGCACAGGTGAGAGTTTAGGAATGAAAACCTTGCTTGAGCGAACCAAAATCTTACATTCTAAAATTGACATTAAAAGTGAAATTAACCGCGGAACTAAAATCACCCTTATAATCCCCATTTATAATGTTTGAAAAAAGTAAAATTTCAATTGTAATTGCAGACGACCATCCCATGGTTTTAAAAGGCCTTTACAACGAGTTTAATGAAAATAATTATAACGTTGTTGGCAAGGCGAAGGATGGAATGCAAGCGTTGGAAGAAATTGTTACTCACAAACCCGTTATTGCATTATTAGATATAGATATGCCTCTATTAACAGGTTTTGAAGTAATAAAAATAGCAAAAGAAAAAGGCATTGACACTAAGTTTATCATCCTTTCTTTCCACAAAGAATCTGAATATATCTCGAAGGCGCAGGTTCTTCAAATAAATGGTTATTTGTTAAAAGAAGATTCTTTTTCGGAAATAGAACGATGCATTAACGCGGTGCTAAAGGACGAAACCTATTTTAGTTCGTCTTTTTCACCATCGAGTATTTCAAACGCTTCCGAAGAATTAATTAAACTTAAACGCTTAACCCCTTCAGAAAAAACAATTTTAAAGTTAATTGCAAAGCAGTTAAGCAGCAATCAAATTGCAGAGCAATTATACGTATCGGTTAGGACGGTTGAAAAACATCGAAGTAATATTATTTTAAAATTAAATTTAGAGTCGCATACCGCCAACGCCCTTTCTATTTGGGCAAACAGCAACCGCACTATTATCAATGAATTATAGCTTATTTAATAGCCAAATTCATTTTTTATAGCATCTGCTCTGTCTAAGAGTAAATCGACGGTTATAAAATCTACTTCCTCTTTATCAAAAGCTCCTTGAAAAATTTTCATGGCCTTTTTAGGCTCGCCTATTTCTTCGTAATACCTACCTAAATAGTAATCGCCCAAAACCGTTTCAGAATATTGTTTTTTAGCAAGGGTAGCGGTTTCACGCAGCGATTCCCACTTTTTTAATTTTTCGGCGGCGGTAGCCACGGCTATAAAATCATTTTTTCTAATTTTATTTTTAATACTGAAAAGTTCTTCAATTACCTTGTATTTATCCATAAGATATTGGTGCGGCGATGTTTTAAGTTTTAGCAACACTTCGGTGTATTCTTTTTTGCTAATAGGTCTATAAACCGAAAATATTTTTTCGAGCGCATTAGGTATTCCACGACCCACCAATGAGTAGTGTGTAGCTTCCTCAAAATTGTCAAAATAGTAGGTAAACGAATTGCTTTTTACCTTGCTCAATTCAGTATTTAAATCTTCAGAAGCTTCTCTTAATGCCTGAATGTCGTCGGTACCTGTAGCGAGATAATAAAATATTTTACTCGGTATTTGCGGAATGCGTTCTGCCAAACGTTGGTCTAGTAAAGGAGCCAAATCTGGACTCAAATTTATATAGCCATTAAGCAATGGCGGATCTTTAAAAAGGTAATAATTTAAAAAGTTTGCTGTAAAATCGTGGCCTACGCCAATGATAAATTTTGCCGTCCTATATTTCTTGTCAATATACGGTATAAGCTCTAGCCCAATAAACTCAAAAAACTGCGAACCTTTGTCGTCTGGAAAATACGTTTTATCGTCAAAAGAACAATCAAAATAACGCGAATCTGCCTGCATTACACCAACGACAATAGACTCTGGCATATCTTCCCAATAACTGAAATAGTCTACGTTTCCGGCTACAGGTTCAAATAAATAATCGGCGTCTAAAACTAAGACAATTGGATAACGTTTATCTTCGTTGGAATCGTAGTTTCTGGGCAATTGAATTTTTAATCGCCGTGATTGCCCAAGTTTTTCCGATTGAAATTCTTCATAAATAATTTGTGAAAACAATGTGCCGCTAAACAGTGCACAAATAGCAAAAATTAATAGCTTTTTCATGACCCCAAAATTTTAAATGAGGAAAGGTACTAATTTTTAAAGAGGTAATAATTCAGTAAATATAAATTTACTTTAAAGCAAGTTTACTTTCGGTTGTAAAAAGGAAGGATTAATAGTGAAAACACTCCAAAAATTACAATAGACGAAATATTTGAAATCCAAACAATCCACCCTAATGCAATGCCGGCGGTTTTGGCAATTCCAAAAATGGTGAGTATGCCTCCAATTGCGAAAGGATATGTTCCAAAACCACTATTTGTAAATGCAAAAGTAAAGCTACCCACCACAAAAGCAATAATTACAGTACCTACAGGAATACTCAAAATATCTGGCAACGAATGGAGTGCTGTATAAAACGAAAGCAAATACAAAGCCCAAATGATAAATGTATGAAAAAGAAAGGCTCCTTTTCGTTTCATTTTAATAATGCTAAAAACTCCTTCTTTTAAACCAATAATAAAGTTTTTAAGTCTTTTGTTAATATTGGATTTTGAAAATTTTATATAAAGTGGAATAGACAACGCTATGGCAATGGCAACAAGCACAAACACGTATAAAATTGACGGCGGAACACTTGCCATTACGTAAGCGTATAAAACATCAAACTTTATAAATACTGCTATTAGCGTAAAAATTAAAAGAAGAATTAAATCTACTATTCGTTCTGAAATTATCGTTCCAAAGCCTTTTTGAAAAGGGATCGCTTCATACTTGTCTAAAATAATCGCCCTGGAAAACTCGCCACTTTTTGGGATAAACACATTCATTAAATACCCCACCGAAATTGCCATAAAATTGTTCGCCAATTTAGGTCGGTAGCCCAATGGCTCTAACATAAAACTCCATCTATAAGCACGCGACAAATGACTTAATACGCTCAGTAAAACCGAAAGTAACACAAGGCCGTAATTGGCATCAGAAAAATGCTTTTTGGTTTCGGCAAGCTGTTGTGGAGTAAATGATTGGTAGATATACCAAATTAAAAATATACCTAACGCAAGAGGAATAGAAACTTGTAAAAATTTTGAAAGCGACTTCTTCAAATTAACGAAGTAGGTTCGTTTCTTCGTCTGGGAAGACTAAAGCTGGTTTAAAAGCTTTGGCTTCTTCTATATCCATAATGGCATAGGTAATAAGTATAAGTACATCGCCGGGCGCTACTCTTCGGGCAGCTGCACCGTTTAGGGTAATTTCACCGCTATTACGCGGACCAGGAATGGCGTAAGTTTCGAGTCTTTCACCATTATTATTATTTACTATTTGTACTTTTTCGCCTTCAACAATATTGGCGGCATCCATTAAATCTTCGTCTATAGTTATACTGCCAATATAATTTAAATCGGCGCCAGTAACTTTTACTCTATGGATTTTAGATTTTACTACGTGTATTTGCATGGTGCAAAGATATTTAATTTAAAGAAATATTATCGATCAATCTGATTTCACCGGCAAAAACAGCTATAAAAGCTCTATAATTAATACCTTCTTTCTTGGTAGTGGCAGTTTTAAGTGTGTCTTCATTAGCGATTTCAAAATATTCTAATTTGAGGTTAGCGTTTTGCAAAAACCGTTCCGTTACCAAAGCGTTTATTTCGGCAATAGATTTATCACTAAAAACTGCTTGTACTTCTTTTAAAACTTGATAAATGGTAGCTGCGTCTTTAAATTGTTGATTGCTTAAACGCTTATTACGCGAACTCATGGCAAGGCCATTTTCTTCGCGTAAAATAGGACAGCCCACAACATTAACGGGCAGGTTTTCTATTTCAACCAACTTTTTTACAATTTGCAATTGCTGAAAATCTTTTTCGCCAAAATAAGCGTTGGTAGGTTTTACAATTTTAAACAGTTTACTTACTACCGTTCCAACACCATCAAAATGTCCTTGGCGGTGTTTGCCTTCCATTTCGAACTCTAAACCACCAAAATTAAAATTTTGAGCCGCGACGGTATCTTCATAAACGTCTGAAATTTCGGGTAAATACAAAATTATTTCACCATTTAATGTTTCTAAAAGCGAAATATCTTTTTGAGGGGTTCGAGGGTATTTTTGCAAATCGGACGCGTTGTTAAATTGCGTAGGATTTACAAAAATACTTACAACTACAATTTCGTTTTCACTCAAAGCTTTGTTAATCAGCGAAATATGCCCTTGGTGTAAAGCTCCCATAGTTGGCACAAAACCTATGCTATCATTTTTATATTTTGACGACAAGGCTTGAACCAAGGAATCTTTTTGGGTATGTACTACCATAAAATTGTATTAAGAGCGGGCAAAATTAATATATTAAAGACAATCTACATAAATTTTCGTAATTTTGCGTGCTTAAAATCGCCATGATGGTTTATGGCAAACTGCAATTAATTCCTAAAATATCAATAGATGAAAGATAAAAGAGTCTTGTATGTGTCTTCTGAGGTAATACCTTATTTGCCTGAGACCGAGATTTCTTCAATGTCGTTTGAAGCTCCAAGAATGATTAACAACAATGGTGGTCAAATTCGAATTTTTATGCCACGATATGGCAATATTAATGAGCGAAGACACCAACTGCACGAAGTAATTCGCCTTTCGGGGATGAATCTTGTAATTAACGATTTGGACATGCCCTTAATTATCAAAGTGGCTTCAATCCCAAAAGAACGCATTCAAGTATATTTTATAGACAACGAAGATTATTTTAAAAGAAAAGCGACCTATGCCGATGAAGAAGGAAACTTTTATAAAGATAACGATGAGCGCGCAATATTCTTTGCAAAGGGTGTAATTGAAACTGTAAAGAAACTAAACTGGGCTCCAGATATTATTCACGTTCACGGCTGGTTGGCAGCATTTTTACCATTATACCTTCGCAATTATTACGGAAACGAACCGTTATTTGAAAATAGCAAGATTGTAACATCGGTATACAATCAAGGTTTTGAAGGATCATTAGCCAAAGATACCATAGAAAAAATTAGGTTTGACGCTATTGATGATGATGCCATTAAAGATCTTGAAGACCCTACTTACAATAATTTAATGAAAATTGCTATTAACAATTCAGATGCGGTAATTATTGCATCGGAAGAAATACCCGAAGAGCTAGACACGTATCTTAAAAATTACGATAAACCTGTGTTAAATTATCATAATATGGAGAATTTTTCGCAGGCGTATTTAGACTTTTACAGCTCGAAGGTGTTAGAGTAATTTTGCAATAATTTTACCTAAGTTAATTGTAAAAATATTCAGCTTTATTTTTTTAAGGTTTTGAATCACGCTCCCCCTTTATTTTAAAAATGATTAAAAATAATTTAGGTAGAAGCTCGTACTATTTATAATATATTATATGCAGATGAAATTTAAAAATGTGTTGCCAATTGTTGGTACAATTTTCTTTATAGTAATTTTTTTCTCTTCGTGTGAAAAAGAAATTACGACCCTCGGTTCAGAAGTAGTAGGTTCCGAAACCCCTTCCGGTATTTTAGACGACTCACAAACGGTTATTTCGTATAGCCGAAAATTGGGGCCGGTGCAAAGCAATAGATTGCCGGTTTATCAATTGGGAGTTTACAACGACCCAGTTTACGGCAAATCTACAGTTAACCTCCTATCGCAACTTACACTCGAAAATAACGCGCCAACCTTTGGAGATAGCGCTGTTGTAGATAGTGTATTTGTATATCTGCCGTATTTTAGCACCGCTACTACTGTAGACAGTACAACTACCTACGAGCTGGATTCAATTTACGGAACTAACCCTATTAACATTTCAATTTTTGAGTCAAAGTATTTTTTAAGACAATACGATCCCGAGTCTGGATTTGAAGAATTTCAAAATTACTACACAACGCAAGGCCCAACTTTTGAAAGTTACTTAGGTCAACAACTGGGAGGTGCGACCGATTTTATTCCAACCAAAAACGGCTACGTTTTAAATGCAGGAACAGATGAGGAAGAAGAACTTGCGCCCGGTTTGCGAATTAAGTTAGATTCTACCTTTTTTCAAACAAATATAATTGACAAAGAAGGAAGCCCAGAATTGCGCAATAGCAACAACTTTAAAGACTTTTTAAGAGGACTTTACTTTAAGGTTGAATCGCCTAACGACGATGGTAGTTTGTTTATTTTTAGTATTTCTGAAGCGAAAGTTTCTATTTACTACAATTATAAAGATGAAGACGAAGATGAACGCCAAAATGCAGTTTATAATTTAAACTTTAGTGGCGGAATTAGCGTAAATACTTACGATAACCAACTGCCACAACAAATAGAAACTGCTATAGCAAACCCAAATACCGAAATAGGTGAAGAAAACCTTTACTTACGCGGAGGCGATGGAATAATTTCGGTTGTTGAACTTTTTGGAGAAGATAGCGATAACAACGGCGTAGCAGACGATTTGGAAATTCTTCGGGATAAAGGTTGGTTAATAAATGAAGCCAATTTAAAATTTTACGTAAACCAAGATTTAATGGTTGGTGGCGCTACAGAGCCCGAAAGAATTGTAATCTACGACCTTAAAAACAGCAATGTTTTGGCAGATTACAACATAGACCCTACCAATGGTTTAGAGCCCGTTGAAGCGTTAAAAAATCACTACGGAAGATTGGAAAGAGGGAGCGACGGAAATGGTGAGTATTACAAGATGAAAATAACAACACATATAAGTAATATTATAAATAAAGACAGTACAAATGTGCCTTTAGGTGTAGTTGTTTCTCACAACGTTTTAACGCGTACCACGCAAAAACTAAAAGAGCCCATGGAACCAAGCATAGAGCAAGTTCCTACGGGTTCTGTAGTTTCTCCCGAAGGGACTATACTTCATGGAAATGCATCCCCTAACCAAGACAAGCGATTAAAACTTCAAATTTATTATACTGAACTAAATTAAACAGTAAATTATGTGTGGAATTGTAGGCTATATTGGCAAGAAAGAGGCATATCCTATTATTTTAAACGGATTAAAACGCTTAGAATATCGTGGATATGACAGTGCAGGAATTGCGTTATTTGACGGCACAGACATTCAACTGTGCAAAACAAAAGGCAAAGTTGCCGATCTTGAAGCAAAAGCAGAAAATAATATTTCCAAAACTGGAAATCTTGGTATAGGTCATACTCGATGGGCCACCCACGGTGTACCAAATGATGTAAACAGTCACCCGCACTATTCAAACAGTGGCGACTTGGTAATGATACACAATGGTATTATTGAAAACTACGGCTCGCTAAAAAAAGAGTTGATTAACAGAGGTTACACCTTTAAATCAGACACCGATACCGAAGTACTGGTTAACCTAATTGAAGATATTCAAAAAAAGGAAAAGGTAAAGCTTGGCAAAGCAGTGCAAATTGCCCTAAACCAAGTGGTGGGCGCATACGCTATAGCACTTTTCGACAAGAAAAAACCAAATGAAATTGTAGTTGCAAAATTAGGAAGTCCGTTGGCCATAGGTATTGGAGAAGACGAATTTTTTGTAGCTAGCGATGCTTCGCCATTTATTGAATTTACGAGCAATGCAATTTATTTAAAAGACGAAGAAATGGCTATTATTCGTCTGGGTCGCGAGGTTAAAATTCGCAAGATAGAAGACGATAAAGTTGTTGCTCCATACATACAGGAACTTCAACTTAATTTAGAGCAAATAGAAAAAAGTGGTTACGACCACTTTATGTTAAAAGAAATATATGAGCAACCCTCAGTAATTAAAGACACCTATAGAGGCAGGTTACTTGCAGATGAAGGTATTGTAAGATTGGGCGGGCTCGAAGATCACATAGAAAAATTCACCAATGCCGATAGAATTATAATTGTCGCCTGCGGTACTTCATGGCACGCCGGGTTAGTTGCCGAATATATTTTTGAAGAATTTGTTCGCACCCCAGTTGAAGTAGAATACGCTTCCGAGTTTAGATACCGAAATCCTATTATTTCAGAAAAAGATGTGGTTATAGCAATTTCACAAAGTGGAGAAACTGCAGACACATTGGCGGCCATAAAATTGGCAAAATCTAAAGGCGCATTTGTTTATGGCGTGTGTAATGTAGTTGGCTCGAGTATTTCAAGAGAAACTCATAGTGGCTCGTACACCCATGCCGGCCCAGAAATTGGCGTTGCTTCAACCAAAGCATTTACCACCCAAATTACCGTGCTTACGTTAATGGCTTTAAGATTGGCAAAAGCCAAAGGCACGATAAGTCAAAGTGAATTTATGAAATACCTTCGCGAACTGGAGGTAATTCCTAGCCAAGTTGAGGAGTCTTTAAAAACCGATGAAAAAATAAAAGAAATCTCAGCTACCTATAAGGATGCTAGAAATTTTCTTTATCTCGGAAGAGGATACAACTTCCCAGTTGCCTTAGAAGGCGCTTTAAAATTAAAAGAGATTTCATATATCCACGCCGAAGGTTATCCTGCAGCCGAAATGAAACACGGACCAATTGCACTTATTGACGAGCAAATGCCCGTTGTAGTAATAGCCATAAAAAATGAACACTACGATAAAGTAGTAAGTAATATTCAGGAAATTAAGGCGAGAAAAGGAAAAATTATCGCAGTTGTTTCAAAAGGCGACACGGTCGTAAAAGAAATAGCCGATTATGTAATGGAGGTACCACATACTTCGGAAGCATTATCGCCACTGCTTACAACTATTCCGTTGCAATTACTTTCTTACCACATAGCAGTTATGCTAGATAGAAACGTTGATCAACCAAGAAATTTAGCAAAATCGGTAACCGTTGAATAGTACCCCTAAATTGAATTGATAAATTAAACGCTTTTAGTTATTTGCAAATAACTAAAAGCGTTTTTTGTTTTAGCAACCGCCATCCTATCTTAAAAAAAATAATTAAAGTTCTGCGTATTGTTGTAACAACAATCTAAAAAACACCCAGAAAATAACTTTAAAGAGGACATTAAAATTTTTAAACTTACCATTGCAAAAATCATTTAGAAAGAACTATCTTTGCACCGTTCAAAATAGGGGTGGTTTTTTCGCCCTTAGATAACTATAAAATAAACAGTTACTCATGTCACAAAGCAAAGGAAAAGTTGCACAGATTATTGGCCCGGTAGTTGACGTTGCGTTTGAAAGCGGAGCAGAGCTTCCAAAAATATACGACTCGTTAGAGGTAAACAACAACGGAAACTTATTAGTTCTTGAAGTTCAATCGCATATTGGCGAGAGCATGGTACGAACCATTTCTATGGACTCTACCGATGGTTTAAGCCGTGGTGAAGAAGTTGTTGCAACAGGAGCACCCATCCAAATGCCAATAGGCGATGCTGTATATGGACGTCTATTTAATGTAATTGGAGATGCAATTGACGGTATTGGGAACTTGCCAAAAGCTGGCCAAGACGGTCTGCCAATTCACCGTGAAGCACCAAAGTTTGAAGAATTATCTACTTCAACCGAGGTACTTTACACAGGTATTAAAGTAATTGACCTCATTGAACCTTACGCTAAAGGGGGTAAAATTGGTCTTTTTGGTGGTGCCGGAGTAGGAAAAACGGTACTTATTCAGGAGTTAATTAACAATATCGCAAAAGGGCACGGTGGTCTTTCTGTATTTGCTGGAGTAGGTGAACGTACTCGTGAAGGAAACGACTTACTACGTGAAATGCTTGAGTCTGGTATTATTAAATACGGCGACGATTTTATGCACTCTATGGAAAATGGAGGATGGGATCTTTCAAAAGTTGACAAAACTGCAATGAAAGAATCTAAAGCTACTTTCGTATTTGGACAAATGAACGAACCCCCTGGAGCACGTGCACGTGTTGCACTTTCAGGATTAACTATTGCAGAATACTTCCGTGATGGTGCAGGCGAAGCACAAGGTAAAGATGTACTTTTCTTTGTAGATAACATTTTCCGCTTTACACAAGCAGGATCTGAGGTATCGGCACTTCTTGGACGTATGCCTTCGGCGGTAGGTTACCAGCCAACCCTAGCAACAGAGATGGGTGCAATGCAAGAGCGTATTACTTCAACAAAAAGAGGTTCTATTACTTCTGTACAAGCGGTATACGTACCTGCAGATGACCTTACCGATCCAGCACCAGCAACAACGTTTGCTCACTTAGATGCTACAACGGTACTCTCTCGTAAAATTGCCGAATTAGGTATTTATCCTGCGGTAGACCCACTAGATTCTACTTCAAGAATTCTAACCGAGTCTATCCTTGGAAAAGAGCACTACAATTGTGCACAAAGAGTAAAAGAGCTTTTACAGCGTTATAAAGAATTACAAGATATTATTGCTATTCTTGGTATGGAAGAACTATCTGAGGAAGATAAAATGGCTGTAGGTCGCGCACGTCGTGTACAGCGTTTCTTATCGCAACCATTCCACGTAGCAGAGCAATTTACAGGTATTCCTGGAGTTTTAGTTGATATTAAAGAAACTATTAAAGGATTTAATATGATTATGGATGGAGAGTTAGATCACCTTCCAGAAGCAGCATTTAACCTTAAAGGAACTATCGAAGAAGCTATTGAAGCAGGAGAAAAAATGCTTGCTGAAGCTTAAAATAATTCAGAATTAAGAATGCAGAATTCTGAATTATAAAACAGATTCTCAATTCATAATTCATAATTCATAATTGAAAAAATGTACTTAGAAATAGTAACCCCCGAAGCATCTTTAGTTGCTGGCGAAGTTGAAAGTGTAACTGTTCCAGGTGTGGAAGGTGAATTTCAAATGCTTAATAATCACGCAGCTATTGTTTCTGTTTTACAGAAAGGAAAAGTGAAATTTAAAGGAAACCCTACTTTTGCCGAAGCTTTTAAAGATAAATTTAATCAAGAAGACGGTAAATGGGTGCTTAAAATTTCTGGAGGAACAGTTGAGTGCAACAATAATAAAGTTATGGTTTTGGCTGATTAAACTGCCATAATATTTCAAACAAAAAAATCCCAATTTCTATTTTTAGAAGTTGGGATTTTTTGTTTTTAGGCATCTCAAAAAACGCATCCTCCTCAAATAACTACCAACTACACTACCCTTACTGCTATCCTTAAAGTTATATTAACACCGTATACAATACTAAATCGAAGTTTGTAAATTTGCATTTAACTACAATACTATGCAACTAAAGGAAATAGACAGGGTAGCAACCATTACCAAAGAAGATTTTCTAAACAATTATTTTAAGCCTCAAAAACCAGTTGTTATTGAAAGGTTTATTGAAGATTGGCCCGCATACTCAAAATGGAACCTCAACTATATGGCCAAAGTGGCTGGCGATAAAACGGTTCCACTTTACGACGATCGTCCGGTAAGCCATAAAGATGGGTTTAATGAACCTCATGCACAAATGCTAATGCGCGATTATGTAGAACTTTTAAAAAAAGAGCCTACAAAATATCGTATTTTTCTGTGGAATATCTTAAAAGAGGTGCCACAGCTTCAAAAGGATTTTTCATATCCAGATTTTGGCTTAAAATTAATGAAAGGGCTACCAATGCTTTTCTTCGGCGGAAAAGATTCATACACCTTTATGCATTACGATATTGATTTGGCAAACATATTCCACTTTCACTTTCAAGGAAAAAAAGAAGTGATACTGTTTGATCAAAAACAAAACGACTATCTGTATAAAATTCCACATTCATTAATTACGCGTGAAGACATAGATTTTCACGACCCAGACTATTCTAAATGGCCAGCTTTAAAAAAAGCTAAAGGTTTTATTACTAATTTAGAGCACGGTAATGTACTGTATATGCCCGAAGGGTATTGGCATTACATGCGTTATATAACACCAGGATTTTCAATGAGTTTACGCGCCATTGCCAGAAACCCAAAAAACTTAGCCAAAGCCGTTTACAATATTGCTATTATGCGCTATTACGACCAACTAATGCGAAAGTTAAAAGGGCAAGAATGGATTGATTGGAAAAACGAACAAGCCATTATTCGCACTAATAAAACACTTTAAAACTTGTAACTAACTTTACTTAAACCGCTACTTTGAAACGGAGTGCAAATTTTCATGTTGAAGTTACACGGTAAAAACCACAACGAATTAGTTTTTACGAAATTTCGTTTAATTTACTGTAAACCAACTCACTTTCCCAGCCGCGATAAAAAAGATAATCTGCGAATTTTTTGCGTTTTTTTTGAAGATTTTTTTCTGAACTTAATTGGTGCAGCCGCTTTTCGGCAAGCGCTTCAAAAGTTTTATAATAGTCAGAATCTGGAATTTCTTTTAGCGCAATTTTTATATTAAAGGTTGAAATTTGCCGCATTTTTAATTCATTTACAATTCGGTTGCGGCCCCACTTTTTTGCTCTAAACTTTCCACGAGCAAAAGCTTGAGCAAAGCGCGTTTCATTTAAAAAATTATTTCTTATTAAATGGTCAACTATTTGGTCTATTGCCAACGGAATCATCCGCATTTCATGCAGTTTTTGTTGCACCTCCTTGTGGCACCGCTCTTGGTATGCGCAATATCGCTCCATTCTTTTAATGGCCTCGTCTACGGTATATGTTTTGTTAGCAGTCATTGATAGCGGTAGGATAGTTTTAAACCCACGCAAAATTTATAAAAGTAATTTTACAAAGTTCACCAATAAGAAACTTTTTAGCACAAAAAAACCCCTTCAATCTCGATAAGCTATCGAGCGAAGGGGTTTAAAATTATTTTATCAATTCACCATCTTTATCGTGAAAGTGATATTCGAGATATGTATAAGCGTCTCGAGGTTGAATTTTCACCCATTTTTTGTGTTCCAAAAACCATTTGGTTCGTACACTTGGGAAACCTTTAGTTAAAAAGGCTGCTATAAAAGGATGTGTATTAAGTGTAATCTTTTTATAGTCTTTTTTAAAGAGGCGTTTTACCTCTTCATTAATTCTGTTAATTACAACGATAGGGGCTTCAATTTCGCCGTCTATCACATTACTTGGATCCTCCTCCCGCGTTTTAATATTCATTTCTGGTCTTACACGCTGACGTGTAATTTGAATTAAACCAAATTTACTCGGAGGTAGAATTTTGTGTTTTGCTCTATCGTCTTTCATTTCGTCGCGTAGGTGGTTATAGAGCTGTTTGCGGTGAGCGGCATTTGCCAAATCTATAAAGTCTACCACAATTATACCTCCCATATCGCGCAATCTTAATTGTCGTGCTACTTCTGTAGCTGCAATTAAATTTACTTCGAGTGCAGTGCCCTCTTGGGTTTTTTGCTTATTACTTCGGTTACCACTATTAACGTCTATTACGTGCATAGCTTCGGTATGTTCAATAACCAAATAAGCTCCTTTACTGCCTGAAACTGTTTTTCCGAAAGAAGTTTTAATCTGTCTATCAATGCCAAATTTTTCGAACATTGGAACATTGCTATCATAAAACTTAACGATATTGTCTTTCTTGGGTGCAATTTCTTGCACATAATCTTTTATTTGCAAATATAGGTTCTCATCGTCGATATGGATTGCTGAAAAGGAATCGTTAAACATATCGCGGATAATTGATGCTCCCCTATTGAGTTCGCTTAACACCTTTGACGGGTGGTGTGCCCCGTGTAGCTTCTTACACATCGCTGTCCAGCGCTCCATAAGATTCTGTAAATCTTTGTCCAGTTCGGCTACTTTTTTGCCCTTGGCTACTGTGCGTATAATTACGCCAAATCCCTTTGGTTTAATACTTTTAATTAAGCGTTTTAACCTGTCTTTTTCTTCATTACTTTCTATTTTTTGCGAAACAGAAACGCGATCTGAAAAAGGAACCAATACAATATAACGCCCGGCTATAGAAAGCTCAGAGCTTATACGTGGCCCTTTGGTGGAAATGGGTTCTTTTACAACTTGAACCAAGATAGATTGATTGCTTTTTAAGGCGTCATTGATATTACCATGTTTATCAATCTCTTTTTCGAATGGAAAGTCTTTTAAGGAAAAATCTTTTAGTTTTCCCGAGCTTACGGCCTTAACATATTTTAATTGCGTAAGCACTTTAGGCCCAAGATCATGATAGTGTAAAAAACCATCTTTCTCGTAACCTACATTCACAAAGGCGGCATTAAGCCCTGGTACAGTTTTACGAATTTTGGCAAGAAATATATCGCCAACGGTAAAATTGTTTTCCTCTTCTTCTTTGTGAAGCTCTATTAGTTTTCCATCCTTTAATAGGGCAAAATCAACTTCTTGTGAACCGGACCTAATAAATAATTCGTAGTTCACGTTACATTAATTTTGTTGTCCGCCACAGCGGACTAATTAAACAATATTTTTCACAGATTTTATTATAAAAATCCGGCGAAACTGCCCCTAAACCAAAAGCCGGCCGTTGCAATCTCATTTTCAAAGAACGATTAATCTTCTGTTAATTTCGGCAAAATACCAAGATGGTATAATCCCAAAAACACTTTTAAAACAGAAAAAGTAGTTGAGAAACTACTTTTTCTTTTTGTGGCGGTTAGCGCGACGTCTTTTCTTACGCTTGTGAGTTGCTACCTTATGTCTTTTTCTTTTTTTACCACTTGGCATACTAAAGTCTTTTTTATGTTCCGTTTAACGGGAACGGGTTAATATTATTTTACGTCCACGTTAGTCTTTACTCCTTCAACAAAAACTTTTGCAGGTTTAAATGCCGGAATATTGTGGGCTGGTATTTTTATGGTTGTGTTTTTTGAAATATTACGTCCAGTTTTTTCGGCTCTAGTTTTAATAATAAAGCTTCCAAAACCTCTTAAATATACATTGTCTCCTCCTTCTAAAGAGTTTTTTACTTCTTCCATAAAGGTCTCAACAGTAGCTTGTACTTCATTCTTTTCCATTCCAAGCTTTTCTGAAATTTTAGCTACTATATCTGCTTTCGTCATTACTTTTAAATTTTAATTAGATTTCTTTTACTAGATTTTTTTAAGTCCGCAAATATACATATTTTAAAATCAATAAATCAAACCTTAATCCTTTAAAATTTAAAGGTATATAGATTAATTTTGCCAAATGCCCAAAACTACCCCCATTTTATATAACAAGCTAATTTCGTGGTATTTAAAGAATAAACGAGACTTACCTTGGAGAAATTCATCTAACCCGTATCATATTTGGCTATCCGAAATAATTCTTCAGCAAACCCGTGTAACACAAGGCTTACCGTATTATTTAAAGTTTCTTGAAGCCTACCCTACGGTGCAAGACTTGGCCAATGCCTCGGAAGACGAAATTTTAAAAACTTGGCAAGGATTAGGCTACTATTCACGAGCTCGAAACCTTCATGCTACCGCCAAAAAAGTGGCCAACGAGTTAAACGGAAAATTCCCGAATAATTACACCAATTTAATTAAACTTAAAGGTGTTGGTGATTATACCGCAAGTGCTATTGCCAGCATCGCATTTAACCAACCAAATGCGGTTGTTGACGGTAATGTTTATAGAGTATTATCGCGTATCATTGGAATTTCTACACCTATTAATAGTACTGCGGGGCGAAAAGAGTTTAAACTACTCGCGCAACAATTAATCAACAAAGATAAACCAGGAACGGCAAACCAAGCAATAATGGAGTTTGGCGCTCGATTTTGCGTTCCACAAAATCCAGATTGTATAAAATGTATATTTAACGAAAGCTGTTATGCATTTCAACACAAAAAAGTGGCACAATTACCCGTTAAGTTAAAACAGAAGCCTATTAAAAAGCGGTTTTTTAATTATATGGTTATTCTTTCAGAAAACAATAAAACACTTTTGCAACAACGCTTATCAAAAGGTATTTGGCAAAAGTTATTTGAATTTCCCTTAATTGAAACTCAAAAAGATGTTACAACTTCAGAATTAGAAAAACTGCCGCAGTTTAAAAATTTTGCAAAGGGAAAAACTATTGAAAACATTACTCTTTATAATGACAAACCTATAATTCATAAACTTTCGCATCAACATTTGTACACTAAATTTTGGATTGTTTATTTAAATAATTCCTTAATTGAATCAATTCCTATTTCCGATGTAAACAATTATGCCGTACCAACATTGGTCGCCAACTTTGTATCTGAATTTTTTGAAAATTACTAATATTTCACACACAAATCAAAGAAGATAATATTCTATTATAAAAGGCAAAAAAATACCTATATTTAAATCGCAAGATTTACCTTTGTACAAAATTAAAACTATATAATTATGAGTGGAACAATGAACAAAGTAATGTTAATTGGGCATACTGGCGATGATGTAAAAATGCATTATTTTGAAGGAGGAAATAGCATAGGACGGTTTCCACTTGCCACAAATGAGACCTATACAAATAGAAACACCAATGAGCGTGTTACCAATACCGAATGGCACAATATTGTTGTTAGAAATAAGGCTGCAGAAATTTGTGAGAAATATTTAAAAAAAGGCGATCTAGTTTATATTGAAGGTAGGTTAAAAACACGCAAGTGGCAGGATGATAAAGGGATGGATAGATACAGTACCGAAATTCACTGTACCGATTTTACATTTCTTTCACCAAAAGGCGACAGCAATAATCAGGGTGCAAATACCAATGCCCAAGCTAAGCAACAATCGCAACCCACTTCGCAACCACAAACGAATAATTCTGCCGAAGAAGACGACTTACCATTTTAATGTTTAATAAAAACCGATAACTTGGACACAGAACCCGCTGGTTTATTACACTATATTACCATTTTGGATTTTGCCCAAATTACAAGCACCGTTTTACTGTTTGTTCTTTTAATTTGTTCGGCGCTTATTTCGGGTGCCGAGGTAGCATTTTTTTCATTAACACCATCAGATTTTGATACAAATGAAGACAAATCCAGTAGTAAAAAGTTAAGCGTTGTTCAACGCCTTTTAGCAAAACCTAAAAAGCTATTGGCTACCATTTTGGTTTCCAATAATTTTATAAATATTGCAATTGTTTTACTATTTGAGTCATTGAGTACTATTTGGTTTAAAAACTATAATTTTACTTGGGATTTGTATTACTTTCAAGTAAGTGGTTTGTTTTTATTAAAAGTAGTTTTAGTAACCTTTTTAATATTGTTGTTTGGTGAAATTCTACCAAAAATATACGCCAATAGAAATCGCGTTTCGTTTGCAATATTTATGGCGCAACCCTTAAATATTTTAGACACGCTTTTGGCACCCATTAGCCTGCCTATGCGTTCGGCTACGTTATTTCTTCATAACAGATATGGAAAACAAAAAACAAATATTAGCGTAGATCATTTATCGCAAGCCTTAGAGCTCTCTAACGAAGACACCACTTTTGAGGAACAAAAAATACTTCAAGGTATCGTTACCTTTGGCAATACCGATACCAAACAGGTAATGAAAAACCGGATGGACATTTTTGCCTTAAACGAAGACCTATCCTTTAAACAAATATTACCAGAAATTATTCAGCACGGTTATTCGCGTATTCCTGTGTATAAAGATAGTATGGACAATATTACGGGTGTTTTATACGTAAAAGACCTCATTCCATATACAGATCGAAAAGTTTTGGATTGGAAAACCTTAATTCGCGATGCATATTTTGTTCCCGAAAACAAAAAACTCGACGACCTTCTCAACGAGTTTAAAGAGATGAAAATGCACTTGGCAATAGTTGTTGATGAATACGGCGGCACCAGCGGATTAATTTCACTTGAAGATATTATAGAAGAAATTGTAGGTGAAATAAGTGATGAGTTTGACGATGAAGATTTAATATTCTCAAAACTAGACGACAATACTTTTGTTTTTGAAGGAAAAACCCCTTTAAAAGACTTTTATAAAGTAATAAAATTAGAAAACCCCGAAATATTTGAAAACGAAAAAGGCGAAGCCGAAACCGTGGCAGGTTTTTTATTAGAAATTTCAAAAGGTTTTCCGAAGAAAAACGAGATAATATCTTTTCACAATTATGCGTTTACCATAGAAGCGTTTGAAGGAAAGCGCATTAAACAAATAAAACTTACCATTGAAAGTAATTAATTATATTTCTGTTCTAGCCATTAGTCTATTTACACTTGTTTCCTGCCAAGACGAGGTTTTGGTGAAACCGTCGGCTATGCTGCGTTTAGACTATCCCACACCACAGTACGACGTGCTTAATTCTACGTGCCCGTACACTTTTTTAGTTAACCAAAACACCAAAATAGAACTTAAACAAAATTGCGGCCTAAATATTAACTATCCACAAATGAAGGCCACACTCTATTTAACGTATCGTGACGTACGCAATAACAATTTAGACTCTTTGCTTCAAGATGCTCAAAAATTGGCTTATGACCATACAATAAAAGCCAATAGTATTCCAGAACAGCCCTTTGTAAACCCAGAAAAACAGGTTTATGGTATGTTTTATATGATTAATGGAAATGCAGCTAGCCAAACACAATTTTACGTTACCGATAGTATAAACCATTTTCTAACCGGTGCTTTGTATTTTGATGCTAAACCAAATTTTGATTCTATCTATCCAGCGGTTGTATACCTAAGAGAAGATATAAGACGCATCATGGAAACCGTTAGCTGGAAGTAAAAAATTTAATTCTCGTTAAAAAAGTTAGCACGCAATTAACGATTGGTTCACCAAGATTTTGTAACTTTTGACTGTAAATTAAATAGTTATGTTCAAAGTTTATTCTCGTTACGGCTTGTGGATTGCAATAGCATTAATTGCATATTTTTTACTTTTAAAAATCGTTGGCTTTCACCAATACCCTATTTTAAGTAGTGTGAATGGCTTAATTTTTGGCGCAGGAATCTTTTTGGCAATGAAGAAATACGCTTCCTATCAAACCAATTTTAAGTATGAAAAGGGTTTTGAAGTTGGTCTTTTAGCAGGCGGATTGGCCTCCATTTTATTTACTGTTTTCATGGCTGTGTATATGTATCAAATAGATACAGAATTTTCAAACGCAATTATGAACCGTTGGGATTTGGAATACAGTATGGGCACGTTAATGCTTTTAATTTCAATTTTAATTATGGGGTTTGCAACGACAGTAGTGTTAACATTAACATTTATGCAGCTTCTAAAAACTTCTTGGAATACAAAAGAAGGTAACAGACACACATAAATTGCAACCATTTTTTTTTAAATGCTGGCACTTCTTTATTTACAATTTCAAAAAAAAAATACAATAGTATTTTGATATCGAAAAGATTAAGAGAAAAACACTTTGTTCTTTAGATTTTAAAAATTATATTTGCACCCGCTTTTATCTAACGGTAAAAGTATAATGTTTAACTAATTTATAAACGATTCGCTATGTACGCAATTGTAGAGATAGCAGGGCAGCAAGTAAAAGTTGCGAAAGACCAAAAGGTTTTTGTTAATCGTTTACCAGTTGAAGAAGGAAAAACTGTGTCTTTTGACAATGTACTTCTTATTGGTGACGGAGACAATATTACCATTGGCGCCCCGGCTATAAACGGCGCTCAAATAGGAGCAAAAGTCGTAAAGCACCTTAAAGGTGATAAAGTAATAGTTTTCAAAAAGAAACGCCGTAAAGGTTACCGAGTAAAAAAAGGTCACCGTCAAGCACTTTCTGAAATCGTGATTGAAAGCATTGAAACTTCAGGAGCAACGAAAACTAAAAAGGAAACAGCTAAAAAAGCTGCTCCTAAAAAAGAAACGAAAGCACCTGCAAAAAAAGCAGCTCCTAAAAAAGCCGCTAAAGCAGATGATCTTAAAAAAATTGAAGGTGTTGGACCAAAAGCTGCTGAAGCTATGGTTGCTGCTGGATTGGATACTTTTGCTAAAGTTGCAAAAGCAAAACCAGAAGCTATTTCAACTATACTTTCTGAAGCAAGTTCAAACTTAGCACATTTAGTTACAGAAACTTGGCCAAAGCAAGCGCAATTAGCTGCAGACGGTAAGTGGGATGAACTAAAAGAATTACAAGACAGATTAGACGGTGGGGTTGAAAAATAATCCTGCTAAAGTATAATATTTAAAACCGAAACAAAATGGCTCACAAAAAAGGAGTTGGTAGTTCTAAAAACGGTCGCGAATCAGAATCGAAACGCTTAGGTGTTAAGATTTTTGGTGGACAGGCTGCTGTTGCTGGAAATATCATTGTAAGACAAAGAGGTTATACGCATCACCCAGGTGAAAACGTATACGGTGGTAAAGATCATACCCTTCACGCACAAGTGGACGGAACGGTTAAGTTTACTAAAAAGAGAAATAACAAGAGTTACGTTTCTATTATTCCAAACGCTGAAGCATAGTAACAGCCTTGTTTTTGAAATATAAAAAACCTTCACAATTTTGTGGAGGTTTTTTATTTTAAATTATTCGAGTTAAACCAGGAAATTGAAACGGTTTCGTCATTCTCCAACAACGTCCATTTAGGCTCTAAAGGATAGTGCGTATAAATAAAATTGGTTGGGTTGGTAAATATCCAAAAGTCATCCATTGCTTTATTATTGCCGTAGCTAATCGCCCAAGTAAGATCAAGCAATTGCCACTGCCCATCAATTTTTACAGCATTCCACGTGTGGTTGGGTTTTTCTCGATTCGAAATCTCTGCGGAATAATTACGAGTAAACCCGTGAATAGATACTGCAGAAATCCCCACATCGTTACAAAGACTTTTAAAAAGAAAAGCATAGCCTCCGCAGAGCGCCATATTTCGCTCTAAAACGTTTTTAATAACATTGCTTTCTGAAGTATATATTTCCTTTTGTAAAGCTTTACTTAGCCTTAATTCATTGTCATATGAGATATTATGCCCAATCCAATTACTAATAGCCTCAACTTTTTGTTTTTCAGTTTTAGCATTGCGAGTAATTTTGTAGGCTAATTTTTCGGTAGAAAATTGCAAAGGCTTCTTAGTTTTAGCAACAACTTTTTTATTGCCATTTTTGCTTCCTATAACAGAGCCAATCTGCGCTTTTGAATTAATTGTAAAAAGAGTAAGTAGAATAAAAATCCAGCTATTTCGCATAAATCTAAAATGATTTAATTGAAAACGAATTTTCTACAATAATATTGAAAATAAGGCTGTTAAAATTTACTGGAGTAATTGTAAAAGCTCGGTTTCCGAAACATTTAAAAGCCCCACTTTTAGCAATCGGCGTGTGAGTTCTTTCCAATTATTGTCTTTTATATAAATATCTTTAAGAATGTCGGCCGCACGCTCAATTTGCCCGTCGTTAGCAAGTGTAATGGCAGTCCAAAACTGCATCTCCAAATTGTTTGGAAACATATTCATTGCAGCATTATATTGGGTCATCGCTTTATTCATTTGGTTTTGCTCAACATACAAATCGCCCCTATTCATATGTTCATAGGCTCTATGAACCTTTAAAAGCCTATCCAAATCGGCTATCGGATTTTCGGCATCATCCACTCGCAAGTCTATCAATATATCGTTCCACGGCTCGTTCGTAGCCTTGGGAGCCATTACGAGTAGCGCAGCAGATTGTTTTCCGCGAATATCACCGCCAGCGTTTTCGGCAGCACGCAAAACTTCGACCATCCTTTCGGCCAACGGTAAATTGCCATATGCATTCCAAGCCTTTTCCATGGCCGGAACAACTTGGTTGTTAAGCATCATATTTGCTTGAACCGAAAAATTTTTACCATTACTGTGCCCAGCATAAACAATACATTTTTTTCCGGTATGTGTAGCTACGTTTCCTTTCTTATCTAAAATAGCCACTTGACGAAAATCTCTTCCATCATCATCTTTTAACAAAGCGTCTAATGCCTCTTGCGGCGATTTCCCTTCTTTTAACAATTCTAACCCGCGAATTCCGAATGATTTATTTGCGAAAGACTGCGTAGCAACAACACCAACCCCAGCTTCGCCCCAAGGCACTACTGTGCCAACACTAAACCAATGACTTTGCACTGCAACGGCCATTTCGCCTGTATTTTCATCGCGTGCAACTATAGAGTAAGTATGTGCTAAAGGATCATTGGGCTTAAGGCTTTGAGCATCCATATTAACCATTGAGAGCATTAAAAAAAGGAAAATGATACGTTTCATAAAATAAGTTTTGAATCTAAAGATAATGGAAATTTTATAAAATCTAATTGGATAGCAATTTCACTTTTGCCCATAAAAAAACCTCACTAAGAGTGAGGTTTTATCTATAATATACTTTAAAAAATAATTAGCCTTTTATACTCGCATTTAAGTATTCACGGTTCATTCTTGCAATGTTTTCTAATGAAATACCTTTAGGGCACTCAATTTCGCAAGCACCGGTATTGGTGCAGTTCCCGAAGCCTTCTTTATCCATTTGAGCCACCATATTTAAGACGCGCTCGGTAGCTTCAACTTTACCTTGGGGTAGCAAAGCAAACTGACTTACTTTTGCCGATGTAAACAACATAGCGCTGGCATTTTTACATGCAGCAACACAAGCCCCACAACCAATACACGTAGCCGCATTAAACGAATCGTCTGCATCTTGTTTATTTACCGGAATTGCATTTGCATCTATTGTATTACCCGATGTATTTACCGAAATATACCCTCCTGCCTGCTGAATTCTTTCAAAAGAAGTTCTATCAACTACCAAGTCTTTTATAACGGGAAATGCTTTTGCACGAAATGGTTCAATTACAATAGTATCGCCATCGTTAAACATTCGCATATGCAATTGGCAGGTTGTAACCAATCTATCGGGGCCGTGTGGCTCTCCGTTAATTTGAAGCGAACAAGACCCACAAATACCTTCGCGGCAATCGTGATCAAAAACTACAGGTTCGTCACCTTTGTTTATTAATTCTTCATTAAGAACGTCGAGCATCTCTAGAAAAGACATATCACCCTCAATTCCGTCGATAGGATAAGTTTTTA
This sequence comes from Flavobacteriaceae bacterium UBA3591, assembly GCA_002375695.1. Taxonomy (GTDB): domain Bacteria; phylum Bacteroidota; class Bacteroidia; order Flavobacteriales; family Flavobacteriaceae; genus Aequorivita. The sequence goes on from DFMO01000011.1 coordinate 328,442, forward strand.
ATTCTCCCTTTGTATTTGCGTTCTTTTGACGCCAGATTTTTAAAGTAAGTTTCATCTTTATAATATATTTGATAAAGCGGAAGATGGAATGCCCAAGTTAATCATCTTCATTTTATTAAAAATTGCCACAGGACATTTCATTTTCTATTTGTACGACCTTGATTTAACTTCAATATTTTCATACTTCAATTCTTCTTTATGAAGTATTTCTTGAGCTGGATCTCCAGTGTATTCCCAAGCAGCAACGTACATAAAGTTTTCGTCATCACGAAGCGCTTCACCTTCTTCGGTTTGATATTCTTCACGGAAATGTCCTCCACAAGATTCATTTCTATGCAAAGCATCTTTTGCAAACAATTCACCCAATTCTAAGAAATCGGCAACGCGCATTGCCTTTTCTAGTTCGGCATTCATTTCGTTTAATTCACCAGGAACTTTTACATCTTTCCAAAATTCTTCGCGCAGGGCTCTAATTTCGGTCATAGCAGATGCCAAATCGGTTGCGTTACGCGCCATTCCACATTTGTTCCACATAATATGACCCAATTTTTTATGGAAGTAATCTACCGAATGTTTTCCGTTGTTATTAATCAACGTTTCTAATTGTTGAAGCACCTTGTTTTCGGCTTCGTCAAATTCTTTTGTATCTGTCGGGATTGGCCCAGTTTTAATATCTTTTGATAGGTAATCGCCAATTGTATAAGGCAACACAAAATAACCATCTGCCAGTCCTTGCATTAAAGCCGAAGCTCCCAAACGGTTTGCACCGTGATCGCTAAAGTTAGCCTCTCCGGTAACATAACAACCAGGAATTGTTGATTGAAGGTTATAATCTACCCAAATTCCACCCATAGTATAATGTACCGCAGGGTAAATCATCATTGGGCTTTCGTATGGATTTTCGTCTACAATTTTCTCATACATTTGGAAGAGGTTACCGTATTTATTCTCGATAACTTGCTTTCCAAGTTTGGTAATTTCTTCCTTGGAAGGATTGTGATTACCGTGCATAGCTGCTTGCTCTTTTCCGTAGCGTTCAATGGCACTTGCAAAATCTAAAAATACAGCTTGCCCTGTTTTATTTACACCGAAACCTGCATCGCAACGTTCTTTTGCTGCACGTGAGGCAACATCGCGAGGCACCAAGTTTCCGAATGAAGGATATCTTCTTTCTAAGTAGTAATCGCGTTCATCTTCAGAAAGGTCTTTTGCTTTTTTCTTTCCTTCGCGAATTGCAATAGCGTCTTCTTTTTTCTTCGGAACCCAAATTCTACCGTCATTCCTTAAAGATTCAGACATCAACGTAAGTTTACTTTGGTGATCGCCCGAAACAGGAATACAAGTTGGGTGAATTTGTGTATAACAAGGATTGGCAAAATACGCTCCTCGTTTATGAATTTTCCAAGCTGCGGTAGCATTACTTCCCATTGCATTTGTAGAAAGAAAGAACACGTTCCCGTAGCCACCCGAAGCAATTACTACAGCGTGAGCAGAATGTCTTTCTATTTTACCCGAAACCAAGTCGCGCGCAATAATACCACGTGCCTTGCCGTCAACAATTACTAAATCTAGCATTTCGTGACGGTTAAATGGTGTAATTTTTCCTCTGTTTATTTGGCGATTCATTGCAGAATAAGCACCAAGTAAAAGCTGTTGCCCTGTTTGTCCTTTTGCATAAAAAGTACGCGAAACCAACACACCACCAAACGAACGGTTGTCTAACATTCCACCATACTCGCGAGCAAAAGGAACCCCTTGTGCAACACATTGGTCAATAATATTTGCCGAAACCTCAGCAAGGCGATAAACATTCCCTTCGCGCGAACGGTAATCGCCACCTTTTACTGTATCGTAAAATAAACGATAGTTAGAGTCACCATCGCCTTGATAATTTTTTGCTGCGTTTATACCCCCTTGTGCGGCAATAGAGTGCGCACGTCTTGGGGAATCTTGGTAGCAAAATGTTTTAACGTTATAGCCTAATTCGGCAAGCGTAGCCGCTGCACTACCCCCTGCTAGCCCGGTTCCTACAACTATTACATCTATGTTACGTTTATTTGCAGGGTTAACGAGATTTACGTCGTTTTTATGTTTTGTCCACTTATCTGCTAAGGGTCCTTCTGGGATTTTTGAATCTAATATTGACATAGCTTTGCGTTTCGTGGTTATTGATTAAAGTGTAAATAAAGCGCAATGAAAACAAATCCTAAAGGAATAAATATTGCGTAAAACTGTGTAAAGCCTCTTAAACCTTTTGAGTACTTGTTATTCCACCCCATACTTTGAAATGACGAAGAAAAGCCATGCCATAAATGAAGCGCAAGTAATACAAAAGACAAGCAGTATAATGCAGTACGAATAGGGCTTTCAAACTTTTGAACCAATTCGCCATAATAACGCGTAGCATCCTCGGGATGACTCTCAACGTATTTATGAACTATTTCTGGAAACCAAAAATCGTAAAAATGAAGACCTAAAAACGCCAAAATTACTGCACCACTAATAATCATATTACGCGATGCCCAAGTTGAGTTTTTGTTTCCTTTAAAAGATTTGTAACTAATTTGTCTTGCACTACGGTTTCGTATTTCAAGAACAAGCCCCATTACAAAATGGAAAATCACCCCAAAAATTAAAATGGGCTGGGCAATAAATTGCACAAAAAAGTTATGCCCCATAAAATGAGACAAGCTGTTAAAAGTATCTGGGTCAATGACCGCGGTAACGTTAATGGTAAAATGTTGTGCCAAAAACACTACGAGAAATAAGCCCGAAAGCGCCATGGCTACTTTACGAGCAATTGAAGAGGTTAGTATTGCCATTATGGTTTTATTTCTAGAATAGTGGTACAAAAATACACTTCAAACTGCATGTTGCCAAACAATATTTAGTGTTTAAAACCTATTTAGAATGGGTTTAAATACATTTCTATTTTACAATCAAATTTGTAGCACTTTCTTTTCCATTTGCCGAAACTACCACCTTATATTTCCCGTTGGGAAGATAAAACTCATTATTCTCGGCTCGTTTAACATCTATCTTCGCTTTTTCAAGCATTCGTTTCCCCTTTTCAGAAATGGTTAAATTATATGTCAAAACATTTACACCTTTATCTGCTTGTTGCGTTATTTCGTGCACGCTTTTACCGTTTTCGGCAATAATATTTATCGTTGCGGTTCCCGATTGTGGGGTGTAATACTGAAATTTTACCTCAGGCTCATAAGTTTCGCCCCAAGTATTCCATTTGCTCCCCCAACGCGGTGAATATTTTACCGTATCTATGGGTGCCAAAACAATTTGAGAAAGGGTTTTATGGTTTAACTTTTGGAGCAGCGCTATATCAGCAATATAAATTGACCTACCGTGCGTACCTAAAACCAAATGTTTTGCTTTTGGTTGTATTACCAAATCGTGAACTGCCACATTGGGCAGGTCTTTCGAAAAAATTTCCCACGATTCGCCACGATTAAAAGAAACATACGCGCCATTGTCTGCTCCAACAAAAAGCAAATCTTCATTTTCAACATCTTCCTTTATTACATTAATAGCTGAAATAGGCAGATTGCCGCTTATATCTTTCCAGGTTGCACCGTAGTTGTCACTCATAAAAACATAGGGTTTAAAATGGTCCCAACGGTATCCATTTAAAGTAACGTAAACGCGTTCTTTTTTATGTGAAGAGGCAATAATTCTACTTACCCAAAGATCTTTTGGTAATGAATGCGAAATATTTGTCCAAGTTCCCCCGCCATCTTTAGAAACGTGAATTAACCCATCATCGCTGCCAGCATACAATAACCCAAATTGAAAAGGCGATTCGCTAATACTTGTTAATGTGCCATAGGCTACATTACCCGGCTTACCACCTTTGGTTAAATCGGTTGAAATAACCGTCCAATCATCTCCTTGATTCATACTGCGCAATAATTTATTACCTCCCAAATAGAGAATATCTTGGTTATGCGGACTTAATAATATAGGCGTTTGCCAGTTAAAACGGTACGGACTATCACCTAGCTCGTGTTTAGGTTGAATATAAACTGGATCGCCGCCTTTTCTATTTATTCTAAAATAATTCCCAAACTGAAATCCAGTATACACCAAATTGCTGTTTCTGTTGTCAATTTGCACATGCATTCCGTCGCCACCAATTAAAAACTGGTATGGATATTTTCCGTTTTGTAACCAACCAGGACTAGGCTTGTAATCATGGGGTCCTACCCAAACACCATTGTCTTGCAAACCGCCGTAAACATTGTAATTTTCTTCATTATCTACATTTACCGAATAAAACTGACCCACTGCAGGCGAATTATTTTTAGTCCACGACTTTCCATCGTCATAACTTATATTCACTCCCCCATCATTTCCGTCAATTAAATGACCCGGCTGCTTTGGGTTTATCCACAATGCGTGATGGTCTACGTGGACGTTTTCGGCACCAATATTTGTAAAGGTCTTTCCGCCATCGGCAGATTTTAAAATGGGTACTCCGTACACGTAAATTTTATTAGCATCGCTGGGGTCTACATGAATTTTTCCGAAGTAATAACCATACGAGTAATACAAATCGTCTAAAAAACCGTCGTGAGTTTTACTCCAAGTTTTTCCGCCATCATTGCTTTTGTAAATTTCGGCTCCAATAACCGGGGTATTAAATAGCGCACTATTTGCATCTTCTAAATATTTGGCCAAATCTGCTGGTTTTACCGTACCCACATCTACCATTTGCTTAACATTTTCGGCCCGATACTTTTCCTGAAAACCATTCATCTTTAAAAATTGATTTAGCTTTTTATCTTCCAAAGCTAAAAATGTGGCAACATTCATAGTTTTAAAGTCATCTTTGGTAAGAATGTCGGTTTCCTCCTTTTTTTGTTCTTTTTTTCTATGAAATTGATTGTCTACAATTAAATACACCGTAGCATCATCGACCACAGCCGTACCCATACGCCCCATACCTTCGCCAATGGGCAATCCACTATTTTTTACTGAAATTTTTGACCAACTATCCCCAGCATCGGTACTTTTATAAACTCCACTTCCTTGGCCACTGCCCTTAAAATTCCACGCTTTGCGATCTTTTTCCCAAGCAGCCGCATACATGGTTTTAAAATTGGAAGGGTTTACCGAAATTTCTATTATTCCAGTTTCGTTATTTATAAAGAGGGTTTTCTTCCACGTTTTTCCGCCATCGATGGTTTTAAAAACACCGCGTTCATTGTTTGATGAATACAAATGTCCTACCACACCCACAACTACCTCATCTGGATTGTTTGGATTTATTAAAATACTACTTATATGGTGACTATCTTTTAAACCAACATTTTGCCAAGTTTCGCCTTTATCGTCACTTTTTAGCAAGCCTATTCCGGCATACGAAGACCGTGAAGCATTCACCTCACCGGTGCCAACCCAAATAGTGCCATTTTGCCAATCTACCGCTACACAACCTATGTTTTGAGTGGGGCTATTATCCATTACCGAGGTAAAAGTTGTACCGTTATTATTTGTATACCAAAGCCCTCCTGTGGCATACCCAACATAAAATTCAATTGGGTTATTTGGGTTTACCGCAAAATCTACAACGCGCCCACTCATGATACTCGGGCCAATATTTTTAAAGGGTAAATTTTTAACAATGGAGTTTTCACTTAGTTTCAGTTTTTGAGCTAAATTGTTTTTTAAAACTTCAGGAGAAGTAGCTGGTTGCTGTGAAAATGCAATAGTTGATAAAAAGCAAAACAGCAAAAGGGATAGTTTATTCATCGTAGCGTATTTATAAAATATGAAATTAATTAAATGCAATGGAGTAGGCAATAGTTTCAAAATATCATCTAAAAAAATTGAATATTTACTACATTTAAAATCTAATAGACTCAATTTCTAAAATTCGTTACATACCAAATAACACCAATGAACTTAAATAACAAAACTGTTTTAATTACAGGCGGAGCATCTGGAATAGGAAAAATTATGGCCAGGCTTATGTTAGAGCGCAACGCCAAAGTGATAATTTGGGATATTGATAAAGAAGGAATAGAGAATACCATTGCATCTTTTACTAATTTAGGTACAATCGTGGGATATAAAATAGATATTTCAAAAAACGAAGAAATTGATGCAACTGCTAAAAAAGTAATTAAAGACCACGGCATTATTGATGTACTTATAAATAACGCCGGGATTGTAGTTGGAAAGTATTTTCATCAACAATCACCTCACGACATAATTAAAACCACCGAGGTTAACGCAACTGCGCCTATGTTAATTACCGCTGCCTTTTTAGGTGGAATGCTTCAAAAAAATTCAGGTCATATTTGCAATATAGCTTCATCTGGCGGACTTATTTCTAACCCAAAAATGACAGTGTATGCCGCTAGCAAGTGGTCGCTCATAGGCTGGTCAGACAGTCTTCGGCTCGAGATGAAACAGTTAAATAAAAATATTAATGTAACTACAATTATGCCCTATTACATTAATACGGGTATGTTTGACGGTGTAAAATCTAAGATCCCAATTTTAAAACCAGAACCATCGGCGCTTGCCATTGTAAAAGCAATTGAAAAGAATAAAAAAATGGTCACAATTCCTGGTTATATTTATAGAGTTACCCGATTAGGGCAAGCAATTATGCCCATTAAAATGTTTGACTGGTTTGCAGGAAAAGTTTTAGGAATTTACAAAACAATGGAACATTTTAAGGGTCGAAATAGCTAACTATTTTATTTTAAAAACAAATTACAAACTACTTAGAATTAGCACACTTTTAACCCTTCTAAACCCGCAGTTAATTTTATAATACATAATTTTGCAAATTGGCTTATCGCAATAGTCATAATATTAGGTGTTGATACCGTTTATCACATAAAACCTAACATTAATTATTATTAAAAATCCACACATGAAGTACGATCAAATTTCCAACAAACTATTTATTAAAAATCGCAAAAATTTTATGGCTCGAATGAAGCCTAAAAGTGTTGCCGTTTTTAACAGTAACGATATTTACCCTATAGGCGCAGATAGCACTATGCCGTTTCAGCAGTCGCGCGATTTATTTTACTTATCGGGTGCAGACCAAGAAGAAACAATTTTAGTACTCTTTCCAGATGCGCCGTACAAAGAACACCGCGAAATGCTTTTTGTACGCGAAACTAATGCACATATTGCCGTTTGGGAAGGTGAAAAACTTACAAAAGAAAAAGCTACAGAAGTTAGCGGAATAGAATCGGTTCACTGGTTAAAAGATTTCGACAAGATATTTTACGAAGTAATGACTCAAGCCGAGCGAATTTATTTTAATACAAACGAACACTATCGCCAAAGTGTTGAAACCGAAACGCGCGAAGATCGATTTATTAAAGCTACAAAAGCTAAGTTTCCAGCACATAGTTGGGAACGCAGTAACCCAATTTTACAATCGTTACGCTCGGTAAAAGACCCTATTGAAATTGAAATTATGCAGCAAGCCTGCAACATTACCGAAAAAGGGCATCGTCGTGTGTTAGACTTTGTTAAACCTGGCGTTTGGGAATATGAAATTGAAGCCGAATACATGCACGAGTTTTTAAGAAATCGTTCGCGCGGGTTTGCGTACACCCCAATTATAGGTAGTGGCAACAATGCAAACGTGTTACACTATGTAGAAAACAAAGAACAAGTAAAAGACGGCGATTTAATTTTAATAGACGTAGGAGCAGAATACGCAAACTATTCAAGCGATATGACGCGTACTATTCCTGTAGGTGGAAGATTTAGCAAGCGCCAACGCGAAGTATACGAAGCAGTAAAACGCGTTAAAGACGATGCTACAAAAATGCTCGTTCCAGGAACTTATTGGAAAGAATTTCACGAAGAAGTTGGTAAATTAATGACCAAAGAATTACTCGATCTAAAACTTTTAGACAAAGCCGATGTAAAAAACGAAGACCCCAATTGGCCTGCGTATAAAAAGTATTTTATGCACGGTACTAGCCACCACATTGGTTTAGACACGCACGATTACGGAGTACTGTGGGAAAAGATGACCGAAAATATGGTTTTTACCGTTGAACCTGGTATTTACATTCCTGAAGAAGGTTTCGGTGTTCGTTTAGAAGATGACGTAGTAATCCAAAAAAGCGGTGAGCCTTTTAACCTAATGCGCAACATACCTATTGAAGTAGAAGAGATTGAGGATATAATGAATAAGTAAAAAAATAATTAATTGCAAATTTTAAACCTAACGAAGGCTATTTTACCGCTTGCGGATAAAAAACCTCGTTAGGTTTTTTTAATTATGGTTTATTTTTACAAACAAATACCTATTAATTACAATTCTTGGGGGGACGGCCCAGCTGTAGTTTTGCTGCATGGATTTTTGGAAAGCTCCACCATGTGGCAACCTGTGATTGCACAGCTTTCTAAAAAGAATAAAGTTATAGCAATCGACCTTCCAGGACACGGAAAAAGTGGTACCATTTCCGAAGAACACAGTATGGAATTAATGGCAGAAGTTGTAAACGAAATATTACTGCATTTAAATATTTCTTCGGCTACATTAATTGGTCATTCTATGGGCGGTTACGTTGCTTTGGCCTTAACCGAAAGATTTTCGGAAAAAGTAAATAAGTTAATTCTGCTCAATTCCAGTCCGTTTCCAGATTCAAAACAGCGACAAGAAAATCGTAATCGCGCTTTAAAGGTAATCGAGCAAAATAATAAAGCGTTTATAAGTATGGCAATTGGAAACCTTATTATTAATAGTGCTCGCGATAAATTTAAAAACGAAATTGAAAGTTTAAAAGCCGAAGCCTATACATTTCCTATTAAAGGCATAACCGCTGCAGTTAAAGGAATGCGAGACAGAAAAGACAGAAGTAGTGTATTAAAAAACTATCCCAATAAAAAATATGTAATCTTATCAAAAGGGGATGCAATTCTACCTTTTAAAACCACAAAAAATATTTTAGAAAATGACGGTGTTACAGTAAAGACTATCGAGGGCGGCCATATGAGTTTAATTGAAAATAGCAATAAAGTCTTAGAATTGTTAAACAAATTAATTTAATTCTTGTAATATATTTAAATATATACTACATTTATTGCATTAACCCCCAAATTGATTTAACAATGGTAAACATACAACCCCAAACTGTATTTTTGAGTCTCCTTTGTATAGCGTTTGGACACGATTATATTATTACCCGTAAAATAAATAAACAAACTTTTCAATACGAATGTACGTGTTGCGGCGCGCAAACTTCAACCAAAAAGAAACAGAAATCGTTGATGCTATTAAACGTCAAGACCACACCACCTGCTATTTAAGTTTAAAAACACCACTTTAATAATAGTGAGAGTTTAAATTTACCCTTCTTCGTTTAATGCATTCCAACCGCGTGCTATCAATGGAATTTTAGCACCTGCACGACTAATTAAATGTACCCCCTCTTTTTTATTGGTAATATGACCAATTACAGATAAGTGGGGATTTCCTTTTATTTTAGGATAGTCGTCCATTTTTATTGTGAATAGCAACTCATAATCTTCACCACCGCTTAGGGCAATTGTAGTACTGTCGAGATTAAATTCTTCACAGGTAGAAATAACTTGAGGATCTAATGGAATTTTATCTTCATAAATATTACAACCAACCTCTGAGTTTTTACAGATATGTAAAATTTCTGAAGACAATCCATCGCTAATATCTATCATAGATGTTGGTTTAACCTCCAAACTCTTTAACAATTCTGGAATGTCTTTTCTGGCTTCGGGTTTTAGTTGTCTTTCAACTAAATATGAATACGGCTCAAGGTCGGGTTGTGAGTTTGGATTAACTTTAAAAACTTCTTTTTCACGTTCCAAAACTTGCAACCCCATATAGGCTGCGCCCAAATCGCCAGTAACCACTAATAAATCGGTATCCTTTGCTTCACTTCTATAGGTAACATCTTCTTTTGGCGCTGTACCAATGGCGGTGATGCTTATTAATAAACCTTTTGTTGAAGAAGTTGTATCACCACCAACTACATCTATATTATATATTCCTGCCGCAGTAGTAATTCCGGCGTATAATTCTTCCAAAGCTTCTACAGGAAACCTGTTAGATGCAGCAATACTCACAGTAATTTGCGTAGGTGTGGCATTCATTGCATACACATCTGAAAGATTAACAATAACTGCCTTATACCCCAAATGTTTTAATGGCATATAACTTAAATCAAAATGCACACCCTCCAAAAGCAAATCGGTTGTTACAACCAACTGTTGCGCCGAATCGCACGCAATTACTGCAGCGTCATCGCCAATTCCTTTTACAGTAGATTTCTGTGTTATTTTAAAATTTTTGGTAAGATGGTCAATAAGTCCAAATTCTCCCAAACTTCCAATACTCGTAGCAGCGTTATCTTTATTTTCAAACATGATAGTAGTCTCTCAACATTTTTTGCAAAAATACGGTAACCTATAGTTATAACAAAGCATATTAATGATTAAGACTTGCCAAGTTTTGTTTCAATTTTGAATATAAAAACAGCTACATACAATTAATATTTAACGCCTTACGTTTGTTATAAAGTTGAAAATATGATTACTTTTAGCCCCTCTTAAACTTTATGAAACAATCGAATGAAAAAATTCCTACCTATTTTAACATTATTATTTAGTGCAACTTTAATGGCTCAAACCCCTTGTGAAAACGGCATGGCGGGACAATTTCCGTGTAATGGTTTAGACCTTCAATCTCGAATTAGCCTTGCCGAATTTAACGCAAATAAAGGAAATGACTCTTGGGGATGGACAGACCCACAAGATGGCCGTGAATATGCAATTATGGGTTTAGGCAACGGTACAGCTTTCGTCGATATTACAGACCCCATAAATCCTGAATATTTAGGAAAACTACCTACTCATACTAGTAGTAGTACTTGGAGAGATATTAAAGTATACAACAATCACGCCTTTATTGTGAGTGAAGCAAACGGCCATGGAATGCAAGTTTTTGATTTAACGCGTTTACGCAATGTTGCTAATGCCCCCGAAACTTTTAACGCAGATGCTCATTACAACGGTTTTGGTAACGCACACAACATTGTCATCAACGAAGAAACAGGTTTTGCCTATGCTGTAGGAACCGGTACTTTTAACGGGGGACCACACTTTGTAAATATTCAAGACCCCGTAAATCCTATTGGTGCAGGTGGTTTTGGTGGCGACTTTTATTGCCACGATGCCCAAGTTGTAATTTACGATGGCCCAGATACAGATTATACAGGTCGCGAAATATTTTTTGGAAGTAACGAAGACCGAATTTCAATAGTAGATGTTACCGATAAAAACAATCCTATCGGAATTTCAGTGGGTTTTTACGGAAGTGTAGACTACACACACCAAGGATGGCTAACCGAAGACAAACGCTACTTTATTATTGGCGACGAGCTAGATGAAGCTAATTACGGTTTTAACACCCGAACAATTATTTTCGATTTACAAGATTTAGATAACCCAGTAGTACATTTTGAATACGAAGCCGATGTAGCTGCAATCGACCACAATGGATACGTGCTTGGAGATCAATTTTATCTTTCGAGCTACAGAGCAGGTTTAAGAGTATTTGATATAAGCGATATTGAAAATAGAAATATGACCGAAACTAAATTTTTTGACACCTACCCTACAAGCAATTCGGCACGTTTTGACGGAGCTTGGAGTGTGTACCCATATTTTGAAAGCGGAAATATTATTATTAGCGATATTGATAGAGGCCTTTTTATTGTAAGAGACCCATTATTAAGTGTAAACGAAAACAACCTAATTACTTTTGCAGTTACTCCTAACCCTGCCGAAGATATTGTGAATATTTCTTCAAAAGAAACTCCTTTACAAACAATTGAAATTTATAATGTTCTAGGTCAAAAAATAATTAACTTAAATTTTTCAAATAGTTTTTCTGAAAATTTAGATGTTTCAAAATTACAGCCAGGAACATATATTTTAAAAATTAACAACACTACAACAAAGCATTTGTTAGTTAAATAATCAAATTTTATCCCCCAACTATGTTCAACTTTAAATCGGTTTTGTTTAAAGTAAATTTTATATACCTCATAATTCTATGTACGCTAATTTCCTGCGGAAAAGATGATGGCCCACAAGCTGTTATCGAGCCCGAAATTAATGCCGAAGTAGAACTAGTAAAAACCTTTGGCGGAAGCGGTATAGACGAAGCCGTATCAGTAGTAGAAGCTGCAGATGGCAACTATCTAATTTTGGGTACAACCCGCAGTTCCGATGGCGATATAACAGATAGGTCTGGAAATGATAGCGATTTTTGGTTGTTAAAAGTAACGAAAGAAGGAGAAAAAATTTGGAGCAAAACTTATGGAGGCAGCGACGACGAAAGCGCCGCCCGAATTACAAAAACCAATGATGGTGGTTTTCTATTAAGTGGCTACACAACAAGTAACGATGGCGACATATCTCAAAACGCTGGCTTCCAAGATTACTGGATTGTAAAAATAGATGCTGGTGGTGCTATTGTATGGGAAAAAACATATGGTTTTTCTGGTAGCGATCAAGCTTTTAAAGCATTTCAAACTTCAGATGGAGGTTATTTTATTACTGGATATTTTGATGTTTCGGCTAGTGGTGGTGCCGGAAATGACGCCAATCGCGGGGTACTGCACGGCGTAGGCGAATATTGGGGAATAAAACTCCATCCAGATGGCTCTACCCAGTGGCGACGATATTTTGGCGGAAGCAATAACGACCGTAGTTACGACGCTCTTGAAACTGCCGACGGAGGTTTTTTAATGACCGGAACTTCAGAAAGTGAAGACTTTGATAAAACCGATTATAAAGGCAGTTATGATTATTGGGCTGTTAGAATTTCTGCAAATGGAGATTTACTGTGGACTAAATCTTTTGGCGGCGATGAAATAGACAATTCATACGCAGCAGTTAAAACACAAGATGGCAATTATATCATGGTTGGCGACTCACGCAGTAACGATCAGGATGTTACTTCACCCCGTGGTAATGCCGATGCTTGGCTAGTAAAGTTTAACGATAACGGCGAAAAAATATGGCAAAAATCGTACGGTGGTAGCCAGTTTGATACGGCTCACTCTATAATTCAACGCAGCAATGGCGATTTTATATTAAGCGGTCATAGCCGCAGCGCAGACGGCGATCTTCAATCCAACAACGGTTTAAACGATGTTTGGGTGTTAATTTTAGATAGCCAAGGCAACTTAAAGCACCAAAACAGCATTGGAGGTTCAAACATCGATTTTGCTTCTGAAGCGATTGAAACTTCAGACAACAAAATACTGGTTGTCGGCAATACAGAAAGCAGTGATTTTGATATTCCTTTAAATAAAGGGGCAAAAGACTTTTTGATGATTAAGTTGAAATAAACACCGCTGCAACAGCGTTTTATATATTATGAAACAAATTACAATCCTTTTTATATTTATCCTCACAATTGTTGGCTGTAGTAATAACGACGAGCCAGAAACCGAAATTGTAGGCTGTACAGATCCCACTGCTTTAAATTACAATCCCGCCGCAAATACAGACGATGGCTCTTGTACCTACGAAAAAAACATTACAATTTCATTTACGCAAAATTGGGATGGCAATGAAATTTCGGCAGCCGACCTTAACACAACCGAATTTGTAAACGAAGCTGGAAACCTTTTGACGATTGCTCGGTTGCGTTACTTAATCTCTCGTATTGCTTTAAAAAAAGATGACGGTAGTACTATTAATTTTGAAGAATACAATTTGGTCGACCTTTCAAATAACGACAGCCGCACACTAACCCTTTCAACGCCTGTAACTACGGGCGAGTATACCGGCATTAGCTTTATTTACGGTTTTTCCGAAGAAGATAATATTAGTGGCGAATATCGCGATTTAAACGACGCAGACTGGAATTGGCCAACAATGCTCGGCGGCGGGTATCACTTTTTGCAACTCGATGGCACGTTTAACGATTCCAATGGCAACATACAACCCTACAATTTTCACAATGGTACGGCACGTGTAAGCGACGGTATTTTTGAACAAAATTTTATCGCTTTCGATTTTGATGTAGATTTTACAATTTCAGATAATGCTACCATTGAAATTAATATGAATATTTCAGAATGGTTTAAAAATCCACTTACTTGGGATTTAAACGATCGAAGCACCGATTTAATGATGAATTACGACGCTCAAAAGGATATGCAGCGCAATGGCAAATCTGTTTTTAGCGTAGGAGAAATTTTACAATAGCCAAATGATGAGTTGGAGAAAATACACCATTAAATTTGCCCTGACGTTTTGCGTATTGGGTGGTTTATTTGCGTGTTCTTCAAACGATTCTGAAATTTTAGAACCCGAAGAAGTTTATACCCCAACGCCCAAACCCCTCGATGTTCCGCCTATTTTGGAGCGATTATTACCGCCGCCATCTGTACCCGTAGATAACCCACAAACGGTGGAAGGAATTGCTCTTGGGAAAAAATTATTTTTTGATCCAATTCTCTCTGGTGATGGCACACAATCTTGCGCCTCTTGCCATAAACCCGATAACGGATTTACAGATAACAACCGTTTTAGCACCGGTATAGACGGTATTGAAGGCACGAGAAATTCAATGCCAATTTTTAATTTGGCTTGGAATAGAGACAACAAGTTTTTTTGGGACGGCCGCGCCACAAGTTTAGAAATACAGGCTTTAGAACCTGTAACTAATCCCGTCGAAATGCACAACAGCTGGGAAAATGCCATTAGCAGTCTTCAAAATCACCCGCAATATCCAACGCTTTATCAGGAAGCTTTTGGCACAAAGACCATTACAAAAGAACTCACAGCAAAAGCAATTGCTCAATTTGAAAGAACACTCATTTCGGCCAATTCGCCTTTTGATAAATATTTATTAGGCGAAGGTACACTTACCGAACAAGAACTTAGAGGGTTCCAAATTTTTATGGACGAATCTCGCGGCGATTGTTTTCACTGTCACGGTAATGACAACAGTCCGCTGTGGACCGACAATAAATTTCACAACAATGGATTGGACGCTATTATTACCGACAAAGGTTTGGGTAATGTAACGGGCGATCCCAATCACGATGGCCTATTTAAATCGCCATCACTTCGCAACCTGGCGTATACCGCTCCATATATGCACGATGGGCGTTTTGAAACTTTAGATGAGGTTATAAACCATTATAGTGAAGGTTTAGTTTATTCTAGAACGATAGACCCGCTTATGAAAGCTGTATCTCGCGGTGGTGTGCAACTATCGCCTTCAGAAAAAGCCGACTTAAAAGCATTTCTTTTGTCGCTTTCAGATCCATCTTTTATCGCTAATCCCGACTTTCAAAACATAAATTAAATTCAGCTTTTAGTTGAATTATTTCAGATATAAAATAATACTATTTCAGTATCATTTTTTACTATAACTCCATAGGTTTAATTTCGCGCTTCGGTATGGTTAAACGTCCGAATTGATGTATATTTGCGGTCTAATTTAGAATTAATCTATATATGATTAAAGTAAGTGAAACTGCAAAAACTAAAATTGCCCAATTAATGGCCGAAGAAGGCTTTAATATTGGTAGCGATTACGTGCGCGTGGGAGTAAAAAGTGGCGGCTGTTCGGGCCTTAGCTACGAGTTAAAATTTGATCATACCATAGGCGAAAATGACAAGCTGGTAGAAGACGATCAAGTAAAAATAGCTGTTGACAAACAAAGCTTTTTATATTTAGTAGGCACCACCTTAGAATACAGCGGTGGTCTTAACGGAAAAGGATTTGTATTTAATAATCCAAACGCCAACAGAACTTGTGGCTGCGGAGAATCTTTTTCACTATAAAAATTAATTGAAGATGAGTAAGTATACTGAAGACGACTTAAAAAAAGAATTAGAAACTAAAGAATACGAATACGGTTTTTATACTGATATAGAATCTGATACCTTTCCTAATGGATTGAATGAAGATGTAGTTCGTGCTATTTCTAAAAAGAAAGAAGAACCCGAGTGGATGACCGAATGGCGCTTAGAAGCTTTTCGAGTTTGGCAAGAAATGGAAGAACCAGATTGGGCAAACGTAAATTACGAAAAACCTAATTTTCAAAATATTTCTTATTACTCTGCCCCAAACAAAAAGCCAAAATACAACAGTTTGGACGAGGTAGACCCAGAGCTTTTAGACACTTTTAAAAGATTGGGAATTTCTATCGATGAACAAAAAAAACTAGCTGGGGTAGCCGTAGATATTGTAATGGACTCGGTATCTGTGGCAACCACGTTTAAAAAGACCCTTAATGAAAAAGGGATAATTTTTTGTCCAATCTCTGAGGCTATTAGAGAACACCCCGAGTTGGTTAAAAAATACCTGGGAACCGTAGTGCCCCAACGCGACAATTTTTACGCGGCACTAAATAGCGCAGTGTTTAGCGATGGTTCGTTTTGCTATATTCCAAAAGGCGTTCGTTGCCCAATGGAACTATCTACCTATTTTAGAATTAACCAAGCCGGAACAGGACAGTTTGAAAGAACACTTGTTATTGCAGACGAGGGTAGTTATGTAAGTTATTTGGAAGGTTGTACGGCTCCAAGTCGTGATGAAAACCAATTACACGCAGCGGTAGTAGAATTAATTGCGTTAGACGACGCCGAGATAAAATATTCGACCGTTCAAAACTGGTATCCGGGTGATAAAGAAGGAAAGGGAGGCGTTTATAATTTTGTTACCAAAAGAGGTATTTGTGAGAAAAATGCTAAAATTTCTTGGACGCAAGTAGAAACAGGAAGTGCTGTAACCTGGAAATATCCAAGCTGCATCTTAAAAGGCGATAATTCAATAGGTGAATTTTATTCAATTGCTGTTACCAATGATTTTCAGCAGGCAGATACGGGAACTAAAATGATTCACCTAGGAAAAAACACCCGAAGTACTATTATTTCGAAAGGTATTTCTGCCGGCCAATCACAAAACAGTTATCGCGGATTGGTAAAAATTATGCCCAATGCCGATAACGCTCGAAATTTCTCGCAGTGCGATTCGCTTTTAATGGGTAATAATTGTGGTGCGCACACCTTCCCATATATTGAAGCAAAAAACAAATCGGCACAAATTGAACACGAGGCTACAACAAGTAAAATTGGGGAAGATCAAATTTTCTATTGTAACCAACGCGGTATCGATACCGAAAAAGCAATTGCTTTAATAGTAAATGGTTTTAGTAAAGAAGTATTAAACAAGCTCCCTATGGAATTTGCCGTAGAAGCTCAAAAATTATTAGAAATAAGTTTAGAAGGATCTGTGGGTTAATTACAGCCAATAGGATTGCATTTTTATTAATTTAATCATCAAACCAATATTATTATTATGAAAAAGATCATTTTAATGCTAACGCTTTCAATAGCAATTTTTTCTTGTAAAAATCCGGAAGAAAAAATTAATGATACAGACCAAAATAATACCACCGAAGAAACCGCAAAAGCAGAAAATGTAAAATCTTATAAAGGAGATTATATAGACAGCAATGGGGCTTTGGTACTTATGGGCACAGATTTTATCTACGGCGTAAAACGCAACGATGTTTCAGAACAACTTTCAAAAAGAGTTGCCTCTGTTAAACAAAACGATTACGATATGGTAAATGTAGTTGTACGTGGCGTGGTTTCTAAAAACCAAGATAAAGAAAGCGAATGGGAAGAGATTATAACTATAAATGAAATTGTAAGGGTAAGTGATGCCCCTTCCGAAGCAGATATAAAATTTGAAGAATCAGCAAAGAATAAATAATATGTTAAAAATAAAAGATTTACACGCGGGATTAGAAGGAAAGGATATACTACAAGGTATAAACTTAGATGTTAAAGCTGGCGAAGTACACGCAATAATGGGCCCTAACGGTTCTGGAAAAAGTACTTTGGCTTCCGTTGTGGCAGGAAAGGAAGAATTTGATATTACAAAAGGTGAAATCGATTTTAATGATGAAGATATTACCGAAATGGATCCTGAAGAAAGAGCACATAAAGGTATCTTTTTATCATTTCAATACCCAGTTGAAATACCTGGGGTTTCGGTTACCAATTTCATTAAAACAGCAATTAACGAAACGCGCAAATCGCAAGGACTTGAAGATATGCCAGCTTCTGAAATGCTAAAAATGATTAAAGACAAAGCCGCAATGTTAGAAATTGACAGAAAATTTCTTTCTCGTTCGCTAAACGAAGGATTTTCGGGAGGTGAGAAAAAGCGAAATGAAATCTTTCAAATGGCAATGTTAGAGCCAAAATTAGCCATCCTCGACGAAACAGATTCGGGATTAGACATCGACGCTTTAAAAGTTGTCGCTAATGGCGTAAATAAGTTAAAGAGCGAAGACAATGCAGTACTCCTTATTACGCACTACCAGCGCCTATTAGATTATATAGTACCAGACTATGTGCACGTGCTTATGGACGGGAAAATTGTAAAATCTGGCACTAAAGAATTAGCTTACGAGCTAGAAGAAAAAGGATACGATTGGATTAAAGAAGAAATGGTATAAACACCCCCCTTCTACTTTAACAACAATAATCCTAAACTTGAAATAAGAATTCATTATGAGTTTTAAAGACAAATTATTATCATCATATATCGCACTCGAAGACTATTTAGAATTCGATTCGCCTTTGCATGATATACGCAATGAAGCAATAAAGAATTTTGAGGAAAAAGGTTTTCCTACAAAAAAAGACGAAGCGTGGAAATATACATCGCTTAAAAGTTTACTTAAACCAGACTATAGCGTATATTCTAATAAAGAAAGGAATGTTGAATTAAAAAACGTTCGCAAGTACTTTTTACACGAAATAGACACTTACAAATTGGTATTTGTAGACGGCGTGTACAGCTCATTTCTTTCTGAAACTACGCACGATACATTAGATGTTTGTTTAATGTCGGCTGCGCTTAACAAAAGTAAATATAAGCCAGTTATTGAAGCCTACTTCAATAAAACTGCAAAAAGCGATAGTTTAACGTCGCTTAACACGGCTTTTACAAAAGAAGGGGCGTATATTCATATTCCCGCCCATAAAGAGGTTGAAAAGCCTATCGAGATTATTAACTTCTCTACCGGAAATGAAGACGCTATTTTCTTACAACCGCGTAACTTAATTGTTGTGGGTGAAAACGCTCACGTTCAAATTATTGAAAGACACCAAAGTCTTTCTAATAATGAAGTATTAACCAACTCGGTGACCGAAATCTTTGCTGAAAAACGCGCCTATGTTGATTATTACAAAATTCAAAACGATGTTTCAACAGCTTCGTTAATTGACAATACGTATATTTCGCAACAACGCGATACCGTATGCCGTGTGCACACTTTTTCTTTTGGTGGAAAGTTAGTTCGAAACAACCTCAACTATTTCCAACACGGAGAACACACAGATTCAACATTAAAAGGAATTACCATTCTTGAAGGCAAACAACACGTTGATCACAATACCTTAGTGCACCATACCGCACCAAATTGCGAAAGTCACCAAGATTATAAAGGTTTATTTGCCGAAGCATCTATAGGTGTGTTTAACGGAAAAATTGTTGTTGAAAAAGACGCTCAAAAAATTGATGCTTTTCAACAAAACAACAATATTTTAATAGATGATAAAGCCACAATTAATGCCAAGCCGCAATTAGAAATTTTTGCCGACGATGTTAAGTGTTCGCACGGTTGTACCATTGGGCAGTTTGACGAAGAAGCATTGTTTTACCTTCGCAGTCGCGGAATTGGCCTAAAAGAATCGCGCGCTTTATTAATGTATGCTTTTGCCAATACAGTTTTAGAAAGTGTAAAAATACCCGAACTTAAAACACGTATTAACAAGCTTATCGCAAATAAGATTGGTGTAAGCTTAGGCTTCGAATTGTAAAATTTTTTCGCAAATAATTGTCTTTTTCTTTAAAGTTTCAGTTTAAAGAAATTGCAGTTATTAATTTTTAAATACTTTAAAATGTCTTTTAATATCCAGAAAATACGCAATGATTTCCCTATCCTTTCAAGAGAGGTTAATGGGCACCCTCTTGTGTATCTGGACAATGCAGCAACATCGCAAAAGCCAAAACAAGTAATTGATGCTATTGTAGATTATTACAGCAATTACAATGCAAATATTCATCGTGGGGTACACACGCTTTCGCAAGAAGCTACCGATGCTTACGAGGCAGCGCGAAAAAAACTACAAGAACATTTTAACGCAAAATATTTACACGAAATTATCTTTACCGCAGGGACTACCCACGGTATTAACCTTGTGGCCAATGGTTTTGCTGAAATCTTAAAAAAAGATGATGAAGTAATAGTTTCTGCGATGGAACACCATAGCAATATTGTGCCTTGGCAAATGCTTTGTGAAAAAACAGGGGCTGTTTTAAAAGTCATTCCAATGAATGAAGAAGGAGAGTTAATTTTATCGGAATACGAAAAACTACTCTCTAATAAAACAAAACTGGTTTTTGTAAATCATATCTCGAACGCTTTGGGAACAATTAACCCAATTGAAAAAATTATTCAAAAAGCACACGAATACAATGCGGCTGTATTGATAGATGGCGCTCAATCTTGTTCGCATATAAAACCAGACTTACAAAAATTAGACGTAGATTTTTACGTAACCTCAGCCCACAAAATGTGTGGCCCAACGGGGGTAGGTATACTCTATATGAAAGAAAGTTGGGGTAAAAAGCTTCCACCCTACCAAGGAGGAGGCGAAATGATTGCCGAGGTTACTTTTGAAAAAACAACCTATGCAGTCTTACCTCATAAATTTGAAGCAGGTACGCCAAATATTTGTGGTGGTATTGCCTTTGGCGCTGCAATAGACTATTTAAACAATATAGGTTTTGAGGCTATTGTTAAACACGAAGACCAACTTTTAAAATATGCTACCGAACAATTATTAGCAATTCCCGGGCTAACAATTTACGGCACAGGACAAGCGAAAACATCGGTGGTTTCATTTAATATTGAAGGGATTCATCCATACGATATTGGTACAATAGTAGATAAGTTAGGGATTGCCGTACGCACCGGTCATCACTGTGCCCAACCTATAATGGATTTTTATAAAATCCCGGGAACGGTACGCGCTTCTTTTGCCTTTTACAACACTGTAGAAGAGGTAGATGCCTTGGTAAAGGCGGTGCAAAAAGCTAAAATGATGTTAAGTTAATCCATTGCTTAAAGTTAAAACATGACCTTTGAAGTTCACGTTTAAAATTTTAAATTATGAGAAAATTTACCGCCATTTCAATTTTATTGCTTACAGTACTATTTATGAGCTGTGATGAAACTAAAAAAGTAATCGATGTTGCTGGCAACGTACAATTAACGGGCAGTTACGATGTAGTTTCACTTAAGGGTGAAAAATTAGGAAAAACGCCACATCCTACTTTTACACTTTCGGCTATAAATAATTCATTACGAGGCACAACAGGTTGTAATTCGGTATTTGGCAGTTATAGCATTGATCTTTACGCCATTAATTTTACCGATATTGCTGTAAGCGAAAAAATGTGCGCCGAAACTGATGTTATGAAAACCGAGCGAAATTTTTTAGATGCTTTAAATAATTCAGGTTCCTTTACTATTGAAAATAATACGCTCACTTTATTTTCAAAAACAGATAGAAGTGTATTGCTCACGGCTAAAAAAGAAGGAAATAATTAAACAAGTTTTATGACGATTGAAGAAATACAAGAAGAATTAATTGACGAGTTTTCCATGTTTGACGACTGGATGCAACGATATGAATATATGATCGATTTGGGTAAATCACTACCTTTAATTGACGAATCGTTAAAAACCGACGACAAACTCATTAAAGGATGCCAAAGTAAAGTTTGGTTACATTCTGAAATGAAAGACGACAAAGTGGTCTTTACAGCCGATAGCGATGCTGTAATAACCAAAGGTATTATTGCCGTTTTAATTCGTGTATTTTCTAATCAAAAGCCACAAGCTATTTTAGATGCTAATACCAATTTTATAGATGAAATTGGCTTAAAAGAACACCTTTCGCCTACACGGGCAAACGGTTTAGTGTCTATGATTAAACAAATGAAAATGTATGCTTTGGCATATCAAACCCAAGTAAAAAATTAATATTATGGAAGCAGATACAGATATAGATATGGCCGAATTAGGCGAAAAGATAATTGACGTAATTAAAACAATTTACGATCCTGAGATTCCTGTCGATATTTATGAATTAGGATTAATTTACGACGTTTTTATCAATGAAGACCGTGAGGTTAAAATTTTAATGACGCTTACCACGCCCAACTGCCCGGTTGCCGAAAGTTTACCGTTAGAAGTTGAAAACAAAGTAAAATCCATGAAAATGGTTAAAGATGCCGAAGTAGAAATTACTTTCGACCCACCTTGGACTCAAGAACTTATGAGCGATGCTGCAAAGTTAGAGCTAGGAATGCTTTAATTAAACATAAAACATTTAAACTAAAGTTTTATAGAATTTAAAATCGATTAATTCGTGAAAGAAATTGTAAATCGCGTAGCAAACAGCAAATTAGTCACCATAGATTTGGAAGACTTATATCCTCCTGGCGACAGAGTATCTTTTGATATTTCGCAGTGGTTACTCGAGGGTATTGTACTACGAGAAAAAGATTTCCGCGTAAGCGTAAAAAATCACGATTGGTCTCAATATAAAGGTAAATATGTAGCCTTAAATTGTAGTACCAATGCAATTGTTCCCGGCTGGGCTTATATGCTGGTGTCACTACACTTGGCGCCCTATGCCTTAAAAGTAACGGTGGGTAGCCTCGATAATTTAGAAAGTATTTTGTTTTCTGAAATTTTACAAAATTTTGATGTTTCAGAATATGCTAATCAACCCGTAATAATTAAGGGCTGTGCAAATAAACCCATTCCACAAAATGCCTATGTTTTACTAGCACAAAAACTACAAGCAGTTGCAAAAAGCATTATGTACGGTGAAGCATGTTCATCGGTACCACTTTATAAACGTAAATAATGAAGCAGGGCTTAATTTTAAAATGAAACCTTTCAGCTAAACCTGAAAGGTTTTTATTTTATGTATTTGTGCCAACTCCTTAAAAAGCTTAGTATTTTTGCAGAAACAAAAATTAAAAAGAGATGAAAAAACTTATACTTTTAGCATTGCTTTGTACTGCTCCTATTTCACTATTTTCACAGGAAGAGAGTTCTAAAGATACCATTCCCAACGGTTGGACTCGCGCCGGAAACATTTCGTTATTGTTTAATCAAGCTGCATTTAATGCCGAATGGACGGGCGGCGGCACCTCAAATTACTCAGGAAACCTCGCTTTATCGTATGATTTTAATTATAAGCACGACAAGCTTTCTTGGAACAACCGCATAATTGGCGAATACGGTATTACAAAAAACAAAGATGATAAGTACGCCAGAAAAACAAACGACCGTTTAGAGCTAAATTCTATTTTAGGAAAACGACTTAAAGAATCTAATTGGTACTACTCTTTATTTTTCAATTTTAAAACACAGTTTGCAAAAGGATATGAATTTAACAGCGATTTAAATCCCGAAGATGAAGGATATCGCACCGAAACTACACATATTTTATCGCCAGCCTATATTAAATTTGGACCTGGTTTACTTTGGAAAAAAAGCAACAATCTATACGTAAACATTTCGCCAGCTACTGCAAAGTTTATTTTGGTCGATAGTGATTTTACCGCTGTGGACGAATCTAACCCCGAAGCACTTGAAGCTTATAACGCAAATAAATACTTTGGTGTTGATGCAAACGAAAGCAACCGCTTTGAATTTGGAGCTGCAGTTTCGGCCTATGCTAAGTTTAATATAATGGCGAATATTTCAGCAGAAAATATTTTAAGCTTGTATTCAAACTATCTTGACGATCCACAAAATGTTGATTTAGACTACACTTTAAATGTAGTGATGAAAGTAAACAAATACATTTCGACAAATATGACGTTTCAAGCCATTTATGACGACAATGCTGTAAACGGTTTTCAAATTAGAGAAACATTGGGTGTTGGGTTAACATACGGATTTTAACCCTTAGTATATTTCAATAAAAAAAGCTGTCAAAAATATTAAATGTTTTGACAGCTTTTTAGTTTATCGTAAAACCGTAAATAGTCTAACCTTCTTCAGAATATTCGTCGTAAAGAAAAGTATTATACGGAAATCTTGTAGTGTGAATTTCTCTTACTTTATCGTAAACCAATTTTCTAAACTCTTCAAAATTTTCCTTATTTAAAGCCGAAATAAATATAGCATCACCATCGAGTTTAGCCATCCACGTTTGTTTCCATTCGTCTAATGAATAATGTGCCTTGGTTTTTTCGGTAATTAAATCGTCTTCTTCAATCTCTTCGGGTTGATAAGCATCAATTTTATTAAAGACCATTACCGTAGGTTTATCGGCACTTTTTATTTCTTCAAGAATTCTGTTTACCGAAGCGATGTGGTGCTCAAAAGACGGGTGACTAATATCTACCACATGCAAAAGTAAATCGGCTTCTCTTACTTCATCGAGGGTACTTTTAAAAGATTCAACAAGTTGTGTAGGCAGTTTTCTAATAAACCCAACAGTATCGGTCAATAAAAAAGGTAGGTTGCCAATTACCACTTTTCGCACCGTAGTATCGAGCGTTGCAAACAGTTTATTTTCGGCAAACACATCACTTTTACTAAGTACATTCATAAGGGTAGATTTACCAACATTGGTATACCCTACTAATGCGACCCTCACCAACGACCCACGATTGCCGCGCTGCACCTCCATTTGGCGATCTATTTTTTTTAGCTTTTCTTTTAAGAGAGCAATTCTATCTCTTACAATACGTCTATCGGTTTCAATCTCGGTTTCACCGGGACCGCGCATTCCAATACCCCCTCGTTGACGTTCTAAGTGAGTCCACATTCCTGCGAGTCGTGGTAATAAATATTGATACTGTGCAAGTTCTACTTGGGTACGGGCATAACTAGTTTGTGCGCGCTGAGCGAAAATATCTAAAATTAAGTTTGTTCTATCGATAATTTTACACTGAAGAATTTTTTCGATATTTTTTTGTTGCGCTGGCGAAAGTTCGTCGTCAAAAATGGCAACTCCTACTTCATTCTCGTGTATATAATTTTTAACTTCATCAAGTTTTCCAGTACCTATAAAAGTTTTAGGGTTAGGTACATCTAGTTTTTGTGTAAACCGTTTTAAAACTTCGCCCCCAGCGGTATAGGCTAAAAATTCTAATTCGTCTAGATATTCTTTAGATTTTACCTCATCTTGGTTTTGGGTAATTAAACCTATAAGTACCGTTTTTTCGTATGAAATATCTGTTTGCTCTATCATAAATTAAATTATAATACAAAGGTACAAAACCCTAGCTTAGACTTTTTTTTCTTTACAATCTATTAACACCATTTCTACTTAAAATTTGAAATAAATAGCATGTTTCAGATTTTATCATCGGGAAATAAAAAAATAATATTTCCATCTGCAAATCGCTATAAGCTACACGCTGTCTATTCTTACCAGCTTTTTACTGTTTATAGTATTTCCCAGCGACTAACTTCCTTTCAATTCTAAGTGATGTTATTCTCTAAAAATTATTATATTTCGCAGTTAAATAAAAGTTAATGTATTTAAACCAACTAATTCCTAACAAAAAAAATGAATAAAAAATTACTCCACTATTCACAAAGTTGCTCTTTGCACTTAAAAGACAATTTTGGAAGACAAGCACTTTTACTCTTCAGTTTTTTATTTTTATCATTTTCTGCAATGGCACAGGGCCCTGGTTGCCCAAACGTGAATGCAGGTCCTGATGTAGAAATAGACTGCGGTGATCCTTGCGTAGATCTTACAGCAAGTTTTTTAGACACTGGTGAAACCACCAGTTATGAGGTAACCTCAATACCTTTTGACCCACCGTTTCCATTTACAGGCGGAACTCCAGTTTCTGTAAATACAGACGATGTTTGGTCTCCAGCCATTCCACTTCCTTTTGACTTTTGCTTTTTTGGCGAAACGTATTCTGAAATGGTAATTGGCTCAAACGCTGTTATTTCTTTTGATTTAACAAATAATCCACCTAATGGATATTGCAGCTGGTCTTTTGATGAGTCTATTCCAGATCCAAACTTGTTTTTTACAACAATTTTTGGCCCTTACATGGATATTAACCCAGCGGTAACAGGCTCAGGACAAATTAACTACGCGGTATTTGGTGATGCACCTTGTAGAACCATGGTAGTTAACTTCCCAGGGATTCCATACTTTGGCTCAGCTTGTTCGGGGCTTGATTTAACATCGCAAGTTGTTATTTACGAAACAACCAATGTAATTGAAGTATATGTAGAAAACAGACCTGCCGGTTGTAGCTGGAATGATGGAAACGCCGTACTAGGAATCCAAAACCAAGATGGAACTTTAGGATATACACCTCCAGGAAGAAACACAGGGGATTGGTCTGCTACAGACGAAGCTTGGCGCTTTACACCAAACGGTGCTTCAAACGTTGTTTTCTCTTGGTTAGACTCAAACGGAGACGTTATAGGTACAGACCCTACAATTAACGTATGCCCAACCGATCCTACAACTACTTACACTGCACAAGCAGTTTACACTAACTGTAATGGTGATATTATTACAGAAACCGACGAAGTTGTTGTTACTAGAGTAGACGGATTTACAGTAGATCTTGGTCCCGATCAAGAATTATGTGAAGCACAGAGTTACGACATTACTGCCGAAATTACTGGCGGAAACCCTGCCGATGCAACCTTTTTATGGAATACGGGAGAAACCACACAAACCATTACAGTTACTACTTCTGGAACTTATACCGTAGACGTTACTATTGGAACTTGTACAGTGACTGAATCTGTAGATATAAACTTTAACGAACTTCCAGTAATTGAATTAGGCGACAATATTGAAACTTGTTTTGACGTGCCTGTTATACTAGATGCATCACCTTCAAATTACAACCCTGCCGATGCTACTTACGAGTGGAGTTTAGACGGCGTTGTAATTGCTGGCGAAACAAACCCAACACTTACAGTTACACAATATGGAATGTACAGTGTTGTTGTTAATGTTTCTGATTGTGAAGCAACAGACGAGCTTACTGTAGCACAAGCACCTTTAGCAGTTTCATTAGGAGACGATTTTACTACGTGTTTTGAAAACACTGTAACCTTAACAGCCGAAGCAATTGACTTTGACCCTACCAATGCTACTTTTGAATGGAGCTTAGATGGTGTTGTAATTGCCGGTGAAACTAGTAGTACTTTAGAAATTACTGAAATAGGTGTTTATACCGTTACTGCTACCCTTGGCAGCTGTACAGCAACAGATAGTGTTGAGGTTTCTTTTAGAGATGATTTAGAAGTCTCTCTTGGCGCCGATTTCCAAACTTGCCCTAACGAACCACAGACGTTAACAGCAACTACTACTGAAGAAGGCGCTACTTACCAGTGGTATTTAAATGGTACTTTATTGGCAAACGAAACTAATAGTACTTTAGAATTTAGCGTAGAAGTAGGCACTGTAGGCACTCAAACCTATACGGTAGTTATGAGTGTAGGAGGATGTTCTGGCGAAGACTCTATAGACATAATGTTATACGATGTGGGTCAATGTGTAATATCTGAAGGTCTATCTCCAAACGGCGATGGCTATAACGATAATTTAGACCTAACATTTTTAAACGACCGTACAGGAATTAGAAAACTTCAAATTTTTAATAGATTAGGAACATTGGTGTATGAGCAAAATAATTATACAAACCAATGGAGAGGACAAGATAAAGACAGCAACGACTTAACTACGGGAACTTACTTTTATGTAATAGACTTTGTAGGGACCGATGCTGTTTATGGCGCACAGGCTACCGGTTGGATTTATCTTAACCAAGAAGCAAACTAAACTATCAAACACTTTCTAATATCCAAAATAGATAAAAATGAAATCTTCTTCTTCTTTAAATTTTCTTTTAGTAAAACTTGAATTATTAGAAGATTTCATATATCCATTTTTAAAATATTCAATTCAAATGAAAAAACATATAAATATTCTTATAGTATTGATGGCTGTTTTGCTCTTTCAAGAGTCACAAGCACAACAAGACCCTCAGTACACACAATACATGTACAACATGAATGTGGTGAATCCAGCTTATGCAGGATCTAAAGAGAGTCTTTCGCTCACCGCACTTTATAGAAATCAATGGTCTGGAATAGACGAAAATCCAGTAACTTTTACCTTTTCGGCACATAAACCTATTAGCGATAAAATAGGTTTGGGTCTATCGGCTATTAAAGATGAATTAGGCCCCGTAAATGAAACAAATGTATATGCAGATTTTTCATATACAATTCAAGTTGCAAGTTCGGTTAAATTGGCACTTGGTTTAAAAGCCGGAGCAACTTTTCACGAAGTAGGCCTTTCAAACTTAGAATTACAAGATCCAAACGATCCATTTTTTAATGAAGACATAAATAATACTTATGCCAATATTGGTGCAGGTGCTTTCCTTTATGGAGACAATTTTTATGTGGGTCTTTCGGTTCCAAACATGTTAAAATCTGTTCATTTAGATGAAAACGGAATGAAATACGGTTCTGAAACTAACCATTACTTTGCTACAGCTGGATATGTTTTTCAAGTTTCAGAAAACTTTAAACTTAAGCCATCGGTTATGGTTAAATCGGCTTTCGATGCACCAGTATCTTATGACGGTAACTTAAATGCCTTGTTTTATGACAGGTTCGAACTTGGAGCATCGTATAGATTAGACGACTCGTTTAGTGGCTTAGTAGGATTTCAAATTAATCCAAACATTCGCATTGGATATGCTTATGACCACGTAACGTCCGACCTAAAAACTGTAGGACCAGCATCGCACGAGGTTGTATTAACATTCGACCTATTCTTTAAGCCACGTGTATTACGTTCACCTAGATTCTTCTAATAACCAAAAAAAATTCATTTAAAATGAACAAAATATATACAATCCTTTTACTCATAGCGGTTAGCACGACCATGGTTACCGCTCAAAATAGTAAAACAAAAAAAGCAGACCAATATTACGAGCGACTACAATACGTAGAAGCTGCCGAAGCCTATCAAAAACTTTTGAAAAAAGGCGAAGGAAGTACCTACGTTTTTGAGCAGTTGGGAAACAGTTATTACTTTTTAAATAACACTCAACAAGCCGAAAAGTATTACAAACGCGTTGTAAAAAGAAAAAATGTAAACCCAGAAACTGTTTACAATTACGCACAATCACTTAAATCCAACGGTAAATTTGCAGATTACAATACCTATATGAAGCAGTTTGCACAGATGAAACCTAATGATTCGCGTGCAATTGCTTTTATGAAAAACCCAGACTACCTGCCAAAAATTATAGATGAAAAGGCACAAAAATACACTGCCAAAAATCTAGAAACTTTAAATTCTGAATATTCAGACTTTGGTGGCTTGGCTGTGGGTAGTGATTTTTACTTTACTTCTGCCAGAAACACATCGCGTAAAACTTACGGATGGAACGAAGAGCCATTTTTAGATATCTATAAGGCTTCTATTGTAGGCGGTGTAGAAAAAGATGAAGCTTTATTAAAAGGCGATGTAAATACAAAATATCACGAAAGTACCGTAGCAATTACTGCAGACGGAAAAAGAATGTATTTTGACCGTAATGATTACTACAACGGAAAATATAAAAAGAGCGATGAAGGCATTAACGAATTAAGTATTTACTATGCCGAATTTGTTGAAGGGCAATGGACAAATATTCAACCAGTGCCATTTAACAGTCCAGAGTACTCAACCAGTCATCCTGCCTTAAGTCCAGACGGAAAAACATTGTACTTTACAAGCGACAGACCCGGTGGAAAAGGTAAAGCCGATATCTACAAAGTAAGCATTGCTGAAGATGGATCTTTTGGCGCTCCCGAAAATCTTGGCGACAATATCAATACCGAAGGTAGAGAAGGTTTTCCATTTGTAGATTCTGAAGGTACCCTATATTTTTCGAGCGACGCACATTTAGGAATGGGCGGCTTGGACGTTTTTGCTGCAAAAGCAAAAGGCAACGGCTTTGGAGAGGTTAAAAATTTAGGCCTTGGCGTTAACAGTAGTGAAGATGATTTTGCTTTTACGTTTAATGCAGCTACAAATGAAGGTTATGTTTCGTCTAACAGAGCAGGCGGAATGGGAAGCGATGATATTTATAAAATCACCAAATTAGATATTTGCGAACTTATTTTAAATGTTATTGTAGTTGATGCTAGTAATGACGATCCTATTGCAGATGCGCGCTTAGATTTGTTCGACAATGTTGAAAATAAATTAAAAAGCCAAAATACGGCAGCTAACGGAATAGGTAAACTTGTAGCAGCTTGTGATCAAGCACATGTGGTGCAAGCCTTTAAAGAAGGTTATGAAAGCAATGCTGAAACTGTACCAGCTTCAAAAGAAGGGGAAAAAAGCATTCGTATAGCACTACGCCCTATCGACGATATTGTTGAAGATGAAATGGTAAAATTAAACCCAATTTTATTCGATTTTGACAAGCACAACATAAAGCCACAAGCTGCTTTTGAATTGGATAAGCTTGTTCAATTAATGAAAAAACACCCAGAAATGGTGATAAAAGTTGAAGGCCATACAGACAACCGGGGTTCTGCGGCTTACAACATGAATTTATCTAACAGACGTGCAAAAAGCACGGTTCAATATGTAATTTCAAAAGGAATTGCAAAAGACCGCATTAGCGGCGAAGGTTTTGGCGAAAGCAGACCAGCCGTAGATTGTGGCGCAAATTGTACCGAGGCTGAGCACCAGAAAAACAGACGATCAGACTTTATTATTGTTAAAAAATAATTCCTGAAAGTTTAATAGATAAAACTTGGTAACCAACCAAAAAAAGACCCTCGCCTATTTGAGCATTCAAATAGCGAGGGTTTTTAATTTATTACAATTTTAAAACTACGCAACCACCAAATTATTGTGAATTTGATAGAAAGTAGAAACTCCGTTGATACGGGATGAAGGAGTTTTGTCACATGTTTTTAAGCTTGTTTGTTGTGGAGCACGAGCGGGACGCTCGCGGGAGCGGGGGGCCTCCCTCGTCGGATGCAAGGCCGCCGAACTGGTATTTACTTATCACAATAATTAAGCTTTATTATTTCTCCATTATAAAGTTCAAGAATCAAGTGTTCCTTTTTTATTTGGTCCATTGCTGATATTGAGTCTTTGAATTTTAAAATATATCGGGCTGTACGAAATCGAATATTCATATAATTATTTATTTTTTCCAAATCGATAAGAAACTCATTATCATCGACAGTATCATTTCCTTCAACAACAATAACTCGTTTAATATTACTTTTGAATCGGTTAGATACTATATGTTCCCCACGAATTTTTTCTATGATTAAAGGTTCTTTTATTTCATAAAACACGGGACTTCTTGAAGGAACGTCTACAGGAAGATTTAATTTATTTACAGAATAACAAAAGGAAGATTTCTTAACACATCCTAAAAGTGAAAATGTTAATATGAAACAAAAAAATAAATATCCTTTAATTTCCAATCCCATATGCTTTAAAGTATTTTTGGATTTCATTTGAAGTTAAAAATTTACCATAGTATTCATAAGTATTTATTTTATAACCTTTACTGGTGCCATGCCAACTCCAATGATTGATTTCTGCTCTGGTAGCTCTGTATTTCCCCCGCTGGTGCGCGATTGCATCGCGTACCTTATCATTTCTTTTTTGATTGACAATCCAAATTCAACCAAAATACCGAAATACCACGATATTATCCAACAATCCTTTTTCAGCTGCATAATCCGAAGCACTGCTAACACTCTGCACTTCATAAAATTAAATGGACATGGCTTGTCAAAACTCGGGAGGCCATACGATGCTCCAAACAATTGTTCAGACACGGCTGGAGCGCGATTGCATCGCGTTCCTTGTTTAAATTTAAATAAACTTTCCTATCCCGATTCAACCATAATATTGGAATACTACAATATCATCCAATAATCCTTTTTCATCCGCATAATCCGAAGCACTGCTATAAACATAATCCTGAGCTCTATAAACCAATCCAGCCTCGACGGGATTATTGTGGACATAACTGATCTTCTCCCAAATAACCTTGTTGCTCCAAAGTTCGATAGGCTTGTTATCATGTCTCCAAAATTGATACTTCTTCACATTGGATGATTTTGCCGCAGCAATTTTAAATTGCTCCATAAGAAATTCCTTTCGACTTTCTTGTGGATTCTCCTGTATGGCTTTTACGACCGCCTTGCTCGTAAACCGTTTAAAATCTCCCAACAGCAGCGACGGATGCTGACCTTTTATACTTCGAAATACCAAGTGGACATGATTTGTCATAATACACCACGCAATTATTTCCATTCCCTTTTCTTTTTGACAATACGAAAGGCTTTGCAATAAAATATCTTTGTACTCATTGCGGGTGAAAACATCAAGCCATTCCACCACGGCAAAGCTTACGAAATAAAGTCCTTCAGAATTATGGAATTTATAATTGCGACTCATATTTTAAAGATATTGTTATTTCTTAATATCAGAAAAACACAGGCTGTTAAATGATATCGAAACATGAAAAGTTAGTGCTGTCACTACATTAAAGCTTGGGAGACCACGCGATGCAATCGCGCGGGAGCGGGGGATGCAATCGCGCGGGAGCGGGGGGAGACCACGCGATGCAATCGCGCGGGAGCGGGGGTATCTGGTTTCCAGATTGGGAAAAACTTTTTATTGATATGAGAAATAAGAATACGGTTATAATTATCTGCATATATTGGCAACGCAGTTTTAATTCCACTTATCAATACGGGTTATATCTTTAATTGTTCCGCTCCATAGTCCCATATGACCAAACAAGGTCATATCATAAGTTCCTTCAATTAAAAAATAGCTTTTATTAAATCTATATTTTTTAATCTTTTCCCAAGACTCGTCGGTAAATGTTACCCATAAACCATTTTTGTGAATTGATTTTTTGTAATCATCCTTATGAAGGTAAATCGCATTTCCCTCAAACTCAAGATTCAGAAAGCCTATAACCCGAACTTTTTTATTATGGTATTTTTCTGGAGTTGCTATTAAATTTATTATTGAACCCGAAAAATCAGATAAGTAAAAATCTTCAGTAACATTAGGTTTTATGGGCTTTTGGGTGTTAATCGAATCCTGAGAAAAGCCATAGAATGAAATTATAAAAAAAATAAAAATCATCCCCATTCTTAAAAAGTTTGTTTCCATCTTAATATTGTGTTTTAAAATATACGTTACTTGGTACAGTTATTCGATAAACACGTTCATTGGAATCTGCTCTCCCCCGCTGGTGCGCAATTGTATCGCGTTCCTTACCATTTCTTTTTTATAGACCATCCAGTTTCTCCCACCGCAAAACTCACAAAATAAAGACCTTCTGGATTATGAAACTTGTAGTTGCGACTCATGTTTTAAAGATATTGTTATTTCTTAATATCTGAAAAACAAAGGTTGCAAATGATATCGAAACATGAAAAGTTAGTGCTGTCACTACATTAAAGCTTGGGAGACCACGCGATGCAATCGCGCGGGAGCAGGGAACACGAGCGGGACGCTCGCGCTAGCGGAGGGTATTTCTCAAACTTCATAACAAAGAAGGGTTCCGCGAGCGAGACGCTCGCGGGAGCGGAGAGCAATTGCCCGCTAGTAGAATATTAATTTGTAAAAGCTGAAAACTATTCAACCACCGAAATATTATCAATTTGATAGGTAGTAGAAACTCCGTTTGACGCACCTAAATATTGAAAAGCCAAATACACAACTTGGCCAGCAAATGAGGATAGGTCAATATTGCCCGAAGGTGTAAATTCTGAACCGTATCCACTTGTATGACCGGTAGAAATCTCAGCGTTTAAATCGGTCCATGTAGCTGCCGAAATATCACTTTCAAAATCTGTTGAAATTTTTACAAATAGGCCGTCGCCGTTGTAAAAGCCGTCATTAGTTTCAAAAGTCAAGGTAGGCGCAGTACCGGCTGGTAAAATTAATCCTGGGGTGATTAGCCATACTTCACACGGGTTTTCATTTGAATTATAAGCCGAAACTTGCGCATACTTACTTGAATTAAATTCTTCTACATTAAATAAAACATCGCCATCATTGATATTCTTATTAATCCACCCTTCAATATTTACCGGAACATCTGCAGGCTGATTTTCAAAATTCTCGCTAAATGGCAACATTACAGCACCACCGGTACCGCCACCCATGCTGCAGCGTTCACCATCCATTTGCACATCGTCCAAATCGCGAATAAATAGTTGTGCATCATTATTAAATCTACTTAAAACTGCCGTTAAACTACCATTACCTTCGGGCAATAAAATTCCTTTAAAATCTGCAAATCCACTGGTTCGCAATGAAATAAGCTCTTCATCGCAGTTTTCTACATCTCTGTTAACCCCATATGTATTATCGGGGTTGGCATAATGTTTTATCCCGGCAAGCCCTTCAGGGAACTGGACATTTTCAAATTTAACTAAGGTATTTAATAGATTGGCATTATTATCATTGTCTGCGGCTACAGGAATGGTTACAAGCCGCGGTACAATGGTATCGGTTATGGTTGAGCGAAGCATTCGTTCTTCAAAATCTTCGATATTAATTCGTCCAATTTCATCTCCATCAAGCGTGCCAATTGTGGGCAAATCGGCATACTGACCAATATATAACCCGTCTACGCGAAAATAAATTTTTCGACCTGGTTCAAATTTAGTATATAAATTAGTTGCATCGGTTGAAATAGCCACCCCAGCAGTAGGATTTTCAGGAAAGTCTTGAATTACCAAAGTTTTGTAAAAATTACCAGTTTCATCGCTAGATATTACATAAGCTTCAATATATAATGGTCTATTTGAACCTTCTCCGGCTTCAATTATTTTAGGCTCGTACCCCCTGTAGCGCTCTTTTATAGAAATAATAGTTTCATTTACCTCTACATCGGGCTCTTCAACATTTATCTCGGGTATGTTGTAATCATCGTCGTGAATACATGCTATTAGCAGCCAAGTTGACAAAAAGCTTAGCCAAGCAATGTGTTTAAATGTTTTCATTTTGAATAATATTTTAATTCAACATAATTGAAGTGTTTAAAACCGAACATAGAAATTTACATAATAGGTGGTCCCGTAACCATACCAGTATTTTGGACCAAAAATTCGCGTCTCGGCCGATGTATCTTCTAATAGCGTTCTATAGTTAGCGCTTCTTCCTTGTTCAAACCCACCCGTTTTATATTCTTGGTTTAAAATGTTATTAATACTTGCAAAAAACCCAAAGTAGTATTGTTTATATTTCCACGATTTACCGCCTATTACATTAACGAGAAAGTACGAATCAAACTGCTCTTGTCTTAATAAATCTCGTGCTATATTGGCATCGTAATCATTAAATGGAATGCCATCTGTATCTAAATAAAAATTTGCTGTTCGGGTTAGCGGAGAAATATCTAAGTATGCGTTTGAAAAATAATTTGTAGTAGCGCCAAACCACCAATATGCTGGGTTTCTATATTCAAAACCTATTTGATATGCTTGTTGGGGTCCACCAGCTACGCGATAATTTTTTAAACTTGCTTTGCCGTAATCTACTGCTCCATTGGGTACATCGGTAAAATCATCTGAAGTTAAATACAAATTTGGATTATTGTTATATGTGTATTGGCCGTAAGCTGCCGCAGCTTTTAGCTTTACGGTTGGGGTAATTTGAGTTTCCAGACCCAATTCGCCGCCAATATTTCGCTTATTAATATTTGTTAAAACCTCCTGAACAAAGGCAGTTGAGGCACTCCGACCCGGAACCGAAATTCCATCGGCGTAATAAAAAGACAGCTCGGCACCTTCGCGCATTAGGGTATAATAACCCGTGAGGCGCATTTTAGTTTTTGCCGTTCTAAAAAAATAGCTTCCATCGATGGTGAGGTTTTTTTCTGAAGTTAAATTGACAACCGTAGCATTATTTTGTCGCGAATTAGAAAATGAATTCCGAAGGGTGGGTGCATTTGTAAAATAGGCGCCATTAACCCCAAAAATATGTCGGCCAGATAATTTATAAGTGCCGCCCGCTTTTAACCCGTAAAGTGTAAATGCCAATTTTTCGCTTTTGCCGAAAGAATTATCGGGAAAATTTCCGTTTTTAAAAAGTCCGTTTCGTTGGTAAGCCACACCTCCCAATTTCCCAGCAGCGTAAAAATCTATTTTTGAATACGAAAAATTTCCTTGTACAAAACCATGGTATTCGGTAGCATTTAAGTTGAAGTTATACTTTATTTTATCGCCTTCATTAGCAATGCGATTGGGGTTGTTTAAATCGCT
This sequence comes from Flavobacteriaceae bacterium UBA3591, assembly GCA_002375695.1. Taxonomy (GTDB): domain Bacteria; phylum Bacteroidota; class Bacteroidia; order Flavobacteriales; family Flavobacteriaceae; genus Aequorivita. Next base: position 364,897 of record DFMO01000011.1, read on the forward strand.
TTGAGATTCGTCTCCTGTATTAAAAGTATCCACATCCAAATAACCATATCCGCCCAGCAAATCGATCATACTGGCAAAGTTTTTCGATTTTAAATTTTTAAAATTTAAGGAAGCTGTAAGTGTAAAGTGATTATTTATTACCGAGTTTAAAATTGTGTTAGCAGAAAGTTGTGTGTCGTCATTTCGGTCTTCATATAAATAATACCGAGCCGTACCAGCATACAATAAATTTGTTTCATACAATTGTTGCCAGTCTATCTGGCCATCGTTTACAAATTTTAAATAAGCTCGATAAGCCCCCTCATAATCGGGATTATAGCTATCTGCCATAAAATAACTGGGCAATTTTTTATAATAGCTAGGGTCGGGATTTGGCACATTATCATAACCCAATCTGCTATTTCCTATTTTCCCAAATTGATAAGCAAGGTTTGTATTTAGTTGTGAATTTTCAGAAAAATTATAAAAGTGATTTAGCATAATTACGGGTTCTTTCACTTCTTTAATTCTAGAATTGCGTATTTCACCCTCCTGTTTCCCCCAGTATGCATTATATCGCGTCCCTTTTAAATCATACACTTCTTGCGTATTGGGTGACGATTTTCCGCGTCTATTTGGTGTGTAAAAAGCTGTTAAGTTTAAACTATTGCGTTCGTTAAATCTTTTTTCAACGGCAATAAAAAACGAATTTGCATCGTAAAGAGTACCTTCATTAAAACCTTCTTTTGCAAAGCGCCGCGCCAAAAGCAACGAATATGCCCAACCGTTTGGTAAAAGTCCGCTATTGTAGGAAGCCATCACCCTGCCGCGATAACTTCGATTACTAGTGGCATAAGATAATCGGCCACCTTTTCTATATTTTGAAGCTCGCATTATAATATTAGTGGTTCCTGCCAAGTCGCCAAAGGTATATTCGTTTGCCGTTAAGCCCATTGAAAAAACTTGATTGCGTTGCGCATCGTTTAAACCACCCCAATTAGACCAAAGCGGCCTACCGTTGTATAATTTGTTCATTTCAATGCCGTTGATCAAAACAGTTCCGTGCTCAGAATTATACCCTCTAGGTTTAAAAAAAGTAGCACTAAAGTCGTATGAAGCTGCATTTAAAAAAACATCTTTTGAAGCTTGTAGTAGTCCCGAAATAGCATACGTTGCACTATCATCACTATCTAATTCATCTTGAGACAGACTTATAACCCCAATTTCTCCTTCAATTTTGGAATAATCTAATTGCATTAAAATTGAATTTAAAACTAAGGGAGCATTGGGATTTAATTTGATTGGAATTTTTAACGGCAAGTAATCTTCTTTGGATATTTGTAAAATATATTCTCCGGCCGGAATATTCATTTGCGAAAAGGTGAATTGGCCGTTGGAATCTGAAAATATTGAATTTGAGGTAGCAACTATTGTCACCTTCGCATGGACAATAGGTTCGTTGGAATGTGAATCGAGAATTCTACCCGAAATAGCAGTGTTTTGGGAAAAAGTAGAAAATCCACCCAAAATTAAAATACACCCTATAAAAATGAAAGACTTCATTTTTAAATACAAATTTATCTGGGTGATAATTCAGGCAAAGTTTATAAATTTAATACTTATTTTGAATTATTTGTAATTTTTTAGTTAATTTTTTACCTCCTGTTAATTTATTAATGAAGATGAGGCGGCTATTTTTAATATTTATTTATTCAATCAACATATGTTTTGCGTTTTCTCAATCGGAAAAGCAGTATAAAATTCACACTGTGGCATTTTATAATTTGGAGAATTTATTTGACTATGAGGACGATCCGTACACTTTTGATGATGACCGCACGCCCGAAGGGAAAGATCATTGGACAGAAGAGTTATACAGTGCCAAGTTGGCTAATATGGCTAAGGTTATTTCAGAAATAGGAAGCGACATTACTGGCACCACTCCAACTATTATTGGGGTTTGCGAAATTGAAAATAGACGGGTACTCGAAGATCTCTTAAATCAAGAACCTTTGCTTTTAAGTAACTATGGCATTGTACATTTTGACAGCCCAGATAGAAGAGGAATTGATGTAGCCCTACTCTACAAAAAGCGGGTATTTACACCAAGTAATTACAAAGCATTTGAACTTTTAATTTTTGACAATGAAGATTTGAGCAAAAGAATTTACACCCGCGATCAATTATTGGTAAGCGGAACGTTGGAGGATGAAATGATACATTTAATTATTAACCATTGGCCTTCGCGCCGTGGTGGAGAAGAACGAAGTAGACCAAAACGTTTAAAAGCTGCCGCATTAAACAGAAAAATAATAGACTCACTATTTAGCGATAACCCATACGCGAAAATTATTACGATGGGCGATTTAAATGACGACCCAATATACCCTAGCATTAAAAAGGTACTGAATGCTAAAGGAAATAAAACCAATTTACAAATAAAACAGCTTTATAATCCTATGGAAAAGCTATATAAAAAAGGTGAAGGAACCTTGGCATATAGAGATGGTTGGAATCTTTTTGACCAGATTATTCTATCTTCAGAATTTATAAAAAACGACTATAGCAGCTATCGTTTTTACAAGGCAGGAATATTCAATAAACGCTATTTAACCACTCCAAAAGGCAAATACAAAGGGTATCCGTTTAGAAGCTTTACCAATGGGTATACGGGAGGTTATAGCGATCACTTTCCAGTCTTTATATACCTGATTAAAGAGAAAAACTAATAAAAAAAGCGCTCGAAACGAGCGCTTTTTTTATAATTTAGTCAAGGGTTAAAACCATTGACTCCAAGGAATTCTACTTAACATCAACACCAACCCGATTGTATAAAATATAGCTAATGTTTTAAACTTTTTGTGAGAAAGCAAGTTCTTTTTGTGTTTTGAGTACCCAATGGTTATTAAAACAACTGTTAGTATCATTACAAATGGATGCTCTACTGCGTACAGTCTAAATTCAGAATTTTTCATAACAACGCCCATTCCCGAGTTGGTAATATTTTGTAAACCAAGGGGTGAAATAAAATAAAGTATTAAACCAATTAATACTTGAATGTGCGTAACAATAAGTGCAAAAAGTGATATTCTAAAATCTTTTGCGCCGTATTCTCTTTTTGAAAATAACCCGGCAAGGGCATTAAAAGTAGCCAATAAAACTATTAACAGTACTAAATAGGCCCAGTAGGAGTGAACAAATTGGAAAACAGTATACATAAGTTATATTTTTTAAAGACCAAAGATAAGATTTAATTATAAAAAAAATGCCTCAAAAAATTGAGGCATTTTTAATAAAACAATATGTTTTTTTTAGAAGTCGTAACGTAAGCTTGCGTTCCAAGTTCTACCATTTCCGTAGTAGTACCCGAAAGCATCTTTTTGGCTTAAGTACATTTCGTTTGTAACGTTGTAAACGTTAGCACGTACTGTAAAGTCTTGTCCTCCAAAATCAAATTTGTAAGTAATACCAGCATCTAATACACTGTAAGGGCTAAGACGTTCTGCTTGGTAAACTTCGTTGTTTTGTGAAGCGGCAACAACATCTCTTGCATTTACAAAACCGTAAAGGTCTGAGTAGATATTGTAATCTGCATCTACACTTAATCCACCAATTACGTTGTATTTAAATCCGAAACCAAACGATGTTTGCGGTGCGTTACCAATTTTAGTTCCCGTTAAGTTAACTTCACCTTCTTGTAATAAGTTGTTAGTTTCATCTTCTCTAGTTTCAAATGGCGTTGTTCCATCGTACTTCCAGTTTCCAATACTACCAAATGCACGGAACATAAAGTCGCTTGAGTAACGGTATTTACCTTCAAACTCAAATCCTTTGTGCACTTGAGTAATGTTTGTAAATCTTTGGTAACGGTCTACTTGCTCAATTGGGTTAGTTGAATTTGGGTCACCTTCAATAAAGCTACCTCCTAAGAATCTGTTACCCCAGCTAGTGTAATACCCGTTTAAGTCTAAGCTAAACTTACCAGCACGAAGTCTGTATCCTGCTTCTAAACCAATAATTTCTTCGTTTTCAATTTCATTTTCACCTTGTAGAATGTAATTAGAATTTCTAACATCCTCAAAAATGTTATCTAAGAAAGGTTGTCTTGAGTAGTAACCTGCATTTACGAACAATGTATTATCTGGAATAAAAGTATACCCCATACCTCCTTTAAGGTTGTATCCAATTTTGTTTACTTTATCAGACTTACCAAGACCGTCTACACCTTCAACTTCACTTCCTGGTGCACGACCTTCTCTTTGGTAGCTCTGTGTAGATACAGCTCCTTGAACGAATGCTGAAAAGTTATCTGTTTTGTACTCAGCTTGTCCAAATCCACCAATGTAGTTGATGTTTTCAGAGTAGTCATAAGAATAACGCTGACCCTCATCGGCAGAGTTAAATAGTGCAGACCAAGGGTTCGCTTCAAAAGTTTCGGTTAACACGTAGTCATCGCCACGTACGCCGTCATAGCCAAAGTTATCGGCAAAACCTTGAAGACCCAACAAGTCGTTTAATTGACGGAAGTGAGTACCTCTATAAAAACGTGCATCTACTCCAACATTTACAGTAAAGCTTTCACTTAGCTCACTTTCAAGATTTGATAAGAAACCAAACCAGTTGTGGTTGTTTACAGACATTCTTCTTACTACAGATCCCAAACCGTAGCTACCAATTCCATTATCGGCACCTGCAATGTTGTTTTCTTCAATAGCATTAAAATCTACTTGACCGTAGTTGTCTCTTACAATGTTTCTTGAGCTTCCTAATGGACCAGTTCCACCACCACGTCCAAATGATGCATATAATACTGAAGAAAGGGTAGTTTTTTCAGTCATAGTCCAATCCCAGTTAAGGTTAACGATTGGCTTGTGGTAGTAATTTCTTCTAAAAGTATAACGCTCTCCATTATAGAAACCAGAGTTACCATTGTAACGCTTACCGTATCTAGCATATGTTTCTAAATCGTCAGAGAAGTTTTGGTCGTGCCATTGTGGAGCACCAGTCAATAAAAAGTTGAAAGAGTGCGTATCATTAGGCACATAACCAACACCTATAAAATAGTTTTGTCCTTGACCGGCAGTACCGTCAGAATATTTTCTGTGTGCTTGCCAGTGATCGAATAAAAATGAGTACGCCCATTTTCCTTTTAAACCAGAATCGTAACTAATTGTACCTTTAAAATAGCTATCGTTACCAGTCATAAAACGTGCAAATCCGCCTTCTTTTCTTCCAGCTGCACGCGAAATAATATTTACAGTACCACCTACAGAAGAAATAGCAAGTTTAGAAGAACCTAAACCACGCTGTACCTGAATAGCGTTTGCAACGTCTGACATACCAGACCAGTTAGACCAGTACATTTTTCCGTCTTCCATCCCGTTAATAGGCTGACCATTTAATAAGAAAGCCGTGTTTGTTTGATCGAAACCACGTAAGAACATTTGAGAATCACCGAAACCTCCGGCTTGGTTAGACACGTACACACTTGGCGTACTTTTTACCGCCTCTGGAAACTCTACGTTACCAACAGCTTTAGCTTGGATTTCAGCAGTTGTAATAGTTGAAACAGCAATAGGAGTTTGACGATCCTTTGCAAGGTCAATAATACCTCGTCCAACAATAACTACTTCTTCAAGCGCATCGGCATCTACTGTAATTTTAATGTTACCAACAGACCCTCCGTTAAAAGGAACTGTAGCAGCCATATAACCAATATAAGTTATAGTAAGTGTACCCGAGTTTGCTGAAGTTTCTAAAGTGAAATTTCCATCGAAATCGGTAATGGCACCGTTTGAAGTACCAGTCTCAACCACATTGGCTCCTGCCAGCGGGGTGTTTGTTTCAGAATCGATTACTGTTCCAGTAACCGTGGATTGTGAAAAAGCGACAACGCCGCTTAGTAAAAAAACAAGAAATAAAAACTTTCTCATGAATTTGGTTTTTGGGTTAAATTTTTTGCAAAAATACAATCTTATATCATTTCTAGCCAATAAAATCCATTAAGAAATTATTAAGAGAAATTAGATTGATTAAAGATAAAATTTAAACCTTAAATCCTTGAAAATGGAGACTTTAGTTAATAACAAGGTTATTAACATATTAAGTTTAAGTTAAAAATTAGAAGGTAATACAGTCTAATTTTTCTTTAAGAGGGCCTAATTTAGCGAAATATTCTGCTCGCAAATCTGCCGAAAGTGGCTCGGCCATCGGGGTTTTTTCCTTAAATGGATCTACTTGTTTTCCATTTTTCCAAAATCGATAACAAACATGAGGGCCACTGGTGTTTCCAGTCATCCCTATCCACCCAATTACATCGCCTTGCTTTACAAATTGACCCACTTTTACATTTCTAGCTTTCATATGTAAATACTGGGTTTCATAGGTACCATTATGTCTAATTTTAACATAGTTGCCATTTCCACCGCGTCTTTCCGACTTTGTAACAACCCCATCGGCGGTAGCCAAAATGGGAGTACCAATAGCGGCAGCAAAATCGGTTCCGCGATGCGGGCGCAATTTAAAACCGTAATACTTAATCCTTCTGTTTAGGTTAAATCGTGAGGAAATTCTACTAAATTTCACAGGTGATTGTAAAAACGCTCTTCTTAAGTTATTGGCAGTTTCATCATAATAACCCGATACGTTTTTTAATGAATCTGAAGAAAACTTAAATGCATACAGTGGTTTTCCGTGGTGCTCAAAATAGGCTGCCTTAATTTCGTGTAATCCCGCCGGAATAGTATCGTCAATAAACTTTTCAGTATAAACCACTTTAAAACGGTCTCCCGCTTGTAACTTAAAAAAGTTGATTGTCCAGGCATATATATTTGCCAACTCATCAGTCATATACGGACTCAAGTTTTGCTCTTCCATAGTTGCAGAAAGTGAACTTGTAATAACCCCCGAAGCTTCCCTCTCTTGAAAACTCACAGGTTTTTTATTGTTGTAGATTGAAAGCGTATCTCTAAAATCTACTACGGCATAATCTACTTTATTGGTTTCATAAATAAAAACCTGAGTTGTATTTAAGCTATCTTTTGAATTTAGAAGAACGTACGGTTTTCCCACTCGAATTCTACGCACATCAAAACTATCGCGAAATTTTGTCGCTACATTCATAATTTTATCGTGAGAAACTCCATTGGCATATAAAATATCACCAAAAGTATCTCCTTTTCGAATGGTGTCGCGCACTACAACAAAGTCATTAAGATTATATCCGTACTGCTTAAAAACTGGATCTGCTGTAATATTATTGGCAGCAAGTGTTTCAACTTTTGGTTTTTCGCAGGCGGTAGTAACAATAATTATGGCTAGAGCGGCAAAAATGAACTTTTTCAATACTTGGGGGAATTTTTGGGTACTAATTATTTTTAATCTGCAATTATTTTAAAGGAGTGTTGCAATCCTTTGAACTCTGTTAATGTAGCTTTTAGAGAACCAACAGCCAAATCGGCCTTAATCAATAACGGTATTTTGTTCTTATCATTACTAACCCAGACAGTTAGACTTTCTTTTTCTTTAAAAACGCGACCCGATTGAACAAAGGGTCTAAATACAAGTGTGCTAACACGGCCAAAATTAGTATCTAAAATCTCTTTTCCAAGAAATTTTAGCCTGAATTTGTAATTTTCTTTATCAAAAAACATATTTATCTCGATAACTTCACCAACTTGAATTTTTTCGCTGTTTAAATGATTTCGAAGATAATAAAATGCCGAAATCATATCTTGTGTTCCTTTTGGGAACGAAAAAACGGCCGTTTCATTGTGTTTATTATCCTTAACTGTAGCTTTTTTTAAATCGTGATTAAAGTTTATCTCAATGTCTTTTGTATACCCACCTTCGTTAATCTTTCGAATAAAATAATAAGGTATATCTTTTTCCTTATCAATATAGGATTGATAGTCGTCTTCAACTTTAAAAAACCATTTAGACAATCCCACAGTTTCACCAAATCCTTTTACGTGAAAAACTTCTTTACCGTTAAAAGTGGCATTATTAACATTTAAAGTAGCATAACCTGCTGTTACAAAACCATAGTGAACGCGAAATTTAAAATACTCGCCATGGCCATAAGACCGTTCCTGTGCCAAAACTGCAAAGGAATTGGTTAGTAAAAATAAAATCGCGAACAGCTTCTTCATAGTTTTAAAAATAGCATAATTTTAATGAGAGCTGAGTGGAATACAACTACCATTCCAAAAAAAACAAATAAAGAAACCCCCAAAACCTTTTACGTAGTGGGGGTTTCATTTTAAAAATAAAATTATAAAGTTCCTCTTTGTGCCTGCTCTCGCTCTATAGACTCAAAAAGCGCTTTAAAGTTACCGGCACCAAAGCCTTTTGCACCCATTCTTTGAATAATTTCGAAGAATAAAGTAGGCCTATCTTCTAATGGTTTTGTAAATATTTGAAGTAGGTAACCGTCTTCATCTGCATCTATCATAATAGACAACTTTTTAAGCTCTTCAATATCTTCTTTCATCATGCTCATATGGTCGCCTAATCGTCGTGGGATATCGTCGTAATAAGCTTGTGGCGGTGGAGGTAAAAATTCAACACCTCTTGCTTTTAACTGGCTTACGGTTGAAATAATATCGTCTGTAGCAACGGCTAAATGTTGAACTCCTGGCCCCTCGTAAAAATCTAAATACTCCTCAATTTGCGATCTTTTAATACCTTTTGCCGGTTCATTTATAGGAAATTTAATTCTACCATTTCCATTACTCATTACCTTACTCATCAAGGCCGAATATTCTGTATGAATTTGCTTATCGTCAAAGGATAAAAAGTTAACAAAGCCCATAACTTCTTCGTACCATTTAACCCAAGTATTCATTTCTCCCCAACCTACATTACCTACCATGTGGTCAATGTATTTTAAACCTGTTGGGGCTGGGTTATAGTCGCTCTCCCACTTGCGGAAGCCAGGTAAAAACACTCCGTTGTAATTTTTGCGCTCTACAAACATATGTACCGTTTCTCCATATGTGTAAATTCCGCTTCGTACAACTTCGCCGTGTTCGTCTTTTTCTACAGTTGGCTCCATATAAGGTTTTGCACCACGTTTTGTGGTTTCCTCAAAAGCACTTCTGGCATCTTCAACCCAAAGCGCAATAACTTTTACGCCATCTCCATGTTTAACGATATGATCGTTAATAGGAGATTTACTATTTAAAGGTGTAGTTAAAACAATTTTAATCTTGTCTTGTTTTAAAACATAGCTTACTTCGTCTTTTGACCCTGTTTCTAAACCTTTATAGGCAAAAGACTGAAAACCAAAGGCGGTTTTATAAAAATGTGCAGATTGCTTTGCATTCCCCACATAAAACTCAACATAGTCTGTACCCAATAACGGCAGAAAATCTTCTGCGCCTTCAAAAATTTTTTCCAGTCCGTAATCAACTGACTTTACTTCTTTACTCATAATGTAATCTTTAAATATTCAAGTGTTTAGGAGTTTAAAATCCCCAAAAAATATATGTTATTTTCAATTTTAATTTTTGTCTAACCAACTTTGGTAATATGTACCATCAGAAAGTTTTAAACCATCTTCGGTTACTTGTAAAGGCTTAAATGTGTCTACCATTACTGCTAACTCTTCAGTTTCGGTTTTACCAATGCTGCGTTCTGCTGCTCCGGGGTGTGGCCCGTGCGGAATACCTGCTGGATGCAGTGTAATTTGACCAGCCTCAATATCATTTCTACTCATAAAATCACCGTCAACATAGTATAACACCTCATCGCTATCAATATTGCTATGATTGTATGGTGCAGGGATGCTTAATGGATGATAATCATAAATTCGCGGTACAAAACTACACACTACAAAAGCATCTGTTTCAAAAGTTTGATGTACCGGTGGTGGTTGGTGAATACGTCCCGTGATAGGTTCAAAATCGTGAATTGAAAAAGCATACGGAAAGTTGTATCCATCATAACCCACTACATCAAAAGGATGGGTTGCATATACCATATCAAAAATACTATCCTGCTTTTTTACCTTTATTAAAAATTCGCCTTCTTGGTCGTAAGATTCAAGTTCTTGCGGCTTACGAATATCGCGTTCGCAAAATGGAGAATGTTCCAACAATTGGCCAAACCAGTTTCTATATCGTTTAGGGGTGTAGATTGGGCGTCGCGATTCTACAATAAACAATCGATTATCGTCGGTATCAAAATCTATTTTATAAATAATGCCTCGAGGAACTAATAAATAATCACCGTATTTAAAATCGAGATTACCTAAAAACGTGCGTAGTTTACCACTTCCCTTGTGTATAAAAATTAATTCGTCTGCATCTGTATTTTTATAAAAATAGTCTCGTTGCGATTCTTGCGGAGCTGCGAGTATAATACTGCAATCGCTATTTGTAAGTACAGTTTTACGGCTCTCTAAATAATCTTTTTCTGGTTTAACGTTAAACCCTTTGAGCCTAAGCGATTCAATATTATTAGATCGTGCAATTTTAGGCGCTACGCTGTACTGATTTTTAATTTCTTTAACCTGCGTTGGGCGATGTTCGTGGTAAATATTACTGTACATCCCATCAAAACCAACGGTACCAAAAAGTTGTTCGGAATAAAGACTGCCGTCTGGTTTTCTAAATTGTGTATGGCGTTTGGGCGGAATTTTGCCCAGCTTATGATAAAAAGGCATCTTTTTTGAATTAATAAGTTAGTGTATTTTCAAGTTTAAAAGTAGCAACAACAGTTTTTTGTGGAATAAATAATTGCCACCAAACTACTTATAAAATAAATCGAAAACAGTTCTCCACAAATATCGTAAAAATAATAGAGCTAATCGATTTACTTTTTACTAAAACCTATAGCCCAATGCCACGTACCATTCGCTTTCATTTAATTCGGGTGAATACGAATATTTAATCTCCATAGGTCCAAAAACGGTTTCTAATCCGTAACCTGCGAAAATACCCGTATGGTCTATCCCGTCAATCCACTGTGCATTGTCAAAAAGATTATCGCCAACATTGGCAATATTGGCACCAATATTTAAATGATTCTTTTTAAAAATTTCATAATCGAAAGTAATTGTAGACTTTAAATAGGTGTTGCCTCGTAAGGCAATTGCATCGTAACCTAAAAGCGGAATAATGTTATTCATCTCTTTAAAGCCGTACCCACCAAGTGCAAAATCTAAAGTAGTGGTTTCAGAACCGCTTAACTTAAAACCTCCTTCGGTAGTAATATGTGCCGAAACTGTTTTAAATAATTTATGGGCATACCCCAACTTTGCTTTGGCAATAGAAAAGGGTTTAAAATTAACGTTGCGGCCGTGAGTAAACAAATACCAATGTAAGTCGCCCGAAAAATAAGCGCCAGATTTTGGAAAAAAACTATTGTCGTAGGTGTCGTATTTTAAAAAGCCATAACTACTGTAATAATTAGTACTCTCAAATACAGTTCGCGGCATGTTGTTATTATCTGTACCTATGGTTTCTGAGAGGTATCGCAAGTATTTGTGTTCGGCACCTATCCCAAAAACAAAAGAGCGTTTAAAAAGCGTTTGAAAATAGAGTTGGTTTGTAAAATCGCTATACTTTATTGAAAGCTTGTTGATAGGAAGCGATATTTCATTATCTAAATCGGGATCTATAAAATTTAAGGGCACATCGGTTTCAAAAAAATGATATTTAGAATTAAATCCAACGCTCCAATAAAAACCCTTGTCTATATAATACTCAAAATTATAACGCAGATTATCACCAATTATCAGGTCTAAAGAAGCAATGTCGTTATTAGTTAAAAGTCGCTTGCGCGTTATATTTACTAAGCCTGCAGTACTAAATAAATGGTCGTAGTGAGCGGCAAAACGAAGCATTAATGACGAACTGCTCTCTCGCAATTGCAATAACAAAGTGTTGTGGTTTTCTTCATCTTGAAAAAAGCGGTAGTTAATATCTTGAAAATTCCCCGTTGCCGATAAATTATTTATCCCTTCACTAAAATCTTTAAAGCTTACTTTATCGGGAATACGAAGTTTTAATTTCCCCAACACATAACTGCGGGTGTATTTTTCATTCCCCTCAATTCGTACTTCTTTTATAAAAATTGAATCGCGATCTTGAAATTTAACTTCCTTCTTCTTTTTAACCTTTTGCGCTCTTGCTACACTGTCTAATTTTGTTTTAAATTCCTGTGCAGCAATAACTCCCGACTTAACAATTTCTTTTCCTTCATTAAAAGACACCACCGAAAAATTATTGATATTGGGGTGTATATAAATATCTGTCTCCCCTCTTTTGGGAATCATATCTTCAATAGTGCGATAGTTATTTATTTGCACCAAAACATCAAAAGCCGATTTTAACTTATCGCGCGATTTTAAGCTATCTTGTACGTCTATCCCAATTATAACGTCCATCCCTTTTGCACGCACTTCGTTTACGGGGTAGTTGTTTACCACACCTCCATCTATTAAAACTTTATCGTTAATAACCACAGGACTAAAAAGTGAAGGCAAGGCACCACTGGCTAATACTGCACGCGGCAAATAACCTCTATTTAAAATTACTTCTTCACCTTTTTCAACATCGGTAGCGATACAAAAAAACGGAATGGGCAGTTTGCTAAAATCTGAAATATCACTCACGTGACTGGTTAATTTTGAAATAAGATTATAAACGTTTTGCCCCTTTGAAAGCCCAGAGGGAAAACTTATTTTAAAATTGTCAAAAGGCAGGACGAATGCATATTTTTCAGATTCGTTTTTTTCGTAAAAAGTTTTTGCGCTACGCGGAATTTCATCCTGAATTAAACTACTAAAATTAGTTTCCTGAAAAATGCTATCTAGCTGTGTTGCCGAATAACCCGAAGCGTATAACGCGCCAATAATAGCACCCATACTCGTACCCCCAATGTAGTCTATGCGCACTCCAGCCTCTTCAATTACCTTTAAAGCCCCAATATGTGCCAATCCCTTTGCGCCACCACCACTTAAAACCAGCCCCACTTTTAAATCTTCTTCCTCCTTTTGCGAAAAAGACAAAGCGGTAATAAATAAAAATGCTATTATTAAAAATTGCTTCATAGCTGAATTGTTCGTTTTTCTTTATTTATAGTAAATAGCAATTAAATACTTTTTTTACCTCAAGCACAGTCGAGAATTTTCCCCTGTCAGTTCGAGCGCAGTCGAGAACTCCCTCTTGCCTGCCCCACCATCATCTACTCATTATTAAAATATGCAGCTAATTTCTTAGCCCGGCTTGCACCAACCACTTTTGAAAGCTCTTCAAAACTTGCAGCTTTGATACGTTTTTTGCTTTTAAAATGCTTCAACAATTCAACCACCGTTTTTTCACCAATGCCCGGAATGGTTTCCAATTCGGTGTTCAGCGCCTGTTTGCTGCGCTTGCTTCGATGAAAGGTAATGCCAAAACGGTGCGCCTCGTTCCGAAGTTGTTGTATTATTTTTAAAGTTTCGCTCTTCTTGTCCAAATACAACGGGATGGGGTCATCGGGGTAAAACAATTCTTCCAATCGCTTTGCAATTCCTATAATCGCAATTTTTCCGCGTAAGCCCAACTTGTCCAAACTTTTTAACGATGATGAAAGCTGCCCCTTTCCACCATCTATGATGATAAGTTGCGGTAAGGGTTGCTCTTCATCCAACAATCTTTTATACCGGCGGTAAACCACTTCTTCCATCGAAGCAAAGTCATCGGGTCCTTCAACGGTTTTTATATTGAATTTGCGATAATCTTTTTTACTTGGTTTTCCGTTTTTAAAAACCACACAAGCCGCCACGGGATTTGTTCCTTGAATATTACTGTTGTCAAAACACTCAATATGTCGTGGCTCCTCGCTTAGTCGTAAATCTTTTTTCATTTGCGCCATAATGCGCTTTTCATGCCTATCGGGGTCTACAATTTTCGCTTGCTTAAACCGTTCCATTCGGTAATATTTGGCATTTCTTTCCGAAAGATCTAAAATAGCTTTTTTGTCGCCCAGCTTAGGTACATGCACTTTTATCCCTTCGCCCAATTCTACCTTAAAAGGTACGTATATTTCCTTTGATTGTGAATTAAACCGTTGCCTGATTTCAACAATAGCGAGCTGCAATAATTCTTCATCGGTTTCGTCCAATTTCTTTTTAATTTCCAGCGTGTGCGAACGAATAATTGCGCCATGAGAAAGCTGCAGAAAATTCACATACCCATAACCTTCGTCAGAAATTACAGAGAAAACATCTACATTATTAATCTTAGGGTTAACAACGGTGCTTTTGCTTTGATAATTTTCTAAAATATCAATCTTTTCCTTTACACGCTGCGCCTCCTCAAATTTTAAATCGGCTGCCAAAGCCTTCATCTGCTTTTTAAATCTGTGCAGCGAATCTTTAAAATTCCCTTTTACAATATTGCGGATAGCCTCAATATTTTCGTGATATTCCTTTTCTGAAAATAATCCTTCGCAAGGGCCCAAACAGTTGCCCAAGTGATATTCCAAACAAACTTTATATTTGTCCGCCCTAATTTTTTCTTCAGAAAGGTCGTAATTGCAAGTGCGCAACGGGTACAGCCCTTTAATCAAATCCAGGAGCGTGTGTACGGTTTTCATACTTGTGTATGGCCCAAAATATTCACTGCCGTCCTTTATCATGCGCCGCGTTGGGAACACTCGCGGAAAGCGTTCATTTTTTATACAAATCCACGGGTAGCTTTTATCATCTTTTAGCAGTACATTGTAACGTGGCTGATAGTTTTTTATCAGGTTGTTTTCCAATAAAAGCGCATCGGTTTCGGTTTTAACTACGATGTGCTTGATGGTCGCAATTTTCTTCACCAACAGTCGCGTACGGTTGTTATCAAAATTTTTAGTGAAATAGGACGAAACCCTTTTTTTCAGGTTTTTTGCCTTGCCCACATACAGCAGTTTCCCGTCCTTATCGTAATATTGATAAACACCGGGCGAATGGGGAAGGGTTGCAATTTGAAGCGTTACCGAAGCATGGGCCATAGGTTCAAAGATAGTGGATTGTAATTTTTATAGGAAGTATTTTAAATGCCGAATATGTTAATAATGGATTAAAATTTTTGGGGCATTTAAAACCCCTTCGGCTTTTTAATTAAATTGCACACATAATTACCAGTTATGAACATTGCCATTTTATCGCGTGGGGAAGCGCTTTATTCCACCCAAAGTCTTTTAAAAGCTGGCGAAGCGCGCAACCACACCATGGAGGTTTTGGACCCTTCCTACTGTAATCTGGCCGTGGAAAATGGAAAAGCGGTGCTTTATTTTCAAAATGAAATGGTAAATGACCTGCACGCGGTAATCCCTAGAATTGGTGCTTCAAATACTTATTTTGGCACAAATGTGGTCCGCCATTTTGAGGCCATGGGCGTTTTTAGCGTGGCTTCTTCAATAGGGATTATAAACAGTCGCGACAAATGGACCTGCTTTCAACTGTTGGCAAAACATCAAATACCCGTGCCACGCACAATGTATGCTTCGTTTTTTGAATTTGAGGAACAACTAAAAACCTTTAACGGCAAACCTATAATTATCAAACTATTGGAAGGCACGCATGGCGAAGGGGTTATTTTAAGTGAAAGTCCGCAGAATGCTTTGGCCACGATTGAAACTTTGAATGCCGCTGGCGTAAAGTTTCTGCTTCAGGAATATATTGAAGAGGCAAACGGCGCCGACCTACGTGCGATAGTAGTAAACGGGGTAGTGGTAGCGACTATGAAACGTCAATCTAAAACAGACGATTTCCGCAGTAATTTGCATCGTGGAGGTACTTCTAAAATAATTTCGCTTTCTTCGGCAGAAGAACAAGTTGCAATTAAAGCAGCAAAAGCAATGAATTTAGGATTTTGTGGCGTTGATATTTTGCAGTCAAAAAACGGGCCGTTAGTTTTAGAAATAAACAGTACCCCAGGTTTGGAAGGCATTGAAAATACTTCGGGGGTAAACATTTCAAAAAGCGTTATTGGGTATATTGAACGCAACAAAAAATAGTAAAAATTAGCTGTGTTGTATAGTACGGTTTCTATTTTAATTCAATTTTTATTTCAACTTCGTTTGTATACCTTGCAATTAGAAAACTAAATACTTTGAAAAGAGAGATTGGCAGAATAGACAAAGCAGATTTTCCGCAACTCAATATGTATAATATTGAGGTGAAAATTGATACTGGAGCGTACACTTCTTCAATTCACTGTAAAAGTGTAAAAGTGGAGGATAACTACTTAAAATGTGTGTTCTTAGATAAAGACCACCCTAATTACCAAGAAAGAGAGTTTATTTTTGACGAATACGATGTAAAAGTAGTTAAGAGTAGCAATGGCTTAGCGCAAGCACGCTATAGAATTAAAACCAATATTGTACTTTTTGGCAAAACCCACCCAATTTATCTAACATTAAGCGATCGTGAAGAAATGCGGTTTCCTGTACTTTTAGGACGAAATTTTCTAAGTAGAAAATACGTGGTTGATATCAACAAAACCAACCTTTCATACAAATTAAAAAACAAAGAATGAATATTAAAATATTATCGGCAAATGCAAATTTATATTCTACAAAAAGGCTTGTAGAAGCAGCAAAAGCTAGAAAACATGAGGTTGAGGTAATCAATCACACCAAGTGCGATATTGTAATTGAAAAGAAAAATCCAGTAATAATTTACAAAGGACAAAAGCTAAATCACACCGATGCTATTATACCGCGTATTGGCGCTTCTGTTACGTTTTACGGCACGGCAGTGGTACGTCAATTTGAAATGATGCGCGTATTTACAACCACCGAGTCGCAAGCTTTGGTGCGCTCACGCGACAAATTGCGAAGCATGCAAATATTATCGCGTGCAGGTTTGGGTTTGCCAAAAACTGTCTTTACAAATTATTCAAAAAACGTAAAAGAAATTGTAGACCAAGCTGGGGGCGCTCCCGTTATTATAAAATTATTGGAAGGAACACAGGGTATTGGCGTAATTTTAGTTGAAACCCGAAAAGCTGCCGAATCTGTAATTGAAGCTTTTAATAATTTACAAGCCCGTGTTATCGTACAAGAATTTATAAAAGAAGCCGGTGGGGCAGATATTCGGGCTTTTATTGTAGATGGGCAGGTTGTTGGCGCAATGAAGCGGCAAGGAAAAGAAGGTGAATTTCGCAGTAATTTGCACCGCGGCGGAACAGCTTCGGTTATAAAACTTACAGATGAAGAAGAAACTGCCGCACTAAAAGCAGCACGCGCAATGGGCTTGGGAATTGCGGGAGTAGATATGCTACAATCAGACCGCGGACCCTTAATTTTGGAGGTAAATTCTTCTCCCGGGTTGGAAGGTATTGAACAAGCAACGGGCAAAGATATTGCAAACCATATTATTAAATATATTGAACGAAACGTTTAAAAATGACCAAAAAGGAAGAACGCGATATTGTAATTTTAAATGAACACGTGGCGCTAGGCGATAGCAAAACGATAGATTTCAGCATTGCGAAACTCTATACTTCTACAAAGGTTGAAATTCCTATAATTATTGAACGCTCAAAAATACCAGGGCCAACAGTTTTAATTACAGCAGGAATACATGGCGATGAAATAAACGGGGTAGAAATTGTACGTCAACTCATTGCTCGAAAGCTCAACAAACCTAAACG
Source organism: Flavobacteriaceae bacterium UBA3591 (assembly GCA_002375695.1). Classification (GTDB taxonomy): domain Bacteria; phylum Bacteroidota; class Bacteroidia; order Flavobacteriales; family Flavobacteriaceae; genus Aequorivita. The sequence continues at coordinate 382,509 of DFMO01000011.1, forward strand.
CGGTACTATAATTTGTATTCCTATTTTAAACGTGTTTGGGTTCTTAAACGGCAACCGTTCCTTTCCCGATGGACGCGACCTAAATAGAGTTTTTCCCGGTACAAAAACCGGTTCGTTGGCTAGTAGGGTTGCCTATTATTTCACCAAAAAAATACTGCCACACGCAGATTATTGCCTCGATTTTCATACGGGCGGCGCCAGCCGTTTTAATGCAGCACAAATTAGAATAAAACCTGGCGATAATCAATTACTTGAATTAGCAAAGGCTTTTAACGCGCCATTTACTGTTTATTCAAACACAATTGATAAATCTTACAGAAAAACGTGTCAAAAGAAAGGTATTCCTATTCTACTTTTTGAAGGTGGAAAAAGCGCAGACAGCAACAAGCATATTGCAAAAGAAGGTGTTGATGGAATTTTACGGTTTTTAAAACACCTCGATATGCTGGACGATAAACACATACCTGCCACCCCAGAAAAACCCACTGTTATTATTGAAAAAAGCAAATGGATTCGCGCCTACCGAAGCGGATTGCTACACGTTAAAATAGACTGCAATAAACACGTTGAAAAAGGTGAGTTTTTAGCCACTATTACAGACCCCTATGGTAAAATGCGTTTTAAAGTAACAGCCCCAAACGAAGGTTATATTATAAATGTAAACCAGTCGCCAATTGTTAATCAAGGCGATGCTATTTTTCATATTTCTACCCAAAAGACGGCAAATACCAAAGATGAAGAAATGGAGGATTAAATTTTAAATGAAATATTACAAAAATGGCAGACAAGGCTACACTGCGTATAAAATACAAAAGGCTGCGCGAGCAAATTTCTGAAGCAGCAATTAACGATATGAGTCTACAAATTGCAAATAAGGCATTAAAACTTCCTATTTGGGATAAAACGTATTATCATATTTTTCTTAGTATTTCAGAAAAAAAAGAAGTGAATACCGATTATTTACTTCACATTTTACAAGGAAGGGACAAAAGTGTGGTAATCTCAAAATCTGACTTTACAACGGGCCAAATGGATCATTATTTGCTGCAAGAGAACACGGTTTTAAAAACTTCAAAATACGGCATTCCCGAGCCAGTTTCTGGAATTAAACTTCCGCCCGAAACTATTGAAGTAATTTTTGTTCCGCTTTTAGCTTACGATAAAAATGGCCATAGAATTGGCTATGGCAAAGGCTTTTATGATCGTTTTTTAAGTAACTGTACTAAAAAAACTGTATTTGTAGGATTGTCTTTTTTTAAACCAGAACCCGAGATATTTAATGAAAGCACCGATATACCTTTAAATTATTGTGTTACTCCTAAAGAAATTGTGGTTTTTTAAAAATAGGCTGTTATCTTTATAAAATAATAGTAATTCTCATAAAAATTAAAAACAATGGAAACAACTAACCAACCCATGGGAACTCCACCAGACAACAATCTGGTTTGGGCAATTTTATGTACTGTATTTTGCTGCTTGCCCTTAGGTATTGTATCAATTATTTACGCATCAAAAGTAAAAGAACGATGGGCGCAAGGCGATTATCAAGGTGCTCAAGAAGCAGCAGACGATGCTAAAAAGTGGGCCATTTGGGGTGCTGCATCGGCAGTAATTTTAGGAATTCTTTACGTATTATTAGTAGTTGTAATTGGCATAGGTGGCACTTTTGCAGGATTCTAATAAATATTTAAAAATAGGCCTCATTCTTTTTTTGGGTGGGGTCTTTTTCTGGCTGTACTACAACTATAATCCGGCCGAAAATTCTTTTTTTATACCGTGTCCCTTTCATTATGCTACCGGCCTTCACTGTCCCGGCTGTGGCTCACAACGCGCAATTCATCTAATTTTTAAGGGAGATATATTAGGCGCTTTTCGGTTTAATCCGTTACTGGTTTTAACCCTACCCATTGTTATTTACGGTTTATCAATAACAATATTAAATTGGGTTTTTAAAACCAAGTATCGCTTTAAATTGTTTTACAGCAAACTATTTATCTTCGGTTATTTTGGATTGGCGATTTTATACTGGGTTTTGCGCAACATAGATAGCTATCCTTTTACTCTGCTCGCCCCTTCGGGAACTTAACTATTAGGCAGTTTCCTTCTTCGGAAATGCTTTTTTATTAAAAATGAGTAACAAAATTACGCCTACGCTAATTGCCGTATCTGCAATATTGAAAACAGGATCGAAAAACGTAAAATACTGTCCGCCCCAAAATGGAATCCATTCAGGCAACACACCTCCATAAAGTGGAAAATATAGCATATCTACTACTTTCCCGTGAAACAAGGTTCCGTAACCACCACCTTCTGGAAATAAGGTAGCAACTTGTTGATGACTGTCGTTAAATATAATGCTATAAAATACAGAGTCTATAATATTACCCAACGCGCCTGCAAATATAAGAGCGATACAAAATATAAGTATGCGAGGCATGTTTTTACGTACCGAATCCCATAACCAGTAGCCAATACCGCCAATGGCAACAATTCTAAAAAGCGTTAAAAATAGTTTCCCGTATTCGCCAGGAATTTTAGCGCCCCACGCCATCCCTTCATTTTCTACAAATAGTATTCGAAACCAGTTAAAAACACGAATTTCTTCGCCTAAAACAAAGTTTGTTTTTATATAAAATTTAGAAACTTGATCTATAATTAAAATCAAGATAATTATTAGCGTGGCTTTTTTTAGGCTCATAGTTTATTTTGGCTTTTTACATCGAAAATAAATAATGAATAATTTAAAAAGCAATTAACATTATTACGTAAAAGCGCTGCAAAAATAGCAATATTATTTGGTTTGTTGAAGGTTAATATTTAAGAGATGAAGATTTAAAAATTCAACTAAAAAAAATTGTAAAATGATCAATTTTCGAGCTAATTTTTAAAATAAAAAACCCCAACTAATGTTGGGGTTTTTAACAATACAATAAAAATGTGTTATTTATACTATGGGGAATACGCAATTACTTTTGTAAATTTTTAGCCTCAATGCTAAGTGTTGCGTGTGGCACTAATTTTAAGCGTTCTTTATTAATTAGCTTTCCAGTTACACGACATACACCATAGGTTTTATTTTCAATACGCACTAACGCATTTTTAAGGTCGCGAATAAATTTTTCTTGTCGAATTGCCAATTGCGAATTCGCCTCTTTACTCATCACCTCACTACCTTCATCAAATGCTTTAAATGTTGGCGAAGTGTCGTCTGTACCGTTATTACTATCGTTTTTATATGAGCTTTGAATAAGCTCTAATTGCTCTGTGGCTTTTCTTATTTTTTCGTTTAAAAGTGCTCTAAACTCTTCCAGCTCTGCGTCTGAATATCTAACTCTTTCTGTTTCTCCCATAATTAATATTTTTTAATACTTATAAGTGTTTCAATCTCGTCGAATGCAATTTCTGTACCCTTTTCAATATTGGGTTGAAATTGTAAAACCGCTGTCAATGTTTCCTCTTTAATATACTGTAAGTTTTGATTAACTGCCAACTCTAACACTTTATTATTTTTAAGAGCTACTTCTATTTTGTTTGTCACTTCAAAACCACTGTCTTTTCTAAGGTTTTGAATTCGGTTTACAAGTTCTCGAGCAATCCCTTCATTTTTTAACTCGGGTGTAATAGTTACATCGAGTGCAACAGTTACCCCATTTGCGTTAGCAACTAACCAACCCTCAATATCTTGCGAGCTAATTATTACATCTTCAGGCGCCAATGTAACACTTTTTTCGTTAATAAAAACTGATATTTCACCCTCTTTTTCCAAAGTGTTTATTTGACTTTGATCAAAGTTTGAAATAGCAGCTGCCACGGCCTTCATCTCTTTTCCAAAGCGTGGTCCCAGCGCCTTAAAGTTTGGTTTTATTTGTTTTACTAACAGTCCGGAGCCTTCGTCAATAAGCTCAATTTCCTTTACGTTCACTTCGCTTTTAATTAATTCTGAAACGGCTAAAATTTCTTCCTTTTCAGAATCTTCTAAAACCGGAATCATTATTTTTTGCAAAGGCTGACGAACCTTTATTTTTTCTTTTTGTCGCAATGAAAGCACTAAAGACGAAATTGTTTGTGCTTTCTGCATTTTATGCTCTAATTTTTTATCAATGAACGTGGCATCTGCCTTTGGAAAATTGGTTAAATGTACCGATGCTTTTTTATCTTTTGATGTTCCTTGAGTTAAATCTTTGTAAAGCCTATCCATAAAGAACGGCGCTACAGGAGCACTTAACTTCGCAACAGTTTCTAAACAAGTATACAGCGTTTGGTAGGCCGAAATTTTATCATTGTTATAACTGCCTTTCCAGTATCTTCTTCTACTTAAACGTACAAACCAATTACTTAAATTTTCTTGAACAAATTCTGAAATAGCACGCGTTGCCTTAGTAGGTTCGTAATCGGCATAATATTCATCTACTTTTTGGATTAGGGTGTGCAATTCTGAAAGTATCCAACGATCAATTTCTGGCCGATCCTCCAGCGGAAGATTTTCTTCAATATACTCAAAATTATCTAGATTGGCATACAAACTAAAGAAACTATAGGTATTATACAGGGTCCCGAAGAATTTGTTGCGTATCTCAGAAATTCCGTCTTGATCAAACTTTAAGTTATCCCAAGGATTGGCATTGCTAATCATATACCAGCGGGTAGCATCGGGGCCATAAACATCGAGTGTCTCAAAAGGATCTACCGCGTTACCAAGGCGTTTACTCATTTTTTGACCGTTTTTATCTAAAACTAAGCCATTAGACACAACATTTTTATATGCTACATCGTCAAAAATCATAGTAGCAATGGCGTGCAGTGTATAAAACCATCCTCGAGTTTGGTCCACACCTTCGGCAATAAAATCGGCTTTACGCCACGTGTTTTCAACTTTTTCTTTATTTTCAAAAGGGTAATGCCACTGTGCATACGGCATACTTCCACTGTCAAACCAAACATCTATCAAATCGGCTTCGCGCTTCATTGGTTTGCCGCTTGGCGATACTAGGGTAATAGCATCTACAATATTTTTATGCAGGTCTATTTTTGCATAGTTTTCTTCAGAAAAATCGCCAACTTTAAATTCTTCAAAAATGTCGTTTTCCATCAATCCGGCAGCGACAGACTTTTGCATTTCAGCTTTTAATTCTTCAACCGAACCTATAATAATTTCTTCTTTTCCATCTTCGGTTCGCCAAATTGGCAACGGAATTCCCCAATAACGCGATCGCGAAAGATTCCAATCGTTTGCATTTGCAAGCCAGTTGCCAAAACGACCTTCGCCCGTTGCTTTTGGTTTCCAATTAATTTCTTTGTTTAGTTCGTGCATTCTATCTCTAAACTCGGTAACCTTAATAAACCAAGAATCTAACGGATAGTATAAAATTGGTTTATCGGTACGCCAGCAATTAGGGTAGCTATGCAGATATTTCTCTACTTTAAACGCCTTATTTTCGGTTTTTAGTTTAATAGCAATTTCAACATCTACAGATTTTTCGGGAGCTTCGGCATCATCGTAATATTCGTTCTTAACATATTTCCCTGCCAAATCTTTCATTTCTGGTCGAAATTTTCCTTGTAGATCTACTAAAGGAACCAGGTTGCCATTTTCATCTTTTACAAGCATTGGTGGAATTTCAGGCTCTGCCTCTTTTGCTACTTTGGCATCGTCTGCCCCAAAAGTTGGCGCGGTATGTACGATACCAGTACCATCTTCGGTTGTAACAAAATCGCCCGCAATGATTCTAAAAGCGTTTTCAGGATTGTTATAAGGTTTTACATAATCTAGCAATTGCTCATAACGGATGTCCAATAAATCGGCACCTTTAAACTCCTTGACAATAAAATACGGTATTACCTTATCACCCTGTTTAAAGGCTTCTAAGGACTCCTCATTAGGTTTTTCTTCAAATTTTTTGGAAAATTGACTCGCAACCAGGTTTTTAGCTAAAATTACATTTATGGGTTGAAAAGTGTATTGGTTAAAAGTTTTCACCAAAACATAGTCTATCTTAGACCCTACGGTTAGCGCGGTATTGCTAGGAAGCGTCCAAGGTGTGGTGGTCCAAGCAAGGAACCAAATATTATTAGAAACTTCGGCTAAAAAATCTGGAAGCGACTCTGCTACTGCTTTAAATTGCGCTACCACCGTGGTATCTGTAATATCTTGGTAAGTTCCTGGTTGGTTAAGCTCGTGCGAACTTAAACCAGTCCCCGCCTTTGGCGAGTAGGGCTGAATGGTATACCCTTTATAAATTAAATCTTTATTGTAAATTTCTTTAAGCAGGTACCATACAGTTTCCATGTATTTTGGCTTATAGGTAACGTATGGGTCTTCCATATCTACCCAATACCCTGCTCTTTCGGTAAGGTTATTCCAAACATCGGTATAACGCATTACTGCTTTTTTACAAGCTGCGTTGTATTCTTCGACCGTAATTTTTTTACCAATATCTTCTTTTGTAATACCCAATTCTTTTTCTACGCCAAGTTCTATTGGCAAACCGTGCGTATCCCAACCTGCTTTTCGGTCTACCTTATAGCCCTTTTGGGTTTTATAACGACAAAAAATATCTTTAATAGCCCGTGCCATTACGTGGTGAATTCCTGGGAGTCCGTTTGCAGAAGGTGGGCCTTCAAAAAACACAAATGGTTCTGCCTCTTGGCGAATAGAAATACTTTGCTCAAAAATGTTTTCTTTTTTCCAAAAGTCTAGTATCTCGTCTGCCAATTTTGGGAGGTCAAGCCCTTTGTATTCTTTAAATTTTGTGCTCATAATATGGGTATTACAATAAAGTGTGCAAAAGTAATGTTTTTTGAAGAAAAATTAAGGTATACTGTTCGCTGAGTTAAATAATATATTAAGCTTAAAAACTTATAATTAAGTGATGTAACTTATTTATATAAAAAAAGCTACCATTACAATGGTAGCTTTTTCATGTAATTGCAGGTTTAATTTTACTTTGTAAATCGAATTTCTTCGTTATAAACTGTATTGTCGCCGTTGGGCTCAACAACTGTTTCTTCGTGTTTAACAGTAAAACCTGTAGGGCTCCAATTGCTTACCGCATACAGCATTCCGTCAATTATAATTTGCGATGCTGCAGCATTTACGGTGTATGAAATAGGTTCGTTATCTAAATCAATAATGTACGTATCAGTATTTGTTTGGTTGCCTTGGGTTACCGTTTCGGTAACTCGATATGTGCCGTCAATAGTTCCTTGATTGTTAGATGCAAATATTATATTCATATTAAAAGTATCTCCCACCGAAGTAGTAGTAGTAATAACGTCAAACCCGTTTACATCTACCGTTTCAACTTCTTTACTTTGAAAATACACAACGTTATATGTTCCGGTAAGATTAGCTTGATTAAAAGCGTAAACATTGTTATTATCATCGTCGCTGCTACAGCTAACGGCTGCAATGGCTAAGGCGAAAAGAAAAAACAATTTTGATAATTTCATAATTTCAGTTTTTAAATTTTTTTTGCGAATATAGCACGATTTCAGGAATTAACACACTTCAAGTGAATTTATTACAAATAATAATTTAAAAGTAAAATCCTAATTATTTAGTGGTTTTTATAAACTTCTGCTAAGATATATATTAATTCTTTTTAAATGTTTCTTTTTCAAAATATTGAATTACAAAAACCCGTCTTTATATTTTAAAGAAGGCCGTGTTATTTCTATATGTTTTCGAGTGCTTAATTTAAGACTATCTTTATATTTGTACTTATTTTTTGGAAAAATTTCTTCCAGGATTTTAAAATATTTCTGTTTCTACTTTATAATATGAATAGAAATTCATCCTTATTTTACTAAATAAGTTACTAATGAAAAACATATTTTTTACCCTCTTTTTTCTGTTTTCAGTTGCATCACTTCACGCACAAATTTTAGACCCTGTAAAATGGTCTACTAGTGTTAAGAAAGTTTCAGATACCGAATTTGATATTATAGCCACAGCTACTATTGAAGATAATTGGCACTTGTACTCTCAGGAGGTACCCGAAGACGGCCCGCTGCCAACTGTGTTTACTTTTGAAGAAAACACCGACTTTAAATCTCTTGGTGAGGTTAAAGAAAGTAAAGGAATTACCGAACTGGATCCAGTTTTTGATATGGTAATTACCTTTTTTGCCAACACTGCAACTTTTACAAAGCGCGTTGAACTTTTAAACCCTTCGGGCACGACTATAAAAGGGGAGGTAGAATATATGGTTTGTGACGACACTCGTTGTTTACCTCCTAATTACGTCGATTTAGTTTTTAACTTACCCGGTACTGCAGGTGCTGGCACCACTACAACTACTACCAATGAGGCTGCGGAAAACGCTGCTGAAAATGCCGAAACAACCGCTGTTGCAGATATTATTCCACAAACCGATATTTTAAATACCAATGCAGAAAAATCTGAAAATGCCGAAGCTTCCAAAGCGGCTGTCGAACAGACAAAAAAGCAAGAAACCAAAGGTCTATGGACTATATTTGTTGTAGCGTTTTTATTTGGGTTTACTGCATTGCTTACACCTTGCGTCTTCCCCATGATACCTATGACTGTAAGCTTTTTTACAAAGCAAAGTAAGTCGCGAGCTGCCGGTATTAAAAATGCTATTATTTACGGTATTGCAATAATTGTTATTTACGTATTTCTAGGTGCAATTGTTACTTGGTTTTTTGGAGCCGATGCGCTAAATGCGCTATCGACCAACGTGTGGTTTAACTTCTTTTTCTTTATACTTTTAGTAGTATTTGCACTTTCATTTTTAGGTGCTTTTGAAATAATGCTACCTAATTCTTGGGCCACCAAAGTAGATAAACAAGCCGATAGAGGCGGCATGATAGGTATATTTTTTATGGCCTTGGCATTGGCCATTGTATCATTCTCTTGTACAGGGCCAATTATTGGTACTTTATTGGTTGAAGCTGCCTCCAAAGGTGGTATCGCACCATTTGTTGGAATGTTTGGTTTCTCGCTTGCATTAGCGATGCCATTTGCGCTTTTTGCTGCATTCCCTGGATGGATGAATTCATTGCCAAAATCTGGTGGATGGTTAAACACTGTAAAAGTATTTTTAGGATTTTTAGAATTAGCTTTAGCTTTCAAGTTTCTTTCAAATGCAGATTTGGTTCTTCAATTACACTGGTTGGAGCGTGAAGTATTTTTGGCTATCTGGATTGCCGTATTTGGAGCATTAACATTATACTTATTTGGGAAATTTAAACTTCCGCACGATTCTCCAATAGATAACATTTCCGTGGGCCGTTTAAGTTTAGCATTAATTGTTGGAGCATTCACTATATACCTAATTCCGGGACTGTGGGGTGCACCGTTAAAATTAATTAGCGGATTCCCACCGCCAATGCAATACAGCGAGTCGCCGTATGGAGTAGGCTTTACAAAATTAGGAAGTGGTGGCACTGCGAGCGCCGAGGAGTTTCCCGAAGGTGCTCATTTAGGACCGCATGATATTATTGCATTCCATGATTATGAAACTGGGCTTGCCTATGCAAAAAAGGTTGGCAAACCAGTTTTAGTAGATTTTACAGGACACGCCTGCGTTAATTGTCGTAAAATGGAAGAACGCGTTTGGAGTGAACCTAAAATCTTAAAGATTTTAAATGAAGATATCGTTCTAATTTCACTCTATGTAGACGATAAAAGACCCTTGCCAGATGATGAAAAATATGTCTCTGAAATTTCTGGAAAAGAACTAAAATACATTGGACAAAAATGGAGCGAATTTCAGATACTTCGCTATAAAGCAAATGCGCAACCGTTTTATGTATTAATGGATCACGACGAAGAAAACTTAATAGATCCTGTAGGATATACCCCCGATATTGATGAATACCATCAATGGCTTCAGGATGGGGTAAATGCTTTTGAGAATTAAGCTAAATAGGTGAATTGAATATTTAATTCACCTATAGTTTTCTCCAGTTTTCGAAAACTTTATACCATTAAGTAACGGTTGTATTGTCGATAATTTATGATTTAGATATACCCGCTAGAAAATATTGTTTTATCTTTAAAACAATAAACTAGTTAACCATCTAAGTTTGAAATTAGTATTCGCTTTACTATTTCTTGTGTCTTTCAGCATTTCCGCACAAGAATATGTCGACCTATTTCGTATAGGCTATTCGCAAACGTTAAAGAATAATTTTGAAAATACAAATGCTTCAACAAACGTTGAATCTTTTGATATTGGTTTTACATTTCCTGTAGTTTTAAATAAAAATCATGCGCTAATTACAGGTGCCGATTTCAGCTTAAATTCACTTCAACTATTTCCCACTGCTGAGATTACAAACCTTTACAGCACCAATTTAAAGTTAGGATTGGCCTCTACTTGGTCAAAAAAATGGAGCTCAACCCTTGTATTGTTACCTAAAATTGCTTCAGATTATAAAAATATTTCAAACGACGACTTTTATTTGGGTGGTTTTGCACTTTTGAAATATAAAAGAAATGATAATTTAAAATATAGATTTGGACTCTACGGCTCGCAAGAGGCTTTTGGACTTTTTACCACCCCAATTATTGGGTGGTACTATTTAAGCCCAAATAAGCGTTTTGAAATGGACCTGAGCCTACCCATTTCGGCCGATGTAAGTTATAAACTTGGCACAATAACTATCGGGATCGACTATTTTGGGATTGGCCGTAGTTATAATGTGAATTCTAAAAATACTTCAAAAATGTACGCCGATTTAAGTTCTTTAGAATTTGCCAGCTATGTTCAGTTTAATACATTTAATGAAAGTTTACTGTTACGAGCCAAGGCTGGATATTCTAGCAATAATTATGAAATGTATGCAGAAAATGACGAAATAGATTTGGGGATTTCGGCCTTTACTTTTGGCGACAATCGCACACAACTAAACCCAAATTTACAAGGGAGTATTTTTCTTAAAGTTGAAGCAATTTATAGATTTCATATCACGAAATTAGACAACAAAAAAGATTAGGTTTCACTTTTACAAGAACTACTTCTTTCTATGGTCAATCTAATAAAATTGACGCTAATATTTTAAAATCCCTATCTTTAAAAGATGGAAAAACTATGTCCAGAATGCGGAAACAAAATTATAGGTCGCTCAGATAAAAAATATTGCAGCGATGCTTGCCGGAATGCACATAACAATTCCTTAAACAAGGATAGAAAAAACTTAGTTAGAAATATTAATAACCGGCTGCGAAAAAACTATCGTATACTCGAAACCTTAAATACAAAAGATAAAACTAAAACCACAAAAGATAAGCTGTTGCGTATGGGGTTTAGTTTTGAATATTTCACTGGTACTTACACCACAAAATCTGGGTCCACATACTACTATTTATACGACCAAGGCTACCTTCCATTAGACAACGACTTTTACTTATTGGTAAAGAAAGATTTAAATTAAAACATTATTTAACCTATAAAAAAATCGTCCGAAAGTTAACTTCCGGACGATTTTACAATTATAAACTAATTACCTAAAAACTATTCTTTTATAAGTCGCTTGGTTATCTCACCATTTGC
>DFMO01000009.1 GCA_002375695.1 Flavobacteriaceae bacterium UBA3591
CAAATCATATGCGTAACCGTTGGGCAACATACAAAAAAAGCCCACCACACAAACAGCACATTTGGTTTTTGCCGACACGAAAGCCAACGCTGAAAAAACCAAAAGAGCTGTTTTTTGCCAACGCTCTGACAGAAACTGAAAGAATAAATGACATTAGAACAATATATTGACAACTTAGACAAAAGGTACAGACTCGGAAACGCAACCGAACATACTTTTCGTGGTGACTTGCAACAACTTTTAGAAAGTTTGGTGCCGACTATCAGAGCGACCAACGAACCTAAAAGACAAAGTTGTGGAGCACCTGACTACATTTTGACTAAAAAAGATATTCCTGTTGGATTTATTGAAGCTAAAGACATTGGCGACAAAGACCTTGACGGAACGAAAAAAACAGGAAACAAAGAGCAGTTTGACCGTTACAAGGCTTCTCTAAACAATCTCATTTTTACGGACTACATCAACTTTCATCTGTACCGAGAAGGCGAATTTATTACCAAAATTGCCATTGCAGAAATCACGGACAAGGGAATAAAACCTTTACCTGAGAACTTTGGAAACTTTGAAAATCTGATTAAAGACTTTTGCGTTCACGTTGGACAAACGATAAAAAGCTCCAAAAAATTAGCAGAAATGATGGCGGGCAAAGCCCGCCTTCTTTCTGATATTATTGAAAAGTCGTTGACCAGTGATGAAGAAAATCAAGAAAACAGTACGCTGAAAGAACAAATGTTGGCCTTCAAGCAAATTCTGATTCACGACATTACGCCACAAGGTTTTGCAGACGTTTACGCTCAAACAATTGCTTATGGAATGTTTGCGGCTCGTTTGCACGACCCTACTTTGGATAATTTTAGCAGACAAGAAGCGGCTGAGTTGATTCCAAAATCCAATCCGTTTTTACGAAAACTCTTTGGCTACATTGCAGGACCGGACATTGACGACCGAATTAAATGGGTAGTAGAAAACCTTTCGGAAATCTTTTTGGCGTGTAACGTAGAAGAAATCTTAAAGAATTATGGGAAATCCACTAAAATGGAAGACCCTATTATCCATTTTTACGAAACATTCCTGAGCGAATACGACCCAAAATTGCGCAAATCTCGTGGCGTTTGGTACACACCGCAACCTGTTGTAAATTTCATTGTTCGAGCAGTTGACGACATTCTAAAAACGGAATTTGATTTACCGCAAGGACTTGCCGACACCAGCAAAACAACCATAAAAGTAAATACCCAAACCGCAGACAAACGTTCGGCAACAGGTTACAAACAAATGGAGCAAGAAGTACACAAAGTACAAATTCTTGACCCAGCCACAGGAACAGGAACTTTTTTGGCAGAAGTGGTAAAACACATTCACAAAAAATTTCAAGGACAACAAGGTATTTGGAGCAATTATGTAGAAACGCATTTATTACCTCGTTTAAACGGTTTTGAGTTGCTAATGGCGAGTTATGCTATGGCACATCTAAAGTTGGATTTGCTTTTGACCGAAACAGGATTTAAACCAACATCCAACCAACGATTTAAAGTTTATTTGACCAACAGTTTAGAAGAACACCACCAAGATACAGGAACTTTATTTGCAAATTGGTTGAGTACAGAAGCCAACGAAGCCAACCATATTAAAAGAGATACACCAGTAATGTGTGTTATTGGAAACCCCCCATATGCGGTAAGTAGCACAAATAAAAATGATTGGATTCAAGATTTAATTTCTGACTACAAGAAAAATCTCAATGAACGTAAAATCAACTTGGATGATGACTACATTAAATTCATTCGCTACGGACAACATTACATTGAGAAAAATGGAAGTGGTGTTTTGGCTTACATTTCAAATAATAGCTTTATTGACGGAATTACACACCGTCAAATGCGTAAACATCTTTTAGAGACTTTTGATAAAATTTACATCTTGGATTTACACGGAAATGCCAAGAAAAAAGAAGTTTGCCCTGATGGAAGCCCTGACCAAAATGTTTTTGATATTATGCAAGGTGTTTCGATTAACATCTTTGTAAAAACAGATAAAAAGAAGAAAACGCAATTAGGGGAAGTTTATCATTTTGATTTGCAAGGTAAAAGGAATCGCAAATATGAAACACTTAACAATTCAACTATTTCTGAAATCAAATGGGAAAAGCTTGTCTATTCTCAGCCATATTACTTTTTCGTTCCAAAAGATTTTGAACTGATAAAAAATTACGAAAAAGGATTTAAAGTAAATGAAGTTTTAAATTCAAACTCTAATGGCATAGAAACTAAATGTGACGCTTTAGCTATTCAATTTTCTAATCAGAAACTTCAAACCGTGATAAATGATTTCGAGATGGAAACTGTTGATTTTTTAAAGTCAAAGTATAAGGAAAAACAAGATTCAAGCGGTTGGACATTTGCACGAGCCAAAGAAAGTATTTTAAATGATACCTTCAAACAAGTAAAAATTAACTACAGACCTTTTGATGTAAGAGAAACAATAATTACTAAAAATTCAGGCGGTTTTATTGGTCGTTCGAGATTTGAAGTTATGCAACACTTACTTCAACCTAATATTGGATTAATCATACCAAGACAAACAACACAAGATTATAGACATAACTTTATTACGGATAAAATAATTGAGGGAAACTTTACAGCAAGTGCTAAATTATTTGGTACAGGATGCCTTTTTCCACTCTACTTATACCTAGAAAGTAATGGACAACAAACCATTGAACCGACTACTGAAAGAGTTCCTAACTTAGATAAGGAAATTGTAAAACGAATTGCTGAGAATTTAGATTTAACTTTTACTAACGAAAAAGAAACAACCGTAAACACTTTTGCCCCAATTGACATTTTAGATTACATCTATGCAGTTTTGCATTCACCAACATACCGAGAGACATATAACGAGTTTTTAAAAATTGATTTTCCGAGAGTTCCATATCCAAAAGACCAAGACATTTTTTGGAAATTGGTAAAATTGGGCGGAGAAATTCGCCAAATCCATTTATTGGAAAGTCCAAAAGTGGAGCAATACATTACGCAATATCCAATTGACGGAAATAATGAAGTAGGCAAACCAAAATACAAAGACGATAAAGTTTACATCAACGAAACGCAGTATTTTGACAATGTTCCTCAAGTAGCTTGGGAGTTTTACATTGGTGGCTACCAACCTGCTCAAAAATGGCTGAAAGACCGAAAAGACCGCAAATTAGAGTTTGACGATATTTTACACTATCAAAAAATCATTGTTGCTCTTTCAGAAACCGATAGATTGATGAAGGAGATTGATAAAATTGAGATAGTATGACCGTTCAGGAGTTAAGCAGAAAGGTAAATAATGACATTCACAACAGAATGTTTCAACCTAATCACTTTAAAGAAGATTTTGGTGATTATGAAAAGTGCTTTACTTCTTTGGACTTAATTGAAGATTGTCAAGACGCAATTGATGAATTTATTGCAATTCCTGAATCTAAAGTACCGAAACGTTCAGTTTTAAATATATATGGTGTTTTACAATCCACGTTTTGCCAACAAGATGGTTTATTTGGCTTGTTTCAAAATATCTCACGTGAGAAATTTAAAAGCATTGCAGATTTCTTTACTCTTTTTGAGTTTGATTCTAAAAACAGAGAAATAAGAAACGATATAGTTGGTCATCCATCAACAAGAATTGTAAATCGTAAGCCTGAATTTTACTTTATAGACAAAGGTCCAAACTCAAAATATAAATTCAGTTATGCAGGATATTCCCCAGAATTTGTAGTGAAAAAAGTTGACTTAAAGAAAATTATTGACGAACAAAATAACTTGGCAACAGACGTATTAATTAAAGTAAGGGAAATGATTAACGAAAAAGTAAACCAACATAAAGAAAAACATAAAAGAGAAAGTCTTCACGCAATTGTATCTAATCTAAATTATTCAATTCAGTTGATTAAAAGAGGTTATTCAGATACGCAAAGAGCATTTCAAGCAGAAGGAAGTATTAAAATAGTCGCTTCAAAAATGAAAGAAGTTGAAGAAGAACTAAAAAGCAGATTCAAAAGCTCAATACCTGAAAGTATAGAATACACATTAGGCAATATTAATTACATTTTAGAACAGATGGGAAATTGGTATGAAAACAATGAGCTTTTAGGTAAAAAGGATGCTGAAATATTTATGATAGCATTTGATAAGGAATTTGACGAATTGGAAATTATGCTTAAAGAAATTGATAAAGAATATAAATAAAGTGAATTATGCCAACGCTAAAAGCCATACACATTTGCAAGTCGCACCAGCCGACACACAAGCCAAAACTTGCCAAAGAGTATGTCTTTGCCAACGCTGCCAGACGGACGAAAAAAAAGTACGATTGCCCAACAATGGCTATACGTAATGCGGGCGAAAGTGCTGATATGAAAGTAATTACATTTAATAAACTAACAGCTAAACGGAAAGTGAGGTTCCTTGAAATCCCGCACTACGCATAGCCGAGACCGTTGTGTTTAATACCTCCGAATTGAATTCATCCGAATTAATTCGGAGGTATTTTTTTTGTACTGATTGGATTTCGGACGGAGACTTTGCTCGGACTTGGACTCAGTTAAAAATGATGCGGATTAAAAGGTTCCCGAGACTTACTCGAGCGGATTTTTTTAGTGATTTAAAATTTAAAAGTTTTGGCGGAAACAATTGCAAAACTGTTCGGACTTTTACTCAAACGGCAAAGCGGCTCACTCGGGTGCGTCGGTAAAAAACACAACATTGCATATAATTTACGGCTGAAATTCGTGAAAGTGGTAAAAAGTAGTATTTTTAAAATGCATTTGATTCAGCGGAAAAGTTTGCGCAGCAAAACCCGCCGCAAATCATATGCGTAACCGTTGTGGTTTATATAAAAAAAATGAAGAATCTTATTTTAATCATATTAATACTTTGCAGCCTTTCAGCTTTTGGCTGTGATTGTTTTACGCCCAATCCGACAATTGAATTCTATCAAGCCAAACACGTTTTTGTAGGTAAGGTAATCGAAAAAGAATATAGCTCTGATTTTAAAAATTATACTGTAAAATTTAAAGTTTCTAAAAACTATAAATCAAATGATAATTTAGATTATATAAAATTCACTTTCAGTTCCGAAGGTAAATATACTGGAGAATACACTTCTTGTGATTGGTCAATTTCTCTTGGAGAAACTTGGCTTGTATATGCGAAAGAGATTAACGATAAAAACACTTTCGGATACTATTGCTCTAATTCAAAACCTTTAGAAAACCAAATAATAAGTGAGAGCGAATTAGTGATTCTCGAAAACGGCAATGAAATAGATTTAAATAAATATACTTATTATCAACCTTATCCTTTTTTAGAAATTAACATTGATTCAATTTTGAAAGTATATAATCAAAAAAAGTATAAACCTCAATTGACAACAATTATTCTAGTCGATATTGATAAACAAGGAAAGCTATTGACTGCAAATTTCAAAAAGAGGTCGATGAAAAGAGAATTAGATATTATCGATACAATCTTTAATATGAATATAGAAAAGAATAAACTATATCATAATCCGAAAAATGATTTTGAGAGAGACGTTTTGAAATTAACCAGAAGTATCAAGAATTGGAAGCCCAGAATTAATGAAATTACTGATGAAAAAGTAAATTCCAGATTCTCAATTTTATTTTTCGTGAATGAATTCGGGAAAATAGATTATCAGGAATAAAGGAAATACAAACCACAACACTGTATAAAAAAAATAGGGCAAGTAAGTGCTAAACCCAATGTTTCAGGCTCATTTGCAAGGTCGCCAAATCTTTTGATTTGGCTTTTGGAGAAAAAAAATAAAATCAAAATACAAAAGATTTGGCTTGTAGATAATTCGAAAGGTAATTGCTTATTTTCAGCCCTACTTCTTTTATACTAACCGTTGTGTGCAATTTGTCCAAACCAATGAAACATATTTTTTTAATCATAATTTTTTCCACTTTTTTGGCGTGTAATTCCAAAAAGGATAATGCGGTTTCTAAAATCAAAAACCCAAATCCAGAGAAAGTAATTCAAGAAAAATTAAACGGAAAAGAAATCGTGTCTGAATTAGAGAAATTGGGTTATTTCAATTTGACCAGCGAATCTGAATTGGATACAGTCAAAGCCGACTTTCAAAAAGCGTATTCGGACTTACATTTCTTTCAAGGACCAATGCGTGGAGAAACTCTGAATTTTATGGATAATCGCTATCAATGGGTAGATTGTGAGGAACTTTTTGAGATTGGTGGATTAACAGAATATTTAACCCAAGTAAAACCGACTTTTGAAAAACTTGGACTTGAATTAGAATTCGCAAACGAAAAAAGCGAACAAGACCAAAGTAGTTGGAAACACACAATTGAACTGAACGGAAATGAATACACAGCATTTGACGGACAATTTTCTGATTTGGATTGGGGAATTGCCTATGTGAATTTTATAGAAATGTTGAATACTGAATTAAGAAAACAAAATTCGGACGAGCAGTTTTATCCAATAAATTGCGGAAATGATGGAATGTTCGTATTACTAACACCAAAACAGTTGGACTTTGTAAATCGGAATTATCCAATAGACAATGAACATCCGACAACAATGAGTAATTGGAAAAGTAGAAATGGAATATAAAAAACTGCACACAACAATGTATAACCGCAATTACGGCGGATTCGACTACGTCCGAATCCACTCGGAATTGCTAACGTCAGTGCCAAACCGAAAATTAGTAACTTTAATCCCGTAACTGACGGTTATACGAGACCGTTATATTTAATGCCTCCGAATTGAATTCATCCGAATTAATTCGGAGGCGTTTTATTTGGGTTGAACGGACTTCGGACAACTTACTCGTACGGATTTTGACTCGGATGAAATTGTGTGGAAACGCACTCAACCGAGACTCACTCGAGCGGATTTTTTTAAGTGATCTAAAATTTAAAAAATATTGCGGGATCAACTAAAAAACTATACGGACTCTTACTCTTTCGGCAGATTGGCTCACTCGGGTGTGTCGGCAAAAAATATAACATTGCATATAATTTACGGCTGAAATTCGTGAAAGTGGTAAAAAGTAGTATTTTTAAAATGCATTTGATTCAGCGGAAAAGTTTGCGCAGCAAAACCCGCCGCAAATCATATGCGTAACCGTTGCCAGTAATTTAAACAGAGATGTTCGGAATAAAAAGTAAAATAAATGATGGAATGCTATATCTCTTAAACGATATGGTCGAAAACCAAGTTGCCAATGCAAAAAAAGAATTGTCTGAACTACCTGAAGAAAATACTGAAAGACGAGAATTTTTAACTGCTCAAATAGCAGCATATGAAACACAACTTAAAAGTTTCAAAGAGGACATAGAAAAACAATTATCTGAAAAATTTCAGTTTTCTGTAGAGGAACTATATGCAATGTATGGGCAATATGACCGCAAGTACATATCAATAGAGTTTCACAAATTTTCGGAGTCAGCCGCAAAATTTGGTAGAAATATTGGTGGAGTTCTAACGTACTATAAGAAAGAACGAGAGGAATTAGAAGATGCAATTTCCAAAGAAAATGTTCCAAGAACAAATGGATTGGTAAAAATTGATTGTTCAAAACACGAGAAACTATCTGATGAGCAAAAGAAAGAACTAATCGAAAACGGATTTGTTTCAGGAGATATTTATGAAGTTTTAGCTTCTAATTTACCAGTTGCAAAATCTTATAATCAGACTGGAATAAAAGAAATTCCTAACACCATTACAGTAAATGTCGACCCAACTGACTTTGACCCAAATAGGGCATACTTATGGCTATATGGTCAAAGAATTAAAAATGGAGGTATTCTAATCGAGGAAGAGATTGCTAAATTCTGTGGACTTTCATTGTACCTAAAACCTGGTTCTGAAAATTATGATTACGTCAAAGAAAATGGTTTCGATGAAAATGGTCAAAAACTTCCAAAAGTTAGATTCTTTGAGTTAGAGGCTAAACTTTACGCCACAGATATAACGAAAGAAGAAATTTTAGAGTTTAACGAATTTCTACAGGCTCGGAAAGTAGAAAGAATTGAAGCTATCAAAAAAGAAATTAAGAGGTCAACTAATAAAAGGCTTGAACAATTTGAAGAAGAATATCCTGATATATATGCTGAACTTCAAAAATCAAGAGTACAATTTGAAACCGAAAGCCTTGAACATCACGAAGTGGTTACACCAATTTATTGGGATTACGAAGGTTTCCTGCATATATATTTAAGGCATTGTGATGAACTTGCTATTGAAGGTCATTTTGAAAACAAAACTAAATTTCAGTATACTCAAAAAGATATTAAGCGGATTTTAAAAATTGCGATAGAAGATTTAAAACCAAAAATAAACGAGAAACTAAAAGAAGGAAAGGATTTTAGAATTTACGGAGATAGGTCATTATATTTTAATGGTAATCACTATTCCCTACATATTTTGGCTGATGGTCGAGTAGCGGCATTTCATCCAATGGAAAATCCAACTGAATAAAAACTACTGGCAACAATGGCTATAAGTAATTGCTTGTTCTCGCCTACTTCTGAATCCCGATAGCTATCGGGACGCGGATTTTCAGTTTGGTGTGTACTTGCAAAGTTAATCGCTAAACCACGCAACTACTCATAGCCGAGACCGTTAGCTTTAATACCTCC
>DFMO01000002.1 GCA_002375695.1 Flavobacteriaceae bacterium UBA3591
TTTGGAAGGATAAACTTGAAAATAGCAATGAATACAAAAAAATTCTTTTGGCTATCGAAGCACAATCAGAACATCCCTTGGCAGGGGCTGTAGTCAATCACTTAAAAGATGAAAATATTGAAAAAGCTGAAATTGCTTCTTTTGAAAGTATTACAGGAAAAGGTGTGAAAGCTCAAACAGAAAATGGTTCACCATACTATGTTGGAAACCATAAACTAATGCTTGAGAAAAATATTCAAATCGATGCTTCCTTGATGCAAACAGCAGAAAGTCTCGAAGAGCAAGCGAAAACCGTCATTTTCTTTGGCAATGAAAAACAAGTGCTGGCGATACTCGCCATTGCAGACAAGATTAAGGAAACTTCAAAAATGGCCATAGCAACACTTCAAGAACGAGGCATTGAGGTCTATATGCTTACTGGAGATAACAATAAAACCGCATCTGCTGTCGCAAAACAAGTAGGAATAACAAATTACCAAGGAGAAGTGATGCCTTCGGACAAAGCGGCTTTTGTCGAAAAATTACAGGCGGACGGAAAGATAGTAGCAATGGTGGGCGATGGTATCAACGATTCGCACGCCCTGGCGCAAGCCAATGTGAGTATTGCTATGGGCAAAGGTTCGGATATCGCAATGGATGTAGCAAAAATGACCTTGATAACGTCAGATTTGCAATCTATTCCCAAAGCTTTGGAACTATCGAAAAGAACCGTGTTGGGCATACGTCAGAACCTTTTCTGGGCATTCATTTACAACATCATTGGTATACCAATTGCGGCAGGAGTTTTGTACCCCCTAAACGGGTTTTTATTGGACCCGATGATTGCAGGCGCAGCAATGGCATTTAGCAGTGTATCTGTAGTAGCAAACAGCTTAAGACTTAAACGAGTAAAACTTTAATAATTAATAAATTCAATGCTATGAAAACTTTAAAATTTAAAACAAATATCAATTGTGGTGGGTGCGTATCAAAAGTTACCCCCTTTTTAAACAAACAAGAAGGTGTCAAAAGTTGGAAAGTAGATACTGCTAATCCAGATAAAATTCTAACTATTGAAAGTGATGGTGCAACCGAAGAAGATGTAAAGGCAACTTTGCAAAAAGTGGGATTTAAAGCAGAACCTGTAGATTAAATCCTTTCTTTTAATATGGTTTATATTTTAATTTCGGTTGTGATTATTCTCTTTGCTGTTCATTTTTATAGAAAAGCGAAACGCCAAGGCGTAAAGCCATTTCCAGAGCATTGGCATAAATTATTAATGGATAATGTGCTGTTTTATAGAAATCTTTCAAAAGACGGACAGCTAATTTTTCAGCAAAAAATGATGCTATTTTTAAGTGAGGTCTATATTGATGCTGTGCAGTTTGAACTAGAAGAATTGGACAAGATTTTAATTGCAGCAAGTGCAGTAATCCCTGTTTTTGGCTTCAAAGAATGGCACTACACCAATTTAAGCGGAATCCTGTTATATCCAGATAATTTTAATGAGGATATGCAATTTAGCAGTAAGGATAACTCACGGAATATTGGTGGAATAGTTGGAAATGGAAGGTTCGAGAAACAGATGATACTTTCCAAGAAAGCATTGTACCACGGCTTTAAAAATACAACCGATAAAAGCAATACTGGCATACACGAATTTGTGCACCTTATAGATAAGTTGGACGATAGAACAGACGGTGTGCCAGAGCGGCTAATGGAACATCAATATGCCATACCTTGGTTAAACTTAATCCATAAAGAAATGGAAGCGATTAACGATAACCATTCAGATATTCGTAAATATGGTGGAACAAATCAAGCTGAATTCTTTGCGGTTGCTTCAGAGTATTTTTTTGAACGAGCGGATTTACTAAAAAGAAAACATCCCAAATTATACAAGATGTTGGTTAAATGTTTTAATCAAAAATTAGTTCGCCCGACTCATATTTAACTTACTGTAGAATAACTTAAAAGTTAACAACACTATCTAAAGCATCATCCGCTTCTTTATGGATAAAATTTGCCTGATAATTCAATGTGGTTTTTAAATCGCTATGACGATACAATTTTTGCAGCATAAAGGGATGGATGGTATCACCAGCAATATTGCCAAAGGTATGCCTCGCAATATGCATTGTAATTTTCTTATCAATTTTCGCCTTTTTAGCTATAGATTTTAAGTTGTCATTAAATTTCTTGGTAGCTGTCTTTCTCTTGTTATAGACATCTTTTGCATCATCGAGATTCGCTTTTTTCAATTCGGGAAAAACAAAATCGGTTGCATATCTTTTGTCTTCTTTGTAATAATCTAAAATTTTGAAAACCTTATCTGGAATTTTTAATGATAGTAATTTTGAGTTTTTGTTCATTCTATAATGCAACCTTTTGTCGTATATGTCAGACCACTTTGTCCACAATACATCGGTAACTCGCATTCCGGCAAAATTAAAACTAAAGAGCCAGACATTTCGAGTGTGTATTTCACTCAAAGTTAAATTCTCAAGAGCTTTTATGGCTCTTACTTCAATAATATTCAACCCGACTTTGCTTGTTTCTGGAAACTTAATTTTAATCTTGTCACCACCAAAAGGATATAATTCCCTACTAACTATTTTGAGCTTAATAGCTCTGTTGAACAACAACCTAATGAGGAATAAGATGTTCATTACTGATGTTTCTGAAAGTTCGTGTTTGGCTTTCAAATATATCATCAGCTTTTTTAGGAAGCGTTCGTTAATTTCCTGAAAAGCCAACTGTTTTGATTTATTAAACTTTATGATATAGCTAACCAAAGCACTATCCGTAGATAAGCGGTTTAATTTTTCGGCGATTTCCAATTCGTCCAGATGCTCTTGTGCTAGTTCAAAAAAGGTAGCAGAGTTTCCCGAGGCATATATCTCTTTTTTGATTTGGTTGGCAGATGCATCTTTATGCTCGGATTGTAAGTCAATAAGTGCTTTATTGGCGTTCGAGAGTTCCTGTGATAGCAACTTGTTTAAACTATCAGCATTTGAATTAGACTTTCTTACTCGAATATTTTTTTCGTCCCAATCCTCTATGTCAATATAATGACCTATATATTGATATGTTGAACGACGATTTTTTGTAATTCGAACAGCTAATGGGTAAAGCCCTTTACTGTTTGGTTTTTTACGTAGAACTATCTTTGCGTTTGATGACATAATTGACCTGTTTTGAGTACGAAAGTCAAATCAGGTACAACATAGGTACAACATTCCATTTTGAATGTATTCCTTTACCTAAGTACACCATAAAGATACGAAATTATTGTTCTTTTCAGGTACAACATAGGTACAACAAATGTTGAAATCAATTGATATTAGATGATATTAAAGAAAATGTAGAATCGTATAATCAATTGAAAATGAATGACTTTGTTTCAATTTGGTGCAATATACGCTAGACTTAGGATCTAGTGCCGCGAGGTGTGGGAGTTCGAGTCTCCCCGCCCGCACAAAACAAAAGCCGACTTTTATTAGTCGGCTTTTTTATTTTTATAAAAATTGGTTTTAGCTTGCACTTAAAAACAAAAGCCGTCCATTGTATAAATGAGACGGCTTTTAAACTTTAAGAATTTAGAATAAAATTTTTATTTCTTTACAACTTTAATAGTTCCGGTGTAACCGTTTTCGAAAGTCGCTTCTACTAAATAAATACCCGAATTTAACGTTGTAAAATCTATTTTCCCGTTCGATACTGTATTTACATTTAACACAATTTGTCCTAATAGGTTGTAAACGGTAACAGACGCTATAGTTTCTTGCGATTGAATATTTAACACATCATTTACCGGGTTTGGAAATGAATTAAAAACAACGGGTGCTATATCATGAACACCTAAAGTTTCACATTCACCTGCTACAAAAAAGATCGATTCTGCATCGAGTGGCTCCCAAGTTGCGCCGCCATCTTCAGATAACATTGTAATTGCACCGTCGGTTCCATTTTCGGTTGCAGCCCACCAAACTGTAGATGGGTTTGGAGTGGTAACTTTTGGCTCTAACCAGTAAGTGCCTTCTGTAAAAATAACAGCTTCAGTTAAATCGAAAACTACATGATACACAGGCTCGTCATACAGGGCAGCGTAAGCCATAGACGAGGTAACATCGGCGTCAATTACTTCAAGAATATCACCTGGAATTCCGTTATTATCTTCTCTAATGTTGAAAACCCCGTGATCTGGCACTTGCATTTGGTTTGTACTAAGTGAAATTTGCTGTAAAGCAAAAGTTGTATCGCCATCAACCGTAAAGTCGTTTGCTACAAAGGTATTAGGATTTAAAGGGTCTAAGTTATATGCAGCATCAACACTTGGCGGGTTGCCTAAACCTTGGAAGCAGTCAAAATCTGGATCTGGGATTGTAACCCCGCCCATACAGTTTACTTTAATAGTTACAGTAGAAGGTCCGCTTGTTTCGTACAAATCTGCAATAATATAGTAAGTGTTACCTTCTTCTAACTCGATATATTCAGATTGTTCTCCAGTCCAATAAAAACCAGTAACATTCCCTGCGAAATTTCCGCAGGCATTCATAATCATAAAATCTGCATCGCCATCGCCTTGGTCTAAGTCCATTACATGAAGCCCCGATGCCGTTGCTGTAAACTCAAATACTTGCTCAGAACCTGTATAGTTATACGGCACTCCAGAGTAAGTAGTCCAATAGCCTGCATTTGGAACTAATGAGGCGGTGTAGACTGTATCGCATTCAATAACAATTTTTTCGTCGCATGGAGGGTCGGCCAAGGTGTCCTCGAGGTTTGCTGCATTTACCTGCAGTGAAAATCCAGTAAAAAGAATTGTAAAAATTAGTAGATTTAAAATTTTTTTGTTGGGTAATTTTTGTGTCATTTTAAATTAGGTTTTATTGATTTATGCGCGCAAACATAATGAATACAACTAAAGATTTTAAAGTAGTTAAGCAGTAAAATTCTTAGTTGTATTTTGTTGATAGTCAATTAATTTAAAGTTGAAATAGTGTTTTTAATTAAATTTCGTCGTAACGCTAGGCTGTAAAATTTTTTTAGTCTTAAAACCTGTTATTTAATTTTCCAAATCGCCCCATTTTTAGTAGTCTTTTTTTCTAAAAATCCATTATTAAAAAGGTCGTTTAAAATGCGCTCACTTTCGACTCTTGGCGTGCCAGATAATTCGGTGTATTCTCTCGCTGTAAGTGTGGGATATATTGAAAATAATGTTTTCCAATCTTTACGGTATTCACTTTTTGCAATTTTAGAGGCTATTTTTAAAATTGCCATTTCGTAATACGCATAAGGGCGCGCGCCATATATTGTTTGTTTATTACCAAGGTTGTCAATTACAAAAATGGTTGGAAAACCTCTTACACCGTAGGTTTGTGCAAGTTTTAAATCATCATTAAAAAGTAATTTTGCTTTACCATTAAAATCGGTTTTTAATTGGCTTACATCAAGCTCTACAGTTTCGGCGGCTGTTGCAATATATTCCCATTTTGCAATATTTTTCTTTTTCAAGAAAACTAATTCGCGCAACTCGCGCATAAATAGAATGGCTTTGTTTTCATCTTGTAATTGTGCTGCTTTAAATGCTATTGAAGGCGGGTACGATGAGTCTAAAGGGTCTTCTAACCAAAGGTCTCCATCTATGGGCATGTCGTAATGTAAACTTACCTCATCCCAATGGCTTGCAACGTCGCTTGGCGAGCTAATTCCACCACTGTTATAGCTCCAATCTGGTAATAGGCCACCCATACGGTATTCAATATTTAGTTGGTTGCCGTATTCCAGTTTCAGCTTTCTAAGTTGTGGTTCGATTCCCCAGCAAGATGAGCAAATAGGGTCTGTAAAATAAATTAGCGAAACAGAATTTTTAGCGGCTTTATTTTCGGGTGTGGTTTTGTTACTTGCAGTATCATGCGGCATTTCACACAATCCGGTTTCAATATCGCATAAAAGTGGATTGTTTTGTGTTTTGTCATTTTTCATATTTTCTTGCTTTAACAATTAAGTAATTATTTCAATATTAATTCGGTTGCTTTTAATACACTATTGGTTAAAATTGAACTGCGAATATAGTTTGAAATAAATGTATATTTGATATGCATTTCCTTTTAGAAAGCACTTTCCTTGAGGAAACTACGTAAAACTTTTTTTTAAAATTTTATATCATGAAAAAGAAATCGGTTATTAACGATACTCCCGTATGTCAAGTTAGAATGCAAGCCATTAGTGATACTATGAGCATACTTTCTGGAAAATGGAAGTTTCATATTTTAGGAACTCTTATTGAAGGAAACAAGCTTGGCTTTATGGATTTGTTACGTGAAATTGACGGTATTGGTACTAAAATGTTATCTAAAGAACTCCAAGATTTAGAAATGAACCAATTAATAAGCCGAAAAGTTATGGATACAAAGCCAATAACTGTAGAATATTCTATCACCAAATACGGTGCTACCCTCGAGCCACTTATTAATGAATTGGCCAGCTGGGGTATTAATTATAGGCAATCGGTTCACGGATAATTTATAGGGTAAATAAGTGCTTAAAACGATTATTTATTATGCATTTTAATCCAATGCTTTCTTTGAAAAATACGAGATAATTATACCTGGGATAGATAGTGCAATTGCAAAATAAACCAAGCTTATCGGGGAATAAATTCCAAGTAAAAGTCCAGCAACCGATGATGCAATCATAATAGACAAATTAAATACCGAAGATTGCACCGAGGTGGCTACATCTTTAGCCGTTTCTACTTGCCTACTAACTGCAGCTTGAAGTAGAGTTACCAATGGTCCAAACGACACTCCCCACAAAAAGAAGGCAAAATGACCAATTCCGGTGGTGCCACCAAAAACGATAAACAACGTCATTGCAATTACTATTAAAACAAACATGGCAACGGTAAGTAACCTTAGGTGTTTATCTATATATTTTATGGCTAAAAGCACCGAAATTAAAGATCCAATTCCAAAAAATAAAAGGGCGCTTTCTACGCCTCCTGCTAATTGTAAATTATCAACAAGACTTGTTATATATACATACACCCCGTAATGAGCCAGCACCCCCAGTAGTGTTAGCAGCAGAACAATTAAAACCGCGGGAATTTGTAACAAAGCAAAGGGTGAAGCGCTTTTAATAAGTTTTTCTCCTGGCATTGTAGGGAGCACAAAAAAGCTTATTAGGGCTATTGCAATTATAAAAACACCAAGACCAATAAATTCTGTACGCCAGCCATAATCGTTTCCTATCACGGTCATAATTGGCATTCCTATACTAATTCCTAAGGTAGAGCCAGCCATAATAACTGCAATCGCTTTACCGTGATGTTGAGGGCCAACTAATCTTATTCCGTAGGCTGCAATCATTGGCCACATTACACCGGCACATATTCCGCCAATAATTCTTAAAACTATTATTACCGAATAATTGTGAACTAATCCGGAAACAATATTTGAAATAGCGAAACCGCCCAGTAAAAATAAAAGCAGGTGCTTGCGGTTAAATTGCATGGTTATTGAAATGAGTGGAATAGCAAAAATGGCCGATGCAATGGCATAATAACCCACTAAATTTCCAGTTTGTGCCTCGTTAATATTTAAGTCGTCCATGATAAGTGGTAACACTCCCGAAGGCATTAATTCAGATAATAATCCTACAAAAGTAACTGACGACATTAAAATCATTATCAGCCACGGGAAAACATTTCTTGATTGCGCTATTACAGTTTGTATGTTCATTTTTTAAAATTTATAAGTGACAATAAAAGTAGCTTCTAAGTATAATAGAAGCCGTTTAATACTCTGTTTCTCTGCCCATTAGTTTCCATCCTGCACTAGTAATATCGAGTTTAAGAGTAAGTCCTGCAACCAAGTTTTCTAACAAATTATCTTGCGCACCAATGGTAGCCACTTCAATTTTAATAATTACTTCTTTTGGGGTAGATTCCAATGTATTTCTGTTGATTGACCGTATTAATAGTTGGTCGTTCATTTCAATATGGTTTAAAAGCCAAAACCTTACCTTGGACTCCATGCTCAAAGGACATTGAATTGAAACCGAATAAAAGGTTTCTTTTACCTTAGTTTTTTTGTAAGCCGAAAGTTTTGACAGTCTTGTGCTTACGGGTTTTAATAATATATGCGATAATACAACTGCCAAAGTGGATATTAATGCTTCAAAAAAAAGACCCATTCCTGTAAAAGTACCCACTGCGGCCGAACACCAAATAGTGGCGGCTGTATTGAGTCCTTGAACATTAAATCCATCTTTCATTATTACACCAGCCCCTATAAACCCAATACCAGTAACGATTTGTGCAATTATTCTACTGGGGTCGCCACCCGAATAACTGTACAGGTTTAAAGAAAGTAATACATATGATGCAGCACCAATGGCCACCAAAGTATTGGTTCTTAACCCAGCATTTTTTTGCTGCCATTGCCTTTCAAAACCAATGATGCCACCTAACACGAAAGCTGCACCTATACGCAAAATGAAACCTGTTATTGCTACAAATCCACTCATAAAAGTTTGGGTTTAATACTGAAATTTTCAGAAGAAATTCTGTTGTGCTAAAAAGACATAATAGGCTAATATTATTTAACCTATTATGCCAATTAATGTGATGAATAAAAACTTAATTTTTAAAGACTTAAAGGAACGTCAAATGCTACTTCTTTGCGTCGGAATAAAAATTCACCATTGCGTACCGAAGCTAACACATTTACTCTTTTTCTTCATATTAAACTTATTTAATGTTGATATTATTTAAGAAAATCTGTAGAGCAATTGGATAGAAAATACTGTTTGTTGCTTAGCTTTTTTCAGACTTGAGCAATCTACTTCGATTGGTGGTGCTTACCTATGATAAAAGTCAAATTAACAGTAGTTTAAGACTGAATTATAAACAATCTAACCTTTGGTTAAGGGTTTGTGTTGTTAGTGTGGCACGATAAAAAAATACCCACCGCAACCGGTGGGTATTTTAAACTTAAAGAGTGTAGAATAGGTTTACAAATATGGTTTTATTTACACACCTAACTTTGTGTAGGGCCTGGCGCCCATTTATTGTAAGGTGTCATATCAAAACTGTTTACCTCATCCATCGTTAAACCAAGTGCTTTGGCTACCCCTTCGCCATATTCGGGATCTGCTTTATAACAATTTCTAATATGCCTTATTTGAATAAATTTTTCGGCACCGCCTACTTCTGCGGCCGTATTATCAAATAATTGCTGTTCTTTTCCATCGTTTTTGATAATGCGGAATAAATCGCCCGGTTGGGTGTAATAGTCTTCGTCGTCATCTCTAAAATTATGTGCATAGGCGTCGCCATTTAATTCTAACGGAGGTTCTTGGGCGTGTGGTTGTTCTTGCCATTGACCGTAACTGTTTGGTTCGTAATGCTTGGTAGCACCATAATTGCCATCTACGCGCATTGCACCATCGCGATGAAAGGCGTGGTAAGGGCAGGTTGGTTTGTTTACGGGTATTTGATAGTGGTTTACGCCCAATCTATAACGCTGCGCATCGCCATAGGAAAACAATCTACCTTGTAACATTTTATCTGGCGAAAAGCCAATTCCCGGGACCACATTTGTTGGGTTAAAAGCGGCTTGCTCTACGTCTTGGAAATAATTTTCTGGATTTTTATTTAACTCAAATTCACCCACCGGAATTAGCGGAAAATCTTTTTTAGACCAAACTTTAGTCAAATCGAAAGGGTGAAAGCGATAAGTTTTGGCTTCCTCTTCGGTCATTGCTTGAATGTACATTTTCCACTTTGGATAATCTTTATTTTCAATGGCATCAAATAGGTCGCGTTGTGAAGATTCTCTATCTACGCCTATTACTTCTGCTGCTTCTTTATTTGTGAGATTTTCAATGCCTTGTTGGGTTATAAAATGAAATTTTACCCAATGCCGTACATTGTCTTTATTAATTAAACTATAGGTATGACTTCCAAAACCATGCATGTGTCTATATCCCTTGGGTATACCACGATCACTCATAACAATGGTAACTTGATGTAGTGCTTCGGGTAAAAGCGTCCAAAAATCCCAGTTGTTATTGGCGCTTCTTAAATTTGTCTTTGGGTCGCGTTTTACTGCGTGATTTAAATCGGGGAACTTCATGGGGTCTCTAAAGAAAAATACCGGGGTATTATTACCCACTAAATCCCAAATACCTTCTTCGGTGTAAAATTTTAATGCGAAACCTCTAATATCTCTTTCGGCATCGGCGGCACCTCTTTCTCCGGCAACGGTTGAAAAACGACTAAACATTTCTGTCTTTTTTCCTATTTCACTAAAGATCTTTGCTTTTGAATATTTTGTAATGTCGTGGGTAACGGTAAAGGTTCCAAAAGCACCCGAGCCTTTGGCATGCATTCTTCTTTCAGGGATTACCTCCCTGTCAAAATTTGCCATTTTTTCTAAAAACCATGCATCTTGCATTAACATTGGCCCACGGGGACCTGCAGTTTGCACATTTTGATTATCTGGAACCGGTGCTCCGGTTTGTCTTGTTAGTTTATTTTTCTTCTCGTCCATGGTTTCCCGTTTTAAATAGTTGATATTGGGTATGAAGTTACGATAATTCTTAAAATTATGTAAAAATTCATCACAAATTTACGTGGCGAGCTTAGGAGAAATTGCTTTAAAAATATGGAATTTAGGTATTTTGTTTTCCTTCTTCTACCAATTCATCAACCTCTTCTTTTTCATCGCCGTTTAATTTGGGATTTTTGGGAGTTTCTACTTTCCTTTTATGATGAATTTCATAATACATAGCAAAGTGGTCGCTGCCAAAGTTTTTTGATCGTACCATTTCACCTACATAAAGGTCGCGGGTATGAAATAGATGGTCTAACGGAAATCGTAAAAAGAAATAATTTGCGTGAAAGGTAGAGAAAAAACCACGCCCTACGCGAGGGTCAATCATCCCCGTCATTTTTTTGAATAAGCGCGTAGTACGGCTCCAAACCACATCGTTCATGTCGCCACAAACAACGGTAGGCTTGTTTATGTTTCTTATTGTTTTACCGGTTACCATAAGTTCGGCATCGCGTTCTTTGGATGTTTCATTTTCACTCGGGCTAGGAGGGGCAGGGTGCAAACAGCAAAAGAAAATAGGGGAGTTGTTATGAGTGTAATAGTCAAAAAATATAGAAGGTTTGTCGTCTTCTATTTGGTATTTTACTTCTACGTTTTGGAGCTTTTTTTTAGAATACAAATGCATTCCGTAAAAATTTTCTAACGGTACTTTCACCGTAACGGGATAATCTTTTTCTAAACTCGCTAAACCATTTTCCCAAGCTTTATTAGATTCCATAACCAGTACCAAATCTGGCGAAAATCGGTTTACTTCGTCAATAAATTTTGAATAACAATCATTGGTTTGTAGCACATTACCTGCTAAAATTGATACATGCCCGTCGCTATTTTCTTTTGGTTTTCTGCGTGGATATAAAAAACTATAAGGGAAAACTTTTACAAATTGATACAAAGCACTCCCCAAAAGTGCAGCAGCCAAAATCCAACTAAAGGTTGTAAATTCTTCTTCAAAGTAAAATAATAACCCCAGTAAAATTAATTGTATGAGTAGTGATTGCAACCTTATAAAATCTGCAGTTCGGAAAAACCAATGCGGATTTCTAGTGGTGGGAAAAAAGGGGCTGATGATAAAAAAAATTATCAAAAAGTATAATACCATATTTCAAAGTTACTCTTTTTTTTAAATTAGATTAAAGCAATTAAATCGCTTTTTTGCTATACTACATATCGCTACTTTTGTAGCATTCTTAAAAAAACATATTAAAATGAAAAAAACTACTCTCAGTCTTTTATTTACGCTTTTTACATGTGCAATTCTAATTGCTCAGGATTACACAACGCCTAATACGGGTGTTACGTGGACTTTAGACGATATAGCTGCGGCAAGCCCATCTACTATTACAGTTTCGGGCTCTGAATATACTTTGCTCGGTAACCTAACTATTGCCGAAAACGATGCTGTAGTTATTGATACAAACCTATCTTTACTTATAGATTTTGAAAAAAGAGTTACCGTTTTTGGTAGCTTTACTGTAGATGCCAATGATGTGCTTATAACGGCACTCGACGAAAATGCGCCGTATGACGGATTTCGTTTTGAAGAATTTTCAGACATCGATATTAAAAATACTACCATTACCTATGGCGGCGGACTGCGTGTATTAACCGAAACTTTTGCTATCGATAATTGTACGTTAACCAATAATGTTTCTGGTACAACAAGTAGTGCTGTTATCCAATTGTCTCGTGGTACGCCACAAATTACAAATAATACAATTTCATTTAATGAAAACCCTGCAATTGGATCGGCGGCAAATGCTGCAGTTTCAGCATATATTTTTAACAATACTATTGAAGGCAACAACATTGCAAACTCTAATAGACCGCAAATTAACCTTGCTACAACCTTGCAAAATCCTCCGTTAGAGATAATTCAAAATACAATTATTGGAGATCCTACTTTAGACCAAGCTGGTGGAATTGCGATTGCAAATTTTGTTGGTGGAGATGTGTACGTTGTAATTGAAAACAACACCATTCGTGGAAACCGTTACGGAATTACAATTTTAGGAAACTCAAATTCTGCCGAAATTTTAAACAACGTTATTGAAGATAATAACATTCAAGGGGACCCTATGTTGGGCGGAAGCGGTATTAATATTTTTACAAGCGCCGTGGGACCCGAAGTAATTATTTCTGGTAACCAAATTAGACGGAACCTTTGGGGCGTTACCTTGCAGGATTCGGCTACTGCAAATCTTGGTGACGATACTAACAACCCAGGAAATAACGTTTTTGCCGAAAACGAAAATGGAGGGATAGTTTATGCGCTTTACAACAATACAGCCAATCCTGTTATGGCAAAAAACAATTGCTGGATTGAAAATCAAGAAAGCACCCCACAAGATGTTGAAGATGTAATTTTCCACAGCGAAGACGATCCTGCTTTAGGCGAAGTTAATTTCGATCCTTTCCTTTGTGGCGTTTTAAGTGTTGCCGATAATGCTGTTGAAAACTTTAGTTTTTATCCAAATCCGGTTAAAACTGAAATTAATTTCAATAACATTTACGCATTTACAAATGTTGAAATTTTCAACGTTCAAGGAAAATTATTAGCATCTAAAACCATTGCTGAAGGTTTGCAAACATTGCCAATAAACCTTTCTACAGGGCTGTATTTTGTAAAATTTAGCAATGATACTCAAACAGTGACTAAAAAAATGATGGTGAAATAATTTATTGAAATTTCATTCCTTAAATAGTCTAAACTTTAAAAAATGTCTTGATGTTTCGTCAAGACATTTTTTATTGGTCAAACTTAGAATTTCCTTTTCTAAAAATGTAATTTTGCACTTTCTTAAAATTCAAAAAACGAAGCCGTGAAAATACCAAACAAAGCAACCTTAGAATTGAGTCATGACGAAATGAAAGCGTATGGTTATGAGGTGGTTGATGCAATTGTAAACCATTTTGCAACGCAAAATGAAAAGCTTCCGGTAGTTTCGGGATCACGAAAAGAAATGGAAGATTTATTTCTCGAAGATGCTCCCGATAACCCCACAGATCCGCACGAGGTTTTAAATTTTGTTTTGAATGAGGTGATGACAAAAAGCAATATTGTTTCGCATCCAAAATCGTATTCGTTTGTGCCAGGCCCTAGTAACTATATTAGCGCTATGGCCGATAGTTTGGCTTCTGGTTTTAATATATTTTCGGGAGGTTGGCAGGCTTCGCCAGCGGCAGCCGAGATGGAAATTGTTACAATGAATTGGCTGCTAAAAATGTTCGGGTTTCCTCAAAAAAAAGGAGGTGGAATTTTTACCAGTGGCGGTTCCATGGCCAATTTAACAGCTTTGGCAACGGCCCGAAAAGTAAAATGTGGCGACGATTTTAGCAAGGCGGTAATCTACCTTTCAGACCAAGCGCATTCTTCAAATATTAAAGCTATTAGAGTGCTTGGTTTTAGAAAAGAACAAATAAGGGTGATTCCAACCGATGGCGAGTTTAAATTTTCAATAAACAAATTAAAGAATGCCATCGCAAAAGACAGGTTGGAAGGGTTACAACCATTTTGTTTAATTGCCACTGCCGGAACTACAAATACCGGAACGGTAGATCCACTTTCAGACCTCGCTAAAATTTGTAAAAATGAAGAAATTTGGTTTCATATTGACGGGGCCTATGGCGGCTTTGCAATACTTTCTGAAGATGGAAAGAAAATAATGAAAGGTATTGGCAAGGCAGATTCGTTAACTGTCGATCCACATAAATGGTTTTTTCAACCGTATGAAATTGGTTGTTTATTGATAAAAAATCACAAATGGTTAAAAGGAACTTTTACCGAAAAACCCGAATATTTACGCGATATTGAAGGCAATACTTCCGAGATAAATTTTTACGATCACGGCATTGAATTAACCCGTCGTTTTAGGGCGTTAAAATTTTATATGTCTGTAAAAACCTTCGGAATGACCGAATTTAAAAAAGCAATTTCATACAATATAAAATTAGCCGAAGCTGCCGAAAATTTTTTGCGTACAAGTGCTAATTGGGAAATTATTTCGCCAGCTACTTTGGCAGTTATAAACTTTAGATATAACCCAATTGGCAATAAACTTTCTGAGAAAAAGCTGGATGCCTTAAATCAAAAAATTTCGCAAAGTGTGGTAAATTCAAAAAAGGCTTTGCTGGTTACCACGGTGCTAAATAAACAAGTAGTTTTGCGAATGTGCCTAATAAACCCGCGTACTACATTAAATGATGTAAAAGAAACCATTGCTCTTTGCGAATCGTTTGCAAACCAAAACAGCTCTAATTGATACACGCAGATATTATAATAGTTGGCGGTGGTGCTGCAGGTTTTTTTACGGCAATTAATGCTGCCGAGCGAAATCCGAATCTTAAAATTATTATTCTCGAACGCGGAAAAGAAGTACTTACAAAAGTAAAAATTTCGGGCGGTGGAAGATGTAATGTTACTCACGCCGAATTTATTCCAAAACCTTTGTCGCAAAACTATCCGCGCGGCGAAAAGGAGCTTTTAGGTCCGTTTCACACTTTTATGACCGGCGATACCATTGCTTGGTTTGAAGAAAGGGGAGTACAGCTTAAAATTGAAGAAGATGGCCGAATGTTTCCGGTTTCAAATTCTTCACAAACTATTATCGATTGCTTTTTATTTGAAGCCAAACGGTTGGGGGTTGAAATTTTAAAAAATCAAGCGGTAAAAATCATTGAAAAAGAAGACGAATATTTTGTTTTACAAACACCTTCCGAAACATTTTCTGCCCAAAAATTAGTGGTTGCCACGGGTAGTAATCCAAAGATTTGGAGAATACTTGAAGGTTTGGGACATACCATTGTGCCTGCGGTACCTTCGCTTTTTACTTTTAATATTAAAGACAGTCGCATTACAAATTTACCCGGTTTAAGTACAGACGCATTGGTAAAAGTACTCGATAAAAACGGCAAAACGCTTTTAGAAAGTAGCGGTGCACTTTTAATTACGCATTGGGGCATGAGCGGTCCCGCCATTTTAAAACTTTCGGCTTGGGGCGCTCGAACTTTATCACCGTTAAATTATCATTTTAATATTGAAGTTAATTGGCTGAATTCTCTTGCGGAAGAAGACGTTTTAGATTCATTAAAAGAATTTAAATCGTTTCAAGGGAAACAAACCATTTTTAAATACGCTCAATTTGAATTACCTAAACGGCTTTGGCAAAATATTGTAAAGTTTTCGGGAATAAACGAACGCCTTACTTGGGCCGAAGCTACCCGCGAAAACTTGTTAAATCTTGCAAACCAGTTGACCTCAGCAAATTTTGAAGTAACAGGAAAAAGTACGTTTAAAGAAGAATTTGTTACTGCCGGGGGTGTTAATTTAAAGGAAGTAAACTTTAAAACGTTTGAAAGTAAGGTTTGTAAAAATCTTTTTTTGGCAGGAGAAGTGCTGAATATTGATGCAATTACCGGCGGATTTAATTTTCAGAATGCTTGGACAGGCGGGTATATTGTTGCGCAGCATATTTAAAACAAAATTTTAGCAACTATTTTTCATTATTTTATTTAACAAATTCTACTACGCTCAAAAAACTTAAATAGAGTTTTTGTTTTGTTCTTTTTGTTAACTCGCTGTTAAACAAAATACTATAGGAGTAACTAATTTTAAAATTGTGTAACTTTAGTACTTAAACTTTTTAGTTATGCAGCAAGATATTTTTAATCTCCAGAAAACTTTAAACTCTACCAACCAAAACCTAACTTATTACAGCCTTCCCGAGCTTGAAAAACAAGGGTATAATATAAAAACACTCCCTTTTTCAATAAGGATTCTTTTAGAAAACGCCTTGCGTAATTACGATGACTTTTCGGTTACAAAAAAACACGTTGAAACCATTCTTAATTGGTCGCCTAAACGAAGCGAAAAAGACGTAGCCTTTAAGCCTGCTCGTGTTTTAATGCAAGATTTTACAGGAGTACCCGCGGTTGTAGACATTGCCTCACTAAGAGCCGAAATGGCCCGAAAAGGGGGTGATGCTTCAAAAATAAATCCGCTTATTCCTGTAGATTTAGTTATAGATCACAGTGTGCAAGTAGACTATTTTGCTGCACAATACGCCTATCAACAAAATATGGAAGAAGAGTATAAACGCAACAGAGAGCGCTATACTTTTTTAAAGTGGGCACAAAAATCTTTTGACAATTTTAGCGTGGTGCCGCCAGGAATGGGGATTTGTCATCAAGTAAATTTAGAGTACTTTTCAAAAGGTGCAATTGCCCGGGACGGGATGGTTTTTCCAGACACCCTGGTAGGAACTGATAGCCATACCCCTATGGTAAACGGAATAGGTGTTGTTGCTTGGGGTGTTGGTGGTATTGAAGCCGAAGCCGCCATTTTAGGACAACCTATTTACTTTATTAGTCCAGAAGTTATTGGGTTGCGACTTACAGGAAATTTACCAGTGGGTTCAACCGCAACAGATTTGGTGCTTACCATTGCAAACCTACTTCGTAAATATGGTGTTGTAGGAAAATTTGTTGAAGTTTTTGGTCCGGGCTTAGACAATCTTTCGGTCCCAGATAGAGCCACCATCGGGAATATGTCGCCTGAGTTTGGCTGCACTATTACTTACTTTCCAATAGACGATAAAACCTTGGAATATATGCGCAATAGTAATAGAAGCGAAGAACAAATTAAACTTGTTGAAGATTACTGCAAAGCAAACATGCTATGGCGCCAAGACGAAGACGAAATAAATTATACCGATGTTGTTGAATTAGATATTTCTACCGTACAACCCACAGTTGCCGGACCAAAACGTCCACAGGATAAAATTTTATTAAAAGATTTAAAAGATAAGTTTATTGAACTTGAACACAGTTCGTTTGGTAGACAGTATATTGTTCATTCCGAGCGTGAAGATGCTATTACACGTTGGAAAGAAGAGGGCGGTAGCCAGCCGTCAAAAAAATCGCCAGAACCTTCCAAAGAGGTCGAAATTGAATCTAAAATTAAAAACGGATTAAAAACTGTTTGGATTTCACAAGGGAACGAAAAGTTTATGCTCTCAGATGGGGCAGTAGCAATAGCCGCAATTACATCGTGTACCAACACCTCAAACCCCTTTGTTATGATTGGTGCCGGATTGGTTGCGCGAAAAGCACGCGAAAAAGGCATTGATGTTAAACCGTGGGTAAAAACATCGCTTGCACCGGGTTCTAAAGTTGTAACAGATTATTTAGAGAAAGCAGACCTTTTAAAAGATTTGGAGGCCTTACAATTTCACCTTGTTGGCTATGGTTGCACCTCGTGTATAGGAAATTCTGGTCCGCTACCACCCGAAATTTCTAAAGCTGTAGATGAAAACGATTTAATTGTAACCTCGGTACTTTCAGGAAACCGAAATTTTGAGGCACGTATTCATTCACAAGTAAAAATGAATTTTTTAATGTCGCCCATGCTTGTAGTAGCCTTTGCAATTGCAGGTAGAGTAGATATAAATCTTACAGATGAACCGTTGAGTTTTGATAGAAATGGAAAGGCAATCTATTTAAAAGATATTTGGCCAACCGATGATGAAATTCATGAGCTTATGAGTAAAGTTTTAACGCCCAAAGATTTTAAAAAGAATTATGACGAAATTTTTGACGGTAATGAAATATGGCGAAATCTTGAAGTACCAGATGATAAACTTTACCAGTGGGAAGACGATTCTACATATATTAAAGAGGTTCCGTTTTTTCACAGCCTACCCACAGACCCGCACCCGTTACAAAATATTGAAGGTGCCCGTGCCTTGTTAAAGTTGGGCGATAGTATTACAACAGATCATATTTCGCCAGCCGGCGCATTTTCAGAAAATTCGGCGGCGGGAAAATACTTACTGTCGCGAGGAGTAGAAAAAAAGCATTTTAACAGCTACGGTTCTCGACGTGGAAATGATGAGGTAATGGTAAGAGGAACCTTTGCCAACGTGCGTATTAAAAATGAACTGGCCAATAAAGAAGGTGGGTATACCACCTACTTACCCACAGGCGAAGAAATGACGGTTTATGATGCAGCTCAAAAATACAAAGCAGATAAAACACCCTTAATTGTCCTTACCGGAAAAGAATACGGTAGTGGTTCATCACGCGATTGGGCTGCCAAAGGCACAGTTTTACTTGGAATCAAAGCCGTTTTGGCAGAGAGCTATGAACGCATTCATCGTAGTAATTTAATTATGATGGGAGTGTTGCCATTGGAGTACCTGCCGGGTGAGAGCGCAGCCTTCCACGGACTTACTGGACAAGAATACTTTAGCATTAGAGGAATCGAAAATGATTTAACTCCTTCAAAAAAAGTGACAGTTATGGCTAAAGGCGACAATGGCAAGGAAATTGAGTTTAAGGTTGTAGCAAGACTCGACTCCCCCATTGAGGTAGCGTATTACCAAAATGAGGGAATTTTACAGTATGTTTTGCGACAGTTTTTAAAAGAATAACTTCAGGGTTGATAGGCCTGAAATTCAAGTTTTTATACCCGATGATTTTACTCATCCGTCCAAAATTGTTTCGAAAAAATTTTAACGGAATGGCGCTTTGGCCCTTTGTGGTACTCAAGCACCATTCCTTAAAAAATGATGCAATTTTAATAAATCACGAAAAAATTCACCTACGACAGCAAGCAGAATTATTAATAGTAGGCTTTTATCTGTGGTACGGAATTGAATTTTTAATTCGCTGGATAAAATACAAAGACCAAAATACAGCCTATCGAAATATTTCTTTTGAAAAAGAAGCTTATAAAAACGAAAACAATAGCAATTATCTAAAATGCAGAACACCATTTGCCTTTCTTAATTTTTATAGTAACAAACCTTAAACCCCAAATAATATTTACAAAAAATGAGCATTCTTTTTTCTCCTCTAAAAATAAAAAATACAACATTTAAAAATAGAACCGTTATTTCGCCTATGTGCATGTATAGCTGCGTAGACGGTTTTGCAAACGATTTTCATTTGGTGCATCTTGGCAGCCGCGCTTTGGGCGGGGCAGGCTTAATTATTCAAGAAGCTACAGCTGTTTCGCCCGAAGGGAGAATATCTTATGGCGATATGGGTATTTGGAATGATGAGCATATTAAAAAGCCTAGAGAAATTGTAGATTTTGTACACGCTCAAAACGCTTTAATAGGTATTCAACTTGCACATGCGGGTAGAAAAGCAAGCCATCAATTGCCGCAAGAGGGAGCTAAAAAAATTGCTCCAACTAGCAAAAACGGTTGGCAAACTGTTTCGGCTTCTGCACTGCCGTTTAGAGAAGACGAACCGGCACCTATCGCCTTAGATGCCAAAGGCATTGCAAAGGTGAAAAACGATTATGTAGCTGCAACTCGCCGTGCGTTAAAAGCGGGATACGACGTAGTAGAAATTCACGCCGCACACGGGTATTTATTTCATCAGTTTTATTCGCCTTTGGCAAACAAACGTACCGATGAATACGGTGGAAGTTTTAAAAATAGAATCCGATTTCTCCTTGAAGTAACCGAAGCGGTTCGCGAAGTTTGGCCAGAAGACAAGCCGCTTTTTGTGCGTATTTCGGCAACAGACTGGACCGAAGGTGGTTGGACAATTGAAGATTCGGTGAAACTTGCAGTAGAATTAAAAAAGCGCGGTGTCGATTTAATTGATACTTCTACCGGTGGCAATGTACCGCATGCAGTTATTCCGAGTGAGCCGGGCTATCAAGTAAAATTTGCCGAACAAATTAAAAAAGATGCTAATATTTTAACCGGTGCAGTAGGCCAAATTACCACTGCTGCACAGTCTGAAGCAATTTTAAAGGAAGGGAAAGCCGATTTAATTTTATATGGAAGAGAAAGTCTTCGCGACCCTCACCTACCACTGCGAGCAGCATTTGAATTAAATGCAGATATTAATTGGCCTATACAGTACCAAAGAGCCAAAATGTAAGGATAATGAGTAAGGAAAAACTTTTTAAAAAAATACCATTTTCGGTTTTAGATTTGGTTCCAGTTATAGAAGGAAGCAGTCATAAAACTGCCATGAAACACAGTTTAGCTTTAGCCCAAAAGGCGGAAGAACTGGGGTTTTCGCGTTTTTGGATTTCAGAGCACCACAATGCCGATAGTTTGGTGAGTTCGGCAACGCCTTTATTAATTGGATATATAGCCGAAAACACTAAAAAAATTCGAGTGGGCTCGGGCGGGGTTATGCTGCCCAATCACACCCCATTAGTTGTTGCCGAACAGTTTGGAACCCTTGCCACTTTATATCCTAATCGCATTGACTTAGGTTTGGGGCGAGCACCAGGAACCGATCAACTTACTGCAAAGGCATTACGACGAGAGCGCGTTGAAACGGTTAACGATTTTCCAAAAGATGTACAGGAATTACAATATTATTTTTCCGAAACCAACGCCAGCAGTCCGGTGCGTGCAATTCCGGGTGAAGGGTTAAATGTGCCATTGTATTTACTGGGGTCTAGTACCTACAGTGCGCAATTGGCGGGAGCGTTGGGTTTGCCGTATGCATTTGCCAGTCATTTTGCACCAACCCACCTACACGATGCGTTACGTTTATATCATTCAAATTTTGAAGTTTCAAAACAGCTTAAAAAACCGTATACAATGGCTTGCGTAAATGTAGTAATTGCCAATACCGATGCAGAGGCCGAATATCTTGCAAGCAGTATGAAGCTTTTTATGTTAAATGTAATTAGAAATACGCGTAGGCCGCTTCAACCTCCTGTAAAAAGTATGGACGGTATTTGGAACGCTATGGAAGAGGTCCATATAAAACAAATGATGCAATATTCTTTTGTGGGTAGTAAAGAAACTGTGCAAAAGCAACTCAGCAATTTTGTGGAACAAACCCGCGTTGATGAGTTAATTACGGTGGCTCATATTTACGACCAAAAAGCGCGATTAAATTCTTTTGAACTGCTATCGCAACTGTAAGGCGATATTTCAGAATAAAAAAATAGTCTCAGTATTTATTGGGAGCTACTTTTAAAAAGTTTTGTTTTCTTTGCGAACATAAAAATAACAATATGCTAAAAGCGGTACTTTTTGATATGGACGGGGTAATTGTTGATACAGAACCTTTACACCGAAAAGCTTACTTTAAAATGTTTGATGAAGTAAACATTGACGTGTCCGAATCTTTATATGATTCATTTACAGGGCAAGCAACCTTACCAATTTGTAAAACGCTTTGCGAACATTTTCAACTGCAAGAAACCCCCGAAACATTGGTTGCGTTAAAACGTAAACATTTTAAATATTTATTTGAAAATGATAACGATTTAGCCTTAATTGATGGCGTGCATAATTTAATTAAAGATTACTACAACAACGGCTTAACATTGGTATTGGCTTCTTCGGCATCTATGCCTAATATTAATCGAATTTTTGAGCGTTTTGATCTCGATAAATATTTTAAAGCCAAAATTAGTGGCGCCGATTTAAAAGCGTCAAAACCCCATCCTGAAATTTTTATTAAGGCCGCCCAATTGGCCAGTGAGCCTAAGGAAAATTGCATGGTTATTGAAGATTCAACCAACGGTATTAAAGCTGCCAAAGCTGCTGGAATTTACTGTGTAGGTTTTAAAAGTCCGCATTCTGAAAATCAAGATTACAGCAAAGCCGATAAAGTTATTACCAGTTTTGATGAAATTTTATATTCTAAAATAGCGTAGCGAAAATTAAAATATTTTCGGCATTGTGTTATATATTCCAATGGCTAAAAACATTTTCTTCTTTTTCTTTAGCCGAAGATTTTTTTAGCTTTTTTACTCGTTTTTGTGCTAGTTGCAAGGGTGAGTTAAAATATATTACATTGTTTTCACCATTCTTTTTAAGATAACTTCTAATTATGGCGTGGGTGTGGTAACTGGCTTGCTGTAAATTCAAAAAAGGTTGGTAGTCTTCAATTTCGCAAATATTTTCATTTCGATTGAAATATCCAAATCCAGTATATTGGCCGTCATTTATTAAGGCAAAAGCAATTTCGTTTTCTGTTCGGCCTGGACCTTGAATGGCAAAAGTGGGTTTATTTCTTTCTAAAGATGTAATTGCTTTTTGCACTTTTAGATTGTATTGGTCTATACTTTCGGTGCCTTCGCAAATACCTTCACAGTTTTTTATTCGGTAGTGCGAGCACTTTTCGGTATTGCTTTGCAGGGTGCAAAAGCGAGGGCACAATTTAAAAGTCTCACAAATTTCTTCAAGTTTTTCAATAGCTTCGGCTCTATTATAAAATGTACTTACCGAGTCGTGCAGAATTTTTGTTTTTCCTAAAGCCAACTGTATTATGCCACGTTGGTTAGTGTAGCTAATTATTTGGTAGGTAGTTGTTGGCCACTTTTGGGCACGATTATATTTTGGGTAATAACGCCGAATATGCTCAGATTCAACTAATAGAGCAACCAATTCGTTGCCAGTTAATTCATAGTCAATAAAATGCGTTTCCTGCCCTAATTGGTATTCTTTTGTTTTTTTATCATAAAAATGAGATAAGACACGTTTTTTAATATTTTTTGCCTTCCCAGCGTAAATAACTTTTTGCTTTTGGTTTTTAAAAAGGTAGATTCCTGCACCGGTGGGAAGTTCTTCAATTTGTTCGGCTGGTAGATGTGGCGGCAATGTTGCTTGTTTTGAACGCGGATTTAAAAACGAATTTATTGTTTTAAAGTTTTCATCTAAAGAATACAACTTTTTAAAGAGAATAACGGTTGCATTTACATCGCCTTCGGCACGATGACGATTGGTATGCGGAATGTTTAGGGTAGTGCAAAGTTTTCCTAAACTGTACGATGGTTGTCCTGGAATTAACTTGCGAGACAATCTAACAGTACACAGTTTTTTTCGATTGTAATGCTGCCCCAGTCTACGGTATTCTCCACGAATAACATTATAATCAAAACTTACATTATGCGCCACAAAAATGGCGTCATTTGTAAATGTTTCAATGTGGTCGGCAATTTTATCGAAGGTGGGAGCATTGGCAACCATTGCGTTATCAATGCCGGTAAGAGCAGTTATATATTGCGGAATTTCGCGCTCTGGGTTTACTAAGCTTGTATACTTGTCGATTACTTTTCCCTCTTTTACCAAGGCAATACAAATTTCGGTAATGCGATTGCCAGAAATTCCACCGCCCGTGGTTTCAACATCTATGATTGCAAATAGTTGTGACTGCATTAAAACTTTTTATTAAACCAACAAATGTAACGAAAGAAAATTGAAATAATTGGATTAAATCCATTTTACAGGAAATAGTCCAAAATAGTAGATGTTATCCTTTATTAAATCCTTGTAAATTAAAAATTATCAAATTGCAATTGTTATGTAAATATTAGTGAGATTATGTTAAAAATTATAACTTTATGGTATAAAATTCTTTATGAAAGAGCGTTGGTGTTGTATAATATTTATTTTGTCTTGTTTTTGGTCGTTTTCACAAACTTTCGAAATAGAATCGATTAAAGATAAGATAGAGGGTAATATAGATACCGATCCGCATCTTTCAAAAAAGTATATGTTTCAATTGTTGGAACACACTTCACAATTGCACGACACGGTGGTGGGCAAAACCTATAGTCATATTGGGATTCAATACAACAAATTAGCGCAATTAGATTCTTCCGAATATTTTATGAAGAAGGCCTTATCATTCACTAAAAATTATCCCAAAGTACACGGTGATTTGTATTTAAATCTTGCTATTAATTACAGAATTGGCTCTAGGTACAAAAAAGCTTTGCAAGCAGGCGAAACGGCTATTGAATTGTTTAATAAAGCTAACAATAAAC
Source organism: Flavobacteriaceae bacterium UBA3591 (assembly GCA_002375695.1). Classification (GTDB taxonomy): domain Bacteria; phylum Bacteroidota; class Bacteroidia; order Flavobacteriales; family Flavobacteriaceae; genus Aequorivita. The sequence continues at coordinate 24,361 of DFMO01000002.1, forward strand.
GTGGTATTGGTAGAGCTTATGGCGAAATGGCTTCGGTTTACAATTATATGAAAGATAGTGAAAAAGCTTTAATTCTTTTAAAAAAAGCCATTCCTATTTTAAGTGAATATGGTACTGAGAGTGAGCTTTGCGTGGTAAAACAAAAGTTGGCAAACTTATATTACAACAATGGCGATTACGCCTTTGCAAGAGATATTTACGAAGAAATTTTAAACACCTTCGCCAAAAAGAAAGGAGCCAATTATTACAGCACATTATTAACCTATGCCGATTGTTTAGTACGGCTGGAGGAAAATTATGAGGCTGCAGAAAATGCATTACGCGAAGCTGTTAAAGGGTTTAGAGAATTATCTAATAAAGAGTATAAATGGCTTGCGTTGAGCAATCTTGCCGAGGTTTATAATACGCAGGGTAAAGTAGCCGAAGCTCGCGAAGCTTTTGCTACGGCACACCAAGGATTGCTCGAAATTAAATCGTCTCGATTTATGGAAACCAGTGTGCAATACCTGCAATTTTTAAATGCTCAAAACGATTTTAATACTGCCCTTAATGTTATCAAGCAGTTAAAAACTACTTTAGCTGAATTACAATTAAAAGTAAATGCCGAAACCGAAATAGCCTTTTTAAAGCAAGCAGTAAAAACATATACCCAGTTGGGCATGGTAGAAAATTCATTAGCGAGTTTTCAGCGGATGGATTTTTTAAAAGATTCGCTTCACAATGCTGTGAATACAGCTAAAATTTTTGAAATGCAAGAGAGTTATCAAAATGAAATTCAGCTTGAAAAAAACCGCGTTTTACAAGAAAACAACTTACTGTTGGCAGAAAATAATAGTAAAAAAGACAAGATTTTATTGTTAACCGTGTTGAGTTTTATTCTTCTTCTATTAATTGGGTTTTTACTTTTTCAAGCGCATAAAAACAAATATAAACTGCAACAAGAGTTGGTGTCGAGTTTAGAAAATGCAAAAAAGACCTTGGAAGAAAAAAATGAATTAGCCATTCAACTGCGGCAGGAGCGTGAAATAGCTTTGGCAAATAAAGAGCGAGAATTAATTGATGTTGCTACCGATATTTCTGAAGTACAAAAAAAGGCGATGGAATTAATTGAAAATCGCGAAAACCCCGAAAGTTCTCAGGTTTTAGCCGAAAAGTTAACGTATTTACTTAGCAGACGCAATTATTGGAAATACTTTAAAGGTAAGTTTGTAGACGTGCACCCGGTGTTTGCAAAACAGTTGGCAGAAATGTTTCCAAACCTTTCCGAATCTGATATTGCTTTTAGTTGTATGTTAAAATTGCAACTTTCAAACGAAGAAATAGCAGCTTTAATGGGGATTAGTGCCGAAAAGGTAACTACCATGACCAATGCACTACGCCGAAAAATGGGGCTGGGTGATGACATTGTTAGGTTTGAAAATATAATTCACAACTTAGAAACCCATTAGTAGCGATTTACAATGTGGTTTTTAAATTTATTTTGAAATTATAATTTTCTGAAAATTAGCGACCTGTGTTGTTTTCTCGATATTTCAGCTAAAAAATAGACTTATAAAATTCAATAAGTTTTATTTTCGTGAATAAATTTCCCCCCGAATGAAGTTTTTGCGAGCGTTAGTGTTTCTACTTTTTATTGTTTTTACCCCATCCATCTACGGGCAATCAATAAATCAACTGGAGTGCGAAAAGCTAATTGAGCGCGGTGTTGAGTTAATGTTTCAGAAAAAACACGTACAATCGCTCGAGTTGCTGGTAGAAGCCGCATCGGTAGCCGAAGAAAACAATTGGCCAAAACAAGAATTTAGGGCACTACTCAATGCGGGGTCCAATTATTATTTAATGTCTGCCTTTGGCGAAGCATTAGAGTATTATTTGCTCGCCTACGAAATAGCCATCACCAATTTAGAGACAAAAGATGAACTTACGGTGCTAAATAATATTGGCATTTTATATTTTCAAGAGCAAAAATTAGACAAGGCAAGGGCTTACTTTTTAAAGGCGTACAACCTTAGTTTTAATGTAGACAACCAAAGTAAGCACGGGTATTACGCAATTAATTTGGCTCTAGTTGCAAATAAAATGAACCAGCCAGAAGCTGCGAGTAAATATATTGAGGAGGCCAAGCCGCTCGTAAAAGATAAGCCTACTGTAGCATTGATGGCCCAACTGGCCGAAGCCGAAAACTTAGTGATAAGAAAATTGTACGAACCTGCAAAAAACTTATCGCTCAAGCTGTTGCCTCAATTAAACGGCGAGGCTAATGCAGATAATAAAGTATTTATTTTATTATTGCTCCACCGAATTAATCAAGAACAAAAAAACTACAATCTCGCCCTTCAATATGCGCAAAAGGCCCGTAAAGAATCTATTGCAATTGAACATAGGGAAGATGTTTATGAGGCGCTTTCAAAATCATACGTCGCCATAAAAAATTACGACCTCGCTTTAACTTATAAAGACAGTGTTTTAATAGCACGCGACTCGCTTCAGCAAATTCGAAATAACGCACAATACGAAAACAATAAAATCAAATTCGAACTGCAAAACTATGCGCACCAACTTAATGAAAGTCAGCTGTTGCTTAAAAAAGAACGTCGTTTTCTTTATATCATTTCGGCAGCTGCCGTTTTGTTACTTATTTCTATAATTTGGATTTTTAGGAATAGTTTAATTAGGCATCAGCAACGCAAAAAAATAACCGAATTAGAACTTGAACAGGAAAAAAGTAAAAGACTACTTGCCGAAAAGCAAATGCGCGAACAGGAAGCCATTGTTAAGTTGGAACAAGAAAAATTAAAAAACGAGCTTGATATTAAAAACCGAAAGCTTACTTCAAAAGCACTTTATTTATCGAGTAGAAATGAATTAATTGAAGAAATTGTAAACACGTTTACGGCAAATCCGCAAGTAAAAGCGCAACCAGAATTGTTGGTTCAAATAAAAGAGTTAAGTAAGCATTTAAAGAAAAATCCACAGCTCGATAGCTTTTTTACACATTTTGAAGATGTAAATCCGGGGTTTACTCATAGGCTTTTAAAAGACAATCCTAAACTTACCCAACAGGATGTTCGTTTTATTATTTATTTATATATGAATTTAAGCAATAATGAAATTGCTTCACTTTTAAATATAACTCCACAATCTTGCCGGAAGCGTAAGGAGCGCATTCGCAAAAAGTTAAATCTTCCAAATGATATGTCGTTGGCTGCTTATATCGCTAATATATAAGGCTATGTCACGAATTCTATCCGTAGATGTCACAAATTGTCACGGTACTTTTTAGGGGTTCATCTACTTAACATTCTATTTTTACGGCCTAACTAAAAACTCTCCAGAATGAAAAGAACTTTTATTTTAACTACAATTCTTGTTATAGCATTCCTGTCGCATTCGTATGCTCAAATAAGTTATGAAGCAAATGAAGAATACGGTCAAATTTACGATGTGCATTTTGACGTATCTACTCAAGGCACCCTTTACGCCCGAACGGTAGGAAACCATATTGTTAAATCTGAAGACGATGGCGCTACTTGGACTGTACTTTACAGCGACCCAATGGAAGAATATGCATACCTAAGAGATATGCGATTAATAAACAACGGGGAACATATTAGTTTTAATGTAAAAGCTGAAGGAACCGGCTACAACAAAGTTGTAATTATCGATAAAACCAACGGAGCAGTAGTTAAAGAATACAGTGCGCCCAATGGTTTTGAAACCGATATAATTATTCAAAGTTATGATATTTTTGAAGCCGATAATGACATTGCACTTTTGCATACTGCCTATCAATTAAGTACGGGCTACACCCACGAAGTTTTTAGAACTACCGATGGAGGCGCCACTTGGACAAGTATTTATTTTAGCCCCATAAATGATAACGTTTCTATCAATAATGTAGCGATGATGCCTGGAAACTCCGATAAAGTTTTCCTTATGCGTGGCGAAGGCTCGGGTAGAGATTTAGGCGGACTTTTTGTAAGTCGCGATGGTGGTGCAACGTGGGTAGAGAGAATACCCGGCAATACGTATAGCGCCATAGCTTTTAATCCAACCGATAGTAACGATATTTTATTGGGTACTTTTTACGGCTCCGGGAGTCACAGAGAAGGTTTGTACCGCTCTGTTGATGGTGGCGATTCTTGGGAAGAACTGCCAATAACTTATACCAGTATGTCTACAGACAATATTAACGCTATAAAATTTAACCCGTACAACGCCGATAATATTGTTGTTTTAGAAGAAAACGAAATTATTACAACTGTTGATGGCGGTGTAACTTGGGATAACCAAGTGTATACAAATGTAGATCCGGCCGAATATTACTACGGACTTTCGGTTTCTTTTAACCCTTTTCAAACAGACGATATAATTATTGCTGCAAATTTCTATCCGTTTCGCTCTACCGATGGGGGAGTAACCCTTCAAAAGCTTAATAGCCCAATGGTTAATAGTACGGGAAGAATAGATTTGTATTCTTCAGAAACTGAAAGTCATTTGTACTACGGTCTTCGCAATGGGTTTATTCACAGAGATTTAAACACAAATGCCGAAACCGGTTATCGCATGCGTGCGTTAAACAATCCGTATGGCGTTACAACTTTTCCTTTTGCCGATGCTGAGGTGCCGGGTAGAATTTTTAACAGTGCACGATATGGAATGGATTCGGTTTTAGAAATGAGTTTAGACCACGGCGAAACCTATACTACGCTGTTTACATCGTTTATGTTTCTCAATATTTATGAAATAGCTACAGATCCAAATAACACAAACATTGTTTGGTTTTCTTTTGGCGAATCGTTGTATAAATTTGACGTTACCGACCCTGCAGCTCCTATTTTTGAAGAAATGAGCTTGCCTTCAACAGACTTGTTATACGGACTAATTATTGACCCAACAAACTCTGATAGAATTTTAATTACCCAAGGAATAAACGTATATGTTTCTAACGATGGCGGTGCTACTTGGGAAGATTCATCAACTGGTTTAGGAGTTTTGGTAGATAGAGACGATATGATTTTTAACGCCTCTGTAAATCCGTTAAATACTAACGAATACTTAATTTCAACTACTCAAGGAATTTTTGCCTCGGCTGATAGCGGTGAAACTTGGTCGCAAATATTTGATGAGCAGGTTGATAAAGCATTCTATTCTAGCGAAAACGAAGATCAAATTGTAGCAATTACTCACTTTTCTGATGGTTGGTTATACCCAAAAGCAGATGCGCGCATAGTTTACTCATTCGATAATGGTGATAATTGGGAAGAAGTTTCGGCCGAAGCTTTAGGCTTTTTAAACACTGCCACTTCGGCTATTCAATTTGTAGAAGACAGAGCCGATGTGTATTTTGGAACGTTCGATCTTGGATTGGTAAAATATTCAATAGATCTTTTTGTACTTGGCAACACAAGGGTTGAAACAACTTCAACAATAGCATTATTCCCCAATCCAGCAACAGATGGTTTTAGCGTACAAGCGTCCAATAAAACTATCGAGAATATTTCGGTGTATAATACTACCGGACAGTTAATTTTAGAAAATACAACAAAGGTTGAAAATGTTGATATTTCGCACTTAAACAACGGGATGTATTTGGTAAAAATAACAACTGATAATGGCACTTATTTTAAGCGCCTTTTAAAAAGATAACTAACTTAAAATAAATATTTATGAAACCAACATTTAAAACAATTGCCTGTGCTGTAGTGGGTTCCTTTTTAATAGGAACCTCGGCAATAGCGCAGTATGCACAAACTTCAAAAATTGTAAGTGAAAATAGAGAAGGACGCGCAGAGTTTGGTACTTCGGTATCGCTTAATGATAATTTCGCTTTAGTAGGAGCCTCGCGTGAAAATACCGCCGAAGGAGCTGCCTATGTTTATGTAAAAAACAATCAGGAAACTTGGGATTTTTCTCAACGTTTAGCTGCAGATGATCCAAATGCAGGTGCCGAATATGGCGGTGCAGTACATTTGGCAGATGATTTTTTGGTGGTAGCAGCAGGAAGAGCAGATGTTAATGGAATAGTTAGAGCGGGGGCTTTATACGTTTACAACTATCAAAACAACGCTTTTGAGTTTGGAACAAAATTAATAGCCTCAGATTACAGCGGCGATGCAAAATTAGGGATGAATCCTACTTCGTTAGATGTAGAAGCAAACACTATTGTTGCTGGTGCTCCGGGTGAAAACGGCTGGACAGGATCTGTTTACGTTTTTTCAAAAGTGAATGGCGTATGGCAAGAAACTCAAAAAATTATGAGTCCGAATCCACAAATGAGTGATTCGTTTGGAATTGGAGTTTCAATCTCGGGCGACCAAATGCTAATTGGCTCGCAAGGTGTAAACTCTAGTAGAGGAGCTGCTTTTTTATATGTTAATAACAATGGTGTTTGGGAATATGAAGAAACTTTAACAGCATCAAATGCAGCGCCAGATAATTACTTTGGAAGTTCGGTAACAATTGAAGACAACAAGGCAGTTGTTGGAGCTTTTGGTGTAAATGCAGAGGTAGGAGCAGCTTACGTTTTTGAAAAAAATTCGCAGGGTTCTTTTGAAGAGGTTCAAATATTAAATGCCAACCCTTCTTCAGATAGAGTGCAGTTTGGCTGGGCAACGGCAATAAATCAAGACTATATTGCAGTTACGGCTCCACACATTTACGGAATTGAAATGCCAGAAGTATATTTTTATAAAAAAGATGGTTCGGGCACTTGGGTGGAGGACCAAATTATTGTTGGTGACGACACTGTAGAAGAAGACTTTTTGGGGTGGAGTGTAGCTTTAAACGGTCAAGAAATGATTATTGGTGCACCACGTGAAGATCACGATGTAAATGGTAATAATGAAATGGGCGATGCTGGCTCGGCGTATATTTTTAAAAACCCGAATATTTTAGGTGTTACAGATTTTAACGCAGAAAATAGTTTTAAAATCTATCCAAACCCGGCTACAACTGTTTTTTCGTTAACAAGTACTAAGTCTGTAAATACGATAAAAATTTACAGTGTTACTGGTTCATTAATTAAAAATGTTGAAGTGAATAAAAACACAACAAGTATTAATATAGACCATCTTTTAAGTGGAATATATCTAGTAGATATTTCTTTTGAAGACGGGTCACATTCAGTCCAAAAACTGGTAAAACAATAATTAAAAAGTTTCCTTTCCTTTTATTGTGTAAAGAGGTTAGAGCCTTTGATAGCTTTAACCTCTTTTTTATTAAAATTGATTTTTTGCTACCTTTTTCTGTTAACATCATCAAAAAACGTAAAAAGTTAGGAAAAACAAGTTGTACTTTTATGAAAACCAAACTATAACTTGTGAAAAAATCATTTAAAACAATTGCCTATATAGGCTTTATTTCTAAAGGATTAATCTATATTGTTATTGGAACTTTATCGCTTTTGGCTGCGTTAAATATGGGTGGCGAAAGCACTGGAACCAGTTCGGCGCTATCATTTTTAAAAAAGCAACCCTTGGGGCAGGTTTTACTCATGTTATTGGGGGTTGGGCTTGTGTGCTACTCGGCGTGGATGTATGTTCAAAGTATAAAAGATCCCGAGAATATAGGTTCGGATACCAAAGGTAAGCTTAAACGAATTATCTACTTTTTCAACGGTTTAATTTACAATTTTGTAGCCGTTTTGGCTTTTTTGCACCTCTTCGGGAAAACAGGTGGTAAAAATTCAGATACTGCTTATCTCGATTTTTTAGGACCAACAACTCTTTCAATTTTATTTATTGTAGTTGGAATTATTCTCGCCATTGTTGCAATTACTTTTTTCGTTGGGGTTATAAAAGGGCATTTGCTCGATAGGTTTAATTTAGAAAACGCAAAGTATTCGCATATAATAAAAATATTGGGCAAGTTTGGGTACTATGCTCGTGCGTTTGTAGTAGCCATCTTGGCGTACTTCTTTTTACGGGCCGGAATTTACACTAATAATCACGAAATAAAAGGCATACAAGATGCTTTTTCGTTTTTGCATACTTCGGGTGTGGGTAGTATTTTAATGGCGGTTACCGCCGGTGGATTTATAGCCTATGGTGTATTTTATATCTTACTTACGCGTTTTCGAACCTTTAAAAACGACTAATTTTAATGAGTAGTAGGGACTGCATCTTAAATTTACATTAAACGTGTTTAATTTGTTAATTAGTCATTTTAATTTAATTTGTTGTATTCTGAAATAGGATTCTTTTTGTTAAAACTTCAAAAAAAGGATTTTTTTATCATCAATAAAATGAAATGAAGTAGTGGTTTTTTAACAAAATTTTATAGATTTGCGCCAAATTTTTTTAACTAACTCCCAAATCTATGAATAAAATTACCATAGTTCTTACTGTGATGCTAATGGGTATTGCAGGCGCCATTTCGGCACAAAATGTTTCTAATTCTTTATCGGGTAATTCAAGGGCTATCAATCAGCCAACAAGTAATGAAAATTTATTGCAGGACGCGACTTATTTGGCTCGTTTAGCATCTACAAGTAATAACACTACGGCACTTGTTCCTCCTGGATCCATTGCGTTAGATTATGTTCAATATGGAGCTGGTGTTGAGCTTAATCCTTTATTAACGAATATTGGCTTTACTGTTACCGAAGATGACGGTGCTGGAAATCTAAATACAATACTTCCTTCACAACCTTGGGATATTGTTGTTCTACAATTACAGGGAAGTAATCTTTCACCACAAGAAGTGTCTGCGCTATCTAATTATATTGCAAGTGGGGGGAAAGTAATTATGTCTTATTGGAATTTAAATAATCACTCTGCCGTACAATCGTTAGTAGGAGTAAGTAATACAATTTCATTTAATACCCCCATCTCTGTTTCGGTTTGGGATGCTGCACATCCTATTTTTAACAATCCTAATACCGTAAGTGGCTTAGCTACAATTGGAGATTACGGTGGCGGCGATAATGGTGATCGCTTAGAGCCAGCTGCCGGAGCAACCGCACTTGGTGGTTTTGTGTCTTCTCCTACAACAAACGAAGCAGCTATTGTTTTAGGAAATGGAGATAGAAGTATATTCCATGGATTTGCTGCGCTAGATATGGACCTTAACTCGTATTTACACTTAATTGAAAACGAAGTAGAGTATTTAATGAACCCCAATACAGCACCCACCATTTCTTGTCCTAGCAATATTACTGTTGCTAATGATTCTGATGAATGTGGTGCCATCGTAACTTATACGGTAACAGCTAATGATGCCGAAGACGGGCCGTTAACACCTACCCAAACAGCAGGGCTTCCATCTGGATCTCAGTTTCCGGTTGGTACTACAACTAATACTTTTGAAGTAACTGACAGTGGAGGTAATACTTCTACTTGTAGTTTTGATGTTACTGTAAATGATACTGAAGCACCAACTTTTAGTGGGACAATAATAGCTGAAATTCTCGATTATAGTTTTGAAGATGCTGGGAGTACTGTGGTAAACGGGGCTACTAATCCTCCTTCTGGCGCCGAAAATGCTAGTCTAATGGGAGGAATGACGCAGGGTGCACCTGGAATTACCGATACAGGATCGCTTATTGGAACTGGAGGTTCTTCATCTTCCGATTATTTAGATACTAACTGGAATACCAACCTTAGCGGTCCTTGGAGTATCTCTTTTCAAACGTCAAATATACAGCCAAACGCTACTTTATATTATATTTTTGGTGACCATACTGCAGGCGGATTTCGTTGTTTTACAAATGGAGTTGCTGGTTCGGAAAATTGGATATTAAGAGGTCCTTTTAGTGATGTTTTGGTTCCAGGAGGGGCTACCGTTGATCCTCATGTTATCACTTTTGTATATTCCCCAACTGATGCAAATATAAAAGCATACTTAGACGGTGTATTGGTAAATACGGTATCTCAATCGCCACTTTCTATTGTGGGTTCTCAGCCCTTTAAAGTTGGAGGTTATGCCAGTAATACGGGACTGTCATCTGGAGGTTTGTTAGATGAATTTAAAATTTTTAATAGAGAATTAACTCTTAGTGAAATCGAAGTATTGGCCAGAATAGGCGAGGGATGTCCTTCAAATATTGTTGTTAATAACGACCCGGGTGTTTGTGGAGCTGTAGTTACCTACAATACTCCAATTGGTACCGATAATTGCTCTGGAGCAACGACTACTCAAACAGCTGGCTTACCTTCCGGATCAACTTTTCCGATAGGTACTACTACCAACACTTTTGTAGTTACCGATGCGGCTGGCCACACCACAAGTTGTAGTTTTGACGTCACTGTTGAAGACAACGAAGC
>DFMO01000005.1 GCA_002375695.1 Flavobacteriaceae bacterium UBA3591
ACTTTACCCTAAAACGATAAAAACGCTTAAGTGTTAATTATAAAAAGCCCCGCAATATGCGGGGCTTTTACTTATAATATCTTTTAATTTTTATCGTTGTCTCAGTTAAAGACATTTCCTTCATATACAATCGAAATAGAATCTGTAAAGAATTATTTCTTTAGGAAAATAAACCTTTAGTTAATTACATAAATAAAGGATTGATTATTGCTTTTATGTGCACTTACAAATCAAAAATTGAAAGGGCAACTATTGATTTACCTAATAAAGAATATTTCAGCAAAGTGCTATTATGCCCAAAAGCAATTTATTTCATCTTAAAAATTAAAGCCTAACGACAGGATAAAATTGCTGTAAACAGAATCTATCTTGGCAGTATTGGTTAAACCAATTGAGTATAGTTGTTGGTTTCTTTGCTGCTCAGACCGCGAATATGCAATGTCGCCAGTAAAACTTCCGAAATTGTACCCGGCACCTAAAGAAAATCCAAATAACTCCCCCATTATTTCGGTATTTTGATAAGGGCTTTCTTCATAATGAATACCACCTCGTAGACTTAACTCGTTCAATCTGTATTCCCCACCTAAGTTAATTTTTGATACGCCTTTAAGTGTATTTTTAATAGTGTTGTTTAATTCTCTAAAGTAGCTGTCGTCGCTTGGACTGTATCTTGTAGCGCCCAAATCTTTATAAGAATAGTCAAAACTAATAAGACCGTCTAACCCAAAAATATAAGCAGCACTCGCCGTAACCTTGGCAGGTGTTCGCAATGTGTAATCTTCATAAACATTAACAACGTTAGGAACAACATATTCTGTCGTTGTTCGGCCTTCAAAAACACGACGACTCTCTAAATACTGAGTGGTTTCTTCTGAAATTTGAAACCAAGTTGGTGTGTCTAAACTAAGTCCTAATCTTAAGTTATTAACCACTTTAGTAATAGCTCCAATTTGGGCCGAAACTCCCGCACCGTTTACAGAAAGGTTATTTTCAAAACCTACTCTTGTAATTGTTGAACCCGCATTGTTGTTATTTTCTAAAAGATAGGAGCTTTGTCTAAATTGAATGGTATGCGTGTTTAAATTTATCCCAAAAAACCAATCGTTTGTAACTTGCGCAGCCATATTAAGTGTGAATTTACTATTGTAGCCTTCAGATAAATAAGCGTATTGTTGCTTAAAACTACCGTCCCCAATATTAGAAATGTAGCTTGTATTTGAAGGATTGTTAGGATCTACAGCGTCAAACAAATAACCTTGGTAGCCTAAAAATGCATTTTGAGCCGCCGTGCCTTCGTTTTCACCCAAATACCTATACAAATCTGAAATTGACTCATTATTTTGTAATTGAAGCAAACTTAACGGTAAACCTTGAGCTTGCGCAATAAAAAATTCGCCAATAGAGGTGTTTCCCGTACCAGCAATATATAATTCGTTGTCTAGATTTTTAGTAATGTCATAATTAAACCCAATAGTAAACTTTTTGTAAGCTGAATCTTCCTTGTAATTATTTATTACAAAAACACCACCCATTTGGTTTATGGCAGAGCTAACTGTACTACTGTTTTCGCTATTGCCGAAATAGTTGGCATTATTTTCAACATCGAAAAGTGATGTAGAAAAAGTAAGTCCAGAATTTAAAAATACAGCACTACCGGCAGGGTTTTTAGCAGTTGCCGAAAAATCGCCCCCCAGTGCACCCATAGCTCCGCTTAGTGCAGTAAATCGTGCGGTACCAGTGTTTTCATCTAAACCAGCGCGCAAGGCATCGGTGGTGTTTTGTGCATTACTTAGGGTGAAAAGTAAACATGTTATAATGAATAAGGGAAATTTCATAAATAGTATTTTAAAAAAAAATGAATTAAAAATGCCCAGAGAAACATTTCAATTTAGACGAAATGATTATTGGGCATGTTCTTTTAAAATTTTAATGCAGCCAGTTTCAGTGGTAAAATTAACCTCTTCCACCTCTTCCGCTTCTTCCACCGCTAGAGCGGGTACTTCCGCTAGAGCGTACACGGCTTCCAGAACTTCTAATCGTGCTTGAACTTCTATTGGGTGAAGAATACGATTGGTTGCGGATAGAACTATTTCTAGTTCGTTGCGTTCTGTTAGAATTTCTTATTGTTGAATTAGAACGTGTGGTTCTAGTGTTTCTAATAGAGCTATTGTTGTTTGAACGCGATGTGCGTACATTGCTTCGTGTATTACGAGTAGTGTTTGCACGTACGTTATTTCGGTTAACTCTGCGGTCTAATTCAGATCGCGAATACGAACGACGCGTAGAAGTAGTATTGTTTCTACCTCGGGTACTCGTGCGGCTATAATCTGTATTGCGTCTTCCTCGATTATAAGCTACATTATTATAGTAATGAGAATTGTAGTAATTATAATAATGGTGGTGATGACCGTAATATCCATAATATGGGTATCCGTAACCGTATCCAAATGGATAATTCCATCCAAAACTTATACCCCAATACGGGTTGTAGTAACCGTAATACGGGTTACCCCAATATCCGCCATACCAGTATGGTCTGTGGTAAAAGCCGTATCCGTATCCGCCATAATTGTAAATATTTACGGTAATATCTTCAGTATTATTTCCCCAGGGGCCGTATCCTTCTTCATAATTATTGTTTTCGATAATTATATTTCCTTCGGGATCTAATCTTTCTGAAGTGGAATATGCTTCAATGTCGGTAAATATTGCACCTTCTTCTGGCAATTCAGAATACGATTCAGATTTACTTCTAAAATATTGCTGGTAATAATTGGCTTTATCGTAATTTGATTGGTTATTCTCATAACCCTCTGCCATCGCAGCATTATTTGAATTTGAATAGATGCCATCATTATTATAACCACTGTTGTGAGTTCCACACGAAGTAAGCAACAAGGCTATAACCCCCATGATTGCTATCGGGATGAAACGTTTAAATTTTAATTTTTGGGTATACATAACAATGGTATTTTAATTGTTGGACATTATAAAAATAAGTAGTTTTGCGGACAATAACTAATCATTTAACAAAGGCGCAACATTTGTGCCAAAAACTGGGTTATGTCGAAGAATTTAACAACTAGAGATAAAGATTATTCTAAATGGTATAACGAATTGGTAGTCAAGGCAGACCTTGCCGAAAACTCCGGTGTTCGTGGGTGCATGGTAATAAAACCGTACGGTTTTGCAATATGGGAACGTATGCAAGCCGAATTAGACCGAATGTTTAAAGAAACAGGTCATGAAAATGCATATTTTCCACTATTTATACCTAAGTCATATTTTAGTAAAGAAGCGAGTCATGTAGATGGTTTTGCCAAAGAATGTGCGGTTGTAACGCATTACCGATTAAAAAACTCTGAAGATGGCGATGGAATAATCGTAGATCCAGATGCAAAACTCGAAGAAGAATTAATTGTACGACCAACCTCTGAAACTATAATTTGGGACACTTACCGAAAGTGGGTTCAATCTTATCGCGATTTACCACTTTTAATAAATCAATGGGCAAATGTTGTTCGTTGGGAAATGCGTACGCGTCTCTTTTTACGTACAGCCGAATTTTTATGGCAAGAAGGGCACACCGCGCACGCTACAAAAGAGGAAGCTATTGCAGAAGCCGAGCAAATGATGAATGTTTATGCAGATTTCTCTGAAAATTATTTAGCCATTCCTGTTGTAAAAGGAACCAAAACCGAAAGCGAGCGGTTTGCAGGAGCACTAGAAACTTATTGTATAGAAGCTTTAATGCAGGATGGAAAAGCACTACAAGCCGGTACTTCCCACTTTTTAGGCCAGAACTTTGCCAAGGCTTTTGACGTTAAGTTCGCAGCAAAAGACGGCAAATTAGATTTTGTTTGGGCAACCTCCTGGGGAGTTTCAACACGGTTAATGGGAGCTTTAATTATGACCCATAGCGACGATAAAGGATTGGTTTTGCCGCCAAATTTAGCACCTAACCAAGTAGTAATTGTTCCTATTTACCGTAAAGACGAAGAGTTTGAAGCGGTAAACAAGGTGGCTTTAGATTTAATAAAGAAATTAAGAGCGCAAGGCATACGTGTAAAGTACGACAATCGCGATACGCATAAACCAGGTTGGAAATTTAATGAATATGAATTAAAAGGAGTTCCTGTAAGAATTGCAATTGGCCCAAAAGATGTTGAAAAAGGAACTGTAGAGCTCGCGCGTCGCGATACTTTTGAAAAAGAATTTATCGATAATAAAAAAGTAGTAGACAAAGTTGTTGCGCTTATGAAAGAGATTCAAGAGGGGCTTTTTACAAGAGCTACAAATTATAGAACCGAACATACAACGGAAGTTTCTACCTATGAAGAATTTAAATCTGTCTTAAATACTAAAGGTGGATTTGTATTAGCACATTGGGATGGCACATCAGAAACCGAAGAACGCATTAAAAATGAGACAAAAGCAACCATTAGGTGTATTCCTTTAGAGGGTGATAAAACTCCGGGAGCGTGCATTATTACTGGCAAACCATCTGCGCAAAAAGTGATTTTTGCGAAGGCATATTAATTTTTTTTAAAAAAATTGAAATAGGATTTGCTTCATTCAAAAAATGTTGTATTTTTGCATCCGCATTTGAGAACAAACACAGTGATCAAATCGAAAATAATGGTCCGTTCGTCTAGGGGTTAGGACGCCAGGTTTTCATCCTGGTAACAGGGGTTCGATTCCCCTACGGACTACAAAATTAGAATTTAACAAAACAAAGATGGCAAATCACAAGTCAGCATTAAAAAGAATTAGAAGCAACGAGGCAAAGCGCTTGCGCAACCGTTACCAGCATAAAACGGCTCGTAATGCTATGAAGAGATTTCAGGAGCTTACAGACAAAAAAGAGGCTGAAGCGATGTTTCCAAATGTTGTTTCAATGATTGACAAATTGGCTAAAAAGAATATTATTCATTCTAATAAAGCTTCCAATTTAAAATCGAATATGGCTAAGCACGTAGCCGCGCTGTAATTCTTTTTAAACACAAATTTAAAAAGCCCTTTCAGGATTCTGAAAGGGCTTTTTGTTATTGAATTATATTAAGGTTTTTTATTTTTTAACTGCTTTGGGTACCAAATCTAAATATGGGCCATTATTGCGCATTACATCGCGTACAATTGTGGAAGAAATATTTGAAACTTCGGGCGAAGCAATTAAAAATAAGGTTTCCACTTTTGCCATTTTATAATTGGTTTGGGCGATAGGCTGTTCGTAATTTAAGTCTGTGGTATTCCGTAAACCGCGAACAATAAATTGAGCATTTTCCGAAATACAATAATGCGCAGTTAGCCCGTTATAACTTTGCACTTTAATTTTTTTTTCGCCTTTGAACGTTTGTTGAATAAATGCCATACGTTCGTTTAAAGAAAACATCGTTTTTTTATCGGCATTTATTCCTATTGCAATAATAATTTCATCAAAAAGAGGTAGTGCACGTTTAATAATATCAACGTGTCCAAGGGTGATTGGATCGAAAGTTCCGGGAAAAACTGCGCGTTTCATTTACAATTGCTTTTTATGGGATATTAAATTGACTTAAAAAACGAGTTTACAAGTTAAGATTTATTCTTCTTTCTTTTTACACAAATTTAAAAAGCAAAATTATAAGTGCGGCAAGTACAGTAGATAGTACCACGCCTCGAGCTCTATAAAATTGATTCTTTTTTAATAAAAGAAAAAACACAACTAAATTTAAAATTGCGCCTAACGCTATTAAACTTCCAATTAAATCGTGCTCTATTGCATCTTTTAAAGTAGTTTCTAAACTGTGTTTTGAAAAGAAAAATATATATAAATAGGTGCCGGTAATATTTGCCAATAACCCTATGGCAAAGCCTATTAAAATTTGTTTTATATGCGCTTTCATAACGGTTGCTTAATTACAAATCCCAAGTGTTTAATTCATTTATAGCGTGATGGGCTGTAAGGTCAAACTGTACGGGAACAACCGAAACATAGCCATTTTGTAACGCCCATTCATCGGTGTCTTCACCTTTATCAGTGTTTACAAATTCGCCCGATAGCCAGTAGTAGTCACGACCCAACGGATTGGTTCTTTTGTCAAATTTTTCTTCCCAATGTGCATTGGCTTGGCGGCAAACTTTCATGCCCTTGATTTCTGACGCCTTTAGCTTCGGAATATTCACATTTAAAACAACACCTTTTGGAAGGCCGTTTTTTAATGTTTCTTCGGCAATAGCCTTTACAAACTTTTTTGAAGGCTCAAAATCTGCGTCTAAAGAATAGTCTAAAAGCGAAAAACCTATAGAAGGTATGCCTTGCGTTCCCGCTTCTACAGCAGCACTCATAGTTCCGCTGTAAATTACATTTATAGATGAATTGCTACCGTGATTAATTCCGCTTACACATAAATCTGGTTTGCGTTTTAATATTTCGTTTACAGCAAATTTTACGCAATCTACTGGCGTTCCGCTACAACTATATTCTTTATGGATCACATCCTTTTGTAATTTTATACTATTGCAGTACAAAGTGTCGTTAATAGTTATAGCATGTCCCATTCCACTTTGCGGCGCATCGGGTGCTACCACCAAAACATCGCCAAGGGTATTCATTACTTCAATTAAGTTGCGAATGCCTGGAGCGTTTATACCATCGTCATTAGTAACCAAAATAAGTGGTCTGTCGTAATTCATGTTTTATAATTTTAAAGGTGCAAAAATACGAGTATTCCTGCTCTCAAAATAATGTAATACAATAGAAAGTCGAATTCTAAAAGATAAAAATACTGTTTAACAAAATATTAGTACCGGTTTGCTTTCATGGCACGGTTTTTTATATAATTTAGGCATTTATAAATAATACCAATACTATGCGAATAATGAAGAAAAATTTTAAAGTTCTATTTTTAGCGGTTTTCGTTTCTGTAGCTTCTTGTAGTTTTACTACAAAAGAATTTAACGATAATAATAAAGATAAGCTTTTAATAGATTTAGTTACATATGTTCTTCAAAAAGGGCATTACGATCCCAAAGAGATAAATGATGAATTTTCTATTGGTGTTTATAATGAATTTCTAAAAGGATTAGACCCGTTAAAACGATATTTCTTGGCTTCAGATATTGAAGAGTTTAGTAAATATAAAACCGAAATTGACGATCAAATTAAAAATAAAGATTTAACCTTTTTTGATGTTGTTTACGAGCGATTTCAAAAACGAATGGAAGATGTAAAACGTATCTACCCCGAAGTTTTAGACAAACCTTTCGATTTTAATAAAAATGAAATTATTAATGTAGATTACGATGAGTTGGCATACGCTAAGTCTGAATTAGAGTTAAAAGCACGCTGGAAGCAACAGCTAAAATTTACTACTCTTTCTAGCTATTACGATTTGGTTGAAGACCAGAAAAATAAAGAAATAAATAAGGATGCAGCCAATGAAGATAATACTGCCGATGATTTTGAGCCTAAATCTAAGGAAGCTTTAGAAGCCAAAGCACGTGAGACAGCTAAAAATTCGCTCGATGAATATTTCGATTTTACCAAAGATTTAGAGCGCGCAGATTATTTTGCAATTTTCTTAAATACGGTTGTTGAACAGTTTGATCCACATACAAATTATTTTGCACCGCCAGATAAAGATAGATTCGATTTAAGAATGTCTGGGAAACTCGAAGGTATAGGAGCCCGACTTCAAAAAAAGAATGATTATATCACTGTAATAGAAATTATAAGTGGTGGGCCAGCCTGGCGCAGTGAAAAAATTGAAGTGGGTGACGCTATTCTTAAAGTGCGACAAGAAGGTGAAGAAGATGCCGTGAGTATTGTAGGAATGCGAATAGATGATGCGGTTAAACTAATAAAAGGACCCAAGGGTACTAAAGTTATTTTAACAGTAAAAAATGTTGATGGAACTATTTCAGATAAAGAAATTACTCGCGATGTAGTAGAACTTGAAGAAACCTACGCAAAGTCGTCCCTAATTGAAAAAGACGACCGTAAGTTTGGGTTAATTAACCTACCTCAGTTTTACTTCGATATGGAAAACTACAAAGAGCGAAATGCAGCCACCGATGTAAAAAAGGAAATTTTAAGATTAAAAGAAGAAGGGATGAAAGGATTAATCTTAGATCTTCGCGATAATGGAGGAGGATCTTTGCGTACAGCGGTTGATATTGCTGGTCTTTTTATAAAAGAAGGCCCTGTAGTGCAGGTTGCTTCAAACGGTAAAAAGGAAGTGTTGGAAGATGAAGATAGCAGTATTGTTTGGGACGGACCGTTGGTAATATTGGTAAATGAGCTGTCGGCATCGGCCTCCGAAATTTTAGCAGCTGCAATGCAAGACTACAAACGAGCTATCGTTTTAGGTAGTAAACAAACCTACGGAAAAGGTACAGTTCAAAATGTAATTGATTTAAATAGATGGTTGCGCAAAAATGATTTAGGCGATATGGGTGCACTAAAAATTACGTCGCAAAAATTTTACCGTGTAAATGGTGGGTCTACCCAGCTAGAAGGTGTAAAAAGTGATGTTATTATGCCAGACCGTTATAGCTATATCGATATAGGCGAAAGAGATTACTCAAACCCATTGCCGTATGATAAAATTGATGCTGCTAAATACGATATTTGGGAAGGTTATATAGGTTTTGATGAAGCTATAAAAAACAGTCAAGAACGAATGGCTAAAAATGAGCATTTAAAACTGATAGACGATAACGCAAAATGGATTCGCGATAGAAGAGAAGAGAAACGCGTTAATTTAAATTTTGACGAATACAGTGCCGAAATTGAACGACGTAAAACCGAAACTAAAAGATTTGACGCTATAGGTGAATACGATAATAAACTTACTTTTAAGTCGCTACCGTATGAAATTGCCTTGATGAAACAAGATACCACACTTTCAGAGAAACGTAAAAGATGGCATAAAAACCTTAGTAAAGACATCTATGTAGAAGAGGCCGTTCACGTATTGGAAGATTTAAAATTAAACAATATTAAGGCAGGAAAAGTTGCCGATATTAAAAACTAAATAGTAAAATGCTTACTAGTGTTTTTAAGGAAACACACTAAATTTTACTAAATTTGAAGTGTGAAAGACAGCACTTCATTAACAAAAATTGCGCTCCAAAAATTTAAAACAAATTTTTGGGGCGTTTTAAGTTTTGCATTTTTGGTTGTATGTGTTTTGGTGGCAATTTTTGCATATGCAGTAGCGCCAGATAATTCGCGACACGCAAACCAAATGCATCTTTCAATTCATTCTAAAAGCCCGGGTTTTACAGTTAAAATACTAACCATTCCGACGCCTGTGGAAGAACAAAATCCTTTGGCTGTTTTCTTCTTTGGAAAGAAAAATGCCGATACAGAAATTCCAATTTCATCTTTTTCAACAAAAGGCAATTCCATTGAAATAACCGAATATACCCCCGATGGAACCGAAGGTTTACAAAAAGAATATGCCCTGTCATTGTTCCCTAATGCTTCATCTGTAAGCGATGTTCCAAACAAATATATTTCAGAAAAAAAATTTATTCTCGGTACCGATAAATACGGTCGCGACTTGCTTAGCCGTATGCTCATCGGGATTAGAATCTCCTTGGCAATTGGGTTTGTTGCTGTATTAATTTCATTAGTAATTGGTATTTCCATGGGCGCAATAGCTGGGTACTTTGGCGGTAAAGTAGATGCCGCTATAATGTGGTTAATTAACGTTACTTGGTCTATCCCAACATTACTTTTGGTAATTGCAATTACTTTGGCGCTGGGTAAAGGATTTTGGCAAGTGTTTATTGCTGTTGGTTTAACTATGTGGGTAGAAGTTGCACGCGTGGTTCGCGGGCAGGTTATGGGAGTAAAACAAATGCAATACGTCACGGCTGCCAAGGCTTTGGGTTTTAATGATTTTAGGATTATTGTTAAACATATTTTGCCGAATAGTATGGCGCCGGTAATTATTATTTCGGCGGCAAATTTTGCAGGAGCAATTTTAATTGAAAGTGGTCTTTCATTTTTAGGAATAGGAGCACAACCACCTATGCCCAGTTGGGGCGGCATTATTAAAGACCACTACGCCTATATTATTTTAGGAAAACCTTATTTGGCACTCATTCCCGGCTTTGCTATTATGAGTTTAGTTACGGCTTTTATGCTTATAGGAAATGCTTTACGCGATGCAATGGATGTAAGGCAATAATTGCAGCTTTAACTGCTATTTTTTAAAAATATGAATCGAAAATTTATTTATCCGCTGGTAATAATTATTGTTACCGTAGCCTTGTATTTTGCCGAAGATTTTATTGAAAATCCTTATAGCGAAGTTGATGCAACTACAATTAATACACAATCTTCTTCTGAAGAATTTGGACCTAATTTTTTACCAGCTTCAACTACTGGCGCTGTTATTTATCACGAAAATTATACGCTGTCTTATTCCGAAGAACACGAGCAAGCAGAGTGGGTGGCTTACGAATTAAAACAAAGTGACCTGGTTAAAAATAATTTTGACCGTCCTTATTTTGTTGAAGATAAAAAAGTAAAGTCAAAATCTGCAGATTGGCGTAACTATAAAAATTCGGGTTACGATCGGGGTCACCTTGTACCAGCAGGCGATAGACGCAGGTCTTTTGACGCGTACAAAGAAACATTTTTAACCAGTAATATAAGTCCGCAAGACCGCAGTTTTAATGCAGGTATTTGGAATAGATTGGAGCAGAAAACGAGGTATTGGGCCCAAAAATACGATGGTGTTTATGTAGTAACTGGTGGAATTTTAAAAGAAGGTTTAAAATCAATAGGAAAAGAACGTGTTTCGGTGCCAGAAGAATTTTATAAAATTATTGTCGATGTTACTAATGGAAATTACAAGGCCATTGCTTTTGTTATTTCTAACAAACCTTCAAACAAATCACTTTACAAATTTGCCGTATCGATAGATGAAGTTGAAAATAAAACGGGAATCGATTTTTTCCCAAAATTAGACGATTCTATTGAGAATGATCTGGAGCAGAAAATTGATATTAGTGCGTGGCGATTACAGTAAAACTATGGTTATTTTATTAATAATGGCTATTAACTGCATCTAATTTTACAAAAATAAAAAGTAAAATAGTAAAGCCCCACAGCGCCGAACCCCCGTAACTTATAAAGGGGAGAGGAATCCCCACGGTGGGAAAAATTCCTAAAACCATACCTATATTTACAAAAAAATGTAAAAACAATATAGCAGCGACGCTATAGCCGTAAATTCTGGAAAATTGGTTTTTTTGTTTTTCGGCACGATAAATAATTCGGGTTATAAGGCCCACAAAAAGTAATACTACCACTAAACTTCCTATGAATCCCCATTCTTCACCAACCGTACTAAAAATATAATCGGTGTGTTGTTCGGGTACAAAGTTTCCTTTAGTTTGCGTTCCTTGTGTCCAACCTTTGCCAAGCCATCCACCATTACTTACAGCAATTTCGCTTTGGTTTGTATTATATCCTATTCCACGAGAATCTACTTCCTTTCCAAGAACTATGTTAAACCTATCTCTATGGTGCTGTTTAAAAACATTGTTAAAGATGTAACTAACAGAGAAGATAAATAAAAGGCATACGCCTATAACCGTTATATAATTAAAAATGTTAACGCGTGCTTTTCTTTTTCTGTAAAACTGAAAAGCGGCAATTAAAGTTACTCCAGCTGCTGTCCAAATACCTCCAAAGGCTAAGGTTGCTACAAACAAAACTGCAGCACCTACACCAACAAATAAGTAAACGCCGTGCAATCCTTCGCGATAAAGCGGAAAAATAAATGCTGCATAAATTAAAACACTTCCAGGGTCTGGTTGAAGCAAAATTAAAATTACGGGAATAGCAAGTAAAATTAAAGCCGCTAACTGGTCTTTAAAATCCTTTAAATTGGTTTGAATGTCACTTACGTATTTGCTTAAAGCCAAAGCGGTTGCGGCCTTTGCAAACTCACTGGGTTGAATGCTAAACCCGCCCAAATCGTACCACGCAGTAGCGCCAGCAATTGTTTTTCCGAATATAAATAGTCCCGCCAAAGAGAGCACCGAAGCTATATATATTATACTGGCATAATTTTCATAGAACTTTGCTTCTAAGGCTAGTACAAAAATTATTAGCACAACACTAAGCCCCATCCAAATCATTTGTTTGCCATAAATTTGGCTAAAATCGAAAAAACCTTGAGCATTGTCAGAAAGGGAAGCCGAATAAATATTTAGCCATCCTACAATTACCAATGCTAGATAAATAAAAATTATCAACCAATCAAAGCGCACATATGTTTTACTGGGTGTCATCATCGATTAATTGTAAATGGTTTTCCGCTGTATTGTTTGGCGTATTCTTCTTCAAGGCTACCTTCCAGCACATATTTCTCCATATCTGTTCGGGTAATTTCGCCTTTTAAGTATTTTTCAATCATTAAGCCGGCAATTCTTCCCGCCCAACGCGACCCCCAGTATCCATTTTCAACAAATACTGAAATTGCAATTTTTGGATTGTCTTTTGGAGCAAAGGCAACAAAAATAGAATGGTCTGTAAGCTGTACACGTTTTCCATCGATACGC
This sequence comes from Flavobacteriaceae bacterium UBA3591, assembly GCA_002375695.1. Lineage (GTDB taxonomy): Bacteria > Bacteroidota > Bacteroidia > Flavobacteriales > Flavobacteriaceae > Aequorivita. The sequence goes on from DFMO01000005.1 coordinate 12,568, forward strand.
GTAAAGTTTTCTGCGGTTCCGGTTTTTCCACAAACTTCTATTCCAGGGACTCTAATTGAGGATGCGGTACCATTTTCATACACCTGAAACATACCCTCAACTACGGGTTCAAAATATTCTGGTTTTACTTTAGTATGTTGTTTTTCTTTAAATTTTTGAGGAATTGTATCTGGACCTATAATATTTTTTATAACGTGTGGGGTATAATAATAGCCTCTGTTGGCAATGGCAGCTGTAAAATTAGCCATTTGTATTGGGGTAAGTAAAACTTCTCCTTGCCCAATAGCATTCGAAATTGTAGCCAACGATGACCATCTGTGCTCGGGATATTTATGAATTTTATTATAATAAGCCGAAGTTGGGATATTTCCCCGTCTTCCGGTGGGTAAATCGTAACCCAAATAATCGCCTAAACCAAAACTCATTAAATCGCTACGCCACGCGTCTATCCCGTCTTGCGGAGTTGGATAACTGTCCATAACTCTTTTGTAAACTGTACAAAAGTACGTATTACAGGACCGTGCAATTCCGCTTACCATGGCCACAGGACCTCGATGATGACAACGCAGTACGCGGCGTCCAAAATGGTATCCTCCTGTACAGCTAATAATGTCATCCATTTCAATAGCTCCTTCTTGCAAGCCTATTAGGGCAGTTAATGCTTTAAAAGGTGAGCCAGGCGGGTATTCTCCCATTAAAACTCTATCGTACAGCGGCTTCGATATAGTATCATACCACAATTTTGTGAAGTTTTTAGAACGGTTTCGGCCTACCAAAAGAGATGGGTCATAGCTTGGGGCTGTGATAAGCGCTAAAATTTCTCCCGAATCTGGCTCTATGGCAACAATACCGCCTCGTTTGTTTACCATTAATTCTTGCCCATACTTTTGTAGGGTTGCATCGATTGTAAGTTGAATGTCTTTTCCCCTTTCTGGGAGGGTGTCAAAAATCCCGTCTTTATACGGGCCAATTTCTCTGTTAAAGCGATCTCGTTGAATATATTTTACCCCTTTTACACCGCGTAAAACTTCTTCGTATTGTTTTTCCACACCGGCGGTACCTATAAGTTCGCCCATTTGGTAATATGGATTTTCTTTGATAATTGCGTTGTTAACTTCGGCAATATAACCCATTACATTTGCCGAGTGATCTACCTGATAATCACGAAGTGAACGGCGTTGAATGTAAAACCCTTCATATTTGTACATTTTTTCTGAAAGGGAGGCAAAATCGGCTTTGTTTAATTGCGGAATTACAACCGATGGCAATCGGGGCGAGTAAATACGCGCTTTCCGAAGAATTTCTTTAAATTCTTCTTTTGTAATTTTTAAAAGACTACAAAACTCTAAAGTATCCAAAGGTTTTACTTCTCGAGGCACCACCATAACGTCATATGAGGGTTGATTAGAAACCAGCAGTTCCATATTTCTGTCAAACATATAACCGCGCTGTGGATAGTCGTAAACTACTTTTATCGCACTATTTTGTGTTAACGATTCTGGGGAAGCGTCATAAATTTGTAAATAGAAAAGCCTGGCGATAAAGAGAACGCCAGATAATAAAACCAAAATTAAAAGTGCCAATTTTCTCATTACGATTTTTTATTGAAAATTATCATGGTACAGATAATAATAACGATTGTAAAAATACCTGAGAATAACGTAGATTTTAATATTAGCAATATATGTTTAAAGCTGAAAATTTCTAAAGCAAACATGATTAAATGATGCATAAAAACTAACGAGGCAATGTACGTAAGCCGTTCCATAGCATCGGCTTTATTAATTTTAACGCTTTTATACTCGTAACTAACGCCAAATGAATACTTTAATACAATAGGTCTAATATAGGCTATAAATGCACAAGCACCCGCGTGTACGCCACCCGAATCTCCAAAAATATCGATAGAAAGACCGAGTAAAAAGCTTAAAAAAATAAGTAATCCTTTATCTCCATCTAACGGAAAAAGTAAAATAAATAAAATGTAGATATACGGATTTATATACCCTGCAATATTAATGTTGTTAAGGATCATTACTTGAAGGAAAATCAAGAGTACAAAGCGAACAATATTTATTATTATATCACTATTCGACATTTTCTACTCTTTTCTCTAGTTCAATAATTTCTTCTGCTTCGGTATTTTCAATAAGATAAACATTTTCTAAACTAGTCATATCGTTAAATAAATTAATATTTACGTAATAGTAGTTTTTGTCTCTATCTAAATGAAAATCTTGAATAGTACCAATTAATATCCCTTCAGGAAAAATTGTAGACCGTCCGCCGGTAATTATCGTATCGCCGTAATTTAGTTGGGCAATACGCGGAATGTCTATTAATTGAGCGACATTTGGGTCTTCGGTATTCCAAATTAAGGATCCAAAATGGCTCGACTTTTTAAGTTTTGCGTTAATCCTGCTGTTAGTGTTTAAAATAGATTGTACTGTGGCATAATTTGCTGAAATATCGCTTACAATGCCAACAATTCCTTTTGATGAAATTACTCCTAAATCTATTTTTATACTGTCTCTTTTACCGCGATCTATGGTGAGATGATTTTTACTTTTTGAGTAATTATTATTGATAACTCGAGCGGTGTAATATTTAAATTTGCTTGGAAGAACGGTGCTGTCTAAAACTTCATCGTCAAAACTATTTCTAAATTGAGCTAGTTTTTTCCGAAGCCTTAAATTTTCCTGAAGCAATTGTTCATTTTCTTTAGACAGGGTAAAATAGTCGGTAATATTATTTCTAAAAGTGTAAACTGCACCCGAAACAACATTTGCCGAACTTATAAATTTATTGTTGTGAAAGTTGTGTGTTTGAATAGTTAACCCAACAGAAATAATAAAAAGGAAAGCAAACAACAAGAAATTTTTATTCCGAATGAAAAAAAATATTATTTGCTGCATTGCTTACTTTATTAATTCATTTATAGTTTTTGATGGGAGCAACGCCATAAAAAGGATAACGATTTGTGTGTCTTAGACAAGTATTTAAAAATGTCTAAAATTTATTTAATCAAAACGCTTTTATACTTATTTAAGTTTTTTAAACAAATACCGGTTCCGCGAACAACGGCACGCAAGGGGTCTTCGGCAATATAAACAGGAAGGTCTGTTTTTTGCGAAAGGCGTTTGTCTAAGCCGCGTAACATAGATCCACCTCCTGCAAGGTAAATTCCGGTGTTATAAATATCGGCGGCAAGTTCGGGCGGAGTTTGTGAAAGCGTTTCCATAACCGCATCTTCAATTCTTAAAATTGATTTATCTAGCGCTTTGGCAATTTCTCTATACGAGGTTTGTACTTGTTTGGGTTTCCCGGTAAGCAAATCTCGTCCTTGTACGTCCATTTCATCTGGAGGTAATTCAAGATCTTCGGTAGCAGCTCCTATCTGAATTTTAATCTTTTCGGCAGTACGTTCACCCACATAAAGGTTATGCTGAGTGCGCATGTAATACACAATATCGTTGGTAAATACGTCTCCCGCAATTTTAACCGATTTATCGCACACAATGCCACCTAAGGCTATTACAGCAATTTCGGTAGTACCACCCCCTATATCTACAACCATATTTCCTTTAGGTTGCATAATATCTACCCCAATACCAATAGCGGCAGCCATAGGTTCGTGAATAAGATAAACTTCTTTTCCGTTCACACGTTCTGCACTTTCTTTTACAGCACGCATCTCTACCTCGGTTATTCCGCTAGGGATACAAATAACCATTCGTAACGAAGGTTTTAACCATTTCTTTTTTAATGCAGGAATATCACTGATAAACATATTTATCATTTTTTCACTAGCATCAAAATCGGCTATTACTCCGTCCTTTAACGGGCGTATGGTTTTAATATTTTCATGGGTTTTTCCCTGCATCATTGCAGCCTCACGGCCAACAGCAATTATTTTTCCGGTACCTCTGTCGCGCGCTACAATTGAGGGCGCGTCTACAACTACTTTATCATTATGAATGATTAAGGTATTTGCAGTTCCAAGGTCAATAGCTATTTCTTCTGTCAGGAAGTCAAAAAATCCCATAGTTTAATGTGGTGGTATTGATGGTTAACGTGTAACGTGTTTAACAAATGTACTAAAATTTAATGCTTAAAATGACGCGTTCCTGTAAATACCATTGCCATTTTATTTGCATTGCAATAATCTATGCTCAATTGATCTTTTATAGAACCGCCTGGTTGAATAACCGCCTTAATTCCTGCATTATCTGCAATTTCTACACAGTCTGGAAATGGAAAAAATGCGTCGCTTGCCATAACGGCACCTTCAAGGTTAAAATTAAAAGCATTGGCTTTTTCAATGGCTTGTCTTAACGCATCTACACGGCTAGTTTGACCCGTACCGCTAGCGCAAAGTTGTTTTCCTTTTGCCAAGACAATTGTGTTAGATTTTGTGTGTTTGCAAATTTTAGAAGCAAACAACAAGTCTTCTAACTCATCCTTATTGGGTTTATTGTCTGTAGCGTGCGTTAAAATTTCGGCAGTATCGGTAATGTTGTCTTTATCTTGAACCAAAACACCATTTAAACAAGTTCTTACAGTGTTTGCTGGTAATTCAACATCTTTTTGAATTAATAAAATTCTATTTTTTTTACCTTTTAAAACTTCTTCTGCTTTTGAAGAAAAAGAAGGTGCGATAACTACTTCGCAAAAAAGTTTGTGAATTTCGGTAGCGGTAGCTTCGTCAATTTCGGTGTTGCTAATTAAAATTCCGCCAAATGCCGAAACTGGATCGCCTGCTAATGCGGCTTCGTAAGCTTCTTTTACAGTGTTGCGTTGTGCAATTCCGCAAGCATTATTGTGTTTTAAAATTGCAAAAGTGGGTGCTTCACCTTTAAATTCATTCATTAAATTTACAGCAGCATCTACGTCCAGCAAATTATTGTAACTTAATTCTTTACCGTGAAGCTTGGTAAACATTTCGTCAAAGTTGCCGTAAAAATGTCCTTTTTGATGTGGATTTTCACCGTAACGAAGTTCTTGCCCATTTGTTTCGCTTATTTTATAAGCTGGCAAATTAACTTCGGCATTAAAATAATTGAAAATTGCAGTGTCGTAATTTGAAGAAATATTAAACGATTTTGCAGCAAATCTCTTGCGATCGTTTAGCGTAGTTTCACCGTTATTTTCTGAAATTAATTCTAAAAATTCGGCATAATCGTCAACCGAAGAAACACAAATTGTATCCTTAAAGTTTTTTGCTGCAGCTCTAATTAAAGAAATTCCGCCAATGTCTATTTTTTCAATAATTTCATCGCTCGATGCACCCGAAGCAACCGTTTTTTCAAAAGGATATAAATCTACAATAACAGCGTCAATTTGAGGGATGCTATATTGCTCCATTTGCGAAACATCACTCTGGTTATCTTGCCTGTTTAAAATACCTCCAAACACCTTTGGGTGAAGTGTTTTTACGCGACCGCCCAAGATAGAAGGATAGTCGGTTACGTCTTCAACCGCAACTACGTCAATTCCTAAATCTTTAATAAATTTTTCGGTACCTCCCGTAGAGTAAATGGTAACGTTTTGTTGGTGTAATTTTTTTACAATCGGTTCAAGACCTTCTTTGCTAAAAACCGAAATTAATGCTGATGTAATTTTTTTAGAACTGCTCATTGGTAAAAATTAAGGTGCAAAAGTACATAATTGCCTACTAAATTTGTAACATTAACACATAGAAAACGTCTTACTTTTAATAAATTTATCAACCTTTTTGATAACTGCTTTTAACCTTCGTTTAAGTACCAAGGCAATTGTCAAAATGCAGCAGACTATCAATTATTTATAAAAATTCTGAATGTTAATTTATCTTCGAGTTTTAAAAGAGAGCTTTAATTTTGCGTTGAGTGCGCTTCGCAATAATAAGTTACGCACATTTTTATCCCTTGTGGGTGTAACTATTGGAATTTTTTCAATAATTGCGGTTTTAGCTGCGGTAGACTCGCTTAAACGTGAAATTGAAGGCAGTATTAGTGGCTTAGATAATACCACAATTTTTTTAGGAAAATACTCCTTTGGACCTACCGAAGTGCCGCGGTGGAAACGACAACAATTTCCCGATGCAACTTATGAAGAGTATCAATATATTAAAAAATCGGTACCCAATCTATTGGCCGCATCGTATACATTAAACGTTGCAAACGAAACTTTAAAAAGCGATGATAAATCTGTAGAAAATGTTGCCATTGGTGCGGTTACAGATGAGTATTACGACATTGAAGCACTTAAACTAGCCGAAGGTAGGTTTTTTAATGCGGCCGAATCTAATAGCGGGTCGCCAGTAATTGTTTTGGGCGATGAAATAGCAAAAAACTTATTCGGTTCGCCACAAGTTGCTATTGGTAAAAAATTGCGATTGTACGGTAGAAAATTTACTGTAATTGGCGTTCTTCAAAAAGAAGGGAGTAATATTTTTGGCGGAAATAGTAAAGATACTTCGGTCTATGTTCCCGTTAATATGGTGCGTAGAATTTATGGCGATTCTAATTCAAATACATTTCCGTTTATAATCATTAAACCCGAACCGGGAATAGATCAAGCCGAGTTTATTGCAAATTTAACCCAAAAAATGCGTCTAATTAGAGGGTTAAAACCCGAAGAAATAGACACGTTTTTCACCAATCAACTGCAAGGATTTGCCGATGTAATTGACCAAATTACAGGCTCAATGAATATTATTGGTCTAGTAATTAGTGGGTTTTCATTGCTTGTGGGCGGTTTTGGAATTGCTAATATTATGTTTGTAAGTGTAAAAGAACGAACCAATTTAATTGGAATTCAAAAATCATTGGGTGCAAAAAATAAATTTATTCTCTTTCAATTTTTATTTGAAGCTGTAATCCTAGCGGTAATTGGTGGTTTAATTGGGTTGTTTTTAGTGTTTATTGTTTCGGTAATTGCATCACAATTTACAGGCGATTTTGAGTTTGTACTTTCTCCTTGGAATATGTTTTTAGGAACTGCAATCTCGGCAGTCATTGGTTTAATTGCAGGAATTATTCCGGCTATGTCGGCTTCAAAATTAGATCCTGTAGAAGCTATTAGAACGGGGATGTAAGTTATAAAAATCGAAGAAATCCTTCTTTTTTAATAGGAAATATTCGAGCTTTTATAATATTTCCGCAACCTCAAGATTTACCCACTCCAAAAATTTCACGTCGGCCTCCGAAAACGGATCGGCAACGTGAGAGTCTATATCTATTTGCCCAATATTTTTACCATTTTTAAATAACGGAATAACAATTTCCGATTTTACCGTAATACTGCAGGCAATATAATTGTCTTGAGCTTTTACATCGGGTACAACAAAATTTTCGTTACTTACTGCAACCTGCCCGCAAATACCTTTGCCAAATGGAATTACCGTGTGGTCTGTGGGTTCTCCAGCAAAAGCTTTTAAATGTAGTGTTTGAGCATCGTGATTTGCAAAATAAAAACCTACCCAATCATAATAATCTATGTTGTTTTGTAGGGTTTCGCAAACTTGGGTTAAACGGTTATCAACACTTGTGTTTTGGTTAGATAGTATATTTTTTATTTCGGGTTTTAGGTTTGAAAAAGACATAATGAATTAATTCTAAAATTACGCGACAAAAGTATTTTAAAAGGTTTAGAATCTTCAAAAACAATTACTGTATTTTTGTTAAAACCTTAGTTGCGTTGCTTGTATTTTTTAAATTGCTCTATCGCTTATAATGTATGAGTAGAATATTTACTTTTCTTGAAAGAACTTTTTGCAAAATATAAAATAGTAGTTCGGTTTCTCTTCCTCTTTTTAGGAACCTATTTTGTATTGAGTTTATTGTATGCGCAGTATCTTAAATTCATAACTGCCAGTAATTTTGTTGTAGACCACATTACACAGTTAGTAGCACAGCAAGCCCTGTTTTTATTGGATATTTTAGGGTATAATGCAACCTTACAACCAAATATTTCTCATCAAACTCTTTCTCTAACGCTTAACGGAAGTTACAGCGTAAGTATAGTTGAAGGGTGTAATTCTATTAGTGTCATTATTTTATTTACTGCCTTTGTTGTAGCCTTTGCCGAAGGTTTTAAGAAAACGATGCTATTTATCCTTTTTGGCGTAGTTGTAATTTATGTGATTAATCTATTGCGAATTGTTTTGTTAACCGTTGCATTGTACAAATTTTCCAACTACTCCGAAGTACTTCATACTGTTGTTTTTCCGGGTATAATTTATAGTATTGTCTTTCTGCTTTGGATGGGGTGGGTGCGCATGTTAAAAATAGATTCTGCCGAATGAAAAAAATAGGAAACATACTTGCTATGGTTTTGCTTTCGACGCTTTTAGTGTTAATTCGAGTTTATGAAAACACCTTGTTTTACGATCCATTTTTACAGTTTTTTGAAATGGATTACAAAGTTTTGCCGCTGCCCGAGGTAGATATTTTTGCGCTACAAACCGGCGTTGCACTTCGGTTTTTGTTAAATACAATAATTTCGTTGGCAATAATTTGGTTGGTTTTTAAAAGTATGGAATTTATAAAATTATCGCTGCTTCTTTATGGGGTACTTTTTGCAGTGTTTTTTACTGCTTTCAGCTTTATAATTTTTACTTCTTCAGAGAGCAATGGGCACTTCGCGTTATTTTATGTAAGGCGGTTTTTAATTCAACCTTTATTCTTGTTAATTTTACTACCTGCCTTTTATTTTCAGAAATTTAAAACACGGTAAAAAATTAGTACATTTGCCTCTTCTTAAAAGAAATATTATGAAAAAAGCAACCTTTTTATCTCTCGCTATTGTGGCAATTACAGCGTTTTCGTGCAAAGAGAATTCTAAACAAGCTGAACCCGAAGTTGTTACTGTTGAAACTACAAAAGCAAAAACTTATGAACTTGCCAATGCCAATGTAGAATTTAACAGTCCAGAGGTTGAAAAAGCTTTTAATCAATATCTTGAAGTAGAAGCTGCGCTTGTAAATACAAATGCCAAAAATACAGCCCAAGCAGCTACAAATTTGGAGGCTACTTTAAAAGCCATGAATGCCGAAGAAGCTACAGTTACTGCGGTATCGAGTATTGCAAATTCTGAAGATATAAACATACAGCGCCAACACTTTGAAACGCTTAGCGCTGCTATTGAAACTATGGTGTCGGGGGCATTAGAGTCGGGTACGCTTTACAAACAATACTGTCCAATGGCGTTTAACAACAAAGGCGCCTCGTGGATAAGTGCGAGTAAAGACATTTTAAACCCGTATTTTGGTGATAAAATGCTTAAATGTGGTCGCGTAGAAGCTGAAATAAAATAACCAAAAAAGTCTGCTGGTTTTTAAGCAGACTTTTTTTGTACTTTTGTAACTAATGAAAAAAATAATTTCCATATTTCTTTCTGTTTTAATGCTGCTTAGCACGTCTGGGATGGCGTATGCGCAACATTTTTGCAGTGGTATGGAAATAATGTCTAAAATTACTTTAGGCGAAAAACAACTATCCTGTGGCATGGATGATGCTGTTGAAGATAGTTGCGATTACTCTTCAAATTCTCATGAAGAAAGTGACTGTTGTGAAGACAACATTACTAAAATTTTAATTGACGAAAACTTTGCAAAAGCTTCTTCAGATCTTGAGTTAGATAAGACTTTTGTAGCTGCTTTTATTTCGGTATTTGTATTAAACGAAGTTGAAATATCTTCGGTTGAAAACAGTACCTTTTCAAATTATTTTCCGCCTCCGCTCGAACAGGATTTAACTATTCTGTACGAGACCTTCCTAATCTGATTTTTTATCAATTTCTTATGTAATACACTTAATATTGAGTGTAGTTTTTGTTGTGTCGTAAATTTTCAGCACACATTTTTTAAGAAAAAGATTTAAAAAATTAGATTAGAATGACACATACTTATAAAATTTATGGAATGACCTGCAATGGTTGTCGAGGGCACGTAGAACAAACTCTCAATAACGTTGAAGGTGTACAAAAAGCATCGGTGAACCTTGACAAAGCCGAAGCCACAATAACAATGCAGCACCATATTCCTCTAAACGTTTTTGAAAAAGCTTTGGAAGAAGATGGAGGTAGTTACAGTATTGCACTGCCCGACGATGCTAATGCCGAAAAAGATCATTTAAAGAAAAAAGAAGAGAAAAAGGCAAACCAGAGTACTACGGGAACTTTTTACTGCCCAATGCACTGCGAAGGCGAAAAAACCTACGATAAGCCTGGCGATTGTCCTGTTTGCGGCATGGATTTGGTTGAAGAAGTTAATACTATAATTAATACAGTAACAGAATATACCTGCCCAATGCATCCCGAGGTAATTAAAGATGAGCCCGGTGATTGTCCAATTTGTGGGATGGATTTAGTTCCAAAAGAAGTGGATGAAACTGCCGAAAGCAAAAGTTATAAGCTGTTGCTGAAAAAGTTTTGGATTGCAGTAGCGTTTACGTTCCCAATTTTTATTATCGCCATGTCCGAGATGATTCCAAACAATCCGTTGTACAATTGGTTGCCAATGCAAACTTGGAATTGGACACAATTTGTTCTTTCAATTCCAGTAGTGTTTTACGCTACTTGGATGTTTTTTGAACGCGCCTATCGGTCAATAAAAACTTGGAATCTCAATATGTTTACCCTTATTGGGATTGGCGCTGGGGTTGCTTGGTTGTTTAGCGTTTTTGGAATGTTATTTCCAGATTTTTTCCCAAGCCAATTTAAAACCGATTCGGGTACCGTACACGTTTATTTTGAAGCTGCAACGGTAATTTTAACTTTGGTTTTAATGGGTCAAGTTTTGGAGGCCCGGGCACATAAAAAAACGAATTCGGCAGTAAAAGAATTGTTGAAATTAGCGCCCAATAAAGCCGTGCGAATTGTAAATGGCGAAGAAGAAACTATTGCTATCGATAAAATAGAAGTAGGCGATAAATTACGTGTAAAACCCGGTGAAAAAATACCCGTTGACGGGAGTATAGTTGAAGGTGAAAGTGCAATAGACGAATCTATGATTAGTGGGGAGCCTGTGCCTGTAACCAAGACGGTTTCAGATAAGGTAAGTGCGGGAACTATAAATGGCAACCAAACCTTTATTATGAAAGCCGAAAAGGTTGGAAGCGATACACTTTTATCGCAAATTATAGAAATGGTGAATAAAGCGAGCCGAAGTAGAGCGCCTATTCAAAAATTAGCCGATAAAATTTCTGGTTGGTTTGTGCCAATAGTGGTAATTATAGCAATAATTACATTTATAATCTGGGCTATTTTTGGACCACAACCACAGTATGTTTACGCGCTGGTTAACGCGATTGCAGTTTTAATTATCGCTTGTCCTTGTGCTTTGGGTCTTGCCACCCCTATGTCTGTAATGGTTGGTGTAGGAAAAGGAGCTCAAAACGGAGTGTTGATTAAAGATGCCGAATCTTTGGAATCCCTTAATTCTATCGATGTGCTAATTGTAGATAAAACAGGTACAATTACAGAAGGAAAACCATCTGTAGAAAAACTTGGTGGATCAACAGAAATTTCGGAAGAAAAAGTGCTCGAGTATATTGTTTCTATAAACAAAAATAGTGAACATCCTTTGGCCGATGCAACGGTTAAGTTTGGAAAAGAAAGAAAAGTTGAAGCCTTGCAAACTACAAATTTTCAATCGGTAACTGGCAAAGGCGTTACGGGCATCATTGATGGAAAAGAAGTAGCCTTAGGGAACGAAAAATTGATGGATGCAGTAGGAGCTACGCTTTCCGAAGAATTAAAAAAAGAGATTTTACAAGAACAACAAAATGGTAAAACCGTGCCTATGCTTTCGGTAAATAGAAAGGTGGTTGGTTATGTAGTAATTGCCGATAAAATTAAAGCGTCGAGTAAAAACGCTATTAGTGAACTTCAAAAAATGGGGGTTCAAGTAATGATGCTTACGGGTGATAATTACGATACGGCCAAAGCTGTGGCAGACCATTTAAACCTTACCGACTTTAAAGCCGAAATGCTTCCGGAGGACAAGTTAAAGATTGTAGAAAAATTACAAAATCAAGACAAAAAGGTTGCCATGGCGGGCGACGGTATAAACGATGCTCCAGCATTGGCAAAGAGTGATGTGGGCATTGCGATGGGTACCGGAACCGATGTCGCTATTGAAAGCGCAGGCGTAACTTTAGTGAAGGGCGATTTACAAGGAATTGTAAAAGCGTTTCATTTAAGTGAAAAAGTGATGCGCAATATTAAGCAAAACTTGTTTTTCGCTTTAATTTATAACACGCTTGGCGTGCCTATTGCAGCAGGCGTTCTTTTCCCGTTTTTTGGCCTGTTATTATCACCTATGATTGCCGCTCTTGCTATGAGTTTTAGCTCGGTATCTGTAATTGCAAACGCGCTTAGATTACGCGCAACTAAATTGAATTAAAAATGAAAAAGATTCTATTTATATTATTATTTACAGTTTCGGTATTTGGTTTTTCACAAGAAAAATTAACAGGAATTATCACAGAAATCGTAGACGATAAAGAAGTTCCCCTTGGTGGTGCAAATGTATTTTGGTTAGACACTTCAATTGGAGCTGTTACCGACTTTGACGGTAATTTTGAAATTGATTACAGCCCAGACTATAAAAAACTTGTTGTAAGTTATGTTGGGTATAAAACAGATACACTTACCGTAAATTCGGCAAAACATATTAAACACAGTTTGGTGTCTACGGCAAACTTAGATGAGGTTACCGTTACGGCACGACAAAAAGCTACTGCGCGGTCATTTATTGAGCCTGCAAATGTTTTAAACGTTAGTAGTGAAGAACTTTTAAAAGCAGCTTGCTGTAATCTTGCCGAAAGTTTTGAAACAAACCCTTCTATTGATGTAAATTTTGCCGATGCTATTTCGGGTACACGACAAATTAAGATGCTTGGGTTAACCAGTCCGTATATTTTAATTACTACTGAAAATATACCAAGTATTCGCGGTGCTTCGCAGGCTTATGGCTTAAGTTTTACCCCGGGAACTTGGGTGGAGAGTATTCAAATTACAAAAGGTGCTGGTAGTGTTACCAATGGGTTTGAAAGTATTGCGGGCCAAATTAATGCCGAATTGCAAAAACCATCTATGGACGACAAGCTTTTTGTAAATGCGTATGGAGCAGGTAATGGCCGTTTAGAACTTAATACACACCTAAATACAAAAGTGGGTGAAAAGTGGAATACCGGATTGTATATTCACGGAAATATGCGCGAGACCGAATTTGATAAAAACGACGATTCATTTCTCGATGCTCCATTGATGAAACAAGTAAACGTAATGAATCGTTGGCAGTATACCGATACTGAAAGAGGGTACGTTGGTTTTTTTAATATTCGATATTTAAACGATGAAAAACAAACTGGACAAGTAAACTTTGATAAAGAAATTGACCGCGGAACCACAAATGCCTGGGGGAGCCAGATTAATACCGAGCGTTTTGATGTTTCATCCAAATTTGGTTTTGTGAATCCAGACCTCCCTTGGCGCACCGGCGGAATACAATTAGCTTATAGTCATCATAATCAAGAGTCATATTTTGGGCTAAACGATTATGATATTACGCACAATAGTTTGTATGCAAACTTTCAGTATAACTCAATTATAGGTGATTCTCGACACAAAATTAAGATGGGTGTAAGTGCTGCTTATGACAGTTATAAAGAATTGGTAATAACTCAAGATTTTAACCGAATTGAAAATTCGGGGGGTGCATTTGTTGAATATAATTTTGATAATCTGGGTAATCTAAACTTTACGGCAGGACTTAGAGGTGATATTCACAATAGATTAGGTGCATTTATAACGCCTCGTTTTCACTTGCGATATACGCCTTGGGAGCGTTCAGCGTTTAGAGTTTCTGCAGGAAGAGGTAAGCGTAGCGCAAACATCTTTGCCGAAAATCAACAGTTTTTTGCTTCGTCTAGAGAATTTAATATTCTAAATAACGACGGTAAAATTTACGGATTAGACCCCGAAATTGCTTGGAATTACGGTGTATCTTATATGCAAGGCTTTAATTTGTTTGGTCGTGGAGGCGATATTACGGTCGATTTTTACCGAACAGATTTTGAAAACCAAATTGTAGTAGACAGAGAAACGCCTAACGAAATTAATTTCTATAATTTGGAAGGCGAAAGCTTTTCAAATAACTATCAAGTAGAATTAAACTACAACCCTTTTCAACGATTTGATATGCGTTTGGCCTATAAATACTACGATGTTGAAACAACCTATTTAAGCGGTAAAAAGCAAAATGCACTTACTCCAAATCATCGATTTTTTGTCAATACTGCGTATGAAACGTTTCCTACTGCAAAAGGCGGTCATTGGAAATTTGATGCAACCTACAATTATTTGGGCGAACAGCGATTTGCCGGTACTAAAAGTTACTTAAATACGATTGGGTTATCTGAGTTTTCACCTTCGGTTTCTACCTTAAATGCACAAGTAACAAAGGTGTTTTCATCTAATTTTGAAATTTATGTAGGAGGCGAAAATATTACAAATGTTAAACAAGACAATCCTATTGTGGGGAGTGATAATCCTTTTGGGTCAAATTTTGATACTACCTACGTGTATGGACCAATTTTTGGTAGTTCGTATTACGCAGGTATACGCTATCGATTAAATTAAAAAGCATATTTCAATTTATACCTTAATATATAGGTGTGATAATTTGAAATATTATATAAATATTTTAAACTGAAATTTTAACCATAGAAATAACTAAATATGAAAAAATTAATTTTATTTGCAAGTTTCCTTTTTATAGGGATAACAGGATTTGCTCAAAATAAAAACGCCAAAGCAACGATTGAAGTTGATGGAGTTTGTGGAATGTGCAAAGAGCGTATTGAAAAAGCATCGATTCAAGCCAAAGGTGTAAAGTCTGCAATTTGGAACGTACATACACACGAACTAAATTTAATTTACAACGCAAAGAAAACCAATTTAACCAAGATTCAGCAGAGCATTGCAGATAGTGGTTATGACACCAAAGCGATAAAAGCGAAAGATGAGGTTTACGATAAAATAGACCCATGCTGTAAGTATCGCGACCCCAAAGTTGTTGCAGATCACCATTAACATATTTCAGAACTTTAATAAGATTTTATCTTTTTTTTAAAACAATTGTTTTTTTGAATTTTATAATTTGTTGAAAAACAAAAAATTATGAAAAACGAAAAACTAATTCACGCATTAGGCAACTGTATAAATTATTGTAATTACTGTGCCGATGCCTGTTTAGACGAAGAAAATGTAAAAGAAATGGTAAGCTGTATTCGGCTCGATAGAGTTTGTGCCGAAGTTTGCAGTACATTAAATCAGTTATTGGCTGTTAATTTTCAAAATGTAAATGACCTTGTAGAATATTGTGCTACAATATGCGAAGCTTGTGCAGATGAGTGCTCACAACACGAAGCGCAACATTGCCAAGATTGTGCAGATGCTTGCAGAAAATGCGCTTCGGAATGCCGTGCATTTTTGGCATAATTAACTCTAAGATAATTGAAGTTGTCTATTTAATAGTTTAAGGGCAGATTCTGCGCCAAAAGCTATGTTTTAGCTAGCCGAGTTATACTTCTTATTAAAGTTTAAAATACCACTTGTAGTTTTACAGGTGGTATTTTTTTATAGAATATTTCGAAAAACTTCAAAAATTAGGCTGTTTTAACACTCAGTTAATATAATGGTTTTTAACAGCGTAAAAATTAAATTATCATTTTAAAGTTAACATTCTTCTCAAAACATCTTAAAAGTGTAATATATATACTTTATGGGTATGTTTTATCAAGATGATTAAGGTGTTTTTATAGTCTTTGCAAAAAAAATGCAGATTCTTTGGGCTAAACCTTAAAACGTGGTGTTTGTTTTTTGTTAATCTTATGCGTAAGAAAATCAATGCTTTGCAAGAAATTAAGACAGAAATTGAGAAAAAACGAATTTTTTAAATTAACTTTTTCATAATTATTTATTAATCTACTCGTCATAAAAGTTGGAATTGTAAGATTTTATTGGCACTTTTGAAGAGCTAATTCAAACAAACAAAAAAATGAAAACAAAGTTTAGTGGAATTTTAACACTAGTATTAGTGTTGATTGTGCAGCTCTCGTTTGCACAGGAAAAGACAATTTCCGGAATGGTTACCGATGATTCGGGATTGCCACTTCCAGGAGTTAACATAATTATTAAGGGTACAAGTACCGGAACCCAGTCTGATTTTGATGGTAACTACACCATTGAGGCTGCTACGGGACAAACACTCGTATATAGTTATGTAGGCTTTGAAACACAAGAAGTTGTGGTAGGAGCTTCAGATAGTATAAATGTTACAATGCAAGCTGGTTCAACCTTGGACGAGGTTGTTGTAACAGCACTCGGGGTGTCTCGTGAAAAACAATCACTTGGTTACTCAACTCAGCAAGTAGAAGGAGAAGATATCTCTACCGTAAAGGGAAATAACTTTACAAATGCCCTTTCTGGTAAAGTATCTGGTCTTCAAATTAAAAGAAACAACAACTTTGGTGGTTCTACCAACGTAGTTATTAGAGGTAACACTTCTTTAACTGGAGATAACCAAGCGTTGTTTGTTGTTGATGGAGTACCTATTAGTAACAGAAACACCAACTCTGCAGGACAAACGCAAGCTTCTGGTGGTTATTATGACTACGGTAATGCTGCCGCAGACATTAACCCAGACGACATTGAGAGCATTAACGTATTAAAAGGTGCAGCAGCATCTGCATTATACGGTTCTCGTGCAGCAAATGGTGTAATTATCATTACTACGAAAAAAGGTAAAGAGTCTAAGGGTCTTGGTGTAACTATCAACTCTAATGCTCAAGTTGGTTTTATTGATAAAAGTACTTTTGCTAAGTATCAAGAAGATTATGGAGCAGGTTACGGTGCTTACTACGGTGGACCAGACGGATTTTGGTACGAAGAAGATATCAACGGTGATGGTATAGACGATTTAGTTGTGCCTTATACTGAAGATGCTTCTTATGGTGCTCCATTTGATGGCCGTTTAGTTTATCAGTGGGATTCATTCGATCCAGAATCGCCAAATTACCGCAAAGCTACACCTTGGAGAAATGCTGAAAATGGTCCAATAACCTTTTTTGAAACACCAGTTACTTTAACAAACTCTATCTCTATCTCTAATGGGCTAGACAAAGGTTCGTACCGTATGTCTTATACTAAATTAGACCAATCTGGGTTAATGCCAAATAGCCAGATGGATAGACATAACTTTATTTTAAGCGGAACTTATGACGTTTCAGATAAATTAAAAGCAAGTGGTTTCGCGAACTATATCAAGTCTGACGCGATAGGTCGTAACTCTACAGGTTATAGCGATAACATCATTAGTATGTTTAAGCAATGGTGGCAAACTAACGTTGATCTTAAACAACAACGTGATATTTATTTTAATACGAGAAGAAATGTTACTTGGAATCCAGTAAGTTCTGCGCCAGGTGCAGCTCCAATTTTCTGGGATAACCCATATTGGTCACGTTATGAAAACTATCAAAATGATGGAAGAAATCGTTTTATTGGTAACTTCGAGTTAAACTATGAACTTGCTGATTGGGTAAATGTTACTGGTAGAGTTTCTACAGATACCTATAACGAGCAACAAGAAGAAAGAAGAGCTGTTGGTTCGGTAGCATCAAACTTTGGGGTTACTCGTGGAAATGTTGACTCTGGTTACTTAAGAAGAGATATTACTGCAACCGAAACTAACTACGACTTAATGTTTAACTTTGATACTGATATCACAGATAACATTAGTTTCGCAGGTATTTTAGGTACGAACATTAGAAGAAGTGAGTTTAACTCATTAACATCTTCTACAGCTGGTGGTTTAATTGTTGCTGGTCTTTATTCACTACAAAACACCGTTTCTCCAAACCCACGTCCAGTGGAGCAAGCAGAAAAAATAGGTGTAGATGGTATTTATGCTAGTGCATCTTTTGGTTTTAACAACCTAGTTTATTTAGATGCTACACTTCGTAGAGATCACTTCTCAACTTTACCAGAAGATAACAGTACTTTCTACTATCCTTCTGTATCTACAAGTTTTGTGTTTAGTAAATTACTTAATTCAAATTCAATTTCATTTGGTAAACTTCGCTTAAACTATGCTGAAGTTGGTAACGGTGCCCCGTTTGATAGATTAGTTGATACTTATGTAATTAATAATGATATAGGTACTAGTGTGCCAAGTGTACGTAACAATCCAGAGTTAAAGCCAGAGACTACAAAAAGTTATGAGGCTGGTTTAGAAATGCGATTTGTTGATAACAGATTAGGATTTGACGTAGCTTACTACAAGTCTAACTCTATCGATCAAATTGTACAAGTACCTATTACTGCTGCTTCTGGTTATACAGGTAAGTTACTTAATGCCGGTGAAATTGAAAACAAAGGTATTGAGGTTGCATTAAACGGTATGCCAATTAAAAATGAAAACTTTACTTGGGGCGTTAATGTTAACTGGTCTAAAAACAAGAGTGAAGTTTTAGAGCTTCCAGAAGGTATTGAAACACTTCAGTTAGGAAGATTCCAAGGTGGTGTAACAATTAACGCCGTTTTAGGACAACCTTACGGTGTAATTTACGGAACAGACTTTACATACTTAAACGGTCAAAAAGTTGTTGACCCAGATAACGGTCAATACATTCCAACGTCTACTTCAAATAACATCATTGGAGATACTAACCCAGATTGGTTAGCTGGTATTACAAATACCTTTACTTACAAAGATCTTTCGTTTAGTTTCCTAATTGATATTCAAGAAGGAGGAAGTATTTTCTCATTAGACCAGTACTACGGTTTAGCAACTGGTTTGTATGATAGCACTTCATTTATCAATGACCTTGGAAACCCTGTAAGAAATTCACTAGATAATGGTGGTGGGTTTATTAATGAAGGTGTTAACCCAGATGGTTCTGTAAACACTACGCGTATACGTGCAGATAGATTTGGTGCTTGGGGTTACCGTCGTGGTTTACCAAATGCAGCTTTCGTTTATGATGCAAGCTATATTAAGTTACGTCAAGTATCACTTACGTATACATTACCATCGCGCTTGTTAGATAACACCTTTATGACTGGTTTACAGTTTAGCGTTACTGGTTCTAACCTTTGGATTATCGACAAAGATATGCCACACGCCGATCCAGAATCTGGATTGAGCTCTGGTAACCTTCAAGGATACAGTACTGGTGCATTACCAACTACCCAAGATTACGGGTTTAACATCAAAGCACAATTTTAATACAAAAAAAAGATGAAGAAACTAATTATAATTTTAACAGCGGCAGTAATGGCCGTGTCATGTTCAGACAATCTTGAAAGTTTGAACGAGAACATAAAAGACCCTGCAGCGGTAAGTGGTGAGAGTTTATTCTCTTCGGCACAAAAGCAGCTTGCCGATCAAATTGTCACTCCTAATGTTAATTTAAATAACAACAGACTTTGGGTGCAATATTGGCAAGAGACTACTTATACAGACGAAAGTAACTATGATCAAGTAACACGTCCTATTCCTGGTAACCACTGGAGAGAACTTTACAGAGACGTATTAAAAGATCTTGATGAAGCTGCAAAGTTTATTGAAGCTACAGATAATCCACTTACAAATGATGTAAAGCAAAACAAACTTGCTATCATTGAAATTATGTCAATTTATGCGTGGAGTAACTTGGTAGAAACTTATGGTGATGTACCATATAGCGAAGCTTTAGACATTAACAATGTACTACCTAAATACGACGATGGTCTTACTATTTATAAAGACCTTATCTCTCGCATAACTTCTGCTATCAATAGTATGGATGATAGTAAAGGTAGTTTTGTTGCAAATGATAAAATAGACAAAATCTACAACGGTGATGTTTCTAAATGGATGAAGTTTGGTAACTCTCTTAAATTAAGAATGGGTATCATGTTAGCCGATGTTGACGCAGGTCTTTCACAATCTACTGTTGAATCTGCATTTACGTCAGGAGTGTTCTCTAGCAATGCCGATAATGGTAGCTATATGTACTCAGCTAATGCACCAAATAATAACCCGGTAAACGACAACCTTGTTCTTAGTGGTAGAAATGACTACGTTGCAGCTGCAACTATCGTAGATATCATGAACAATCTTGAAGACCCACGTCGTGCAGCTTACTTTGAATTACACGAAGGTGAGTATGTTGGTGGTGCTATTGGTGAAGCTGCAACGTATGCTAACCACTCGCACGTAGGTGATAGAATAAAAGATCCAACAGAACCTGGAGTTCTTCTTTCTTATGTGGAAGTTGAATTCTTATTAGCTGAAGCAGCTGCTAGAGGATACAATGTAGGTGGTACTGCCGAAGATCATTATAATGCTGGTATTACAGCATCTTTCGACTATTGGAATATTTCAGGCGTTTCTGATTATCTTGCTAATCCTGATGTAGATTATACTTCTGCATTGGCAGCAAGTACTTCAAATCCGGCTTGGAAAATGGTAATAGGTACTCAGGCTTACCTCGGTTTATACAACCGTACGTTTGCACCTTACCTTTCAGTGAGAAGATTAGATTACCCAATCCTTACTGAGCCAAGTGAAGCTCAAACTGGTTTCCCAGTGAGATACACTTACCCAGTTACAGAGCAAACACTAAATGGAGCAAACTACGAAGCTGCGTCTAACGCAATTGGTGGAGATGCACCAGAAACACAATTGTTCTGGGATAAGTTTTACACTTTCGACTTCTAAAAAATAGGTTGTAAAACAACACTATAAATTAAAACCCTAGCTTAGGCTAGGGTTTTTTATTTATTTTAATATGAATTTTGGAATTTACATTTTAAAAGTAAAAACTGATAAATATTAAGTTTGTTTACTTATGGCTTTAACAATGATATTTGCGTGAATTCTTGAGTTTTCAATAAACCATTTATGCGTTTCCATTCCGCCACAAATAACACCGGCTAAATACAGATCTTTAATATTGGTTTCCATAGTTTCGGGGTTATACGTGGGGAATTTATTTGCATCTGCGCTAAGTGTTACTCCTAGCTTCCTTAAAAACGCAAAATTAGGTTTGTAACCCGTAAGTGCCACCACAAAATCATTGGCGAGAGTTTTTTTGCCTTCGGGCGTTTTAATTACAACAGAATCACTGGTGATTTCAGTAATTTCTGAATTAAAAAAAGCCTTAATACTACCTTCTTTTATTCGGTTTTCAATATCTGGCTTTACCCAATATTTAACGCGTTCGCCAATTTCTGAACCGCGAACTACCATAGTGACTTCTCCACCTTTTCGGTAAATTTCTAATGCAGCATCTACCGAAGAATTGCTCGCTCCTACAACTATAACTTTTTGCATTACATAAGGGTGTGCTTCTTTGTAGTAATGCGATACTTTAGGTAAATCTTCGCCCGGAACATTTAGCATTTTAGGGATGTCGTAAAACCCTGTGCTTACAATAATATTTTTAACGCTGTAGTTATTTTTATCTGAAGTAATTTCGAAACCATCACTAGTTTTTTCAACCGTAATAATCTCTTCGTATAAGTTTATATTTAAATTATTTGAAGTAGCAACACGCCTATAATATTCAAGGGCTTCATTACGGGTGGGTTTGGGATTGTTGCTTATAAAAGGAATATCGTCTATCTCCAGCTTTTCTGAAGTAGAAAAGAAAGTCATATTTAAAGGGTAGTTGTATAGTGAATTGGTTAAAGGTCCTTTTTCCACTACTACATAATTTAATCCTTCTTTTTTACACGCCAAAGCGCAGGCTATTCCAATAGGACCTGCGCCAATTATAAGTACATCTTTTGTAGTTGCCAAAGTATTGTTTTATGGCAAATTTAATGAAAACAACTACGTTAACTTCCTTTAAGCAATTGTTTAATTTTTCAACAATTTTATGGTTTTGGATTTCTTATTAGTCGAAATTTTACCAAAGTATATACCCGTGCTTTCAGATGATAAATCAACAGTTATTTCGTTTTTCCCAAAGTGTATATCCCGTTCTAAAATTGATTGAATTTTTCTACCCAAAATATCATAAATTTCAATTGAAATTGGATGCGAATCTTCTGTGATAACTTCAATTGTTGTTTTGGATGAAAATGGATTGGGATGGTTTATAGCAATAAGTGTATTGTCGTTATCAAATTCTGGAACACTAAGTATGCGTTCTATTGTGTGATCAATACATTCAAAACCATCTATTCCAGCTGGGTTGTAAATGCTAAAACCTTCGCTTTGTGTTAATGCCCAAATATTTCCGAAAGAATCGATAGCAATATCTTCTACTTGTTTATGTGCAAGGGGAGAGCTTCCGTCCAAAAACGTGGTAAAGTCGCTGGCAATTCCGTCAAAATACGAAATTCCGCCGTAATACGGCCATACTTGCGTATTGTGCGCACTTAAATAAACATAATTGGTGGTTGTATCAATATCTATGGCGGTAACGTAGTTTGCGGCTATATTGCTATTAGTTTCGTTCCAGTTTGTCCACGTAGTTCCATCATATTTCCAAAGTCCTTCTGCACTTGCGAGCCACATATGGTCATTTGCATCAAAGGCAATATCTCGTACGTTACTTATCCCTTCAGAAGTAAGATTTATACTTGTCCAAGCGCCATTTTCAAAAACATCGATACCTTGAAAGTTTCCTGCGTACATTTTACCACCTGGTCTTGAGGTTAGACAGTAAGGAGGTGCGCTCAAGCCATTTGTATTATCCCATAGCGTCCAAGTGTTTGTATTTTTATCATACATAAAAGTATTGTAACCAAAACCGCGAATAAAAACTTTACCGTCGTCTGTGGCTTCCACTTCTTCAAGGCTTTGTAACCCAGGGTGCGAATTGGTGTTGTCCCAAATTACCCAAGCAGCATAATCTTGATAGTTTCCATTGGGTACTTGTATGGCATATCCCGAAGTGCCATCATAAGTAAACCAAATGTCGCCGTCGGAATCTTCAGATATTGAACTGCCTATAGTTGTTTGATATAGTGGCTGTGGGTTGGGGTAGAGGCCTTCATTATTAGGCCCATAAACTTCCCAATTTGGGCAATCAAATACTTGAATACCACCGTTGCCATTTGCGAACCATTTACGGCCTTGACTGTCTATAAAAATATCATTGTTAAAATTAGTGGGTAAGCCAGTATTGTACTGTGTATATTTGGTGTAATCTGTACCGTCAAATCGTGCCACGGTTCCCGAACCCGATACCCAATAGTTATTTTCTGCATCGATAAAACAATCGTACATATAAAAATTTGTATATTCCGAATACCAATCTAAACCATCAAAATAAACGATGGTTGTGTTGCTTCCAGCTATAAGGACTTTGTCGTCGCGAATATCCATTGAAAAACCATAGAAGTTTGAAATAGGCCAGTCGTTTTGGTTTATTTGAGTCCAAGTTGTACCGTCAAAAATGTCGATTGCGTTTCCTACCAAAGACCAAACTCTGTCTTGGTTATCAATGGAAATTTCTAAAATATCATCTTCTGAAAGACCGCTGTTGGTTGTAGTATAATGTGTCCAATCTGTGCCATTGTATTGCACCAAGCCCATATCTGTTGCTATCCATACAATGTCGCTAGTATCTATTTGAATGTCTTTTATTTCTCCAATTGTAGGAAAGTTTGAATTTGAAGTGGTAAAATATTCCCAAGAGGTGCCGTCAAAATGTGCTATCCCGGCTTGCGATGGATTATTATCTGAAATTACTGCCCAAATGTTATCATTACTATCAATGGCTAATGCTCGGGTAACATTGGATAACAACGGCGTATTGGAAGTGTCATAAAGTTGCCAATCTAAGCCATTTTCAGAAGTTACAATACCATGTTCTGTGGAAACCCAAATAATTCCGGTACTGTCAAAATCAATGTCAAAAATTAATCCATTGGGAAGGTAGTTTTCGTTATAAGTAGCCCAATTGGTATACAATGTATCACTAGTTTTTATACGTACAAGACTTCCTTCGTTGGCTGTGGAAGAATAGCCGCCCGTCCAAATATTATTAAAAAAATCACCTCTAATGGTAGTATGCTCAAGACTTCCAATGCCGGTATTATCTCGCCGAATGTATGTCCAATTAGGATCTTGAGAATAGGAATGTGAACTTAAAAGTAGAAAAATTAAACTAAGAAGTAGTACTGTTTTCATGATTTTACATTTTAATTATAACAGCTTGCAAGCAGAATACCCTACTGGCTAATTACAATTAAAATGCAAAGTTTAACAGTTGTACGCTATATATCAACAAAATATAATTAACGAGTAAGTTTAACTAAATCTGAAATAGTTTCGGTAGGATTGGTTGCCCCAAAAACATAGCTGCCAGCCACCAAAACATCGGCTCCAGCTTCGACCAATTGTTTTGCGTTTTTGTCTGTAACACCCCCATCAATTTCAATTTTTGTTGAAGCGTTATTAGCCTCAATAATTTGCCTAAGTTGCCTTACTTTTTTATACGTATTTTCAATAAAGCTTTGGCCTCCAAAACCAGGGTTAACACTCATCATGCACACCAAATCTATATCTTTAATCGTGTCTTCAAGTAAAGTTACATTGGTATGCGGATTTATGGCAACACCGGCTTGCATTCCTTCGTTTTTTATAGCCTGCAACGTACGATGCAAATGAGTACAAGCCTCATAGTGAACCGTAAGTACATTGGCGCCTAATTGGGCAAATGTTTTTATATATCTGTCTGGATCAACAATCATTAAATGCACATCTAACGGTTTTTTGGCGTGCTGGGCGATACTTTTAATTACAGGCATACCAAATGAAATATTCGGTACAAAAACACCGTCCATTACGTCTATATGGAACCACTCGGCTTCACTATTGTTTATCAATTCAATATCGCGCTGTAAATTGGCGAAATCTGCTGCAAGTATGGATGGGGATATAATTGTATTTTTCATTAGAACTTAGAGTAAAAAAGGTTCAATAAGGGTTTTTATATTTTCGGAATATTTGTCTTTAAAACTGTTTGTAGACAAATAATTGTTTAACCGCTCAATATCTTCTTTAGATTTTAAAACGCTAAAGGTTGCTTCGTAATTATTAAAAATACGATTTTCAACTTTTTGATTTAAAATTAATAATAATTCGTGGTGTCTTTGATCTCTTCGAATATTGGCAAATAAATCTTGAATGGAATCTTTATCGCCTTCTAAAACTTGAAGAAAGAAATTGTTGTTGTGTAATAAAACATCAGAAATATTTAAAGTAGTATTAGTCTTCACAACAAATTGAAACAAATCTTCCAGATTGCTAGATGATAAAATTTCTTTTTGTTTTCTTATATAACAAAGGGTGTGCTGCATATGCGTGCAAAGATAGAAAAAACCTCCGGTAATCAGCCGGAGGTCATTCATCAATCAAAAAACGAACAGTTACATTTCCGCTAAACCGGGAAATTAATACTGTCGTTAACGTTTAAGGATACGTTACATCTGCTTTAGTTGTAGTTTGAACACTCAAATAAGCTTCACTTTACCACTTAAATAAAACTCTGCAGCTGAGCGTTGCCGAAGCTATCCTAAATATGTCATCAATATTTTACTGCGCGAAGTGTGTTTTAGCCTTCTAATTGCTTTTTCTTTAATTTGCCGCACACGTTCTCGAGTAAGGTCAAACGTTTCACCAATTTCCTCTAAGGTCATCGGGTTTTGGTCGCCTAAACCAAAGTACAATCTAATTACATCTGCTTCGCGGGGCGTTAAAGTTTCTAGCGCGCGTTCAATTTCGGTACGCAAAGATTCGTGTAATAATGTTTTATCGGGGTTCGGACTTTCACCACTTCTAAGTACATCGTACAAATTACTATCTTCACCTTCAACAAGGGGCGCATCCATAGATACGTGACGTCCAGAATTTTTCATAGACTCTTTAACATCGTTAATAGTCATGTCTAATTCTTTAGCTATCTCTTCGGCCGAAGGGGGACGCTCATTGGCTTGTTCCAAATAAGCGTACATTTTATTTATTTTGTTAATGCTTCCAATTTTGTTTAGCGGCAAACGCACGATACGCGATTGCTCTGCTAAAGCTTGCAAAATTGATTGTCGAATCCACCAAACAGCATACGATATAAATTTAAAACCACGTGTTTCATCAAAACGTTGTGCGGCTTTTATAAGACCTAAGTTCCCTTCATTAATTAAATCTGGGAGGGTTAAGCCTTGGTTTTGGTATTGCTTAGCCACCGATACAACAAATCGTAAATTGGCCTTGGTTAATTTTTCCAAAGCTCTATGGTCACCCGCTTTTATGCGCTGTGCCAATTCTACTTCTTCATCTGCGGTGATTAAGTCAACTTTTCCAATTTCTTGAAGATACTTGTCTAAGGAAGCAGTTTCCCTGTTGGTTACCTGCTTTGTAATTTTAAGTTGTCTCATTTAAGGTTTGTCCTGTGGATTAAGGTTTAAACTTGTGTGATAGGTTATACGTAACAAGTTAAAAAAAGGTTACAACAATTCAATAAATAATTATTAAATAGAATTTTTCTAAACTATAATTTCATCAAAAAAAGAACGCCTTCAATTTAAAATCGTTAAATCGAAGGCGTTTTTGCAAATTAAATCTAAATTGATTTTTAAACTCTTACGTGGCCATCGCCGTACACATAGTATTTATTTGTAACCAATTGCTTTAGTCCTAAGGGGCCTCTGTGGTGTAATTTATCTGTGCTTATTGCCAATTCGGCACCCACGCCCATTTGTCCGCCATCGGTAAAACGAGTAGACGCATTGTGGTATACTGCGGCGCTATCTACGTTTTCCATAAAATTATTCGCTCTTTCGGTGCTTTCGGTTAAAATAGCGCTGGAGTGACCACCACTGTATTTATTAATTTTTGAAATAGCTTCTTCCATTGAATCTACTGCCCCAATGGCAATTTTCATCGCTAAAAATTCTTTGAACCAAATGGATTCATCTTTTATTTCTTCGGAAGAAGAAAGCGTTTTTTTAACTTCAGAATCTACAATAACTTCCACTTTTGAAGCTTTAAGAACTTCTTTTAATTCAATTAATTTAGCCTCGTAATTTGGAATTTTGGTATCCATTAAAACTTTATCTAACGCATTACAGCCCGAAATTTTATTGGTCTTAGCATTAATAATTACTTCGAGTGTTTTTTTCCAATCGGCATCTTCGGCAACGTATAAAAAGTTATTACCTCTACCGCTAACCAAAACAGCACAACTTGCATTTTCTTTTACAAATTGAATAAGTCTTTCGCCGCCACGGGGAACAATTAAGTCTAAAGGCTCGTCTGGATTCTTTAAAAAGGCGCGTGTTTCTTCGCGATTTAACTCCAGCATTTTAATCCAATCTGTTGTAAGGTTATTGGCGCGAAGTGCATCGTGCCAAAATTTCACCAATACTTTATTGCTGTGATATGCTTCTTTTCCACCTTTTAGTAAAATTTTGTTATTGGCTTTAAATGCTAATACTGCAGCCTCGATTGTTACATCGGGTCTGGATTCGTAAATAATCATTATGGTGCCAAATGGGGCTGTTTTGTTTATAATTTTTAGTCCACTGTCTAATTGGTCACTGCTTATTACTTTGCTAACAGGGTCTTCCTGGTTTTTAACTTCAGAAATGGCGTTTATCATTTCGTCTATTTTGGCATTGTTAACCACAAGCCTATCATACAATGCTTGGTCCTCTTTTTTAAAGGCATTCAAGTCTTTTTTATTGGCACTTAATAATTCTTCACGGTTTTTATCTATAATTGTTATCATAGATGCTAACACGTTATTTTTTAATTTTTCGTTTATCAACTTCATATTCTTCTCTCTTTAACTTTTTTATTAATAAAATTTTGTTCCTAAATCTTTTCCTTTTAAAAGATCTACAATTACGTTTTTACGTTTTCCGTTTGCGATATAGGTAGGAATTTTTTTCTTCGCGGTTTGCTTCGCAATTTTTAGTTTCGATTTCATACCACCGCGGCCTTCGCCTTCACCCTTATTAGATTGTTGAACGTAATGCTCTACAACTTCTTCATGGTGAACTTCACTTAACTTTTCTGAATCATCATCATCTGGATGGCCGGTATAGAGACCATCGGTATCGGTTAAAATTACCAGGGCATCGGCGTCTATTAATTCGGCAACCAGGCTGGCCAATTCATCGTTATCGCTAAACATAGACATGGTTAGCGACACAGCATCGTCCTCATTCGCAATGGGTACAATTCCTTCGGCAATAAGGCCTTCGTAACAATTAATCATATTTTCACGGTGCTTTCCTGGTGTAAAATCGCGTTTGGTTGCTAAAATTTGCGCACAACGCATACCGTGATTGTGAAATAAACTGTAGTAATGCCTCATCATTCTAGGTTGCCCAACCGAAGAGTAAATTTGTCTACGGGTAGCATCGTCTTTTGCCAGACACTCGCCTAGTACTTCCATGCCGGCAATGGCAGATCCCGAAGATACCAGCACAGGGGCGTAGCCATCTTCATACAAAGCTGCGATTTGCCGCACCAATTCATCTAAAATGGGTCCTACAATTCGATTATCTTTATTAGTCATAACGTTGGTTCCTACTTTAATAACCACTCGTTTATCGCTCATAATTTTAATTTTCTCTTTTTTGTTTTTAAATTTTACTTTCCTAGTTCGGTAGCTCTATTAAAAGCTGCATATGCGGCCTCTTTAATTAATTCTTTTACATTGTTATCTTCCATAGAATCTAGTGCTGCGCGTGTTGTTCCGCCTTTTGAAGCTACTTTATTCATCCAGCTATTTGGAGATAAATCACTTTCAGTAAATAATTTTACGGCACCCTCAAAAGTTTGGGTTACCAATACTTTTGAATCATTTTGCGAAAAGCCCATTTTTAGGGCTGCTTCCATCATAGATTGCATAAAATAAAATACATAGGCCGGGCCACTTCCCGAAATACCCGTGGATGCGTTTATATAGTTTTCATTCTCGACATGTATGGCTTCGCCAGTAGTATCCAACAAGTTGCGAACCATTAATAATTCTACGCGGCTTATTTCTTTTGCCTCAGTAAAAGAGGTAACTCCCAACCCTACTTTTGCGGGTAGATTAGGCATGGCGCGAACCACTTTTTTAACCTCTAAACTTGTTTGAATAGTTTCAATTGTTACCCCAGCCATTAACGAAATAAACACTTGATCTGCAGTAACCATAGATTTCATTTTTTCGAATAAATCGTCACTGTGATACGGTTTAACCGCTATAAAAACAATGTCGGCTTTGGGAAGACAATCTTCTAAATTTTGGTAAACATCAAAATGTGGGACTTTTTTTAAAGTTGAAATTTTTTCTTCAGAAACATCGTAAATCATTAAATTTCTACGATTTAAAAGGGGCGATTTTGCCATTCCTTCGGCATAAGTTAACCCCATATTTCCTGCCCCAATTACTAGTACTTTCATAATTTGTTTTATTGTTTGCCATTCATGATGCAAGCACTATGCGAGAGGGCCATTAATATATTTTATTTCTGAAATGTTAGTAGAAATCTGCGCTTAGCACACGGTATAGCGTACCTAAGCGATATTTTTAAAAATTTTGTAAAAAAAGTAAAAGAGGTGACAGATTTGCGCAAATTGCGATAATTCGGCAATAATGGCATAAATGTTTTAAAAATGCGAAAAGCTTATAGGGTAGTGGGGGAGCTAATTTTTGATTGTTTAATCAGTTATAAAATAAGGTTTTACAAATTTTTAAACTTTGTTATCGCTCAATTCGTTCTTTTTCTAAAATATTAATTACTCCAACTCCATCAACAAGCCATGCGCCGTTTTTCTGCTTCATTTTAATATTCAGTTTAAAGTCGCTCCAATCTATTCCAACTACTGTTATTAAATTATTTTTTGGATGAGTTGTGGCTAATTGGAATCCTTTGTAAGGATAATCTTGAGCATCGAAAATAGGATCAAAACCAAGCCCAACAATTGGATCGTTCTTTTTTGCTTCAGTAACTAAACTTTTGAGCTCGGTTTTAAAATTTTGCGTAACGTTAGGTTGTTTTAAAATATATTTAATCAAGTCATAATCTGCACTGTAATTATTGCAATACGCAACATAATTGTTGATGAAATCTACAGCAACTTTTTGGGCTGTAACTGTATTTTTAGGTTGTTTTATAACAGTTTTTTCACCTTCGGAAATACTGCTTTTACAGCCAATAACTGCGAGAATTAAAATGATAAAAATTTTTTTCACCCTTAAAATTATTTTATATAGTTCTATTTGGGTCGTCAAAACTTACCATCCACTGTATCCCGAATTGATCGATAAAATTTCCGAAGTACGAATTCCAAAAAGTCATTCCTATTGGCATAATTACCTTTCCGTTTTTAGAGAGCGTGTTAAAAATTCTGTCGGCTTCTTCTTTGCTATCGGTATTTATCGATATTGAAAAATTGTTGCCTTGCGTAAAAGTTGAGGCCCATTCGCCTCCGGTATCGCTTCCCATTAAAACCGAAGTTTTGCTTATAGGGTACGACACGTGCATTATTTTTTCTTTTTCGGCTTCGGCAGCTGGATATTCTGGGTTTTCGGGCATATCTTTAAATTTTGCGATGTGCGCAAAATCTCCACCAAATACAGTTTTGTAAAAGTTAAAAGCCTTTTCACAGTTTCCGTTGAAGGTTAAATAAGTGTTTAAAGTTGTCATATTTTATTTCTTTTCAATTCATTATACTCGCAAACTACTATCGTATAATAAAGGCACAATTGTTTGGTAAAACCCCTTAATTGCGCAATAAGTTTATTTTTTAGGAAGTACAATATAACTGTTTAAGCGATATTTTACTGCAATTAATTAGGCACTTATTTTAAAATAAACAATTGCTTACATAAAAGAGCCTTTGCGTTTTATTACAAAGGCTCTCTTTTTGTTTTATGGCTTAAAGATTTTCAACCTTTAAAATTTCTAGTTTCTTTTCGCCATTTTTAAATGGCCAAGTAATTACATCGCCTACCTGTCTACCAATCGTAGCAACAGCAACATCGCATAAAATAGATAGCTTTCCTTTTTTGTTATTCACTTTTGAGGTTGAAACAAACATATATTCTTTCTCCTTATTTTCTGTGTGATCCTTAATTTTTACTCGTCGGTTTACCGTAACAATATCTTCTGGTAATTCTCGTCTAAGTACCTGTTGTGCATTTTTTAATTCTAAGGTTAACAGTTCTTCCTCTTCTCTTGTTACTTTTTTTCTTCTAATATGATCTTTAATCATATCGTATATACCGGTGGTTACAATTATATTTTTCGACATAATATATTTTTTATTTAATGGTTTCTTAAAACTGAATAATAGCGACTCAATCATTCCAAATAGTGCATAGCATTATGTGCTCTCAAATTTGAATGCAAATAGTTTTAAGAATAAAGATTGAAATTTAAGATTTGATGTAAGTAGCCCTGTTTTGAGTCTAAACAGGGATTAATCAATAAACTCTTTCGAGTTTTTTAAAAAAATATCGTCGTGTAGATAGGATAATAACAGCCCTAACCCTAAAGATTTTTTTCTGAAATATATAAAGTGAAATGCTGTCATTTGTATTCAAAGTTAACAAGTTACAAAGTTAATCATTAAATAGAGTATTTACAATTTTAAAGTTGTTAAGCTGCTATAATTAACTTTGTTTTTAGGTTTACATCTCGGTTTTAGTGATTTGAATTTTGGAATATATCTTTATAAAACGAATACTAAACTTAATATTTTGTTGAAAGAAGTTATTTATACTTATAATTAGTTAAAATATCAGCTATTTCTTTTCCAACTTCTTCTTCTAATCGAGCCGATAATTCCGAATTAGAAAGTCTGTCGTTTTCACTCAAATCGGTATTAATTAAAAAATTGCGAAGTTTAATTATAATTTCTTTATTGCCAGTATTAAGTAATTTTTTTTAGTTTTTAGATAAATTAGGCTATAGTTTGTAACTAATCCAACTCATTGGCGTCTTATATTTAAATCTTAAATACATTCTGAAATGTCAAAATTTTTAAAAGCATTAAAACAAAAACTCATTCAACTTTATAGATGCGAAGTAAGAACTTTCAATAGAATTCTAGGTATTAAATAATAAAGTAGTGTCATATTTAATTTAAGGTGGTGCAATTATTTCCGAATCCTATTACTCGATAGATATTTTTTTTACAACTTGGGTTTTATATTGTTAGCAACAAAAATTTTTCCTAAAACGTTGCGCAACTCATTTTCTCTTTGCGTCCCGATTATAAATTTTTTTCCGTTTTTTAATTCTATTGCAAGTCCGTGATTTCCTTTTATATTGTAAACGATTCCGTACGTTGTCCAAAGTCGGATTCCCCATCCGCCAACAAAGCCATAGTTCACGACTTTAGCGTTTTTTATTTCGTTCCAATTTACGCGCTTTTTAATAAAAGGGAAGAAATTCATTCGTATTTCATTTTGGTCAATTTCTGTTTTTAGTTGCATAAACCAAAACATAGCTATTAATCCAAAAACTAACGTGCAAAAAAATATAAGTCCGACGAGAGGCATCGGTTTATCTCCAATTTTTTCTGAATGAACTAATTGATTATAAATTGCGATAATTGGTAAAACTCCAATACCAATTAAGATCAACCACAGCCACCACTGTCTAAATTTTTGTTCTTCTTTAAATTCAGTTTTCATTTTCTTTTTAATAGTAAATACCTTATAATCTATTTTCAGTCTATTAGCATTTATTCAACCGTATTGTCAAAACCAGCCTCTTTTCATAATTGATTAATTTTTTCTGAATTCATTTTGGAGCCAAATTATCATGTTTACATCTGCTCGTTTTGCAGGTGGTCAAGCGAGAAATATCGCTTTGTCAAGACTTCTCTGTATCTGTTCTTTTGCCAGAATTTATTAACATTCTATCTTTTAACATTACAACTTTTACAGCGTTCAACACTTCATGCTCATTAGCTTTTTCATTAATTGGAAAATACTTTTCAATTTTATATTAATGTTGGATAATTAATCCAGTAGGTTCACTTTTAGGTTTTCCAACCATTGATTGTTAAAGGTAGCCGTGTTTTTCTATAATTTCTGCTATTAACAAAAAATTTAATATAAATTAACAACAAAAAGTGTAAACAATGCAAATTAATAAAGCTGAACAACCATCGGGTTGTTCAGCTTTATTTAAAAAATTAATCCTTTAATAAACTATATTGGTTATTTAGGACTAAACCTTATGTTATTAGGTTTACATTAAAAGAATCCCATAGGTTTCTTGTCGTAAGAGATCAACATGTTTTTAACAACACGGTAATGATCTAATGCCATTTTATGGTTTTCGCGACCGAATCCTGATTCTTTAACGCCACCAAAAGGAGCGTGGGCAGGATAGGTATGGTATTGGTTTACCCAAACTCTACCGGCCTGAATAGCACGAGGAACTTGGTATAATTCGTGAGCATCGCGAGACCAAACACCTGCACCTAAACCGTAAGGTGTATCGTTTGCGATGGCGATAGCCTCTTCAGTAGAACTGAATGTTGTTAAAGCTACCACAGGGCCAAAAATTTCTTCTTGGAACACACGCATATTGTTATCTCCTTTTAATACTGTTGGTTGAATGTAATACCCTTCAGATAGTTCACCTTCGTAGTTACCAGCGTCGCCACCAGCTAATACTTCGGCACCTTCTTCTTTACCAATATTAATATAACCTAAGATTTTTTCGTACTGAGCTTTTGATACTTGAGAACCAATCATTGTTTCAGGATCTAATGGATTTCCTGTTTTAATACCTCTCATACGTTCTTGCATTTTTGCGATAAAATCGTTAGCAATATCTTCGTGTACTAAAATACGCGTAGGAGCTGTACAAATTTCACCTTGGTTAAGCGCAAACATTAACGCGCCTTCAATAGCTTTGCTATAAAATTCGTCGTCTTGCTCGGCAACCGATGGGAAGAAAATGTTTGGCGATTTACCACCTAATTCCATTGTTACAGGAATGATGTTTTCTGCTGCGTTGTGCAATACTTTACGACCAGTTTCAGTAGAACCTGTGAAAGAAAGTTTTGCAATACGGTTAGAAGTAGCTAAAGCTGCACCTGCTTCTGCACCAAAACCAGTTACAATGTTTAATACCCCTGCAGGTAAAACATCACCAATAAGTTCCATTAATGCCATTACACTGGTAGATGTTTGTTCGGCTGGCTTTACAACCGCAGTACAACCTGCTGCTAACGCTGGAGCAGTTTTCCAAGCTAGCATTAACATTGGGAAGTTCCAAGGGATAATTTCACCAACAACACCAATAGGCTCGTTTAATACAATACTAACCGTGTCTTTATCGTGTTCTGAAATAGAACCTTCGTCGGCACGAATTACTCCTGCGAAATAGCGGAAGTGATCAATACAGTAAGGGATATCTGCTGCACGAGCTTCACGAATTGGTTTACCGTTGTCTATTGTTTCTAATGTTGCTAAGTATTCGAAGTTATCTTCCATTACTTGCGCAATTTTTAATAAAGCATTACTACGCTCAGTAGCTGAAGATGTACTTCAAGAAGGAAAAGCTTCATGGGCTGCATCTAGAGCCAAATCAATATCTTCTTGAGTTGATCGAGCTGCTTGCGTAAATACTTTACCATCTACTGGCGATACGTTATCAAAATATTCCCCTTTTACAGGTGCCACGAATTTACCGCCAATAAAGTTCCCGTATCTTTCTTTAAATACAGGTTTTGTTACATTTGCCATAATTATATATTTAGTTTTACTTTTTAATAAATGCTTGCTAAAACAAGCGATTTGTAATTACTATGCAAATGTACGGTGGGGTGTTATCTTTCTATTTATTGATACGGTTCAATAACTTATGAAAAGAGGTCAATGTGGTGATTTTTAAAATAAAACAACAAGTACATAGGTTTAATTGACTGAATGACAGCAATTTGGATAAGTGATAGTTTATTTTGAAATATCTGTTGGACTAATTCCGAACTTGTTTTTAAAGGCTATACTAAAGTTAGATAGGTTGTTATAGCCTATGTCTAAATAGATATCAGACGCTTTTAATTGGCCACCTTGTAGCAATTCTTTTGCTTTTTGAAGGCGTTTATCTTGTAGCCATTTTCCGGGGGGGGGTCTTTATATTCGTTGGTAAAATGACGTTTAAATGTGGATAAACTCATATTACAGAGAAAGGCAATTTCTTCCAATTTTAGATTAGAATTTATATTACTTTCTACTACTTTTTTAAAGGGTGAAATTTCTTTTGATATTAAAGAATGTAGATAATATTCAAATTGATTGCCGTATTTACTGAGTAAATAGAGCATAATTTCTTCAAATTTTAAAAGCAATAAAGCATCGCTATAACTGTGATTTGTAAAGGTTACAGATGATAAAGAGTTGATGAAAGCACCAATATAATCATCATTTTCAATTACAAAATAGGGCACCTCTTCTTGGTATGGTTTTACATTGTTAGTATACTTACTTAAGAAATCGGTTAGTTTTTTTTCAGAAAAAAAGAAGAGTTTACAGTAGTAAATAGCATCTGTATCAAGTAATTCTGTCCATAGCCAATTTCCTTTTTTTAGTAACAGCGACTGCTTTTTATTTACAGCAACCGATGTTCCTGCAAAATGCACCTGTTTTTTTCCTACTTGCAGAAAGCTAAACATATTCATGCCTAAATTTACCTTGCTTTTAACAACATCGGTGGTCATTTTAAAGTCGTAAACAAATAAGTTTGAATTTGCTTTTTTGTCTTTAATGAAACGTTCAGGTATGTTTTCTATGGACATTTATCTTTTTTTAGTTTGCAGGTAGTGGTTTTGTATTACGCTTGTGGCGTAGTTTTTAAAAATACATTTTATTGAATTGTTTGAATATTATGGATTTACCCAAGCTTTTTTTATACGCATAACCACCCCTAACGCACATGGCTTTTATAAGCGTTAGATTGATTTAATTATGTAAACTTATCACTTTTGTTAATTTCCAATTATCACTGTCATTTCGCCACATCGCTATAAATTTACTTGGGATGGATTCGGCATTTGGCTCTTGGTTGTTAAAAAATTTGTGATATCCTATTTGTACTGCTCCATAATTATGTATTGGATAGACCTCGACGCTACCGTTAACTAGTTTTCTTGTCACCTTACCACAAATATTATTTTTTGTTCCTTCAATTATTTTTTTCTTTGATGTCATCAATCCTCCTTTATCGTGAAAAAATTCAATGCTGTCGGAATATATGGAAGCTTGAGTTTCTAAATCACAATTGTTATAAGCAGTAAAAAACTTTTTATCCATTGTTAGAATTTCGTCAAACAATGCTTTGTCAATTGGAGTGTAATTTTTAATTACGCTATTTTCTTTATCAGTTTCAGATTGACAGGAAATTAGTATTGTTAAAAACGTAAAAGCATAAAGAAAAGTAGTTTTTTTCATCTATAGTATTTTGTGATTTGTGTTTATAGTTTATTGCCAGGGTGTTTGTGAATGACTTTGTTAAGTGCAAATTCGATAGGATTTTCCGCCGAAACCAAAAGATAGCAAATTGTAATAAATTCCGGATGAGAATTGAGCGGCAATGAACTATACATATTGTGTCTGTTGCACAAGTTACCAATTTTCCTTAATTTCATGGAATGCAAGGAAAAAAGATTTACCAAGAAAAGTTCTTCCACGATTTCCGTTTGAGCGAGCGCGTCCCAGCGCAAAATTTCTGCCGTCGTCCGCAGTCGCTTTAGGATTTTAACTACTATATGCGCGTACAAAAGATTTTTATGGCGCCAGCGCCCAGAAGCGTATCGACCTTGTTTTTTTCAATGTAAAACACTTTTTTTAAGACACTTAAATACGCCCGATTTACAACTTGATTAAAAAAACAAAGCCGCTTAAAGCGGCTTATGTTGATGCGGTTTCTAAAAATTAGGGAGTTGTGCAACGGTTACTAGTGTTGTGCATAGTTTTAATTCGCAACAATTATATCAGATATAGTTATTCCGTCATAACCTGCATTTTGATTAGAAAGAGACAAACTATCTCTAATTATTGGTTTAAAAAATATTCTTGTGGTATCGCTCATTATTTTAAATTCGAATGGATATGCGCCATAATCTCCTCTATTTGTCTCTAATATTATAGGGTTGCTTTCGTCATAACCAATTTTCGTGACTCCGCTTTTTGCCATAAACTCAACCTTGTCATTTCTCACGTCTGGCACAAAAACAAATTCACCCTTGTAAGTACTACCTATTTTATTCGGTTCTGCGTTTGTTTTGAAATGTTTAATAAATACACGTTCGTAAACATATTTGGATTGACAATTCTCGATAATTTTATTAAGACTATCATTCTGAATTTGCAACTCGGAAATTTGTTGTTGTAATCCGCTATTATTTCCGCAACTTATTAAAATTGATGCTGTTATTAGTATTAGAATTATTTTCATTTGTTTTTTTTAAATTATGCACAACGGTTCTGGCTATGAGTAGTTCTGGCGCAAATGGGCGATGTCCATTCGGCTGGGCACAGAGCCAAAAACCTTGTTTTTCGGTTTTTTATCTTATTATTTCAAAAAGCCAAAACAAGGTTATGGCGATCATTGCAAATTAGCGATTTCTTTAGGGTTAAGCACCTAATCCCGCATTACTTATAGCCGTTGTTAGCCACTGGCATTATTTTCGAGCTAAAAATTCTTTCGCAGTTAAAACAGGAATTTTTGAGTTTTTAAAGTCCTTTTTATTCCGTGTGATAATAATTTCTATTTGATTTTCGATAGCAGAATAATATTGCAATCCGTCTTCGAAATCTGGAAAATTATCATCGCTCAAAGCTAATTCCGTAATTTTGTCATCTAAACTTAATAACTCAACGAGTACTTTAAATTTCCTCAATATTTCCCTCGCTTCTTTTGCTGATTTGAGTTTGGAAAGAATATAACTTGTGTTTGCAAATGTTAAAGATGAAATAGTCAGCTCTAATTCCTTTTTGTCAGCTCGAGAAAATAAATCCGCAGCATCATCATAGAATTTATCTCTTTTCGAAAGTAAATCTATTACGATATTTGTGTCAATTAATAGTCTACTCATTTGTATTTCTCAATTAGGTAATCGGTATAGGCATCTTTTACGTCAAAATCCTCATTGAGATTTATTACTCCACTTAAACTTTCAACGAGTGGTGTGATTTCCGTTGAATTCTTTTTCTGTTTGGTGAGCGTAGTCAAATAAGATTCGATAAGTTTCGATAAGCTAATGTTATTCGATTTGGCATAATTCTTTGCACTTTCGATAATTGATTTGTCTAAACTCAATGTCAATTTTTTGTCCATAACATTTGTTTTACGTACAAATTTAATAAATTATTACGTAGGTTTAGTTTTATCACGAATTTTTTTGTTTGTGGCTAACGGTTTTGTATATGGCTCGTAGCGTGCAAATTAGAAAATTATTTTCGGATTAAGCTCAAGCCAGATTTTTACATTTTACTATTTATCTTTTTTATTGAAAATCGTCCACCGAAGGACTACTGCTACCAAAATATAAAATAAAAACGACAGTAAATTTAAAAATTTAGCGACTTTCCAAATATGCCATAACTTCGATTAAGCAACTGACTAGCTATGAGTTATACACAGCTTAAGTTTGATTTTCACTAAAT
>DFMO01000010.1:0-5847 GCA_002375695.1 Flavobacteriaceae bacterium UBA3591
GCAAATGGTGAGATAACCAAGCGTTTAATTAAAAAATAGGTTTTTATTAATCTTTTAACCATTAACCTCCTTGCAAAGACAGCAAGGAGGTTTTTTGTTTTAAAGTAATCTATAAACTTTTTAATTTACATATCTAGGTTCTACTCAAAACAGCTATAAAGTTATATTTGGCATAATAGCTATAAAACGTTTTAAAGTTCCCACAAGCGCCTTAATATTTCAACCTAATAAGTCTTTTTTAAAACTTATGGATATACTTTCGTACATTTATAAGTGTGCGAATACAATTCGATATGCTACAATTATTACAGTGAAATATCACTTAGCACCCTTAGTATAGCCAAATTTTATTGATGAAAGCCAAAATAAAATTTACATCAAATAAAGAGCGTCGGCTTTGGACTTGGGCGGCCGCAGTGTTAATTGCTATTTATGCAACGCTATTTTTTGGCGGCCAGCTTATAGATTTTATGGTTCGGCAAAGAGTTTTGGAACAGAGTATTTTTTACCTTTTTCTACTATTAATGCTTACTTTTATAATTAGTGGTTTAGCAAATTTAAGTCGGCATTTGGGTTTTTGGGTTTACGTAGGTGTAGGCGTTGTTTACACAATGACACTACTTCGCATGGACCTTTCTATTGCCGAACGCTCACATATAATTGAATACGGCCTACTCGCCTTATTAATTTACGAAGCTTTAGTTGAAAGAAGGCGTAACGGTAACAATGTTCAATTTCCCAAAATATTAGCTGTATTAATTGCTGGTAGTATTGGTGTGGTAGACGAATGTATTCAATATTTTATACCCTACCGTGTGTTCGATCTAGTAGACATTGGTTTTAATTTTTTAGCTTCAGTATTGGGGGTGTTTGTTAGTTTTGTGGTTAGTTGGCTGTATCTTCTTTATAAACAATAAAATTTTTTTCTCAATTAAAAACTTCCTTACTTCTAATTATAAGATTACATCGCTCAATCTAAGTGATTGTTGTGTATGCAACTCCTTATCTTATTTTGGATAGTTGAGTCGCTGAAGCTACTACATCGGATTCAGAAATGCTCGTCATTTACCAATACCCAAAATACTATTTGCGAGAACGAATAAACTTAATTTAAGTGACTGTTCACTATAATGTCAGGTCGAGCGCAGTCGAGACCTCTCTAGTGAATTGCTTTCAGTCCCGATAGCTATCGGGAGTATTTTAGTTGACTATTCACAGGCGATGGTAGTTCAGTCACTTTTGAAAGTGGGTTGTGAATTGCTTTCAGAATTGTAT
Source organism: Flavobacteriaceae bacterium UBA3591 (assembly GCA_002375695.1). Taxonomy (GTDB): domain Bacteria; phylum Bacteroidota; class Bacteroidia; order Flavobacteriales; family Flavobacteriaceae; genus Aequorivita. The sequence goes on from DFMO01000010.1 coordinate 1,276, forward strand.
TTTAGATGATCATTCACAGGGCAGCTTATTCAGCAACGGACGCGTACACAGTTGTGAATTGCTTTCAGAATTGTATTTTAGATGATCATTCACAGGTTTATCATTCGTTTATCATTGTAATATTCTGTTGTGAATTGCTTTCAGAATTGTATTTTAGATGATCATTCACAGGTATCATTATCTAAACGAATGTAGAAATCACGTTGTGAATTGCTTTCAGAATTGTATTTTAGATGATCATTCACAGGGTTTTTATCGAAATATCAAGCAACTATTTTGTTGTGAATTGCTTTCAGAATTGTATTTTAGATGATCATTCACAGGTATGTTTTCCGTGTCCTTGTATATTTACTTGTTGTGAATTGCTTTCAGAATTGTATTTTAGATGATCATTCACAGGTTAGCCCAATCATCTAAAAAATCAGTTTCGGTTGTGAATTGCTTTCAGAATTGTATTTTAGATGATCATTCACAGGATTAATTTATAAACGCTGGCGGCAACAGCAGTTGTGAATTGCTTTCAGAATTGTATTTTAGATGATCATTCACAGGCATTACTGGCATAAAGGTAAGAATTTCTCAGTTGTGAATTGCTTTCAGAATTGTATTTTAGATGATCATTCACAGGTGCTTCAAAATCAATACGGACACACAATTGTTGTGAATTGCTTTCAGAATTGTATTTTAGTTGACTATTCACAGGCTTAATTGAAGCATTTGGGTCTACGTATGCGTTGTGAATTGCTTTCAGAATTGTATTTTAGTTGACTATTCACAGGTACAGCAAATAGTGTTTCTAATAACGTTACGTTGTGAATTGCTTTCAGAATTGTATTTTAGTTGACTATTCACAGGCGATGTGTTTGGACATTACACAGAATGTCGTTGTGAATTGCTTTCAGAATTGTATTTTAGTTGACTATTCACAGGTTTTAAAAATAATACAATGGATATGCAAAGGTTGTGAATTGCTTTCAGAATTGTATTTTAGTTGACTATTCACAGGAAGACAGCCAAACTGAGTGAATTGCTAAATGTTGTGAATTGCTTTCAGAATTGTATTTTAGTTGACTATTCACAGGGGCGTTAGAATATTTAAATAAACGTATTAAGTTGTGAATTGCTTTCAGAATTGTATTTTAGTTGACTATTCACAGGAGCCGCCCGAGAAGCCAACATTCTAACCTCGTTGTGAATTGCTTTCAGAATTGTATTTTAGTTGACTATTCACAGGCCGCTTCGCAAAGTTCTAAGTACAATCCTGGTTGTGAATTGCTTTCAGAATTGTATTTTAGTTGACTATTCACAGGTTGTATTCAGATTGCTCTCTTACCCAATCCGTTGTGAATTGCTTTCAGAATTGTATTTTAGTTGACTATTCACAGGTCTACACGCTGATTTAAACAAGTTTAAATAGTTGTGAATTGCTTTCAGAATTGTATTTTAGTTGACTATTCACAGGCAAATGGATTTCAACCAACAAGTAAAACATGTTGTGAATTGCTTTCAGAATTGTATTTTAGTTGACTATTCACAGGTCGTCGAATGTTTTTATTATCTGTTTGCGTGTTGTGAATTGCTTTCAGAATTGTATTTTAGTTGACTATTCACAGGTGAAGCAGATAAACATTATTTTCTCCCTCAGTTGTGAATTGCTTTCAGAATTGTATTTTAGTTGACTATTCACAGGTATTTTCTTCAATTAAATTAAGTTCTTCTGTTGTGAATTGCTTTCAGAATTGTATTTTAGTTGACTATTCACAGGACTTCAAATCCTTTGTCATAACCATTTCCGGTTGTGAATTGCTTTCAGAATTGTATTTTAGTTGACTATTCACAGGACGTGAAAGGAAATTTTCTTTGAAATTCCAGTTGTGAATTGCTTTCAGAATTGTATTTTAGTTGACTATTCACAGGAAATTTGGCCGTGCCTCCCGCACAGCTGCTGTTGTGAATTGCTTTCAGAATTGTATTTTAGTTGACTATTCACAGGTAATTTTTGCATTCATGTTAATTAGTATTTGTTGTGAATTGCTTTCAGAATTGTATTTTAGTTGACTATTCACAGGAGAACTAAATGGTTTTACTTGACCATTAAAGTTGTGAATTGCTTTCAGAATTGTATTTTAGTTGACTATTCACAGGTTAGTATTATATAATGGTTTATCAAGTGGTGTTGTGAATTGCTTTCAGAATTGTATTTTAGTTGACTATTCACAGGAATTGGAACAAAATTCAGAGTTTCCATATTGTTGTGAATTGCTTTCAGAATTGTATTTTAGTTGACTATTCACAGGTTTTTGCCATAACAGACGAAAATACGTAGCGTTGTGAATTGCTTTCAGAATTGTATTTTAGTTGACTATTCACAGGTTTAGGTGCTTAAGTCCTTGCGTTTGTCGAGTTGTGAATTGCTTTCAGAATTGTATTTTAGTTGACTATTCACAGGAAAAGGTAGTGCCAATATCTACGTAGGCCAGTTGTGAATTGCTTTCAGAATTGTATTTTAGTTGACTATTCACAGGAAGAATTGTATTTTTTAGAACAATTAGTTTGTTGTGAATTGCTTTCAGAATTGTATTTTAGTTGACTATTCACAGGTTGTTTGCGGTCGTCCGTTGGTTTCAATCCGTTGTGAATTGCTTTCAGAATTGTATTTTAGTTGACTATTCACAGGGTAAAATCCCAACAAGAACAGCAATACGAAGTTGTGAATTGCTTTCAGAATTGTATTTTAGTTGACTATTCACAGGATTATTGATTAATTATTCTTTTTTAGTTTCGTTGTGAATTGCTTTCAGAATTGTATTTTAGTTGACTATTCACAGGTCTATGGGGATGAAGCTTCATCCCTTCACAGTTGTGAATTGCTTTCAGAATTGTATTTTAGTTGACTATTCACAGGAAAAAAATATTTGGCTATGGCAACTAAACAGTTGTGAATTGCTTTCAGAATTGTATTTTAGTTGACTATTCACAGGTTTAGATGCTTTAGTGTACCCAAACATTCGTTGTGAATTGCTTTCAGAATTGTATTTTAGTTGACTATTCACAGGTTTTTATCGTTCTTTAAGTACTACCGATACGTTGTGAATTGCTTTCAGAATTGTATTTTAGTTGACTATTCACAGGAAAAGATTTAATAGAGCCAGCTTCAACTGGGTTGTGAATTGCTTTCAGAATTGTATTTTAGTTGACTATTCACAGGCTTTCCAATCCAATAAGAGAATCTTGTTTGGTTGTGAATTGCTTTCAGAATTGTATTTTAGTTGACTATTCACAGGGACGGCTCAAAAATGCCGTTGAGTGTTCAGGTTGTGAATTGCTTTCAGAATTGTATTTTAGTTGACTATTCACAGGAGCAAATAGCAACTTTTACGAATACCTATAGTTGTGAATTGCTTTCAGAATTGTATTTTAGTTGACTATTCACAGGACTTATACTTTAGGAACGATTGTGGCTGGCGTTGTGAATTGCTTTCAGAATTGTATTTTAGTTGACTATTCACAGGGTGGACACGATTTTGTAGATGTATCGCTTTGTTGTGAATTGCTTTCAGAATTGTATTTTAGTTGACTATTCACAGGAAATTTGATTGCTTTCATATCCTAGTTGTGTTGTGAATTGCTTTCAGAATTGTATTTTAGTTGACTATTCACAGGTGAAAGCGTATTAACAGTTGAAACACCTAAGTTGTGAATTGCTTTCAGAATTGTATTTTAGTTGACTATTCACAGGAATTGTTACTACAATCTTCTATTGATGTAGTTGTGAATTGCTTTCAGAATTGTATTTTAGTTGACTATTCACAGGGGATATGTTATTCCTTGGAATGAGCTTTCTGTTGTGAATTGCTTTCAGAATTGTATTTTAGTTGACTATTCACAGGGCTCTCAAAAATGGTTAAATCGTCTGCGTGTTGTGAATTGCTTTCAGAATTGTATTTTAGTTGACTATTCACAGGCAGTTCATTGTCCGAAGAATTAACTGGCTGTTGTGAATTGCTTTCAGAATTGTATTTTAGTTGACTATTCACAGGTAACTGAAGTATTTGAAGTAACACACATACGTTGTGAATTGCTTTCAGAATTGTATTTTAGTTGACTATTCACAGGCTGAAAATAAATTTTAAACCCACCCAAACCGTTGTGAATTGCTTTCAGAATTGTATTTTAGTTGACTATTCACAGGGCCAACGGTTAATTTTCCTGAAGTAAGTTGTTGTGAATTGCTTTCAGAATTGTATTTTAGTTGACTATTCACAGGTCAACTACCTCTTGGTTATCGGGGGCGTGCGTTGTGAATTGCTTTCAGAATTGTATTTTAGTTGACTATTCACAGGAGAATTTCGCAATCTTGAAAAGAACATTGCAGTTGTGAATTGCTTTCAGAATTGTATTTTAGTTGACTATTCACAGGTGGAAACGCCCCCAATGTATGGCACTCATCGTTGTGAATTGCTTTCAGAATTGTATTTTAGTTGACTATTCACAGGCGCCATCTTCATTTTCTATGCTCGGCACTAGTTGTGAATTGCTTTCAGAATTGTATTTTAGTTGACTATTCACAGG
>DFMO01000010.1:5939-135230 GCA_002375695.1 Flavobacteriaceae bacterium UBA3591
TTTTAGTTGACTATTCACAGGATACCCGCCATAAAAGGCTGGTATTCTGTTTTTTACGCCTTTGCTTAGAAATGAAATTTTGCAAAGGTAACTGAGGTCTCAACGGCGCTCAATCACACATTTTAAATTCTAAAAAAGTTCTAATTGCTGCGATGGTGTTTCTGGAATAACCTCTTTTTGACCGTGAAAAAGTTCCATCATCCCAAATTGTTTATCGGTTATTTGCATAATACACACCTTGCCTTTTTTAGGAAGATTGTTTTTTGTGCGTTTAATATGGACGCTACTGTTTTCGCGACTGGCGCAAAAACGCAGATAAATACTAAATTGAAACATCTCGAACCCATCATCCAACAAGTTTTTCCGAAAACGCCCTGCCGCTTTCCGTTCAGTTTTTGTTTCGGTTGGTAAATCAAAAAATACTAGTACCCACATACAACGGTATTGGTTTAATCGTGAAAAATTACTTTGGTCAATCATTTAAGGGTGGCTCACAATAAATTCTGGAAATAAAATCTTTCGGCTTTCGCCTTTAAAACAATCGTATAAACTGCTTGTAGTTCTGCTTACGGCATTCATAAGTGGGCTCCATTTACCGTCTATAAAAACGTCGAGCGCTGGTATGGTTAGCAATTGCGATTTTATGGCTGTGTTAAGCTCTTCTACATTAGCGCCAGATTCCAAAATCTCATATACCATCGCATCTACATAAATACGGTAGGGCTCCATAATATCATCGGCCAAGCAATACGCATTGTATTTATTACGATGAAAAATACCTACCGAGGGCAACATGCCACTGCTTACCAATGCTCTGGCTACTACGGCTCTTAAAATGGCATAACCGTAGTTTAATAAATTATTGGGGGCCATGCCTTTGTGGTTACGGCTAAACGCTGGGAGTAAACAATTATAGATTTGTTGAAAATAATGACCTGCTGCATAGGCTTCGTGATTATCGCCATCGCCACTTTTTACTTGTTTTGCCCATCGCTTCAATTTTAAGTCGCATTTGTTACGTCCTTTTAAATGTGCTGCTTGGTTTTCAATTTTTGCTTGTACGGTTTGTTGCCATAGATTTTTTTTAAGGGGTACACTTGCATTTATTTGATGCCGCATACGCTCTGTTTGCTCTGTATGCCCTACTAATGGTTGTAAAAACGAGCAGGGGAGGTGTTGCTTGTTGCAGGTAATAACAGCCGTCTTGTTTTGGACCAGTTTCATAAGCAATCCATTGGTAACGGTAATTTGTGGGTCTTCCAATACAATATAGCCTAAATCTTCTATAGGTACTGTTTTTTCCTTTTTTTCATCTTGGGGAAAATTAACCACCAATTGTTCGTTCCGGGTACTTAAGTAGGCTGGGTTTCCAAAGAAAAGGGTGCGTTTAATCATGCTATTATGCTTTGGTTATGTTTCCGAGTCTATCAACATTTAATTTAATGCACCGTTCTTTTATCATATTGCCATCAATATCTTTTTCCATCTTATTTAATGATGAAAATTCATTCTTATTCCAAATACTAGTTGCAATTTTGTCCTTTATAAAAAAACATTGATTACCACTTGAACTTACCATTTTATAAATTCTATTGACCTGATTTTGATGTAAATTTTTAAAATCAATTGGTTGTTTGTTGGCTACCTCTGCATCGGTTGGCACGTAAACTAAATCGTTGGGTGAAAGGGTAAATAAAAAGTCACCTTTTTTTCTGTTGGTTTGAATTGGCAAACGTTCATTATTAGTTAAATGAGCAACTTGCTTTTGATGTGCAATTACTTCGTTTAATGGTACTGTTTCATAATTCCGTTTTTGTTTTTTTTCATCCCAATAAACCGCAAAAAAAAGGTTGGTTCCTTTTGCTGCCTCTACATATTTCTTGCTTTTAGCTGAATTTTCATTTTCAGAGATAGAAAACTTACTTCCTACTTCAAAAAACTTTACTTTACGAATGGGTTGATGTTTTTTACCATTGTTTAAGGCTATAATATTTTTATTTAAATCTTCTATTCCTTCATCGTTAAAGGCAAGATCAAATTTGACTTTTCCTTTTTCATCTACATAGTTTTTTAAATGGTTAGGTAAAATCACCTCCCTTATTTGCACATCTGTTATTTTACCCAAATGTTTTTCGTTCTTAATGTCGGCCAATGATCCACGAACAGCAGTTGCAATTTTGCCTTTTGGCGTTTCAATATTGGACTTGCCCGAGACAGTTTCTTTGTGCATAGCCTTACGTATGGCCCAATTATCTCCCTTAGTTTGCTTTCGAAGTTTTTTAACCGGTCTGCCGTTTTTATCAAGATTAATATTGCCATTTTCATCTTTAAAAGACCAAAATTTGTTGTTGGCTTTATTGATTACACGCAAGTTTTGCTTAAAGCTAATGACCGTTTTTTCTAATTGATTTTTAGCCTCTGAAGTAAAACCTTTCCAAGGCATTTGGAAAATTTTTGTGAAATCTCCTTGTTCGTTAACAATAAGTAGCTTTTTACGCAACCCATAATTTGCTTTTTCGGCATTTAAGGCATTCAAGTATTGCACGTGGTTTCGCGTACAACAAGCTACAACCAAGGCGTCTAAGGCGTGATGGCGATGGTCTATACGTTTTTTGCTGAAGCCTTTTAGCAAGTCGTCTGGTACAGTAGGAATAGTATTACCATTGGTATTTGATGTTGTAAAATTTTTGGTTTGTGTTAATTGATTTAAACGCTCAAATCGAGGTAAAATAAGTTCGTTCCATTTATCGTTTAGTCCCCAATCGTTTTTTAGTTTTGAGGTTACAGCACCCGTTACGGGTATAAGATTTTTTGAGGTAGCTTCTTGCTCGTTTTCTTGACGTACAATATTGCTTAACAATCCTTTTATTAATTTGCTAATATAACGGCTATCGTTTAATTGTCTATTTATAAAGCCTTCTGGAATATCTTCACTCAGTAGGTTTTTTAATTTTTGACGGTTGTTTTTAAAGTATCGGTTTACATGAGCTTCGTATTCTTCTATTCTCAATAATTTATGACCGTTAATTACATTACCACTTTTATTCTTTAAATATTCATAAGCAGTTTTGTTGTCTTTGTCTTCATTTACCGCACTTTCGCAAATAATTTTATTACTCAATGAATTGTCAAAATAGCGAGACTGCGGTATAATATGCTCTATTTGATATTCGTGTGTAAATAGTTTTGATAACGGAATAGGTTTGCCGGTATAAGGCGAAATATAGCCTTGCTCTAACCATAAGCGATAGCGCTGAATTTCCTTTGGGGTTGGGCTGTTGCTACGTCTAATTTTTGTGATTTCATCTTCGCTTACTTTTGAATAATCTACTTTTGGATTTTGGTAAACGCCTTCTTCATAAATTTTTAGTAAATCTTGTTGGCTTGGTGAATAATCTCTGATATCACCCTCAATTGAAGTATCATTCTTTAAATCTTTTAATATTTCTCTAATGCGATTATTGGTATTTTCGTTTTCAATGTTTCTATTTGAAATTTGTTTGCGTTTATCAGCTGGGTTTTTCATTTCACGGCCTAATTCTACGTGAATTTCATTGAAAAAATTGAGCTGACTTTTACCGTAGTGAATCCATATGTCTCGTACCACTCGCAAGGTTTCGGTAACCACCTGTTCTACAATAGGATTGCGTAGTGAGTGTTGTTTAAAGTTTTTAAGATATGTGTCGATGTCTTCAGGTGTCTTCCAGCTTTGGATGTCACCTACTTCTGAATGTCTGCCATATACCAAATAAGTGGCTTGATAGGTATTTAAACCTTTTAATGGATTTTTATCTTTAAAGGGTACAAAGCTTTTTATGAGCTGTTTTTTTACGTCATCATCACTAACAGTTTTTAATGCCTCTGCTAATTCTTTTGCGTTGTAATTTTCCTTTAAATTAAGTGCGTTAACGCGTTCCATTATGTCAGAAACACGCTGTTTGACCTTATTTGAAATATCACTTTCATTCCAATACTTTCCTCGGCGCATTAAAGGCAACAATTTGCTGAGGGCTTTTTTAGAGTAACTGCCATAGTCACTTTTAAAAGGGGGGAATTTGATAAAATTGGCTACAAAAGACTCTTTATCTATATCGTGTTTTAAAGCAAACTTTTCTAATGCAGATTTGTATTCATTAATATCGGAAACCGAATAAATAATATGCCACAATTGCTCAATCCTAGTTACAAATGGACTGCTTTCTTTCTCGCCCAGTCGTGTTTTTTTATTTAAAAATTCACTGATGTTATTAATGTTTTTAACTTTATTTAACCGAGAAATAAATTGCGCTCTGGTCTCGGCAAAAGGATATTTTTTATCCTCAACATAATTCCATCGGTAATTTTCTTTTTCACTTTTGTTTATTAGTTTTTTGTCAATAAAATATTTTATAAACCCACTTTGGTCTAATTCTTTTTTAGTTTGTAAATAGTCGAATAAATCCAACAAGCTTTCTTCGCTTGGCAATAATTGATTTGTTACATCGGCAAGCTCGCCTTTATCTGTATTTATTTTATCATAAATCTTTAAGTTTTGTAACCACTGCCATATTCTAAACTCTTGAAATATGGGATGCGACTTTGGTATGGCTTTTACAGCTTGTTTTACTTCTTCTTTTTTACCAGATACAGGGTTAATTTTGGTATAAATTCGTTGTTCTAGATGGCAACCAGAAATGTTAGATTTTTGACTTTTAAGCGGACGCTGATAAAAAATAATATCGTCCAGGAATAAGTAAAGGAAGTCGCGGTTTTTAATTGAATTTCTGTGCGCTTCGTTATTTGGGTATAGTTCTTTAATACAAGCATTGTATAATTTGGTTGTAAAAAGTTGTGGCTGAAGTTCAATCTGTTTTCTTAAAATTTCTCGCAATTCTGCTTTATAAAATTTTCGTTCGATAGTTTTTACAAGTTTGCCTCTTATTTTTTGAGTAGGATCTTGAAGTAGAGCTTCATAGATAAATTCGCCAACCGTTTTGTTTGAGCGTTCAATGTCTTGTTCGGTTTTTGCTTTTATTGCGGCCCAGTCTTTTTCTGAATCTACAGCTTTATATGTTCTTTTTATTTCACCGCTTTTAAGTGTTTTTGTAGTTACTATAAATTCTTTTGTTCTGCCTATCCAATCCTCGGTTTTAACCACTTGTTTGTCATACTTCCAACCGTTTTCAAAAATCACATTAAATAGTTTCTTTCCTTTTACAGCTTCGCCCGAGTCAATGACTTCTTTAACTTTGAGTTGAACAAACTGTTTGTTTTTATCGTCGTCAATTTCTTCACCACGTAACTGATAATAACCGCGTTTTTGGTTAAAATTTAAAATAATCCAAGCTAATTCTTGCTTTGTCAAGGGTTGTGATAGTGCTTTTTTACGTAAATAATAAATTGTCCAGTCATACGGAATTTTAGTTTCTGTTCCATTAGCCTTTACATAGAATAAACCTGGTTGATATTTTTTAAATGCTGCAAGCATTTCATTATACGAAGCTTTAAAAATGAACTCGAACTTACTATCTTTATTAGACTTGTAATTAAGTTTTATTTCTTTACCTTCTTTAAATTGTCCTAATCGTTTTTCAAAATCAATGTGCTCGGCATAATGTTCAGGTAAAAAATCAAGTATATTTAACACCCGATGCAGTCGCTCTCTACGTAAATTATCACGTTGATATAATCGTCTTACACCCCGATATCCTGTTCTTTCAGCAGTTTGCGAATGTGATTGTCCTGCATCAAATTTTCCTAAGATATCAGCGCTCATGGGTATAATACGAACACCTAAATCGTCAATTCTACCTTCTTTTTTGTCAAAATTGTGCTCTATCAACGCCCACCCAATAGAGTTGGTTCCTAAGTCAAGTCCTAATATTTTTTTCATAATTGGTTAGTTTGGTTCTATAATTATTTTTTATATATTTGAAATACAATTCTAAAGCAATTCACAATAAGGATTATTCCGTTGTGAAAACATTTAAGCCGCCTCACCTTCCAATGTGGGGCATTTTTTTTTGATTAAATGTTTCACTAAATCCATAGTCTAAAAATAAAATGCTGCGAGCTTAAACATTGTAAGCCGTGCATTAAATTGTATTGTTTGCTCTTTTTTAGTCGCTTAAACAAAGTTTATCGTCAAACTTTCTCTGCGCCTTTTACAATTCCCCACTGCTACTTTAAACACTCGTTTTAAAGCTTTTAACGTGGTATATACAAACAAAAAATTGCTGAAAACTTCATCTATATTAAACGAGGCTTTCTAAATTAGGGGAGAAAATTAGTGGGGATGTTAACAAATTGCCGTGGGCAAACCGTTAATTTGACCGACTAAACTAAAAGATTTTTTAGTATTCAACAAATTTTATCGATGTGCTGTAGATAAAAAGAGCCTTTTATCTCTATTTAAATTTGTTGTAATAGTAAAGGAGGGGCTTCAAAAATAATTTCAATCCTCACAAGCGCCACGTACCCAAGTGGTAACACCAGCACGTTTGGCTACACAGGGGTTGGAGTAGGTTTTACCGTCGCAACCGCAAACGGGGTCGTACTCCATAGTACAAGGTCCGTCGCTTATAGCTGCTGGGTCTATACAGTCTGTTGTTTTTTTCGCGCCACAGGAGTTTAAGGAAAGGGAAATGGTTATAAATAGCGCTGCGAAAAGTGAAAAATGTATTTTCATAACTTGAGGGTATTTATATAAAAATACAAGAAAAAGGAGTTTTTAAAAAGAATTTAAAATAAAAAAACCTCCCAGCAGGAGGTTTTTTATGGTAGTTAGTTTAAAGACTTACTATCCCCCAAAGATAGCAAGTAATAATACTTGCAATGATACTTCGGTGTTGGCAGTAACCATTACATCTAATAAGTCTAATCCAAGATTGCCTTCGGCTTCAATCATTCCTTCAAACTCATAAACACCGTCGTTGTTTGTATCTTGATAAGATGCAAAATGAATTTCGTAAGCACCTTCATTTAAAAAGTAAAGTCCAAATTCATTATTTGTACCTGTTGCTACGCTGCTTGTTACCGCATTTGCAAATCTTACACCTGCTGCGTTTTCTTCGGCTTCACTCGCTGTATAGGTGCCTTTTGTATATGCATAGGCAACAATTTTACCATCGCTACCAGTATTATTTGTAGCTGTACCGGTAATGATTCCTGTATTGTTTTTGTTAATAACCCTAACACTGCTTTCTAATTGCGTTTGCGTGGCAAAGTTATAACCCGCATTTGTGGCGTCTGCAACTATGGCTTTACGCAAATCAAAATCTATAACAATCTCATTAGTTGTGGTAGCCTCAATATCAAAACTGCTATTTACATTAATGGTATTGTTATCTGCAGTAAGCTCAATTTTTTCGTTACTTGTTGTAAGTACGTAGTTTGCTGGCGAATTTCCTGCCGCATCACTTTGGTCGTCCAACACTAAACTTACTTGGTTATACGTGTTGGCAGTTAAATCTACATCGCCCAATAATTGTGTTTCACCATTTTGTAGTGCATGCAGATTTACAGTAGTTTTTGAAAAACCATCTACACTTGTTCCGTTAACTTTTACATCGGCAATAGTTACAAAAACGCCGGCTACTTCGGCATTGTCTATAGGGCCATCGGTAATGTACACTTTTGCGTTGTAAGTGGTTTGATTGTCCATAGCGTCATCGTCGTCGCTACAAGATGCGAAGCCTACGAGGATCATTAGCGCCAGCATCGATTTTAAAATTACATTTGTTTTCATAGTTTGTTTATTTGATTACTTTTTTAGGTTTGATTATGTGCGGGTAAAGCAATCCCACACCGCAATATTAGCGCAGCATTGCAGAATATATTGCACGTTTTAACGCACCTTAACTAATTTTGGCAAAGGCAATTTTTTTTAAAATATTGTAATGTTGAAATTTTAAAAAGCCGAAATTTGCTTGATAATCAGAAGTTTATTTAAAGTATTTTTTTCAGAAATGACCAAAATTTGTAAGTATTTTCTTATTTGCGCTAACGTAACTTTAACAAACAAATAGTAATTGTTTTTAACACTAATTCGGCTTTATTGCTGTAAATAATTGGGAAGTGAAATGGTAATTAAATGGTGCCACCCTTCTTGAAAATTACTTTTTACAAAGTCTTTTTCTTCTTTTGGGAACGTTTCTACCCCGCTGTGGGTAAGTTTTAATCGTGTCTTTAAACCTTCGGGTTGCAAGTTAAATGTTACCAAACTATCACCCGTGTATCCATCGTAGCGCCAAGTATACGCTAGTTTTTGCAGCGGAATTATTTCGGTTATTTCACATTTATGGAGGTATTTTTTATTTTCGGTACCGCTCCAAAATTCAAACGTGTAACCCGTTTCCAATTTAAAATTTTCAATGTCAAAATACCATTCCTTCATTTCTTCTTTAGTTGTAATGGCTTTCCAAACTTTTTCAATGGGCGCATTGTAAACGGTTTCAACGGTAATTGGACTGTTAGCCATAATTGTATTTTTTTAGTTTGAATTTCAGTTTTAAAATTACCGAAATATTATAAGCGAAACTTACAAAACCCGAAATTACTTTTTCTAAAAAAAACACAACAAATTTTTAAAGACTGATAATACAAAAGAAAAGATGAGGGAGGTTTCCCCAATTGCAAAGAAAGCAGTACTTTTGCACCCTCAAAAATTAATTAGAGAAAGACTATGAGTAAGACTTTTGATGTATTGATAGAAATTCCGAAAGGAAGTCGTAATAAATACGAATACGATTTTGAATTAAAAAAAATTCGTTTCGACCGTATGCTTTTTAGCAGTATGATGTACCCTGCCGATTACGGTTTTATACCCGAAACTTTAGCTTTAGATGGCGATCCTTTAGATGTATTGGTACTTGGTGGCGAGCCTACTTTCCCCATGTGTGTTATGGAAGTAAAACCTATTGGTGTATTCCATATGGCCGATGAAAAAGGACCCGATGAAAAAATTATTTGTGTTCCTGTTTCAGATCCAATCTGGAGCATTTTGGACGATCTGTCTGATATGAATCCGCATTTGGTTCGTGAAATAGAACATTTCTTTCAAGTTTATAAAGATTTAGAAAAGAAAAAAGTAGACGTTGGTGGCTGGGGTGATGCTACCGAAGCAGTCGAAATTTACAATCAGTGCGTAAAGCGATATAAAGAAACCCCTAAGGTTCACGGGTGCTTTAGCATATAAGTTTTAGCGCATAGCGCTATAATATTTTAAACCTAACAGTATGGTTCGCAAATTTATTTGCAATCAAACCGTTAGGTTTCCTGCGTTACACTATTTTGTAATACAATCTGTTTTCCTATTTTTGGATTTGAAAAATTTCAAAACTAACCTAAATCTAAAAATTTTATGGAATCAATTATGATTTATGCGCCCATAGCGATGGCGGTATTAGGCCTTGTATTTATGGCCGTTAAGCGCTCGTGGGTGTTAAAACAAAACCCGGGCGATGGTAAAATGAAAGAAATTAGCGACCACATTTACGAAGGGGCGCTCGCTTTCTTAAACGCCGAATACAGATTACTTGCCATTTTTGTTGTTATAGTTAGTATCGCTTTGGCCGTGGTGTCTTTTGTGGTTCCTACTACACATATTTTAATAGTTGTAGCCTTTGTTTTTGGCGCTATATTTTCGGCCCTTGCCGGTAATATGGGGATGAAAATTGCTACCAAAACAAATGTGCGTACTACCCAAGCTGCCCGTACCAGTTTACCCAATGCTTTAAAAATTTCTTTTGGCGGTGGTACCGTTATGGGGCTTGGTGTTGCTGGGCTTGCCGTACTGGGTCTAACTGCCTTTTTTATCTTTTTCTTCCACTATTTTATGGGCGGGGTTTGGACTAATACAATGGATATGACAATTGTATTAGAAACCTTAGCAGGATTCTCTCTTGGAGCCGAATCTATTGCGCTATTTGCGCGTGTGGGAGGTGGTATTTATACGAAAGCCGCCGATGTGGGCGCCGACCTCGTAGGAAAAGTAGAAGCCGGTATACCCGAAGACGACCCCAGAAACCCTGCAACTATCGCCGATAATGTGGGCGATAACGTAGGTGATGTGGCCGGAATGGGAGCCGACTTATTTGGTAGTTACGTGGCTACTGTCCTTGCTGCCATGGTTTTAGGAAACTATGTTATAAAAGACATGGGTGGTGCAATTGTAGACGATTTTGGAGGCATTGGCCCCGTACTATTACCTATGGCAATAGCAGGAGCGGGAATAATTATTTCGGTAATTGGTACTATGCTTGTAAAAATTAAAAGCAACGATGCTAAAGAAGCTCAAGTTATGGGCGCGTTAAATATTGGTAACTGGGTTTCAATAATTTTAGTTGCTATTTCGTGCTTTGTTCTGGTACTTTGGATGCTTCCCGAAACTATGAATATGAGTTTCTTTGGTGAAGGACTGCAAGAAATATCTTCAATGCGAGTGTTTTATGCTACCTTAGTTGGATTGGTAGTAGGGGCTGTAATTTCATCGGTAACCGAATATTACACGGGTCTTGGCAAAAAACCAATTTTAAAAATAGTTCAGCAATCTTCAACGGGTGCAGGTACAAATATTATTGCAGGTTTGGCCACCGGAATGATTTCAACATTTCCATCAGTTTTACTTTTTGCTGGTGCAATTTGGGCATCGTATGCTTTTGCAGGCTTTTACGGTGTTGCCCTAGCAGCTTCGGCTATGATGGCTACAACGGCAATGCAATTGGCAATAGACGCTTTTGGCCCTATTAGTGATAACGCTGGGGGTATTGCCGAAATGAGCGAACAAGATCCTATAGTGCGCGAACGAACAGATATTTTAGATTCTGTTGGTAATACAACAGCTGCCACCGGAAAAGGATTTGCTATTGCTTCGGCGGCCTTAACTTCTTTAGCGCTATTTGCTGCTTATGTAACCTTTACAGGAATTGACGGTATTAATATTTTTAAAGCTCCGGTCTTAGCTATGCTATTTGTAGGAGGAATGATTCCGGTTGTATTTTCGGCTATGGCTATGAATGCCGTTGGAAAAGCAGCTATGCAAATGGTTAATGAAGTGCGAAGACAGTTTCGGGAAATTCCGGGTATTATGGAAGGTACGGGTACGCCACAATACGATAAATGTGTAGCTATTTCAACCCAAGCTTCTTTAAGAGAAATGTTGCTTCCGGGTATTATGACTATTGGTTTCCCGATAATTATTGCCTTTGTACCTATGATTTTTGGAATGAATAATATGGCAATTGCCGAAATGCTTGGAGGCTATATGGCAGGTGTTACCGTGAGTGGTGTGCTTTGGGCGATATTTCAGAATAACGCAGGAGGCGCTTGGGATAACGCAAAAAAATCTTTTGAAGCTGGAGTAATGATTAATGGCAAAATGACCTATAAAGGAAGTGATGCACATAAGGCTGCTGTAACGGGCGATACCGTTGGTGATCCATTTAAAGATACATCGGGGCCATCAATGAATATTTTAATAAAACTAACGTGTTTAATTGGACTTGTAATTGCACCAATTTTAGGAGGGCATACAGTAGATGCTTCCGCAGCAGAAGCAGTTGAAACCACTACCGAAGAAGTATATGTTATCGATGCTGATGGCAATAAAACGGTTTTAACCGAAAAACAAGTAGAATACATTACCAACGGAAGTACAATTGTTGAAGGTGACAACCTAAAAAACAAAACCGAAACAATTGTTGAAATGCTTAAAAATGATAGTAACGACCAAGTAACAGCCAACGTAACTATTGTAAAAACGGTTAATGGAGTAGAAACGAAAGAAACACGAACGTTTACCGGAACCGAAGAGGAAGTTCGCGCTCAATTAAAAGATGTAGACGGAATGAAAATTAAAATAAAAGATAAGGAATAGTAATTTTTCTTTTAATACTTGTTTTAAAACCCCAGAAGCGTTAAAAGCCTTTGGGGTTTTGTTTTTATCTCAAACATTTTTTCTTCCTTTTACATTTCATTATAAAAATTAAATTCAATTTTTGCTATCTTGTCGGTAGCTATGAACTACCACGACCTTATTACATTAGCCATCGCATTTGGATTGGGAATGCTTGTAGGATTGCAACGTCAAAAAAGCGATCACGAAATGGCGGGCGTTCGAACCTTTACATTAATTTCTGTAATGGGTGTTTTGTCGGCATTTTTAGCACGCGATTTTGATAATCCATATATTCTTCCAGCCTTAGGCCTTTGCCTTACTGCACTTTTGGTTACCGCCAATATTATAAAAATTAAAAAAACCGACGAAACCGATATTGGGCAAACAACCGAAGTTGCTGCTTTACTTATGTTTGCTGTGGGTGCCTACCTTGTAATGGGCGATAGGGTAATTGCAGTAATTGTGGGTGGAACTATGGCAGTGCTTTTATATTTAAAAGAACGCTTGCACAGTTTTATTGAAAAACTAAGCGAGAAAGACCTGGCTGCTATTATGACATTTGCGGGCATCTCTTTAATCATTCTTCCTATTTTACCCGATAAAACTTATGGGCCGTTAGATGTGTTAAATCCGCGTAATATTTGGCTTATGGTTACCCTTATTGTAGGTATAAGCGTAGTGGGATATTTCATCTACAAGTTTGTAGGAAAAAAGGTGGGAATTATCTCTAACGGGGTTTTAGGCGGATTAATTAGTAGTACTGCAACCACCGTTAGCTATGCCCGAAAAACAAAAGACAGTAGCTCTATAAATATTATGGCGGCATTTGTTATTACTGCGGCTTCGGCAATTGCTTTTGTACGCGTATTAATAGAAGTGGGCGTGGTTATCCCCAACAAACTTCCTGAACTTATTTTGCCCATCGCTGCCGTTTTGGTTTTAATGATTCTTTTATGTGTTGGCTTGTTTTATTTAATTAGTAAAAACGGCGAAGACGATAAAATGCCCGAACCCGAAAATCCGGCGCAATTTAAAAGTGCACTTATTTTCGGCTTGTTATACGGTGCTATTTTATTGGCAGTAGCCTTTACAAAGCAAGAATTCGGAAATGACGCCCTTTATGTAGTAGCCATAATTAGTGGTTTAACAGATGTTGATGCCATTACCTTGTCGCTTTCGCAAACCATGAAATCTGGTGGATTAAATACTTCAACAGGGTGGCGCCTTATTTTATTGGCATCACTATCAAACCTTGTTTTTAAAGGTATCATGGCAGCTGTTCTCGGTACACGGCAATTGGCAAAATGGGTTGGAATAGCCTTTGGAATTACCATTGCTTTTGGACTCTTGTTAATGTGGCTTTGGCCCGAAACATGGTATTTTTAATGACTTTCTTTAAAAAAGATCCAATCACAATAATACCTTTTCGCAGTTATGGTACCAACAGCCATTTGTATGTAAAAGGCAGGGCGATTGAAGACGAAGGTGTTGACCTATCTAAAACGGGTGTTTTTAATTTACTTTGGAATTCGTGGAAACGTTTTTTAACCGATAAAGTTAAAAACACAACACTATTACTTACCCTTCCCAACGGGCAAACTATTAAAACTGTTACCGATACCCAAGGATATTTTTTGATAGATGAAAAACTATCAAATCTTAGAACGCTTACAGATGAAGAGGGCTGGCTTCATTATACAATTTCATTTGTAAATGAAACTTCTGGCAGGAAAATTCAACAGAATAATGTTTTTAAAGGGGAAATTTTAATCCCTTCAAAACAGGCAAAGTTTGGCATTATTACAGACATTGATGATACTATTCTTCACACAGGGTTAACTTCCCGCTTTAAGTGGAAAGTTGTAAAAAACACTTTTTTTAAACGAGCCGAAAAACGTGTTCCGTTAGAAGGTGCTGCTCATTTTTATGAAAAATTACACAATGGAAAACAAGGTGCTGAAAGCAATCCGTTGTTTTATGTAAGCCATAGTCCGTGGAATTTATATAAATATTTAGAAGTGTTTTTAAACAGAAATAGCTTTGTAAAAGGTCCAATTTTGCTTCGCGATTTTATAAATCCTTTGGTGCCAAAACAATGGTTAAAAAAGCCTATTTCCGAAAAACCCCAAAAGCAGAAAGAGATTATCAATATTTTAAAAACATATCCTCAACTACCGTTTATTTTAATTGGCGATAGCGGCGAGCATGACCCCGATATTTATATCGAAATAGCCGAAGCCCATCCAGAACGTATCTTGGCAATTTATTTGCGAAATGTAAATCACAAACAAAAAATGCTTCGGGTGCAAGGATTGTTTAAAAGTTATGAAACGGTACCGGTACTTTTAGTAGAAAATAGCGATGCCGCTATTGCACACGCCCGTGAGTTAAACTTTATTTAATTTAAAATTTCATCTTTAAAATAACTATACGTAGCCAATTGCGACTGCACTTTTGGGTTGGTATTTTGAACGTATTTATTTTGTTGTTTGGCATCCACAATACGCGCTTTTATATTGTCCTGCAATTGTAAATCAATAAGGTCGCTAATGGTTTTTTTATGTGTTTCATCCAGAATAGGAGTGATAACTTCAATTCTATGGGTTAAATTTCGAGTCATCCAATCTGCAGAACCTATGTATATTTGTTCATCGCCATCGTTCCCGAAAATGTATATTCGGCCGTGCTCTAAAAACCTATCAACGATACTGGTTATATAAATATTTTCACTTTGTCCCTCAATACCGGGCACTAGCGAACAAATTCCTCTAATTAATAAACGCACTTCTACTCCTGCATTGCTGGCTTTGTATAATTCTTGAATCATACCTTTGTCTTGTAAGCTGTTCATTTTAAGGGTAATTATTCCTTTTTTGCCGGCGTTGGCAAGCGCTATTTCATTTTCGACCAAAGCGGTAAATCTTTCTCGTGCGGTAAAAGGCGATACGAGTAATCGTTTTGTTTTAGGCACAATTAGTTCTCTTTCTAAAACCAGAAATACTTTTTTTAAGTCTTTTGTTATTTTTTTATGTGCTGTCATTAAGCCAAAATCTGTATAGAGTTTAGCAGTGTTTTCGTTAAAGTTTCCGGTTGCTATGTAGGCGTATCGCTTGGATTTGCCGTTTGTTTCTTTTTCAATATAAAGTATTTTTGAATGTACTTTTATGTCTGGGTAACTGTAAATAACACGTGCGCCATTTTCTTTAAAAATAGCCCCCCATTTTAAATTGTTTTGTTCGTCAAAACGTGCTTTTACTTCAATAAAAATAGTTACATCTTTGCCGTTTTTTGCAGCCAAAGCAATAGCATCGTTCAACTTCGACTCGTCTGCAGCCCGATAAATTGTCATCTTAATAGTCGTTACTTGCGGGTCTGTGGCAGCCTCTTCCATAAGTTTTATAACCGGATCAAAACTTTGGTAGGGGTAATGCAATAATTGATCTTTTTTATCAATTGCCTCAAAAATCGAATTGCAATTGGATAAAACAGGATGAGGTAAAGGAGGCAATTTTTCGTTTTCCAATTGTTTGCTCGTAGGATTGGGAAACTTCATAAAATCTTTAAAATTATGATAGCGTCCGCCCAAAACTACATCGGTATGGTTTACGTCTAAAACCTTTTTTAAAATTTCACGAAAATCCTGGGGCATTTCGGGGTCTATTAAAACGCGGGTTGCTTGGCCTGTGTCTCGCTTAGGAAGTGCATTTTTTATTTTTTGCATTAAATTTCCAGAAAATTCGTCTTCGATATAAAGTTCGGCATCGCGCGAAATTTTTATAGAATGAAATTTTACCTCATCTGTATCTGTGTTATCAAATTGTTTTTGAAGATTATATCTTAAAATATCATCTATAAATGTGACGTAAAACGAATTTGATTCTTCTTTTGGAAACACAAAAAACCTGGGTTCGGAATCGGGTATTTCTACCATCGTAAAAGTATCTTCGCCAGTTTTGGCGGCTAAATAAAGTCGCTCATTTTTAACAAAAACCGAATCTTTTTCGGTGCAAGGATTACAGCTAACCTTGGTTATAGCCTTAAGTTGTTCTTCGTAATATTGTGTTGCTATTTCTTTTTGATGACTCGAAAAATCTTCTTGCCTAATTAAGTGAATACCTTCTTTGGCTAATTGGGGGATTATTTCATTTTGAAATATTTCACCAAATTCATTTTGCTGAATATCAACCTGTTTTTTAATTTCTTTTAAAACTTTGTTGGGTTTAGAAATTAGCTTTTTGCGCAAGGGTTTATCTAACGCTTTTATTTGTCTAATATCGGAAACGCGAACTCTAAAAAACTCGTCGAGATTTGATGAGAATATCGCTAAAAATTTTATTCTCTCGTACAGCGGGTTTCTTTTATCTGCCGCTTCTTGTAAAACTCGGTGGTTAAAGCGTAACCACGAAAGGTCGCGGTGGTAGATTTTCTTGCCGTATAGTGATGCCATATAGAATATTTGTCAACAGGCAAATTAGTAGATTTTAGGATAAGATTTTGTGAGAGAAACGTTAAGTTTTACCATATAATATCACAACTTACCAATAGTGGAAAATAAAAAAGCGTAGAATTTCATTTTATAAAATTTTACGCTTTTAGCACAGTACGTGTGCATCGAAATTTAAAACAAACCGTGAAGTTCGGCGTCAATTTTTTCAATTATCTCTCCCAAATGTTCTTGGTTTGCCACAAAGTCTAACTTGTCTACATCCAAAATTATAAGATTGCCTTTATCGTACCCATGAATCCAAGCTTCGTAGCGTTCATTTAATCTGCTTAGGTAATCGATGCTTATTGAGTTTTCGTAGTCGCGTCCACGTTTGTGAATTTGACTTACAAGATTTGGAATGCTACTGCGCAAATAGATAAGTAAATCGGGACCTTTGGTTACGCTTTCCATTAAATTAAAAAGCGATTTGTAGTTTTCAAAATCGCGATTGGTCATAAGCCCCATGGCGTGTAAATTGGGTGCAAAAATGTTTGCATCTTCATAAATAGTTCTATCCTGAATTACACTTTTTCCTTTTTCGCGTATGTCTAAAATTTGGCGAAATCTACTGTTTAAAAAGTAAATTTGTAGGTTAAAAGACCAGCGCTCCATAGAGTTGTAAAAGTCGTCTAAATAAGGGTTGTCATCAACCTCTTCAAAATGGGCTTGCCATTTGTAATGTTTTGCCAATAATCTTGTTAGGGTGGTTTTACCAGAGCCTATATTTCCTGCTATTGCAACGTGCATAATCGTTATTTCTTTGGGGGAATTAATTTAAAAGTGTGCAAAATTTTGCCGTCATAAATATAAAGGAATTCGTTGCTAAGCTGCAAGTCTTTAATGGTAATTTCGGGCAGGGTCAAAGTTACAATTTCTGTTGTTATTTCTCTGTTTCGGCTTGCAAAATCGTGCAAATAATACAATTCATTTTCGCTCAAGGCAATAAGGTTTTCATTTTGCTGAATTATCTTTTTAAAACCATCGTTCGGTATTTCATTTAGCAAACTTCCGTAGCTATTAAAAGCACGCAGGCTATTTTCGGTTAAAATAAAACAATAGTTAAAATTGCTTGCTTGCGATAATAAAGCGCCCGAAAATGGTTGCGAAACCACGCGTTGTATTTTTGAATTGTAATTGTAAAGTTCCAGCTGTTGGGTGTCTACATTACAAATCCACAAACTATTATTTCCTGCATTTGTAGCTGTGCTTACGTTTAAAAATTGGGGTAAATTATTAAAATTAAAACGCTGAATTTCGTTTAAGTTATTGTCTAAAAAGACAACCGTATTGGTATCTTCAAAGAACACAACCACTTTTAGCGGATTAATAATATCGACCGTAGCGATACGCCCCAATTGCAAATCGGTAAATACAAAATTACCTTCGAGCCCCTGTTTGTGTATTACCTCGTCTTTTATAAAATAGATATTTCTGTAATTATCTATTCCTATAAACGTATCGGCAACAAGCGCTTTTTGACTAGCAGGTACAACACGTTGCGCTACCATTAGGTGGTTGTTAAAAAGTAGAATTAAAAATAGAAATAAAAAGCGTGTCATAATATTGGCAAGGTACAAAACCAAAATATAAGAAATCTCTTCAAAAATAATTTTTGTGAAACGTGCATTTTGGAATTTTAAATTCAGTTAAAATTCTTTATCTTTCAATCTAAATTTATTTCAATGCGAAATATTCTGCTCGGAATTATTATTGCCATGGTTATTGTTTTTGGTTTGCAATATTGCGAATACAAAAAGGAAAACCTTGAATCTATACACCTTAGTGCCGCGCTAATACAAAAGGAGCTAAAAAATGTGGGTAAACTGGTTGTTACCGAAGGTAGCTTTGCCCAAGTTTACACCTACAAAGACAGCAAAGATTTGTTGTACGGTTTAATCGATTCGCGGAAAAAAGCTATGATAGTTGTTAATGCAAAAGCGAACATTGCATACGATTTAAGCAAGGTAAAAACCGAAATTGATGAGCAAACAAAGACGGTTACAATCACAAACATCCCTGAACCCGAATTAACTATAAATCCAGATATCCAGTATTACGATATCACTCAAGATTACCTAAATCAATTTACTGCAGCCGATTACAACAAAATTAAAAAGCGAATTGAAAAGTCGCTTCGAAAAAAAATTGAAGCTTCAGATTTACGTACAAATGCAGAAAATAGGCTTATTTCCGAACTTCAAAAAATATATATTTTAACCAATGCTTTGGATTGGACATTAAAATATAATACCTCCAAAATTGAATGTGAAGCCGAATTGCGTGCTTTAAAATTATAACAAATATTCCTTGGCGTGGCCGTTTTCAACAAGCCATACATTTAAATCAATATCGTCTATAATAATATTAGCCAGGTAACGCCCGTATTTTTCTTGTTTGTCTTTATAGCTGTTGATTATCACGTCTTTATCCAAAATCATTTCGCGTACAATATCGCGTACCTTTAATCCTTCTTCGCGCTCTTCTCCACGTAGCTCGGGGGTGTCTATGCCGTAAAGCCGAAATTTCATTTGTTGAAAGTGATAAAATCCCAAATCTACCATTGCTGTAACAGTATCGCCATCGTAAACCGAAATAATTTTTGCTTTGTATTGATACATGATTTCAATTTTTTAGTTAGCACTTATAAAGCTACAAAAAACTGATTGTCAAATATTTAAAATACAAAGTAATTTTAAGGACTAACAAGCGTTTGTTACAATTTTTGGTACAAACTGTGCCATCCGCCGCCATTCATAGCTTCAACGCCTTGGCTTTTTAAAATACTTGCTGCGCTACCGCTGCGCATACCGCTGGCACAGCAACAAATAACAGGTTTATTCCATTTTTTAATTTCGTTTACTTTTGAAGTGATATTCTGCAGTGGAATGTTTTTTGACCCCGGAATAGCCCCATTATTGTATTCACCTTTACTCCGCACGTCGATAATAATTGCGCCTCGGTTTTTAAAGTCGTTAATTTTTTTCGACTTATTTCCAAATAAAAAATCTAATAATCCCATGGTGTATATGTGTTTTTTCAGTTCGTGCTGAGTGTTTTAAAAATAATATTTTTTTCAGGTGTAGGATTTAACCCCCAAACTTTGTCGGATTTACGCATCATACATTACGTGAAATTATATCATTATAAAACCAATTTAAATGTTTTTTTTCTATGTAAAAAGTGAAGTTAAAAACTGTGGAATGCCACCTGCTATATTTGTACAATAAAAGTCTAATTTTTGTATCTTGCAAGCTAAAGCAAAAAGCTTAGTTTTGTTTACCATTTTTAAACCCCATCTGTGGCAAAATTTCATAAATTAAAAGTAAAAGACATCTATAAAGAAACTAGTGATTGTTCAGTAATTTCTTTTGAAGTCCCCGATAATTTGGCCGAAGAATTTCAATTCCGTCAAGGCCAACATTTAACTTTAAAAGCCAATATAAATGGCGAAGATACACGCCGTTCATACAGTTTGTGTTCCAGTCCGCTCGACAAACAATGGCAAGTGGCAGTAAAAACCATTCCTGAAGGAAAATTTTCAAACTTTGTAAATTCAAGTTTGAGTGCAGGAGACTACTTAGACGTAATGATTCCCAGCGGAACTTTTGGGGTAGATACAAACCCAAATGCGTCTAAAAACTATCTCTTTTTTGCAGCCGGAAGTGGCATTACCCCCGTGCTGTCTATGATTAAAACACATTTGGCGTTGGAGCCTAAATCAACCTGCAAATTGTTTTATGTAAATAAAACTGCAAAATCTATTATCTTTAAAGAAACATTAGAGCAGTTGCGCAATCAATACTTTGGTAGGTTAGAGATTTATTATTTTCTTACAAAAGAACGTCGCGATATCGAACTTTTTAACGGGCGATTTGACGATGAAAAGATGGAGGTTTTAACCAAAACTTTTATCGATATACCCGATACCAGCGAAGTGTTTTTATGCGGCCCCGAAGCGATGGTTAATTATGTAAGTAAGTACTTAATTAAAGCAGGTTTGCCAAAAGAATTAGTTCATTTTGAGCTTTTTGTAACAGGCTTAACCGAGGAAGATAAAAAACGCGCCGAGCGCCTTGCGCAACAAAATGTTGAAGGTGTTGAGGTAACCATTGTAGACGGCGGAAAAGAATTTCAGTTTACAATGACTAAAGATTTTGACAATATACTCGATGCTGCATTGGCGGCGGGAGCCGATTTGCCTTTTGCCTGCAAAGGTGGTGTTTGTAGTACTTGTAAATGTCAAATTGTTGAAGGCGATGTAGAAATGAAAATTAATTATGCCTTAGAAGAAAAGGAAGTTGCGCAAAACTTTGTGTTAAGCTGCCAAGCTGTTCCAACTTCTGAAAAGGTTAAAGTAGATTTTGATGTATAAAGTATTTGGCGTACTTTATTGAAAATAAATATTTTATATTTTCAAATTTTTGAAGATTTAAATAAAATTGCAGTTATGAGCGAAAAGGAAATTAAAAATTTAGAAGCAATTTTTGAAGCGCGTATTGCACGCGATGAAAAGATAGAGCCAAAAGATTGGATGCCCGAAAAATACAGGCAAACCCACATTAGGCAAATGAGCCAGCACGCACACTCCGAAATTATTGGAATGCTGCCCGAAGGTAACTGGATTACCCGTGCCCCTTCCCTTAGGCGAAAAGCTGCATTACTTGCAAAAGTGCAAGACGAAGCAGGCCACGGATTGTATTTGTATTCGGCGTGTGAAACTTTAGGGATTTCTCGCGATGAATTATACGAACAACTGCACAGCGGAAAAGCAAAATACTCTTCAATTTTTAACTATCCAACCATTACTTGGGCCGATATGGGCGCTATAGGCTGGCTGGTAGACGGCGCTGCAATTATTAACCAAGTACCGCTTTGCAACACATCGTTTGGACCGTATGCCCGGGCTATGGTGCGTGTTTGTAAGGAAGAGAGTTTTCATCAACGACAAGGGTATGAAATTATGCTAACCCTTTGTCGCGGAACCGAAGAGCAAAAAGCGATGGCGCAAGATGCCCTTAACAGATGGTGGTGGCCAAGCTTAATGATGTTAGGGCCAACCGATGCCGAATCTATTCATACAGAACAATCCATGAAATGGAAGCTTAAGCGTAAAAGTAATGATGAATTAAGACAACAGTTTATTGACCAAACTGTACCACAAGCCGATATTTTAGGCCTTACAATCCCCGACCCTGATTTAAAATGGAATGAGGAAACAGGCCATTATGATTTTGGTGAAATTGACTGGGATGAGTTTTGGCAGGTTGTGAAAGGTCACGGCCCGTGCAATAAAGAACGCTTAGGCGCCAGAGTGGATGCTTGGAATAACGGTAAATGGGTGCGCGATGCCGCTATGGCCTATGCCGAAAAAAAAGAAGCAAATAAGTTAAAACAAGCAATATAGAAAAAATACCAAGACTAATAAGACCCACGAGTTAAATATAAATTTGTGGTTTTTTAAAAAAATAATCTTGCGTTAAACACATAAAATTATGTCTAAAAATTGGCCCCTTTGGGAAATATTTGTTCGCAGTAAAAACGGACTCGAACACCGTCATTTTGGAAGTCTTCACGCCGCCGATGCGGAAATGGCTTTAGAAAATGCTCGCGATGTATATACGCGCCGTAACGAAGGCGTAAGTATTTGGGTGGTAGAAAGTAAAAATATTACGGCTTCAAACCCCGAACACAATGGCGAAATGTTTGAACCGGCACAAGATAAAGTGTACCGCCACCCCACGTTTTACGACTTGCCCGACGAGGTGAAGCATATGTAAATCCTTCGAAATACAAATAGTCAAAACGGTTGTTTTTTTAAACATTAATTATTGGCTATTGTGAATTTATTTGAAGGTACATTACCGATTGGTTTAAAATAAGTCTTACCCTAAACAAGACTTATTTATTTTTAAAAACAAACAAATTCCCCACAGGGAATAAATTTTAAAATATGAGCTCAACATTAAAAGATTCTCGACTTCTCGAGAATTATATATTAACAATAGCAGATAATTCATTAATTCTCGCACAGCGATTGGGAGAGCTTTGTGGGCACGGTCCAAATCTTGAAACCGATATTGCCCTAACAAACATATCATTAGATTTGCTTGGGCAAACCCGAAGTTACTATCAATATGCAGCAAAACTTGCAGGCGATGGTAAAACCGAAGATGATATCGCTTTTTTAAGAATTGAACGTGAATATAAAAATTGTTTATTAGTTGAGCAGCCAAATACACATTTTGGATATGTAATTGGTCGTCAATTTCTGTTTGATGTTTACCACTTTATGTTATTGGAAAAACTTCAAAATAGCGAAGACGAAACCCTAGCTGCCATTGCTAAAAAGAGTATAAAAGAAGTAAGCTATCACAAACGTTTCTCAGGAGATTGGATTAAACGCTTAGGCGACGGAACAGAGGAGAGCAATCAAAAAATGCAAGAAGCAATTAACGATTTGTGGCGTTTTACAGACGAACTTTTTTATATGACCGATGCCGAAAATGCAATGGTAGAAGAAGGAATAGGAATTGATATTTCAGCTTTTAAAGAAAGTTATTACAGTCAAGTTTCCGAAATTTTAAAAGAAGCAACACTTGCAGTACCCGAAAATAAATATTTTAATAAAGGTGGAAAAGAAGGTGTTCACACTGAACATATGGGGTACATTTTGGCAGATCTTCAATACATGCAGCGTACCTACCCAAATATGCAGTGGTAGAAATTTATGGCGTAATTAAGTATTTTAAACGCTTGTAAAAAGAATAAAATGACCCTTACCGAAACCAATATAGAAAAACATTTAATCCCTGTGCTGAAAACGGTTTCAGATCCAGAGATTCCTGTGTTAACAGTACTGGATTTGGGCGTTATTCGCGAGGCTGTAGAAAAAGATAATATTGTAAAAATAAAACTTACGCCAACCTATTCGGGTTGTCCTGCAATGGATGTAATTGCAGACGATTTAACTGCAGCGTTTGCGAAAATAGGGAAGAAAGTTTCTGTAGAATTGGTGTTATCCCCAGCCTGGTCTACAGATTGGATTAGCGAAGAAGGACTTCAGAAAATGGAAGAATACGGTATTGCGCGGCCACTTTCAGAAACACACGATAAAGATGTTTTACTTGGCGAAAAAAAACTTGTGAAATGTCCGCAATGTGCCAGTACAAATACACATTTGGTGAGTCAATTTGGTTCTACGGCTTGCAAAGCACTTTTTAAATGCGATGATTGCCACGAACCGTTTGATTATTTTAAATGTTTAAAATAGTTAGACTATAAAACTCAAACTTGCGAATTATGCGAGTTGAAAAATTATAAAATTTGAAGTTTTATTGCGCTTTTGGGGCGCAATAATTTACAAACAGAAATTATTATTACATGCAAAAGTCAATCACTACTCTTATAAAAAACAATGTAGCTACTTTAACGCTTAATCGCCCCGAAGTGTTTAACAGTTTTAATCGCGAAATGGCGCTATTACTTCAAGATGAATTGGACGCCTGCGAAAAAAATCCAGACGTTCGGGCTATTGTGATAACTGGTAACGGAAAAGCGTTTTGCGCAGGCCAAGATTTAAAAGAAGTAACCTCGCCCGAATTAAATCCGGGGTTTAAAAAAATTCTCGAAGAACATTACAACCCAATTATTTCGCGCATCAGAAAAATTGAAAAACCAATTATTGGTGCTGTAAACGGTGTTGCGGCTGGCGCAGGAGCAAATATTGCTTTGGCATGCGACCTTGTAATTGCTTCAGAAAATGCTAGTTTTATTCAAGCTTTTAGTAAAATTGGCTTGGTGCCCGATAGTGCTGGCACCTTCTTTTTACCACGATTAATTGGTTTTCAAAAAGCTTCGGCATTAATGATGTTGGGCGATAAAGTTTCGGCACAAGATGCCGAAAAACTGGGGATGGTTTACAAGGTTGTTTCTTCTGAAAGTTTTTTAGATGAAGTAATTAGCACTGCAAACACTATGGCGCATATGCCCACAAAAGCCTTGGGTTTAACCAAACGTTTGTTAAATAAGTCAATGCAAAACACTTTAGAGGAGCAATTAAATTTAGAAAGCAAATTGCAAATTGAAGCTGCACAAAGTGACGATTACGCCGAAGGTGTAGATGCCTTTGTAAACAAAAGAAAGCCAGAATTTAAAGGGAAATGATTAACGATTTTTGTCGCCAGTAAAAAAACAGCTTCAAACAAAACCAATATTTAATAAAGTGAAAAATCAGCAATTGGCAATCAGTTTGTTTCGATTGTCACAAGACTGCTAAAAAAAATAAAATTCAATAACTTGGAAAATCAAAAATCAAAAATTGTTAATGAGCAATCGTTAATTAAAAAAGTTGGAATTATAGGAGCAGGAACCATGGGGGCTGGCATTGCACAAGTGGCGGCAACTGCGGGCTGTACCGTAAAATTATACGATACCAAAACAGAAGCTCTTAAAAAAGCCGAAAAAGATTTAAATAAAATTTTAAATCGGTTAGTTGAAAAAGAAAGAATTGATACTGCCGAAAAAGAGCGCATTCAAAATAATATTCAATACGTAGATACGCTTAGAGAATTAAAAGATTCGCAACTTACAATTGAAGCAATTGTCGAAAATTTAGATATTAAGAAAAACGTGTTTTCTACCCTCGAAAAATTTGTGAGTGATGATTGTATCATTGCTTCAAATACATCGTCATTATCTATTGCTTCAATTGCTTCGGCGCTCGAAAAACCCGAGCGTTGCATAGGGATCCACTTTTTCAACCCCGCGCCATTAATGAAATTGGTTGAGGTGATTCCTGCAATTCAAACTTCGGAAGAGACTTTAAACATTTCGGTTAAAACAATAAAAGATTGGACTAAAACTGTGGCTGTAGCCAAAGATACGCCTGGGTTTATTGTAAACAGAGTTGCACGTCCTTTTTACGGTGAAGCACTTCGGATTTATGAAGAAGGCATCGCATCTTTTGCCAAAATTGATACCGCAATGAAAGAGATTGGCGGTTTTAGGATGGGCCCTTTTGAATTGATGGATTTTATTGGAAACGACGTTAATTATACGGTTACCGAAACCGTTTTTAAAGCCTTCTACTTCGATCCTCGCTATAAGCCTTCATTTACTCAAAAACGGTTTGCAGAGGCTGGTTACTTAGGAAGAAAAAGCGGAAAGGGGTTTTATGATTATTCAGAAAATGCTAGCAAAAGTACAGCCGAGTGGTCTTCATCTTCTGAAAAATCTAAACAAATTTTTAATCGCATTCTCGTAATGCTAATAAATGAAGCCGCAGATGCGCTTTTTTGGAATATCGCTTCGGCAGAAGATATAGACAATGCCATGACTAAAGGGGTAAATTACCCCAAAGGATTACTAGCTTGGGCAGATGAAAAAGGAATTGACTGGTGCGTAACAAAAATGGACCAACTTTACGATGAATATCACGAAGATCGTTACAGATGCTCGCCAATTTTAAGAAAGTTAAATCGTGAAAACAAAACCTTTTTTTAATGCTCGATTCTAAAAAAATACCGGTAAAAATGTTAAATCAGGATGCTTTTAGCTCCTGGTTGGGTATTGAAATTTTAGAAGTTGAAAAAGGTAGGTGTAAAGTAGCAATGACGGTTCGAAAAGAAATGCTAAACAGTATGAATAAAGCGCACGGAGGCATAAGTTACAGTTTGGCCGATACCGCTTTTGGCTTTGCAGCCAATACCCACGGAAAGTACGCCGTTTCTATAGAAACCTCTATTAATCACATAAAAGCTTTAAACGAGGGTGATTACCTAATTGCCGAGTCGGTAATTGAAGAGGTTGGCAGTAAACTGGGCTTTAATATTGTTGAAGTAAAACGAGGCGATGAGCTAGTAGCATTGTTTAAAGGGGTTGTTTATAGAACGAGCAAAGATTGGGAGTAAAAAACTTTAAAAGCATACAATTATGAAATGGAAAGGTAGAAGAAAAAGCAGCAATTTAGATGACCGCCGTGGTATGAGCGGGAAAGGAAAATTAGTAGCTGGGGGTGGTGTAGTTGCCTTAATTGTAATTGCGCTTCAGTTTTTTGGTGGTGAAACAGGACAGCAATTAGCACCTTTAGTGGAACAAATTGGTAACAGCCAATCTATTCAACAAACCGAACAAAGAGAGCTTACCGCTCAAGAAAAAGAAATGGGTGATTTTATGGCTACCGTATTGGCCGATACTGAGGACGTTTGGAATCAAATTTTCGCTCAAAACAACCTCGGAAACTACAAAGAACCTACCATGGTACTATTTACAGATGCTGTAAATACCGCCTGCGGAAGCGCAAGCTCGGCATCGGGTCCATTTTATTGTCCTGCAGATCAAAAAGTATATATGGACTTAGCTTTTTTTGACGAATTAAAAAGAAGGTTTGGCGCCAAAGGTGGCGACTTTGCCATTGCTTACGTTACTGCTCATGAAATAGGACACCATGTACAAACGCTATTGGGCACCTCGGGCAAGGTGAGGCAACTACAGCAACAAAATAAAAGTGAAGCCAATAAACTTTCGGTAGCTTTGGAGCTTCAAGCCGATTTTTATGCGGGACTTTGGGCGCATTACAATCAAAAATATTTGGAAGAAGGTGATATTGAAGAGGCCTTAAGTGCAGCCAACGCCGTTGGCGACGATGCTATTCAAAAAAGAACCCGTGGCGATGTGGTTCCCGATAGTTTTACGCACGGCACCTCAGAGCAACGAATGAAATGGTTTATGAAAGGTTATAAAACAGGCGATATTCAATTGGGCGATACGTTTTCAGCAATTTTTAATTAAATGGCTTGAGTACAGCAGTCGCTTTTAAAAAAATATACATTCAGTATTATAGATAATATTTAAAAATAAAATTTTGGAAAACGCATATATAATTGACGGTATTAGAACCCCTATAGGAAATTACCACGGAGCACTAAGCACAGTAAGGACAGATGATTTGGCAGCATTGGTAATTGCCGAAATAGTAAAACGAAATCCAAATATTCCGAAGGAAGCCTATAATGATGTTATTTTAGGTTGTGCTAACCAAGCGGGCGAAGACAACCGAAATGTAGCGCGTATGGCAGCTCTTTTGGCGGGATTGCCGGTAACCGTTCCGGGAGAGACTGTAAACCGTCTATGCAGTAGCGGACTCTCGGCGATAATTCATGCAAATCGTGCCATTAAAGCTGGGGATGGAGATTTATTTATTTCGGGCGGCGTTGAAAATATGACACGCGGACCCTACGTTGTTGCAAAGCCTTCAAAAGCATTTGGTAACGATGCCAAAATGTACGATTCGAGTTTTGGGTGGCGTTTTGTAAATCCAAAAATGGACCAAATGTACGGTACCGATGGTATGGGAAATACTGCCGAAAATCTTGTTGAGAAATATAATATTTCGAGAGAAGATCAAGACAAGTTTGCACTTTGGAGTCAGCAAAAAGCTACAAAAGCTCAGGAAAATGGAAGGTTGGCAAAAGAAATTGTAACTGTAGAAATTCCGCAGCGAAAAAAAGATCCTATTCTATTTTCAAAAGATGAATTTATAAAACCTTCAACCACTTTAGAAGTTTTAGGAAAATTAAGACCTGCTTTTAAACGCGAAGGTGGAAGTGTAACCGCAGGAAATTCTTCAGGATTGAATGATGGTGCTGCTGCCACAATTATAGCTTCAGAAAAAGCTGTTAAGGAATATAACTTAAACCCATTGGCAAGAATTGTAAGTTCGGCAGTGGTGGGTGTAGAACCAAGAATTATGGGTATTGGTCCTGTAGAGGCTTCAAACAAAGCTTTGGATAAAGCAGGCTTAACCATGGACGATATTGATATTATTGAACTTAATGAAGCTTTTGCGGCACAGGCGCTGGCTTGTACGCGCGCTTGGGGATTAAAAGATGATGACCCAAGGTTAAACCCTAATGGGGGTGCTATTGCTATTGGGCATCCGTTGGGCGTTACGGGAACTCGTACGGCGCTTTCGGCAGCAATTGAATTACACGAGCAAAATAAACGCTATGCATTAATTACTATGTGTGTGGGCGTGGGGCAGGGCTATGCTGCAATAATTGAACGAGTATAAAAATTGTTTTTCTGCTTAAATGTGGATAAATAAAAATATTTTAAAATGAAAAAACTACATAATTACGTAACAGGACAATGGATTACCGGTAAAGGTGAAGGCGTGCCTATGCATGACGCAATTACTGGTGAAGTTGTTGCCCTTTCAGATACCGAAGGACTCGATTTTAGTGAAATTCTTCAATATGGAAGAACCAAAGGAGGCGAGGTACTTCGGAAAATGACTTTTCAAGAAAGAGGAAATATGCTTAAGGCTTTAGCGCTTCATTTAGTGAAAAAGAAAGCCAATTTCTACGAAATAAGTTATCGTACCGGTGCAACAAAGGTTGATAGTTGGATCGATATTGAAGGCGGTTTTGGAAACTTGTTTGCCAATGCCTCCCTAAGAAAATTATTTCCAAACCAATCGTATCACGTTGAAGGCGACCCAATAGATTTGTCGCGAGGTGGCCGGTTTATGGCTCACCATATTATGGTGCCAAAACGCGGAGTAGCTGTTCATATAAACGCGTTTAACTTTCCTGTTTGGGGCATGCTGGAGAAATGTGCCGTAAATTGGATGGCAGGAGTTCCCGCTGTTGTAAAACCGGCTACAAATACATCGTTTTTAACCGAAGCTGTCGTGCGCGAAATTATCGCTTCGGGTATCTTACCCGAAGGTGCTTTGCAACTTATAACGGGTTCGGCGCGGAATATTTTGGACACAGTAGAATCGCAAGATGTTGTAACATTTACCGGGTCGGCAACTACCGGACGAATGTTAAAAGCTCATAGCCGAATAATTGAAGAAGCAGTGCCCTTTACTATGGAAGCCGATAGTTTAAATGCTTCTGTTTTAGGTGAAGATGCCGTTCCTGGAACGCCAGAATTCGACCTTTTTATAAAAGAAGTACGAAACGAAATGACGGTTAAATGCGGGCAAAAATGTACTGCAATTCGTCGGGTTATCGTTCCCGAAAAATTAGTTGAAGACGTACAAATAGCACTGGGCAATGCCCTGTCTAAAGTAACTATTGGCGATCCACGTTTAAAGGAAGTGCGTATGGGCTCTTTGGTAAGTAAAGACCAAGTGAAAGAGGTTAAAGAACGCGTTGAAGAAATGACCAAAACCGCCCGTATTGTTTATGGCGATTTAGATAAAATTGAAGTAATAGGTGCCGATGCTAAAAAAGGAGCTTTCCTCGCGCCAATCTTGCTTCGCGAAGACAATCCGTTGAAAAATTTGGCTGTGCACGAAACCGAAGCTTTTGGTCCGGTTAGTACCATTATGCCTTATAAAAATCTCGATGAGGCCATTACTTTAGCACAAATGGGTAAAGGTTCACTTGTGTCATCTATTGCTACTAACGACGACAAAATTGCAAAGGAGTACGTAATAAATGCAGCATCGCATCACGGTCGTATATTGGTGATAAATCGTGAAAGTGCTAAAGAAAGCACAGGACACGGTTCCCCACTGCCCAACTTGGTTCACGGTGGTCCAGGGCGCGCCGGCGGGGGTGAAGAAATGGGCGGAATGCGCGGTATAAAGCATTATTTGCAGCGTACGGCAATACAAGGTTCGCCAACTACTTTAACCGAAATTACAGGTATCTATCAAGCAAATGCAAAATATAAAGAGGCAGCACAACACCCTTTTAAATATCACTGGGAAGATATTGAGCCGGGAATGTCGCTTAAAACACATAAACGAACGCTTACCGATGCCGATATTACAAATTTTGCCAACCTCACTTGGGACCACTTTTATGCACATACCGATATAACTTCGCTCGATGGCAGTATTTTTGAAAAACGCACTGCGCACGGCTACTTTATAATTGCGGCAGCGGCTGGACTTTTTGTGTATCCAAACAAAGGACCGGTAGCAGCAAATTACGGCTTGGAAGATTGTCGTTTCTTGCGTCCGTTGTACCATAACGACACTATTTACGTGCGCTTAACGTGCAAGCAGAAAGTAGATCGCGATGTGGCTTCGGCCGAACATCCTAGCGGAATTGTAAAATGGTTTGTCGAGGTTTTTGATGCCGAAGACGAATTGGTAGCTATCGCTACAATTTTAACAATGGTACAAAAGAAACAAGAGACCTTTGTTGAAATGACCGACGAAAAAGTTAAGGAATTGGTGAATAAATTAACCGAAGATGCAAAGCCAAAATGGGGAATTATGACGCCTCAACATATGTTGGAGCATTTAGAATATACCTATAAAATTGCTTCGGGTAAAATTCAAGATTTTGAAGTGGTTACCCCCGAAAAGATTTTGGATAAAGTACACGCTAGTCTTTATAATTATGAAAAATTTCCGCGTAACTCAAAATTTCCACTGTTGGAAAAAGATACATTGCCCAAATTAAATCACCCCGATTTAGCAACGGCAAAAGAAAAATTTCTGGAAGAAAGAGAAGCTTATCAAAACTTCTTTAAAGACAATCCAGATGCGGTTTTAAAAAATATAGTTTTTGGTGAATTGAATAGATACGAATGGAGTTTGCTAGACCGCAAACACCTAAACCACCATTTTGAACAGTTTGGACTTATTTAAACTTATTTGCCTTTTACGAGAAAAACCGCCTGCTTTAGTGGGCGGTTTTTGTTTTAGGGTTATATAACTATTGCTGTGGAGGTTTTTTATTTAAAAATCTGTTTTAATTTCTTTTCCTTTTTTGGCGGCTATTACACTAATTATCAAAATTTGTATGGCGTGATAAAGCATAAGTGGAAGTAAAATAATTCCTATTACACTAGTTTGCCCAAAAAGCGCTTTGGAAAATACAGTGCCGTGAACCAATGATTTTTTAGTTCCACAAAATTGATTTGTAATACTATCGGCGCGATTAAAATTTAGGAGCTTCCCTATCCAACCGGTAAGTGCATAAACACTAAAAAACAGTAGAATTACCAAGCCTATAATGGCTATTATTTCTAAAAGGGATACACTGCTGAAAATTTCATCATAAAAAGATTGTGCAAAGCTTTTGTAGATAATTAAAAGAATGACAAATTTATCGAAGAAGCTTAATAGCTTTTTGTGTCGCTGTGCCCAAACGCCAAAAAATCTCTTCAAAAAAAGC
Organism: Flavobacteriaceae bacterium UBA3591; assembly: GCA_002375695.1. Classification (GTDB taxonomy): domain Bacteria; phylum Bacteroidota; class Bacteroidia; order Flavobacteriales; family Flavobacteriaceae; genus Aequorivita. Next base: position 37,444 of record DFMO01000010.1, read on the forward strand.
CCTAAAATTAGTGGCAATAATATTTCAGAAAATAACTTAAAGTATATAGTTGAAAAATCGAAAGCCACGTCTGTTTTTAAAATAAATGGCATCATCCAAAGAGGCGTTAAAATTATACCTAATATCCCCGAAATACTCGCGTTAAATATGGCTGCCGATATATTTCCCTTTGCCATGGAAACCATTACAACCGAAGATGATACCGTAGATGGCAATGCCGCTATAAACAGAAATGCCAACCAAAGTAACTCGTTTTCAGTACCGATAAACAAAGGGTAAAATGGTAGAATTAATACCGGAAATAAAAGAAATGTGGAGCTTTGAACGGTTAGGTGAAGCTTCCAATTTTTTAGTCCAGATTTTAATGCTTCGTAATTGATACTTAGTCCGTAAAAAAAGAAAATAAGCGATACCCCCAAACTGCTTATTAAATTTAAGGGTATTTTGCTGCCAGTTGCGCCAAGCTGCGGAAAAAAGTATGCTAATAGTATGCTTATTGCAATTGCAAAAACAAATAAATCTACTTTTAATTTTTTAAGCATTAAACGGGTTTTTTAGCAAAGATATAAGCGCCATTATATTTTTGATATGTTTTAGCGAATAATCCATGGCCTTTCATTTTACAAAACCGTAAAAAACTAGCTTTTAAAAGCTGTATTTATTACCGTAATTACAAAAAGTTGGTTTATTTTGTAGTGGTGAGATTTTTACCTTAAATATTGGGCTTATTTAACTTCTTATAAGATTTTAGTAGCCCAAAAAAAAGGAAATGTCTGTAGTATTAAATAATTTGTAAACCTTGAAAATAGAGTCAACCTGACTAATAAAATATGGACGAAGCATACGTAAAACAAGATGTAAAAAACGGAATAGCAACTATAGAATTTTTTCATCCGGCGCACAATAGTTTGCCGGGCAACTTATTGGCCAAATTGGCAAATACAATAACTAGTGTTGGTAATGACGATGCGGTAAAAGTTATAATTCTTAAAAGTGGTGGCGAGAGAACATTTTGTGCTGGCGCGAGTTTTAATGAATTGATAAATATAAATGATGCCGAAACAGGAAAAATATTTTTCAGCGGTTTTGCCAATGTTATAAACGCAATGCGCAAATGCCCTAAATTTATTATTGGAAGAATTCAAGGTAAAACAGTTGGTGGTGGTGTGGGCGTTGCTTCGGCAACAGATTATTGTATGGCTTCAAAATATGCCGCTATTAAGTTAAGCGAATTAAACGTTGGTATTGGACCTTTTGTAGTAGGTCCGGCAGTTGAGCGTAAATTGGGCACAAGTGGTTTTAGCCAGATTGCTATTGATGCCAACAGTTTTTACGATGCCAATTGGGCAAAAGACAAAGGCTTGTACAATCAAGTTTACGATACAGTTGAAGAGTTAGACCAGGCCGTGCAACAATTTGCCGAAAACTTGTGCAATTACAATCCCGAGGCAATGAAAGAAATGAAAAAAGTATTTTGGAGCGGTACCGAAAATTGGGATAACTTGCTTGCCGAAAGAGCCGTAATTTCGGGACGATTGGTTTTAAGCGATTTTACAAAAGAAACCTTGAAAAGATTTCAATAAATTATGATTTATTCCTTTAAAGGCCATATTCCAGTAATTCATGAATCCAGCTTTATACACCCTTTGGCTGCGGTTACAGGCAACGTTATAATTGGGAAAAATTGTTATGTTGGGCCTGGAGCGGCAATACGTGGCGATTGGGGCGAAATTATTTTAGAAGATGGCGTTAATGTACAAGAAAATTGTACGGTACATATGTTTCCAGGCAAGAGCATTGTGCTTAAAGAAAGCGCTCATGTAGGTCACGGAGCTATAATTCACGGTGCCAATTTGGGTAAAAATTGTTTAATAGGAATGAACAGTGTAATTATGGACGATGCCGTGATAGGTGATGAGTGTATCGTGGGAGCTATGAGTTTTGTTAAAGCAGAGACAAAATTTCCAAATCGGAAATTAATAGTTGGCAACCCGGCGAAGGCTATTAAAGATATTTCTGACCAAATGATTGCTTGGAAAACGGCTGGCACCCAATTATATCAACAACTGCCTGCAGACTGCCACGATAGTTTACGTGAAGTTGAGCCGTTAAGGGAAATTCCAAAAGATAGACCCAAACAGGAAGATTTTTATAAAACTTTGGAAGAATTTAAAGCTAAAAATCGCGAGTAATGACAAATGGCGCCCCCGAGCGCAGTCGGGGGGTCATTGAAAAGATAAATTGTGATTTTTATAAAACACTTCTGCTGCGCACAGTGTGATATTGAAATATAAAATGCAAAAAACAGAATTTAAAATGCCCAAAATGGGCGAAAGCATAACCGAAGGAACCATTATAAATTGGTTGGTCAACGAAGGCGATTCTTTTGAAGAAGGCGATGTGCTGCTAGAAGTCGCCACAGACAAAGTTGATAATGAAGTGCCAGCACCTGCAGCAGGTAAATTGCTCGAACACAAATTTAAAGCGCAAGATGTTGTACCCGTAGGCGAGGTAATTGCGTTGGTAGAATTTGCCGAGGGAGATGTGCTTAAAAAGCCTAATACAAAGTCTACTAAAGATGAAAAAGCATCGAGTTTAAAACCGAAAAAGCAACCTTTAAAAGTTCAACAATCAAAACCGGTTTCGTCGCAACAATCTTTTAAGGTAAACGAGAATCTATTTATTTCGCCATTGGTAGACAGTATGGCGCGTAAAAATCATATTAGTTATGAAGAATTGGCTCGAATTTCTGGCACCGGAAAAGACGGCCGTTTGCGTAAAAGTGATGTTTCTAATTATTTAGAAAGTGGTCGTCCCTTTCAATTTGCGCAAGCTGTTCCCGAAGTTTCGGGGTTTCAAGTTCCCGACTTACAATTTGATAAGGGAAAAGGGAAAATTGTAGAAATGGATCGTATGCGTCAAATGATTTCAGACCATATGGTTTTTTCAAAACACACATCACCCCATGTAACTGCATACGTAGAAGCCGATATGACCAATATGGTAAATTGGCGTAATAAAAACAAAGCAGATTTTCAGAAGAAATACGGCGAAAAACTCACGTTTACTCCGTTATTTGTTGAATGTGTTGCCAAAGCAATAAAAGATTTTCCGATGATTAATTCATCTCTCGATGGAAAAAATATTATCGTAAAAGACGAGGTTAATATAGGGATGGCAACGGCGCTTCCGTCGGGAAATTTAATCGTGCCCGTAGTTAAAAACGCCGATAAAATGAATTTAAATGAATTGGCTGCTGCAACAAATATTCTTGTAGACAAAGCACGAAACAATAAACTAAAAGGCGATGATACAAAAGGCAGCACTTTTACAATAAGTAATGTGGGGACCTTTGGCAGTTTAATGGGCACGCCCATAATCAATCAACCAGAAGCGGCAATCTTGGCCACCGGGATAATTAAAAAACGTGCCGAAGTAATGGAAAGAGAAGATGGCGATACCATTGAAATTCGCCAAATGATGTATCTTTCGCTTTCCTTCGACCACAGAATAGTAGACGGTTATCTGGCAGGTTCTTTTTTAAGAAGAATTGCCGATTATATGGAACAATTTGATGTAAAAAAGACGATATAATAATGTCAGGTCGAGCGCAGTCGAGACCTCGTTAAGAATAAAAAAGTGGATATTTCAAAAAATATATTAAAAAAAGCTTTCAAAAACTTGGTTACCGCCAAGTCGATGACAGAGCTTTATGAGGAAAATTTTAAAACCGTTTCAAAATATGTGCACGCTACCTCACGCGGGCACGAGGTGATACAAATTGCAGTAGGGATGCAACTTTTGCCACAAGATTATGTTTTTCCGTATTACCGAGACGACTCCATTTTGCTGTCCATTGGTATGACGCCTTACGAGTTAATGTTACAGGTATTGGCAAAAAAGGACGATCCATTTTCGGGCGGACGTACATATTATTCGCACGCTAGTTTAAACGATATTGATAAACCTAAAATTCCGCATCAAAGTTCGGCAACAGGAATGCAGGCAATTCCGGCAACTGGAGTTGCAATGGGGTTTTGGTACAAAGAGGCTGAGGGATTAAACGCAAATGAGCAATTGGACGATAAAGCTGAAGCGCCTGTTGTGGTTTGTAGTCTTGGTGATGCTTCGGTAACCGAAGGCGAAGTAGCCGAAGCTTTCCAAATGGCAGTGTTAAAAAAGTTGCCCATTCTTTATTTAGTGCAGGATAACGGTTGGGATATTTCGGCAAATGCCGAAGAAACAAGAGCTCAAAATGCTTTTGAATACGCCAAAGGTTTTAAAGGGTTGGAGGCCATCACCATCGATGGAACCAACTTTGAAGAAAGTTATAATACAATTCAGGATGTAATTTCAAAAATTAGAACTGAAAGACGACCGTTTTTAGTACACGCCAAAGTACCGTTGTTAAATCATCATACTTCGGGAGTGCGAATGGAGTTTTATAGAGACGATTTAGATGAAGCACGCAGCCGCGATCCTTACCCTAAATTGAAAAAACTTTTAATTGAAAATGGTTTTTCTGAAAAGGATATTTCAGCAATTGAAAAAGATGCAAAAAACGAGGTTGCTTTAAGTTTAAAAAAAGCGCTAAAAGCCGAAGACCCAAAACCCGAAGATTTATTTACCCATGATTTTGCCCCCACCGAAATTACCGAAGAGGTGGGCGACCGCAGTCCTGCCGGGGCAGAAAAAGTGGTTATGGTAGATTGCGCCCTTTTTGCCATTGAAGAATTGATGGCAAAGCACAAAGAATGTTTGTTGTACGGGCAAGATGTGGGTAGAAGATTAGGTGGTGTATTTAGAGAAGCCGCAACTTTAGCCGAAAAATTTGGCGATAATCGCGTTTTTAACACACCAATTCAAGAGGCATTTATTGTTGGTAGTACAGTTGGGATGAGTGCTGTGGGCTTAAAACCTATCGTTGAGGTACAATTTGCCGATTATATTTGGCCAGGACTTAACCAGTTATTTACCGAAGTGAGCCGTAGTTGTTACCTATCGGAAGGAAAATGGCCGGTGTCCATGGTGTTGCGTGTTCCTATTGGCGCGTATGGTAGCGGTGGGCCGTACCACTCTTCATCTGTAGAAAGTGTGGTGACTAATATTCGTGGGTTAAAAATTGCTTATCCTAGTAATGGAGCCGATTTAAAAGGATTGATGAAAGCAGCTTATTACGACCCAAATCCTGTTGTAATTTTTGAACACAAAGGGCTGTATTGGAGTAAAGTAAAAGGTACAAAAGGAGCAACCTCGATAATGCCTTCTGAAGATTATATTTTACCCTTTGGTAAAGCGTGGGTTTTACAAGAAATTTGGAAACAAGAAGAGGAAGAAACTCTTTCAATTATTACCTATGGTATGGGAGTGCATTGGGCTATGAATGCTTCCGAAGAACTCGGGATGCAAGATAAAATTGAAGTTGTAGATTTAAGAACGCTTCACCCAATAGACTATGAAACTATTTTTAAGAGTGTAATAAAATGTGGAAAGTGTTTGGTAGTTACTGAAGAGCCTTCTGAAAATGGATTTTCACGTAGTTTACAAGGAAGAATCCAAGAAGAATGCTTTCAACAATTGGATGCGCCGGTAATGTTAATTGGTTCAGAAAATATGCCTGCCATTCCGCTAAATTCAACGTTGGAGGAAGCAATGATTCCTTCAACCGAAAAAGTAAAGAAGAAGATAGAATCTATTTTAAACTATTAAAAAAACCCTCGAAAGAGGGTTTTTTTACTATTTTCTATTGAAATAAGAGGTTATTTTGTATAAATAACTTCTGCATTTTTCACGTTGCTCGGAAGATCATTCATAGAATTTACATACATGTTTCGGTTGTTAAAAATTCTATTAGGTTTCTTACCTACAACAATATATTTTACATCTAAATCTGGAGCGTTTAAAGAAACTTGATCTTGAACTCTCATCTTTTTGTCACCAATATCAGTTTCAAGCTCTTCGAGAGTTGCAATTACGTATAGACGCTTATTAGATGCGCGAATTTCGCGAATGTTTATATCGTGCTCAACGTTTTCAACTTCGGCTTCTACTACCAAGTCTTGCTCAAATTTTTCGCCTTCATCGGGCATATCTACATCAATAGTAGGTACTTCAACTTCTTCTTCTTCCATTACAACTACAACTTTTGGTACTTCTACAGTTTTTGTAGTTGTGGAAACATCAACGTCTGCCCAATCAACATCAAATTTTGGGAGATTTCCATCTTCCACATCAACGTCAACTTCGGGTAAATCTACTTTTCCCTTTTTGTCAATATCGCAACTCATTATGGTTACTGCAATTGCTAACAAGGGTATTATTATCTTTTTCATAAAATTTTGGTTGTTTAATCATTTACAATGAATGCGTGGATCACTCCTGGCAGCCATAAAATGATGGTTAATATTAGATTAATTATAAAATTTTTTCCTAATCCGTGTTTTAAAAACACCGCTAAAGGCGGCAACAGAATATTAAGAATAATGGTTAGTATAGACATATTGTTTTACGTTTATACAACAAAGGTAATTGAGAGGAACTTTCAGAAATCTTAATACTATCCTATTTGAGGTTATCTTAACGTAACTATTTAATTTTACACCGTTTTTTTTGAGTTTTTAACAAAAAAAAACTCCTACAATGAGGAGTTTTTAAATTTTTATTTAGATACACCGGGGGGATATTCGGCTAATATTTTTGCGACTATTTCGCGAATACGCTCCTCCTTACGTTCAATACTTTCGGTCACCAAATCTGCCTTACCCATTCCTTGCCAAACCAAGTTGTTTGTTTTGGCATCAATTAAATCGATATACAGCGTGCCTTCAGAAGTGCGCGATACGGTGTTTCCGCCGTAGTAGGTGCCGTAGTACCATGGATGCCATCCCCAACCATAGCCAAATCTGTTATTGTAAACATCTACGCGTTCGCGTTGCTTAGTAAATATACTTACAAGTAAGTCGGGGGTTTTAGATTTTTCCATGCCCTTCATCGATAAATTTGCATCAATAGCGCGAAGAATTCGTTTTTTATCTAGGTCTGAAATTTCAGCTTTATCAATACCGGGTTTAAAAAAAGCGAAAGAATTGTATTGGTTAAAATTTACATCCTTATCAAAATCGGTTGCAACCCGCACAGTTGAACAAGACGTAAATAAAACAACCATCAACAGTGGTAAAAATTTTAATGTTTTCATAATTCTATATTTTATTCGAATAATTTATCATCAACAAAATTTGGAAGTGTAACTTTTAAATTTGGATTGTTATCCATAGCTCGTTTAATAGCAAATACGGCTTCGTCATTTCGTGCCCAACTACGTCTTGCTATTCCGTTATTTACATCCCAAAAAAGCATATTTTCTAACCGTTGTTGCGCTTCATTACTACCATCAAGAACCATTCCGAAACCTCCATTAATTACTTCGCCCCAGCCAACGCCGCCACCGTTGTGTATACTTACCCAGGTTGCCCCGCGGAAACCATCGCCTATTACATTTTGTATGGCCATATCGGCTGTAAAGCGACTGCCGTCATAAATATTTGAAGTTTCGCGATAGGGTGAGTCTGTTCCCGATACATCGTGGTGATCGCGACCTAAAACAACAGGACCAATTTTTCCTTCGGAAATAGCCTTATTAAATGCCGAAGCAATTTGCACGCGTCCATCAGCATCGGCATAGAGAATACGTGCTTGCGAACCTACAACCAATTTGTTTTCCTGTGCGCCCTTTATCCATGTAATATTATCTTGCATTTGCTGCTGAATTTCGGCAGGCGAATTTTTCATTAATTTCTCTAAAACTTCGCAGGCAATATCATCTGTTTTTTGAAGATCTTCGGGCTTTCCAGAGGCACAAACCCAACGGAAAGGTCCGAACCCAAAATCAAAACACATTGGCCCCATAATATCTTGTACATACGATGGGTATTTAAACTCTTTTTGCTTTTCGTTTGAAAGAACATCGGCGCCAGCGCGCGAAGCTTCGAGTAAAAATGCATTTCCGTAATCGAAAAAGTAAGTGCCGTTAGCCGTGTGTTTATTAATTGCTGTTACTTGACGCCGTAAACTACTTTGAACCTCTTTTTTAAATTCTTCGGGGTTGTTGGCCATCATTTCGTTAGCTTCTTCATACGAAAGACCTACAGGGTAGTACCCGCCAGCCCACGGATTGTGCAGTGAAGTTTGATCGCTACCTAAGTCTATTTTTATGTTTTCGGCAGCAAATTTTTCCCAAACTTCTACAACATTTCCATCAAAGGCGATTGAAACTGTCTCCTTATTGGCGGTAGCTTCTTTTACACGTTTAGTAAGCTTATCTAAATCTGAAATAACTTCGTCTACCCACCCTTGGCTATGGCGGGTTTCGGTTGCTTTTTTATTCACTTCTGCACAAACTGTTACACAACCAGCGATATTTCCTGCCTTGGGTTGTGCACCACTCATACCGCCAAGCCCCGAGGTTACAAACAAGCCGCCTTTTGGGTCTTTATTTATTTTTCTAAATCCGTTTAAAACTGTAATGGTTGTTCCGTGAACAATTCCTTGCGGACCAATATACATATAGCTTCCTGCAGTCATTTGTCCGTACTGGGTAACGCCTAAAGCATTGAATTTTTCCCAATCGTCGGGTTTTGAATAATTAGGAATCATCATTCCGTTAGTGACCACTACCCGCGGCGCGTTTTTATGTGAAGGAAATAATCCCATTGGGTGACCCGAATATACTGCCAATGTTTGTTCATCGGTCATTTCAGAAAGATATTTCATCACTAAAAGATACTGCGCCCAGTTTTGAAACACCGCCCCATTACCACCATAGGTAATTAATTCGTGCGGGTGTTGCGCCACTGCGTAATCTAAGTTGTTTTGAATCATCAACATAATAGCCTTTGCTTGCTGAGATTTGCCGGGATATTCGTCTATTGGGCGGGCATACATTTTATAATCTGGACGAAAACGATACATGTAAATTCGGCCATATGTTTTTAATTCTTCACGAAACTCGGGTAATAGCGTGGCGTGATGTTGCGGTTCAAAATAACGAAGCGCATTGCGTAACGCTAAATCTTTTTCATCTGCCGAAAGAATTTCTTTTCGTTTTGGCGCGTGATTAATATTTGTGTCGTAAGGTTTCTTTTCGGGTAAAATTGAAGGAATGCCTTGCTGTATCTGTTCTTTAAAAGTCATTTGTATATTTTTTGTCGTTAAGCCACCAAGTTGCTGAGCTTTGTATTTTAATTAATAATTTTAACCTATAACCTGCCGCCAGTTTTTTTATTAAAACCATAGGGGCAATGGCGACAGCCACTCTCACAGCAATAACCGCGTTTTAAGTGGTATTGCTCTGTAAAGCATTTGTAGCCTTCGGGGGTTAGGTAGTAATCACCTTCTTCAAGTTCTATTTTTTTCTTTGGAAATAACATGCGGTAAAAATACAAAATTCAACAGTGAGGTGATGGTGTATTTTTTGCAGATGTTTTTAAAAATAGTTGTGTGATAGTTTAAACAAAAAAAGACCTATCTTGGTAAAAGAAGGTCGTAGAATTGATAATATTTTAAAACAATTATTTTACTTTTTTAATAGTAAAATTACAGCCACCCTCAACTCTCATATTAACCGTTCCAGTATTTGCTTCTTGCATAACCTCGATAACCAAAATATCATTGGCATTTAACTCAATAACTTCGTTTAGGTGTAATGAGCTATGATTGTGGTTATTGGCATTTCTTGTATAACCAGTCGATGAGGTTGCTCCTGGGTACCGCGTTGGAGAGGTACCACCAGGATTTACAACAAATTCGGCATCTATATTTGTTCGCGCATTGCTCGATTCGATTGAAATGTTTGCTGTTACCTCGTATCTGCCATCTTCTCTAACAATTATTCGGTTGCCGTTATTGCCAGTTGTTGCTTGGTAGAGAGTAGAATCGTCATTCCATTGTTCATAGCCAAAGATAGGTAACCTTTGAGCCGATTGTTGATTTAAATTAAACGTGGTGTTGGAGTTGGTATACCGAGCCGATCTACTTTCGGGGGTTTGGGGGATCCATCGGCTTTGTGCCGCATCCCAATAGTAAAACCCTGGTCTTACATCGTTTTCGTATCCCGCAGGTAAAAAATTGGTTGCTGTATTAAATACAAGTAGTCCATTTGCTGGGTTTGAAATAGGCGAGGCATTGTTTGCCGCGCTTAGGGTAACACGATTAACCAATAATCCACGATCATTGGCGCCTAGGTCTAATGAAGAACTTCCGTCTGGCATTGCATTTGACACGCCCACCGAGCCCGAAGAAGCTATATTTATATTATCTATACCTTGCGGATAGCCAGTTGGAGTATCATTTTCTACCCCAATTTCTAATAAACTTCTTTCAGTGCCAAATCCGCTGCTAGAGCCATTATCTGAATAACTTATATAACCAAAATCACTTCCGGCGTTAACTTTACTTTTAAAGACAATTGAGGACACTCCACCATCGTCGCCGTGTTCCAAAATTACAGTTCCATTATTTGCAGTTGGAGCTGTGCCGGTTGCTTCATAAATGTGTAATGGCGCATTTGGGGTGGTGGTATTTATACCTACCTCACCGTTTGTATAAATATTGTCGTTAATATTATTTGGTGGAGTAGTGGTTGCTTCCTCAAACCAATCGGAATTGGCTTGAGTATAAGCACTATTTAAATTTAAAGATACAACCTGCCCCACAGAATTTACACCAAGAAAATTTACTGGGAGTCCTGCAAAAGTGCTCCCGCTATAACCACCTAAAGTAATTCGGCGATTATCATCAATTTTTAGTGCTGGGTGCGTTCCCGAATTAAAACTTAGCGAATTTCCGTTTAAACCTACGGTACGGTCGGCTGTTAAATTATCGTTAGTATTGTAAATAGTTTTATCATCGTCAGATGCTTGTAATAAGGTCCATTTTGTGCCATTCCAAAAATAGAACCCTTTACCAGTGGTTGTATTGGTGTTATAAACCAAAAGGCTTTCTTCGATAGTTGCGGTGGTAATGGGCGCTTTATTATTTAAATTGGAAATATTTACCCTGGGAATTAAAATACCTTTATCGTTATTAGCGTCGTTAATATCTAAAATTGAAGATTCGGCAGGGTTTACGGTCCCAATTCCTACTTGTGAATAACTGTAAATTGAGGAGAGAAGTACTGTAAATAAAACAAAAGTATTGCGCATTTTATTAATTAAATTCAAAAATCAAAGGGCTAAAATATATAATATATATTGAAAATGTTAATTAAATACGTGCTATTTCAGTAAGAAACATTTTTTAAGTTTCTTAAAACTGCAATGGTGATTTTAGCAAGTTTTTTAGATAAAACTTTGAGTATATGAATTTTCAAAATAGCAATAAAGCCTATAAAATATATGTAAATTTGTAGTACAAACTTTTAAATCATGACAAAACACAAAGCTGGTTTCGTAAATATTATTGGCAATCCCAATGTGGGAAAAAGTACTTTAATGAATGCTTTTGTGGGGGAGCGACTTTCTATTATTACATCTAAAGCACAAACAACCCGCCACCGTATTTTAGGAATCGTAAATGGAGAAAATTTTCAAGTTCTCCTTAGCGATACTCCCGGAATTATAAAACCTGCTTATCAGCTGCAAGAAAGTATGATGGAGTTTGTAAAATCTGCTTTTGAAGATGCCGATATTTTACTGTATTTGGTTGAATTGGGTGAAAAAGATTTAAAAGATGAAGCTTTTTTTAGTAAAATAAAAAATTCGAAAATACCAGTTTTGTTGCTTATAAATAAGATAGATGCGGGGAATGAAGAATTGCTTAACGAAGCTTTACAGTTGTGGCAAGAAAAAGTGCCAAATGCCGAAATTTTTGCGATTTCAGCACTTCAAAATTTTGGTGTTCCGCAAGTTTTTAACCGTATAATCGAGCTGTTGCCAGAATCGCCACCGTTTTATCCAAAAGATCAATTAACCGATAAACCCGAACGGTTTTTTGTGAACGAAGCTATTCGCGAAAAAATCTTAATTCACTACAAAAAAGAAATTCCGTATTCGGTTGAAATAGATACCGAAGAGTTTTTTGAAGACGAAAATATTATCCGTATTCGCAGCGTTATTATGGTTGAACGCGAAACGCAAAAAGGAATTATCATTGGTCATAAGGGTTCGGCATTAAAGAGAGTAGGGATGGAGGCTCGAAAAGATTTAGAAAAGTTTTTCGGGAAACAAATTCATTTAGAATTATATGTAAAGGTGAATAAAAATTGGCGTAGCGACGATAGGCAATTACGTAGGTTTGGATATAACCAAAAGTAAAGCCTATTGGGTTTACCCTATTATTTTCAGCATATAATCATAAAGTTCTCGCATTCCGGGTTTGCCTTTTTTCTTTCCAATACTGCCCGCAATATAGAGGAAAATCCAGGAGATTATTAATGCAATTGCTATGGTAATTTGAAGTGCAATTGAGTTGTTAAGGTTGTAATTAGAATACAGCCAAATTGCATTTACCATAAATAAAATACCCACTGCCACATGCAGAAAAATAAACATTGTCCACACGGTGGGATTGGGGCCAAAAAACCCGTGAATTCGCGCTGTATTGTCTTCGGTTTTAAAAATTTCTAAATGCAACTGGGGCGACCAAAAGTGTTCTTTTCTATTTGGAAGTTTAATAAATACGTGGTCGTCAACGCACGAAATAGTGTATTCACTTTCATCAAGTTTGGCCGCTTTAAATTTTTCGAGCAGTTGTTGCGGGGTGTCTTTTGTTTCTAATTTAAAGCGCGGCCTTAATACTATGTCGTTCGAAAGCATTTCGATGTTATATTTATAATCGGTTAAAATAATATTTTTTCTGCCAACTAAAAGCTATTTTTGCAACCTAAAATTAACATTATGAGTATTGTTGCCGTAGTAGGAAGACCAAATGTAGGAAAATCTACTTTTTTTAATAGATTGATTCAACGCCGTGAGGCTATTGTCGATTCTACCAGTGGAGTAACTCGCGACCGTCATTACGGAAAAAGTGATTGGAACGGAAAGGAGTTTTCTTTAATTGATACGGGCGGTTATGTAAAAGGAAGCGATGATATTTTTGAAGCCGAAATAGACAAACAAGTAGAATTGGCAATTGAAGAGGCCGATGCTATAATTTTTATGGTAGATGTTGAAAGCGGCGTAACCGGCATGGATCAAGAAGTTGCAAAATTATTACGCCGATCAAAAAAACCAATCTTTTTAGCAATTAATAAAGTAGATACTGCATCGCGAATGAATGATGCATTGGAGTTTTATTCGCTTGGGTTTGAAAATCAATACACCCTATCGAGCATTAACGGTAGTGGTACAGGCGATTTATTAGACGATTTGGTACAAGCGTTACCCGATAGAGAAGAGGCAGACGATAGCGAATTGCCACGTTTTGCTGTAGTAGGAAGACCCAACGCAGGAAAATCGTCTTTTATTAATGCATTAATTGGCGAAGACAGATATATAGTTACCGATATTGCTGGTACCACACGAGATAGTATTGATACAAAATACAATCGTTTTGGTTTCGAATTTAATTTGGTCGATACCGCTGGAATTAGAAAAAAGAGCAAGGTAAAGGAAGATCTTGAGTTTTATTCGGTAATGCGAAGTGTACGCGCAATTGAACACTGCGATGTAATTATTTTAGTTTTTGATGCTACCCGTGGTTTTGATGGGCAGGTTGAAAATATTTTTTGGTTGGCACAACGCAACAATAAAGGTATTGTAATACTAGCAAATAAGTGGGATTTAATTGAAGATAAAGACACGAGTAGTGTAAAGAATTACGAAAAATACATCCGTCAGCAAATTGAACCTTTTGTAGATGTACCTATTATTTTTGTGTCTGTTTTAAACAAACAGCGTATTTACAAAGCAATAGAAACGGCTGTCGATGTATATAAAAACCGAAGCAAAAAAGTTAAAACGAGCGAGTTAAACGATGTTATGCTTCCTATAATTGAAAACTACCCGCCGCCGGCCTACAAAGCAAAATATGTTAAGATTAAATTCTGTACTCAGCTACCCACGCCGTATCCAAGTTTTGCATTTTTCTGTAATTTACCTCAATACGTAAAAGAGCCGTACAAGCGTTTTATAGAAAACAAACTACGCGAAAATTTCGACTTTACAGGTGTGCCAATTACAGTGTATTTTAGAAAAAAATAAGAGCCATAAGTTTTATAAATTCGAAGATTACCGAATTTGGAAATTTAATTTTTCGCACTTGGTTAATGGTATTCTCGTTTTTATATAGCAAATAGTGTATATTGTTCATAGTTGTAATGATTTTATTAAATTAGCTTTAATAAATGCTATAATTATGAAAAAAGTCTTAAAATGTTCTATTTTGCTAGTAGCAGTTTTTGCAGTCGCTTCGTGTACCTCGCCGCAGACTAATACTTCTAAAAGCACACGGCAATTAACAACACCCAAACCTGTTGTAAAAGAATACAAAGGCACTATAATTCACTCCGATGTAGAGGGTGATTGCGAATATGTTATTTTGCTCGATGGGAAGCGTTCAGTAATGTTAGACCCCATAAACTTACAAGGAAATTTTAAGCAACACGGAACTAAAATTTGGTTTACTTTTAGGTCTATGAAAATGCCCAATAGGTGCGAAAAAGCTAATCCAATTAGCATTACCGATATACGCACACGTACAAAATAATCGTACTTTAAATCTTCTCGAAATTTTGGACTTTTCGAAATTTTGGTCTTTCTTAAAACTTTTTTTAGAAAGAAATCGTTGTGTGTTTACCAACCCCCACTAGCGCCACCGCCACCAAAACCGCCGCCGCCAAATCCACCGCCGAAGCCACCACCGCCACCAAAACTTCCACCGCCGCCAAAGCTGCCTCCGCCGCCGCCAAAACCACCGCGACCTAAACTGCTTAGCACAATAATATCAAGTAATGAGCTGCGACCGCCTCTTCCGCCGCCTCTTCCGCCTTTGCTAATTAAGGCTATAATGATGATGATAAAAACGAAAATGATAAAAAATGGAATAGGAGTTCCGTCCTTTTTGCTAAATTTTCTATCCTCCTTAAACTCACCTTTTAAAGCTGCGAAAATAGCATCACTTCCTTTGTCGAGACCCGCGTAGTAATTTCCTGTTTTAAATTCGGGAATCATTATGCGGTTGATGATTCTTTCAGACATTAAATCGGTTACGCGGTATTCTATTCCGTAGCCTGTATTTATATCTACTCTTCGGTCGTCTTTAGCAAGTGTTATTACAATTCCGTTGTCTTCTCCTTTTTGGCCAATGCCCCATTTTTGCCCCCATTCGGCACCTAAAATTGAAATATCTTCACCATTTGTCGAGCCAATAATTATACAAACAATTTGAGTTGAAGTAGAATCGGCATAGCGAACCAGCTTATTTTCTAAAGCTGTTTGCTGTGCGGGAGTAAGCAAATTTATATAATCGTATACCGAAGTTTCTTTTTCAGGTTTGGGCGGGATTTCATATTGAGCAGTTACAGGGTGAGCACAAAATGTAAATGCTAATATTACAAATATGAATTTATATTTCTGAAGAAAACTTTTCATTGCTTGATTTTACTGGCTAAACAATTGAGGGTGTATAGCAGTGATTGTAATTAAAAAAGGATAAATTATCCTACAGATATATCATCTGGTAATTCGTTTTTATCATTTTTTTGATAAGGGAAGTGTTTCTTTAATTGTTCTCCAGCTTTTAGAATTCCTTCAACCAAACCTTTTCTCATATCACCGTTTTTAAAATGGTTTATAATTATGTCTTTGGTGCTTTCCCAAAAGTTTTGACCCACAATATCGTTAATACCCTTGTCTCCCATAATAACAAGGGTTCTATCATTTACAGCAACGTAAATTAAAACGCCGTTGCGTGCTTTGGTGTTTGCCATATTTAACATATCGAAAACTTCGGCAGCACGGTCAAAGGCATCAATATGTTCGTTGGGATTTTCGGTTGAAATAGAACTGGGTTCCAAATGTACTCGAATTTCACCCGAAGTGTTTTTTTCAGAAATACGAATGGCTTCAATAATTGCAGCTTCTTCTTCTGCAGTAAGAAAATCTTCTACTTTTGATGTTTTCATGGCCGTTTAGTTTTTATCGTTTCCAAAATCAAAATCTACCTCTGGCGCGTTTTCGCTACCGGCATCTGCCTTAAAGTAAGCCTTTTCATCAAATCCTAAAATACCTGCAAATAGCTTGGTAGGAAATTGTTTTACTTCGGTATTAAAAAGTCGTGCTTGCTCGTTAAACCTATTTCTTTCAACATTAATACGGTTTTCTGTGCGCTCTAATTCGTTTATTAATTCTTTAAAATTTTCATTGGCTTTTAAGTCTGGATACCTTTCAAAAACTGCTAATAGACGCGATAATGCTGAGGTTACTCCAGCTTGTGCTTGTTGAAATTGGGCTAACTGTTCTGGAGTTATATTGGACGGATCTACATTAATGGAGGTGGCTTTGCTTCGCGCTTCGGTAACTGCTATTAAAGTTTCTTGTTCAAACTCTGCATAACCTTTAGCGGTATTTACAATATTCGGGATTAAATCTGCACGACGTTGGTAGGAGCTTTCTACATTTCCCCATTGGGCGGTAGCTTTTTCATCGAGTACAACTAATCTATTGTTGAGATTGGCCATATATGCTCCAATGATGAAAATAACGCCAAGAATAATAATTATAGGTAACCACTTTTTCATGATAATATTGATTTTAGAGATGATCTTTAATTTTAATTAATTCAGATTTTATAGATTCTAATTTGCGAATTATTTCAAATTGGTTTAAGGTTTTTTTCTTGTTTTCTTTTAAATGCACTTTGGCACCATCTAAAGTAAAGCCACGTTCTTTAACCAAATGATAAATAAGCTCGAGGTTTTTAACGTCTTCGGGGGTAAATTTACGGTTGCCCTTTGCATTTTTTTTCGGCTTTATTATATCAAATTCTTTTTCCCAAAAACGTATTAACGATGTATTCACACCAAAAGCGTCGGCAACTTCGCCAATGCTGTAATATAGTTTTTCGGGTAAATTTATATGCACGATTTAAGTTAAAAATTAGTCAATTTTTACTGCTTTAAAATTTCGGTATAATTAGTCAAGCGATTGGTTTTCTTCTTGCGACTTTCGTAGCATTTCAGAAAATTCTTCGGCTGTTAAGCTACCGTAGTAAAAGTTTATTGGGTTAATACGTTCGCCATCCTTAAAAACTTCGTAGTGGCAGTGCGGGGCTTCACTTCTCCCTGTACTTCCTACAAAACCTATTACATCGCCACGTTTTACAGTTTCGCCAACACGTACATTGTATTTGTAAAGGTGGGCGTACAAGCTTTTGTAGCCGTAGCCGTGATCAACTACAATGTGTTTTCCATAACCAGAGGCTCTATTATCGGCACGTACAATTTTTCCGTTACCCGTAGCATAAACCGGGGTGCCGCGCGGCGCAGTAAAATCCATTCCATAATGAAACTTTCTCGCCTTGGTAAAAGGGTCTGTTCTATAACCAAACCCAGAGGCCATACGAGTTAAATCTTCGTTATTTACGGGTTGAATTGCGGGAATTGCCTCTAAAAGCTTGCTTTTTTCTTCGGCAAGTTTAGCAATTTCATCTAACGATTTTGACTGGATTACAATTTGTTTTGTTAAAATATCGAGATTGCGGGTTGTGTTTACAATTAACTTTGAATTGTCAAAACCTTCTAAATCTTTATAGCGGTTAATCCCACCAAACCCAGCTCTTCGTTGTTCGTCGGGGATAGGATTAGACTCAAAATACACGCGGTACAAATTATTGTCTCTTTCTTCAATCTCGGCAAGAACCGTTTGCGCCTGCTCAATTTTTTTGTTTAAAAGCTCAAATTGAAGTTGCATATTGTTGAGCTCGCGTTGAAGCGCCAACTCCTTTGGAGTTTGAACCTGCGGAAGGTTTATATACAGTAAAAAAAACAAGAACCCGCTTAATATAATTCCTAAAAAACTAAGCGTGAAAATCTTTAGTTTTCTGCCTTTTTTTCTTTCTATTTTTCTATACGAGAGCGTTTCGCTATCGTAGTAATATTTAACCTTAGACATGCGTTAAAAAATTGCTATTTTTGCGCGATGCTTATCGCGCGAAGTAAAGGTAACGTTTTTACAAAGATAGAAATTGTTTATCTCTGCGCCCAAGCTTTAATTTAGCATAATTTTATAACACATGACATCTAAGGAAATACGGTCCCAATTTTTAGAATTTTTTAAATCGAAACAACACACCATCGTGCCTTCTGCACCTATGGTTGTAAAAAACGATCCAACGCTAATGTTTATCAATAGCGGAATGGCACCGTTTAAAGAGTATTTTTTAGGAAATGCACAGCCTAAAAGCAATCGTATTGCCGATACTCAAAAATGTCTTCGTGTAAGCGGAAAACACAACGATTTGGAAGAAGTGGGTATGGATACCTACCATCATACTATGTTTGAAATGCTCGGCAATTGGAGTTTTGGCGATTATTTTAAAGAAGAAGCAATTGCGTGGGCGTGGGAGCTTTTAACCGAAGTTTATAAAATTGATAAAGAAAGCTTGTATGTAACCATTTTTGAAGGCGATAAAAATGAAGGCCTAGAGCGCGATACCGAAGCCTACAATCTTTGGAAACAATTTGTACCCGAAGACCGTATTTTAAACGGAAATAAAAAAGATAATTTCTGGGAAATGGGCGACCAAGGCCCCTGTGGCCCTTGTAGCGAAATTCATATAGATATACGTTCTGCCGAAGAGAAAGCAAAAGTGTCGGGGAAAGATTTGGTTAATAAAGACCATCCACAAGTTGTTGAAGTTTGGAATTTGGTATTTATGCAATTCAATCGAAAAGCAAACGGTAGTCTCGAAAAATTGGCAGCCCAACACGTAGATACTGGGATGGGCTTTGAACGTTTATGCATGGCTTTGCAAAATAAGGAGAGCAATTACGACACCGATGTGTTTACACCCCTTATTCGCGAAATTGAAGCTATTACCAATTCAAAATACGGACAAGACCAAAAAGTAGATATTGCAATTCGCGTTATTGCAGACCACGTAAGAGCGGTTGCATTTTCTATTGCCGATGGCCAACTACCAAGCAACACGGGCGCAGGTTATGTTATTCGCCGAATTTTACGCCGTGCTATTCGTTACGGATTTACCTTTTTAAATAAAAAAGAACCGTTTATTTTTAAATTGGTCGCTACCCTTAGTTCGCAAATGGGGGAGGCTTTTCCCGAACTTAATTCCGAAAAGAATTTAATTACCAATGTAATTCGTGAAGAAGAACAATCGTTTCTTCGTACCCTCGATCAAGGTTTAGTCCTGCTCGAAAACATTATTGAAGCAGCAGATTCTAACGAAATTTCGGGTAAAAAGGCGTTCGAGTTGTACGATACTTTTGGGTTCCCCATAGATTTAACTGCTTTAATTTTACGCGAGCGCGGTTATACTTTAAATGAAAAAGAATTTGATAAAGAGCTACAAAAACAAAAAGATCGGTCGCGTGCGGCTACAAAAGTAGAAACTGGCGATTGGGTGGTTTTGGAAACCGATGATGTAGAAGAATTTGTAGGGTATGATACGCTTAAAACGCAAGTAAAAATTACACGATATAGAAAAGTTGAAAGTAAAAAAGAAGGCGAAATGTATCAGCTTGTTTTCAATCTCACTCCCTTTTATCCCGAAGGAGGCGGGCAAGTGGGCGATAAAGGCTATTTAGAAGCTGCAGATGGCGGAGTAACCTATATTGTAGACACCAAAAAAGAAAACAACCTTATCATTCACTTTTCAAAAACACTACCACGAAACCCCGCTGCTACGTTTAAAGCGGTGGTAGATGAAAAGCAACGAACCCGTACTGCCTCTAACCATACAGCAACACACCTGCTGCACCAAGCTTTGCGCAATATTTTAGGAGACCATGTTACCCAAAAAGGAAGTATGGTTCACAGCCGAAATTTACGGTTCGATTTTTCACATTTTTCAAAAGTTACCGATGAAGAATTAAAACAAGTTGAAGATTTTGTAAATGCGCGAATTCGCGACGGGATTGCGTTGGAAGAAAAACGAAATATTCCTTACAATAAAGCAATTGAAGAAGGTGCTTTAGCCTTGTTTGGTGAAAAATACGGCGATGCTGTTCGTGCCATAAAATTTGGAAAATCCATGGAGTTGTGCGGCGGAACTCACGTGCAAAACACCAACGATATTTGGCATTTTATAATTACTTCAGAAGGGGCAGTTGCATCAGGGATACGCCGTATTGAGGCAATTACTGGCGACGCCGCTAAGCAATATTTTATCGATAGAAGCCAGTCTTTTGCTTCGTTACAAAAAGCATTAAACAACGCAAAAGATCCTGTAAAAGCTGTTAAAACTTTACAAGATGAAAACAGTGCTTTGCAAAAACAAATTCAGCAGTTGTTAAAAGATAAAGCAAAGAATTTAAAAAGCAATCTAAAAACTGAATTTACCGAAATTAACGGGATTAACTTTTTAGCAAAGAAAATAGATTTAGATGCTGCCGGAATGAAAGATTTAGCTTTTGAAATAGGCGGTGAAACAGATAATTTATTTTTGGTTTTTGGTGCCGAACACAATGGCAAAGCATTGTTAGCGTGCTATATTTCAAAAAATTTAGTTACCGAAAAAGATTTAAATGCCGGAAAAGTTGTGCGCGAATTGGGTAAATTTATTCAAGGCGGGGGTGGAGGCCAACCGTTTTTTGCAACTGCAGGGGGTAAAAATCCTGCCGGAATTGATGAAGCTTTAGAAAAAGCTAAAGATTATATAAACTAGTGAATATTTAAAAACCCCAAGGGTTCTAAAGCTTTTGGGGTTACTATAAAAAGTGAAACTTACAACTGAAATACCGCTAAAAGCCCAAGAAAATAAGATAGATTATGCTTCGCAAGTGGTATTGTTGGGTAGCTGCTTTTCGGAAAACATTGGGGCAAAATTTGACTTTTATAAATTTCAAAATCTGCAAAACCCGTTTGGAATAATTTTTAATCCGGTTGCTTTAGAAAGATTGATTGTTCGGGCGGTTGATAATATATTTTTTTCGGAAGAAGATATATTTCAACACAATGGCCTTTGGAGGTGTTTTGAAGTACATTCGGAGCTTTCGTCTTTGGATAAATCTGAATATCTAACGAATCTAAATACATCGCTTAAAAAACTTCGCGAATCGCTTTGTAGTGCGACCCACATAATTTTCACCTTCGGAACGTCTTGGGTTTATAGATACGTAGGCACTTCGGCTACGATCAGTGACCGCACTGCGACTTCTTTTGATGGCTCAAAAGGTGAAATAGTTGCTAATTGCCATAAATTGGCTCAAAAGAATTTTAAAAAAGAATTATTATCTGTTGAAGCTATTTTAAATAGTATTCAGAATATTTCAGAAAAAATTAATGCTGTAAATAAAGGAGCTCAACTTATTTTTACGGTTTCGCCGGTAAGGCATATTAAAGACGGGTTTGCAGAGAATTCGTTGAGTAAGGCTCATCTTATTTCTGCTATCCATCAATCATTGTCGCTTCGAGAGCAGACGAAAAGCGTTTATTTTCCTTCTTTCGAAATTATGGTCGATGAGCTTCGCGACTACCGTTTTTATGCCAAAGATTTGCTTCACCCCAATACCACGGCTATTGAAATAATATGGCAAAAATTTTCGGCCGTGTGGATTGCTTCAAAATGTGCCGCTACGCAAAAAGAAATTGCTGCAATTCAAAATGGTTTAAATCACAAACCATTTAATCCAAAGAGTGACGAGCATCTTCAATTTTTAAAAATTCTTCAGCAAAAAATTGATGCAATCGAGGCTCGGTATCCGCATATAGAGTTTTAGAAACAACTCATTTTTAGTGTTTTAAAGTAATAATACGGCAATTGCCCTATTGTTCGCAGTGATTATTATTTAAACATTTGTGACCAATTAATAATCACGTATTCGTTTAGGCGAAGCATTAAAACCAAACATTATGAAAACTTTCAACAAAACAATTTTAGTATTATTAGCAGTATTGGCTGTTAGTTTTACGTCGTGTAAAAAAGACGATGACGGCGGCGATGATCCACAAGGGGGTACTGGAACTTTTTCGGCCAAAGTAGATGGCAGCAATTTTTCGGGAATGCAGGGTACCGTTATGGCGCAGTTAACAAACAGCGGCAATGGACAAGTTTTAGCTGTAACAGGAGGAACAATGGAATCTGAAAACCTACAGATGATTATCCAAAATTTTGATGGCGAAGGAACGTACAACCTTAATTTTTTAAATATTGGTACGTACAGTTATTTGCCAGACCCAAGTAATCCAGACCCTAATACTGTTGTACTCTATACTACGGTTGGAGACGGTCAAAGTGATAACGGTACAATAAGAATTTCAAGTTTTGATGGCAATACTGTAAAAGGCACCTTTAGTTTTACAGGCTTCAATATTGATAATTCTTCTGATACAGTCGAGGTAACCGACGGACAATTTAACGTTGAAGTTATTAACAACTAAAGTAAATTGAGTTTACACAATTTAGAATCTCAAATGTTGAGGTTTTTACGTGGGCCGGGGGAAAAGCGCAAGTTTAACCTCCGGTTTTCTCATTTAAAATAACAACTCAAATTGTTTAAATTCAGTGCATTAAGGTGAAATAATACGGCAATTGCCGTATTGATTTCAGCGTGTTATTGGCGCATCTTTGACTATCAATATTTTAAAACCACGATTATGAAAACTTCAATTTTTTACTACACGCTTATTGGCGCAGCATTGTTATTTAATACTGCCTTATTTGCGCAGCGCGCAGAGGAGCCAGATTTTCGATATGATACGGGCGCCAAAATAAATGAAATGCAACTTACACAGGGCGGAACGATGGTGGTTGCTACCAATGACGGTTTAGTGGGGATAAAACCTGGTAGCAACCAACTGTTGTTTAATTTTACCGAATACGGCCGCGTAAAACCCGAAGAATTAACCTTTGTAAAAAACGCACCCTACGTAATTGTATCGCAAGGTGGATTTGCCAATTTAACAGCAAAAAAGTCGGTGATAGATTATATGTCTGGGAAAGTGCTTTTTAATACCGAAAGTAACGGCTGGAAACTAGCTTACACCTGCGATGTAAAAATGCCGCAAAATAAGTTGGTAGTTATTGGGCAGCGACGCGCAAAAGAGAAATACGCTACTGCAGTAGCTGTATACGATTTAAATACCGGCGCCGAAGATTATCGATTTAACCTTGGCGACCCCGGAAAAGTATCTATGGGCGGCGGAATGCAGCCTAGCGGTTCTGTTTTACTTTTAAAAGATTATTTAATTGTACCCACCACAAAAGGATTAATTGCTAAAAAAGCGCAAACCGGTGAAACCCTTTGGGAGAACGACATGAAAAATATTAGTTGGATGGTCGCCGATGATTCCGAAAAGGAAATCTACGCTTTTGAAAGTGTAAATCAGGGTAAAAATACGCGTATTCACAAAGTTGGTGTAAATGGCGGCGAGCTTTGGAAGGACGATCACAAGGTAAAAGGACAAGTGGTAAATTTTGAAATTTTACCCAACGGCATTGCCGTGGTTAGCAATCAAAGCGACGGCGGCAGCAAAAGTGTTTTTGCACGAAGTAATGAATCAAACATCGCATTTTTAAGTGCTACCAATGGAGAAGATCTTTGGGAAAAAGCACCAAAAACTAAAGGCTATGTGCAGCATTTTTACGTTATGGAAGATGGTATTCTCTTCGGGATTTATGAAGGTGGAATTAATAAAATTTCATTTGATGGAAAAACGCTATTTAAAAAACCGCTTAAAACGGGTGAAAATATTTTAACCATGGCCCATACGCCACAAGGGTTAATTTATATTACTTCAGAAGATGCAAATATTGTAAATCTTAGCAATGGTGAGCAAGTTTGGAAGAAGCCGTTAAAATACAAAAGAGCTACTGCTGTAAGTTCTACTTTCGATAAAAAGAACAATCGTTACTTAATTAGCGCAGATGAAACTCTATATGCCGTAGATGCATCCTCGGGTGATGTAAGCACTTTGGCAGAGTCTAAGTTTGATGGAAAGGAAGATCCATCGCACGTTGAAATTCGCGACGACGGTATTTTACTTACCAGCGACCAAAATATGCAACTTTTAGATTGGAACGGCGAACCAAAATGGCACGAATACTACCGAGCTCCGGGAAAAAGTGCGATGGGTGCAATTTTGGCGGGAGTAACCGCTGTTGCTGCCGCTACTACAGCTATGGCAGCTGCTAATTCGTCGGTTCAAAATAGACTTGCTGGTTACGATCAACGAGCCGATCGAGAAGCAGATTTGGCCGGAGGGATGGCTGTTGCAAGTGGTGCATCTATTGCCGAAATGTTAAAACGATTTAAAGCCACTGCAGCCACGCAAAACGATCAATTTATATTAACCAAACTCGACGATGGTGTAGGTTTAGTTAAGGTAAACAAAGACTCGGGAGCCAAAGGGAAAGAAATTATTTTAAAGGATAAAAAACCAGAATACGTGGTAGACGAAATAGCAGGCTTGCTTTATTACAAAGCAGATAATAACTCAATTTTTGCGTACGATTTAAACAAGTAAAATAACGCGACTAACCAAGTTATTTTTCAACAACCACAAGTGATTTTTAAAACATTTGAGGTTTAAAAACCCCATATTTAATTATGGGGTTTTAATTAAATTTTGAGCAATGTGTTAAAATATCATTTCAGAAAAGGAAAAATAAATAGAAAAGAAATTTATCTTTATAACTAATAATCAGCTGTTAAGCTCATGGGTTTTCAAATTATATTATTAATTGTATTCGTTATTCTCTCATCGGGTATAATGTTTTGGTATTATAAAACCAAAAATGCGTTGGTGGCTCAACATTTCAGTAAAACTTCAAACCTTAAAACTGCTATTGCTATTCACCAAAAGCAAATAGCTTATAGAACTTCCAACCTCAATAAATACGATTTTGTAAAATATAATTTAAACGAAGCCTTGGTAATACAAGCAGATATAAAACTTTAAGTTATGACTAAAAATTTACTTCTGTTTGTGTTTTGCTTTTGTAGTATTTCTCATTATTCACAAAATAAAAAACAGATTGATTCTATCAACAATCTCTACATTCAAGGGCTTAATATTCCGAAGGATTCAATCATTTCATTATTCGTAAATAACTTGCAGCACGCCCAGCAAATTTCTTATCAATTGGGTATTGCAGATGCTTATGCCAATCTTAGTTTGATTCACGGGTATCAAGGCAATTACGAAGAGCGGGCTAATTACATAATTAAAGCGATTAAAATTTTTGAAGAATTGGGTGAAATGGAACGCGTTGCTAATTATTATGCCGAAATGGGTTATGGAACTAAATATCGCGATTTACAACAAGCCTTGTACTATATGCAAAAAGGTAAAGCGATAGCCGAAGCCAATAATTTTGAAAATGAATTAAAAGATATTTACAACAATTACGGCGTTTTAAAAGAAATAAATAATGAAGTTGACAGCGCTTTATACTATTTTGAAAAAGGATTAGAGATTAAACAAAAATTAAACGACACAATTGGTATCCCGTATAGTTGGAGCAATATTGCTGGTGCTTACGGTTTACAGCAGAAATTTTCTGAATCGAGAGCATATTTTAACAAATCACTTCAACAGCGATTACAATGGGCAGATTCAATAGGAATAGCCGAAAATTATACCCAATTGGGTGAAGTTTTTATGGCCGAAGAAAGATGGAGAGAAGCAATCCCGTTTATGCACAAATCACTGCCAATTTCACGTAAAAAGCAGTATCAAAATTTAACTCAGTACAATTATAAAATGCTTTCAAACATTTATAAAAAGTTAAACAATGCCGATTCGGCACTGTATTATTTTGAACAGTTTAACAATTTAAAAGACAGTATTCACAGTTTAAAAGTAGAGGAAAGTATTGCAGCGCTCAATATTGAATTTGAAACCGAAAAAAAGGAAAATCAAATTTTATTGCAACGCGCACAATTGGTTGAGAAAGAAGCCGAGGTTCGCAAAAAGAATTTTTTAATATTCGGAAGTTTAGGGCTTGCTTTTCTGTTGGGTTTAATAGGTTATTTAGTTTATAATCAGCAAAGATTAAAAAACCGTCAGCTTCAAAAAGAAAACGAATTAAAAACGGCTTTGGCCAAAATTAAAACTCAAAATAAACTACAGGAGCAGCGCTTGCGAATTTCCCGAGATTTACACGACAATATTGGTGCGCAGCTTACTTTTATTATTTCGAGTATCGATAATTTAAAATATGGTTTTACTAATATTGAAACAAAATTAAGCGATAAACTAAGTAGTATTAGCAAGTTTACGCAAGAGACAATTTTTGAGTTGCGGGATACAATTTGGGCGATGAATAAAGAAAATATCACTCTTGGAGACTTGCAAATACGAATCACAAATTTTATTGAACAAGCTAAAAATGCTGTTCAAGAAACTAATTTCACTTTTAATATTGAAGATGATATAGATGAAAATTTAGTTTTCTCCTCTGTGCAAGGAATGAGTATTTATAGAATAATTCAGGAAGCGATTAATAACGCCTTAAAATACGCTTCGGCTAAGGAAGTGGAGGTCAATATTTCAAAAAATATGCAACATTATCACATTACTATCGCCGATAACGGAATGGGTTATAATCCCGAAACGGTTGAAGCAGGAAATGGTTTAAACAACATGAAAAAACGCGCCCGAGAGATTAATGGCGAAATTGAATTTGTTTCAAAAGTTAATAGAGGAACTCGTGTAGTTTTAAAATTTCCGCGTGATAAAAAAGCTGTATAAAATCTTTTCGAATTCACCGAGTTGTCTTATAAACAGTGGGTTATGTGTAATTTATAATTATCTTTAAACCGATAACTAACTAATTATGTATAAAATAGCCATCACCGACGACAATTCTTTCCTTATTCACGCTATAAAGGAAAAACTATCTTTTTTCGATGATATTTCGGTAAAACATACTGCGCTTCACGGTAAAGAATTACTTTCAAAACTAGAGATGGATCACAATCTCGATTTAATTTTAATGGATATTGAAATGCCAGTTTTAAACGGTATTGAAACTACCCAAGTTGTAAAGCAGAAATACCCACACATTAAAATAATAATGCTTACAGCTTTTGACAATGATGAGCATATTTTTAACGCTATTAAAGCGGGTGCCGATGGTTATTTGTTAAAAGAAATTAATCCTGAAGACTTGTATAAAGGTGTTTTAGAAACGTTAAACGGCGGCGCAGCGATGAATCCATCTATTGCGATGAAAACTTTAAAACTATTGCGAAATCCTGTAAATATTGACAGTTTAAAAGATAAAGAAGAAATCTCACTTTCTGCTCGCGAGGTTGAAGTATTAGAACATTTAAGTAAAGGATTAAGTTATACTGTAATAGCTAACCATCTTTTCCTTTCGCCCAGCACGGTGAGAAAGCACATTGAAAATATTTATAAAAAACTACAAGTGCACAGTAAAATTGAAGCTGTTCAAAAAGCTAAAAATCACAATATTATTTAGCGGGTATAATTCTATTCACTGGTACAAGCGTTTTTGCAGGTTGTATCCTAGAAATAATTGTAATTTTAAGGTTTATTTTAATCTGAAATTGACCATATAATGAAAAAATTTTTCTCCTTAGTTTTTATACAATTTGTTGTTTTTACGGCTATTTCGCAAACTCAAACCGAGGTGGTGAAAGCTATTCAAAACGAAGCTTATAATAATTCACAATTAGAAATTCTTGCGCACGAATTACTCGATGATATTGGGCCGCGTTTGGTTGGGACCCCTCAAATGCAACAAGCTCATGATTGGGCGATTAAAAAATTTAATAGTTGGAATATTGAGGCCGAAAACCAACAATGGGGCGAATGGAAAGGCTGGGAGCGAGGCATAACGCATATAGATTTGGTTTCGCCACGTATTCAAACTTTAACAGGAACACAATTAGCATGGAGCCCCAGTACGTCGGCAAAGGGCGTTACTGCCGAAGTTGTTGTGTTGCCCGAAATAAAAGATTCTTTAGGATTTAAAAATTGGTTGTCTACCGTTAAAGGTAAATTTGTTATGGTTGCTATGAAACAACCAACCGGTAGGCCAGACGATAATTGGAAAGAATGGGCAACGCCAGAGTCATACGAGAAAATGAAACAGAATCGCGATGCCCAAACTAAAGCTTGGAATGAAAATTTAAAACGCAGCGGCTTTGACCGCAGAAGTATTATTGCAGCACTGGAAAATGCAGGGGCGGCTGGAATAGTAGATTCTTATTGGTCTCGTGGTTTTGGCGTAAATAAAATATTTGGCGCGCGAACCAAAAAAATTCCTACTGTAGATATTGAATTAGAAGATTATACCATGCTTTACAGAATGGTGGAGCACGGCGATAAGCCAAAAATTCATGTTGTGGCAAAATCGAAGGACCTTGGGGTGGTACCTGCATTTAACACAATTGCAGAAATTAAAGGAACCGAAAAACCCGATGAGTACGTTATACTTTCGGCTCATTTTGATTCTTGGGATGGCGGCACGGGTGCTACCGATAACGGTACAGGAACATTGGTTATGATGGAAGCGGCAAGAATTTTAAAGAAAGTGTATCCAAATCCAAAGCGTACTATTTTGGTGGGGCTATGGGGTAGTGAAGAACAAGGGTTAAATGGTTCTTCGGCCTTTGTTGAAGACAATCCCAAAATAGTTAATAACGTGCAAGCGGTATTTAACCAAGACAATGGCACAGGGCGCGTAAAAAGTATAAATGGCGCAGGTTTTTTACACTCTTACGATTATATTTCCCGATGGTTAAAAGCGGTGCCAGATACTATTACTCGCCATATTACAACTACTTTTCCCGGTTGGCCGGCAAGTGGAGGGTCAGACAATGCATCGTTTGTGGCGGCAGGAGCGCCCGCATTTAACTTAAGTTCGTTAAGCTGGAGCTATTGGAATTACACCTGGCATACTAATCGCGATACGTACGACAAAATTGTTTTTGACGATGTACAAAACAACGTAATATTAACAGCAATTATGGCTTATATGGCTTCGGAAGATGATTCAAAAACATCGCGCGAACAAATTATTTTACCTGTCGATGAGCGTACTGGGAAACAACGCGAATGGCCTACCCCACGTACTCCAAAACGAAAAGGAGGAATGTAAACTTTAAAAACTCAGTTAAATAAAAATCCCAAATTCCAATTGAAATTATTGAAATTTGGGATTTTTCGTTTTGTTATTTCGAGCGCAGTGGTGGTGTCAGTTCGAGCGCAGTCGTGGTGTCAGTTCGAGCGCAGTCGAGAACTACTAAAGCTGAAAAGCCTTTTTAACTTCTTCAACATAATCTAATTTTTCCCACGTAAATAACTCAACTTCTTTTGTTATTTTTCCGTTGTATGGGCTTTCAAAGGTTTTAGTAATAACTTCAGGGTTTCTTCCCATATGCCCGTACGAAGCGGTTTCAGAATAAATAGGATTTCTCAATTTTAACCTTTCTTCAATAGCTGCTGGGCGCATATTAAAAATTTCAGCAACTTTATCGGCTATTTCACCATCGGTTAAATCTACATTTTTTGAATTGTAGGTGTTCACCAAAATTGAAGTTGGCTCTACTACCCCTATTGCGTAACTAACTTGAACCAAAATTTCGTCGGCAACTCCTGCAGCTACAAGGTTTTTTGCAATATGTCTCGCCGCGTATGCTGCACTTCTATCTACTTTACTTGGATCTTTTCCGCTAAAAGCGCCACCTCCGTGAGCACCTTTTCCGCCGTACGTATCAACAATTATTTTTCTTCCCGTAAGGCCCGAATCGCCATGAGGTCCGCCAATTACAAATTTTCCGGTTGGGTTTATATGATAAACAATATTGTCGTTAAATAGTTTTTGAACGTATTCAGGTAGTTGTTTTATTACTCGCGGAATCAAGATTTCCTTAATGTCTTTTTTAATTTTTTCAAGCATTTTTGAGTCTTCATCAAACTCATCGTGCTGAGTAGAAACTACAATGGCAACAATTTTTTGAGGTACGTTATCATCGCTATATTCAATGGTAACTTGGCTTTTTGCATCGGGGCGAAGATATTTTATTTCAGAATTTTCTCTACGTAAAGCAGCCAATTCAATTAAAATTTTATGCGAAATATCCAGCGCCAATGGCATATAGTTTTCGGTCTCCTTGGTAGCGTAACCAAACATCATACCTTGGTCGCCAGCGCCCTGTTCTTCTTTCTTATCACGATCTACTCCTTGATTTATATCTTGAGATTGTTCGTGAATAAGCGATATTACCCCACAAGAGTCGCCGCTAAATTTATAGGCGCCTTTTGTATAACCAATTTTATTAATTACATCGCGAGCAATGGTTTGCACGTCTAAATAAGTTTTGCTTCTCACTTCTCCGGCTAAAACTACTTGACCGGTGGTTACCAAAGTTTCGCAGGCCACTTTGCTCTCGGGATCGAAGGCTAAAAAATTGTCTAATAAAGCATCACTAATTTGATCTGCAACTTTGTCTGGGTGTCCTTCAGAAACACTTTCTGAAGTAAATAAATAGGCCATAAACTGTATATATATTATTTAAAAATTGACTAAACTTTAATTAAAAATTTAAATGTATAAGACGATAATTATATTTAGTTAAAAAATAATTATTTACTGTCTTAAACTTTGTAAACTAAAGTTTTAAGTCGATTTATCGAAAAGATTTGAAGGATGCGCCTTAGGTAGATTTTCACTGCCTTTAGCATTTTTTATTGAGGTTGCAATCAGTCAAATCTTTCCTCTTAATTTTCTTTTGGCAAATGTAAAAAAATTAAATGAACCGCCATTTTATTTGCGGTTTTTTGCCAAAATATTAAGATTTCAAATTTTTGTGAAATTTAAATTTAAGTAGTTGTTTATACCATAAACTCTTGCTTGGAAATTGCGTATCTTGGCAGGTGAAGTTAAATTTGTACACCCGTTTGGATAAATACAAATAATTAAGATTTAATATTATGAAAGTTACTTTAGATAGAAAAAATAACAACTACCTTTTTGAAGCCAAAGGTGCTTCGGGGGTGCCAGTTTATATAGACAATAAAACCGAAGATGTTTCAAAGGGAGCGAGCCCAATGGAATTGTTGCTTATGGGCGTAGGCGGGTGCAGTGCAATAGATATTATTATGATTTTAAAAAAGCAACGCCAAGAAATAACCTCGTATAAAATGGAGGTTGAAGGCGATCGTACCGAAGTGCGCGAGGCAAAACCTTTTAAGAAAATACATGTAATGCTTAGTTTAGAAGGTAAAATTGATGAGGCTAAAGCCATTCGTGCAGCGCAATTAAGTTTTGAAAAATACTGCTCTGTGTCTATAACTTTAGAGGCCTCGGTTGAGGTTTCTTACAGCATTAATCTGAACGGGAAAAAGTTAGAAATCAATTAATTTTTTAAACTGAAGTTTTAATGTTACCTACAAAAAAAGAAGTTGAAAAGGCGTATAAAAGAGTTAAGCCTTTTGTACATAACACGCCCGTTTTAAAATCTTCTTTTATTAATGAATTGTCGGGTGCCGAAATTTTCTTTAAGTGCGAAAACTTTCAGAAAATGGGAGCTTTTAAAATGCGCGGCGCAACCAATGCAATTCTCGAGCTTTCCAAAGAAAACCGACAAGCTGGTGTGGTAACGCATTCTTCCGGAAATTTTGCTCAAGCGCTATCACTTTCGGCCAAAAATTTAGGCGTAAAAGCCTTTATTGTTATGCCCAAAACTGCGCCGAAAGTTAAGAAAGAAGCCGTTTTGGGTTATAACGGGATTGTTTTTGAATCTGAATCTACAACAGAATCTCGGCGGTTGGAGGCCGAACGAATTCAAACTGAAACGGGCGCTACATTTATTCACCCTTCAAACAGTAAAGATGTTATTTTAGGAAATGCCACTGCAGCGGTTGAGTTGCTTAAAAAACACCCTAATTTGGATGCTTTAATCACTCCTGTTGGGGGTGGCGGACTTGTTGCTGGAACGGCGCTTGCGGCCGAATTTTTTGGAGTGAATTGTAAAACTTTTGGAGGTGAGCCTTTTGCGGCAGACGATGCTTTTAGAAGTTTGCAAACTGGCGAGATTGCATTTAACAAAACTACAAATACCATTGCCGATGGATTAAAAACGCATCTTGGCGATATTAACTTTCCTATTATTAAAAAATTGGTTTCAGAAATTATTAGAGTTGAAGAAGAAGAAATTGTTGCTGCGATGAAGCTCATTTACGAACGATTAAAAATAGTTGTGGAGCCATCGAGTGCAGTGGCTTTTGCGGCTTTGCTTCGCAATAAAAAAGCGTTTCAAAATAAAAAGGTAGGGATAATTCTTTCTGGAGGAAATGTAGATTTGGCTAATTTACCCTTTTAAAACCCAATTTAAAAGTGGTGTTAATTATCAAGAAAAGAATTTTTAGGCGGCTGCTTATTATTTCAAGATTAGTTTATCTTTACGACCGTTAAAAAAATAATGAAGCACCTCTTACTTTTTTTAATAGCGCTATTAGCATATTTTCCGGTCTCTTCACAGGAAGAAGAGTTGTACCCAATTTCTCTTGAAACCGATTTTTTTTACGGTTCAATTTTAGAACATAATCCAGACATTCAACATTTAATAACAGGACATCCTACGGGTTTTATTTTTTCATTAAACCGAAAAACCTACGGATTTAACGAATGGGAACGGCGTTACAATTACCCAGATTTTGGGGCAACGGTTGCCTACCAAGATTTGCACAACAAATACTTAGGCAAAGCTTTTGGCGCCTATGGTCATTTAAATTTTTACTTTTTAAAACGTAATTTAATGGTGCGCATAGGGCAGGGGGTTGCCTACGTTACCGAGCCTTATGACCCTATTGCAAATTATAATAACAACGCTTATGGCACACATTTGCTGAGTTCAACATTTTTAAAAGTAAACCTTGTCAGGGAACAAATTTTTAAAGGGTTTGGTTTTCACGCTGGTTTTACTATAATTCATTATAGTAATGCAAATCTTAAAGCGCCAAACAACAGTACAAATACCTTAGCGCTTAATGCGGGGATGAGTTATCAATTAGATTACAAAGAGTTTCCAGATTATATAACTCAAAAAGATTCGCTTAGTAAAACGCACGCCGAACGTTTTAAATACAACTTGGCATTTAGAAGTGGCGTTAACGAAAGTGATGTGGTTGGCTTAGGACAGGAACCGTTTATTGTCTTGTCTGCCTTTGTGGATAAACGTATTAATTATAAAAGTACTTTTACGGCAGGTGTCGATGTTTTTTACTCGGTTTTTTTAAAAGAATTTATTAAATATCGCGCTGTTGCATATCCCGAAGACGGCCTTTCAGGAGATGAAGATTACAAGCGGGTAGGTGTGTTTATAGGACACGAATGGCGCTTTAATAAAGTAGCCTTTGTATCGCAATTGGGGTATTATGTCTATTATCCGTTTGAATTTGAAAATAGAGTCTATAACAGGTTAGGCTTAAAGAGATATTTTTATAAAGACCGAATTTTTGGCGCCGTAACAGTGCATGCGCATTGGGCAAAAGCCGAAGCAGTAGAATTTGGTATTGGGTATCGAATTTAAAAAATGCTGAATATTTCAGAACAAAGAAATGAAAAACCTTGTAGTACTATCCTTTTTAATATTTGTGTTTGGGTGTAGCTCAGACAAAGGTTGGGATTGCATCCAAACTTCGGGGGCAATAGTTACCAAAGATGTTGTAGTGCCTCCATTTACAAAAATTTTGGTGTGGGATCGCATTAAATTGTTTGTTGAACAAGGAGAGGAACAGCAAATTAGAATTGAAACCGGCGAAAATTTGTTAAACAATATTTCAGTTTCGGTTGTTGGAGATAAACTTGAAATTAAGAACAAAAGCAATTGCAATCTCTTTCAAGACTACGGAATAACAAAAGTGTATGTTACAGCGCCCAATATTTCAGAAATTAGAAGTAGTACTGGCTATCCTGTAGAAAGCATAGGCGTTTTGCGGTACCCGGCGTTAACCCTACTTTCTGAAGATCAAGAAAACGAAGACCAATATCAAACAGATGGCGATTTTAAATTAAATCTGGAGGTTGAAAATTTAAATATTGTTGCAAATGGTCTTTCCAAATTTTATTTAACCGGAACGGCTAATTATGCAAACTTTGGGCTTTATGCAGGCGATTCAAGGATATTTGCTGAAAATTTACTCGTTGAAAATTTATATATTTTTCATAGAAGTACTGGTGAAATGATTGTAAATCCAAATTTGGCGATTCGCGGTAAAATAGTAGGAATAGGCAATGTAATTGCCAAAAATAGACCGGCTATCGTTGAGGTTGAAGAATTATACCGCGGGCAACTTATTTTTCGGTAGTTAGCTGTGTAAAAAGCTTTTCTAAAGTAGTGTTCTTTTGATGAAGTTGTAAGATTTTAAGTCCGTTGTCGTGAGCAAAATCAAATACTTCACCGCGCATATCTTCCTTAGTTTTAAAATAAAGATTATAGACAAATCCCACTACATTTTCAACTTTTTCAATCTTTGGAAGTCTTTGAAGCGCTATTTCTTCTACACGATAATCAAATTCAACTTCTACAATTTGCTGCTGGTTTTTTTGTAGGTCTTTTAGGGTTTTATCCAGCACTATTTCACCTTTATTAATAATAATTACCCGGTCGCAAATAGCTTCTACTTCTTGCATAATATGTGTAGAAAGTAGCACGGTTTTTTCTTCCCCAATATCTTTTATTAATTGTCTAATTTCAATTAATTGATTGGGGTCTAAACCTGTAGTTGGTTCATCGAGAATTAACACCTCTGGGTTGTGCAAAAGTGCATTTGCCAAGCCTACGCGCTGCCGGTAGCCTTTGGAAAGTGCTCCTATTTTTTTATTTGCTTCGGGGGTTAAACCTGTTTTTTCAATTACAGCTTCAACTTCACCTTTTGGAACGTTGTAAATAGAAGCGTTAAAAAACAAATATTCTCGCACATACATATCTAAATACAGCGGGTTGTGCTCTGGTAAATAGCCAACACTTTTTTTAATAGCAATTGGGTTAGTTAACACATCAAACCCATTTACCATAGCCAATCCTTTTGTAGCTGGAGTATAGGTGGTTAAAATTTTCATTGTTGTAGATTTTCCAGCACCGTTAGGGCCTAAAAATCCAACAATTTCACCTTTTTTAATGGTAAATGATATATCGTTCAGCGCTTTTTGTTCGCCAAAAGTTTTAGTGATATTTTCTACGTGAATTGACATAATTTTACTGTAAGCAAAGCTAAACAATTTTCTTGCGAAGTAGTTGAGCTCTCTGGGTTAAAATTTTCTTTAAAACGTTTTACGAATAACATTTATTGGCTACTTTAGCACAAATGGCATCAGGGACGCCATCTATATTTGTAAGTGATAAATCAATTTAAAAATTAACGATTTTACTTTTTAAAAATACATTTTTAAAAGTCCTTAATTAGGACTTTTTTTTCGAATTAATTTTATGAAGAATAACAAACAGTTGCGCAAGTGGTTAGATGATTTAAATTTAAGTCATCCGTTGGTAATAGCGGGTCCCTGCAGTGCCGAAACTGAAGAACAACTACTAAAAGTTGCACATGAATTAAAAGAAACAGACACCTCTGTTTTGCGCGCCGGAATTTGGAAACCACGTACAAGACCGGGCAACTTTGAAGGGGTTGGCGCTTTGGGTTTAAAATGGCTTCAAAAAGCAAAAGAAGAAACGGGTCTACTAACCACTACCGAAGTGGCTAATGCAAACCATGTAGATTTGGCGCTTAAGCACGATGTAGATATTTTGTGGGTAGGGGCACGCACTACGGTTTCACCATTTATTGTACAAGAAATTGCCGATGCTGTAAAGGGCACGGATACTATAATTTTGGTTAAAAACCCTGTAAACCCAGATTTGGCGCTCTGGCTTGGTGCCGTTGAGCGATTTTACGAAGCGGGAATCTCAAAATTAGGAGTAATCCACCGTGGGTTTTCAACCTATCAAAAATCACGATTTAGAAATAATCCGGAGTGGCAAATACCTATCGATCTGCAAAATTCATTTCCAGATTTGCCGTTAATTTTAGACCCTTCGCATATTGCTGGTAAACGAGATTTAATTTTCGATTTATGCCAAACAGCCTTAGATTTAAATTACGATGGTTTAATGATTGAAACGCATCCCAATCCCGATAAAGCTTGGAGTGATGCCAATCAACAAATAACCCCAGAAAAGCTAGCGTGGTTAACAAAAAATCTAAAAATTAGGAAACCAGAAAGCAATGAAAAAGAGTTTAAAAACCAAATAAACACCTTGCGAACACAAATTGATTTAATAGACAATCAAATAATGACGGTTTTGGGTAAGCGAATGGAAATTGTAGATGAAATTGGCGCGTTAAAGAAAGACAACAACGTAGCAATTTTGCAGGTTAAACGATGGAACGCTGTATTAAACAGAATGATTTTAGAGGGAAAAGAAAACAAACTTAGCGAAGAGTTTGTGCTTAAAATTTATAAAGCCATTCATCAAGAATCGATTAACCATCAAAAAAAGGTTATAAATGATTGAAAAGTTTTGCAACTTTGCCACATGAAAGGTGTTGTATATAAATCTACTGGTAGTTGGTATTCTGTAAAAGCAGAAGACGGAACTTTTTACGATTGCCGTATTAAAGGAAAATTTAGGATTGGCGGTATAAAAAGTACGAACCCTGTAGCGGTAGGCGATCACGTATCTTTTCAAATAGACAAAAAAGGTGACGAAACGGTAGGTGTAATTTCCGGAATAGAAGAACGCGATAATTATATTATCCGAAAATCTGTTAACCTTTCTAAACAAACCCATATTATAGCTGCAAATATTGATGTGGCTTTCCTTTTAATAACCTTAAATAATCCGCCAACTTTTACCACTTTTATCGATCGGTTTTTGGTAACTGCCGAAGCGTATCAAATTAAAACCGTTTTACTTTTCAATAAAATTGATACCTACAACGAAGACGAATTGTTGGAGATAAAATTTTTAGGAGCCCTTTATAGAAATATAGGGTATGAGTGTATAGGTATTTCGGCTATTACGGGTAAAAATATCGACAAGGTAAAATCATTAATGCAGGATAAGGTAACTATGTTTTCGGGCCATAGTGGGGTGGGAAAATCTACTTTAATTAACGCCATTGAGCCTGGATTGTCGCTTAAAACTTCAGAGATTTCGCAACAACATTTGCAAGGACAGCACACCACTACTTTTGCCGAAATGTTCGACCTCTCCTTTGGCGGGCAAATTATAGACACACCGGGTATAAAAGGATTTGGTGTAGTTGAAATTGACAAAGAAGAATTGGGTGACTATTTTCCCGAATTTTTTGCCCTAAAAGAACATTGCAAATTTAATAATTGTCTCCACTTAGAAGAACCCAAATGCGCGGTAAAAGATGCATTAGAAAATGAAGAAATTGCGTGGTCTCGTTATAAAAGTTATCTTCAAATTTTAGCGGGAGAAGAAGACCATTTTAGAAAAGATATTTATGAAAAATAGAATGGTTTAACCGGTTTAAAATTTTATTTCTATGCGTGCCTTAATTCAAAGAGTAAAAAAAGCTGATGTTACTATTGACGAAAAATTATTTTCTGAAATAGGACCAGGACTACTTATTTTTTTAGGAATTGAAGAAGAAGATACCGAAGAAGACATAAACTGGTTGGCGGGAAAAATTGCTCGTTTAAGGATTTTTTCAGATGAAAATAACGCCTTGAATCTTTCGGTAAAAGATGTAAATGGCGAATGTTTAGTGGTAAGTCAATTTACACTACACGCAAATGTAAAAAAAGGAAACCGACCTTCATTTGTACGAGCTGCAAAACCCGAAACAGCCGTTCCTCTCTATGAAAAATTTATATATAAGCTTGAAAAGGAAATTACTAAAAAAGTAAAGACTGGTAAGTTTGGAGCAATGATGGACGTTTCTTTAGTTAACGATGGCCCAGTCACTATTTGGATAGATACCAAAAATAGAGAGTAATTTCTTAACTTTTTTTTAACTTCCTTAAAATATGTATATATTGCAGCTTTAAATTGTGCTGGCAATATACTTAGTTATTTATCCCCCCCAAAGTATATTTCAAGTGTTTTATTTCTCCTCACTAAAAAATATGTATGAAGAATATTTTATGTATAGCTATACTGTTATGTACAGCATATGTATCCTCACAAAATAATTACTCAATAGCTTCCATTCCTCAAGAACTCACTAAATATTCAAACAGTGTTTTGCTCGATGAAGCGGTGTTTATGGATATTTCATCTTCTGGAAAAAATATTGTAAAAACACATCGGGTAATTGCGGTTTTAAATAAACTTGGTGACAACGATCCGCGGCTGTACGCTACCTACGATTTAAATTCAAAAGTAAAAAGCATTGAAGCTAAAGTTTATAATGCGCTGGGCCAAGAACTTGAGCATTTTAAAAAAAGAGATTTTACAGATGTAAGTCGTACGGGGATTAGTATTTACAGTGACGATCGTATAATGCATTTAAATTATACACCTACTACTTACCCTTATATTGTAGTGTTTACTTCGGAAGTAGTTTCTGGAGATACGGCCTTTTTACGCCCTTGGAGGCCACTAAAAGGTTATGCCGAAAGCGCACAAAAAAGTGTGATGAAAATCAAGTTTGACTCTTCAAACAAACCTAATTATGACCCTCAAAACATAGATGGTTTTAATATTTCAATTTCGGAAACAGAGGATGAATTAACCTTTACTGCTACAAATTTAAGTGCTATTAGGTATGAAGAACACAGTCCTGCACGTAGCAAAATTCTTCCAACCGTTTATTTAGCGCTCGATAATTTCACCTTAAAAGGAACAGCAGGCAGGGGAAAAGACTGGTCGGAATTTGGCTCATGGGTGGCCAACACCTTACTCGCCGATGTAAATAATTTACCAGAAGGAACCATTAAAAAAGTGCGAAGTTTAGTAGCAAACGAAACTACCAATGAAGACAAAGCACGGCTAATCTATCAATATGTTCAAGATAAAGTAAGGTATATAAGCATTCAAATAGGTATTGGTGGATGGAAACCTATGATGGCTGCCGAGGTTGATAAACTAAGCTATGGCGATTGTAAGGCGTTAACAATGTATACAAAATCGTTGTTAGATGCTGTAAACGTACCTTCCTACTATACGCTTGTAAATGCTGGGGATAATATTACTGAAATAAAGGAAGAGTTTACGTTTCCTTGGTTTAACCATGCCATTTTGGCAATTCCAAATAATGATGATTATACTTGGTTAGAATGTACTAATCAAGATACTCCTTTTGGTTATATTGGCGACTTTACAGATGATCGCGATGTGTTGGTTATGACTCCGCAGGGCGGAAAGGTTGTACGTACAAAAGAGTATAAAACCGAAGAGAATCTTCAAGAAAATACCGTTGAAGTAAAAGTAGATCCTGCGGGAAATGTTACTGCGGTTTGCAAACGTGTGTCGCAAGGGCTACAGTACGATGACAAATATTTGCTTCCTAAGAAAAAGCAAGAAGATCTTGATAAATATTATAAAAAGCAGTGGAGCTACATTAATGGTTTTAGCATTGACAATGTAAAACTTACTAATAATAGAGAGGATGTAATTTTTACTGAAGAATTGAAACTCGATATACCCAATTATGCAAATCCTGTAAGTAACGACTATCTTTTTTGTGCCAATATTTTAAATCAACACCGTTACATTCCGCCTAGAATTGATACCCGCAAACAAAATCTTTACATAAGCAGTGGACGCATAGACAAAGACACTGTAACTGTTGAAATTCCTGAAAATTTTGAGATTGACGGTTTACCCGAGGCAACAATACTCGAAACCAAATTTGGGAAATACGAGAATAATTTTGAGTTAACTTCAGAAAATAAATTAATCTACACCCGTAAAATGGTGTTGAACAAAGGAGAGTACCCGCCAACAGAATATGAAAATTTTCGAAACTTTCTTAGGTCGATTGCTCGTCTAGACAAAACAAAAATACTTCTAAAACAAAACGTACAATAAATACCAATAATTATGAAATCAATCGTACTAACCGCGATCGCTCTTTTGTGTTTTTTCAATGTGGCTCAATCCCAAAACTATAAATTTGGAAAAGTTTCGAAGGAGGAATTATCACAAAAGCAACACCCCGAAGAACCCACTGCCGATGCAGCAATTTTAAACCGTGAAATTTATACCTACTTTGAGTACTCAACAAACGATGGGTTTTACCTAGTTACTCAAGTATTAGAACGCGTTAAAATTTACACTAAAGAAGGTTTTGATTGGGCTACCAAAGAAATTGATCTTTACCAAGGTAAATCGAGTTCTCACGATGAAATTTTAGGCCTAAAAGCGTACACCTATTATTTAAATAATAGCGGAAAAATAGAAGAAGTAAAGCTTAAAAAAGACGGTATGTTTGAGGAAAAGACGTCTAAATATATCCATAAGCTAAAATTTACAATGCCAGATTTGCGCGAAGGATGTGTGATAGAGTATAAGTATACCATGAAATCTCCTTTTATTAGTAATATCGATGAATTTCGCTTACAGGAAACTATTCCTGTAGACAATGTTCAGGTTTCTTTTGCATCTCCAGAGTACTTTATTTTTAAAACTCATCAAAGAGGTTGGGTGCCTTACACAGTAAAAACGAGCTCGAGAAATAAAACTGTAGCGCTATCAAATTCAACACAATACGATAGAGTAGGTAATGTTGTAAGTCGTGGGGGCGCTCGAGACTTAACTTTTAAGGAGGATGTTTATACTATTAATCTAAGTGACGTTCCGGCACAAAAAGAAGAAGCGTATGCCGGAAATATAGATAATTATGTAACCGCCCTTAAATTTGAGTTGAGTTATGTAGATTTTCCGGGTTCTACTCAAAAATCATATTCAACCACGTGGGAAGACGTTTCAAAAGGTATTTATAGAGTAGACTCATTTGGCGGCGAATTATCTAAGAGTAATTATTTTAAAGATGATTTAAAAAACCTAATTAGCGGAATTAGTAATCCTGTTGAAAAAACAAATAAAATCTATTCGTTTTTGCTTAACAAAATGACTTGGAACAAATATTTAGGCTACTATACCAGCGATGGTGTTAAAGATGCTTACAAAAAGGGGTCGGGTAATGTGGCCGAAATTAACCTTATATTAATAGCCATGTTGCGTGAAGCAAACATAGATGCCAATCCGGTTTTGGTAAGTACTAAGGCCCACGGTATGCCACTTTTTCCTACTCGAAACGGATTTAATTATGTAATTGCTGCAGTAAATCTCCCACAGGGTACGGTGCTGCTTGATGCAACAAATAAAGATGCCGATATGGGAGTTTTACGTACTCAAATTATGAATTGGAAAGGTCGTATAATTACAAAAGATGGAACTTCTAGCTGGATATCGCTTAATTCGCAAATTCCGGCTGTAAAAAGTGCTATGGTAAGCGCCGAAATTACACCAGACCAATCTGTTGTGGGGAAAGCTCGAAATAGGTATACGGGTAACTACGCGTATCAATATAGAAGTAAATATAAAAATCTAAACGAAGACGCACAGCTCAAAGCGGTAGAAAAGGAAGCCAGACAAGCAGAGCTATCTAATTTAAATTTTAAAAACCTCAATACCTTGGGCAATCCTGTAAGTTTGGCGTATGATTTTGAAGTGATAGACGCAGTTGAAAACGTAGCGGGAAAACTGTATTTTTCGCCTATGGTTTTTATGGCTTCAAAGGAAAGTCCGTTTAAGCCTGAAAAGCGTCTTTACCCTATAGATTATGGTTACCCAATGAAGGATCGATATATTATAAATATAGCTGTACCCGAAGGATATCAAGTAGAATCTTTGCCCGAAAATGCTATTGTTAAATTAGGGGAAAATACTGGCGAGTTTAAATA
Organism: Flavobacteriaceae bacterium UBA3591; assembly: GCA_002375695.1. Lineage (GTDB taxonomy): Bacteria > Bacteroidota > Bacteroidia > Flavobacteriales > Flavobacteriaceae > Aequorivita. Next base: position 79,471 of record DFMO01000010.1, read on the forward strand.
CTTAATTTCGCAAATGGGTAACAATTTGCAACTGTCTGTTGAATTTTCTATTAATAAATCTTTTATTGCTGCTGAAGAATACGGAAATTTGAAAAAGTTTTACGAAGATTTAATTGCTAAACAAAACGAAAAGGTTGTACTTTCAAAATCATAATGGATATAAAAAACGCACAGGAAGAAGTAGATAAATGGATTAAAAAGCACGGTGTTCGGTATTTTAACGAACTCACCAATATGGCGCAACTTACCGAAGAGGTTGGCGAGGTGGCCCGTATCATTGCGCGTAGATATGGCGAACAAAGTGAAAAAGAAAGCGATAAAAATAAAGACCTCGGCGAAGAGCTTGCCGATGTAGTTTTTGTGGTACTTTGTCTGGCTAATCAAACGGGTGTGAATCTTGAGGAGGCATTTAATAAAAAGTTAGATTTAAAAACAAAGCGTGACCACGATAGGCATCACAGCAACGAAAAACTAAAATAACGCATGTTTAAGAAAGTTATAAATACACCTGGTTTTTGGAAATCGGTTTTTGCTTTAACCATAGCTTCGGCTGTGTTATTCACTATTATTAAATGGGCGTTAGATGGTTTTGACTTTGCATTTTTAACAGATGGCGACCCATTGTTGTTTTTAGTTTTAGTCTTAATTGGTTCTTTTTGTTATGGGTTTTTAGTAACTTTTGGAAAGTTTAGATCCAAATTGAAAGAAAACGAACCTCGAGAATGAAACTGGAGCTTGCACGTGGAAATTTCCCTTTAAATAATATTTCGATTGATATTGGTGGTTCCAAAAGCGAATCCAACCGTTTATTAATTTTACAGTCGCAACTTGCTAATATTGGTATAAAAAACCTTTCGCAAAGTGACGATACAAAAGTATTGCAGGAAGCTTTAAAAGTTTCAAGAGGAATTATAGATATAGGCCACGCGGGCACTGCTATGCGATTTTTGACCGCCTACTTTTCGGCCCAACCAAATATTGATGTAATCCTAATGGGTAGCCAGCGCATGCACAATCGCCCCATAGGCGTTTTGGTAGATGCTTTACGAAAATTAGGCGCTAATATTTCATATTTAAAAACTGAAGGATACCCACCTTTAAAAATTATTGGTAACACCTTGGTAAAAGATATTGTATCAATAAATTCGGGGGTAAGTAGCCAGTATATTTCGGCGCTATTGCTTATTGCGCCTTCGCTTCCCAATGGACTAAAGTTAAGTTTGGATGGCAAAATTACATCATTGCCTTATATTGAAATGACGCTTTCACTTTTAAAACAAACGGGAATTTCGAGTAGTTTTAACGGGCGGCAAATTACAATTTCACCAGTTAAAAATAAGGTAAGTGCTACGCTCCAAATTGAATCGGATTGGAGTTCAGCCTCGTATTTTTATAGTTTGGTAGCTTTATCTAATAACTGTAAAATTACCCTTTTCAGCTTTAATAAAACAAGTGTACAAGGCGATGCGGCCCTAGTGCAAATTTATGAGGCATTGGGAGTAGAAACTACTTTTAATACGGTTAAAAAAACCATTACAATTTCAAAAAAGAAGGGCGAATTGGCAGATACCCTTATGCTAGATTTATCAAACACACCAGATTTAGCGCAAACTATTGCAGTAACTTGTTTTGGCTTGGGGATTACTTGCCGTCTGTGGGGGTTGCAAACTTTAAAAATTAAGGAAACCGATAGGCTTTTCGCATTAAAAAACGAACTCGAAAAAATGGGCGCCTCGGTAAAAATTGACGATGAATCTATTTATGTAGAACGCCTTGGAGCAATTAAGGGAAATATGCAAATTGAAACCTACCAAGACCACAGAATGGCAATGGCATTTGCGCCTTTGGCGATTATTGTCAATTTATCCATCGCCAATCCCGAAGTTGTATCAAAATCATATCCCAAATTTTGGCAAGATTTAAGCAAAACTGGTATTAATTGTGTTGAAAAATAAAGCGTGAATTCGGTGAGTTTTTGTTGCATATTTTAGGCCGAAAAAAACATTTCGTAATAATAATCAGTTAATTACTTGACAACGCCTAGTTGGAGGTTGTATATTTGCAACTTTTTAAAATCTATAGACACTACGCATTATGGGAATGAAACTTTCAAATTTCAATTTTGACCTGCCAAAGGAATTATTGGCTGAGTATCCGGCACCAAACCGTGACGAGTCACGATTAATGGTTCTCAACCGAAAAACACAGACTATTGAGCACAAAATGTTCAAAGATCTAATTGATTATTTTGAAGAAGATGATGTATTGGTAACCAATAATACCAAAGTTTTTCCAGCACGATTATTCGGAAATAAAGAAAAAACTGGGGCTAGAATCGAAGTTTTTTTACTTAGAGAGTTAAATTCTGAAACGCGTTTATGGGATGTTTTGGTAGACCCTGCTCGTAAAATTAGAATTGGTAATAAATTGTACTTTGGCGACGATGAAACACTTGTGGCAGAGGTTATAGATAATACCACTTCGCGCGGTAGAACTTTGCGTTTCCTTTTTGATGGTTCATATGAAGAGTTTAGAAATAAATTGACTGAGCTTGGCGAAACACCGCTTCCAAAATATATAAAAAGAGAAGTTGAACCAGATGATGCAGATAGATATCAAACTATTTACGCAAAAAAAGAAGGTGCTGTTGCAGCGCCAACGGCTGGACTTCACTTTTCAAAACACCTTTTAAAGCGTCTTGAAATTAAAGGAGTAAACGTTGCCGAAGTAACCCTTCACGTAGGTTTAGGTACGTTTAGTTCGGTTGAAGTTGAAGATCTTTCGAAACATAAAATGGACTCGGAAGAAATGGAGATTAATCAACAAGCCGTAGATATTATCAATAAAGGAATTGAAAGAAAAAAACGCGTATGCGCTATTGGTACAACAGCAATGCGTGCCTTGGAGAGTTCGGTTTCTTCAAACCACACATTAAATCCTTATAAAGGTTGGACAAATAAATTTATTTTTCCACCGTATGATTTTAGCATTGCAAACGCTATGGTTACAAACTTCCATACGCCAAAATCAACCCTTTTAATGATGGTTTCTGCCTTTGCAGGTCACGACTTTATAAAAGAAGCGTACGCCGAAGCAGTAAAAGAAAAATATAGATTTTATACCTATGGCGACGCTATGTTGATTATCTAAAAACACTTAAGTTACTATTTAAAAAATCCCGATTAATATCGGGATTTTTTATTTTACAAGCATTTGGCTTTTAATTGTCGGTTTAATCTTTTACCTTAGTAATCCTTTAATTTTAAACTAACTACCTAATAGAATGAGAAAATTAATACTTTTCTGCATTTTATGTTTTCACATGCTAGTTGCCTTTTCGCAAGGTGAAGGGGGCAATATGCCCGAAAGTTGGGATTTAAATTTACAAGACCAGCCAGAGGTAATTGAGCTTCCGGCTTTGGATTACCAACTAATTGCCCAGCAAGACAGTATTAACGATTTAGATAAATCACAGCCTTGGCGTTATGGCGTTGAAATTCCTATTGATATAAATTCGAACACCGATGGCCTGTGGACAACCTTACCAAATGGCGCAAAAATTTGGCGCGCAACCATAGCCTCGACAGATGCTGTAAACCTAAGTGTTAATTTTGGCGATTTTTATTTGCCTGCCGGAAGTAGACTTCAGCTTTACAATCAAGAACGAACCGATATTACTCGAACTTTTACAAGTTTTCACAACCGTAAAGACGGTAAATTGGGTACGTGGTTTGTAGAAGGCAATACCATTTGGATTGAATATTACCAACCGCCTGCTACAAGCGAGAATCCTAGGCTACAGTTGTCGAGCGTAATTCACGGTTATAGATTGGGCCGTGTAAATGCGGCGGTTAATGCCAGCCGTGGAATCAATGATTCTGGCGATTGTAATTACGATGTAAATTGTTCTATTGGTAACGATTTTGACGATAAAAAAGACTTAGTTAAAAAGGCTGTTGCCTTACTTAATTTAGGAAATGGTTATTTGTGTTCGGCAGCCTTAGTAAACAATACCAAAAACGATAAAACTCCTTTTCTATTAACCGCCAATCACTGTTTAACCAATAGTAGTCCTGCGTTGTGGTCTGTTAGGTTCAATTGGGTGAGTCCTGCTCCCGTTTGTGGAACAAGTGGCAATAGTGGCAATGTTCAAACCAATTTTACCATTAGTGGGGCTAGCTTAAAGGCTAATAATAGTAAAAGTGACTTTGCGTTGGTTCAACTTTTTGAACAAATTCCAGATTCTTGGGATGTTGCATTTGCCGGATGGGATAATACCGATACCGATCCATTGTTTGAAGTAGGAATACATCATCCAAATGGCGATATTATGAAAATATGTAGAGACGATTCGGGCGCGACTAAAGTAGATGCTAACGGTACCGATGTATGGTTAATTGGCGGTGGTAACCACGGAAGTGGAAACGGTTGGGAAATTGGAACTACCGAAAGTGGTTCGTCTGGTTCTCCTTTATTTGATGAAAATGGCCGAATTATTGGGCAATTGTTCGGCGGGCAATCTGCTTGTATTGGTTTAGAAAACAATAGAGAATACGATATTTATGGTAGGTTTGGTGTATCGTGGAATGCGGGCAGCACACCACAATCGCGATTAATGGAATGGTTAGATCCAATAAATTCGGGTCAAACCACCGTTGAAACTATTCAAAACCTCTTAAATATTCCGGAGTTCGACCCTATTGGCAACCTTAAAATATATCCAAACCCTGCGAGTACAACCCTTACAATTGTAAACAACAGATATCCTAATTTATCATATCAATTTATTAATGTGGTGGGACAACGTATACAGTCAGGTTCGGTTTCAAATACTATGAACACCATCAATGTTTCTAACCTAATGGAGGGTGTGTATTTTCTTTATTTGATAGATGAAGATTCCAAAGACTCTATCACAAAGAAGATAGTAATTCAAAAATAATTCAACATTTTATAAATCACATTGTTAAGGCGCTTTTTCTAAATTTGAAAAAGTGTCTTTTTTTACTTTTAAATACAGTAATTTTGCACGATGAATTCAAAGAAAAAAGATATACGTGCCCTTTCAAAAGAAGAACTTAGAGATTTTTTTGAAAGTATAGGCGATAAAGCTTTTCGCGGTACTCAAGTGTATGATTGGTTGTGGAGCAAAGGGATTCATAGCTTTGATGAAATGACTAATCTCTCTAAGGAGACGCGAGCTCATTTAGACGAAAATTTCGTAATAAACCATATTAAGGTAGATTCTATACAAAAGAGTAATGATGGTACCATTAAAAACGCTGTAAAGCTGCACGATGACTTTGTTGTAGAGTCGGTTTTAATTCCTACTAAAAGTAGAACAACTGCCTGCGTTTCGTCGCAAGTTGGGTGTAGTTTAGACTGCAAATTTTGTGCAACTGCCAAGCTAAAAAGAATGCGCAATTTAAATCCCGATGAAATCTACGATCAAGTAGTAGCCATAGATAAAGAAAGTAAGTTGTACCACGACAAGCCGCTTTCTAACATTGTTTTTATGGGAATGGGTGAACCGCTTATGAACTACAAAAACGTGCTTGAATCTATTGAAAAAATTACCTCAGACGAAGGTTTGGGTATGTCGCCCAAAAGAATTACGGTTTCTACCTCGGGCGTGCCAAAAATGATTAAAAAATTGGCAGACGACGAAGTTAAATTTCACCTTGCCGTGTCTTTGCATTCTGCTATTCAAGAAACGCGAGAACAAATTATGCCATTTGCTAAAAATTTTACATTAGTAGATTTACGCGAGGCACTTGAATATTGGTATCACAAAACGAAACGCAAAGTAACTTATGAGTACATTGTTTGGAGAGGTATTAACGATAAATGGGCAGACGTTGAAGCCTTGGTTACCTTTTGTAAATATGTGCCTTGTAAAGTAAATATAATTGAGTACAATCCTATTGATGACGGGCAGTTTCAGCAAGCTTCACCTACTATTATTGAAGATTACATTCAAGCCTTGGAACACAACAGAATTCCGGTAACTGTTAGGCGCAGTAGAGGAAAAGATATTGACGCAGCTTGCGGACAATTAGCAAACAAACAATAAAAAAAGAGCGGCAAAAGCCGCTCTTTTAAATTTTGAAAGATTGTAAAATTAGTTTTTTACAATTCTAAAAGTTTTACTTGCTCCTTCAATAGAAACGGTAGCAATGTAAACACCAGACTGTAGTCCAGAAAGATTAACTGTTTCGTTTGTGTTTGCTAATTTTTGAGACACAACTTGTTGACCTAACATATTAAAAATAACAACATTATTCAAAGCGGTGGTTGCAGATAGGTTTAATTGGTTGTTTGCAACAAAATAATTAAAGCCATTAAATTCATTTGTTTCAACAGATAAGACTCCTGAAACCATTACATCATCAATGGATAAAAAATCCATGTCGGTAACATCGTGGTGTCTAAAGGCAACATAAATGGTTTCTCCTGCTAAGCTAGAAACGTCCAACGTACGCTCATATTGAGTACCAGCATCGTTTGGATCGTCGTACACTTCATTAAAAGATACAGTCGCAGCTTCTAAATCTACAATGTCACTACTAGTACCTACATAGACGGTGTAATTCTCTTGGTCCCAAGTGGCAGCAGCTGCTTGTACTTTCCAAGATAATTGTACATCTCCTGTAGCCGGTGTTAAATCAATTGCTGGAGACACAATCCAGTTATCTGGAGTTAATGGTACGCTTTGCCAAGATCTCGAAATTAATGATACTGGTGTAACTGGAGTTCCATTGGCATCGGTAACTTCAAAAAGATCGGCCCAATTATTTCCGTCACCATCTTCATCGTAAAGTGTCCAATCTGAAACATCTTCTTCATTAAAATCGTCAAAAAAGTAAGTCGTCTGTGCATTCAACGCAAAGCCAGCAAATAATGCTGCCATTAAAGTAATTTTTTTCATGTAAATGTTTATTAAAGAGTTAATATTAATTTTCTCAAAAATAGATTTTAAGATAATAAACTCAAGGTTTCTTGGCTATTTTAACGCATTTTAGAAGGTTCTTATTTTGGCTTTGTTTTGCGGAGTTTTAGTGTTATTTATTAACAAATAATACTATAAATTTTAAATAAAAATATTGTCTCAATGTCATTTTCATTTTTGTGTTAAATAAATAGTTAGTAGAAACTTTAAAAAATATACGTAATAAATTTTTTTAACCTGTATTGGCATTGTAAAACGATCGTGCATTTTTAACTATCTTTGGGGTTTTATGAAGATAGTTTCCCGCATAAAACTTCCTATTGAAAAAGAAATGGAGCTTTTTGAAAAAAAGTTTTCTGCTTCTATGTCTTCCAAAGTTTCGCTTCTCAATAAAATCACACATTATGTGGTAAATAGAAAAGGGAAACAAATGAGGCCTATGTTTGTTTTTCTTATTGCAAAAATGACAAACAATGGGCAAGTTAACGAGCGCACATATCGTGGGGCTGCCGTTATAGAACTTATACATACAGCCACTTTAGTACACGATGATGTTGTGGACGATAGTGACCGCCGCCGTGGATTTTTCTCGTTAAATGCGCTGTGGAAAAATAAAATTGCCGTCCTCGTTGGCGATTACCTACTTTCAAAAGGGTTGCTGCTTTCCATAGATAACGACGATTTCGATTTGTTAAAAATTATTTCGGTTGCCGTGCGCGAAATGAGTGAGGGTGAATTATTGCAAATAGAAAAAGCTCGAAGACTCGATATTACCGAAGAAGTTTACTTTGAAATTATACGTCAAAAAACCGCAACTTTAATAGCAGCATGTTGTGCCATGGGAGCGCGCTCTGTAATGGCCGGAGATGAAGAGGTTGAAAGAATGCGAAAATTTGGCGAGCTAATTGGAACGGCATTTCAAATAAAAGACGACTTGTTTGATTACGGAACAGACCATATTGGCAAACCCACTGGTATTGATATTAAAGAACAAAAAATGACGCTTCCTTTAATTTACGCCCTAAACAATGCCACGCCTCAGGAAAAAAAATGGTTGATAAATTCGGTTAAAAATCACAACAAAAACAAGCAGCGCGTTAAAGAAGTTATTGCTTTTGTAAAAGAACATGGCGGTTTAGATTACGCTATTCAAAAAATGAAAAGCTACCAGCAGGAAGCCTTACTTCTCTTAGAGTCTTACCCTCCTTCTCCCTACAAAGATTCGCTCGAACTTATGGTGAATTACGTAATTGACAGGAAAAAATAAGTATATTATTCTTAAGTATATAAACTGAATTTCATATCATTTTTGGGCTTTAAAAACTCAAAAATTTCAACTTTTTTCTATCTCAGGCAACCAAATTGTAAAAACTTGCGTCTATAAAATAGAAGGCCTTAACAGCGAAGCGTATTTTGAAAATTATACCCTTACATAAAGAATATTCACAGCTAATTGCAAAAGCAGCCAAAGACAATCGTCGTGCACAGCAACAGTTGTTTAAAATATTTGCGCCCAAAATGATGAGCGTATGTAGGCAGTATTTAAAAAATAACACAAAGGCCGAAGAGGTGATGCTAGCAGGCTTTTTTAAAGTTTTTAATCACTTAAAAGATTATAGAAATGAAGGCAGTTTTGAAGGTTGGATACGCAGAATTATGGTTAATGAGAGTATTTCTCAATTGCGAAAAGATAAAAAACTGCACTTTGTACACGAAGCAAAAATTGAAAATACCGAAGTGCACGCCACCTTTATTGAAACTAGTCTGGAAACAGACGAAATTCAAAAGATGATAGATAATCTCCCCGATGGTTACAGAACCGTTTTTATACTGTATGCCGTAGAAGGGTATAAGCATAGTGAAATTGCCGAAATGCTTCAAATAAATGAAAGTACCTCAAAATCGCAGCTTTTTAAAGCACGAAAAATGCTTCAAACCACAATTAAAAAACAAAATAATATAAGCTATGGCGCCTCATAATTTAGAAGATAATATTCGTAAAAAGTTAGATGCTCGAAGCATACAACCTTCGGCTAATGCCTGGGATAAATTGGAGGCAAAACTAGACGCTACAAAACCAAAAAAGAGACCCGTGTTTTGGTACTTAGCAGCGGCAAGTTTTGTAGGCTTTGTTATTGTAACATCTGTGTTTTTATTTACAAACAATTCTGAAATAGAAAATCAAATCGTAGAAAACAACAATTTAAATGCTCCTGTTTATGATGATGATTCGAAAAAATTAAATAATAATTTTGAAACCGCTAAAATCGCTTCCGAAGATAATACAAAAGAGGTGCCTCCTCAAAACTCTTCGACAAAACAAGATGCTGAAAAACAAACTGGAGTAGCCAAACAAAAACCGGCTTTGTCACAACAGTCTGAGATTGATAAAAAAATAAAAGACAACCGTGCCATTGCTAAAACTTCCGCAAAACAAAATACTACCCCAAAAAGTGTAGAAGAATTAATTGTTGTTGAAAACGACGATTTCTTTAAAAACAAGGTAAATGAAGTGGTTGCTTCGGTTAAAAAACTACAAGAAGATAACGATAATATTACGGCTACCGAAGTAGAAAATTTACTCAATAATGCGCGTCGCGATATAGAAATGCAACGCATATTAAACAATCAAAAAGTAGATGCTAACGCGCTGCTGCAAGATGTAGAATGGGAGTTAGAAAGGAGCTTTCGCGATAAAGTTTTTGAAGCATTGGGCGAAGGTTTCAACAAAGTACGTACCGCGGTTTTGGAACGAAACGACTAATTAGTATCACAAGAAATATTCATCAATAAATCATCAATAATCAAAAAAACGAACAGTTATGAAATCCTTAATCACGATTAGCACAGCAGTTACCATTTGGCTTTTAACCGTAATGTACGGGCACGCGCAAGAAACCCAAACCGAAAGCACCCAAAAAATTGAGCAGGTTAATACACTAAAAGAGAAAATTGTTCAAACCGAAAAAGAAGCTTTAAAGACTACCGTTGAAAATATAAATTCGCGTTTATCTAATGGTGAAATTACTGAAGCAGAAGCCGAAAATTTAAAACAATCTGCTGCCCAAAAACACGCCTTAAATATTGAAAACAAGTTAGCAATATTAGAAAATAAAATGGCGCTTATGGATCGCAACCCAGAAATTGAGCCAGATATTGAAGATGATAATGGGTTTATGTTGCGAATTGGTACGAGTGATGAAGATGACGATGTAATTTACCTTGGGCCTAAGAATAAAAAACGCAAATATGATAAACGAACAACATCAGATTTTGTATTTGCCTTTGGATTAAACAATGTAATCACAAAAGGCGAATCTCTTGAAGATTCTAACTTTAAAGTAGCCGGAAGCCGCTTTGCCGAACTGGGTTGGGCGTGGAAAACACGAGTTTTTGACAACAGTAACTGGTTGCGTATTAAATACGGTATATCATTTCAATTTAATGGCTTAAAGCCAACAGATAATCGTTTTTTTGTAGCTAATGGCGAAGTGACAGATCTTGAAGTTTATCCGCAACATTTAAAAAAATCTAAATTTAGAATGGATAATTTGGTTGTGCCACTTCATTTTGAATTTGGCCCCTCCAAAAAAATTGAAAGCGATGATTATTTTCGCTATTCTACCGCCAATAAACTTACAATTGGCTTGGGAGGATATGCCGGTATAAATTTGAGTACGCGACAAAAATTAAAATTTGAAGAAGATGGCGAGGACCGAAAGCTAAAATTAAAAGCAAATTATAACACCAATAACTTTATTTATGGCCTTAGTGGTTATATAGGTTGGCAAGGAATAGCCGCGTATGTTAAGTACGATTTGAACACTATTTTTAAAAACAACCTCGTTGACCAGCGCAACGTTTCACTCGGACTTCGTTTTGACGTAGATTAGCCAAAAAAGCGTTACAATTGGCGGTAGTTTTAAACCTATGTGGAATTTATAATTTCGTATAGGTTTCTTTTGTTTTATGTCTATTTTTACACTTTCAAATTTCTATTCTCAACTATTTTTAAAAAGTTATAATTCTGATTTCCAAAACTACCATAAACAATGTTTTTGAGACCGCTCGTGTAGAAGAGGTAATTGGCGATTTTGTTCAATTAAAGAAATCGGGGAGTAATTTTAAAGGGCTTAGTCCATTTACAGATGAGCGTTCGCCAAGTTTTATGGTTAGTCCTGTAAAACAAATTTGGAAAGATTTTAGTAGTGGTAAGGGCGGTAATGTTGTGTCTTTTTTAATGGAACACGAACATTTTACCTATCCCGAAGCTATTAAATACTTAGCTAAAAAATACGGTATTGAGATAGAAGAAACCGAACAAACCGCCGAAGATAAGGTGCAGGCTAACGCGCGCGAAAGCTTATATTTAGTTAGTGAATTTGCCAAAAACTACTTTCACAATACCTTATTAAAAACTGAAGAAGGAAAAGCCATTGGCTTGTCGTATTTTAAAGAAAGAGGCTTTACCGAAGAAATCATAAAAAAGTTTGAGCTAGGTTATTCGCCAGATTCTTGGGATGCTTTTACATCTCATGCAATTAAAAAAGGCTATCAATTAGATTTTCTTGAAAAAACGGGTTTAACCATCGTAAAAGGAGAAAAGCAATTTGACCGATTTAAAGGAAGGGTTATGTTCCCTATTTTAAGTATGAGCGGTCGTACCCTTGGTTTTGGCGGACGTATTTTAACTTCGGAAAAAAAGGCGGCTAAATACTTAAATTCTCCCGAAAGTGACATCTACCATAAAAGCAAAGTGCTTTATGGAATATTTAATGCAAAACAGAGCATTGCCAAAGAGGACAATTGTTATCTGGTTGAAGGATATACCGATGTTATTCAGTTTCACCAAACGGGAATTCACAACGTGGTGTCCTCTTCAGGTACGGCTTTAACTGCAGAGCAAATAAGGCTTATAAACCGGCTCACCAAAAATATTACAGTTCTTTTTGATGGCGATGCAGCAGGACTGCGAGCTTCTTTAAGGGGTATCGATCTTATTTTGGAACAAGGTATGAATGTTAAGATTTGTACGTTTCCCGAAGGTGAAGACCCCGATAGTTTTTCTCGAAAAAATTCACTGGAAGAGTTATCGCTCTATTTAGAAGAAAATGCACAAGATTTTATCACGTTTAAGGCTTCGTTATTGGCAAAGGAAGCAAAAAACGACCCGATAAAAAAATCTGAAACCATTCATAATATGGTTAATAGCATTGCAAAAATACCCGATGTTATAAAGCGCGAGGTATATATGAAAGAATGCTCGCGAATTATGGATATTTCAGAACAAGTACTCTTTAACACCTTGGCTCAAATCTTTAAAAAAGATAACAAGGACGCAAAAAAAAGTACTGGAACTGCCAAAGAATCTTTTCAAGTTATCCCTGCTGAAAAGGAAATAAAAAAAATAGATGTACAGCTGCAATTAGAGCGCAAAATAATTGAGTTGTTGCTGCTATACGGAAACGAAGAAGAAGAGTTTGAAGAGTTAATTTTAGAAGCCGATGACAAAGGCGAAATTACTTTTAGACCCGAATCGTTTAAAGCCCGTGTGTTTGAAAAAATTTATCTCGATTTGCAAGAAGACGAAATTGAATTTACAAATCCCGAATTTAAAGATTTGTATTTGGAAGTAATTAATAGATTTAATCAAAACCCACATGCAAAAGCCGAGACTTTTATTAATGATCTCCACCCCGATATGGCTACTACGGTAACGCATATTTTAATGGAAGAGGAAAAATACGCATTAAGTAATTGGGAGCGCATGGAGATTTATGTAAAAGATAAAGATCAAACAATTGCGCAAATAGTGAGTGAAACTATACTTAATTTAAGACGTCATTTGGTTTCGCAAAAAATAAATGAGTTGTCTAATATTATAAAAGAAGGAGGCAGCGAAAATAATGAATCTGGGCTTCAAGAAATTGTAGATTATTTAAGTTTAAAAAAAGTACTTTCTACAAAATTAAACCGGGTGCTCTAAAAATTAACTGTGCTTAAGCATTCGGCTTTGTGTAATTAATTCGGCTAAACTATTTACTTTTAATTTTTTTAAAAGCCTAGTTTTATAGGTACTCACGGTTTTTTCGTTAATTTCTAATAAGGAGGCAATGTCTTTATTTCGCTTGCCGTTGGTTAATAAATCTAACACTTCAATCTCGCGAGCCGAGAGTTTTCTATAACGACCAATAAGTGAGTTGTCTTTACCCGAATGTTTGTGAAAAGCCGCGGCAATTTCAGCATTTAAAAAAATACCGCCTGTTTTAATTCGGTTTAATGCTTTTATAAATTTTTCGGGTGTAGATGTTTTAGGAATATAAGCTGCTGCGCCAGATTTAATTGAGCGCAAGGCGTAAATTTCTTCGGGATGTGTAGAGTAAATTGCAATTTTGGTTTGCGGAAACTCTTCAATTAATTCTCTTAACGAACGAAAACCTGAAATTTCAGGGATTGTTATTTCAATAATTAAAAGGTCTGGATGTTCTCTATACAAACATTTTTTAAGGTAGGTACCATTGTAAACTTTACCTACAACTTTGTACTCGTTTGTTCTTCGCAACAAATCTGAAACACCATCGACGGTAATAGGGTGGTGGTCTGCTATTACAACTTTTATCATTGGATTAAATTATCTTTTAAAACGCATAAAATCTAAGACTTTGGGACACACCTTAACGATTTAAAAGTAATATTAGCAATACATTGTGATAATAAAAAATGTTTAAACGAAGATTCTGCGGCGTTTCGTTTAATGGTTAAATTATTCGATAAAATACGTTATTGTCTCAAATTATTAGGAATTGTACACACCGGAATTGCAACCATTTTGTGCAAGTTGGCACGATGACGACTTTTATAAATTTTTAAAACTTCCTTTTGGCGTTCAGTCATTTTATTAGATTCTTCACCTTTTTCAATTACTTGCATGGCCCATTCTAGCTCGTCATAGCTAGCACCAATTTGGTCTTCATCAGTTCGGCTATCGCCAAATAGGCCATCGGTTGGAGCGGCATCAATTATTGATTTTGGAATGTTTAAAACACGCGCAAGACTATACACTTCGCTTTTCATTAAATCGGCAATCGGACTCAAATCTACGCCGCCATCGCCGTATTTGGTAAAAAATCCTACCCCAAAATCTTCAACCTTATTTCCAGTACCCGCAACCAAATATTTGTAAAGTCCGGCAAAGTGATATAGGGTTGTCATTCGCAATCTAGCACGTGTATTTGCAAGCGAAAGTTCGAGGTTGGTATTATCGTGGGGTGTGGGGAATTCACGTTTAAACTGTTCAAAAACCGAGGTTAAATCTACTTCTTCGTTTTGTACATTCGGGAATTGATTTTTCAAAAACTGAATGTGTTCGCGCCCTCTGCTTACTTGATTTGCAGCTTGATGAATTGGCATTTCTACGCATAGTGTTGTAAAACCAGTTTTTGCACAAAGCGCCGAAGTTACGGCAGAATCTATCCCGCCACTTATGCCAATTACAAAGCCATCCATTTTGGCTTTTTCGGCATAATCTTTAAGCCAATCTACAATATATTCAATCACTTTTTCGGTTTGCATTTTTCGTGTTTTTAATGTTTTATAGTAATACCTTTGCAGCGCAAATGTGGTTAAAAATATAATTATTATTAAGGAACTGCGTTAACCAAAAATAACTTTTTTGTATGAAAAATTATTTGTTATTAACACTTGTTGGATTGCTTATTATTTCGTGTAATTCGAAAAGTAAAGTGGAGCAAGAAATTGAAAAAATACCAATAGACGTTGAAATAATTAGATTTGATAAAGCCTTTGCCAAAGCCACTCCCAATGATTTGCCGCAATTAAAGAAAGAATATCCTTCTTTTTTTCCCGAACAATATAACGATAGTATTTGGATCGATAAAATAACCGACACTCTTCAAAACCAATTAGAGGAAGAGGTATTTAAAGTTTTTCCAGATAATTCATCGCTCACAGATGTTTTGGTGCCGCTATTTCAGCATATAAAATATTACTTTCCAAAGTTTAAAACACCCGCAGTAGTAGCTGCAACATCTGATGTTGATTACCGAAATAAGGTAATACTTGCAGATAGTTTGCTAATAATTGCCGTAGATAATTATTTGGGTAGTGAGCACGAATTTTACAAGGGAATAGAACGCTATATCGCTAAAGGGATGAAACCATCGCAAGTAGGACCCGATGTGGCTGCCGCTTATTCGAAGCATTATATAAAACCACCCAAACAGCGCAGATTTTTGGAACAAATTGTTTATTACGGAAAACAATTATATTTAAAAGATTTATGGTTGCCAGCGGTTTCAAAAGCCGAAAAAATAGGCTATAAGGAAGAAGAGTATCAATGGGCCGAAGAGAACGAAGAGTATATGTGGCGCTATTTTATCGAAAAAGAATTACTGTATAGTACAGACCCAAAATTGGCGGCACGATTTGTTAATCCGGCGCCATTTTCAAAGTTTTATTTGGAAATAGACAATGAATCGCCGGGGATGTTAGGCAGGTATTTGGGTTGGAAAATTGTAAATGCGTATATGAATAATACCGATACGTCAGTACAGCAATTAATGGTGACTAAAGCCGACGAGATTTTTAAAAATTCAAAATATAAACCAAAGAAATAATGGCAGTTAAACACACTTCAGAAATAAAATTAGAGGTAGGCCTCGACGAAAATAAAATTCCCGAAACTATCAATTGGACAGCCGAAGACGGTGGGGTGACCAATGAAGAAACCAAGGCAGTTATGTTATCTGTTTGGGATAATAAAAACCAAGAATCGCTAAGGATCGATTTGTGGACCAAAGACATGCCTGTAGACGAGATGAAGGTGTTTTTTCATCAAACGCTAACCGCTATGGCCGATACGTTTCAACGGGCAACAAACGATCAAAAAATGAGTGCTACCATGCGCGACTTTTGCGATTATTTTGCCGAAAAACTTGAGCTAAAGCGCGAGTAAATTTTTGCTACAACAAACTACGAACTTTGCATAGCCGTATTGAGTTCATCAATATAATTTAAAACTTCATCGCGGCCAGTAGAATTACTGGCTGAGGTGATAAAATATTGGGGCATTTCTTCCCAAGTTTCTAGCATTTTTTTGGTGTATGCTTCAATATTTCTTTCAAGTGCGTTGGGTTTTAGCTTATCGGCTTTTGTAAAAATTATATTAAATGGAATACCATTTTCTCCCATCCAAGCCATAAACTCTAAATCTATGGGTTGGGGTTCGTGTCTACAATCAATCAAGACAAATGCGAGTACTAATTGTTCGCGCTTTTCAAAATAATTGGTAATAAATTTTTGAAAGGTTTTCTTGCTTTTTTTTGAAACTCGAGCGTAGCCATATCCAGGTAAATCTACCAAATACCAGCTTTTATTAATTATAAAATGATTGATTAATTGGGTCTTTCCCGGGCGGCCCGATGTTTTTGCTAAATTTTTACGAAGCATCAACATATTGATAAGCGAAGATTTCCCCACGTTACTTCTTCCAATAAAAGCATATTCTGGCAAGCGATTTTTTGGGCATTTTGCAACTTCGCTATTGCTCATTAAAAATTCTGCAGATTTAATATGCATGGTTTTGGTATTTTAAATTGAAAGATGGTTTAAGATGCGAACAGCAAACTTAAATGCCTCGTTTTTCTAACCAGGCGTAAAGCAGCCGGTTAAATTCGTCTGGGTGCTCCATCATTGCCGCGTGGCCACACTTATCGATCCAATAAAGGTCTGAATCTGGTAAAAGTTCGTGAAATTCTACGGCTACTTCGGGTGGGGTAACATTGTCGTTTTTTCCCCAAATAATACAAGTAGGCGTATCCATTTTTGGCAAATCTTTAGCCATATTGTGTCTAATTGCACTTTTGGCAATGGCAAGGGTGCGAATTAATTTTGTACGGTCGTTTACAGTTTTATAAACATCATCTACAATTTCTTTTGTGGCTACCGCAGGATCGTAAAAAACATTTTCAGCTTTTTGCTTTATGTATTCATAATCGCCACGCTTAGGATAACTTTCGCCCATAGCACTTTCATATAAGCCCGAGCTACCTGTTATAACCAGCGCTTGTACTTTTTCGGGATACATTTTTGTGCATAACAAGGCAATATGACCCCCTAAAGAGTTGCCTAAAAGTATAACTTGTTGATAACCTAAATGATCAATAAACTCTGCGACGTATTTGGCAAAGTTTTTTACGTTGGTACGCAACAAAGTCATTTTGTAAATAGGCAATTCTGGAATTAAAATTTTATAACCTTTTGGCGAAAAGAAATTTGCAACACCATCAAAATTACTTAATCCACCCATTAAGCCGTGAAGAATGACTATTGGCGTGCCTTCACCTATTTCTAAATACGAAAATTTTCCTTCTTTCTTAAAGTTTTCTGACATGCTTGGTTGGTGCAATTTAGAAAGACAAAAGTAAACAAAATTATTTCATACAATCTAATAATAGCCATCCTTTGTTTTTTTCAATACTGAAGTCGATGAGTTACAAGGTGGTAAAACTTATTAACAAAGTGGTAGAATGTGGTAAAATGTGGTAAAAGTTCTATATATTTGAAAATACAAATACCTAATCGGGAAATATCACAATGCTCAATCTAATAGGCACATACGAATGTAAAGCAGACGTAAAAGGACGCGTCATGGTGCCTGTTCCGCTTAAAAAACAACTTGCAGTATTGGTGCCTGAGGGTTTTGTAATTAAAAGAGCGGTTTTTCAACCGTGTTTAGAAATTTACCCGATGAAGGAGTGGAATGAATTAATGCTGAAAATGGGCGAGCTAAACCGGTTTAGCAGAAAAAACAACGACTTTATTAGAAGGTTTACTGCGGGTGTAAAAACCGTAGAACTAGATTCGGCAGGGCGGTTATTAATTCCGAAAGACCTGCTTTCGTTTGCTGGAATTAACAAAGAAATTGTATTGTCTTCGGCTATAAATATCATTGAAGTTTGGGATAAGGAGAAGTATGAAAAGGTCATTGATGATGCTGCTGATGACTTTGCAGATTTGGCCGAAGAAGTAATGGGAAATAAAAGTAGTGATGGCGATGGAGTATCATAATCCGGTGTTATTAAATGAAACGGTGGAGGGGCTAAACATAAAGCCTAATGGGGTTTATGTGGACGTTACTTTTGGAGGAGGAGGACACTCCCGCGAAATTTTAAGTCGCTTAGGGCCCGAAGGTAAATTAATTGCTTTTGATCAAGACACAGATGCTTTGCAAAATGCAATTGACGATCCTCGATTTTTACTGATAAATCAAAACTTTCGATTCCTAAAAAAGTTTTTAAGATTTCACGGCTACCGCAGTGTAGATGGGATTTTGGGCGATTTTGGTGTTTCTTCACATCAGTTTGATGTTGCCGAACGTGGATTTTCAACCCGTTTTGATGCTGATTTGGATATGCGGATGAACCGCGATAGTAATTTTTCGGCATATACGGTTGTCAATAAATACGAAGAACAACAATTGCGCAATGTTTTATTTAATTACGGCGAATTGCGCAATGCCGCGGCCATGGCGCGTGTAATAGTAGAAGCGAGGAAAGAGCAAAAAATAAAAACCAGCGAACAGCTTAAAAGCGTATTGAGTAGGTTTTTACCGGGGCATAAAGCCAATAAAATTTTGGCTCAAATTTATCAGGCGATTCGAATTGAAGTCAACCAAGAGTTGGAAGCTTTAAAAGAGTTCTTGCTTCAAACTAGCGAGGTTTTACAGCCTGGGGGCAGAATAAGCCTTATAAGTTATCACTCATTGGAGGATAGATTGGTAAAGCGGTTTATAAGAAATGGTTTGTTTGAAGGAGAACCCGAAAAAGATGTTTTTGGTAGGGTAGAAGTGCCGTTTAAAGCAGTTGGAAAATTTATTATTCCATCGCAAGAAGAAATTAAAACTAACAATCGTGCGCGTAGTGCAAAACTGCGAATAGCAGAAAAGTTGTAGCATGAAGGAAGGATTTTACAACATAATTAAGGGGAAGTTTTTAGTTAGTGATGATGCCTTAAAAAATTGGCGATTTATCATTTTTCTTTCTGTATTGGCTTTAATAATGATAAGTAGCTCGCATAGTGCCGATAAAAAGGTGCATCAAATTTCAAGATTGCACGGGCAAGTAAAAGAATTAAAAAGTGAATATGTTGATGTAAGAATGCAATTAATGCAATCTAGAATGGAAAGTAAAATTATTGCAGCAATGTCTGGTCGCGGACTGCAACCATCAACCAATCCGCCAAAACGAATTCGAATAATAGAAGAAGAGGAAACCAAATAAAGATTAACAGAAAGGATTTTATAGATTAAATGGCATTTGAAGAAAAAAACATATTAAACCGTTTGTACGTTATTGCTGCATTCATGTTTCTTTTTGCATTGGCCATTACAGTTAAGTTGCTTAACATTCAAATTGCAGATGGCGAAAAGTATCGTGAGCTCGCAAAACAGAATACAACTAAAAATTTTGTAATACCTGCCAATAGAGGTAATGTGTATGCAGACGACGGGAGTCTTTTGGCTACTTCGGTACCTAAATATGATATTCGTTTTGATGCGTTAACCGTTTCTTCAAAAGATTTCAAAGAAAACTTATTACCACTTTCAAAAGGGTTAAGCGATATGTTTGGCAAACCCGCTTCGTATTACCAAAATAAATTAAGAAAGGCGCGAGCCAATAAAAATCGCTACCTGCTTATTGTAAAAAATCTGGGGTATTCAGATTATATAAAAATTAAGAATCTACCATTATTTAAAAAGGGGCCGTATAAGGGAGGGATAATTGTTGAGCAGCGTACCGTTCGCGAACACCCCATTGGTAAAATTGCTCAACGCACTGTTGGCGGTGAGGCTTACAATCGCCCAGGTTATTATACAGTAGGGTTAGAGGGGGCGTTTAATGATTTGCTTACAGGCAAAGAAGGGCACAGATTAAAGCAAAAAATAGCTAAAGGGCAGTGGAAGCCAGTATCTGACGATAATGAAATTGAGCCTCAGGATGGATATGATATTGTTTCAACTATTAATGTAAACATTCAAGATATTGCGCACCACGCATTGTTAAAGCAATTAGAGCACTATCAAGCAGAACACGGAACTGTTGTGGTTATGGAAGTTGCTACCGGCGAAATAAAAGCAGTTTCAAATTTAGGAAGAACATCGGCAGGAACGTATTACGAAAAATTGAATTACGCAGTAGGCGAGTCTCACGAACCCGGTTCTACATTTAAAGTGATGGCGCTAATGGCTGCTTTGGAAGATAAGGTGGTTGATACAAGTACTGTAGTTGATACGGGCACGGGTAAAAAACTTTTTTACGGCAAAGCGGTGCGCGATTCAAAACGGGGTGGTTATGGTAAAATTTCGGTGGCTCGTTCACTCGAAGTTTCTTCAAACATTGGTCTGGCTACAATTATCGACGAAGGGTATTCAAAAAACCCAAATAAGTTTATCAATAAACTTAAAAGCTGGCATCTGCACGAGTTAACGGGAGTTGCAATTAAAGGTGAAGGTAAACCGGTAATTCCGCAGCCGGGTGATAAAATTTGGAGTAAAAATGCATTGCCTTCTATTGCATATGGGTATAATTTAAAATTAACTCCGTTACAAACTTTAACTTTTTATAACGCAATTGCCAATAATGGTGTTTTAGTGAAACCGCGATTTATAAAAGAAGTGCGTGCGTGGAACGAAAAGGTTACTAATTACGGCACCGAAGTTATCAATCCTAAAATATGCTCAGATAAAACCCTAAATGAAATTAAGGAAATAATGAAGAATACAGTAAAGAGAGGTACAGGAAGATCGCTTTACTCTCCAGATTTTTCAATGGCTGGCAAAACAGGAACCGCCAGAACCGAATATTGGCATAAAGACTGGCGTCAAAACCCAAGGTATATTTCATCATTCGCAGGATTTTTTCCAGCCGAAAATCCTAAGTATTCGTGCATAGTTGTAATACACAAACCAAGTAATAAAAAGGGTTATTACGGTGCCGATGTTGCAGGTCCTGTTTTTAAAAGAATTGCACAAAAAATATTTACCGAATCGCGAAACGTAGATAAAGTAGAAGAAATTGAAAAACCAGACCCTACTATCGAAAAAGATTTTCAGAAGTATTATTCAAAACTTCAAAAACCTGTAAAAACAATCCCGAATGTAAAAGGAATGGCAGGTATGGATGCGGTTTCTTTATTGGAAAATCTAGGATTAAAAGTACAAATTAGGGGCAACGGAACGGTTGCTTCACAATCTATAAAATCTGGTGAAACCCTTAAAAAAGGACAACTAATAACATTGAATTTATCGTGATATTATTAAAAGACATATTATATAAAGTTACTATCGAAAGCGTTATAGGCAGTACTTCTGTGGCTATAAATAACTTAGAATTCGATTCTCGAAAAGTGTCGTTAAATGATGTTTTTGTCGCGATAAAAGGCACTGTAGTAGATGGTCATAAATTTATTACGAAAGCCGCAAATCAAGGTGCCTTGGCAGTTATTTGCGAAACTTTACCAGATGAAATTATCAACGGGATTACCTATGTGCAAGTGGCCAATTCGCAAAGTGCTTTGGCAATTATGGCAGCTAATTTTTATGGAAATCCTTCCGAAGATTTAAAACTAGTTGGTATTACTGGTACCAATGGTAAAACAACAGTTTCTTCACTTTTATACGAAGTTTTTAAAAAAGCAGGTGCCGAAGCTGGGTTAATTTCAACCGTAAAGATAATGGTAGGTAATTCAGAATATAAAACTTCGCATACCACCCCAGATTCTTTAACTATAAATAAGTATTTGAGAGAAATGGTGGACGCTGGAGTCGAATTTTGTTTTATGGAAGTGAGTTCGCACGGGATTCATCAAAAACGAACCGAAGCACTGCATTTTGAAGGCGGGGTATTTACAAACTTATCGCACGATCATTTAGATTATCACAAAGACTTTGCAGAATATCGCGATGTTAAAAAATTGTTTTTTGACAATCTCCCGAAGAAATCATTCGCCCTTACAAATGCCGATGACAAAAATGGTGCTGTTATGCTTCAAAATACAAAAGCCCAGCAACATTCATACGCAATAAAGAGCATGGCCGACTATAAGGCGCAAATTTTAGAGAGTCAGTTTTCGGGTCAACTTTTAAAAATAAACAATCAAGACGTTTGGGTGAAGTTGATAGGCCAATTTAACGCATACAATCTATTGGCAATTTATGGTACAGCGCAGCTTTTGGGGTTAGATGAATTAGAAGTGCTTCAAATTTTAAGCACTTTAGAAAGTGTTGATGGGCGTTTTCAGTATTTAATTTCTGAAGAAAAAATTACCGCTATCGTAGATTATGCACATACTCCCGATGCTTTAAAAAATGTTTTAAGCACGATTAATAATATTCGAACTGGAAATGAAACATTGTTTACGGTTGTGGGATGTGGCGGCGATCGCGATGCTAAAAAAAGGCCTGTTATGGGCGAAATAGCCGCGAAATTGAGTACTAAAGTAATTTTTACTAGTGATAATCCGCGCACCGAAAATCCCGAAAAGATTATTGAAGATATTGAAGCGGGCGTTCCTGCCGAACATTATAAAAAAACACTGTCTATAACAAATAGAAAAGAAGCTATAAAAGCGGCTTGCCAAATGGCAGAGCCCAACGATATTATTTTAATCGCAGGCAAAGGTCATGAAACTTATCAAGAGGTTAATGGAAAACGTTTTGATTTTGACGACTATAAAATTGTAAAAGAAACACTAACCAACTTAAACAAATAACCGAATGCTCTATTACCTATTTGAATATTTGGATACTACTTACGATTTGCCGGGGACAGGCCTATTTCGGTATATTTCATTTCGAGCTACGGCTGCCGTTGTGCTTTCGTTGTTTATAGCGACTGTCTATGGGAAAAAAATAATTCAATATTTAAGAAAAAAACAGGTTGGAGAGTCTATTCGCGATTTAGGTTTAGAAGGTCAAAACGAAAAAGCGGGTACGCCTACCATGGGAGGGATAATTATTATTCTTGCCACTTTAATACCCACGCTTCTTTTCGCTAAACTCGAAAATATTTACGTAATACTCCTTATTGTTACTACTATCTGGATGGGTATTATTGGGTTTATAGACGACTATATTAAAAAGTTTAAAAACGATAAAGAAGGCCTGCCTGGAAAATTTAAAGTAATAGGTCAAGTAGGATTAGGATTGTTTGTGGGTATAACAATGTATTTACATCCCAACATTGTAGTAGAACGCACCGTTCAAAACCCAGCTGCCGAAACTGAAATTGCTCGTGTTGTAGAGAAAAAAACAGCAAACACGTTTTATGTAAAAGATAAAGCGATGTTAACTACCATTCCCTTTGTAAAAGAGAATGAATTTAACTATTCCACATTAATAAGTTGGTTGGGCGATAATTACGAAAGTTACGTATGGCTAATTTTTATACCTATTGTAATTTTTATTATAACTGCTGTTTCAAACGGGGCAAACCTCACTGATGGAATTGATGGCTTGGCGGCAGGAACTTCGGCAATTATAGGGATTACCCTAGCGCTTTTTGCTTGGGTTTCGGGTAACGTAATTTTTTCAGATTACTTAAATATTATGTACATCCCCAATACGGGTGAGATGACCATTTTTATCACTGCCTTTGTAGGGGCATTAATAGGATTTTTATGGTATAACACGTATCCCGCTCAAGTATTTATGGGCGATACAGGGAGTTTAACAATTGGAGGGATAATAGCTGTAATTGCTATTGCTGTACGTAAAGAGTTGTTGATTCCTATACTTTGTGGTGTCTTTTTAATGGAAAATCTATCGGTGGTGTTGCAGGTAAGTTGGTTTAAATACACAAAAAAGAAATTTGGTGAAGGGAAACGAATTTTTAGAATGTCTCCGCTTCATCACCACTATCAAATTAAAGGTTTTCACGAAAGCAAAATAGTTACACGGTTTTGGATTGTGGGAATATTCTTAGCAATAATAACCCTTGTAACACTTAAAATTAGATAAGGTGAAACAGCGATTGGTGGTTTTAGGTGGAGGAGAAAGTGGTGTAGGCACTGCCATTTTGGCTAAGAAACAAGGGATTGAAGTATTTGTTTCAGATGCTGGAAAAATAAAAGACGAATACAAACAAGTTCTTATAAATAATGAAATTGATTGGGAGGAAAATGGTCATTCTAGTCTAAAGGTTTTTTCTGCAACTATAGTAATGAAAAGTCCGGGAATACCCGATAAGGTATCAATTGTAGAAGAATTGGTAGCAAAAGGCATTTCGGTAATTTCTGAAATTGAGTTTGCATCAAAATTTACCGATGCAACTGTTGTAGGCATTACGGGCAGTAATGGGAAAACCACTACGGCGAGTTTAACCTATAAATTATTAAAAGATGGAGGGCTAAACGTAGCTTTAGGTGGAAATATTGGGCAGAGCTTTGCCGAATTAGTAGCAGAGCAGCCCTTCGACAATTTTGTCTTAGAATTGAGCAGTTTTCAATTAGACGGAATTAAAACTTTTGCGCCGCATATAGCTATTATAACCAATTTAAGTCCAGACCACTTAGACAGGTATAATTATAAATACGAAAACTATATCGCGTCGAAGTTTAGGATTGTAATGAACCAAACCGCTCAAGATTATTTTATTTATGATGCCGATGATGAAGACATTCAAAATTGGGTTTCAAACAACAAAATAAAATCACAATTGCTTCCTTTTTCACTTAAAAGAGAATGTGCGCAGGGAGCTTTTAAAAAGAATAACGAGATAATAATTAAAATTAATAATACCGAATATACTATGCCAATTGCAACTATAGGAATACAGGGCGAACACAATGTAAAAAACGCGATGGCTGCATCTACTGTGGCTACACTGTTAAAAATTAGAAAACAAACAATAAGAGAGAGCCTTGAAGGTTTTCAGGGTGTTGAGCACCGTTTAGAAAAAGTGCTTAAACGCAATAATGTTTTATACATAAACGACTCTAAAGCAACGAATGTAAACGCTACATTTTTTGCGCTAGACAGTATGGAAAATCAAACGGTTTGGATTGTTGGAGGCGTAGATAAAGGCAACGATTATAGCCAGCTTTTACCATTGGTAAACGAAAAAGTTAAAGCTATTATTTGTCTTGGTGTAGACAATCAAAAAATAGTTGAAGCCTTTGGGAATGTAGTAGATTCAATTTACGAAACACAGTCTATGGTAGCAGCCGTACAATTGGCCTCAAAATTAGCCGAACAAAATAATACGGTGTTGTTATCTCCGGCCTGTGCAAGTTTCGATTTATTTGAAAACTACGAAGATAGAGGTCGTCAATTTAAAAATGCAATTAGAAATTTATAATTTTTTATTGAGGTAAAAAGTGAAAAACGTATTTCATTACATACAAGGTGATAAGGCAATTTGGGGGGTTGTGGCATTATTGGCACTCTTCTCTTTTTTGCCTGTTTACAGCTCCAGTAGCAATTTGGCCTACTTGTATGGAGATGGGAGTACTTTACCCTTTTTGCTCAGGCATTGTGCACATTTAGTTTTAGGCTTTCTTGTGCTTTACGGGGTTCATAAAATACCCTTCCACTATTTTAAAGGCTTATCTTTTATAGCCCTGCCCATTGTCTTTATTTTACTAATTATCACAATGGCCGAAGGTACCACCATTGATGGGGCCAATGCCAGTAGGTGGATTAGATTGCCGTTTGTGGGAATCACATTTCAAACTTCTACTTTGGCAGGTGTAGTTTTAATGACGTACGTTGCACGGTATTTAACACGAATAAAAGATAAAACAATAACCTTTAAGGAGTCTATTCTCCCTTTGTGGGTGCCAGTGTTTTTAATACTCGGCTTAATATTACCGGCCAACTTTTCTACTACTGCTATTTTTTTCGCAATGGTGGTAATGCTCGTATTTGTGGGAGGGTATCCTTTAAAATACTTAGGAATTGTACTAGGCGCTGGTTTACTTTTTCTTACCCTCTTTGTATTAACGGCAAAAGCTTTTCCTGGAGTGTTTCCCAACCGTGTTGACACTTGGATGAGCCGTATTGAAAACTTTAGCGACAATAAAGATACCGAAGCAGATTATCAAATTGAAAAAGCCAAAATTGCCATAGCATCGGGTGGCATTGCAGGGCTTGGCCCGGGTAAAAGTGTTCAGAAAAATTTCTTACCGCAGTCTTCATCAGATTTTATCTATGCAATTATCGTAGAAGAATTTGGCCTAATTGGCGGTATGTTTTTAATGCTTTTATACTTGCTGCTGTTGTTTAGAATTGTAGTAGTAGCACATAAATCTACTTCAACTTTTGGCAAATTACTGGTCGTTGGCGTTGGTTTGCCCATTGTTTTTAGGGCGATGATAAATATGGCTGTAGCTGTTGAATTATTCCCGGTTACGGGTCAAAATTTACCGTTAATTAGTAGTGGAGGTACTTCTATCTGGATGACGTGTTTGGCATTGGGAATGATTTTAAGTGTTAGCGCCAAACGTGAAGTAGCACCCAAAGAAAGCAAAGAGGAAAATCCGTTAGATATTTTAAGCGAAACAATTTAATTGAATAAATAAAACTTTTTTTTGAAACCATTAAAAATCATCATATCGGGAGGAGGAACTGGAGGGCATATTTATCCAGCAATCGCTATTGCAGACGAATTAAAAAATCGTTTTCCAGCGGCTCAAATTCTTTTTGTAGGTGCTAAAGATAGAATGGAGATGGAAAAGGTTCCGCAGGCAGGCTATAAAATTGAAGGGCTTTGGATTTCGGGTATTCAACGCAGTTTATCCTTTCAAAATTTAGCATTTCCTTTTAAATTAATTGCAAGCTTGTTTAAATCGTATAACATCTTAAATAATTTTAAGCCCGACGTTGCAATTGGTACAGGTGGTTATGCCAGCGCGCCTTTGTTGCGCGTAGCTGCACTTCAAAATGTTCCGTGCTTAATTCAGGAGCAAAACAGCTATGCAGGAATTACAAATAAATGGTTGAGTAGTAAGGTTCAAAAAATATGTGTCGCTTTTACGGGGATGGAAAAGTTTTTTCCTTCCGAAAAAATAAAACTTACCGGAAATCCGGTTCGGAAAGATTTAATAGCCATTGAATCTAAAAGAAATGAAGCGCTTCAATATTTTAATTTACAAGCAAATCAAAAAACGTTGTTGGTTTTGGGTGGAAGTTTGGGTGCCGGAAAAATCAACGAATTAATTGAAAACTCGTTGCCGTTTTTTAATGAAAAAAACCTGCAAGTACTCTGGCAATGCGGAAAATTTTACGAGTCGAAGTATAAAAATATTAGTCAGGAAAATGTTCAAGTGCATACTTTTTTAGATAGAATGGATTTGGCGTATGCTGCTGCAGATTTTATTATTTCGAGGGCTGGAGCCTTGTCGGTTTCCGAATTATGTTTGGTAGGAAAGCCAGTTATTTTTATTCCTTCGCCTAATGTGGCCGAAGATCATCAAACCCAAAATGCCTTGGCTATTTCAGAAAAAAAAGCAGCACTTTTAATTAAGGAAAGTGAATTAAAGACAAAGTTTGAAAATGAATTTTCCGAATTAATAGATTCTGAAGCGCAGCAAAAAATGTTGTCAGCCAATATTAAAAAGTTAGCCAAACCCAATGCTACGCAGGAAATTGTAGATGAAATTATTGAATTGATTAACAGTAAAAAAACAACTAAAGCATAGATAAGTAGTACTTTGAGTGAAATTAAAAACATACAAACTTTTTACTTCGTAGGTATTGGCGGCATTGGGATGAGTGCGCTAGCACGGTATTTAAAAATGCAGGGAAAAAACGTTTACGGCTACGATAAAACACAAACCGAATTAACCGATGCGTTGATAGGTGAAGGGATACCGGTTGTATTTATCGACGAGGTGTCGCAAATTCAAAAAGAAGTACTTGACAACAAAAATGTTTTGGTGGTCTATACCCCGGCTATTCCTAAAAATAACCAGATCTATAACTACTTTCTCGACAACAATTTTAAATTGCTAAAACGTGCTCAATTGTTGGGTGAAGTTTCAAAAAACACTTTGTGTTTAGCGGTTGCCGGTACGCACGGTAAAACTACTACTTCGGCAATTTTAGGACATTTACTGGCAGAATGTAATATGCCGGTAACGGCTTTTCTTGGGGGGATTGCTGAAAACTACGATTCAAATTTTATTTACCGCGGCAATGAAATTACTGTTGTTGAAGCCGATGAATTTGACCGGTCATTCTTACAATTGCAACCAGACGTTGCTTGTATTACTTCAATAGACGCAGACCATTTAGATATCTATGGCGATGCATCGCAAATAGAGGATGCTTTTAACAGCTTTGCATCTTTAGTAGAAGATAAAAGCTGCATATTTACAAAGCAAGGCATTCCATTGCCCGGAGCAACCGTGGCTATAAATACCGATGCAGATTATAGTGCGAAAAATATTCAGATTAAAAATGGTGCATATCATTTTGATTTAAAAACACCCGAAGGAACACTTGCAAATTTAGTGTTTCACCTTCCTGGGCATCACAATCTTTCTAATGCCATCATGGCTTTGGGTATGGCAATTAAAGCAGGCTCCCCAACCGGTTGCCTACCCAAAGCATTGGCGTCTTTTAAAGGCGTAAAACGACGATTTTCGTATAAAATAAAAAGTGAAAATTTAGTTTTAATAGACGATTACGCCCATCACCCTACAGAGCTCGATGCGCTTTACCAAGCTGTAGCAGAGATGTATCCAAGCGATAAAAAGCAAATTGTTTTTCAACCCCATTTATTTAGTAGAACTCGAGATTTTGCCGAAGGATTTGCTAAAAGTCTTTCACATTTTAACGAAGTGGTTCTGCTCGATATTTACCCTGCGAGAGAAGAACCTATTGATGGAATTGACGCTTTGTGGTTATTAAACAGAATACCGAATAACGATAAAAAACTAGTTAAAAAAGATGAATTGTACGAGGTTTTAAAAGCATCAAAATGTAGAATAAAATTGCTGGTTGGCGCAGGCGATATAGGTGCCGAAGTTAACCAATTAACAAAAAAACTAAATAATGAAACGTAGTTTAGAAATAATAAAATTTATTGTTTTGCTAGGTTTATTAGCTTTTTTGTTCAGCTTCACAAAAAAGCGAAATGAAGCTAGAAATATTAAAGATATTACGGTTGATTTTGTTGATGAAAATAGCCCGTTTATAAGCTATAACACCGTTAATAAATTGTTGATACAAAATCATGGAAAGGTTACGACCATAGCTAAAGAAACTTTAGTTTTGAAAGAGATGGAGCAGCGTCTACTTAAAAATCCAATGGTACGCGATGCACAAGTCTATGTATCTGTAGATGGGAGGCTTGGTGCAAAAATAGAACAGCGCAAACCCGTTGGAAGAGTAGCTGCCTCGCCAGATTTTTATATAGATGCAGATGGTTTAAAAATGCCGCTGTCGCAAGTATACTCGGCAAGAGTGCCATTAGTTACTGGTAGTTCGCAAAATAATTTTAAAGAAGTAACCCCACTACTTCTAAAAATAGAAAACGATGAATTTATGAAGAAGAGTGTAATAGGAGTTCATCAAAACAATGATGGTAGTATCATTTTAAAACTGCGAAAAACCGATTTAAAACTGCTTTTTGGGAAGCCAGAAAACATAGATAAAAAATTTCAAAATTTTAAAGCGTTTTTTAAAAAAACAAAAAAAGATAGTACGTTGTTTGGGTACAAGATGGTAAATCTAAAATTTGATAATCAGGTTATTGCCACAAAAAAATTAAGCCATGGAAAATGATAATATTGCTGTAGGATTAGATATTGGAACTACCAAAATAGTTGCGATGATTGGTAGAAAAAACGATTATGGCAAAATGGAGGTTTTGGGCATTGGTAAAGCAAAAAGCTTAGGTGTTCATAGAGGTGTGGTAAATAATATTACCCAAACTATTCAATCTATTCAACAAGCAGTACAAGATGCCGAAACTTCGTCTGGAATGAAAATTCAGGAAGTTGTAGTGGGTATTGCAGGACAACACATTAGAAGCTTACAGCACAGTGATTACATAACGCGAACCAATGGCGAAGATGTAATAAAAGAAGAAGATATAGACCGTTTGTGTAACCAGGTTCATAAACTTGTTATGCTTCCTGGCGAAGAAATTTTACATGTTTTACCACAAGATTTTAAAGTTGATGGCCAAGCAGAAATTAAAGAGCCCATTGGGATGTACGGGGCGCGGCTTGAAGCAAATTTTCACGTTGTTGTTGGGCAAGTATCTTCAATTCGCAATGTAGGAAGATGCATTAAGAGTGCTGGTTTAGAACTTTCGGCAATCACTTTAGAGCCGTTAGCATCGGCAAAGGCAGTTTTAAGCCAAGAAGAAAAAGAAGCCGGCGTTGCGCTTATCGATATAGGGGGCGGAACAACAGATTTGGCAATTTTTAAAGACGGAATTATTCGTCATACAGCTGTAATTCCTTTTGGAGGAAATGTAATTACAGAAGATATAAAAGAAGGGTGTTCTATTATTGAGAAACAAGCCGAACTTCTAAAAATTAAATTTGGTTCGGCGTGGCCGGGCGAAAATAAAGACAACGAGATTGTTTCTATCCCAGGTTTACGCGGCAGAGAACCTAAAGAAATAAGTTTAAAAAACCTATCAAAAATAATTCACGCTCGTGTTATCGAAATTGTAGAACAAGTTTTTATGGAAATTAAAAACTACGGGCATGAAGAACAAAAGAAAAAATTAATTGCTGGTATTGTACTCACCGGGGGTGGGGCGCAACTTCAGCATATAAAACAACTTGTAGAATACATTACAGGCATGGATACCCGAATTGGTTATCCTAACGAACATTTGGCGGGCGATAGCGATGCAGAAACCACAAGCCCAATGTATGCTACTGCTGTAGGTTTGGTTTTAAATAGCTTGGAAAGTAAAGAAAAATCTTCGTTGATGAAAAGATTTCCAACCGAAGAAGAAATTGCAACTGAGCAACCACAGGCTGAAACAGAGAACGATGAAACAACCGATGAGGAAACCGAAGTTGTAAAAGAAGAGAAAAGATCTAAACGATTTTTTGACCGTTGGGCCGAAAAGTTTAAAGAATTTTTAGACAACGCAGAGTAAAATATTATTCGAATAAATAATTGGTCTGAAAGAGAAAAAGAAATAAAAAATTGCATTAAAAAATAATATTATGAGCAGCAACACAGAATTTGAAAACATTTCATTCGATCTGCCAAAAAACCAATCAAACGTAATTAAA
The DNA here is from genome assembly GCA_002375695.1 of Flavobacteriaceae bacterium UBA3591. Classification (GTDB taxonomy): domain Bacteria; phylum Bacteroidota; class Bacteroidia; order Flavobacteriales; family Flavobacteriaceae; genus Aequorivita. The sequence goes on from DFMO01000010.1 coordinate 110,702, forward strand.
GTTATTGGTGTTGGCGGCGGTGGTAGTAATGCGATAAACCATATGTTCTCGCAGGGTATAAAGGGAGTAGATTTTGTAATTTGTAATACAGATTCGCAAGCTTTAGAAAACAGCCCTGTTCCAAATAAAATTCAGTTAGGAATTTCCCTAACCGAAGGGCTGGGTGCTGGTGCAAATCCTAAGATTGGCGAGCAATCTGCCGTAGAGAGCATTGAGGAGATAAGAAACATGTTAACCACAAATACCAAAATGGTTTTTATTACCGCTGGTATGGGTGGGGGTACAGGTACCGGTGCTGCTCCAATCATAGCCAAAATGGCCAAAGATTTAGATATTTTAACGGTTGGTATTGTAACTATTCCTTTCCAGTTTGAAGGTAAAACAAGAAACGACCAAGCACAAATTGGTGTAGAAAATCTACGTCAAAATGTAGATTCTTTGGTAGTTATTAACAACAATAAATTACGCGAAGTTTATGGAAATTTAGGTTTTAAAGCCGGATTTTCGAAAGCTGATGAAGTTTTGGCCACCGCTGCTCGTGGAATTGCCGAAGTTATAACACATCACTACACCCAAAATATTGACCTTCGCGATGCTAAAACGGTATTGGCAAATAGCGGTACGGCAATTATGGGTAGCTCAACGGCTTCGGGTGCCAACAGAGCCAAAGAGGCTATTGGCAAGGCGTTAGATTCGCCATTATTAAACGATAATAAAATTAAAGGAGCCAAAAATGTATTGCTGCTTATCGTATCTGGTTCCGATGAAATTACCATCGATGAAATTGGTGAAATAAGTGATCACATTCAAAATGAAGCCGGTCATAGCGCCAATATCATTATGGGTGTAGGCGAAGAAGAAAGCTTGGAAGGCTCCATTTCAATCACGGTTATTGCAACTGGTTTTAATGTAGAACAACAAAACGAAATTGTAAATACCGAAACTAAAAAGATAATCCACACGCTAGAAGACGAGCAAAAAGCAGAGCAAGATTTAACCCCCAAAGCCACTGCTAGGCCTATTAAACTTCCCGAAGAACCTAAGGCAACACAACCTAAACCCTCGCAGCCACCGGTTATTAAACACACGCTGTTTGACGATGAAGAATTACAACCTAAAGAACCGTTTAAAGGCTATGTTGAAACTTCAGACTTAATTAAAAATATCGACGTTTCTTTTGACGAGGTAAAAGCAAATAACATTGAAGATTTTGATCAAGTAGCTGTAAATAAGGTTAATGTTAATGAATTTGTAATTGTTGAAGCCAATAAAAAAGAAGAGGTTGAAAAAGAACAACCTCCTAAAAAAGAAGTAAATAATGCAGACGAACAAATTTTAATGTTCGATTTGCCAATTAACGATTCGCAACCTTCAAAAAAAGAAGTAGAGGAAAAGGAGTCAACTATTTCAAATTCTGAAGTCGAGAAAATTGAAGTAAGAGACCACGTAGAAGTAGTGCCTGTTACCGAAGTTTCAGACCAAGGTATTAAGCGATATAGTTTAGACGACTACCAAGAAATGGAAGATCATTTAAACAAAGCTTCGGCCAAAAAAGAAACAATGACTGAAGAGCTTGATGAAGAAATAGTTTTTGAAAAGCGCACCGTTGCCAATACAAATGTTAGTGAGCCAGAAACTAAAGAAGTTGAGGACCCAATGAATTCTCCAATTTCAAAAATTCTAAGCGATAGAGCCGAAGAACGAAAAAGAAAGATGAAAGAGTTTAACTACAAGTTTAAAAACAGTCCGTCTAGAATAGATGAAATTGAAAAGCAGCCGGCCTATAAACGAATGGGGATTGATTTAAAAGATACACAAGCAGAATCTAATATTTCGCGCACCTCGGTTAATACCGAAGACGACGATATAGAATTGCGTCGCAATAACTCGTTTTTACACGACAATGTAGATTAAACTGAAGGTTTACACTTAATGCAAGTCCCGTAATTTAGTTATTAAATTCGGGACTTTTTTTATCGCTTTGCTATTAAAAACTAACTTTAAACTTTTTTAGATTTTCCTATATTTAAGTATCTTCGTACGCTATTAAAAAAACACTTAAGATGAGCTTACAAACTGAAATAATGAAAGCAATGAAAGTTGCAATGAAAGAAAAAGATACGCAAGCTTTGGAGGCATTGCGATCTGTAAAATCTGCTCTTCTTTTGGCCCAAACCGAATCTGGTTCAAAAACTGAAATTAGTGAAGCAGACGAAATTAAACTGTTGCAAAAACAAGTAAAGCAACGCAAAGATAGCGCTGCGCTTTACAAAGAGCAGGGCCGTGATGATTTGGCTGAACCAGAATTGGCACAAGCCAAAATAATTGAACAATTTTTACCGCAGCAATTAAGTAAAGAAGAGGTAGAAAAAATAGTAAATGAAATTGTTGCCGAAACAGGCGCATCATCAATGGGCGATATGGGCAAAGTAATGGGCTTAGCATCTAAAAAATTGGCTGGTAGAGCCGATGGAAAAACTATTTCTACCGTAGTAAAATCTAAGCTATCGTAACTTTTAAAAAGTAAAAATTATAGTTTTCAAAAGGGTTAAGTTGTAAGATTTTAAATTTACATTTGTAAAATATTTTCACAAATGGCCGCGTGGCGCAACTGAATAGCGCATCAGATTTCGGCTCTGAGGGTTGGGGGTTTGAATCCCTCCGCGGTCACTTTTAAATTAGCGGGACGCCTATAAACAAAGGTACTCCCGCTTTTTTATTTAAATTTCGGAAAAAAGAGAGCAAATTAATTCTTAAAAACCGTTTCTCCGTCCTTTAGTAAGGTAACTTTTTTGCCTTTTCCACTTAATTCATATTGATCGTTTTTATATTAAATTCCCGAAACGGCTTTTTGCGCTTCTAAGTTAATTTGTTCGCCACCGTTTAAATACGCCTTTGCAGTTCCGGTTGTGTTATTATATGTTACGTTAAGCGTTTGTCCGGCGTCATTTTTATATTCAACGGTTTCAACATCTTCGGTGTGCGAAAAGATAACTTTGCCATTTTTTTTAGTTCTACGTTATTACCTTTTCCTTGTAATTCGTAATTCTTGTTTTTATACCAATACCCCGATGCTGCTTTTTGTGCTTTTAGTTCAATGGTTTCTCCATTAAAGTTGGCAGTTGCCGTTCCTTTGGTATTATTAGACAGGAGCTTTAACTCATCACCATTTTTACTAATTGTGGTGGTTTTTATAATTTCGTCACTCGCTGGTTTAACAGTTTCTGTAGTGTTAATTTCATTACTTTCCTGCTTTGGTTTTTCGTTACAAGCATTAATAAATAGGGCTGTAATTACTGCTATTGATAGCGCTTTCAATTTCATCTTTTCTGTTTGTAATTAATCTATTTTGCTTTTAAGACGGAAGCGACATAGGCACTTCCATAAGTAATATTCGCGAATCTTCGAGTGCTTCAATACTAAAAGCATTGGTGTTTTCAACGCCCAAACCGTCTCTTTTATTAAGTATTTGGTTGCCTATTTGCGCCTGGCCTTCAAGTACAAAAACATAAACGCCGTTTCCTTCTTTTTTTAGGGTATATTCCTTTATTACTCCTTGGTTAAATTGAGCCAAATGAAACCAAGCATCTTGATATATCCAAACCCCATCATCTGTTTTATTTGGCGATAGTATTTGTTGAAAATCATTGGGCTTTTCATTTTCTGAAATAGTTACTTGATCGTACCGTGGCTCTACATCTTGTTTATTCGGGATAATCCAAATTTGTAGAAACTTAACCGGCTTATCCGGATTGTTATTGTACTCAGAATGCATTACCCCTGTACCGGCACTCATTACTTGAATATCGCCTTCTTTTATCACCGTTTCATTCCCCATATTATCACGGTGCTTTAAATCGCCTTCTAGCGGAATTGAAACTATTTCCATGTTTTTATGCGGATGCGTGCCAAATCCCATGCTTTCTGAAACTCTATCGTCGTTTAAAACCCGCAAAACCCCAAAATTCATACGTTCGGGATTGTAATAATTTGCAAAACTGAAAGAGTGGTACGAATTTAACCAGCCGTGGTTTGCGTGCCCTCGTGTTTCGGCTTTATGATATGTAGTTTTCATATTCAAATTTTTTTCAATTAAAAAAGGTCGGTAATTAATTCCAGATCGATCTTTCGATGTGAAGCATTAATTTACCGACCTTCCTAAAAATTATAGCAATATATTATTGCTTAACAAATTGTAGGTTAGCAATTAACTTAACTTTATCACTTACCACAATATTACCTGCTTCGGTTACTGCGCTCCAGTTTAAGTTAAAATCTTTTCGGTTAATAGTACCAGTAGCTTCAAATCCAGCTTTTGTTTGACCGTAGGGGTCTTCAACAATACCATTAAAATCTACATCTAACGTAATTTCTTTGGTAACATCTCTAATGGTTAAATCGCCCACCATCTTTTCGCCGTCATATGATTTAGATTGAAATGTAAGCTTCGGAAATTTCTCGGCGTTAAAAAAATCGTCAGATTTTAAATGTGTATCTCTATCGTCATTTCGGGTGCTAATAGAATCAATTTTGGCGCTAAATGTAAACTGTGCATTTTTAAACGTTTCGTCTGCTGCTTCAACATCAGCATCAAATTCAGAAAAACTACCTGTAACTGTAGAAATCATCATGTGTTTTACTTTAAACTCAATTTCTGAATGCGAGGGATCTACTTTCCAATTTGTTTTCATATTATATATTTTTAAGGTTTAAAATTCTATTTTCAAGCAAATTTAAACCTTAAAATCCTCCTGCGCATTGATGTATGTTAAGAAGTTATGCTTATGTAAATCAGCGATTTATGATATTCAAGGTTTATTCAAATTTTAAAAATTACTACACTCCAAATTGCGTTAAATGGTGGTCTAAATGTTTATACTGCATTTGTCCCCACTGTTGTTTAGTTAATCTTCCAAATGCTGGATGCGCACCCCAGTTTTCTCGTTCGCTTTGGTCTTTAAATTCGTTGAGTAGCATTAAAAGTTGGTCCTTTTCAAAATTAAAATCTCGCGGTTCCGTTTCTCTTAAAAACTTTGCGGTTGGTAAATTTTTTTTAAAGGGTGTATCGTTATAAAGCATTTTTTTAAAAAACAATTTCACCAAAAAATTAGGTTTCATACCGTAGTCGTTTTTTTCCAGAATAATGTTTAGTGGGGCTTGACAATGATGCAACATTTGTCCTACCGTCATCTTTCCCCAATGGTTTTTAGAATTTTCTGAAAGTAAGTTAATTCGGTCGTTTACTTCGGTATAAGCCGGTTTATCGAATAGTGATTTCATAGTAAAAGTTTTAAAAATTTAATCAAAAATATATTTTCTAAATTTAAAGATAGTGAATGTATTGCGCTGTTTTACAAAAGATTACGTAATTTATGCAGCTATAATTGTATTTTATTATAAACTAGGATGCTATGGAAGAAAACAGCTCTTTTTCTATAAAACATTGGAATGAAGATGATAGGCCACGGGAAAAACTTCTTTTAAAAGGCCGAATTGCACTAAGCGATGCCGAATTAATTGCAATTTTAATTGGTTCAGGAAATCGAAACGAAAGTGCCGTTTCTTTAAGTCAGCGAATTTTAGGTGCCGTTGGAAACAACCTGAACGAGCTGGGAAGATGTTCCATTGTTGATTTAATGAAGTTTAAAGGAATTGGAGAGGCTAAGGCAATTTGTATTGTTGCAGCCTTAGAATTAGGCAGAAGGCGTAGGGCAGGAGCGGCTTTAGAAAAACAAAAAATAACGTCTAGTACGTCTGTTTTTGAATTCTTACAGCCAATAATTGGAGAGCTTCCGCACGAGGAGTTTTGGATACTTTATCTTAACAATTCAAATAAGGTTTTAAAATGTGTACAATTAAGTAAAGGTGGGATTACCGGTACTATTGTTGATGTACGTTTGGCGTTTAAAGAAGCTTTGCAATTGGGTGCCGTGGGGATAATTATGGCACACAATCACCCATCGGGTACTTTAAAACCCAGCCAAGCCGATATTCAGCTCACAAAGAAATTAAAACTTGCGGGCGATAGTTTAGATATTAAAGTTTTAGACCACCTTATAATTACTGAAAAATCGTACTTTAGCTTTGCAGACGAAAATATTTTGTAACCCTCTATGCTGTTAATCTACACGAAAAACCTAACCCCGCGAATTTCTTATATTTTTAAGCACATTTGTTTGCGTATTTTGGGGGTTGATGTGGTTTTTACTTCGGCAATTGAGGAGTTTATTGCGCACGGTGGACCAAAAATTTCGTACGGAAAAAAACCATTGGGCAACGAGCTCTTTTTTCAAAGTCACGGCTTGCTCGAGCAACAAGGTTTGGAGGCTGTAGATATAACTGTTAAAAAATGGGGCGATACCTTCGGATTTTTTTCGGTTTCAAATAGTAGTGCCCTTCCGTTCGATATTTTTGCTGCCAGTTTTTTTATGTTAAGCCGCTACGAAGAGTATTTACCCCACGTTAAAGACGAATCGGGCAGGTTTATGGCTACCGAAAGTTTAGCGTTTAAGGAAGGTTTTTTAGAGCAACCCATTGTAGATATTTGGGCGTATATTTTTAAAGATAAACTGTTGGAAACCTTTCCTTCAATGAATTTTCCAGAAAAAAAAATTACAATTCACCCAGTGGTTACTGCCGCCCAACCCTATGCTTACAGGCAAAAAGGATTATTCCGCTCTGTGGTGGGCTATTTTAATAGTTTGTTTCGCGCCAAGTTTAAAAGTATTATTAATAGAACGCAGGTTATTTTGGGTTTAAAGCGCGATCCTTTAGACAGTTTTAAATGGATAATAAATATTGCCAATCGCAGTAACTTTACGGTTACATTTTTTTTTCTTTTAGGAAATGCACTCACCTTTAATGAAAGTATGAATACGCATAGGCAAAAGTTTAAATTGCTTATTAAATATGTGGCCGATTACCACGATGTAGGCCTAATATTTTCGTTTAATGCGTTGGGCAAATACCGCGAGTTAAAAAGTGAAAAACAACGGTTGGAAGCAATTACAAACCGTTCTTTAAATTGTTCAATCAATGCCGAGTTTTTAGTAAATCTGCCAGATATTTATCGCCATTTAGTAGAGTTGGAGGTACACCGCGATTTTACCATGGTATTTCGAGAAACTGTGGGATTTAGAGCCGGTACTTGTACGCCATTTCTTTTTTACGATTTGGATTACGAAATTAAAACGCCACTCGTAGTACACCCTGCGGCTATGACTACCAATGCGTTTAACAAAAAATATACTTCAGATATTGAAAAAACCATCAATAACATTCTTACGAGTGTTAATAACGTAAATGGTACCTTTACCATGATTTTTTCCAACAAAGATTTTTCTTCTGAAGAAAGCAATAAATTATGGCGCGCTATCTTTTCAGAAAAACTACAAAAATATGCCTCATAAAAATATAACCGACGTTTTTTTCGACTTAGATCATACACTTTGGGATTTTGATAAAAATTCGGCTTTAGCTTTTAAACGTGTTTTTTTTAAACACAATATAAACTTGTCTTTAGACGAATTTTTACCGGTTTATGAGCCTATAAACTTAGAATATTGGCGAAAATTTAGAGAAGATCGCGTTTCAAAATTAGAACTGCGCAGAGGCAGACTTACAGATGCTTTTGAAAAATTTAATTTACATTTTGAGACAGCAACTATCGACGCTGTGGCCCAAACATATATAGACGAATTGCCCGGCGACAACCACCTCTTTTCAGATGCTATTTCGGTTTTAGACTATTTGGCTTCGCGTTATAAACTGCATATAATTACCAATGGTTTTGAAGAAGTTCAGCATTTAAAATTATTAAATAGCGGAATAAAAAAGTACTTTTCAACTGTAACTACTTCAGAAGAAACAGGATTAAAAAAACCGCACCCTATAATTTTTGAAAGTGCCCTCACAAAGGCTTCGGTAAGCTCTGTAAATAGTATGATGATTGGCGATAGTTTTGAAGCCGATATTATTGGCGCACAAAATGTAGGAATGCACACTTTATTTTTTAATTACCGTAAACAAAGGGTTCCAGACACTTATCTTGGAATTTATAAACTTTCTGAAATAAAACAATATTTGTAATAATATTTTATTTTGAAATGCGTTAACAATAAGCACTTTATCCCCAATTATGAACAAAGCTTTGCTCCAACCTATTGTAGTAATTTGTATATGCCTCTTTTTTACAAGTTGCGTACGAGATACAGATTTTAATCAAGCCGAAGATGTTGCGCTAACACCAATTATTGAGTTAGACTTAATTTACTTTAATCTATCGGCAAATAATTTTTACGATTCTATAAATTCAAATCCTATTCTTAGTGTAACCGATACTACAGAAATTCGCTTTTTAAACGATGGCGAACTGCAAGATAGATTACAAAAAGCCGAATTTTACTTTAAATTCACCAACAGTATTCCTCGCAATTTTCAAGTCGATTTTCAATTTTTAAGCGAAACCAACGATACGGCTTATGTAGCCGGAACCCGCGTTGACGAAGGCCAACCTGCCACACCTGTTATTACCGAATACACCGAAATAGTTGAAAACGCCGATATTTTTAAACTTACTCAAGCAAATAAAGTGGTAGTTACCGTTGCCATAGATTCATCCAGTCAAAACCTTGAGGGCGATCTAAGTTTAAAATCAAAAACAACCTACTTTCTGCAAAATTAACGAATGCGATATTTTTTAACCTACATACTATGTTTAGTGGGGGTTTTGGCTATGGGTCAAAACAAGCAAATTCTCTATGGTTTTGATGCTGTCCCACAATCTTTAATGCTCAATCCTGGTAGCCACGTAACACAAAAAAAACACTTTGGTGTTCCGTTTTTGTCTCAAATACACGTAAACGGCGGTGCTTCGGGCGTTACCGCTTATGATATTTTTAAAGATGAAGCCGAAAGTATAAACGACAGAATTAGAACGGCCATTTTTGAAATGGATAATACAAACTTTTTTACAGTTACACAGCAGCTTGAACTAATTAATTTTGGGTGGCGCGCACGAAACGAAATCTATTTTTCGGGAGGAATTTATCAAGAGTTAGATTTTATAAGTTACTTTCCAAAAGATTTGGCAATCTTGGCGTGGGAAGGTAACCGAGATTATTTAGACTATCCGTTTAACTTGGGTGAAATAAGTGCAACCGGAGATTTAACAACGGTTTTTCACTTTGGTGTCAATAAAAAGATTTCGAAACGATTAACACTTGGTTCGCGTTTAAAAATCTATTCGAGTATGATAAGTTTTAGAAGTGTAGACAACCAAGGTACTTTTACAACTTCTTTAGGCGGGCCAGATGCCGAAAACATTTACGAACACACCATCCAAAACGCCGATTTAAACCTTCAAACTTCGGGCTATGCTTCGCTTACCGATAGCGAAAATTCTGGCGATGTTACCAGTGATATTTTAGGGAGAGCACTGTTTGGTGGAAACTTGGGAGTAGGAGTGGATATTGGAATGAACTACGAAATAAATGACGCTTGGAGTTTTTCGGCAAGTGCTTTAGATGTTGGTGCTATTTTTCACACAAAAGATGTTGAAAATTATAGGGCTCACGGTACCTATACCTTAGACGGAATTAATTTAATTTTTCCACCCTTAAGCGATGGGGAAGCAACCTTGCCTTATTATGATAATTTAGAAGATGAAATTAAAAACGAGCTTGCATTAGATACGCTTACAACATCGTATACCCAACTTCGACCCTTAAAATTTAATGCTTCAATTACTTACGGTTTTGGGATTTTTAATAGCTCTGGCCCCTGCGATTGCTTAAATATGGATGGTAGTCAGCTGCACAAACAAAATGTAGGATTGCAATTTTATTCAATTTTTAGGCCACAAGGGCCGCAAATGGCGGGGACATTGTTTTATTATAGGCGTATTTCAAACTTTCTTTCAGCCAAAGCAACTTATACGGTAGATTCGTTTTCGTCTTCGAATGTGGGCCTGGGTATTGCCGCAGATATTGGGAAGGTCAATTTTTATCTGGCAGCAGATAACCTTTTACGATACAATAATCTTGCAAAAGCAAAAAGCGTATCTTTACAATTAGGATTTAATATTAAAATAGACGACGAATGACACGAATTCTATTGTTTTTAAGCATTTTATTACTTTCTAAAAATGCTATTTCTCAAAATTTTGATTTAAATGAATATAGTTTTGTGGTTGTGCCAGAACAATTCGACTTTTTAAAATATAAAGACGAATACAACTTAAACTCGATGACGCAGTTCTATTTTAAAAAAAATGATTTTAATGCGTATATGGCTAAAGCAGCCCCTGCTGCAGACCGTTGTGCTGGGTTATATGCCAACGTTGAGGAGGCAAAAACACTTTTTGGTACCAAGCTTCAAATAGTACTTAATGACTGCAATGGGGTTGAAATATACCGTAGTCAAGAAGGTAAAAGCAAGTACAAAGAATATATTAAAAGTTACCAAGATGCCCTTAGAAAGGCTTTTAACAGCATTGAACTTTTAGATGTTAATCAAAAAGAATTTTCGGCTTCAGAAAATGTTAGCTCTGTTGTAAAAACTACTGAAATGGAAATTTCTGAACCCAATATTCAAAATAACGATAATAAATTAGCGCCAAATTCTGCTAATTACAATACGCTTCCGCAGGCGAAATTTTCTACTTATTCTAATGCCGATAAAACGTATTTACTTCGAAAAACTTCAGAAGGCTATTCACTTTATCAGGAAACTGAAACTGCAGAAAACGGGTTGCTTTTAAAAGGGAAAATTATTGTAATGGGAGCTGTAGTTAAATTTATTGATACAAACGGAAAGGTTTTTAATGCGTCTTTTGATGGAATGGGCAATCTTACTATAATGGACGCAGAAGCGAAGAATACATTTCGTTTAGTAGATTAAAATTGATATTTATCCTTCCACAATTTCTTTAAATACGTTTTTAAATTGTTTTCCTTGGCGTTATTTCCAGGTTTGTAAAAGCTAGTGCCTACAATTTCTTTTGGTAGAAACTCGTGGGGTACAAAATTACCTTCGTAATTGTGTGCGTATTCATATTCCTTTCCGTAACCCAATTGCTTCATAAGCTTTGTAGGTGCGTTTCTAATGGATAGCGGTACAGATAAGTCTCCCGTTTGCCTAACTAATTGCTGGGCTTCGCCAATTGCTTTATACGAGGCATTGCTTTTGGGTGAAGTTGCCAAATAAATAGCACATTGACTTAAAACGATGCGAGCTTCGGGATAGCCAATTGTACTCACTGCTTGAAAGGTACTATTTGCCAGTAACAACGCGTTAGGATTTGCCATACCAATATCTTCGGAAGATAGAATAACCATTCTTCGCGCAATAAATTTTAAATCTTCGCCACCTTCAATCATTCTAGCCAACCAATAGACAGCTGCATTAGGATCGCTTCCGCGGATGGATTTTATAAATGCCGAAATAATATCGTAGTGTTGATCGCCTGTTTTATCGTAAAGCACAGTGTTTTGCTGTACTTTTTGAAGCACCATTTTATTGGTGATAATTACTTTTTTATCGGTTTCAGAAAGTACAATAAGCTCAAGAATATTAAGAAGTTTTCGGGCATCGCCTCCCGAAAGACGTATTAAGGCTTCGGTTTCATTGAGCGAAATATCTCTTGCCGATAATATTTCATCTTCATGAATAGCACGATTTAATAGCGCTTCCATATCTTCTTTGCTAAAAGGTTCTAATACATAAACCTGACAGCGCGAAAGCAGTGCCGGAATAACCTCAAAGCTGGGATTTTCGGTCGTGGCACCAATTAGGGTAATCCATCCTTTTTCTACGGCGCCCAGCAATGAATCTTGTTGCGATTTACTAAATCTATGGATTTCATCTATAAACAAAATTGGGTTTTTAGTTGAAAATAGATTGTCGCTTTTTTTTGCCTTTTCAATAACCTCGCGTACTGCCGCAACACCGCTATCTATAGCGCTTAAGGTATAAAAAGGGCGTCCGCTTTGATTGGCTATAATGTTTGCCAAGGTTGTTTTTCCCGTTCCGGGTGGTCCCCACAGAACTATAGAAGGAATCATTCCAGTTTTTAACTGTGAATTTAAAGAGCCATTAGGGCCAACTAAATGTTGTTGGCTCATATAGCCGTCGAGGGTTGTAGGGCGAATTCTTTCAGCAAGCGGTGCATTCATAGGTTTCAAAATTACAATATTAAAACATGCCTTTCACTGACAATTTATCATAAATTTACAATTAGGAGTACTTATTGTAAACTATCTATTATGCAACAATCCAAGTCATTAAAATTTTCTGTAGATACCATCGGTTTTCCATTGCTATTTGTAATGGTTTTATGGATTATTTACTGGGTTGAAATGCGTTTTAATTTTAACTTTAATGTATTTGGAGTTTATCCGCGTACGCTCGAAGGATTACGCGGCGTTTTATTTAGTCCGTTTGTTCACGGAAGTTTAAAACATTTATTTAATAACTCTATTCCCTTATTTGTGCTTACCGTGGCGCTATTTTATTTTTACAGAGATATTAGATGGAAGGTGTTATTCTTTGGCCTTTTATTAACTGGAATTGCCACGTGGCTAATTGGCAGATCGTCCTTGCATATTGGCGCGAGTGGCGTAGTTTATATGCTTGTTGCACTTTTATTTTTTAAAGGAATTTTTTCAAAACAATATCAACTTACAGCACTGGCTTTGGTGGTTGTCTTTCTATATGGCGGTATGTTTTGGTATGTCTTTCCTGTTGATCCTACTATTTCTTGGGAAGGACATTTATCTGGCTTTATTATAGGGTTTATATTCGCTTTTATTTTTAAAAGTGCGCCTATTGAAAGGAAAAAATACGAATGGGAAAGAGAAGAGTACAACCCCGATGACGATCCTTTTTTACAGCAGTTTGATGAAAACGGAAATTTTATTGAAACCCCCAAAGAAGATGTAGTAGACTCTCAAATTACTTTGCATTCTACAAATAATAATAACGAGAGAACGAATAATGCTTCGTCTAAACCCATTAAAATTGTTTACACGCTAAAAAAAGATTCGGAAGGCGGAACCGAATAAATAATATTATTGCCTTTGCCTAATTACTTCGTATAAAAAGGCGCCGCAAGCAACCGAAACATTAAGTGAGTTTATTTCGCCAAGGAGTGGTAAAGATGCTTTTTTGTCGACTAGGTTAAGTACCGATTTTGAAATGCCTTTACCTTCAGATCCCATAACAATAGCCAAGGGTTGTGTAAGTTCTAAAGAATATAAATTGGTATTGGTTTTTTCGGTGGCGGCTATGGTAGTTATACCAGAACCTTGAAGGTAGAAAATGGCGTCTTTAATATGGTCTACTTTACAGATAGGAATATTAAAAATAGCACCTGCCGAAGTTTTTACGGTATCGCCCGTAACGGGTGCGCCACCCGATTTTTGAATAATTACGGCATCGACTCCTGTACATTCTGCGGTACGTAAAATCGCTCCAAAATTTCGAACATCGGTAATTTGATCTAAAATAAGGAAGAGGGGAGTGCTATCTTTTTCTAACGTAGTTTCAACTATTGATTCTAAAGAATGAAAAGCCACTGGCGAAGTAAGGGCAACAATGCCTTGATGGTTTCCTTTTGTAAGTCTATTTAGCTTTTCAACAGGAACAACATTTACGTTTACATTTGCTTTTTCCAGAGCAATTACAAGACTTTCAATTTTATCGTTTTCAATTCCTTTTTGGATAAACACCTTGTCGAAATTAACGTTTGAAGCTAATGCCTCTTTAACTGGATAGATTCCAAAAATTGTATTGGTTTTGTCTTGCATAATGCTTTTGTTGTTTATTGATTGGCAAAGATACTTAGATTATCTTATTAATTATTTTATTCAATTTAAAGAATAAAAAAAAGCACCTCTTAAAAAGAGGTGCTTTAAAGTTTAAAGAACTAAAAAATTATTTTTTAAGTCCTATTTGTGATCTACCGCCAGATACTACGTTAGCTTCACCTTCAATAGCAAGCTTAAAGAATCTTCTGGTATCATCAAGAGAATTATCTATACCTGTAACACCAAATTTAACTTTACGTGTGTTAGGTGGAAAAGTAACCGTTCCTTCAAAAGAGTAATTTTCTGGATCAACAGGTAAGGTATCTACTGGTACCGTAATTACATTAAAAGTTCTTGCTACGTTAGATAGGTCAGAAACAAAAACTTCAACACTATCTGTTTTAGATCCACCATCTGGTACTCTAATGTTCTTTGTAAGCGTAACAAAACCAACTGTGGTCATACGCTCTGTATCATAATCGTCATACGTTTCGCACGATACTACACCAAGTGCTAGTGCAAAAACAACGAGTAATATATTAACTTTTTTCATTTTTGATAGATTTTTAAAAATTATTAATACCCAGGATTTTGAACAAGATTAGGGTTTACATCTAAAGAGCTCTGTGCAATTGGCAATTGGAATTTAAAATTGCCAGCAGGTAACGACTGGTTATCTGAAGGTGTACCACTACCATCGGCAAGGTCACCAAATCCTGCACGCTCTACACCAAGACCCCAACGCTTAAGGTCGAAGAATCTTTGGTATTCGAAAGCGAATTCTAATCTTCTTTCTAATCTAATTGCATCGCGAAGCGCAGTACCAGTCTCACCACTTGGAGGAGTCTCGTAACGCTTAGTTCTTACCACGTCTAGTGCATTTCTTGCGTCAACTTCACGACCAAGGTTATACAATGCTTCAGCTTTGTTTAAGTGAGCTTCTGCAGCACGTAGAATTTTAATATCTACTTGTCCGTTAGTTTGTCCTGTTCTACCAAATAATTTTTTGATTGCGTTAAACTGCAAGCCATCAGCATTGTTTGCGGCTTGCATTGTATATGCATCTTTACGAATGTCATCTTCTGCAAAAGTTGTGTATAAATCGTAAGATACAACATACTCAGGAATCAAGTTAGTTAAACCACCTTGGCTCCATACAACCCCTACGCTAATTCCAAAAATTGGAAGTTCGTTAGGAATGTAAAATAATAAACCAGAACGGCTTGCATCTTCCCAAACGTCAACAACATCTGCACGTGGTGCAACTGGAGTGCTTACGCGGTTAGCAGCATCAATTGCTTTTTGCCACTCACCCATATATAAGTATACTCTAGATAAAAGTGTGTTAACAGCGTCTTTGTTTAAACGACCAACATCATTGGTTTCGTTAATTCCTGCTGCAGCATCGGTAAGGTCTGCAACTATTTGGCTGTAAACAGCGCCAACAGTTTCTCTTGCAGGCTCAATATTTGCATCTGCTTCAGTAACGTAAGCAATTCCTAAACTACCATTTGCATCACCAGATTGGGTTGGTATTTTTCCGTAGAAACTTACCATATTAAAATGTGCAAGGGCTCTTAACGCTTTTGCTTCAGCAACAACGTTTTCTTTATTATCACCTTCAAAACCTTCGCTGTTTGCTAATAAAAGGTTAGCTCTATAAATTAATTCGTAAGCTCCTCTATATAGGCCGTACATAGGTCCATCTGCAGGACCGTATTGCCAGTTGTGAAGGTTTCTTCTAGAACCACGTCCTTTTTGTGCAAAAGTAACGTTGTCTGATAATACATCTGGTGCGTCTAACATACCGCCAGTATCGCTACCACCATAGAAACCACCGTTAGTTAAGCTCTCGTAAACACCACGAATAGCGTTTTCAAAATCTGCAGCGGTAACATATGCGTTCTCATTACCAAATGAGTCAAATGGTATTTGGTCCAATTCTTTCTCGCAGGAAGTAAAAGCTCCAACGATCAAGGCCAAAATTGTTATTTTATAAATTATTTTTTTCATTTTATCAACTTGTTTTTTAAAATTAGAAACTAACATCCAGACCTAATTGGAATGATTTGGTATTTGGATAGCTATATAAAGTTGCTTCACCTGGTGCAACTGCATCTCCATAAGATATAGTCTCACCAGAAGAAATACCTACTTCAGGATCACCCCAGAACTTAGAGAAGGTCAATAGGTTTTGCCCTTGTACATAAAGTCTTAATGAGTTAATAGGAGTTTTGTCCAAGTATTTGCTTGGGAAAGAATACGACAGCGTAATGTTGCGCATACGAATATAATCTCCTTTTTCTAACCATCTGTCTGATTCTCCCATAACTGATGAATCTTCATTAGTATAAATTGGGCTAGGAAGCACTCCTGTGTCTCCTGGTTGTTGCCAGTAGTTAAATGCACTTGTTGCGTGGTTATCTGCAATCGCTAAACCATCAGACTCACGATCTGAACGTACATAGTTGTTTATCCAGTTTCCGTACTTGAATACGAAATCTGTACGCAATCCAAATCCTTTGTAAGTAATGTTAGAGAAGAATCCACCTTCTTTATCAGCAATAGTTGATTTACCTTGGAATACACGGTTTTCACCTTCAGGCATTTCATTTGCAAAGTAAATGTTACCATCACCACCGTAGAACTGTGCTCTACCTGTTGCTGGATCTACACCTGCATAACGAATTAAGTAGTGCTCATTAATTTTACGTCCTTCACTCCAACGAATGTTGAAAGTATTTGTAGCGTCAATGTCTTCACCTTCTGGAAGCTTCACAATTTCGTGGTCTAAGAAAATAATGTTTCCACCTAAAGTCCATTTGAAATCTGGAGAACGGAAAACATCTGCTTGTAAAGAGAATTCTAAACCTTTGTTGCGAATATCACCAACGTTACCTGCAATAGTACCTACACCAGATTCGTCTGCTTTAGGAATGTTGAAAAGTAAGTCTGTTGTATTTCTAATAAAGTAATCTGCAACGGTACGAACTCTGTTGTTAAACATGTTTAACTCAAGACCTACGTTAGTTGTAGTAGTTGTTTCCCAGCTTAGGTCGCGGTTTTCAACATTATCTGGTTCTGTACTTGACCCACCTGGGTAAGATCCAAAACCTACAGTTCCTTGCCAAGCGTAGTTAGAAAGACCAAGTCTGTTACCTACAGATCCGTAAGAAGCTCTAAGATTTAAATCATCGATAAAGCTTACGTCAAAGAAGTTTTCTTTAGCAACATTCCATCCAATACTACCACTATAGAAAGTACCAAATTTTACGTCTTCACCAAAGTTTGAAGATCCATCACGACGCACAGAACCTTGAATAGAGTAGCGCTCTTTAAAGCTGTAGTCTGCGAATGCACCATAAGATAATAATGTTAATCTACTTCTGTTTGTGATACCCACTGTAACTTCGGCAGCGTTAGATTGTGTAGTTAATAAAGCAGATGGGAAACCAATACTTCTTACAAACTGTCTGTTGAATTCGTTCATGTTGAATTCATATAAACCAAGAACGTTTAAGTTATGGTCGTCTGTAGATAGGTTATAGTTAACACGGTTACTAACTGTAAAGTCAACTCTGTGTTGTTGGTCATCAAATTTATTACCTGGCTTCGTTGGGTCACCAATAAGGGCATCCAAAATACCACCTGGCTTAGAATAACTTTCTCTTCTACGAGCTAACCAGTTTACTGCAACGTTAAGATTGTAGCTCCAGTGCTCGTTAAAAGTAACAACAGCATCTACACTACCAAGAGTTGTATTGTCCATATCTTCGCTTGGCTCAGATAATAATGCGCCTCTAATTGGAAAGGTAGTATGTGTTGGGTTATAGATTGGGTTCCCGTTTTCGTCAAGAACTAAATCACCATTGTCATCAATAACAAATTCTGTCTCATAACCATTATAATCAAGCATTGCTCTAAATGGGTTTTGAGTGTTGTTTCTATCTCTTGGCTCATCACTAATAGCTCTCGAGTATCCTACGTTTACACCAAGTGATAACCATTCTTTAGCATCAAAATTTACATTTAAACGAGCACCAGTTCTTTCAAAACCGTCAATATGGTCGATAATACCAGTATTTCTGTCATTTGTTACAGAAAAGTAGTAGTCCATTTTTTCAGCACCGCCAGAAATAGAAACACTGTTGTTTTGAACAATACCGTCTTTTAAGATTAAATCTTGCCAGTCTACTTCGTTATCTAATAAAAATTGACGCTCTGGCGAACCTGGAGCTGTTGTTACACCTGGAAGTGAAGCAGCACCAGTAATACCTAATGCATACATTTCGGCCTCATACTGCATTTTTTCAGCAGCAGACATCATTGTGTAGTTAGGTTCGATTCTAGAACTTACACCATAACGTGAGCTAAAACGAACAACCGCATCTTTATTACGGTTACCGCTTTTAGTTGTAATAATTACAACCCCGTTAGATCCTCTAGAACCGTATCTTGCGGTCATAGCAGCATCTTTTAAGATGGTAATGTTTTCAATATCCTCATTTGGGATATTTGCAAGATCTTGCTCTCTAATAGGAGCATTGTCTACAATGTACAACGGAGATGATGCACCTGCAACAAGAGATCCTGTACCACGAATACGAACGAAAGCTCCTTGTCCTGGCTTACCGTTGGCAGCAGTTACCTGTACCCCGGCTGCCTTACCTTGCAGCATATTGTCAATACTGGTAGTAGGCGCCATTTGTGAAAGTTCCGTTGCAGAAATAGACACTACTGCCGAGTTCTGAACTGTTTGATTCTTTGTAGAGTACCCAGTAACTACAACCTCGCTCAAGCTCTCACCTGGCTGTAAGGTTACGTCAATTTTGTTTTGAGCACCTACCTTTATTTCCTGAGTGTCAAAACCTACATAACTAAAAGTTAAAGTCTGTCCCACTTCAGCAGCGATGGTGTAATTACCATCAAAGTCTGACTGTGTTCCAGAGTTTGTTCCTTTAATTATAACGTTTGCACCAGGCAATGGCAGACCTGTGTCGTCCGTCACCGTACCTGTAATAGTTTTTTGCTGTGCGAAGGTAAGCTGCACAACTAACGCTAACAATAGCGTTAAAATTCCACTAAACTTTGTTCTCATTTTTATAAATTATTTGAATTAGCCAACGGCAAAAATCACAATAAAAAGTTAATTACACAAGTATTTACTCCCAATTTTTGACTTTATTTCAAGGGTATAGCGCTTTTTAAAGCGGTCTTTTAAAATTTTGATGAAATACTGATGTGTACTTTCGTTTTCGAAAATTTGAAACTACTACCTTCTGTGTTTCCGTTTGCCATGTTAAAACGCAGTAGCCCCGTTTTAGTGTTTAGTCCAAGACCAATACCAAAACTATATAGACGCTCTTTTAAACTAAGTGTTTGATTTTCAAAATAACCCACGTCCATAATGGAGTGGATGTATGCATTGTTGGTGAGTTGATATCTATACTCTGTATTGATAGTTGAATAGAGAGATGCTTCCAAACTATTCTCATTAAATCCGCGAATACTGTTTATTCCACCAAAACGAAAAAGTTCGTTTTCTAAATAAGATTCGCTAATTAAAGCACTCGTATTATTTTGAATATATATTGAGTTTTTTGCATTTAAATTAAAAATATTAGCAATTATTGATGAAAATGTTACTTGGTTTTCTGCTATATTTTTAGCGTCGCGGGAACCAATTCCGGTAGTTAGGCTAATCATAGTCTTTTCCCGAAAAAGTTTATTGGACTGCAATTTAGTGTAGCTGCCGCCAGCAATTAAAAACTTTGATGTGAAATCTTCAATTGCGTCTCCCGCAATTATTTCGTCTAATAAATTGTTAGATTCGTTTCCTCTGTACCCAATGTAAGCCTTCGATTCTGGGTTTAATTGATAGTCAATTTGTATTTCTTGTTCTGTGGTTATGTAGGTGCTATCTTTTTTAAAGATTTTTAACGCGCCACTTAGGCCAAATGGTGTTTTAAAAAGATAGGGAAGGGCGAGTTTGGTTTTAAAACTTATTTGCTCTTCGCCATCTGCTTTGTATTCAATTAGCAGTTGTTCGCCGTAATTTAAATTATTATTTAGTTGTAAGTTTAAGTAACCATTTAATTTTAGCTTTTGTGTTTCTTCATTGGTTGAAAATCCTAAAACCCCGTCAAAAAGATTGTTGTTTTCTTTATTTAGGTAGAAATAAACGCTGGTTTTATTTTTTCTGAATAACACTTCGGGCGATTTGGTTGTGGTTACAAAACCAAGACTGTTTAAATTTTCGCTTTGGGTTATAAGTTTTTTTTGGTCAAAGGTTTTTCCTTTTTTAATTCCGGCGTAATGCCGAAGAAAGGCTTTTGGGAATTTTTCGTATCCTTTTATAACAATCGAGTCGATGTAGCGCTTTTCATTATTTAACAATTTAAGCGTAGCAGATAGATTTCCCGAGGCGTCCTTTTCAAAATTAACGAGTTTTAGTTTTGCAAAAGCTTGGCCCTTTCGGTTTTTTGTAGTTGTTAGTTTTAGTAAAACCTGTGTTACACTTTCTATGGGGATGATGAAGTGTTGATTCTTGGGTGCAATCTTAGCTTGTTGTAATTCTTTTTTTGTAAAAAATCTTTCGTCAAAATAAATTTTAATGCTTTCGTATTTTTTTCCGAGGGCAAAACGAGCTGTAAAAACACTATCGTTGTATTTTTGAATTTTAATTAACTGGCTTTCTATATATCCAAGTTTTTGTAAGTTTAATTGTAGCGAGTCAGTTTGTGGGTTTAATTGAGATAGATCCTTAAAGGTACGCATTAGTTGTAAGGTGTCTAAACTGGAATGTTGCTGTGGGTTTTCGGCTTTTATTTTTAGTGTGTATTCTTGCGCTTGCGCCGCAACGAAAAAGCACGTATATATATTAAGGTATAAAAGTAAGGTGAAAAATTTTTTCAAAAAGTTGTAGTGTTTAATTTGTAAAACTAACGTTTCAACTTGCTATTTCATATTTAAACTAAAAAAAATATTGAAAGAGTGCTGAAAATTAATTCAGTATGGTTTGATTAGTAAAAAAATTATTCTACATTTGCATCCCCTAAAAATAGGGGTGTTTTATTTTTAAACAGTAATAATATAATTTATATGCCAACAATTTCACAATTAGTACGTAAAGGAAGGACCAAAATAACCAAGAAGAGTAAATCGGTTGCTTTGGATTCGTGCCCACAACGTCGTGGTGTTTGTACGCGTGTATATACTACTACGCCTAAAAAACCTAACTCTGCTATGCGTAAAGTAGCAAGGGTAAGGCTTACAAATGGTAAAGAGGTAAACGCATACATCCCAGGCGAGGGTCACAATCTCCAAGAGCACTCGATAGTATTGGTTAGAGGTGGAAGGGTAAAAGATTTGCCAGGAGTTAGGTATCACATTGTGCGTGGAGCGCTAGACACTGCTGGTGTTGCAGACCGCACGCAACGTAGATCTAAGTACGGAGCAAAACGCCCTAAAAAGTAAGAGTGCGTTTTAAAGCATTCAGTAAAAATGAAAACGGGTTAAGCGTTACTTAAAACTAGCGTTTAGCGAAAACAAAACAACAAATGAGAAAAAGACAGGCCAAAAAAAGACCACTTTTACCAGATCCAAGGTTTAATGACCAGTTGGTTACGCGTTTCGTAAACAATATGATGTGGGATGGTAAAAAGAGTGTGGCTTTCAAAGTTTTCTATGATGCGATTGACATTGTAGAGGAGAAAAAACAAGACGATGAAAAGACTGCCTTAGAGCTTTGGAAAGATGCTCTTTCTAATGTTATGCCTCACGTAGAGGTGCGCAGTCGTAGAGTTGGTGGGGCAACCTTTCAAATTCCTATGCAAATTCGTCCAGACCGTAAAATTGCAACTGCAATGAAGTGGTTAATAACATATTCAAGAAAAAGAAACGAGAAATCCATGGCTGCAAAATTAGCTGCTGAGATTCTTGCTGCTGCAAAGGAGGAAGGTGCTGCTGTTAAAAAGCGTATGGATACTCATAAAATGGCAGAAGCTAATAAAGCATTCTCACATTTCAGATTCTAAACAATGGGAAGAGATTTAACATACACAAGAAATATAGGAATTGCCGCGCACATTGATGCAGGTAAAACAACAACAACTGAACGTATACTTTTTTACACGGGTGTAAACCACAAGTTGGGTGAAACACACGAAGGTTCTGCAACAATGGACTGGATGGAGCAAGAGCAGGAGCGTGGTATTACCATTACTTCGGCTGCTACAACGTGTAAGTGGAAGTTTCCGATGGAAAACGCAAAGCCACTGCCAAATACAAAAGAATACCACTTTAATATTATCGATACTCCTGGTCACGTAGATTTTACGGTAGAGGTGAATCGATCATTACGTGTTCTTGATGGTTTGGTGTTTTTGTTTAGTGCAGTTGATGGTGTAGAGCCGCAATCTGAAACTAACTGGAGGCTTGCAGACAACTATAAGGTGCCACGTATTGGATTTGTTAACAAAATGGACCGTAGTGGTTCAGACTTCTTGGCTGTTTGCCAGCAAGTTAAAGATATGTTAGGGTCTAATGCAGTGCCAATTGTATTGCCATTAGGTGATGAAGCAGACTTTAAAGGTATTGTAGATTTAGTAAAGAACCGTGCGATTGTATGGCACGAAGATACTTTTGGGGCTACTTTTGATGTGGTAGAGATTCCTGAAGATATGAAAGAAGAGGTTCGTGAGTACCGCGGCAAACTTATTGAAGAAGTTGCTGCTTATGACGAAAACCTTTTAGAAAAATATATGGAAGACGAAGATTCTATTACTGAAGATGAAGTGCACGCTGCGCTTCGTGCTGCTGTAATGGATATGAGTATTATTCCAATGATTTGTGGTTCTTCTTTTAAAAACAAAGGAGTTCAGTTTTTAATTGATGGGGTATGCCGTTACTTACCTTCACCTTTAGATAAAAAAGGTATTGTTGGGGTAAATCCAAAAACTGAGGAAGAAGAATTACGTAAGCCTAGTGTTGATGAGCCATTTGCAGCCCTTGCATTTAAAATTGCTACAGACCCATTTGTTGGTCGTTTAGCATTCTTCCGTGCTTATTCTGGTCATTTAGATGCAGGTTCGTATGTACTTAACAACCGTACAGGTAATAAAGAGCGTATTTCTCGTATCTACCAAATGCACGCTAATAAGCAAAACGCAATTGATTTTATTGAGGCTGGTGATATTGGAGCTGGTGTAGGTTTTAAAGATATTAAAACCGGTGATACCCTATCTGCAGAAAAACACCCAATTATTCTGGAAAGTATGGATTTCCCAGATCCAGTAATTGGTGTAGCTGTTGAGCCAAAAACCAAAGCCGATGTTGATAAATTAGGTATGGCTTTAGGTAAGCTAGCTGAAGAAGATCCAACCTTCCAAGTGCGTACAGACGAAGCTTCTGGACAAACTATTATCTCTGGTATGGGTGAGCTTCACTTAGATGTACTTATAGATAGATTAAAGCGTGAGTTTAAGGTTGAAGTAAGCCAAGGACAACCGCAAGTAGAGTACAAAGAAGCTGTTACAAGAGTTGCCGATCACAGAGAAGTTTACAAAAAACAATCTGGTGGTCGTGGTAAATTTGCTGATATTGTATTTACACTAGAGCCAGCAGAAGAAGGTAAATTAGGATTGGAATTTGTTAACGCTGTAAAAGGTGGTAACGTACCTAAAGAATTTATCCCAGCTGTAGAAAAAGGCTTTAAGCAGGCAATGTTAAATGGACCGCTTGCTGGTTTTGAGGTAGATGCTATGAAGGTTACTTTAAAAGACGGATCTTTCCACCCTGTGGATTCAGATGCACTGTCTTTTGAATTGGCTGCAAAATTAGGATTTAAAGAAGTTGCCAAAAAAGCTGGTGCTGTTATTCTAGAGCCTATTATGAAACTTGAGGTGCTTACACCAGAAGAAAATATGGGTGATATTGTAGGAGACCTTAACCGCCGTCGTGGTACTATTGCAAGTATGAGCGATCGTGCAGGAGCTAAAGTTGTGAAAGCTGAAGTGCCACTTTCTGAAATGTTCGGGTATGTAACTACATTAAGAACATTATCATCGGGTCGCGCAACATCAACAATGGAATTTTCACATTATGCTGAAACACCTTCTAATATTTCAGAAAGTGTTATCGCAGCAGCAAGAGGAACCGCTAACGAATAATTATTTCAGCAATGAGTCAAAAAATAAGAATAAAACTAAAATCTTACGATCACAATTTGGTGGACAAATCTGCTGAAAAAATCGTAAAGACAGTAAAGAGTACTGGAGCTGTAGTAACAGGACCAATTCCTTTACCAACACATAAAAAAATCTTTACAGTACTACGTTCTCCACACGTAAACAAGAAGAGTAGAGAGCAATTTCAATTAAGTTCATACAAGCGCTTATTGGATATCTACAGTTCTTCTTCAAAAACAATTGACGCTCTAATGAAATTAGAGTTGCCAAGTGGTGTAGAAGTAGAGATTAAGGTATAAGTTCCCGCGAAGACGGGAATCTCATAAAAAACTATGTTTTAAACTGTGAGGTGCCTGTCTTCTCTGGAGTAAAAATGTCCTCAACGATGGTTGTGGAAAAACGGAAACAAAATAATATTCAGGGTTGAATTTATTTTGACCCTGTTTTTTTTAAAAAGAGAATTTAAATAAGTAATAATCAATAAATAATTAAATATGTCTGGGTTAATTGGAAGAAAGATAGGGATGACCAGCATCT
>DFMO01000010.1:135327-277095 GCA_002375695.1 Flavobacteriaceae bacterium UBA3591
AAAGATAGGGATGACCAGCATCTTTGACGATAACGGAAGGAACATTCCGTGTACCGTTATTGAAGCAGGACCCTGTGTTGTTACCCAAGTCAGAACCAAAGAGGTTGACGGGTATAACGCTCTTCAACTTGGTTTCGATGACAAGAAGACTGTAAATAAAGCTGCTGAAGGGCACGCTAAAAAAGCAGGAACCGTTGCAAAACGCAAAGTCGCCGAATTCAAGGGATTTGAAGAAGAATACAAATTAGGTGACACGATTACTGTGGAGCACTTTAGAGAAGGAGAATTCGTAGATGTTGCGGGTACTTCAAAAGGTAAAGGTTTCCAAGGAGTTGTTAAGCGTCACGGTTTTGGCGGTGTAGGTCAAGCTACACACGGTCAACATAACCGTTTGCGTGCGCCAGGTTCTATTGGTGCTGCATCATACCCTGCGAGAGTATTCAAAGGAATGCGAATGGCGGGTCAAATGGGCAACGAAAGAGTAAAAGTTGAAAATTTAAGAGTTTTAAAAGTAGTTCCTGAAAAGAATCTACTTGTGGTTAAAGGAGCAGTTCCTGGCCATAAAAACGCTTATGTAATGATCGAGAAATAATGAAGGTAGCTGTATTAGATATAAACGGAAAAGACACAGGAAGAAAAGTTGAACTTTCTTCAGATGTGTTCGGGATAGAGCCTAACAATCATGCGGTGTATCTTGATGTGAAACAATACCTTGCAAACCAAAGACAAGGTACTCACAAAGCAAAAGAACGCGCAGAAATTGCTGGATCAACCAGAAAGATTAAAAAACAGAAAGGTACTGGTACTGCACGTGCAGGTAGTATTAAATCTGGAATCTTTAAAGGTGGAGGTAGAATGTTTGGACCGCGTCCGCGTAACTACGCTTTTAAATTAAACAAGAACCTTAAGCGTTTGGCACGTAAATCTGCCTTATCGATGAAGGCTAACAATAAAGAAATAGTAGTATTGGAAGACCTTAATTTTGATGCTCCAAAAACCAAGAATTTTACCGCGGTTTTAAAGAGTTTAGGACTAGACAATAAAAAATCTTTATTTGTGTTGGGAGACTTAAATAATAATGTATATTTGTCCTCTCGTAATTTGAAAGGTACAGAAGTTATAACTAACTCACAATTAAGTACTTACAAAATCATGAATGCAAACAGTGTAGTGCTGTTTGAAGGTTCTTTGGAAGGAATTGAAACAAACTTAAGTAAATAGAAACAAGATGAACATCTTAATTAAACCTATAATTACGGAAAAAGCTACTAAAGATGCCGAAGATAACAACGTTTTTGGTTTTGTAGTAAACCCTAAGGCGAATAAGGTAGAAATCAAGAAAGCAGTTGAGGCTGCCTACGGCGTTTCTGTTGAAAAAGTTCGCACATTAAATGTCCGCCCTGATAGGAAAACCCGTTTTACAAAAACAGGTGTCCAAACTGGTAAAACGAATGCTTATAAAAAAGCAATCGTACAGGTGGCGGAAGGTGATACAATAGATTTTTACAGTAACATCTAAGATAGCTTAGATTTAATTAGACACAAATGTCAGTAAGAAAATTAAAACCAATCACCCCAGGTCAGCGTTTTAGGGTTGTTAATGGTTTTGACGCCATTACAACCGATAAGCCGGAAAAGTCTTTACTTGTTCCGAATAAACGATCTGGTGGTAGAAACAGTCAAGGAAAAATGACCATGCGCTACATAGGTGGTGGTCATAAAAAGAAATATCGAATTATCGATTTTAAACGCGACAAAGCAGGAATCCCTGCAACTGTTGCTAGTATTCAATACGATCCAAACCGTACCGCATTTATCGCGCTTTTAAATTACCAAGATGGTGAAAAGCGTTATGTAATTGCTCAAAACGGTCTACAGGTTGGCCAAAATATCGTTTCGGGAGATTCAGTTGCTCCAGAAATTGGTAATGCAATGCCACTTTCATCTATTCCATTAGGTACTATTATTTCTTGTATAGAGTTACGTCCTGGGCAGGGAGCAATTATGGCGCGTAGCGCTGGTGCTTTTGCACAGCTTATGGCTCGTGAAGGAAAATACGCTACCGTAAAACTTCCATCTGGAGAAACACGCTTAATTTTAGCAAATTGTATGGCTACAATTGGAGCGGTATCAAACAGTGATCACCAATTATTAGTTTCTGGTAAAGCTGGTAGAAGCAGATGGTTAGGAAGAAGACCACGTACAAGACCAGTTGTTATGAACCCTGTAGATCATCCAATGGGTGGTGGTGAAGGTAAAGCTTCTGGAGGTCATCCGCGTTCTAGAAACGGCGTACCTGCAAAAGGTTACAGAACCCGTTCAAGAACCAAAGCAAGTAATAAATATATCTTAGAACGTAGAAAGAAATAAATTATGGCAAGATCGTTAAAAAAAGGACCGTACGTTCATTATAAACTAGACAAGAAAGTTCAACAAAATCTTGAAGATAACAAGAAGACAGTAATCAAAACTTGGTCACGTGCTTCTATGATTACTCCAGATTTTGTGGGCCAAACCATAGCAGTTCACAACGGGCGTCAATTTGTACCGGTATATGTAACAGAAAACATGGTTGGGCATAAACTAGGAGAATTTTCACCTACAAGATCATTCCGTGGTCATGCAGGTGCTAAAAACAAAGGTAAAAAATAATAGGCCATGGGAGTTCGTAAAAGAGAAAGAGCAGAAGCAATCAAGGAGGCAAAGAAGAATATGTACTTTGCTAAATTGAATAATTGCCCTACTTCACCAAGAAAAATGCGTTTAATGGCAGACTTGGTTAGAGGTGAGAAAATAGACAAAGCACTTAATATTTTAAGGTTTAGTTCAAAAGAATCTTCACGTAAATTAGAGAAGTTACTTCTTTCAGCTATCAATAACTGGCAGCAAAAGAATGAAGACGCTTCAATTGAAGATGCAGATCTTTTTGTTAAGGAAATCCGTGTGGATGGTGGAACTATGTTAAAAAGACTACGTCCTGCACCACAAGGCCGCGCACATAGAATTAGAAAACGCTCCAACCACGTAACACTGGTATTGGCAGCAAACGATAACACACAAAGCAAGTAATTAAATGGGACAGAAGACAAATCCAATCGGAAATCGCTTAGGTATCATTAGAGGTTGGGAATCCAACTGGTACGGAGGCAACGACTACGGCGACAAATTAGCCGAAGACGATAAGATCAGGAAATATATCCATGCTCGTTTAAGCAAAGCTAGTGTGAGTAGAGTGATTATTGAGCGTACGCTTAAGCTTGTAACCGTTACTATTACCACTGCTCGTCCAGGTATTATAATTGGAAAGGGTGGCCAGGAAGTAGACAAGCTAAAAGAAGAGCTTAAAAAAATTACTGACAAGGAAGTACAGATTAACATTCATGAGATTAAAAGACCTGAATTAGATGCCTATTTGGTAGCTGCAAGTATTGCACGCCAAATTGAAAGCCGTATCTCATACCGTCGTGCAATTAAAATGGCAATTGCAGCAACGATGCGTATGAATGCAGAAGGTATTAAAGTTCAAATATCTGGTCGTTTGAATGGAGCCGAAATGGCACGTTCAGAATCTTATAAAGAAGGTCGTATTCCATTGTCAACCTTTAGAGCCGACATTGACTACGCTTTAGTTGAGGCACACACTACTTATGGTAGACTGGGTGTTAAAGTATGGATTATGAAAGGCGAAGTATATGGAAAAAGAGAACTTTCTCCACTAGTTGGTCTTTCAACCGGCAAGAAAGGTGGAAAAGGAGCTCAAGGACGCGGTGGCAACAAAGCACGTCGCAGAAAGTAATTTTTTAAACAGAAGAAAATGTTACAACCTAAAAGAACAAAATACCGTAAACATCAAAAAGGACGTATGAAAGGTGATGCCGGTCGTGGCACACAACTTGCGTACGGAACCTTCGGTATAAAATCGTTGGAATCAGAATTTCTTACAGCTAGACAAATTGAGGCTGCTCGTATTGCTGCTACCCGTTATATGAAAAGAGAGGGTTCTATTTGGATTATGATTTTTCCAGATAAGCCAATTACCAAAAAACCTCTTGAAGTACGTATGGGTAAAGGTAAAGGTGCTGTAGAATATTACGCTGCTGTAGTGAAGCCAGGAAGAATACTTTTTGAAGTATCTGGTGTACCTGTTGAAACAGCAAAAGAAGCATTGCGCCTAGCAGCACAAAAGCTTCCCGTTAAAACTAAATTTGTAATGTCTCGGGATTTCCAAGCATAATTTTTAGAAAGATGAAACAATCAGAAATTAAAAAAGCATCAACAGCAGAACTTCAGGAAGCATATGCTGAATCTAGAAAAGCTTACACAGACCTTAAAATGGCTCATACCATTTCACCGTTGGAAAATCCAATTCAACTTAGAACCCAAAGAAGGGTGATAGCAAGAATCGCGACGGAACTAACTAATAGAGAAGTGCAATAATTGTACAGCTGAAAGATGGAAGAAATTAAAAGAAATTTAAGAAAAGAACGTATAGGGGTAGTAACCAGTAACAAGATGGATAAATCTATTGTAGTTGCAGAGGTTAAAAAAGTAAAACACCCTATGTACGGAAAGTATGTAACGAAAACTAAAAAGTACGTTGCACACGACGAGACAAACAACTGCAACGAAGGCGATACTGTAAAGATCATGGAAACAAGACCTTTAAGTAAAACTAAATGTTGGAGATTAGTAGAAATAATTGAAAGAGCGAAGTAATTATGTTACAACAAGAATCAAGACTTAAAGTCGCAGATAATACCGGTGCCAAAGAAGTACTTTGCATCCGCGTGTTAGGCGGAACAAAAAGAAGGTATGCGTCTATTGGTGATAAAATTGTAGTTTCTGTAAAAGAAGCAACACCAAATGGTAGCATTAAGAAAGGAGCGGTTTCTACAGCAGTAGTAGTACGTACTGTAAAAGAAATTAGAAGACCTGATGGTTCTTACATCCGTTTCGATGACAACGCATGTGTACTCTTAAACCCACAAGGGGAAATGAGAGGTACTCGAGTTTTCGGCCCGGTAGCTAGAGAACTTCGCGACAAGCAATTTATGAAAATAGTATCATTAGCACCAGAGGTGCTTTAATATGAAAACTAAGATGACAAAGCTTAAAATAAAATCAGGCGATACAGTAGTAGTTACTGCCGGAGACCACAAAGGATCTGAAGGAAAAGTGATGAAAGTATTCCTTGACAAAAACAAAGCAATCGTAGAGGGAGTAAACATGGTTTCTAAACACGAGAAGCCAAGTGCAAATAATCCTCAAGGAGGAATTGCTAAAAAAGAGGCTCCAATCCATATTTCAAACCTTTCACTTGTGGATCCTAAAACAGGAAAACCAACACGTGTAGGATATAAAACTGAAGATGGTAAGAAAGTACGGTTTTCAAAACAATCGAATCAAGCAATATAGTTATGGCATATACACCAAGACTTAAGGAAGAGTACAAAAGCAGAGTGATGAATGCACTCACAGACGAATTTGGTTACAAAAACGTCATGCAAGTACCAAAATTGGAGCGCATTGTTGTATCCCGCGGAGTGGGGGCAGCAGTTGCAGACAAAAAACTTATTGACTATTCGGTTGATGAGTTTACAAAGATAACTGGGCAAAAAGCAGTACCAACATACTCTAAAAAAGATGTTGCAAACTTTAAACTGCGTAAAGGCATGCCAATTGGTGTGAAAGTAACTTTACGCGGGGACCGTATGTACGAATTTTTAGATAGATTAGTAACATCTGCTTTGCCACGTGTTCGTGACTTTAACGGAATTAAGGCAACCGGTTTTGACGGAAGAGGAAATTACTCTTTAGGTATTACCGAGCAAATTATCTTTCCTGAAATCGATATCGATAAAGTAAAGAAAATTGAAGGTATGAATGTTACTTTTGTAACTTCGGCCAATACCGATAAAGAAGCGAAATCATTATTACTAGAATTGGGATTACCCTTTAAAAAGAACTAAGAGATGGCTAAAGAATCAATGAAAGCCCGCGAGGTTAAAAGACAAAAATTGGTAGCAAAGTATGCAGCCAAACGCAAAGCTTTAAAAGAAGCTGGCGATTGGGAAGGATTACAAAAACTACCTAAAAATTCTTCTCCAGTTCGTTTACACAACCGTTGTAAACTAACAGGAAGACCAAGAGGGTATATGAGAACTTTTGGAATTTCGCGTGTAACATTTCGTGAAATGGCAAATTCAGGGTTAATTCCAGGAGTGCGTAAAGCTTCTTGGTAAGAAATTGGGATTTTCTTGTTGGGTTTTTATTAAAACCTGATATTTGCAAAATCTTTAGAAAAAAAATATAAATTGGTTGAAGGTTCAATAATCCTAATAAATAGGAAATTTGAAAACCACATCCGCAAATTCAAATAGATGAATATAGATCCAATTTCAGATTATCTAACGCGAGTTAGAAATGCTGCGAAAGCCGGACATCGCGTAGTAGAGATTCCCGCTTCAAATTTAAAAAAGGAGATTACAAAAATCCTTTTTGATCAAGGTTATATATTGAGCTATAAATTTGATGACGAGAGTACACCTCAAGGCATCATTAAAATAGCTTTAAAGTATGACAAGAACTCTAAGGAGTCTGTGATCAAAAGAATTCAAAGAATAAGTAAACCCGGTTTACGTAAATACGCAGGTTCAACAGAACTACCTCGTGTGCTTAACGGACTTGGAATTGCAATTGTTTCTACTTCTTCTGGAGTAATGACGGGCAAGCAAGCAAAAGCACAAAATATTGGTGGCGAAGTATTGTGTTACGTTTACTAAAAAAAAGACAAAGAAATGTCAAGAATAGGTAAAAACCCGGTAACAATCCCACAAGGAGTTACAGTTGATGTAAAAGACAACGTAATTACCGTAAAAGGAAAATTAGGCGAATTATCTCAGGAATTTTCTGAGGTGAGTATAAAAGTAGAAGATAATCAGGTAATCGTTGAACGCCCTTCAGAATCTAAAAGTCACGTTGCAAAGCACGGTTTATACAGAGCTTTGATTAACAATATGGTTGAAGGTGTAAGTAAAGGATGGACCAAGGAGTTAGAATTGGTTGGTGTGGGTTACCGTGCGAGCAATCAAGGACAAAAGTTGGATTTAGCTTTAGGATTTTCACATAATATTGTTTTGGATATTGCTCCAGAAGTAAAAGTGGAAACGGTATCTGACAAGGGTAAAAACCCAATCGTAAAATTAACTTCACATGATAAGCAATTGGTAGGGCAAGTAGCTGCAAAAATTCGCGGCTTCCGTAAACCAGAACCTTACAAAGGAAAAGGTATCAAGTTTGTTGGTGAGCAATTAAGAAGAAAAGCAGGTAAATCTGCATAACAAATAGAGTTATGGCATTATCAAAATACGACAGAAGAGAGCGTTTACGTATGCGAATTAGAAAAACGGTAGAGGGGACCGAAAGTCGCCCACGTTTGGCAGTTTTTCGCAGTAACAAAGAAATTTACGCTCAAATTATTGACGATGTAAACGGGAAAACCCTTCTCGCTGCATCATCAAGAGATAAAGACATTGACGCTTCAAAAGTAAACAAAGTTGAAGCTGCAAAAATGGTAGGAAAAGCAATCGCTGAAAAAGCTGTAAAAGCCGGTGTTGAAACCATCGCTTTTGACAGAGGCGGTTACCTATACCACGGAAGAGTAAAATCATTAGCTGAAGGTGCACGTGAAGGTGGCCTTAAATTCTAAGTAGTATTATGTATCAAGATTATAAAAACGTAGAATTAGTAAAGCCAGGAGGTCTAGAATTAAAAGACCGTTTGGTAGGTGTACAACGTGTAACCAAGGTGACTAAAGGTGGTCGTGCCTTCGGATTTTCAGCTATTGTAGTTGTGGGTGACGAAAAAGGAGTAGTAGGCCACGGTCTTGGAAAGTCTAAAGATGTAGCTAGCGCAATTGCAAAAGCTATTGAAGACGCTAAGAAAAACTTAGTACGTATCCCACTTAATAAAGTAACACTTCCGCACGAACAAAAAGGAAAATACGGCGGAGCTCGTGTAAACCTTCTTCCTGCAGCCCCTGGTACCGGTGTAATTGCTGGTGGAGCAGTACGTGCAGTATTGGAAGCAGTAGGAGTTCACGATGTATTATCAAAATCTCAAGGATCTTCAAACCCACACAACGTGGTAAAAGCAACTTTTGACGCCCTATTGCAGTTGCGTAGCGCACAAACTATTGCAGATCAAAGAGGAATATCACTTGAGAAAGTATTTAAAGGATAAATATCAGAGCAATGGCAAAAATTAAAGTAACAAAGGTAAGAAGCGTAATTAAGCGCCCGCAAACCCAGAAAAGAATCATGGAAGCGTTAGGTCTTCATAAGATGAACCAAACCGTTGAACATGAAGATACGCCAAACATTCTTGGTATGATCAATAAAGTTAATCACTTGGTTTCAGTTGAAACTAAATAAGAAACACGATTATGAATTTAAGTAACTTACAACCCGCCGAAGGATCGGTGAAAAATCAAGGCAAGCGAGTAGGTCGCGGACAAGGTTCCGGTAAAGGTGGTACTGCCACCCGCGGACATAAAGGAGCAAAATCACGTTCAGGATATTCCAAGAAAATTGGATTTGAAGGTGGACAAATGCCCCTTCAACGTCGTGTTCCTAAGTTTGGTTTTACAAACATCAACCGTAAAGAGTATAAAGGAATCAATATTGATACTTTACAGCAATTGGTTGACGACAAAAAAATAAAAGATACCGTTGACTTCGAAACCTTATTTGGTTTAGGTCTTGCTGGAAAGAATGAAATGGTTAAGATATTAGGAAGAGGAGAGATAAAGGCAAAATTAAAAGTATCTGCGCACAAGTTTACTGCCTCGGCGAAAAAAGCGATTGAAGCTGCCGGTGGTGAAGTAGTAACATTGTAACAAAAGATAAGGATGAAATTTATCGAAACCTTAAAGAATGTTTGGAAAATAGAGGAGTTGCGTAACCGCATCTTACTTACGTTAGGAATGCTATTGGTGTACCGTTTTGGAGCACAAGTTGTACTTCCAGGAATTGATGCAGATATGTTAGCGCAATTTGCAGGTAAATTTGATGGCGGTGGTATTGGTAGTTTATTAAATGCATTTACAGGAGGAGCTTTTGCTAATGCTTCTGTTTTTGCGTTGGGTATTATGCCGTATATCTCTGCTTCTATTGTAGTACAATTAATGCAAATTGCAGTACCGTACTTGCAAAAGTTACAAAAAGAAGGTGAAAGCGGAAGAAAGAAAATTAACCAAATTACGCGTTGGTTAACTATTGGTATTTGTTTGGTACAAGCACCAAGTTATCTTGCGGGACTACCAGCAATGGGTGTGCCGGCCGAAGCTTTTATTATGGGGCAAAGCGTAATGTTTTACGTTTCTTCTGTAATAATATTAGTAACTGGAACAATCTTTGCAATGTGGTTGGGTGAAAAAATTACCGATAAAGGTATTGGTAATGGTATATCAATCCTTATTATGGTTGGTATTATTGCAACCTTACCGCAATCTTTTGCTCAAGAATTTGTATCGAGAGTAATGGAGTCAAACGGAGGTTTGATTATGATACTTATTGAATTGGTAATCTGGTTTGTTATTATATTACTATCAGTAATGTTAGTGATGGCAGTTCGTAAAATACCAGTGCAATATGCAAGAAGAACAGCAAGTGGTGGCTACGAAAAAAATATTTTTGGTGCCCGTCAATTTATTCCATTAAAGTTAAACGCTTCTGGAGTAATGCCTATTATCTTTGCGCAAGCAATTATGTTTGTTCCATCTGCTGTAGCAAGTCTTTCAGAAAGTGATTTTTCTCAAAGTATTCAAGCTACATTTAGTGATATCTTTGGATTTTGGTACAATCTTGTATTTGCAGTATTAATTATAATATTTACATATTTCTATACTGCTATTACTGTACCTACTAATAAAATGGCAGACGATCTTAAACGTAGTGGTGGTTTTATTCCAGGTATTAAGCCTGGTTCGCAAACCGCAGAATATTTAGACCGAATTATGTCTCAAATTACGTTGCCAGGTTCAGTATTTTTGGCCTTGATCGCAATTTTCCCTGCGTTCGTTGTTAAATTAATGGGCATTCAACAAGGTTGGGCATTATTCTACGGTGGTACTTCACTCCTTATTATGGTGGGTGTAGCTATCGATACAATGCAACAAGTTAATTCATATTTGTTAAATCGTCATTACGATGGTTTAATGAAAAGTGGTAAAAATAGAAAAGCAGTAGCATAATTATGGCAAAACAAAGCGCAATAGAGCAAGATGGAAGTATAGTGGAAGCACTATCAAACGCTATGTTCCGTGTTGAATTAGAAAACGGTCACATAGTAACCGCACATATTTCTGGTAAAATGCGAATGCACTATATTAAATTATTGCCAGGAGATAAAGTGAAGCTTGAAATGAGCCCTTACGATTTAACTAAGGCGAGAATAACATACAGATATTAATGCAACGGACCTCACGGTTCATTGAAATATAAAAACAGAAAGAGATGAAAGTAAGAGCATCCGTAAAGAAAAGAAGTGCCGACTGCAAGATTGTTCGCAGAAAAGGCAGATTATATGTAATTAACAAAAAGAACCCAAAGTTCAAACAAAGACAAGGATAAGTTATGGCAAGAATCGCAGGTGTAGATATCCCGAAGCACAAAAGGGGTGTAATCGCGTTAACGTATATCTTCGGAATTGGTAAAAGCCGTGCCCAAGATATTCTAAACAAAGCCGGAATTGACGAAGACAAAAAAGTAAGTGAATGGAACGATGATGAAATCGGTGCTATTCGTGACGCTGTAGGGTCTTTCAAAATCGAAGGTGAATTACGTAGTGAAGTTCAATTAAGCATTAAACGCTTAATGGATATTGGTTGTTACAGAGGTATTCGTCACAGATCGGGTCTTCCTTTAAGAGGACAGCGAACTAAGAATAACTCGCGTACTAGAAAAGGAAAACGTAAAACTGTTGCTAACAAGAAAAAAGCAACTAAATAATACCTAGAGTTATGGCAAAGACAACGTCTAAGACTACAAAATCAGTTAAAAAACGCAAGGTTAATGTTGAATCTATTGGAGAGGCACATATCACAGCTTCTTTTAATAACATTATCGTATCGTTAACAAATAAAAGTGGAGATGTTATTGCTTGGTCTTCGGCCGGTAAAATGGGCTTCCGCGGATCTAAGAAAAATACTCCTTACGCTGCTCAGTTGGCATCAGAAGATTGTGCAAAAGTTGCATATGACGCTGGTTTACGCAAAGTAAAAGTTTACGTAAAAGGCCCAGGAAACGGTAGAGAATCTGCTATTAGATCTATCCACAATTCAGGAATTGAAGTAACCGAAATTATCGACGTTACTCCAATGCCACACAACGGATGCCGCCCTCCAAAGAGAAGAAGAGTATAACAACAATTTAATTAAATTACGGTTGAATATTTATTTAACCGTAATTTAAATTTTTTATAAGTAAATATCAATCGAAGGCATATAGAAACTAAAGGATAAGAATAAGACCTTAATTTAGTTTTCCTTCAAAATTTAAACCTAGAAATGGCAAGATATACTGGTCCAAAATCTAAAATCGCACGTAAATTCGGCGAAGCAATTTTCGGAGATGACAAATCTTTCGAAAAAAGAAATTACCCTCCAGGGCAACACGGTAACAACCGTCGTCGTGGAAAGAAATCTGAATACGCAATTCAACTAGCTGAAAAGCAAAAAACAAAATACACTTACGGTATTTTGGAGCGTCAATTCAGAAATATGTTTAAAAAAGCAACAGCTGCACCAGGAATTACTGGTGAAGTTTTATTACAAATGTGTGAGTCGCGTTTGGACAATGTAGTGTACAGAATGGGGATCTCTCCAAGCCGTGCAGGTGCAAGACAATTAGTTACTCACCGCCATATTACCGTAAACGGTGAAAAAGTAAACATTCCTTCTTACCAATTAAAACCAGGAGACGTAGTAGCAGTTAGAGAAAAATCTAAATCGCTAGAGGCTATCAACAACTCTTTGGCAAATGCAAGCCATGTTTACGAATGGATTACTTGGAATGGCGAAACAAAACAAGGAACTTTTGTAAATGTTCCCGAGCGTATCCAAATTCCAGAAAACATCAACGAGCAATTAATCGTTGAATTATATTCTAAATAATAAAATAATCATATTGGTATTTGGCCAAAGGGTTTATAGTGCTCTTCAAACTTTTAAACCGCGCAACCAAATAACAATTAAAACGAAGAAAAAAAATGGCAGTATTTAGTTTTCAGAAGCCTGATAAAGTTATAATGGTAAACTCTACCGATTTTGAAGGAAAATTTGAATTTCGTCCTTTAGAACCGGGATACGGACTTACCGTTGGTAACGCATTAAGACGCGTACTACTTTCCTCTTTGGAAGGATTCGCTATAACTTCGGTTCGCATCGAAGGGGTAGATCACGAATTTTCAACGATAGCAGGTGTAGTAGAAGATGTTACCGAAATTATTTTAAATTTAAAACAAGTTCGTTTTAAGAGACAAATTGACGAAGTTGACAATGAAACTGTTACAATTTCAGTTTCTGGAAACGAGCAATTAAAAGCGGGCGATTTTCAGAAATTTATCTCAGGTTTCCAAGTTTTAAATCCAGATTTAGTACTTTGTAACATGGATAAATCTGTGAATCTTAATATGGAAATTACCATTGAAAAAGGTCGTGGTTACGTTCCTGCAGAAGAGAACAAAAAAGCCAATGCGCCACTTGGTACCATATTTACAGATTCTATCTACACTCCAATTAAAAATGTAAAGTACAGCATTGAAAATTTCCGTGTAGAACAGAAAACAGATTACGAAAAATTGGTTTTCGAAATTGTTACCGATGGATCTATTCACCCAAAAGATGCTTTAACCGAAGCCGCTAAAACGCTAATTCACCACTTTATGTTATTTAGCGATGAACGTATTACTTTGGAAGCAGACGAAATTGCACAAACTGAAACCTATGATGAAGAATCACTTCATATGCGCCAGTTACTTAAAACAAAATTAGTAGATATGGACCTTTCTGTTCGTGCACTAAACTGTTTAAAAGCTGCAGAAGTAGACACTTTGGGAGACTTAGTTTCTTACAACAAAAACGATTTGATGAAGTTCCGAAACTTTGGTAAAAAATCACTTACAGAGCTTGAAGAGCTTGTAAATGTAAAAGGCCTAAACTTTGGGATGGATCTTGCAAAATATAAATTAGATAAAGACTAGAACAGATTAGACAATTAAGGCGCGATTTAATTTTTAACGCGTCTTAATTTTCTTCTGTCAATTCAATTTAACCCATCATAATTTGCTCCTCGAACAATGAGTATTGTAGCAAGATGATGAAAACAAAAATGTCATGAGACACGGAAAAAAACACAATCACTTAGGTAGAAAAACTGCCCACAGACATTCAATGTTAGCCAATATGGCGAGTTCGTTGATTGAACACAAAAGAATCAATACAACGGTTGCTAAAGCCAAAGCTTTAAAGAAGTTTGTTGAGCCATTGGTAACCAAGTCTAAGGAAGACACTACGCATAACCGTCGTTTAGTTATGGCTAAATTACGCCAAAAAGATGCCGTAGTAGAACTTTTTAGAACAGTTGCTCCTAAGGTTGGAGATCGTCCAGGGGGATACACTCGTATTATTAAATTAGGAAATCGTCTGGGTGATAACGCAGATATGGCAATGATCGAGCTTGTAGACTTTAACGAGTTGTACAACGCTGGTAAAGCTACTAAGAAGAAATCTACACGTAGAAGTCGTCGTGGTAGCAGCGGAAGCTCTGCAGCAACAGCTGCAAAAGCTACTCCAGCAAAAGCCGATAAAGAAGCTAAAAAAGAAGAAGAATAAATGAATTTAAATTCATTAATATACAAAGGGATAAGCGTTTTCGTTTATCCCTTTTTTTTATACTATTTTTGCAAAGATTTTTAGGAAAACATTTAAAACTCACCCTGAACTAGGCTAAGGGTTGAAACCTTCAAAAAATGAAATATCAAACAAGAAAAAAAGCACTTATTTTACTCGCAGACGGAACGGTTTTTTACGGAAAAGCTGTGGGAAATAAAGAAGGCACTGCCTTTGGAGAAGTTTGTTTTAACACAGGGATGACAGGCTACCAAGAAATTTTTACAGACCCATCCTACTTTGGTCAAATTATGGTTGCCACAAACGCACATATCGGAAACTATGGCGTAAACAAAGATGAAATTGAATCTGAAGGTATTAAAATTGCAGGTTTAGTGGTACGCAATTTTAGCTATCACTACTCACGCGAAGCAGCAGACGATTCGTTAGAGAATTTCTTAAATAAAAACAATCTACTTGCCATAAGCGATGTAGATACAAGAGCGCTGGTGAGTCATATTCGCGATAATGGTGCGATGAATGCAGTAATTTCTACCGATGTAGATAATATTGAAGGTTTAAAAAAGCAACTGGCGGCAGTACCCAATATGGACGGTTTAGAGCTTGCTTCAAAAGTTTCAACTAAAGAGCCTTACTATTATGGCGATGAAAATGCTAAATACAAAGTTTCGGCTTTAGATTTAGGAATTAAGAAAAATATTTTGCGTAGATTGGCAGAGCGCGATTGCTATATTAAAGTATTTCCATACAACGCTAATTTTAGCGAGCTGGAAGGATTTAATCCCGATGGATATTTTATATCAAACGGGCCTGGTGATCCAGAACCACTTAAAAGTGCCATTGAAGTTGTAAAAACTATTTTAGACAAAGAAATGCCAATGTTTGGTATTTGTTTAGGTCATCAAATGTTAGCCTTGGCCAATGATGTTTCAACCTATAAAATGCACCACGGGCACCGCGGTATTAATCACCCGGTAATGAACCAGCTTACCGGTAAAGGTGAAATTACCTCCCAAAATCACGGGTTTGCCATCAATAGAGAAGAGGCCGAGGCAAATTCAGCTATTGAAATAACCCATTTGCATTTAAATGATCATACCGCCGCAGGAATTAGATTAAAAAACAAACCTGCCTTCTCGGTGCAGTATCATCCCGAAGCCAGTCCGGGGCCGCATGATGCATCCTATTTATTTGACGATTTCATCGAAAGCATAGAAAAACATAAATTACAAACAACGTAAATTTTTTGGGCCTCAAAAGTTTTTAAAACTTTTGGGGTCTTTTAGTTAAAATTAACCAGTAACAATAGAAATTAGACAAAATGAGTATCATCATTGAAATTAAAGCCAGACAAATTTTCGATTCTAGGGGGAATCCTACAATTGAAGTAGACGTTATAACAGAAAACGGTTTTATGGGTCGCGCTGCAGTGCCTTCGGGAGCATCTACAGGCGAGCACGAAGCAGTAGAACTGCGAGATGGTGGCGACACTTACATGGGAAAGGGTGTTTTAAACGCCGTTGAAAATGTACACGGTAAAATTGCTGGCACTTTGTTAGGAATTTCAGTTTTTGAACAGGAATTGATTGACAAAACTATGATTGAACTTGACGGTACCGCCAATAAAGCAAAATTAGGTGCAAATGCAATTTTAGGAGTGTCACTCGCCTGTGCAAAAGCAGCGGCAAACGAATTAGGAATGCCATTATACAGATATGTTGGTGGTGTAAGTGCAAAAACGCTTCCGGTGCCAATGATGAATATTATCAATGGTGGTTCACATAGTGATGCGCCAATCGCTTTTCAAGAATTTATGATTATGCCCGTAAAAGCTACTTGTTTTAGCCACGCAATGCAAATGGGTTCTGAAATTTTTCACCATTTAAAAAAGGTGTTACGCGATAGAGGATTAAGTACCGCTGTTGGCGATGAAGGAGGTTTTGCGCCAACCCTAGAAGGGACAGAAGATGCCTTAGATACTATTGCAACAGCAACCAAAGCTGCAGGTTACAAATTTGGCGATGATATTATGATAGCACTCGATTGTGCAGCAGCCGAATTTTATGTGAATGGTCAATACGATTATAAAAAGTTTGAAGGCGATAGTGGAAAAGTGCGTTCCTCAAAAGAACAAGCAGATTATTTAGCATCTTTATGCGAAAACTACCCTATAATTTCTATTGAAGATGGGATGGATGAAAACGATTGGGATGGATGGAAGTACCTAACCGAAAAAGTAGGCGATAAAGTGCAATTAGTGGGTGACGATTTAT
Source organism: Flavobacteriaceae bacterium UBA3591 (assembly GCA_002375695.1). GTDB lineage: Bacteria > Bacteroidota > Bacteroidia > Flavobacteriales > Flavobacteriaceae > Aequorivita. The sequence continues at coordinate 151,510 of DFMO01000010.1, forward strand.
TTGTGACCAACGTTGAAAGACTTTCAAAAGGTATTTCAGAAAAAACAGCAAATTCAATTTTAATTAAAGTAAATCAAATTGGTACGCTTACCGAAACAATTGCAGCTATAAATATGGCTCACAATGCGGGGTACACTTCGGTTATGAGTCATCGTAGTGGAGAAACGGAAGACAATACCATTGCCGATTTGGCTGTGGCACTAAACTGCGGACAAATAAAAACAGGATCGGCTTCGCGAAGTGATAGAATGGCAAAATACAACCAATTACTTCGAATAGAAGAACAATTGGGCGAAGTAGCGTATTTTCCGCAGCAAAACGCTTTTAAAATTTAACTGTAAATCAGCTTATTAAAAACCTCGCAAATAGCGAGGTTTTTTTTTGATAGAAATTATTTTCTAAAAAAGAATGTTTTAAGGTTTATTTAACCTAAGATAACTGTTATTTGTTAAAATTATAGCGCAAGATTTTGTAATTTAGCGTTTCGGAAAAAATTTAAAAAACACACTATATTTTATGGCAAAGATGGCGACCCTCGATATTGAAGGTAAAAAGTATGAGCTTCCTATTGTAGAAGGAACTGAGAATGAATTAGGAATTAACATTAAGACGCTAAGAAGTGACACTAATGGTGTAGTTACGCTAGATCCAGGTTACAAAAATACCGGTGCTTGTGAGAGTGCAATTACATTTTTAAATGGAGAAAAAGGAGTACTAAGGTACCGCGGTTATTCCATTGAAGAACTAGCCGAAAAGGCACACTTTTTAGAGGTTTGTTATTTGCTAATTTTTGGTGAGTTGCCAACCGAAAACCAATTGAATAAATTTCATAATGATATTAAAGCCCAATCTCATGTAGATGAAGATGTTAAACGCATTTTAGACGGTTTTCCAAAGGCGGCACACCCAATGGGCGTTTTATCTTCTCTAACATCGGCATTGGTTGCTTTTAACCCTTCTTCGGTAAATGTTGATAGTGAAGAAGATATGTACAAAGCAATAGTAAAGATTCTTGGGAAATTTCCAGTTCTTACTGCTTGGACGTATAGAAAACGTATGGGGCTTCCGTTAGACTATGGCGGTGATTCTTTAGGATACGTAGACAATTTCCTAAAAATGATGTTTAAAAAGCCTAATGGCGAATATGCAACTAACGATATTGTGTTAGAGGCATTAGATAAATTATTAATACTTCACGCAGATCACGAGCAAAATTGTTCTACCTCTACGGTAAGAATTGTAGGTTCTTCGCATGCCGGACTTTTTGTGTCTATATCGGCAGGTATTGCGGCGCTTTGGGGACCACTTCACGGGGGTGCAAACCAAGCTGTAATTGAAATGCTGGAGGCGATTAAAGCCGATGGTGGCGATACTAAAAAGTTTATGGCCAAGGCAAAAGACAAAAACGATCCGTTTAGATTAATGGGCTTTGGACACCGAGTTTACAAAAACTTCGACCCACGTGCTAAAATCATTAAAAAAGCTGCCGATAGTGTTTTAGAAGACTTAGGCATTGAAGATGATATTTTAGACATTGCCAAAGCGCTTGAAAAAGAAGCTTTAGAAGATCCGTATTTTGTAGATAGAAAATTATATCCAAACGTAGATTTCTATTCTGGAATTATTTACAGAGCCTTAGGTATTCCTGTTGAAATGTTTACGCCTATGTTTGCATTAGGTCGTTTACCAGGTTGGATTGCGCAATGGAGAGAAATGCGTTTAAACAAAGAACCTATTGGTCGTCCACGTCAAATTTATGTGGGTGAGACTTTACGTGAGTTTACACCTATAAATGAAAGATAATTTTATTTTAATGCATTAAAAAGCACCTCATTATAGAGGTGCTTTTTTTATATTTGCCACCATGATAGATTTAAATATAAACGATGAATCTGCTAGATTGCGCGCCGTAGTATTAGGTAGGGCAGATAGCAACGGGCCAGTGCCTAGGCTTGAAGATGCATACGACCCAAAATCTGCCGAACATATTAAAGCCGGAACGTATCCAACAGACGAAGATATGACCAAAGAAATTGAGGCTGTGGCAGCAGTTTTTGAAAAATATGATGTAACAGTTTATAGGCCGAAATTAATTAAAGACTACAACCAAATTTTTGCAAGAGATATCGCTTTTGTAATTGAAGATAAGTTTATTAAAGCGAATATTTTGGAAGACCGATCTAAAGAAATTGAAGCTTTAGACCATGTAATTAGCCAAATTGATCCTTCAAAAATTATTGAATTTCCCGAATACGCACATATCGAAGGCGGCGATGTTATGCCTTGGGGCGATTATATTTTTGTAGGTACTTATTACGGCAGCGATTATTCAAGTTTTATTACTGCGCGAACTAATATGAGTGCTGTAAAACATCTTCAAGAGCTATTTCCGCACAAAAAAGTAAAGTCTTTCAACTTAAGAAAAAGTAATACCATTGCAGATGAAAATGCATTGCATTTAGACTGCTGTTTCCAACCTTTGGGCAAGGGGAAAGCCGTAATTTACAAAGAAGGCTTTTTAAATGAAGACGAATACGAGTGGCTTGTAAATCTCTTTGGCAAAGAAAATTGTTACCATATTACAAAACGCGAAATGTACGATATGAATAGTAATGTGTTTTCTATTTCGCCCGATGTGGTAATTTCTGAAGAAAATTTTACCCGATTAAATTCGTGGTTGCGCGAGCAAGGCTTTACAGTAGAAGAAGTTCCTTACGCCGAAATCGCTAAACAAGAAGGTTTGTTACGTTGCACTACTTTGCCGCTAATTAGAGACTAATTTTTGGTGATTAAAATATAGTAAAAACCTCATTTTGTTTTAAATGAGGTTTTTCTTTTTTTAGTAGCCTATATTTTAAGAGAACATCGCGTTTATTTTTCCAATTTAATTTAAAATTAACAATACGTACAACTTCTTCAATTATGTATGAAATAACGCCCTCAATGGCTTATTTAACATAAAAATTCATCGCTCTTTCACAAAAAATTAGTAAACTTGGCCTATCAAAATTTTAACACTTTGAAAAAGATATTCTCCTTTCTATTTTTAATGCTGTTTTCAACAGTATTTACAACTTTAAATGCACAACATAAAAATATTAGCCTCGAGGAAATTTGGGGTGGTGCTTTTCGTACACAAGGCTTAGATGTATTACATTCCATGGCCAATGGTAACGAATACGCTGTTTTAAATTATGATAGACAAACTAAATCGTCTACCGTTGATGTGTACAATTATAAAACTGGCGAAAAGTCGCATACACTATTAAATACAGCCGAATTGGACGGTATTAATTATCTTCTTTCCTACGAGTTTAGTAAAGACGAGTCTAAAATTTTATTTACAACAGACTTGCAGCAAATTTATAGACGCTCGTCTCGAGGCATTTATTACGTTTATGATGTTGCTTCAAAACAGTTTAGTTTAGTTTCAAAAAACAAAATTCAAGAGCCTACTTTTAACAACGACGGTACTAAAATTGCCTATGGTTTTGAAAACAATCTTTATATAAAAGATTTAAATTCTGGTAAAACAACCCAGATAACTACCGATGGTAAAAAGAACAGTATCATCAACGGTATTACCGATTGGGTTTACGAAGAAGAATTTGCCTTTGTGCGTGCTTTTGAATGGAGTACAAATGGAGATAAAATTGCCTACATTAAATTTGATGAAACCGAAGTTCCAGAATTTAATATGGATGTTTACGGAAATGAATTATATCCATCTGCAGATACTTTTAAATATCCTAAAGCAGGAGAAGCTAACTCAAAAGTTTCACTTCACATTTATAATCTTAATAGCGATGCAACTTCGACTGTAGATCTTTCAAAATACAACAGTTATTACATTCCACGTTTAAAATGGACAAATGATAATGATATAGTTAGTGTACAACTTGCCAATCGTCATCAAAATGTAATCGATTTGGTTTTTGTAAATGCTAAAAACAATTCGTCCGAATTAATTTTAAGCGATACAGACGACGCTTACGTAGATGTAACTGATAATCTTACGTTTTTAAACAACAATAGTTTTTTCTGGACTAGTGAAAAAGATGGTTGGAATCATATTTACCAGTACGATAAAAATGGGAAACTATTAAACCAAGTTACTAAAGGACCATGGGAGGTTACCTCTTTTTACGGGTTTGATCAAAATACGGGCAGAGTTTACTTTCAAAGCACTGAAAATGGAAGTGTTAACCGCGATGTGTATTCTATACTTCCTTCGGGGAAAAATAAGGTGCGTTTAACCCAACAAACCGGAACAAACGCGGCAGATTTTAGTGCAGATTTTTCATACTTTATCAATAGTTTTTCAAATGCTACTACACCCCCGGTATATACGCTTCATCAAGCAAAAACTGGAAAGGTATTGCGTGAAATTAAAAATAATAACGACCTAAAAAACCGCTTAACTTCTTTTAAAATTTCACCCAAAGAATTTTCAACCATAACGGTTAATGGAGAGGAATTAAATATGTACACAATTAAACCGTTAAGCTTTGATGCGTCTAAGCAACATCCACTTTTTATGTATCAATATTCTGGGCCCGGATCGCAAAATGTTGCAAACCGTTGGATGGGTGCAAACGATTACTGGCATCAAATGTTGGCAAATGAGTACAATATTATTGTTGTTTGTGTTGATGGTCGTGGTACAGGATTTAAGGGCAGAGACTTTAAAAAAATGACTCAAAAAGAATTGGGTAAATATGAAGTTGAAGACCAAATTGCAGTGGCAAATAAATTAAGCCAATTGCCATACATTGATGCTGCACGCACTGGTATTTGGGGGTGGAGCTACGGTGGATTTATGTCTTCGAATGCGTTATTCCAAGCACCCGAAACTTTTGAAATGGCTATTGCCGTTGCCCCAGTTACAAGTTGGCGATTTTACGATAGTATATATACTGAGCGCTATATGCAAACGCCTCAAGAAAATGCTTCGGGCTACGATGAAAATTCACCAATTACTCACGTAGATGGATTAAAAGGGAAATATCTTTTGGTTCACGGTAGCGCAGATGATAACGTACACGTGCAAAATAGTATGCGTTTAATTGAAGCGTTAATTCAAGCAAATAAACAATTTGACTGGCGCATCTACCCAGATAAAAATCACGGAATATACGGCGGAAACACACGTTTACACTTGTATACTTTAATGACAGACTTCATCAAAAATAACTTATAAAAATCAACAACTCTTAATAATAAATATTATGTCAGACGCACTTCAATATCAAAAACAAAAGGAATTATTTGGCCATCCTGTTGGGCTTTACATATTGTTTTTCACTGAAATGTGGGAGCGCTTTTCGTACTATGGAATGCGTGCTATTTTAGTTCTTTATCTTGTAGCTGAAGTAAGAAGCGATAATCCAGGGTTGGGTTGGACCAATGCCGAAGCGCTTTCGGTATATGGTACTTATACCATGTTAGTTTATTTGGCTTCTATTCCCGGAGGTTGGATTGCCGATAAATTTTTAGGTCAAAAACAATCTGTTCTCTACGGAGGTATTCTGCTAGTTTTAGGTCACGGAGTGTTGTCTATTGAACAAATGTGGGCCTTTTACACAGGGCTTGGTTTAATTGTCGCTGGTGTGGGGATGTTAAAACCTAATATTTCTACAATGGTTGGTGGCCTTTACAAAACGGGCGATATTAGAAGAGATAAAGGTTTTACAATATTTTACATTGGTATTAATATAGGTGCTTTCCTTTCAAGTATTATTGTAGGTTACGTAGGTGAAGTATACGGCTGGCATTATGGATTTGGTTTAGCTGCCATAGGAATGATTTTAGGATTACTTCAATATGTATTAGGACAAAAACACCTAAAATACGTAGGTAACAATACTAACAACTCTGTAGATCCTGAAGAAAAAGCCGCCATGAAGAGACCGCTTACTAAGGTTGAAAAAGATAGAATGGTGGTTCTATTTATATCCTTTATTTTAGTAATTGTATTCTGGGGTGCTTTTGAACAAGCTGGTGGATTAATGAATATTTACGCATCTGAAAAAACCGACCGAATGTTAATGGGGTGGGAGGTGCCAGCATCTTGGTTCCAATCCTTAAATGCCATGTTTATTATTCTATTAGGAACAGTTGTGGCAGGTTATTGGGCTAAAAGAAAACTTAAAGGAAAAGTTTCAACCTCCCTTTTTAAAATGTGTTTGGGCTTGATAATTATGGGTACCGGATTCTTCTTTATGACTGCCGCAGCTGCCGAGTTTAATAACGATGGAGCTTCTGCAATGTACTGGTTGGTTTTAGCTTACCTATTCCATACGGTGGGTGAACTTTGTTTATCGCCAGTAGCGCTTTCGTATATCACAAAATTAGCACCGCTAAAATACGCTTCTTTAATGATGGGAGTTTACTTTGCAATGACGGGTCTTGGTAACAAAGTAGCTGGACTTTTAGGTGAATCTGCTTCAGATTTAGGGGAACTTACAGTATTTACCGGTATTGCAATTTTCTGTGTAGCTTTTGGTTTATTGGTATTATTGATAAGAAAGAAACTTGAAAATCTTACACACGGTGCCGAAGATAACGAGCGTGAACTTCACGATAACGAACCGTTTGAACTTGCAGATCCAGACATCAACAAACCAAACTAATTTTAAAGAAATTATATAAAGAATATACCGATGAACACCGATATAGAAAATTTGTTTAAAGATAAAGTATTAGGTCACCCTGCGGGACTTTTTATACTCTTCTTTACCGAAATGTGGGAGCGTTTTTCATTCTATGGAATGCGTATACTATTAGTTTTATTTTTAACAGCACCGCTTTTAAGTGACAACCCAGGTTGGGATTGGCCAAGAGAACACGCTTTATCTTTAATTGGTACATATGCTTCGCTTTTATACCTAACTCCAATTATAGGAGGATACATAGCCGATAAGTTTACAGGGTATAGAATGGCAGTAGTGATTGGATGTGTTATCATGACTTTGGGGCATGCAGCTATGGCCTTGGAAACAACATCGTCGTTTTACTTAGGTCTTGCTTTGTTGGTAATTGGTACTGGTTTTTTTAAGCCAAATATTACCTCTATTATTTCAGAAATGTACAAAGGCAAAGAGTCTAAAAAAGACGGCGCTTACACCATTTTCTACATGGGGGTAAATGCAGGGGCTTTCTTTGGAATGATGCTTTGTGGTTATTTAGCCGAAAATTACGGTTGGTCATACGGCTTTGGACTTGCAGGTATTTTTATGTTTTTTGGAATGCTACAATTCTTGCTTGCAAATAAAATATTTGGCAGCATTGGAGCAAAACCAACAAAAGAACTTAATGCCGAAAACCCTGTAACTTCAAAAACAGAAACTACAGTTGTAAGCGACCCTATAGACGAAAAAGCACCAATTAAACTAAATCCTTTTACAACTTTCGACTATATTTTAATTGTACTATCCTCTGTTGGGGGCTTACTATATTTGTTTAACCATCCTTTAGAAACCATATACGCAAAATCGTTAGTGCCTTTTGAAATTGGCGGGATGAGTGGAACAAACATTGTTGTTTTGGCTGCCCTAGTAATGTTTTTGGTGCTATTAATTACACGTATTGCACGATACCTACCTATTGTTAGAGATAGATTAATCGCAGTTTCAATTTTTGGATTGTTTACCGTTTTCTTTTTCGCCTTTTTCGAACAGTCTTTGGGATCTATGACACTTTTTGCTCAAGATTATACCGATAGAAACCTAGCAGGAAATTCTGCAATTATCTTTAAAGTAATCGATGCCTTATTAACCACGGTGCCTTTAATAATTATTTCATGGGTTATTTTCCTATTAGTGAAAAAAACACACCATAGAATTGCTATGTCTAATGTTGCTTTAGTTATTGCATTTGTTGGTATTTGGGCGTTAGTAATTTATAGATTAGTCGATAAATTTTCGCAAACCAATTTAGAAGTTGATGCAACGTGGTTCGGAATTTTAAACTCCTTCTTTATTATTACATTGGCGCCAATTTTCTCAAAATGGTGGGAGAGTAAATACAACCCAAGCGCTGCCGTAAAATATGGTATTGGTTTAATTTTATTAGGATTAGGTTTTGCAATTCTTTCTTACGGTGCATCCGATATTCCTCCGGGTGCAATGACCGCCAAAGTGAGTATGGTTTTCCTAATTTTAGCGTACTTATTCCATACTATGGGAGAGCTGTGTCTTTCGCCATTAGGATTATCGTATTTAAGTAAGTTAGTACCTGCTCGTATGATTGGTTTTATGTTTGGAGTATGGTATTTGGCAATAGCAGTAGGACAAAAGGCTGCTAATACTATGGGAGGAATGATCGATACAATATCTAAAGAATACTCTATGGGTACATTCTTTTTAATTTTTACGCTTATTCCAATTGCGGTTGGAATTATTTCAATGTTATTAAACCCAGTGCTCAAAAAATTGATGCACGGTATACGTTAAAAAATACAATACTAAATATGAAAATAGCGTTCCAAATTTATGGTACGCTATTTGTTTTTGTATCTTAGAATTTTAAAACTCATTAAATGAAAAATATATTACTAATACTACTTGTTTTATCTGTTGCCTCGGTCAGTGCCCAAAAAATTAATTGGATGACAATGAATGAGGCACTTGCAGCACAAAAAGAAAACCCAAAAAAAATTTTTATGGATGTGTACACCACGTGGTGTGGCCCGTGCAAATTACTGGATAAAAATACCTTTAGCGATCCGGATGTGGTAGATTACGTCAATAAAAATTTTTACGCAGTTAAATTTAATGCCGAAGGCACCGAAGAAGTTCATTATAAAGATTTCACCTATACCAACCCCAACTACAACCCAAATAGAAAAGGTAGAAATTCGCAACACTTATTTGCACATGCGCTCAAGGTAAATGCCTATCCTACTGTAGTATTTTTTAAAGAAAATGGTGATTTAATTCAAGCTGTTCCGGGATATCGAACACCGCCACAACTCGAATTATTTTTGAAGATGATTTATACAGATGATTATTTAAAAGTTACAACAGCCGAAGCTTGGGCTGCGTATCAAAAAAACTTTAAACCTACATTTTAAATGTTGGTTTAAGCAAATCTATCTTTTTAATCGAACAAATAAGCTCCGTGTTTTGCAGTATGCCAAAACGGGAGTTTTTTTTGTTTACAACTGTTTTCCCATAGTTTTACAAACGAATTGTAATTGCTGTCATCTGCAATAACTTGTTGTGGTTTTAACGAATCTATTAGTCTGTTAAAATTAATTTTCGGGCTGTTAGTCAATAATACGGTGTGTATTTTGGCATTTTTTGGATATACCCCCAAGCTATCTATCACTAAAATTTTTTTCTCTTTATACTGAAATATCTGCGGAATTTTATCGAGGGAATACGAACTGGTATTTTCTGCCACTCTAAATGCTTTTATTGGGTATTTAAACAATATCTCATTATTAGAATCATTGTTGAAAATTTTTAAATTTCTTCCGGTTTTATAACCAATTATTGTATTTCTGCTTTTTTGAAATACAATTAACTTATTTGCTGCATTGGCATACGCTTCGGCAGTATAAATTGTTACAAGTACCGCAATAGATATTAAAGAAATAATCAATCGGCGAATATTTGTTTTCATTACAAAAAGACAAACAGAAAAAATTAACAGGTATGCGCCAATAACCTTTGGAGTAGAAAAGTGAATGTCTTGAAATAAAAATGCTTCTTGATTTGCTACCCAATGAATAAAGCTGTTTAACAATTCAATTAAAAAATTATAGCCGCGTTCCAACCATATTGGCAAACTGTCAAAACTCGCCAAAACCACTATTAGTATGCCTCCGCACATTAAAATTGTTAAAAAGGGAAGAATAACAATATTGGTAATTAAAAATAAACTGGGGAATTGATGAAAGTAATACAAGGTTAAAGGTAAAACGCCAATTTGAGCACAGATAGATACTGAAATAATTGCCCAAATTTTCCTTACAATCGGATATTTTGAATACCCAATTTTGTAAAAAACCGGCAATAGCCACAAGATAAAAAATACTGCCATATAACTTAATTGAAACCCCACTTGAAATAACCAAAGCGGATTTATTACGAGTAGCGCAAAAAATGATAAAAACAGCGTATTGATTGAATTGGTTTCTCGTTTTAATAATAGTGCCAAGGCAAAAAAACTAAACATAGTAACGGCACGCGTTACCGATGGAGATAGGCCAGATAAAAGTGCAAAACTCCATAGACAAACAACAATTATTACCGATTGAAATACTACTCCTTTTTTAAATCGTAAAAGCGGTTTGGTTAAAAAACTAAGTATTATATATAATATCCCCACGTGTAGTCCTGAAACAGCCAAAATATGTACCGCGCCTGCTGCTGCATATTCATTGTATAATGCTTTGTCGATGTCTTTTTTCTCTCCTAAAACTAAAGCTTGAATTATCGCTCTTTCATCTTTTGTAAGCTCAGTTCTTTGTAACTTTTTAATAATTGAAGTTCGGTAATTTTGAGCAATTCCTGTTAGGGTTGAGGCTCCATCCCGCCGTTGTAAAATTTCATTTTCGGTAATCCGTAATTGCGCATATGCTCCTAACGATTGCATATAGTCCGAATAATTAAATTGATTGGGATTTAAAGGTGCTGCAATTTCAGTAATAGTTGAATAGACTAATAAATTTTGGTCTATAAATAGGACATTGGGTAGCGAATCTTTTGCGAGGTTTATTAAAACTTTCCCCACTGTGGGTTGTTTATTTACGGCTTCAACTTCAGCTAAATATTTATAATTAAAAGTATCGGCTTTAAAGTTTTTTAAAATTCTAAGCTGAATAAATTTCGGTGCCGTTTCATTTATATAATGTGTAAAATGATTTTCTTGAAACCTTGGCAACCGCATTTGGTAGTTTACATAGCCAATAGCAAAAAAACTAAGGTAAATAGTAATGCCGAAATATACATTTTGAATTAGTTGTTTCCGCGCCCAATACCAAAGGCCAATTACGATAAAAAATAGGAGTAATAAATAGCTCAATAGAAATTTAGAAACAGGATAAAAATGGGCTGCAAGAATGCCGAAAACTAAGCAAAGGGAAAACTTTACTATCGCGAAGTTGATAAATTTCATGCCCAAAATTTTAAGTTGAACTTAAAATTAATTGGGAAGAATATTTTTAAAAGTAGTTATTTTAAAACGAATTAACAAAATACGTGTTGTGCGAAAGATTAAATTACGCGTCGTACTTGAACAAACGCTTTTTTCCAATAGTTTTCGCTAAGTGAGGAAATTATAACTCCTGCACGCGTGGTAGAATGAATAAATTTAACTTCACCACGCTTTGCTTCTACTACCAAGCCCACATGGTTTATCGTGTTTCGTCTGCTCGTTTTAAAAAATACCAAATCGCCCGGCTCAATATCCTTAAACGAAATAAGAATGCCTTTAGTGGCAATGTCGCGCGAGATGCGTGGTAAATCGATATCCTTCTTTTTAAAAGCAACACAAATTAACCCCGAGCAGTCCATGCCAGATTTAGTTGTGCCGCCAAATTTATACCGTGTGCCTTCAAAGCTTTTGGCGTAAGCAATTATTTCTTTTTTAATCTCTTCGGTGCTTGTTGTTTCTTCACTATCTATTTCGGGAATATTTGTTTGCGCTTTAATTGCTTTGCCGTATCTACTTGACGACTCTTTTGTAGAAATAGAATTATTTGCACCAATAATTGCTTCGGGAATTCTTCCGGTATTTTTGGCACCACCGCAAGCAACCAAAATTAAAGTCAAAATAGATAGAAGCAATATTTTTTTCATTAGCACAACGTTTTTTTTTCAGTTTAAAACTATAAAATTTTATTTACTTCCTTACTGCCGAATATATAAGTTTAGCTGTATTTCGGCTTGCTCCACGACCCCCGAGTTTTTTTTCTAAATTATAATAGTCTATAAAAATTGCTTCACGACTTTGTGGGTTCAAAATATTTGCGAGCGATTGTTTTAAACGGTTGGTATTAAATTCATTTTGGATAAGTTCGGTAACAGCGGGTTTGTTTAAAATTAAATTTACTAACGAAATATAATCTAATCTTATAACGCGTTTTGCAATTTCGTAACTTATTCGGTTTCCTTTGTAGCAAACTACTTGTGGCACTTTAAACAGTGCAGTCTCCAATGTGGCTGTACCCGAGGTAACCAATGCAGCTTCCGAAATACTTAAAAGATCGTATGTTTTATTAGTTACAAAATTTACATTTTTTGTGCTTAGAAAAGACTCGTAAAACGATTGTTCTTGACTTGGTGCTCCGGCAATTACAAATTGGTAATCTGTAAACTCTTTAGCCACCGAAATCATGATTTCGAGCATCTTTTTAATTTCTTGTTTTCGGCTTCCGGGTAATAGCGCAATAACGGGTCTGTTGTCTAATCCATTGTCTTTTTTAAATTTTTCAGGTGCTATTTGTGGTCTTTTGTGTATAGCATCTATTAATGGGTGCCCTACAAAGTGAACGGGGAAGTTGTGTTTTTCTTCATAAAATTCTTTTTCGAACGGCAGGATTACATACATTTCATCAATATCGCGTTTAATATCTTTGATTCTACCTTCCTTCCACGCCCATATTTGAGGTGAGATATAGTAATGCGTTTTATAGTTTTTTTTGCGTGCCCATTTAGCAATGCGTAGGTTAAAGCCAGGATAGTCAATAAAAATTATAACATCTGGTGCGTATTGTTCGATATCTTTTTTACAAAATTTAATATTTTTTAATATGGTGCCAAGATTCATTAAAACTTCAGCAAAACCCATAAAAGCGAGGTCGCGATAGTGTTTTACTTCAACACCTCCAACAGCTTTCATTAGATCGCCTCCCCAAAACCGAAAATCTGCATTGGGATCTTCTTCTTTGAGCGCCTTCATTAAATTGGCACCGTGCAAGTCGCCAGAGGCTTCGCCAGCTATGAGGTAGTATTTCATTTACTCAATTTTCAGGTTTAAAATATCACACATAATTGTGAATCTATTTACTTTAAAACATTTTTAATTAATATATCAAAAAAATCGGTTAGTGTCATTCCGGCTTCGCGTACTTGTTTTGGAATAATACTTTCTGCCGATAGGCCAGGGTTTGTATTTGTTTCTAAAAAAAACGGTTGTCCCTTTTCAATTATAAATTCGCTACGTGTAACGCCGTTCATTTTTAGGAGCTTATATATTCGAATGGCTTCTTTTTGCACCATTTGCGTCTCTTTTTCTGAAATACGCGCTGGCGTAATTTCTTGTGACTTGCCTAAATATTTCGCTTCATAATCAAAAAAATCATTTTCTGAAACAATTTCGGTAACAGGCAGGGCAATTATTTCATCGCCGTTGTTGTAAACACCCACAGATACTTCGGTGCCTTTTAGAGCGGTTTCAATAATTATTTCAGAGTCTTCTGTAAACGCTTTGTCAATCGCCGGGCTTATTTCATTCATATTATTCACCTTGCTAATACCAAAACTAGATCCAGATCTGTTGGGTTTTACAAAGCACGGCAGACCTGTTCTTTTTACAATTTCTTCAATATTAATTTCGGAATCGTCATTTATATAAAATGAATTTGCCGCCCGAACGCCAAAATTTTTTAACACCGAAAGGCAGTCGCGTTTGTTAAAACTTAGGCCTGCAGAATAATAATCTGTACTGGTGTGCGGAATTCCCAATAACTCCCAATAAGCTTGAAGGTAACCATCTTCGCCGGGGGTTCCGTGAATTGTGTTAAAAACCGCATCGGGTTTAATTGTGTTGGTGCCGTTATTAAAACTAAAATCGGCTCTGTTCACTACGTGTTTAGAGCCATTTTCTGAAACGTAATACCATCCTTCTTCCAAAATATGGATAGGGTAGACGTAGTAGTGCTCTTTGTCGAGCGCATCGCAGACAATTTTACCGCTATTTATTGATATTTCAAATTCGCTGGAATAGCCGCCCATAGCCACGGCAATGTGTTTTTTACCCATAACAAATGATTAAAGCCTGCGTTAATTTTCTGGTAAAACAAAAATATCACTAATCCATAGAAAGATACTAACTTTGGGTTTTATATTTTTGTGCAATAACAAAGAAACTATGACATTCTTCCAGTTTTTATTTTCCAAAGCTTTTTTTAAGCAATTGCTTTTAGCTATAGTGGCTTTAGTAGTATTAGGATTTTTAATTTTATGGTGGTTGCGTATAAGTACAAACCATAACGAAACCGTAGAGGTGCCCAACCTTGCGAAACTCTCGTTAGATAAAGTAGAGGAACAACTCAATGAATTAGATCTTAGGTATGAAATTTTAGATTCGGCAAATTACAATCCAGATTATCCACAATATTCTGTAATAGACCAAATTCCAAAACCCGGTAAATTTGTTAAGGAAGATAGAAAGTTGTACCTAACATTAAATCCATCGGGATATAGAAAAATTGAAGTTCCAAATATTTTAGGTCGCACGCGTCGCCAAGCCGAACCAACTTTGCTGGCAATGGGTTTTAAAATTGGTAAAATAAGCTATAGGCCGCATATAAGCGATAATGTTTTGGAAATGCGACATAAAGGTGAAAAGCTTGAGCCAGGCACTTCGCTTCAAAAAACATCTGTAATAGATTTAATTGTAGGCGATCAATCTTTAAATAGAATTCAATCAGTGAGTGACACTACAGACGATGAACCTATAACCTCTGCAACTGAAGAAACGTATCATGACGAATTTTAAAGACGAAGAAATAGACGATACAGAAGGAAGTGATGATCTTTATGAGCATTACCGGTTTGTTGCCGATAAGGGGCAAGGAGCACTAAGAGTAGATAAGTATTTAATGAATCTTATTGAAAAAGCTACTCGTAATAAGATTCAAAAAGCTGCCACTGCCGGAAATATTCACGTAAACGGAGTGGCTGTAAAAAGTAGCTATAAGGTAAAAGGCAACGATGTGGTGACGGTTCTTTTTGAACATCCGCCGTATGAATTTTTACTTGTTCCGGAAAATATTCCAATAGACATTGTTTATGAAGACGATGCCGTGCTTGTAGTAAATAAACCTGCAGGAATGGTTGTGCATCCCGGGCACGGAAATTACAGCGGAACGCTAATTAACGCCTTGACTTATCATTTTGAAAATCTTCCGAATAATTCGAGCAATAGGCCTGGTTTAGTCCATAGAATTGACAAAGATACCAGCGGATTATTAGTGGTAGCAAAGACTGAAGAAGCGATGACACATCTCGCAAAACAGTTTTTTGATAAAACTACCGAGCGCGAATACGTAGCTCTAGTTTGGGGAAATGTTGAAAATGATGAAGGCACTATTGAAGGAAATATAGGACGTCATCCAAAAAATAGATTGCAAAACACGGTTTATGAAAACGATGATGAAGAAAAAGGAAAACCAGCAATAACACATTATAAAGTTTTAGAGCGTTTGGGGTATGTAACCTTGGTGTCATGCCGATTAGAAACTGGTAGAACGCATCAAATTAGGGTGCATATGAAGTATATTGGCCACACGCTTTTTAACGATGAGCGATACGGTGGCGAAAAGATTTTAAAAGGAACTACTTTTTCAAAATATAAGCAGTTTGTGGATAACTGTTTTAAAGTTTTACCACGGCAAGCATTACACGCACGAACGCTTGGTTTTGTACACCCTTTTACCAACGAGTTTATGCGTTTTGAAAGCCCGACTCCTTCAGATATGGAGGCTTGCATTGAAAAATGGCGGAATTATTCACAGCATGTGATTGAGTAAAACAAGTTTCCTGTGCCTTCGGCTCTGCTCAGCCACCGGGGTATTGAGATTACGGTCACTGAGCGTAGTCGAAATGACAGGTATGGTTTATAATTTTCACACTTAAAACGTCTAATTCTTAATCCATTTTGCAATAAATTTCTTATCTCCTTCAGTTACAGATATAAAGTAAAGGCCGTTCTTTAAATGCTTTAAGTTAAAATTGTTAGTGGTTTCAAGATTTCCTTTTTCAGAAAAAACTAACTTTCCATCAACGCTATAAATATTTGTTTCGGCATTTAAAATAGACTGTGGAAGCTTAAAAGATAATATTCCGGTAGAGGGGTTGGGGAAGATGTTAATTGTAGGGTTTTTATCCATTTCTGTAACACCAGCAATTGGTCCAAGTTCAACATATCCATCGCGGGTATTGTTACCTTTATAACCATTTCTAACAATTGTATTTGGGTTATATGGTACATTTAAATTATAAACATTTACAAAAGTAGAATCCACTCCGGTACCAAAGGTTAATGTATAGCTATTCGCTGTTAAATCTAGTAGTCCATCGTTATCTACATCACCCAAAACTGCACCGTTTAAAAATGTAAAGCCTCGTGTACGAATTGGGAAGCCATCAATTTCGCCGCTGCCGTCCATCGCGTATGCGTGTATATATCCAAAACCATTAGAGTCTGTCATGATGCTCGGGAAAATTAAGTCCAGTTCGCCATCATCATTAACATCTGCAATAGAAATAACACCTTCGGTACCTCCGTATTTTTCAATAGGGAAATTTGGCAAATTGTTGCCGTTTGGACTTAATCCGTAAACCACTGGGAGCTCTTCGCCTTGGGTACTGCTTGTGTTTCTGTCAGACATAAATATATCCAAAACACCGTCGTTATTAGCATCCCAAACGGTAGCAGGCGAATAGGTCCATTCGCTAGTTGCAATAGGCCATCCGGCTTTATAGCTGCCATCGTGTTCCATCACATAAAAGCCAGGAGCGTCGCCGTGATTGCTTCCAATAATCTCTAAGTCGCCGTCATCATCAAGGTCTGCAAGCATGGGCGATTGATACGAGTATTTAACGTTTGGATCTACTACAGGAAAGCCTGGAAACACTTGTCCTTGGTTGTCAAAAATATACATCCCAGCCGAAGATGCTGCAATCACGACATCGGCATTGCCATCATTATCAACATCGGCGATAGACGGGGTAAAAGCCGGAGTTGCAAGAATTTCCACGGGCCAGTTTGCATTTATAGGCGTGCCATCCATTTTTATAGCGTGAACAAAACCTTGGTTGCTTGTTACGCGTTCGCCTGTAACAATATCGAGGGTGCCGTCGCCATCAACATCGGCAATGGCAGGAGCATTTATCATCCAGTGGTCGTCAAAATTTAAAGGCCATCCAGGTAAATCGCTTCCTGTAGAATCCATTAAATAAACACGGCCCGCATTTGGTACCCCACCGGTATTTAAAACAATTTCGGGGGTGCCATCACCATCTAAATCGGCTACCGATGGTGGAAGTAAAATTGTGCCGCTAACTGTTTTTTCAAAAAGAATAGTTCCATCGCCTTTAAATGCGTAGAGAGTGTTCCAAATTCCGTAGAGTATTTCATCTACACCATCGCTATCAATATCGGCTATGGTTACGCCGCGATTATTTTTTAAGTTAGGATGAGCCGGCTCGCCAAAGCGCCAAATTCTATCAAATTCAACTGTGTTTTCACCGTTTTGATAATTTTCAGGTAAAGGAACGGTTTCAACTTGAATAGTTCCGTCTTCACTTAAACTAGCTCTTTGGCCTAATTCTTGGGCCATAGCAGTAGTTATAAAGCCGAATAAAATAATTGAAAGGAAGGTAGTAGATTTTTTCATTTAGATAGTTTTTATATTCGAATTCCATAAAACTATAAAAAATATTTCTCAATCGTAATGTATTTATGAAGTATTGAGTTATTTGCCTTCCGAGATTTTTATCTCTTAACAAAACGTTAAAGTTCAATTTGCAAGGCATTTTTTAATAGTGTGAAGGCTTTTAAAACGGCCAACTGGTATATATTTACCGCCTGATAAATGAACTTACTTTTTAGGGATATTTATCTTTTGTGTTAATATTAAAATTTCCTTTTCTAATGAAAAAATTAATTATTTGTTTTTTAATTGCAGCTTTCGCTTTACCGGTTCAAGCCAACGAGGGTATGTGGTTTTTAATGCATATCGAGCGATTAAATCATCGCGATATGCAAAAAATGGGTCTTCAGTTAACTGCTGAAGAAATTTACAGTATAAATAATGCCAGCTTAAAAGATGCGATTGTACAATTTAATCGTGGGTGTACAGCCGAAATTATTTCAGACAATGGATTGGTGCTTACAAACCATCACTGCGGATACAGCCAAATTGCTGAACTTTCTACTGCCGAAAACGACTATTTAACAAACGGATTTTGGGCAGCAAATCACAGTGAAGAATTAAAGCCAAAAAGCCTTTCGGTTCGTTTCTTTGTAAGAATGGATGATGTTTCTGAGCGTATTTTAGGTTTGTTAAATGACAACATGACTGAAGCCGAACGCGAAGCGACTATCAATAAAGAGATTGCAAAAATTCAACAAGAAAATAGCGAAGATGGAAAATATACTGTTTCGGTTAAATCTTTCTACCAAGGAAATGAGTTTTACTATTTTGTATATCAAGATTACAACGATGTGCGCTTGGTAGGAACTCCTCCTGCAAGCATTGGTAAATTTGGTGGCGATACCGATAACTGGGAATGGCCGCGCCACACGGGTGATTTTTCACTTTTTAGAGTATATGCAGATAAGGACGGAAACCCAGCAGAATATTCTGAAGATAATGTGCCATTAAAGCCAAAATATCACTTAAAGACGAGCATTAAAGGTTTTGATGAAAACGACTTTGCCATGATTCTTGGTTACCCAGGAAGAACAAACCGTTGGATGCCAGCTGGTGGTATTGAGCAAAATGTTGAGTATGCGTACCCAGCTTGGGTTGAAGCTTCAAAAACATCTATGGATGTTATGAAGAAATATATGGACGCAGATCAACAAGTTAATTTAGATTACGCTTCTAGCTATGCATCTACCGCCAATTACTGGAAAAACCGTCAAGGAATGATAGATGCTTTAAAGCAACACAAAACGGCAAAGACTAAGCGTAAAGCCGAAAAGTCTTTTAAAAAGTGGGCTAAGAAAAGTGGAAATACTGAATACGTAGATGTTATTCCAGTAATAAATAAATATTACGAAGCAACTAATGAGGCAAGCGCTCATGATAATTATTTAAGAATGTTGCTTAGAACAAATATGGCTGTAATTCCTTATCGTTTAGGGGGTGCCATTGAGTATTATTTAGGGCAGAATGATGCAAAAAAAGCCGAAGTTTTACCAAAGATTGAGCAAGAAATTAACGATCAGTACGAAGGTCTTTACTTACCATTAGAAAAAGATGTATTAGCTGCTCAATTAAAATTATATTCAAATAAAGCTACTAACATTGCTCCTTTAGTTGCCAGAGTTGCAACTGCAAATAACAAAAGTGAAACAGGGTGGAATGAATATGTAAACTCAATTTTTGAAAATAGTATTTTTGAAACAAAAGAAAAACTTGAGGCGTTCTTGGCAAACCCTAACGCTGAGGTTTTAAACAATGATCCTTTATATCAACTTTCTGTAGATTTAATTAAGCGTTACCGTTTTAAAACTGAAGAAGAAAAACAGCTAGACAGCGATTTTCAACGTGCTTACAGAATGATGGTTCAAGGAATGCGCAAGCAAAATCCAGATAAAAAATACTATCCAGATGCAAACAGTACCTTGCGTTTAACTTACGGAAAAGTTATTGCTTTGCCAGAAGATGAGAGAAATGATGCCGATAAAAACTATTATACTACACTTAAAGGCACCGTTGCTAAATACCAACCTGGTGATGCCGAATTTGATATGCCACAAGAGCTTATCGATTTATACAATAAAAGAGACTTTGGTCAATATGCCGATAAAGATGGTTATTTGCCAGTAAACTTCTTAACCGATAATGACATTACTGGTGGTAACTCTGGTTCGCCTGTACTAAATGGTAAAGGAGAATTAATTGGTTTAGCATTTGACGGCAATATTGAAGCAATGGCTGGCGATGTAATTTTTGATGATCAATTGCAGCGTACTATTAATGTTGATATTCGTTACGTATTATTTTTAATAGATAAGTTGGCTGGCGCAAGTCATATTATTGATGAATTAACATTAGTTAAGTAATTGATTAAATAAATTTAAATTTCTAAAAACCCTGCAAATCACCATTTAGATTTGTAGGGTTTTGTTTTTCTTTGTGATAGTATAATCAATTCTATAAAAAGTAAATTTTAAAAAATGGCTTCAGGAATTTTTGCAGTTTTAGATGATATCGCAGTATTATTAGACGATGTAGCTATGATGAGCAAAGTTGCAGCCAAAAAAACCGCGGGAATTTTAGGCGATGATTTGGCCGTTAATGCCGAAAAAGCTTCGGGTTTTGCTTCGGCTAGAGAAATTCCTGTGTTATGGGCTATTACAAAAGGCTCCTTTTTAAATAAATTAATAATCTTGCCAGTAGCGTTTTTGCTAAGCGCTTTTTTACCGTGGGCGGTTACTGTAATTTTAATCCTTGGCGGACTCTACTTAGCATACGAGGGAGCCGAGAAAATCTATGAATTTATTGTGCCCCACGCACATAATAAAGAGTCTTTAGCAGCCGAAAATCTTTCGCAAGCCGAAATTTTAGCAATTGAAAAAGAGCGGGTAAAATCTGCAATTATAACAGACTTTATTCTTTCGGTAGAAATTGTAATTATAGCTTTGGGTACGGTGGTTGAAAAACCGCTACTTACTCAAATAATGGTGGTTAGTATTATTGCTATTATTGCAACTATTGGTGTTTACGGTATTGTGGCCCTAATTGTAAGAATGGATGAGGTAGGGTTTAAATTAATTAAAAGAAGCAAAAGCGAAAAGAGCTTTGCCCATAGATTAGGAAATATTTTAGTGCTAGCCTTACCAAAGGTCATTAAAGCGCTAAGTATAATAGGGACCATTGCGTTGCTTTTAGTATCGGGCGGTATATTTGTTCATAATATAGAGATAATTCATCATTACCTACCCAATATCCCTTCTATTATAAATGAATTTGGAGTTGGCCTTATTGTTGGGTTTCTTTGCTTACTTATAGTAATAGGCTTTCAAAAAATCTGGAAGTCAATTAAGGCGAAATAGAAATTTAAACAGCTATCTAAAACTATAGTGTCGTATTTTTCTTTCTGAAATATTCTATAAAATATTAAATTATCAATCTCCTTTTACATTAGTAAAACTTAGTTTAGAATGAAACAATTATTTACGCTTTGGCTTTTTATTGGGGTTGTGGCAACTTCAGTCGCACAAACATTAACTATTAAGGATGCCGAAGATAATAGCCCTATTGAGTTAGTAACACTTAGCGCTAATCATTCACAATTATATACTACTACCAATGAAGCGGGCCAAGCAAATATTTCGGCTTTTAAAAATACCGAAAGTATTGAAATACGCACGTTGGGTTATAAAACAGTTACAACTACTTACAACAAATTAAAAGCACAAGACTTTTTACTGTTTATGCACGTGTCTAATTTAAGTTTGGACGAAGTAGTTATTTCGGGGTCGCGCTGGAGGCAAAGTAGTCGTGACGTTCCTTCCAAAATTGTTTCAATTTCTTCTCAAGATATCGCCTTGCAAAACCCACAAACCGCAGCCGATTTATTAGGTGTTTCGGGGAAAGTTTTTGTTCAAAAAAGTCAGCAGGGAGGCGGCAGCCCCATGATACGTGGCTTTGCAACCAGTAGGCTACTGTACGCTGTTGATGGCGTTAGGATGAATACGGCAATATTTAGGTCTGGAAACTTGCAAAATGTAATTAATATTGATCCTTTTGCCGTTGAAGGAACCGAAGTTCTATTTGGTCCGGGATCTGTTATTTATGGCAGCGATGCCATAGGCGGTGTTATGAGTTACCAAACCTTAACCCCAAGATTTTCTGAAAATAACTCACTTAAAATGATTGGGAAAGCAAGTGTGCGTTATGCTTCGGCTAATAATGAAAAAACAGGACATTTTGATATCAACTTGGGTTTTAAAAAGTGGGCGTTGGTAACGAGCATAAGTTCGTGGAATTACGATCATTTACGTCAAGGTAGCCACGGACCCGATGATTATATAAAAGATTATTACGTGGTGCGACAAGATAGCACCGATGTTTTAATTACGCAAAACGATAAATTGTTGCAAATTCCTTCGGCTTATTCGCAAATAAATTTGATGCAAAAAATTCGCTTTCAACCTAATGACAGGTGGGATTTTCAATATGGTTTTCACTATTCTGAAACTTCACCATACGGAAGGTACGACAGACATCAAAGTGTTCGCAACGGCACAGCCCGATATGCGCAATGGGATTACGGGCCACAAATTTGGATGATGAATAACTTTGCAATAAACCACACGGCTAGTAATTCAATCTTTGATCAAATGAGTTTTCGATTAGCGCATCAATGGTTTGAGGAAAGTAGAATTAATCGAAACTTTAATAAATTAAAAAGAACCACACTAGCCGAAACGGTTGGCGCATATTCTTTTAATCTAGATTTTATAAAATCTACAAATTCAAAAAATAGGTTATTCTACGGACTGGAATATGTGTTAAACGATGTTAATTCTAAGGGTTCAATAACTAATATTTCTACAAATAATACAACTCCAGGGGCCTCGCGTTATCCTCAATCTACTTGGCAATCAATTGCATTTTATATAACAGATGAATTTAAGGTCGCCGATAATTTTACGTTAAGTGGGGGGGCACGCTATAACTTTATTATGCTCGATTCTGAATTTGATACAACTTTTTACCCGTTTCCTTTTACCGAGGCTAAGCTAGATAACGGAGCGTTTACGGGTAGCATTGGTGGGGTATATCGTCCTAGCAATTCTTGGGTGGTTAGTGCCAATTTAGGTTCGGCGTTTAGAGCGCCAAATGTAGATGATGTGGGAAAAGTATTCGACTCAGAGGCCGGAAATGTAGTTGTGCCCAATCCAAATTTAAAACCCGAGTATGCTTACAATGCCGATATAGGAATAGCAAAAATTTTTAGTGATGTTGTTAAGTTAGATGTTACGGCCTATTATACGTATTTAAAAGATGCTTTAGTTCGACGCGATTATAAGTTAAACGGTCAAGACAGTATAATGTATCAAGGGGAGTTGAGCCAAGTGCAGGCAATACAAAATGCAGCTGTAGCCAAGGTTTATGGGGTCCAAGCCGGTTTAGAGGTAAAACTGCCAAAAGGATTCGGATTTTCAACAGATGTAAACTACCAAAAAGGCGAAGAAGAATTAGACAATGGTAAAACGAGTCCGTCGCGGCACGCTGCTCCTTTTTTCGCTACTTCGCGATTAAATTATAAAACCAAAAAGTTAAGTATGGAATTAGGTTTAAACTATCAAAGCGAATATGACGCTAACCAACTGCCAGAGGGTGAGAAAGGTAAAACCGAAATTTATGCTTTAGATAGTGATGGAAATGCCTATGCTCCTTCTTGGTACACGCTTAATTATAAATTTTTATATAACATTAATAAAACATTTTCGGTAAGCGGCGGCGTTGAAAATATAACAGACCAACGATATAGGCCTTATAGCTCGGGAATTTCGGGTGCGGGAAGAAACTTTATTTTAGCAACGACAGTTCGATTTTAACTAAAATTTTAACCTACAAGGCCTATAATTTTAAGTTAATTAAATCAAAACAAAAGGGTTGCGAATAATAAGTTACATATCTTTGTGCCAAGCCTTTATGGCTTTTTTACTCCCCACTTAATTTAATAGAATCCGCATTTTTTAATGCGGATTCTTGATTTATATCACTGCAGAAAAAAAAAGCTGATAAAAATTTTACCAGCTTTTTCCGGTTTAAAAAACCATTCAAACTAAAACAAACTGTACACGCTATATATCATTCTATTTTTCTTGATACTATTAATTACACCGTGCTTAATATTTGGTGTGATATTTTTTGATTGTAAATTAAAATGAAAAGGTGTACTGGCACACAAGGGTGTGTGCCTTAATTCAGGAAGATAATTTTAACTTTAAGAAGCGCAAAAATTGAGTTTTGTAATTTTAAAATGTAATTTAATGCACCCATATGTAAAACTTAAATAATATTGTAAACATAGCTAATAATTAGGAGGTTAGCAAATAAGCATACACTCTAAACTGTACTTGGAATTGTTTTGTAGTAATTAATCCCGGCAAGAGTGAAAATACGCTTAACCTTTATATTTTTTTGGCAGTAAAAAATAATTTGCTTGTTTACTTCATTGGCTTTATTGCGCGCTATATACAACATATAGGCGCCGTCAAGATCTATTTTTTCTAGGGAGTCTAAATTAATGATAAGACAGGAAGTCTTATCTAGCGCGGTTTCAATTTTTAAGGCAACTTCAGAAAGATTGCCACTGTATAATCGTCCTCTTAAATATAAGAAACGATCTGCAAATGTATTAATGTCCATGCTAATGAATAAATTTATAGCACGTAGGTAATTTTATTAAATTTTTGGGGGAAGTATAATTTGGCTGTAAAATTACAAAATTTTACGGTTGCAAATTGGGTTTGTTTGTACGAAGTTTACTACTTGAATATTTTTAAATGAAATAATTATTACCTGCTTACATCTCCATAAAATTTATTTCTTATTGATTTAACTTTCTGATAAACAAGAGTGTATATCGATGTTTTAAAATTGGGGTTAATGCTAAAATAGGTAGTAAAGTGTTAATTCTTTTATTTATTCATTTAAAGAGCGGCCTTAGGTTTCAATCACAGATTGTATATTGCATAATTAATTACAGAAAAAGCTTTGAGAAGTATTGTAGCAAACAAGGACAGTCAATTTTATCAAATGCTATTAAAAGCACCTTCGGCGGTAGGAATGTTGAGGGGTGCTAATCATGTATTTGAACTAGCAAATCCACTTTTTTTAGAGCTTACCGGCCGTAGTAATATCATTGGCAAAACGATGGATGAAGTTTTTCCCGAGGTGATGGAACAAGGTTTTGGGGAGCTTTTAGACAATGTTTATTACACAGGCGAATCTTTTTCTGGTAAAGAAATGTATGTAAGAGTTGATACTCGTGGTGATGGTGAGTTTACAGATTTTTATATCGATGTAGTTTATCAAGCCTACAGAGATAGTGAAGGTAATATTGAAGGCGTTTTCTTTTTTATAAATAACCTCACCGAACAAGTAGTATCCAAAAAAAAGATAGAAAAGAGTGAAATCCAGTATCGCAGAATTGTAGAAACAGCACAAGAAGGTATTTGGCTTATTGATGAGCATGCTAAAACCACTTTTGTAAATAAAAAAATGTGCGATCTTCTTAAATACAGTGAGTCTGAAATTATGGACAAAACCTGTTATCACTTTATGGATGCCGAGCAGCGAGACCAAGCCTTACATATTTTAAATAATCGCGAAGCTAAAAATTATGACTGTAGGTTTATCACCAAAAGTGGAGCGCAAATTTTAACAAAGGTTGGGGTCAATCCAATTTTTGACGACGACGGCAATTTTAAGGGGTCGCTTAAAATGGTTTCAGATATTACTGAACGGAAGCATTTAGAGAAGCTTTTGGAAAAAACAAATAAATTAGCGCGCATTGGTAGTTGGGAAATTGATGTAAAAAGAGGCACCGTTTATTGGTCTGATGTTACAAAAGAAATTCGAGAAGTTGAACCAGACTTTGTGCCCGATATTACTACCGGGATAAGTTATTTTACCAAAGGCCAGAGTAGAACAACAATTTCGCAACGCGTGCAAGAGTGTATCGAAAAAGGAACGCCATGGGATGAAGAACTTCAGTTTAAAACGTTTAAAGGAAATTTAAAATGGGTTCGTACTATTGGACAAGCTATTTTTTCTGAAGGCGAATGCATTAAAATTTATGGAACATTTCAGGATATAACAGAACGCAAGAATGCCGTCGATAAAGTTTTGCGTAGCGAAGCCAAATTAAAAATTGCTCAAACCATTGCGCAAGTTGGTAGTTGGGAAGTAGATATTTTATCGAACCAACACACATGGTCTGATGAGATTTACAGAATTTTAGGAATAGACAAAGATGTAAACCCTTCTGCCGAAAATTTTTTGAAATTTGTTCACCCCGAAGATAGAGAGATGGCATCGCAACGTGTAGCTGAAGCATTCGTAAAACACGAAGACTCATCATTTTATTTTCAGTTTTATAAAGAAGATGGTACTCTTGGCTACGCGCTAACCCAATGGCGATTTGAGTTTGACGCGGCAGGGGTGCCGTTGTATATTTCGGGTATTCTTCGCGATTTAACAAAAGAAAAGAAAGCCGAAAATGAACGATTAAAAATGATTGCCAATTTGCACCAACGCAATAATGATTTGGAGCAGTTTTCTTTTATAATTTCACACAATTTACGTTCGCCAGTAGCAAATATTATTGGGTTAACTAAGGAGTTAAAAGATTTTTCGCACAGCGAACAAGTAAAGCAAATGTTGGGCGAGGCGTTAATTTCAGATGCGCACCGGTTAGAAGATGTTATTGCCGATTTAAATACCATCCTTCAAACCAAAAGTGAAAACTCGCAACGAAGAGAAAATGTTGTTTTTTCAGAATTAACCCAAAGTATCGAATTGAGTATTTTTAGTTTAATTCAAAAAGAAAAGGTAACTATAAAGACAGATTTTACGCAAATTGATAGTATGAATACTATTAAAAGCTATTTGCAAAGTGTGTTCTTTAATTTAATTTCAAACAGTATAAAATTTAAGCAACCTACGGTAGATCCGGTTATTGAAATTTCTTCAACGCTTACAAAAGACAAAATTATTCTCACCTTTAAAGACAACGGCAGCGGAATAGATTTAAATAAAAAAAGAGGGCAGTTATTTAAATTATACAAACGCTTTCACGCCAATACAGAAGGGAAAGGAATGGGGCTTTTTATGGTTAAAACACAGGTTGAAACACTGGGCGGAATCATTGAGGTTAGAAGTAAAGTAAATTGCGGAACAGTATTTACAATTGAATTTAATCGCGACTTTACTCCCTAATTTTATCGCGCATAAATAACATTTTGATGGCCCATAACAATTCAGTATATTTAGCTGTACCGTTTTAGAAATTTGTAAATTTTTAAAATTGTTGGAGCCTTTGTGATATTAGATGTGTAAAAACTGGAATGGAAATACCCGATCGTTTTATTGTTGTTGATGATGACCAAGTTAATAATATGATTTGCGAATTTGCTTTTCGTAGATTTTCGGCAACAACTGAAGTGAAAACTTTTTTAAACCCAGACGAAGCCCTAAGTTTTATCGAAAAAGAATATACCGATAAAACTAATGAAGTAACCACTGTTCTTTTTTTAGACGTAAATATGCCGGTATCTACGGGGTGGGAATTTCTCGAAACATTTAATGCCTTTCCAGATTTTATAAAACAACAATTTACAACCTACATCCTTACTTCTTCAATAGAGCACCAAGATGTGGAGCGGGCAGCGTTAAACCCCTTGGTTAAAGACTTGCTCTCCAAACCACTTTCTACTCAAATAATTGAAGATATTCTCAAATAAAGATTACAAACGGTTATCTGTTTTTGAGAATTTTAGCAATTCTGCGACAGGCGAAATTTTAATTTTAAAAAACAATTGTTATGAAAAAACCAGACTTTTCAAATTTAAAAGTACTTTATATTAATTGCACGTTAAAGCAATCGCCCAGAGAGAGCCATACGCAAGGATTGATGAATGTTTCGCAAGAAATATTAAAAGCAGAAAATGTATCGTTTGAAAATATCCGTTTTGTAGATCACTCTGTTGCCTACGGTGTGTACCCCGATATGACCGAACACGGTGCAAGTGAAGACGCTTGGCCCAAAATTTGGGAAAAGGTTAAAGCCGCCGATATATTAATCTTGGGAACTCCAATTTGGCTTGGCGAAAAATCTTCTGTAGCCACAAAATTAATTGAGCGATTGTACGCGATGAGCAGTTTTCAAAATGATAAAGGACAGTATATTTATTACGGAAAAGTTGCCGGATGCGTTATTACTGGTAATGAAGATGGAATTAAACATTGTGGTATGAGTATTTTATACGCGCTACAACATATTGGGTATAGCATTCCGCCGCAGGCAGATTGCGGGTGGATAGGTGAAGCTGGCCCGGGCCCAAGTTATATGGATAAAGAAAGCGGAGCAAAAAACAACGAATTCACAAATAGAAATACTACGTTTATGACCTATAATCTATTGCATTTGGCAAAAATACTTAAAGATCAAAATGGTTATCCAGCCTACGGAAACTCTCGAAAACAATGGGACGATGGCACACGTTGGAATTTTGAAAATCCAGAGTATCGCTAAGTTAGGCACAATACTTGTATAATTTTTTGTCAAAAGAAAAATTATGAAAAAAGGACTAATATTTATAGTGTTAATGTGTTTTTTTGGTATTGCCACAAATGCACAAGAACTCACTGCTCGAAAACAACTTGCAACCAAGCCCGAGAAAAGCAAGGTAGAAGCTTTGTTAAATTCGCAACAATTTGAATTTGTTGCGAATACAATGTACCCTATGGGATTGCAACCTAAAAATTTGGTAGGTAGTGGCAATTCGGTAACCTTCTCGCCAGAATTAATCATTAGTAATTTGCCTTTTTACGGTAGGTCGTATACCGCTATTAAAATGGGCAGAGATAAAGGGATGCGTTTTAAAGGAGCTCCCGAAAACTTTGTTGTTACAAAAGATGCTAAATATTATAAAGTTACAACTTTGGTAACGGGTAATCGCGATACATATTCATTATCCCTTTCGGTTTCCAAATCTGGGTATGCTACACTTTCAATTACGTCAAAAAATCGTGATATTATTAATTATCATGGCGAAATAGTGGCCGTAACGCAATAATTTAATTCAAAAAAAAATATACCTCCTTCATGAGTTTATTCAATAAAATTTTAGGCAACGCAAGCGAAGTTTCTTCCGATAAATTAAACGAAAAATATAATAGGCTTTTAATAGAAGGCGAAGTAGTAGAACTTGGGTTTAAACTTTTTCGCGATGTATTTATGTTTACAAACAAACGGTTAATTTTAATCGATGTTCAAGGCTTAACCGGAAGTAAACAAGAATATAAATGCTTGCCGTATAAACATATTTCACGTTTTTCCTTAGAAACCGCTGGCACATTTGATTTGGATGCCGAATTAAAAATTTGGATTAGCAGCGAAGATTTGCCAACGGTAAGTAAACGGTTTAACAAAAGCATAGATATTTACGAAGTGCAAAAATACCTTGCTGCAAAAGTTCTTTAATTTTTTAGTAGATAGACTTACGTAATAATTAAAGGACCAACTCTTTAAATAGCCTGTTTAAAGTAGCGTCCAAATTATCGCTAAAACCATTGTGCGGTCGCGATGTTTGCAGCGAAGAACTGCGTTGAGCGGTAAGCCATCTAAAACGGTCTGCGACTTCCCACTGTGCTAAGGGGCCGCCATCTTTTGTGCCTAAGCAAATTTTTGAAAACGCGTTGAGGTTATTTTCAATTTCTGCCACTTCCAATTCGCAGTTAAACAACTTGAGCTTTTTAGTATTTAGGTGGTATTTACAGTTTAAATATTTAGCGCTTTTACAAAAAAGAACTATCCCTACATTTAAAAATTCCTCGCGTTCAACTCGGGGAACCAAACGTATAACCGCATATTCATATAAGTATTTTCCGGGCATCCTGAATTTGTTTTACAAAATTGGTTGAGTTGTCTCTTCTTCGCACTAAAAATTTATAATAAATTTCTCTTATAGATTCGACACTTAAAGTAGTGCCTTCCCAATGCAGCCACTCTTTTGGAATAAGCGCGGTTATTGCATATAGTTTTTCATCGGTAAGTAAGTTTTTCATTTCCTCGTCTATTGTATTTATCATAGAAGCTTGAGGTAGTAAAACGTGATCTTTTATATACTGAAATGGACTAACTGCCGCTTTTTCCCAATCGCTCCACGAATGATGAAAATAAAAGGTAGCTCCGTGATCAATCAGCCATAATTCTTTATGCCAAATAAGCATATTTGTATTTTTAACAGTGCGGTCAATGTTGGTGATATAAGCGTCTAACCAAACGATTTTTGAAGCTAATGTAGTATCGACTGTGGTAACTACCGGGTCAAAAGTTAAAGCACCGGAGAGAAAGTGAAGTGCTAAATTAAGGCCCTGACTTCCTTTTAAAAGGTCCTGAATTTCTTCATCGCCTTCACTGCGCCCGAAGGCCTCGTCTAAATTTGCAAATACAAGTTCGGGTATTTTTAGTTTTAAAGCACGTGCAATTTCGCCGCCTAAAAGTTCGGCGATTAAAGCTTTAACTCCGTGACCCGCTCCTCGAAATTTTAAAACATATTTAAAATCGTCATCGGCTTCGGCCAAAGCCGGAAGCGATCCACCCTCCCGTAGCGGGGTGATATACCGCATTACATTTACTGTGCGAAGTTCTAAACTGTTTGTTGCCATTTGTTACAAAATTAGCCTTATTTATAAATATGAACACAGCTTTTTTAAAGGATGTTTTATTCGTTTTAATTTTAAAATACAACTAGTTCTAAAAGTATAAATTCGTATTTTGCGTGAATGCGAAACTTTTAAACAAAAACTTATTGAACCTAACTATTGAAAACATTCTGCTAGTTGGCTCGATTTTACTTTTTATAAGTATAGTCGCAGGTAAAACCTCGTACAAATTTGGTGTTCCCACCTTGGTACTTTTCTTAGGAATTGGCATGTTAGCCGGCGAAGATGGCGTAGGAATAAGTTTTGACGAACCACAACTTTCTCAGTTAATTGGCGTAATTTCTTTAAATTTTATACTTTTTTCGGGAGGTCTCGATACCGATTGGAAAGCGATTAAGCCCGTGATGAAAGAAGGATTTGCGCTTTCTACATTAGGTGTGTTTTTAACGGCAATTGGCCTTGGCGTTTTTGTAAATTTGGTAACCGATTTCACCATTTTTGAAAGTCTATTATTAGGAAGCATTGTTTCCTCTACCGATGCCGCTGCAGTATTTTCAATTTTGCGAGCCAAAAACCTTGCACTCCGCGAAAATTTACG
Organism: Flavobacteriaceae bacterium UBA3591; assembly: GCA_002375695.1. GTDB lineage: Bacteria > Bacteroidota > Bacteroidia > Flavobacteriales > Flavobacteriaceae > Aequorivita. The sequence goes on from DFMO01000010.1 coordinate 182,487, forward strand.
GCCCACGCTGGAGCTTGAAAGCGGAAGTAACGACCCCATGGCTTACGTGCTTACCATCGCGTTTTTAGGGCTGGTGGTAAATCAAGATCAAGGGGTTGCTGCTATGATTCCACTTTTTCTTCAGCAAATGATTGTAGGGGCTATCGCAGGATTCGGGTTTGGGAAACTCAGTAAAATTGTAATTAATAGAATTAATTTAGATTTTGAAGGGCTGTATCCAGTACTGGTAATTGCTTTAATGTTTATCACCTTTTCGGTTACCGATTTTGTGGGTGGAAACGGGTTTTTAGCAATTTACATTTGCGCTGTTTTTTTGGGGAATCAATATATAATGCATAAAAAAACAATTTTAAAAATGTACGATGGTTTAGCGTGGCTTATGCAAATTGTACTTTTCCTAACTTTAGGATTGCTTGTAATTCCGTCGCAAATTGTTCCTGTAATAGGTATTGGCCTTATCATTTCGTTGTTTTTAATTTTTGTGGCACGTCCCATAGCAGTTTTTTTAAGCCTTATTCCGTTTAAAATGAAATTGCGCCGTAGGTTTTATATTTCATGGGTAGGGTTGCGTGGTGCTGTGCCTATTGTATTTGCAACTTATCCCTTGTTAGCAGGAATCGATAAGGCAGGAATGATGTTTAATATTGTATTTTTTATATCGTTAACTTCTATTTTAATTCAAGGAACAACGCTTTCGGTTGTGGCAAAATGGTTAAATGTGAGTATACCAAGTGCAGATAAAATCTTGACACCTTCCGAAAAGTTTTTGGAAGAACATCCTAAGACCGAAATGCGCGAAATAGGTATTCCGCAGAGCAATAAAGTTGTAGGTAAAAAAATTGTAGATATCGAATTTCCGAAGTCTGCAATTATTGCGATGATTAAAAGAGACAATAAATACATTACGCCCAATGGCAGTACAGTAATTAAAGCCGATGACGTTTTAATTGTACTTTCAGAATCTAAAAATGGTATAAAAGAAGTGTTTAAAGCGTTAAATATTAGACGGTTTTCGGCGGCCTAAAAACCTAAAGTAAATTAATTGAAGTATCTTAGTAGCACCTCCATTGCTAATTAATTATGAAAATTAAAAACGTAATATTGCAACTTTTTGTACCAGCTTTTATCTTCGGAATAGCTACAAATTGCGAACAACCTTCAGAAACAAGTTCGTATAGTCCAAATCATTGGGAAAACCATTACGCCCCTTCAAAATTAATAAGTAGTATACAAGATTCTGTAATTACTGGAAAATCTTACTTGAGTATTTATTCGCACATTTATAGCTTTTCAAAAGATAAGTCGCAGCATTTAACAGCAATGGCAAGTTTAAGAAACACAAGTGAAACCGATACCGTGTATATTTTTAAAGCAGATTATTACAGTACCGAAGGTACGCTAATAAGAGAGTATTTTAAAAAACCAATTTTTTTAAGACCGTTAGAAACTGTAACTATAGTCATTGATGAAACCGATAAACATGGCGGAAGCGGCGCCAACTTTATTTTTGAATGGAAGACAAAAACCACCACACCCGAACCGTATTTTGAAGCAATTATGACTTCGCTTCGAGGCTCCCAAGGATTGAGTTTTACGACTATTGGTAAAAGAATTAAATAAAATTTTCTATATGCCTAATGGGAAGTTAAAGAACAACTGCTAGCTCGATTAATGCTATTCTTTTTACTATTTTTGAAGCAAAAGCTAAGTAAATGAAAATAGTAGTTTCCCCAGCAAAAACGCTGGATTTTGAATCTAAACTTCCAACCAGCCGCGCTACACAACCCAAGTTTCTTGAAGAAGCCGAAATGATTAATAATAAATTGGAGCGCAAAAGCAAAAAATCCATTGCGCAATTGATGAATATTAGCGATAAGCTTGCAGAACTTAACTACCAGCGCTACAAAGAATTTTCGATTCCTTTTACAACTAAAAATTCGCGACCTGCTATTTATACCTTCGCTGGCGATGTTTACGCAGGCTTAGATGCTTATAGCATTCCGCAAGAAAAAATAGACACTTTGCAAAACTCTTTGCGAATTCTATCGGGCATGTATGGGGTGTTACGACCTTTAGATTTAATACAGCCTTATAGGTTAGAAATGGGGACTAAGTTGCCCATAAATAGAAAAAAAGATTTATATGCTTTTTGGAAGAAAAAGCTCACCGAATCTTTGAATGAAGAGTTGCAAGAGGACGAATTGTTTTTAAATCTTGCAAGCGTGGAGTATTTTAATGCTATTGATGCAAAAAAGTTAAAAGTGCCAATTATCGCTCCGGTTTTTAAAGATTTTAAAAACGGGAAATTAAAAATTATTTCGTTTTTCGCTAAAAAAGCGCGCGGCAGCATGGCGCGTTTTGCAATTGATAATAATATAAAAACCTTAGATGAAGTAAAAGCTTTTGATTACGACGGTTATTTATATAGCGAAGAATACACTGATAAAGAAAGTGAGCCTGTTTTTATTCGATAACCTTTATAGTCCTTTTCGCCGTTGTTTCACCATATACATCCATACCCACCTTATATTCCTAAAACTGCTACTAAACTTATTGTAGGAACACTGCCGCCACCACGATTTACCACTGGCGAGCTAAAAGAAGGCGATGTTGACTTTTGTTACGGCAGCCGCGATGGCCAACTATGGGTGATACTCGATAAAATTTTTGACTTAAACTTAAAGTTTGAAACTACTACCGAAGCCATTAAACAACGAGAACATTTTTTAATAAAAAGAGGAATAGGCGTTTGCGATATGGTAGCTTCGGCAAAGCGAGAAAAAATAGACGCTTCCGATATTGGAATGCAGGGTGTTAAGCTGCGCGATTTGGTGGCTATACTTCAACAACATCCAAAGATTGATACTTTGCTATTTACGGGAGGGAACAGCAAAAATGGTCCTGAATATTTCTTCCGTAAAAACTTAAAATCTTATAACATTTCATTAAAACAAGTTTCAAGTACAATACCTCGTATTCATGAGTTTCAATTACCTAACAATGGGCGAATGGTAAAAACAGTGTCTTTAATAGCTCCATCTGGCGCGGCCAATAGAGCGGTTGGAAGTTTAGAAGCATATAAAAAGATGAAAGCCGAATTTCCGCATAAAACTACCATCGATTTTCGGGTGGAACAATACAAGCCTTACTTCTAAAAAATAGCTTGGTTTTGTTAAGAAGCTTAGCCGTCATGTTGACAGAAATTATATTAAATTTTTAAGTCGTTTTTTCAATTTTAAGTCGAAATTTCTCAGATAATTAATTTTTAAGATAATTTATTTTATCATTTTTAAAATATTATTCAAATATATTTTATGATAGTTTTTTTTATTTTGGAGCAATAACTCCCTTATTACCAACTACTTATTTTCGTGTATTTTTTTTATTTTAAAATTTTGGACGTGAACTTCGGCTATAACTGGTCTCAGTTGCTGGAAATTATTTGGCTTATACCATAAATTCTTATATTTTTAACGGGCATTTAACTATTTATAACCTTAATTATTAATTTAAATTTATTCATCTATGAAGAAAATTACATTTCTCACTTTAATGGCCTTATTCCTTACCTCCTTCGGGTGGCAGGCCAGCGCTCAATACTGTTCCTCCTCGGCAAATAATACCTCTTGGGAGAACATTGCAAACGTAACCTATGCTGGTATTGATAACACCACGACTTCGCACAATGGGTACAATGATTTTACGGCACAAACAGCCAATGTAACCCCTGGAGGAACTAATCAATTATCGGTAACGATTAATGCAGATGGTAATGATTATGTTTATGCTTTTATTGATTGGAATCAAAACGGAGTACTAGATGATGCAGGTGAAGTTTATACCCTTGCAACTGCAACTTGGAGTAATGGTCCACATACATTAAGTGTAACGGTTCCTGGCAGCGCTGTATCTGGCGATACGCGTATGCGAGTAATGGTTCGTTGGAATGGATCTACTCCAGATCCATGTGCAAGCTTTTCATTTGGTGAAGTAGAAGATTATACCGTAAATGTTGCACCTACTACAGGAAACCCGCCAACAATTGTTTGTCCTTCAAACATCACTGCAAACAGCGAGCCAGGAACATGTGGCGCAGTTGTTAACTTTGCAGGTGTAGCGTTTGATGACGAAGACGGAAATATTTCTGGCGACATTGTAGCTACGCCAGCGAGTGGTTCTGTATTCCCAGTAGGTGATACCACGGTAACACTTTCTGTAACAGATAGCGATGGTAACACAGCAAGTTGCGACTTTATCGTAACTGTAGTGGATAATGAAGATCCAATTGCAGTTTGCCAAGATATTACAGTAGACTTAGACCCTGTAACAGGTACGGTAACAATTATACCTGCCGATGTTGATAATGGTTCTTCTGATAACTGTTCAATTGCATCTATGACTTTAGATGTTTCTTCATTTGACTGTTCAAATGTTGGTCCAAATACCGTAACCATGACTGTAACAGATGCATCTGGTAGAACGGCTACTTGTACTTCTACAGTAACTGTACAAGATGTTACTGCTCCTGAAGTATTCTGCGTTGGTGGATTTGGAATCTTTACAGAGTCTGAAGACTTTGAAGGTGCGAGCCTTCCAACAGGATGGACTACAGTGGTTGAATCTGGTTCAGCAGATTGGACTTTCGGTAGTGGCGATATGCCAATTGGTGGAGACTTCCCAACAAACGCAGCTATTTTTGACGATGACGCAGCAGGAAGTGGAACTCCTAACTTAGTTAGACTACTTTCACCTGCTTACGATTTAACAGGTGCTAGCAACGTACAGTTGTCTTTTGATTACGCATTACAAGAATTTATCGGAAATGGTACTTTAGAAGCCGAAGTTTGGGATGGTGCTGCTTGGCAACAAGTATTATTTGTTGAGGATGATCAAGATCCTATAAACACAGGCGATATCGATGTTTCTGCTTTTGTTAACAATGCATTCCAAGTTCGTTTTACTTATGATGACGAAGACTCTTGGGCTTGGGGAGCTGGTGTAGACAACTTCCTATTAACATATGAAGCAACTGCAGGTGGCGGATTAGATGTTTATCTTGATGCAAACGGAATGGCTTCAATTAGCCCTAACGATTTAGTTACAGGTGTTAACGAAGCTTGTGGTTACACGATCACAGCCGGTAGTACTGGTGGTGGAAGCAACGAAACGCTTACAACTACTTTTGCAGGAGGTAATGGATTAGACGGCGCTATGTTTGATGTAGTAGCGGTTAACGATCTTACAATCAACTCGTTTGATGTAAACTTAGATACAGGTATTACAGACGATATTGAAGTTTACTTTAAAACAGGAACTTGGGTAGGATCGCACACTAATGCTGGTGATTGGACATTATTAGACACTGCTGCAAATATTACTTCTGCTGGCGATGGACTACCAACTCCATTAAACCTTGACTTAGGTGTAACTGTAGCAGCAGGAGAGCGTGTGGCGTTCTACGTAACTACATTAAACGGTGGAATGAACTATACAAATGGTTCTACAACTGGGGCGCTATTTGCTTCAGACGCTAACCTTGAATTTTACGAAGGACGCGGAATGGGTTATCCATTCTCAGGCGGTTTTGAACCAAGAGTATTTAACGGTAATATTCTTTATACTACTGGTGGTGGTTCTACTTTAGACTTTACTTGTGCAGATCTTGGTGAAAATCTTATTGAAGTAACGGTTACAGACGATAGCGGAAATACATCTACTTGTATGGCAATTGTAAATGTTATTGATAACATTGCGCCAGTAATTACTTGTGGTGTATCTAACGTAACATCTGAACTTACAGACTTTGAAGACGCTACTATCCCTTCAGGATGGACAACCGAAATAATTTCTGGTTCTGCAGATTGGATGTTTGGATCTGGCGATATGCCAACGGGAGGTGACTTCCCAACAAATGCGGCTATTTTTGATGACGACGCTGCAGGTAGTGGCGATGTTAACGTAGCATCTCTATTGTCACCAGTTTACGACCTTTCTGCAGCTGTAACTGCATCTATCTCTTTTGATTATGCAATACAAGAATTTGCAGGAGACGGTTTCTTAGAGGTTGAAGTTTACGACGGTGCTGCTTGGCAACAAATTTTATTTGTAGATGTTGACACAGACCCAACAAACTCTGGTGCTCTTGATATGTCTGCTTATATGAATGCCGATTTCCAAGTTCGTTTTACGTTTGATGACGAAGGCGCTTGGGGCTGGGGTGCTGGTGTAGACAACTTCCAAATAGACTTTGAAGGTGTTAACACAGGTAACGTTGTAGAAGTAGAACTTGGACCAGACGGTACAACTACTTTAGATCCTTACGGATTAGTATCTAACATTGATGAAGCTTGTGGTATCGATTCTATCGCAATAGATGTTACAACTGTAACTTGCGCAGATATAGGAACGCCAGTAATGGTAACTGTATTTGTAAGCGATACTAGCGGTAACCTTGCATCTTGTGTTGCTGAGGTTCATGTAGTAGACAACCTTGCGCCAGTACTTACTTGTCCTGCAGATCAAACTGTAGACCCAGGTGCAGGTAACTTGTACTACATAGTACCAGATTACTTCGCAACAGGTGAGGCTATTGCAGACGATAACTGTACAGATCCTGTAACTGTTACTACGCAAGATCCAGCGCCTGGTACCGAATTGCCAGACGGTGTTTACACTGTAAGCCTTACAGCTACAGATGAGTATGGTAATACTTCTAGCTGTGATTTTGAACTTACTGTAGAATCTGTTCTTGGTGTAGACCAAAACACTATGGACGCAGGTATAGCATTATACCCTAACCCAGCAAGTAGTGTTGTAAATCTTGTTAACAAGACAAACATCGCACTAGAGCAAATGATGATTTATGATGTAAACGGAAAATTAGTAAACCAGATAGACCTTCGCACTATGCAAGGTGAGCAATCAGTAGATATTTCATCTATGGCATCTGGCGTTTACATGGTACAGATTATTGGTGAAAAAGGAAGCACTGTTAAGCGCTTAATTAAAAAATAATCACCAAATAACCAACCAAATAGGAGGACCCCTTCAGCTTGTGCTGAGGGGGTTTTTCGTTATGTAACATTGTATTCGTTTCGGTTACTAATTATGTATATTTACGTTCTTAAAAAAATACTTTACAATGAAAAAAACAATTCCATTATTAGCGCTTATGGCAGTGATGACAGCGTGTAATAATTCCGAAGAAAAATCGAATGAAAATACAGGTGACTTGGGTAATGCCGAGAACCCACTACTTGTAGAAAGTACCTTGCCTTACGGAACACCAGATTTCTCAAAAATTAAAAATGAGAACTTTAAACCCGCTATGCTCGAAGGTATTAAGCGGCAAAAAGAAGCAATTAAAAAAATTGCTGGAAATAGCGAGGAACCTACTTTTGAAAATACAATTCTTGCCTTAGAAAAAAGTGGCGAATTGTTAAATAGATCTTCACAGGTTTTTTACGCACTTACAGGTGCCCATACCAATGAAACCTTACAAGCCATTGAAGAAGAAATGGCACCGCAATTTGCAGCACAAAAAGATATGATTTACTTAAATGAAAACCTTTTTGAGCGCGTAAAAACGTTATATAATAAAAGAGAATCTTTAAACTTAGACGCCGAATCTTTAAAACTTTTAGAAGAATATTATAAAGATTTTGAAATAGCAGGCGCTAATCTTTCTGCTGAAGATAAAGAAAAACTCAAAAAATACAACGAACAAATTGCAACGCTTACAACCAAGTTTTCAAAAACACTCCTGGATGCAAACAATGCCGGAGCAGTAACATTTACTAACAAAGAAGACCTGGCAGGTTTAAGCGATGATGTTTTAAAATCTATTGAAGATGAAGATGGTAAAAGCTGGACAATTTCATTGTTAAACACCACTCAGCAACCGCTTTTAAAGTCGATGGATAATAGAGCGAGCCGCGAAAAACTATTTAAAGCCGCATTCCATAGAGCCGATCACGGCGCACATGATACCAGCGATATTATAAAAGAATTGGTTAGCATTCGTGCGCAAAAAGCTAAGTTATTAGGGTTTGAAAATTACGCCGAGTGGAGCTTGCAAAAGACCATGGCGCAGTCTTCAAAAAATATTAATGAGTTTTTTAACGGACTAATTCCGGCTGCTACTGCAAAGGCGCAAAAAGAAGCCGCTGAAATTCAAAGAATGATAAAGGCACAAGGCGAAGATTTCACCTTAGAACCTTGGGATTGGAATTATTATGCCGAGATGGTTCGTAAGCAGAAATACGACTTAGACGAAAGCCAGATAAAGCCTTATTTTGAATTAAAAAACGTTTTGGAAAAAGGTGTGTTTTATGCTGCCGAAAAACTATACGGAATTACATACAAGCCAAGAACAGATATTCCACCCTACCACGATGATGTTATGGTTTACGAATTATTTGAAGAAAACGGCGATAAGTTAGGATTGTTCTACGCCGATTTCTTTGCGCGCCCAAGTAAGCGAGGCGGAGCTTGGATGTCTAATTTTGTAACCCAGTCTAAACTTTACAATAAAAAACCTGTAATTTACAACGTTTGTAATTTTCCGAAGCCAGCAAATAATGAGCCTGCTTTGCTTACTTACGACGAAGTTGAAACTATGTTCCACGAATTTGGTCATGCACTGCACGGGTTTTTTGCAAACCAACAGTACCCTTCGTTATCGGGAACAGCTGTTGCGCGCGATTTTGTAGAGTTTCCTTCACAATTTAATGAAAATTGGGCCTTGTATCCAGAGGTGTTAAAAAACTATGCATTGCACTATAAAACGGGAGAGCAAATTCCACAAGTATTAATCGATAAGATTAAAAACTCTGGAACTTTTAATCAGGGTTATAGTCTAACTGAAAATTTAGCTGCTTCAAATTTAGATATGCAATGGCACACTATTTCGGCAGATAACAATATCACCGATGTTGAAGCCTTTGAAAAAGAAGCTTTAAATAAAACAAAGTTAGATGTAGTGCACGCCGTACCGCCACGATACCGTTCAACCTATTTTGCACATATTTTTGCTGGGGGTTACGCTGCCGGATATTACTCATACTCGTGGACCGAAATGTTACACCACGATGCCTATAATTGGTTTGAAAATAACGGTGGTTTAACGCGTGAAAACGGTGAGCGTTTTCGTGAAATGGTCCTTTCAAAAGGGAATACAATATCTTTAGAAGAAATGTACCAAGATTGGCGCGGAAGCGAACCAAAGATTGAACCAATGCTTAAAGCAAGAGGTTTAAAGTAAAATCTTTATAAATAAAAAACCCGAGGCAAAATTAAATGTCTCGGGTTTTTGGTTTTTATAAATTCTATAATTTTTATTTCTTCTTTTTCTTTCCTCTTTTGCCTTTTTTAGGGTGTACTAACTTCATTTCTTCAATTAAATTAGTTGCCCCAGCATACTTATCTACTATAAAAAGTACATAGCGAATATCAACCATAATGTTGCGCGATAGGGTAGGGTCGTAGTAATAATCGCTCATTGTACCTTCCCAAACTCTATCAAAATTTAACCCTATTAAGTTGCCGTGAGCATCAATTGCCGGGCTTCCGCTATTACCTCCTGTGGTATGGTTTGTACCTATAAAATTAACAGGCATTTTTCCGTTTTCGGCATAAGGCCCAAAGTCTTTTGCCTCATAAAGGTCAATTAGTTTTTGAGGTACGTTAAATTCATAATCGCCTGGAATATACTTTTGCATAACCCCTTCAAGATGCGTTACAGGCTCGTAGTAAATTGCATCTGCTGGTGAATATCCGGCAACCTTTCCGTAGGTTACACGCAGTGTACTGTTAGCATTTGGGAAAATTCGAGCATCTTTAGGGCTTAATTCTAACAAAGCCTTCATATAATCTCTTTGCAAGCCAGAAATTAACAAGTTTAACTCTTCATATTTTGGCGCTACATTTTCAAAATAAGCTGTTGCCATTTCTTCTACAACCTTAAAAGCAGGGTCGTTATTTAGTTTTTCAATTACGGTTTCGGCATCACCTTCAAATAAATTCTTTGCAGCCTCGTAATTTACTAATGCCGAATTTGCATAAACCTCATTAGTTAATTTTTCTGCGTTTAAGTTTTGGAACGAATCTGGTAAAAATTGTTTGTTTACTCCTTCGGAATAGATTTGGATTAATGCTTCAAAAACCTCTTTGTCAACCTGCTTGCTGTAGTTTTTAAAATGTCCCTCAAGTCTTTTAACCAAGTTGTCTCGTCTATCTTCAAAAGATTGAGTCCCTCTATTTTCGTAAACTTGTTTTAGTTGATATGCCTGGTATCCCGTACGTAATAATTCAACATTGCGTAGTACAACTTCAAGGAAATACTCGCGTGCTAATTTATACGGTTCAATTTCTGAATAATACTGATTAAACTTTGGTAAAAGATCACCGTAATCTTTTTGTTTTCCCTTTTTATTAATTTGATTGATTAAATCTTTTTCTTGCTTCTTTTTTATACCAACGGCATTAGATTTTGTTAACCCAAGGGTTTCGCCTTTCCACTTTTTCCAATAGTTAGCAATACGTGCAAATTTTGAGGCGTACTGAATTTTAATTTTAGGATCGGCGCGCATATATTCGTCTTGTATTGTAAGAGCGGCATCTCTAATAGCGATTCGTGCAGGGTTTACAGTGTTTATAACCTGCTCGATTGCGATAGAAGGTAAATATTCGTCTGTCGTACCCGGAAATCCAAACACTAACGTAAAATCGTTTTCGGCAACACCATCTAATGAAATAGGTAAAAAGTGTTTTGGCGTATAAGGAACGTTATCTTCAGAATATTCGGCGGGACGGTTATTTTTATCGGCATAGATTCTAAAAAGGGCAAAATCGCCTGTGTGTCTTGGCCACATCCAGTTATCGGTATCGCTACCAAATTTCCCAATTGAAGATGGGGGTGTACCTACTAAACGTATATCTTTAAAAGTTTCAACTACAAAAAGCATGTACTGGTTACCTTCGTAAAAGGTACGCACTCTATTTTCTTGCCAAGCTTCTTTTGGAGAAGTTTGCACAATTTGAGCCATGTTTTCTTCAATCTTTCTTTGCTTGTCTGCTTCGGGCATTTCGGCAGTAACTCCTGTGAGTACTTGATTTGTTACGTCTTCAATGCGAACTATAAACGTTGCAGTAACACCTGGATTGGGAAGCTCGTCTTCGAGTTTCAATGCCCAAAAACCATCTTCTAAGTAATCATTTTCTAAAGAAGAGTGACTTTGTATTTGAGAGTAGCCACAGTGGTGGTTGGTTAACAATAAACCTTGATTGCTAATTACTTCAGAGGTACACCCACCGTTAAAATGCGGAACCGCATCTTTTAAGCTAGCATTGTTTACATCATAAATGTCTTTGGCAGACATTTTCATTCCAAGGTTTTTCATTTCGGTTTCATTCATTCCCTCGAGTAGCGAAGGAATCCACATACCCCCTTGTTGGGCAAATAATGGTACCGATAAAAAGATAAAAAGAAGACGTAGTAACTTCATAATAATAGTTTTTTTAAATAATTGCCTGCAAGATAACAATACCTCGTCAATTCTAACAACACCCTTAAGTAAAGAGGTGTTTATTATTTTAAAAAAGAAGGAAAATTTTTACTGAAAAGCTGAAGAGTTATTTGTATTCAATATTTAAAATTTCTAACATTCTTTGCTCTCCATCCAGCTTAAATGGAACAAGTTCACCTACTTTATGCCCAGTTAAAGCGCTTGCTATGGGCGCTACAAATGCTATTTTTCGATTGGCAATATTGGCTTCATCTACACCAACAATTTGAAATGTTTGCGGTTTTGGCGCCGAAGAAATTTTATAAGTGACCGTAGCGCCAAACCGAACTTCGTCCTTTGGCTGTTTTAAAGGGTCTAAAATTCTTGCCGACGCAATGCGCTCCATAAGTAAGTCGAGTTTGCCATTAATTACGGCCAATTCAACTCTGCGTTGTTGTTCATTAACGGTAGGTAGTGTGCTGCGTTCGGTTTCTAATTGTTTGCGTTCGGCTTGTAAAAGTTCCATTCCCGTAGGGGTAACGTAATTTGTAACCCCTCCGGGGAGCGCCGCGCGGGGTGGTATAATTGGCGTTTCTTCTTGATCGCCTTCTTTTACAAAGCCTCTACTCACGATTGTTTTTTCTAAGATGAAATATTAAATATAGAAAAGGTACTGCTCAGTTTTCGCTTTCGAGCCGTTTAATCATGGCTTTCATTTCTTTAATTTCTTTTTCTTGGGCTTTAATAATTTCTTCAGCGAGTTTTTTAACCTCTGGGTCTTGGATATTGGCTCGTTCACTGGTTAAAATTGCAATTGAATGATGCGGAATCATGGCGCGCATCCATAAAATATCGCCAATAATTGGTTTTTGTGCGCGAACAAGAAAAAGAGCGGCGGTAAACAATGTTATGCTACCTAATAAAATGGCGATGTTTTTCTTTCTGTTTTTATACATTTTAAGCATAAAAAGTAGCATTATTACTGCCATTGCCGAAATACCAAGGCACGTCATATACAACCTTGTTAAACTAAAATACACATGGTCTAATGCATAAGTATTAAAATACATTGTAACGTACATCGCAACAAATGAACAGCCTAACATTAAGAAAAATGTAGTGTATCTATTGTTTTTGGTCGAGTTTTTTGAGTTTTCCATAATAAGTTATTTAGTTATACCTTAAAATTAAAAATTCAAAAACTCAATTTTGTGAAATTAGGGTTAAAATGTAGTGTGACTGCGGTTTTTCTAAGCTTATTAAGATTGAGAAGCATAAAAAACAAAAATATTTATAATCAGCTTTTGTGTTTTTAAACAACTTTACTCTTTAATAATTTCAAAATGAATAGATTTAAAAGTGCCGCCGTTACTGTCTTCGGCAGAGCAAGCTGTTAATCCAACTATTAAATCCATTTCGGCCTGAAAAATAACGTAGTCATTGGGTTTACTGGTGGGGGGTTGTACCGAAATTTTCCCATCTAAATTAAATTGAACGTTCATAAAAATATTAAATGCCGTAGGGATGTCATCCGGTTCAATTTTATACGAGGCCAAATTGGTATATAAATTTTCGAAACAGCTCGGGTGATATTCGTGGTTGTTATACATAATTTGAAAGGTTTCGGGACTGCAAGGAGCCAATAAAAAATCGTTGCGACCATTCGTGTCTTCAATAATTTTCATCATTTTTTTGCTGCGGTTACTCCACAAGAAATTGCCAGCGGTAATTAAAATAGATTCTTCAAAATCTAATGTTTTTCCCGATGAAATCTTCTCGCGGGTATCATTGGCGTTAAACAGAACCATATCGCTTACTTGTGAGCCTTGCGGATCGATTACTTTTAGTTTTTCACCTTTTTTTAATGTAAAAGCAGTTCCAGATTGTGGTTTAATTTTTTGTGTCATTTAGGTGTTGTTATTATTTTTTGTTTTTACCATTTTTCGATTGTAATATCCCATAACCAAATTAATGATAACAATTAATCCAGTAGTGGCGGCTAATTCAATATACATACTTAGTCCGGCCAGACATCCTAATGCGGCACTACACCAAATAGCGGCTGCAGTGGCAATTCCAGAAACGTGGTTTTTTCGTTTTATGATGACTCCTGCGCCTAAAAACCCTACGCCAACTACCACTTGGCCAGTAATTCGGGAAAAGTCTACATAATCTAAGTTTGCGTATTGAAAAGATATTCCAATAAAAACGGAAGCGCCTAAAGCAACTAGAGCATATGTTTTTAAACCCGCATTTTTATTCTTCATTTGCCTTTCTATGCCCACACAAACACCAGCAATGGCGGCTAAAACTATGTTTAAGATAAATTGTGTTTCAGAGAGTGGTTCCATAGGCTAATTATACTTTGTTGTGAAACGGGCACTTCCAAGCTTCGCCTACATTTCTACCGCTATACTGACGTGCTTCGCTACTTTCGCCAAAGTCTTCCAGCACCGGATTTACAGAGCCTTGCAATTCTTTATCGCGCTCTCTAATTTTATCTCGTACATTTTTATAAACGCCCATTTCTCTCAATTTTTCAAACTGAGAGTGTAAGTTAAATACTAAAGTTGTGTAGGGAGCACGGCGAGCCATACGTGAAGCCTTGGGGTGCAATCCAACTACATAAAATGCTTTCCCTGCTAGACTAAAACTGAAATTTGAATCTTCGGGGTCTGAGCTTACATTCTCATCCCAAGTAACCGTGTCTAAATTATGTAAAAACTGAAGTTGTTGCCACAATAGCTTTTCAAATTCTATTTCGCTTACAACTTCGGTTTCTGGGAAAACGGCAATAAACGACTCGAATTCTTTATTGTCGAAATTGTAATTTTCTACATAATGAGTCAAATCTGCTAAAAGGGCTTTTGCAGTTTTAATACTTCCTAGTTTGTCGTAATAATTAATACTGTATTTATCCATAGAGAAAACAGTATTAGCCATTATACACGGATGGTCCTTTTTTAAAATAAAATCTCTAAAAGCGTCATTTATTGTATTTAATGTATTTGATTGTTTTGAAGATGCCATAATTTTTTTTTGAAAGTTAAAAATTACAACCGGTTGTAAGGGTGCGATTATGAATTCATTAAATACATTTTAGAACAGATTTAACAACTTAAACACATATGTGCTTTAATTACAAGAATTATGCAATGGATTATTTCATAATTATGAAATATCACAAATTTTTTACCCACTACACATGAATTTGTTATTAAAACAACTGGAGGTTGCTATTTTTAATCGTTTTGTGAATAATTTTTTTAAAAATGATAATATTATACTGCTGTGGATCTGGTATTTAGGAAATTTTGAAAGCTTAGTTGAAGTTTTCGTAATATTTTTAACAATAGGGTTAATCGGAGTCTGTAAAACTTCAAAAAATCGATGAAATGCACTTTTTACAAGATAAAGTGCACTTTTTCTTTGGAAAACTGAGATTAATATTTATCTTTGACGACAGTTAAAGACAAAAGGATTGAATTTTAGTATTTCACATATCACTTTTAAAAAGCAACAATTAGTGTTGTTAATAATAGGTGTGTTTGGATTATTTTTTGGAAATTCAAACTTACAAGCACAACAGGCTACCACTACTATTAATTTAGTTTTAAACGATGTTATTGCTATCGATCCCGAGAGTGCTGCAAATGGAGGTAATGTTAATTTTAATTATGAGGATATTCACGATTACAACTCTGAAAAGACCAACAACGTTCCAAATAGTTTAATTATAACATTTTCAAAACCATTCGATTTAAAAGTTAGAGCCAATGGAACACACTTTGAAAACGGTTCAAATAGTATCCCTGTAGATGTGTTAACTGTTAAGTTAAACGAGAGCTCGAGTATTGAAGGTAATTCGGCACCCGTGGTTTTATCAACTTCCGATCAAGTTTTAATATCGGGTGTTGGTAGTGGGAGTAAACTTAATCTCGACTTAGATTACATAATTCCACAAGAAAGATCGTCTTCTTCAGATATATTAGGAAAACCTTCTGGCAGCTATACGCAACAAGTTACCTATACTGCCACAGCTTTATAAACTTAGTTCTTCTACATTGTGTAAAGTAATTGTTTAAATAACTACAATTTGTAGTTATTTTACACAGTTTATGGTTCAATTTTGCTTTTTTCTCAAAAAATTAGCCAGCCTCAAACTTTAAAAAATAAAGTTTAGTTTGCTCGTTACCTATAGTCTTTATAGGGTATAAACAATTATTTTCACTATCTCATAATAGTCAATATTTAGGTTTTGTAGTTATTTTACTACACGCAGTTACAACTTCTACTACAAAGAAAACTGCAAACGCGTTATATATTTGCATTGTCAAAACAACGAAACGACAATTTTAAAATATAAACCTCAAATCTTACTATTATGAAAAACCTATTTATCATCTCAACTTTAGCTCTTGGAGTATTCTTTTTTGGAACTAACAACGCACAAGCACAGTCTACTGGAACAACTACTGTAAACCTTACTTTATCTGATGTAATTTCACTTGAAACTTCGGCTGCAGAAGTTAACTTTGTGTACGATACTGCTGAAGCGTATAACACAGATCAAGAGTATACTGTAGAGGATAACATTAAAGTTACTTCAAATAAAAACTTCGATATTTCTGTAAAAGCTAACGGCGCTAACTTTACAGATGGAACAAACAACATTCCTGTAGGAGTTCTTGATATTACTGCTGTTGCAGGTGGTACAATGGGTGGAACACCAACAACTGTTACTTTAAGTACTACAGACCAAGATATTAACACTAATGCTGCATTAGGTAGTGAGTTAACACTAGATGTAAACTACAAAATTCCTGCTACAAGATCATCTTCTTCTGATATCTTAGGAAAGCCAGCTGCTTCTTATACTCAAGAAGTTACCTACACAGCAACTGCACTATAAGCAACATATTTAACTAAAATTGATTCCCTAAATTACATTTTTAGTGTAATTTCGGGAATCTTTTTTATTAACGCCCATTTCAAACTACTATGAGTGCATACTTAAAATTTTCAATAGCTTTTGTTTTAATTGCTTTTTGCAGTTTTCAAGGATTTTCTCAAGGTATTTCTATGTCGCCAACACGGATTTTCTTTACAGGCGCACCGGGCGAAACGGTAACTAAAACTGTTACCATTGGAAATAGTTCAGACGCTGAATATATTTTTAGTGTTAATATGAAAGATTGGCACCGCGAAGAAAGTGGCAATAAAGTCTATTTTGAAGTGGGGAGTTTAAAAAACTCGAATGCAAAATGGATTTCTACTGCCGAAACTACGGTTAGTGTGCCGCCAAAATCGACAATAGAGGTAGTAGTAACTATGGCAATTCCCGAAACGGCTACAGCTCCCGTAGTAACCAATAGTATGTTGTTTTTTACCCAAATAGGGAAACAAGCAGATAAAGCTACCCAAAAAGATGGAATTGGTATTATTACCTTGTTTGAGTTTGGTATTCACGTGTACCATACCCCCGATGGAAATAACAATCAAAGTTTAGATATTGTAAGTTTTAATGACGAAGCTGCTACAAATATGGTGAGCGTAGGTATTGTGAATGATGGAAATATTATTTGCGATGCTACTGTTGAATTAGAACTTACAAATACAAGTACAGGTGAAGAGATTAAACTGGAGCCTATTAATATTTCTATGATGCCCGAAGCTAAACAAGTGGTAAAATTTCAATTACCAGAAGGGCTCAATGGAGAATATTTAGGAGTTACCATTGTAAAGATGGCAGGATCCAACGATTTGCGGGTTGGAGAAAAAACGTTTGAGTTTTAATTAGTACAATTGATATCCCCCCTATTAATATTAAAACCTACTTTAAAAAACACAACATTATTTTTAACCCTTGTGTTTTTTGGGCTTTGTAGTGCCTATACTCAAAATGCAAATCCTGTAGATTTTTATTTCGAAAAAGACTCAATTTCTGTTAACCAAGGGGAGAGTTTTATCAATTTTATCGTGCTTCGCAATAGTAGCAATAGTGATGCTACCATTGAAAAAGTAATTCCGGTTAAAGCCTATCCAGGTTTGCTATTGTCGCCTAAAAAATCTTTTAAGTTAGCTGCGGGCGAGACGAAGAGAATTCCTATTAAATTTTTAGTTAATATCGACTTTATGAAAATGAAAGCAGATGTTATTAGCTATAATTTATCGTACAATATTAATAGCGAAACTAACACTGCAAGCGCCACTTTTAATATTCATAGAAATGAAGAGCGGCATATAGCTTTATATTCTTTTAAACGCGAAAATTATCTTTCGCCTTCGCAAACAGAAACTTCAATTTCAATGTATGTTGAAAATAGAGGGTATTCACAACGTTCAATAAAGCTTTCATTTTTATCTGTTCCCGATGGGGTGAAAATAAATCCGCGTGAAATTATTTTAAATTTAGATGGTCGAGAAAAAAGGGAGGTTTCATTTCAAGTTTCATTAAAGCCGCAAGGAAATTTTTATCCAGATTACAATATTAATGTAAAGGCTACCGATTTATTAGACAATGAAAATGTTGGGAGTACCTACCTTAAATTAATTATTCTTTCTAGCAATAGGCAAATTGTGCAGGGCTCGGGGGCCGAGATGGGTAGTAATTTTTTTGAAACCGCTTATAGCCAACAAAGCAATGGGTTGCAAACGTTACGGCTAAGAGGAAATTCTACATTTAACCTCGGAAACAGTTGGCACGGAACTTTTAATTTGTCAACAGATTATTACACATCTGAAGGGTTGTACAATATAAATAATACTTGGTTTGAACTACAAGGAGAAAATACATTGTACCGCATTGGTAATATTAATGCAATGGATTATGATTATGCAACTACCGGTAGGGGTGGATTGTTTAATACCAAAGTAGGTACCAATAAGTCTGTTGAGGTTTTTGCATTAGAAAATAATTATAATTTATACGGCACCTATTTCCCCGAAGATAAAGGCTCAAAAATAGCGGGCGCAAAGTTTAGTTTAAAAAATTCAAAAAATCACTCGTCAATGGTTTCGTACATTTACGATGACAATCCGCGTTTAAATACAGACACACATGTAGCACATACCTTTTCAGCTTTTACTTTAGATTCTATTCATAAATTTAGTGTTGAAACTGGGCTTAGTTTGGAGCGAGGAAAAATTAACGGCGACAAAAATTTAGGGTTTAGTGCAGGGTTAAATTATCACTTTGTAAACGGTAAGTGGACATTTCAATCTTTAAATGATTTTGGAAGTAGAGCCTACGCTGGTTTAAGCCGCGGGTCTTTAAATTTTTCTCAAAACTTATCGTATAACCTTACTAATTTCGGAAGGCTATTTTTACAATATCAAAACACCCAAGCGCAACCAGAATATTTAAGTTTCCAAGAGTCATCGGTTACGGTTTCACCAAGTGAATATCCTTATTACTTTTACAGTACACAGCGCATTCAAACTGGAGTGCAGTTTGCCGTTGCGAATTGGAGTTTTTTATTATCACCACAGATAGAAAAACAAAAAAACACTAGTAATTTGTTTTCAAATGAATTGCTGGCCTATAAAATACATTCAAAAATTGGAGCTCGTTTTGGGGTTCACAATATTAATTTATCATCAGAGTATTCGTATTCATCTTTAATTGGTGCCGATTGGTTTTCTAGTTTAAGAACCGATTTGTCGTATCGAGTGGGCAGTTTTTCGTTAAATGGGGCAGTTCAAATAAATCCTAATTCAATTACTGAATTAAATAATTATATACCAGGCACCGATGATTTTATAAATTATAGCGGCTATGCTTCTTATAATTTTCAAACATTAAACAATACATTTTCGGGGTCTGTTTCGGCTGTAATAAATTATTCCGATCAATTTAAAAATACAAACAAATCTGTTCACGGAGATTTTGAATATGAATTTTTAAAAAACTGGTCGGCAACAAGTTATTTCAATTTAACTACGTATAAATCTTCTGGAAATTTAGGGTTTAAAGGAGAGAATTATCAAGTACGCGTGGGTTTAAAAAAGTATTTTGTTAAAGCAACCGAAGCGGGCAATCACAGTATTAATTTACAATTATTTCACGATACAAACTTTAATAATTACTTTGATTCTGATGAAGAGGCAATGGCAAATATTCCTGTTTACTTAAACGATTATGTTGCAATTACCGATGCTAAAGGGAAGGTTCAATTTTCAAATGTGCCAAAAGGAACATATACCGTGCGGGTGGCCGAAACGGGAGATTTGCGATTGCTAATGGATTCGGAAATTGTGATCACAAAAAACATAAAAGCAAACTTTGGTTTAGTTAAAAAAAATATAGTAGTTGGGAAACTAGTAGAGTTAAAACAGCAGTATGATAATTTAGAAACATCGGTTAGGGGGGTGATTGTCTACGCAAAAGATAGCAATGGGAAAATAGTAAGTACAGTTGTAGACCAAAACGATACTTTTCAATTATTTTTAGACAATGGAACTTTCACTATTTATATTCAAAATACAAAGTACAATTACATAAATGCTTCACAAAAGATTACCTTACGCAACGAATCTAAACCTAAAACACTAACTTTTGAATATAAAAAGAAGAATAGAGAGATTAAGGTAAAGAAATTTTAACATCATGATACGAATGAAAATCTTAGGCTACATATTATTTGGTTTTATTTTGTTAGGAAATGTCTTTACCATACATGCACAATTAACGTTTACAATTCCCGAGTATAAAATATTTGAGCGTATTGAAGGAAATGCAGATGCAACAATAATGTATTCAACCGAACGACGAAAATGGAGAAAAAATATAAATCCTTCGCTTTGGGTGGTAGGTTCTGAAAATTTTACCCATACATCGCTTCCAAATTTAACATTACCAACAAATATACTATTGTGGCAGTTACATAGTATAGGCGGTATTGATCCACTTTTTCACCATCACGATTATATGCCGGGCTTTCAATTCTTTACTTCGGCACCACAGGCGTGGTATTATCCTAGAAAGAGGTCACACCCCGAAGGAAATATTGTTTTTAATTTCAATATGCCCTCGAGTGCTTTTGCAAACAATAAGTTTGTAGCTGGGGAGTATGCAATAAACATCGATCAAAACTATCCCGAATTTTACTTAACAACAACGTCTATCGTTCTTAATGTTCCTAAGGCAATTACTTGGTTTTCGGGGCTAAATAATAGTTATACACTACTAAATTCGCTTAATAGTTATAGGTATGCTCCATCGCAAGTAGGCACTAATTTTGGCGATTATACAATAGCTTCTACAGTAGATTTTAAATTTTTTGCCAAAAGCGCATCTTCAACCATACAGTTTACATCAACTTCGGGGGAGCAGGGTACTCGCAATATTGGCTTAATAAAACTCACTAGCGATAATCCTAAAATAGCAACTTTGCCGCTTACAGCTAATTGGCAAGATTTTACTCCAAGCAATAACTTTAACGTTGAAGTGGGAAATAGAAATACTTTTGAAATAAGTTCGCTTATTTCAAATTCAGACTTTAAAACTCACTTTTATGAAGCTGGCGATTATATATTCACAATTAATTTAGGGGTTCTAAGCACAGATGGTTCAATTTACGACATTCACAACTTGACCTATAGTTTGAGAGTAGAGCCGCTTTCAGAAATAATCGTCCCGCCATCGGGTAATACTGTAAATTTTACTTTTAATACTGCCGAGCATTACCAAAATGGCCAATCGCAAACCGTTTTCAACCAATTGCGAATTTCAAATAATGAAACCTACGAATTAAACGTTAAAACAGATTCTCCATATTTTAAAATTGGTGGTATTCAATCTAACGTACCAGCGGCAATTTTAGAAGTTGGGGTAGAAGGTGGATTGCCACCCGTTACACTGTCAACAACATCACAAAAAATAATTTCTAATGGGACTCCAGTCCTCGATAAAAACTTAAATATAACGTATCGTATTTCGCCAAGAGCAGCACGATCGTTAGTTTCAAAAGAACGAGATACGTATTCAATAAATGTTATTTATAGTTTTACCGCCCTGTAAAGGAGTCTCCAAACCCAGTTATACAATCATTGATGAAAATAGTAAATTTTAAAAATAGTACAGAGCAAATAAGCACCTACAGTAAATTGCAAGCTTTTCAAGAGCGCTATACCGATGTGTTTGATTATATGCTAAACTCCATTGCACAAATACTCGATATGCCCATTTGCACAATTACAATTGTTGATGAAGATGATGCCTTTGTAATTGCCTCTACCGACGCGAATGTTGAAAAAATTTGGCCCTTATCAGCAGCTGCTAAAACAGCACTATCCAAAGAAAATACTAATTTAAAATTAGCACCGCACACGGTTAGTAGTTTTGAACCTAAATTTTATAAGTCATTACCTTTTCCAGGTGCCGAAAAACCCTTTTTAGGTTGTTTGAATTTATTCGATAACAAAGAAAGGAAGCTTACCGAAACTCAAAATCTGTTTTTAGAAAATTCAATTGAACAGATTAAAAGATGGGTTATTAGTACGGACAAAGAACGCAGATTAGAAAAACTCGACAATCTTTTTCACCTATCAAACGATTTAATTGGCATTGCAACATTTGAAGGGAAATTTGTAAAAATTAATCCGTCCATTACCAAAACCTTGGGGTGGACTGTAGAAGAGTTTACCGAGCTACCATTTCAAAATTTTATTTATAAAGAAGATTTTGCCAAAACGGTAAAGATTATGAAAAACCTTTTTGAAGATAAATCTATTGTTAACTTCACTAATAGGTATAAAACTAAAAATGGAGGTATTAAATGGATAGAGTGGACAAGCACTCCAGATACAGATGAAGAGTTAATTTTTACTATTGGCCGTGATGTTACCGAGTTTGTGGAGAGAGAAAAGCTGCTTAAAAAGAGCGAACAAAAGTTTCACAATTTATTCCAGAATGTACAAGGTATTTTAAGCATCCACGATTTAGACGGTAATTTTATAGACGTTAACCCGGCAGGATTAGAAGCATCCGGCTTTTCGCGTGCAGAAATGCAACGCTCTAGCTTGTACGATTTGTTGACGCCAGATAGGCGCGATGCAGTTACAGAATACTTAAACACCATTCAAGAAAAAGGCAATGCCTCTGGCGAAATAACCATCGCTAAAAAAGATGGTACTATAGCTAATTGGTATTATATGAGTACGTATGATGAAAATGACGACGGAGACCAACGTGTGTTGGTAAATGTTATAGATATTACCGAGCGAAATAAAATGAATGAAGAGCTTGTAAAGGCCAAAGAATATGCCGAAGAAGCTTTTAAAGCAAAGTCGGAATTTGTTGCAAATATGAGTCACGAAATTCGTACGCCGCTTAACGGAATTATCGGTTTTACCGAATTGGCTTTAGCGACAAATCTAGACGAAACCCAAAAGCAATATTTAGAAATTATCAATCAATCGGGGGTATCGTTGTATAGCATTATCAATGACATTTTAGATTTCTCTAAAATTGAAAGCAAAAAAATGACTTTGGAAATTGATAGGATAGAAGTGGAAGAAGTTATTTCAGAAGCTTTTAATATCGTTTCCTTCGGAATTAATAAAAAAGGTCTCGAAATGTTGATGGATTTAGATTTTAATATTCCGCAATATATTTGGGCAGATGCCATGCGTTTAAAACAAATTCTGGTGAATTTATTAGGCAACGCGCTTAAATTTACCGAAGAGGGCGAAATTAAAATGTATGCCAATGTTTTAAAAGACTACGGCAATGGTAAAATGCGAATTAGATTTGGCGTTAGCGATACGGGAATAGGAATTCATAAAGACAAACAAGAAGAAATTTTTAACGCCTTTTCACAAGAAGACGGAAGTATTACCAAAAAGTACGGCGGTACAGGTTTAGGGCTTTCTATTTCAAACAAATTGTTGGCGCTTGCCGGAAGTAAACTGCAGTTAGAAAGTGAGCAAGGCAAAGGAAGTAACTTTTACTTCGATTTAGATTTTAAAGTTGAAGATGAAGATATGGATAACGCGCTTCAAGAAATTAAACGAGTGCTTATTGTTGATGATAACGAAAACAATAGAAAAATCTTAAAGCGTATGCTTGAGATTAAAGACATAGAAGTTAAGGAAGCAGAAAGTGGTCTTAAAGCATTAATTATTATGATGGATAATCCAAACTTTGATGTAATAATCATGGATTATCATATGCCAGTTATGGACGGGATTGAAACCATTAGAAAAATAAAAGACCTCGCACCTTCCGGAAATGAAGAACAACCTTTTATTGTATTATACAGCTCATCAGACGATGATCAATTACAAAATGCTTGTGACGAATTGCAAATTGAAAGTAGGTTGGTAAAACCTATTAGAATGAAGCAGATGTATCAAATGTTAGGTAGCTTAAAAAATAAGGTGGTTGAAAAATCTGCCGTACAAGAAGAGTTGGTAATCCCGAAAGACTGTCCCGAATTAAAGGTGTTAATTGCCGAAGACAATGAAGTAAATATGCATCTTACGCGTTTATTTTTGCGAAGCATAATACCAAATGTAATCTTAATTGAAGCGGTTAACGGCGCCGAAGCGGTAGAAAAGTACAATCAAGAACATCCAGATTTAGTTTTAATGGACGTACAAATGCCAATCATGAATGGCTTAGATGCTACCAAAAAAATAAGAAATTCAGAATTAGAGGTAGAAGTGCCAATAATTGCATTAACAGCAGGTAGTTTGCCCGGCGAAAAAGAAAAATGTATAAAAGCGGGAATGACAGACTTTTTAACTAAACCGCTGTTAAAACAATCGTTACACGACATGTTGTGTAAATGGTTAGGTGTTTCGGCATTAGAGGGTGATGAAATATAGCTTTTTGCCCCCTATTCATATTTTTAAATATTAATTTTATAGGCTAATATAAAATCACCAATTTGTACTGTTTAATATGAATACCGATTCTTACAATATTTCTAATGAAGTTGAACAATTAAAAAAAATTAGCGAACTTAAAACTGCTTGGATTTCGCTTCTTTCTCATGATTTTAAAGAGGCTTTTAGCAGTTTGTTATGGACGCTAGAAGCTTATGATAGTGGAGCAATTGGTAAAGACGATTTTTTTAAATTGCTTCCGCGAATAAAACAAGACGCTAAAAAAAATCTGCAAACTATTAATAATACTAATGATTGGGTTAAAACGCAATTAGACGGTTATAAACCTAACGTATCTAAAATTTTTGTAGTCGACTTATATATAAAGCTACGAAAAGAGTTTGAAGATAAACTTAATAATAAACGCCTTGATTTTAAGTTTTCAGGAGACGAAACTATAATTTGTTATAACGATGAGTTTTTAATTTGTTTTATCCTTAAAAAGTTTTTGGGCAATGCTATTAAGTATTCAAATACAAATAAAACAATTTTATTTGAGGTTGAAAGAAGAGATGAAATGCTTACCTTGAAAATTGTAGATGAGGGCATTGGGATGTCTAAGGAAACAAAAGACAATCTATTTTCGTTAGATAGTGCAGTGTTTCAAGGCACAGATAGTGAGATTGGGGCAGGCTTAAGTTTAAAAATAGTAAAATATTTTGTATCCTTGCTGCAAGGCAAAATAGATATTAAATCTACAGAAAATAAAGGATCAACCTTTCAAGTTTCTTTACCTTGTAAAGAAAATTAGTTATTATGGATAATGGCACGCGCATTTTGGTTGCAGATGATCACGGGATTGTGCGAATGGGTTTAGTGCAAATAATTAAGCAGTTAAGACCACTCGCCATTTTATCTGAAGTTGAAGATTATAAAGCACTTGCTACTCTCGTTTCAAAAGAAAGTTTTGATCTTGTCATTTTGGATGTAAATATGCCTAATGGTACGTTACAGCAAGCCATAGACTTTATTAAAATAAAGCAACCAGAGTTAAAAATACTTATTTTTTCTTCGCAAGACGAAAGCTTATATGCTTTACGTTACCTGCAGATGGGGGCTCATGGATTTTTAAATAAACTATCCTCTAAAGAACAAATAGATGAAGCTTTGGCTGCCATGCTGCATAAAGGACGCTATATTAGTGAAGAGGTAAGAGATAGCATGGTGGACAGAACACTAAATAAGCAACAAAAATCGTCGCCGCTGCAAGCACTTTCCAATCGCGAACTCGAAGTTGCAAATAAGTTGGTAGAAGGTTTAACTTTAAAAGAAATGTCTAATCAACTAAACCTACATTCATCCACAATAAGTACCTATAAAAACAGAGTTTTTGAAAAGCTTGAGGTTACATCGGTTCCAGAGTTAATGGAGGTGTTACGAATGTATAGCTAAATAATATTATAAAAAATTCTATTGAAAAATTAAAAACCTCAACATTTTTAAGATGTTGAGGTTTTTTTGTGGAGCCGGGGAGATTCGAACTCCCGTCCAAACAAGTAATTCTACTGCTTTCTACATGCTTAGTTTTCATTTAATTTTTCGAGAGCTTGCCGGTCGAAAACTACCAACGTACTCCTTAGCTTTACTTGAGTTTCGCAATGTCATCAAAGCACTAACATTGCTAGGTTTACTTTTACGAAGCCACTATGTCAACCGCCGTAAACCAAGGCCGTTGAGTGACTTCCTGCTTGCCCACCTTGTGGGCCGAGGCACATCCTACTATAATTCAGATTATGCAGCTAGGGCGTAGTTATTCTCGCCGTTTAAAAAGTGTGAAATATGATATTTACGAGCTATATCCCAGCGCTCGGCATGCTTACAATACAATTAGACCCGCTGTCAAAACCAGTCGGCCCCATAATTATTTTTGTAGCTCCCAAAAAGTAATCTGCTATAACTACCTCCAACTTTTTGAGAGACGGCAAAGATACATGAAAATCCCTATCTTTGGCATCGCTTTTAATTACACAAAAAACATACCATATGTCTATAACCTTTGCAATCATTAAAGAACGTAAAAATCCGCCAGATCGTCGGGTTGTTTTTTCACCCAAAATGTGTCAAGACGTCATAAAACAGTTTCCCGATGCACGTATAATCGTGGAATCTTCAGACATACGTATCTTTTCTGATGATGCATACCGCAAAGCAGGGTTTGAAGTTGTAGACAATGTTTCGACAGCCGATGTCATGTTAGGGGTAAAAGAGGTGCCAATGGAGGCGTTAATTCCGAATAAAAAATATTTCTTCTTTAGTCATACTATTAAAAAACAACCTTATAATAGAGACTTGCTTAGAGCAATACTCGATAATAATATTGAAATGTATGATCACGAAACCATTGTCAATAAGGCTAATCAACGGCTTATTGGTTTTGGATATTACGCTGGTTTAGTGGGTGCGTATAACGGCATTCGTGGCTTAGGCTTACGCGACAATCTTTTCGGGTTGCCTAAAGTTGAAACTCTTGCCGACCTAAAAGAAGTGAAAAAAGAATTAGATAAAATAAAGCTTCCAAAGATGAAAATTGTCCTTTCGGGTTCAGGAAAAGTGGCAAAAGGAGCAAAAGAAATTTTAGATCATTTAAAAATTCGCGAGGTAACCGATGCGGCTTATCTTACACAAGATTTTAATGAACCCGTGTATTGTTTAATTGATGTTTCAGAATACAATAAACGCAAAGATGGCGGCGCATTTGTAAAACAAGAATTTTACAATGACCCATCGAATTACATAAGTGATTTTATGAAATATGCCAAAGTAAGCGATATGTTTATTACTGGGCATTTTTATGGCAACGGAGCTCCCTATCTTTTTACACGCGAGGATGCAAAACACCCAGATTTTAAAATAAATTTTGTTGCCGATGTTACTTGCGATGTTGATGGCCCTATTGCCTCCACATTAAGAGCCTCTACTATTGCCGATCCATTTTATGGTTACAACCCACAAACTGAAACAGAGACCGATTTTGATGCGCCAAACGCAATTTCGGTTATGGCAGTAGATAATCTTCCGTGCGAATTACCCAAAGATGCGAGTGAAGGTTTTGGCGAAATGTTTTTAGAACACGTAATTCCGGCCTTTTTTAATGGTGATAAAGATGGCGTTTTACAACGTGCAAAAATAACTACTGCAGCAGGAACGCTAACGCCACATTTTGCATACCTACAGGATTATGTAGATGCTGTTACAGAATAGGCTATTTAGTTTTTAAAACTATAATTGTAATTAATTATTGACAGTGTTAATTTAAAATTTCACAACAAATAATTACATTTTCTTAAACTCAATTGGCGCCTCGTTTTGAATATTTACCAAAGTAGTAAAAAACTGTCGTAGCGCAGGGTAAGCCTCTTTCGGGAAGTGTGTGTTATTTAACTTTACACTTAGACGCACGTTAACTTTATTACCTACTACCTTGTAAACTACAGATAGTTCGCCATCGTTGTTTGGTAGTTTTAAAATTTTATTTTCTGGAGTTTTTACAACTTCGTATTGGTTACTGCCATCTATGGCAATGAGGTAATTGTTTATTATCGGGAACCCAAAATCAATAGGGTAACGTCTTTTTTCTTCTTTAAAAGGATTTTCTAAAACATAAGTTTCAAACAAAAAAGGATAAACATATAATTTATCACCTACAGGCTGTTCAAAAATAGTAAGGTCATAACTTTCTTTATAGGGCTGCTCTAAGTTTGTTTCATTTTCAAAAGTTAGGTTTGAAATATCGAGTGCTTCATTTTTGCTTTGCTTCCTTTTAACAAGTTGGTCTTTTATTATTCCGTTGTTTTTATCCCTTTTTACTGCCGAAATATTACCAGTAGAAGCCTCGCTTACCTTTCCGGTAAATTCGCCATTGGCATTTGCAGATAATTGCATGTTTACATAATGTAAATTTCTACCGGTAGATTTTATTGGTTCCCAAAAACTTCCCTTTTTAAAATCTAAAACACGACCTTCTACATTTAACAGTCGATAGGGCAATATGCCAAACGGTGTGTGCTTACTTGTTGCGTCTAATAAATAAGTTGTATTATCAATGTTTAGGTAAACTATCGCGTAATTAAAATCGGTCATCACCGGATATTGTTTGGTGGGTTGCGCACGATCTCGAGTGGCTAAAAGCATTATTTTTGGTTGAAGCCCAACCGCTTCTAAGGCATTGATAAGGCTTAAGTTTATTTCTGAACTATTTCCAGATTTTTTTTCGAAAGCGTCTTTTACCCGAATATCACTTAAAATTCTATTTTCTTTATTCCAATTCATATTTTTTTGAATGAAATAGTAAACAGCTTTTGCGCGTTCGAGCTTATCTGAAATATTGCTAATATTAGCTGGTAGTTGTTTTTCAAAAAAAGAAGTGTGCTTTAATTGTTTTCCAAGATTTTTATCGTATTTAAATATTTTGTCTGTGTCTTTCCACGTTTTTGAATAGTTCTTTTTACTACCATCAATATTTACCGTGTTCCGAAGCTCAAATTGTAAACGCGGCCGGTAATTGGCGCCCGCCAGCATATACTCTTCTTCTTTAAAAGCTGGAATGTGTTTCATTACATATGTAGCCGATTCGCAATCGCCACTTACTTTATATCCAGGAAGTTGAAAACAACTCTTTTTCACTTCGGCATGGTTTACATCTAATTTTCTATCGCCGAACAAAGTTCGGTTGTAGGTGTAATTTCCTGGAATTTCGGTGTGCAATTCAGAATATATTGTTGGGAGTGAGTTCATAAAATTCCACCCTCCTAAATTATGTAAATATGGCGTTTCAATTCTATACGAATATTCTAAGATACTGCCATCCTTTACATCGGGAAAAGTAAACTTCTTTAATGACCAATTTTCGCTTTCATCTGTATCAAAAATTGCGTTGTCCGTTATATATGTTTTAACATCGCCATTGTGAGTAATACCTTTTAGATCTTTTATGTTTTCTTGCACATTATTTTCACGATAGTATGGAATTTCAATATGGCTATATTTAAAATCTTTCGCATTAAATACCTTTATTTTACAGTGCACTTCTTTTAATAACCGTATATAACCATCGGCGGCATCTACTGTATAATTGCCTCTTTCGTACAAAATAACCCCATTTGCTTCGGGATCTTGCGGGTAGTGTTGAAGGGCGTGTTCTGCTGTTGTTGGTTCACCAAAAATATGTGACGGTACTTGCGAATAAACAATGTTTGAAGAAAAAAGTATTGTTATTAGTAGGGTGAGGCGTAAAAACATATAATTTAATGGATTTGATTGTAGTTTATAATATTCTAGGCAATATAAAAAACATATAATAAGGTTAAAGCTATACGATTTAATTTTTACGCTAATTAGGAAATTTCCTACAAGCTTATAGGGAAAACCCCTTTTAAAATTCAGGATTTTTCCTCTTGATTTATGTCCCTTAATGCCGCATCTTTACACTATTAAATTAATTGGGGAGTTAATTTAGGCACAATGTTAAAAGCTGTTTCTTTTTTGAAACAGCTTTTTTAATTTGTAAGGTATTTTTGGGCATATTAATGCACTTGCAATCATAGTATTAAGTTAAAAAAAATCTCCCCAATTGTTAATTAATCACAAGTTTTAGCCAAAGCGCCCTGCTATTGGGTCGATGGCAGGGCGCTTTAAAATTAAGATAATTTTTTAAAAATTTAAAGTTGGTTTATCGTTTTTCGAATAGCAACTAAATCTGTTAATAGTTTTTCGAGCAAACTTAAATCTAACATATTGGCGCCATCACTTTTTGCATTTGCAGGGTCAAAATGGGTTTCAATAAAAATCCCATCGGCACCCGTGGCAATTCCGGCGCGGGCAATGGTTGAAATCATTTCGGGTCTGCCGCCAGTAACCCCAGCGCTCTGGTTGGGTTGTTGCAAGCTATGAGTTACATCCAAAACTACGGGGGCATATTGTTTCATTGTTGGGATGCCTCTGTAATCTACAATCATATCTTGGTAACCAAACATAGTTCCACGGTCTGTAATTAATACTTGTTCGTTATTACAATCTGTTACTTTTGTTACCGCGTGTGTCATACTTTCGGGGCTCATAAATTGCCCTTTTTTTAGGTTTACAACCTTTCCAGTTTTTGCGGCGGCTACAACCAAATCTGTTTGGCGTACCAAAAATGCAGGAATTTGTAACACATCTACATATTGTGCCGCCATAGCAGCATCGCTCACCTCGTGTATGTCTGTAACGGTAGGAACATCAAAAGTTTCAGACACTTTACGGAGTATTTTTAGCGCTTTTTCATCGCCAATTCCTGTAAAGCTGTCAATACGGCTTCGGTTTGCCTTTTTAAAACTTCCTTTAAAGATGTACGGAATTTTTAACTTGTTGGTTATGGCTACAACTTTTTCGGCAATTTGTAGTGCCATTTCTTCATTTTCAATGGCGCATGGACCGGCGAGTAGAAAAAAATTATTGGCGTTTGTGTGTTTTATTCTCGGAATTAATTCAAGTTTCATACAATGTTTTTAGCACTGTAAAGATAAGTATTTTAGTATTTGATTAGGTTGAAGTTTGCTTTCAAACTGCTTTTTCTGATAAATTAAGTAAACATTTCTGCAAAATAAAATATCATCTTTTACTTCTAATCCACTTAGAAACACTACTTTTGCACCCTCTTAAAAAAAGGAGTAACTATATGAAAGTCAAAAACATTGCAATTATTGCCCACGTTGACCACGGTAAAACAACCTTGGTTGATAAAATTATGCACTTCTGTAGTATTTTCCGTGAAAACGAAAATTCTGGAGAACTTATCTTGGATAACAACGATTTGGAACGCGAACGCGGAATTACAATTACTTCAAAAAACGTTTCAGTAATATATAAGGAGACAAAAATTAATATAATTGACACGCCCGGTCACGCCGATTTTGGTGGTGAAGTTGAACGTGTTTTAAATATGGCCGATGGCGTACTACTATTAGTAGATGCTTTTGAAGGGCCTATGCCACAAACGCGTTTTGTGTTGCAAAAAGCTATTGACCTTGGCCTTAAGCCTTGTGTGGTAGTTAATAAAGTTGATAAAGAAAACTGTACGCCCGATGAGGTGCACGAATCTGTTTTTGATTTAATGTTTGAATTAGGTGCCGAAGAATGGCAACTAGATTTTCCAACTGTTTACGGCTCGGCAAAACAAAACTGGATGAGCGATGATTGGAAAAAACCAACAGATACCATCGAACCTTTATTAGATATGGTTTTAGAACACATTCCATCACCGAAATTTGATGAAGGGACCGTGCAAATGTTAATTACTTCTTTAGATTTTTCGTCTTTTACAGGACGTATCGCAATTGGACGTTTGCAAAGAGGCGTTTTAAAAGAAGGTATGCAGGTTACGCTAGTAAAGCGCGACGGCACCAAAGTAAAATCTAGAATTAAAGAATTACATGTTTTTGAAGGCTTAGGACGTAGAAAGGTTGCCGAAGTACAGGCAGGCGATATTTGTGCTTTGGTTGGATTGGAAGGTTTTGAAATTGGCGATACCGTTGCCGATGCCGAAAACCCCGAAGCATTACAAACAATCTCTATTGATGAGCCTACTATGAGTATGCTTTTTACAATTAATGATTCTCCATTTTTTGGGAAAGATGGGAAGTTTGTTACCTCACGTCACATCAAAGAAAGACTTGAAAAAGAGCTTGAAAAAAACTTAGCGTTACGTATGCAACCTACCGATAGTGCCGATAAATTTTTGGTCTTCGGTCGTGGTGTATTGCACTTATCTGTTTTAATTGAAACTATGCGCCGCGAAGGTTATGAGCTTCAAATTGGACAACCACAGGTAATTATCAAAGAAATTGATGGTGTAAAATGCGAACCTGTTGAAGAAATGACCATCGACCTTCCCGAAAATGTAAGCGGAACCGCCATTAATATGGTAACAATTCGCAAAGGCGAAATGCTTAGTATGGAAGGAAAAGGCGATAGAATGGTATGTAAGTTTGTAATCCCGTCGCGCGGAATTATTGGTTTGCGTAATCAATTACTTACTGCTACTGCTGGAGAAGCAATTATGACACACCGTTTTCTTGAATACCAACCCTTAAAAGGCGGTATTCCTGAAAGGCAAAACGGAAGTTTGGTTTCTATGGAAACGGGTACCGCTATTCCTTATTCTATCGATAAATTACAGGATAGAGGCCGTTTTTTTGTTAATCCTAATGAAGATATTTACGAAGGGCAGGTGATTGGTGAAAACTCGCGTCAAGATGATATGACGGTGAATATCACTAAAACTAAAAAGCTTTCAAATGTACGTTCTTCAGGTGCAGACGATAAAGCCAAAATTGTTCCGGCAATTAAGTTTTCATTAGAAGAGGCTTTAGAGTATATTCAAAAAGATGAATACGTTGAGGTTACACCTAACCATCTTCGTATTCGTAAAATATACTTAAAAGAAGTAGATCGTAAACGAAACAAATTATAAATTATAGACAAATAACAAAGGGTTCAGTATTTTTGAACCCTTTGTTGTAAGTCATTCCATATTTTAGCGTTTTATAATATATTCGGCATACCATGGAATAAACTCCGCTATTTTTAGTTTATTTGTGGTTGCTAATTGGAGGTTTATAAAATAAATACAAACTCAAAAAAAGCACTTAGTTTAAAATAATAGGTATGAATTTTCTTTATTTCGATCCAGGGCTGGGAGCAATGATAGTACAAGCATTAGTAGCAGCAGCAGCTGGTATTTTGCTGTTCTCAAAAAATGTTATGTACAAGGTGAAATCTTTCTTCGGATTGGTAAAAGAAGAAGAAGATACTTACGATTCAATTGACGTTGAAGAGCAAGACACCAATACAGATGACAAAAATAACTAACGCACACCAAGCCTCTTTTAGAGATCCTTCTGGTTATATTTTTCACGATGGAAAAACATTGCGTAGAGCAATAAAACCCATCTATTTTCCGCAATATAATAAATTGAAAGACAGCGGTTTTTTTAAAAATCTAATCGCAAATGGCTTGTTAATTCCGCATACCGAAACTTCTGCTTCATCCGAAGAAATAGTAATCACCCCCGAAGAAATTCCGTTTATTACCAACCCGTATGAGTGGAGTTTTGAGCAGTATAAACACGCTGCACTGCACACCTTAAAAATTCAAAAATACGCACTTTCAAAAGGGTTTATTTTAAAAGACGCTTCGGCATACAACATAACTTTTCACAAAGGAAAACCTATTTTTATCGATACACTTTCTTTTGATTTTTACGAAGAAGGTACCCCGTGGCGCGCTTATAAACAATTTATTACACATTTTTTAGGTCCGTTGGTTTTGGCAAAATATCACGGCACCGAAGTGTTTAAAATGATGCAAACGCATATTGACGGTATTCCCGTTAAATTAATTTCTTCTTTACTACCCGTACGTACAAAAATTAGTTCGGTGCTTTACCCCAACATTCACTTGCTTGCAAAAATGGAAAACAAGCATAGCGAAGATTATAATGCCGAAACTAAAATTGCCAAGCTTTCTAAAAAAGCGCAGGAAAATATTATAAAAAGCCTCTATGATTATATTAAAAATTTAAAGCTAAAAGAAGCCAGCGAATGGGGCGATTATTACGATAAAACCAATTACAACGAAACTGCTTTTCAGGCTAAAAAAACACTTATTAAAGAGTGGACACAATCTTTGGCACCGCAAAAATTAATAGACGTGGGTGGCAACGACGGTACTTTTGCACGTACGGTAATTGATACGGTGCCGCACGTAATTGTTACCGATATTGATAGCAATGCGGTAGACTATAATTATAGGCAGTTGCAACAAAACAAGGAAGAAAATATGCTACCTTTTGTATGCGACGTGCTTCAACCGGCGCCGGGTATTGGTTTTAACAACACCGAGCGCAATTCGTTAATCGAGCGTTTAAAAACGTATGCGCCCGATGTAACAATGGCTTTGGCACTAATACATCACATTACACTTTCGGGGAATGTGCCCTTTGGAAAATCTGCCGAATTTTTTGCCTCTTTTTCAAAAAACTTAATTATTGAATTTCCAAAGCGGGAAGATTCGTGGGCAGAATCTTTATTAGTGCGCAAACGCGAGTTTATCAACCATTTTGATTTTTACAACGAAACCGAGTTTGAAAAAGGGTATTTACAATACTTTACAATTGAAAAAAAGGAAACGGTAAAAGGCACAAAACGTTTGCTATATTTGTTGAAAAACAAAAATCTTGAAACCCAAAAGTAGTTTTCTCAAGAAGCATTTTAAAAATATTTCTAAAAGCCCAATTTTTATCGCACTTG
Organism: Flavobacteriaceae bacterium UBA3591; assembly: GCA_002375695.1. Lineage (GTDB taxonomy): Bacteria > Bacteroidota > Bacteroidia > Flavobacteriales > Flavobacteriaceae > Aequorivita. The sequence goes on from DFMO01000010.1 coordinate 217,169, forward strand.
GCGTTGGGTTATATCCTTTTGTTTTTTACTATTCGCGAAACTTCGGGATGATTAATTCTTGGGAGCAGTTTGGTTATTTTGTACTGCTATTTCTACTGCTTCCCACAGTTTTCTTTTATGCGTTAACCTATATTTCAAAACTTTCTTTTGTCTCAAAATGGGAAAAGTATTTATTTCCTTTTTTTAGCGTTTTACTGTTTTTGTTTTATATTAAAATAATACTTTATGCAGATATTCAGCGTAAAGTTATTTTAGGAATTTTTCTACTTGCGGTGTTTGCTGCCTATTTTTTACACAAACATTTTAAAAAGTGGATTATACTACAACTTATTTTAGCTATAATAGGGTTTATAGGTTTAGTGCCAACGCTAATGAAATATTTAAACTATTCCTCCACGTGGATGGAACAACCAGATAATATTAAAGAAGTAGTTTTTAAAAAGAAACCGAATATTTATTACATTCAACCCGATGGGTACGCCAGTTTTTCTGAAATGGATAGCGATTTTTATAAAGTTGATAACAGTGATTTCAATTCTTTTTTAGCCGAAAAAAACTTTAAAAAATACCCGGATTTCCGAAGTAATTACATCACAACTATTTCATCCAACAGTGCAACGTTTATGATGAAGCATCATTTTTACAATTATGGTAAAGACTATTCTGAAATGCTCCACGCGCGCGAAAATATTATTTCAGAAAACGCAGTACTTTCGGCATTTAAAAATAACGGTTACAAAACGCATTTTATCACAGAACATCCGTATTTATTGATAAATAGACCAAAAATAGGTTTCGATTTTATCAATTTTGAATACAACGACGTGCCGTATATTTCAACCGGATTTAACGTAAAAAAGGAGGTTTTTCCAGATTTGCAACGCGCAATTGCTGAAAAAAGTGACACGGGGAATTTTTTCTTTATCGAGATTTTTGAGCCTGGGCATGTCGCTACCTCAAAAGCTGCTTCAAAAGGCAAAGAAGCAGAGCGCGACCAATGGATAGAAAAGCTGCAGCTTGCAAATACAAAGCTTAAAAAAATGATTGATTTAATTACGGTAAATGACCCCGATGCGCTTATTATAATTATGGCAGATCACGGTGGTTTTGTGGGGCTCGATTACACCCGACAAGTTTATACAAAAACTACAAATCCCGAGATTATTTCCACTACTTTTGACGCTATGTTGGCTATTAAATGGCCTAATGGAGATGCCCCTGCAATCGATTCAAATTTCAAAAGTTGTATAAATGCATTTAGGATTTTGTTTTCCTATTTAAGCGAAAACGACTCTTATTTAAATCATTTGCAGGAGGATGCAAGCTACCTAATTTTAAAAGACGGGGCATCGCCTGGGGTTTACAAATACGTAGATGGAGCCGGAAATGTTGTTTTTGAAAAAGTATAATTTCAATTTAAACTGATTAATGGGTAATTCTTTTTTTAAATATTTTAAAAACCAATTTAATCCGTTATTAATAGGGCTTATTTGCGGGTTTTATCCGTTGGTTTTTTACTTTTCGAATAACTATTCGGCAATAAATTCATGGGAGCATTTTGGGTTCTTTTTATTGTTTTTTGTAGGAATACCCATTGTAATTTTTTCGGTGGCATCATTGGGTTTTAAATATTCTAAAGCTCTTTTAAAATACCGAACACATATTCTTTTTGTGCTTATAATTATGGTGGTAGCAACGCTTATGTCGCAAGCTATGTATCTTACTTTAAAGAAAAAAATGTTGTTGGGTTTGTTAATTATTTCGGCATTGCTGGCGTGGAAGTTTCACCATCACTTTAAAAAATTGTTAGTCATAATTTTATTGATGAGTATTTTACCAACAATAAATGTGATCATTAAAATTGTAGAACACAGTTTACCAATGGAGTGGACAAAACTACCCGATTCTATTGGCGACGCAACCTTTAAAAAAACTCCAAACATTTACTTAATTCAGCCAGATGGGTATGTGTCTAAAGAAATGATGGAGGGCGATTTGTATAATTTTAAAAATCCATTTTACGGGTGGCTGCAAAATAATGGCTTTAAAATTTACAATAACTTCCGGAGTAATTACCCCGCGAGTCTTACCTCAAACTCATCGATGTTTTCGATGAAACAACACCGCTTTGGGCAGGTACTTTTCCCGTCTATAGATATGCCAAATTCGAGAGATATAATTGCGGGTGACAATAGTGCTATTTCAATTTTACGGCAAAATGGTTATAAAAATTTCTTTATAGTTCAGGACGAATATTTTCAGCAAAATAGACCTAATCAAACCTTCGATTATTACAATATAAACCCAGACGAAATACCGTATTTTAGTAATGATAACAATGTAAAAAAAGTTGTTTTCAACGATTTAAAAGCTGCGATGGATACGGTAACAATGGAAGAGCCGCGGTTTTATTTTGTAGAAAAACTATTGCCTCACCATATACATTTTGCGGCTTCAAAAGAAGAAGAACGCAAAACCTATTTAAATAAAATTGAAGAAGTAAACCACTGGTTAAAAACGTCGATAAATTATATTTCTAAAAAGGATCCCAATGCCATAATTATTATTTTGGCAGATCACGGTGGGTGGGTAGGTTTGGGTAGCTATCCCGAAATGTTTTCAACCACAAATCCCAATCAAATAAACAGTATTTATGCTACCTTGGCAGCTATAAAATGGAACGGAAACTTAAAAAGTGGAATGGACGCCGAATTAAAAAGTAACGTAAATTTATTTCGCGTTTTGTTTTCGGTTTTAAGTGAAAATCCTGAATATTTAAAATATTTAGAAGACGATTCGAGTTATAACTTACAGCAGGGAACTTTTTGGAAATCGGTTAGACCGGTAATTGACGACAGCGGAAACGTTATTGCAAACTAAAATTTAAAAAAACGAATTGGAAAACTATACCGTAAAAAAATATAATAGTGCGCAAAAGGAATTGTGGGATCGCTTTATTGAAGAAGCGAAAAACGCTACATTTTTGTTTAAGCGCGATTTTATGGATTACCATTCGCATCGATTTCAAGACAATTCGTTGCTCGTTTTTAAAGAGGAAAAACTTGTGGCAGTATTGCCCGCAAATATTGAAAATAACGTGCTTTTTTCGCATCAGGGGCTAACATACGGCGGACTGGTTTTAGGAAAAAGAAGTAGTTTTTTGGATGCTTTTGAAAGTTTTAAAAGTGTTTTAACTTTTTTAGAAAACGAAGGTGTAGGAACCTTAAATTTAAAGCTAATTCCAAAAATTTACCACGTCTTGCCAAGTGATGAAATTGATTACTTGTTATTTTTAACCAATGCTACCCTTAGCCGTAGAGACATTACAAGTTGTATTGACAGTAATAATAGGTTAAAAATTAAGTCTTCCAATAGGTTGCGTGGCATTAAAAAAGGAGCAAAAAATAATTTGATTGTTAAAAAAGAGGCAAATTTTGAACCATTTTGGAACGAAGTTTTAGAGCCTAATTTAATGCAAATTCACAATCAGAAACCTGTACATTCGGTAGCTGAAATTAAATTGCTTCAGTCTCGTTTTCCTAATAATATCTTGCAATTTAACGTTTACAAAGAAAACGAAATTGTAGCAGGTGCCACTATCTTTGAAACCGAAAATGTGGCTCATGCTCAGTATATTTCGGCTAATGAAATAGGCAGACAAACTGGTGGATTAGATTTTCTTTTCAATTATTTATTAGATCACTATTCGCATAAAAAGTATTTCGATTTTGGTATTGTAAATGAGCGTGGTGGGCAAAGGGTAAATAAAGGACTGCTACACTGGAAAGAAACTTTTGGTGGCCGGAGTATTACTCACGACTTTTACGAAGTTAAAACTGAAAACCACAAACTTTTAAACGATATTTTTTTATGATTCCGTTTTTAGATTTAAAGGCAATCAACCAACGTTTTGAAGCGGAATTTCAAAGCAATTTCCAGCAGTTTTTAGCTTCGGGTTATTATATTTTGGGCAATCAAGTTAAGTTGTTTGAATCAAACTTCGGCAATTACTGCGGCACAAAGCACTGCATAGGTGTTGGCAACGGTTTGGACGCCTTGCGACTAATTTTGGAAGGGTATAAAATACTCGGAAAACTAAAAGAAAATGATGAAGTTTTAGTGGCTTCAAATACGTATATCGCTACTATTTTGGCGATAAAGCAGGCGGGCTTAAAACCGATTTTGGTAGAGGCAGATAGCGCTACTTATAATTTCAATTTAAGCGCGTTAAAAGGTGCAGTTTCTAAAAACACAAAGGCAATTATGCCCGTGCATCTTTACGGTCAGATTTCGATTATGGATGAAATTTTAGAGATTTCAGAAAAACATAATTTACTTGTAATTGAGGATGCTGCGCAGGCTCATGGAGCTAAAGACGCAAACGGAAACCGTGCAGGAAACATTGGCGATGCAGCAGGTTTTAGCTTTTATCCGTCAAAAAATCTTGGAGCTTTGGGCGATGGAGGAGCAGTAACTACAAATGATGACCAATTAGCACAAGCAGTTTTAAAACTTAGAAACTACGGCACCACGACAAAATACGTAAACGAAGTTTTGGGTTTTAACTCGCGATTAGACGAGTTGCAAGCGGCTTTTTTAAATGTAAAACTAAAAACGCTCGACAGCGATAACGCGCGAAGACGAGCTATCGCAAAAAGGTATATTTCTGAAATTAAAAATTCAAAAATCACATTGCCAAAATACGATGGATGTGAAAATCACGTATTTCATCTTTTTGTAATTAGGGTAGAAAATAGAAATGCTTTAATTGATTATTTAGACCGCAACGGGATAGGCCATTTAATTCATTACCCCATCCCGCCGCACCAGCAAAAAGCACTTTCGCACTTAGCGCATTTACAATTTCCTGTTACCGAAAAAATTCACAACCAAGTGTTGAGTATACCAATGAGCCCCGTGTTAAAAGATGAGCAAGTGTCGCAAGTTATAACTGTATTAAATAGTTTTTAATTTGAAAATACCACCGTTTATCCGCCAAAATTTACTTTTAAAGATGACTTCTTTAAACGCTGGGGTTATTGGCGTGCGTTTGTTTATTTCGCTTTTTATTCAACGGTTGCTCGCCGAAATTGTAGGCGAGGCAGGTATTGCTAAAATAGGTTCGCTGCGCAATTTGCTCGAAATGCTTAGCTCGTTTGCATCGGTGGGAATTTTTAGTGGAGTGGTAAAATACGTTGCAGAATATCAAGAAGATAAAGAACAACTCCAAAAGTTATTTTCAACCACATTAGTCTTTACGGTAATAGGAACCATTGTTGTTTCAATTACACTTTTTTTAAGTTCTACATATTTAAGCGTCACAATTTTCGATTCAAACCAGTACGTTTATCTCATAAAGCTATTGGCGGTCATTGTACCATTTATTAGTATGTTTCGCATCTTTAACGGTGTTGTAAACGGTCTGTCGCGTTATAAAAAACTAGCTGGAATAGATCTATTTAGTTACATTTTAAGTGCAGCGCTTACCGTAATTTTATTGCTTACAAATAATATTGACGGAGCTTTAATTGCCATTGCAATTACCCCGGCACTACAATTTTTTGTCCTCCTTTATATTTTTATAAAAGTACTTCGCGAATACGTCCAATTTTCAAAACTTAAGTTCCAAGTGCCAATGGCAAAGGGATTGTTAGCGTTTTCGCTAATGTCTTTTTTTTCAACTGTATTGTTGAATTACGTTGAAATTGATATTCGCGTTATGATTCAAAATAGAATAAATTTTGAAGAGGCGGGAATTTGGACAGCGATGACCAATATTTCTAAAAATTATATGGTTTTTTCGAGTGCTATTTTTTCGCTTTACGTTCTTCCAAAATTTGCTAGCATTTATAATAAAAGAGATTTTAAAGCCGAACTTTTAAATATTTATAAAACCTTGTTGCCACTTTTTGGCGTTGGGATGTTGCTTGTTTACTTTTTACGCGACTACGTAATTATGATTATCTACCCAGATTTTCACGGGATGGAATCATTGTTTAAATGGCAATTATTGGGCGATTTTGTACGGTTGGCTGCGCTGGTTTTAGGGTATCAATTTTTAGCTAAAAAAATGGTGCGAAATTTTATATTTTCTGAAATTTTATCACTCGCCCTTTTCTATGGATTCTCTTACTATTTAACCGGAATTTACGGAGTGGAAGGAGTAGTGATGGCACACTTTTTACGCTATGTAATTTACTTTATTGTGGTGCTTTATTTGGTTTTCCGATACTTTAAAAAACAGCAGCAAATTACAGATTAATTTTACTTCAATCTTGTATAAATTGAATACCGCAAACAAGAGATAATACGTACCTTTGCGCAAAAGTTTTTAAGTCGTATTTTTTATGTCTACCCCGCTTTATAACCCGTTTGAAGATTTATTATTTGACGATCATTTTTGCTTTCTGTCGGGAAGCTTAACTACCGAGCGCATTTCAGTTTTTCCAGAGTGGTTAATGAATCATTTTAAATTTGGAGATGAACGCATTGAAATGATGGATAAATCCAAGTCGTATAAATATCACGATTTAGAGTTGCCGTGTTCGCCACAGGTAAAAGAAGCCTTTTCAAAATTAGATTCAAAAATACAGGAAGCTTATAAAAAAGGTTATGAAGGAGTTGCAGCACTCGATGAAAAATCGCTCTTTCAATGGACGGGTAGAATTGTTTACGGACTGTTGTATTACGAAATGGTTTACGAACGAAACAGGCTTCAAAAATTAGGCGAAGAATTTAAGCTGTCGCCTTTACTACGGGAGCGGTTTGGGCATTTTCATTTAATGTTACAATCGCTAATTGAACCCATTAATTTTAAAGGAAATAAACCTTGGAGTATTATTGTTTTTCCGCTGAAATATTCGGCAGATATTTTTAGCTACCGCGACGATACCGTTAATTTACTTTTTTCAATGGGCGTTAATGGGTTTGGAATTATCGCTCATTTACAAGACAACGGGGCAGTGGGCGAAAAGCAAAAAGATATAGTTGAAAAGATGAAAGGGCACGTTTTGCACCCAATTCAGTTTGAAGAATTATACGCTCGTTTTCACTATTCAGATTATATTTTTCAATACAAACCAAAATATAATATTACAAGCGACGAAAACGGGATAACTATTGAATCTTTGCCTGTTAAAAAGGTGGGAAGCAAGCCGCTTTTTGGATTTTGGGACGAAAACATTTTTGCGCAGTTGCTCGCCAATTATTGGCAAGTGTACGGTATAGAAAGAGAAGATATTTTACGTTTTCAAAAACCGCCTTTAAGTTTTTTAGAAAATCCCTATTCACTAGATTTTATAGACCCCGAAACGATAGATTTACCGTACTAAACCCGGGTTAATTTAACCCCCAAAACGCCAAATACTTTTTAGCAATTGTAATATAGTGGTGTTCTTTTTCAATAAACTGCCGCGCGTTTTTTGAAATTGCTTTTAATCGCTCCGGATTTAAAATTAGGTTTTCTAACTTTTCAACTAAGTAATTTACGTCTGGAAGCGTATTAATACACACTTCATCCTCTTGTAGATTAAAGTGACGTAAAAACTCTTTTTCGGCACCCGTAAACACTACTTTTCCTTTGGCCATCGCCTCCAGTGCATTATAGCCTTGATCGTACGCAAAAACTTGATCTAAAAGTATGTGTGCAGAGTTATACTTTTCAATATATTCTAAATACGGCACGTCTTCAACCGTGATAACCTCTACCTTTGAAGGGTACTTTTCAATAATTTTCCCCAGTGCAGCTTCAAAATAATCATTTCCTTTTTTAAAATAATTTGCCCTGTTTATTCCGTGAAAAATTATAATTTTTTCGGTTGAAATTATAGGTTGAAATTTTAGTATTTCAGTATTTATCGGGTTTGGAATAAGGCCAAAATATTTTTCTTTTTTTTCTAGCGGAATTGCATAATCATAATCTGAAGCTGCAATGCCATCAACCTTATCTACAATAAAATTGTGCAAATCTTTATAGGGAGGCGAAATATATTTTAAAGCGGGGTAAAATTCTTTTTCTGAAACTTTGCCGTCAAAAAGTGGGTTAAAAATAGAATACCTAAACTTCTTGTCGAAGGCATATTTTACACTTGTAAAATCGGTTCCGCAGGAAAGTAAAAAAAGCTTTTTATTGTGTTTTTTTAAATACGAAATAATTTCTTTTTCGTACTTGGGTAAAATTCCAAACGGACTTTCATTTATAAGTTGAACAGCATCAAAACCTCGAAACGATTCTCTTTGTTTAAAAAACTGATTTCTTAACGAAACCGAGGTAATATCCAGTCCTAAAATTCGGTATACGCCAACTTTTATTTTTTTTAAAATACCCGAGTCGTACTTGCGTTTTAAGATAACATCTGAAGGATAATTTTTAAAAGCATCGCCGGTTGAAACCAATAATACTTCGTGGCCCAAAGCTATTAAACCCTCTTTTAACGAATTGTGCAACCGGCTGTATTCGCCCACCAAAAGTATTTTCATAGTTTGTGTTTTTTAACCGTAAAAGCAGTTGCCACTTGTATATTTATGTATAAATTTTGTTGCAAATGTTTAAATTTTCTGAGGGAGGGTTGATTATTATTTTTTTTAAAACTCCAGATTAAAAGTATACTTATAAACCTATATTTGCGTTGTGCAATCAAAAATACACAATAAAAAAAGATGACCGCTGAAAAGAAATTTAAAGTGTGTCTTGTTTCAATTTCGCTTGCAAAAGGTGGGTTGGAACGCTCGTGTGCCATGCTTACCGAAATGCTCCAAATGCAAGGCCACGAAGTGCATTTGGCTATTTTAAACGATGAAATAGACTATTCTTTTAGCGGGAAACTTTTTAATTTAGGAAAGTATAAATCGAGCAACGACTCTCTTTTAAAAAGATTACTTCGGTTTCGGAAACTTCGCAGCTATTTAAAAACTGAAAATTTTGATGTAATTATTGATCATCGTCCTAAAAATAACTACCGTCGCGAGTTGTTTTACGCAAGGTATATTTACCGTGGGTTTAAAAGAATTTATGTGGTACACAGCACAAATAAACCCGAATATTTAACCGAACAACCTTCAAAATTTGCTGAAATTTATCGCGAAAATGTACTTAATGTAGCGGTTTCAAAATATATTGAAACCGAGATTTTAAAAAAGGAAGAAATTGAAAATTCGGTGACTATTCACAATGCTTTTAATCCCAATTGGGATGCTAAAAATGGGCTCTTGCCCGAAATGCTTCAAAATAAAAAATACATACTATCTTACGGAAGACTTGACGATACAATTAAAGATTTTTCGTTTTTAATTGAAGCTTTTTCACAGTCGAAAGTGTGGGAAAACAATACAGATTTGGTGATTTTGGGCAATGGAAAAGATAAAGAGATGCTTCAAAATTTGGCGAACACCAAAGATTGCGCAAAACACATACTGTTTTTACCTTTTACCAACACACCTTTTAAAATTATACAAAACGCACATTGTGTTTGCCTTACGAGCAAATACGAAGGTTTTCCTATGGTTTTGGTAGAGTCGTTATCATTGGGAACGCCAGTAGTTTCATTAGATATTGTTTCGGGTCCTTCTGAAATAATTGAAGATGGTAAAAATGGTTTGTTGGTTCGCGAAAGAAGTTTACCTTTATTTGCCGAAGCTTTACAAAAAATATGTGCTGACAAAGCATTTTACGAAAATTTGAAAGCACAAACTAAGTCATCGGTTACAAGGTTTTCGATGCAGAATATTTCAGAAATATGGAACCAAAAATTACAGCATGCAATACGTTGATTTGGAAAAAATAGAATTAAAAGAAATCCCGAAAATTAGCGATCCAGACGGTCGCGGTAATTTATCGGTAGTGGAGAAAGATTTTTTGCCATTTACAATAAAGCGTGTGTATTATTTATACGATGTTCCAAGCTCCTCAACGCGGGGCGGCCACGCACATAAACAATTACAGCAGTTTTTAATTGCGTTAAGTGGCAGTTTTGATGTGGTTTTAGACAATGGAAAAACCCGCCGAACAATTACGTTAAATAGACCCGATAGGGGCTTGCTAATCCCCAACGGGGTTTGGCGTGAGCTTGAAACATTTTCTTCGGGGGCGGTGTGTTTATCGTTGGTGAGCGAAGAATATGATGAAGACGATTATATTCGCGAATACGATGCGTTTAAACTATTTAAACGTTCCTAATCGCAGCCCTAATTTTTCTAAATTATCCTTAGTTTTTGACAGATACTTTAAAATAGTTTTGTTTTGTCGCAGTAAAAATTTTTGTTTTTTACTAAGATTTTTAAGGTCTATTTTTTCATAAATTTCACTAAACGCTTTTTTGTTGCCTTCAATTTTCGCGAGAACACAGAGCGAGTACCTGTTTAAATCTAAAAACTTTTTAAGCGCTGGATTTTCGGCTTCGAAAATTTCATATTCTTCAAATTTGGCTTTTTCTTTTAAATTTTTGGCACTTGAGAACAACCCCGATTTCTTCATAAAATAAGTTGCACAAACCTTGGGGCTAAAAACCACTGGGTATTTTAGGCCAATGCGCACGTAAAGATCGGTGTCTTCACCGCTTTTAATTTCTGGGTTATACCAACCCACTGCTTCAAATACATCTTTTTTAATTACGGTTGAAATACTAAGTAAAACCGAATCTAATTGGCTGGCTTCAAAATAGTCTACAACGGTAGCCGTATTCCCAATAGTTTTAATAGAATAGCTGTTTTTAAAGGTTTTGCCGTTTCGATTTACCTCGGTAGCCGTGGCAAAAACCGAATGCTGGGGAAACTTATTTACGAGCCTATTTTGTTCTTCTAAATAAAAAGGATACCAGTAATCATCGGCGTCCATTAAGGCTATTAAATTTGTTTGCGCTTGCTTGATTGTAAAATTTCGCGCCGCCGAAGCACCGCTATTTTCTTGTGAAAAATAACGAATGCGAGGATCGTTAAATTTTAAAATTTCGGCTTCGCTATTATCTGTAGAACCATCGTTTAAAATAACAACTTCAAAATCATTAAAACTCTGATTTAATACACTTTCTAAAGTTTTAGCAATGTATTTTTCCTTATTATAAACCGATATTACAACTGAAAACTTAGGCATTTGGCGGAGTTAGTCTACTAAGATAACCAAGACGGTATAAATCAAAAAGAAAAAGTGAAGGTTTTGTTGAGTTTAAATTTTTTAGCATCGCGGTTTTAAATGCTTTAAAAAACAAGCGCATGCTCCACAATAGATTGGCATTTTTTAGCTTTAAATACACTTTTAAGATCTTTACACTTTCGGCGTCAATTACACCCTTTTGATAGAAATTTAAAAGATTTTGCAATGCTAATTCCGATTTTTTTAAAAAGTCTAAATTGCTTTCCAAATTGAGGTGTAGCACAGGATTGTCTATATGAAAAATGCTAATATTATTTTTATTTAATTCAAACGCGAATACCGAATCTTCATAACCATAACCCGCAAGTTTTTCATTAAATTGAATAAGGTTGAATACTTCTTTTTTAATTGCAAATGCCATCGTTATAAAACTTCGGTAAGGATTTTCTAAACGCTCTTGTAAGGGTAAACTTTCGCGCTCAACGCCGTAAGTGTGGCGTAAACTTTCACTTTTTAAATTGTTGTTTGGGTATTTAATGCCTCCAAAAACAACCGATCTGTCTTCCGAAAAACTTGCGATATAATTTTTTATAAACTCCGAAGACGACGGGAATGTATCGGCATCTAAAAAAAGCAACCAGCCGTATTTTGCTTTTTCGGCCAAAAGATTTCTAATCTTACTGCGGCCAATATTATTTTTTAGCACTAAAAAGTTGCAATTGGGCAAGGTGTTTATTTCTTCGTTTTCGGCTGAAATTTTATTGTTTGTAGATGCATCATCAATCACTAAAATTTCATAAACAATTGCTAATTTGGCGCATTGCTGTTGTAAATTTTCAACCAATTTAAAAACACTATAATTATATGTTGGAATTAAAATTGAAATCATTTTTTTGCAATCAAAATCGTTTCGTTCATAAAACCGTTAAAAATGTTTTTTGAAAAATTTTTGATTTCTACATTGGCAAAGCCGTTTTGTAATAACCGTTCTTTTAATCCTTCAACAGAATAAACCCTTACGTGATCTTCCTGCCCAAAAGCTTTCAGTCGTTCGGCCTTTGTGGTTTTTGAAACATCTTCGTAAATTTTACCAACTTTAAAAGGTGTTTGTATAATGCAGTTTCCACCCTTTTTAAGTACCCGAGATAGCTCACTCATAGCTGCTTTATCGTCTTCAATATGTTCTAAAATATGATAGCATATAATCAAATCGAAAGAATTATTTTTAACCGGAATATTAGTGATATTATAATTGTATTCTGCAATAAACTCATCTTGAAAATCGGTGCTATAATAAGTTATATCGTCGTTTTTTGAAAAGATTCTATACAGGCTTCGCGATGGCGAAAAATGTAAAACTTTGCCTTGTAACAAATTATTTTCGAGCAAAAAATTATAAAGCCGTCGAGTGCGTGATCTACTTCCGCAAAACGGACAAAGAATGTCGCCATCGGGAATTTTTATAAACTTTTTTAAATTCTTTTTACAAAGTGAACATCGATGATTTTTACCTTTTAAATGAAACGCAAAAAGTGAGCGTATAAACACCTCATTTTTAAAGAGTGTTTTGCGTGGAACCACAGTGAGCGCAACTTTTTTAAAAGTTTGATACATAACGCTAAAATACAGTAAACTTTTTTGGAAGTACTTATTTTATATTTGAAATTGTATTGTGAAATACTATTTGTTTCAAAAAAAATAAAAAAAGAAGTACCTTGTAACAAAAGAAATTAGCGTGCGTATTTATATCATTTTTTTCTTACTTTTTCTTTCGGTATTTACTGGTACAGCGCAGCAGGATGCGTGGTTTTACTTGCGCGCTCGCGACACTGCTTTTGTACCTTCGTTTGAAAAAAACGGTGAATTTTTACAGTATTCTGGAACCGATAGCCAACTTAAGGCTGCTTTAAAAAATTATAAAATTAAACGGTTTAAAAAAACGTGGAAACACGCCAAAAAGGAAAACTTAAAAAAGACTTTTTTTGTTATCGCGAATAGTGAAGCTCTTATGATAGACTTGCTTCAAAATGTTTCGCATTTATTTGAATTTGGCGAATTAATTGCCGAAGAAGACAAAAAAATATTTGAGCCCAATGACTATGGTTTAACGAGCACCATTGGCGATAATCTTGGAGCCCCTGTAAATTTAGACTATTTAGATGTTTTGGAAGTACCCAAAGCTTGGTATTACACCACAGGTTCGCGCGATATTATTGTGGGAATTTCAGACGGATCAATAAACCCAGACGATCCTGAGTTTGCCGGAAAAAGCAGGCAAATCCAAGAGTCTTTTTTAGCCAAAGGGCACGGGTTTTCGGTGGCAGCAACAGCAGCTGGGCAAGGCGATAATGCTTACGGAATCCCAGGAGTTTGTTATGATTGTAGTATCTACGCAACTCACTATAGCAATTTTAGAAATTTAGAACAATTAGTAGAACTTTCAAATTTAGGCGCCAAGGTTATAAATTGTAGTTGGGGCCTTGCACATTACTACCAAACTGCGCAAGATGCTATTTACGAAATGTTAGAAAATGGAACCGTGGTGGTGGCCATTGGGCACAATCCTTCGTTTTCTAAAACCAAAGGCAAAAAATATTACTATCCGGCATCATATGATGGCGTTATTGCGGTTTCTTCGGCATCGCACAGGTACGAGAACTATTGGGAAAATATTCAAATTGAAAAGGATAAAGACCTTTATTACATTAAAAACATTCGAAATTACGTTGGCCTCACAGGCGGGTTTAAAGATAACGATACCACCAACGTTCCTCATTTATACCCAATAAGTATCCGAAATTTAAATAGTGCAATCGATATTGTCGCGCCGTCTACGGGTATTTTTAGATATGGCGAGTTGGCGTTAAACAACAAGGTAGACGTAAGTTTATTTAATCAAACTTCGGGGGTAGCACCGTTGGTTACAGGCACTGTTGGACTTATGTTTTCACTCTATCCGTGTCTTCCCGCAACGGAGGTGGAGAGTATTATAAAACTTACCTCTACAAATATTGATGATATTGAAGCCAATAAACCCTACGCAGGAATGTACGGCGCAGGAATGTTAAACACAGGGCGAGCAGTTGAAATGGTGTTTAATATGTTTTCTGAAAAAAATCCTGTAATTATAGAAAATCAGTGTTTTAGTAGGTGGAAATTTCAACTCACATCGTTAGCCGAAGTTGAAATAAAAAATCAAGAATTTACCGAAAATGCCAGCTTGTATCTAACTTCTAAAAAACAAATTTCTATTCTTAAAAATACTGTGTTAAAACCTAATAATTCGGGTAAGATACATTTAAAAACCGACCCATTTTTAGAAAAAGAATGCGAGTTGCAGTTAAGAGATCCAAGTATTTTGGACGATTAGAAAATTCTACTAAAAGGCAATTCTATACCGTTTTTTGAACCACTTCAAAAATTTGATTTTCGTCGCACTTTAAGGTTTTTGAAGGATATTTCAGCAAAAGAGCGTAATCGTGAGTGGCCATTAAAATGGTGTTTCCGTTTTTGTTTATTTCACGTAAAACCTCCATTACTTCAACACTTGTTTGCGGGTCTAAATTTCCCGTAGGCTCATCGGCCAAAATAAGTTCGGGGTCGTTTAAAAGCGCCCGAGCAATGGCAATACGTTGCTGTTCGCCACCAGAGAGTTGATAAGGGTATTTAAAAGCCTTGGTTTTCATATCAACTTTTGTAAGTACTTCGTCTATTTTTGCCTGCATTTTTGCTTTGTCTTTCCAGCCTGTTGCTGTTAACACAAAATTGAGGTTGGCACTTACAGTACGGTCATTTAACAATTTAAAATCTTGAAAAACAACGCCAAGTTTTCTTCGTAAAAATGGAATGTCTTTTTCTTTTAGCGTAGCCAGATTGTACCCAACAATGTCTCCTTCGCCTTCCTGTAAGGGCAAATCGCCGTAAAGCGTTTTCATAAAACTACTTTTCCCTGTACCCGTTTTTCCTATTAGGTAGACAAATTCACCTTTTTCCACCGAAACGGAAACGTTTGAAAGAACCAAATTATCGCCTTGATAAATTGCTGCATCTTTAAGTTGTAATACGTGATTGGACATTTTAATTATAAATTTAGGTTCTTGTTGAGACGAAGAGCAAAAGTAAGCGGAATTACATCCAACTGCAAAGCCGTTATTACAACATTATTTATTTTTTATTAATTCTTTTAGTGCGTCTATCTCTTTTTGTTGTTGTAGCGTATACAAGGTGAGTTCCTCTATTTTTTTAAGCAAAATAAGGTTCATTTCTTTTAACGACAAGCCGTTTTCTTCCAGTGTTGCTGCCGAAGGCACTTCGGGTAAATGGAGATTGGTTTTTAAATATTCTTCTAATGCAGGTAAAGAAATTAAATTGTAGTGTGGCATCGCTTCCGAAGTACCATAAAAATACTTTTCAAAAACATAATCGGGAGCCACGGCGCCATCTAAATCTACGCGTACTTCTTGGGTGTGAATATCGCCCTTTACAGTTAAAAGTGCGTCTGGCGTAGTGGTGCCAATTCCTACTTTTCCGTTTACTTCTTTTATGTTTTTAAATCTATTGCGTTGTGCAGTTGCCGAAATTGTAAAAAGAACAATAGCAAAAATTAAAACCTTTTTCATAGTTGTACGTAGCTTAATATCAAAACTTAAAAATACACTTATTTTTTTAAGTGTTTTTAGGGAGTGGAAAATCAATTTTAACAAAAAATACTTAACCGCTTTTATTTGCGTTATACTTGAAAGATTGCACCGAAAAACTTACGTTAATAAAACCTTAAAAATTACAGTCTCACTTAAAGCGACCTTTAAAGTTAGATATCTTTACACCACTAAAAAATCTGTAACACATGGTTAAGAATTTTCTTATTCTTTCACTCTTATTTACTATTTCAATTTCTTCATTTTCGCAACAATCTGCGGTGTATACAAATAAGTATGCCGAATTTAATCGCGCTTTACAATTATACAACAATGCACAGTATTTAGCGGCTCAAAATCTTTTTGCCAAAATACAAAACAGCAGTACAGACCAAACTATAAAAAGCGATTGTGCCTATTATATTGCAAATGCGGCCGTACGATTAAACCAGCAAAATGCCGATCAATTAATGGAGAGTTTTGTAGAAAACTATCCAACAAGTTTAAAGCGAAATTCGGCATTTATTGACGTTGCAAATTTTTATTTTGAAAATGGGAAATATTCGCACGCCCAAAAATGGTACGAAAAAGTAGATGAGAGCAGCTTGAGCGGCAGCGAACAAGAAAAGTATAATTTTAATAACGGTTACGTTTATTTTAAAGCGAAACGATATAACCAAGCAAAACAGTTTTTTAATAAGGTTTCAACCTCGCAGCAATACGGTTCGCAAGCAAAATATTATTTGGGCTTTATGGCTTACGAAAGCGATGACTACGAAGAAGCCAATAAAAACTTTGCAGAAGTAAAAGGAGAAGATCGCTACTCTGAAGACTTAAGCTATTATCAAGCCGATATGAATTTTAAGCTCGGAAACTTCCAAAAAGCTATTGAATTGGGGAAAGAACAATTTGATAAAAGCAATCCGCAGGAGCAAAGCCAACTTTCAAAAATTATAGGTGAAAGCTATTTTAATCTCGAAAAATATGCCGAGGCCATCCCGTATTTAAAAGAGTATAAAGGATTTAGAGGCAAGTGGAATAACACAGATTATTACCAATTAGGGTACGCTTATTACAAACAAAATAAGTTTGAAAATGCCATTGGCGAATTCAACAAGATTATTGATGGTAGAAATGCAGTGGCGCAAAATGCATACTATCATTTGGCCGAAAGTTATTTACAGTTAGACCAAAAACAACAAGCTTTAAACGCTTTTAAAAATGCTTCAGAAATGGATTTTAGCACTACAATTCAAGAAGATGCTTTTTTAAACTATGCGCGATTGAGTTACGAAATAGGGAACAGCTACCAAAGTACTCCACAGGTTTTACTTTCGTTTATTGAAAAATACCCGAAAAACCCTAATAACGATGAAATAAAAGACTTATTAATAGACAGTTATATTACTTCAAAAAACTATAAAGAAGCGATAGAACTTTTAGAAAACAATAAAAACTTTAATGATAAGTCGGCGTACCAAAAAGTAGCTTTTTACCGTGGAATTGAATTGTATAACGAAGCAAATTACAACGATGCCATAGTTTATTTCAACAAAAGTTTAAAAGAACCCCAAGATGCTTCCTTTACTGCGCGCGCTACCTATTGGAAAGCCGAAAGCAACTATCAACTATCAAGATTTGAGACTTCATTGGCAGATTATAAAACGTTTTCACAACTGCCAGCCAAGAATAATATTCCAGAAAGTGCGCATTTAAGTTATAACTTGGCTTACAATTACTTTAAGCATAAAAACTATCCAGAGGCAATTGCGCATTTTAAAGATTATGTCAATTCGGCTTCGGCAGAAAATGTTCGTAAAAAAGATGCCTTTTTGCGTTTAGGCGATAGTTATTTTGTTACCAGCCAGTATTGGCCAGCAATGGAAAATTACAATGCTGCAATAGCTTTAAGTGGAGCTAATGATTACGCACATTTTCAAAAAGCTATTAGTTATGGTTTTGTAGATAGAACGGCCACTAAAATAGAAGAATTAATTGCCTTTATTAAAACCTATCCCAATTCGGTTTATCGCGATGATGCCTTATACGAATTAGGAAATACCTACGTTGCTACCAATAGAAATAAGGAGGCAGTTTTAATATACGACCAATTGGTGAACGAAATTCCGCAAAGTAGTTTTGTGGCTAAAGCGTTGCTAAAAAAGGCGCTTATTTTTGAAAACACCAATAGAAGTGCCGAAGCATTGCAAATTTTTAAGAGCGTTGCCCAGCGATATCCATCAACTTCTGAAGCTTTACAAGCAGTTTCATCGGCCAAACTTATTTATATCGATCAAGGAAATGTAGATGATTACGCCGCTTGGGTTAAAACTTTAAATTATATACAAATTGGCGATACTGAACTCGACGATGCCGCCTATGCCGCTGCCGAACAGCCTTATTTGGAAAATAAACAAAACACTGCAAAAAATCGTTTTGAAGATTATTTAAAACAATTCCCCAATGGTTTGCATGCTAAAAACGCACATTTTTATTTAGGTCAGATTTATTTTTCCGAAGAAAAAAACGATAAGGCTATTTCACACTACGAATTTGTAGTATCAAAAGAACGTAGCGAGTTTACCGAGCAAGCTTTGGCGCGAGTATCAGAGCTGTATTTAAATAAAGAAGAATACAGCAAGGCGCTTACATATCTTAAACGACTTGAAACTGAAGCAGATTTTCCGCAGAATATAATTTTTGCACAAACTAATATTATGAAAGCCGCTTATGAATTAAAACAATATACCGAAGCGGTGAATTATGCCGAAAAAGTGCTGGAAAATGCTAAAATAGACAACTTTATTAAAAGTGATGCACAAGTAATTATTGCGCGTTCGGCGATGAAAACAAATAATGAAGAAAAAGCTAAAACTGCCTATGCCGAAGTAGCGAAAATTGCTACTGGCCAGCTTGCCGCCGAAGCGCTATATTACAACGCCTATTTTAAAAATAAAGAGGGCGATTTTAAAGGCTCGAATGTTGCAATTCAAAAATTAGCTAAAGATTATTCTGCTTATAAATTGTATGGAGCAAAAGGTTTGGTTTTAATGGCGAAAAATTTCTATCAATTAAATGATGCGTATCAAGCAACTTACATTTTAGAAAGTGTTATTAAAAATTTTACCGATTATCCCGAAATCGTCTCTGAGGCAGAAACTGAATTAAGTAGCATTAAAAACACCGAAGCAAAGACAAACGCCTCGGTTGAAACAGGAAATTAATTTAAAATTATTGCAAGATTTTTACAGCAACAATTTCCTGTAAAGAGCACAAAAAACGCATTGAATACTATAAAAGAGATTAAAAAATTTGAAAATATGTCCATAAAACAAATCGTTTTATTTTCAATCCCCGCATTGTTTCTATTTAATTTTTCGGCAAATGCGCAGGAAGATGAATTAGACCCCGAAGTAGTGAATATTGTAAAACCTTATACACCTACAATTTCCGATGCATTTAAGGTAAAAGAAACTCCAGTATTAAACGACTCAATTTTTACACGAAAAAAGAAGGTTGAATACAGTATTTTTTCGGTTCCTGTAGCCTCTACTTTTACCCCAGCAAAAGGTAAAGCCACAAGTGTTGAAAAGGCTAAACCCGTTAAATTATACGATAATTACGCCACGCTTGGGTTTGGAAATTACACGTCGCTCTTAGGCGAACTTTACAGCAGTTTTGATATAAGTAGAACCGATAATGCTGCAATATTTTTTCGTCATAACTCATCGCAAGGCGATATTAAAGACGTTAGATTAGATAATAAATATTACGATACTAGTTTAGAAGCCAGTTACACCAGCAGACAACGCGATATGTTTTACCAGTTTGAAGCTGGAGTAAAACACCAATTGTTTAATTGGTATGGTGTAAATAATAGTGTTTACACTCAAAATCCAACAGTTGCAATAGACCCGCAACAAAATTATATTAGTGGATTTTTAGGCGGAAATATTTCTTTTGAAGATGCATTTTTTGAAAGTGGTGCTGTTAAAATTCAGTATGTAACCGATTCGTTTTCTTCCTCAGAATTTAATGCTGTTTTAACGCCCAAATTTACTTTTCCTATGGAAGATTTGGCCCTAAGTTTATTGGCAGATATTAATTATTTAACCGGTAGTTTTGATAGAAACTATTCAAATACTTCCGAAATTAACTATAGCTATTTAAACGCCGGTGCTACGCCAGCACTTGCTTATTCTAATGACGATTTTTCTTTTGAAATTGGAGCTGCAGCTTTCGTTAGTTTGGATACAGAAAATAGCGAAACCAATTTCTCTCTGTACCCTAAATTAAACGCGTCTTATCGCATTAGTGATGAAACTGTAATTATCTACGGGGGTGTAGTTGGAGGGCTTCAACAAAATACCTACTATAACTTTAAAGAAGTAAATCCATTTGTTTCGCCTACTTTAAATATTGCGCCCACACGACAATTATACAATGCTTTTGCTGGCTTAAAAGGGAAGTTGTCAAATGCGGTTGGGTATGATTTTAATGTTTCATACGGAAAGGATGAAAACCGAGCATTGTTTCAAACAAACCCTATTAAGTATTTAAATCCAGATTTGGAAGGATATGAATATGGTAACTCCTTTAATGTAGTTTACGACGATGTTAATACATTGGGTGTTTATGGGGAATTAAACCTGGCGGTAACTAATAATTTTAATTTGGGGATAAAAGCCAATTACTATAATTACAATACTGAATTTGGCAACGAAGCGTGGAACCTTCCTACTTTACAAGCCTCTATTTTTTCCAATTTCAATATTACCGAAAAACTTAGCGGTAGTGCTACTGTCTTCTTTACAGGAGAGCGAAAAGACTTAAATTATACATACGATTTATTGGGTTATCCGTTAGAAGAATCAGTAACTTTAGACGCATTTGTCGATGCTAATCTTCGGTTAAACTATCAATTCACAGATAAACTTTCTGTATTTGTAAAAGGAAGCAATTTAACAGGTAAAAACTATCAAAAATGGCTTCATTACCCGGTTCAGGGCATTCAAGGCTTAGCGGGAGCTACTTATAAATTTGACTGGTAAATGGCTTAAAACTATTCAGTAAAAAAACATTCATCGTTGGTGGATGTTTTTTTATTTTTACACCCTAATTACTTTTATGATGAAAAAACTATTTTTTCTTTCTGTTGCAAGCATACTATTGGCTTGTGCTCCCGAAAAGCTTCCGGCCGATTTACTTATTAAAAACGCGAATATTTATACAGTCGATAGTGACTTTAGCACTGCCAATGCTTTGGTGGTAAAAGATGGAAAAATTCTCGAAATAGGCTTAAAACCCGAACTTGAATTAAAATATAAAATTAAAGAAACCTATGATGCAAAGGGCAATACCATGGTGCCCGGACTAATTGACGCCCATGCGCATTTATACGGTCTTGGGTTGGGGCTTCAACAAGTAGATTTAGTAGGGACTACCAGTTTTGATGAGGTTTTGAGTAGAATTATAACTTTTCAAAATGAAAAAAATGCAGCCTATATTATCGGTCGCGGCTGGGATCAAAATGATTGGGAAGACAAAAATTTTCCAACGAAAGAAAAATTAGATTCACTTTTTCCAGATACTCCAGTAGCATTGCGCCGTATCGATGGTCACGCGCTTTTAGTAAACTCTAAAGCTTTAGAATTGGCCGGAATTACAGCAAAAACAAAAATGCCGGGAGGCGAGGTGGTTTTGGAAAATGGGGAGCCAGCTGGGGTAATAGTAGATAACCCTATGGAATTGGTTTTTAATACGTACCCAAAAATAACAAAAGAAGTTTCGGTTGAAGCGCTGTTAGATGCCGAAAAAGAAGCTGTAAAGTACGGGTTAACCACAATAGACGATGCCGGCTTGGAACGAGATGTTATTGAATTGATAGACTCATTGCAAAAAGAAGGAGATTTTAAGCTTAGAATGTACGCTATGGTAAGCAATAGTCCTGAAAACTTAGACTATTATTTAAACAACGGAACGTATAAAACCGAACGTTTAAACGTGCGATCTTTTAAAATATATTCTGATGGTGCCTTAGGTTCGCGCGGAGCTGCTATGCGAAAATCTTACAGCGATATGCCTGGGCATTTTGGCGCTATGATGACAACTGCAGCGCAATTAGACTCAATTGCGACGCGACTTGCAAATTCAGAATTTCAAATGAATTCGCACGCCATTGGCGACTCGGCAAATATTGCTGTGCTTCGGGCTTACAAAAAAGCATTACAGGGTAAAAAAGATAAGCGTTGGAGAGTGGAGCACGCGCAAATAATTTCGGCACAAGATTTTGAATACTTTGATGCCAACAACAATATTTTGCCGTCTGTACAGCCAACTCACGCCACAAGCGATATGTACTGGGCCGAAGATAAAATTGGAGCAAAACGACTTAAAGGCGCATACGCTTATAAGCAACTTTTAAATAAAGCCGGAAGTATTGCATTGGGCACCGACTTTCCCGTTGAACGTGTTAACCCAATGTACACTTTTTATGCCGCCGTAGCACGAAAAGATTTGGAAAATAAACCCGAAAATGGTTTTCAGATGAAAGATGCATTAACTCGTGAAGAGGCATTAAAAGGAATGACCATTTGGGCTGCTTTTGCAAATTTTGAGGAAGATGAAAAAGGTAGTATTGAGGTTGGTAAGTTTGCAGACTTTACAATACTCGATAAAGATATTATGCAAGTTGAAGATAGTGAAATTCCGAATACCAAGGTGGTTGCAACATTTATTAATGGCGAATTGGTTTACAAAGCCGAATAATTCCCTCTGCGAATCTTCGCATTTCTTTGCGATACTCAGCGTAATAGCTATTCCGCAGAGTTACACAGAGTTTTCACAGAGTTTCACAGAGAAATTTTAAAGTTGAAGATGGAAAACATTCTGAAACAACTTCCACAGAAAGCAAAAAAAGCCGAAGCCGAAAACAAAAAGTTTTTCGCAAAGCTGAAGAAAAAACCGCCCAAACATCTCGATAGTTTGATGCAGGAATTGCACGAGGAAGAATTTCAAAGAACAGATTGTTTAACGTGTGCCAATTGCTGCAAAACTACCGGGCCACTTTTTACCGATAAAGACATTGAACGTATTGCAAAACATTTTAGAATGAAACCGCAACAATTTATTGAAACCTATTTGCAAATAGACGAAGACAAAGATTACGTTTTGCAAAGCGTGCCCTGTACTTTTCTGGGAGCCGATAATTATTGCAGTATTTACGATGTGCGCCCAAAAGCCTGCCGCGAATTTCCGCATACCGATAGAAAAAAATTTCAGCAAATTTCAAATCTAACAATGAAGAATGTAGCCATTTGTCCGGCTGCGTTTAATATTGTTGAAGAAATGAAAAAACGGTTGCCAAGGTAATCGCTGACTTCAATCTTGTTCAGCCACCAGATTGAGTCATTGAGCGTAGTTAGAATATTATTTATACAATAAATACTTCTCTCTTGTTTTTTTAAATTCAACAAGACCCTTTTGCCATGTTGCGCGTATTTCTTCGGCAGTAAAGCCCTGTTCAATCTGCTTTTGTAATTTATCGGTTCCTGCAAGTTTCACAAAAAACGAATTAAAGAAATTCTTCTTTTTTCCGTTTGCATGGTAAGCATCAATCAACCATTCTAAATTAATTTTGCTTAAGCGAGGCTCTTTCCGAAGATCTTTACCGTAACAAACTTCTCCTTTAAATTTAGGGTTTTTTGCACCCTCGTTTGATTGCGGCGTATATTTAAAAGAATATTGTGAAGCCGGTAAACTTGGCGCTCCAAAAACCTGAAATTGCATCTCGGTTCCGCGACCGGCGTTTATAAATGTACCTTCAAAAAAACACAGACTTGGATATAAATTTATGGATTGCGCATTCGGTAAATTTGGTGAGGGTTTTATAGGCAGGTTGTAAGGCGTTTTACGAGTGTAATTTTGCATTGTAATCACGGTTAAATCGCAGTTAATATTGTTTATTAACCATCCTTCGCCGTTAATCATTTTGGCATATTCGCCAATGGTCATGCCGTGCACAACAGGAATGGGGTGCATGCCTACAAAGCTTTGGTTTTCCTTTTCCAAAATTGGGCCGTCAATATAATGACCGTTGGGGTTGGGCCGGTCGAGGACAAATACTGGAATTTCCATTTCTGCGCAAGCTTCCATAACGTAATGCAACGTTGAAATGTAGGTGTAAAACCGTGCTCCCACATCTTGAATATCGAACACAATTACATCAATTCCCTTTAACTGTTCTGGGGAGGGTTTTTTGTTGCTGCCGTATAGTGAAATGAGCGGCACACCAGTTTTTTTGTCGATACCATCTTTTACGTGTTCGCCAGCATCAGCAGTACCGCGGAAACCGTGTTCGGGTGCAAAAACTTTTTTTACTGAAATATTATTCGCAATTAAAAAATCTACCAAATGTGCATTTTCGCTTGCTAAAAATGAAGTCTGATTTGCAACCACGCCCACATTTTTTCCTTTTAAAAATTTTGAATACAGTTGAAACTGTTCAGCTCCCACCACAATATCTTCCTTCTTTAATGTTGCCAAGGTAGTGTCTTGAATCTGATCCTTAACTTTTTGATTCACTTTGCCTTCCTCTATTTGTTCTTTTTTTTCGGTAGAACTTCCGCAGGAAATTATAGTTAAAACAATCAATAAAACTGTATTTTTGAAAAAAGTTAAGCCCATAAAATCGTAGTGAATTTCGAATTTTTCATCGCTCGGCGCATCATTGCTTCCAAGGACTATAAAAGTAGTATTTCGGCACCGATAATAAAAATTGCAATTACCGCAATTGCACTTGGTATTATTATGATGCTTATCTCCATTGCCACGGGCGTGGGGCTTCAAAAAAAGATTCGCGAAAAAGTTTCTGCCTTTAACGGCGATATTATAATTACGAATTTTGATACTAACTTTTCAAACGACAGTCAAAACCCGATATCAAAAAACCAAGATTTTTATCCTAGTTTTAAAAATGTTGACGGTATAAAGCACGTACAGATTACCGCCTCAAAAGGCGGGGTAATTCGCACCGAAACAGATTTTGAAGGTGTAGTGGTAAAAGGGGTAGGCAATGATTTTAACTGGAATTATTTTAGTGAGTTTTTAATAACGGGAAAGCTTCCAAATTTTAAAGATGACCTTAACGCTGAAATTTTAATTTCTGAATATTTAGCAAACCGTTTGAAATTAAAGCTGGGCGATAGGGTTACAACCTTCTTTTTAAGCGATGCGGCTTCAAAACGACCGCGAAGTCGTGGTTTCGACATAGTTGGAATTTACAATAGCGGCTTTCAGCAATTTGATGAACAATTTATAATTGCAGATATACGTCATATTCAACGCTTAAATAAGTGGGAAGAAGACCAGATTGGCGCTTTTGAAGTGTTTGTAAACGATTTTGATGATATTGACGCGATAGGCAATGCAGTTTACAATGAAACCAGTAGTACGCTAGACACACAAACTATTCGCCAAAAATATGCCTCTATTTTTGAGTGGCTCGATTTGTTCGATTTTAATATTGTAATGATTATTGGCATAATGATTTTGGTGGCAGGCATAAATATGATTACTGCTCTCTTGGTTTTAATTTTAGAACGCACCCAAATGATAGGAATTCTAAAAGCCTTGGGCAGTAGCGATTGGAGCGTACGCAAAGTGTTTTTGTATAACGCGATGTATTTAATTGGCGTCGGTCTTTTTTGGGGGAATGTGATAGGAATTGGATTGCTTTTAATTCAGAAATACGGTAAAATTTTTAAGCTGAACCCCGATACTTATTATGTAAACGAAGCTCCTATTTATTTACATTGGGACTATATTTTAATCTTAAATGCAGGAACTTTCTTACTCTGCCTTTTAATGCTTTTGATACCTTCTTTTATTATTTCAAAAATTTCTCCTGTGAAGGCAATTCGGTTTGAGTGATTTTAAAAAAAGCTTAAAAATTCAATTATAAAAAATCAGTAAATAATTTTGAATTTTAAAAGAAGTAGGACCTCACAGACCTGAAAAATCTGTGGGGTATTTTTTTTGCCAATACTTCATAATTCATAATTATTAATTCTGAATTCAAAATTAAGAATGATACCTTTGCATTTCATAAAAATCGGATATGGAATACGCAGAAAATATATTAGGAACCATCGGTAATACACCTATGGTGAAAATTAATAAGATAATAGGAGATATCCCCGCTTTGGTACTCGCCAAGTACGAAACTTTTAATCCGGGAAATTCGGTTAAAGATAGAATGGCGGTAAAAATGATTGAAGATGCCGAAGCCGACGGAAGACTAAAACCCGGCGGAACAATCATTGAAGGAACTTCAGGAAATACCGGTATGGGGCTCGCTCTTGCAGCTATTGTAAAAGGTTACAAAATGGTGTGCGTAATTAGCGATAAGCAAAGCAAAGAAAAAATTGATATTCTACGGGCAGTAGGAAGCGAAGTTGTAGTTTGCCCAACCGATGTTGAACCCGATGACCCGCAAAGTTACTATTCTGTTTCAAAAAGATTGGCAGAAGAAACACCAAACAGTTGGTATGTAAATCAATATGACAACCCTAGTAATGCCAAAGCCCATTACGAAAGTACAGGCCCCGAAATTTGGAAACAGACCGATGGTAAAGTAACGCACTTTGTTGTTGGCGTAGGCACCGGCGGTACCATAAGTGGCGTTGGTAAATATTTAAAAGAACAAAATCCCAATGTAAAAGTTTGGGGAGTTGATACCTACGGTAGTGTTTTTAAAAAATACCACGAAACGGGAGAATTTGATGAAAATGAAATCTATCCGTATATCACCGAAGGAATTGGCGAAGACATTTTACCTAAAAATGTAGATTTTAGTATAATCGATGGGTTTACCAAAGTAACCGATAAAGATGCTGCTATTTATACGCAGAAACTGGCCAAAATGGAAGGCTTCTTTTTAGGAAATTCGGCGGGTGCTGCAATTAAAGGGTTACTTCAGCTAAAAGACAAGTTTACAAAAGACGATGTAGTAGTTGTGCTTTTCCACGATCACGGTAGTCGTTATGTAGGCAAAATGTACAATGACGACTGGATGCGCGAGCACGGTTTTGTTGAAGACAACTAAAATAAATTTAATAATAACTCGGTTAATTTTAGATGCGAAATAGTTAAACAGTAAGTTTAACTATTTCGCATTAAATTTGTATATTAACTACTTAAGGTTAACTACACTTTTACGGTTATTATGAAAAACGAAGCCAAGAAATTATTCCGCTTTTTACGTACCAAACCCGTACCTGCAAACACAAACGAAATCTTGGCCTTGGAGCGTACCAAACTCGCTAATGAGCGTACTTTACTCTCTTACATTCGTTCGTCGTTATATTTACTATTAGGTGGTATTGGTATCTTACAGCTTAAAGATTTTGAACGAATAAAGTGGTTGGGTTATGTTGCTTTAGTAGTATGTGTAATTTTTTTAGCTCTCGGTATTTTTAGATATATTTTATTATCGCGAAGACTGTATAAATGGAACCGTATTTTATTTGTTGATACTATTTCAGAAAAGGTTGAAAAGCAAGCAGACGAGCGTGATGAACGAGAAAAGTAAGGCGAATTAACTTTCACTTTTTGTATCTTTACTTTTTCAATTTTAAACTCCCCAGGAAAAAATAATTCAAATGAAAGAAGATTTTCTACACTATGTGTGGAAATTTCAGAAGTTTGATGTGGGCAGTTTTTACACTTCGAATCATGAAAGTCTCCACATAAAAAACCAAGGGAGTCACAATTTAAATTCGGGTCCCGATTTCTTTAATGCACAAATTGAAGTAGATGGACAATTATGGGCGGGTAATGTTGAAATACATTTAAAATCGTCTGATTGGTACGCGCACGCTCACGATACCGACGCCGCCTATGACAATGTTATTTTACACGTAGTGTGGGAGCATGATGCCGAAATTTATAGAAAGGACCGCTCTGTTATTCCTACCTTTGTAATTAAAGACAGAGTTTTAAAAAACACCTTAAAGCAATACCACAATTTATTTTCGAAAGATAGAAAATGGATTCCCTGTGAAAATAATTTTAAAAATGTGGACAAATTCACCTTTGAAAATTATTTAGAAAAACTTTATGTTGAACGACTTCAAAAAAAGGAAAATTTTCTTCTTAAAGAATTAATAGATACCCAAAACCATTGGGAAAGTCTTGTGTTTAGAATGTTGTGTAAAAACTTTGGGTTAAAAGTGAATGCTTCTTCATTTTTTAGCATTTCAAAATCGGTTAATTTTTCGGTGGTAAAAAAATGTAGTGACAATTTACTTACTTTGGAAGCCCTACTATTTGGTCAAGCCGGACTTTTAGAAGAAGAAAATCAAGATGCCTATTTTTTACAATTAAAGTCTAAATACGGCTATTTAAAACATAAATTTCAGCTAAATAACCACAATGTAATTCCTCCAAAATTTTTTAGGTTACGTCCGCCTAATTTCCCAACAATACGGTTAGCACAGTTTGCGAAATTATATGCTTCGCAAGGCAATTTATTTTCTAAGATTATTGATTGCAAAAACATGGCAGATTTCTATAATCTATTTAGGGTTAGTGCAAGCGTCTATTGGAATACATATTATAACTTTGGTGTTACCTCTTCGGAACGCGAAAAATTTGTCACCAATAATTTTATTGATTTATTGGTTATAAATACAATTATTCCAATTAAATTTTGTTATTCCAGACAATTAGGAAATGATATGATTGAAGAGATTTTAAAATTGGCTGCACAAATTCCGTCAGAGAAAAACACGATTGTTTCAAAGTTTAATTCGCTTAAAAAAACATGCTACAATGCATACCAGAGTCAAGCATTACTCCAACTTAAAAACGAATATTGCGACAAACGAAAATGTTTACAATGTGCTGTAGGCAATGCGCTGCTGGGGGCGGCGAGATAAATATTTAGGTTGCTAATTTTATATGATAAAACCATTGCTACTATTTTAACTTAATTACAAAAAAAGTGTAATTTGCAATTATGTTGCAGGCAGTATACTCATTACGTCATTATTTAGAAAAAAGAGGATTTTATGTATCGTCGCGCTTGGCAGATCGATTAGGGATGCGTGCCAAAAGTGTGCGGTTATTTTTTATCTATGTTTCTTTTGCAACCTTGGGAGCTGGGTTTGCCATCTATTTAACAATTGCGTTTATACTAAAGTTAAAAGATTTGGTAAACACCAAACGCACATCTGTTTTTGATTTATGAAACATTTCTACAATTCAAAATTTACCGTTGCCATTTTGCTTTTGCTTGGAGTGGTCATGACTGGCGTTGTAGGATTTCATTATTTTTCAGATTATTCTTGGGTAGATGCATTTTATATGACCATAATTACGGTAACCACTGTAGGGTATGGCGAAGTGATGCCTTTAAATGCAAATGAAAAAATATTTGTCTCTCTTCTTATCATTTCGAGTATATTTATAGTGGGTTATGCTATTTCAGTTGTATCCGAATATATTTTGAGTAATAATATTAGTAGTTTTAAACAGAAGAAAGTGCAGAAAAAACTTAAATCGATGCATAACCATATTATTGTTTGCGGTTTCGGGCGAAATGGTCAACAAGCTGCACAAAAGTTGCAGAATTATAATAAGCCTTTTGCGGTGATTGAAAGAAGCGAAGAAGTTATATCGCGTTTTGAAGATACCAATTATTTATTTGTCCACGGCGATGCTGTAGATGAAGAAATATTATATAAAGCGGGAATAGATCGCGCCGCTACCTTAATTTGTGCCACCCCTAATGATGCCGATAACCTTTTTATAGTACTTTCTGCGCGCCAAATAAACCAAGGTTTAAAAATTATAAGTCGCGCAAGTGAAGAAACCAGTTATAAAAAATTGAAGTTAGGGGGTGCCGATAATGTTATTATGCCAGATAAAATTGGCGGCGACCATATGGCCTCATTAGTTGTAGTTCCAGATTTGGTTGAATTTTTAGATAATTTGGCTGTGGCGGGAGAAGAAGACAGTATTAATGTAGAACAAATATCGTTCGAACAAATGTGCCCCAACGGGGAGGAGCAAGCGATTAAAGATCTTGATGTACGGAAGAAAACAGGATGCTCAATTATAGGGTATCGTGCCCCTTCGGGCGAATACATTGTTAACCCAGAACCTACCATGATACTTCAGAAACAATCTAAACTAATTTTAATTGGCCGCCCCGATCAAATAGAAAGATTAAAACGAGTTTACGGGGTTTAAGGATTCGTTAACAAATTTCGGTCGTTTATTTTGAAATTGTAAATTTTTTTAAGCATCTTGCTCTGTTTTAATTTAGAAAACAAAAGTTTCATCTTAAAAATCCACTATGAAGAAATATCTTCTTTCGCTATTTAGTTTACTTTTTCCACTTTTTACATTTGCTCAAAATATTACAACTTCTCAAAAAGTTGATCAGGCTTTTAAAGATTACACAGGTTGGTTTGTAGACCTTATTTTTTACGAAATTCCCTTTTCAGAAACTTTTCAAATACCTTGGGTTCTTATTGTGCTTATTGGAGGTGCAACCTATTTTACTATTTATTTTAAACTTATTAACCTAACTGGTTTTTTTACTGCAGTGAGTGTAGTGCGCGGAAAATATGAAGATATTGAAAAACATGGCGCAGATACCTTATATGGCGATGTAACCCCAAACGAACAAGAAAATTTAATAGAGACTATTCGCGACGACAGTGCCGATGGTGAGGTGTCTCACTTTCAGGCATTAACAGCAGCCCTATCGGCCACCGTTGGGCTTGGTAATATTGCCGGTGTTGCGGTTGCCCTTTCTATTGGTGGACCGGGAGCAACTTTCTGGATGGTATTGGCCGGAATATTAGGTATGGCTTCAAAATTTGCCGAATGTACCTTAGGGGTTAAATATCGCGACGTAGGCCCAGATGGGACAGTATACGGAGGCCCAATGTATTACTTAAAAAAGGGTCTTTCGCAAAAAGGAATGGGAGGCTTAGGAAAAGTATTGGCAGTATTGTTTGCCATATTTGTAATTGGCGGTTCTTTTGGGGGCGGTAATATGTTTCAGGCAAACCAAGCAGCCGCACAATTTGTACAGCTTTTTAACTTACAAGATACAAGTGCTGCAATATGGTTTGGAATTATAATGGCGGCAATTGTTGCTGTAGTTATTATTGGTGGAATTAAACGAATTGCAAAAGTTACCGAAAAAATTGTTCCGTTTATGGCGGGAATTTACGTGTTGGGAGCGGTAATAATTTTGGTAGCCAACTACAATCACATTGGCGAGGCTTTTGCCTTAATTTTTGAAGGCGCCTTTTCTGGGTTAGGAATTGCAGGTGGATTGGTGGGAGTAATGATTCAAGGAATTAGACGTGGTGCTTTTTCAAATGAAGCTGGTGTTGGTTCGGCTGCAATTGCGCATTCGGCGGTACGAACAAAATATCCTGCTTCTGAAGGTATCGTGGCATTATTAGAGCCATTTATAGATACAGTAGTAATTTGTACAATGACAGCCTTGGTTATTGTTATTACCAATTTCGACAATAATATTATTCAATATGGAGTAGAGGTAAAAGAAGGAGTTGAACTTACAGCAACTGCTTTTGATAGTGTAATTCCGCATTTCTCGGTAGTGCTTACCATTGCCGTAATTCTTTTTGCTTTTTCAACAATGATTTCTTGGTCGTATTACGGCATGCAAGGATGGGTTTATTTATTCGGAAGAGGAAAAGTAACCGAGCTAGTGTATAAACTTCTATTTTGTATCTTTATATGGGTAGGCTCTGTTATAAGTTTAGGCTCGGTAATTAACTTCTCTGATGCAATGATATTTGCTATGGTTGTACCTAATATTATTGGAGTGGTTTTATTAACACCCGTAGTTAAAAAGGAGCTTAGCAAATACAGAAAAGCTATTAAACTAAAACGCGAAGCGCTAGACGATGGCTTAGAAGATTTGCAGAAGCATATGTAAAACAAATTTTATATGGAATTAAAATCCCACTTCACGTTTAACAAACAACAGCGAAGTGGGATTTTGCTTTTGTTGCTATTTATTGTATTAACGCTGTGTGTTTATTGGTTTACCGATTTTTCGGAAAAAGATACTTTTGATGTTTCTTCGCCCGAAATTGTTTTAATTCAACAAGAATTAGATTCGCTTCGTTTGCTGGCAATTGAAAATAGAAAGCCTAAAATCTATCCTTTTAACCCTAACTTTATTACAGATTACAAGGGGTATACACTCGGAATGTCCAACGAACAAATTGATAAATTACTTCAGTATCGTCGCGAGGGCGAGTGGATAAACTCAATAGCCGATTTTAAAAATGTGACAGGAGTTTCAGATTCTTTACTGAATGTTATAAGTCCGTATTTTAAATTTCCCGAATGGGTTACCAATCCAAAGTCAAAAACAGCTTTTAAAAACAACTCTTCCTCTAAGGGTTTTTCTGAAAAAAAATACACCGAAAAGATTGATTTAAACAAAGCAACTGCCGAGGAGTTGCAAAAAGTTAGTGGCATTGGTAATACGTTAAGCCAGCGCATTATAAAGTATCGCGATAAACTAGGTGGCTTTTCAAGCGATATTCAGTTAAATAATGTGTACGGTTTAGAGCCCGAAGTTGTAAAACGAACCCAAAATCTTTTTACAGTAAAATCACCAAAACCTATTGAAAAGATAAACGTAAATACCGCTACAGCCTCAGATATTTCTACCATTCCGGGGGTGAGTTTTAACTTGGCTAAAAACATTTGGGAATACAGGCGACTTCGAGAAAAGATAAACAGCATTGAAGAGCTTAAAAAAATTGACGGAATGACCCCAAGAAAGTTACAGCTAATTCAGTTATATTTGTCCGTTGAGTAAATTTTTAAATTCGCCGAAAGGCTTGTAAATAATAGATTTTAGACCAGTATGAATAACATGTATTTTACAGAAGAACACGAATTTTTCAGAAAGAGTTTTCAAGACTTTCTTCAAAAAGAAGTAGTGCCTCACATTGAAAAGTGGGAAAAAACGGGCCAAATTGAGCGTTTTATTTGGGAAAAATTCGGGGAAATGGGCTATTTCGGAATTTATCAACCCGAAGAATACGGCGGGATGGATTTAGATCTTTTTTATACTGTTATATTTTTAGAAGAACTTCAAAAAATAAATAGTGGCGGATTTGCAGCTGCCATGTGGGCTCACGCTTATTTGGCGATGACTCATCTTAAAAAAGAAGCAAATCACGAACAAAAAGAAAAATATTTAGCGCCAAGTATTACGGGCGAAAAAATAGGATGCCTTTGTATTACCGAACCCTTTGGCGGAAGCGATGTTTCTGGAATGCGAACTACAGCTGTAAAAAAAGGAGACACCTATGTAATTAACGGTTCAAAAACATTTATTACAAATGGGGTTTACAGCGATTATTTAATAGTTGCAGCCAAAACAGCCCCCGAACTAGGAAACAAAGGAATAAGTATTTTTGTTGTAGATCGCGACACGAAAGGAGTTTCGGCAACAAAACTCGATAAACTAGGATGGAGAGCCAGCGATACTGCCGAAATAGCTTTTGACAATGTTGAAATTCCGGCTTCAAATTTAATGGGCGAAGAAAATGCAGGCTTCCCATATATCATGCAACACTTTGCATTGGAGCGACTTATTATGGGTATTAATGCGCACGCCCGAAGCGAATTTGCTTTAGAGTACACTATTCAATATATGAAAGAGCGTTTTGCGTTTGGAAAAAGTATTTCAAAATTCCAGGCATTGCGCCATCGCGTTGCACAACTCGCTAGCGAAATAGAGGTGAGTAAAACTTTTAATTATGTTACCGCAAAACGTTTGGACCAAGGCGAATACGTTGTAAAAGAAGCTACCATGAGCAAGTTAATTTCAACAAAAGTTGCCGATGAGGTTATGACCGAATGTCTTCAGTTTTTAGGCGGATACGGCTATATGGAAGAATATCCGTTAGCACGCTTATTACGCGACAGTAGATTAGGCCCAATAGGAGGTGGTACATCTGAAATTCTTCGTGAAATTATTTCAAAAATGGTTATTGAAGGCAAGGAATACAAACCCGCTACTTAACACTTAATTTTTACTTTTAAAATGAAGAACATCAAGAAAAGTTATTTTCTCACCCTTGTATTTTTATTGCTTGCCGTTGTAAGTTTTGGGCAAACTAAGTTAACAGGAAAGGTGTCAGATTTTTTAACATTTCAGCCTATTGAAAGTGCCAGTGTGTATATAAAAAATACAACTACTGGCTCTATCACCAATGCAGATGGAAACTTTGTTTTAAAGGTACCACAGCAACATTTACAAGATACGCTTATTATTTCGTCTATTGGGTATAAAAGCTTTACCGTTACGGTAGCCAATTTTGAAAATGGTAGCGATATTTATTTAGAAGAAGATGTAGCTTCTTTAGATGAAGTTGTAATCGTAGCAGATCCTCGCCCCACAACAGGCAATGGTATTGTGCAAAGGGCTATTGAAAAGTTACCAGACAATTTGCCCGAAATGGCTTATTTACAAAAAGGGTTTCTTCGGCATAAGGAGCGCAATAAAAAGGAGTACAAATGGCTTATTGAAAGCGCGATTACCCTCTACGATTCTAGCTATGCTGCGGGCGCTAAAAATCATTTAAAAATAAATGTAGACGAAACGCGAAAAAGTTACGATTTACGCGATGTAGACAGTTTGTTTACCTATTCGGCATATTTAAAAAGTTTAGGTTCAAAAAGTAGTAATGTAAGTAGAAGTGGGGTTAAAACTTCGGCTTTAATTAAAGCAATTAAATGGAACGACAGCCGTGTTAACGGAATAGAAAATCTTTTTAAAGGGAAGCTTAATTTGGTTCGAAATTCAAATACTGTAGGCGCATTACTTGGTAAAAATACTTTGAACAAACATGAGTTTGTGCTCGATACAATTTTGGTTAATAACGGTCGGAAATTGTATAAAATTAAAATTGAAAAGGGAGAAGACTTTGTTGGGTTAAACACCCCAAATATTTACAACGAAGGTTTTGAGCCCAAGGGTTGGATTTATATTTATTACGACAACTACGCTATTAAAAAAGTGGAGTACGAACTTATTGCGGCTTCAGAGGTGCAAAAAAGACGAAGTAAAAGTTTATTTGCCACACAAAAATTACACAAGCTTATTATAGATTATAAAGATTTTGATGGTAAAATGTACCCTAACTACATTTATTATGAAACGCCTAAACTTGTAAATACTGGCGATCGTTCTTCAGATAGAGCAAAAACCGAAGCCGAACCCGGCTTTGATAAAGACGAACAATATTACTACACCATTCAAGAAATATTATTTAGTGATATTATTCAAGATTCAGAATTAATAAGCCAAGAACTACAACAAAATGATTGGTCTGCAGATATTTTTTCGAGTAAACCTTATAATGAAGCTTTCTGGAAAAATTACAACGTATTGCTGGAAAGTAAAGAAGAGGAGAAGTTAATACAGGATTTAAGCAAACGCGCATCTTTATTTAAAGAGTAATCATAGCTTATTCTTTTAACTTTTGTTGGTACATATATATTATATGTTAGCTTTAAGTAACTCTAAAATAACATATTATGAAAAAGAAAGCATTTTTCTTTTTAGGCTTTTTAACACTTTCGTTATTTTTTTCTTGTGAAACAGAAAATGAAATAAAAGAGGTGGAAAACATGGAATCTGTGCAAACAACAGCGTTAAAATCACCTAATGGCAACATACTTGTTTCATCAGAAAATGAATTGAAAGAACTCTATCTTCTAGAAACAAAACAAAGTGATATAAAAGACAAGAATACTATTAGTATACAAGAGATTGCTTATGATGAAAAAGAATCATATTCCATTGCTTTTGTTGACTTATTAGATAACGGTGCAATAAAAAAAATGCTAATTGTTTTTTCGGAAAAAGGATCACATAATTTCTTTCAAGATAGTAATAATCTATATGTAGTTCCTGATAAGAATAAGCCTTCTCAAGAAGAACCAACAGAAGGCGTTCTCAAAATCAAAAATTTAAACGCTGAAAAAAACTCTTCGCACCCTTTGCTAAGAGGAACATTTGTTTGTAATAGTGGTTGTTGTGGTTGGAGTAATCCAACTGCTAATGTATAACTTTGTGGTTGTCCAGCAGGAAAACCAGCAGGTCCCGACTCCGACCCAATTATTTTTACCACTAGTGATGGTTGCCAAATTCAATATTTGTAATAGTATTGCTTAAAAAATTGTTTATTAAAAAATATTTTCTATTTTTGCCGACCTAAAGAGAGGAGGTGATGACACTATGTTAATTATACCAGTTAAAGACGGAGAAAATATTGATAGAGCGCTAAAGCGTTTTAAGCGTAAATTTGACCGTACAGGAACAATGCGCCAGTTGCGTTCAAGACAAGCTTTTACAAAGCCTTCGGTTAAGAAGAGAGCGCAGTTGCAAAAAGCACAATATATCCAGAACTTAAGAGATCAGGAAGAAATTTAATTTACAGCAATTTAGCTGTATAGATTATAATATAAATCCGTTGAAATTTATTTCAACGGATTTTTTTTTGTGCTAAAATTAGGGAAGCGCAATTTTAAACTGTATTTTTAAACTTCACCTACAATAATAATGATGCCAGAAACATCTTCGTTATTTCAAGCATTTTCAGAGTATCTCAAGCTCGAAAAAAAATATTCGTCCCATACGGTTACGGCATATTTAAACGACTTGGAGCGCTTTCAATCTTTTGCCGAAGATGAATATCAAATTTCAGATATTTCCGAAGTAAACTATGCTATTATTCGTAGTTGGATTATTGCATTAGTAGATAGCGGTATTTCAAACAGAAGTGTAAATAGAAAGGTTTCGTCGCTTAAAACGTATTATAAATTTTTGTTGAAAATAAAGCAAATTGAAGCTAGCCCTTTAGCAAAACACAAGGCGTTAAAAGTTTCAAAAAGTATTCAAGTTCCTTTTTCTGAAAATGAAATAGATGAAGTAATGGAACTGCTTTTTGAACAGCATGACTTTGAAGGGGTGCGAAATAGATTAATAATTGAGTTGTTGTACTCCACGGGAATACGACGCGCCGAGTTGGTTAATATTAAACTAAATGATGTGTCAATTTCGCAGAAAACCATTAAAGTATTGGGTAAACGCAAAAAGGAACGTATAATTCCGCTTTTGCCGGCCGTTTTACAAACCATCCAATTGTATTTAACGGTTAGGGGCGAACTTAAAAATATCAAAGACAGCGATTATTTATTTCTTACCAAACGAGGGGTTAAAATTTATGAAAACCTTGTCTATCGCGTTATAAATTTATATTTTAGTAAAGCATCTGAAAAAGTAAAAAAGAGTCCGCACATTTTGCGGCATTCATTTGCAACCCATTTATTAAACCAAGGAGCAGATATTAGTGCTGTAAAAGAGTTGTTGGGCCATTCAAGTTTGGCATCGACACAAGTTTATACTCAAAACAGTATTTCTAAGCTAAAAGAGGTCTATAAAAACGCACATCCACGAAATTAATTTAACTATAACAGGCGTATGGTGTAAAAATACTTAATGTATAACATTTTAAAATTGAAGTGTATGAAAGTAAATGTACAAACACCCAACTTTGCAGCCAAAGATGATCTTTTACTATTTGTAAAAAAGAAATTAAATAAGCTCGAGCAATTTTATGACCGAATTGTATTTGCCGATGTTTTTCTAAAAGTTCAAAAAACGAGTGAGAAGGAAAATAAAAGTGTAGAAATTTTATTGAGTATCCCGGGGGATGAGGTAATGGTTAAAAAGGAGGCAAAATCTTTTGAAGAGGCTACAGATGAGGCGGTTAAAGCTTTGCAGCGCCAACTCAAAAAAAGAAAGCAAAAAGAAAAAGTATATTTATAACACATTTTTTTTAAAAAAAGTTTTGTGGAAAAAATAAATTCTCTACATTTGCAGTCCGTTAGAAATAGCGGACTTTTTTATGGCTAACAAGCAGTCAAAAAAAGAGGTTGAAAAGCCGATGTAGCTCAGCTGGCTAGAGCAGCTGATTTGTAATCAGCAGGTCGTGGGTTCGAGTCCCTCCATCGGCTCCAAAATTTCCTCGAAAGTGGAAGTTTTTGAAATATTGAAATTTGGGTTTTTGTTTTAAAAAATCCAGTTGGGGAGATACTCAAGCGGCCAACGAGGGCAGACTGTAAATCTGCTGACTATGTCTTCGCAGGTTCGAATCCTGCTCTCCCCACAAAAATTTCTGCGAAAGCGGGAAAAATTAGTTTCAGATAATGAACCGAGGGATTAGATAATTGGTTTAAAATTTGAAATATTGTTCCTTAAAATACTGGATACTTTTGAATGAGTTCTATGTAAAACTTTAAATTCTTTTTGGATTTGGTTTTTTGGGGGTTTATTCAAAATAAATTGCGGGAGTAGCTCAGTTGGTAGAGCGTCAGCCTTCCAAGCTGAATGTCGCCGGTTCGAACCCGGTCTCCCGCTCTAATATGAGTTACAAGTTGTAAGTTGCAAGTTTACAGGTTGGAGTAGCCTGAAACTGGAAACCTTAAGCCTGAAACCAAAAAACGCCGGTGTAGCTCAGGGGTAGAGCGTTTCCTTGGTAAGGAAGAGGTCATGGGTTCAATTCCCATCATTGGCTCAAACAAAACTGTCAGTGCCTAATATATTTTGTGTCATTGCATAAATTATTAGGGAGCATGGATTCACAGAAAAAACAGGGTCCATCATTGGCTCAACTTGTGAATGCAATTGAACACTAATAATAACTAAGATTAAAATTAATACAAAATGGCAAAAGAAAAATTCGATCGGTCAAAACCACATTTAAATATTGGTACAATTGGACACGTAGATCACGGAAAAACAACGACCACTGCAGCTATTACTAAGGTTTTAGCTGATGCAGGATATTCTGCGGCGACATCATTTGATCAAATTGATAATGCGCCAGAAGAAAAAGAAAGAGGTATTACAATTAACTCTTCTCACGTAGAGTACCAAACAGAAAAGCGTCACTATGCACACGTTGACTGTCCTGGTCACGCGGATTATGTAAAGAACATGGTTACTGGTGCTGCACAAATGGACGGTGCTATTCTTGTAGTTGCTGCTACAGATGGTCCAATGCCACAAACACGTGAGCACATCCTTTTAGGACGCCAGGTAGGTATTCCTAGAATTGTTGTATTCATGAACAAAGTTGACTTAGTTGATGATGAGGAATTATTAGAATTAGTAGAAATGGAGATCCGCGATCTTCTTAGCTTCTACGAGTATGATGGTGATAATGGTCCTGTTGTTCAAGGTTCTGCTTTAGGAGCACTTAACGGTGAGCAAAAATGGGTTGATGCGCTTCTTAAATTAATGGAAGAAGTTGATGCTTGGATTGAAGAGCCAGAGCGCGATACAGATAAGCCATTCTTGATGCCAATTGAAGATGTATTCTCTATTACTGGTCGTGGTACTGTTGCTACGGGTCGTATTGAAACTGGTGTAGCTCAAACAGGAGACCCAGTTGAGATTATTGGTATGGGAGCTGAAAAGTTAACTTCTACTATTACTGGTATTGAAATGTTCCGTCAAATTCTTGATAGAGGTGAAGCTGGAGATAACGCTGGTATCTTATTAAGAGGTATTGAGAAAACTCAAATCTCTAGAGGTATGGTAATCGTTAAGCCAGGTTCTGTAACACCACACGCTAAGTTTAAAGCTGAGGTTTATATCCTTAAAAAAGAAGAAGGTGGACGTCACACTCCATTCCACAACAACTACCGTCCACAGTTCTACGTACGTACAACTGATGTAACTGGAACAATTACACTTCCAGAAGGTGTTGAAATGGTAATGCCAGGTGATAACTTGACTATTCACGTTGAATTACTTCAACCAATCGCAATGAATGTAGGTCTTCGTTTCGCAATTCGCGAAGGTGGTCGTACAGTAGGTGCAGGTCAGGTAACTGAGATTTTAGACTAATTACATTATAATAAGAGCACTGGGTGTCCCGAATTAACTTCGGGATACCTTGGCTTTTATAACGAGTTTTAGCATTATTAAATAAAGTGTTATTTCTCATAGACGGGTTTAGCTCAGTTGGTAGAGCACTGGTCTCCAAAACCAGGTGTCGGGAGTTCGAGCCTCTCAACCCGTGCAGAAGTACTGCAAGTGCAGCATCATCCCGCTCTTAGGGATTATCAAAATATTAATAGCGACGTCATGGTAAACTATATTTCAGAATCGTACAAAGAATTAAAAAATCACGTTACGTGGCCAACTTGGGCAGAAGCGCAAAAACTAACTGTTATAGTTGCAGTTTTTTCGGTGCTTTTGGCATTGGCAATTTGGGGTGTAGATACCGTGTTTAGTAAAGTAGTTGGATTATATTTTGATTGGATCAAGTCGTAAGCAATGACCGAAACAACAAAGACAAAAAAATGGTACGTAGTCCGTTCAGTTAGTGGACAGGAAAATAAAATCAAATCGTATATCGAAACAGAGATAAAACGATTAGAGCTGGAAGACTATGTAGATCAAGTACTCGTACCAACCGAAAAAGTTATACAAATTCGCAACGGAAAAAAAGTAAACAAAGAACGCGTTTATTTTCCGGGCTACATTATGGTGCAAGCCAATCTGGGAGGTGAAATTCCTCACATCATTAAATCTATTAATGGTGTAATTGGTTTCTTAGGAGAAACTAAAGGCGGTGACCCTGTGCCACTTAGGCAATCTGAAGTAAACAGAATGTTAGGTAAGGTAGATGAACTTTCGGTTAAAGATGATAATGTTAGCATTCCATACATTACGGGCGAGACTGTAAAAGTAATTGATGGACCATTTAATGGTTTTAATGGTACTGTAGAAAAAATAAACGAAGAAAAACGTAAGCTCGAGGTAATGGTGAAAATTTTCGGAAGAAAAACACCATTAGAATTGAGTTATATGCAAGTAGAAAAAGTTTAATTGTTACGCTTAATAGGTTTTTAAAGAGGCTTCCACTTTTGAAAAACCACATCAAAAATTAGAAATGGCAAAAGAAATTAGTAAAGTAGTTAAGTTGCAAGTTCGCGGAGGTGCTGCTAACCCTTCACCACCAGTTGGACCTGCTCTTGGTGCTGCCGGTGTTAATATCATGGAGTTCTGTAAGCAATTTAATGCAAGAACTCAAGATAAGCAAGGAAAGGTATTGCCAGTAGCGATCACAGTTTATAAGGACAAATCTTTTGATTTTGTTATTAAAACTCCACCCGCTGCCGTGCAAATACTCGAAGCTGCAAAAACAAAAAAAGGCTCCGGCGAACCACATGCAAAAAAGGTAGCCACGATCACATGGGACCAAGTAAAAGCGATTGCGGAAGATAAAATGCCCGATTTAAATGCTTTTACAGTTGAGTCTGCTATGAAAATGGTAGCAGGAACAGCGCGTTCTATGGGAGTTAAAGTAAAAGGTGATGCACCTTTTTAATTTGAAAAAAGAATCTATAAAATGGCACGATTAACTAAAAAGCAAAAGGAAGCTAAACTTAAAGTAGAGGATAGAACCTATACTGTAGCTGAAGCTTCTGCTTTAATAAAAGAAATCACCAACGTAAATTTTGATGCTTCTGTAGACCTAGCGGTAAGACTTAACGTGGACCCACGTAAAGCTAACCAAATGGTAAGAGGTGTTGTTACCCTTCCTCATGGAACAGGTAAAGATGTAAGGGTTTTAGCATTAGTTACTCCAGATAAGGAAGCTGAAGCTAAAGAAGCCGGTGCAGATTATGTTGGTCTTGATGAGTACCTCGATAAAATTAAAGGAGGTTGGACAGATGTTGACGTTATTGTAACTATGCCAAGTGTAATGGGTAAGTTAGGTCCTTTAGGACGTGTTTTAGGACCTCGTGGTCTTATGCCTAACCCAAAAACTGGTACGGTAACTATGGACGTTGCTAAAGCAGTTTCAGATGTAAAGGCTGGTAAAATCGATTTTAAAGTTGACAAAACTGGTATTGTACACGCAGCAATAGGAAAAGCGTCTTTTGATGCCGAAAAAATTGCCGGAAACGCAAGAGAATTATTAACAACTCTCGTTAAACTTAAGCCACAGGCTTCAAAAGGTGTATACATTAAGAGTATCTATATGTCTAGCACGATGAGCCCAGGAGTTGAAGTTGACACTAAAAGGTTTACTGAGCAGTAAAAACTCGATATTATGACAAGAGAAGAAAAATCAATAGTAATAGAAACGTTGACTGCACAGTTGTCTGATAATGCTAACATTTACTTAGCAGATATTTCAGG
Source organism: Flavobacteriaceae bacterium UBA3591 (assembly GCA_002375695.1). Lineage (GTDB taxonomy): Bacteria > Bacteroidota > Bacteroidia > Flavobacteriales > Flavobacteriaceae > Aequorivita. The sequence continues at coordinate 259,194 of DFMO01000010.1, forward strand.
CCTTAATGCAGGGCACACAACAAACTTACGTCGTGCGTGCTACAAAGCAGGTGTACAGTTAGCTGTTGTTAAGAACACATTGCTTAAAAAAGCAATGGAGAGTTCAGATAAAGACTTTGGTGAATTGACAGAAGTACTTAAAGGAAATACTTCTTTAATGTTTTCTGAAACAGGAAATGCACCTGCCAAAGTTATCAAAGAATTCAGAAAAAAATCTGATAAGCCACTTTTAAAAGGAGCCTATATTCAAGAGTCAATTTACATTGGCGATAACCAATTGGATAGCTTGGCAGAACTTAAGTCTAAAGACGAGCTTGTTGGAGAAATTATCGGGTTATTACAATCACCAGCTAAAAATGTTATTTCTGCCCTTAAGAGTGGTGGTAGTACCATTGCGGGTATTGTTAAGACCTTATCCGAAAAAGAAGGATAAAATTATTTTTAGCACTAATTTATTTATATAAACACAATTATTTTAAAAACGATAGAAATGGCAGATTTAAAAGATTTCGCAGAACAATTAGTTAACTTAACAGTAAAAGAAGTTAATGAGTTAGCTACTATATTAAAAGACGAGTACGGTATTGAGCCTGCTGCTGCAGCTGTAGCTGTTGCTGCTGGTGGAGGTGCTGGTGCTGATGCTGCTGAAGAGCAATCAGAATTTACAGTAGTATTAAAAGCTGCTGGTGGTTCTAAATTAGCAGTTGTAAAACTAGTTAAAGAATTAACTGGTGCTGGTCTTAAAGAAGCAAAAGAATTAGTTGATAACGCTCCTTCACCTGTAAAAGAAGGTGTATCTAAGGATGAAGCAGAAGCTTTAAAAGCACAACTAGAAGAAGCTGGAGCTGAGGTTGAGCTTAAGTAAGCTTTATTACGTTCCAAACCATACGGTTTAGGTCTTACGCACGCGCGGAAAGGCCTAAACCATTTTGCGTATATAACGGTTAATACCTTTTTTATACGTTTTTCATTATTATTTTAATTAAAATTCCGTCCATAGATGTCAGCAACGCAAACTGAAAGATTGAATTTTTCCTCTGTAAAAAACAAGCCGGATTATCCCGACTTTTTGGACATTCAGATTAAATCCTTTCAGGATTTTTTCCAGTTGGAAACCAAATCAGAAGAAAGAGGCCAAGAAGGATTATACAATACCTTTTTGGAAAATTTCCCGATTACCGATACACGCAATCAATTCGTTCTAGAGTTTTTAGACTATTTCGTAGATCCACCAAGATATTCAATTCAAGAATGTATAGAACGTGGACTTACCTATAGTGTGCCTCTTAAAGCGCGTTTAAAATTGTACTGTACAGATGCCGAGCACGAAGATTTTGAAACAATCGTGCAGGACGTATATTTAGGTACTATCCCTTATATGACCCCAAGCGGAACTTTCTGCATTAATGGGGCAGAACGTGTTGTTGTATCTCAACTTCACCGTTCGCCTGGTGTATTTTTTGGCCAGTCGTTTCACGCAAATGGAACTAAGCTTTACTCTGCTCGTGTAATTCCTTTTAAAGGTTCTTGGATTGAGTTTGCTACAGACATTAACAGCGTAATGTACGCTTACATTGACCGTAAGAAAAAATTACCTGTAACTACTTTATTCCGTGCAATTGGGTTTGAAAGAGATAAAGATATTCTCGAAATCTTTGACCTTGCCGAGGAAGTTAAAGCCACTAAAACAGGGCTTAAAAAGTTTATTGGCCGTAAATTGGCTGCTCGTGTCTTAAAAACATGGCACGAAGATTTTGTTGATGAAGATACAGGAGAAGTTGTATCGATAGAGCGTAACGAAATTATTTTAGATCGTGATACTGTACTTGAAAAAGAACATATAGACGAGATTATTGACTCTGGATCTAAAACCATTTTGTTGCATAAAGAGGATAATCTATTAGCAGATTATGCTATTATTCACAACACATTACAAAAAGACCCTACCAACTCTGAAAAAGAAGCGGTAGAACATATATATAGACAACTTCGTAACGCCGAACCGCCAGATGAAGAAACTGCGCGTGGTATTATCCATAAGCTTTTCTTTAGTGACCAACGTTATAACCTTGGTGAGGTAGGTCGTTATAGAATGAATAAAAAATTAGGTCTTGATATACCTATGGATAAGCAAGTGCTTACCAAAGAGGATATCATTACCATAGTTAAATACTTAATAGAGTTAATTAACTCTAAAGCCGAAATTGATGATATTGATCACCTTAGTAACCGTCGTGTACGTACTGTAGGAGAACAATTATCACAACAATTTGGAGTTGGTCTTGCCCGTATGGCTCGTACCATTAGAGAACGTATGAACGTTCGCGATAACGAAGTATTTACACCTATTGACTTAATTAACGCAAAGACACTTTCTTCGGTAATTAATTCATTCTTTGGTACCAACCAGCTTTCGCAGTTTATGGACCAAACCAATCCGCTGGCAGAAATTACGCATAAGCGTCGACTTTCTGCATTAGGACCTGGTGGTTTATCGCGTGAAAGAGCAGGGTTCGAGGTTCGTGATGTTCACTATACACATTACGGTCGTCTTTGCCCTATTGAAACGCCAGAAGGACCAAACATTGGTCTTATTTCATCGCTATCTGTTTATGCAAAGGTGAATAACCTTGGGTTTATAGAAACACCTTATCGCAAAGTTACTGAAGGTAAAATTGACTTTAAAAACGATGCCATCTATCTTTCTGCTGAAGAAGAAGAAGACATGCACATTGCTCAGGCCAATATTCCTTTATCTGATAAAGGGGTAATTGAAGCCGAAAAAGTAATTGCACGTATGGAAGGCGATTTTCCGTTGGTAGACCCTACAGTATTAAATTATGCTGATGTTGCGCCAAACCAAATTGCATCTATTTCGGCATCGTTAATTCCATTCTTAGAGCACGATGATGCAAACCGTGCATTGATGGGATCGAATATGATGCGTCAAGCAGTACCGTTATTAATTGCAGATTCACCTATCGTAGGTACAGGTCTTGAAAGACAAGTAGCTTCAGACAGCCGTGTATTAATTAATGCCGAAGGAGATGGTGTAGTTGAATATGTAGACGCAAACGAAATTACTATTAAGTACGATCGTACAGAAAACGAACGTAAAGTAAGTTTTGATTCTGACGAAAAAACATATCAATTAGTAAAATTCAGAAAGACAAACCAAAGTACTTCTATCAACCTTAAGCCTATTGTTCGTAAAGGCGATAGAGTGAAAAAAGGACAAGTGCTTTGCCAAGGTTATGCAACCGAAAAAGGTGAATTGGCATTAGGAAGAAACATGAAAGTTGCCTTTATGCCTTGGAAAGGATATAACTTTGAGGATGCAATTGTAATTTCTGAAAAAGTAGTACGCGAAGATATTTTTACTTCAATACACATTGATGAATATTCATTAGAAGTTAGAGATACCAAATTAGGTAATGAAGAATTAACTAATGATATTCCTAATGTTTCAGAAGAAGCAACAAAAGATCTTGATGAAAATGGAATGATTAGAATTGGAGCCGAGGTAAAACCTGGCGATATTCTAATCGGGAAAATTACTCCAAAAGGAGAAAGTGACCCTACCCCAGAAGAAAAACTACTTCGTGCTATTTTTGGTGATAAAGCAGGAGATGTTAAAGATGCATCTTTAAAGGCTTCACCATCGCTACACGGGGTTGTTATCGAGAAAAAGCTGTTTGCTCGTGCGGTAAAAGATAAGCGCAAGCGTGCAAAAGATAAAGAAGACATAGCCGAATTAGAAGCAAAATACGAAGCTAAGTTTGTAGCGCTTCAAGATGTTTTGGTTGAAAAATTATTTGCTATTGTTGGTGGAAAAACTGCACAAGGCATTAGCAATGATCTTGGTGAAGTTGTTTTCCCAAAAGGTAAAAAGTTTACATTAAAAATGCTTCATTCTGTAGATGACTATACGCATCTAGTAGGTGGAACTTGGACAACCGATGAGGAGACAAATGAGTTGGTTGCCGATTTAATGCACAACTATAAAATTAAAGAAAACGACCTTCAAGGAAACCTTCGACGTGAGAAGTTTACCATTTCTGTAGGAGATGAGTTACCTGCAGGAATTTTAAAACTAGCTAAAGTTTACATCGCTAAAAAACGTAAACTTAAAGTTGGTGATAAAATGGCGGGACGTCACGGTAACAAAGGTATTGTTGCTCGTATTGTTCGCGAAGAAGATATGCCATTCTTAGAAGATGGGACACCAGTAGACATCGTGCTAAACCCACTAGGGGTACCATCGCGTATGAACATTGGGCAAATTTATGAAACTGTGCTTGGATGGGCTGGACAAAAATTAGGACGTAAATACGCAACTCCAATTTTTGACGGTGCAACTATAGATCAAATCAATGAATTGACCGATGAGGCTGGTATTCCAAGATTTGGGCACACCTACCTATTCGATGGTGGAACTGGTAAGCGTTTTGATCAACCTGCAACCGTAGGTATAATCTATATGCTTAAACTAGGCCATATGGTAGACGATAAGATGCACGCACGTTCTATTGGACCATACTCACTTATTACACAACAACCACTTGGTGGTAAAGCACAGTTTGGTGGACAGCGTTTTGGTGAAATGGAAGTTTGGGCATTAGAAGCATATGGAGCATCTAGCACACTTAGAGAAATATTGACTGTTAAATCTGATGATGTTATAGGAAGGGCAAAAACCTACGAGGCAATCGTTAAAGGTGAAACCATGCCAGAACCAGGATTACCAGAGTCTTTTAACGTACTTATGCACGAATTAAAAGGATTGGGTCTTGACATTAGATTAGAAGAATAAGAATTTCCCGCGTAAGCGGGAATCTCTTGATTCTCACCGAAATCAAGCTTTTTGATTTCAATCAAAACAAACAAGTTTATTTTAAATCATGATGAATAGAAATAAAGAAAACACAGTACAGAAATTCGACAAGATTTCTATTGGTTTGGCTTCTCCTGAATCTATTTTGGCAGAATCACGTGGCGAAGTTTTAAAGCCCGAAACAATCAACTACCGAACGCACAAACCAGAGCGTGACGGTCTTTTCTGTGAGCGTATTTTTGGTCCTGTAAAGGATTACGAATGTGCCTGTGGTAAATATAAAAGAATACGCTACAAAGGTATTGTTTGCGACCGTTGTGGTGTGGAAGTTACAGAGAAAAAAGTACGTCGTGACCGTGTAGGGCATATTAATTTAGTTGTTCCTGTAGCACATATATGGTACTTCCGTAGCCTTCCAAACAAAATAGGATACCTTTTAGGATTGCCATCTAAAAAACTGGACATGATTATTTACTACGAAAGATACGTAGTAATTCAACCAGGAATCGCAACCTATGAAGGTGGCGAGCCTGTTAAAAAGTTAGACTTCTTAACCGAAGAAGAATACCTTGATATCTTAGATTCAATTCCGCAAGAAAATCAATATTTGGAAGATACCGATCCAAATAAATTTATTGCGAAAATGGGGGCAGAATGTTTAATTGAACTATTGCAACGCATAGACTTAGACACCCTGTCTTACGACCTTCGCCACAAGGCAAATAACGAAACTTCAAAACAGCGTAAAACCGAAGCCTTAAAACGCCTTCAAGTTGTTGAAGCACTTCGCGATGCGAATAAAAATCGCGAAAACAAAGCCGAGTGGATGATAATGAAGGTAATTCCGGTTATTCCACCAGAATTACGCCCGTTAGTGCCACTAGATGGAGGACGTTTTGCTACTTCAGATTTAAATGATTTATACCGTCGCGTTATTATTCGTAACAATCGTTTAAAGCGATTGATGGAAATTAAAGCGCCAGAAGTAATTTTACGTAATGAGAAGCGTATGCTTCAAGAATCTGTAGATTCATTATTTGATAATACACGTAAATCTTCAGCTGTAAAAACAGACAGTAACCGTCCGTTAAAATCGCTTTCAGATTCGTTAAAAGGTAAGCAAGGACGTTTCCGTCAAAACTTACTAGGTAAGCGTGTAGATTATTCGGCACGTTCTGTAATTGTTGTTGGACCCGAATTGAAACTATTTGAGTGTGGTCTTCCAAAAGATATGGCAGCCGAGCTTTACAAGCCTTTTGTAATTCGTAAATTAATTGAAAGAGGTATTGTTAAGACAGTTAAATCTGCAAAGAAAATTATAGATAAAAAAGAACCTGTTGTTTGGGACATTTTAGAGAATGTGCTAAAAGGACACCCAGTTATGCTTAACCGGGCTCCTACATTACACAGGTTGGGTATTCAAGCTTTCCAGCCAAAACTTATTGAAGGAAAAGCTATCCAACTTCACCCATTAGTATGTACTGCATTTAATGCCGATTTTGATGGTGACCAAATGGCGGTACACCTTCCATTAGGGCCAGAAGCTATTTTAGAATGCCAGTTATTAATGCTTGCATCTCACAACATTTTGAATCCTGCAAATGGTTCGCCAGTAGCGGTACCTTCACAAGATATGGTTTTAGGTCTTTACTATATGACCAAGCTTAAAAAGACGATGGGCGATGTTGTGGTAAAAGGTGAAGGTCTTACTTTTTATTCTGCCGAAGAAGCTATTATCGCTTACAACGAAGGTAGAGTAGAGCTTAACGCCGAAATTAAAATTCGCACTAAAGATTTTAATGAAAATGGTGAATTAGTTTACCAAATTATTACAACTACTTTAGGACGTGTTATTTTCAATGAAAAAGTACCAGAAGCAGCAGGATTTATCAATGAAGTACTAACCAAAAAATCACTTCGTGATATTATTGGTAAGATTTTAAAAGTTACTTCGGTACCTGTTACTTCGGCTTTCTTAGATGAGATTAAAACCTTAGGGTATAAGTTTGCATTTGAAGGGGGATTATCATTTAGTTTAGGTGATATTATTATTCCTTCAGAAAAGCAGTCTATGATTGATAATGCCAACGAACAAGTTGATGGTATTATTAATAGTTATAACATGGGGCTTATTACCAATAACGAACGTTACAACCAGGTAATTGATATTTGGACGGCAACAAATGCCGAACTTACCGAGCTTTCTATGAAGCGTATACGCGAAGATCAACAAGGGTTTAACTCGGTGTATATGATGCTTGACTCGGGTGCGAGGGGTTCTAAGGAACAAATTCGCCAGTTAACAGGTATGCGTGGTTTGATGGCTAAGCCTAAAAAATCTAACTCTGGAGGAGGCGAAATTATTGAAAACCCAATTCTTTCTAACTTTAAAGAAGGTCTTTCAATTCTTGAGTATTTTATCTCTACGCACGGTGCGCGTAAGGGTCTTGCAGATACCGCTCTTAAAACGGCAGATGCTGGATATTTAACGCGTAGATTGGTAGACGTTTCACAAGATGTAATTATCAATATTGAAGATTGTTATACACTTCGTGGAATAGAAGTTTCAGCATTAAAGAAAAACGAAGAAGTTGTAGAATCGCTTCGCGACCGTATAGTTGGGCGTACTGCACTTAACGATGTTGTAAACCCATTAACTAAGGAGCTTATTGTAGCTTCGGGCGATCATATTACTGAAGAAATTGCCGATATTATTGCAGACTCGCCGCTTGAAAAAGTAGAAGTGCGATCAGCGCTTACTTGCGAAGCAAAACGAGGAATTTGTTCACAGTGTTACGGTCGTAACCTGGCTACCAACAAAATGGTGCAGCGCGGTGAAGCCGTGGGTGTAGTTGCCGCTCAATCTATTGGTGAGCCTGGTACACAGCTTACACTTCGTACCTTCCACGTGGGTGGTATTGCTGGTAACATTTCAGAAGATAACAAGTTAGTAGTAAGATTTGACGGTAAAGCCGAAATTGAAGATCTTAAAACTGTAAAAGGTGAAGATGCTCAAGGTAATATTGTAGATATTGTAATTTCTCGTACTTCTGAAATTAAACTTGTTGACAAGAAAACTGGTATTACTTTAAGTACTAACAATATTCCTTACGGTTCTACATTAAACATTAAAGATGGCGATACGGTTAAAGCCGGTGATGTAGTGTGTACGTGGGATCCATATAACGGAGTAATTATTTCTGAATTTGCTGGTAAAATTAAGTACGAAAACATTGTACAAGGTGTTACCTACCAGGTTGAAATTGATGAACAAACTGGTTTCCAAGAAAAAGTAATTTCAGAGTCTAGAGATAAAAAACGTATTCCAACCCTACAAATTTTAGGGAAGAAAGACGAAGTTATACGTAGTTATAACTTACCTGTTGGCGCCCATATTATGGTGGATGACGGCGATAAAATTAAGATTGGTAAAGTACTTGTGAAAATACCGCGTAAATCTGCTAAGGCAGGGGATATTACGGGTGGTCTTCCTCGTGTAACCGAGCTATTTGAAGCGCGTAACCCATCGAACCCAGCAGTAGTAAGTGAGATTGACGGAGTTGTATCTTTCGGTAAAATAAAGCGTGGTAATCGCGAAATTATCGTTGAGTCTAAATTAGGCGAGATGAAAAAGTATTTGGTAAAACTTAGTAACCAAATTCTTGTTCAGGAAAACGATTATGTACGTGCAGGAATGCCACTTTCTGATGGTTCAATTACGCCAGAAGATATTTTACGCATTAAAGGCCCATCGGCAGTACAACAATATCTTGTAAACGAAGTACAAGAAGTTTACCGACTGCAAGGTGTGAAAATTAACGACAAGCACTTTGAGGTTGTTGTTAGACAGATGATGCGTAAGGTGAAGATTCAAGATCCAGGTGATACTACCTTCTTAGAAGATCAATTAGCCCATAAAGACGATTTCATTGAAGAAAATGATAAGATTTTCGGAATGAAGGTTGTTACAAATGCAGGCGAATCTGAAAACTTAAAAGAGGGGCAAATATTAACGCCAAGAGCACTTCGCGATGAAAACTCATTGTTGCGAAGAAACGATAAAGAGCTAGTAGAAGCACGCGATGCAGTACCTGCAACGGCAACTCCAGTATTACAAGGTATTACAAGAGCGTCGTTACAAACTAAGTCGTTTATCTCGGCAGCATCTTTCCAAGAAACAACTAAAGTATTAAACGAGGCAGCAGTTGCTGGTAAAGTAGATACTTTAGAAGGCTTAAAAGAGAATGTAATTGTAGGACATAAAATACCTGCCGGTACTGGTATGCGTAGATATGACTCTATAATTGTTGGCTCTAAAGAAGAGCTGGAAGAGATGAACCGCGCTAAGCAAGAAGTTAATTTTAACTAATATTTTAAAAGGTGCGTTTACAAAACGCACCTTTTTTATTAGCATTTAAAATTTTGTAAGAAATATAAAGTTTAATCCTGAATTGTCTCGGGGTCAATATTTAAAATACAATGGCAGATCAAAAAAAAGATAAACCAAAACAAAATCAAATAAATATAGAACTAGATGAAGCTGTTGCGCAAGGTACTTATAGTAACTTAGCAATAATAAATCATTCAGTTTCAGAGTTTGTGGTAGATTTTGTAACTATTATGCCTGGGGTGCCTAAAAGCAAAGTGAAGTCTAGAATTATTTTAACTCCACAACATGCTAAAAGGTTTTTAAAAGCATTAAATGATAACGTAAAGCGATTTGAAAGCGCTCACGGTGAAATTAAGGATTATGAGCAACCGCCCATTCCATTAAACTTTGGCCCTACGGGCGAAGCTTAATAAATATTAAAATAAAAAGCCCCGCAATATTGCGGGGCTTTTTTTATATCGTGCGTATAAATAGCTTTTTTAAAAATTTACTTTTTCTTTTTGCTATTACTACTTTCAAATTCACTTACAAAATGCAATTTTACGTTGGGGTATTTAGACTGTGTCATTTGTAACGTAAAAGCCGAATCGGCAAAAAACACCAATTGGTCGCGTTTATCTTTGGCTAAAAACTTTGCTTTTACTCTTTTAAAATCTGCAAACTCTTCGCTTTTTGGATCTTTAGCTTCTACCCAGCAAGCTTTGTGTACATTTAGATTTTCGTAGCTACACTTTGCGCCATATTCGTGTTCTAATCTGTATTGAATAACTTCAAACTGTAATGCGCCTACGGTACCTATAACTTTTCTGCCGTTTAATTCTAGAGTAAAAAGCTGTGCCACACCTTCATCCATTAATTGATCGAGCCCCTTTTCTAATTGTTTGCTCTTCATTGGATCTGCGTTATTAACATATTTAAAGTGCTCGGGAGAAAAACTTGGTATACCTTTATATTGCATTTTTTCTCCTTGCGTAAGCGTATCGCCAATTTTAAAGTTTCCAGTATCGTGTAAGCCTACGATATCGCCTGGATATGAAACATCTACAATTTGTTTCTTTTCGGCAAAAAACGCATTAGGGCTGCTAAATTTTACTTTCTTACCGTTGCGCACATGTAGGTAAGGCGAATTTCTTTCAAAAGTACCCGATACAATTTTTACGAATGCTAGCCGATCGCGGTGCTTAGGATCCATGTTTGCGTGAATTTTAAACACAAAACCAGAAAAATCTTTTTCTTCAGGATGTACTAATCGTGTGTCGCTTTCTTTTGGGCGTGGAGTTGGTGCTATTTCAACAAAACAGTCTAACAATTCTCTCACCCCAAAATTATTTAAAGCCGATCCAAAAAATACGGGCTGAAGCTCTCCGTCTAAATATTCCTGCTGATTGAAATCTGGGTAAACCTCTCGTACAAGTTCTAACTCTTCTCTTAATGTATTTGCAGCTTTTTCGCCCACAAGGTTGTCGAGTTCTTTGCTTTCTAAATCTTCAATTTCAATTGTTTCTTCAATATTTTTTCGGTTGTCGCCACTAAAGAGGTTTACATTTTTTTCCCATTCGTTGTAAATTCCTTTAAAGTCGTATCCCATCCCAATTGGAAAACTTAAGGGAGTTACGCGTAGTTGTAGCTTACTTTCTATTTCGTCTAGTAGATCAAATGCATCGCGACCTTCGCGGTCTAATTTATTGATAAACACAATTATTGGAATATTGCGCATTCGGCATACTTCTACCAGTTTTTCGGTTTGTTCTTCTACACCTTTTGCTACATCTATTACAACAATTACACTGTCTACAGCGGTTAAGGTTCTAAAAGTATCTTCGGCAAAATCTTTATGTCCTGGAGTATCCAAAATATTAATTTTGGTTCCGTGATATTCAAAAGCTAATACCGAAGTAGCCACCGATATTCCTCGTTGGCGTTCAATCTCCATAAAATCACTAGTTGCTCCTTTTTTTACTTTATTGTTTTTTACGGCGCCCGCTTCTTGAATTGCGCCTCCAAAGAGTAATAATTTTTCGGTTAATGTTGTTTTCCCTGCATCGGGATGTGCAATTACACCAAAAGTTCTTCTTCGTTTTATTTCTTTTTCAATAGACATATAAATTCTTGTATAAGGGTGCAAAGATAAAGTTTGTAATTGGAGTAAGAAACTCTAGTTGATTCAAAATTATGAAACACATTTCTCTTTTAAGTTTTAATATTTCAGAAAATATAAATAGAAAATTTTCAGCTTTTTATACTAAAAGAACTCTCGCTAAAAATTGTTGAACAAACAAACCAATGCGCTCGTAACCACTGAAAACAGTGGCATACGTAATTCTACGTATGTTTAAAAGCTGCGTAATTACGGGTTTTATACAAGAAATATGCAGTTGACCGACTATTTATAACAGTTTAACTAATAGTTTATTGGTTACTAAATCTTAAAGCATTTCCACTGTATATTTGATATAATATAAAAAATTTATTGGGTGTTTTAGAGCCTAAAACTATTTGAGATAATTATTTAAAACCTATTATATGAAGCGAATAGCAATAGTTATTAAAAGCTTAATGTTGACTGTTTTTTTGTGCTTAGTGAGCTTTACTTCGGCTAACTCTCAAAATTGTAGTGCTACATTATCTGTTGAAAAAGATCGCAATGCAAGATCGGCATACGAAGATGAGGGAGCTATTTTTAATATGGTTCTAACCAACACTTCTTCAAGACAAACAACGTATACAATTTCAACGAAAAGTTTAGAGGCATCTTGTGCAAATGATAATTACAGAACATCGGCACCAAATGTTTCTTTAAATGTTTCTGTTAGAAATAGAAATAACGCAAGTGTTGCAAACAACTCGCTAACACTCTCTGCAGGAGAAACGCGTGAATTTCAAATTTATGTATCGGTACCTGCGCAAACTCCGCTTAATACTTGGAGTTGTATAGAGGTGCTAGCGCAAGGAACTGATTGTGCTCGCCCAGCAACGAGTACAACCTTAAGAGTTTTTGTCCCCGAACCATCTGATGGATAGTAAAGGAGGAATATTGAAAAGGAATACTATAAATAGTATAGGTTAATACCTAAATTTTTATTTATGAAAAAACAACTACACTTTAAAAACATACTGGCAACAAACTTTACGAAAATCACTTTTTTAATAGTGGTTCTTTCGTCTTTTAGTTTATTTGGACAGCAACCTTCACTAGATATTGACAAAACCAGAGAAGCAAACGTTACTACTTGTAATGTTTTTGACATTGATATAGATGTTGAAGGGATTGCAACAAAGCGTCCGCAAGAAGTTGTTCTTGTAATTGATAGATCGGGAAGTATGGATGACGGTCCACGGCCCGAACCAATTGACTATGCAAAAGATGCTGCAATTGATTTTGTAAACGAGCTTTTTAAGCCAGAAAATAATCCAAGTGGATTAAATAAGGTTTCAATTGTATCATACGCGAGTAGTGCTACCATTGATCAACAATTAACAACAAATAAAACCTTAGCAATTGCAAAGATTAATGCCTTAGTTACAGCTGGTGCAACCAATATTCAAGATGCATTGGTTAAAGCACGAGCTGAGTTAAACTCTAGAGGTACTTTTAATTGCGAAACTTCGCGAAGTATTATTTTACTTACCGATGGTGTTACAAACAGAGATAATAGTGGAAATTCGTGTAGTAATACGCAACATAATACCATCTGTCAACAAAACGCAATTGCAGCCGGACAAGCGGCTTGGTCTATAACCAAGAGTGGTACAGATTATACTCAAAATGTTTTTACTATTGGTTTAACAGGAGCTATTTCAGGAACAGAGCAAACCATTGCATTAAATACACTTAATCAAATTCAAAATGCGGGCGCATACAGCACCGAAGTAAATGCAGATTTATCTGACATTTATATGGAAATTTTCGGTAACCTTAATTATGCTGCCATACAATTACCTGGAGAAAAGTTTTTAACCACTACAATAGAACCTGGTTTTTCAATTGTTTCTGGTTCAATAAGTACAAATAAAGGAACAGTTACCTTAAGTGGAGCTGGTGATAAAATATACTGGGATGTTCCTAGGATAGCTACGGAAAATATATTTTTAAAATATTCTGTAGTCTCCGATAATTCAAACGTATGTGGAACCCAAGATCCCGAAAGTTCATTGGTGCGGTATGAGGATGATGAATGTAATGAAGTCACGCTTAATTTAACCAACCCAGATGTTTGTGTGCCTTGTCCATCGGTAGTAGCTACTATAAGTCAGGTTAGTTGCGATAACTCAGTAGATTATAGTGCAAATTATTCGTCTGGAGCATGTAGTGCTGCACAAGGAAATGTTTCGTGGGAGTTCTTTTTAAATAATGTTTCGGTAGGGACTTCTAACCAAGTTTCGGGAACCTATGTATATACTGGCGGAGGTAATTTTGTAGGTAATTTTAAAGCTGTAGCTACCTTTAATAGTACTTATCCATCGGGTTGTACTTTACCAGAAGTAGAAGACGAGAGTACAATTACACTTCACGAAAGAGTAGCTGCTAATATTGAAAAAGTAAATGCCGATTCTACGGGTAATTGTAGTAATGGTGAGGCAACAGTAACGCCAACAAGTGGTACGGGGCCTTATACTTATTTGTGGGATTCAAATGCAGGTAATCAAACAACTCAAACTGCTACAAATTTATCTGCAGGTACCTATAGTGTAATTGTTACAGACGCAAATAATTGTTCTGTTGAAAAAACAGTAACACTTTATTGCGATATTGAGGAGTGGAATTTTGAGTGTGGAGATGATATTTTAGTAGATGAATATGGTTACAATGCAAACTGTAATACTACAACTACGGCAACCATTCCAGATGCTTCGAATGTTTTTCAATATGTTGTTGAAATAGTTTACAAAGGGAACAACCCTGGAAGCACTATACAGTTTACAGATTCGTCTGGTAACACTCAAACCTTAGAGCGTTCGGTTCCTGTAGGTTCGAGCTCAAATATTTGGGTTTATAGAGGCTTGTTTGCGGGTAGTACAAACAGCGTTACTTACACAAATAGCTCACGACGATGTGATTTACAATCATTAGTTGTCTATGCCTTCCGTAATGTTCCAAATGCTACGTCAAATTCGGGTCGTTTTACAAGTTTAAGTGGCGTAAATAACGTTGTTAATTTTACAATAGACATTCCTTCATTTACTGGTCCTCGCGATTTAGTTGTTGAAACGCCTATTTCTGAAATGACACCAGATGGTAGATATTTATTACTTCGAGCAACTGCGGGATCTGTTTCAGAACAAACAATACTTTACGGACCCGATACAACACTTCCGGGTGGAACTTGCTGTTTAGCAATTCCATCTTTAACGTTAGAAAATGTACCCGGTAATATTACCCAAGTAACCATAACTGTAGATACCAGAAATAATAGAAACGGCCAAAGTGTAAACGGACAGTCGTGGGTAATTGCTGGCGGTGTAAATGTTGAAGCAGATTGTTATGAAGATATTGAATTAACACTTCAATCTAAAACAGATATTCTATGTTATGGCGATAGTACAGGTGAAATAACCGTACAAACTTCGGGAGGAGTTCCACCATATTTATATTCACTTAATGGAGGTACACCACAATCTAGCCCAACATTTAGCGGACTTGTGGCAGGAGTATATGTAATAGAAGTGGAGGATTCTTTAGGAAATACAGATTCTATTTCGATTACATTAACCCAGCCAGATGATATTATAATTCAAATTACCAAGCAAAACGCAACCTTATCGGGCGCGTGTAATAACGGTGAGGCAACTGCAGATCCAACAGGAGGTGTTGCGCCATATACGTACCAATGGAGTGCAAGTGCTGGAAACCAAACAACCGCTACAGCAACAAACCTTCCAGAAGGGACACATCAAGTTGTTGTAACCGATGCTAATGGATGTTCTGTAACACAAAGTGTAGTTATAGATTGTATTAACGACTGCGATGCTGTTGTAGACGTAGATTATGTTACCCATGTTCTTTGTAAAGGAGATGCTACTGGTTCAGCAAAAGTAACAGCAAGCTCTGTTGCCAACCCAGGAGCATTATTTACGTTTACTTGGAATACAGTACCACCGCAAGTAGATAGTGGTGTTACTTCTAGTACAATTATAAATCAACCAAGCGGTGTTTATACTGTTAGCGTGACGATAGATGGTACAGTTTGTTTACCAGTTGAACAAAGTGTAACAATCTCTGAACCTTCTGAAGCCTTAAATGTAACTGCTACATCTACAGATGAAAGTGGACCAACTACCGGTGACGGTACGGCAACTGCCAATGCAACTGGCGGTACACCACCATATTCTTACAGTTGGAGTCCGGGCGGACAAACAACACAAGTTATTACTGGCTTAAGTGCTGGTACGTATACAGTCACTGTTACCGATGCAAACGGATGTACTGCTACGGCAACAACAACTGTAAATCCTGGAACTTGCCAAGGATTGAGTGCAAACCCTTCTTCTACACCTGTATCTTGTAATGGAGATAGTGATGGAACAGCAACAGTTTCGGTAAATGATGGGGTAGGGCCATTTACTTACTTATGGAGCCCGGGAGGTGAAACTACCCAAACGATTACGGGTCTTGCAGCTGGCAATTATACGGTTACTGTTACCGATCAAACTACACTGTGTACTGTTACAGTAACAGCTACTGTAAGTGAACCAAATGTGTTGAGTTCGGGAATTGCAATTACAAGTGTATCATGTTTTGGAGGAAGTAATGGTTCTTTAGACCTTACAGTTGCAGGCGGTACACAACCATATTCATTTTTGTGGAGTAATGGTGAAACCACCGAAGATTTATTCGGGTTAACCGCTGGAACTTATTCGGTAACTATTACCGATGCTAATGGTTGTGAAATTACCAATAGTGCAACAGTACAGCAACCAGCTTCAGAATTATCACTTACATACACCACCCAAGATGTGCTTTGCTATGGGCAATCCACTGGCGCAATAGATATTACCGTTTCTGGTGGCACACAACCATATTATTACAGTTGGAGTAATGGTGCTACAACACAGGATATTTCAAATATTCCAGCGGGTGTTTACAGCGTAACAGTAACCGATGGTAATGGATGTACTATAACCGAATCGTCTATTACAATTACTGAACCGGCTAATCCAATTAGTATTATAATTACAAAAGAAAATGCTACAACAGGCCAAAATTGTAACGATGGTGAAGCAACGGCTTCTCCTTCAGGAGGAGTTCCACCTTATACATATCAATGGAGTGCAAGTGCTGGAAACCAAACTACAGCGACTGCAACCAATTTACCTGCAGGAACCCATACAGTAACCGTAACCGATTCTAACGGTTGTGAGCTTGAACAAGGTGTGGTTATAGATTGCGACAATACTTGTGATGCTATAATTTCGGTAGATCAAGTTACTAATGTTCTATGTACTGGAGATAATACGGGTAGCGCAACAGTAAGTGCTACTTCAGCTTCTAATCCTTCGGCTTTATTTACTTTTACGTGGAATACTACCCCGCCGCAAGTAGACTCAGGAGTTACTACAAGTACTGTAAATAATCTTACTTCGGGTATTTATACGGTGAGTGTTACCATTGATGGTACAGTATGCCAGCCTGTTGAACAAAGTGTAACCATAACCGAACCGGCATCTGCGTTATCTGTTTCGGCCACATCAACCGATGAAAGTGGTCCTACCACCGGCGATGGAACAGCCACAGCTAATCCTGTGGGTGGAACTCCGCCATATTCATATAGTTGGAGTCCGGGAGGTCAAACAACTCAGGTAATTACTGGGTTATCAGCTGGGGTGTATACTGTAACTGTAACAGACGCCAATGGGTGTACGGCTACAGCTTCAACTACGGTTAACCCTGGAACCTGTAGAGGTTTGGCTGCAAATGCTTCTTCTACTTCGGTTACTTGCTTTGGAGATAATGACGGTACGGCAACAGTTTCTGTAACTGGTGGGTCAGGATCGTTTACCTATTTATGGTCGCCAGGAGGAGAGACAACTCCTACAATTTCAGGCTTAGGCGCTGGATCGTATTCAGTTACCGTTACTGATACCGTTACTTTGTGTACCGTAACAACTTCTACTATTGTTAATGAACCAAACGAACTTACATCAGGTGTAGCAGTTACCCATGTACGCTGCTTCGGTGGTAGCACTGGATCAATAGATTTAACAGTAACAGGGGGAACTTCGCCATATTCTTTCTTATGGAGTAATGGTGAAACTACCGAAGATCTTTATAATGTAACTGCCGGTACATACACTGTAACAATAACTGATGTGAATGGCTGTACTGCTACGCAAACGGCCACTGTAAATGAACCAGCTTCTGGTCTTGCTTTGACAGTGCTTTCTCAAACTGATATAGTATGTAACGGATTAGGTTCTGTTACAGTTGAAGCAAACGGTGGTACAACGCCATATTTATATAGAATTGATGGCGGAACTTATCAATCTTCAGGAATTTTTAATGATTTAACTGCTGGTTCACATACTATTGAGGTATTAGATGCAAATAATTGTGACGCTGAGGTTGTGGTTGAAATATTAAGCAATTGCATACTCGCTGTTGACGATATCAACGATACATTTATAAACCTACCGGTTAGCGGTGATGTTTCTACCAATGATATTAATACCGACGGTCCTGC
>DFMO01000013.1 GCA_002375695.1 Flavobacteriaceae bacterium UBA3591
GCAAATCATATGCAAAACAGTTGTGCGTAATGCCAAAAAACTCTGCATTTCATCAAAATTCTTGCTAAACTGACAATCGAAATGCCAATATGTCACAAATCCAATAAAATTTAATTGATTTTGTCATAAATAAGGCAATGGAACGATTTGTGAAACTTTCACTTTAAGGATTGAGAGTTGGGACAAGACTGATAGGTACGTTTTATGTAAAGTGCACATTAGTGTTCCACGCGCAGACTTCGGCTGACGTGTGAAGAGAGATTCCAATCTTGCAAATCTTTATCAATGTTATTACAAGTTGCATTGAGAGGAATGCGAGATGAAGTGTCTTAGTTTCTATTTCTGCCGATACTGTCATAAGTGATGGTGTTAGTAAAGATACAAACTCTATTCTATCAATGAGTGGCGTTGCCTATAGTGAAAGCGAAAAGCAACTTCAGGATTGTATCTATCGATAAGTAGGCCACGACCAACCTCAGTCCTTTTTTATATCCAACGACCGACTATGAATGATGATTGGCTTAAGTTTAAAAAGTATCCTCATATAGGAAAGCCGCTAACCAGCAAAAGAGATAAAAGTTGGTTAAAAACTTACATTCGGAATCCTGAGAATATCGCTAATCATAAGTTCGTGCCACTGTTGCACAGAACTTTAAGTCAGAGAAAATACAGACCTCTTGAAAATGCGCCAAAAAACAGCAGTGGCAAAAGGCAACGAACAGTAAGTGACAAAAAAGAGCGTCATATCTACTTTCCATCACATTTGGATTCCATCATTTACAGCTATTACAGTCATATTCTAACAAAAGCCTACGAAGATTATTTAGAAAACAAGCCATATGGTTCTGTCGCTGTTGCTTACAGAAAAATACCTATTGGCAATGGTAAAAGTGGGAATAAATCCAATATCGAATTTGCATTTGAGGCGTTTGAATTTATAGAAACTAACAAACATCGAAAGCTATCAATAATAGTGGCTGACGTAACTTCATTTTTTGACAATTTAGACCATCGGATTTTACATAGGCAATGGAAGCGTGTTTTGAACACTAACAATTTACCAGATGACCATTATACAATATTCAAAAATTTGGTAGACAACAAATATGTAAATGAGAACGAATTATTTAAACGGTTTCAACATAAACTAATAATAGAAAGGTTCTTGCCGAATGACACCTCACAAAAGGTTCTTAAGCGCAAAAAAGTGAGTAAAATTTACAATATGCGACACGAAAATGTAGTTGCCTTTTGTGATAAAGATGAGTTCTTCGAAGAAGCGACTGACTTAATTAGAACGGATAAACCATACAAAAAGGATATTCGTCAAAAACTTAATAAAACAGAAAAGAAAGGAATTCCTCAAGGCACGCCTATTAGCGCCACTCTTGCAAATATTTATATGTTGGATTTTGATGAGCGAGTCCATTCAGAAACAACATCCAGGAATGCATATTACCAAAGATATAGTGATGATTTGGTAATCATTTGCGACCAAGAGGATGAACATTATTTCTATGACCTTATCCGTAAAGAAATTGAAGTCGAGGCTAACCTTGACATTCAACCCAAAAAGACAAATGTCTATAGATATCAATTAGATGATAACGAAGAATTTAAAGGTGGATTAATAAAAAATGAAAAATTAAACTCTAATAAACAATTGGAGTATTTAGGGTTTATGTATGATGGATCAAAAATTCGAGTTAAGACAGCAGGTTTTTCAAAGTTCTATCGGACAATGAAAAGGTCATTTAGGCGTGGAGCACATTTTGCAAAAAAGGCACATATTCCATCTGATTCACTTTTTGAAACACGTCTATATAAAAGATTTACACATTTAGGTTCTCAAAGACGTATGAAATGGTTGCCAGATGAGAACAGTCCAACAGGCTATAGTCCTTCCAAACAATACGATTGGGGAAACTTTATCAGTTATCTAAATAAAGCTAATCACGTTATGAAAGAAATAAATGGGGACGACACAATAATTAGGCAATACCGAAAAGTTTGGAATAAATTTCACGAGGTTAAAAAAGCAACCTACGAAGAGATCTTAAGTGAAGTAAAATAAGCACTACGCACAACAACGTATATAAAAAATACGTCGCCTTTCGCTATATTTGAGAACTCCCCTGCTTTAAAAACAAAAAATCACGGCTGAAAAAACCGTCTACCGAAAAAGACGTACTTTTCATATACAAGACCGTTGGTAGCCATTTGAGCAACGAAAAAGAGTAATTTAAAGACCATCCGACTTACGGAATTTGAAAGAAAAACGTAAATTGACTCTCTGAAAAGCGAAAAATGAAAACCGATTAAAGGTCGAAAACTAACCGATCAAGACCATAATGGAGCATTAAATTTTTTAATTATGAAAAATTTATTTTTAACACTCGCCTTTGTTTTTGGAACTGCATCTACATTTGCTGGAGACAGCAATATAGTAGAAGAAGTAGATGATTGTATTAATGTAACGTTATCTTGTGGAGTGTCAGGATGTGTTTATGTTACATCTACTCAAATGTTAATTGATCATATTGAGTTTGCCGAAGCCTACTGGTGTGAAGATTAACAAAAATTTAAGTTTAATAGGGCTGAGTATCCTCAGCCCTAATTTTTATAACCCAAAAATTTGCGATATGATATTAAGGATGAAAATTCAATTTTACTTGATGATATTAATGTGTTTAATCTTACAAAACGTTGTAAGTGCTCAAGATAATAATTCAGAGAATTATAAAGCTATATATCGATTGACATATCAACCAAGTAAGATTGAAAATACCCAGAAACAAGAAGATATGTTATTGTTTATTGATTCTAAACATACTAAATTTTTAAGTTTAGGTAAACATAAAAAGGATTCATTACTGAGAAATAAGACAAATACAAATTCTAATTTTTCCAGCGTACTTAGAAATTTACCCAAAACGGAATTTGATTATATAATTATCAACGAACTTGGTAACTCAAAAATAGTTTACAAACAAAAAGTATTAAAAGATAATTTTAGCTATGAAGAAAATCCAAAACTAAAATGGCAAATTAGCAATGAAAATAAAATTGTTGCAGATTATCAATGTAAAAAGGCAACAACAGAGTATGCCGGTCGTGAATACTCTGCTTGGTTTACTTCTAAAATTCCAATTAGTTCAGGTCCGTACAAATTTGGCGGATTACCAGGACTAATCGTCGAAATATCTGACAAACAAAATGAATATCATTTTAAACTTATAGGATTTAAAAAAACAAAAGAACCCGTTGCTTTTTACAATAGCACAAATACAATACTAACCGATAAAGATACCTTTACAAAGGTTTTGAAAGAGTATGAAGAAAATCCATTTAAAAAAATGGAACAAAGCGGTATAAGAATTGATTTTCCTGATAATTCTAAAAAAATGCAAATGCTAAAAGAACATAAGGAAAAATTAAAAGAAAGAAACCCAATAGAACTAAGCAATGAATGAAGAAATTAATTATTTTGGCGTTTGTATTCTTAAGTTTAGAGGTTTATGGCCAAGTAACAATTAATGGAAAACTTACAGATGTATTGGGCAAACCCGTGGCAAGCGCAAGTGTTGTAATCAACAAATCGGGAACAGATGAACTCATAGCATACGACATTACAGATTATCAAGGTAGGTTTAACATAGCGTATTTCGTAAAGGCAGAAAACGTCGAACTTCAAATACGTAATATGGGCTATATTACCATTATTAAGACCATCCCCAACAAAAATGGAAGTTATAATTTTGAGCTTACCGAACAGGCGACAGAACTCGAAGAAGTAATCGTAGAGGCTGTATCCATAACTCGCAAGGGCGATACTCTCAACTATTCGGTAAACGCATTTGTCAAGGAACAAGATCGTACCATTGCAGATGTGTTGAAAAGGATGCCAGGTATCGAGGTTTTGAGTGATGGTAAGATACTGTACCAAGGCAAGCCCATAAACAAATATTACATTGAAGGCCTTGATTTGCTGGAGGGAAAGTACAACCTTGCCAATGAAAACTTGCCATACAAAGAAGTATCCAAAGTACAGATACTGGAAAACCACCAGCCTATTCGTGTTTTAGACAGCCTTGTGTATTCAGACAAGGCTGCGCTGAACATAAAGCTTAAAAACGAATATACCTTTACTGGGCAGGCAGAGCTGGGATCGGGTGTTTTACCTTTACTTTGGGATGCCAATATTACACCACTTTTATTTACCAAAAAGCAGCAAATGCTGGTATCCTACCAAGCCAATAATACGGGAGATGATGTTTCCTCACAACTCAAGACGTTGACCATCGAAGACCTTTTGGAACAGTTTGAGAACAGTACAGAAAAACAGGATTGGCTGGCCATACAACAACTCAACAAGCCAAACTTATCCGAAAAACGCTGGCTGGACAATAATATAAACTTGCTCACGGCTAACTATCTGCATAAATTAAAAAAAGATTATGAACTGCGGTTGAACACGTCTTATTTAAATGACTACCAACAACAAAGTGGTTTTACCAATACGTTGTTTTTCACACCAACGGACACCATTTCTCTTTTGGAAGAAAAATACAACCAACTCTACTACAATTCATTAGAATCCAATTTGACCTTACAGAAAAATACCAAGGAAAATTATTTGAAGAATAGTTTGCAATTTCAAGGGTTTTGGGACAGCCAAAGAGGAAATATCCAAATCAACGATGCACCTTTATCGCAAAACCTGAGCAACCGCTATTTTAAACTGTCCAATACATTCAAGACCATTTTTTCATTGGGCAATCAGTTGGCAACCTTTAATTCCTACATCGGTTTTAACCAGACACCACAAACTCTCAAAGTAAATCCAGGACAGTTTGACGAGTTGTTGAACAATGGCATTCCTTATGAGGAGGTTTTTCAAGAAGTTGACCTACAAACGTTCTATACCAACAGCTCGCTAAGCTTTACAAAAGGGTGGAAAAGGTTTAGTTTTTCGCCCAAGGTAGGTTTTCAGTTTGAAAACCAAAACCTTCATAGTCAGATTATCACTTCTGAAAGCGAGCTATCACCCTATGTTTTTAACAATAATCTGGAATGGAGGCGTAGCAAGATTTATTTTGACTTTAAATCACAATACAAAAAGGAAAAATGGCGTGTGGAACTTACGACGCCATTAAACTTTCATTCCTATCAAATTGAAGACGAGCCTTTGCAGGATAGCGAAAATTTAAACAGGTTAACCTTTGAGCCGAGGTTTTCTGTGGTTTATGATGCGAGTGCCTTTTGGAAATTCAATACATCTATAAGCCTTAACAACCAGTTTGGTACTATTAATCAATTACATTACGCCTATATTTTACGGAATTACCGAAGCATACAACGCATCAATACACCGTTACCACAAACATTCAATCAAAACTTAACAGCAGGAGTTTCTTATCGCAACCCTATAAAATCAATCTTTTGGAATGTAATCTATACCCAGTCCAAAAGCGAGAATAACCTTTTGTACCAAACACAAATTTTGGAAAACGGAGCAACAGAATTACAAGCCATTGAGCAAGAAAATGACAGGCAAAATTATAATATTTCTACTCGCTTGAGTAAATACTTTAGCAAATTGAATACGAATACAACTATAAATGCAAATTTTGGATTACAGGATTTTCAGCAGATACTCAACGATGAAATAACCAATGTCGAAACCGAAAATTTTGGTATTGGTTGGAAGTTGGACACCGATTTTACCGACTGGTTCAACACGGAATATAAAGCCAATTGGGCGTTTTCAAAAAACACAATACAGGACCAAGCAAATAAGACCATAATCCAACAGACACACTTGCTGAACTTTAACTTTTACCCCACCGAAAATCAATACTTTTCTGTCAAAACAGAGTACATAAAAAACAATCTGTTTACTGAAAACATCGAGAACTTTTTTGCTGATTTGGTGTATCGCTACACTTTGAAAAAGAAAAACATAGATTTTGAGCTGCAATGGAGTAACATTTTCAATACCCAAAATTATAGGACAGTCAATATAAGCGAGTTTAGCTACGTAGAAACAAATTTTAAGTTACGTACACGGCAAATTTTGTTTAAAGTAAGGTTTTCATTATAACGGAAAGAAAAAACGGCTACCAACACTGTATATAGCTCATAGCTAATTAGTTGCTTAATCAAAGTTAAGGCATATTTGGAAAGTCGCCAAATTTTTAAATTTACTGTCGTTTTTATTTTATATTTTAGTAGCAGTAGTCCTTCGGTGGACGATTTCCAGTGAAAAAAATAAATAGTAAAATTTAAAAATCTGGCTTGTGCTTAATCCGAAAATAATCGCTAATTTAGACGCTACGATCCATACACAAAACCGTTGCCAGTAATACGTGAAAATCCGTTTTCATATTGAAAATCATTCATAAATTTGGAGATTGTTACCTTTTTAGGTAACTTTGTTCTGAATTTAACGACTAATCAATTGAGCGAATTTAAAAGAGAAATAGGATTTTACGAAAACCACTTTAAAGATTTCTATTTAAAACAGTCGCTCGTTGTTCGTAAGAAAATTGACTGGACACTTTTACTTTTGAGAAATACTCGAATTGTTCCAGAAAAGTTTTTAAAAAACCTTACGAATACTGACGGACTTTGGGAAGTGCGAATTTCTGCAGGAAATGGAATATTCCGAATTTTTTGCTTTTTCGACAAAGGGAATTTAATAATTCTATTGAGTGGATTTCAAAAGAAAACACAAAAAACACCCAAGAAAGAAATTAAAAAAGCGGAACGATTAAAAAAGGAATATTATGAAAACAGATAAAAGAATTACATCCTTTGATGACCATTTGGACGAACAGTACGGAAAAATCGGAACTGAATCTCGTGATGAATTTCAAGAAGAATTTGAAACATTTAAAATTGGAGTTTTAATTCAAGAGGCGAGAAAAAAACAACATTTGACCCAACAACAACTTGCCGAAAAAGTTGGAACGACTAAAAACTATATTTCTCGAATCGAGAATAACGCAAGTGATATTCGACTTTCGACTTTAATGCGAATTATTCGAGAAGGATTAGGCGGAAGTCTGAAATTATCAATGGATATTTAACAACTGAATAATAAGTACTACTGGCAACAATGGCTATAAGTAATTGCTTGTTCTCGCCTACTTCTGAAAATCCTCGCGGATTTTCAGTTTGGTGTGTACTTGCAAA
>DFMO01000008.1:0-362371 GCA_002375695.1 Flavobacteriaceae bacterium UBA3591
CCGACGGTCCTGCCGGAACGGAAGTATTTACTTTGGTAAGCGGCCCAGCCAATGGTACGGTAGTATTTAATGCCGACGGAACATATACTTACACTCCAAATTTAGATTTCGTTGGAACTGATACCTTCGAATATCAAATTTGTGATGGCGGAAATCCAATAGCTTGTGATACTGCAATAGTTACTATTGAGGTTATTAATGTTACAATTGGTAATGAACCGCCAGTAGCAAATAATGATACAAATATTACCTTAGTAGATGTGCCGGTAAATGGTAACGTATTAGTAAATGACTTTGATCCCGATGGTGATCCAATAATTGTTACAGCCAATACGAACCCAACAAACGGTTCAGTAGTTGTCAATCCTGACGGAACATACACTTACACACCAAATGCTGGTTTTGTAGGAGTAGACACCTTTGAATATACAATTTGTGATAATGGCACACCAGCATTATGTGATACTGCAATAGTTACTATTTATATTATTAATTCAAATACAAACATTACAGTAGCAAATGATGATGCTTATAATGGTGAAATTAACACCGTTATATCTGGAAATGTTCTAGATAATGATAATGACCCAGAAGGTGATAATCAAACTGTTGATATTGCAATAAGTCCTATTAGCGGTCCTTCAAACGGTACAGTTGTTCTAAATGCCGACGGTACATTTGATTATACCCCAGGTACAGATTTCATTGGTACAGATCAGTTTGTTTACGAAATTTTCGATGATGGTAGCCCTGTTGCTACCGATAGAGCAACGGTTTATCTTGTTATTCAAAAAACACCAGCACCTGCAATAGCGATAGTTAAAACGGGTATTGTGAATGATGAAAATCAAGATGGTTGTGCAAATGTTGATGAGACTATTTCGTACACATTTACAGTAACAAATGAAGGAAATGTTCCGTTGAGTTCAATATCAGTGACAGATCCACTATTGGAAGCTCCAAACCCAGTTGTACCTATTATTTTAGTATCGGGTGACGACAACGGAGATGGAATACTTCAGGAAACTGAAACTTGGACATATGAAGCAGATTACGCACTTACGCAGATCGATATAGATGCAGGGCAAGTAATTAATCAAGCTACGGTAGAAGGAACAGATCCAGACTCAACAGTGGTTACAGATCTATCTGATGATGATAGCGTTTTCGAAGATGATCCTACGGTAACAGAAGTATGCCAGAATCCAGTAATTGCATTAATTAAAACTGGAATTGTAAATGATACTAATGGAAATGGTTGTGCCGATGTAGATGAAACTATTGACTATAGTTTTGCAGTTCATAACCTAGGAAACGTTACATTAAATAACGTAATGATTACAGATCCATTAGTGACTGTTGTGGGAGGACCAATAACGTTACTTCCAGGCGAGGTTAACAACACAGCGTTTACCGCTGAATATGTTATCACGCAGGTAGATATTGATAACGGTTCAGTAGAAAATCAAGCTACCGTAACCGCTGAAGATCCAGCGGGTAATACTGTAAGCGACCTATCAGATAACGACAGCGTATTAGAGGATGACCCTACAATTACCGTATTATGCCAAAATCCTGCAATTGCTCTCATCAAAGTTGGTATTCCTACAGATGAGAATGATAATGGATGTCCAGATATTGGAGAGACAATTGTGTATAACTTCAGTGTAAAAAACACTGGTAATGTTATGCTGTCAAACGTAACGATTACAGATCCAATAGTAGCTGTAGTAGGAGGTCCAATTGTATTAGCGCCAGAAGAGGAAGATACTACAACATTTACTGCAATTTACACCATAACTCAAGCAGATGTGGATGCAGGATTTGTAGAAAATCAAGCCATTGTAGAAGGAACAGAGCCTGATGGAAATGTAGTTTCAGATTTATCTGATGATAATAGCTATCTTGAAGATGATCCTACAATTATAGATGTTTGTCAAAATGTATCTATAGCTTTAGAGAAAACAGGTCAGTTTAATGACGAAAACGGTAATTTCTCTTCAGATGTTGGAGAAACAATATCATATGAATTTGCTATCACCAATACAGGAGTTGTAACCCTATATGATATTTATATCACTGATCCATTACCAGGTATTGAAATTACTGGAGATCCAATTGCACAATTGGAGCCAGGAGAAGTAGATACGGTAACGTTTACTGCAACCTATGTTATTACTCAAGAAGATATTGATAATGGCGAAGTAGTAAACCAAGCAACAGTATTTGCTGAAGATATCTTTGGAAATATTGTTCAAGACGATTCTGATGACCCAACAGATTTAACTAATAATGACAACAATGGTGATGGAGATCCAGATGACCCAACTGTGGTTACACTACCATTAGTATTGCCAACTACGTTTGAAATTTTCAACGGAGTTACACCAAACGGAGATGGATTTAACGACTTCTTCTTAGTAGAAGGAATTAGTAATTATCCAGTAAATAATATGAAAATTTTCAACCGTTGGGGAGTATTAGTGTATGAAACAGACGGATACGGAGGCTCTAATGATAGCGAAAATGTGTTTAGAGGTATTTCTGAAGGAAGAGTAACAGTTGAACAAAATAAGGAATTACCTACCGGAACTTATTTTTATATTCTTACCTTTCCGAAAGAAAATCCAGGTCAAGAATCATATAATGGATACCTTTATATAAACAGATAGAAAAATCAAAAAAAAATTCCTGGGAGGAAATGACCTCCCAGGATTAAAATACATAACTATGAAACACAGTTATCTAACACTACTAATTTTGATTTTACTTGGTACTTTTTCAAGTAAAGCACAGCAGGATCCACAGTACACTCAATATATGTATAACACTCAAGTGGTAAACCCCGCTTATGCTGGTAATCGCGAAGTTCTAAGTTTTGGACTTTTATATCGTACCCAATGGGTAAATTTTGGAGATGGAGCCCCAAACACCGGAACCTTTACAGTTAATTCACCTATACGTGAAAATATGGGTTTAGGACTGTCGGTTGTAAATGATCGAATAGGGCCGGCTATTGAAACAAATTTCAATATTGATTATTCATACAGTATACAAACTTCTGAAGACGCCAAAGTTTCGTTTGGTCTTAAAGCAGGTTTAGATATTTTGGATGTAGATTTTTCAAAGTTGAATATTTATAATCCCAACGATCCATACTTTCAAGAAAATAATATTGATAATAAGTTACAACCGCAAATTGGAGCTGGAGTATATTATAATACCGAAAGATTTTACGTAGGATTATCTGTACCAAACTTTTTAACCACCAAACATTTTGATACCGGTAGTATAGAAAATACTCAAGTAGAGACTACGGCAGCAGAAAGAATGCACTACTTTTTAATTGCAGGTTATGTATTCGACCTTAGCGATAATGTTAAATTTAAACCAGCAGCTTTAATGAAAATGGTGTCTGGTTCACCTTTACAAGCAGATGTTTCGGCAAATTTCTTACTATATGATAGAGTAACTTTGGGTGCTGCATATAGATGGAGTGCGGCTATGAGTGGTTTAGTAGGATTTCAAGCTACTGATGGTATTTTTATTGGCTTTGGCTATGATTATCAAACAACAGATATTGAGGCATATTCTGATGGCTCGTATGAAGTAATGTTTAGATTCGAATTATTTAATAGACCAGAACGTGTATTAACTCCTAGATTCTTTTAAAATTAATAAAAATTATGACTACAGTAATTCGTAACATATCTATTTTCATCTTAGTTTTTGTTACTGCTACCACATCTTTTGCGCAAAAAAAAGATATTAAAAGAGCAGATAAAAAATTTGAGAAATATGCCTATATAGATGCTCGAGAAATCTATTTAAAAGTAGTTGAAGATGGATATCAATCTGCTCAAATTTTTAAAAATTTAGGAGACACCTACTATTTTAATAGTGATTATGGTAGTGCGGCTAAGTGGTATTACAGATTGATAAATGAATATCCTGATGAAGCCGAGCCAGAATACTATTACAAAGGAGCTCAATCCTTAAAAAGCCTTGGAAAGAGTCAAGAAGCAGATGCATTATTACAAGAATACATTGCTAAAGGAGGGAAAAAATTTGTAGTTAAAACATATAATAATGATCCCGATTACTTAAAAAGTATTGTCTTTGATTCCAGAAATATTGAAATCGAAAAGGTTGGAATTAATACTGCTACTTCAGATTTTGGTCCTGCATTTTATAAAGACGAAAGTATAATTTATGCTTCGGCAGGTTTAACAAATGTCCCTAAATATGATGATTGGACAAAGGAGCCATATTTAGATTTGTTTATTGCAGATAGAGATTCTGAAGGGAGATTAAAAAATTCAGTGCCAGTTGGTGGCGATGTAAATACAGATTATAACGAATCGACGCCGGTGTTTACTAAAGATGGTAATACAATGTTTTTTACCCGTAATCAAATACTGGACGGAAAGAAAAATTTTGATAAATCTAATCGCTATAAAACCTTACGTTTATCAATTTATAAAGCTACAAGGGCAGGAGCAAATACATGGAAAGATATTGTAAAACTGCCTTTTAATAGCGACGAATTTTCTGTAGCGCATCCGGCATTAAGTCCCGATGGTAAAAGATTGTACTTTTCGTCAGATATGCCAGGAAGCTACGGAATGAATGATATCTGGTTTGTCGATATTTTGGGCGATAATACCTATGGTCCACCAATAAATTTAGGTCCTTCGGTAAATTCGGGGGGGCGCGATTCTTTCCCTTTTGTTAGCGATAACAACAATTTATATTTTTCTAGTGATGGACGTTCCGGTTTGGGAGGTTATGATGTATTTGTAACTTCATTAGACAGTGAAGGGTTACCAGGAGAAGTACAACATTTAGGCCCACCGGTTAATAGTGCGAAAGATGACTTCGGTTTTATTATCGATGAAGAAAATCGAGTAGCTTATTTTTCGTCGAATAGAGGCGGAAATAGAGGAAGTGCAGATGATGATATTTACTTTTTAAAAGAAGGCTGTACCATTACAATTGAGGGCACAGTTTTCGAAAAAACTACAGAAGAACCAATTGCCGAAGCAACCGTACAATTGTTAGATAGTAACAATCAACTTATAGAAAAAACTACTTCCGATTTAGATGGAAAGTACAGCTTCTTGGCAAGTTGCGGAATTCAATATACCGTGAGAGGAGTAAAAGAAGATTATAAACCTTACGAATCTACAATTAAAACACCATTTATTACCGGTGTTGTAGAGGTGCCAATTCCATTAGAACTTATTGGTTGCCCACCAACCGATTTAAATTGTATTCTCGATTTGCAGCCAATTTATTTTGATTTCGACAAGTCTTATATTCGTCCTGATGCCGAAATTGAATTGGCGAAAGTTCTCGCTGCACTAAGATCATATCCACAAATTAGTATTCATATTGAATCGCATACAGACTCACGTGGTAATGATAGATACAACCTTGCGCTTTCTGAACGTAGAGCCCAGTCAACTCTTCGTTGGTTAGTGAGCAAAGGCATTAGCAAGGATAGGTTAACGGCCAAAGGATATGGTGAGTCTAGGTTAGTTAACGAATGTTCAAATGGTGTAGACTGTACCGCAGAACAACATCAATTAAACAGAAGATCTATGTTTATTATAAAGAATTAATTTCCGTTATGTAAATACCTATTGATTAGCTCCCCATAAATCTCCCTAATTTGCATAAAGAAATTAAAGTTAGCGCTAATAGCTAATACAAGTTACGCTTTAAAATCTTTATTAAAAATAGGAGTTTTGTTTATCTAGATTGTGCTGGATTTCAAGTTTCACCTTAAAAATCCAATCTTATGACAACGATTAAACAAATAGCATTTATTGGGTTAATACTTCTTGTAAATTTAACATTCGCTCAAGAAGTTAAAATTGCAAGAGCTAATGAACAATACGAGAAGTATAGCTATATTAATGCACAAGAGATTTATCTTAAAGTAGTTGAAAATGGTTATCGCTCCGCCGAAGTTTATCAAAAATTAGGCGATACTTATTATTACAATAGTGATTATGTTAATGCCGAAAAGTATTATTCAAAACTATTAAATGAGTATCCAGATAATATTGAAACGGAATACTACTACCGCATTGCGCAAACCCTTAAAAGTGTAGGTAAATACGAAAAATCTGCCGAGGTAATGAAAATTTACTTCGAAAAAGGCGGTGCCGAACCCAATGTTAAAAAGTTCGAGAACGATCCAGAATATTTATTGAGCCTTGGTGTTCACCCTTTCAAGTACGTAATAAATAATGTTGGTGTTAATACTCGCTGGTCAGATTTTAGTCCTACCTATTTTCAGAATAAAATTGTATACTCTTCAACATCAAAAGAGAGAGCCGAGCTAAAAGCGCATAATTGGAATAATATGCCGTACTTAGATCTATACATTGCCGATGTTGATAGCGATGGTGGACTATCAAACTCCCGGCCGCTGGAAGGGGAGGTTAATACTTTTCTTCACGAGGCAACTCCCGTCTTTTCCAAAGATGGACAAACCATGTATTTTACACGAAATAATTTTAAAGATGGCAAAAAAGGGTACGACAAAAACCGCATTATAAAACTAAAAATCTATAGAGCCACCCTTAAAGTTAATAAAAAGGGTGAGCAATATTGGGGCGATATTTTGGAGCTACCGTTTAACGGTCCGGCATACAGCACCGCCCATCCAGCACTTAATTATGATGAAAATCGTTTATATTTTGCTTCCGACATGCCGGGCGGTTATGGCCGATCTGATTTATACAAAGTTGATATTAAAAAAGACTCGGTTGGGAATATTACTTACGGCGCACCAGTTAATTTAGGACCCGAAGTAAACACAAGATCGCGAGAAACTTTTCCCTTTGTAAGTGAAGATAACAACTTGTACTTTGCCAGCGATGGTCATTTTGGACACGGCGGACTCGATATTTACGTTGCCACACTCGATAGCAATGGAAACTTAGAACAGGTTTCAAATTTTGGCCCTCCAATAAATACAAATAAAGACGATTTCGGGCTTATTATTCAAGAGTCGAAAGGCTCGGGGTATTATACTTCCAATGCTGCCGGTGGACGAGGAGCAATAGACGATGAGATTTATTATTTCTTTGAAAAATGTGTTATGACAATCAATGGTGTAGTAACCGATATTGACACAAAAGAATTACTCCCAGGAGCCGAAGTTACTTTGCTAAATGCTTCAAATCAAGTAATTCAAAAAGTAACCGTTGGCGAAGATGCAACTTTTAGTTTTACGGCTGAATGTAGTACAAACTATACTTTACGAGGTACAAAAGATGCATACTATCCAAAAGAAGAAATTGTAGAAACTCCCGACGTTGGTGGCGTTATTAATGTGGATTTACAACTTAAGTTAAAACAACCCTGTCCGCCTAATGATTTAGGGTGTATGTTAGAAGTTCAACCTATTTATTTTGACTACGACGAAGATTTTATTAGAACAGATGCCGAGGTTGAATTGGCCAAAATATTATATGCCATGGAACTTTATCCAAATTTAGAAATACACATTGAATCACATACAGATTCAAGAGGTCGCGATGCTTATAATATGAAACTTTCTGATAGAAGAGCACAGTCTACAAGAGAATGGATTGTTGAGCGAGGTATCGATAAGGAACGTATCTCGGCCAAAGGATACGGCGAAAGCTTATTGCTAAACCATTGTGGCAACGATATTGAATGTACAGACGAAGAACATCAACTTAATAGACGATCCATGTTTATAATTCAAAATTAAAACTAGCCAAATTTAATTTTATCAAAAAGCGTTCTTTAATCACTATTGAACGCTTTTTACTTTTAACTCAGCCGCCCTTTTCGTATTTTTGAAGCCTAAGTTAGATTGCTATGAAGGAAGAACAAGTTATTCTCGTTAACGAAAAAGACGAGCAATTAGGGTTAATGCCAAAACAAGAAGCTCATATAAAAGGTGTACTTCACAGAGCGTTTTCAGTTTTTGTTTTTAATGAGAAAAACGAATTAATGCTGCAACAACGAGCCTTGCACAAATACCACACTCCAGGGCTTTGGACCAATACCTGCTGCAGTCATCCGCGAGATGGCGAAACCACCCTAGATGCCGGAAAACGTAGGTTGATGGAAGAAATGGGGTTTACAACACCTTTAAAAGAAACAACTTCTTTTATTTACAAAGCTCCTTTTGAAAACGGACTTACAGAACACGAATTAGACCATATTCTTATAGGAACTTACTCGGGAGAACCAAATATTAACCCCGATGAAGTGGCCAACTGGAAATGGATGCCAATGGATGAAGTTAAAAAAGACATTGAACAAAACCCCGATATTTATACCGCCTGGTTTAAAATAATATTCGATAAATTTTATAACTATTTATCCGTATGAGCTTAACAGTATTTAGAAAAGCTCATTTTAATGCAGCGCATAGGTTGTTTAAAAAAGAATGGGATGACGACAAAAATTTTAAAGTTTTTGGTAAGTGTAGTAACCCCAATTATCACGGTCATAATTATGAATTAGAAATTGGTATTTCTGGCGAAATTGACCCAGATACTGGTTTTTTAATCGATTTAAAAGTGCTGGCGCAAATAATAAAAGAAGAAGTAGAAGATCCGTTCGATCACAAAAATTTAAATATCGAAGTTCCCGAATTTAAAAATACGAATCCCACAGTTGAAAATATTGCAATTGTAATTTGGAATAAAATGAGAGCTCGTATAGATAGCAAATACGATATTTCGGTAAAACTTTATGAAACTCCGCGCAATTTTGTAATCTATAATGGCAATTAATGGCAAAAGCACTTTCCCTTTATCCTTTAAAATTTCAACCCATTCTTAAAGAAAAAGTTTGGGGTGGCACAAAATTGACCAATATTTTAAAAAAGGGCGGTCACGGCAATATTGGAGAAAGTTGGGAAATCTCTGGAGTAGCTAATAATATTTCTGAAATTATAAATGGCCCACTAAAAGGCAAAACCCTTAATTGGGTATTAGAAAATTATAAAGATAAATTAGTTGGTGAGGAGGTTTATAACACGTTTGGCAACCATTTCCCGCTGCTTTTTAAGTTTATAGATGCACGCGAAGACCTCTCTGTACAAGTTCATCCAGATGATGCATTAGCAAAAGAAAGACACAATTCCTTTGGAAAGGTTGAAATGTGGTATATAATGGATGTTGAAAAAGATGCCAGGCTTATTCTCGGGTTTAATCAGCAGATGAATCAAGAGAAATATTTAGAATACCTTTCAAAATATAAAATTACAGAAATTTTAAACGAGGTACCAGTTTCTAGTGGTGATGCTTTTATTCTTAATCCTGGAACTGTTCACGCAATTGGTGGGGGAATTCTGTTAGCCGAAATTCAACAAACTTCAGATATTACCTATCGAATTTACGATTGGAATAGACCCGATACTAGCGGAAAATTAAGGCAATTGCATACAGATTTGGCCATAGATGCTATCAATTTTAATAAAACGACGCCGCAATTAAATTATACGGCAAGTAAAAATGAGGCAAGTGCAATTGGCACTACTTCGTATTTTTCGGTAAATAAAATTGAACTAACGCAAGATTTTACTAAGCAATTAAATGTAAATAATTCTTTTACCGTTTATATGTGTGTAGCGGGGCAAGCTAAAATTGTTTATAACGATTTTTCGGAAACCATAAAAAAAGGAGAAACCATACTAATTCCTGCACAATTGTCTGAAATAAAATTTATTACAAATTCAGCTAGCTTTTTAGAAGTATTCATTCCTTAAAACTTCGTATCTTTGCGCGATTATAAAAATAGTAAATACGAAATTTATTAATTAATAGCATATTAAATGGCAAACGTAAGAGACTTAAAAAAGGATATTAATTATGTTTTAGGCGATATAATTGAAGCCGTGTACATTTGGGAGTTAACCAATCCTGATAAAGACAACAAAGAAGCCGAATCAATTATCGATGAGGCAATTGCAACTTTTGATGATTTAATTGAAAAAGTTAATCAAAAGAATGTAGAAAATAAAAAGCAACACTTTAAATCAATTCAAGCCGAATTGGAATCACGTGGGAGAGACCTTATAGACAAGATTAACAAACTATAAAGTATCACTTTTTTTACGCAATTTTATAAAAGACTCCAATTCCTTACCGTATTTGGAGTCTTTTATTTTTGGCGATAGCGCATTGTATACCGTGTCTAAGTATTTTACATGCGAACTATACGCTTCACTTAAAATTAAATATGGAGCTACTTCATAATCTGTGTTATTTAAGGCAAAATTAAGCGTTGTAAAGTATTTACTTTTTATTAGCGATTCTTGTTTACGCGATAAATCTGCTTTTAAAGAATCGTTGTTTTTACCTTTATTTTTAAACCGCTGCTCAATATATTCAAGGTTTTTAGCTACGTAGCGCTGTCTTAATTTTTCAAATTCTCTGTATAAACTATCGTTAACAGAGCCAGATACTCTTGCTGCACTGCCAAAATTTTTAATATTGGTTTGTATATGCATTGGTACATTTTCAGCAAAAAATGCAATACGGTCATCGCGTAAAGTACCGTCTTTTAACCTTACATATAGGTAATATATTTCTGGACTCACAACCTTGTCTGTAAATGTAAAATCTGAGGACCCGTTTATTACGACAGAATCTATAGTTATCAAGGTTGTATCTTCAAATTTCTGAAGTAAAAGTGTACCTTTTTTTAGTCCTTTTACCGTTCCAGTAAGCTCCATTTTTGATGCATCTTTAGAACAGCTAATTAAACTTAATAAAATAACGGCAATAGTAAGACAGTAACGAATCATTATGAGGTTTTTTTTAGGAGTGCAAATATGATATTTTTTTTCAAATTATTATACTCCAGATGCCAATTGCATTAAAACAGTACATATAATTGCTGCTACCGTACCAATGGCATAACCAAAAACCGCTAATAGCACCCCAACCGTTGCCAACGATGGATGAAATGCCGATGCAACTATTGGGGCAGAGGCTGCGCCACCCACATTAGCTTGGCTACCCACGGCTAAGAAGAAATAGGGGGCCCGTATTAGTTTGGCAACTAATATGAGTAATCCTGCGTGAACACTCATCCACACTAATCCAATTACAATAAGCCATAAATTGTCAAAAATTAGGGTTAAATCCATTTTCATTCCAATACTCGCTACTAGTATATAAATGAAAACACTCCCAAATTTACTGGCGCCGGCGCCTTCGTATGATTTTAATTTTGTAAATGAAAGCAGAACCCCAATGAGTGTGGTTATGCTTATCATCCAAAAGAAACTAGAATCGAGAAAAGTAAAAATATTACGTGTAATTCCGGCGGGTAATCCTGCAACTATTTCGGTGAAAAATTTACTCAAATAATTAGCGCCAAAGTGTGCAAAACTCACTGTACCGAAGGCTATAGCGCCTAAAATCATTAAATCGGTTAAAGTTGGATTTCTATCCACCTTTCGTGCGTAATCTGAAACTTTTTCTTTTAAACTGTCAATTGCCGAAGTATCTGCTTTTAACCATTTATCGATTTTTGCAGATTTTCCAATTCCGAATAAAATAATAGCCATCCAAATATTTGCTACAACAATATCCACAAATACCATCCCGCCATAAAGCTTTTGATTATAGCCGTAAATTTCGAGCATAGCAGTTTGATTTGCACCTCCGCCAATCCAGCTTCCTGCAAGTGTAGATAAGCCGCGCCACACAGCATCGGCACCTTCGCCACCTACGGCTTCGGGGTGAATGGTTCCTACTATTAATACGGCTAATGGCCCTCCTAGCACGATACCAACTGTCCCGGCAAAAAACATAATAAGCGCCTTAGGACCTAAATTAATAACACCTTTAATGTCTATACTTAAGGTCATTAAAACCAAAGCTGCCGGTAGCAAATAGCGGCTCGACATATAATACAAACTTGTACTGCCTGTACTTACTTCACCGGTCTCTGCCACCGTAGTCCACTCGGGCGAAATAATTCCCGCGGTGGTAAATAATGCGGGGATAAAATAGGCCATAAATAAGGCAGGGACTATGCTGTAGAATTTTTTCCAAAACCCTTCTTTTTGGGAGGAAGTGTAAAAAATAAATCCTAATGCTATCATTAAAACACCAAAAACTATGGTGTCGTTTGTAAAAAGTGGGGTAGTGTCTTCTATAATTTTGGTAGCTGTATCCTGCATTTGTTGATGGTTTTGGTGCAAAATACAATTATTTTTTTATTTGCATTATTTTTTAATAAAATCGCTTATAATGCTAATTAATTCGGGCATAATAGGAATATTATGAATGTTATACGACTTGCTGTTTTCCAGGTCGTTTCCTTTTATTTCCTTAAAAATATGATTCATATTTTCAATAATTTCATATTGAGCGTCAGGTTTCGCGTTTTTTAGTAATTCTGCTTCGGAAATATCTACTTGAAGATCTTTGTCGCCATTAATTATTAAAACAGGAAACTGAAGTTTTGCAATTTCCTTGTTTGGGTTGTATTGCATCCACGTAAAGAGAAAAGGCTGAATTTCTTTTCTAAAAATTGAGGCCAATCCGGGGCTATAATTATGGGCCGCTCCCGTCGCTCTTAAATCGTCAAAAGATGTGCGTGCATTGTCAACTAATCCCGGGGCTTGTTTTGAAAGTTGATCTATTATTACATCGTCTATTTCTTGTCCAGCACCCGCTATCGATATAAAGCCATTGGCGCCAATTTGTGCGGTAACCATCCCCACAAGAGAGCCTTGACCGTGCCCAATTATATAAATTTCTGAAAACCGATTGTCATTTTTGAAGCGTTGATAAATAGCGTTTGCGTCCTCGATAAAATCATTAAAATGAATTTCAGATTCTGTGAGGGCGCGGTGCTTAATTAGTTTTACAAGCCTTTTATCATACCTAAAACTGGCGATGCCTTCGGTATAAAGCCCTTCGGCGAGAAATTTTAACGCGTTGTTTACCATCATTTGCTGGTTTCCGTTGCGGTCTGTAGGGCCACTGTCACCTATAATAATTACTAATGGTTGCTCTTTTTGGGGGCTTGGTAAAAGTAGTGTGCCCTCAATAAGAGGGGTGACATTAATGTCTTCAGAATAAAAATCATTCTGAGCAAATGAAAGTCCTACAAACAACAAAAAGGGTATAACAATAAGTTTCATAAGCAATAAAATAG
This sequence comes from Flavobacteriaceae bacterium UBA3591, assembly GCA_002375695.1. GTDB lineage: Bacteria > Bacteroidota > Bacteroidia > Flavobacteriales > Flavobacteriaceae > Aequorivita. The sequence goes on from DFMO01000008.1 coordinate 13,177, forward strand.
GGACATTGTTTTAAACAGAAATTTTCTATTAATAGTATAAGATATTACTTTTTTAAATGTAATTTTTTGAATTGGCTACTCAATTCTAATTATTAAAAATAATTATTATCAAAATTGTGCATTTGGGGTGTTATCTTTGCTCCACAAGTTTGGTGAAAATAAATAAAGAATAAAAATTATGAAAATTTCAACTTTAGTTATAACATTTTTTCTGGTTGTGAACATAGGTTTTGCATCCGAAGATTGGGGGAAAACAGGTCATCGAGCCGTAGGGGAAATTGCCGAAGGCTACTTAAATAGAAAGGCAAAAAAGGAAATTTCAAAACTGCTTAACGGCCATTCTATTGCCTTTGTGTCAAACTATGCCGATGCCATTAAAAGCGATCGTAAATATGACGCATATAAACCGTGGCATTACGTAAGTTTTCCGTTTGGAGCAAAATACCACGAACACCCTAAAAGCGAAGCTGGTGATATTATAGTTGCCATTGAAAAATGCATCAATGTTTTAAAAGATGAAAGTAGCAGTAATGCAGATAAAACATTCTATTTAAAAATGTTAGTTCATTTTATGGGCGATTTGCACCAACCGTTACACATTGGGTTAGCTGAAGATAAAGGGGGAAACGATTTTCAAGTTAGATGGTTTAAAGATGGAACAAATTTACACACGGTTTGGGATTCAAAAATGATTGATTTTTATGGTATGTCTTACACCGAATTAGCCGCAAATACTGATAAATTATCAAAGTTTCAATATGAAAAGATAAAGAGTGGCAATGTAATAGATTGGATGTACGAAAGTAGAGCGCTTTGCGAAGAGATTTATGAAAATACCGAAGTTGGTCAAAAGCTTGGGTATCGTTATATGTATGAGTATACCCATGTAATGCGTGCGCAATTACAAAAAGGAGGAATAAGGCTGGCTAAGCTTTTAAACGAGATATATAGCTAAGTAAAACTTAGTAATAGTTAGTGTTTATTGGGTGTACAAATACGCCCAATAAATTAGTGCAAATTGTAGAGGTAGCCTTAAAATTAGGATCCATTTGGGTAATTTTAAAGCTGCTTTTTTAATTTGTAACATATAAATATGTACTGGTATAAAAGCTAGCAACATTAAAATTATTCCCCAGGCTGCAAGGTTTTGGGTGTTTTTATTCATAATCATAAAACCAAGTGTCATTTCAGCAATACCGCTCAACATTACTAATGTACTATGCGCTGGGAGATATGGGGGCATAATACGTTCGTATAATTTGGGTTTCCTAAAATGGTTGGCTCCAGCCAGAATTAAAAGTACTCCCAATAAATATTGATGCCAAGGTAACATAGTCTATTTTTTAATTTTAAAGTAATCTATTTGGCTATTTTAACGAGATAAAAGTAATAAAAAGTGAAAGCCTCTCAACTTAGTTGAGAGGCTTTCTGGTTTTGATTAATTAAATAATGAAAAAAATTACTCCTTAATTAAGCGCTTTACAGTGCTTCCTTTTTCACCAATAATTTGAACCATATAAACACCGGCCGCCATAGATGAAACATCTACTGCTTGTTCGCCTTGCATAGTGCGAAGGTCTATCTGGTTTACTAATTTTCCGTTTATATCGAAAATCATCATTTGCTCTAGAGCAATATTGGTTTTGTTTACAAGGTTAACTACATTACTCGCAGGGTTAGGATACAGCACAACTCCGGCATCCATTGAGTTTTCATTTACACCTAAAACAGATTCAACTGTAAGTTCAAAATCACAGCTAGCCATGTTTCCATATTCGTCTGTAGCGGTAAGGCTTACTGTATACACTCCATCTGGGAGGGCAGTACCTGGAGCTGGGTCTTGCGTTGTAACTGCTACTGGATCTGTACAGTTATCGTCCGCAATAGCCTCGCCTGTTGCAAAGTAATCTGGAACTATATAGAAAATATTACCAGGTCCTGGGTCTACAGTTTGGTCTGCCGGACAAGTAAGTACAGGTGCTAGATTGTCTACTACGTGTACTTCGGCAACACAAGATGCAAGGTTACCGCTCGTATCGCTTACAAACACAGTTACCATAACTGGAGTTCCTATGTCTGCACAAGTTACTGTAGTAACATCAACTGCAATAGTGTCAATACCGCAAGCTTCATCGATATTAGATACTAGTCCGTATGGATCTAAAGTAGTTGCTCCGTCTGGTCCTAATTCAACTTCAACTACGTTACCCGTGCTAACACCTTCAAAATCTATTTGGAAGTTGTCTACACCGGCACCCCAGCCCCATCCGCCTTCGTCGTCATAAGTGAAACGAACTTGGAAATCTGCATTCATATAAGGCATAACATCAATCGAACCTGAATTTGTTGGATCTGTATCTACATCAACAAATAGAATTTGTTGCCAAGCGGCGCCATCGTATACATCTACGGCTAAGGTGCCATCTCCTGCAAATTCTTGCATTGCATAATCAAAAGAGATCGATGCAGTAACTGCTGCTGAAATATCATATACAGGCGATAGAAGTGACACTAAATTTACTTCACCACTACCTGCAGCGTCATCATCAAAGATTGCTGCATTTGTTGGGAAATCTCCACCTGCCGGCATATCGCCAGAGCCAAACATCCAGTCTGCAGAACCGGAAGTTACTACTGTAGTCCATCCTGCAGGAATAGTTGCGTCTTCAAAATCTGTAAGTTCTGAAGTTATATTAGATACTCCACAAGTAATTACCGGCGCAATGTTGTCAATAACATTAACCACAGCCATACAAGTTGCAGAGTTTCCACTGTCATCAGTAACAGTTACTTCTATTAAATTTTCACCAAGATCTGCACATGTAAAATCTAAGTCTGCACCGGCAGTTTCGTAATGTAGCGTTCCATTAAATACACGTGGAGAAAATATACTTCCTGAGAATGGTACGTTTGATGCCGATCCTAAACTCATAGATAAATCTGCATTAGAAAAATTTTCATTCGTGCCATCGCCATTTGTATAATCATGACCGTGTGAGGCATCCATTACTATTGCCATACCATAAGTGGTGTTTGCACTTAATGTAATAGCAGAGCCTAGCACAGCGTTTGATGGTGCGTCAATACCTACTGCTGTTCCTGTTGCGGTTGCCGCAGGAGTACCCCAGGCTGCACCATTGGTTTCATTACCAACATAAGTTCCAACTAAGGTGTAAATGTCAATTGAGAAAGGTCCTGTTTCGGCCGTATTAACATCAATTTCAGTAAGATTTAAATCATTTGGTCCTACGGTTACATCAAAATAAACTGCACCTCCAAAGGCACCGCCATTATTTGATGCAAATAAAGAGGTTAAAGAACCTACTGTTCCACCACCAGAACCGCCTGCAGTAATTGTATATCCGCAAGCTTCGTTTATACCTGTTACTAAATCGCTAGGATTAATGGAAGCCATACCGTTAGCATCTAAATAAACATCGAGGCCACCACCAGCAGTTGCTTCATAAGACAACATAAAATTGTCTACACCAGCGCCCCAATTCCAGCCACCGTCTTCATCGTCATAAGTAAATCGCACTTGGAATGTAGCATTTACATAAGCAGATACATCAATAGCTCCTGTGTTTACAGGGTCAACATCTACATCGTCTATTATAAATACTTGCTGCCAAGCGGCGCCATCCCATACTTCAGCATATAAAACACCAGATCCTGCGAAATCTTGCAATGCGTAATCAAAAGATAGTTGTACGTTGCTTGCCCCGCTTAAATCGTATACTGGCGAAATTAATCTTGCCATATTAGCCGTTCCACTTCCTGCCGCATCGTCGTCAAAAATAGCTGCATTGGTGGCAAAATCACCACCTATTGGCATATCCCCACTTCCAAAAGTCCAATCTTGTGATCCAGATTCAATAACAGTGGTCCATCCTGTTGGAATACTTGCTCCGTTAAAGTCTTCAGATTCTGTAAAAATTCCAAATCCACCAACGCAGAATACCTCTGGAGCAGTAACATCTTGCACTGTTACAGTTGAGGTGCAAGTAGCAGTTCTGCCAGCGGTATCGGTAACCGTCATAGTTACTGTATTTGGGCCCACCATTGAGCAATCAAAACTTGATATATCTAAGGTCATAGATGCTATACCGCAGTTATCTGAAGAACCATTGTCAACATCGGCCGTGGTAATAGTAGCCATACCAGTTACCGGATCTAAATCTATGGTAAGGTCTTGGCACATTGCTATAGGGTCTTCATTGTCTACAACAGTTACAACAAAATCGCACGTAGCGGTGTTGCCATCGCTATCTGTAACCGATAGTGTTACAATTGTATCTCCAACAGGGAAAGTAGATCCGCTAGGGGGAGTAGCTACAATATCGCCAGAGATATTTCCGTCTTCGTCATCAAAGGCAATTCCGGCAAAATTAACTACGGCGCCACATGTGCCTGGTGCATTATTGGCAGTAATATTTGCTGGACAAACAATAGTTGGTGGATTTCCCGTAGTGATAATTTCAGTAAAAGTGATACAGAAACTATTTAACATTCCACTGTCTCCACCAGAATCATCATTGATTTCTAGAGTCCAATCTCCATTAATAGGTTCACCGGCAAATTCGGTGTTTAAATCAACGCCGGGACCATCGCCAAAACCAACTGGAAAAGTGTTTCCACCCCCTTCGGCTCTATAATCGGCCATTGGGGCACCAAAGTTCCAAGCTCCAATATCATTTGCAGATGCATCAGTAAAAACCAAGTCGGCAGCTGTATCGAGACCTGAGCTTCCGCCATTATCTGTACATAAGGCTACACGCGTGCCCGAAGGAGAAACTAAAACCATTTCTACATCGCTTGCCCAAGTGTGCATTAAATTTACAGTTACATTATCTAAAGTATAGTCGGTACCAAGGTTTCCAACATCTGTAACCGTAGCCATATTTGGATCCATTAACCCGCTAGTTCCGGTAGCTGGGATTGGGCGTGGATTGCCGGGGCCACATTCGGTAACCGAGGTTGCCGCCATTCCAAATTCTAACAATGCAATATGTTCAGCCTGGTTTGATCCAGTTGTTTGCAATTCGACCATTGTAATTATTTCATCTGCGATTGCGCCAAAAAATGAAGGGTTAGTAGTTGCTACATTATAGGTGCTAATTAAACCTCCAGTACCATAAATTCTTATATCTGTATTCTCTGCGGAAAATAATGTGTATAAATCAAATCCAAATGCGGTAACGTCATTATTTGGAAAAGTGATTCGAGTAAAATCTGAAAAAGTATCGGATCCAACGGTAGGGTGAGTGTTTACATTCCACCCTGTGCCAATAGCCAGAGTCCCATTTGGGTCGACAGCTTGCTCAATTATTACACCAGGTTGAATCTCCCCAGCTGTAAAACATGTGGTGTTTGCCGAGCTAATTGGTCCACAATTAGGCCCTAAAGTTCCTGGGGCAGGTCCACCTTCAAAATCTTCAAAAATTAATGGTGTTCCTGCATCGGCTTGAAATGTAGCGCGATTTGAGTAAGTACCCATGAGGGCTCTCCCTTGTGTTAAAGTAATAACAGCAGTTCGATTGTGATTTGTGTTGTAACTGCTTAAAACCCCTGAGTTGGTTGCTTCACTAAGTTTCGTGTTGTCTTGCGCGTTTACCGAATGGATTAACGAGAAAAATGCAAAAACAATACAAGTTAATTGTAGAATTCTTTTCATAATTAAAATGATTTATAGTTAGACCCATAAATATATGTTAAATATTTTAGAATTAAGCTATTGTGTGTTAATTCTTTTAAGGTAAATCTAAAAAATTATGAAAATATATATATTGTTTCTAAACTTAGAGGTAAAAAAATCCGCTAAATAGTATAACTAATTAGCGGATTTATATTAAAAAGATTAAAGATTAATTACTTAATCATCTCGTAGCTGCGTTTAATAAAGGCGGTAAGTTCTTCCCCTTTTAACAAGTTTTTACTTAAACGAGCTAAATCTAAGGCCTGGTTAACCAAGCGTTCTTTTTTCTTTTTGGTTTTAGTGCTTAAAATTTCAGAAACCAAACTGTGGTTTGTATTTACAATTAAGTTATACATTTCTGGAAATCCGCCCATTCCAAACATACCGCCGCCACCGCCGGTTTTTTGCATATCTTTCATTCTACGCATAAACTCTGGTTCGGTAATAATAAATGGATTTGCCGAGCTATCCATGGCTTCTAATTGCACTGTAAATTTCTCTTTTGAAATTACTTCGTCTAAATACGTTTTTAATTCTTCTTTCTCTTCATCTGAAAGTTTAGAGATTTGCTCATCATCTTTTTTGATAAGGTTTTCAACGTGGTCGCTATCTACGCGTACAAATGAAATTTTCTCTTCGCTACCTTCCATTTTTTGAAGTAAATGAGGAACAATAGGTGAATCTAACAGTAATACTTCGTAGCCTTTTTCCTTTGCAGCTTCTATATAACTATGTTGCTCTTCTTTATTTGAAGCATATAGAATTACCACATTTCCATCTTTATCTGTTTGTGCGTCTTTTATTTTTTCTTTTAATTCTGAAAAAGTATAATACACATCGTCTACAGTAGGGTATAGTGCAAAATCTTTAGATTTTTCGAAGAATTTATCTTCGGTAAGCATACCGTATTCAATAACAATTTTAATGTCGTTCCACTTTTTCTCAAAGCCTTCACGGTCATTGTTAAATAAACTTTTCAGCTTATCTGCAACCTTGCGAGTAATATAGCTCGAAATCTTTTTTACAGCACCATCTGCTTGTAAATAGCTACGAGAAACATTTAACGGAATATCTGGACTGTCAATTACCCCGCGTAACATGGTTAAAAATTCGGGAACAATTCCTTCAACGTTATCGGTTACAAAAACTTGATTTTGGTAAAGTTGAATTTTATCCTTTTGAATGCTCATATCGTTTGTCATCTTCGGGAAATAAAGTATTCCTGTAAGATTAAACGGATAGTCTACATTTAAGTGAATGTGGAAAAGTGGCTCCTCAAACTGCATTGGGTACATCTCGCGATAAAAGGCTTTGTAGTCTTTATCTTCGAGTTCGGTTGGTTGCTTTGTCCACGCTGGGTTTGGATTGTTAATAATATTATCAACTTCCTTAGTTGGTGCAGGATCGTCTTCTTTTGCGTCTTCTGGCTTTGGCAAAGTTTCTGTGCGTGTTCCAAATTTAATTGGAATAGGCATAAACTTGTTGTATTTCACTAATAATTCAGAAATACGACTTTCTTCTAAAAACTCGGTGGAATCTTCGGCTATGTGCAGAATTATTTCGGTTCCTCTTTCTTTTTTATCGGCAGACTCTAAAGTAAATTCTGGCGAGCCGTCGCACGTCCAGTGTACTGCTGGTTCGTCTTTATAACTTTTGGTTATTATTTCAACCTTTTCAGCAACCATAAATGCCGAGTAAAAACCAAGCCCAAAATGCCCGATAATTCCGGCATCTTTACCGTCTTTATCTTTGTACTTTTCAATAAATTCTTCGGCACCTGAAAAAGCAATTTCGTTAATATATTTTTCAACTTCGTCTTTTGTCATCCCAATTCCTTGGTCAATTATACGAAGTTGTTTTTTGTCTTTATCTAATTTTACTTCAATCATTGGATTGCCATATTCTACTCCTTTTGCTTCCCCAATATTGGTTAAGTGCTTTAATTTTAAAGTAGCATCTGTTGCATTCGAAATTAATTCGCGTAGAAAAATTTCGTGATCGCTGTATAAAAACTTTTTAATCAGTGGAAAAATATTATCTACTGATACATTAATAGTTCCTTTACTCATTGTATATAATTTTTAATTATTTTTTTATTCCAATACATTATTGACAAAGAAAGTACCATTTAACAACAGGCTGACACCTTGTCACAGATTAATTTGGTGAAAATGAATTTCTATTAATTGAGGTCGAAAAATTTGCGACGATTTTTATTAAAAATTTGCGTAAAATTTTAACAAAACTTTGTTTAATCCTTTAACAATTTCACTAAACAAAGTGTAGTATCTTTACAGGGAGTAATCGAGTATTAAATTGCTATGAAAAAGTAAAAAATATTCTATTATTTAATTGGTTAGGTTGTTGAAAAAGGGCGCTTTTTATGCGCCCTTTTTTGTATTGTTAGAATTTTGTTTTTAGAAAAGTACGAGTTGAAAATGTTACTTTTTGTTTTTTACATATTTATCCAGCCATTGGTCTTGCTCCCAAAGTACGTGTAAAACGCTTTCTTTGGCGCTATAACCGTGACTTTCTTTTGGAAGCATTACCAGTCGCGCGGTAGCTCCCAGTCCTTTTAAAGCATTAAAGTAGCGCTCACTTTGTAATGGGTAAGTTCCCGAATTATTATCTGCCTCGCCGTGAATTAATAACAAAGGCGATTTCATTTTATCGGCGTGCATAAATGGTGACATAGTGTTGTATGTTTCGGGAGAATCCCAATAGCTCCGCTCTTCACTTTGAAAACCAAACGGAGTAAGGGTTCTATTATAAGCGCCGCTTCGAGCAATACCGGCAGCAAATAAGTTTGAATGACTTAAAAGGTTTGCAACCATAAACGCTCCATATGAGTGACCGCCCACACCAACGCGATTTCTATCTATATAGCCCATTTTATCAACCGCATCTATCGCGGCTTTTGCGTTTGCTACCAATTGGGTTCTAAAAGTGTCGTTAGGCTCTTCGTCACCTTCGCCTACAATTGGAAAAGCAGCATTGTCCAATACCACATAACCCTGCGTTACCCAATAAATTGGTGAACCGTAGTAGGGGTAAATAAATTTATTTGGGTTCGAGGTATTTTGAGAAGCGCTTGCCTTGTCTTTAAATTCGCGAGGGTACGCCCAAAGTATCATAGGCATTTTTTCTTTTTTGGAAGTATCATAACCCACGGGTAAATAGAGTGTACCGTCTAATTCTAACCCATCTTCGCGTTTATAAGTAATAACTTCTTTATGCACGTTTTGTAAACTCTTAAACGGGTTTTCGAATGAAGTTACCGGGGTTAATTTATTTTTCTTATTAATATTTCTGAAGTAATAATTAGGGTATTCATTTTGCGATTCAATTCGGACTAAAATTTTACCCTTTTTCATATCAATAGCCGCGTTGAGGTTCTCTAACTTATCGGTGTAATTAGATTGGTAAATTCTTTCGGTTTTTTGAGTTTTTAAATCGATTTTATCAATAAAAGGAAACTGACCTTTTTCCGAAAAACCGTCGCCCATTAAAAATGCGTTTTCAGTGTCTAATTCTAAAATTCGTTCGCCAAAATCGTTTTTTGTGGTAATAAAACTTCCCGGATCGCTATATCTGTCTTGATAGTTTCGGTCAAAAATTACAGTTGGAGCTTCTGAATTATTTGATGGGTTAAAAACATAACTTTTGGTGTTGCGGCTGTTCCACCAATAATCTGAAGCGATAGCGAGTTTATCATCTCCCCACATTATACCAGAATAACGATTTATGGTTTTTAAAAGCAATCTTTTTTCACCAGTAAAAGGTGCTTCAAGCTCATAAATAGCATCGCGATAATCAACTTTTACTTCGGGATCGCCTTTATCTAACGCTTCTGCCCAATAAATAGTGGCAGGTTTATCTGCGCGCCAAGTCATTCTTCGTTTTCCTGTACGCGTGGCCATAAAACCTTTTGGTTGTACCTCGTTTAAAGGCACATCATTTACTTTTTGAATTAATTTACCGTTTTGATTGTAGATGTTTTTTTCAAACGGAAAACGACGGTAAGGCACTAAATATGAAAATGGTTTTTTAATAGTTGTCACCATAATATAGTTTCCGTCGGGCGAAAAATCAATTCCGTTGTACATTGCCGTTGGAAGAAAATTGGTTGTTGTACCGTCTAAGGATATCTTTTTAATTTCGGAAAGGGCGAGTTGTTCAAAATTGTACTCGTCGTTAGGGTTGCTAAGCAAATCTTGATACGTTCTATTTTGAGCTTTTTCACCATCACTTACCGTCACGGTTGGTCCTTGCGGAACAGCTTCGGCTGTATTAATTAGTTCTTTTCGATTCTGCGGAATTACATTCACCAAAAGTGCATTGCCATCTTTAAACCAGTTTATAGGCCTGCCCATATTGGCGTTAATTTTTAAAGAACTAAGTTTTTGAGCAGCTCCTTTTTCAATATCTAAAACCCATAATTGAACGCTATTATTTGTTGTATTTAAAAAAGCAACTTTTTTTTCATTGGGTGAAAAGGTGAAATTTGATAACCTTGCATCTTTTGGTAGTCCCACTACTTGACGCGCATCCTTTTTAGTAGCTTTTTTAACCATTATATTATTGTAAAATCTGGTGCGGCTACCAATATTTGTTTTTGGGTTAATTCTAAGTCCGCCTAAGCGCATTTCGGTTTGTGAAAGTTCGGCGATAGATTTATAGGCGTCGCGGTAAAAAAGTACAACATTTTCGCCTTGGTTGTCAATCCATACGGCAGGTGCTAAAGGTACATCTACCAATTCTAAAATTTCTTTTGGTGGTTTTTGATAGTCTAATTTTTCTTGTGCAAAAAATGGTGTTGCAATAAGGAGAAATGCAACGCAAGCAATGAGTTTTTTCATATTATAAATTTTTTAAAGGCTAAAGATATTTAAAATAACGCGAACTCGTTTGTTATGCACGCATAACATATAAAGCTTTAAATTGTTTCTTTGAATTGGGCTATATACTTATATTGCCGTACTATTTAAAACTGTAAATAATGTATACTTCAAAAATTACGGGTTTGGGGCATTATGTGCCTGAAAATGTGGTAACCAACCACGATCTTTCAAAATTAATGGATACTAATGATGCGTGGATTCAAGAACGCACAGGTATAAAAGAGCGTAGGCATATTAAAAAAGGCGATGGTAATTCTACTTCTGTAATGGCTGTAAAAGCTTCAAAAATAGCTTTAGAACGTGCTAAACTGCAACCCGATGATATAGATATGATTGTGTTTGCCACCCTAAGCCCAGATATGTATTTTCCTGGCGGTGGAGTAGAGGTGCAAGAAATGATGGGCATGCGCACCATTCCGGCATTGGATGTGCGCAATCAGTGTAGCGGGTTTGTTTATGCGCTTTCGGTAGCCGATCAATTTATTAAAACGGGCATGTATAGAAACGTGTTGGTAATTGGGAGTGAAAACCACAGTGGAGGATTAGATTTTACAACGCGTGGCCGAAATGTTTCGGTGATTTTTGGCGACGGTGCCGGTGCGGCAGTAGTTTCACGAAATGAAACCAACAAGGGAGGTGTTCTTTCTACGCATTTGCATAGCGAAGGACAACACAAAAATGAATTGTCTTTACGCGGGCCAAGTACCGAATATTGGGTGCCCGAGATAATTGAAGACAATCCACAAGAAAACATACCGTACTACCCCGTAATGAATGGACAATTTGTTTTTAAACACGCCATTGTTCGCTTTGCCGAAGTTATTCAAGAAGGGTTAGACGCAAGTAAGCTAAGTGTAAACGATATTGATATGCTTATACCGCACCAGGCAAATCTTCGTATTTCGCAGTTTATTCAGCAGAAAATGAAATTGACCGACGCGCAAGTTTTTAACAACATTCAAAAATACGGAAATACCACAGCAGCATCTATTCCTATTGCACTATCTGAAGCTTGGGAGCAAGGCAAGGTTAAAGAAGGTGACTTGGTTGTATTAGCAGCCTTTGGTAGCGGATTTACTTGGGGAAGTGCTATTATTAGATGGTAGTAGCGTTAAAACTTTTAATGAAAAAAGCCTTTCAGCAATTCTGAAAGGCTTTTATTTTTACCTAAAAAAGGTATAATTTGTTAAAGGCTAATTCAAATAAATTATAAAATGAAATTTTAGGTTTCTATATATAAGACGAAATGATTCTGACAATAGTTTCAAGTCTTTTCTTTATTTAACACAATAATAACATCGCTATTAAAAAAATCAAACCCGAAACAGTTGCTTCGGGTTTGAATCTTTGCTGCTATTATTAACACTAACCATCAACGTAAAAAATTCACAGCAAAGAATAAATGTTGTTATAATATAGACGTTAAAAAGTTTGAATTGTTTCATTTCAAATTTCATTTTAACGAACATTTATGAATACTTAGATTACAGAATTGTATTTTTCTGTAAAAACTACTAAAATGAAAAAGACATTAGTTTTGGGCGCAAGCCTTAACCCCAGCAGGTATTCAAATCTTGCAATAAATAAATTAACAAGTCACGGGCACCAAGTAGAAGCAGTAGGGTTAAAACCTGGCGAAGTAGCAGGGGTTTCTATTGCAACCGAGAAAAAACCATTTGAAAATATAGATACAGTTACGTTGTATTTAAACCCAAAACGACAAGTTGAGTACTACGACTATATACTATCGTTAGGTCCAAAACGCGTTATTTTTAACCCTGGCACTGAAAACCCAGAATTCTACAAAATGTTAGAAGAAAACAATATTATTTCGGAAGTAGCGTGTACCTTAGTTCTTTTGGGTACGAATCAATATTAATCCTAAAAAGGTTAAAGCGCCATTTAAGATTAAAATAAAAAATCCGAATTCAAAATTTAAGTATGCAGCACTTAAAGCACTAATAAAATAACCCAAAAAAGGAGTAGCGATGGCTATAAGCGGTACTAATTTATCTTTCACTTTCCAATTGGTAAAGAGTCCGTAGGCATATAAACCAAGCAGTGGCCCGTAGGTGTATCCTGCGTAAACAAACAGTTTTGAAATCACCGAATCATCGGCAATTACATATTTAAAAATTATTATTACAAAGATTAATAGTAGTGAAAATAAAATGTGAATTCGCTTTCGGATTTTAACTTGATCATTTTGATTGTATTTTTTTTCAATTTCTAAAATATCAATACTAAATGAGGTTGTTAAGGCAGTAAGTGCGCTATCTGCACTACTGTAGGCTGCAGCAATTAATCCTAAAATAAATAACACTGCAACCCCAATCCCGAACTGTGTTTCTTGTGCCGCCAAGGTTGGGAATAGTTGGTCCTTATGAGCGTCAATTCCGTTTTGTTGGGCAAATACTGTGAGCAACAATCCTAAAGTTAAAAAAACAAAGTTTACAATGGTTAAAACGATGGTAAACCAAAACATATTTTTTTGAGCATCTTTAAGATTTCGGCAAGTTAAATTTTTCTGCATCATATCTTGGTCTAAGCCCGTCATAACAATAGCAATAAAGGCTCCGCTTAAAAACTGTTTTACAAAATGATCGCCAGATTTCCAATCGTCAAAAAAGAAAATTTGGCTCATGTCACTTTCGGCCACAAATGTAAATAGTTGGCTGCCAGATAATCCTAAATCTGTAGATACGTAATATACAGCCGCCCCAACCGCAACAAGCATAAAGAAGGTTTGCAGCGTATCTGTCCACACAATTGTTTTTATACCGCTTTTAAAGGTGTACAGCCAAATAAGTAAAATAGTTATTGTAACCGTTACCCAAAAGGGTACGTTCATGTTGTCAAAAATTAAAGTTTGTAAAACTACGGCTACCAAATAGAGTCTAAAACTTGCGCCAACAACTCTTGAGAGTAAAAAGAAAGATGCTCCTGTTTTATATGAAGCATTTCCAAATCTGCCTTCTAAATATGTGTAAATTGAAGTCAAATTAAGCCGGTAATACAACGGAAGTAAAATTGTGCCAATTACAGCATAGCCCACTACATAGCCCAAAACAACCTGAAAATAACTAAATTTTGAAGCTTCTACCCAGCCGGGGACCGAGATAAACGTAACGCCGCTTAATGAAGCACCTATCATCCCAAATGCAACCAAATACCACGGCGATTGTTTGCCGGCTTTAAAGAAATCAGCATTACTGCCTCCTCTATTTGTAAGGTATGAAATAAGTATTAACGCTATAAAATAACCCAGTATAAGAAGCAGTATATGTAGTGGTTGCATAAAAGTAAAGGTTGTAAACTATAGATAGTATTGCGGGCGTAAAAATACGAAGTTTGTTTTCTCCACCATTTTTATTTTTAATACTTTTGAGCACCTCCAAATAAATTCAGTTGTAATTCCTTTAAAATTAATATAATGCGTTTCAAATTACTTTTACTAATCGTTTTATTATTCGGCGCCGTTGGTGGTCAAGCCCAAGAATATTTACAAATGATAGATGCTGGCACTTACAAAGTGCAAGAAATTATTGACAGTGCCGAAGCTTACTTCGCAAACAAAGACAAAGGTCGTGGATCTGGCTACAAACAGTTTAAACGTTGGGAGTACAACGCCCTGCGTAGAGTGAAAGAAAACGGATATCTTCCAAGTGTTGAAGAACGTCTAAACAATTTGGAGCAATGGAATTCATATTTAAATGAAACCGCTGCCAGCCGAAGTGTTTTAAACGATAGTTGGGAAGAATTAGGTCCAGATTATTATAATGCAACTTCGGGTTGGAATCCTGGGGTTGGTAGAATTACTGGACTTGCCATAGACGAAGCAGATGCAAACCATATGATTGTTGGTGCAAACACAGGCGGAGTTTGGAAAACTACTGATGGCGCTCAAACTTGGACGCCTTTAAGCGATTATTTTTCAAACCTATCGGTGTATTCGGTAGCGATAGATCCTTTAGATTCTAGTACCTACTATTTTGGTTCAACAAATGGAAAGATTTTTAAATCTACCGATGCCGGTGCTACTTGGGCTCTTTTAGGTTCAATAGGAAATAGTTCAGTAAACAAAATATTAATTCACCCTACAGATACAAACATCTTATTTGCTACAGCGAGCAATGCGGGAATTTATCGTTCAATCGATGCCGGTGTTACTTGGTCGCAAGCTGTGTCTGATAATAGAGGATACGATGTAGAGTTTAAACCAGGTGATATGTCTGTAGTTTATGCCTCGGGAAGTGGTTTTCATAAATCTGTTGATGGCGGTGCAACTTTTACCACTATAGGCGGGTTTAGTTCAGGTGCAAAAATGATTGGCGTTTCTCCAGCCGACCCAAGTGTGGTTTACGTAGTGGAAGCTGCAGGTGGTAAATTTGGTGGGTTTTATACTTCAGATAATAGTGGGGACTCTTTTACTAAAATTAACCACGGCGGACTTAACTTTTTTGGATATAGCACTATAGGAGATGATAATAGTGGGCAAGCGCCCCGCGATATGGCCATTGCTGTAAACCCTACCAATGTTAACGAAGTACATATTGCCGGAATACTTACTTGGCGTTCTACCAATGGAGGTGTAGATTTTAGCTGTACCTCAGATTGGGTGCCGGGTAATGCCGCTGCTCAAAACATTGGATATTGCCACGCCGATGTAGACGATTTATTATTTTACGGTACTACATTGTTTGCTGTTACCGATGGAGGTGTTTTTAAAGCTGAAAACACAAATACTGTTTCTGCTAATTACTACGAAGATTTAACAACAGGTATGGGGATTCGTCAATTCTATAAAATTGGAGTGTCTCAAACCGCCGATGTTATTGTTTCGGGAGGTTCGCAAGATAACGGTACTTCAGCCTATACTGCTGCAACTGGTTGGAAAGATTGGTTAGGTGCCGACGGTATGGAATCGTTTATTGATAAAACCAATAGCAATCTTTATTACGGTACTACGCAGGGCGGACAATTATACCGAACCAGTAATGGTGGTAATACTTACGTAGGAATTAACGAACCAGGAAGCGGCTCTGGAAATTGGGTTACGCCATTTGAGCAAGACCCAATAGAGGATAACACTATTTATGTTGGGTATAATATTGTATATAAGTCTAATAACTTCGGAATTAGCTGGGTGCCAGTTTCCCAAAACTTAGGCTCTAATTTAAATAACCTGAAAATTGCCCAATCAGATAATCAAATAATGTTTGCTTCGCGAGGCGGATTTTTATTTAAAACGACCGATGGTGGGGCAACAGATTGGGAACAAATTACGAGTCCCGGGGGGGCAATAAATTCTATTGCAATTCACCCTACAAATCCTAATAAAGTAGCTGTAGCACTTACATCGGGACACCGTGTAAAAGTTTCTGAAGACGGAGGAAATACTTGGGTTAGCTACAAGAAAAACCTTCCAAACTTTAGTGCTTTTGCCTTAGTTTGGGATGATAACGGTAGCGATGGGCTATACCTTGGAATGGATTATGGTATCTATTACATCGATAATACATTTACAGATTGGCAACCCTATAGCAACCTTTTGCCAAACGTATATGTTAACGAATTAGAAATAAATAAAGCAGACGGTAAAATTTACGCCGGAACTTACGGTAGAGGGCTTTGGGCTTCGCCACTTATGTCTGGTACGGCTGGGGTAGAAGATAAAATTACATCAACCAATGTTTCACTTTATCCTAATCCAACCGCTTCACAATTTACTGTTGAATTACCAAAAGCTGTTAAAGCTGAAATACGTGTTTTTGACATTTCAGGAAAACTATTAATTTTTGAAAATCCTAAAAGTATTTCAAATAAGCTAATGCTTAACGTTTCGTCTTTATCAAAAGGAACTTACTTTGTAAGAATTAACAGCGAAGAAGGGACCGCAACAAAGAAATTGCTTAAAATTTAAAGCGTAAATCTTCTTTTACACAATGCTTCAGAAAATTCACTTTTTCCGAAGCATTTTTTTTACCTTCGCAGTAGGAAAAAAGCTATGGAATTTTCTTCAAAACTTCTTGAAAATGCGGTAAATGAAATGTCGCAACTCCCCGGAATTGGTAAGCGTACCGCTCTTCGGCTAGTTTTGCATATGTTGAAACAACCCAAGGAGCAAACGCAAAAACTGGCTACTAATTTGGTGAAAGTGCGCGAGGAGATTAATTTCTGTAAAAACTGCCACAACATTAGTGATTCTGAACTTTGTGAAATTTGTTCAAATCCGCGACGCGAAAAACAAATTGTTTGTGTGGTCGAAGATATTCGCGATGTAATGGCTATTGAAGGTACAAGTCAGTATCGCGGCCATTATCACGTTTTGGGCGGTAAAATTTCGCCAATGGACGGTGTTGGTCCTGGCGATTTAACTATTCCTTCCTTGGTAGAAAAAGTTAAAGAAGGTGTTGTTACCGAGCTAATTTTCGCACTTAGCTCAACTATGGAGGGAGATACCACCAATTTTTATATCTACAAGCAAATTGAGCCTTACAATATTACAACCACTACTATTGCCAGGGGTATTGCGGTGGGCGATGAATTAGAATACGCAGATGAGGTTACTTTAGGCCGAAGTATTTTGCACCGCATTCCTTTTGAATCTTCACTTAAAAACACCTAAAACTGTGGAGCTTTCAGTTGTTATTTTAAATTATAATGTACGCTACTTTTTAGAACAATGCATTCGTTCGGTGCAATTGGCTACCAAAAATTTAAATTCCGAAATTATCGTGATAGACAATGATTCTAAAGACGATAGTTGCAAAATGGTAAAAGAATTATTTCCATCGGTTATTTTAATTGAAAACAAAGTAAACGTTGGTTTTAGTAAAGCAAACAACCAAGCTGTGGCGATAGCCAAGGGAGAATATGTGTGTATTTTAAACCCAGATACCGTCGTTAGTGAAGATACTTTTACGCAGGCTTTGGCATATGCTCGTAAGCTACCAAATATGGGCGCATTGGGCGTTAGACTTATGGATGGCACGGGCAACTTTTTACCCGAAAGCAAACGAAATTTACCCACGCCAAAAGTATCGGTTTTAAAACTGTCTGGATTTGCAAACAAGTATTATTGCAATCATATTTCAGAAGAGGGAGAAGGAGAAGTAGATGTTTTGGTGGGCGCGTTTATGTTGCTTAAAAAAAGCATTTACAACCAAGTTGGCGGGTTTGATGAAGACTATTTTATGTACGGCGAAGACATAGATTTGTCGTATAAAATTACTAAAGCGGGCTACGCAAACCACTATTTGGGCAAAACAACTGTTTTGCATTACAAAGGCGAAAGTACAAAGAAAGATGACGCCTATTTTGAGCGTTTTTACGGGGCAATGCAAATATTTTTTAGAAAACATTTTAACACCAATCCGCTTTTTGAGAAATCAGTTTCGGTAGGAGTTGCATTGGCAAAAAAGATGCACAAATTAAATGTTTCGTCACAAAAGCGCGAAGATTTAAAAGTAGAAAGTAATTATTTTATTACCGAAAATTTAAGTCTTGTTGAAAAGCTTTCGGCAGCTACCGCTTCTGTTTTTCAAATGATTTCTAAAAATATTCCTTTGGAAAACTCGGTAGAAAATAGTCTTTTGGTTTTTGATGTCGATTATATTTCGTACAAAGAAATTTTTGAAATCATGAAGCAGTTAAAACAAAAAAATAATGTTTTCCGTATAAGACCTTCCAACAGTAATTTTATAATAGGCAGCGACCAAAGTGACGAAAAGGGAGGGGTTACTGTTTTTTAATACTTTTGAATCTTTAAACAAGCAAATTTTAACTAATTTTGCATCGTTTTTTAAAACAAGCGCCTTGGTGCTTAAAATAACACTGAAATTGTATTATGGCAAAATTTGAATTAAAGTTGCCCAAAATGGGCGAGAGTGTCGCAGAAGCAACATTAACTAATTGGCTAAAAGAGGTAGGAGATTCTATTGAAGCCGATGAGGCTGTGCTAGAAATAGCAACCGATAAAGTAGATAGCGAAGTGCCGAGTGAAGTAGATGGGGTGCTAGTTGAAAAGCTTTTTGAGGTAGACGATGTTGTACAAGTAGGTCAAACCATAGCCATAATTGAAGTTGAAGGCGAGGGCGATGACGCTAGCGATGACATTTCAAAAGTAAGCGCAGCAAAGCAAGAAGCAACACCGTCAGAAGCTACTGTAAAAGCAGTTGAGGAGCAAGTTGAAGCTGCCAAAGAAACTGCAAGTGTTACCATTGAAAATACCGATGATCGTTTTTATTCTCCATTAGTTAAAAATATTGCAGCTACCGAGGGAATTTCGCAAAGCGAACTCGATTCAATTTCAGGCACCGGTAAAGATGGCCGTGTTACCAAGAATGACATTTTACAATATGTAGAAAACCGTTCAAAAAGCGATAGTAAACCACAGGCAAAAGCTGAGGGCAAATCGGCACCAAAAGCAGCTTCAAAACCTAAGGCTCCTGTTTCGGTAAACGGAGAAGATGAGGTTATTGAAATGTCGCGTATGGGTAAACTAATTGCACACCATATGATTGAGAGTACGCAAACATCGGCGCACGTTCAATCTTTTGTAGAATGCGATGTTACCAACGTTTGGAATTGGAGAAATAAAGTTAAAGGACCATTTGCCAAGCGCGAAGGTGAAAATTTAACTTTTACGCCTATATTTATGGAGGCCGTAGCAAAAGCGTTAAAAGACTTCCCTTTAATGAATATTGCTGTTGATGGCGACAAGATTATAAAGCGAAAAAACATAAACTTAGGAATGGCTGCCGCGCTACCCGATGGTAATTTAATAGTGCCTGTTATTAAAAATGCAGATCAATTAAACTTGCTTGGTATGAGTAAAGCGGTTAATGATTTGGCACACCGCGCACGCGAGAATAAATTAAAGCCAGATGATATTCAAGGAGGTACTTATACTGTAACAAATGTGGGAACTTTTGGAAGTATAATGGGTACTCCAATTATCAATCAACCACAAGTAGGAATACTGGCCTTAGGAGCAATAAGAAAAGTACCTGCTGTGATTGAAACTCCAGAAGGAGATTTTATAGGTATACGTTATAAAATGTTTTTGTCTCATAGTTATGATCACAGGGTTGTAAATGGAGCTTTAGGAGGGCAATTTGTAAAACGAGTTGCAGATTATCTTGAAGATTGGGATATCAACAGAGAGATTTAAAATAAACTACATGACAATAAAAGGGGGTTTTTTAAATGAAACCCCCTTTTTTCATAGATATTTTATTTAAAACTTTTATATAAAGTATCTTTACGTTTTCAAAATACTAAAATGGAGCTTAACCTAAAAAAACCAATCTGTTTTTTCGACCTTGAAACAACAGGAATTAAAGTAGCAACCGATAGAATTGTTGAAATTGCTATTTTAAAAATTTACCCTAACGGAAATAAAGAAAGCCACACGTGGCGCGTAAATCCTGAAATGCCGATTCCTAAAGAATCTTCGCAAATACACGGCATTACCAATGAAATGGTTGCAAACGAACCAACGTTTAAACAATTGGCGCCAAAAGTTTATAACCTTATAAAGGATAGCGATTTGGCAGGATTTAACTCCAATCGTTTTGATATTCCATTATTAGCAGAAGAGCTACTTCGTGCCGAAATAGATTTTGACCTTAAAAAAGCTTTGGCAATAGATGTGCAAACCATTTTTCATAAAATGGAAAAACGAACCTTGGAGGCAGCTTATAAGTTTTACTGCAATCAAGATTTAACCAATGCACATAGCGCTGCAGCCGATACTCACGCAACCTACGAAGTTTTAAAAGCACAGCTAAAAAAATACGACGCGTTAGAAAACGATGTCAATTTTTTGGCTACTTTTAGTTCGCATCGCAATCACGCCGATTTTGCTGGATTTATTAGCTATAACGAAGATGGCGCCGAAATTTTTTCTTTCGGAAAATATAAAAACAAACTCGTAACCGAAGTTTTAGAGAAAGATTCAGGGTATTTTGGCTGGCTTTTAAATGCAGATTTTCCGCTGTATACAAAGCAGGTTTTAACGCGTATTAGACTTCAATCGTTGAATACAAAAATCTAAGTTTGGGTATGAAAATAATTTGTATTGGTCGAAATTATGCCGAGCATATTAAAGAGTTAGACAACGAAAAACCCAAGGAGCCAATCATTTTTTTAAAGCCCGATACGGCAATCTTGCTAAAAAAACAACCGTTTTTTATTCCAGAATTTTCTAATGATGTACATCACGAAGTAGAACTTTTGGTCCGTATTAATAGAATCGGTAAACATATTGACAAAAAGTTTGCCCACAAATATTACGACGAAATAGGCTTGGGTATTGATTTTACGGCGCGCGACTTACAAACGCAATTAAAAGAAAAAGGATTGCCGTGGGAAAAAGCTAAATCTTTTGATGGCGCTGCCGTGGTAGGAAAATTTATAAATAAAAATGAAATAGAAGATATTAATAATATCAATTTTAGTCTAAAACGCAACAAATCAGTGGTTCAGAGTGGTAATTCTATGCTAATGATGTGGAAAATTGATGAGTTAATCGAATATGTTTCAAAATATTTCACCCTAAAAATTGGAGACGTTATCTTTACCGGCACTCCCGCAGGAGTGGGTAAAGTTGAAACCAATGATGTTTTGACCGGATATATAGAAGAGACAGAAATGTTTTCAATTAAAGTAAAATAAGATGACAAAAGAATATACAAAAGAGAATCTAATTGAAATCGCCGATGGCGATGAAGAATTTATAAAAGTACTCGCCCAAACATTTTTAGATGAAATCCCGCCAGATTTACACGCCATGGAGGATGCAATCAAAAATGATAATAAAGACCTGGCGTATCAATTTGCTCATAAAATGAAGCCGAATATCGAGATGTTTGGCATTTCAATATTAAAAGATATTACGAGTATTGAAGCGTGGTCTAAAACTTCCAAAAATAAATCGGCTGCTATGCCGCATTTAGAAAGAGTATTAACCACTTTAAATAAGGTGTTTGAAGAGTTGAGAAACGATTTCGATTTGTAATATGCTTGCCGATATTATTACCATAGGCGATGAAATTCTTATCGGTCAAA
This sequence comes from Flavobacteriaceae bacterium UBA3591, assembly GCA_002375695.1. Taxonomy (GTDB): domain Bacteria; phylum Bacteroidota; class Bacteroidia; order Flavobacteriales; family Flavobacteriaceae; genus Aequorivita. The sequence continues at coordinate 34,846 of DFMO01000008.1, forward strand.
TTGTTGATACAAATTCTGCCTACATTTCAGATAAACTTAATAAAATAGGCGTTAAGGTTTATCAAATTACTTCAGTTCAAGACGAAAAAGCACATATTTTACAAGCATTTAAAGAAGCTAAGCAGCACGCCAATTTGGTGATTGTTACAGGTGGATTAGGTCCTACAAAAGACGATATTACAAAAGAAACCTTTTGTGATTTTTTTGACGATACGCTCGTTCAAAATAAAGAAGTTCACGAGCATATAAAAATGCTCTTTAAAAAGTATAAGCTTTCAAAACCTTTGCCTGCAAATTTTCAACAGGCCATGGTTCCTGCCAAAGCCGAAGTTTTAATGAACCAGCACGGCACGGCCCCCGGAATGTGGATAGATGAAGATGACGTAGTTTTTATTTCGCTTCCGGGTGTGCCCTATGAGATGAAACATTTAATGGAAGATGTGGTGTTGGCGAAAATTATTAGCCGTTTTGAAAGACCTTTTATATACCATAAAACACTTTTAACGTACGGGTTGGGCGAAAGTTCTGTTGCCCATAGAATTGCGGAGTGGGAAAACAACTTGCCCGATAATATTAGCTTGGCTTATTTGCCGTCTTTTGGGAGAGTGCGCTTACGGCTTTCCTCAAAAGGGAAAGATGAAAACCAGGTGAGAGCAGCTGTAGATTCGCAAATGGATACCTTGCAAAACTTGCTGGCCGATATAGCCGTTGGTTTTGAAAACGAAACATCCATCGCCGAAGTAATTGGTAATATTTTAACTGAAAAAGGACAGTCTTACAGTGTGGCAGAAAGTTGTACCGGTGGCCGAATTGCTTCCGAAATAACAAAATCTGCTGGAGCTTCCAATGCATTTATGGGAGGAGTGATACCTTACGATACCAATTTAAAAACAAAAGTTTTGGGTGTCCCAAAACAAATTATTGATAAATATAATGTTGTAAGCGCTCAAGTTGCAGAGGCAATGGCTAAACGTTGCGCTGTACTTTTTGAATCGGAATATGCAATAGCTACTACAGGTATTGCGGGTCCAACAAAGGGCGATGGAGATGCCGAAATAGGTACAGTATATATTGCCATTGCATCGCCAAGAGGGGTGTTTTCTAATGAATTTAATTTTGGAAAAGACCGAAGTAGGGTTATTAATAAGGCGACAAATAAGGCGTTAGAGATGCTTCTCAAAGAAATTTCAAAAAACTAATTTTCTTTTGTTGTACATCACAAAAGAATTACTTAAATTTGCACCCTGTTTAAAAAATAACTTAAAAAGGTTAAGGAATGTCAAGAGTTTGTGAACTTACCGGAAAGAAAGCGATGGTTGGAAATAATGTGTCGCACGCAATGAATAAAACAAAACGTAAGTTTGATGTAAACTTGCTTAAAAAGCGTTTTTATATTCCAGAAGAAGACAAGTGGGTAACGCTACGTGTTTCAGCTTCTGCTATAAAAGACATCAATAAAAAAGGTATTTCTGCGGTTATGAAAGAAGCTCGCGAAAAAGGCTTTTTAACTAAATAATTGCACTAATTAATAAAGTCTATTACAATGGCTAAAAAAGGAAATAGAGTACAAGTAATTTTGGAGTGCACAGAGCACAAGGAGTCTGGTAAACCAGGAACTTCTCGTTATATTACGACCAAAAACAAAAAGAACACACCCGATAGAATGGAGTTAAAGAAATTTAACCCTATTCTTAAGAAAATGACCGTTCATAAAGAGATTAAATAAAATATGTCATGGCAAAGAAATCAGTAGCATCGTTACAAACAGGTTCAAAACGTTTAACCAAAGCAATAAAAATGGTTAAATCGGAAAAGACAGGAGCTTACACATTTACTGAGTCTATCATGGCTCCAGAATTTGTGAATGACTGGTTGAATAAAAAGTAACCAGCTTAAAATATAATGAAAAAGCCACTTTTTTGCGAAGGTGGCTTTTCGTATTTTTGTTAATTCTAATTTGGTTTAAATACTATAGTTTTATTACTTCTCTAATCTCGATAACTAACGATGAGTCTATTTAAAAAAATATTTTCTAAAGAGAAAAAAGAAACCCTCGATAAAGGGCTCGAAAAAACAAAAACTTCTTTCTTCGATAAATTAAGTAAAGCTGTTGCCGGGAAAAGCAAAGTAGATGACGACGTTTTAGATAATTTAGAAGAAGTTCTTGTTTCAAGCGATGTTGGAGTAAATACAACACTAAAAGTTATTGATAGAATTGAGGCTCGCGTTGCGAAAGATAAATACCTGGGAACCGACGAGCTTAATAAAATTCTACGTGAGGAAATTGCGGGTCTGCTTAGTGAAATAGATTCGGGTAACGCATCAGATTTTGAGATTCCAAGTGATAAAAAGCCCTATGTAATTATGGTAGTTGGGGTAAATGGAGTTGGCAAAACCACGACCATTGGTAAGTTAGCATATCAATTTAAAAAAGCTGGTAAAAAAGTTGTTTTGGGTGCTGCAGATACTTTTCGGGCTGCAGCTATTGATCAACTTCAAATTTGGGCAGACCGCACCGATGTGGAAATTGTAAAGCAAAGTATGGGCAGTGATCCTGCCAGCGTTGCTTTTGATACTTTAAAAAGTGCTGTAAATCAAAATGCAGATGTTGTAATTATAGATACTGCGGGAAGACTTCATAATAAAATAAATTTAATGAATGAGCTTTCTAAAGTAAAGCGCGTTATGCAAAAAGTTATACCCGATGCGCCACACGATGTACTTTTAGTTTTAGATGGTTCAACTGGTCAAAACGCTTTTGAGCAGGCTAAACAATTTACCGCCGCTACCGAAGTTAGTTCGCTTGCAGTAACAAAATTAGATGGTACAGCCAAAGGAGGAGTGGTTATTGGTATTAGCGATCAATTTCAAGTTCCTGTAAAATATATCGGGGTAGGGGAAGGAATGGAAGATCTGCAAGTATTTAATAAATTTGAATTTGTCGATTCCTTTTTTAAATAAATGAAAGATAAAATTGTATCTAAATCGTATAAAGCCTATCAATATTTATTATTAATTCTTATTGGTTATGTAGGTGTTTTAACGGGTTATCATCTTGTAAATATTATTCGATACTTTATAAAACCCGTTACAAATCCGCTTATGCCTTTGGGGTTTTTTAAATATATCGGGTTTCCGTATATATCTTTTTTACCTTTTTTAATAGGATTGCTTGTTTTAGGATTATTCTTTGCTAAAAATAGATATTACAAAAAAGGTTACGTAATTTTTTACTTCGTTTTAATCTTAATTTTTCATCTTTCACAAAGCAGTTTACTTTCGTTTTTTGACAGTTTTAACCCTTACGGCGCGTAATTTATTTAACGTTTTAAATTAAAAAACCTGCAAACTTTTATAAAGCTTGCAGGTTTTTAAGTTTAAATTACAACAAATATTATATGTTGCTAAACTTTTTGATTTTTAGAGGGTTTCTTTTAACCAGCTAAAAAATTGACGTTGCCATACCAGGGCATTTTGTGGTTGTAAAACCCAGTGATTTTCTTCGGGAAAGTAAAGTAGTTTACTTTTTATGCCCTGCAATTGTGCAGCTTGAAAGGCTCCTAAACCTTGTTCAATTGGCACGCGGTAATCTTTCCCACCTTGTACTATCATAATTGGCGTGTCCCATTTATCAACATAGGTTATAGGGTTAAATTCGTTATACGCTTTTTGGGCTTTTGCGTTGCTTTTGTCCCAATACGGGCCACCCATATCATAATTTACGAAAAATAATTCTTCGGTTGTACCATACATTGCACGTGTGTCAAAAACGCCATCGTGTGCAATAAAGGTTTTAAAACGACCCTCGTGATTTCCTGCTAACCAAAATACCGAATAACCACCAAAACTAGCGCCAATTGCTCCTAATCGATCGTTGTCTACATAGGGTTCTTTTGCTACATCGTCAATTGCATCTAGGTAGTCTTGCATTGCGCCACCACCCCAATCGCCGCTAATAGCTTCGTTCCATGCTACGCCGTGCCCTGGCATACCACGACGGTTTGGCGCAACAATAATATAACCTTGCGAAGCCATTAATTGAAAATTCCAACGGGTAGAGTAAAATTGCGACAACGGAGATTGCGGTCCGCCTTGTGCATAAAGTAAGGTTGGGTATTTTTTGTTTTTATCAAAATTTGGAGGAAGGATTACCCACACAAGCATTTGCTTGCCATCTTTGGTAGTAACCATTCTTTTTTCAACCGTAGGTAAATCTAACTTACCATAAAACTCGGTGTTTACCTGTGTTAGTTGTTTAAAAGTATTTGTTTTTAAATCGAAAGAGAAAATTTCGGTCGCGTGATTCATATCGGTACGAGTAACGATAAGTTTATTTTCTACTTGAGCAACAATACTCGTAACATCAAACTGTCCTTTTGAAAGCTGCTCTACTAGTGGCATCTTTCTTTTTTTGCCAGGATAGTCTACTTTAAAAATTTGTTTTGTTCCATCCACGGGTGCAGTAAAGTAAATATCTGAACCATTATTAGCCCACATAAAACCGTTTACTGTGCCATCCCATTGAGCGGTTAAATTTTGTTTTACGCCATTTTCTAGAACAATAATATCGTTTTTATCGGCTTCGTAACCATCGGTTTTCATTTGCAACCAAGCCAAAACACCATCTTTTGAAAACGCAGGTTGGGTGTCGTAACCTTTGTTTTCTGAAGTTATATTTTCAGTTTTTTTAGTAGCTAAGTTATATTTATAAATATCGGTATTGGTGCTTAAGGCGTAATCTGTTCCGGCTAATTTTTTACTTACGTAGTAAATATTTTCACCTTTTGGTCCCCAAATATAATCTTCATCGCCACCAAAGGGTTCTTGCGGGGTATAATACGGTTGTTGTGGGGTAATATTAGTTTCGGCCCCGGTTTTTACATCTTTGTAAAAAACGTGGTTATAGCTTCCGTCGTTGTACTTATCCCAATGGCGATAGTCTAAACTTGTATAAACATACGCATCACTTTTAGGTACATCGTTATAAATATCTTTGGCCATAACATCTTTTACGTGTACTTCTTTGTCAAATAAAAGGTATTTTCCATCGGGCGACAGATTTTTATCGGCTACTTTGGCTTCTTCTTTGGTAATTTCGGCAAAATTTCCCCCTTCAACCCGCATAGCGTAATACTTGGAGTCGAAACTGTTTTCTTTCATGTTTGGCGTTGTAACTTTGTAAAAAAGCACTTCGTTGTTTTCTGAAATTCCTACGGGACTTACTTTTTTCACCTGCCATAAAAGCTCGGGTGTCATTGTGTTTTGAGCAACTAAGAAGCTAGCGCAAAAGAGGGCTAGCAGTAAAGGTATTTTTTTCATTTTACATTTTTTTAGAACCGTAAAGTTACTCAAAATAGTTGGTAGCTTAAATGCCTTTTGCTATTTGTGAATTTGGCGTTTTTTAATAGTATCTTTGCACCCCTATTAAAAAAAATATATGCGTACCAAAACCTTAAAAAAGAACAAGATAAATGTGGTAACCTTGGGTTGTTCCAAGAATGTGTATGACAGCGAAGTGCTTATGGGCCAACTGCGCGCTAGCAAAAAAGAAGTTGTACACGAAGAAGAAGGCAATATTGTGGTTATAAATACCTGTGGATTTATTGCAAATGCTAAAGAAGAAAGTATAAACACCATTTTAGAATTTGTTCAAAAGAAGGAAGAAGGTGTGGTTGATAAGGTTTTTGTTACCGGATGTCTTTCTGAAAGATATAAACCCGACTTGCAAAAAGAAATACCCAATGTTGATCAATACTTTGGTACTACCGAATTGCCGAGCTTATTAAAAGCCTTGGGTGCCGATTATAAACACGAACTAATTGGCGAACGAATTACAACTACCCCAAAAAACTACGCCTATTTTAAAATAGCCGAAGGTTGCGATAGACCGTGTTCATTTTGTGCAATCCCTATTATGCGCGGAAAACACAGAAGTACACCTATTGAAGATTTGGTAACCGAAGCCGAAAAACTGGCATCCAACGGTGTTAAAGAATTAATTTTAATAGCACAAGATTTAACCTATTACGGCTTAGATTTATATAAAAAACGAAACTTAGCGCAACTTCTTAAGGAGTTAGTAAAAGTAGAGGGAATAGAATGGATTAGATTGCACTATGCTTTTCCAACGGGTTTCCCAATGGATGTGCTTGAAGTAATGCGCAACGAGCCAAAAGTGTGTAATTATATCGATATTCCGTTGCAGCACATTTCAGATTCTATCTTAAAATCCATGCGCCGTGGAACTACTAAAGCAAAGACTACAAAATTGTTAGAAGATTTTAGAGCTTCAGTTCCCGAAATGGCCATTAGAACCACGCTTATTGTAGGGTATCCTGGCGAAACCGAAGAAGATTTCCAAACCCTAAAGCAGTGGGTAAAAGAGATGCGTTTTGAACGTTTAGGTTGTTTTACATATTCTCACGAAGAAAATACACACGCCTATAATCTTGAAGACGATGTGCCCGAAGATGTAAAAATGGATCGTGCCAACCAAATTATGGAAATACAATCGCAAATTTCTTGGGAATTGAATCAGCAGAAAGTAGGGAAGGAGTTTAGAGTTATGATTGACCGTAAAGAAGGCGGTTATTTTGTGGGTAGAACCGAATTTGACAGCCCCGATGTAGATAACGAAGTTTTAATTAATGCCGAAGATGATTATTTACGTACGGGTGAATTCTTTAATGTGAAAATAACGGCTGCCGAAGATTTTGATTTATATGCCGAAGTTGTAAAATAAATTGACCTTTTATTACACGTTTTCCTGTGTAGCAAAAGGTCAATTTTCAAACAAACTTAGCGTAAGTTTTATTTACGAGTTTTATTCTTCGCAAATATCGTTTCCAACGTTATTGCTAAAGGTTACATTATTGTAAGAAACTGAAGAATCGGGATGTAACGCTCTTTCAATAATTCCGCAGCCACCGCTATTTGTAATATGTACGTTAGTTAATGTAATAGAAAGTGTAGAGGTGGTTTGGTCTCCTAATGATAGTGCAGCGGGAGTGTCAAACCAATCCCAATGCGATTGTCCGGCGTCTGCAATAATAGCGTTTTGAATTAAATTTAAACTACTGTTGCTTTGTGTTAAATTTATACCTTTCCAGCTACCCATTCCATATTGGCCAGAAAACACAACATTATTGTCTGGAGTTCCTAACGCTTCAAATACCGTGTTTCCGTCCCTTACTTGAATACCGTATTCTTCGGCGAAAATTAATTCGCATCCTTCGGTAATTCTTAAATGGCCTGGTTTTTCATTTGCTCTATCGTGAATAACAAGAATATTTTCATCGATAAAAAATGGTATTCCTGGGTTTAACCAAGTGTGTACAGGACCGTTTACTTCATCTTCAATAAAGCCACGATTGTAGATAGAACCTGAGTTTACATAAACTTCATTAGATCCATTATCTGCATAAATACTTTCTGCACCATCTAAAAACTTTACTTTTCTAGCGGCAATTTGCATGGGATATCCCTGGTTGCCAATAATTGTATTAGATTGATAACCTTCAATGTTTGCTCCTGGAGCAATAAAAATACCGTCGTGCTTATTATTTCTAATAATAGTATTTTTTATTTCAATTTTACTATTGTTATCTGCGTAGAGTGCAGCTCTACTACCATCTGTTGCACCTGCAAATTCAAGTATAACGTGGTTAAATTTGTTATTTAAGTCGCCAGAGGTTAAAAGTATTCTTTCCCAGGCCCCTGGTGTACTATTTGTTCCGGTAAACGTAATAGGTTTATCGGCTGTTCCAACTGCGGTAATTGAACCAGTAAAGGAATCGTAATCTTGCACGTGCATTCCACCGCCTTGTTCAAAAGCAATTGTTACGCCTGGCTCGATAATAAGCGGAGCGTATACTTTAACAAAGCACGGCCAAATATAATCTACACCTTCGCCACGATCTGTAAGTATCATTTCTTCTTCAATGATATTACAACTTAATACTAAGGGTTCTACTATTGGGTCTGGCTCTGCGGGTGCGTCATCATCAGAACTACAACTTGTGTATGCAAAACTGGCAATTGCTAAAATTAAAAGTGGTTTTAACCTGAATTGAGAAATCTTCATTTTTTATTTTCTTTAAATTCTATTAAAGCCCATATTTACTGGCTTTAATATGAGTTATTAAACAATAATTTTTTTAGAATAATTCAGCCAAAACTAACAAGCAAAGAAGGGTTGCACAATACAAAATGAGTATTCAGTACAATTGAATTAGAATTTGGTTAACCAAGTTGTATTTAGAAAAGTCTAGTGATAAATAATAAAATCAATACTTCGTTTTGTAATTTTCTGAAATAAAATTTGTAGCCCGAGTAACTAAAAAGCTTTGAATTTTTTCTTTATATAAAGTCGCTATTTAAACCGAAGCATAGTTTCAAGAATATGATTTACTTGCTTTGTTTTTTGTCTTGAAACAGGCACTTCAACATCATCGTGCATCACCAAACTGCCTCCGTCATGCTTTAAAATTCCTTTTACATAGCGCGGATTGATTAAATGTGATTGATGCACCCGAACAAAACCGTGTTCAGATAAAAGTTCGTCAATCTCTTTTAGCGTTCTGCTTATTAACACCTTGTTTTGATCTTTGCAAAATATATGGGTGTAATTACTGTCAGACTGACATCGCACAATATTATCGATTTCTACAATTTGGTACCCAATACCCGTAGGCAGTGCAATTTGTGAACATTCGTTGTCGGTTTTATCGAGGTGTTTTTGAAATAATTCCCATTGTTTATCAGACGTTTTATTGCGTCTTTTTTCCCAGTTTGAAAGTGCTTTTACAATATTTTTTTCGGTAATAGGTTTTAGTAAATAATTGATAGCACTATAACGAAATGCTTTTATGGCATATTGATCATAAGCCGTTGTAAAAATTACATCAAAATTAATAGGGAAAAGATTATCTAAAAGCGCAAAGCCGTTTAATTTGGGCATTTCAATATCTAAAAATAATAAATCTGGCGGGTTGTTTTTTATAAATTCCAAGCCTTCAATTGGGTTTGTAAAAATACCCGTGATTGTATAATCGGAATGAATTTTTTCGATTAAACTCGCTAATACATTGGTGCAATGCATCTCGTCATCTATAATTATTATTTTTGCCATTTCTTAATATTGATATGTTAGTATTATTCGTGTGCCCAAGGCGCGACCGTCCTCTTCTAAATCGATTATTTTATACCGAATCGTATTTTCGTTTAAATGGTTATGAAGCGTCAAGCGCTCCTCCACAATTTGTGTCCCTACAGAGGCGTGCAATTTTCTTCTTTTTGCGCTTTCTTTTCTTCCTATCCCGTTATCTTCTATAATTATTTTTAAATTTTCGGCGGTATCAAAAATTATATCCAATCTCTTTTCGGTCTTTAAACTGGGTTGAAGTCCGTGCCAAATAGCATTTTCGACTAAAGGTTGCAATAATAAAGGTGGGATTTGATACTGCGATAGGGTATCTCTATCGTTAGCCTCAATATTGTAAATAAATTGGCTACCCATTCTATTTTGTTCTAATGAAAGATATAATTCTAAAATCTCTAACTCTTCTTCAACACTTATTTTTTTGCGATCGCTGTTTTGCAAAATACCTCGCAACAAACTAGAAAAATCGTCTAAATATATGGAGGCATCATCATTTCTGGAAGTCATTATTAAATGTTTAATAGCATTTAAACTATTAAAAATAAAGTGTGGATTCATTTGTGAACGCAGCGCTATCATTTCGGTTTCTTTAATTCGCTGGGTAAATTCTCGTTTTATTTTTTCTTCTTTTTCTCTTTCTATTTCAGAGTATAGCTCAATTAATTCGGCTGTTTTATCGTGAATTTTATTGTCCAAGCGTCTATTCATATTTTCCTGCAACAATTTGTTTTCTTGTAATTGCGCAATTAATTTTTTGTTTGCTTTTGCCTTTTCTTTTTGAAGTAGAAACACATTTTGTCCCAATGCAAGGGAAAAGCAATATACTTCAGCCAGTAAACCAATTTGAAAAATAATATTGGGCGCTTCTTTAAAATTAAATATACCGCCAAGCAACAAACTTTTATCGCCCGCCCCAATGTACGAGCCTAAAAGGGCGCCAATAAAAAAGAAGGATTGCCCAAAAATAAAATAGATAAGTAGTGGATGCTTGACCTTGTAAATTATCCAAAAAATTAAAACAAAATTTATTGGTAAAATTATTATTCTAACAATTAAAAATACGATGGATGCTATTTTGTGATCCTGTGTAAAAAGATTAACTCCAAACCTCAATACCGCATAAATAAAACACGCCCACCCTAAATAAGTTAATATCTTGGCTAAAAGCTTGTCGTAGTCTTCAACTTTTAAAAGCTTAATTATAAAGAATATGTAAAACCCAATAAAAGTAAATTGAACGGGCTCAAAAAGCTGTATCGACAAACTTGGTTGATACTGAAAAATATTGCCAACTGGCGCCAGCGTACTTCGCAATACAGTAAATCCATAAATTAATTGAAAAAATAAATACCCCAAGTAATAGGTATAGAGCTTTTCTCTTAATCTAAACCAAAAAACTATGGCAAAGATTATAATGGTAAATATGGATATTATATAAAAATAAAGAAAGCCAATAGACTTGGTTTGCTCATTAAAATCTATTAAATAATGCTTTAAATAACCTTCTTCAGAATACAGGGTTGGGGTGTTGTCTAAATTGGTATTATACACGCGTAGCAATCTTACATAAACAAGCGAATTTTCTTGAGCTGCTACCGAAATTGGTATAAAATAATCTACTGTTTTATTTACGCGCTGCGGCATGGGTAAAAAATACCCGTTGTCCATTTTTTTAAAATTTCCGTTTATGTTTTGATATACCGTTGTATGTTGGTCTATACTGTACAAATAGCATAAAACGCTTTCTTGTGAATTATTCTTAAGCTTAAATTTTAACCAGATAGCCGAATCGCGCGAGGCTTCAAATTTAGGTGTAAATTTTTGCCAATTATCTTGTTGTAAAATAGATTGAAATGATGCGTTTTTGTCTGTTTTAAGCGCTTCTACTTTATTTGTTAATGGAAGCTTGTCTGTGATAGAATCTACAGCAATTTGGCCATGCATTGCCCATGCATTTGCCAAAAAACAAACAACAATTATTAAATAGGTTTTCATGCGGTTAGCTAAAATACCAATCTTAATAAGAATTTATTGTCTTTTTTAGAATTTGGCCATTTTAATTTAGTATTCGGTAATTTTTTTTGATTTTTTACCAATTTCTAACCCATAATTGCCAAATTCTCATTGGGTATTTCACCGCTTGATAATCAGCAATATATTTGTTTTGTAATTTAATTTTTTAAATTATTAATTAATCAACTTTGGAAAAACGTTAAGGGTATTTTTTCATTTTTTATTTGAAATTCGTTTTTTCAAACACTAGCTAAAGGTTAATTTCTACCTTTAACTAACTAACCAAATTAAAAACCTTTCTATTGAATTAATTTTCTTTGAAAGGTTTTTTTAATTCGAGACATTCAGCTTTTAATTCTGAAATAGCTACTATCTAAAAAATGATGAAAAATTTATTGATTATGCATTTACAATCCCGAACTTAGCGTAAACATTTTTTTTATGAAAGTTTTCAAAATAATTGGTAGCCTATTCTGCATAATTTGTTTAATTTCCTGTAAAACAGAATTAAAAAATACAGCAGAAATTTCACCCGGAGCGGTTTTACCGGTTAGCACAGTAATTAATTTAAAAAATCCTTCCGAAGGAAATAGTTCACTACCTCGACTTTTTGCCGAAAATGACAAATTATACATGTCGTGGGTTGAACAAAAGGACAGCCTCTCTACCTTGTATTTTTCGGTTTTTCAAAATAACCAATGGGCAACTCCCGTAAATGTAAATAGCGGTACCAATTGGTTTATTAATTGGGCCGACTTTCCCGCGATTGCTGCAAACAACGGAAACATTATTATTAGTTATTTACAAAAGTCTGCCAACGGTAAATACACTTACGATGCTAAGGTTAATCTATATTCAACTGCTACTAAAACATGGAAAAAAAATATTGTTTTACACAGTGATGGAACGGCCAGCGAGCACGGTTTTGTTTCCATAGTGCCACAGGGTGAATCATCATTTTATGTGGCTTGGCTAGACGGCAGAAATACAACAAATAATACTAATCACGAACATCACGGCTCGGGCGCAATGACGCTACACGGTAGGTTGGTGAATGCCGATGGTTCTATGCTTGCCGAAGTGCAATTAGACGACCGTGTTTGCGATTGCTGCCAAACAGCTATGACTTCGGTAAACGGAAACCCAATTATTGTTTACCGAGATCGTTCAATTTCTGAAGTTCGAGATATTTCAACTATAAATATTGTAAATAAAAAATCTGCACCACCCAAAACTGTTTATAACGATGCGTGGGAAATTGCGGGTTGTCCGGTCAACGGACCTGCGATAGCTTCATTCAAAAATAATGTCGTGGTAGCTTGGTTTACAGCAGCAAATGAGCATCCTAAAGTACAGCTTGCCTTTTCAAAAAACCAAGGCAAAACTTTTGAAAAACCAATTAAAATAAATACTCTTGAAACTTTAGGGAGAGTAGATGTGGTTATGGCATCGCCCAATACGGCAATTGTATCGTGGATGGAAAATATTGCCGATAAAACACTTTTGCAAGTGATGAAAGTGTACGCAGACGGCACCAAAAGTTTTCCTGTTACCGTTGCCGAAACAAGTTTTAAACGAGCCAGTGGTTTTCCACAAATAGAGCTAATTGATAAAAAACTTTATGTGGCGTGGACAGCGGTAAACGGAAATGCCAAAACAATTGAAACAGCTTTTATTTCAGTAGAAAATTTATAAGTAAATTAATTATTGGCGCGCTAAAATTTCCAAAAAAAATATGGAATTAAAAAAACTATTAATAATTGGTCATACCTTCCCCGAGCCCAATACAACGGCGGCCGGGAGTAGAATGATGCAATTAATTAAATTGTTTAAAGAAGAAAATTACCAAATTACTTTTGCAAGTACGGCATCGGTTTCTGAACAGAGTGAAAACCTGGAATCGCTTCATATTACAATTAAAAATATACGTTTAAACGATGCTGCTTTTGATGCGTTTATCAAAAAATTAAATCCTGAAGTGGTAATTTTTGACCGTTTTGTTACCGAAGAACAATTTGGATGGCGTGTTGCTGAACAATGCCCAAACACTTTAAAAATTCTCGATACCGAGGATTTACACTTTTTACGAAAGGCGCGGGAAGAAGCTGTTAAAAAAGACAGTCCCGTATCTAAAGCAAATTTATTTTCAGATACAGCTAAGCGCGAACTGGCGAGTATACTGCGCTGCGATTTGTCGCTTATTATTTCGGAATACGAAATGGAACTCCTTAAACATACATTTAAAATACCCGAAGCAATTCTCTATTACTTACCTCTTTTAATTGAACAAAAAGTATCGAAAAAACAATTGCCACCGTTTGAGGAAAGAGAACATTTTTTAGCAATTGGCAATTTGTTACACGCACCAAATGTAGATTCTGTTTTGCAGTTAAAACAGCTCTGGCCCAAAATTAGAAAACAATTGCCAAAAGCACAGCTTCATATTTTCGGTGCCTATGCACCGCAAAAAATTCAGCAATTACACAATAAAAATCAAGGGTTTTTAATAAAAGGATGGGCAGAAAGTACAGCTGTAGTTATGAGTAAATACCGAGTACAATTAGCACCGCTTCGTTTTGGCGCTGGGTTAAAAGGAAAGTTTTTAGATGCCATGCAGCTTGGGCTTCCTTCGGTAACCACCCCAATTGGCGCCGAAGGTTTTTGCGGAAATTTCACTTTTGGTGGTAGTGTTACAACATCAAAAGTCGAATTTATGAATAGTGCAATTGACTTCTACAAAAATGAAACAAGTTGGGAAGAAGCTCAAAAAAATGGTTTTCAGTTAGTTCAAAATCGCTTTAAAAAAGAGTTATTTGCGAAAGATTTTAAAACACGTCTTTTACAAATTGCAAGAAATCTAAAAAAGCATAGGGAGCTCAATTTTTTTGGACAAATACTACAACATCACAGTTTGCAGAGCACAAAATATTTAAGCAAGTGGATAGAGTCTAAGGAGTTAATTAAAATTTTTAGGGATAGTTATTGATTTCCACAAAATTGCTTTTATCTTTAAGATTTTTGATAGCAAATGAGGCGTACTTTATATAATTTTTTACGAAAAATAGCACAATTTCTAAGGCATACCTTTAGAAAAGACAATCCAAAATTACCATACATTATTACTGCAATAATTGCAATAATTGTAGTTATAACAGGCACTAATCTCTTTATTGAACTTACCGAAATTTTAAAGGAAGATGTACTTGCGCAATACGATGACGATATTGCTGCCTTTGTTCTTTCGTTTCGATCTTCGGTTTTAACAAGTTACTTTATTTTTGTAACCCATGTGGGCGATGTGTATGGATATATTGTCATGCTAATTATAGCAATAACTGCTACCATAATTTATTTTAAAAACTGGAAATACATTCTTCAAACTATTTTTGTTTTACTGCTAGCATCAATATCCAATGTTATGCTAAAGCGATTTGTAAATCGCGCTCGACCCGATGGCGAACATTTGGTTGTAGTAGAAACGTTAAGCTATCCAAGCGGTCATGCTATGAGTGCGATGGCTTTTTATGGGTTTCTAATTTATTTGCTACATCGTACGCAAATGAACAACCTTTTAAAATATACCCTAACAGTTTTATTGCTAGTTTTAATTTTAAGTATTGGTTTAAGTAGAATTTACCTTGGTGTACATTACCCATCTGATATTGCTGGTGGCTATATTGCCGGATTAATTTGGGTGTTCTTCTGTATATTACTGTTTAACTTAGCCGATATTTTTAGAAGAGATCCACAGGTATAATTCGTATTTTCAGATCTTCGGAGACATTAGTTTTTAAGTATACTAAAAGCGATTGATTAGCCGTAATTTTAAATTTTATGTGCAGTTTATATGAGTTTTAAATGGATAATACGAGCTGTAGGCATTGTATTTATTTTGCTATTAACAATGGTTGTATTTTCAAATTATACCATTACACGAGCGGCTGAAAACAAAACTTTTAATGATGTAAATGCTATTAAAAAAAGTAATATTGGACTGCTTTTGGGTACTTCCAAATATTACAAAGATGGTGGGTTGAATTTATATTTTAAATATAGAATTGATGCTGCTGTTACGCTTTATCGCAACGGAAAAATTGATTTTATTTTGGTAAGTGGCGATAACAGTTCAAAATATTATAACGAACCCCAAACTTTTAAAAAAGAACTGATAAAACGCGGTATTCCCGAAGCGGTAATCTTTTTGGACTATGCAGGCTTTAGAACTTTAGACTCCGTAATTCGTGCAAAAGCTATTTTTGGGCAGTCTGATATTACAGTTATCTCGCAACAATTTCATAATGAACGCGCTATTTATATCGCTCAAAAAAAGGGAATAAAAGCTGTAGGTTTTAATGCGAAAGACATTGGAGGTACCAATGGTTTACAAGTGAAATTGAGAGAGTATTTTGCGCGTACCAAAGCTTTTTTGGATATAATATTTCACGTTGAACCCAAATTTTACGGAAAAGAAATAAAAATTTCCAAACCTGAAAAGAACGACTCCCTAAAAGCAGATAGTTTAGACAATAAATAACTCAATACAATAGATTCTATTTTAAAAAAAAGACCGCCAGTTAATTGGCAGTCTTTTTTTGATATGTTTAAGCACAATTACTTTTTAATAAATTGTTGGGTTTTTGTGGTAATACCGTCTTCAATTTTAAGAATATAACTTCCTGCTTGTAATTTTTCAACATTAATAGTATTTGCACCTACTTGGCTGTGCATTATTTGTTTTCCTTGGAGGTCAAAAATTGTATAAGTTGGATTGGAAAATTCATCTAAATTGTTGAGGTTTAAAATGGCTTCGGTCGGGTTTGGATAAAGTACCAAATCGCTTACCATATAATCTTCTAAACTAAGTACGGTAGAACCTTCTACTACAGTAATAACTTGGTTGGCACTCACGTCTTCCAAAGTATCAACAATCCCCGATGGCCAAGTAATGGTAAGTGTAGCAATCTCGGTGTCGGCTCCTAAGCCAAAATGTGTGTTTAGCGTACTCATATATTTAAAACCTTGACCACTTCTAACTTCGCGAATTTGCGTTCCTAAATTTGAAGTAATGCTTACACGAGCTCCAATACCGTTAATATTACTTTCCACCCCAACGGTATTTATAGTTATCCAATTATTGGCGTTGGTGTCGTTATAATAAATATGTCCAACCGAAAAAGCGTCTATAAAACCATCATTATTTAAGTCGCCTAAAGAGCCATTATTGTTTGGCAAAGCGTTTGGGATAAGAGTAAAAGTTAAATCGCCATTGTTTAAAAGTATATTTCCGTTTGAGGCAATATCTATATAACCATCGTTATTAAAATCGTAGCTGCAATTTTCAATTCCAGTGGTTGTTAAGGCGTGGATACCGGTACTTGCTGAAATATCTGTAAAAGTGCCGTCGCCATTGTTTCGGTTTAATTTATGGGTGAAATTGCTGTCGCTACTACCAATAAATACATCTAAATATCCATCGTTATCAAAATCTGCCCAGGTAGCAGACCAAGTTTGCATATTGTCTTTTAATCCAACAGCGTCGCCTACTTCCACAAAGTTTCCTGCCCCGTCGTTTTCGAATAATTGGTTTTCGCTTCGTTCGTTAACATCGCCGTTAACATTACACTTGGCGATAAAGCAATCCATGTCGCCATCATTGTCATAGTCAATCCAAATTGAACCATAATTCCCGCCAGTTTCAAAATCGCCAATGTCGCCTTGATAAAATGTAAAGTTTCCTGTGCCATCGTTAATATAGTAAACACTTGGTGCAACATCGTGGCACACAAAGGCGTCTAAATGACCGTCGTTATTAATATCTACAAAATTTGACCGCTGTGAAAACACGTATTCCGGGAAGGTAATTTCTTCGTACATGGTGCCGTTATTTTTAGATCTCATAAATGTAACGCCATTACCACCGCCATAGAGCAAATCGGTGTAGCCATCTCGATCATAATCGGCAGCAGCCAAACTCCAAGAGGGAGTGTTATCTGCAGCAGTGGTAGTAATATTAGTTTCAACAAAACTGCCATCTGCTTGTTGGTAAAAAATTTGGATATTGGTGGCAGTAATTGAAACTATATCGTCTAAAAAATCGCCATTCATATCAACAACAGCGCGTTCGGCTCCATTAGTGGCAACAGGTACTGCTGTAAATGATACTTGAGCCGTACTTATTTTAAACACGGCAAAAAGTACAATAAGTGTAGTAATTTTTTTCATAATTGAATTTATTAATTGGTTAATCGCATGGTTCGGTTAGTGAATTTATCCATTCTTCTAGTACGGGTAAAAACTCTTCGTGTGCTAAGGAGCGTCCAGTCATTGGCATAGCGTATTCTTCGAGCGTTGTAGCAACTCTAAAATATAAAATTGAATTTTCGGCATCGCCAGGTGTAATTAGCTTGGCACCATCAAAACCAGGAACTTGTAAATCTGGTTCTATGCAAACACCCAAATTATCGTGACTATGACTCTCTGAAAAGGCTAAACGCAATGAGCGAGCTCCACAGTGACCGCCGTCTATATGGCAATGTGCACAATTCATATCAAAATAGGAGCGTACTCTCGTTTCTAAACTTTGCGAAATATCTTCCCAGCTTGGTACTGTTTCAATGGAAGAAGGCAAGCTATTGCTCGATAAATAGCCCATTGCTTTCCACTTTTCAATTTGGTTTTCAACACCATCGGCGTATTCAAAAATAGAATTTAAGTTTTGTGGTTTTGGCCCAATGGGGAAAACAATATCGTTCGACTTGTGACAAATAAAACACTCCAAATCTGAAGGAATTCTATAATTAACCGATTTTGTTTCTCCATTTTCTACCCACTCAATAGGTACGTTAAATCCGTAGCCCGTAGTGTTAAGCAAGGCTTCTTCTTGGTTTTCGTCCCAAATGTAATTGGCAAAAATCCATCCTTCGTCCTTTTTAATTAACAACCGCGTTTCAATATTTACCGTTGTGTTATTCGGAAGAACATTTTCGTAGTAAAAAGTTTTAATTAGCACGCTTCCGGTAGGAAAATCGAGAATATCGCCATCGCCCACATATGCTGCTTCCACATTATAAGGCATCCAAATAAAGCGCTTTTTATGGGCATAATCTGAAAACAATGCGTTAATGGGTTCGTATGGCAGTACGCCGTAAACTGGATTTTGTAAGGCTATTTCATCTTTAAAAAAATTGTAGTCGGAAAGCTTTTCAAACGGTACCGTTGCTATATCAAAATTAACGGGAGAAAAGGGTTGCACGTTAATTGTTACCACGGCTGTAGCGCAGCTGGTAGTGGTAGCATCGCAAACGGTATATTCAAAAGTCACTTCGCCAGTAAAACTCGAATCTGGAGTGAACTGTATTTTATCGTCTAAAATAGTTTCGGGCGTGCCGTTGTTAAGTATTTCAACCGTACCGTGTTGCGGTGCAGTAACATTTAAAATACCGTTTTCTGGAATATTTCTATCGTTGTCAAAAACCGCTATTTCTAAAATAGCATTTTGAAAAACTTCGCCAAAATCGGCATTAGCCTCAATATTTAAGGGAATATATTCTGTGCCTTCGTCATCTCCTTTGCAGGAATTTAATACCAGTACAGTAAGTAGGAAGTAGACTACTCGAAAACCTATAGATTTCATTGTGAATTGGGATGATTAGTTATTTTAAAAATGTCAAGATATTGTTAAAAGACTTTAAACTTATAAAAAAAATATTGTTTTGTCCTAAAAATAATTATTGTTTTAAAAAAACAGGTGCTTAAATGTAGTTTTAAAAAGCAATCACCGAAAGGATTTCGTTAGTCTTTTCTGATAGAAAATATTGAGGTTTATCGGGTTTAAAAGTTATTTGTTTAAAATCTTGAATTAGAATGAGTGAGCGCTATTTTTCGTATTTTTGCAAGGCATTGAAAAAGAATATATGAAGTTTAAAATAGCCTCAGAATTTAAACCTACAGGCGACCAACCCAAGGCGATAGAATCTTTAGTTAGTGGGTTGAATTCTGATGAAAAATATCAAACACTTTTAGGGGTTACTGGTTCGGGAAAAACCTTTACAGTGGCAAATGTGGTTCAAGAGGTGCAAAAGCCTACCTTGGTTTTAGCGCACAATAAAACGCTGGCTGCCCAATTATATACAGAGTTTAAAAACCTCTTTCCCGATAACGCAGTAGAGTACTTTGTGTCTTATTACGACTACTATCAACCCGAAGCTTTTATCCCGAGTAGCGGTACGTACATTGAAAAAGACCTTTCCATAAACGAAGAAATTGAAAAAATGCGATTGAGTACCACTTCGTCTTTATTGTCGGGGCGTCGCGATGTAATTGTGGTTTCTTCGGTTTCGTGTTTGTACGGTATTGGTAACCCGTTAGAATTTCAGAAAAACGTAATTAGTTTAGAAAAAGGCCAGATTATTTCGCGAACGAAATTATTACACAGACTTGTTCAAAGTTTATACTCGCGAACCGAAGCAGAATTCCACCACGGTAGGTTTCGCATAAAAGGGGATACGGTAGATGTGTATCCGGGGTATGCCGATGATGCTTTTAGAATTCACTTTTTTGGAGATGAAATTGAAGAAATTGAAATATTTGACCCAAAAAATAACGAGATAAAAGCAAAATACGACCGTTTAAATATCTATCCGGCCAATATGTTTGTGACCTCGCCAGATGTTTTACAGGGCGCTATTCGAGCCATTCAAGACGATTTGGTTTTGCAAATAGAATATTTTAAAGAAATTGGGAAGCATTTGGAGGCAAAACGACTTGAAGAACGCACCAATTTTGACCTTGAAATGATTCGCGAATTAGGATATTGCAGTGGTATTGAAAACTATTCGCGATACCTTGACCAACGTTTACCCGGGACACGTCCATTCTGCCTTTTAGATTATTTTCCGAAAGATTATTTAATGGTAGTAGACGAAAGTCACGTAACCATTCCTCAAGTGGGAGCAATGTACGGTGGTGACCGTTCCCGAAAAGAAAATTTGGTGGATTACGGCTTTAGGCTTCCTGCGGCAATGGACAACAGACCCCTTAAGTTTGAAGAGTTTGAAGCCTTGCAAAACCAAGTTATTTACGTGAGTGCCACACCCGCCGATTATGAATTAGAAAAGAGCGGTGGCGTGTACGTTGAACAAATTATTAGACCTACAGGCTTGCTTGATCCACCTATTGAAGTACGCCCAAGTTTAAATCAAATAGACGATTTACTTGAAGAAATTCACCTGCGTATTGAAAAAGACGAACGTATTTTGGTAACAACGCTCACCAAAAGAATGGCCGAAGAATTGACTAAATACTTAGAGCGAGTACAGGTGCGTACGCGGTATATTCACAGTGATGTGGATACTCTTGAACGGGTAGAAATAATGCAAGATTTACGTCTGGGATTGTTTGATGTTTTAGTGGGAGTAAATTTATTGCGGGAAGGATTGGACTTACCAGAAGTTTCGCTCGTAGCCATTTTGGATGCCGATAAGGAAGGTTTTTTACGAAGCAACCGTTCCTTAACGCAAACTGTTGGTCGAGCCGCCCGAAATTTAAACGGAAAAGCCATAATGTATGCCGATAAAATAACAGACAGTATGCGAGCGACCATAGATAGCACCCAATATCGAAGAGAAAAGCAAATTGCTTATAATAAGGAACATGGCATTACCCCTACGGCTATTAAAAAATCTTTTGAAAATTCGTTGACAAAGTCTAAACAGGCTAGTTATACTTTTGAAAATGCCGAAAGTTTAGCTGCAGAATCAGAAGTAGAATACTTGACAAAAGCGCAAATAGAAAAGAAAATTAGAGATACTCGAAAGGCGATGGAAAAGGCTGCAAAAGATCTCGATTTTATGATGGCAGCTAAATTAAGAGATAAAATTAAATCGTATCAAAAACAATTGGAAACCCTGTAATGACTAAATTTTTATTTTACAATTTAGAATGTTCTTAACGCGAATCTGCATATCAATTTTGTATTTTTCTGTTACAATGGCTACATCTCAAAACGTTAACCTCGACAATAAAGAAATTCCAAAAAGTATAAAACAGGAAGCTATAAAAGCGCTTGAATATTTTCCCGAATTATACAATACGGCCATTGAATTCAAATTTAAAAACAACATTAAAAAATCTACAATGCAGGCGCAGCCTAGATTTACAAGTTTTTTTAAAAAGAAGGAAAACAGAGCGTATATAATTTTAATTAGTAGAAAGATACAAATTGAAGGAGAAGTATTTACAATGTCCGATATACCATCAGATGTGATAATTGGGTGGATAGGACATGAATTGGGACATTTAATGGATTACCGCAACCGCACAAATTTTGGTATGCTAATCTTTGGAATAAAATACCTGTTTTCGTCAAAACATATAAAAGAAGTTGAACGAGCAGCAGATACGTATGCCATTGCCCACGGCATGGGGGATTATATTTTAAAGACTAAAAATTTTATTCTCGATAACGCCAACCTTTCTGAAAAGTATAAAGAACGAATTAGACGTTTGTATATTTCGCCCGAAGAGGTGATGGAATTAATTAATGAGAACAAAGTTGAAGACAATCCCGAAATAATCGATTTAAAATAAACTCTAAGAAATTTCAGATTTTACAAATGCTTCCCATTCCGAAAACTTTTCTTTATCCATAACTTTTTCCATCTTTACCTGCCCGCCTTTCTTCTTGTTTTTTGCATTCCATTCGTGAAAAACATTAGGATTTACAGTGGTAACTTTTACACCTTTTAAAGCCTTTGATCGAGCTACCGCATAATTTTTATTTGCTTCTTTTAATGCGTTGTCTAAAGCTTCGGCTATCTTTTCTGAATTGGTTTGAGCTTCGGTGCCTAAGTACCAGTGATGGTAAAATTCGTCGTTTATTTTAACAGCTGCCAGAGTAAATTCAGGAATTTTAATATCAAATTTCGATTCCATTTCGCGT
Source organism: Flavobacteriaceae bacterium UBA3591 (assembly GCA_002375695.1). Taxonomy (GTDB): domain Bacteria; phylum Bacteroidota; class Bacteroidia; order Flavobacteriales; family Flavobacteriaceae; genus Aequorivita. The sequence goes on from DFMO01000008.1 coordinate 56,958, forward strand.
AGCGCTACCTCCATTTTATTAACTGAAAGTTGTGAGCCTACTACGTTTAAAAAGAATTTTGTGCGGCCGGTAATTTTAATTTCGGCTTTTTGAACATCGGTAAAAGCTATGGTGTCTCCAATTAAATATCGCCATGCTCCCGAAACTGTGCTAATAATTAGTACATAATCTACATTTTCTTCAACTTCTGCAATAGTGAGCGCAGGCGCTTTTTGTGATAATGAACCGTCTTCGTTGATATATTCGGGTTTAAAGGGAACAAATTCAAAATAAATTCCGTTGTCTGTTACCAGCTTCATGGCCGTAGTATCTGGCCTGTTTTGGAATGCCAAAAATCCTTCAGAAGCCAAATACGTATCAATAACTGTTATGGGGTGTGCGAGTAACTGGTTAAAACTTTTTTCGTATGGCTGAAAGGCCACCCCACCCGAGGTGTAAACTTGTAAATTTGGCCAAATTTCATGTATGTTATTCGCGTTGTGGTACGCAATTACTTCTTTCATCATTAATTCCATCCATGACGGAATACCGCTTAAGGCACCAATATCCCACTGTCGTGCATTTTTGGCAATGGTTTCAACTTTTTTATCCCAATCGTCCATTTGTGCAATTTCTTCGCCGGGCTTGTAATAACCTCGAAACCAAAACGGAATATTGCTGGCACTAATGCCGCTTATTTCGCCTTCTAAAAATTGATCTTGTTCTTCCAAATCTGTGCTGCTTCCCAGCATCATAATTTCTTTTTCAAAAAAATCGGACGGGATTTCAAAATTTGTTAAGGCACCAACTTGTTTAATCCCTGTAGTTCGAATGGCTTCAATCATATCTTCAGTTACCGGAATTTTTTTTGAAGATTTACCTGTAGTACCGCTACTACGTGCAAAATATTTTGGGCTTCCCGGCCAAGTAATATCGGCTAATCCCTCTTGGGTTTGTTGCCACCACGCTTGTTCCATTTCGTGATAATCAAAATAGGGGACTGCCTCGGCAAAAGCTTTTTGGATGTTCTCGGCTTCTAAAATTTTATCGAATCCGTAATATTTGCCAAAAGCGGTGCCTTTTGCCTTTTCTAAATGATTTTTTAAAACCTCTTTTTGAGCTTCAACGGGTGATTTTTCTGAAACGATAGCGCCGCGAAGATCAATCGCAGCTTTAATAATTGAACCTAGAATAGCCATTAAATTATTTTTTGTTGAAACTACAATTTTTTGAAAAATATAAACTGGATATTAATTCAATTTTAACCTTTTCTTATTGGCCTTCAATAATGGTATCTTTGTAAAAAAATGAAACAATGCATCATCCAGATTCTGTACGATTAAATAAAGCAATTAGTGATAGTGGCTACTGCTCTCGCCGTGAGGCAGACACATTAATAGAAAAGGGAAGGGTGACCATAAATGGTGAAAAAGCCGAACTTGGCCAACGCGTAATGCCCGGCGATGAGGTTTGCGTAGATGGGAAAACAGTTTCTAAAAACCAAACGGAAGTTTTTATTATGCTCAATAAACCCGTGGGGATTACGTGTACAACCGATACGCGGTTTGATGATAATGTAATTGATTTTGTAAACCATCCCGAAAGAATTTTTCCTGTGGGACGCTTAGATAAACCCAGTGAGGGCTTATTATTGCTTACTAATGTAGGCGATATTGTCAATAAAATTTTAAGAGCGGGAAATGCACATGAAAAGGAATATATTGTAAAAGTTGATAGACCGGTTACCGATGAATTTGTTAAAAGAATGGGCTCTGGGATACCTATTTTAGATACAGTTACCAAACGCTGTAAAGTTGAAAGGATAAGTAGATTTGAATTTAGAATTATTCTTGTCCAAGGTTTAAATAGACAAATTAGACGGATGTGTGAATACCTGGGCTATGAGGTTGTCGCTTTACAACGTATACGAATTATGAATTTAGTTTTGGGTGATTTACCCATTGGAGAATGGCGAGATTTAACCCCCAATGAATTAAAAGTTTTAAAAGATTCTGTAAAAGATAGCGATGGGCTCCCAAAGGAGCACGCAGGCAGTAAGCAAAATTCAACCAAAAACGACCAAAAACCCGAAGTAAAAAGAAGGCAGGAACGTAAGCTGCAAAGAGAACAAAGAAAAACAGGAGGTAGAAGGCGTAGAGGGTTTAATTAGGGGCATGAAAAAACCGCGCACCGATTGAGTAGCACGCGGTCATTTCAACTAACTAACCAAATTAAATTTCAATTATGAAATCTCAACCATTTTCTTCAATGCTTTCTTTTCTTCTACTTTAGGAAGCATAATTTTTAATACGCCATTAGTATAACTGGCTTGAATTTCTTCTGTATTTATATTATCTGGAAGTGTAAATAAGCGTTCAAAACTCGAGTAATTAAACTCTATATTTAAATATTGATTGCTCTCTTGATCTTCCTCTTTTTTATCAATCTTTTTTGAAGTTACTTTTAAGGTATCTTCCTCAGCCTCAACTATTAGGTTTTCTTTGTTAAAACCAGGTATAGCTATTTCTATTGCAAAATTCGTCAAATTTTCAATAATATTTACGGCTGGAATGCTAAATGTTTCATAATTATTTCTGAACGAATTATCATTTTTTTCAAATAAAAAATTGTCTAATAGTCCAGGAAACCATATACTGTTTTTATTAACTGAATTCATGTTTTTATATTGTTTAAATAGTACTTTTTTTACAACATTTTAGTCAATAACAATTCCAAAGTTAATAGCAAGACAATTTGACTCATATCTTTCTGATTTATATGACGTTAAGTCTTATTTTATTGCATAGAAGTCAAGAAAGTCTTAAAAATATTAAAACTTTGTGTGGTAATCTGTATTTTTAAGTATACTAATTATCCAATATGAAGCAGCTATTTGTTCGCATTTTTGATTTTTTTAATACTGTTGAAAGTAAAATAGCCTTTTACCCAACCTTGCTTTCGGTATCGGGAATTGTGTTGGCGGCTATCCTAATTTACTTAGAAAAACGAGGCGTATCTCGCGAAATTATGGAGGTGTGGCCCATGCTTATGGTAGAAGATGGCGACACTGCATTATCTGTATTAAGCGTGTGTTTAGGCGGGTTAATTTCGCTTATGGTTTTTAGTTTTTCGATGGTTATGTTACTGCTTAGTCAAGCCTCCAGTAATTATTCGCCACGGTTACTACCCGGACTTATAAGCGATAAACGACATCAATTTATTTTAGGGGTTTATTTAGCGACAATTTTATATAATATTTTTACGCTTTTTACCATCGAGCCAAGCGATGACAAATACGCGCTCCCGGGACTTTCGGTATTGTTAGGCATTGTATTTACCATTTTTTGCTTGGTAGCATTTATTTACTTTATTCATAATATTTCACAAAGTATACAAGTGAATAATATTTTGGACAATATATTTTCTATTGCCCAATTGCGATTAAAACGTTTAATTTCTTCGGAAGAAGGAGAAATTAAATCCTTTCCCAACACCGAGCAATGGCATGCTTATCCCGCCAATTGCAGTGGATACTTTCAAAATCTTTCAATAGATAACATTTCACAAATATGTGAAAAAGCAAATACGAGAATTTATATTGTTGTCCCCAAAGGCTTGTACATCCTTAAAAATGCTACCTTTTTTAAATCTGAAAAACCTTTGCCTGATAATGTGGTAAAAAGTATTATTTCGAATATTAGTTTGGCTAAAGGCGAATTGGTAAGTGATAATTACACTTTGGCGTTTAAACAAATTACCGAAATTGCTGTAAAGGCTATGTCGCCTGGCGTTAATGACCCGGGTACCGCAATTAATGCGGTTGACTATTTAACGAATCTATTGGCGTTGCGAATGCTTAAACGCGATACAGCTATAATTGCACGAAATAATAATGTGAATTTGCGAATTGCTGTAATAACGTTTAAAGAAATGCTCTACCAGATTATGGCATCGTTACGTACGTACTGTGTTCACGACCCTATTATGGTACAAAAGTTGTTTTGGATGCTGCAATATTTAAGTAAACAACCAGCGGTAGAACCGCAATATTACGAGGCTATAAAAACTGAAATGAATACACTTTTTACAGCAGCAAAAGATTCATTAAAAACAGAAGTCGATGTTCAGTATATAGAAAAAATGTACAGAACTTAGTTGTAGTAAATTTTAAATATTTTTAATAATTCTTCGGCGGGTACGGTTTGGCCTTTTGCCTTTTCCATTTTATAAAGAATTTGATCTGCTACCACAGGCCGGATGCCCATTTTAAGCCCAAAGTTTTTTAGCGCTATTAATTCGGCAGGGTGGGTTTCATTATCAATTTTCATCACTAAAATTAGTTTGTAAAATTGTGTAATTCTTTCAACTTCATCGTATGCAGTATTTGAATTTTCTGGATTTTCAAACAATTGAATTAATTTCTTTTCTGAAATATTCATACGTAAAGCCAATTTCTGAAGAAATTCAATTTCTGAAATTTTTATCTCTCCATCGGCTTTCACCATTTGGATTAAATCGCTTAGTAATGCCAAATTTTTATTATCCATACTATTAAAATTAAAAAAGCCCTCGCAAATGCTAAGGGCTTTAAAAATAATAATTTCAATTGCGTTATGAAAGGACAGCTTTTACTTTATCTGCCGCTTCTTGAAATTCGATAGCACTCTGTACGTCGAGTCCGCTGTTATCTATTAATTCTTTAGCAATATCGGCATTAGTACCTTGTAAGCGTACGATAATTGGCACATCGATAGTACCCATATTTTTATATGCATCTACAATTCCTTGTGCAACGCGATCGCATCTTACAATTCCACCAAAAATATTAACCAAGATAGCTTTTACATTTGGATCTTTTAAGATAAGTTTAAAAGCAGCTTCAACACGTTCGGCATCTGCTGTACCTCCTACATCAAGGAAGTTTGCAGGGTCTCCACCGGCTTGTTTAATAAGGTCCATAGTTGCCATTGCAAGTCCTGCACCATTTACCATACAACCCACATTTCCGTCTAGGTCTACGTAATTTAAGCCTTTTTCTTGCGCTTCAACTTCTACTGCATTTTCTTCGCGAATATCACGCATAGCTAAGTAGTCTTTATGACGGTAAAGTGCATTATCGTCAAGGCTTACTTTGGCATCTACAGCAATAATTTTATCGTCGCTTGTTTTTAAAACTGGATTTATTTCGAATAAAGAAGAGTCAGACTCTGCATAAGCCTTATAAAGTGCCGAAACGAATTTGGTCATTTCTTTAAATGCTTTTCCGCTTAATCCAAGGTTAAAGGCTACTCTTCTTGCTTGAAAACCAAGTAGACCAACAGCTGGATCAATTTCTTCGGTAAAAATTAGGTGAGGTGTTTCTTCGGCTACAGTTTCAATATCCATTCCACCTTCGGTAGAATACATAATCATATTTCTACCAGTTGAGCGATTTAAAAGCACGCTCATATAATATTCTTCGGGTTCGTTATCACCAGGATAGTAAACATCTTCGGCAATTAAAACTTGATGAACTTTTTTACCTTCTGCAGATGTTTGTGGAGTAACAAGGTTCATACCTATAATATCTCCAGCAATATTTTCAACTTCTTGTAAGTTTTTAGCAAGTTTTACACCTCCGCCTTTTCCGCGACCTCCTGCGTGCACTTGCGCTTTAATTACGTGCCAGCCTGTTCCGGTTTCTTCGGTAAGTTTTTTAGCGGCTTCTACAGCTTCTTGCGGAGTTGTTGCCACGATACCGCGCTGTATTTCAACGCCAAAACTGTTTAAAATTTCTTTTCCCTGATATTCGTGTAAATTCATAGTATCGGTTTTGTACTTGTTTATGGTTTGCAAAAATAGCAAATGTGTTAGGATTGCGCTAATGTTTTTTTAAGCAATACGGTTGAAATTTTAATTAGTGGTTTAATGTGGTATTTATTATTTAAACCCTAAACATTAGGTTGTATGGTTTGCCTAATTTAACAGTGTGTATTTGTAAATTTCTAATAAAATTGTTAAAAAATAGTAATGATGGTAAAAATTTAATTTTATAAAATAAATAATGTAATCTACCTAATATCTCAATAATAACTCTATCTTTGCCGCTTATATTAATTATTTATTTAAATACAATGAACAAAGGAACAGTAAAATTCTTCAACGACACAAAAGGATTTGGTTTTATCACTGAAGAAGGAACTAGTAAAGAACATTTTGTACACATCTCAGGTCTTATTGATGAAGTTCGTGAAGGTGACGAAGTAGAATTTGATCTTCAAGAAGGCAGAAAAGGATTGAATGCGGTAAACGTAAAAGTGCTTTAATACATACAATTTTTTTAGACGAAAAACCTCCCAATTTGGGAGGTTTTTTTTTGTGCCAATTTTTTCAAAATGTAGAGGATTTAAAACTTTATGATTTATAACTACCTGATTGTTAATAAATTGTTATAATTTTATAAAACTAACTAAATAATTTATTTATTATGAAAAAATTAACACTTCTATTAGTGTTGTTGTGTTTTTTGCCTGTGCAATTAAATTCGCAACACAAAAATCCAGAAAAAGAAAAGCAAGCTGCGCAAGATGCAGTTAGACCTTCAACCATTTCGCTAAATAAACTTATTAAACAAAAAAGTAATACGTATGTGATTACTAAAGAACACGTAAGTAGGATAAGTGGAATTAGACACGTTTATCTTCGGCAAGCCATTAATGGCTTAGAAGTCTATGGTACCGAATCTAGCGTACACATTGATAGATCGGGAAAAGTTGTAGTTGAACATAACAAGTTTTTGGCTGATGTTCAAGCTACTGTTCGTAAAAGTTCTCAAGGAATTTCGGCTAGGCAAGCAATAAGCTCCGTGGCGCGCCAAATGGGGTATAGCGTTTCAAACCTTCAAGAGTTAAAGAATAAAGGTGGTAAAAATCAAGCTGCTATTTTTAATAAGGCGGGTATTTCATCAGAAAACATTCCGGTTAAACTAATGTATTACTATCAACCGGGAAAAGGTACTACCTTGGTATGGGAGTTGTCTGTTGCAGAAAAAACCTCGTCAGACTGGTGGAATTTTAGAGTAGATGCATCCAGCGGAAAAATTATAGACAAAGATAATTGGACGGTTTCATGTAATATTTTGGGAGACCATGATGACCATATTCATACAAATGAAAATATGAGTTCCTTTGTTGGTCCTGTTGTGGAGCCTGTTGTAGATAACTTTGTTGATGAAGCCAATATAAATGCACCTCCAGCAGCTAGCTATATGGTATATGCCATGCCAGTTGAAAATCCGAATTACGGTGTTAGAACATTAGAAACTAATCCTGAAAATTTAACCGCCTCTCCTTTTGGTTGGCACGATATAAATGGAGATGATACACCAGAATTTACAGACACGCGCGGAAACAATGTAGATGCGTATGACGATGATAACGCAAATAACTTACCCGATGGAAAGTACGCTGTAAGTCCCGGCGGAAATTTAATTTTTAACTTTCCGTTGAATACAACTTATAGTGCGGGAGACCAATCTGAAAGTGCGGCGATTACCAATTTATTTTATTGGAGTAATATTATTCACGACGTAACTTATATGTATGGTTTCGATGAAGCCAGTGGTAATTTTCAATTTAATAATTACGGTAATGGCGGATTAGGAGCTGATCCTGTAAATGCCGAAGCCCAAGACGGCTCTGGAACATGTAACGCAAACTTTGCAACCCCTCCCGATGGCACGAGACCGCGAATGCAAATGTATGTTTGCGGTTCAAGAGATGGTGATTTGGACAATATGGTAATTATTCATGAATATGGACATGGAATTTCCAACAGGCTAAGTAACCTGGGAGGCGCCGAACAAATGGGTGAAGGTTGGAGTGATTATTATGGTTTAATGCTCACCATGGAAGTAGGAGATACGGGACCAGACTCTAGAGGGGTTGGTACTTGGTTAATTGGTGAAGGACCCGGTGGGCCAGGTATAAGAACATGGCCGTATAGTACTGATTTTGGTGTAAACCCGCATACTTATGACGATATAAAAACCGAAGTGGCACCTCACGGCGTAGGATCTGTTTGGGCCGAAATGCTTTGGGAAATGACTTGGGAGCTTATAGCAACGCATGGTTTTGATCCAGATTTTTATGGAGGAAGTGGTGGAAACAATATTGCATTAGCTTTAGTTACAGAGGGATTAAAACTACAACCTAGTTTGCCAGGTTTTGTAGATGGACGTGACGCAATTTTAGCTGCCGATATGGCGCTCTACGGGGGTGTCAATCAATGTGCAATTTGGGAAGCTTTTGCTAGAAGAGGTTTAGGGTTTAGCGCCAGTCAAGGCTCTTCTGCAAGTAAAACAGACGGAACCGAAGCATACGATCTACCACCCAGCTTTTCTAGCTTAGACGTTGTAGACGAAGTATGTATGTCTGCAGGAATTCAAACTGGATTAACTGGAGGAAACCCTACTGGTGGCCAGTATTCGGGTGCCGGTGTAACAGATGATGGTAATGGAACAACTTTTACTTTTGATCCAACGGTAGGCGGTCCAGGCTTAGTTACAGTTACTTATACTGTTAACGATTTTTGTTCCGGAGCACCTACAGTGCTTACCGACGACATAAATGTTACCAATGATCCGCCCGAAATTATTTGTGTAGGTTCAGGGGTAATTCCAATGACTGGTATGAGCACAGATAATCCATTAATTCCTATTCCAGATAACGGTAGCATTACTGCTACAATAAATGTTACAGAAAATGTAGTTATTACCGATTTGGATGTAATGGTAGATATAAGTCATACGTGGGTAGGAGATTTAATTGTCGATATTAAATCGCCAGCCGGAACAATTGCTCGAATTATCGATAGGCCAGGAAGAGTATCTTCAGGATTTGGTTGCAGTGGTAATGATATTGATGCAATTTTAGACGATGAAGCTGCTACGCTTGTAGAAGATGAATGCGCACCTGCCACACCAACGATAGATGGTTCATTTATACCAAATAACTTACTATCTATTTTTGATGGCGAAAGCACTTTAGGTACTTGGGAGATAAGTGTATCCGACAATGCAGGAGGCGATATTGGAACATTAAATAGTTGGGGTATAGATTATGATTATGAAATTATAGCACCAGTACTTGATGTTACTCTCGACGCCTCTGGCAACGCTACAGTTAATGCTGCAGATTTTCTGCACAGTGTAACCGTAGATTGTGGTGGTTATTCTGTTTTAGCAGGGAGTCCATTAGGAGCTACAGTAAGTTTTACTTGTGCCGATATTGGAACCAACAATGTTCCTGTAGAAGTTACTAACGATAATGGTGCTTCATCAACTTGTACGGCTATTGTAAATGTTATTGGTTCATCTGTTCCAGGTACTATTACTTGTCCTGCCGATATCACTCAAAACAATGACCCAGGCACGTGTAGCGCGAATGTTACAGTGCCAAAAGCTGTTTATAATCTTGGTTGTGGCATCTCAGGTTGTACCCAGGAAGATGATATTGAAAGCTATGCGCCTGGGCCAATATTTGGTCAAGATCCTAATTGGGAAACTTGGAATCCTGGAACTCCAGGCGAAAGTGCTGAGGTTTCTTTAGATCAGGCCCAAAGTGGTAACCAAAGTGTAAAAGTTACAGGCGTACCAGCCGGTGGACCGGTAGATCAAATTTACAAGTTTGGTAATTTATCGAGTGGTGTTTGGGAAATTAAATATGCAATGTATGTTCCAGTAGGAAACACGGCATTTACAAATATTCAAAAGTCTGAAACTTCAGGCACCGAATGGGCTCATCAAATTCAATTTAATTCAGATGGTTCAGCAAACTATCAGGTAGAAAATAGTCTTAATCCATTTAGCTATCCGCAAGGAGTGTGGTTCGAAGTGTTATTTCATATTGATTTAACTAATGATACCTGTGAGTTTTTTATTAATGGAACTTCAATTATTACCCACCCTTACAGTTCATTTAGTTCTGGAACCGGAGGCTTGAGTACAATAGGGTCTTTAAATATTTATCCGGTAACCAACTTTTTTGGTACAGATCCTAACCCGGCGGCAACACCTTTGTTTTATATAGATGATATAAGTCTATGTGTAGTGCCAGTTAATGATTATAATAACACTGCAGATGCTAGTGATAATTATCCGGTAGGAAGCACGAATGTTGTTTGGACGGCCATTGACGAAACCGGTGCAAGTTATACTTGTACCCAAGTTATTACGGTTGAAGACGCAGAAGATCCAGTAATTACGTGTCCGGCAAATTTTAATGTAAACAATGATCCAGGAATTTGTGGAGCAGTAGTTAATTATCCTATGCCCACAGCAACAGATAATTGTAGTAGTTTAGGTTCTTTGTCTACATTGTTTGCATCCAATAATGGTGGCGCGCAAGGTGGTGCTGTTTATTTTGATGTAAGTGTAGCTAGTAATAATTTAACTGTAAACTCCATTGAAGTTAATACACCCGATGGCCCTGGCGGTGCGTTCAATATTAATGTATATACCACTCCAGGTACCTCTGTAGGTAATGAAACTAATGCGGGAGCATGGACGTTAGTTAGTTCGGGTACAGGAACTGTAACATCGGTAGATAGCCCATCATTAGCGGTATTATCAACTCCATTTACACTTAATGCTTCAACCAGTTATGGTCTTGCAATTGTAATGGACGGTTCACACGGCCATAGTTATACTAATGGTACGGGAGGTAATCAATCTTATTCTAATGCCGATTTGTCAATGTCATTAGGAAAAGCATCAAATTCACCTTTTAGTGCACCGCTTTTTAATCCTAGAGTCTTTAATGGAACACTAATTTACCAATCGGCAGCAAGTCTTTCTATTTCTCAAACAGGCGGACTAGCCAGCGGAAGTACATTTCCTGTTGGAACAACTACAAATACATTTGTTGTGACCGATGGAGCAGGAAATACAGATACTTGTAGTTTTGATGTTACGGTTAATGATACCGAACCGCCTATAGCGATGTGTATGCCTAATTTTACAATTCAATTAGATGCTAGCGGAAATGCGAGTATTACACCAACTGATATTGATAATGGAAGTACAGACAACTGTGGAATTACATCATATTCTGTCGCGCCCAATAGCTTTAGTTGTGCCGATATTGGTAATAATACAGTCACTTTAACAGTTACCGATGCTGCAGGAAATTCTAGTACATGTACCACAGTAGTCACGGTAGAAGATAATGTTGCACCAAATGCAATTTGCCAAAATATTACCGTTCAACTAGATGCTTCGGGCAATGCTTCAATTGTAGCGGCAGATGTCGACGGTGGTAGTAATGATGCTTGTGGAATTGCAAGCACTTCAATAGATATTACCGATTTCACCTGTGCAAATATTGGTCCTAACAATGTAACTTTAACGGTTACCGATACTAACGGAAATAGTAGTACTTGTGTAGCAGTTGTAACTGTTGAAGATAACATTCCGCCAATTATAGCATGTCCTGCAGATATTACAGCAAATTCTGATGCAGGAATGTGTAGTGCGGTCGTTACATTTGTAACGCCATTAGCTTTTGATAATTGTAATGTTTCTGTAGCTCAAACAGCAGGGCTTCCAAGTGGAAGTGATTTCCCAGTGGGTGTAAATACCGTTGAGTTTACAGCAACCGATGACGGTGGTAATACTGCTGTTTGTAGTTTTACTATAACAGTAACAGATAATGAGCCACCAACAATGGCTTGTCAAAATATTACAATTCAACTAGATTCATTGGGTGTTGCAACAATTACAGCAGCAGATGTCGATGGCGGAAGTACAGATAACTGTGGTATAGCAACTTCAACTGTTAGTCCGAGCACATTCGATTGTAGTAATGTTGGCGATAATCCTGTAACTTTAACCGTCACCGACATACACGGAAATAGCAATACATGTACTGCTATTGTTACGGTAGAAGATGTAACGCCACCTATGGCAATGTGCCAAGATATTACGGTGCAATTAGATCCTGTAACGGGTATGGTAACTATTGTAGGAAGCGATGTTGATGGCGGAAGTACAGATGCCTGCGGTATAGATACATATACTTTAGATATTGACACTTTTGACTGTTCAAATGTTGGAGCCAATACGGTTATGTTAACCGTAACCGATATTAACGGAAACGCTAGTACTTGCTCGGCAGTTGTAACCGTTGAGGATAATACGAGTCCGGTTTTAGTTTGTCAAGATTATACTTTAGAACTCGGGGCAGACGGAACAGCAACTTTAGATCCAATGGATGTAATAGCAAGTAATACAGATAATTGTGCAATACTTGCAGTTGCAGTCGACATAACTTTGTTTGATTGTAGCGACATTGGTGCGCCAGTAACTGTTCAAGTATTTACTGCAGACGTAAGTGGTAATTTAAGTACCTGTACAGCACAAGTAACAGTTGTAGATCTTTTGGCGCCAGTAATTACGTGTCCTATGGATCAAACAGTAGATCCAGGTCCTGGAAATGTATTCTATATAGTTCCAGATTATTTTGGTACTGGAGAAGCAACAGCAATGGATAATTGTACAGACCCAGTTACGGTTTTAAGTCAAAATCCGGCGCCAGGCACAGCATTGCCAGACGGAACTTATACAGTTACTCTTACCGCCGAAGATGACTACGGAAATAGTAGTACTTGCGATTTTGAACTTATTGTAGAAAGCGTTTTAGGTGTGGGCGACAACACAGCCAATTTAGGCAGTGTTTTAATGTATCCTAATCCTGCAAAACATGCTGTAATCATAGGAAATCCGCAAAGTATTTCACTAGAAAAAGTAGATATTTTTGATATTAGAGGAAGAATTGTAAAAACCGTAGACCTAAGAAACATGGGACCTGAAAAAGTTATCAATGTTTCTGAAATGGCCGCAGCAACCTATATTGTAATAATACAAGGTGAAAATGGTCAAATAACAAAACGACTTTTAAAAGAGTAAATTAATAACCTTTAAAACAGAAAACCCTTTCAAATTAATTGAAAGGGTTTTTTATTTTATTGCAAAAAATTTCGGTATTTAATCTATAAGAAAACTACTTCCTCTTTTGCTTTTTTAAACTCTAAAATCATATCGTTTAAAATTTCAGCAGCAGGCTTAATGTCGTGAATTAACCCAGCAATTTGTCCAATTTCTAATTCTCCTTCATCTAAGTCGCCTTCAAACATTCCGCGCTTAGCTCGAGCACGACCTAAATGCTTAATAAGATCGTCTTTTGTGGGATTTGTTTTATAAAGCTCCATTACGCTATCAAAAAACTTGTTTTTCAACATTCTAACTGGCGCTAATTCTTTAAGTGTTAGTTGGGTGTCACCCTCTTTTGCATCGACCACCATTTGTTTAAATGCACGATGCGATGACGATTCTTCCGAGGCTACAAAACGGCTTCCTACCTGTACGCCATCGGCGCCCAAAACCATAGCGGCTAACATTCCGCGACCTGTTGCAACTCCGCCAGCGGCAATTAAAGGAACGTTTAATTGCTCCTTTACCATAGGTATTAAGGTAAATGTTGTAGTTTCTTCTCTACCGTTGTGCCCTCCCGCTTCAAAACCTTCGGCAACAATAGCATCAACTCCAGCCTCTTGTGCTTTTAATGCAAACTTTACACTACTTACAACGTGTACCACCGTAATACCGTGTTCTTTTAATTTTGAAGTATACGTCTTAGGGTTTCCTGCTGAGGTAAATATTATTTTTACGCCTTCTTCAATAATAATGTCAATAATTTTATCGATATCGGGATAGAGCATAGGCACATTTACACCAAAAGGTTTGGTAGTTGCCTTTTTACATTTTATTATGTGTTCTCTTAAAACTTCGGGGTACATAGATCCTGCGCCCAATAACCCTAAACCACCAGCGTTTGAAACTGCAGAGGCAAGGCGCCATCCGCTATTCCAAATCATTCCAGCCTGAATTATAGGGTATTTTATATTGAAAAGTTTGGTAATACTATTTTCCACTACTTCTTGATAATTTTATAACTTGTTGTTTTGTTATTTGAGGTAATAGAGCAAATGTACATTCCCGATGGCAGCCCCGAAACATCTATGCTATTTCTTAAGTTGGTGATATTTGTTTGCAAGATTTTTTCACCTAAAACATTAAACATCGAAAACTCAGCACTGTCGGCATTTTTTGGGAACGAAATATTAATAAATGAACTCACGGGATTTGGGTAAAGTGCAAATTGCGTATCTTGTAGTTGCTCTTCTACGCTCAACAAAAGTAAAGCGTCTAAAGCTTCTTCAAAATTTGGAATACCATAACCCATTTTATCTGTAGGATTGTTATATCTACTGGCCGATTCGCGAATGGCTTGAGTAATAACTTCGTTGCTTAAATTTGGTACAGCACTCCATAATGAAGCAACCGCGCCAGCTATAATTGGCGAACTAAAAGATGTTCCGTTTGAAGTGGTAACATTTCCGTATTGATCTACAACAGCAGCGTTGGTACCTTGGGCAACAACATCGGGCTTAATTCTTCCATCAACCGTAGGGCCATAAGAGCTAAAACCAGAAGGATCACCGCTACTATTAACCGAGCCAATTGTAAAACTTCCAGGTGCGTCGCCGGGGGTGGCAACGTATCCAAAACTACCTGGATACCCGTCATTTCCAGCAGAAGTTACATTAATCATTCCTTTGTCAAAAGCAGCATTTGCACCTCGGGCAGCAATAGTAGTTTGCCCGTCTAAATCTTGATAGGTATGGTCGAACGCCGGATTGTCAAAATCTTGGTAACCTAATGAAGTGTTAGTAACATATACCCCTAAGCTATCTGCGCGCTCTAAAGCTTCAACCCAGTACGCTTCTTCGGCGGGAGACTCGTCACTATCTTCGGTAATGTATAAATAGTACGATGCTCCGGGAGCTGTTCCTACAAACTGGCCATCTAAAAATCCTGCCGCATCACTAAAAGTAACCGCTCCGTGGCTGCCGTTTCCGTTTGGGTTTTCAACTCGAGCTGCAAAATCATAGTAGCCTAATAATCTACCTTCATTTCTAAGATTGGCATATGCTGGGTTTGTTAATACGCCAGGATATCCGTTATCCATAAAAGCTACGGTAATATTATCACCAATAAAATCGTTTTCGTGAAGATAATCTGCCGCAATCATTTCGGTTTGGTTTGTTGCGGTTCCGTAGTTGTATATTACGCGCGATTGCGATTCATTTTCAACCTCAAACTTATCATTTGTAAACTGTCTTCCGCTTGTAGTCCTATTTAGGCTTTTATCGGCAAATTCAATATCAATTACAAAAGGAAGGTTGAGTAAGCTATTGATGTTGTTTTGGTTTCCTCTTACATATACTGCGTTTAACCACTTAGATTTTGCGAGTACTGTAATGCCTGTTGCGGCGTTAATTTGGGCTTTTTGAGTTTCGTTTAACGGCACATCGCGAGCATCGATTGGCGTATTGTGCGCCTGTTTTCTATCAATTGCCTCTTGCGTTAAAATAGTAATTGGATTGGCCAATGCAGCCGAAACCACTGCCGGATCTTTTGCTTCTAAAAAAACTAATGCGTCTTCTACTTGTGCATAGTTTATTGAAGTAATTAATACAGCAATTAGTAAAATAATTTTTTTCATCTTGAATTTTTTTTAAGAAATAACACCGCTACCCAACAACTCATCATCATTGTACCAAGCAACAAATTGCCCTTCGGTTATAGCAGCTTGTGGAGATTCAAATATAACATAAAGTCCCGAAATGGTTTGGTGCAAAGTGGCATTTTCTAAGGGTTGTCTATACCTAATACGTGCCATCACTTCCATAGTTTCGTCAATATTTAATTGTAAATCTGTGCGAACCCAATGTACTTCTTCATTTTTTACAAAGAGTCCGCGTCTATACAAACCGGGGTGGTTTTTGCCTTGTCCGGTATAAATAACATTGGTCTCCACATCGGTATCAATTACAAACAGGGGTTCTTTGGTGCCCCCAACTGCCAATCCTTTGCGTTGCCCTTTGGTAA
The DNA here is from genome assembly GCA_002375695.1 of Flavobacteriaceae bacterium UBA3591. Taxonomy (GTDB): domain Bacteria; phylum Bacteroidota; class Bacteroidia; order Flavobacteriales; family Flavobacteriaceae; genus Aequorivita. Next base: position 72,925 of record DFMO01000008.1, read on the forward strand.
AATAATGGGCTCCGTGATGCGTGCCTACTTGTTTACCATCGGCAAGTGTGTAGTTGTGTTTAGACGAAAGATATTTTAATTCTTCTTCTGTTGAATTAAAAGTAGGAGTTTGCAGGTTATATGCTGAAAGGCTTGCAGGAACTTCAATAATCGCACCTTCTTTTGGTGCTAATTTTTGTTGTAAAAATTCGGGCAATCTTACTTTTCCTATAAAACACAACCCTTGAGAGTCGCGTTTTTCGGCTGTGATTAAATTTTGTTGTGTGGCAATTTCACGTACTTCAGATTTTAATAATTCTCCAACCGGAAAAAGCGTTTTTGATAGTTGTTCTTGCGATAATTGGCATAAAAAATAAGACTGGTCTTTGTTTGGATCTTTTCCAGAAAGCAGTTGATAGATTTTATTACCGTCCTTATTAAACAAATCTCTTCTGCAATAATGTCCCGTTGCCACATAATCTGCCCCAAGATTTAGGGCAATTTTCATAAATACATCAAATTTAATCTCACGATTACACAAAACATCGGGGTTTGGTGTACGCCCCATTTTGTATTCGCGAAACATATAATCTACAATGCGTTCTTTGTATTGCTCGCTTAAATCTACAGTTTGAAAAGGTATACCAAGTTTTTCGGCAACCATCATTGCGTCGTTGCTGTCTTCTAGCCACGGGCATTCATCAGAAATTGTAACAGAATCATCATGCCAATTTTTCATAAAAAGGCCAATAACTTCGTAACCTTGCTCTTTTAAAAGATAGGCTGCAACGCTAGAATCTACACCACCACTAAGACCAACAACTACTCGTTTTTTCATAAGTTTTTTGAATATACCTTTGCGTAAAATTGCATTTATTAAGAAGGAGCAAAGATAGTTATACTTTTTGTATACAACTGTCGGCAAATTGGAGTGAACCTTACCTAAAGCGCTACTTATTTTTAGGCTTCGGAAAGGTTTCTTCTAACACGGTTTTGCCGTCTTTATAATACTTCCAGAGCCCGTGTTTTTTATTGTTTTTGTAAGCTCCTTCAATAATTACATTGCCATAAGCATCGTAATAGGTGGCAGAGCCGTGAAGCACATCGTTTTTATAATTCAATTTTTTAAGCAAAATTCCTTCGGGTGAAAAATAACTGTTTTCACCTTCTTTTTTTCCGTCTTTATAATTTATAACTTCTGTAATGGTGCCGTTGGGGTAGTAGGTGGTCATTTTTCCGTCGAGTTTACCAGAGGTGTAGTGCTCTCGAGTCATAATATTATTTGAACCTTTATGGTAGTAAACCCATTCGCCAATGCGTTCTTTCCCCGCCATTTTGCCTTCACTAACAAGTTTTCCTTTTTTCGTGAAATATGAAACATGAGCGGTATTGTCTTTGCTGGAGAATTTTTTAATAACCATGGGTTGGTCTTTACATTCTTCGCAGTAAAATTTAAATTCGCCAACCTCTTTCCCGTGCTTAAAAGTGCCTTCGTAACGCAGCTGAGTGCTGCCTGCAAAGGTTTTCTTCCAAAGTCCGTGACGTTTTCCTTCGGCGTCAACTTGGTTAATTTCACTTTGTGAATACCCCGTAGAAACGCAAAAAACAATTCCGAAGAAAAATAATAAAACCTTAATTTTCATTATTTGTATTATTTAATCTGTAGCAATAACGCAGAAATTGAAAATCTATTTTTAAAAATGAAACCTCTCATGAAATATAGAATTTCATGAGAGGTTTTAATTTAAAGTTTAATTATCGTTTTCCAGCTTTTTTCTGCTGTTCTGCTTGCTCCATCATCTCGGCCATTTTACGCTGAAATTTATTTTGTTTTTTAGGAGTAGCTTTTTTCACTTGTATTTTTGCGTGTACCTTATCTTCATCTATAATAAAGTTTTTGATAACAAGCATAATACCAATAGTAATTAAGTTTGAAACAAAGTAATACAGTGAAAGTCCACTCGCATAGTTGTTAAAGAATACCAACATAAACAAAGGCGACAAATACATTAAAAATTTCATATTTGGCATTCCTGGCTGTTGCTGTTGTTGCATGCTTTGTCCCATAGTCATCATCATATAAACAAAGATGGCGATAGATGCTAATATTGGGAATAAACTTACGTGATCTCCATAAAAAGGGATGTGGAATGGCAACTCTGCAATAGTATCATAGCTCGATAGGTCATCTGCCCAAAGGAAGCTTTTCTGTCTTAAATCGAAAGCTGAAGGGAAAAATGTAAACAAAGCATAGAAAACAGGAATTTGTAACAAAGCAGGTAAACAACCCTTTAATGGGCTTGCACCAGCAGAGTTTTGAACCTTCATAGTTTCCTGCTGTATTTTTAAATTGTTCCCTTTGTATTTCTCTTTAATTTCGTCTAATTCGGGTTTTAACACCTTCATTTTTGCCTGTGCCAAATACTGCTTGTATTGTACTGGAGAAAGTAGCAGTTTAATTAAAACGGTAAGTACGATAATGGCAATTCCGGCAGGTAAAAAGTCTGATAATAGACCAAATAGTGGAATGATTATGTATTTGTTAATCACACCAAAAATACCCCAACCTAACGGCATCGCCTCGTCTAAATTACGATCGTATTTTTTAAATATTTGGTAGTCTGATGGCCCGTAATACATATTCATATTTTGCGATATAGCACCATTTTTAGGTTCTAAAAGCATTTTGGCCCCGTACTGCTTTGTATATACAGTATCAATTTCTTCATCTTCTACTAAATCTACCGATGTGAGTTTTACCTCTTTAAACGGCGTATCGGTTAGTAACATAGAACTAAAGAAATGCTGACGGAAATTCATCCACGTTACATCTTTCTCTAATTCTTCATCTTCGCCAGTGGGAGAGAGTTTGGAGTGTTTTTCGTCGTCGTACTCATAGGTTAATCGCGAGTATCGATTTTCATACGATATACTTTTTGCGTTTCGATATCCCTTTAATTCCCAATCTAAATACATAGGTTGCGAAGTGTTAAGAATACCGTCTAAACCTTGACTGTTAATACTAAAATCCATCATATACTCACCAGGATGCAGCGTATATCGATATTCAATAAAACTGTTTGCCGAAGTTTTTAACTTCATTGAAAGCACTTGGTCTTCACCATTGCTGCTTAGCGTAGGTTCAAAGTATAAATCTTTAGAGTTTAAAGTTCTATTTTCCGAAGTAAACTGAAGATTTAATGAAGCGTTTCCATTTTTAATTAAATGAATTGGAACAGTATTGTACCTAGTAAAATTCTTTAATCGCGCAGTTGAAATATAGCCTCCCTTGTTACTTACTTCTAAGTAAAGAACATCATTTTCAAAAACAGTAACATCATCTGTTGCCGAAGGAAGGGTTGCAGAATATGCAAACGAACCTAGTTTGTTTTGTAGTGCTGCAAATGCTAAAGAATCGCCCGGTTTTGTAGCCAATGAATCATTAGTTGCTTGTGCTAAGCTAATAGCTTCGTTGTTTTTTTCGGCTTCAGCTTGTTGTTGTGCAGCGGCTTCGGTTTTTGCTTTTTCAGCTTGAAGCTCCTCTTCGGTAGGCTTGTTGAGATAAAGCATCCAAATAAGGATACCACCTATTAGTAAAAAACCTACGAGCGAATTAAAGTCAAATTTTTTTTCTTCCATTTTTTATTTCTTCTTTTGAAAATACTTCAAAAGTATGTTATCGTTAATTGTGTGTGGCAAGGCAATAACCCCGCCTTTTTTATAATTGCGTCAAATTGTCTTAGTGAGTCAATGAATGATCGTGTACTGCTTTTACAAATGCAACAAACAGTGGATGCGGATTTGCAACGGTACTTTTGTATTCGGGATGGTATTGTACCCCTACAAACCAAGGGTGATCTTTAACCTCAATAATCTCTACCAAACCGGTATTTGGGTTAACACCTGTAGCAACCAAACCAGCGGCTTCTAATTGTTCGCGATAGTTGTTGTTAAATTCGTATCTGTGGCGGTGACGCTCTTCAATTAAATCGCTGTTATAAACTTTATGGGCAATACTGTCTTTTTTAAGGTCGCATTTCCAAGAACCAAGTCGCATAGTGCCACCCATATCGACAATATTTTTTTGATCTTCCATTATATTGATTACTGGATTGGCAGTTCTCGGGTCCATTTCGGTGCTATTGGCATCTTTGAGGTTTAATACATTTCTTGCAAATTCAATAACCGCCATTTGCATCCCAAGGCATATACCTAAAAATGGTAAATTGTTTTCGCGAGCGTATTGTACTGCTGCAACTTTGCCGTCAATACCGCGCTCTCCAAAGCCTGGAGCTACTAAAATTCCATCGAGTTTGGATAGTTTATTACCAATAGTTTTAGCGTTTATATGTTCCGAATGAATAAAGTCTAATTTCACTTTTACTTCATTTTCGGCACCTGCGTGGATAAATGCTTCGAGTATAGACTTATAACTGTCTTGCAATTCAACATATTTGCCAATAAGCCCAATTCTTACTTCGGCTTTTGGGTTTTTATGCCTTTCTAAAAATTTATTCCACTGCTTTAAATCGGGTTGTTTTGAATTTTGTAAATTCAACTTTTGAAGCGTAACGGTGTCTAAACCTTCTTCGAGCATCATATTAGGCACATCGTAAATAGTTGAAGCATCGATAGATTGAATTACAGCTTCTTCTTTTACATTGCAGAAAAGCGCAAGTTTTCGCTTTAAATCTTCAGAAAGTTCGTGCTCGGTTCTACAAACTAAAATATCGGCACGAATACCGCTTTCCATTAAAGTTTTTACCGAGTGTTGTGTAGGTTTGGTTTTTAATTCGCCCGCAGCCGATAAAAATGGAACGAGTGTTAAATGAATAACCAAGGCATTATCGTCGTCCATTTCCCACTTCATTTGCCTTACAGCTTCAATATAAGGCAACGATTCAATATCGCCTACAGTACCGCCAATTTCGGTAATTACAATGTCGTAATCGCCGGTATTACCTAGCAATTGTACACGTTCCTTAATTTCGTTTGTAATATGCGGAACAACCTGTACTGTTTTTCCTAAAAACTCACCACGTCGCTCTTTTTCAATTACACTTTGGTAAATACGACCCGTAGTAACGTTGTTTGCTTGCGAGGTATTTACATTTAAAAATCGTTCGTAGTGACCTAAATCTAAGTCTGTTTCGGCTCCGTCTTCAGTTACATAGCATTCGCCATGTTCATACGGATTTAAAGTTCCGGGATCTACATTTATATAAGGATCTAATTTTTGAATTGTAACCCGATACCCTCTGGCTTGCAATAGTTTAGCCAAAGAAGCTGCGATAATTCCTTTTCCTAATGATGATGAAACCCCGCCCGTAACGAAGATGTATTTTGTAGTGCTCATAAATGCCTTTGCTGAAATAACTATACGGGATGCAAAGGTACATTTTTATTGTTTAAAGGAAAGGCTTAACTATTAAAAATGAAGGGCAAAAATAGAATTGAATTTTACGAAGATTAAAATTATTAACCTTCTGTTTTTAAAGCTATTAAAAGCGTGTTTGTTGAATTTACTTTTTTAAAAACCGTAAACTCCATTCCGCTGCCAAAGTTTTTAATAATTCGTGTTGTGATTTTTGAATTTTTACCCAGTTCAATTCCCGCATTAAAAATTAAATATCCGTTCACTTCAATTAATTTTTTAAGGTTTTTACAAAATTCTTCTTCGTAAAAAACTGCGGGAACTTTTGTGTCTATAAATAAATCGACAATTATAAGCTGAAATTCTTTTTTCGTTTTTTTTATATACTGAAAAGCATCATCTTGAATAATTTGTAATTTTTCGGAAGCAGTAATCTCAAATTCTTCTTTGGCGAGCTTAATAACTTGTGGGTCAATTTCAACTGCTACAATGTTTTTGCGATACTTAAATTTTTCTCGCAACGATTTAATCACACTGCCACCGCCCAACCCCAAAAGCAAAATATTTTTGGTGTTTTGTATATCTATTTTTGAAATTCCAAACTCTAATATTTTTTGAAGTGAACCGTAGGAATAGTTTGCATTTTGAGTGTCTAACAGCTTTTTTCCGTCAATATAAGTAACTTCCAAGGTATTGTTGTATGTTGAAGTATACCGTTGGGTAGTGGGCCAGATATAACTTAATATCTTTTTCAATTTTTAATTAATTTCTGTACCAGCCCTTCCAGTCCGTTTAATTTTAGTTCGTACATTTCGGCCATTAAACGCCCTAATTTTCCTTCGGGAAAACCTTTCTGTTTAAACCAAACAAAATAGTATTCGGGAATATTTGCCAAATAATAACCTTCAAATTTTCCAAAGGGCATTTTGTAATTTGCGAGTTCAACCAAATGGTTGGGGTCTAAATTATTTCCAAGCTGCATATATAGCGAGTTGTTGTGCGATGTAGTTTTGCCAAAAGGCCTCTTTTTTAAAATTTCGTGAGTGATCGGTCTCGGCGTCAAATTTCGTTTGCATAAGCCTTCGTTTATTTTCGAAAGCGTGATAAAGCGAGTCCATTTCAGATTTTACATTTTTTGAAAACTTTTTGTTTGCTAAGCTTTTCCGAAGCATTCGTGCGTATAATTCTGAAATATCAAAATGTGTTTGTTCGTGCTTTAAGATATGATTGTTTACTCTATTTGGCACAAACCAAGAAGTAGCAGGGTTAAAAAAGCTTTTTACTGAATAATCCACTATTACTTCGTTATTTTGAAAAGTGTATGAATATTGAAAACTAATACCAGAACTGGTGCTCGCAACAAAGGTGGCACTGGGTATGGATTTTCCTTGAAAATTATTCCAAGTTAATTTCTCATCCTGAGACCAGTAAATTTTTTCGGTTTCACTTTGTGGTATAAATAGCAAAGAAATTAAGACAAACAATGTTTTCATAGCTACAATTTAAATAAGCACGTTTAAAAGAGCTATTTATCCCCAGTTAAAACGTATTGACTTTTCAATTTCGGGATGAAGACTCTGTAAAACAGGACACGTTTTGGCGGTGTTTTCAAGTATATTTTTAGACTTTTCGTCTGCCACAGCTGGAAGGTTTACTTCAACCGCTATTTTTGAAATTCGCCTTGGATTGGCGGCCATGGTTTTAGTAACCATTGCAATAGCGCCATCAATATTTACTTGCATATCGCGCGCTTTAATCCCCATAACGGTAAGCATACAATTTGCAAGACCCGTAGCCACTGTATCGGTTGGCGAAAAGGCTTCACCCTTACCGTTGTTATCGGTTGGTGCATCGGTTATAAATTTATTTCCCGACTTAAGATGTTCATTTTCGGTGCGTAAGTTACCCAAATATGTTACCTTGGAAGTACTCATTTAACTTCTTCAAATTTAAGTTGGTCGTTGTATTTTAAAATATACGCAGCTTGGTTACAATAGCCTCGCGAATCTGCTTTTTCATATCGAAATTTATTTTCAACATACACCGTTTCATTGGTTGGCAAAATAGCGTCATAAATATCATTTTCTGAAGCTAATCTTAATAACACATCGTAAGTAACATCAAAACCGCGAATTACGTATCTATTGGGTAGCACGCCGTACTTGTTTTTATAGCTTATTAAAAACGGGTTTCTTTTATCGTCTACCGAGCTTTTATTAACCGAAGGAAATGTAAAATCTAGTTTTGCCAATCGGTTGCTCGAAACCTCGTGCCACTCAAAACCGTCGTTTTTATTTAAGGTGAATAATCGTGCCTTATAGGTTGCGGGTAAAACTGCTAATACGTTTACGGCACTACTAATTAAAACTGGATTTTTAGTTTCCAAAATAACCCAGTTTGTCATTCCATCTACAGCTTTTGAAGTAATATCGCTAGCCTGAATAAATTCATTTTCGCGCGGTGTAATTGTTTTGGCTTCGGGAATTGCTTTTAAAATCATTTCGCGTTGTCTTGCACGACTTGCGTCGGCAATAATTATAATGTTCTTTCCGGAACTGTTTTCTTTGAGATAGCGAATCATTGTTTTTTCTAAAACGGCATCTGTTGGCAAGGATTGAAAAAGATTTGGATTCATAGCCATATCCCTATTGCTTAAAGGTGAAAAAACTGGAATTTTTTCACTTTTTAGAATTGCTGAAGCCTTTTCAACATTTTTTTGCAACAGTGGGCCAATAACGGCATCTACATTTTTAAAACTACTGTTGCTAACTATTGACGCAACCTTGCTGTCGCTTTTTTCGGTGTCATAAACATCCAATGTTACCGAGATGCCATTGTCTTTTGCAAATTCGGCCGCCATGAGGGCTCCGCTATAAAAATCTAATGCTACGCGTAGCGTTGGATCTTTTTTTAAGAGCTGTACGTTGCTATTTGTTGAATCGACTATACTTCCACTAATGCGAAAAGGGAGCATGAGTGCCACCGTTTTCATCTTGGTGTTTCTAATGCGGTTTTCAAGATTTACTGTTGTGATTTCATCTTTTGAAACACTTTTTTCTAACGGAAGTTTTAAAATCATTCCTTCTCTTAAACCTTCACTAGCATAGGGGTTTAGGGCAACAATTTCTTCTTCAGAAAGGCCAAACTTTACCTTTAGTCTGTAAAAACCTTCTTTGGGTTTTACCTCGTAATATTGAAAATTTTCGTCGTCTATTTCGGCGTTTTCAATAACAATTTCATCGGGGACAACAATGGTTGCACCCGCCTTTAAATTGTCACCAAGATTGGGGTTTAAATCTTCTAATTCTGCTATCGAAATTCCAAACTTTCTGGCAATGCCAAATTTAGTTTCTTGTGCTTTTACAAAATACTTTTGGGTTCCGGGCAGGGTAGTTTCGGTAGGATTGTTGTTATCTTTAGATTTTGCAGGGATAAGTAATCTTTCACCACGTTTTAATCCGCGTGCATATAACTCCTTATTTAATCTTTTAATATCGTCAACACTTACGTTGTATTCTTTGGCAATACCGTAAAGGGTTTCCTTTCTTTTTACTTTGTGATGACGCAGATTGTTTTTGTGAGTTCCTGAGCTAATTACGCTGTTTGACGGTATAATTAAAACACTATTTACCTTTAAATTGTTACGGGTATTGGGATTTAAATTATAAATAGTTTCTTCAGAAATATTATATTTTTTAGCAATACTGTAAATTGTTTCTCCATTTTTTACGGCATGACTTTTATATTGTTGTTGTGCAGTTGAACCACAGCTTATCATAAAAAGTACAGTTACCGAAACGTATATTAAACACTTCAACATAGGGATAATCAATTCTTTAATTTTGCTAAACATAGTCTCTATTTTTAGTTATTCCCACTCTATGGTTGCGGGCGGTTTAGAGCTAATGTCATAGACTACTCTATTAACGCCTTTAACACGGTTTATTATATGATTGCTTACTTCTTGTAAAAATTCGTACGGTAAATTAACCCAATCTGCAGTCATTCCATCTGTAGATTCTACGGCTCGTAAAGCAACAACTTTTTCGTAGGTGCGTTCATCGCCCATAACACCTACGCTGTTTACCGGCAACAAAATTGCGCCTGCTTGCCATACTTTATCGTAAAGGTCCCATTTTTTTAGACCGTTAATAAAAATAGCATCTACCTCCTGTAATATACGAACTTTTTCTGCGGTAATATCGCCCAAAATCCTAATGGCCAATCCGGGGCCAGGGAAGGGGTGCCTGCCTAATAATTCTGGGTCTATGCCCATTTCTTTTCCTACACGTCTTACTTCGTCTTTAAAAAGCATACGCAAGGGTTCTACAATTTTAAGTTTCATAAAATCTGGCAAACCACCTACGTTATGATGACTTTTTATAGTAACAGATGGTCCATTTACCGAAACACTTTCAATTACATCGGGGTAGATAGTGCCTTGCCCTAGCCAGTCTACTCCAGTAACCTTGTGTGCTTCATCATCAAACACTTCGATAAAAGCATTTCCTATGGCTTTTCGTTTTCTTTCTGGGTCTATTTCATTTCGCAAGGCATCTAAAAAGCGTTCGGAAGCATCGACACCTTTTACATTAAGCCCCATGTCTTTATATTGGTCTAACACACTTTCAAACTCATTTTTGCGCAATAAACCATTATTAACGAAAATACAGAACAAGTTTTTGCCAATAGCTTTATGCAATAAAATTGCTGCCACGGTAGAATCTACCCCACCACTTAATCCTAAAACAACTTTACCATCGCCTATTTGTTCTTTTAGCGTTTCAACGGTTGTATCTACAAATGCTGCTGGGGTCCACGTTTGCGGAACTTCAGCAATTTTTACCAAAAAGTTTTCCAACAACTGTTTGCCGTGGGTAGTGTGATATACCTCTGGATGAAATTGGATAGCATAGGTTTCTTCATTGTCAATTCTATACGCGGCGTTTAGCACATCTACCGTGCTTGCTAAGCGTACGCCATTTTCTGGCAACTCGGTAATGGTGTCGCTATGGCTCATCCAAACGTTCGTGTTTTCTGGAATGTCTTGAAAGAAAACTTCGTTTGCTTTAATCATTGAAAGTTTAGCTCTTCCGTATTCGCGAATATCTGAAGGTTCAACTCTTCCGCCATTAAAATGCGCTAAATACTGCGCCCCATAACAAACCGCTAAAAGTGGTTTTTTACCTCTAATTTGCGATAAATCTGGGTGCGGGGCGTCTTCTGCGCGAACAGAGAACGGACTTCCCGAAAGTATTACGGCTTTAAAAGCATCTAAGCTTTTTGGAATCTTGTGGTATGGGTGAATTTCGCAGTAAATGTTTAACTCCCTAACGCGTCGTGCGATTAACTGGGTGTACTGCGAACCAAAATCTAATATGAGGACGTTATTTTGCATAGGCAAAAATACTTTAAATATCTAAGTTGTAAAATGGGTTTATAAGAATTTTTTTTGCTGTTTTCAACAAGTTGTTTTTAATAAAAAATTGAACGTATTTATCTAAAATTATATCTCTAAAATTGTAAATTTTGAGCTTAGCGGATCTAAGTTTTCCTTTAGCATCTCCAATAAATTATCGCCATTTTCTAAGTATAATTCCGAAAAATTAAGGTGGCGCTCCTGCAAGCCCTGCAAAGGGAAAAGCGTATTTTGTAACTTTTTTACAGCAGCTACTTTATATTCGTGTTTGCGCTTTTGAGCTTTTAATAAACGTTTTTCTAAGTTTGACAATCCATTTGTTTGCTTTTTTTCTTGAGCCGCAACTGCGCCTAAAAACGAAGCATCGGTTTTTTGGGCTATTTTGTACAGCTCTTTAAACTGCTCTTTTAAAAACTCTTTTTGTTTAGAAAAATCGATGGGTATTTCAGAAATTTCTTTGGTGTATTTTGCCAATAATTCGTGCTGTGGTAAAAACAAATCGGCAATAGAAATATTGTTTTTTTGTAGTTTTTCTGAAATTTTCTTCGGAATTAATAGTGCCGAATTTCGCAATAATAAAATAGGAAATGGCACTTTAACCGCCTGAAAATAATCTTTTAGCTGAAACCAATACGCCAGCTCGCCACCGCCGCCAATATAACAAAGGTTGGGCAAAATTACTTCTTGATACAGCGGACGTAAAAGTGCATTGGGCGAAAATCTTTCGGGGTGCTCATGCAATTCTTTTAAAATTTCTTCTTTTGAAAAAGAAAGGTCAGTGTCATTAATATAATAGGTGCCATTTTTTTCAATAATTCGCTCTCGAAGATTCCTTTTTAAGTAAAATAAATTTATTTCGCGCGGATGAACTTGCTCTTTATAACCTGAATTGGTTAAGCGTTTGGTGGTTTCGGTTATCTTGTTAAAGCCTAAATTTTCGGTTAGTTCTTTTTCGGCAAACGGAATAAATTCTCTTTTTAGTTCGCTATCGTTTCCGTCTACAATTACTAGTCCGTATTCCCAAAAAAGAGTGTTTGCCAGATTTCTTGTGGCATCTGCGAGATTTATATTGTTTTTATAGGCATTGGCAAAAAGTTCTACTAGTTTTTCGGCATTTTTTCCAGGACCCAACTTTTCTTTTAAAACCTCTTTTACGCGTTGTAATCCTTCCGTAGACAGTTCGCCCACGGCACCCGAAGCATCGCGATTCCAAGCTATTTTTTCGCCAAAGAGATTGAAATAATTAATTTCAGCAAAGTCGTGATCTTCTGTGGCCATCCAGTAAATAGGTACAAAATAGTGCTTTGAGTATTCCTTATTTAAAGTTTCTGCCAAATTTATGGTCGAAAAAATCTTGTATAAAAAATACAACGGCCCTGTAAAAATGTTGAGCTGGTGCCCCGTGGTTACCGTAAATGTATTAGACTCGTATAGCAGGTCTATATTGCTGAGTGTGGTTTGCGACATGTTATTATCGCCGTACTGAAACATAATTCGTTTGGCAAGCGTTCTTCGTTGCGAATCAGACAACTGACCTCGTTTATCTTCAAACTGAGGTCTAAAATTTTCTAAGTTGGGATACCTATTATAAAAGGTTTTTAAGACTGATTTTTCTTCTAAATAATCACAAATTATTGTAGAAAAATATCCTGTCTTTTGGTATTCAATTGAATTGGTTGGCATAGGTGTTTTCAAAATATTGTAACAAAAATAGCCGTTTTAAGTTGGCGGTAAGTTTAAAGATACGTTAATATGGTTTTAATTGTTTTTTTCGAGTTTTTAATTCTTGTTGAAGCATAGTAAAAACCTATCGTCGTTCTTAGAATTTGGCTATCTTTAGCCTCTTAATTAAAATTTGCCACATGTTTAAAAAAGTAATTTTTCTGCTTTGTGTTTTACCGTTATTAGCTACAGCCCAATTACAGTCGCCTGCAGATTTTTTAGGTTATAAAATAGGAACTCAATTTACGAGGCACGCCGATGTTGTTCGCTATTTTGAACATGTTGCTGCCAATAGTGATTTGGTAACATTTTCAGACTACGGAAAAACTAATGAGCGCCGTAGATTGACATATGCTGTAATTTCTTCAAGAGAAAACATTGCAAATCTTGAAGAAATACGTACAAATAATTTAAAAAATATTGGTCTAATCGAAGGCGCAGCACAACCGCAAAAAGCGATAGTTTGGTTAAGTTATAACGTGCACGGAAATGAAGCCAGCAGTAGCGAAGCGGCAATGGCTACAATTTATAAATTAATCACTAATAGAACCGATTTATTACAAAATACTGTAGTAATAATGGATCCTAATTTAAATCCGGATGGTCGCGATAGATATGTAAACTGGTATAACCAAGTAAAAGCATCGCCATACAATCCATTGCGCGATGCTGTTGAGCACAATGAACCTTGGCCCGGTGGCCGCCCCAACCATTACCTTTTCGATTTAAATAGAGATTGGATGTGGGCAAGCCAAGTAGAAACCCAACAGCGTTTAAAAGTTTACAATAAATGGATGCCCCATGTGCACGTAGATTTTCACGAACAATTTATAAATAATCCCTACTATTTTGCGCCAGGAGCAGAGCCGTACCACAGTATCATTAGCCCGTGGCAACGCAAATTTCAACAAACGGTTGGAAAAAACAACGCAAAGTATTTTGACGAAAACGGATGGCTGTTTTTTACGCGCGAAAGCTTTGATTTATTGTACCCAAGTTATGGCGACACCTATCCACTGTTTATGGGTGCAATAGGAATGACCTATGAACAAGCAGGCCACGGAATGGCAGGCTTAGGTATTATTAACGATGAAGAGGTAGAGCTAACTTTGGTAGATCGCGTAGCCCACCATACTACTTCGGGGATTGCTACAGTTGAAACCGCTTCAAAAAATGCAGCTGAATTAAATAAAGAATTTAAAAAATTCTTTACAAATGATAATTTAAAATATAAAAGCTTTGTTTTAAAAGGAAAACAGGACAATCTAAATGCATTAACGCAATTATTAGACAAACACGAAATTAAATACGGATACACCAACACCGAAAAAGTTTCGGGGTATAATTATGCTACTCATAAGAAAGGAAGTATAGATGCGCGTGGTGCTTTAGTGGTTAGCACAAACCAGCCCAAGGGAAAAATGGTGCATGTGCTTTTTGAGCCAAATGCGGCGCTATCTACCCCGTTGACGTATGATATTACTGCATGGAGTATTCCGTATGCTTTTGGATTAGATGCAATTGCAAGCACTTCGTTAATTCCGGTAAGCAATGGGGCACCCAAATTGTTTACAAATAATACACCCGTGCCAACTGCAGCTGGGTATATTATGGAATGGAACAGTTTAAAAGATGCCGAATTTCTTTCAGCTTTATTACAAAACGATATTAAAGTTCGTTTTTCAAAAAAAGTATTGAGTTTTAATGGAAACTCGTTTGGTCGCGGAAGTTTAATGATAACTCGAAGCGATAATAAATCGAATTCAAATTTTGACGAAAAACTTGTTGAAATTGCCAATAAAATGAATCGCGAACTATACGCGTCTTCTACAAGCTACGCCGATAAATTAACCGATTTTGGCTCGCAGAATGTGCGTTTAATTAAAAATCTAAAAATTCTTGTTCTTCGAGGCGAAGGTACTTCATCATTAAGTTATGGAGCACTTTGGCACTATTTTGAAACAAAATTAAAATACCCAATTACTTCGGTGAACACTGATAATGTTAGTGCTATTAATTGGAATGAATACGATGTTTTGGTATTGCCGAACGGTAATTATAAGTCGGTTTTAAATGAAAAAACTTTTGAAAAAGTAGAAAAGTGGATTAACAAGGGCGGGAAAGTAATTGCCATAGCAAACGCAGTTAATTTTTTTGAAGGCAGAAAAGGATTCGACCTCAACGAAAATACAATTGCCAAAAAGGAAACTAAACAAGACAGCTTGGGCAATTTAACGCCCTATGCCGAGCGTGAAATGGAGAATACCAAAAACCTAATAACTGGAAGTATTTATAAAGTTTTAATAGATAATACCCACCCGTTAGCATTTGGTTATGACAACTCGTACCACACCTTAAAATTAGGTAGCAATTCGTTTAAATTTTTAAATGATGGCTATAACGTTGGATATATAAAAACCCCTGAAAGTGTGGCAGGATTTTCGGGTGAAAATGCTAAAAACAGTCTAAAAAATTCTATCGTTTTTGCAGAGGCTAAAAAAGGTAAAGGCAGTGTAGTTTATTTGGTAGACGACGTAACATTTAGGTCGTTTTGGCACAACGGCGAACTATTTTTAGCCAATGCTATCTTCTTTGTAAATACTGGAAATTATTAAAGTAAACTAGTTGATTGTTTTATTTTCAGAAACCGAGATATCTTCAGTGATAATTTCAGAAAGTAACTGTAATTTACCAGCTGTGTATAAAGTATCTACGTGCTGTAAATCTACATTTTTCCAATCGTCCAATTTATAATTTTTGTAATCTACAAAACGCACCCCGTTAATCACTCTTGGATTGAAAGCTTTTCTAAAGCGAATTCCGCCCTTTCCGGAGTAAAATTTATACGCAAAATAATCTATTGTAAAGTCGTTTTTTTCAATCCAATAAATATATTCGTCCTCGTGGTCGCTTCCGCCGCCATCTTCAGTAAAAGTTACTTGTAGTTTATAATATTCTTTATCGGTAAGTTCAGTTTCGCCAACCAATTTTTTATTTACAGCCGCATCGTTTAAACCAAATGGCAACTGTACAAAATAATGAACAGAGTTTAGCGCGTTTGAATATTTGGTCGCCACAGAGTCGTGCAAAATTAGTTTGGTGCTATTAACGTAACGTTCAAAAGCGTTATTTGTGAGTACGTCGTAGGTTTCGCCTAAAGAATCTGTGGCGGTTTTGGTAAATTCATACAAACCATTATTTCGCGAACTGCTATATCTAACATTGCGAAAGGTGAATTCAATTTTTGCTGTTTGGTATCTATCACCACCCGCATTTTCAATTGTTTTATCCACTATTTGTTGAGCAGTTAAACTTTTATTTTCTTGTTTACAAGAAATAAAGGTTACTAAAAGACTAATAAAAGCAATTGTTCGCATAAAAAAATTTTAATACAAAGATATAAAGTGTATTGAATGTAATACGATTACATCTTATAAATTTATTTTGCTAAATACTTCATTTTGAGGCGGCTAATTTTCAGTGTTTTGTTTTATCGAAGTTTTAGAAATATTGCGCTACCAAAAATTCAATTTTATTATATGGTTAAATGACACCGGCTTTTAAAAAATCTATTTTTTTACCTCAAAAACATAAGTATCTTCGGCAGCTGAAATTTAATCATTTTAAAAATCATTTTAAAGAATGAAACAACTTAACTATTTAACAACATTATTAGTACTCTTCATATTCTCGAGTACAATTACTGCACAAACAGTAATTGGGTTTGAGGATTTTGACGGTAATGAAATTAATCTTTCAGGTTCTACCAACGTGGCCAATTACGGCAGTGGTGGAGGTGCGGGCGGCGATGTTTTTGGCCGTGTTAACGGACAAGCTGGTGGAATAGGGATGCCTTTTGACGTTGCAGACGATACTGCTTATAACGTAAGTGGCGGAGGCGCTGGATCTAATTTTCCTGCAGACCAATTGGGGATAGCAGGTCAAAACACCACGGCTTTCTTTGCTTTAAACGATATGGATGCCGTAGGGGTTAACGACGCCGTTTGGACGTTTTCTGGCTGGGGTGATGCTGTCATAAATTCAATTACAATAGATTTAGCAGCTATGGGTAATTTTGAAACTGCGAGCAGCGATGGCTTTATAATTGAAGCTGCTGTTAATGGCGGTGCTTTTCAAGAAATTTTTAGAGCTGTAACAAATGAAGCTGAAACAAAAACTTACCGTCCGTTAGACGGTGGATTTGTTTTAACTACAGACGATCCATTAGAGTTATTTATTGACGGAAACCTTACTGCTGAAGGGTTTTTAGATAAATGCGATGTAGTTACAGGTAATTTTGATACCTACACTTCGCAACTTTTAAATGGTGAAACAGCGTCAGAAATACAAATTAAGCTTAGATGGGAAGGCGCTCCAAGTGGTTCGGAGCCTATGGGGATTGACAATATTACAATTAACGGCACTCCAATAGTAAGTACTCCAGAGCTGGTAATTTCTGAAATAATGTACAACCCATCAAGTTCAGAAGATGATTGGGAGTGGATAGAAGTTTACAATGCTGGAGCCACTGCAGTAGATTTAGCTGGTTTTGTAATCGACGACAACAATGGTGCAGCGCATTCTTCTGCAAACATTGCAGGTGGTATAATTGCTGCAGGTGCCTCGGCAGTTTTCTTTAATGCAGATGATATTACTGAAACCGATTTTGCAGCAGCTTGGGGCGATGTGGCGCTTATTCCTGTAACAAATTGGGGGGCAATGACGTTGAATAACGGTGGCGATACAATAGCAATTTGGGAAAGTTTTGCAGCTTACACAGGCGATCATCAAACACAACTTAATGCAATTGAGCAAGTGGCTTATGATGATTCTAATGGCTGGCCAAGTGATAACAATGCAGGGTCAATTTATTTAACAGATTTAACCGCCGATAATACCGATGGTGCTAATTGGGCGTTGAGTACAGATGGCGCTTCAACACCACTCTTTACAGCTTATACAAGTAACGCGGCTGCTGGCAATTCTGGTGCAGATGTTGGTTCGCCAGGAGTACCTGCCAGCAGTATAAAACCGTTGTTAATTACTGAAATTGCCGTAACACCAACGGCAGGCGAATTTATTGAAATATACAATCCAAATGCTACAAGCGTAGATTTGAGCAATGTTTATTTAACCGATGCAACTTTTGCCGGAGGGTCTACATATTATTATAATATTGTTACTGGCTCAAATGCTGGTGGCGGCGGGTTTGGCGACTTTTTAGCACGCTTTCCCGATGGAGCTACAATCGCTCCCGAAGAATATATAACTATTGCTATAACCGGATCAGAAGACTTTTTTGCGACTTATGGCGTTAATCCAGATTACGAATTATACGAAGATAACGCAACTGCAGATGCAATTCCTGATATGCGCGAAGGCCTTGCCGGGAGTATAAATAACCAAGGGAGTTTAACCAATGGTGGTGAGGTGGCAATTCTATTTTATTGGGATGGAACAACCGATTTGGTAACCGATTTAGATTATGTAATTTGGGGTGATACCGCCGAAGCTGTAGATAAAACAGGTGTAACAATAGACGGTCCCGATGCAGATAATATTGGGTCTACCTATAATAATGATACACCAATAGCCTCGCAACAATTGGTTAGCACTTCGGCGCATAGTGTGGGCGAATCTTTTCAAAGACAAGACCTTTTAGAAGGTGCCGAAATAACTTCGGGTGGAAATGGTGCTAACGGGCACGATGAAACTTCAGAAGACTTAATGAATACTTGGTGCTCATCGGCGACTACGCCAGGACAGGCAAATACTTGTGGTACAGCGCCTACTACACTTTATAAAATTAGTGAAGTACAAGGAGCTTCTACAAGTTCACCTTTGGTTAATCAATCTGTAAAAGTTTCGGCTATAGTAACAGCTACTTTCCAAGGTACAAACCAAATAGGCGGGTTCTTTATCCAGGAAGAAGATGTTGATATGGATGCAGATAGCAATACTTCAGAAGGTGTATTTGTATACTGTAATTCTTGCCCAGATTTAGTTACTGTGGGCGATTTGGTTGAGGTAACGGGTACTGTAAAAGAATTCTTTGGAATGACGCAAATAGATGTTACTGTACCAAACAGTTTAATTACCGTTGTAAGTAGCGGAAATCCGTTGCCAACACCAACAGATATAACGCTTCCGGCAGCAGATAGTACTAGTGCCGAAGCTACTTTTGAAAGTGTTGAGGGGATGATTGTAAACGTAACAACCCCGCTAGTAGTAAGCGAGTATTTTGAATTAGCTCGATACGGTACGCTTATGCTTACCGCCAACGAAAGAGAATTCCAGTTTACACATACAAATACTCCAGACCCAACTAATTATACGGCATTTTTGGAAGATTTAGGTAAAAAACGAATTTTGTTAGACGATGATAGCAATATTCAAAACAACGCTACGGCAGGACCTGTAGATCAGCCGTACTTTTGGCCAAGACCGGGCTTAAGCAATTCTAATTATATTAGAGGAGGCGATCAAATAAGCAATTTAAAAGGAATTATGCACTGGTCATTTTCAGGTCAAAATGGTACAGATGCTTGGCGAATTAGACCAGTAGTTGATGCATTCGATTACAACTTTACTTCAGAAAACCCACGCGTTTCTGAACCCGAAGAAGTAGGAGGAACTTTTAAAGTTGCTAGTTTTAACGTGTTAAATTACTTTACAACTTTAAACCAAAGAGGTGCTCATTCGCAAGTAGAATTAGAACGTCAGCGTGCAAAAATAGCTGCTGCTATCTGTGCCTTAAATGCCGATGTAGTTGGATTAATTGAAATAGAAAACAACGGTACAGTTGCTTTAAACGATCTTTTAAACGGTACGGGAGGAATTAATGACGTTTGCGGTAGCGACTATGTAGCAGTTGATGCAGGTGTAATTGGCGGCGATCAAATTGCGGTTGCATTTATTTATAATGCTGCAACAACATCATTGGCTGGTGCGCATGCTATTTTAGATAGTTCGGTAGATCCACGTTTCCTCGATAGTAAAAACCGTCCTGCCTTAGCACAAACATTCGAAGAAATTGCTACAGGTGGTAAAATTACAATTGCAGTTAACCATTTTAAATCAAAAGGTTCTTCGTGTAATGACGTTGGCGACCCTAATTTAAATGATGGTTCTGGAAATTGTAATGGTACCAGAACCGATGCTGCAGCTGCTTTAGTAGACTGGCTTGCAACAGACCCAACAAATAGCGGCGACACAGATTTCTTAATTTTAGGAGATTTAAATTCGTATAAAAGTGAAACGCCAATAAGCGCAATTCTTGCAGGAGCCGATGACACTCCGGGCACAGGTGATGACTATACCGATTTACTTGCACATTTTGTTGGCGCTAATGCTTACGGATATGTTTTTAACGGCCAATTGGGCTACTTAGACTATGCACTAGCAAATGCCGATTTACTTACGCAGGTTACGGGTGCAACTTCTTGGAATATTAATGCAGACGAAATTAATCTTTTTGATTACAATGATGGCGTTCAAGATCCTGGAGAGGCTTCATTTCACAGAGAGTCTAATGCCTTGCCTATTTACGAACCCAACATGTTTAGAGCTTCAGATCACGATCCCGTGCTAGTAGGTTTAAATTTAGTTACGGCAAACAACGCTCCGGTAATTGATTGTCCCGCAAATATTTCGACAAACGTAGATGCTGGAAGCTGCAGTGCAATAGTTGTTTTCCCAGATGCAACGGCTACCGATGTAGACGGCGATTTACAAACGGTTGAACAAACCAACGGTTTAACTTCGGGGAGTGCATTTCCTGTGGGTGAAACGGTTATTGAATTTACTGCAACCGATTCTAACGGAAATACCGCTGTTTGTACGTTTACAATTACGGTTATAGATAATGAAGCTCCGCAAATAGATTGTCCGGCCGATTTTACTGTAGACACAGGAGTAGGGAATACACAATACGAAGTGCCAGATTTCTTTGCCACAGGTGTTGCTACTGCAAATGATAATTGTACAGACCCTGTAACAATTTACACCCAAAATCCGGCAGAAGGCGAGCTTTTAGATGACGGTGTTTACGAAGTAATCTTAACAGCAGAAGACGAATACGGAAATATTTCAGATTGTTCATTTAACCTTACCGTTGAAAGCGTTTTGGGGGTAAGTGAAAACCTGTTGGAAAATGCCGTACGTATTTTTCCAAACCCCGCAAAAACTGAAGTAACAATCGCAAAAAGTAGCGATATTTCTTTAGAATCTGCAACGGTGTTTGATATTACCGGAAGAGTAATTATGACAGTTAATTTAAAAGCAATGAACCAGGAGAAAACAATTGATATTTCAAAATTTCAGTCTGGTATCTATTTAATTAAATTAGAGAGTGCCAATGCAACGCTCACAAAACAACTATTGAAGAAATAATACTTTTATCTGTTAAAAATAGAAAACCGCCCATAGGAATTGGGCGGTTTTTTTATGCAATTTACTTTACAGTTCTATTAGCTGCATTTTGCACAGTCTGCCTCACCAATTAAATTCCCGTTTTTATCAAAATCGTATTTACAACACTCACTAAATTTTTCTTTTAACATAGCTTTGGAACGTCTAATTCGGGCTTTTATATTGGCTAAACTTATTGACAATAGTTGTGCAGCCTCTTCTTGTTTTTTACCTTGAATGTATACTAATTCTACCGTTTCTTTATAAATAGAAGGCAAATCATTTATAAACTCATCAAAACAACAAAAAGCTTCCGTGCTTTCGGTAGTTGAATATTCTTGATTGTTTAAATGATTTACATATTTAGCCTCGTTTGAAAAGTAATTCGCTATTTCATTTCTCGCTATTTGAAAAACCCAAGCCTTAATTTTTTGATCTTCTCTAACCCGATGAATGTTTTTATGAATCTTTAAAAAGGTATTTTGAAAAATATCGCCTGTGGCAACTTCGTTTTTTACCCTTTTTAAGATGAAAAAATAGAGTTGTTCATTAAATTGGGTCCATATTTTTTCGGTGTCCATACTCAAAAATAAAAACAAAGGTTGAATAAAAATTCAACCTTTTAATATTTAACAGCAGTCGCACTTGCTACATTCACACTTTTCGCAACTACAGTTTTGTTGCGCGCAATTTACACAGTTACATATAGTACACTCGCAGTTAGTACATTTACAATTATTCATAATTTATATTTTTTAGGTTCATTAAGTAGACTGGAAAGATGTAAAAAGGATACATTTTATTTCAAGCTTTTTAAGGTATTGCTATTGTTCTAAAAGTCAGGTTGATACGCGGCGAATTTATTTTTTTAGTAGGAGGCAAGCGATGCAACCAATGTTTTTGTGTACTTCCCTCCATGGTTAATAGACTACCGTGTTGTAAAAATAGAGCAATTGTCTCTTTGGATTCTTTGTGTTTAAAAGCAAATTTACGTTCGGCACCAAAGCTAAGTGAAGCAATAGTCGCATCCTTTTTTAAATCTTTTTCGGCGTCGCTGTGCCACGACATACCTTCGCTACCGGTGTGATAAAGATTTAGTAAACAGCTGTTAAAAGTTTCTCCGGATTTGGCTTCTACTTTTTCTTTAAGCTCAATTAAAATAGGCGTCCACAATTGGGCTTTTTTGGTGATTTTTGAATACGTATATTCAAATTCGCGTTTGCCGTACCAGGCCACCTTTCGCTTTGTAACAATTTTTTTACCAAACATTACGGCTACATCATTGTTCCAATTTATTGTTTTTAGCAGTATATCAAAATAGTTACTGGCTTCCTTTTCCGAAAAAATTTTCCCAAAGTAGAAAGCTTTTCCATCCTTAGGCAAGAGATTGGTGTGCGTGTTCTTTTTCATATAAAAACTATTAAAATTGCAGTGTGGTTTATTAAAATATATAAATCTGCTAATTTTTGGGTGTATAAAAACCTTAAGACTTTTATGTATTTGTAACTTTCAGTTTAAGTTTTTACCAATTGGATAGAAATATAGTATATTAGTTCGTCTTTTAACTAACAACTAAACTTATGAGTATAATTTTTCTTTTTCTGGGAGTAATTATTGTTGTAGCACTTCTGTTTGTAATTGTTTACAACCGCTTTGTAAAAAATAGAAACATGGTCAAAGATGCATGGAGCAATATTGACGTGGCTCTTAAACGTAGGTACGATTTAATTCCTAATCTTGTTGAAACCGTAAAAGGGTATGCAGCGCATGAAAAAACAACCTTATCGCAAATAGTTGAAGCGCGCAATGCTGCAATGGCAGTACCTTCAGATAATATTAACGAAAAGATAAAAGCCGAAAACCAACTGCAACAAACCCTTAGAAGTATTTTTGCTTTAAGTGAAGCGTATCCCGACTTAAAAGCAAATACTAACTTTTTGGATTTGCAGCAAAAGTTGAATGAAATTGAAGAAAATTTAGAGCGAAGCCGAAGGTATTATAACGGCACAGTACGCGAAAATAACACCTATGGCGAGAGCTTACCGGGCGTGCTTTTTGCGGGAATGCTAAACTATAAACACTTTGATTATTTTGAAGTAGACCAAGCTGCTCGCGAAAATGTAACTGTGAACTTTAATTAATAATTACAAATTTTTAATGCGGCGTGGCTTTTTTAGCAATCCTGCTATCTTTTTTATTTTCAATTTAATGAAAATTAAATAATGAAACTTTCTATCCAATCTGGTTTAATTAGTAAAAAATTGCTGCTTAGTATTTTTGGAATATTTTTTATTCTGAAATCTTCGGCGCAAGATTTTATTGTAAATAAATGCGATGTAGATATTTATATTAAAGAGGAAGGCTATTTTGATGTAATTGAAACGTACGATTTAACATTCAATCTGCAGCGCCATGGCATTTATAGAAATTTTGTAACCAATTACGATTTATTGACTGAAAAGGGCACTAAAGAAAAACGAAAGATTAAAATTTCAAATATTGAAGTACCCAATTATAAATTTATTACCAATCCTAGTCACTTTCAAAATCTAAGTGATAATCTTCAAATTAGAATAGGAGATGAGGACGTTACCGTAATTGGCCCTCAGCAATATCAAATTAAATACCGCGTACACAACGCTTTTTTATTCGAAGAAAATCAAATACGTTTTTACTGGAATATTAAAACTGCCGATTGGAATTCGGTTTTCGAAAAAATAAATTTTGCAATTCACCTACCTTCGGGGGTAGAATCTAGTTTGGATGATATTTTTGTCTATACGGGTTATACAGGTGAAACTTCCGATTCTGGAAACTTTGATATTACTTACAATAATGGGGTTTTTGCTGCCGAAAGTGTGCCTAAATACAAATCGTATAGCGGTCAAAATGTCACGGTTTTACTTAACCTACCATTAAATGCTGTAAAAGAAATTAAACCGTTGTGGCCTTTTTGGTCAGATTACGGATGGACCATTATTTTAGCGACTTTGTTGCTTGCGTTTTATTTAATTTGGAATAAGTACGGTAAAGACGATAAAACTATTGCCACTACAAGTTATTTTCCGCCCAGCGGGATTGATCCGGCGATGGCAGGATTTTTAATAGACGATACCGAAGACACTCAAGATTTAATTTCATTAATACCCTATTGGGGGGCTCGTGGCCTAATTGCTATGGTACAAATTCCTAAAAAGGGGTGGTTTGGCCAAGACGATACTAAACTTACAAAATTACGCCCATTGCCCGATGGAGCACCTAATTACGAGGCAAAAATCTTTAACGGTTTATTTGGGGGCAAATATGGTACAGAGAATAACGAAGTACTTATTAGTAGTCTTAAAAATTCTTTTTATACCAATATGCTAAAAGCTAAAATACAGCTTAAAAAGAGCGCCCAAATTTATTACGTGGCTCAAGCCCGAAAGGTGCAAACAATAACAATTGTAGGTACCCTAATTTTAAGCACAATACTATTTTTTATTTTTCTAGCTACCTGGGGTTTAATTGCTGCTTTGGCTGTTATTCCTGTTACTATTTTCTTATTGTTTATGAGTGTGTATTTGGTAAAGAAAAATGCTTTAGGGAACGAAGTTTTATCTGAACTAAAAGGATTCAAAAACTTTATTAAAATAGCCGAAGAAAATAAATTAAAAATGTTGCTGCACGATAGTCCAAACTATTTTGAAACTACAATGGGCTACGCTTTGGCATTTGGAATGTTTGATAAATGGGCTAGTAAATTTGAAGCGTTAAACGTTCAGCCGCCTAGTTGGTACACTTCCTCGGCAGGATCATTTACAATGCATAATTTTTCAAATTCTTTTTCAAAATCAATCTCCTCTGCAAAATCTACGATGGTTAGCTCGCCCAGCAGTAGCAGCTCGGGCGGTGGTGGATCATCGGGCGGTGGATTTGGCGGCGGTGGCGGTGGAAGCTGGTAATCGCTAAAACTAAGATGTAACTATCCACAATTTCGGAAGAAATTAAAAATAAATTATAAAAAAATGCGGCAATACTTCATTTAGTGAAATATTACCGCATTTAAAATTTAAAATACAGTTTACACAGCCACATCGTACTCGCGAAGCGCGTCATTTAACGATGTTTTTAAATCGGTACTTAATTTTCGTTTGCCAATAATTAAGGCGCAAGGTACTTGATATTCGCCTGCTGCAAACTTTTTGGTATAGCTTCCAGGAATCACTACAGAGCGAGCAGGTACAGACCCCTTAGTTTCTACGGGTGTATTGCCGGTAACGTCTATAATTTTTGTTGAAGCAGTTAGCACCACATTGGCACCCAAAACAGCTTCCTTCCCAACGTGAACGCCTTCTACCACAATACATCGCGACCCAATAAAGGCACCGTCTTCAATGATAACGGGAGCGGCTTGCAACGGCTCTAAAACACCACCAATACCTACTCCGCCACTTAAGTGTACATTTTTCCCTATTTGCGCACAACTACCTACGGTTGCCCAAGTGTCTACCATAGTACCTTCATCCACGTATGAGCCAATATTTACATAACTAGGCATTAAAATTACACCTCCTGAAATGTAAGCTCCGTGACGCGCAACTGCGTGAGGCACTACTCTAATACCTTTATCTTGGTACCCAGATTTTAGCGGAATTTTATCGTGATATTCAAAAATACCAACCTCAAATGTTTTCATTTTTTGAATAGGGAAGTAGAGCACAATTGCTTTTTTAACCCATTCGTTAACTTTCCATCCATTCTCTGTGGGCTCGGCACATCGCAGTTTCCCTTCGTCGCAGTAGTTTACTACTTCGCGAATGGCAACAATTGTTTCGGTATCTGTGAGGAGCGATCGGTCGTCCCAAGCTTTTTCTATAATTTTCTGTAATTCTTGCATATTCAATTTTTTCATCGATTATTGTCTTACAATTTTTAAGATTTGAACATTTCACTTAAAAATAGCACGTAAAATCTTTAATTGTAAAGGTAATTAATCACAAATATAGGTTTCATATTTCAAATTTAGAGCGGTTTATAGTATAGTAATTGGCAAACCCGTACTTTTGCATTCGTTATGGGAAGAATTTTGGCATTAGATTATGGCAGCAAACGTACAGGGATAGCCGTTACCGATGAATTACAGTTAATAGCATCTGGCTTAACAACAGTGCCTACGTTGAGCTTATTAGATTTTTTATCGAAATATTTAGCCGATGAGCAAGTTGAATTAATACTCATTGGCGAGCCAAAGCAAAAGGATGGAAATCACTCTTCCATAGAGGGCGAAATTCAAAAATTTATTAAAAAATTTTCGAAGGCTTTTCCAAAATACCCTATAAAGCGCGTGGATGAACGGTATACGAGTAAAATGGCGTTTCAAACTATGATTGATAGTGGTTTAAAAAAGAAACAGCGCCAAAACAAAGCTTTGGTCGATGAAATTAGTGCTACCATAATTCTACAAGAGTATTTATACAACAAATAGTTTGGTAAACATTGCTTTAATTGCACCCGTAACAAATAAATTAAAAGAATAACAATAGAAAACATAGTATGATTCTCCCAATTGTAGCCTACGGTGATCCTGTTTTAAGAAAGGAAACCAAAGAAATAACTAAAGATTACCCAAACCTAGATAAGGTAATTGAAAATATGTTTGAGACTATGTACGCGGCTC
This sequence comes from Flavobacteriaceae bacterium UBA3591, assembly GCA_002375695.1. Taxonomy (GTDB): domain Bacteria; phylum Bacteroidota; class Bacteroidia; order Flavobacteriales; family Flavobacteriaceae; genus Aequorivita. The sequence goes on from DFMO01000008.1 coordinate 99,487, forward strand.
ACGGCATTGGTTTAGCGGCGCCACAAGTAAATTTACCCATCCGTTTGTTTATAGTGGATGCAACTCCTTTTGAAGACGATGAAGATTTATCTGAAGAAGAACGAAAATTTCTATCCACCTTTAAAAAAGTGTTTATAAATCCGCAAATTATTGAGGAGTCTGGCGACGAATGGGCTTTTAACGAAGGCTGTTTAAGCATTCCAGACGTTCGTGAAGATGTGTTTCGTCAACCCAATATTGTGATAAAGTATCAAGATGAAAATTTTAAAGAACACACAGATTCTTTTGACGGTATTGTTGCCAGAATTATTCAACATGAATACGATCACATTGAAGGAGTTTTATTTACAGATAAACTCTCGCCGTTAAAGAAAAGGTTGATTAAAAGTAAATTAACAAATATTTCAAAAGGAAAGGTGAACATAGATTATAGAATGAAATTTCCAAACGCTAAAAAGAAACGTTAACACACTTGCGTATCTTAATCAAACCAAAGATATTTGTAACCCTTTAAACAAATTAAAAGTAATTTATGAGCTTAGAAAAAGTGCTTGCCATTTCTGGTAAACCCGGACTTTACAAATTAAAAACTCAAACCCGCGCTGGCTTTTTGGCAGAATCGCTACTGGACGGTAAAACCATCAATGTAAGTGGACGACATAACGTAAGCTTACTTTCTGAAATAGCTATTTACACCTTAACTGAAGAAGTGCCACTTCGCGAAGTATTTAATAAAATTTCAGAAAAAGAAGGCGGTAAAGAAACCATAAGTCATAAATCTTCAAAAGAAAAATTGGAAGAATTCTTTTTTGAAGTAATGCCAGATTACGATGAAGATCGCGTTTACGCCAGCGATATTAAGAAAGTAGTGCAGTGGTATAATATGCTCATTAAAAACGGAATTACAGATTTTTCTGAAAGCACAGAAACTGTAAATTCTGAAAATGATAAAGAAGAATCTACCGAAGATACAGAGCAAACGGCTGCAAAATAACCTTTTTGCACAACTGTAAATTCGTTAAATAAAATACCTCAAATCTGTTTAGATTTGGGGTTTTCTTTTTTTAAAAGAGTTTAAAAACAGATACCTTCGTATGATTGTTTTTGTGATAAAACGCACTTTAATTTATAAAAACACAGAAAATGAAATCACGCCAAGATAAGCTTAAAGCTTTTGACCGATTGTTAACTATAATGGATGAGTTGCGCGAGCAATGCCCCTGGGATCGCAAACAAACAATGGAGTCTTTGCGACACTTAACAATTGAAGAAACATACGAATTGGGCGATGCAATTTTAGATAATGATTTACAAGAAGTTAAAAAAGAATTGGGCGATGTTTTGCTACACATCGTTTTTTATGCTAAAATAGGTAGCGAAACGAATAGTTTTGATATTGCCGATGTGTGTAATTCTATATGCGATAAATTAGTAGCGCGTCACCCACATATTTACAGCGATGTTGAGGTTAATAATGAAGAGGATGTAAAACGCAATTGGGAAAATTTAAAACTTAAGGAAGGGAAAAAAAGCGTACTGGAAGGGGTGCCAAAATCGTTACCAGCCATGGTAAAAGCTAACAGAATTCAAGATAAAGTAGCAGGAGTAGGGTTTGATTGGGAAGAGCCGCAACAAGTTTTTGAAAAATTACAGGAAGAATTAGGCGAATTGCAACACGAAATAAACGAAAACAACACTAAAAATATTGAAGCCGAATTTGGCGACGTTTTGTTTTCAATGATAAATTACGCCCGTTTTTTAAATGTAAATCCCGAAAACGCTTTGGAGCGAACAAATAAAAAGTTTATTAATCGTTTTCAATATTTGGAAAGCAAGGCTAAAGAATTAAATAAGTCTTTAAAAGATATGACCTTAGCCGAAATGGACGTGTTTTGGAACGAGGCAAAACTGAAATAACAACACTTTAAAAAGCGTTTAAAACCAAAAAAAAAGACGGCTCAATTACAGGCCGTCTTTCTATTTTTTAATTATAAAGTACTTAAAAATTAATCTTCTCTTACTTGTTTAATTTTAGATAATTTGGCTTTCCAAACTTCTAATTGCTCTTTGTGACGAGCAATATTTTTATGAACTTCCTTAACCAACGGATTGTCTTTATCTACGTGGTGGAAAAAGCCTAAATTGTTTTCCAGTTGTCTAATTTCATCTTTAGTTTCATCTATCTTTTTAGAAATAAAGAAGTGTTCGTTTTGTAACTTTCTTTCGTCTTCACGATTTACAAGCGTGTTAAGTTTATTGTCAAACTTTATGAGTTCTGCTTCTTTTTTACCCAAATTTAATTTTGAAAATAAACCGTCGAGTATTTTATTAAACTTTTGTTCAATACTGCGTTTATTGTAAGGAATACGCCCTATGTTTTTCCATTCCGAAATATGCTCTTTAATGGCTTCAACATCTTTTTTATGATCGCCGCTTAATTCAAAAGATTGCAGCTTTTCTAGCATTTTTTGTTTGTTTTCAAAATTTGCTAATTCTTCTTTACTGCTCTTATTCTTTTGTGCGTGTAGCCGGTCAAAATAATGATTGCAAGCTTGCTTAAATTGCTTCCAGATTTTGTCGCTATCCTTTCGCGGTACGTGCCCAATAGACTTCCAATCGCTTTGAATTTTCTTCATTAAAGGCGTAGTAGCTTCAAAGTCTTCGCTGTCTTTATTGTCTTCAGCAATTTTAATTAATTCGCGTTTCTTTTCTAAGTTGCTATACTGCTCTTTTTTCTGGTTTTTATAAAAACTGTTTTTGGTGTGGTTAAAATTACCGGTAGCATCTTTAAATGTGCGCCAAATTTCTTTATTATTCGCTCGTGGCACCCTTCCGGTTTGAAAGAAAGTGTCTCGTAAATCTTGTACTTTTTTTATTGCGTTTTGCCAAGCTTGATGACTTGGTTTTGTTTCTTCAGTAATCTTATTGATATCGGCAATAATTTGCTTCTTTTTTTCAAGATTGTCTTTAAAAGTTTTTTCAAGTTCGGCGAGTTGTTCCTGGCGCCTGTCGTGAATTACCTTTGTTGCGGCACTAAATTTATCCCACACTTCATCGCGGTACTCTTTGGCTACTGGGCCAATGTCTTCTTTCCACATTTTGTGCAACATTTGCAACTCGCGGAAAGCTTTATTTACATCGGTTTGTTGCGCTAATTCTTCGGCACGCGTAATTAATTTAAGTTTTGCATCTAGGTTGTGTTTAAAATCTAAATCGCGAAACTCTCTATTTAAGTGTAAGTAATCGTAAAAATTTTCAACGTGATGGTGGTAGGTATTCCACACTGTATTGTATTTGTCGCGCGGAATAGCACCCGCTACGTGCCACTTTTCTTGAATTTCTTTAAAGTGTTTGTAGGTGGTATTTATGTTTTCTTCTGCCCCTAAAAGTCCTTTTAATTCTTCAATCAACTCCCAACGTTTGTCGAGATTGGCTTGTAAATCTTTTTTAAGGTTTTTATAGTGGTTATTGCGTCTTTCTTTATAGTCAAAATACAACGAATTAAATTCTTTTTTAATAGGCGTTGTATAGTGAAAGTCTATAATATTGCCACCTTCGGCGAGAAAAGCTTCTTTTTTTTGCTCAAGTTCTTCGTTAAATTTACTGTTAAACTCAGACCGAATCTCTTCAACATCGTGCTTTAAATCTTGTATTTTCTTAGTTTTTAAAAGATTTTCTAATTCGGCTACCAATTCTTTTTTGGATAAGGCCGAATAATCTTTTTGAGCTTTTTCTTCTTGATCGTCGTCTACTTCTTGATCTTCTGACGAGACTACCTCTTCTTCATCTTCATCTTCGTTAGCGCTCGTAGCTTTTTCATTTTCCTGAGTGGTTATAATTTGCTCGTTGGCAGTGGCTTGGGTTGTTGTTTCATCGTCAACAGCTTCTTTCTCGTCCACCATAGCTTCTTCTACAATACTACCTTTTTCGGTGTTTTTATCACTTTCTGTAGCCTTAGCATCGTCTGCGCTATTTTCAGATAATTTTGTTGTTTCCTCTGAAGATTTTTTGTTTAAATCTTCCTTTCCGTTTTCTGCAGCTTGCAGTTTTTCGTCAGACATTTCTTTCAATGTTTAAGTTCATATTCTTGAAGCGTCAATATACTAACTACTACGCAATTTGCAAAGGACACTGCTGTTTTTTGAAACTTTTTATTTGAAAATTAAGAATTCCAAATCTCCCAAGCTTTGTTTGCCTGAAACTCCAACATTTTTAGACCATTTTCAATTTTTGCGCCACGGGTTTTACCGTGTTTTAAAAATGTAGTTTCGGCAGGATTGTAAATTAAGTCGAATAACAAGTGATTTTCATTTACAAATTGGTACGGAATTAAAGGACATTCCAAAGTGTTTGGGTGCGTGCCAAGGGGAGTGCAATTAACGATTAAGAAATTGTTTTCAATATCACGTTGCGTTAATTGAGAGTATTGAAGCGTGTTTTTAGTTTGTTGTCTGCTTACTAATTTATACTGAAACCCGAGATTTTTTAAAGTATAGGCAATTGCTTTTGAAGCGCCGCCTGTACCTAAAATTAAAGCAGTTTTCCTTTTAATAGGGAGGTGTGGTTCAAGCGCTTTTTTAAAGCCGTAATAATCGGTATTATAGCCTATTAATTTGTGTTTTTTAGAAATTTTAATAGTATTTACAGCGCCAATTTCGCGGGCTTCGAGGCTTAACTCGTCTAAAAAAGGAATTATCTCTTCTTTGTACGGAATAGTAACATTAAACCCCTTTAGGTTATCTGTTTGTTGAAATAGCCGTGGAAAGGCTGCAATGGTTTGAATGTCGAAATTTTCGTATGTATGATTTAACTGCTCTTTTTCAAATTTTTCGGAAAAGTATTTTTTTGAAAATGAATACGAAATATTGCGTCCTATTAAACCAAATTTAGCCATTTCTTGTTTTGTTGTATTTATCGTACCAATCTAGGCTTAAAACAATTAAAACACCTATAACGATAAAAAGGATTGCCAAAAAAACTTCGAAGGTAAAATCAGACGGCCAATAGCGCGAATAGCCTGTAATTATATCGCGGCCATTGGCATCTACTTTAATATTTCCGAAGTTATCAAAGGCATATTTTTCTTCCTTCCAAGGCCATACCACGCCTAACGAGCCTGCAATAAACCCAATAATAACGGCATAAGTAGCTTTTTTAAAACGTTTTAAAACGTAGGCTAATAAATGTGAAAGAGATACTAAGCCTACCAACGAACCCAGTGAAAACACAGCCAAAACCTGTAAAAGTTCCATGTGTTGTGCGTTGTAAAACCAGCTAAAATCCCATTGCAAAATAGCAGTTAAAGCATCAAAAAGCGCATTTACCGAATCTACCAATAAAAGCACATAATTTCCTAAAAGTATAAGAATAAAAGAGCCAGAAAGCCCGGGTAAAGTCATTCCCGAAACACTAATTATTCCACAGAAAAATACGAAGATTAAATTGCTATTTTCTTTTGCAGGCTCCAGAAAACTTATGGCTACCCCAGCAAGCACGCCACAAAGTAAATATGCAATGTATTTTTTGTTCCAATCGCCAAAATCTTTAGCGATATAATAAATTGAGCCAATTATCATCCCAAAAAAAGCGCTCCAAACATAGAGTTCGTAATGGACAATTAAATAATCTAATAATTTTGAAATACTAAAATAACTAATAACCATTCCAAGAATTAGCATTCCTAAAAATTGGCCATTTATATAGCGGTAAAAACTTTGCAACCTACCGTTGATAAGAAGTTTAAACGCTTTTTTATTTACTTTTTGTAATGAATAGATAAACTCTTCGTAAAATCCTGCGACAAAGGCAACCACACCACCAGAAACGCCGGGGACTTTATTAGCCGCTCCCATTCCTAGTCCTTTGAGAACAAGCCAGATTTTATCTGATAAGGAACGATTTTCGTACATGCTTAATTTATCATTAACATTTTACACCTAAAATTACGTGTTTCCTTTGTTTTTGCTTACCGCTAATTTTTCTAATAAGAAAATAGCTAAAAACCCAATTATAGCAAATACAATTGCAAACAATACTTGCGGATTGCCGTCAAAATTTTGAGGTAGCACACTTCTTTCAATAAAAGGCACTTGGTCGCCAGAATGGCTTAATCTATACTGAATTACTTCTTTCCAAGGCCAAATTTTATTTAGGGCACCTATCATAAACCCTGTAAGTACGCCAAGAATTAAATTTTTATGATGCTTAAACATCCAATTTAAGGCTTTTGAAAAAACTTTTAATCCCACCACAGCTCCTGCAGTAAATATTAACAGTTTTCCTAAAGCATCGATAAATAAGCCGCTGTCTAATTTTGTTATGCCTTCGCCAAACTGAGTTACTATGCCAATTACCGTTGTATATGCTCCTAAAAGTAAAAGGATAAATGCACCCGAGATACCGGGCAAAATCATAGCTATAATTGCTATAAAGCCTGCAAAGAATAAAAACCAAGTACTGTCTTGATTAGCCACCGGATTGGCAATTGTAATAAAATATGAAATAATAGTAGCAACGGCTATTACCACATAAACAGCCAAACGCCAGTTAGTAATTTGTTTTCCTACATAAATAATACTTGCAATAATTAACCCGAAGAAAAACGACCATACCATTATTGGGTATACGTCTAATAGCCAAGTAATAAGTTTTGCCAGCGAAATTATACTAATAAAAACACCCGAGAATAAAGCGAGTAAAAAACCTAAATTATAGTGCGCCCATGCCTTTAAAAACCCATCTTTTTTCCAAACTTTAAAAAAGCCAAAATCTATTTTATGAATTGTCTCAATTAGCTCTTCGTATATTCCAGAAATAAAGGCAATAGTACCACCAGAAACGCCTGGTACCACATCGGCAACACCCATTGCCAGTCCTTTAAGGGTAACAATTAAATATTGTAGAAAATTTCTTTGAGGCATAAGTTTATTTTTCAAATAGCCCCAAAAATACGCAAATTAAATAGAAGGGTTTTTGTGTTGTTTAATTATTTCTGATACCAATTGCATTTCGTAAACGTGTGGAAATAACTCTTCCATAATCATTACAAATTCGGGTTCAGATTTTAGTGCATTTTTTAAATGAAAAACCCCTTTTTCTTTTTCGTTAAGTGTAAAATATAAGCCCGAAAGCCGGAATTCAACTTCAGCGTGCTCTGGGTAAAATTCTAAGGCTTGGGTAAAATTATTTACAGCGGCTTCAAATTCGCCCAGGCTGTTTAAAATGTCACCTCGTGTTAACCAAGATTCAATTTCGTAGTTGCCAAGTTCTAATGCTTTTCGATAACCAACTTCGGCTTCCTCAAAAAGGTTTAATTTGTTATTAATTTTAGCATAGCGTTTCCAGTATAACACATTGTCGCTATCAATATTTATAGCCTTTTCAATGTAATACAGGGCTTTTTTATATTGCTTGTTTTTAATATAAAAATCGGTAATTGCAATCCATCCTTTGTCTAAAAGCGAATCTTCTTCAACGCATTTATTATAAAATTGAAGAGCCATTTCGGCATTGCCCAATTTTTCATAGCATTTACCCATTCGCAATAGCGCGTACGATGTAGGATCGTCCAAACCTAAGGTAATAGAGTAGCTGTCAATCGCTTCGTTATATCGCTTTAACTTTTCGAGTACTTTTCCTTTTTCTAAATATGCGCCAATAAATCTATCGTCGCTTATAATAGCAAAATCAAAGGCTGCTAATGCTTTTTTATATTCTTTTAACTCGTAGTATTGTTTCCCAACTTGATGCCAAGCAACCTCGCAATAAGGGTTTCTATCTAAATAAATATTTAAATATTCTATTGCTTCTTGGTTTTGGTCTAAAAATTCGAAACAATAAATTACGTTATACAAAGCCGAATAATCGTCTTCATCCTGTTCTAAACACTGAATAAAACAAGTTTTTGCATTCTCATAATCTTCTAAAAACAGATATTCCATTCCTAAAAGTGAAAGCACATCAGATTTGTCATTGGTAATTTTTAATGCTTGATTTAGCAGCGTTATGGCCTCTTTGTGTTTATCGCGTCGCGAATAAATATTGGCTTTTTGAATGTAGATTTCCTCGTTGCTTTGTTCAAGTTGATAAAGCTCGTCTAAAAGCTCATCTGCAATATCTAGTTTATTTTCAAAAATAAACATCTCAACTTGAAATAACTTCAAGTTGGTAGAAGAAGGGTGCTGTTCTAACCCTAACTTGGTCGCTTTTTTTGCCAGTGCAATTTTACCGTTTTCAAGGTAGTGATGCACTATTTCTTCAAACTCCTCTGAATCGAAAAAAAGCACGCTGTTTGTTTTCAGCATAGATTCAAATTTTTCTAGTGAGAAGTTATTGTGCTCGTTTGAACTTAATTGCATACGCTCGGTTTAACGGTTTCTTCTATTTTAAAGATAATAATGTAAAAGCAAGTTCAAGAGTTATGCCGTCATTATTGTTAACGAACTTATCAACACAAATAAGTTGCGCAACTTGCTTAAAATGAAGTGATTATGAATTATTTTTTGGTTAAAAGATTATTTAAAACATCGATAATAATATTGCAACCAGCTGCAATTTCGTCATTCTGTATGGTTAAAGGCGGTGTTATGCGAATGGCTTTTTCTTCAAAAAGCAACCAAAAAAGTATTAATCCTCGTTCTTTACACGCAAGAATTACTTCATTGGCAGTTTGAGAAGAATCTACTATTGCGGCTAACATTAAGCCTTTACCGCGAACTTCTTTAATAAGTGGGTGCTTTAAATATTTTCTAAAAAGTTTCTCCTTTTCAAGCGTTTCGTCAATAATGTTAGTTTCGGTTAATTCTTTTAAAGTAGCTAAGGCCGCTGCAGCAATTACTGGATTACCGCCAAAAGTAGTTATGTGCCCCAGTTTTGGATTGTTTTGAAGCAAAGCCATTACCGCTTGGTTGGCTGTAAAGGCTCCAATAGGTAAGCCGCCGCCCATGCCTTTCCCCATTACCAAAATATCTGGCGCGATATTATAATGTTGAAAGGCAAATAATTGTCCCGTGCGCCCAAAACCCGGTTGAATTTCATCTAAAATTAATAGCGCTCCCATCTCATCACAACACTTGCGAACCTTGGATAAGTAATTGTTTGTTGGTTGAATAAAACCAGCGCCACCTTGTATGGTTTCTAAAATTACCGCGGCTGTTTTGGTAGTAATTTTTTGTAAATCGGTATCATTATTAAAGGTTATTGGAGAACAATCGGGGATTAAAGGTTTAAAAGCATTTTTTCGCTCCTCAAAACCCATGACGCTCATAGAGCCCATGGTGTTGCCGTGATATGCGTTTTTTGCATATAAAATTTCAGTCCTGCCTGTTGCTCTTCTTGCTAGTTTTAAAGCGCCTTCAATTGCTTCGGTACCACTATTAACCAAATAGGTGGTGTCTAAATTTTCTGGTAAGTTTTTAGCTAATAATTTTGCAAGTTCTACCGCTGGTTCTTGGATGTATTCACCATAAACCATTACGTGTAAATACTTTTCAGCCTGATTTTTTATTGCCGCCACAACACTGGGATGACAATGCCCCAAAGTACAAGCCGATACGCCAGCCACAAAATCTAAATGTTTCTTACCCGAAGTATCATAAATATAACTACCATTTGCGTGCGAGATTTCTAACGCCAATGGGTGTGGGGTAGTTTGTGCTTGATATTTGTAAAAATCGTTTTTCATTGTAAGGTGTAGGTGCGTGTAGTTTTAAGCTAAAACGGTATTGTTTGTACCGATTGAACGCAACTCAATTGTTATTATTGTAAACAGAATCTGTTGCTTTTTGTTGAAGTGAGTTTTCTTCGGCTTCGCGCACCAAAGTTGCTGGTTTTGGGTCGTCTGCACGCGATTTTAGATCTTCTGGACGAAGTTTTGATTCTTCGGGTAAAAGGTTGTTTTCTTCTGAATTTTCATCAAAAAATTCGCCTTCGTCTCTAGGCAGCGGAATACCAGTTATTTTTGGTAAAACTGGCACTGGCTTGCCTTTAAATAAATCTTGAACTGAAAACAATCGTTCATCACCACGCCAAATAAAACCGGGTAATAAACGAGCATTTTCAGGCAGTTGTGAAGGGGGGTAGACTTTTCCGTCAGCTTTATTTAAAAACCGAATGCCCGTAATTTCTTGTTCTTCTAAATACATTTGTATTGCGCTCGAGACTGTATTGTTTATCCCTACTAATTCATCATTTTCGTTTCGAGAATAATAAATTACCTGCGTGTTTTTATTAATGTTTACTGTATCTAATTCATTATTTGTAAAAAGTCCAATTAGCTTTTCGCCTTTCACCTGGTTGTAGCCCATGCTGTCTTTTTGAACCAAAAAAGCGTTGTTAAATACTTTAAGCGTATCGAGTTTATTGGTTAAAGTGTCTGAAAGTAAGTGAATAGTGTCTCCTGTCATTTGATTTTCGCCACTCCAAAGCACTGGGTTTCTAAGCAGTTTTGTAATGCCTTTTTTCTCGTTGACATAAATAGAGTCGCATTTGCCGCTCGTGTGATTAGCAGCCTCCTTCCCCGGTTTAAAAAGTCTAGCACGGTAAAACCCTTTTACAATACGGTTGTCTGGTTTCCCAGTTACCTGCAAGGTGTCGGCATGAACGTAAATAGAATCGCCATCGCGCACTGTGATTGCAACTGCGCGTTTTGTAATAAAAACTGAATCTTTTTGTCTAAAAACTTCGGCGTAATGTCCTCTAATTACACTTTTGTTTGTTGTATCTATTACGCGAATATTATTGGTGGCAGATGCAAAGCTGGTATTGCGATTAAAATAGATGCTATCGCCGTAAAGAGTTCTATTTTCGTAATCTACTTTTGAGTTTTTTACAAAATAACCGGTGTCGCCACGCGTGTCGTAATATCCGCGCTCGCAATAAACTGTGCTGGTTTCGCCTTCAATAGTGGATGGTCCGTATAAATATGCATCTCCAGATTCTGAATAGAAATCGAGTTGATTGCTATTTACCGTATATTTTGGATTAACAATTTTTACGTTTTGCAGAAATTGATATTTTTTACTTTGGGCGAAATATCTACCAATTCTACTAGTTAAAACACTGGCGGTATCGCGCACTGTGCCTCCAGAACGATAATATGCCTGTTGCTTTATTCGGTCAAAATATAAAGTATCTGTTTTAAGCGTTGTTTTTGGTTCTGTTAACACCACATTACCCGTAGCAAAAGCAAACTGAGTATTTCCGTTATACTCGGCGTAATTGCTGTTCATCGAAACGGTGTCGCCTTGAGTGATTTTTACCTCGCCATAAGCTTTAACAAAATTGTTTTTTAGATACACAAATGCTTGATCGCACCACATTTCAACTCCTTCGTGAACAATATATACTTGACCGGTATTGTCCTTGGTATAGATTGCAGCATCGGGAAATTCTGGACGTATTTCTAAATATCCAGACTGAATGTCAACTTTTTGTTTTTCTTGTGCCGAAATTTTACTTCCGAAGAAAAAAACAATTACAACGATTGTAACATATGATATTTTCACGAAAGTTTTATTTATCATCGGCAACGAAAATACCAAGCAGAAATTTATCTGCTAATTGTTTGTTTTCTGTCTGGTCCTACCGAAACTATTTTAATAGGCACCTCTAACTCTTTTTCTAAAAAGTCGATATAATTATTTAAAGCTTTTGGCATTTGCGAAGCATCGGTCATTTGCGTTAAATCTTCGTGCCACCCTTCTAGCTCGGTATAAACTGGTGTAATGTTTTCGGCTTCAATATTATAAGGGAAATGGTGTATGGTTTCGCCTTTATAATTATATGCAGTACACACTTTAAGTGTTTCAAAACCACTTAAAACATCACCTTTCATCATTATTAGCTGGGTAACTCCATTTACTTGAACGGCGTATTTTAACGCAACGAGGTCTAACCATCCGCAGCGTCTTGCGCGGCCCGTTGTAGCCCCAAATTCGTTTCCTATTTTACCCATTGCTTCGCCAACTTCATCAAAAAGTTCGGTAGGGAAGGGGCCGCTACCTACGCGTGTTGTGTAAGCTTTAAAAATTCCAAAGACTTCTTTTATTTTTCCGGGTGCAACGCCTAAACCGGTACACGCACCAGCTGCTGTGGTGTTGGAAGAGGTTACAAAAGGGTAAGTTCCAAAATCGATATCTAATAATGAACCTTGTGCTCCTTCGGCAAGTATTGTCTTGCCATCTTTTTGAGCTTGGTGAAGATATTCTTCACTATCGATAAAAGTTAGTGATTTTAAAACTTCAACGGCTTCAAAAAAGTCGGCTTCAAGATCGGCCAGATCGTATTGTACGTCTACGTTATAAAAGTCTATCATGGCTTCGTGCTTATCTGCCAAAGCACGATATTTCTCTTTCCAGTTGTCTAATTCTAAGTCGCCAACGCGTATTCCGTTACGTCCTGTTTTGTCCATATAAGTAGGGCCAATGCCTTTAAGGGTTGAGCCAATTTTAGCTTTTCCTTTTGATGCTTCGGAAGCGGCGTCAAGCAAGCGATGCGTAGGCAAAATAAGGTGTGCCTTTCGCGAAATCAATAAACTTTTTTTAAGGTCTAAATTAAATTTTGCAAGATTGTCTAATTCTCTTTTAAAGATAACGGGGTCTATTACTACTCCATTTCCAACCAAGTTTACTGTGCTTTCATGGAATATTCCACTTGGGATTGTATGAAGTACATGTTTATGACCATCAAATTCAAGGGTGTGCCCAGCATTGGGGCCTCCTTGAAAGCGAGCAATTATATCGTAGTTTTTTGTAAGGACATCGACAATTTTTCCTTTGCCTTCGTCGCCCCATTGTAGTCCAAGTAGTAAGTCTACTGCCATAATTTTTTATTGATTGTTGCCGTTATCGGGCTTTTTTTTAGTTCCGTAGAAATATAGAGAATGATTGTTAATTTCAATATTAAAAACCTCTTCAATGGTTTTTTTTATGCTCTGTATGCGCGGGTCACAAAATTCAATTACCTCGCCATTAGAAAGGATAACGTGGTCGTGGTTGCGGTCAAAATACGATTTTTCGTAGTGCGCTTGGTTTTGGCCAAATTGGTGCTTTCTAACTAAGCCGCATTCCAAAAGTAACTCGATAGTGTTATAAAGCGTCGCCCTACTTACACGATAGTTTTTATTCTTCATATTAATATACAAAGATTCAATATCGAAATGATCGTCGTGATCATAAATTTCTTGAAGAATAGCATAGCGTTCGGGCGTTTTACGGTGTCCCTTTTCTTCGAGGAAACCTGTAAAAACGTTCTTTACAATTGCTTGATTATTTATTTCTGTTTTTGAGCTCATAATTAAGTTTGCAAAGTTACTCAATTTTTGATTGTTCGCCGGTTGAAAATAACGAAAAAGAAGATTTCAATTTTAGGCGTGTTTTTATTATTCCTTAAATTAACATTTCAAATTTTTTGCTTTAGGAAATTATAGGTTTTATTCGCGGGTAACTTTATCAATTCCGTTTAGTTTTTTAATGTTTTCTACTAAGTTATTTAAGATGGTTTTATTTTTAACGATTACAACAATTTTGCCCGTAAACACCCCGTCATTACTGTCAAAATGGACACTTTTCATATCAATGTGCAGGTTGTTGGAGATAACTTTGGTAACGTCGTTAACAAGTCCAATAGTGTCTATTCCCGAAATATTTAATACCGCTTTAAATTCGCGTTGCGTACTATCAATCCACTTGGCAGGCATAATGCGGTAGCTGTAATTACTTTGCAGTTGCAAGGCATTGGGGCAATTGGTTTTATGAACTTTAATTCCTTCGTTTACGGTAACAAAGCCAAACACATCGTCGCCCGGGATAGGATTGCAACAATTAGCCATTTTATAATCCAATTTGTCTTCGGCTTTACCAAACACAAGTTGATCTAACTTTTCGGTAATTTCATGTTTGTTTACATCTTCGGGCTTGTCTGGTTTTCTAATTCTATTTTTAAAGAAACTTATAAACGCATTGCTTCGCGATGCTGCAAATTCTTTTAATTTTTTATTGTCGATAATGCCGGCGCCTACTCTGTAATATAAATCTAAACTTGTTTTTACTTTAAAAAACACAACGAGCTGGTTTAGCATGTTCTCGTCTAAGTTTAATTTTAAAGATTTGAGTTTTCGTGCTAAAATTACTTTTCCTTCTTCGGCTAATTGTTTCTTTTCGTCTTTTAAAGAAGATTTAATTTTAGACCGCGCTCTACCCGTTGTGGCATAATTTAACCAGTTACTCGTAGGTTTAGAATTGTCTGATGTAATTACTTCTACTTGATCGCCGCTTTTAAGTTCGTGACTCAACGGCACCAATTTGCCATTTACTTTTGTGCCACGTGTATGCATGCCAATTTCGGTATGTACGTGAAAAGCAAAATCTAAAGCTGTGGCTCCTTTTGGCAAAGAATATAAATCGCCCTTTGGTGAAAAGACAAAAATTTCTTTTGCGTATAGGTTTAATTTAAATTCTTCAACAAAATCTACTGCGCTTATCTCTGAATTTTCTAAGGTTTCTTGAAGTTTATTGAGCCAGTTTTCGAGCCCGCCGTCGTCTTTCTCTTTGTTTTTGTATTTGTAGTGGGCAGCAAATCCTTTTTCGGCAATTTCGTTCATTCGTTCACTTCTAATTTGAACCTCTACCCATCTACCTTTGGGACCCATTACAGTAATGTGCAAAGCTTCGTAACCTGTAGATTTGGGAGAAGAAATCCAATCGCGCAACCTGATGGGGTTGGGTCTAAAATGATCTGTTACGATTGAATATATTTTCCAAGCGTAAAATTTTTCATTTTCGGGCGTGCTTTTATAAATAATTCTAACGGCAAACTTATCGTAAACCTCATCGAAAGTTACGTTTTGAGCGAGCATTTTTCGTCGGATGGAAAAAATAGATTTTGGTCTACCTTTAATCTCATACTCCAAATTTTCGGCGTCCAAAGTGTTTTTTATAACCTCGTTAAAAGCTTCTATATAGGCGTCTTGTTCTTCCTTACTCTCCTTAATTCTGCTTAAAATATCTGCGTATACTTCGGGTTCGGTAAATTTTAAACCCAAATCTTCCAATTCGGTTTTAATATTATAAAGTCCGATGCGGTGGGCGAGAGGTGCGTAGATATAAAGTGTTTCGGAAGCAATTTTACGTTGTTTGTGCGCTGGCATGCTGTCCATAGTTTGCATGTTGTGCAATCTATCGGCAATTTTTATAATTATTACCCGAATATCTTCATTTAAGGTAAGTAGCATTTTTCTGAAATTTTCCGCTTGCATGGAAACATCTTCAGCCATGTTAATATGCGCTATTTTTGTAAGCCCATCTACTATTCGCGCTACCACAACACCAAACATTCGCTCAATATCGTCGAGGTTGTATTCGGTATCTTCTACTACATCGTGTAATAAGGCAGCTGCAATACTTGTGGCATCCAAGCCAATTTCTGAGGCTACTATTTTTGCCACAGCAATGGGGTGAAAAATATAGGCTTCTCCACTTTTACGGCGCTGATCTTTATGCGCATCGACTGCAAGATCAAACGCATCTCTTATTAGTTTTTTATCATCCTTAGAAAGGGTTCTATAGCTAATTTTAAGCAATTGTTTATATTGCTTGGTAATCTCTTTTTTCTCTTTTTCTAACGCAGCTTCAGTCATATATTAAAAGTACTGATTAGTAATTTAATTGGCAAAAAAAATACTTGGGTAGCAGTAGTATTGCTTACTAAAAAATGGTTTTGTAAAACAACGCTAACAAGGTAACTTTTTTAAGAGAATATTAGAAAATTTATTTTTAAAATTGAATGTTGCTATGGAAGAGCCCTCGAGGTTTAATTCTGTTTTATGTAAAAATGTTCGCTAAAACCGGGTAAATACAAGTTTCCGTTTTCATTTATGGAGTAAGTAGAAGTGTAAACATCGCCATTAAAATCTAATGTTATTGTACCCCCGTCGACAGTCCATTTAAAAGTTAACGCGTTTGATATACCTTGGTTTTCATTTCCTTCACGTTCTATTTTTACGCCGTTTTCATCGTTGTAAAATACCAATCTGTATTCGTAATTTTCACTAAAATCATTCCGCAACCATTCGCCAACAATAGAAGGGGTGGTAGCTGTAGGCTTTTTATCTTCTGCGCAAGAAATAACCGTACTTACAAAACAAACTAAAAGTACGATTTGTAGGGCTTGTGGTAATTTGATAAAAGGTGTTTTTAAAAACTTAATGACTTTCATACTTTGGAGTAATGAAATATATTGGAATGTTTTTATCTTAAAAAGGTAAAAATAAACAAACTATCGAGTTTGTTTGGCGTTTTTAATAATTTGTGAATAACTATTTTATTTTAGATCGTTGCTTTGCGACGAAAAAACTATCCTGTTTTAATACTATTGCAATAATTAATTAAGAAATATAATTCCAAATATTTCGGTATTTAACTAATTGAGCATATGTGTTTTTTATAGCGAAATTTTCTTTTGTTGAAAGGTTTGGGTCGACTTTTAATACTTTAATCGCATAACTACGGGCAGCTTTTAAAATTTCAGAATCTTTAACAATATCGGCTATTCGCAAGTTTAACACTCCGCTTTGCTGGGTACCCATAATATCTCCTGGTCCTCTAAGTTTTAAGTCTACTTCGGAAATTTCAAACCCATCGTTTGTTCGAACCATAGTTTCTAAACGAGTTTTGGCATCGGCCGAAAGTTTGTGGCTCGTCATTAAAATACAATAGCTTTGCTCGGCGCCTCGACCCACCCTGCCGCGCAATTGATGTAGTTGCGAAAGTCCAAACCGCTCGGCGCTTTCAATAATCATAACGCTGGCATTTGGTACGTTTACGCCAACTTCAATCACGGTTGTGGCAACCATAATTTGTGTTTCGCCCTTTACAAATCGATTCATTTCAAAATCTTTATCGGCTGGTTTCATTTGTCCGTGTACAATTGAAACTTGAAATTCGGGTTGTGGAAATTCGCGAACAATACTTTCGTACCCGTCCATTAAATCTTTGTAATCCATACTTTCACTCTCTTGAATTAATGGATAAACAATATAAATTTGCCGGCCTTTTAAAATTTCATCTTTTATAAAGCGGAAAACTTTTAACCTATTGGCATCAAACCGATGTACGGTTTTAATATCTTTTCTGCCTGGAGGTAGCTCGTCTATAACACTTATGTCTAAATCGCCATAAATGCTCATAGCCAAGGTACGCGGAATTGGCGTCGCTGTCATTACCAAAATATGTGGCGGAATTGTACTATTACCCGCTGCCGAAGGACCGCCTTTGTGCCAAAGTTTACTGCGTTGTTCTACCCCAAAACGGTGTTGCTCGTCTACAATGGCAAGGCCTAAATTTTTAAATTTAACTTTGTCTTCAAGCAATGCATGAGTGCCAATTAAAATGTTTAAATCGCCATTTTGGAGCTTTTCGTGAATTTCTTTTCGTTTTGAAGTTTTTGTTGAACCTGTTAGCAGTTCAATACTGGTATTCAAATTTTTACACAGCGCTAATAAACCGTTGTAGTGCTGTACTGCCAAAATTTCAGTTGGCGCCATTAAGCAAGCCTGAAAACCGTTGTCAACCGCTATTAGCATTGACATGAGCGCGACAATAGTTTTGCCCGACCCCACATCGCCTTGCAGCAAGCGATTCATTTGGGCTTTACTGCCTAAGTCACGGCGTATTTCCTTAATAACTCGTTTTTGGGCATTTGTTAATTCAAAGGGCAAATGGTGTTTGTAAAAGTTGTTAAAATTGTCGCCTATTTTTTCGAAGGTAAAGCCTTTTATTTTGCTTTTTTGCAATAGGTTCTTCCGAATTAATTGAAGTTGAATATAAAACAACTCTTCAAATTTTAATCGAAATTGTGCCCGTGCTAAATGCATCTGACTTTTGGGAAAATGTATGTTAAAAAGCGCTTCTGCTTTCGAAATTAATTTAAGAGATTCTAAAATTGAAGGCGATAAAGTTTCGGAAAAATTGTTTTTACTTTCCACAAACAACTGTTGCATTAAGCCATTTATTACCCTATTTGTAATTCCGCTATTGTTTAGTTTTTCGGTCGAAGGATAAACGGGTTGCATAGCCGAACGGATGCTTTTTTCGTGTGCCTCGAGTAATTCCATTTCGGGGTGGGGCATAGAGAAATTACCGTTATAAAAATTTGTTTTCCCAAAAATTACATAGGGTACATTGAGTTTTAAATTTTCACGAACCCATTTTTGTCCCCTAAACCAAACTAATTCCATACTTCCTGTATCGTCCACAAATTTGGCAACAAGTCTTTTTCCGCGTTTTTGTTCCACAGTTTTTATGTGGGTGAGCTTCCCAATAATCTGCACTTCGGCATTGGTGCGTTGCAATTGTCCAATTTTATAATATTGTGTTCGGTCTAAATATCGATTGGGGAAAAGATTTAATAAATCTTGAAAAGTATGAATGCCTAATTCCTTCTTTAATAGATTCGCTCTATTGGGTCCTACGCCTTTCAAGTAATCTATTGGAGTTTGTAAAAAATTAGGTTTCATAAAAATAGCCTGTTATTTTTCAGGATAAAAATTTTGCACAAAGATGATAACGAATGTAGTATAAAAGATATATTTGTTAAAATTTTAGCAAATTTAAACAAACCAATTTATGAAATGTCCACGATTAGTATAAACTATTCGGGGTAGTTTTTTGGACAGAAAACGCCTCATTAACCTAACCATTTTTAAAAATGAAAAAATCCTACATTTTATTTGTTTTATCCCTCTTGCTCCAAGTTTCGGTGTTTGCCGCAAATATAGCTACGCCCGAACTTTCTACGAGATTAACAGAAGATTATCCCTTAGAAATGCCGGTTTTAAAACCGTATCCTATCTACTTGAATGCGTCTGTCGAAGCTCCAGATAGCATTGCCGAAGTGATTGTAAATATTAACGGTACAGATTACCCAGCGGTAGCCGAAACAGATTTTTATTACTATTTGTGGACCCCATCAAATTACGGTGCGCACACCATTGTAATTACTGCCAAAACTACTAACGGCGACGAAACAACTCTTACAAGAAATATTACGGTAACTGAAACAGCTACCACGCAAGTTGTTCGAAGCTTAGAAGATGTAGTAATTGAATTTACCGGTCAAAATGATCGCTGGTATTACGGTACGCATACTTTTCCACAGTTTGTAGGGGCGTATAACGATATGACGGCGTATCTTGAAGTTGAATGTCCAAATATTTCTGGCGGCTGTGACGACTGGGATCGCTGGGCATTTATCGATGTAAAAGCACCAGACGGTAACTGGATTCAACTTATTAGATATATCACGCCTTTTGGGGTTGCTTGTAACCATCAATTGGACATTACAGATTATATGTCATTGCTTCAAGGTGAAGTAGAAATACGCGTGTTTATAGACACTTGGGGAACCGGTGGTTGGCAACTTACACTCGATACTGAATATACGGCTGGTGCACCAGAATACGCATATAGTAGCGTAGTAGAAGTTTGGGATGATGGTTACAATTTTGGGGATCCTGCAAATTTGCAACCCGTAGAAACTTATAGTGTAAATATTCCTTCGCAAGTAGAATCTTCTCATTTACGAGTGTCAAATACTGGGCACGGATGGGGTGCAAATAATACCGCAAACGCAGCCGAGTTCTTTAACGCGTATCACTATTTCGACATTGATGGTGTTGAAACTTTTGAGCAACATTTGTTTAATGCATGTAACCCGAACCCAGATAATTGTACAGGCCAACGTGGTACTTGGCAGTACAATCGCGCAGGCTGGTGTCCTGGTGCAATTTCGCCACCACATATTTACGATTTTACAGAGTACATTGGTTCAACTTTTAATTTAGACTATCGCTTTCACCCGTCGTATCAAGATTTTTGCCACCCAAATAACCCCGATTGTGTTTCGGGCCAAACGTGCCCCGATTGTAACGATGGTTATAACCCAATTTACTACGTAGATACCCATATTATTAATCGTAGTAATAACCCAATGGTTTACGGCAACATCTTGGGCGTTTCAAGTATTGATAATACTGAAAGGTATGATATTTCGGTATTTCCGAATCCGTCAAACGGACAATTCTATTTACAGGTAGCTTACCCAGAAAGTGTATCGCGACTTACTATTAACACAGTTGCAGGTCAATCGGTAAAAGCATACTACTTTCAATCGGTTGAAGAATTAAATAATTACTCTTTTGATGTTTCAAACTTATCAAATGGAGTATATTTTATAAACCTCGAAAACGCCTATGGTACTGGGGTAAAAAGAATAGTTATAGATAAATAACAATCAGCATTTTAAAAAGGTTATTTTTGAGTTTTTGAAAATAACCTTTTTTTATACCTTATTTTTTGAAATTGAAAAATTTAAAATTGCATCAACTATTTTCTGCGCTACTTTTTATATTGTGTTTTTCGGTTTTAAACACTTCTAACCTACACGCACAACAAACTCATTTAGTAGATTTTTTAAAAATTGAAGCAAGTCTTAACCCGAATTCTAAAGCTAAAACTATTAAGGGGCGGTTCGTAGCAACCTTTAAAGTTTTAAAAAATACAGATTCCATTTTTATGGATGCGGCTAATATTAAAATTACTGATGTACTTACAAAAGACTTCAAAATAACTTCAGCAGAAAAAAAAGTGTGGTTTTTAGGTAATTTTAATGCAGGAGAAATTTATACAGCCCAATTTTATTACGAAATGCAACCCAAACAGGCGCTGTATTTTTTTGACGATGAAATTTGGACACAGGGACAAGGCAAATACACCTCGCATTGGTTGCCAAGCCTCGACGATGTAAATGATAAAATTGAATTTGATTTACAATTTGTCGCACCAAAAAATAAAACAGTGATTTCAAATGGCGTTTTAACAGATTTTACCCAATTACACCAAGAGAATGTTTGGCGATTTAATATGGAAAAGCCAATGTCTAGTTATTTGGCAGCTTTTGCCATTGGCGACTACGCTGCAAAAATACTCTCGTCCAACTCAGGAGTGCCAATTAAATTATATTACAAGCCAAAAGACTCACTTAAGGTTGAAACTACTTATCGTTACAGCAAACAAATTTTCGATTTTTTAGAAACTGAAATAGGAGTTTCATATCCATGGCAAAACTACAAACAAGTTCCGGTGCGCGATTTTTTATACGCCGGGATGGAAAACACTACTGCAACCATTTTTTCTGAAGCATTTTTGGTAGATTCAATAGGTTTTTACGATCGAAATTATATTAATGTCAACGCTCATGAGTTGGCACACCAGTGGTTCGGGAATTTAGTAACTGCCAAATCTAGCGAGCATCATTGGTTGCAAGAAGGTTTTGCAACTTACTATGCTTTGCTGGCAGAAAAAGATGTCTTTGGCAGTGATTATTATTACTGGCAGTTATTACAAAGTGCCGAGCAGCTAAAAGCAAGGAGCGACGAGGGGAAAGGAGAATCGCTTTTAAATGCCAAGGCTAGTTCGCTTACATTTTATCAAAAAGGGGCGTGGGCATTGCATATTTTACGCGAAAAAGTGGGCGATAAGCCCTTTAAAATAGCCGTTAAAAATTATCTCGAAAAGTACCAATTTAAAACTGTAACTACCGAAGATTTTTTAAACGAAGTAAAAAAAGTATCGACCGTAACTATTTCTGATTTTAAACAAAATTGGCTGCAACAATCAGCTTTTCAAAGTGAGGATGCCTACCAGTCATTATTAAAATCGGAATTTATAAAAAAGTATTTTGAAATTGCGGCACTTCGAGCAACGCCTATTTCAGTTAAAAAACAACAATTAAAAACTGCGCTAACTTTCCCGAATGATTTTATTGGTCAGGAAGCTATTTTTCAACTAATTGACGAGCCGTTTTCTGAAACGATCCCACTTTATAAAGTTGCTTTTGCAAGTAATAATTTATATGTAAGACAGGCAATAGCTCTTAGTATGCAGACTATTCCTATAGAACTTTACAACGAATTTGAAAGCTTATTAAACGACGCTTCGTATGTAACACTTGAAGCTGCATTATATCAATTATGGTCCCAATTTCCTCAAAAAAGAGCAGAATTTCTGGAACGAACAAAAGGAATTGAAGGCTTTCAAAATAAAAATATTAGACAACTTTGGCTTGCTTTAGCAATAATTACAGAAGGTTATAACATTTCAGAAAAAAAAGCCTATTTAGCTGAATTAAGAGCATATACATCGAGAAATTACAGTTTTGAAATTCGTGAAAAAGCTTTTAACTATTTAAGCGAATTACAGCTTTGGAATGCTGAAACCTTGCAAAACTTAGCAGAAGCAACTACGCATCCTGCGTGGCGATTTTCAAAATATTCAAAAACGCTTTTAAAAAATTTGGTTCAGGAAAAAAAGTATCGTTCGGCCTTAGAACAAATTACCGCTCAACTATCGAGCAAAGCTTTAAAAAATTTAAATTCATTACTAAAACAATGAGGGCACTGGTTATTTCTGGCGGTGGCAGCAAAGGAGCATTTGCAGGCGGCGTGGCTCAATTTTTAATCGAGCAGGTGGCGCATGAGTACGATATATTTGTAGGAACTTCAACCGGAAGTTTGCTTATTTCACATTTGGCACTCAACAAAGTTGAAAAAATTAAGGAGGTGTATACTTCTGTAAATCAAAAAAGCATTTTTAACAGTTGTCCCTTTTTAATTAAGAAAGATAAATTTGGCGGCAAACAAATAGCAATAGACCATTTTACCGTATTTCGGAACTTTTTAAAGGGTAAAAAAACCTTTGGTGAAAGCTATAATTTGCGCAAATTAATTGGCAAAACAATAACGGTAGAAGAATTTGAAAAGCTAAAGAGTACTAATAAAGAAGTAGTTGTTACCGTGTCTAACCTTTCGTTAAACCAAGTTGAATACAAGTCTATTCGCGATTTTGATTACGAAGATTTTTTAGATTGGATTTGGATTTCTTCAAATTATACACCGTTTATGAGTCTTGTAAAAAAGGATGGTTGCGAATATGCCGACGGCGGATTTGGGAGTATGGTCCCCATTGAAGAGGCGATTAATAGAGGTGCAACGGCAATAGATGTTATTGTTTTAGAAACTGAAATAGCTTACTATAATAGACTGCCATCTAAAAACGTGTTTTCGTTGCTTACCAATATTCACAATTATATGGCAGACCGTATTGAAAAGCAAAATATTAGGATAGGAAAATTTGCTGCATCCAACAAAAACGTGATTATTAATTTGTACTACACGCCCACGGTGTTAACAACAAATTCGCTTATTTTTGATAAAAAAATGATGACCAAATGGTGGGAGTTAGGTTATCAATATGCCGATCAAAAAAATAGCGAACTTAATGAAATACGTACTCAAGACGACTAACTATTAGTCTAAAAAAGTTCGCTAACTTCTTTTTTTACAAAACCAATTGCTTTTTGCGATGGCGTTGTTTCGTCCATAAAATGTTGTAATAACCACTCTCTAACTTTGTCAGCATCGCCGTTCTTTTCGTGCATAGTTGCTTGCCGTATAATGTGAATCGTGGCATTTTTAGCTGCATTTACAAGATTCCAGCACTCGGGCGATACATAAACTTGTTGCGTTAAATTATGATCGAATTCTTGTTCGATATTGTTAACCAATAAACTTTCATATTCCTCTTTTGCATCGGAAAATGGTTTTACGCGAACCAATAATTTATTTGGATCTATTCGTTCCAAAAATAAAGTTAAGCGTTCGTAGGCTTGTAGTCTAAGCGGTAAAATTTGCTTTTGTGCTTCTTTTTGAACCAGGTACCGTCTGCGGCCTTCTTCATTAGCTGTGTGACCTTTAAAAAAATAATATGCTACTATACCTACAACAATTGCGGGTAGTAAATAGGCTACATAATTAATTACTTGTGTTGCTTCTTCCATTGTGTGTTTTAAATTGGAAACAAACTTAAAATGTTTTTAGGAGTTCGGCAATAGATTGTTAATCTAAAATTAATACCTAACCTTATTCTCTTTCTTCATGGCTTTAACTTCTTTTTTGGCTTCTTTTTCATGGAAGTTTCCTCCTAAATACTCACATTTAGATAAGGCCTGCATGCTTTCAAATTCAACTGGGCATTTGTGATACATAAACGATTGCGACAGTGTTTTAATAAGGTTTTTGTCGCCAACGGTTAAATCTACATCGTCCATTGTAAATTGGCACGGATGTTCGTATCCACAGGCGTGTGTCATTTCTAATAATTCTTTACTAAAATTCTTAAAATAAAAGTGCGTTCTTACCGATTTATCTTCAATATTAATACCGCGCTCTAACCATTTATTTTGAGTAGCTACACCACTGGGGCACTTATTTGTGTGGCACTGCTGTGCTTGTATACAACCAATACTCATCATTGCTTCGCGTGCAACGTTTATCAAATCGGCACCCATAGAAAAAGCCATGGCTGCTTTGGCAGGAAAGCCTAATTTGCCACTGCCAATAAAAACAATACGATTACATAAATCATGCTTTTTAAATATTCTATAAACTTCGGCAAAACCAAATAACCACGGAAGCGAAACATGGTCTGCAAAACTTGGTGGCGCTGCACCTGTACCACCTTCACCACCATCTATGGTAATAAAGTCTGGTCCTTTGCCAGTTTCTTTCATCATTTTAGCTAACTGTTCCCATTCGTTTAAACGACCCACTGCCGATTTAATTCCAACGGGTAGGCCAGTGGCTTCGGCAATTTCTTCTACAAAATCTATTAAGCCGCTAACGCCGTTAAATGCTGAGTGGTTGGGAGGCGACAAAACGTCTTTTCCTATGGGTACGTGTCTAATTTCGGCAATTTCTTCAGTAATTTTTGAGCCAGGTAAAACGCCTCCTTTCCCAGGTTTTGCTCCTTGTGAAAGTTTTATTTCAATAGCGCGAACTTGCGGATTTTCATCTACAAGCTTTACCATTTTTTCCAAAGAAAAATTGCCTTTATCATCGCGAACTCCAAAATATCCTGTTCCGAAGTGAAAAACCACATCGGCTCCCGTTTTATGATAGGGAGATAACCCACCTTCGCCTGTATTGTGGTAAGCATACGCCATTGCGCAGCCTTTATTTAAAGACTCCACAGCACGTGCAGATAAGGACCCGAAACTCATAGCCGACACGTTTATAATTGAAGCTGGACGATACGGTCTACGTCTATTTCGGTAAGCGCCCATTACTTTTGCACAGGGTAAAAAATATGGGTTTTTATAATTTGGATTGTCCTTTTCAACCTTAAAAGGAAGCATAGAATTATTTATAAAAATATAATTAGGCTTATATATGTCGCGATCTGTACCAAACCCTTCGTAGTTATTTTGGTTTTTAGCCGATGCATAAATCCAACCTCTTTCAATTCGGTTAAAAGGAAGTTCCTCACGATTGTTGGCTACAATATACTGTCTTAACTCTGGCCCAATACTTTCTAGCATATACCTAAAATGGCCCACAAGAGGGAAGTTATGGCTTATGGCATGCCGTTTATTAAAAAAAATGTCTCTTATTACTACGGCAACAATTATAATAAGTAGCCAGCCCCACCACGGTATTTCAGATAGAAAAGATAAGATTGATTCCATAGATTAATTTTTTATAAAGATATTTAAAATATAGCCTTTAATACAACAAGAACACACCAAAAAAACCCGATTCAATGAGACTCATTTTTGTTTATAAATTCTCTCCAATCTCTTTAAATATACGCCCGATAATAGTTATTTTCACAACTTGAAGAAAATGAAGTTTTGGAAAAATATTTAGAACAACTTAATGAAGCTCAACTGGCGCCAGTACTGCAAAAAGACGGTGCTATGATTGTAATTGCCGGTGCTGGATCTGGTAAAACTAGAGTGCTAACTTTTCGTATTGCTTACCTTATGTCGCAAGGTGTTGACCCGTTTAATATTTTGGCGTTAACGTTTACCAACAAAGCAGCACGCGAGATGAAAAAACGTATTGCCGAAATTGTAGGGTCAAGCGAAGCTAAAAATCTGTGGATGGGAACCTTTCACAGTATTTTTGCAAAAATTCTTCGGTTTGAAGCCGATAAACTTGGCTATCCTTCAAACTTTACAATTTATGACACCCAAGACTCTCAAAGCGTAATTAGATCTGTGATTAAAGAAATGCACCTCGATAAAGATGTGTATAAATACAAACAAGTTTACTCGCGTATTTCTTCGTATAAAAACAGTTTGATTACAGTAAAAGCGTACTTTAATAACCCTGAGTTAATGGAAGCCGATGCGATGGCAAAAATGCCGCGATTGGGCGATATTTATAGCGCTTATGTAGATAAATGCTTTAAAGCCGGCGCAATGGATTTTGACGATTTGTTGTTAAAAACCAACGAGTTGCTTACCAGGTTTCCAGATGTTTTGGCAAAATACCAAAACCGCTTTCGGTATATTTTGGTCGACGAGTATCAAGATACAAACCACAGTCAGTATTTAATTGTACGAGCTTTGTCTGATAAGTTTCAAAACATTTGTGTGGTTGGCGACGATGCGCAGAGTATTTATGCTTTTAGAGGGGCAAACATTAATAATATTTTAAACTTTCAGAAAGACTATGACGATGTAAAAGTATTTCGATTAGAACAAAATTATCGCTCTACAAAAAACATTGTAAACGCAGCCAATACTGTAATCGAGAAGAATAAAACGCGACTCGATAAAATTGTTTGGACAGCAAATGATGAAGGTAACAAAATTATTGTAAATAGAACTATGACCGATGGGGACGAAGGCCGATTTGTTGCTAGTTCTATTTTTGAAAATAAAATGAACCATCAACTCAAAGATGGCGATTTTGCAATTTTATACCGTACAAACGCACAAAGTCGTGCCATTGAAGATGCGCTGCGTAAAAAAGATATTCCGTATAGAATTTATGGAGGGTTAAGCTTTTATCAACGCAAAGAGATTAAAGATGTGTTAGCCTATTTGCGCCTTATTTTAAACCCGAAAGATGAAGAGGCATTAAAACGCGTAATAAACTATCCGGCTCGTGGAATTGGTGCCACCACCATAGAGCGATTAGTGGTTGCCGCTAACCATTACAAACGTTCAATTTTTGAGGTGATGAAAAACATCGAAAAAATTGATTTAAAGATTAACAAAGGAACACAAACTAAGTTGCAAGATTTTGTAACTATGATAGAAAGCTTTCAAGTAGTTAATCAAAATTCAGATGTGTTTACAATTGCCGAACACGTTGCAAAAAAAACAGGTTTATTACAAGAACTAAAAAAAGATGGAACGCCCGAAGGGATTGCCCGTATTGAAAATATAGAAGAATTGCTTAACGGTATGCGCGATTTTGTTGAAGAACAAAAAGAAATTGCCGATGCAACCGGGTCGTTAGCCGAATTTATGGAAGATGTGGCCCTTGCTACCGATTTGGATAATGATAAAGGCGACGATGATAGAGTAGCGCTTATGACCGTCCATTTGGCAAAAGGATTGGAGTTTCCGTATGTGTATATTGTAGGGATGGAAGAAGATTTGTTCCCAAGCGGAATGAGTATGAATACACGAAGCGAATTAGAGGAGGAGCGAAGGCTGTTTTACGTGGCGCTTACACGAGCCGAAAAACAAGCTTACTTAACTTATACGCAATCTAGATACCGTTGGGGGAAATTAATAGATGCCGAACCCAGTAGATTTATTGAAGAAATTGACGAACAGTTTTTGGAATATTTAACTCCAATAACCGAAAACCGTTATAAACCGCTTTTAGATGCCGATATTTTTGATGAAGTTGATCACAGTAAATTGCGATTGCGAAAACCTGTTGCAGGAAAACCTCCAAAAGGCCCCACCGAAGCACAACTAAAAAAATTGCGAAGACTAAAACCAGTAAAAAGCGACACCAATAAAAATTTTAACGCCAAAGACGCCAATTTAACTGAAGGTACTATGGTAGAACACGTGCGTTTTGGGAAGGGTAAAATTTTAAAGCTCGAAGGTGTTGGAGCCGATACAAAAGCCGAAATAGACTTTGAAAATGGTGGCTTAAAAAAGCTGTTGTTACGTTTCGCTAAATTGAAGATTTTAGATTAAATGTTAATAGATTTCTGGATTTAATTGTATTTTGTTTTTGTGAAATTTCAACTAACTTTAAATAAAATTTATTGCCATGGCTGAATTCATTAAGATTTACGAAGAAAACCCAAATCCCAAAGAAATAAAACGCGTAGTAAAAATATTACGGGAGGGCGGTGTTATTATCTATCCAAGCGATACTGTTTACGCACTGGGGTGCGATATAAAAAACAATCGCGCCATGGAACGTGTTGCACAATTGCGTGGTGTAAAACTTGAAAAGGCTAATTTTTCGTTTGTTTGCGAAGATTTAAGCAACTTAAGCGATTATGTTAGGCAAATTGACACACCAACCTTTAAAATTTTAAAACGAAATCTTCCTGGTCCATATACCTTTATCTTACCAGGAAATAATAATTTACCAACGGTTTTTAAAAAGAAAAAAGAAGTTGGAATTCGTGTGCCCGATAACGCCATTACACGCGCAATTGTTAGCGAATTGGGCAATCCAATAATTTCTACTTCTATTAAAGATGACGATGAAGTTATTGAATACACCACAGACCCCGAATTAATTTTAGAAAAATGGGACCGCCAAGTAGATTTAGTTATAGACGGTGGTTACGGCGGAAATGTAGCATCTACAGTTATCGATTTAACTGGCGATGAACCCGTTATTGTTCGTGAGGGAAAAGGAAGTTTAGAGCTTTAATTTAAAAGGTTTACGTGTTATTCATTTTTTAAAAGATGTTTTAAACCGCGATATAAGTTTTTTTCTAAAATATCCATTTCGCCATCTGCTAAAAATAGTTTTTTAATACTTTGAAAAGCTTCGTCTATTTCTTCTTTTGAATAGTTAAGTCTTTCAATTGTACTGTATATTTTTTGAATTTGTTGATAATCGTTGTCTTCTTCAAACTCCTTTCTTACTTTTTGATATTTCTTTTCTCCAACTCTCGATTTAATATATTCTTTTTCTTCTTTTGAAATCTCAAAATTGGCAAATGCACAGTATAATAGCATATACGCCTTTAATTCTTCGTGGGTCCAATCGGTCTTAAATTCTTCCATATTCTAAGTTTTCTGCCAGATTAATTATTCTTTTCTAAGATACGAAAAACGCGGTTAAAAGTTTGCCCACAGTAAGGTTAAAAAAAACAAAAAGCCCAATCTAAAATAGATTGGGCTTTAAAAATTTTATAAAGCTTAAAAGCTTAGTTTCCGGCTTCAAGATTTTTCATCTCTTTTTCAATCATATCATAGAACTGATCAATTTTTGGAAGTACTAAGATTCTTGTACGTCTGTTTGTAGCTCTATTTTCGGCAGTAGTGTTTGGCACCAACGGAACATATTCAGAACGTCCTGCTGCAACCAATCGAGATGGCTCAACGCCAAGGTTTTGAAGCTCGCGAACAATTGCTGTTGCACGTTTTACACTTAAATCC
This sequence comes from Flavobacteriaceae bacterium UBA3591, assembly GCA_002375695.1. Taxonomy (GTDB): domain Bacteria; phylum Bacteroidota; class Bacteroidia; order Flavobacteriales; family Flavobacteriaceae; genus Aequorivita. The sequence continues at coordinate 128,974 of DFMO01000008.1, forward strand.
CAGTTGTCTAACAGCTCACCTCTACGACGGTATGGTACGTTATCTGTGTGTCCTTCAACCATTGCCTCAAATTCAGGCTTTCCGTTAATTACTTTTGCTACTTTTCCTAAAATTTCAGTCGCTCTGCTAGAAATTTGGTAGCTACCACTCTTAAAGATTACCTTGTCTGAAAGTGAAATATAAACAACTCCTTTTTCAACATTAATTTCAATATCTGGGTCGTTAATACCTACTTCTTTTTTCAAACTTGTAACCAAAGCCAAGGTAACACTATCCTTTTTGGTAAGTGCATCTTGCAACCTTGTAATCTTCATATCTTTTTCTCTTAAACTCTCTAAAGATTTCTCAAGATTTGTAGCCCCTTTTGAAGTTAACATTGTAAGTTCTTTTGAACTTTGAATAAGATCTTCATTCGTCTTTTTCAAATCGGCTAAGCGTTCTTCCAAAACCTTAGCTCTAGCTGTAGTTGCAGCTCTTTCGGTAAGACATTCATTAAGTTTTACGGTAGCTGTATTCAGTAGGTCTTGAGTGTTTTTTTGTTTTGCCTCAAGTTCAGCGTATTTTTTGCTCGAAACACACGAGGTAAACGCTAAACTAGAACATACAGCTAAAATCAATAGTTTTCTCATAATTATTTAAGTTGTTATAAAATTTATTCTAAAGTTTGGATTTTGCACATAAAAGACCAAAATTATTAAAATAGCCGTGAGCCCCGAAATGATTAACAATAATTTATGCTATAGATTTTTAAAACGGCGATTTTTCTTTATAAAATACTGAAATACAATAGATTTAGTGTAAAAATATGCGTCAGATTTTACTGTGTTTTTGCGTTTTTTTAAAAACTTTGGGATTAAACTATAAAAGCTAAAATGTGCCTTTAAAATTGCGATAAAATGTTTGGGTTTCCCTTGAATTAAAAACTGAAAAGCTGCAACTGCATCTAGTGCCATTCGAACAAAAATAGCGGTAAATGCTTTAAAACCACTTACATTTTTAAGAAGATTTAAAAGTGAATTTCTGAAATTATAAAAAGTTTTTTTTGGGTTTATGTTTGCCAAAGTTGCTCCGCCTACATGATAAATTGAAGATGCTCCCACATAAAGTATTTTTCCGCCAAGCGACTGTAAACGCCAACATAGATCAATTTCTTCTTGATGGGCAAAATAATCTTCATCAAAAGCACCAGCTTGCCAAAAGGCATCTGCTTTTACAAATAAACAAGCACCCGAAGCCCAAAAGATTTCGGCTACATCGTTGTATTGTCCTATATCGTTTTCGAGGGTGTCAAAAATTCTTCCGCGGCAAAAAGGATAGCCATATTTATCTAAAAATCCGCCGGCTGCTCCAGCATATTCAAATTTTTCTTTGCGTTTGTCATCCAAAATTTTAGGTTGTGCCGCTACTACCGTTGCATCATTTTTAAATATTTCAACAATGGGTTGCAACCAATTTTTGGTTACTTCAACATCGCTATTCAACAACACAAAAAGATCTTCGGTTAAATTTTTAAGTGCATCGTTATAACCTTTGGCATAGCCGCCATTTGTTTTGTTATGTATTATTTTTACGGTGGGAAATTGTTTGTTTACTAAGGCTATAGAATTGTCTGTAGAAGCATTGTCTGCCACATACACCGTAGCATCCTCGGAATAATTTACTACCGAAGGCAGAAATTTTTCAAGTAAATCTTGACCGTTCCAATTTAAAATAACAACAGCTACTCTCACGCGACAAAGATAGATTTTTGAAAGCGAATTTTTAAAATCATTTATACGGGGGGATGTCTTTTAAAAAATTATACCGTTTATTTTTAAAATCGACTTCACAAAAGTAATGTTCCAATCCGTTGGTAACCATTAAAAATTCGGCTTGTAATGCCATATTATAACGTGCAATTTGATCGAATGTATTTTGAGTAATAGGTATGGATGGCGCCTTACATTCTACAATTAAAAAAATACTTCCGTCGTTTTTAAATACTACTACGTCGTATCTTTTTACTGTATTATTTAGTTTTAATTGTTTTTCAACATTAATAAGACTTTTGGGATATTTTTTTTCTTTTAGAAGAAATTGAACTGCGTGTAATCTAACCCATTCTTCGGGTTCTAAAACCACAAATTTTTTTCTTATTTCATCAAAAACCAACGTTTTATTTTCGCTACTTTTGAAGCGAAAGGAATACTGTGGAAAGTTTAGTTTTTGCATAACACAAAGAAACAAATTTAGAATACATTTCCGCTTTAAAGTTAAATTATATATCTGCTCTCAAGTAGGTGAGTGGTATAAATTTAGTGCAATTCTGCACTTAAAAAGACATTTTTCACCAATGCCGTTAGACAAAGTAAAAACTATAATCAACGATATTAAAAAAGGGCATACAAAACCTATGTATTTTTTAATGGGTAATGAGCCTTATTATATCGATGGAATTTCAAAATATATTGAAGAGAATGTTTTAACCGATGCAGAAAAAGGCTTTAACCAAATGGTGTTATACGGGCGCGATATTTCGGTAGACGATATTGTTAGCAATGCTAAGCGCTTTCCGATGATGGCCGAAAAGCAAGTTATTATTGTAAAAGAAGCGCAAGACCTCTCACGAACTATTGAAAATCTGTTGGCATATGCCCAAAACCCACAGCCCACTACAATTTTGGTTCTTTGTTACAAATATAAAACACTAGACAAACGCAAAAAGTTGGTTAAGGCCATTGCCGAAACTGGGGTGATTTTTGAAAGTAAGAAATTGTACGAAAACCAAGTGCCAGACTGGATTAAACGTGTGCTCGCCGGAAAAGGCTATACCATTACTCCCAAGGCTGCACAAATGCTTGTTGAATTTTTAGGGACCGATTTAAGCAAGGTAAATAACGAACTAGAAAAACTGCAATTAATTTTAAAGCCGGGTGAACAAATTACACCTCAAATTATTGAGGAAAACATTGGGATTAGTAAAGACTTTAACAATTTTGAGTTGCAAAATGCTATTGGCGCGAAGGATATTAAAAAAGCTTTTGCGATAATTCAATATTTCGCTCAAAATCCAAAAAATAATCCGTTGCTAATGACGGTGGCGCTACTCTATTCTTTCTTTACAAAATTGCTGAAATATCACGCGCTTTCAAATAAAAGAGAAGCTGCAAAAGTACTTGGAGTAAACCCTTATTTTGTAAAAGATTATCAAACCGCGGCGCGAAATTACCCAATGAAAAAGGTGAGCGCGATTATTGGTGTCCTTAAAGAGATAGACTTAAAAGAGAAAGGAGTTGGAGCGGCAAATCTTTCGCAAGCCGATTTGTTAAAAGAATTATTAGTGAAAATTTTCAACTAAAAATAAATTTCTACTTACGGTCTATTGCAAACTTGCCGGGGCCTAACAGGGCAATAGCTATAAATGCAAACATATATAACAAGGCCATTTCTTTAGTGCCTATTGGATCTGTGGCGTGAACAATAAATGCAGCTACCGCCATTGTAATAATTATAGGGATAGCCGACAGCCGTGTTTTAAAACCAACAATTACTAAAATAGGAAATACTACTTCCCCAATTACGGCAAGAACCAAGGTTGGGGCAGCGCCTATGCCAATTGGGTTTCCAAACGAAAAATCGCCCGAAAGCAGTTTTAAAAGCTTTGGAATTCCGTGCGTTAACATCATCCCGCCAAAACCTAAGCGAAGCAATAATAATCCAATATTTGAATATGTCGAAGTAACCATAATTTATAGACTGAAAATTTTTTATGCGAATATAGTAAAACGGGTTGTTTTTTTTAGTTGCCCTCGATAATTTAAAAAATTGCGGCTGCCTTATTTTAAATGTATTTTTGCTAAATAAAATTTTTGGTGAATGAAAAAAATTAAGGCTTGGTTTGCTGCCGCGCGATTGCGAACCCTACCACTTTCTGTCTCGGGAATAATAGTTGGCGCAAGCGCTGGGCTTTTACATAAAACTAACAATCTAAGTGCCCAATTAGATACCGAGTTTGGTGGAACCGCATGTTTAAGCGGAAGAAGTATTTTGGAGTCGCCTTTATTTTGGTTAGCAATTTTAGTGACTGTAGGGTTCCAAGTATTATCAAATTTTGCCAATGATTACGGCGACGGTATTCGTGGTACCGATGCCAAAAGAGAAGGCGAATTGCGCATGGTGGCTTCGGGAGCTATTTCGCCAAAAGAGATGAAAATAGGAATGTTTATCACAGGAATTATCACCTTCTTTTTAGCAACCGTCTTAATTTTTATCGCCTTCGGGAATCAAAATTTTATAATTTCATTTATCTTCTTTAACCTTACAATTGTCTCAATTGTTGCTGCTGTAAAATACACTGTGGGTAAAAAAGCCTACGGTTATTCTGGTTTGGGCGATATTTTTGTTTTTTTATTTTTTGGGCTTTTAAGTGTTTTGGGGAGTTACTATTTGTTTACCCACTATTTCAATTGGCAGTTGTTGTTACCCGCCATTGCTATTGGGTGTTTTAGTACCGCCGTTTTAAATTTAAACAATCTGCGCGATGTTAATAACGATGCGGCTGCCGGAAAAAATACAATGGTAGTAAAATTAGGGATAAATAAAGCTAAGCAATACCACGCGTTTTTATTGTTCTTTGGGGTGTTTTGCGCAATTGTTTACACTGTTTTAAACTACCAAAACCCTTGGCAGTTTGTTTATTTAATTGCGTTTATACCTTTTGTTTTAAATATAAAAACCGTTTTTAAAAATACAATCCCCAAACTACTCGATGGCGAATTAAAGAAAGTAGCGCTAAGCACCTTTTTGTTTGCAATCTTGTTTAGTATATTTATGTGTTAAAAATATTGTGTTATGAAAATTACTTTTTACGGACAAAACTGTCTGGGTATTAAAATTAAAGAAAAACATATTCTCGTAGATCCTTTTATAACGGGTAACGACCTGGCAAAAGATAAGGTTGATGTAGACTCGTTAAAGGCAGATTATATTCTACTAACACACGCGCATCAAGATCATACTTTAGATGCCGAAAGAATAGCAAAACGAACCGGTGCTGTTATTGTAAGTAATTTTGAAATTGCAAGTTACTATGAAGAAAAAGGAATTGAAGTGCACCCAATGAATCACGGTGGCAGTTGGAATTTCGACTTCGGAAAAGTGAAGTACGTAATTGCACATCACACCAGTAGTTTCCCCGATGGTAGTTACGGCGGGCAGCCAGGCGGCTTTGTAATTGAAGGCGAACACAAAAATATTTATATCGCTGGCGATACTGCACTTACATTGGATATGAAATTAATTCCGCTTTCAACCAAGTTAGATTTGGCTATCCTACCTATTGGCGACAATTTTACTATGGGCATAGACGATGCAGTTATTGCGAGTAATTTTGTGGAATGCGATAAGGTTTTGGGGGTGCATTATGACACTTTCGGGTTTATTGAAATTGATCACGAAGAGGCAAAGCGCAAATTTTACGATGCCAATAAAGATTTAATGCTTTTGGCTATTGGAGAATCAATTGAATTATAATTTCCCTTGAAAGCATCATTTAAAAAACATACCCTAATTTTTAAACAACCCAGTGGTACCTCGCGTGGTATTTTAAAAACCAAAGAATCATTTTTTATAATTTTAAAAGATGAAACAAATGTTGGGGTAGGCGAGTGTGGGTTGTTAAGAGGTTTAAGCGTAGACGACCGCCCAGATTACGAAGAAAAATTACAATGGGCTTGCGACAATATTTTTTTGGGTGAAGCTGAATTGTACGAAGCTTTACAACAGTTTCCGTCAATTCAATTTGGTTTAGAAACTGCTTTTAAATCGTTAAAATCTTCCAATCGGTATATTTTATTTCATTCAGAATTTACGCAAGGCAATACCGCTATACCAATTAATGGCTTGGTTTGGATGGGCGACAAAAAGTTTATGAGCAATCAAATTTCAGAAAAATTAAAACAAGGATTCACTTGTATTAAGATGAAAATTGGCGCTATTGACTTTAATACCGAATTAGAATTGCTGAAATCGATACGAAAAGAGTTTTCCGCTTCCGAAGTAGAATTACGTGTAGATGCAAACGGTGCTTTTTTACCAAAAGAAGCTTTAGAAAAACTAAAAGTATTATCAGACCTGCAATTGCATTCTATTGAGCAGCCTATTAAACAAGGGCAGTGGCAGGAAATGGCTCGATTATGCGAGGATACTCCGTTGCCTATTGCTTTAGACGAAGAACTTATTGGTATTTTTACAGCCGAAGAAAAAGATAAACTTCTCGTTACTATTAAACCGCAATATATTATTTTAAAACCATCGTTAATTGGCGGTTTCCGCGGTAGCGATATGTGGATTCAGTTTGCCGAAAAATACAATGCGGGTTGGTGGCTTACATCGGCGTTGGAAAGTAATATTGGTTTAAACGCGATTTCGCAATATACCGTTACAAAATATAGTAAATTGCCGCAAGGTTTGGGTACGGGTAGTTTATACACCAACAATATTGAAAGCCCCCTCGAAGTTTTAAATGGAGCTTTACATTACAACCCTTCCAAAGAGTGGAAATTTCAATTTTAAATTTTAAAAAATTACAATGTTTATACAACAAGCTTTTAAGTCACTTCACGCATGGTGGCGCTACCTATTAGGGTTTATTATCATTTTTCTTGCCAGTCAAATAGGTACGATACCGCTTATTGTGGCAGTGCTTTTTAAAATTATTTCGGAAGGTGGCGACGTAGATTCACTCCAAGATCAGGCGGTTTTAATGGGGGTTTTAGATTCTAACCTTACCTTGTTTTTAATGCTTTTAAGTTTTGCAATTGGGCTGTTAGCACTGTATTTTGTGGTTAAGTACTTTCATAAACAACCATTTACCGAGGTTACTACTGCAAGAAAAAAAACCGACTGGGGCCGTGTGCTTTTTGGGTTTTTGCTAATTACAGTTACAACTGTTACCCTTACCGTGGTAGATTATTATAGCAACCCCGAAAATTATATTGTCCAATTTAATTTAGTGCCTTTTATAATTTTAGCGGTAATTGCCATATTAATGATTCCGTTACAAACTAGTTTTGAAGAATATCTGTTTCGAGGGTATTTAATGCAGGGGCTTGGTACATCGACCGTACATAAAAAATTTCCGTTCGTAGTGCTTTATTCAATGTTTGCGACCTTGGTATACTTTGTTTTAAACCTCAGTTTTACATTAGATTTCGAAACGCAATTTGTTTACTTTTTAGTTGTAATTGGAGCTTTAGTTTATTTGTGTAATTCAAACTATTTAGAAGGTATAATTAACAGCGGTTTTTACCAAAAATTTTGGTCGGTTTTAAAACGAAACAGTACTCCATTAATTATTACATCTGTAGTTTTTGGAGCCTTGCATATTGCCAACCCCGAAGTAGACAAGTTGGGCAATATTATAATGATTTACTACATAGGTACAGGTTTTTTCCTCGGTATTATTACATTAATGGACGAAGGAATGGAGCTTGCCCTGGGGTTTCATGCGGGCAATAATTTAATCTCGGTTTTGCTGGTAACAGCAGATTGGACTGTGTTTCAATCAAATTCTATTTTAAAAGATATTTCCGAGCCCTCGGCTGGGTTTGATGTTGTGGCCCCCGTATTAATAATTTATCCAATTTTCTTGCTAATTATGGCGTATCGTTATAAATGGAATAATTGGAACGAAAAGCTTTTCGGAAAGATAGAAGCGCCTATCGCGGTTTCAGAAAAATCTACTGCAAATACAACTATTTGAAATTTATAAACCATTGTTACACCCAGAATTCAGATTTAATAATAAAGCTTTTGCATCTAAAAATGAATTAATAGCGCACGCTTTGTTTTTAGCTGAAAACGGAACAAACGATGAGTTGGCTATTGGCAGTTTTATTTTAGAATGGTTAAATGAAACCTCTTATATTGTTGTAAAAACGTCGGGTTCTACCGGAGCTCCAAAAAAAGTTAAACTTCAGAAAAAGAATGTATTTAACAGTGCCGAAGCTACCGTTAATTTTTTTGATGTAAAGGAAGGCACGAAAGCGTTGCTGTGCCTTTCGGCAGAATATATTGCGGGCAAAATGATGCTTGTTCGTGCAATGATTGCTGGCTGGCACTTATTTACTGCCGCCCCGGGTAAAAATCCGTTAGAAAATACCAAAACCATTTTTGACTTTTCGGCAATGGTCCCTTACCAGGTTTATCATTCACTACAAGACTTACACAAGCTGAAAAAGCTTATTATTGGAGGCGGTGCAGTTTCAAATAGTTTAAACGAACAATTACAAAACAAACCCACTAAAGTTTTTGCTACTTACGGGATGACCGAAACAATAAGTCATATTGCAGCTCGCCCTATTAATGGTCCCGATAAAACTTCGGTTTTTAGAGCTTTGCCTAATGTGAAATTTTCTACAAACAGAAACGATTGTTTGCAAATTAATGCTCCAGCTATTTCTGAAGAAGTGGTAAAAACTAACGATGTTGTGGAACTACTATCCACCACTTCGTTTAAATTTTTAGGTAGAATTGACAATGTTATAAATTCGGGTGGGGTAAAAGTGCATCCCGAAATCATTGAAGAAAAACTTTCGGCAAATATCGACACGGCATTTTTTATCGCTTCAGAAAAAGATGAAGCACTGGGCGAACGTGTAATTATGGTTTTAGAGACATCAAAGGCGGTAACACTTAAAGATTTTTCAACAACATTTACAGCGCTTTCAAAATACGAAATACCCAAAAAAGTATATACCACAGCGCATTTTATTTATACCGATACCGGGAAAATAAAACGCGCTGAGGTACTAAAAAAACTTTTTATTTAATCTTTTGTTGCAACCCGTTAGTAGGGCCGTTCCAGAAATTTAAACCTGAATTACACCAAGGTTAAAAGGTTTTTGGATAGGGGCGTGGTTAGCAGCTTCTATACCCATCGAAATCCATTTGCGAGTGTCTAATGGGTCGATAACAGCATCGGTCCAAATTCTGGCAGCTGCATAATAAGGCGAAATTTGCTTATCGTAGCGCGCCTTAATTTTATCGTACAATTCTTTTTCTACTTCGGGAGTAATTGTTTCGCCTTTCTTTTTAAGCGAAGCCGTTTCAATTTGAAGTAAAACTTTTGCTGCACTATTACCACTCATAACAGCAAGTTCGGCACTTGGCCAAGCCGCAATTAATCTGGGGTCGTAAGCTTTTCCGCACATAGCATAATTACCTGCACCGTAACTATTCCCAATTACAATAGTAAACTTTGGCACAACACTATTGCTAACCGCATTTACCATTTTTGCACCATCTTTTATAATACCACCGTGCTCACTTTTACTACCTACCATAAACCCAGTAACATCTTGTAAAAATACAAGCGGGATTTTCTTTTGGTTACAATTGGCTATAAATCGTGTGGCTTTGTCGGCACTATCACTATAAATTACACCGCCAAATTGCATTTCGCTAGGCTTGGTTTTAGACTTGGTGGTTTTTACTAATGTACGTTGGTTGGCCACAATACCAACTGCCCAACCGTCAATGCGGGCATAGCCGGTTAGTATGGTTTGTCCGTACCCTTCTTTATACTCGTCAAATTCACTATTATCTACCAAGCGTTTAATAATTTCGCGCATATCGTATTGTTCGGCGCGCGATTTTGGCAGAATGCCGTAAATTTCTTCTTGTTTTTCTTTTGGTTTGGCGGCTTTTTCTCGGTTAAACCCAGCCTTGTCGTAATCGCCAATTTTAGAAATTATATTCTTTATTTTATCTAAGGCGGCTTTATCGTCTTTTGCTTTATAATCTGTAACACCACTTACTTCGCAGTGGGTTGTTGCGCCGCCAAGCGTTTCATTGTCGATAGTTTCGCCAATAGCAGCTTTTACAAGATAGCTTCCGGCAAGAAAAATACTGCCTGTTTTATCTACAATTAAGGCTTCATCGCTCATAATTGGAAGATAGGCACCACCAGCCACACAACTACCCATCACAGCTGCAATTTGGGTTATGCCCATACTGCTCATAACGGCATTGTTTCTAAAAATTCTCCCGAAGTGTTCTTTATCTGGGAAAATTTCATCTTGCATAGGGAGGTACACGCCGGCACTATCTACCAAGTAAATAATTGGTAGTTTATTTTCAATTGAAATTTCTTGAGCGCGAAGATTTTTTTTCGCAGTAATAGGGAACCACGCCCCGGCTTTTACTGTCGCGTCGTTTGCAACTACAATGCACTGTTTGCCTTTAACGTAACCAATCTTTACAACCACGCCACCTCCTGGCGCACCCCCGTGTTCTTCGTACATTTCGTCACCGGCAAAAGCTCCAATCTCTATGGTAGGCTTCTTTTCATCTAGCAAATAATTAATTCGTTCTCTGGCGGTAAGCTTACCCTGTGCGTGTTGCTTTTCTATTCTTTTTTGGCCTCCACCAAGTTTAACTTTTGCTAATCTATTTTTTAATTCGGAAACGAGTAGTTTGTTGTGATCTTCGTTTTTGTTAAAGTCTATATCCATCGATAAAAATAATTTGCGCTAAAATACAAAATGCCAACAACCAAATTCCATAAGTAAAGTAAAAATTCACAATTCGGTATTTCATAATAAAGTGGATAAGTTACTTCAATAAAATTCACGGTTAACTATGACATTTTGTTAACGAAATTCTCTGAATTATTGTCGATATTTGCTTTTGCAACTAACTTTGCGAGTTTGAAAAAAATAACCAAACACAAAAACTATGGGAATGAATAAAAATACAGTATTAGCTTGGGCCACATTTATAATGATTGTTATGGGGTGCGTTTTAATTGCGCTTGGTGCCTTTCGTTATGACGATGTTGCAGGATGGGGCTTTGCGGCTGTAGGTATTGGTTTCTTTGCAATTGCCTGGGTTTTTAACGCGCTTAAGGGTAGGGTGTAAATCTACTTTTTATTTTTTTTAAGCACCTACGCAACCGCATTTATAATTTACAGTTATGACTGAAACTAAACTTTTACGAAAACAACTTGCCACACATTTAGAAGGAGGAGAGGCGTTTACACCTGTGGTTGAAATGCTAAAAAAAATTTCGTACGAAGACGTAAACACACGGCCGGCAAATCTGCCGTATTCGTTTTACGAATTGTTTTTTCACGTTGTTTTTACGCAGAAAGACATTGTAAAATTTAGCTGTTCAGACGATTATACCGAACCCAAATGGCCCGATTTTTACTGGCCAAAGGAAAAAACCTGTAAAAACGCCCAAGAGTGGGAAACGCTAAAAGCCGAATATTTAACAGATCGCGAAAGATTAAAAATATTTTTGTTAGACGAATCAAATAGCCTTTTAAAACCTGTAAAAAACGGCAAGGACGAGCAAACGCTGCTTCGCGAAATAATGCTTGTTATTGAACATACTGCCTACCACACAGGCCAAATGCTTGTGGTTTTAAGGCTTTTAAACCTTCATTAAATACTTATTTTACAATCAACAAATTATATTATTATGGCAGACGATAAAAAAGTAATATTCTCGATGTCTGGGTTGACTAAAACATACCCCAGTGCGCAGACACCAGTTTTAAAAAATATATATTTAAGTTTTTTCTACGGTGCCAAAATTGGTATCCTTGGTTTAAACGGAAGCGGTAAATCTACACTACTTCGAATTATTGCAGGAGAAGAAAAAAACTACCAAGGCGATGTGGTTTTTGCCCCTGGATATTCGATTGGATATTTAGAGCAGGAACCAAAACTCGACGAGTCAAAAACGGTTATTGAAGTTGTTAAAGAAGGGGTACAAGAAGTGGTAGACGTACTAGACGAATACAACAAAATTAACGACATGTTTGGTCTGCCCGAAGTGTACGAAAATCCAGATAAAATGGAGGAGTTAATGGCTAAACAAGCTAAGCTCCAAGACAAAATTGATGCTACCAATGCTTGGGAACTCGATACAAAACTCGAAATTGCGATGGACGCCCTGCGCACCCCAGACCCCGATAAACAAATTAGCGTTTTATCTGGTGGTGAACGTAGAAGAGTAGCCCTTTGTAGATTGTTATTAAAAGAGCCCGATGTGTTACTACTCGATGAGCCTACTAACCACTTGGACGCCGAGAGTGTGCACTGGTTAGAGCATCATTTAGCTGCCTACAAAGGAACTGTAATTGCCGTAACTCACGATAGATACTTCCTCGATAATGTTGCCGGTTGGATTTTAGAATTAGATAGAGGTGAAGGTATTCCGTGGAAAGGGAACTATTCTTCCTGGTTAGACCAAAAGTCAAAACGTTTGGCGCAAGAGCAAAAACAAGCCGGAAAACGTCAAAAAACCTTAGAACGAGAATTAGAATGGGTACGGCAAGGTGCAAAAGGTAGACAAACCAAGCAAAAAGCACGTTTGCAAAATTACGACAAGCTTTTAAATCAAGACCAAAAACAGTTGGATGAAAAGTTAGAAATATACATCCCAAACGGGCCGCGCTTAGGTACAAATGTTATTGAAGCCAAAGGCGTTTCAAAAGCCTATGGCGATAAATTGCTTTACGAAGACTTAAACTTTAAACTTCCGCAGGCGGGTATCGTTGGAATTATTGGTCCAAATGGTGCTGGTAAAACCACCATTTTTAAAATGATTATGGGCGAAGAAATGCCAGACAAAGGAACGTTCGAGGTAGGCGAAACTGCAAAAATTGCCTACGTAGACCAGTCGCATTCAAATATTGATCCCAATAAAACTATTTGGGAAAACTTTAGCGACGGGCAAGAATTAATTATGATGGGCGGCAGACAGGTAAATTCTCGCGCGTATTTAAGTAGGTTTAATTTTAGTGGAAGCGAACAAAACAAAAAAGTTTCTATGCTTTCTGGAGGAGAACGCAACAGACTTCACCTTGCAATGACCTTAAAAGAAGAAGGTAACGTATTGCTATTAGACGAGCCTACAAACGATCTTGATGTAAATACTTTACGAGCCTTAGAAGAAGGTTTAGAAAACTTTGCGGGCTGCGCAGTAGTTATTAGTCACGACCGTTGGTTTTTAGACAGAATTTGTACCCATATTCTCTCTTTTGAAGGAAATAGTGAAGTGTACTATTTTGAAGGCGGATTTAGCGAATACGAAGAAAATAAAAAGAAACGATTGGGTGGCGACTTAATGCCGAAACGTATTAAATACAAAAAGTTAATTCGCTAATTTATGTTGAAAAATTTAGTTTTAATTGCGCTGGTAATCGTAGTTTCGGCTTGTGGTAGCAAAAAATCTGCCGTTGCAACTTCAAAGGAATCTAAAAGTATTCGTTTAGGTAAAAACGAGGTTCTTACGTACGAAAGTTTAGGAAATGGAGTGGCGTCTATTGCCATTCGGTTTTATGATAACAATACTTTTAAATTTAATTTTAAAAGTATTCCACAACCCGGAACCGATAATAAACCCATTAAAATTTCAGAAAAAGGAACCTATACAGCCGATGGAAATTGGAGGATTTTAGAATTTAAAAAACCGAAATTTTCATTGGCAGCAATTTTCGATCCTCAGTTTGCTAGCGCGTCTGATTATCAAGTAATTGATGCCGAGCGGGTAAAAATTAATGCTTCCAAAAATACACTGCCTATTTGGGGTGTTGTTTGCGAAAAACAATAAATAATTTCTGGTAGTTTTTAAAACTAATAGCAATTAGTAAAACTACCAGAAATTTATGCTAAAACATCACTCACCAAATACGCAATTGCTTTGCTTATTTGGTTGGTAGATATGCCGGCGGCTGGTGCTCCTTCGCATAAATGCAGGTAACACGCGTTTTTATTTTTTGAAAAGTACGAAACAAACTTTCTGGCTTCAGTAAGTGTAAATCCGCTGGGGGTAATGGCACTACTTCCCATTAATTCTACAGCGTCTAAGTCAACCTCGAGCCCGAAGTTTTTTTCGCCACAGAAGTTTTCGGCAGCTTTCATTGCTTCATTAAATGTTGTTTTATTTGCAATGGCGATATCTTCAAATAAATTATAATTAACCCTTGCAGCGTCTTGTTGCATTGAATTAAATACAGCTTCTGAAGTGTAATTTCTGTGTAGACCAAAAATAAAATACTTGTCTAAAAATCCTTCTTCAAAAACATAAGAAAATCCATTTCCGCTGTGGCGATGTTCCAAGGCTCTAAAATCTGTATGCGCGTCAAAATTGATACAATTAATAGATTTTCCTAAGCCTTCGGCGGTTCCTTTTATATTTCCGAAACTATTGTTATGCCCGCCACCTATAATGATTGGAAATTTTCCGGCACTAATTATCGCTTTTACAACCGCAGTTACTTTATGATCTATTTGCGTTACTAATTGGCCTAATTCTTCGGCAAAATGAGCATCTGTTTTCGAAATATTTTCGGCTTGTTTCATTTGTGTTTCGCAGTCTATTTCACCCAACAGAATTACATTTTCAGCATTTATATATTTATTATGCTGAATGTTTAAAAGACTACCCAAAGCGGCTTGCCAAGCTTTGGCTGTACCCGGATTGCCGTAATTGGCGCGAACTCCTATATCTTCGGGGATGCCGAGAAGTACATACTTTGCAGGGTGTTTTTGTAAACTTTCTAAATTTTCGACAAAGCACACCTTTTCGCCAAATTTTATTTCTCCGGCTCGCGGTTTAAGTAGCGAAGAGACATCTTTGGGGGTGTAAATTTTCAGAAAATCCATTATACTTCTTCACCATTAATAATTACAGTATCGATTAAATTACTACCAAAGGCGTAGGGTAAATATCCGTAAGAGGGTACTTGTTTGGTAATAATTAAATTGGCTGCCTTTCCTTTTGTAATACTGCCGTGCGTATTGCTTAGCCCCATAGCATAAGCGCCGTTAATAGTTGCCGCATTAATAGCTTCTTCAGGAGTTAAACGCATTTTTATACAAGCTGTAGCAACCACAAAATTCATGTTTCCGCTGGGGGTAGATCCCGGATTGTAATCTGTGGCGAGTGCCAAAGGCAAGCCAGCATCAATCATTTTACGTCCGGGCGCATACGGAATGCTCAAAAAATAGGAGCAGGACGGAAGCGCAACCGGCATAGTGTCGCAATTTTTTAAATCTTCAATATCTTGATTGGTCATTACCTCTAAATGGTCTACACTTAAGGCATTGTGTTTTACTGCTGAAGCAATCCCGCCAATGCTGTTAAACTGGTTTACGTGTACTTTTGGAATTAGGTTGTATTTTTTTCCTTCGATTAAAATACGTTCCATGTCAGCTACCGAAAAATAGCCTTCTTCGCAAAAAATATCGACGTATTCGGCAAGGTTTTCATTTGCTACTTTGGGGAGCATTTCATTGCAAATTAAATCTAAATAACCATCCTTATCGCCTTTGTATTCGGTAGGGATGGCGTGAGCTCCTAAAAAGGTTGTCTTTATTGTAACTGGGTATTCTTCGGCTAGTTTTTTAGCAACGCGAAGCATTTTTGTTTCGGCTTCGGTGGTTAATCCGTATCCACTTTTTATTTCTAAAGCACCCGTTCCAAGACTCATTACTTCTTCTAATCTTGCAGCCGATTGTTGGTATAATTCTTCTTCGGAGGTTTCTTGAAGTTTTTTCGCACTATTTACTATACCTCCGCCTTTTTCGGCTATTTCTTGGTAGCTAAGACCTTTAATTCGGTCAACAAATTCTTGTTCGCGGTTACCGGCATACACCAAATGGCTGTGGCTATCGCACCAAGCCGGAAGTACAATTTTCCCTGAACAATCTATGGTTTTAAACCCTTGGTGCGGCCCCATTTGGTCCATAGTGCCATAATCTTCAATAACGCCGTTGTTTAAAAACACCCAAGCATTTTTAAGCGTTGGCAGTTCTTTCATTGCTTCACCACTAAGCTTTTGTGGGGCGTTTTCGCGAACTTGTAATAATTCTTTTATGTTGGTAAGTAATAGTTTCATGATATAAATTTACTAGCAATAATTTTTTGATAAAGATAGAAAAACTAAACGCTATAAAGGAAAATTGGAATTTATAATTGTGGTTGTTTAATTGTTTTCCTATTGAAATATTTAAAACCTTTGCTAGTATTTTGAATGCTAGAAAATTTCAGTATTTCTAAATTGTTATTTATACCTTTAACAAACAAAAATTTTTAGGGATGAAATCAAAAAGTTTAGGGATTAACTCTATTTGTACCCATGTGGGTGAAGTAGAAGATAAGCAGTTTAAAGGTGCGGTTTCACCCATATTTACTGCGAGTAGTTATGCGTATGAAGATGTGGCTGTAAAGCGGTATCCACGCTATTTTAACACCCCCAACCAAGAGGCGTTGAGTAAAAAGATTGCCCGACTCGAAAAATGCGAATCGGCTTTAATTTTTGGTAGTGGTATGGCTGCTGTAAGCACTACTATGCTCGCTTTTTTACACAAAGGTGATCACGTAATTTTACCGCAAACTTTATACGGCGGCACGTATAATTTGGTAGTTGAAGAATTTCATAAATTCGGGATAGATTATTCATTCGCCGAAGGTTTTTCTGAAACCGACTTCTCGAGCAAAATACAAGAGAACACAAAGGTTATTTTTGTTGAAACACCCTCCAATCCGCTAATGAAAATTACCGATTTAAAAATGATTTCGCGATTGGCAATACAACACGGGTTAATTACAATGATTGATAATACATTTGCTTCACCTGTAAACCAGACCCCCAAAGATTTTGGAATAGATATAATAATACACAGTGCTACCAAATATATGGGAGGGCATAGCGATATTTGTGCAGGAGCCGTTGCGGGAAGCGAAGAACACATTAAAAAAATCTGGAATCTTGCGAAAAACTTGGGTGGGAGCTTGAGCGATTATACAGTTTGGCTTTTGGAGCGCAGTATGAAAACTATGGTGCTACGAGTAAAAGCACAAAACAAAAACGCTAAAAAAATGGCGAATTGGTTAAAAAATCATAGGCTCGTTAATAAGGTTTATTATCCGGGTTTAAAATCGCATCCCAATCATCAACTTGCAAAAAAGCAAATGAGGGGTTATACAGGAATGTTGTCTTTTGAGCTCGATAATTCAATAGAAGTAGACGGTTTTTTAAACGCGTTGCAATTAATAAAGCCCTCGATGAGTTTGGCTGGTGTAGAATCTACCATACTTTCGCCTGCAAAAACTTCGCACGCGTTGCTTTCAACTGAAGAGCGACAAAAACAGGGGATAAGTGACCAGCTTTTAAGGCTGTCTGTAGGCATTGAAGAAATTGAAGATTTGATTGACGATTTTGAAGCTGCTTTTAATAAAGTTACAGATAAAGATTTAGTTTAATTTTAAAACTTCTGCGATTGCGGAAAAAAGTTATGAAAATAGATATATTGGCAATTGGAGCACATCCAGACGATGTAGAATTAGGCTGTGCGGCTACCTTGGCAAAAGAAATTGAAAACGGGAAAACAGTAGGGATTTTAGACCTTACGCGTGGCGAATTAGGCACACGAGGTACCGCAGAAATTCGTGAGAAAGAGGCTCAAAATGCTGCAGAAATTTTAGGCGCAAAATTTAGGCATAATTTAGAATTCTCTGATGGGTTTATTGTAAATAACGCAGCTTCACAACTCGAAATAATTAAAATAATTAGAAAATACCAACCCAATATTGTACTCTGTAATGCTATAGACGATAGGCACATCGACCACGGGAAAGCTAGTAAGTTGGCGAGTGATGCGTGCTTTTTAAGTGGCTTGCAAAAAATAGAAACCATTTTTGAAGGCAATCATCAAAAAGCTTGGCGTCCAAAACACGTTTATCATTATATTCAATGGAAAAATATAGAACCCGATTTTGTGGTGGATGTCACCGGGTTTTTAGATAAAAAACTACAATCGGTATTTGCATATAAAAGTCAATTTCATCAAGAAAACGCAAAAGAGCCAGAAACGCCCATTACTTCTACAAATTTTAGAGATAGTATAACCTATAGAGCGCAAGACTTGGGAAGGCTTATAGGTACTGAGCATGCCGAAGGTTTTACAACCGAACGCTATCCTGCAGTAAAATCTATTTCAGATTTAATTTAATTTAATTTCACTTGAGTATTGCGCAACCGTAAGAATTGATTTATATTTGCAACCGCTTAGCAAAATGTATTTTTATACACGCTAAATGGTGGTTGTAGCTCAGCTGGTTAGAGCGCTTGATTGTGGTTCAAGAGGTCGCCGGTTCGAAACCGGTCTTCCACCCAAAGTAAAGCCTTTCCTTAACAGGAGAGGCTTTTTT
This sequence comes from Flavobacteriaceae bacterium UBA3591, assembly GCA_002375695.1. Lineage (GTDB taxonomy): Bacteria > Bacteroidota > Bacteroidia > Flavobacteriales > Flavobacteriaceae > Aequorivita. The sequence continues at coordinate 147,182 of DFMO01000008.1, forward strand.
TGTGATTTAAAGTTTTTAATATTTCCGAAAGTTTAAAAACTAAACTATTATTAAAAGTTGAAATTACATTTTTCTATAAATAGAAAAAGCTTCTCAAAGTGAGAAACTTATTTCTAATTAAAATAGTTTTAATTGCTATTAAGTAGCCTAATTAACGATGCTTTATTCTACATTGTTTTTAATGCGATTTTCCATATTGGCTAATTCCCAAGCGGTGTGGAATATTAGTTTTGAACGCTTTGCTAATAAATTGTATTCTATTTTATCGGGTGTATCGGTAACCTTGTGATAGTCTTCGTGTACCCCGTTAAAATAAAAGATTACCGGAACGTTATTTTTTGCAAAATTATAGTGATCACTTCTGTAGTAAAAACGGTTTCTATCGTTCGGGTCGTCGTATTTATAGTCTAATTCAAGCTGTGTATATTTATCGTTCATAGCGGTAGAAACATCTTGTAATTCTTGACTTAATTTATTGCTTCCTATTAAATAGATATATTCGGGATTGTCAACTTTGTCTGGATCAATTCTTCCAATCATATCAATATTAAGGTTGCTCACGGTATTTTCTAACGGAAATAATGGATTTTCGGTATAATAGCGCGAACCGTACAGCCCAATTTCTTCGGCAGTAACGTGTAAAAATAAAATTGACCTTTTTGGTGGATTACCATCTTTAACCGCTTGCTGAAAAGCTTGTGCAATTTGCATAATTGCTACTGTCCCACTGCCATCGTCATCGGCTCCGTTAAAAACGTTTCCGTTATCATCTACGCCTACATGGTCTAAATGTGCCGATAGTACAATAACTTCTTCAGGTTTTTCGGCACCTTCAATAAATGCGATTACGTTTTCGGTTGCTTGCGGATTTTTCTTCCCTTCAAAATAACTTTCAGGAATATGTTGGTAGTAATTATCGGTACCGGGCGCGGCTTTTATTCCTTCTTTTATATAAAAATCGCGGATATATTCGGCTGCCATTCTTTGCCCTTTTGTACCGGTCATTCTGCCTTCCATTTCGTCTGAAGCGTATACATAAAGCATTTCTTTTAGCTCTTGGGCAGTAATTGTACTGGCGTAATTTTCGGGATTGTTTTTAGTGTCAACCGTCTTTTGTGCCGAAGAACACGATAATATAAAAGACGATACCAGGGTAAGAATAAAAATTTTCATAGATATATAAGTGAAATAATTTGCAAGAAAAATAACAGGTTTGAAACTTTTCAGTTTTATAAATTTTTAAAGGTTAACGGGTAAAGATAAAATAACTTCGATTGCTTACTGTAAAATTTTTGTGAAAAAAGTAACTTCAGAATTTTATGCTATTATTATAGTAATTACTATACTTATATTTGCCAAAAATAGAAAAAATGAAGGTTGAACAAATTTATACCGGCTGCCTTTCGCAAGGGGCTTATTATATAGAAAGCAACGGCGAAGCAGCAATAATTGATCCATTGCGCGAAACCAAACCGTATCTGGAACGCGCCCAAGCCGATAACGCAAAAATTAAATATATTTTTGAAACTCATTTCCACGCCGATTTTGTAAGTGGGCATCTAAGTTTAGCCGAAGAAACTGGCGCAGCTATAGTTTATGGTCCCAATGCCAATCCCGCGTTTAAAGCCACCATAGCCTCCGATGGCGAAGTGTTTAAAATTGGTGATGTAACCCTAACCGCACTTCATACGCCAGGACATACGATGGAAAGCACCACTTATTTATTAAAAGATGAAAACGGAAAAGATTACGCTATTTTTAGTGGAGATACCTTGTTTTTAGGTGATGTAGGCCGCCCCGATTTGGCTCAAAAAGGAAATGAAGTCACCCAAGAAGACCTTGCCGGAATTTTATTTGATAGTTTGCGAAATAAAATAATGCCGTTGGCAGATGACGTAATTGTTTATCCCGCACACGGAGCGGGCTCTGCTTGTGGTAAAAATATGATGAAGGAAACTGTTGATACTTTAGGCAATCAAAAACAAATAAATTATGCTTTGCGCGCCGATATGACACGTGAAGAGTTTATAAAAGAAGTTACCGACGGACTTTTACCGCCGCCGTCATACTTCCCATTGAATGTAAAGATGAATCGCGAAGGGTATACCGCTTTTGATGCAGTGGTAAAACAAGGAACTACGCCTTTAAAACCAGATTCTTTTGAGCAGCTCGCTAATGAAAGCGGTGCTATAGTTTTAGATGTAAGACACCAATCTGAATTTATAAAAGCACATATTCCGCGTTCTATTTTTATAGGTTTAGATGGAGGCTTTGCCCCTTGGGTGGGAGCATTATTAGCCGATGTTGAACAAAAAATATTGCTTGTTGTAGCACCCGGAAGAGAAGAAGAAGCCGTAACAAGACTATCGAGAGTTGGTTTTGATAGAACACTCGGTTTTTTAGACGGTGGAGTAGAAGCTTGGCAAAATGCAGGAAAAGAAATTGATACGTTAGAGTCTGTTGATGCTGTTACATTTTCCGAAAAAATAAACACTGAACTACCTATTTTTGACGTAAGAAACGACGCCGAATACAGCAAAGCACACTTGCCAACCGCTAATCTTACACCACTTGGTTTTATAAACGATTACTTAAACGAGTTTCCAACCGATGAAAAATTTTATGTGCATTGTGCTGGAGGTTATCGTTCAGTAATAGCTGCTTCAATTTTAAAAAGTAGAGGAATACACAATGTGGTTGATGTTGCGGGCGGTTTTGCTGCCATTAAAAAGACCGAGGCGACCATAGTTTAAAATACTTTTGCACCCATCAAAAAAAGACTCCTGTGTTGCAGGAGTCTTTTTTTTGCGTTAAAATTAAGTGTTATAGTTTTAAAATATTGTGACTTAATGATTTATAAAACTAAATTATTTTGTTAAAGTTTTTAGAAAAAAGATTAAACAAAATAGTTTTTGTTTTACTTTTATAACGAAACATTAAACAATTTATTATGAAACAGATTTTACAAACAGCAGCAATTGCACTTTTTACAATAGGATCATTTGCCCAAACAGCACGTGTACAAGTAATACACAATTCAGCCGATGCGGCTGCAGCAGAAGTAGATGTTTATATTGACAATACTTTGGCTTTAGACGATTTTGCCTTTAGAACGGCAACTCCATTTCTAGATTTACCAGCGGGAGTTGAAATAAATCTTGGTGTTGCTCCAGGAAACAGTACGGGACCAGGCGATATTTTATTAACTGTCCCAGTAACATTAATGGAAAATGAAAAATACATTGTGGTTGCCGACGGAATTGTAAGTAGCAGTGGGTATAACCCAGCACCACCTTTAAGTTTACAGGTATTCCCAATGGCACGTGAAATGGCCACAGACCCGGCCAATGTAGACGTTTTAGTACACCACGGTGCTACAGACGCACCTACAGTAGATGTTGTTGAAACAGGCGTTGGTGCCGGAACAATTGTAGACGATATCTCATATACCGAATACCAAGGATATCTATCACTCCCTACAGACGATTATGTTTTAGATATTACAGATGAAACTGGAGCGGTTACAGTAGCTCGTTATCAAGCGCCTCTTGCAACTTTAATGTTAGATGGTGCAGCGTTAACCGTGTTGGCATCTGGGTTTTTAGACCCTTCGCAAAACTCAAACGGACCAGCATTTGGGTTGTATGTAGCAAGTCCTGCAGGTGGCAATTTATTAGCTTTGTCTTCAGTGCCGCTAAGCGTTTCAGAGTTTGATACTACAGTAGTTTCTATGTATCCTAATCCAACAAATGGAATTTTAAATATTGAAGTTTCGGGGGTTGATCTTGTACAATATTCATTTATTATTACAGATATGTTAGGTAGAATAGTGAGTAATCAAGATTCAATTAAAAACAACACGATTGTTGTTGATAATCTTAACAACGGCGTTTATATTTTAACGCTCCTAAACAACAACAAAGTATTGAGCAGTCATAAGTTTGTTAAAAACTAAAGACGCTACAATTCTAAAAATTGAAAAGCCCTAAAACAACTAAGTTTTAGGGCTTTATCTTGCCTTTTCTTTTTCATAGATCCGGTTTAATCACTATCGGCAAGGTCTTCTAACGTTTTTACGCTTTCTAATGTGTTGTGGATTTCTGAAGCTTGTTTTTGTAAAACATCTGCAATACGCGGTGGGAAATTTTCTTCTTTTAATTTTTCATCGTATTCGTTCCAACTTGCTTTTTCGCCACGAATACATTCTTCTAGCACCGCCTCATCTGTATTTCCGGCTACGGCACTTTTTATATCAATCCAAGTTCGGTGTAAATCGCCGGTAAAACTTCCGCTTTCTTTCGGCGTTTCATTTAAACTGCGAATTTCGTGATCCAATTCGGTTGCAAAACGATTGCGTTGCGCAGCTTGCTCCTTTAAAAAGTTTTTAAGATTTGCATCTTTTGCGTCTTTCATAGCTTTTGTAAACCCCTTTTCGGCGTCGTAGTTTTTTTCAAGCAATTCTTGAAGGTTGTCTACAAGCTTTTCGTGGTTGTGTTCCTTTGCTTTTTCGTTTGTTGTTTTCATAGTTTTTTGTTTATCAGTTTTCCATAAAATTACCTTTTAAAGAAGCATGTTTTTCTTATTAAATTCATAATTGAGAAGGGTTTAACGTAATTCTTTAAAAACTTTAAGATTTAACCACTTAAAAAATAAATTTATATTAAACTGAAATTCATTTAGTTGAATTTTCTCTAACTTTAAAAGTTTTCAAATTTGAAAATGCTGAAATTTTAATTAAACAATTCACTAATAAAAAGAAATTTTAATTATGGAAAAATGGTTTGAGGCTTCCGAAACATCACTAATAGCAATAGTACTTTCAACTATTGGAATTTATGCCGCTGTAATTTTATTTACACGTTTGGCTGGAAAGCGAAGTTTTTCAAAAATGAGCAGTTTTGACTTTGCGATGACCGTTGCTGTAGGTTCGGTAATTGCTACAACCGCTTTATCAAAATCGGTTAGTTTATTGCAAGGGGTGGTAGGATTAGCAGCGGTATATATTTTACAAATTTTAATCGCTATTTTAAGGCGTTTTAGCTGGGTTCAAAAAGTAATTGACAACCAGCCGTTATTATTGATGGACGGTGAAAAAATACTTTCTAATAATTTGCGAAAAGCAAGAGTATCTGAGTCTGATTTGCGCGCTAAGCTTCGTGAAACCAATGTTTTAAAACTATCGCAAGTTAGAGCTGTAATTTTTGAGTCTACTGGCGATATTTCAGTATTACACACAACCGATCCTAAAACCGAAGCCGAAGATTATTTGTTAAAAGATGTTTTGCGTTAACTGTTAATTCTGTTTTAAAGTTTTGATTTTAAACCAATTGATGTGTAACTTATAATTTCACAATAAAAACTACGAGCTATGGATAATTCAGAAAAAGATTTAGAACAAAAAAAACAAAGTAAAAAAGAACAAGCTATTAACAAAAGCGCCACACAAGGGATGGATATTAATCATCAAGTAAAAGATCGAAAAGAAAAACATCAACCTCGTGATACGGCATAAAAATTATCAACATTTAAAAAACCCCCTTATTTAATTAAATAAGGGGGTTTTTTTAGTTCTATGTTTAAAACTATTCAATATAACTACCGCAACCGTGATAGTGATTAAAATTATCGGCAGATTTTGGTTTTATTGATACTTTCACTTTATGAGTGTAGTTTTGGCCACTCATAGAATCTTGGCAGGCTTCTTCAGTTATATAAACTTCCATTATAACCCGATGCGATTGAGCGACAAACTTTTGGGTGTTGCCTGTAACTTCTGCTTCGGGAATTGGTGCGGTAAATGATTTTAAAGCGGCATCCATTGCTTTAAAATGCACTTTTCCGTCCTTAAAATTAACACTCCAAAATGGCTCATTACCCGTAGCTTTAAAAGTCATGGCAGATTCTGTATTATTTTCCTTCTTAATTGTGTCAAGTTGATTTTCAGAATATTCAATTGTAGCTCGAGTTTCGGCCGGAACAGTTGGTTCTGTGGTTTCCTTCGAATTGTCTTTACAAGAAGTACTAATCATTAATACTGTAAAAGTTGCAAGTAAAAATCTAGAAATCATAATTGTAGTTTTTAAGGTTATGTAAAGCTAAAAATATTTCGAAATTTATAAAAACTAGTAAACGTAACTTTAACGTATTCAATTTTTTTGACAATTAAATTTTATTTAAAATTTTTCGTGCTCTGGCTTTATATCCTGCACTTTTATAGGCTGCATCTTTTATTAAAATATTCTTTAATTCGGGGTAAATCCACTGTTTATCGTTATCCATCCCCAAAAAGTACAAACACTCCATTGCCGGTGCTTGGCAGGCTACTTTTTGGTCTGTGATAAGCCAATTAAAACAACATTCGGTTAGTTTTTTTCTTTCGGCTTTATTTAGCACCTCGGAAAAATCTACTGTATTTTTCACATAATGGTAAGTGCATAGCATTTCGCAAATCTTAGCACAAGAGCGCACTGCCGAATCATTTTTTATTTCATTCAGCTTTTTAAAAAATAAATTTTTATGTTTAAAAAATAGCGGCGGGTACTTTTCGCAAATAATTTCTAATACCCACGCCGCAGCTATTAAATGTTCGCTTTGTTCAGTAAAATATTGATTAAAAACATCTTTAACATATAGTGGGTTTTCAGCGAGCCAAAAAGCTACCGCTTCTCGTTTTTTACGGCTGCTGTCCACTTCGTTTAATTTATCATTTAAAGTTTCTGCAATCATTTTAAGTTGTTTAAAGCGGCAATTGCTTTGGGGACTCCCGTCGTAGCTTTTTCGGCAAAAATTGTGACCCTCTTACTTTCTGAAATTGAAGGATTTGGGTCTACAAAATATATTTTTGCATCTAGTTTTGAATACTGAATTAATCCTGCGGCTGGATATACCACCATAGAGGTGCCTACAACAAGTATGGCCTCTGCTTTTTCAATTACGTTTGCCGCAGTATCTATTAGTGGTACCATTTCGCCAAACCAAACAATATGCGGTCGCAGTTGATGGTTTTGATCGCATACATCACCCAATTTTAAATCGTTTTTACATTCACGCACATAGGCCTCATTTCTCGTACTTCGAACTTTTAGTAGTTCGCCGTGCAAATGAATTACCTGGTTACTGCCAGCACGTTCGTGCAAATCGTCTACATTTTGAGTAATTATGGTAACGTCGTGCTCTTTTTCGAGGGCAGCCAAGGCGTGGTGCGCTGCATTTGGTTTTACTGTTAAAAGTTGTTTACGGCGTTGGTTGTAAAATTCTAAAACGGTTTCGGGGTTTCGTTGAAAACCTTCGGGCGAAGCCACTTCCATCACGTCGTGCCCTTCCCAAAGTCCGTTACTATCTCTAAAAGTCTTTATTCCGCTTTCGGCGCTAACGCCAGCACCTGTAAGTACAGCAATTTTCATTTTAAATGTTTTATTGACTAAGTTATTTAAAATTGCCTATTTCAGAAACGAAACATTAAAAGAATAACTTTTATCTTAGCCCAATTATTTTTTACAAACGCGATTACCAGTATCATTTTAAACATAAAAATTTGGATTTAGATCTGCTAAAATATCTTCAAACTTATTTAACCGAACAGCGCTTAGAGCGTTTTGAAAAAGTGCTTTCTGAACGTACGCGCCATTTCACCGTGGTTACCGAAGATGTTTACCAATTACACAATACCAGCGCCGTAATGCGCACTTGCGACGTTTTTGGTATTCAAGATTTACATGTTGTTGAAGAAAAAGTAAGCAAACGCATCGATAAAGAAATTGCGATGGGTGCGCAAAAGTGGGTTTCGCTTAACCGCTATAACGCGATAGACGATTGTATTTCGACCTTAAAAAGTTCGGGTTATAATATTATTGCAACCACACCCCACGTAGATAGTACGATGCTTCATGAGTTTGATTATTCAAAAAAGAGTGCTTTTTTCTTCGGAAAAGAAAGCGACGGTTTAAGTGATACGGTGATGAATGCTGCCGATGGATTTTTAAAAATTCCGATGTATGGATTTACAGAAAGTTTAAATATTTCGGTTTCTGCGGCCATCATTTTGCAAAGCGTAGTTTCAAAACTTAAACAAAGCAATATTGAATGGCGTCTTACAGAAGCCGAGAAGCGCGAGATAGAATTTGAGTGGGCAAAACGTACTATTAAATCGTCTGATGAAATAATTGAGCGTTACTTGGCCGCTCGATAAAAACTTTTTTAAATTAACCTTAGCTGAAATAAAAAAATATGAAACTTGTCTTCGCCACCCACAACACAAATAAATTTATCGAGGTAAAGGCTATGTTGCCGAAACATATAGAATTGCTGAGCTTAACCGATATTGGTTGTAAAGAAGATATTCCCGAAACTGCCAAAACTATTGAAGGTAATGCTATTTTAAAAGCAAATTACGTTCGCGAAAACTACAACTTAAATTGCTTTGCAGACGATACGGGATTAGAGGTAAAAGCGCTAAACAACGAACCCGGCGTGTACAGTGCTCGCTATGCTGGCAACAGTAACGATTCGAGCGCTAATATTAAAAAACTTTTAAAAAACTTAGAGGATTTTAATGATCGCAGCGCGCGTTTTAAAACGGCAATCGCCCTTAATTTGGAGCAGGAAGATACTATGTTCTTGGGTATTTGCGAAGGCGTAATAGTAAAAGAATTACGCGGAGAGTCGGGGTTTGGATACGATCCTATATTTCAGCCAGCAGGTTTTAATAAAACTTTTGCCGAAATGACCTTACAACAAAAAAGTGAAATTGGGCATCGAGGTAAGGCTATGCGGCAGTTGATAGATTATTTGTCTAAATAAATTCGCAATTGAAAAGCTATATGTCTAAAAATAATTTTATTCTAAAATAAAATAAAATTAAAGATGTGCTGCTTAATTTGCGAATAAAACACTACTTTTGCGCCCTTGAAAAATTTAAAGTCCTGTACTTTAAACTTTCAAGAAATTTCCTCAGGGTGAGGAGTGCTATAGTGAAGCTGTCCGTTTTTTATATGTCCAGTCGCTTCTCATTAGCACACATATAAAAATTTACATACATAAAATGACAGCATTTAAAGCACTCGGCTTAGAAGAGCATCTTCTAAACGCCATTGCCGACATGGGTTTTGAAACCCCGTCGGAAGTACAAGAAAAAGCAATTCCAATTCTTTTAGATCGCGAAACCGATATGGTTTCGTTAGCACAAACAGGAACCGGAAAAACAGCAGCATTTGGTTTTCCAATGTTGCAAAAAATAGACGTAAAAAGTAGAACTACGCAAGGGTTAATTTTATCTCCAACTCGCGAACTTTGCTTACAAATTACAAACGAGATGATAGCTTATGGCAAATATATGCCAGGGTTAAATGTAACCGCTATTTACGGTGGTGCAAGTATTACAGACCAAGCGCGGCAAATTAAAAAAGGGGCACAAATTATTGTTGCTACCCCAGGCCGAATGAAAGATATGATTGGTCGTGGAATGATTGATATTTCAAAAATTGAGTACTGTGTTCTCGACGAGGCCGATGAGATGCTCAACATGGGATTCTACGAAGATATAACCGAAATTTTATCGCATTCGCCAAAAGATAAAAGCACTTGGCTCTTTAGCGCAACTATGCCAAAAGAGGTTTCAACAATTGCAAAAAAGTTTATGCATACCCCCGTTGAAATTACGGTGGGAACAAAAAATGTGGGGTCAGATCAAGTTTCTCACGAATATTATTTGGTTAACGCTCGCGATCGCTACAATGCGTTAAAACGCTTGGCAGATGCCAATCCAAATATCTTTTCTGTAATATTCTGTAGAACAAAACGCGATACTCAAAAAGTTGCCGAAAAACTTATCGAAGATGGGTATAATGCTGCAGCTTTACACGGCGATTTAAGCCAGAGTCAACGCGATACGGTTATGAAATCCTTTCGAGCACGACAAATTCAAATGTTAGTAGCGACCGATGTTGCAGCTCGCGGTATTGATGTAGACGATATTACCCATGTAATCCATTACCAATTACCCGATGAAACCGAGGTATACAATCACCGAAGCGGACGTACAGGCCGTGCAGGAAAAACCGGAATTTCGATGGTTATCGTTTCAAAAAGTGAATTGCGAAAAATTCATACTATTGAACGAATGATTCAAAAGAAATTTGTGTCTAAAGAAATTCCGTCTGGAATGGAAATTTGCGAGGTTCAAATGTTTCATTTGGCTAACAATATAAAAGACACAGAGATTAATCCCGAAATCAATCCGTATTTACCAAACATAAACGAGGTTCTCGAAGATTTTTCAAAAGAAGAGCTTATTAAAAAAGTGTTTTCTGTAGAATTTTCACGATTCCTCAATTACTACAAAAACAGCAAAGATTTAAACGCAGCGGCAGACAAAAGTTCGGCAGATAGCTCAAAGGACACTACACGCTACTTTATCAATATTGGAGGCAAAGACGATTTTGATTGGATGAGTTTAAAAGACTTTTTGCGCGATTTGCTTCAATTAGGCAAAGACGATGTTTATAAAGTTGATGTAAAAGACAGTTTTTCATTCTTTAATACCGATCCCGATAAACAAGAATTGGTGCTCAATGTGTTTAAAGATTTTAAACTCGACGGTCGCCATATAAATGTTGAAATATCAAAGGACTCAGGGCGCAGCGGCAGAGATCGTGGTAAAAAGCGTAGCTCTCGTAGCGGTAGTGACCGTGGGGGACGTAGTGACCGAAAAGGCAATTTTAAAAAACGTGGTTCTAGTGATAAACCAGCTTTTAAAGGAAAAAGCCGCAGAGGAGCAAATCGTCCCGACAGTAAAGGTACTGGCGGTAGACGAAGAAGAAAATCTTAATTACAATTTAAATTGAAATTTTAACGCTTAAAGATGAAACTTTTATAAATCTTTTGCGTCTATATAAGTATATTACGGGCCTTTTTATAAGGCCCGTTTTTATACGTTTATATGAAAACTTTCAACGTTTATCAGGATTATATTTTAGAAAACGATCGTGTAAGGTTAAGTCCGTTGCGCCAAGAAGATATATCAAAAATTTTACCTTTTTCTGAAACCGAACCCGAAATTTGGGAGTATTCGCTACAGCCTGCTAATGGCTTAGAAAATTTAAAAACGTATATTGCAACAGCTTTAAAAAGTAGAAAAGAAGGTACGGCTTATCCGTTTATCGTTTTTGATAAAAAGCTACAAAAAGTGGCAGGTAGCACACGTTTTTACGACTATCAAAAAACACACAATACCGTACAATTGGGTTATACTTGGTATGGTAAAAAATTTCAAGGTACTGGCATTAATAAACAATGTAAATTGTTATTGTTGCAGTTTGCTTTTGAAGAATTACAATTAGACCGGGTTGAGTTTAGAGCCGATGCAAAAAATATGCGTAGTATTGCAGCCATGAAAAGTATAGGTTGCACTGTTGAAGGCATTTTGCGAAGTAATTGTGCCTCGCCCACGGGGAGACGCGATAGCATAGTTTTAAGTATTTTAAAACACGAATGGCATAGTAGCGTTAAATCTATGCTGCAAGCTAAAATTGAAAAAGAAAAGACTATTTCACCCTATTGAAATTTTCTGTATATTATTATTTAAATGAAAAAAATAATCTTCTTTATAGCATTTTTGTGTGTTACCACTATTTCAGTAGCACAAGAAAATCATACCATCACAGGAACCGTGATGAACGACGCTAACGATAAAACCTTAGAAAATGTAAACATTGTTAACCTTAATCAAGTAATAGGCACAACAACTAATAATAAGGGTGAATTTGCCATTAAAGCTGCTGTTAACGATACCTTGTATTTTTCATATCTCGGGTTTAAATCGTTACGAGTTCGCGTTACCAACGACTGGTTAAAATTTGGCGATATAAAAGTAAAAATGACCGAACTTGGCATTGCGCTCGAAGAAGTAGTGGTTAAACCGGTGCAACTTACTGGGTATTTAGAGATTGACGCCAAATTAATTCCTGTTTACGACAATTATCGATATCGAATTTCGGGGCTTAGTTCGGGTTACGAAGGGGGTAGCAACCAACCGGGAGCGGTAAGTAAAGTTTTAAGTTCCATTTTTAATCCAGCAGATTTCCTTTATAATGTCTTCGGAAAAAGGCCGCGACAAATGCGGAAACTTAGAAAAATGAAAGCCGACGATGAAATTAGAAATTTACTACAAAGTAAATTCGACCGAGAAACACTTATGGCAGTCTTGCAACTTGAACGTGCCGATATTGACGAAATTTTAAACAAGTGTAACTATTCCAAAAACTTTATTCGTACGGCAAACGATTTACAAATACTTGACGCTATTAGTGTTTGCTATGAAGAATACAAAGCACTAAATCGCGATAAATAGTAACATTTTTTCATTTTAAAGTAACAATCAATATCTTTAAAAGGATTTTTAAGGATAATTGATTTTATGAAAGAAATATTAGACAAGCAACGCGCATTTTTTAATTCGCACGCCACAAAGAGTATTCAATTTAGACGAAAACAATTAAAAACGCTTCAAAGGGCTTTAAAAGAGAATGAAGCCGCTTTGCACCAAGCTATTTATAAAGACTTTAAAAAGTCTGAATTTGATAATTATACTACAGAAATCTCTCTACTTTACAGAGATATTAAGGAGGCTCGAATGAACATTTTTAAATGGGCGCGCCGAAAAAATGTATCTACTGGCGTTTTAAATTTTCCCGCATCCAGTTTTATTGTCCCCGAACCTTTGGGGGTGTGTTTGGTTATAGGCGCTTGGAATTATCCCTATCAACTATCCTTTGCTCCAGTTATTGCTGCAATTGCCGCGGGAAATACTGTTGTACTAAAACCCAGTGAACTACCCTCAAATACGGCTGCCGCGATGGCAAAAATTGTAAAGGAGTATTTTGACCCTGCATTTTTTACGGTTGTTGAAGGCGGAGTAGACGAGACGCAAGAATTATTAAAACAAAAATTTGATAAAATATTCTTTACCGGCAGTACCAAAGTTGGTAAAATAGTTTATAAGGCTGCCGCCGAAAATCTTATCCCAGTAACCTTAGAGTTGGGCGGAAAAAGCCCCGCAATTGTTACCGAAAGTTGCAATTTAAAAATTTCAGTAAAACGATTGGTTTGGGGAAAATTTTTAAATGCGGGTCAAACTTGTATTGCACCAGATTACGTTTTAGTTCATAAAAGTATTGAACAGAAATTTTTGGAACAGACAAAACAAGAAATTATAAGCCAGCACTTTGCTTATGAAAATGACAACTTTCTTCAAATAATAAACGAGCAAAACTTTGACCGTCTCACAGAAATGCTCGACCAAAAGAAAATATTTTTTGGAGGTGAACATAAAAAAGAAACCCGCTACATTCAACCTACAATTATGCAAAATGTTACTCTGGAAGACCCGGTAATGCAGGAGGAAATCTTTGGTCCTATTTTACCTGTAATTGCTTATAATACTATCGAAGAGGCTATTTCAATTGTAAATAGTTTACCAAAACCGTTGTCGTGTTATGTGTTTACCAAACGCGATTCAATAAAAAAGAAGGTTTTAAAAGAAGTGTCATTTGGTGGAGGCGCAATAAACGATACCGTAATGCACATAACAAACTCACATTTACCTTTTGGTGGTGTGGGGCATAGCGGTATTGGTAGTTACCACGGCGAAGCTGGTTTTAAGGCGTTTACACATTATAAAAGTGTCATGGACAAGCCCACCTGGCTCGATCCTTCCATTCGGTACTATCCGCACACCGCTTTTAGGTTAAAGTTAATGCGTTGGTTTTTAAAGTTTTAAATTGATAAAAATTCAAAAAACCTTGCGCTCAACTAAAAAGTCGCAACTAAATTTTCACTACCTTTCAACCACAAAGCCAAATACATACGCTATGAAAAAGTTTTACATACTTCTGTTAATTATCGCGTCCCAAACAACTTTTGCACAAATTCGTTTTTCAAATATTCCAGAAAATGCAATTTATCCCGAAAGTCAAGCGATTGAAACAATTACCGCTACTATTCCATATCAAGGTTATGACGAAACTCAAGCCTATTTTGGGCAAGGTGAATATGAAATATTTTTAGACAATGTTGATGGTGTTTTAGATAAGCCAATTATAATTATCGACGGGTTTGACCCCGGAGATTCTCGCGATATTTTGGGCTTGTACGCGAGTTTAAGTTTTGGTGGGCAAAATATGGCAGATATTCTTCGCGATGAAGGTTTTGACATTGTGATTTTAAACGCCCCTGTTTATACTACAGATGGAAAAACTATTGACGGAGGAGGCGATTATATTCAGCGCAATGCAATGGTTTTGGTAGCTTTAATTGAGCAATTAAACACCGATAAAGTTGGCGATAATGAGTTGGTAGTTTTAGGTCCAAGTATGGGAGGACTAATAGCGCGCTATGGGCTTTCGTATATGGAGAATAACAGTCTCGATCCAGAAACTCGGCTTTATATTTCGTTCGATTCGCCACATCGTGGTGCCAACATTCCTATAAGTTTACAGTATTTAATTAATTATTTCGCACAGCAAGTAGGCGATGCTACAGCGCAAGCAGTTGTTGACCAATTACTCAATTCGCCAGCGGCCAAAGAGATGCTTATCGATCATTTACAGGGGCATTTATTATCGGGCTCAACCTACGAGCAAGATCCTACAAAATTGCTGCCAATGGGCGCTCCCGGGTTTAGAAACGAATTTCAAGCAGAATTAGATGCGCTGGGTTTTCCAAATTCTGTTAGAAATGTTACAATGATAAATGGCGCTGGCAACGGCACAACCACCGGCAGTCCCGGTATGACCATTGTAGATACTAATTTGCAAATTGACGCAAATACCGATGTTGACGTTGCTTTAAATTTTACACCCCCAGCCACCCAAACTCTTACGGTTACCGATGTGGTTGTAAATTATTTCGGATTTCCTGTAGATACTTTTCAAGCGGTTTCGCAAGCAACAAATACCAGCGATAGCGTTGATAGTGCTCCCGGTGGAACTGGCAGTATAAGCGATGCGCTTGGCGATGGTGGCGGAAACCAAGTTTTAATCGATTTTATTAACGCGCTACAACAAGATTTATACAATTTTATTCCTACAATGAGTGCTCTTGCAATAGATAATCCAGATTGGTTTGCCGTTCCAAATTTAAGCGATTCTCCGTTTGTAAATTTCTATATTCCCAATGAAAATGAAGACCACGTAACGGTTACAGCTGCCAGTGCTCAATTTGCTTTAGATGAAATAAGAAACGGTGTAATGGCCGTTATTGACAATCAAATTTTTAACGAATTCATACTTGGACAAAACCCAGTTAAAAATAATATCCAAATTGTAATTCCTAATAACATTACAATAAGTAAATTAACTACCACCATCTTTAGCATCACGGGTCAAAAATTGATGCAGCAAACATGGAATGATGCAAGCAATTCTATTGTTTGGAAACACAGTCTGCCAGCAGGGATTTATTTGTTAAAATTGGAAGATGGTAATGCTGCTCAAACGCTAAAACTAATTATTGAATAAGTACTTTTTTAAAATGAAGAAATTTTTAATTGCCACCGCGATAAGCTTCGGATTCCTATCGTGCACTTCAAATGAAGAAAGTATAATTGCAGTTGATGTGCTTTTAATACCTTCGGAAGAAATGTATGCGCAATCGCTTCAACTTAATTCATTAATTCATAAAAACAATCCCGTAACAATTAAGCTCGATAAAAATCATGTGCCTCATATTACACTATTGCAGTGTTTTATAAATAAAAACAACTTACCCGCAGTAAAAAACGCTTTAAATGGGTTGTTTAAAACAATTGACACAGAAATGTTAAAAGCTGAAAGTTTGTTTTATTACGAAGAAAAAGACGAAAGTTTTGCAATGATTAGGCTTAAAAAGACACCAGCTTTAATGCAAATTCACAAAAAATCTATCGAACTTTTAAAGCCGTATATAGTTGAAAATGGCACCGAACAATCATTTGTTCCCAACCCCGACGGAAGCGCAATAAGCGAATCTACCCTTGCTTATGTGCCAGTGTTTGTTGAAAAATACAGTTATGATAATTTTGATCCGCATATAAGTTTGGGAGTTGCCGATGTTAGTTTGCTCGACAGCCTTTCAACCCACGTTTTTAAACCCATTAGTTTTAAAGCAAAATCGGTTGGTTTATACCAATTGGGCGATCACGGTACTGCACAACAACAACTTTGGACATCAAAGTAATTTTAGTGTTTTTCATAAAAAAAGCACGTAAAAAAAAATTACGTGCCTTTTAGTGTTATGATCTGAGTTTTAGATTTTTTCGAGGGCGGCTTCAATAAAGGTGTCGCCTTTTAAAATTTCGAAAGTTTTGTTTTTTGCTACGGAATCTTCCAATGAGCCCACTAAAGTTTCGGCAACATCACGACGCGGAATTTCACCACTTTTATTTAGTTTGTTGTCTATTTCAATTTTTCCGTTGCCATCATCATTTGTAAGCGCTCCGGGGCGCACAATTGCATATTCTAACCCCGATTGTTTTAAATGCTCGTCGGCATTGTGTTTTGCTTTTAAATACGCTTTTAAATCTGATGCTTCCTCTGGATTATCGGCTCCCATTGAGCTTAGCATAACAAACTTTTTTACATTCGAATTTTTAGCAGCATCAACCAGTTTTATCGCTCCATTTTGATCTACTTCTTCTACCTTTTTTCCGCCCGAACCGGCTGCAAAAATTACACGATCAATTCCGTTGGTAACATCGCTTACATCTTTTTCTAAGTCGGCAAGGATGGTTTGCACTTTATTGTCTTTAAAATGAGCAATTTGTTCTTTTTTACGAACCATTGCAATAGGTTCGTAATGTCCATTGTTTTTCAATATTGAAACTATTTTTTTACCTGTGGTGCCGTTTGCACCTGCTACTAATACTTTTTCCATATTTTCAATATAATTTATATAAGAAAAGGCTTCAAGTTATTTCACAAATTTTAACCTGCAAATCAAGGTTTTTTGTTATTTTATTAACAAGAAATAGGTGTTTAGGAGTAATTTGTAAAAGTTATAATACGGCGCTATTTCTTTACAACAAATACTTCAGTAATAATTTTACTGCTTATCTTTACATCCAAACAAAAAATTTTATGGACTATACTTCAAAAATGCTTCGTGACGATGCGCTAAAAGGGAAAACAATTGTAGTAACTGGTGGCGGAAGCGGCTTAGGAAAAGCCATGACAACCTACTTTTTAGAATTGGGTGCCAATGTTGTTATAACTTCAAGAAATTTAGAAAAACTGCAAACTGTAAAAAAGGAGTTAGAGGAAGCAACGGGCGGAAAGGTATTGCCCGTGCAATGCGACGTGAGGAATTACGATGAGGTTGAAGCCATGGTAGCCGCTTCGGTAAAAGAATTTGGTAGTGTAGACGTGTTGCTTAACAATGCTGCTGGAAACTTTATTTCGCCTACCGAAAGACTTTCTGCAAATGCTTTTGATACCATTATCGATATTGTTTTAAAGGGCACAAAAAACTGTACCCTTGCTTTTGGAAAACATTGGATTGATAATAAAGAAACAGATAAAACGGTTTTAAACATTGTTACAACTTATGCTTTTACAGGTTCGGCATATGTGGTGCCAAGTGCAACGGCAAAGGCTGGTGTGCTGGCAATGACGCGCTCTTTGGCAGTAGAATGGGCAAAATACGGAATTCGTACAAACGCCATTGCCCCTGGGCCATTCCCAACAAAAGGAGCGTGGGATAGACTATTGCCGGGCGATTTAAAAGAAAAGTTTGATCCTTCAAAAAAAGTACCTGTTAAACGTGTGGGCGAACATCAAGAACTTGCAAATTTGGCAGCTTATTTGGTTTCCGATTTTTCAGCATATATCAACGGCGAAGTTGTTGTAATTGATGGGGGAGAGTGGCTACAAGGCGCAGGACAAATGAATCTTTTAGAAGAAGTGCCACAACAAATGTGGGATATGCTAGAGGCGATGATTCGACAAAAAAAATCTAAATAATGCTTCGAGACGAGTAAATTATTTACAAAGTACATTTCTTAAATTTTAAAAAAACAGCCTTCGTTTACATTGCTATTTTCTCAAATTATTGATAGTTTTATAACTGTGGCTACATTTTTAATTCTAATTTATAATTGAATAACTGTGTGGCGTGATGGGCTGTTAACAAAAATGATTTTCTATCCACATAATTAATTGTACTTTTAACTGCTAAAATTGTAAGTAAATTAATGGGTAAAATAATTGCTATTGCAAACCAAAAAGGAGGGGTGGGTAAAACTACAACCTCAGTAAATTTAGCGGCCTCTTTGGGCGTTTTAGAGAAGAAGGTTTTACTTATTGATGCAGACCCGCAGGCAAATGCTACCTCTGGGTTAGGTATTGATGTTGAAAGCGTAGAAGTAGGGACATATCAATTGTTAGAACACAGTTCGTCAGCAAAAGATGCGATTGTAACTACAAATTCTCCAAATTTAGATTTAATTCCGTCGCATATAGATTTGGTTGCGATTGAAATTGAACTTGTCGATGTGGAGAATCGCGAGTACATGCTAAAAAATGCTGTAGATAAGTTAAAAGACGATTATGATTATGTACTCATAGATTGTGCACCCTCTTTAGGATTGTTAACATTAAATGCACTTACAGCGGCAGATTCGGTTATTATTCCTATTCAATGTGAATATTTTGCACTTGAAGGTCTTGGGAAACTTTTAAACACTATTAAAAGTGTTCAAAAAATACACAATGTAAACCTTGATATTGAAGGGTTGTTACTTACTATGTACGATCAACGTTTACGCCTATCGAACCAAGTGGTAGACGAGGTTAAAAAACATTTTGACCAAATGGTTTTTGACACAATCATACAACGAAATGTACGTTTAAGTGAAGCCCCAAGTTATGGCGAAAGCATTATTAGTTACGACGCCTCGAGTAAAGGTGCCGATAACTATTTAAATTTGGCGCATGAATTAATTAAAAAAAACGAAAAAGAATAAATGGCGAAAGCGACCAAAAAACAAGCCTTAGGCCGCGGTCTTTCAGCACTGCTAAAAGATCCTTCTAACGATATTAAATCTGCGAACGATAAAAATGCCGACCAGGTGGTAGGTAATATTGTCGAGCTCGATTTGGAAAGTATTGAAGTAAATCCATTTCAACCGCGAACAAGTTTTAATGAAGATTCGTTACGCGAGTTAGCTTCTTCAATTAAAGAATTGGGCGTAATTCAGCCTATTACCGTTCGTAAGTTAGATTTTGATAAATATCAACTTGTAAGTGGTGAAAGACGTTTTCGAGCCTCTAAATTGGTGGGCCTTAAAACGATCCCGGCCTATATTCGAATTGCCAACGACCAAGAATCTTTGGAAATGGCCCTTGTTGAAAATATACAAAGACAAGACTTAGATCCTATTGAAATTGCACTGTCGTATCAAAGGTTAATTGAAGAAATAAACGTTACCCAAGACGAACTTAGTGATAGGGTAGGAAAAAATCGTTCTACCATTGCAAACTATCTGCGCTTATTAAAATTAGATCCAATAATTCAAACCGGAATGCGCGATGGATTTATTAGCATGGGCCACGGTAGAGCACTAATTAATATTGACGATTTAAGCGACCAACTAGAAATTTACGAGAAAATTTTAAGTGAAAATCTCTCTGTACGCGACACTGAAGCTTTGGTTCGAAAATTTAAAAACCCAACCGAAAAATCGGCGCCAAAGAAAAACGGAGCCCCGCCTTTCGCAAAAAAAGCTAAAAAAGAATTAACAGATTTATTTGAAACTTCGGTTGAAGTTAAAGTTTCAAAATCTGGGAAAGGACAATTAGTGGTTCCTTTTAAAAACAAAGACGACTTCGACCGTATTTTGAAGCTTATGAAAGGTGAAGAATAATTTTTTATATACGCTTTTATTTCTTTGTGCCACCTCACTTTTTGCGCAAACTTCAGATTCTTTAAATCTTAAAAAAGAAGCGCGGAAAATTGTGGTTAACGACACTATTAATTCTCAAATAGTATACAATCCTTTAGCCCCCGCAACAGCAGCTTTTTATTCGGCAGTATTACCCGGTTTGGGTCAAGCTTACAATAAAAAGTATTGGAAAATTCCTATTATCTACGCAGGGATGGCTACGGGAATGTATTTTTATAAAGAACAAAACGACGAGTATCAACGTTTTAGAAATGCTTATAAACGCCGACTTGCGGGGTATACAGACGATGAGTTTCAGGGTATTTCAAACGACAGGTTGATTAATGCGCAAAAATCTGCACAAAAAAACAAAGGCCTTAGTATTATTGTTACTGTAGCATTTTACTTGCTCAATGTGGTAGATGCCAATGTTGATGCGCATTTACGGCAATACGAAGTAAGTGAAGATTTAACATTTCAGCCAAAATTTAATTACAACCAATTTGCTGCAAAACCCCAATACGGATTGTCGCTAAAATATAATTTTAAGTAGCTTTTTATAAGTTAATACAAAGACAAAACAATTATGAAAATTGCATTACTCGGTTACGGTAAAATGGGCAAAGTCATTGAAAAATTGGCACTTCAAAAAGGACACATCATTGTTTATAAAAGTGCTGAAAATTTTGAAGAAGGCGATTTTTCATCGGCCGATGTAGCTATCGAATTTTCGGCGCCCGAAGCTGCGGTAAGTAATATTTCAAAAGCGTTAAATGCCAATATTCCTGTAGTTTCGGGAACCACTGGCTGGTTAGATAAATATGCCGAAATGGTAAAGTTATGTGAAAGTCGTAACGGTAGCTTTATTACGGCGTCCAACTTTAGTGTAGGTGTAAATTTATTTTTTAGCATAAATGAATATGCCGCCAAATTAATGGCAGAGTGGAATGAATATGATGTTTCAATTGAAGAAATACACCATACCGAAAAAAAAGATGCTCCAAGCGGAACCGCAATTTCATTGGCCGAAGATATTTTAAAGAACAGTAAAAAATCCAATTGGCAATTAGATGCCACTGAAAAGGATACATTAAAAATTTCTGCCAAGCGCGAAGAAGACGTAAAGGGAACTCACGAAGTGGCATATCATTCGGCAATTGATTCAATATCGTTAAAACACGTGGCGCATAGTCGCGAAGGTTTTGCAAAAGGTGCTATTTTAGCTGCAGAATTTTTAAAAGATAAGAAAGGAAATTTTACAATGAAAGACGTCCTAGGCTTATCTTAAATTAAACAATGATTGCAGATGTTTGTTTTAAATAAGCATCCAAAAGAAGGAAAAATAATTAAGTAATAGAAAATATATAAAATGAGCTGGACAGGTTGGTTTGCATTTTTTTTAATAGTACAATTAATTCATTTTGCAGGTACGTGGAAACTGTACCAAACGGCGGGTAGAAAAGCTTGGGAAGCTGCAGTTCCAGTTTATAACGCCGTGGTGTTAATGAAGATTATTAACCGTCCGTGGTGGTGGACAATCCTACTTTTTATACCTATTGTAAACTTAATTATGTTTCCGGTGGTATGGGTAGAAACTTTGCGCAGTTTTGGACGCAACTCTACAACAGATACCATTTTGGGGATTGTAACATTAGGATTGTATATTTACTATATAAATTATACGCAAAATGTAACTCACATTCCCGATAGAGACTTAAAACCACGTACATCTACAGGGGAGTGGATAAGTTCAGTTTTGTTTGCAGTGGTAGCCGCTACTATCGTGCATACTTATATAATGCAACCCTTTACAATTCCTACTTCGTCATTAGAAAAAACATTATTAGTAGGCGATTTTCTTTTTGTAAGTAAGTTTCATTATGGTGCTCGTACGCCTATGACGCCAATTGCTTTCCCGATGGTTCACGACACTATACCGGTAGTGCGTACAAAATCTTATCTTTCAAAACCGCAAATACCATATTTTAGATTTCCCGGTTTTCAAGATATAAAACGCAATGATATTGTAGTTTTTAATTGGCCAGTAGATACGGTAAATGCTTTTCAGCAATACGGAGATGGAAAATATTATTACAAACCAATTGATAAAAAATCTAACTACGTAAAGCGGGCTGTAGGCTTACCTGGAGATTCATTGGAGATTAGAGATGGTTATGTTTTCATTAACGGAAAACAAAATGAGTTGCCCGATAGAGCAAAACTTCAGTTTAGTTATGCAATTAGAACTTCGGGACCAATCAATCCGCAACTGTTTTTAGGTAGATATGATATTACCGATGGGGTAGAATATGACAAAGCGAGCAGTGTGTATTATTTTAAAGCTATTTCAGATGAATCTATCGAGATGCTTAAAAATAACCCAAGTGTAATAGAGATAATTCCACTTAAAAATAAAAAAGGGCAATGGGATAGTAGAGTGTTTCCTAATAATCAAAATTACGCTTGGAATACCGACTTCTTTGGGCCGTTATATATTCCGAAAAAAGGCGTTACAGTTTCAATTACACCAGAAAGCTTACCGTTTTATAAACGTATTATCGAGGTATACGAAGGAAGCGAATTAGGCATTGAAAATCAAATTTCACAAGCCGGTACCGAAGTGCTACTCAATGGCGAACCCATTACCGAATACACCTTTAAAATGGATTACTATTGGATGATGGGTGATAACCGAAACAATAGTGAAGACGCCCGTACGTGGGGTTTTGTACCGTTTAATCATGTAGTTGGTAAACCCGTGTTTGTATGGATGAGTTGGGATAGTTTAAACAAAAAAGTACGTTGGGACAGGCTATTTACAACTGTTGGAGGAAGCGGAAAGCCGGTATCTTACTTTATGTATTTTGTAATAGCTGTAATTGCTTGGTTTGCCTTCGATTTTTACCGTAAGCGCAAAAAAGGAAGAAAATAGCAATTTGTTTATTTGAGCGCAGTTGGAAATTTTTAACTTCCAACTGCGTTCAACTTAATTTTTTTAAAATTATTCGGGTATTAGTCTAAAAATACCTTGACCTTCAACGGCAATATAGATTAAATTATCGGGTCCTAATTTTACATTGCGAACGCGCCCAATATCTTGTGCAATTTTTTCGCGATTTACTACCTTTTCACCGTCTAATGTAAGCAATTCAACATAGGCGAATTTAAGCGAACCCACTAATAACTTGCCTTCCCATTGTCCATATTTATTGCCAGTAATAAAGTCCATTCCGCAGGGCGCTATTGAGGGGGTCCAATAATAAATTGGCGGTTCAATACCTGGGCGGGTTTTTTCGTCGGTAATTTTGGTGCCACTGTAGTTTAGGCCGTAGGTAACTTCCATCCAACCGTAATTAGCTCCCTTATTAATAATATTAATCTCATCGCCACCTTTAGGACCGTGTTCATGCATCCAGATTTTACCCGTTTTAGGGTGTTTTGCCATTCCTTGCGGGTTTCTATTTCCGTAGGTGTAAATAGCGTGTTTAGCATTGGGTTGGTCTACAAAGGGATTGTCCTGCGGAATTCGCCCGTCGTCGTGTAATCTGTAAATTTTACCACCGTCGCGAGTTATATCTTGCGGATTGACCTCGCGTGCACCGCGTTCGCCAATTGAAAAGTAAACATAATTATCATCGTCAAATTCAATGCGCGAGCCAAAGTGTTGTCCAGCTGTTGTATTTGGGCTTGCCTTATAAAGAGTTTCTATATTTGTTAGGGCATCGCCGTCGAGTTTACAGCGAATTAAAGCGGTGTTACCACCAGATCCTTCACCTTCTTTTGAAGCATAGGTCATGTAAATCCAGCCATTTTCGTTGTAATTGGGGTGTAACTCAATATCGAGTAATCCACCTTGACCGCTATTATAAACTTCGGGTACGTTTGCTATTTCGGTTTTTTTGCCATTTTTAAAATGAATTAACCTGCCGTCTTTTTCGGTAATTAACATACTTTCATCGGGTAGCCAGGTCATACCCCACGGAATGGTTAAACCTTTTACTACCGGTTCAATATTATATGATTGTGGTTTAGTTTTTAGGGCTACATCTTCTTTCTTTTTGGGTTGTGCACAAGAAACTATTACAACCAAAAACGCCGACAAATAAATTAACTTTTTCATACTTTTTAAGTTTCTAAAAAGATACAGAAATTTTTTAAAAATTGATATTGAGAATGATTTATAGTTTATTTTAAAATGTCATTTCAGAAATAAGTTTTTAAGTTTAAAAAATTGTTGTAACTTTTTATCCTCCTCAACCACCCCCATTTTTATTTACAATCTACTTAACTGTAGCTTTTTAGTTAATTGAATACAAGATGCTATTTCCATTGTATTAATTGCGTAAAAGTTTGGCTTTTGGTTCTAAAAACAACCAAACAATTATAAATATGGAACCAATTAAAAAGCTTGTGGTTTACGGTAAAAAAGAAACCAATGCCGAAGGTGCTATTGTCTACAATCTTCAGGGTAGCGATAGAAGTGTTGCAAACGAACACCAAATAGAATTAGCGTCTAACGACAAATTACTCGAATTGGTGCTCGATGATGGTACTACTTGGATGTGCGACGCTTCTACAATGCACGAGGTATTTCCAGAATTAGACCCCGCTTTAAAACCACCCGGAAGTAGGGACGATCAATCTGAGGTTTTTGTGCTCCCAAATGTGGTTGAAGCCCCTGCCACCGAAAGAGGAATAATTGGTAAAATTGCTTTAAAACTTTTAAAGGTTTTTGCAAAGAAACCAGTAGGCAAAGGAATAATAGCACTCGCTAAAAAATTAGAAGATAAAAATTTACAAAACCAAATTGATTCTGCTGTTGTACCCAGTAATTTTTTAGAAATTGGCGCAGGATTATTTAAAGTAAATAAAGATTTCAGTTTTAGTAAATTTAACGGGAAATCGTCTACCAAGCCGTTTTTTCTGTTTATTCACGGAACAAATTCAGATACTTTTGGCGCTTTTCAAGATTTACAAAACACCCCTACGTGGGAGGCTATTCACCAATTATATGGTGAAAATGTACTCGCATTTCAGCATAGAACATTAAGTGAAAGTCCGCTTGAAAATGCAGTAAAACTTGCAGCTATGCTTCCCAACGATGCAGTTGTACATATATTAACTCATTCAAGGGGCGGAATTGTAGGCGATATTTTAAACAAATACAGCAGTAATGGCGATGATTCAATAATAGGGTTTAGCAATACGCACCTTGCTTTGCTGGAGCAGGAAGGCGATAGGGAAGACGACATTAAAAATATTGAAGCCTTAAACAAAGTATTCAAAAACAAAAAAATATCTGTTGCCAAGTTTATACGAGTGGGTTGTCCTGCTGCAGGCACTAAATTAGCTTCAAAAAGGCTTGACCATGTATTGAATGTATTTTTTAATATTGGGAGTATTTTAGGCGGTATTTTTGGCGATATTTTAAAAGAATTACTCTCGGCTGCAGTAGAAAGTAAAGACGATGTAAATGTACTTCCCGGCTTAGAAGCGCAACGGCCCGAATCGCCATTTATAAAAATTTTAAACGACCCATCTCCCGAAAGTGCAATTAATGGAGCGCCTTTGGCAGTTATTTCTGGAAATGGAAGAGTGAGTTTTTCGGGGCAAGGGCTATTTGTAATCCTTGGCAAATTATTTTACTGGCAGCGTAACGATTTGGTTGTTAATACAGATTCGATGTATTTGGGGGCCAAGCGAAGTAGTAATATTCAGTATTTCTTTGATCAAGGCGCCGAGGTAAATCACGTAAAGTATTTTGAAAATGATAAAACGCGAGAGGCTATTACCTTAGCTCTAAAAACTGCCGAAGGCGAGTTAATTCCCGGTTTTAAAAGCATTCCACAATATCAAATCCCAGGTAGTGATAGAGCACTTATTGAGTCGGGTGAGTTGTATCCTTCGCCCACACCACCGGCTGGAGATAAGCCTATTGTTATCTTGCTTCCCGGAATTATGGGGTCTAACCTCACCCAAAAAGACAAAGAAATTTGGCTTCATTACGGCAGGATTATTAGCGGTGGCTTGCTTAATTTGGGTTATTCTAATGTAAATAAAATTGTTGCCGATTCGGTTGTAAAAACTTCATATTATAAATTGTATAAATGGCTTTCGGGAAAGTACGACGTTGTAGTTTATCCATTCGATTGGAGAAAACCACTACCCGAAAGTGCCAGCGAGTTTAACACAAAAATAAAGAGCCTACTAAAAATTGAACAACCCATAAAAATTATAGGGCATTCAATGGGAGGCGTATTGGTTCGCGATTTTATTATTCAGCATGACGAAACGTGGCAAGAATTAAAGGCTACCAAAGGGTTTAAAATGATTTATTTGGGTTCGCCATTGGGCGGCTCGTTTAGAATTCCTTCAGTGTTATTTGGCGAAGACCCCATTATAAAGAAACTCAGCGCTATCGACTTATTTCATTCAAAAAAGCGATTGTTAAAAATGTTTTCCAAGTTTCCGGGTATTTTAGCACTTCTTCCGCTAACTACAGATTCTAAAAACGATTTTGCCAATATGCAAACGTGGAAGAATATGCGCAAATACTTCGGAAAATCGCGCTGGCCACTACCCACCCAAGAAGATTTAAACTATTTTAAAAATTACCGCGATACTATTTTAAATAAGAGAGATGACATTGATTATTCAAACATGGTTTATATTGCCGGAAAGGATAAAATGACACCATGCGGGTATTATTTAGATAAAATTCCGCCCAAAAAACAACTCTACTTTTTATATACCAGCGAGGGCGACCAAAGCGTTACTTGGGAGTCGGGGATACCAAAACAACTTATTGAAGCCAACGCGGTTTATTATTCGCGCATTACGCACGGTGCCTTGGCAAACGACCCCGACTTATTTAACGCAATTGAAGAAATACTTGAAACGGGGAAAACCAATTTACTGCGTACAACAAAACCGCTTTTAAGAGGCGAACAAAAAATATTTAGAGCCGAACCCGAGGTAGATTTTGACCTGTCTGAAATTGGATTAGAAAAAACTATTTTAGGACTTCCGAATGATACGGGCGCCGTTGCCAGCCAGATTCCCGTTTCGGTTACCGTAAGTAATGGCGATTTACGGTACGCATCGTACCCAATTATTGCAGGTCACTTTTTAAACGATGGTATTTTATATGCCGAAAGAGCTATAGATCACTATTTAGAAGGCAATCTTTCATCAAAACACCGTTTGGGTTTGTACCCCGGCGATATTGGAACAAATGCAATCTTCGGAAAAACTAAAAATAGTGACTTTGAAGGCGCCATAATTGTAGGCCTTGGCGAACCCGACCAGCTTACTTCTTTTCAACTTTCAAAATCTATTGAGCAAGGAGTGCTTAATTATCTTTTGAGTATTCGGGGTACGGAAATTCCTAAAAAGGGAATAGGAATTTCATCTTTAATTATCGCTACCGGTTACGGCGGACTTACAATAGAAGGATCGCTAAAAGCTATTATTGATGGCGTAAATAGAGCAAATGAAAAAGTAAAGATTTTAGGCGATGAAGGCTACCGAACTATACAATATATTGAAATTATTGAATTGTATGCCAGTAAAGCGCTCAATTGCATGTACGTGCTCAATAAAATTGTTTATAAAGAAAATACAACCTACAATATTATTTTGGGCAACAAGCGCATTAAAAAGCTGTTAGGTATAAAAAAACGAACCCCTTTAAATAATTCGGAAGGTTGGTGGAACAGAATTACCATAAAATATAAAGAAGGTGATAATGAAACTGGTGAACCATCCAGCATGGTGTTTGGCTCTTCAACTAACGATTCTAGAGAAGAAGAAAACGAATTACACAGCAGTACCCCCTTAATAGATTTATTTATTTCGGAAGTATCTAGCAACAATCAGTGGTCTGCTTGTACAGCAAAAACCTTGTTTGAGTTATTGATTCCGAATAATTTAAAAGAAAAATTAAAACGCAAAAACAATATCTCTTGGATATTGGATAGTAAAACAGCAGCATATCCGTGGGAATTGTTGCAAGACAATACTACCAATGCCAAACCGCTTTGTATTAATGCCGGAATGATTAGACAGCTTTCTACCAAAGACTACCGTATTAATATTAAACGTGTAGCCGAAAAAGGCGCACTAATTATTGCCGATCCAATTTTAGACGGTTTTATCTCGCAACTGCCCGGCGCCAAAGAAGAAGGAATGCTAGTTAAAGAAACTTTAGAAAATGTTGGGTATCCAACTGTACACTTAATTGGCACACGCGCAGAGAGTATTGTAAAAAACTTCTTTTGTAACGATTATTCAATTATTCACTTAGCTGGTCACGGGGTTTTTAATCCCAATTCGCCCAAACAATCGGGGATGGTTATTGGAAATAATATCTTTTTAACTGTTTTTGAAATTGAACAAATGCCGGTTGTCCCCGAACTTGTATTTGTAAACTGCTGCCATCTGGGTTATAGTAGTTCGGCAGATGAAAAGTTTTATCAAAATAGGTATAAACTTGCCGCCAATATTGGTACTCAATTAATTAGCATTGGAGTGAAAGTGGTAATTGCCGCAGGATGGGCTGTAAACGATGCTGCAGCATTAGATTTTGCACGTGTTTTTTACAGCAGTATGTTTAGTGGCGACAACTTTGGCAATGCCGTAAAAAAGGCGCGAAATTATATTTATGACAAACACCCAAATAACAATACGTGGGGCGCATACCAATGTTATGGCGACCCGTTTTTTAAATTAAAAGGTATTTCGGGTAGTAAAGGCACTTGGTCGCCAAGCTATATTGTGCCACAGGAAGCCGAAATAGATTTAGAAAATCTGCTTAACCAATTGCAAATGGCAACCAGTGCAAATCACGATCACTTATCCGATCTTAAAAAAATTTTAACTGCAGTAGATAGAGATGTGTCGCGAACCCCTCAAATTGTTGAAAGGGTTGCAAAAATTTATCAAGAATTGGCAATGTATGTTGAAGCCACACAGCATTTTGAAGAATTACTTAAAATGGAAGACGCCGATTTCTCTTTCTCTTGTATGGAGAAGTATTGCAACACCCGCTCAAAATTATATATACGTGAAATTTTTGAAGCCGAAACAGCAACAGATAATGCTGTGGCAGATAATTATAAAAAATGCGAACGTGTAATTCAGGATCTTGAAGTGCTACTTTTTGCCGGTGAAACAGCCGAAAGACACAATCTTTTAGGTAGTGCTTATAAACGATTGTCGATGCTTGCAGCCAACAAGAATAAAAGAATTCACGCTTATAAATTGGCCATTTCGCATTACGAAAGAGCATACAAACACGGCTCAAATACTAATAAAATTTATTCCTTGGTAAATTCGATAGAATTGGGCTGTTTGTTAGTTTTTAACGATGCTATAAAAGACGGTGGTAGTTTTACCGTGGATAAGAAAAAATACAGTTTAAGAACTATTGCAGAGGCAAAGAAAATGTTATTCGTTTTAAAAGAAAAATTAGTTGAAAGGTCTAAAGACGAAAATTTAAATTATTGGGATTTAATTGCTGCTTTAAACATAGATCTTTGTTTGCTCTTTTTGTCTGAAGATGAAGATATTGAAAACTTGTGGACCGAGATTACTCAAAATTTTAATACAATCTGGCGCAAGGCGGGGTCAGTTGCAAACAAAGTAGCCGAGCTGGAACACCTCGAATTTTTAACACGTTCACTAAACGCAACTGTTAATATTAAAGACGCCACTTACAACCCAAACAAAGATTTGGAAACGCGAATTAACGAGGTAAAAACTGCTTTAAGTAATGTGCGTAAAGCTGTAAAAGCCAAAAGCAGTGTCCAAAAAAATTCGAATTTAAAAATAAAACCGAAGCAAAAACCTGTTTCAAAAACTAAAACAAGTTCAAAACCGAGTAAAAATTCAAAAAATAAAAAATAGTTTGAAAGACTTGAAGCTGTTGCATTTTAAGCGATTCTAACAATTATAGAATTTCAAATTGGTATAATCTTTTTACAAGTATTACCTTTATCAAAATTTCTATTTATGAAGGAAAAGTTTAAAGCAACTGTCAACGAAAACTTTGAATTTTCGTTGAGTTCAGAAGATTTAAAAAAAATAGACGTCATTTCCAACAATTCACAGGCTCATATTATTTACAACAACAATTCGGTTGCGGTAGAAACTCTCGAAGCCAATTTCAACAACAGAAGTTATACAATTTCCCTTAACGGCAATCGCTATCGCGTTAAATTGCAAAATGAACTCGATGCGCTTATATCGCAAATGGGGCTTTCTTTGGGTAATGCTTCCGAAGATGATGAGGTTCACGCGCCTATGCCCGGTCTTATTTTAGAGGTAAATGTAGCGGCAGGCGATACAGTTTTAAAAGGCGATTTTTTATGCGTCTTGGAAGCGATGAAAATGGAAAACACTTTAACTGCTCCAGGCGATGGAGTAATAAAAGCGGTACATATTGCTAAAGGTGAATCTGTAGATAAAGGAATGTTGTTAATAGAATTAGAGCAAAATGATTAAAAAAATACTGGTTGCCAATAGAGGTGAAATAGCGCTGCGAATTATGAAAACCGCCCATAAAATGGGTATTAAAACTGTAGCGGTTTTCTCTGTAGCCGATAGAAATGCCCCACACGTAAAATTTGCAGACCAAGCAGTTTGCATTGGGCCTCCACCTTCAAACGAATCGTACCTTTTGGGCGATAAAATTATTAAAATAGCCAAAGATTTGGCGGTGGATGCCATTCATCCTGGTTACGGTTTTTTAAGTGAAAATGCCAATTTCGCCGAAAAGGTTGAACAAAATAATTTAATTTTTATTGGCCCAAAATCGCACGCTATTCGCGTAATGGGAAGCAAATTAGCTGCTAAAGACGCTGTAAAAGCTTACGATATACCCATGGTTCCCGGTACCGATGAAGCAATTACCGATGTAAAAGAAGCCAAAGAAATTGCAAAAAACATTGGCTTTCCAATTCTTATAAAAGCTTCTGCTGGTGGGGGTGGAAAAGGAATGCGCATTGTTGAAACAGACAGCGAGTTTGAAGAGCAAATGAATAGAGCCATTAGCGAGGCAGAAAACGCCTTTGGCGATGGTTCGGTTTTTATTGAAAAATTTGTTACCTCCCCGCGCCATATTGAAATTCAAGTTTTGGCCGATAATTTTGGAAACACGGTTCATCTTTTTGAACGCGATTGCAGTATTCAACGCCGTCATCAAAAAGTAGTGGAAGAAGCACCATCTGCCATTTTATCGCCTCAATTACGAGAAAAAATGGGGCAAGCCGCTATAAAAGTTGCCAAAGCTTGCAATTATGTAGGCGCAGGAACAGTTGAGTTTTTATTAGATGACGACCACAATTTCTACTTTTTAGAGATGAATACCCGCCTACAAGTTGAACACCCAGTTACCGAATTAATTACAGGATTAGACTTGGTAGAGCAACAAATTAATGTGGCAAACAACCAAAAATTAGCATTCACGCAAGGCGATTTAAAAATATCTGGACACGCTTTTGAAGTACGCGTTTACGCCGAAGATCCGCTTAATAATTTTATGCCTAGCGTTGGTAAACTTGAAGTTTATCGTCCCCCAAGTGGAAAAAACATTCGGGTAGACGACGGTTTTGCCGAAGGTATGCAAGTGCCCATTCAATACGACCCAATGCTTTCAAAGTTAATAACCTACGGTAAAACTAGAAGTGAGGCAATGCAATTAATGTTAAAGGCTATTTCAGAATATGAAGTAGAAGGGGTTAATACAACGCTTTCTTTTGGGAAATTTGTTTTTGAACACGACGCTTTCCGCAGTGGAAATTTCGATACCAATTTTGTTAAGAAATATTACTCCGAAGAAAAATTAAGAACTGTAAATGAAGAGGAAGCAAAAATAGCCGCACTATTTGCTTTACAACAATATTTAAAAGATTCAGAAAAACTTCGACTACCGAAGTAACAAACTAAACCCAACAGGTTTCTAAAATATTTGGGTTTTAATGGAATTACTATGAGCGACAACAATAAAAAATTACAAGAAATAATTGCCGAAGCCAAAAAAGGTGGAGGTGAAAAACGTATAGCCAAGCAACACCAAAAGAAAAAACTTACTGCCCGCGAACGAATAGAATATCTATTGGACGAAGGTTCGTTTGAAGAGATGGGGATTCTTGTAACCCATAGAACCACCGATTTTAATATGCAAAATGAAGTGTATTACGGCGATGGGGTTGTAACCGGTTACGGTACAATAAACAAGCGTTTGGTATATGTATTTGCACAAGATTTTACTGTATTTGGTGGTGCACTTTCTGAAACACACGCCGAGAAAATTTGCAAAATAATGGATCACGCACTGAGTGTTGGAGCACCCGTAATTGGTTTAAACGATTCTGGAGGAGCTCGTATTCAAGAAGGGGTACGCTCTTTGGGTGGCTATGCCGATATTTTTTATAGAAACGTACAGGCATCGGGGGTAATTCCGCAAATTTCGGCAATAATGGGACCCTGTGCGGGAGGGGCTGTTTACTCACCCGCAATGACCGATTTTACAATGATGGTGCAGGATAGTAGTTATATGTTTGTAACGGGACCCAATGTTGTAAAAACCGTTACCAACGAAAATGTAACTTCAGAAGAATTGGGTGGCGCTCGCACCCACGCTACAAAAAGTGGCGTAACACATTTTACCGCTGCCAATGATATTGTTTGCTTAGAACAGATAAAAACTTTGCTGAGTTATTTGCCACAAAACAATAAAACAGAACCCGAAAAATTACCATTTGAGCCAGCCGATGAATTTCGGGATGAATTAGAAACTATTGTTCCCGATTCATCAAATAAACCTTATGACATGCACGAGGTTATTAAAGGTATTATCGATACCGATTCGTTTTTTGAAGTGCACAAAGATTACGCCGATAATATTATTGTAGGCTTTGCCAGATTGGGTGGTCGTAGCATTGGTATCGTTGCTAACCAACCTATGAGTTTGGCAGGTGTTTTGGATGTAGACAGTTCAAAAAAAGGAGCTCGTTTTACGCGTTTTTGCGATTGTTTTAATATTCCGCTTTTGGTATTGGTTGATGTGCCAGGTTTCCTTCCGGGTACCGATCAAGAATGGAACGGAATTATTTTAAACGGTGCCAAATTATTATACGCTTTAAGTGAAGCTACTGTGCCGCGGGTTACGGTAATTACCCGTAAAGCATACGGTGGAGCGTATGATGTAATGAACAGCAAACACATTGGTGCCGATATGAATTACGCGTGGCCAACTGCCGAAATTGCCGTGATGGGAGCCAAAGGTGCAAGTGAAATTATTTTTAGAAAAGAAATTGCCGCAGCCGATGACCCTGCTTTAAAACTTTCGGAAAAAGAAGCAGAATATGCCGAAAAATTTGCAAACCCGTTTAAAGCTGCCCAACGCGGATTTATAGATGAGGTAATTCAGCCACGGGAAACGCGTAGAAAATTGTTAAAAGCTTTTACTATGCTAGAGACTAAAGAAGTTGTTCGTCCAAAGCGTAAACACGGAAATATTCCTTTGTAAAATATTGATAGCTTAACTGCTAACTTCTTTATAAATAATATAAATACCCATTAGCAACACAAACCACCCAAAACCTTTTTTGAGTTTTTTGCCGTTGATAAAGGTGCCTAATTTTATACCTATAAAGATGCCTAGTATAGAAATTGCTGTAAATGTGAGTAAAAATTTCCAGTCAATTTCTAAGGTAAAAATATCGCCGGTAAACCCTATTAATGAGTTTACAGCAATGATTAATAATGATGTGGCAACCGCTTTTTTCATGGGCAGTTTGGCTAATAAAACCAAAGCTGGAATTATTAAAAATCCGCCGCCAGCACCAACAGCACCGGTTACAAAGCCGAGGAAAATTCCTTGAACAATAATTAATGGATAATTATATTCAATTTGGGCCCCTGCTTCGGGTTCGGGTCTTTTGTTTTTTATCATTGTGATTGATGCTACCAACATTACAATGGCAAAAAATATCATGATTGCAATGTCTTTGGTAAATTCAAAATTGCCGATAGAAAATAAATTTTCTGGTATTGCTGGCAGTAAATATCTTCGGGTTAAAAACACGGCAATAAAGGCAGGAGTGGCAAAAACAAGGGCAGTTTTAAAATCTACCATCTTCTTTTTCATATTTCTTATAGCACCAAATAGGGCAGTTGTTCCTACCACAAACAGCGAATATCCTGTGGCTACCACGGGGTTTATTGCAAATAAGTAAACCATTACTGGTACGGTTAAAATGGAGCCGCCACCGCCTATTAAGCCTAAAACTACTCCTACCAGTAACGCCCCAAAATATCCTAATATTTCAATAAATTCCATTAAAAAAGAAATAGTTCAAATTTTATAAATGCAAGGTTAATTATTATTTTAAAAAATGTATGTTTTTGAACTTATAAATTTTTAAGTGCTTATATGCCGTCTAATGCATCAATTTTGAAATTGCTATAGGCATACCTTTTTACAAATTGAAACTAACGCAAAACATCTTTTCCAGAATCTTGGTAAATTAAGCTGCCTTATGGATATTTACATAAAATTTTAAATATGAAAATTATCTCCTGGAATATAAACGGCGTAAGAGCGATTACTCAAAAAGATTTTTTTAAAGATATTGAAACTATTAATTCCGAAATACTTTGTTTGCAGGAAACTAAGGCACAAGATACGCAGGTAGAAAAAGCCTTGGCGCAATTAACGGGCTATCATCAATACTATAATTCGGCAGAGCGAAAGGGATATTCGGGCGTTGCCGTTTTAAGTAAAAGTAAACCACTTTCGGTTACTTTTGATATGGGTGTTGCGCAGCACGATAATGAGGGCCGCGTTATTTCGGCCGAATACGAAAACTTTTATTTAGTAAATGTGTATGTGCCAAATTCAGGTCAGAAATTAGAGCGCTTAGATTACAGAAAAGAATGGGACGACCATTTTAGAGCGTATTTAAAAAATTTAGAAAAGACCAAGCCTGTTATTTTATGTGGCGATTTAAACGTGGCTCATCGCGCGATTGATCTTAAAAACGACAAGTCTAATTACAATAAAACCGCCGGTTACACTCAGGTTGAAATTGATGGCATGGACAAATTGTTAAAGGCCGGGTTTGTAGACTCTTATAGGCACTTTAATCCAGAAACCGAAGCTTATACTTACTGGAGCTACAGGTTTAAAGCCAGAGAGCGCAATACAGGTTGGCGTCTCGACTATTTTATTGTAAGCGAAAATTTATTGCCACAGGTTAAAAGTTCTACCATCCTATCACAATATTTTGGCTCTGATCATTGTCCAATTCAACTTGAAATTGGATAAGTGACAATTATTTAAAAGCATTGGCCTGCGCTTCCAAAACCTTGGTTGCGGTGGTATAACCCATTTCAAAAATTAGGTCGGTATTGCTCATCCCAAACACCCCATATTCGCCCAAATTCTCGGGAGAAATAACAAGGTTGCAATCGGGGAATTTTGAAATTGAATCTGCTTCGGCTCTAATTTTTAAAGCTCTATCGGCAACGGTATACGAGTATTTTAAATCTTTTATGGTCACCTTTTTTAAGGCGTTAATATAAACCCCAATAATTTTCTCGCAGTGAATTTTAAGCGGTTCAACTGGAAAATTATTTAAAATGCCGCCATCTATGTAATGGGAGCCATCAATTTCGGTAGGGGTAAAAACGCCCGGAAACGACGCCGAAGCAATTACAGGCCGTATTAATTCACCTTCACTAAAAAACTTTAACTCGCCAGTAAGTACGTTAGTTGCCGTAATAAATAAAGGCTTTTTTAAAGCCTGAAAATTATCGTCGGGAAGAAAAGTTTTTAAGTCGTCGTAAAACTTTTCGGTATCCAAAAAACCCGGTTTGTTAAAGGCAAATCGTTTAGCGTGAAAGATAGAGGTGCTTTTAAAAAAATTAAAAATATCGGCCCAATGCATATCTGCAGCGTACAGAGCGCCTATAATGGCGCCAATACTAGTCCCCGAAATATGAGTAGGTGCAATCCCGAATTCTTCAAATGCTTTTAGCGCGCCAATATGTGCAGCGCCGCGCGCACCTCCACCCGAAAGTACCAACCCCAAATTCGCCATAAATAGTGAGTAAAATTTATAATTTTTTAAAAGCTAAAGATACCAAACCGTACTGTAAATAGGGAAAGGAAAGTGATAAAACTATATGCCGAATGTAAAAAAACTTCCCTTCACATTGTATATTTTATAAAGCGTTTTCATTTAAGGTAGTACACTTTTTAATACGTAAATGTGATATTAAAACTGTAAATTAGCTATTCTAAAAAATTGACTAAAACACCTATAAATGCTAACGAATATTAAGGAGAATTTTTCTCACCTTTTTGAAGATAAACTTATTGAAGAAATAAGCCAAGTAGGGGTGATAAAAGAAGTAAAAGGCGGTGATAAACTTATTGAAATAGGTGACTACCTTAGATCCATGCCGCTATTAATTACGGGAGCAATTAAAATTTTTCGCGAAGATGGCGAAGGAGATGAGCTTTTGTTGTATTTTTTAGAACCCGGCGATACCTGCGCCATGACCCTTACCTGCTGCCTTGGGCAAAAAAAGAGCGAAATTAGAGCCATTGCCGAACTTGATACCAATCTAATAATGGTGCCAGTACAAAAAATGGAAGAGTGGATGGGCCGGTATAAAAGTTGGCGAAATTTTGT
Source organism: Flavobacteriaceae bacterium UBA3591 (assembly GCA_002375695.1). Classification (GTDB taxonomy): domain Bacteria; phylum Bacteroidota; class Bacteroidia; order Flavobacteriales; family Flavobacteriaceae; genus Aequorivita. The sequence goes on from DFMO01000008.1 coordinate 183,794, forward strand.
GCTTAGCAGTTACCATACTCGACTTATGGAAATGCTCGATACTATTGACAGTATTGCATTTTTAAATATGGATGAACGATTGATGAAATACCTTCGCGATAAAAGAAATATTGGGAAATCTGACGTAATAGTAGCCACGCATCAAGAAATTGCGTACGATTTACATACTTCGCGGGTAGTGGTTTCGAGGTTGTTAAAAAAGTTGGAATCTATGGGCAAAATTGAACTCAATAGAAACAGCGTTAAAATTATAGCGCTGTAAAACTGTATTTTCATCAGTTTTAATTTTCCCATTGTAACTTTTGTTACTGAAGAAATATATATTTCAACATATCTTTAAATTTTTAAAATGAAGGTTTTGAAACTATTCGTAATACTGTTGCTGCCCTTAGTTTTACTGGCTTGTGATAGTAAAAAACAGAATAATTATTTGGCAATTGCAGAAGCGACGAATATTTCGGTTGTAAATAATAATCAGGAGCATCCGGGGAAGCAGCTTATGGAAGACAACTGTTATATGTGTCACAATCCGCACACTGCAAAAGAAAACTTAATTGCTCCGCCAATGGTGGCAATAAAGAAGCATTATATTTCGAGTGAAACTACGAAGGAAGAATTTGTTGAAGCTATGGTGGTGTGGGCCAAAAACCCTTCCGAAGAAAAATCAAAAATGCCAATGGCAATTAAAAAATTTGGTTTAAAGCCGTATCAATTTTATCCAGAACGTAGCATTCGGCAAATTGCCGATTATATGTTTACCCATAAAATAGAAGAGCCAAGATGGTTTAAGCAGCATTATAAAAAAATGCTTCAAAACGATTCAATTAAAAAACAGAATTAACAAACGCTTTTAACGGTGCTTTTATGAAAGATGAAAAGACATTTTGGGACACTAAATACCGCAATAACGACACAGGCTGGGATATTGGTTATGTTTCAACACCCATTAAGGAATATATAGACCAACTTACAGATAAAACAGTTAAAATTTTAATTCCGGGTGGCGGTAATTCGTATGAAGCCGAATACCTTTTTAACAACGGATTTAAAAATGTTTATGTGGTGGATATTTCACCTATACCGTTAGAAAATTTTAAAAAAAGAGTGCCCTCTTTTCCCCAAGAAAACCTATTAAATTTAGATTTTTTCAACTTAAATGAAACGTACGACCTTATTCTCGAGCAAACATTTTTTTGTGCCTTAAACCCAAATTTGCGGGAAGCCTATGTTGATAAAATGCACAGTCTGCTTAGGCCCAATGGGAGATTAGTAGGCTTGTTGTTTACTTTTCCGTTAACCGAAGATGGGCCACCTTTTGGAGGAAATAAAACAGCATACCAAAAGTTGTTTAGTAAAAGGTTTATTATAAAAACTATGGAAGTTGCCTATAATTCAATACCACCAAGGCAGGGCAACGAGTTGTTTATTAACCTCAAAAAAAGATAGTTTTAAAATTTTGTTACATTTTTTACAACTTTTTTTCTATTTGAAAAGACTTTTATAAATTGAATAAAAAATTTGCATTATGAAAATAAAACAGTTTGAATATAAGCCACTTGCGCATTTTTCGTACGCGATAATTAGCGATGGTAAAATGGCTTTGGTAGATCCAGAACGTAATCCAATTCAATATTATAAATACGCCGAAGAAAACGATGCCAAGATTGTAGCGGTTTTTGAAACACACCCCCATGCCGATTTTGTAAGCTCGCATTTGCAAATACACAAAGAGACGGGTGCTACTTTGTATTGCAGCGAAAAAACTGGTGCCGAATACCCTCATCAAACGTTTGACGATGGCGATAAGGTTAGTATGGGCAGTGTTACTTTTAGTGCTCGCAACACCCCTGGGCATTCTCCCGATAGTGTAACAATTATTGCCAAAGATGAAAATAAAACCGCTTTATTTACGGGCGATACCCTTTTTGTGGGCGATGTGGGACGCCCCGATTTACGCGAAAAAGCAGGCCATATGAAGGCAAAACGCGAAGAATTGGCAAAAATGATGTACGATACTATTCAAAATAAATTTACAGATCTGCCCGATACTGCCTATGTATATCCCGCTCACGGCGCGGGTTCGCTTTGCGGAAAAGGAATGAGTGCCGATGCAACATCAAGTACGCTGGGGAACGAACGGATGGGCAACTGGGCGTTTAAAAACCAAACCGAAGAACAATTTGTTGCGCATTTGTTAGATTCGCAACCTTTTATTCCACATTATTTTGGATATAACGTTGATATTAATAAAGATGGCGCAGCAAATTTGCGCGCATCGCTGGGTAAAATTGACTATCAACTTGCAAATGATAAAAGCACTAAAAATGCGCTAATTGTAGATATTAGAGATGAAGCAGCTTTTAAAGAAAATCACTTGGAAGGGAGTATCAATATTATGGCGGTTTCGGAAAATTCAAAATTTGAAACTTGGTTGGGTTCTATTGTTAAACCCGATGAAAAATTTCACTTGGTTGTAGATTCAATTGAAAATGCCGAAACCATTTTACACCGCACTGCCAAAATTGGGTACGAGAGTAATGTTTTAAGTGTGCTTACGCTTAGCAGTACTAAACACCAAGAATCATCAAACTTTAATGTAGAAGAATTTAAAAAGAATACAGCCAATTATACCATAGTCGATATACGAAACGCGAGTGAAGTTTCGGAAGGTAAAATTTTTGATGATGCGCTCGCCATTCCGTTGCACGAATTACGAGAAAATGTAGCTAAAATTCCTACCGAAAAACCTATTGTTGTTCACTGTGCCGGGGGCTACCGCAGTGCAGCGGGCGCCAGTATTCTTGAAAAGGAATTACAAACAAAAAATGTATTCGATTTAAGCGATGATGTAAACGATTTTAAATAACTACAGCTTTTCACCAAAACACAAATCGCCAGCATCGCCCAAACCAGGGACAATATAGCCACGGCTGTTTAATTCGTCGTCAACGGCGGCAATCCAAAGGTGCGTATTTTCTGGAAAAATAGGTTTTATGTAATCTATGCCGGGCTTAGCACCAATGACCGAAAGAATGTGAATTTGCTTTGGCGTTCCGTGACTTTTAAAAGCTTTTAATACATTTTCTAAGGTTCGGCCTGTAGCTAGCATAGGGTCTGTTAACACCAAAATTTTACCCTCAATAGAGGGCGAAGCCAAATAATTTACAATTACTTCAAAATCGTCACCGCCATCGGGGTGGTGGCGATATGCCGAAATATAAGCGTTTTCGGCTTTATCGAATAAATTAATAACCCCGTTGTGCAAGGGCAGGGCGGCTCTTAAAATAGAACAAACAACAATTTTATCTTCCGGTACTTGTACCGTTTTTTTACCCAAAGGTGTAATAACCTCCTCAACTTTATAATTAAAAGTTTTGCTCATTTCAAAACTTAAAATCTCCCCAACGCGCTCTATGTTTTTTCTAAAACGCATAGAATCTTTTTGAATAGATACATCGCGCATTTCCAAAACAAATTGGTTGAGAATAGATTTTTCGGTACTAAAATCGTGAACTGTCATAATTTACAAGAATTGCTACGAAGTTAAAAAATACCCCATAATGTACCCCAAAAAGTGATAAAGATTTTTAAAAGGCTTGTTAGTGCAATGACAGGTTTAAAGAAAAAATTAATGGTCTTTATTTTCACAAATACATCAAACTCCTTTTATCGAAAAAAATTGAGAAGCATATCCATCATTCAATAATTTTGATATATTTGGAGCAAGGCATTACCGCCAAAACTCTCCCCGCTAATTTCAAACCCGTGTGTAGGCTACGGTCCGTACACGGGTTTGGAATACTATTGGTTTTATAAATGTATGATAACGATGATAAAATTATTGTGTTCATTAAGTGGTTGATAATAGTCATATAAAATTTTTAAGGTATAATAGATGCCAGTAGACTTTTCAAAAATATTAGTGGTTGGTGTTTCTTCGAGAGCACTTTTCAATCTTGAAGAAGAAGAGCAAATTTTTAGAGAACAGAATATTCGTGGGTTTCGGAAGTACCAATTAGCTAATGAAGACAAGCTACTCGAAAAAGGAACGGCATTTCCTTTGGTTGAAGCATTACTAAAACTCAATACACACGTTGAAAAACCAATCGTTGAAGTGGTTGTAATGTCAAGAAACAGCCCTGAAACAGGAGTAAGAGTTTTAAAGGCAATCGAACATTACAAACTTCCAATTACAAGATGGGCATTTTCAGCAGGTGAACCATTAGCTCCATTTATTAAAGCATTTAATGTTGACTTGTTTCTTTCTCGTGACAAAAAAGATGTTCAAAAGATTATAGACGCATCAGATTGTGCAACTGCTTTGATTTATGATCCCCCAGAAAACTTTAAACCTGAAACAGACCGCGTAAAATTTGCTTTTGATGCAGATGCGGTTGTGTTCTCGGAAGAATCTGAACAAATCTATAAAGAACAAGGCATAGAAGCATTCCACAAGCACGAAAAGGAAAACGAAGATGTTCCTTTGAATGATGGACCGTTTGCAGCTTTATTGAGAAAATTATCTTATATCCAAGATTTCCTACCCGTTGAAAAAGAACTGTCCCCTTTAAGAATTGCGATAGTTACGGCAAGAAACTCCCCCAGTCATATGAGAGTGATAAAGACCTTCCGTAAATGGAATGTATATGTAGATGAAGCCTATTTTATGGGCGGATGGCCTAAAGCGCTCGTTTTAGAAGCTATTGGAACACATATCTTCTTTGATGACCAAGACAGTCATTTAAGCGACTCTAAAACAAAGGTTCCTTGTGGTAAAGTATTGTATAAATCGAATTCCATTCTCAAAAATTACGAGAAGGAAATTATTGTTGAACCGAAGAAAGTAAAAGAGAACTAATATGCCAACACTCAATTGGATAGGAAAAGAGAAAGTAATTAGCCACCACCAAGATGTACCATACCGAGTTTTGGAACACAAATACGGTTTTACTGCGGTAAATGGCGAACAAAACGAACCGACCAACAGCGGTAACAAAATCATACACGGAGACAACCTTGAAGCCTTAAAAAGTTTACTGCCAGAATACGAAGGAAAAGTAAAGTGCATATACATAGACCCACCTTACAACACAGGAAATAAAGATTGGGTATATAATGATAATGTTGACCACCCCAAAATGCAAAAGTGGTTGCAAAACACATTAAAAGCTAAAGCTGAAAATAAAGATGCAACAGTTGCAATAGATGACCTGACAAGACACGACAAATGGCTGTGTATGATGTATCCTCGCTTAAAATTGCTTCAAAAGCTACTTGATGAAAATGGAGCTATTTTCATTTCAATTGATGACAATGAACAAGCAAATCTGAAAATGATTTGTGATGAAATATTTGGAATTAGAAATTTCGTTGGTACATATTTTTGGTATAAATCTGGAACACCACCGAACTTATCTCATAAGATAAAAAGAAATATTGAGTATGTTATTTGCTACTCTAAAACACCAAACTCAAACAAATTTACAGGCGTACAAAAAACAAGCAAAAGTGATGACCCTATAACTAAGCCCCAAAACTCATATAAGGAACTAACATTCAAACCAAAATCGTTAACTATTGGGTTGAAAGATGGAACAATAAAGGCAGGGACTTACGGCACCGCAAAGTTTCCAAATGAGCTTCTCAATGATTTAATCATTAAAGACGGTACGAATCAAAATGAAGTCCGTTTTAGAAATAGATTTATTTGGGTTCAAGATAAGCTCAATGAAGAGTTAGAAAATGAAACTTTGGTAAAAATTAATTCGAAATCGCTCGTTATTTCTTACAAGAAGCAGAATTACGCAAAAGAAGTACCGCCAAACTTTATAGATTCTTCTGTCGGTGTTGATACAACTGAAAACGCAGGAAGAATGTTGAATGATATTTTCGGCAAAAAGGTATTTGACTTCCCAAAACCGCCATCATTGATTGAATATATTGCTAATTTCTTATGTGAGAAAGACGATATTATTCTTGATTCTTTTGCAGGTTCAGGCACAACAGCCCACGCAGTTTTAAATCTAAACAAACAAGACGGTGGCAATCGCAAATTCATTTTGGTAGAAATGGAAGATTATGCCAATGATATTACTGCCGAACGAGTAAAACGTGTTGCCAAAGGGTACGGAGAAGGTAAAAAAGCCGTAGAAGGCACGGGCGGTGCATTCGATTATTACGAACTCGGTTTACCACTCTTTGATGAAAATCAAAACTTAAATGAGGAAGTGGGCTTACCAAAAATCCGGGAATACATTTGGTTTTCAGAAACTCGAACTTCGTTTGCCGAACCCAATGCAGAAAATTACTTTTTAGGCAAAATAGAGGAGTCGGTTTACTATTTCATTTACGAGAAAGACCGTTTAACCACCTTGGATTATGATGCATTGGAGCTCATAAAAACCAAAGGCGAGCAATACATCATTTATGCTGACAATTGTTTATTACCAAAAGAATTTATGGCTAAGAAGAACATCATTTTCAAGAAAATACCAAGAGACATCACAAGATTTTAGATTATGGAATTAAAAAGCTATCAACAGAAAGTAATTGAAAATCTTGAAGAATACTTGACCTACGTTCAAGAGCAAAAAGATTTAGGCAAAGCCTTTAACCAATATTGGGAAGATAAAATAGGCCCTTACAATCCGTTGGATGGGACAGGAATGCAGCCCTACAAAAACAACATCCCAAATGCGGCACACGTAGCAGTCAAAGTACCAACGGCAGGCGGTAAAACCTTTATTGCCGTAAATGCTTTGCATTCCATCTTTCAGGCTTACGATTCCAGCAAACCAAAAGCCGTGATTTGGTTAGTGCCTTGGAGTAACCTTCTGCAACAAACGGTTGATGCACTTTCCAATCCACAGCATCCGTACAGACAAAAACTCAATACACTTTTCAATCACCGTGTAGAAGTCTATCAAAAAGAAGATTTGTTACAAGGCTCAAACTTTAACCCCACGGTGGTAAAAGACCAGTTGAGCATTTTTGTAATGAGTTTTGCAAGCTTAAGAGCAAGAAAAAAGGATGATAGAAAGGTCTATCAGGAAAATGGGCAATTAGAAGCCTTTGTTTCGCAATTCAAAAACAGCAAACACATCTTGGACGGTGTGGACGATACCGCATTAATCAATGTATTGCGTTATCTCAACCCTGTTTTGGTAGTGGATGAAAGCCACAATGCAGAAAGTGATTTGAGTGTAGATATGCTCAAAAATCTAAATCCATCTTTTATACTTGATTTAACTGCAACACCAAAAGCAAATAGCAATATTGTAAGCCTTGTACCCGCCATAGAATTGAAAAAGGAACATATGGTAAAGCTTCCTGTAATCGTTTACAACAATCACGATAAAACGGAAGTCATCAACAATGCTTTGCATTTACAACGTAAGTTGGAAAACCTTGCCACAAAGCAGGAAAAAGAAGGTGGTAAATACATACGTCCAATTGTATTGTTTCAAGCGCAGCCTAAAACCAAGGACGACAACACAACTTTCGAAAAACTGAAAGAACAGTTACTCGGTTTAGGTATACCTGAAAGTCAAATCAAAATTAAAACTGCCAACATTGACGAACTGAAAGGCATTGATTTGATGTGCAAGGAATGTGAAGTCCGTTACATAATAACCATCAATGCCTTGAAAGAAGGTTGGGACTGTCCTTTCGCTTACATCTTAGCTTCCTTGGCAGACAAATCGAGTGCGGTAGATGTAGAACAGATTTTAGGTCGTGTATTACGTCAACCTTATGTACAAAGACACAAGTCTTTTCAATTAAACCTTTCTTATGTTTTGACGGCTTCTGCCAAATTCAACGAGACTTTGCAAAGCATTGTAAAAGGCTTGCAAGAATCAGGATTTAGTGAAAAAGATTATCGCAAAGTCGATAAGATGACCGAAGAAGAAAAGAAAACGGTTACTGCTGACCCTGTGGAATCTTTCCTTTTCCCTGAACAACAAACGGAACAAGAAGAAGATGAAAACATTGACACCAATCGAGTTACGTTTGACCCAAATGCAGTTGAAGAAGAAACCGGATCTACAACGGTAATTGAAGAAATTGAAGCATTAGCGGAAGAACAGAACCGACAATTAGAAGAACAAATAAAAGAACAGGAACAACAGCCTGTTGACGAAAACATTTTTCAAGAAATGGGTGATAAAGTAAAACGCTATAAGGTCAAAGAAGCCTACAAAGAGTTTATAGATAAAATCGAGTTTCCGCAATTCTTCATCAAAGTAACTGCAAGCGACATTTTTGGAACAGACGAAGAATTACTGAACAGAGAATCTTTGCTCAAAGACTTCAAGCTTTCAGACGAAGACATCAAAATTGACTTTGACAAAATTTCTTCTAACTTGTACAAAATTGACTTGGAAGAAGCTAAGAAAAACGAGTATAGACCCTCATTCACAAAAATTGAAGACAACTTGGTGAAAGATCCAATTGCCGAATACATTTTAGCAAAACCAAAAGAAAATCAGATAACCGATATCACACATCAAATGATGCAGATTATCGGAAATATGTACCCAATTCCTGACCAAGAAATCAAGGTTTACATTGGTCGTATTTTGAACAGTATGACTACTGAGCAATTGCGAGATATTTTGGTTCGAAAATGGAGCTACACCGACAAAATAAAGGCTCACATTAGAAAACTATCCGATTCTTATGCCGAAGGTCGTTTTATGGATTTAATCAAATCGAAACGAATCAGCACAAAAGGCAATTGGAATTTAAGCAAGGAGATTGTTCCAGGAAATACAGGTTCTTCTATTGGAAATTCGCTCTACGAAAAAGAAGGCTCAATGAACAACTTTGAAGAACGAGTAGCTATGGAACTCGGAACATCTTCAAACATTGAGTTTTGGCATAGGAATTTAGAACGAGGAAAAGGGTTCTACATCAACGGATATAAAGCCAATCACTACCCTGACTTTATTATGCAGACCAAATCAGGCAAAACAATTTTGGTCGAGACAAAAGGCGACCATTTGGACGGTTCAGATAGTGAAGCAAAATGCAGACTTGGGAACGAATGGGAAAAACAAGCAGGAAACGATTTTGCCTATTTTATGATTTTTGACAAAAAAGAAGTTGACGGAGCATATACGTTGGACAAAGCAAAAGAACTGATTGGTGGTATGTAAAGCCAATGCCTTAAACCACACACCTTTACAATTACTCACAGTTTTTAAGTTGTTTATGGATTTCGTGAACTCACGTTTCGCTAAAGGGATTAAGCAACCCAAAAGATATAAACAGCGAGGTTTTTTTCAACGGTTGAAAGATTTGTAAATGGAATAAAAGCCAACGCACAACAAACCAATGTGTAAACCCTCTAAAATTTCCCCTCTTAAATTTCCCTAAATCACCTTCTTAAAAATCTCTATTTATATTTATTATAAATAGTTTGGCTGGTAAAAAAATGAAAATTACTTTTGCCAAAAATTAACTATTTATATCAAGTCTAAATAAAAATCAATGAAAACTTTTTATAGCGCTTTGTTACTCTCGCTGTTCTCAACCGTAGTATTTGCTCAAGATGCTACCCTCACCGGAACGATAATCGATGCCAATAAAACTCCGCTCGAAGAGGTAAATGTATACCTTCAAAATTCAACTAAGGGCACTCAAACCAGTACAGACGGAAGTTTTAACATCAACAACCTTACCAATGGAAATTATACGCTTACTATTTCGTATTTAGGATATAAATCCAGAGAATTGCCTGTAACCATTACTAACAATCAATCGGTAGCCTTGGGGAATATTGTGCTTTACGAAGGGAATGAAATTTTAAACGAGGTGGTTATTGAAACCGAACGCCCCAACAAATTTTCACGTAAAAAAACAGCTTATGTGGCGAAGCTTCCGTTAAAAGATATGGAAAACACGCAGGTTTATAGTACCATCCCTACCGAATTACTCGAATCGCAAGTTGTTACAAACTTTGACGATGCTCTTGTAAATGCCACGGGCGTTGAACAGCTTTGGGCATCTACTGGAAGAGGTGGTGATGGAGCAGGGTATTATTCGCTTCGCGGCTTTTCGGTACAACCGCAATTGGTTAACGGCCTTCCCGGCTTAACCAATGGAACAATCAACTCGGCAAATATTGAACGAATTGAAGTTTTAAAAGGTCCGTCGGCAACCTTATTCGGGAATGCTGTAAGTTCATACGGCGGACTTATTAACGTGGTTACTAAAAAACCTTATGTGGGCAATGGCGGGCAGTTATCGTACACCTCGGGTACCTACGGATTAAACCAAGTGGTCGCCGATTTTAATACGGCTTTAAGCAAAAAAGATAATCTGTATTTTAGAATTAACACTGCGTATGCAACACAGCAAAGTTTTCAAGATGCCGGGTTTAGAAAATCTTTCTTTGTAGCGCCATCACTTTCGTATAAAGTGAATAATAAGCTTTCGTTTTCTTTTTATGCCGAAATAACCCAAGCCGAACAAACCAACCCAACCTTTTTATTTCTTAACCGAAGCGCGCCAATGGAGGCCAAAAACCTCGAAGAATTGGGTTACAACACAAAATTATCGTTTACCAGTAACGACTTAACCTTAAAAAATCCAAATCAGAATTATAGAATTGAAATGGATTATAAGCTGTCTAACACTTGGAAATCGCAAACCTTACTTTCAAAAAGTTCAACGTCTACTACAGGTTATTATTCGTACTTATTTAATTACGGTATCTTAGAAAATAATGCATTTACGCGGTTTATTAACAAGCAAAATGCCAACACCCAAACCACCGATATTCAGCAAAATTTTATAGGCGATTTTAAAATTGCTTCGCTTCGTAATAGAGTTGTTATTGGTTTAGATTACTTTAATGCAACGCAAACCGACAATGGTACTGGCTACGCGTTTTACGGCAACCTAACTCCGGATGGTACTGTTATTAATGACAACCCGTTTACACAAGAAGTTGAAACAACACCGTTTCCACTTTCCACAGCCGGGGTAGATGCAGCACTATCTGCGCAACCCGTAGGAAATAACAAATCGAAGTATCACATTTACAGCCTATATGCCTCCGACGTTATAAACATTACCAATAATTTTTCGGCAATGTTAGGCTTACGTTTAGATAGATTTGACAACGAAGGCGATATTACTACATCCGAAGACGATTATGACCAAACAACGCTTTCACCAAAATTTGGATTGTTATATCAGCCAATATTAAACAAACTGTCGGTATTCGCAAACTATCAAAATGGTTTTACCAACGTAGCACCGCAATTAGTTGGTAACCCAGACGAAGGCGCTCAAACCTTAAAAACTTTTAAACCCGAACAAGCCAATCAAATAGAATTTGGGGTAAAGACAAACCTGTTTAAAAATAGGTTGAATGCTACCATTAGCTACTATAATATTGAAGTTAAAGATCGCGTAATTACAGACCCATCGTCACCATTCAATAAAATACAAGGAGGCGAAGTAGTAAGCAAAGGTTTTGAAGTTGAAGTAAATGCCAATCCGTTTACCGGATTAAACATTCGCGGTGGTTTTAGTAAAAATGATAGTGAAACTACCAAATCTGATAACGAAGAAATTTTAAATAAACGTCCGCTTGAAGCTGGTCCAGAAACTCTTTACAACCTTTGGGCTAGTTATGAATTTCAACGAGGAAAACTGGACGGTTTTGGTATTGGCGCCGGATTTAACGGAGCTAGCGAAAGTTTTGCAATAAACTATAAATCTACAGGCGACTTTATATTACCGAGCTACACGATTGCAAATGCCTCGGTGTTTTACAAGGCCGATAAATACCAAATTGGGTTAAAACTTAATAACGCTTTTAACAAAACGTATTACAAAGGTTGGACAACTATAAACCCACAAACGCCGAGAACACTCTTGGCAAATGTTTCATATTCGTTTTAATTAGCACAAAAAGGGCAGCTTGATTTTATGAGTTGCCCTTTTTAAAATTTTTACTATGTCATTTAAAAAAGTATGCTTTCAACTTCATAAAATTCTTGGGCTATCCACGGGGGTAGTTGTTTTTATTGTTGCTATTACGGGCTGCTGTTGGGCTTTTCGCGATGAAATTGAAAGTTTGTATAGCGATTATAAAAAAGTAGCGCCCCAACAAAAAGCATTTATTACGCCTACACAGGCTAAAGAAGTTGCTTTAACCGTATTCCCTAATAATACCGTTCACGGAACGCTTTTTCAAAAAGCCGATGATGCCATTGAAGTTATCTTTTACGACGCCAAACCAGAGTTTTATCAAAGTGTATTTTTAAATCCTTATTCGGGCGAAATTATTAAAGTAGATGATCATCTTTCAGGTTTTTTTGCATTTATTTTAAAAGGTCATACCCGGCTTTGGCTTCCTAAAGAAATAGGGGAGCAGGTAGTAGGTGTGTCTGTATTAATTTTTATTGTAATAATTATTTCGGGTTTTATTTTATGGCTTCCTAAAAAGCGAAAAAACCTAAAACAACGCACACGTTTTAAATGGAAAAAATCCACCAAATGGAAACGTAAAAATTTCGATTTACACGCTATCATTGGGTTTTATGTTTGCGCACTGGCTTTAATTGTTGCCTTTACCGGTGCTGTTTTATCGTATAATTGGTTAAAATACGTTGTGTATAAATCGGCTGGAGGTGAAAAGGTTGCACAATTTATTATTCCAAAAAATAATAGTTTCCCCAACGATACTTTACAGATTAAACCCATAGATTTTTTAATCACCAAACTTCAAAAAGAGTCGCCAAACGCCACGGCGTACGAGTTACATTACCCTAAAACTAAAGACGAGAGTATTTATGTTGAAATATCAAATTCTGAAGGATTGTATTACGATTCCGATTTTCGCTTTTTCGACCAAAATACTTTAGAAGAAATTGAAACCCCCGGGGTATACGGAAAATATAAAGATGCCAAACTACCAGAAAAAATTATTCGAATGAATTACGATATTCACATAGGAGCCATTGGGGGGCTTGCCGGAAAAACAATTGCATTTTTTGTTAGTTTGCTTATAGCTAGTTTGCCGGTTACAGGAACGTTAATGTGGTACGGCCGTAATTATAAAAAAAAAATAACCTCATTGGATAGGGGTACCGAAAACTAATTTATAAAAAGCGCTTTTAAGTATTACAGTATATAGTCTGCAAACACTATATTTATAGCATCAAAACTTACTAACCGATGCATTTTGACGTAGCAATTATTGGCAGTGGACCTTCGGGTGCTTCAACTGCCTATCACTTGGCTAAAGCAGGAATTAAAACAGTAATAGTTGAAAAAGAAACCCTACCCCGCTATAAAACCTGTGGTGGAGGTTTAGTTTTTAGAGGTCGAAAGAGTCTGCCTTTCGATATTCAAGATGCTGTAGAAAGTGAATTTCGTGAAATAGATATTTATCTTGGCGAAAATCTTCACTTTACAACCCAAAGAAAAGAGCCATCCATTACCATGATAATGCGCGATGCCTTTGATAAATTGCTCACCGATAAAGCTAAGGAGCAAGGGGTAGTACTGCTGGAGAATCACAAATTACAAACGCTAGCTTTTAAAGATGAAAAGATAATTCTTACCACCTCTCAAATTTCACTTACTGCAAATTTTGTAATTGCTGCCGATGGCGCTTTAAGTCCTACCGCAAAAATGGCGGGTTGGACCAATGATACTCGTAATTTAATTCCAGCATTAGAATACGAAGTGGAAGTAACCCCAGCCGATTTTGAACGCCTTTCTAAAAATGTGCGTTTTGATATTGATGCCATTCCGTACGGGTACGCATGGAATTTTCCGAAAAAGAATCACCTATCAATAGGAGTAGCTTCGGCACGACGTACCAAGATTAATTTAAAGAAATACTATCGCGCTTATATGGAAACTTTGGGTATTTCTAAAGTGGTTAGCGAGTCGCAACACGGTTTTCAAATACCAGTAACCCCTCGTACCGACGGATTTGTAAAAAACAATGTGTTTTTAATTGGCGATGCCGCAGGTTTTGCAGACCCCATTACTGCCGAAGGTATTTCCAACGCTATTTACAGCGGAAAACTTGCTGCCCAAGCAATTATTGAAACTGATAAGCACCCACAAAAAGCAGCCGAATTGTATATTGAAAAACTTGAAGCCGGATTGCTACCCGAAATTAAAACCGCAATTTGGCTGTCTAAATGGTTTTATGAGCAAAAAACAATTAGAAACCTATTGGCTAAAAAGTACGGCCAACGTATTGTAGAAGAGATGTTAAATGTTTTTCACGGCCAGCGCACTTATCCTAAAAACGTAAAACAAAAACTAAAACAAAAAATTAAGGAACTGGTTTTTTGATATTTCTGGCTTGCCGAAAACTTTCGTTTTACTACTTAAGAATTTGTATCTTAACCGTTAATTTCTAAAAGTTTAACTATGAAAAGATTTTTATTTCTATTTGCTTTTGCAGTAACGATTTCGGTAGGAGCGCAAAACAAAATATTACCAAAACACATTCAAATTCAAACGGCAGTTCTGGCGGCACCCGAAATGTATCGCGATAATGCTACTGTTTTGGGGTATAATGAAACTGGTGAATTGGTAACTTTAAGACAGGGTACAAATAAAATGATTTGTTTAGCAGACGACCCTAATAAAGCAGGAATTAGTGTAGCTTGTTATGGCGCCGAATTAGAGCCATTTATGGCAAGAGGAAGAGCTTTGGTTGCCCAAGGGAAAACAACACAAGAAAAACGCGAAATTAGAAAACAAGAAATTGAAGCGGGAACACTATCAATGCCTATCGAACCTGCTATGGTTTACGTATTAGCCGGCGAAGAAACCGATTATAGTGAAGAAACAGGCGAGTTGCTAAAAAGTAGAATTAGATATGTACTTTACAAACCGTATATGACGGGCGAGAGCACTGGCTTACCTACAAAACCGCAAGCCCCCGGCATGCCCTGGCTTATGGACGCCGGAACTCACAGGTCGCACATAATGATTTCGCCACCTAAAAAATAATAAATTTATAAAGTGATAAAAAAACCATCTTTAGTTTTAAAGATGGTTTTTTATTGGAAGATTTCGGTTACCTACAAGGCTTTTAAAAAGTCTTTAAAATCTTGACGGTTATAGTCGGCCATACCGTAATGAGTAAAAATAAGTTCTCCTTTTGAATTTATTATATACGTGGTAGGAATACTGTTAGTTTCGTACATAGCAGGAATTGCAGCCACCGGAGCATATACCTCAAAATTAAAGTTGTTTTTATCTCTGTATTTTATTGCTTTTTCAAACTTTTGATCTACAGATACCATTAATACTTCAATTTTATCTGTGTCAATGCTGTTGTACATTTTGTTAATACTTGGCATTTCGGCAACACAAGGCGGACACCAAGTGGCCCAAAAGTTTATAAAAATTACTTTCCCGCGAAATTGCTCCATAGCAACTCGTTCGCCTTTTGAATTCACCAAATGCAAATTAAAATCGGCTTTGGTAGCATGTAATTTATTTGTATTTGAGTTTTTTTCAACCGCCTCCACATCGGGATTCATAATGCCTGTGGCTAAAAGTCCGCGTTGCGCAAACCCAATAATTTGGGTATGTAAACCGGTTAAATATAAAACGAGAATTACTACACCCAGCAGACCATATTCTAAAATGTGTTTTTTAAGTTTTTTATTCATAACTCTACTTTGAATAGGAGTGAAAATTAATTATTTAAAAATATAATTGGTACCCGGAACTGTTGAAAAAGAATTTTCACCCAAATATTTGCAGTATGCACGTTTGTCTAAGGTTGGACTTACGGGAGAATGTAGTTTTAGGTATTCTTCAACAACTTCGTGGATTGTGTAATCTTTTACTTCTACATCCTGCACATTGGGCATTCTACACAGTACGTCTTCGGGGTCGCCAGGCCGTTCGCAAGCCGAAATTGTATAGAATCTATCCATTTCTAACGGTTCTCCATTTACTTTAATTGAAATTATCCGGTTGTTTTTTTCTCTTTGACTGTTAAATTCTACTTGCATCCCCGAAAAACGAACCAACCAACCGCCAAACCTTTCGGTTGCATTTTGAGCAAAAGCGTTGTGCATTTCTTGCTCGAGCCAATCTTTTATTTGTTTACCGCTTGCTTTTCCAGTTTTTACAGCTTCGTTTACAGGCATTAAATTCCAAAGGTTAGCACGTGTTATGGGCGCTGGCTCGCCATTTTTAGGAACAATAGGATTGCCAAACCTAAACCCATTACTAATAGCAATATCGGCTCCTGTTTTCCATCGAGCTGCATCGGTTATAAGGTTATCCATTGGGTTTTCAACAGTTAAGTACCGATATAAAGGTGTATTTGTGTAGCCTACAACCGTTTCAAGATTTGTTTTATAGGGCGCCTTATTTTTATCTACCATCGCTTGTATTTCTGGATCTGCAGGATAAACATTTGGGTCTACATCTATTAATTCAAAATCGTCTTTTACAAGTTTGTTATTTACAAAATATAAGTTGAGTTTTCCAACAAAAGATCCAAAGGCGCCAGGTTCGGTTACTTTGGCGTATTTTCCTTGTATGAGTTCACGCACTCTTTCGTGTGTATCATTACCTAAAATATAATCTACATTTTCGGCTATAAGGCTGTTGGCAAGGGTTACCTGCTTATAAATGCCTATGTGGGTAACGAGAAACATAACATCTATATTTTCCCTAACTTTAATTTGATCGATTAACTTTTTTACATTGTCGTCAATGTCAGTGAAGCTAATTCCCTTACTAAAAATTGGGTTTTGCCGTACAGGCACTTGGGGGTCGTTTATACCTACAAAACCCAAACGAATGCCGTCAATTTCTTTTACCAAATATGAAGGAAATAAATTTTTGTTGTTAGCTTCGTGCCGCATATTTTGGACTATTGTTGGTGTTTCAAACTTTTTATAAACGTCCAGCATCTTTTCTTTACCGTAAATTACCTCCCAATTGCCAGGAACTAACAGGTCGTAATTCATATTTTTTATAGGGTCTATCATTACATCTCCTTCCGAAAATGCAACATAGCCACTCCCTTGAATTAAATCGCCACCGTCTACAATAACAGTTCTATTGGGGTTTTTAGCACGTTCTTTATCAAAAAGCGTTTTTATATGCGCTAATCCGCCGCGTTCTTTAAAAACAATTTTTTCATCTTCCCAAAATAATTCGGGATGCAAATCTAATTGACCGTGAATATCGGCAGTTTGAAGGATGGTTATTTTTAAGGTGTCTTGTTTGGATTTTAGTGAATTTTGGTTTTTTAGAATAGTTGGCTTTTGCCAAGCCAATATCGCCGCCACAATTGCTATGGGCAATGTATATTTTAATATTTTCTGAAATTGCATTTTAATTATTTTATAAGTTTAACAATATATATCCCGCCTTTTGAAGTTGAAAAGCCGTTAAAAAAGCATTGTCAACTACTTCAAGTTCTTTTGGGAGGCTTGCTGGGTCTATTTGTAATTTGTTTAAAGACATTTTGCATACAGCCAAATTGACTTCCGATTTCTGTGCCCAACGAATATATTCTTCCATTTCAGCTTTTAGAATATCAGTTACATTTTGTCCGTAAAGCACGATTTGAAAATCTTCTTTTTCGGTTAACTTATCTGCAGCTAAAAGAATGGGTTTTAATTGTTCCACTTTGGGCGTAAGTACTACAAATTTGTTTGTTTGGGTGGTTTGTTGTGCGGTAACACCAAAACCAACAAGTACAATTAGTATTTGGATTAATTTTTTCATCTCTCTTAAATTTTAAAGTTCTAAGCTCAAATATCCTTTTTGTTGAAGGTGTAGATTATGAAGAATTCCGTTGTCTACAATTTCAATCTCCTTCGGAAGTTTGTTTGCCTCTACATTAAACTTCTTGAGTGAAAATCCGCAGGCAATAATGTTAGCCCCAATGGCCTGGGCCGCTTCAATATGAGGTATTAGCGTTTCCATTTGGGTTAAATCGCCAATATTTTTTCCGCAGAAAATAATTTCGAATTTCCCAAAGTTTTCTCCGTCCTCTTTTTTCAGGCTTTTAGCCGCAAGTAAAATGGGTTTTAGCTGAGGTACTTTTTTGGTAAGCACAACATAGTTTTGAGTTTTAGCAGTTTGCGAAAACGCCTTTGAAGTATTTGAAAAGGTGATAAATAGTGTTAATAGTAAGGCTGAAAATATAGTTTTCATAAGTTATTTTTTAAAGGTTTGAATATCGTTTAGGATAAAAAATAGAAGGGCGCCAGCAATGGCGATATTTTTAAACAGCGGACCCAAACTTGTAATTTGTCCCACCTGAATTGTAATGGTTATAGGAATTAAAACAAGTAGCAAAACAATTGCAGACCATCGCGTTTTAAAGCCAATTAAAAAACTAAGTCCAGCAATTAACATGACAATTCCTGAAAGAATTACCAGTAATTCTAAGTTGCCAAAAAAGAGGGCAAAGCCTTTAAAACTTGCCGTTTCAATTCGTTGAACGGTTTTTTCTATATTGATGAGGTGGCTAAATCCCGCTACTAAAAAAATGCCACTAACTAAAATGCGAAGCAATTGTACCGAACGCCTGCTTACCGTTATAACTGAAGTCATATTAGTTAAATTAAATATGTTAATAGAATAGTTTTACAACAGATACGTTTATAAAACACGCATTTGTTGCTAGTAAGAAAGTTGTAAAAGAAAAAATTTAAACCCGCGGCGGAATATAAAACTGGTCTGCAAAGAGATTGATTACTAACGAATCTTTAAATAAATATTCTTTAAAATTATCGGTTGCAGCAATAAAGGTGAAGTTGGCAGTATTAAAATTAAAAACTGTTGTGCAAATTGCCGAAATTTCAAAAGAGTTTGATACAGACTTATCTACTTTAAAAGCACTACTATCAGTTGTTTTATTTTTAGCGTTTTTACAAAAAGGATGAACCACAGTAACCTCTTTCCCCATTAAAACCTTAAGTAAACTGCCAGATTGCGACAGGCTAAGGTTTAACAGAAAGAGCCCTGTAAAAATTATTGCTATGGTTTTTTGTAATTGCATTTTTGACAAAATTATAGCTTTTATTCAATTTTAATGTAACCTAAGTTACAGAAGGAATTGTTTATAGAAAACATTAACAATTATTAGCTACGCTTGCAATTTCCTTAGTAACAAAAGTTACTGACTTCGCTTTAAATCTGTCGTAGGTTTGCCTCAAATTTGGTTTACCTATGAAGATTAAAAATATAATTACCCTATTGGTGTTACTGCCGGCGCTAACTTTTGCACAGGAAATTATTCCTATTTCTAAAGCTGAAGTCTTAGAAAAAGTAATTGCTCAAAACAATACGCTTAAAATTGGAGAGCAGGAGGTACTAGCTTCCAAAGCCGATTTTAACCAAACAAAGGCCGTGTTTTTGCCAAATATTACGGCTTCGCATACAGGAATGGCAACTACCAATCCGTTAATGGCGTTTGGTTTTAAGCTAAATCAAGAAATAGTTTCACAAACCGATTTTGACCCTAATCGTCTTAACAATCCTTCGCAGATAAAAATGTTTGCAACAAAGGTTGAAGTAGAGCAACCCATAATTAATGTGGACGGTATTTTTAAAAGAAAAGCGGCAAAAGCAAAATATAATGCAAGTAAAATGCAGTTGGTGCGATCTGGAGATTTTCTGTCGCTCGAAACCGAAAAAGCCTATATGCAATTGCAATTGGCATATAAAAGTGTAAGTGTTTTGCAGCAGGCCTTAAAAGCAGCAAACGAGAATTTAAGGTTGGCGAATAATAGTTTTAAACAAGGCTATTTACAGCAAAGCGATGTTTTATCTGTACAGGTACGAGTAACCGAAGTGGAAAACCAATTGCAGTATGCCAAAAGTAACGTGGCAAATGCCTCAGAATATCTTAAAATGTTAATGAATGAGAGTTTTAAAGGCGTTTTAAAACCCACAGATTCTTTAGCGTTAAATGAATCTTTAGTAACCATCGATAATCTTTCAAATTCGCGAGCCGATATTCAAGCAATGGAGTTAGCCGCCCAAGCCTACAAACAAAATTATAAAGCCGAAAAAATGTCGTTTTTGCC
Source organism: Flavobacteriaceae bacterium UBA3591 (assembly GCA_002375695.1). GTDB lineage: Bacteria > Bacteroidota > Bacteroidia > Flavobacteriales > Flavobacteriaceae > Aequorivita. The sequence continues at coordinate 203,854 of DFMO01000008.1, forward strand.
AAGGCTTAATGCCTTTGGAAGCTACGAACTTTACGATGATGAAATCTTTCAGGCTGATGCCAACGGCTATTTGGTGGGAGCAGCTTTAACATGGAATCTTTTTGAAGGATCAAAACGTTTTGGGAAAACACAAAAAAGCAAAGCTCAATACAACAAAGCAAACTTAGAATTGGCTCAATATAAAGCCGAAAGTGAATTAGAATTTAATAAGGCTCAACGCGCGTACCGCGATGCAAAAAACAATTTAAAACTAACTGCATTAGCACTCGAACAATCAAAAGAGGCGCTTAGAATTCGCACCAATCGATTTAAAGAAGGTTTAGAAAAAACAACCGATTTATTAATGGCCGAGACGCAGTTTTCGCAAAAACAATTAGCATATTTTAATACGGTATTTCAGCATAATTACGCCTTAGCATACCTCCATTTTTTAACTAAGAATGATTGAAATTGTAATTCAATCGCGGGTTGAGCGCAGTCGTCAGGTTGAGCGCAGTCGAAACCTAATTTAAATAAATAACCATTTAAGATTTAAAACAATTAACATGAAAGTACTATATACAAGCTTGTTTTTTACAGCAGTTTTAGCATTATCGAGTTGCGGAAATGCTTCCGAAGAAAATAAAATAGACAAAGCTCCAGCAGTGGCAGTAACTGTAAATGCTGCCAACGCCCAAAACAATACTCCGTTTTTAACCGCCAGTGGAAAAATAGAAGCCACTAACAGTGCTACCCTTAGCACCCGTATGATGGGCTTTGTAAATAAGGTACACGTTAAAGTAGGCGAAAACGTTAAAAAAGGACAATTGTTAGTGAGTATTAATAATGCCGACTTATCTGCTAAGCGCGCGCAAACAACCGCTAATATTACCGAAGCGCAAGCAGCTTTTAACAATGCTAAAAAGGATTTTGAACGCTTTCAAAATTTATTTAACGACAACAGCGCTAGCCAGAAAGAATTAGATGATCAACGTGCGCGTTTTAAAATGGCCAAAGCGCGATTAGAAGGTGCAAAACAAATGAAAAACGAAGTGCAATCGCAGTTTGCCTATGTAAATTTGCGGGCTCCTTTTAACGGGGTGGTTACCAATAAATTTATTGAAGCTGGCGATATGGCAAATCCCGGTGTACCCTTAATTTCGGTTGAAGGCCCCGGTAATTTTGAGGTTACTGCTTCGGTTCCAGAAACCGAAATTACAAAAATTAAATCGGGGAGCGAGGTACAAGTAATTGTAAAGTCTTTAAACAAAATACTTCCCGGTACGGTTTCCGAAGTAAGCGCTTCGGCTAATAAAACTGGCGGACAATTTTTAGTAAAAGTAGCCTTAGACAAGACCGATGCCGAAATTTTTTCAGGGATGTATGCTACGGTTCAATTTCCTATTGAAAAAACTGCCGAAACCACAACCGTTTTGGTGCCCAAAAAAGCACTAATTGAACAGGGGCAACTAACAGGAATTTACACCGTAAGCGAGCGTAATACTGCAATCTTACGTTGGCTGCGTGTTGGCCGTAGTTTTGGCGAACATGTTGAAGTGCTTTCAGGCTTAGCGGCAGATGAACGCTATATTATTTCTTCGGAAAGTAAGCTATATAACGGGGCCAAATTAACTATTAAACAATAATCATGAAAGAAGGACTAGCAGGCAAAATTGCCAAGTTATTTATAGGCTCCAAGCTTACTGTACTGTTAATGATTGTATTTATGGTAGTAGGCGTGTGGAGTTCATTTTTAATTCCGCGCGAAGAAGAGCCGCAGATTGATGTTGCAATGGCCGATATTTTTGTTGGCTATCCGGGAGCATCGCCTACCGAGGTTGAATCGCGTGTAGTAAAACCCTTAGAAAAATTGGCCTCCAATATTCCGGGGGTGGAGTATGTGTATTCTAGCTCGTTTAACGATGGGGCATTGGTAAGTGTACAGTTTTACGTGGGTGAAGATATTGAACGTTCATTTGTAAAACTATACAACGAAATGAACAAACACATGGACCAAATGCCTCCTGGCGTTACCATGCCGCTTGTTAAACCACGGGCTATAGACGATGTGCCAATGTTGGGTATTACGTTGTGGAGTGAAAATTACAACGACTTTCAACTAAAGCAAATTGCAGATGAGCTTACCCAAGAAATTGAAAAGGTAAACGAAGTTTCTACCACCAATAAAATTGGAGGCCGAAATAGAGAATTGCGGATTGTTTTAGATAAAGATAAATTGGCCGCCAGCGGGTTAGACTTTTTGGGCGTTGCAAAAATGATAAAGGCAAACAACCAACAACTCACCTCTGGAAGCATAAACAATAACGATTCGGAGTTTATTATTTCAACCGGAAATTTCTTAAAAACAGCAGCTGATGTTGAAAATTTGGTGGTTGGAGTGCAACAGCAACAGCCAGTTTATTTAAAGCAAATAGCAACAATTTTAGACGGACCCGAAATCCCAAAAAATTATGTTTCGTTTGGGTTTGGCGGGGCAGGAGATAGCACCTTAAAATTTCCTTCAGAATATCCGGCAGTAACCATTGCAGTGGCAAAAAGAAAAGGTGCCGATGCCATGAAAATTGCCGATGTTATAATTGATAAAGTAGATCATTTACGCAGCAATTTACTTCCAGATGATGTGCATGTTGAAATTACGCGAAACTATGGCGAAACCGCTTCGCAAAAGGTTTCGGAATTGTTGATGCACCTGTTAGGGGCAATCTTTGCTGTTACTTTAATAGTAATGTTAGCCATGGGCTGGCGTGGTGGTTTGGTAGTTTTCCTTTCGGTGCCAATTACTTTCGCATTAACGCTTTTAAGCTACTATTTGCTGGATTATACTTTAAATAGAATTACTCTTTTTGCGTTGGTTTTTGTTACGGGAATTGTAGTGGATGATTCCATTATTATTGCCGAAAATATGCATAGGCATTTTAAAATGAAACGATTGCCGTTTAAACAAGCTGCAATCTACGCTATTAATGAAGTTGGAAATCCAACAATTTTAGCAACTTTTACTGTAATTGCGTCGGTTTTGCCTATGGCATTTGTTTCAGGATTAATGGGGCCGTATATGTCGCCTATGCCTATTGGCGCTTCAATTGCAATGATTTTATCGCTATTTGTAGCACTTACAATTACCCCGTATTTGGGATATATATTTCTACGCGAAAAAGATAAATCGGCAGTAAAAAATGGTAAAAAGAATCACGAAAAAACCGAAAAACCGTTAGAACAGACTTTTATTTATAAAATATACGCCAAGCTTGAAACCCCGCTTATAGAAAATAAGAAAAAGCGATGGTTGTTTTTAGGTGTTACCGTGTTTATGCTTTTAGGGTCGGTTGCAATGTTTTTTACAAAATCGGTTGCAGTAAAAATGCTGCCTTTTGACAATAAAAATGAAATGCAAGTTGTAATAGATATGCCCGAAGGTACCACCTTAGAGCGCACGGCAGTGGTTGCTCGCGAGATTGGTCAATACCTTTCAACGCAGCCTTTGGTGGTAAACTATCAAAATTATGTAGGTACTTCGGCACCTATTACATTTAATGGTTTAGTGCGGCATTACGATTTACGCGGCGGCAGTAACATGGCCGATATACAGGTAAATTTACTACCAAAAGACCAACGCAGTCTTCAAAGTCATGATATAGCAAAATTGCTACGCCCGAAGATTCAAGAAATTGGAGAAAAATTTGGTGCAAATATTAAGGTGGTTGAAGTTCCGCCAGGCCCTCCCGTGTTATCTACTATCGTGGCCGAGGTTTACGGTCCCAACTACGACCAACAAATTGCAGTTGCCAAAGAAGTTAAAAATATATTGAACCAAACACAAGATGTTGTAGACGTAGATTGGATGGTTGAAGCCAACCAAAAAGAGTTTGAGTTTATAGTCGATAAAGAAAAAGCGATGCGCTATGGGGTGGCACCCCAACAAATTGTTTATACAATGAATATGGCGCTTTCAAATAAGCCAGTTTCAAATTTATACGATGAAAATGTTACAAATCAGGTGGGTATTGTGCTCGCGTTAGACGAAAAAGAAAAATCTACAATTCAGGATATTTCACAATTAAAAATTGCTTCAAAACAAGGAAATATGGTTTCGGTGGGTGACTTGGTAGATATTCGCGAAAAGGTACGAGCAAAAAGTATTCACCGAAAAAATCAAAAGCGGGTTGTGTATGTGCTCGCCGATATGGCCGGTGAACTTGAAAGCCCTGTTTACGCCATTCTGGGAATGACCGAAAAGTTAAATAAAATTGATTTGCCTGCAGGATATAGCATCGATGAGCTCTATTTAGAGCAGCCTAAATACGAAGACGATTTTACGGTAAAATGGGATGGCGAATGGCAGATAACGCTTGAAGTATTCCGCGATTTGGGGATCGCTTTTTTAGGCGTAATAATTATAATTTACATTTTAATTGTAGGGTGGTTTCAAAACTTTAAAGCTCCAGTTGTAATGATGGTTGCCATCCCGTTATCCTTAATTGGGATTGTGCTTGGGCACTGGCTTTTAGGTGCATTTTTTACTGCCACCAGTTTTATCGGAATGATTGCCTTAGCTGGTATTATGGTTCGAAATTCGGTGTTGCTAATTGATTTTGTAAACCTTCGTGTTGCCGAAGGAATACCGTTAAAACAAGCCGTTATTGAAGCTGGAGCCGTGAGAACTACACCAATTTTGTTAACGGCAGGAACGGTTGTAATTGGCGCCTTTGTAATATTATTCGATCCAATTTTTCAGGGATTAGCAATTTCGTTAATGGGTGGAACTATTGTATCTACAGTACTTACGCTTCTTGTTGTTCCCTTGGTTTATTATATGATTGAAAGAAAAAATCATAAACCCGAAAAATAGAAAAAGGATAAAAAATTGAAGTGTTGAATACTTCAAACAAAAACTTCAGAAAATAATTTAAATTTTATAGATATGATTAATAGATATATTAGAGCAATTGCCGGAACGTTTATATTAATAAGCTTAATATTAGCTGTTTATGTTAATATGAATTGGCTGTGGTTTACGGGATTTGTAGGTGCAAATCTTTTACAATCGTCCTTTACAAAATGGTGCTTGATGGAAAAGATATTAAAAAAATTAGGTGTAAAAGATAAACCTAATAACGATAGTTGTTGTTCATAATACATACCCTTTCCATAAATTTAATTAAAGCCCGCTGCATAAATTTGTAGCGGGAGTTTTTGTAAGTACATTTTACAACAAGTGATTTTTACCAATATGATATTGGTCATTTTAAGAGTGTAACAATAGCAGTATATTTGATTACAATAACTAATCTAAACGAATATGACAATTAACACTCGATACGTAAAAATGCCCTCGAGCAAGGCATTAAATACATACGTTGAAAAAAGACTTGAAAAGTTAGCCAGTAAATACGAATGGCTTATAAAAGCAGATGTAAGCTTTAAGTTGGAGAATAATGAATTTGGAAAAGGCAACATTTGCGAAATAGAATTAAGCCTTCCGGGTCCTAAAATCTTTGCGACCTCAAAGGAAACAACTTTTGAAGCTGCGGCAAAAGAAACTATTGCCGATCTTGATAAACAACTTAAAAAACGAAAAGCAAAGTTTGCAACTCATTAAAACCCAAACCAATGAAAAAAATATTAGTTCCCGTTGATTTTTCAAAACACTCGGAATACGCTTTAGAAGTTGCAGCCAAAATTGCTAAAAAACAAGGCGCCGAAATTATAGCCCTCCATATGATGGGACTTAGCGATGCCGTGGTAACCCGCAACGAAAGTAAAGAGGCTTTTGAGGCTATGTTTTATATGCGCCTAGCCGAAAAACGATTTTCTGAATTTTTAGATAAAGATTATTTAAAAGGAATTAAGGTTACCGATACCGTTCATAACTATAAAATTTTTAGTGAAATTAACGATGTTGCCTTAGAATTAAAGGCCGATTTAATAGTAATGGGATCTCACGGAAGCTCTGGTTTAAAAGAGGTTTTTGTGGGTAGTAACACCGAAAAAGTAGTACGTACTTCTGAAATTCCTGTTTTAGTAATTAAGCACCGCCACGAAAATTTTAAACCCGAATTAGGCGTCTTTGCGTGCGACTTTTTGGAAAATTCAATTGGTCCATTTAAGCGAGCACAAAAGGTTTTTGATGCCTTTGGAATTGAAATGCAAATGCTTTATGTAAACCTTGCAGGCGATTTTAGAAGTACACGCGAAATAGAAAAACGCATTTTAGACTTTTTAGAAAAAGCAGGCGACCCCAATCCTTTTGAGCAATTAAATAAAGTAGCTCAGTACAACGAATACTCTGTAGAGGCAGGTATTTTTGGGTACAGTCAGGTAACAAATGCCGATATTATTGCGTTGCCTACACAGGGTAGACAAGGGTTAGCACATTTCTTTTCGGGAAGCATAGGCGAAGACGTTGTAAATCATTCCGATTTGCCGGTAATGACCTTTAAAGTATAGTTAATTGCTATCGACATCAATTAACGCCCAAAAGCAGGATCTTGTTTATCAAATCCTGCTTTTTTTATTAAAGTAAGCTATTAAGTGCTATTTCAATCATTTTTGAAAAACTACTTTCGCGTTCTTCCGAAGTTGTAGATTCTCCGGTTACTAATGAGTCTGATATGGTTAAAATTGCCAACGCATTCACGTTAAATTTTGCTGCAAGTGTGTATAAACCTGCGGCTTCCATTTCTACGCACAGCACGCCAAAATCTGCCCATTTTTTATAATTATTGAAGTCGTCTTCATAAAATTGGTCGCTAGAAAGTATATTCCCGGCCTTTATTTCAATATTGTTTTTTTTTGCATAGGTTGCAGCTTTTATAAACAAATCGAAATTTGCGGTAGGCGCAAAATTGCTACCGTTAAAACGGTTGTTATTGATACCCGAATTAGTAGATGCCGCCATGGCAATAACAATATCGCGCAATTTTACATCTTTTTGATACGAACCTGCCGAACCCACACGTATTAAATTTTTTACCCCGTAATCGTTAATTAATTCGTGACAATAAATTAATGCCGAAGGAATGCCCATGCCCGTTCCTTGAACCGAAATTTTCTTTCCTTGAAATGTGCCTGTATACCCTAACATACCTCGCACTTCATTATAACAAACAGGGTTTTTGAGATAAGTTTCGGCAATCCATTTGGCACGTAATGGATCGCCAGGAAGTAAAACCGAGTCGGCTATTTCGCCAACTTTGGCATCAATATGTGTGCTCATCTTGTTCGTTATTTGAGGCGTTGACAATATTTACACCCGAAGATGTTCCAATACGACTTACCCCTAAGTCAATATATTTTTGTGCGGTAGCAGTATCTCTTATACCGCCAGAAGCTTTTACTTTTAAACTACTACCAGCTTCATTGAGCATTATTTTTACAGCTTCTTCGGTAGCGCCGCCAGGGCCAAAACCGGTAGAAGTTTTTATATAGTCTGCCTTTGCCGCTTTACACAATTGCGATGCTTTTTTTATTTCGGCATCGGTGAGGTAGCAAGTTTCAATAATAACCTTTAAAATTTTATCGTCAATAGCCTCTTTTATTGCAGCAATTTCATATTGAACAATATCAAACAATCCTGTTTTTAAAAAGCCAATATTTAACACCAAATCTATTTCGTGCGAACCGTCTGCAATGGCTTGTCGGGCTTCGCAAATTTTTGTTTCGGTATTTGCAGCTCCCAGTGGAAAACCTACAACGGTCGCTATTTTCACATCGCTTTTTCGCAACTCATCGGCTGCCAAAATAGTATAACAACTATTTACACATACTGCGTAAAAGTTGTAATTTTTCGCTTCTTTACAAAGTTTTATTATGTCTTCGGGCGTAGCGGTTGGTTTGAGTAATGTATGGTCTATATAGGCGCTTAAATTCATTGAGTTGCGTGTTGATTAATTACTGAAATAATTTCGTCTTTCTGCAATACGCCGCTTTGGCGCCAAAGCTGTTTTCCGTTTTTAAATAAAATCATAGTAGGAACACCACGCACTTGATAAACCGTGGCCAAAGGCTGGTTTTTATCTACGTCTATTTTTACAATTTTTACTTGATCGCCCATTGCGTCTTTTACTTGCTTTAAAATAGGACTCAACATTTTACACGGGCCACACCAATGGGCAAAAAAGTCTACTAAAACGGGTGTTTCAGAATTAATTATATCTTTAAAGTTACTTTTCATAAAACTAATTTTTTACAGTAAAATAACATATATCGCAATAATTTGCAACTATAAAAGCAATGGGTTTTTAGGAGTTTTTCGTAAAACGGGCTGTAATAATTTTAACGGTATTTCAATAGAGTAGGTCCCTGTGTACGATGGGCAAATAACGCAATCGTCAAAATAAAACTCTATTATGGTGTCGTTTATTAAAAAGTTGTTTTTTGCACTAAAAAAGTCGTCTGAAGAAATTTCCCAACAGTCGTAATAAATATCGCCCGAATTAATTTTTTCGGTAAGTTGTGTGTTTAAAATTTCTCGCAATTCTTCTTCGGTGCCATTGTTAAAGAAGTCTTCGTATTTCATAAATGCACCACTTTCAAGATTAAAATTTAAACTCTCAAAAGTGTAAGCTGGGTGTGCTGCGCCGGTGTAATGATTTTCTTTGTAAAAAAGAACGCTTATAAGCCTATCATTTAAATTAAAGATTTTGTAATCTACGGTTCGCAGTTCATTTTGTTTTGGGATTCCTAACGAATCGCAAAGTCTTTTTTCTTCTAAAATTTGTTTTTCAATACGCTTTACATCCAAGTATTGTTTACTGATAAATTCGTTAAAGTTTTCAAACTCTGGTTTAATCTTTTCGTTGAGGTAGGGGTATTTAAAATTGAGCGTATACGAATCTGTTTCTTTTAAAATTGATTTTGAAATAAGAAGGCTTTCCATTTCGGTTTTTTCGTCTTCTTTTTCTAAAAGTTGACTGCGTTTAATTTGCAGTGTTTGCTGTCTTAATTCAATATCTTGTTTTGGTAAAATTGTGGAATCTTGAATACTTTCTGTGGAGACTGTATCGTCTTTTATTGGAAGCTTTTCTTTTGTTTCGTTTTTACAGCCAAGTACCGCAAAAAGTATGAGTAGCGTTGCGAAATATTTTTTCATTGTAACAGTTAACTTTGGTTTTTTTAAAAATAACGAAACTTTAGTAGCCTATAAAAGTTTAAAAGAAATTATTCGCTTAAAACCTTTTTTAACTTAGCGAGCATTATTAATTCGCTTTTATTTTTTCCTGCAAATGAGCTTGCAATAGCATTGGCAGTTTGCCAAATTAGTTTTTTGCGTTCTTCTGTAAAGTATTTATTATTTTCTTTTTTATAGTCTACAAAATCTTCAAAGCAGTCATTTGCATCTAATTGTTCATAATCAAACCAATCAAAAACAACTTCAATTTGGTAGGCAGCATCGGTGTGGAAAGGGTCTTCGTAATCGTCAAGGTTTTTCCATTTTTCTAAAACAAGTTTTTTAAGTGTTTTATATTCTTCTTTATGCACCACTTTATCTGCAGCGGCAATGGCGTAAAATAATTCGCCCATTTTTTGATAAAAAAGCAGCTGTGGTTTGTTAGTATTTTCCATAACAAAAAAGTTTTAAGGAGGTAAAACTAAAATGTTTTCATTTGATATTTTATGATAAAAATCAGTTCAATAAAATAGTTTAAATTATATACTTTTGGACTATGGAGGTATTTGACGAAAAAAAGAGTAAAATTTTTAAAATTTTGTCTGAATCGATTTCAGAAGGAATTGTAATTGTAAATGCCAAACAAGAAATTGTAACCTCTAACGAGGCTGCCGATAATATGTTTGGTTATAAGCACGGCGAATTGTTAGGGAAAGATTTAAGTACCCTAATACCCCGAAAATACCATCATAACCACCATCATCAAGTAGATAATTTTATGCAAAAAAGCGATTCGCGGCAAATGGGCCACGGTCGCGATTTGTATGGGTTGCGAAAGGATGGAACTACATTTCCTGTTGAGGCTGGTTTAAACCCCTTTAAAGTTTCGGGAGCAAAATATGTAATGGCATTGGTTACCGATATTACAGTTAGAAAAAACCAAGAATTACAAATTGTGGAGCTCAATGCGCAATTAGAAAATAGAATCGAACTGCGTACAAAAGAGTTAAAACAAACGATTTTAGAGCTCGAAGAAGAAGTAACCAGACGCAAGCAAGCCGAACATAGAATTAAAGAATCGCTTCGGAAAGAACGCGAACTAAACGAGCTTAAAACAAAGTTTTTATCGTTAGTTTCTCACGAATTTAAAACGCCATTAAGCGGGGTGTTAACTTCGGCCACTCTGGCGGGAAAATATACCAAAACCGAACAGCAAGATAAGCGCGATAAACACTTAAAAACAATACAGAGCAAGGTTAAATATTTAAACAATATTTTAAACGACTTTTTATCGATTGAGCGCTTAGAGTCTGGCAAGGCTACTTATAAGTTTGAGTCCTTCCCGTTGAGCAAGGTAATTAATGAGGTAATTTACAATTCGAATATGTTGTTAAAAGATGGGCAACGTATTATTTACCCTAGTAATATTGAAGATATAATTGTAAATTTTGACGAAATAATTTTAGAATTGGCGCTCACTAATTTGATAAATAATTCGATTAAATATTCGCCAGAATTTACTCAAATTAGTGTAGTGGTTAGGCCTCATGACAATCAACTTAGTATTGATGTAATTGATGAGGGAATGGGCATACCTAAAGACGAACAGAAATATATTTTTAATAGATACTTTCGCGCCGAAAACGCCTTGTTAAATCAAGGAACCGGTATTGGTTTAAACATTGTAAAAAGTCATTTAGAAAACCTAAATGGTAGCATTAGTTTTGAAAGCGAGGAAGGAAAAGGCAGCAAGTTTACTATAACATTTCCTATAAATAACCCCCAATAAAATGAAAAAGATTTTACTTATCGAAGACGATATAGCCTTAAGAGAAAATACTGCAGAACTCTTAGAGCTATCAGACTATGAAGTTTGTACGGCAGCCAATGGAAAACTGGGGATTGAAAAAGTAAAAACTGAATTGCCCGATATTATTGTTTGCGATATCATGATGCCCGAAATAGACGGCTACGGGGTGCTACAACACGTGGCAAATAACGAGGCAACTAAACATATTCCGTTTATATTTCTTTCGGCAAAAACCGAGCATAAAGAAATTAGAAAAGGTATGAATTTAGGAGCCGATGATTACCTTACAAAGCCTTTTGACGAGCAAGATTTAATAAGCGCAATAGAAAGCCGGTTAGCCAAGGCAAAAATTTTGGCGATGCGCGAAAATAATGAGGCTAATTTCAATGCTAACGATAATGAAAGCCTTCAAAATTTAAATCAGGTTAAAAACTTTTTTTGTGATGAAGGTGAAATTTCAACCTATAAAAAAGGAGAGTCTATTTACCGCACGGGCGATCACTCTAATAATTTATACCTAATTTTGAGAGGGGTTGTGAAAACGCATAGAATGGACGATAACGCTAAAGAACTCATTACAGGTTTATACAAACCAGACGAGTTTTTAGGGTTTAGTTCTTTTGATGATAATAGTCCGTATACCGAAACGGCGACAGCGGTTGAAGCTACCGAAGTTGCGAGTATTTCAAAAAGTCAAGTAAAAGATATTTTAACAAATAGTCGTGAAGCTACTTTAGAATTGATGAACGTTCTTAGCGATAATCTTTCAGATTTAAAGTTGCAACTTATAAATATGGCTTATAGTTCGGTGCGAAAAAAGACTGCAAATACTATTTTGCAATTTGTAGAGGTAATGAATACAAGACCCGATGCACCTCTTAAAATTTCACGAAATGACCTTGCTGCTACTGCAGGAATTGCCACAGAAAGCTTAATTAGAACCCTTTCAGAATTTAAAAGAAAAGGTTTGGTTGAAATTGAAGGAAGAGATATTCGAATTATTGACTTACAACGTTTACGCGAAATGGAATAGCGCTAAGCTAATTCTAAAATAGCCCACAACATATTTAATTGGGACAATGTTATACTGATTTATATCATTTTTTACACTAAAGGCACGAACTATCTTTGCCCAGCAAACTTTGATGTTAAAATGAATATTCTAATCCCTACAGATTTTTATGAAAATTCGCAGAATGCCATTAGGTATGCTTTGGAATATTTTGCTAATGAAACTGTAAATTTTTATATTTTAAATGCTTCAGCACAAAAATCGTTACAGCCTGCCCACGAATTAGATGACACGGTTACTGCTACAACTGCTAGTAGCACCGTTCACGAAAAAGAAATTGGTTTATTAGAAGAAGTAGAGCGATTTAAGTTACTCACTAAAAACGCAAATCATCATTTTTTTGCGGTGCAAGAAGAGGGGAGCTTAATTGAAGTCATTCGCAAGCAAATAGAACCAAAGGAAATAGATTATATTTTAATTGGGACTAAAGGAGCTCCCAAAAGTGGAAGGCAGGGCATTGGGAGCAAAACGTGGGAAGTAATTACCAAGGTAAAATGTCCAATATTTGTAATTCCGCAGGGCGTACAGTATAAACCAGTTAAAAATGTAACTTTTTTAACCGATTATAACTGTATTTATCGCAATCGAATCATAGCGGGATTATCATTAGCACTACGATTACAAAATGCTGCGCTAAGAGTACTTCATATACGCACTACAAATGCAATACTTACAGCATCGCAAACAGATAACAAAGGGTATTTACATTACTTTTTTAGAGACACAAAACACAGTTTTCACTTTTTAGAAAATAAAAGTATTGAAACTGGCGTACAAGAATTTGTAAATACTTGGGAAATTGGAATGATTGCAATAGTTGCCAAAAATTTAAACCTAACGCAACGCCTTCTTTTTAATCCTTCAAATATTGATGTCACTAAAACTTATAAAGTGCCATTTTTAATATTACACGAATAAGTTTCGAATTTAACTACTTTATCACATTTAGTTTTCTTCGTTATTAATGGGGAAATCTTCGTAGAAATGTTTAAAAGTCTTATCGGTTTTATAATTGTCTTTTAAAATTTTAAATACTGAATAAAGTAGTAACATTTCACCAATAATAGTAATTACAAATATCCAGTGAAAGGCAATACCCAACGCGGCAAATATTGCAACGGTTACTAGTGCAATCGTGGTGATTAGCAAATAAATAATGGGCGAAGTTTTCATAACATTTTTCTTATAAGTTACAAAAAGCTGTATTTTTTATATATTAAAAAATACCTAAAACTCAGTGTTTTAAGTGATTTTAGTCATATTTTAAACAATTGTTATTGGTTAATTTTACGTAAATCAATTTAATCCTTGTTCTATGCGCAAAATATTAATTCCCACAGATTTTTCATCAAATTCGCTAAATGCAATTAAATATGCGGCCGAATTGTTTAAACACAATCCTGCCGAAATTTATTTGCTTCACGCCTTTGCCGATGAGGTTTACGAGGCTAAATCGCGCTTGGCCGATGCGTTTTTTGACGACCTTAAAGACAAAGCTTTGGCAAAAGCGAAAGAATCTTTGACCAATTTTCAAAATAAATTAGAAGATATTTCACCCAACCCAAAACATAAAATTACTACGATAGCCGAATTTGGTTTACTGGTAGATGCCGTAAATGACTGGGTAGAAAAAGAAAATATGGACGTGGTGGTCATGGGTACCAAAGGAGAAACAAGCGACAAAAAAATAACCTTTGGGAGTAATACGCTTCAAGTTATAAAATACGTAAAATGCCCAGTATTGGCAATTCCCGAGTCGTTTGTTGATGTACACCCTAACAATATTTTGTTGTCCACAGATTTTTTATTACCGTATAAAAGGCGAGAACTAAAATTGGTTAGCAACATTGCAAGGTGTTTTGCAAGCAAAGTAAACTTTTTATACATATCTAAATTTTCAAATTTGTCATTGCGCCAACAAGACAATAAAAAGTTTTTAGAAGCTTCGTTTGCAGATAATCAAGTAGATTTTAATCTCCAAAAGGATACAGATGTTACTAAAAGTATTAATACATTTATAGTAGAAAATGATATTGATATGCTGGTTATGATAAATACACGGCATTCGTATTTAGAAAATATATTATACCAGTCTACCATTGAAAAGATTGGTTTAAATATTAATATTCCATTTTTAGTACTTCAAAACTTGCCACGATAAATAATATAATTCACCTATTCGATGAAAAAAATTCTTGTTCCCACAGATTTCTCCAGTAATGCGTATGCCGCTTTATTGTACGTATCAAAACTTTTTAAGGATGAAGCGTTACACGTAACTATTTTACATTCTTTTAGTAATGAAATTAGTTTGCTTACCAGTAGGGTAGACCGTGGCCGATCTGATACAATGATTGATAAATTGTACGAACAAACAAATTTAGATGGAAGAAGGTTGGTTGAAAAAATTACTGATAACATTACGCAAAAAGCACATAAATTTGAGGTTATTACCACCCCAGCAACACTCACTACTACTATAAATAAAATGGTTTCTAGTGATGGGATTGATTTGGTTGTAATGGGAAGCAAAGGTCGAACGGAGGCCGAAAATGTTTTAATGGGAAGTACAACTATAACTATTTCAAAATCGTTAGTAGGGTGCCCGTTGTTAATTGTTCCGCACGAAGTAAATTTTGCTATTCCTTTAAATTTAGCTTTTGCAACAGATTACCAAGACTTTTATCAAATTTCAAAATTAAAACCAATAGTTGGGCTTGTAAGGCAGTATAATTCAACATTACATATTGTACACGTAGGGGATGAAAATAATTTAAACGCGTTGCAACAACAAAACTTAGAGCGATATAAAAACGACCTTTCGGAATACGATACAGCTTTTCACTTTCTTCCAAAAAGAGGCAGTATTTCGCACACTTTGCACGACTTTAGTACTTCTAATAAAATAGATTTGGTTGCCTTAGTTTATCACAAGCACGCCTTTTTAAAACAATTGTTTCGCGAGCCAGTTGTAACTAGGGTAGGAAAGCAAACAAATTCGCCAACCTTAATTATTCCGCTTAGTAATTAGTAAATTGAAGTTTAATTTTTAAATAAATCTAATAGTATGATGAAAAAACGAATTTTAATCCCAACAGACTTTTCAAAAAATGCATTTAACGCCACAAAATATGCGATGGAACTCTATAAAAGGGAGAATTGCGAGTTTTTCATCCTCAACACTTATTACCTGCCAGGCTATGCAAAAGATAATTTGTTAACGCCAGAACCTTCTGAGAAAGACAGACTTGAAGTAAAAGAAAAGTCTGAGAAAAAGATTGAACAATTAAAATTGCAGTTGAGCATTTACGAAGAAAATACTAATCACAGCTTTACATATTTAAGTGAATTTGGTTCTTTCTTTAACGTGCTAAAAGCAACCGTTGAAAAACACGATATTGAACTAATTATTATGGGCACCCAGGGTGAAACCGATAATAGAACGATTATTTTGGGCAGTAATGCTGTAAATGCTATGGAAAAGATTAGAAATTGCCCGGTGCTTGCTATTCCTGCTTCGGTAATGTTTAAAGAACCCAATGAAATTGTATTTCCTACCAGTTTTAGAACACATTATAAAGAGCGAGAACTAAAAACTTTGGTTGAAATTTCACGCTTGGTAAATTCACCTATTCGAATTTTACACGTGCAACGTACCAAAGAATTAAACAAAGACCAGATTGAAAATAAAAAGCTGTTAGAGAAAATTTTAGATCCTGCTAACTTTACACATCACAGACTTTACGATGTAGATTTAAAAGATGGGATTAGCTGTTTTGTACAAAGTAGAGAAAGCGAAATGATAGCTATTGTAAATAAAAAGCACAATTTTTTTGGAAGCATATTTTCAAACCCCATGGTAAAAGAGCTGGGGAAACACGCCAACGTACCGCTATTAGCTATGCACGATTTAAGAAATTAATTGTAAATTATAATATCCTAAACAATCCTTTTTGGTTATGCGTAAAAATATTTTAATACCTACAGATTTTTCTAAAAATGCTTTTAATGCAATTACATATGCTTTTGAGCTTTTTAAAGAAAAAGAATGTAATTTTCACATTTTTCATTCGTATTTCTTACCTCGCTCAGCCAAAGGGAATTTGTTATTTCCAGAACCAGAGCCTCACGAGTACGACGAGGCTGCAAAAGCATCGGGATTAAGTATGCTTCGGTTAAAAGATAGAGTGAATCAATTGCCCGCAAACTCTAACCACACGATATTTTTTGAAGATAAATACGGTACGCTTATAGATTTATTAAACGAAAAAGTGACGCAAGATAATATCGCGCTAATTATTATGGGAACCCGCGGTGTTACTAATGATGTGAAGATAGCTTACGGCCGAAATGCCGTAAATGTTATGGAAAATGTAAAAGGCTGTCCAACCCTCGCAGTGCCGGCAAATTTTTCGTATAAAAAACTAAACGAAATTGTTTTTCCAACAAACTTTAAAAGTCATTTTAACGAATTAGAAATTAATACATTCACAACCCTGGCTGCACAAGATAAGGCAGCGATAAAAATTTTACATATCGGGAAAGAAGCTAATTTAAATTCAAAACAGCAAGAGAATAGAAAACTGTTAGAAAGCTATTTTAAAGACCTCGATTACAGCTTTCATTGGGTAGAAAAAAGCAGTGTAAAAGAGGCAGTACTTACTTTTGTCGATAAAGAAAATAGCGACTTAATTGCCTTTGTAAATAGAAAACACTGGTTTTTTGGCAGCGTATTTTCCAACCCCTTGGTAAAAAGTTTGGGAGTACATTCTACAGTTCCGGTTTTAGCGCTTCACGATACGCGTAATTAATTAAATACTGCTTTTTCGGTTTTAAAGTTTCTATTTTAACTTAAAAATCATTATTCAAAATAATTGTAATAAGCTGTAAGGTTTTCTTGAATAGCTCGCTTAATTTTGGTGCCTTCGTCTACGGCAGAAATTGCACCAAGAGCGTTTATTTTTTCAATAAGAGGGTATAAAAATATGTGGAGATTATCGTGCGACGGACCTTTCATAGTACATTCTTTTACAATATAATTTTTGACATCGTTTAATTGCGCTGCCAAATCGTGAAAGTCTGCAACGGTAGTGGTTTTTGTAGATTTCACTATTGACAACATCTGCACAACTCCATCGGTAGTTTCGGCATTCGCAATCCACTTTGAGCCATTATCTAATTGTATTTCCGATAGCCAATTGTTGTTAATTTGGTTGTTTTTTTTGTCTACTCCAAGTTCAACTTCTGTGTTTTTATTAG
The DNA here is from genome assembly GCA_002375695.1 of Flavobacteriaceae bacterium UBA3591. Classification (GTDB taxonomy): domain Bacteria; phylum Bacteroidota; class Bacteroidia; order Flavobacteriales; family Flavobacteriaceae; genus Aequorivita. Next base: position 221,104 of record DFMO01000008.1, read on the forward strand.
CAGTTTCAGCCTCGTTTTTATTATTGCAGCCAATTACTGCTAATGAAAGAAATGCAAGAATTAAAGATATTTTTTTCATAATTATTAGTAGTTTTCCTATAATTTATTAATCATTGAAAGAATTTGGGTAAATGACCGAAAATCTTATTTAAATTCATATGATTAAAATCATAACAGATTTTTATGGAAAGTATTTATTTTATTGCTGAAATTTTCAGAATAAAAAACCACGATTCTAATTCAGTTTTCCAAAAAGGATGCGCTTAAATTTGAATTTTATGAAGTTATTAATCACGATGCTTATTTTTTCGACATTAACAATAAGCTGCTCTAGCAGCCGGTTAGTAGACCAGTATATTAATCCGGAGCGACCTAATTTTCAAGCGGCAAAAGTTTTGGTTGTGGGATTATCGGCAGATCAAGATTTGCAGCGTCAATTTGAATACAATTTAGCTACGGCTTTAAAGGATGAAAATCTTGATGCTGTACAAAGTGTAGATTATTTTAAAGAATATATACACCAGATTGAACAAACCGAAGAAAATCTTGACAGTCTAAGATTGCGATTGATGCATGATGGTTTTGATGCGGTACTGTTTACAAAAGTAACAGGGCAGGAAAACAAAGTTAATATTGGGCAATCGTATCGAAACATTGCCAAATCTTTTCAAACTTTTAATGAATATTACAAAGAAAATAGTCCTGTTTACAATAGTACTCAACCTGAAAATTATTCAGTTTATAATACCGAAACTTCGCTCTATTGTTTATGCCCCGAAAAAAAACGCGATTTAATTTGGCGTGCACAAATAGATGTTGTAGATCCGGAGGGCATAACAAGTACCATTAGAAATTACGTAAAAACACTAATAAACAGTCTTAAGCGAAATAATGTTTTAATACTCGATTAAACGCAAGCTATTCGTGAAGCACTAAAAGAGGCACTCGCGAATTATGGTTAATTTCAGAAGTATTTGAGCCATAAACCAACCTGTCGATAAAGCTTTTGTGTCTTGCAATGGTAGCGTGTAACTCTACGGGGATAAGCTGCGTAAATGCGCTTACTGCCAACGGTACCGAAATATTTTTAAGTGTGTATTGAGCCACTTCAACTTCTTTAAAAATAGAAGTTAAATAGCTCTGTTGTAAAGTATCTACTGTATCGTTTTCAGAGATGTTTAGCAATTTAATAGATGCTTGTTGTAGTTGCACCAAGTTTAAAAACAGTTGAAATGATTTTTTGGTAATATCATTTTGTTGATGCAGTGAGAGTAATACATTGTTTACTCCTTCAAATTTAAAATCTTGTGGCACAACTAGTAAAGCACATTGAACATTTCTAATAATTTTAATTGTATTACTTCCAAAGATAATGTTGGCAGCGCCTGTGGCACCTTTGGTACCCATTATAATTAAATCGATATTTTCTTTATTAATAATTTGTTTAACGGCAGATACAATGTCGTCAAAATCTATCTTCGGGATAAATGTGTGATTTTCATTCTTTGAGTAAGACTCACAAAAAGTAACCATTGTAGCAAGCTGCTCTTTGTTATCTCTTAAAACACTTTCGTAAACCGATGAGCCAGGTTTGCTGTGTAAAACATCGGCAGTAATATAACCCGATGGTTTGTGTGTGTTTAATATATGAAAAGTACAGGTTTCGTCTTTAAAAAAATCTAAAGCATACTTAATGGCGTTTTTTGAATTTTCAGAAAAATCTGTAGGTAATAGTATGTTTTTCATGGCAGTCGCTTTCTACAAATATACCTTATAAAGATAGGGTTAAAAATGATTTTTATCATAGGTAAATATTAAATAGGTTTATGTAATTACTACGCATTCAGTCAACTATAAATTATCCTTTCGCATTCAATTATTAAGGATAAAAAACTCCCTTTTTATGACTAAAGTCATATTTTAAAAAGACTTCGCCACGTAATTTTGTGGTATAAATTAATATTAACAACTATGAGAAATATGCTAAAGTCAATGGCTGCGCTAACGATACTATTATTAGTTAGTTGTGGTGGAAAAGAAGAAAAAAAGAAAGACAGTATTCAAATTGGTAAAAAACCACAGACTACTGAAACTACTAAAAAAGCTCCAGTTTCTGATGTAAAACCATCGCAAACAGTAGATCTAACTAACAAGGGTATAGGCCCCGTAAAAAGTATAGAGCTTGCAGCGGCTGTAGATGAATTAATGGCGGCTAAGGGCGAAGAAACATTTAAAAATAAATGTATGGCATGCCATAAGCCAGACAGAAAATTTATTGGCCCAGCACCTAAAGGGATTTTAGAGAGACGTACGCCAGAATGGATTATGAATATGATTTTAAATCCTGAAGAGATGACTCAAAAAGACCCGCTTGCTAAGGCGCTTTTGGTTGAGTTTAATGGTTCGCCAATGGCAAACCAGCATCTTACCGAAGAGGAGGCAAGACAGGTGTTAGAGTATTTTAGGACTCTTTAATATATAAACAACCAACCATTCTCTTGCAAGAATAATCATTCTTGCAAGGGATTAAAACCAAACCCTATGAAAACAATTCTTAAACTTCTATTTGTTTCATCTGCAATAATATTTTTTACTAGCTGTAAAAATGAAACTACTAACGATTCTGGAGCGGCGGCAGAAAGTTCCAATAAAAGTGTTGTTCAAAAACAAAAGCAAGGACAAGCCTTTATAGATGATGATGAATCTACTCCCAATGTTCTTCAAATAGCAATGGGGTCGCCAGATCATACAACATTGGTAGCAGCTGTACAAGCTGCAGAGTTAGAGAATGCACTTGTAAACGCAGGACCGTTAATGGTTTTTGCACCAACAAATGAGGCTTTTGATGCCTTACCCGCAGGAACTGTTGAAGATCTTTTAAAACCTGAAAATAAAGAAAAACTAGCATCAATTCTTAAGCATCACGTAACGCCTGGAAATTATTCAAAAGATTTTTTAAAGAAATTTAAAAAAGTAGGACAAGCAGATGGCAACGATGCGAAAGTAGAAGTAAACGGCGACGATGTAATTGTTGGTGGCGCAAAAATTATTGCGAGTGTGCCTGCAGGAAATGGAATTGTTCACATAGTAGATAAAGTAATATTACCAACTAATTAATTATAAAATTTTAAATAATAGAATGATGAAAAAATCAATAAATATCTTAGCAGCACTCGCTATGGTTGCCGGTTTGGTAAGCTGTAATGATGGCGAAACTAAAAAAACAAATACAGGAGGCCAAGGTGGTTTAGCTACAAACGCCGCCGAACGTGTTTACGTAGCCCCTGGAGAGCACGATGAATTTTACGGCTTTATGTCTGGTGGATTTAGTGGTCAGCTTGGGGTCTATGGTCTGCCTTCTGGGCGTCTATTAAAAGTGCTTCCAGTGTTCTCACAAAACCCAGAAAACGGTTGGGGATACTCCGAAGAAACAAAACCAATGCTTAATACATCGTATGGATTTGTGCCTTGGGATGATGCCCATCATCCAGATATTTCACAAACCAATGGAGAGTTGGACGGGAGATGGATATTTATAAATGGTAATAATACTCCAAGAATCGCTCGTATAGGTTTAGAGAGTTTTAAAACTGAAGAAATAATTGAAATTCCAAATACAGCGGGTAACCACAGTTCTTCCTTTATAACTGAAAATACCGAATATGTTGTGGCCGGTACACGTTTCTCTGTACCTGTTCCGCAGAAAGATATGTCTATTAATGAGTACAAAGGAAACTTTAAAGGAGCCCTTACATTCATTAAAGTAGACCAGGAAACTGGTAGAATGGGGATTAAATTTCAACTTATGATGCCAGGATTTAATTATGACCTCTCACATCCAGGGCGCGATAAAAGTCACGGTTGGTTTTTCTTTACAACGTATAATACCGAAGAAGCACACTCACTTTTAGAAGTAAACGCTTCACAAAATGATAAAGACTTTATCGCTGCAGTAAACTGGAAAAAAATTGAAGAATATGTAAATAATGGGGGCGGTACAAAAGTGCCTGCAAATTATGCACATAATGTATTAGATGAAAACTCTCATACAGCAACTTCAACTATGATTAAAGAAGTGCTTACCGTTAACCCAATGGATGTACCAGGAGCGGTATATTTTTTACCAACACCTAAATCTCCTCACGGTTGTGATGTAGATCCTACAGGTGAATATATTATTGGTAACGGAAAACTATCGGCAGATTTAACTGTTCATAGTTTTTCAAAAATGATAGACGCTATTGAAAATGAAAAATTTGATGGTGAGGCATACGGGATTCCAATTTTAAAGTTTGATGATATACTTGCAGGGGTTGTAAAACAACCAGGTTTAGGCCCATTGCATACCGAATTTGACGGCAAAGGAAATGCGTACACTACCTTCTTTATATCTTCTGAAGTTGTTAAATGGAAAGTTGGAACTTGGGAAGTATTAGATCGTCAACCCGTATTTTATTCTGTAGGTCACGGTATGATTCCAGGAGGAAACTCTCGTAAACCATTTGGAAAATACTTTGTAGCGCTTAACAAGATTACAAAAGATAGATACCTGCCAACAGGACCCGAGCTTACACAATCTGCACAGTTATTTGATATTTCTGGTGAAAAAATGGAACTTTTGTTAGACTTCCCAACCATTGGTGAGCCTCATTATGCTGCAGCGATTCCTGCCGATTTGGTTGCGCCAAATTCAAAGAAGATTTACAAACTGGCAGACAACACTCACGAATATGCAGTGTTAAAAGATGCCGATGTAAGAGTAGAGCGCGATGGAAACGAAGTTCATATTTATATGAATATGATTCGTAGCCACTTTAATCCAGATAATATTGAAGGTGTAAAAGTAGGAGACAAGGTATATTTCCATATTACAAACCACGAGCAAGACTTTGATGTACCACACGGGTTTGCAGTGATTGGAGCTAACAATGCCGAATTATTAGTGATGCCTGGAGCAACCGAAACATTGGTTTGGGAACCAAAACAAGTTGGCGTATGGCCATTCTACTGTACCGACTTCTGTTCTGCGCTACACCAAGAAATGCAAGGTTACATTCGTGTAAGCCCAGCAGACTCAGACATTGAACTGTCTTGGAGTTTAGGGGAAGATTAATAAAAATAGTTTTTAGTTATGAGAATACTGATTAGTGATTAATAGTATTTTCAAAATAAGACGGGGGTTGTTGATTTCCCCCGTCTTTTAAACTAGCAAGGTGCTTCTTTTTATAGCACTTAAATTATCAACCTCACGATTACTTAAATTGTATACAAGCAATTTTAAACCTTTTCAACTATGAAAAAAGCAGGAATAATAATGATTATTGGCTCTTTGTTGCTACTGGGACTTTTTAAATTTCCGTTGTGGAATATTATGCTTGGAGCACCGCAATATCCAGATCCATTGGGAATGGATATCTATATTGAGGGCATTCAAGGGGTTGAAGAATTTGATATTCAAAATATTGACGGTCTAAATCACTATATAGGAATGAAAACCATTCCTAAAGCCGAAGATATGTGGGAGTTTAGCGTTTTTCCGAAAGTAATAGCAGCTATGTCGTTACTCGGAATTTTAATTGGAGTTTTAGGATTTTTAGGAAAACTAAGTTACAAGTGGTTTTTAGGATGGTTTATACTTATGGCCGTTCTTGGATTATTGGGTATGTACGACTTTAATTTATGGTTAATTGAGTACGGTACCGATCTAGACCCCAAAGCGATTATGAAATTACTAAATCCCGATGGCACGCCAATGACGTATAAACCACCTCTTTTAGGATACCAAAAAATGCTAAATTTTGATGTAGATTCGTGGCCTGGAGCAGGAGGATATATGTTAATGGTAGGTATGTTTTTAACACTTATTGCCTTCTTTTTAGGAAGAAAAGAATACAAGAATATCTAAAAATTACATCTCAATTTTAAGAGATTACAGCTATGAAAATCTTACAATTATTATTTGTTTCAATACTGTTTGCCGCTTGTAATGTGAGTCCGCAACCCATTAATTATGGCATAGATTCTTGTCATTATTGCAATATGACAATTGTAGATAAACAACACGCTGCTCAACTTGTAACATCAAAAGGCAGAGCTTATAAGTATGATGCAATTGAATGTATGGTTCATTCATTACAAGATGAATTTAAAAGTACCGATATGGCTTATAAAATGGTAGCCAATTTTAATAATCCGGGTGAATTGGTAAACGCCTCGGAAGCCTCATATCTGGTAAGTGAAAACCTACAAAGCCCTATGGGGGCCAATTTATCTGCTTTTAAAAATGCAGAAGTGAGCAAAAATGCCCAAGAAAAATTTACAGGTACAATTTACAACTGGGAAAAATTACAGCAGCATTTAAAGCTTCCATAACAATCATTTTCTAAACGGATGTCGCTTTTATTAAAATCAAACAGCGATTGATTATTAAAAACTATAAAATTTCAAACTTTGTTACCTTCTGTATCTTCATCTTTTTAATCGTTATTATAAATGAACAATTCATATTGATAAATATTTAATCAATCTTGAGAAATACAAACGTTATATCTGTCATTATTATACTACTAATTTGCACAACAAATTCTTGGGCAAATACAATTACCGTATGCGCTACGTGTGTTGTGCAAACAATAAGTGAAGGTATTGCAAAAGCCCAAGTTGGCGATACCGTAATTGTACATAAAGGAATTTATAAAGAGGCTAATATTAAAATTAATAAAGGCATTACACTTTTAGGAAAAGACCTCCCGGTAATCGATGGCGAAAAAAAAGGCGAAATAATTACAATTGGCGCTAACAATGTTACTTTAGACGGATTTAAAATTATAAACGTTGGTGTGAGTTATACTACCGATTATGCTTCGGTACGAGTTGTAAATAGCGAAAACTTTATTATTCAAAATTTAGAATTGGAGAAGCTTTTCTTCGGAATTTATCTTCAAAAGTCCAATAACGGAAAAGTGCTTAACAACAAAGTGAGAGGCGAAGCGGTTACCGAATTTAATTCGGGCAATGCAATACATCTATGGTACTGTAAAAACGTGGAAGTACGCGGCAATGACGTGCAAAAAGTACGAGACGGTATCTATCTCGAATTTTCGCATAACATTAAAATTATAGACAATTTAAGTAAGAATAATGTACGTTACGGACTCCATTTTATGTTTAGTAACAACAATTATGTAATTAACAATATTTTTGAAACCAACGGCGCCGGAATTGCACTTATGTTTTCAAAATTTATGGAAGTTGAAAACAATATTATTCAAAAAAATTGGGGCACCGCAGCCTATGGTATTTTATTAAAAGAAGTTAACGATGCCAATTTAGTGAATAACGTTTTTTTAGAAAATACGGTGGGAATAACTGTTGAGGGTAGTAATAGATTGCTTTATTCTCATAACGATTTTACGAGTAATGGTTATGCTTTAAAAGTAAAAGGTGCGTGTTATGACAATAAAATTGTAGAAAATAATTTTCTATATAACTCTTTTGATATTTCATACAATGGGCGCATAAACGACAATAGATTTAACAATAACTTTTGGAGTAATTATACGGGGTACGATTTAGATAAAAACGGTATTGGCGATGTGCCTTACCGGCCCGTTAAACTGTTTTCTTACATTGTAAACCGCACTCCTGAAACTATAATTTTACTGCGAAGTTTATTTATAGATATAATAGATTTTTCTGAAAAAGTATCGCCAGTATTTACTCCAGATGATTTGATGGATAAAAATCCAAAAATGAAAATTATAAGCCATGATAGAAATTAAAGATATTCATAAAAAATTTGGGAAAAACGAGGTTTTAAAAGGCATCGATTTGTCAATTAATCAAGGAGGGATATTTGCAATACTCGGCCCAAATGGCTCGGGAAAAACAACACTTATAAAATCTATTTTAGGAATGGTCTTGCCAGATTCAGGTGAAATTTCTATCAATGGCAAGTCTTTAAAAAACAGTTTTAAGTATCGTGAAAATATAGACTATTTACCACAAATTGCGAATTTCCCAGGTAATCTTAAAGTGAAGGAGCTTATTGAAATGATTAAAGATTTAAGAAATTCAAAAGCTACAAATGATCGCGAATTAATTGAGCTATTTAAACTTCAACCTTTTTTAAACAAAAAATTGGTTAACCTTTCTGGAGGAACAAAACAAAAAGTAAATCTTGTACTTACTTTTATGTTTGACGGGCCTTTAATTATACTAGATGAACCTACAAGTGGTCTCGACCCAATTTCGCATTTGCGTTTAAAGAATTTAATTTTTGCCGAAAAGAAAAAAGGGAAAACTATTTTGGTTACTTCGCATATTTTGAGTTTTGTGGAAGAAATAGCCGATGAAATTGTATTCCTCTTAGAAGGAAAAATTTACTTTAAAGGTAGTATTACCGAACTTAAATTGAAGACCAGTCAACCCGATTTTGAACACGCTATAGCGTCAATTTTATCTGCTAGTTATGCTTAAAATTTTAAAATACAGTTTTTACGATTTAATGCGTAGCCGTTGGAGTTACGTATATTTTCTGTTTTATTTATTACTCGGGGTAGTGTTACTATTTTTAAACAACGACCTTTCAAAAGCAGTAATTACGCTTATGAATGTAATAATAATTCTTGTGCCTTTAATAGGCACCATCTTTGGGGTGATGTACTATTATAACTCTCGCGAATTTACCGAGTTATTGCTGGCACAACCCGTTAAACGCAGTTCTATATTTTTAGGGCAATATTTAGGCGTAGCTACGTCTTTATCTATGAGTTTAGTAATTGGCTTAGGTTTTCCTTTTGTATTCTATGGAATATTTAACAGTAGTGCTATTTGGGATTTTTCACTTTTATTAATTACGGGCGCTTTTTTAACCTTTATTTTCACGGCTTTAGCATTTGTTATTGCACTGTCCAACGAAAATAAAATAAAAGGTTTTGGATATGCTATTTTGCTTTGGTTGTTTATGGCAGTAATTTACGACGGCTTATTTTTAATGTCGTTATTGTATTTTGAAGATTATCCTTTAGATAAATTTTCATTGGGTGCAACCATGTTAAACCCAGTAGATTTATCGCGGGTATTGATACTTTTAAAGCTCGATATTTCGGCACTTTTAGGATATACTGGAGCAGTATTTCAAAAGTTTTTTGGGACCAATTTTGGTTTAATCCTCTCATTTGTGATGCTAGTTTGTTGGGTAATTATTCCAACTTTCTTTATTTGGAGAATTGCTAAAAAGAAAGATTTTTAAAAGTTGTTATAAACAAAACATTTATCAATTTCAATTTAACTACCATACGCTTAAATTACACCGCTTTCGCAGGGTGATATTTATCATTTACAATACCCTTTAAAACCGTTATTTTTGCACAATTGAATAAATATACTATGAAATTATTATTAGAGAAATCCGTTCAAAAAGCAATGGACTATACGCAATATAACCTGCTTTTTAAACATTTGGTAGAAGAAGGCAGAACTACTGGCGAACAAACACAAGAGAAAATCGATTACACAAAACTGAATTTCAGTCGCACAAAGCGTTTGGACAAAACCGCTAAAATTTCGGAAGAAAGCATGGTAGTTTTTAAAAATGTTTCAGAAAAACAAACTTGGTTGGTAATCAGCGAACCTTGGTGTGGCGATGCTGCGCAAACGCTTCCGTTTTTAAATAAAATTGCGCAGCTTTCAGAAAATATTGATTTAAAAATCGTACTGCGCGATGAAAACTTAGAGTTGATGAACCAATTTTTAACTAATGGTTCGCAATCAATACCTATGGTAATTATGCTCGATACAAATTACAATGTTATAAACACCTTTGGTCCACGTTCAAAAGCGGCAACAAAATTAGTTTCAGACTATAAAATAGAACACGGAAAAATTGACGCTGCCTTTAAAGAAATACTTCAAAATTGGTATAATAAAGATAAAGGAGTTTCTATTGTGGAAGACCTGTTGGAAACCTTACTTGTAAATAATTAAGCCTAACAAACGGATAGCTGAATTATTTTTTGGTCTGCTAAACTTGTTTAACAATTAATATTTCAATCTACATTTTTACCACTTTTTTAAAACAAGGTTGATGAATATCATTTATCAAATAATTTGAAATAGCAACCTTTGCACAAAATTTAAAACCATGCAAATTGTATCTGCCCAAGAGGCTGTATCTATAGTAAAATCTAATAATCGTGTATTTTTTCAAGGCGCAGCAATGACGCCAAATTTGTTAATAGACACTTTATGCGAGCGTTATCGCGAACTGGAAAACGTAGAGATAATTCAAATTCATACTCACGGGGATGCTTTGTATACTCAAGCGCCTTACAACAGTGCTTTTCATCTTACGAGCTGTTTTGTGGGAGACAATGTACGCAAAGGTGTAAACTCTTCGTACGGCGATTATATTCCGGTGTTTTTAAGTGAAATTCACTGGCTTTTTAGACGCAATATTCTGCCATTGGATGTGGCATTTATTCAAGTTTCAACGCCCGACAAGCACGGGTATTGTTCGCTCGGCCTTTCGGTTGATGTTACTTTACCAGCCATTCAAACTGCAAAGCACGTTGTGGCTTTAATAAACCCAAACGTGCCAAGAACGCACGGCGATGGGATAATTCATATAGATAGTATTGATTTTGGAGTAGAAGTGAACACGCCAATTCATGCGGCGCAAATTGGAGAGCCTTCACAAATTGAGGCGACCATAGGTAAACACGTTGCCGAATTAGTAGAAGATGGTGCTACGCTGCAAATGGGGATTGGTAACATCCCAAATGCGGTACTGCATAATTTAACAAACCATAAAAGGCTGGGAATTCATACCGAAATGTTTAGCGATGGCATTCTTCCATTGGTGAAAAAAGGTATTATTACGGGAGAAGATAAAGAAATTAAAACTGGTAAAATAGTTACTTGTTTTGCCATGGGAACAAAAAAATTATACGATTTTATTGACGACAATCCGCTTGTGCATTTTAAAGAAGCCGGTTATACAAATGATACTGCCATAATACGTCGTAACCCCAAAGTAACCGCTATAAACAGTGCTATTGAAATAGATTTAACTGGCCAAGTTTGTGCAGATAGTATTGGAATGTATCAATATTCGGGTGTAGGAGGCCAAATGGATTTTATACGTGGCGCTTCACTTTCTGAAGGAGGGAAACCAATTATTGCAATGCCTTCGGTAACTAAAAAAGGGGTGTCTAAAATTACGCCATTTTTAAAAGAAGGTGCCAGCGTTACCACCACGAGAGCACACGTACATTACGTGGCTACAGAGTATGGAGTTGTAAACTTATTTGGAAAAGGAATTGAGCAACGCGCAAAGGCTTTAATTTCAATAGCACACCCAGATCATCGCGATGCATTAGAGCGTGAAGCGTATAAACGATTTCATAATTAAGGGATTAGAAAATAAAAATATCTTTTTTTAAGATAATTTTATCCATGTTAAAGCACGGTATTCTTTATTTTTGAAGAAAATCCGTTTATATGTTTTCAAAAGCTTGCGAGTACGGTATTAGATCGGTATTATTTATTGCGAAACAGTCTCAAAAAGATCTTCGTCCAAATATTACCGAAATTGCCAAGGCAGTAGATTCTCCCGAACCTTTTACGGCAAAAATTTGTCAACAATTAGCACGCGCCGGGATAATTCTTTCAAAAAAGGGTCCAAATGGCGGATTTTTTTTAGCAAAAGATTCAGATTTAAAACTCTCCGAAATTGTTACGGTAATCGATGGAGATAAAATTTTTGTTGGTTGTGGATTAGGCTTACCCGAATGTTCATCAGAGCAGCCGTGCCCCGTACACAACCAATTTGCATCTGTACGCAATGGGTTGAGAGAAATGTGCGAAAACACAAAAGTGATGGACCTCGCAAATAACCTTGAAGAAGGCCAAACCTTTTTAAAACTTTAAAAATCAACTCGCTTTAAGGGGATGCATTTAAAAATTGCCAAAGTATTTACTTTTTTAAGAACAAATTGAACTTATTGGTTTTTTAATGTTAAACTATGGAAAAAAGAAAGCCTATTAAACGGCATAGTGCGCTACAACCTTTAAGCAGACAGCACCATTTTGGATTGTTGTTTAGTTGGAAAATTAGAAAAGGTTTTAGTAAAAATGTTGAAATAAACCGAATGCAGGCGTATGCTAAATGGTTTTTTAAACAAGAAATTGAACCTCATTTCTACGACGAAGAAACCTATGTTTTTCCTATTTTAGAAGAAGGAAATGAACTTGTAGAACGTGCATTAAAGGAGCACCGCCAACTTAAACGCTTGTTTAACGATACCGAAAATCCCGGCAAAACCCTTCATCAATTAGAAGAAGAACTCGATGCCCACATACGGTTTGAAGAGCGAATACTTTTTAATGAAATTCAAAAAGTAGCTACCGAAGAACAACTTCAAAAAATTGAAGAAGTACATAGCAATCTCGAAAAATCGCCCGATTATCACGACCCTTTCTGGGAATAATTCATTTAAAACTTTATTCAATTGTTTTAAAAACAGCGGGTTATTAGCTTTATTTTTTAATTAAGATGAAAATATCGGTTTATGACTTAAGTCATAAATAAATAGTTAATTTCTACTGAAATTTGCTTCAGTAAATATTCAATAAAACGATAGAAATTATGACAACACTTCAAGACCGTACAGTAGCCGAAGTGGTTACCGAAAACATAAAAGCTGCACATATCTTTAAAAAACACGGCATCGATTTTTGCTGTGGGGGAGGTGTAAGCATTACCAAGGCCTGCGAAAAAGCAAATATTAATCCTGAAATTTTAATAACCGAATTAGAGAATTTAAGCAACAGTCCCGATCGCGCTTCAAATTACAACAGTTGGAAGTTAGACTTTCTTACCGACCATATAATTAACGTTCACCATCAATATGTTGAAGAAAATAGTCCGTTACTTTTGCAATACGCAAAACGCGTAAATCATGTTCACGGTCATCATTATACCGAGTTGGGCAAAATTGAATCTTTAGTGATAAAAGTTGTTCAGGAATTGGCATCGCATATGAAAAAGGAAGAGTTAATTCTCTTTCCATTTATTAAAAAGCTTGTTATGGCCGAACGCAATAACGAAAAGATGCCAGTAGCACATTTTGGAGCTGCCGAAAATCCAATAAAAATGATGGAAGATGAGCACGAAGAAGCTGGTGAGTTATTGCGCGAAATAGCAAAGTTGAGCAACAATTATACGCCGCCCGAAGGTGCTTGCAATACTTACCGTGCATTTTTTGCAAAACTTGAAGAATTTGAACAAGACTTGCACCATCACGTACATTTAGAAAATAATATTTTATTCCCAAAAACTTTAAAATTAGAGCATAAGCTTAAAAATATATAAACGTATTCACTGCTAATTACAGTGATCATTTTGAGAATTTTTAGTTGGTTTTAACAACAGTTTGGACGGTAAACAATTTTAATGTTTTTGTTTACCTCCAAACTGTTTTTTGTAAGTTTAGTGTTTGATTGATTTAAAAAAACATATAAAAGTAGCGTTAGCATATTTTTTAATTGTGGCAGTAATGGGGCTATTGCTTCGAATTTATTATGTTACACCACTGCCGTTTAATTTTAAGTATTTATTACACGCCCACTCACACACCGCATTGTTAGGGTGGATTTATCTGGGACTTACCACCATAATTTATAAGCTGTTTTTAACCAAAGCAGCGAAACCAAAGCTGTACAAACGCATTTTTCTATTTACAAATATTTGTATTCTCGGGATGTTGTTTACGTTTCCGTTTCAGGGTTATGCGCTATATTCTATAATATTTTCGACCTTATTTTTATTTGCAACATATTGGTTTGCGTGGTTTGCAATAAAATACGTCCCTGCCAATTTTAAAAACAAATTTTCGTGGAAATTGGTAAAAGCATCATTGTGGTATTTGGTAATTTCGAGCCTGGGGCCTTGGGCAATCGGGATTGTTATGGCTACTTTGGGCACAACCTCTGTTTGGTATAAAACTTCAATATATTTCTATCTCCACTTTCAATACAACGGATGGTTTATTTTGGCTCTTTTGGGTATTTTATTTTACTTTTTAGAAGAAAGAAATGTGAAATTTCGCGCAGCCGATTTACAATCATTTTATCTCCTTTTAAATTTTAGCGTACTATTTACACTGTTCCTTTCGGTGCTTTGGTTTAAACCGCCAATGGTCTTTTATATTTTCGCATTGGTGGGCGCAGTAGTACAGTGGCAGGCGTTTTACGAGCTTTATGGCTTGCTTAGAAACAATTTTGTTAGTTTTAAAAAAGCTTTTAGTCGGCAAGCAATATTGCTATTAAAAACGGCTGGGGTTTTATTGGTTGTAAAAATTTTAATGCAGTTTTTTTCGGCTTTTCCGTACGTAGCAAACTTGGTTTTTGTGCTTAAGGTTTTTGTAATTGGTTATTTGCACATGGTGTTTTTAGGAATTGTAATTCCTGCAATGTTGGTGTATTTACAGTATTTTAAATTGCTTAAAATTCCGAAGCGGTTTTTACAATTGTATCTTTTCGCCTTTGTTACTACCGAGTTACTTATATTTTATAAAGCCACCGCTATTTGGCTTGGCCTACCCTTTTTTCAAGACTACTACATTTATATAGCAGTCTTAAGTACTTGTTTTCCATTAGTAATTGGCGGGTTATTTTTTTATAACATTAAAAATCATTAATTTTTAACCAAGAAATAGTTAAAAAGTACATTTTTAAGGATAATATTTTAAAATAGAAAGCTGATAATTATCATTTAAATTAGATTGTGCTTTTGCAATATTTGCACGTTTAATTATCAGTAAAATAGAGTTACAATGGTAAATTGTTTTCATTGTGGAGACGCGTGTTTGGATGTCGAAATAACACATGACGACAAAACATTTTGTTGTCACGGTTGCAAAACGGTTTATGATATTCTCCACGAAAATGATTTAAGCTATTACTACGATTTAGAAAATTCGCCAGGAACTTCACCGCAAGATATTGCAGGAAAATTTGATTTTTTAAACAATGAAACTATTGTAGAAAAACTACTAGAATTTAATGATGGCGACACTCAAATTGTGTCTTTTGTAATTCCGTCCATTCATTGTAGCAGTTGTATTTGGATACTCGAAAACCTTAATAAACTGAGTCTGGCAGTTAAATCTTCGCAAGTTAATTTCCCCGAAAAAACGGTTCGCATTTCATTTTCTTCAAAAGAAAGTTCGCTTCAAAATTTAGTAATTCTATTGAGTAAAATTGGGTACGAGCCATACATTTCGCTCGATGATTCTGAGAAAAAGGAAAAAAATATAAATAGAAGTTTACTTTATAAATTAACCATTGCTGGCTTTGCCTTCGGAAATATTATGTTTTTATCACTACCTGAATATTTTGAAGGTTCGGAGTTTTGGTTAGATCAATTTAAACCATTTTTTAGATGGTTAATGTTTGCCTTTTCTCTGCCCGTGGTAGTCTATTCGGCAAGTGGTTATTTTACGTCTGCATACAAAGGCTTGCGTTCCAAAATGCTCAATATTGACGTGCCAATAGCCTTAGGAGTGGCGGTGTTGTTTATACGAAGTACTATAGATATTGTGATGGATTGGGGGACTGGATTTTTTGACAGTCTTTCGGGTTTGGTATTCTTTTTACTTCTCGGTAAATTTTTTCAACAAAAAACCTACAGTTATCTTTCTTTTGAACGCGATTACAAATCGTATTTTCCTATTGCAGTTACGCGTTTAGTAAAAAATAAAGTAGGAAAAACAATTGAAGAACAAGCCGAAGTTTATACAGTTGAAAAAGGCGATAGATTACTCATTAGAAATAACGAAATTCTTCCAGTAGATGCTATACTTATAAAAGGAAATGCGTTAATTGACTACAGTTTTGTGACGGGTGAAGCCGAACCTATAGCTAAAAAAAGTGGTGATAAACTTTTTGCCGGTGGAAGACAACAAGCAGGTATTGTTGAGGTAGAAGTTTTAAAACCCGTTTCGCAAAGTTATCTTACGCAGCTTTGGAGCAATGACGTATTTAAAAAAGATAACACCAGTATTTTTACGTCGCTTACTGATAGTATTAGCAAACGCTTCACTATAACCTTACTTACAATTGCATTTGTTGCAACTATTTTTTGGTTAGTTGTAGATCCGTCTAAGGCTTTTAATGTGTTTACAGCAGTACTTATTGTTGCATGCCCTTGTGCAATTGCGCTTGCGGCACCTTTTACCTTAGGAAATGTATTGCGAATTTTTGGAAGAGAAAATTTGTATTTAAAGGAAGCTTCGGTAATAGAGCAAATGGCAAATTTAGATACCATTGTGTTCGATAAAACAGGAACGCTCACAACCAATCAAAAAAACCTTATTACCTACGAAGGCGTAGCCCTAACTTTTGAAGAGCAGCAATTGTTAACCAATACCCTCCGCGCTTCGAGCCACCCATTAAGTAGGTCGCTTTATAATATTTTGGACAAAAATGACATTCAAACTTTAGATGAATTTGAAGAAGAAGTAGGGAAGGGTATTGCGGCAAAATACAACGATAAATCTATTAAAGTAGGCTCTTTTGAATTTGTAGGAAACCCCCCCCAAATAGCTGCCGAAAATAATAGAACAGCTGTACATATTAGTACAAATTCAAAATATAAAGGCTGTTATATTTTTAACAGTGAATACAGAACTGGCGTTACCGAAGTTTTTGACAAACTCATTAAAGGAAACGAAGTAATTGTACTATCTGGCGATAATGATGGCGAGCGGGAGCGATTAGAATCTCTATTGCCAGCAGGAGTTGAATTACATTTCAATAAAAAACCAGATGATAAATTAAACTTTATAAAAGCGCTACAAAAAGAGGGAAAACGCGTTTTAATGATTGGTGATGGTTTAAACGATGCAGGTGCGCTTAAACAGAGCGATGTAGGCTTTGTTATTTCAGAAAATACAAATGTGTTTTCACCCGCTTGCGACGGCATTTTGGAAGCGTCTAATTTTAATAAAATTGCCGATTATTTAGACTTTTCTAAGCGGGGGGTAAAAATAATTAAATGGGCTTTTGTCCTTTCATTATTTTATAACCTAATCGGGATTTCATTTGCAGTTACAGGTAATTTATTGCCAGTAGTAGCCGCTATTTTAATGCCGTTAAGCTCTATAAGTATTGTTGTTTTTACAACGGTAGCAACGCAATATATCGGGAAGAAACTAAGAATGAATATAAACAAGCAAATGTGACAATTGTCATTTTTTAAAGCTTAAGTCAATAATATTTTTGAAAAATAATCTTCGGGAATGACGATAATTTATATGTTGTTAATCATCAGTCTATTAGTAGCGATACTTTTTTTTATACTGTTTGTTTTTTCAGTTAAAAAAGGTCAGTATGACGATACGTACACTCCAGCCGTACGAATGTTGTTTGAAGATGAGCTTGTTAAAAATCCAGAGAATTCTAAAGCGGAAGAAAACTTAAAAAAACTTCCAAATAACACCGAAAAAACCAATCCAGATAAATAATTCTATTACCACTATGCAAACAGAACAGTTTTATTACGACAACCAAATTGTCAAAAAGTTTATCAATGCTACCATATTTTGGGGGCTCATTGGTATGAGTGTTGGCTTACTCTTGGCTTTCATGTTTTTATTTCCAAACTTAACCGATGGTGTTTCGTGGTTAAGTTTTGGTCGTTTAAGACCGTTACATACCAACGCCGTAATTTTTGCCTTTGTGGGTAACGCTATTTTTGCGGGGGTTTACTATTCTTCGCAACGCCTGCTAAAAGCCCGAATGTGGAGCGACTTTTTAAGTAACTTAAACTTTTGGGGTTGGCAAGCAATTATTGCGGCTGCTGCGATAACACTTCCGTTAGGGTATACTTCATCAAAAGAATATGCAGAACTCGAATGGCCTATAGATATAGCAATTGCAATTATTTGGGTTGCCTTTGGTATAAATTTAATTATGACAATGGTTAAAAGACGCCAGCGTCATTTATATGTTGCACTGTGGTTTTACTTAGGAACTTGGGTAACCGTAGCCGTGTTGCATATTGTAAATAGTATGGCTATTCCTGTTACAGCTTTAAAAAGTTATTCAATGTACGCTGGCGTGCAAGATGCGCTTGTGCAGTGGTGGTACGGCCATAACGCTGTTGCGTTTTTCCTTACAACACCATTCTTAGGGTTAATGTACTATTTTGTGCCAAAAGCGGCCAATAGACCGGTTTATTCGTACCGTCTTTCTATTGTTCACTTTTGGTCGTTAATATTTATTTATATCTGGGCTGGCCCTCACCACTTGTTGTATACAGCACTTCCCGAATGGGCTCAAAATTTAGGAGTGGCGTTTTCGGTTATGTTATTGGCGCCATCGTGGGGAGGTATGATTAATGGGCTTTTAACCTTGCGTGGCGCTTGGGATAAAGTACGTGTAGACCCTGTTTTAAAATTTATGGTAGTTGCAATTACTGGGTACGGGATGGCAACTTTTGAAGGCCCAATGCTTTCGCTTAAAAACGTAAATGCAATTGCACACTTTAGCGATTGGATTATTGCGCACGTACATGTAGGCGCCTTAGCTTGGAACGGATTTTTAGCTTTCGGTATGATTTATTGGTTGGTTCCTAGACTTTTTAAGACCAAACTATATTCTATTCCGTTAGCAAATGCACACTTTTGGATAGGAACGTTAGGAATTATAATGTACGCATTACCTATGTACGTTGCAGGGTTTATGCAAGCCTCAATGTGGAACCAATTTAATCCAGACGGGACACTAACCTATGGTAACTTTCTTGAAAC
The DNA here is from genome assembly GCA_002375695.1 of Flavobacteriaceae bacterium UBA3591. GTDB lineage: Bacteria > Bacteroidota > Bacteroidia > Flavobacteriales > Flavobacteriaceae > Aequorivita. The sequence goes on from DFMO01000008.1 coordinate 239,919, forward strand.
GGTAACGCAAATTATTCCAATGTACTGGATGCGAGCCATTGGTGGTAGTTTATATATTGCTGGGGCGTTTATTTTATTGTACAACGTAGTGATGACCGCACGTAAAGGTAGTAAAGTAACCGACGAACTTGCCGAAGCTGCGCCACTTACACCTGTTACAAAAAAGCAAACTACAGGCGAAGGTTATCACACTTGGTTAGAACGTAGACCTATTAAATTAACAATTTATGCAACGATCGCTATTTTAATAGGGGGTATGGTGCAAATTATACCATCTTTAATGGTAGACGATTATGTACCGGCTATTTCGAGTGTAAAACCGTACACACCTCTAGAATTAGAGGGGAGAGATATTTATATTAGAGAAGGTTGTGTAAGCTGTCACTCACAAATGGTTAGGCCGTTTAGGAGCGAAGTAGAGCGCTATGGCGATTATTCAAAGTCGGGTGAATTTGTTTACGATTATCCGTTTTTATGGGGTAGCAAACGTACAGGGCCAGACTTACATCGCGTAGGAGGAAAATATTCCGATAACTGGCACCTTAACCATATGTACGATCCACAAAGTACTTCGTCTGGGTCCATTATGCCATCGTATAAATGGTTAGTGAGTTCGGCATTAGATAAATCGAATACAGAAAGTAAAATGCGTGCCCTTTCAAAACTTGGGGTGCCCTATACTGAAGAAGAAATAGAGCGCGCACAACAATGGATGGATGAGCAAGGAGCGCAAATTGAGCAAAACCTTTACAGTGATCCAGATTTTGTTACCACTTATGAAGCAGATAAAAAATATGCCGAGGAAAATGGTGAAGAATTTGTTGAAATGAAAGACCGCGAAATTGTTGCTATGATTGCTTATTTACAAAGATTAGGAACAGATATTAAAGTAGAAAACACCGAAGAAGCTTCGGTACAAAACGACTAGTTATGCTAAAATTTGTAAAAGGAAATTTAGAAAATATCGATAATGTTCAAATTTATCCAATGATATCACTTTTAATATTTTTTATCTTTTTTGTCGCCCTATTTTACTGGGTTATTACAGCCAAAAAAGATCATATTGCCGAAGTGAGTAACATTCCGTTAGACGATGATTCAAAGTATGAAAACGACACTATTTTGTAACATTTCAAAAAAAAAACAATAAACACGAAGATGCTTTTTACAAAAGCAATCTTTATCTAACCAAACAAAATATTACTAAAAGATGAAAACCACAGCTTCATATCTAAGAGTCATTGGCTTTATGATTCTCGCATTTTTTCTAATGGAATTAATCGTAGATTCTGGCGACACGTGGGCCGTTGTAAAATACCCAATTATTTGGGCAATTTTAGGAGGAGTGCTACTTTTTGCCATAGCCTTAGAGATAATTGTTGCAGCCTTACACCGTATTTTGTTCTCGGGCTTAACCGAAGAAGCAAAAGCTCGTTATGTGGCTGCCGAATCTGAACGCGAAGCAAATCAATTTGCTTGGATAAAAAAGAAATACCACGAGCTATTAGATTCAAAACCAATTGCAAAAGAGCAAGAAATAGTTTTAGATCACGAATACGATGGCATTCGCGAATTGGATAATAACCTTCCGCCGTGGTGGACATATCTTTTCTATATTACCATTGTCTTTGCCGTGGTTTACTTTGTGTATTATCAAATGTTTGACGGCCCAACGCAAATTGATGAATTTGAAGCCGAAGTTGCCCAAGCCGAAATTGATATTGCCGAATACAAAAAAAATAATAAAGATTTAATCGACGCAAGCACAGTTGAATTATTAACCGATCCATCCGATTTGGCCGCTGGTAAAGCTATTTACACTGCTAGCTGTGTTGCCTGCCACAAAGATGATGGGGGTGGGGGTATTGGCCCTAATTTAACAGACGACTACTGGATTTTAGGTGGCGGTATTAAAAATGTATACCAAACCATTAGTGAAGGAGGACGTGCAGGAAAAGGAATGATTGCTTGGAAAAGTGATTTAAAACCTAGCGAAATTGCACAAGTTGCGAGTTATGTAATAAGTATGCACGGCACCAATCCACCAAATGCCAAAGAACCAGAAGGCGATTTGTGGACCGAAGAATAGATGCTTAAAATAAAATATTTAACATAAAAAACGGTTTCAAAATTATATTTCGAAATCGTTTTTAAACATTTAAAATAGTGGATACTCCAGAAAACGAACGTTTTAGAGATAGTATTGGCACCATGACCGAAGAGGGTAAAAGAGCTTGGGTGTACCCCAAAAAGCCTTCAGGCAAATTGTATCAATACAGAAAATATGTGAGTTATTTTTTACTTGCTTTTCTATTTATTGCACCCTTCGTAAAAATAAACGGCAATCAATTTTTACTCTTTAATGTTTTGGAGCGTCGCTTTAACTTGTTCGGGTTTCCTTTTTGGCCACAAGATTTCTATCTCTTTGTAATAATGATGATTATTGGCGTAGTTTTCATCATATTTTTTACCGCAGCATTCGGACGTATTTTTTGTGGATGGATTTGTCCGCAAACAATTTTTATGGAAATGGTTTTCCGAAGAATAGAATATTGGATTGATGGCGATCGCGGAGCGCAAATGCGGTTAGATAAAGCCCCATGGAATGCCGTAAAAATTAAGAAAAGAGCCTTAAAATGGTCTATTTTCTTTATTATTTCCTTTTTAATTGCAAACATCTTTCTGGCGTATTTTATAGGCAGCGACCGCTTAATTCAATATGTGTTTGAGGGACCGTTGGAGCATGTAAGCACCCTTGTTTCACTGTTAATTTTTACAGGAGTCTTCTATTTTATTTTCGCTTGGTTTAGAGAGCAGGTATGTATTATTGCCTGTCCGTACGGAAGGCTACAAGGGGTTTTATTAGACAATAAATCCATAGTTGTAGCATATGACCATAAAAGAGGAGAGAAAGAGGTTGGACGTGCTAAGTTTAAAAAGAATGAAGATAGAGCAGCAACAGGTAAAGGAGATTGTATAGACTGCTTTCAATGTGTACATGTATGCCCAACAGGAATAGATATAAGAAACGGTACTCAGTTAGAATGTGTTAATTGCACGGCGTGTATCGATGCGTGCGATAGTATTATGGAAGCTGTAAATCTTCCTAAGGGATTAATTCGTTATGCAAGTGAAGAGAATATAGAAAAAAAAGCACCCTTTAAATTTACTCCTCGACTAAAAGGATACACTGCTGTACTGGTAATTTTAATTGGTGTTTTGGCCGGTTTACTATTTTTAAGAAGCGATGTTGAAGCAAATATTTTAAGGCTGCCAGGACAATTATACGAGCATAAAGATGGCAATATTATTAGCAATGTATTTACGTATAAACTACTCAATAAAACCACTAAAAATATTGACGATATTCATTTTAAATTAAAATCACCAAAAGGTACAATACACACGGTAAAGCAGGGAACAATTAATGTTCCGGCACAAGACTTGGCAGAGGGTACCCTTTTTATTGAAATTAACAACGCTGCCTTAAGCGGTGATAAAAATAGAGCAGTGATAGAAGTTTATAGTGGTGAGAACCTTATTGAAACAACAAGCGTTACCTTTTTGGGTCCCCGTAGTTTTAACTAAGGAAAGATTGAAAATTATTAATTGAAATTTTAAAATTAAAAATAATGAAGTTGAATTGGGGTACAGGATTGGCAATTTGGTTAGTGCTATTTATTGGTTTTATTCTATACTTTGTTATAAGAATTAGCACCGAAAAAAAATACGATTACGATTTGGTAACCGAACAATATTATCAAAAGGAATTAGTATTTCAACAAGAATTTGATGCCGAAGAAAATTCAAAATCGTTAAACGGAAAAATAACGGGCAAAAAAAGCAATGCGGGATGGATGCTAAGTTTTCCCGAAACAATAAACTATTCAGAAGTAACTGGAAAGGTTTTGCTTTACAGGCCTTCAAACAAAAATTTAGATTTTGAATTAGACTTAAAGCTGTTAAACAATACTTTTTTAATACCCGATTCGCGTTTAATTCCGGGTAGATGGAATACTATTGTTTACTGGAATTACAAAGGTGAAGATTACCTTTATAAAAATGAAATAGTGTATTAACTCTAAAATAGATTATTTCTGAAATTAGAACATAATTTAGTTTTTTAAATGCTTTACACCGCACTCATATTTGGCCTTTTAGGCAGTTTTCACTGCGTGGGAATGTGCGGCCCAATTGCATTTTTACTACCCGTTGATAGAAGTAATAACTTTAAAAAATTTGGTCAGATATTTTTATATCATTTTGGTCGGATTTTGGCTTATGCAATCATTGGGTTTACCTTTGGTTTGGTGGGTAAAAGTTTAAATCTCTTCGGGATTCAACAACAACTTTCAATTGCCATCGGAATTTTAATGTTGTTGGTTGTCTTTATTCCGCAGCAAACCTTCAATAAATACAACTTTTCAAAACCTATTTTTAAAGCTATTTCAAAAGTAAAGTCGGCTTTAGGAAAAGAGCTTAAAAAGAAATCGCCCGATACATTTTTAACCATTGGGTTTTTAAATGGATTTTTACCCTGCGGATTGGTTTATATGGCGGTATTTGGCGCCATAGCTTCGGCCAGTGTATGGGAGGGAAGTTTGTATATGGCGTTGTTTGGAATGGGTACCATCCCTTTAATGACTTCGGCAATTTATTTGGGTAATTTCTTAAATGCACAGGTAAGGCAGCGAGTTCGGCGAGCAATTCCAGTATTTATAGTCGTTATAGCGTGTCTTTTTATAATTAGAGGATTGGGCCTTGGTATACCGTATATTTCACCCAAACCCGTTGTAGAAACTGTAGATGCCTCGTACAACTGCGCACCAGTAAGCTTAGAAAACAAAACAATAAATAACCAATAAATTTTATAGAATTATGACAAATTTATTTTTGCCTTTAGCCAATTGGGGAATGGGAACCGCAATTATTATATTTTTCGCTTTTTTATGCGTAGGTTTAAGTGCCCTTGTTTTAAGCTTTGTATTAAGCGGAAAAAAGAAAAATAAGGAAGATGAAATAACTTCATCTAAAAACGAGAAACTTTAAAACGTACCGTTATGAATTTTTTAAACTCCATTTCGTTAGTAGATTTTACGGCGGGTGTAGTAACTACAATACTTTCTATAGTTATTTGCTTTGTTATAATTATGGCATTAATAATCTACGTTAAACGAAGTAAAAAGCGAAAAAATATGGTTCAAAATAAGGAAAAGAAAAATGACCACCCAGAACAACGAGGGTAGTCATTTAGCTACAAAAAATGTTATGTAATTGGTTTTATTTTGCCAAATTGATTATTGCTTGTACAGTTTCTTTATTATCTACACCCAATCCTTCCTGCTGATGCACTAATTCGCCACCTTGATTAAATACACTTATAATATTCGAGTGCGAAAAATCCATAGGCGAAATTCTCTTATAATTTACTGCCAAAACAGCTGCAAATTCGCGTGTGTCTGCTTCGGTGCCACGTAAAAAAAGCCATTTGTCGTCCTCCATTTTATTTTCTTTGGCAAAATTGCGCAATCGTTCGGGAGTGTCTGTTTTTGGATCAATACTTACAAAAACATATTGAACGTCGTCTTTTTTTGCATCAGGAACTTGCTTTTCAATATTGCGCATATCGGCAACCAATCGTGGGCACGCAGCTTGGCACGAGGTATAAATCATCACCATTGCCAAAACTTTTCCTTTTAAATCCTTTAGCTCTATATCATTACCGTCTTGGGTAGTCCAATTGGACGGTAAGTTATAAATAGACATATCTGAAATAGGCGTATGCGCAACACTTTCAGTAGATGTTTCGGCAATTATTTCGGCATCTTTTGTTGAATTATTGCAAGAGATTGCCACAAGCGATAGGGTAATAAGTATGTATTTTAAGGTGAAATTCATATTGTATTAATTTTTTAAATCTGAAACACAGCGAAATCCTAAGTTTTGCGAACTATAACGAGCTTTCATGCTTCCTCTAAAGGCAAAGCGCATAAATGCAGCATAATTCATTAAATCTGAAGCGCCAATAGCAGCACTGCCACAAAATAAATTGGCGTCCTTATCAACATCTTTCCTAGATTCGCCCGAAATAAGCACCGAATTAAAATCTTCGGTCCATTCCCAAACTAACCCGTGTAAATCGTAAATTCCGTAATAATTTTTAAAGGTGGAACCCACGGGTTTATTAAAGGTTTTTGGAGTTTCGTACCAATTTAAAATATATTGATTGTACGATTTAATTCGTCGCGCATCGGGAACATCTTTATTTGCCATTGCGGCGTATTCCCATTCATCAATAGTAGGTAATCGCTTCCCTTGACACTCGCAGTAATTTTTTGCTGCAAACCAAGACACGTTGTTAACTGGAGCGTTTTTAATACCCGTAAAAGTAGTGTCGCTAGTCCAAGAATTTAAATAGCTTTTATCTGCAAATAAACGCTTTACATTGCTTTTCTTCCAACGCGGATTTTCTTTTACAAACTTTACAAACTCTTCATTGGTAACGGGGTGGATATCCATTAAAAAAGGGTTTACTTTAACCAGTTTGTCTTCGGTTCCGTACAGTGGTAAATAAACACCGCCCTCCACTAAAGCCATATTATTGTTTTGAGCATTTACCTCATAAAATAACGAAAAGACAAGTAAAAGAGCGGTGCTTAAAAACTTCATATTATTCAAATTTTATCTATTTCTAACGGCTTTAACCATTTCTGGGGTTACATTGGTTTTATTGTTATCCCAGCTATTATAAACATAAGTAAGAACATTTGCAACATCTTCATCGCTTAACGCTTGCGCGGTCATTACACTGTTGTATTTTTTACCGTTAACAGTAATTTCGCCAGATTTACCGTGAAGGACAATATCGATTGCACGCGTTACATCATCGTTTAAGTAATCGGCATTTGCCAATGGTGGGAATGCTCCTGGAATACCTTGTCCGTTTGCTTGGTGACAAGCAACACAAGTAGCCATATACTTATCTTTACCAAATTTCATTTTTTCTTCAAAGCTTAGAGCTTTTATCTCTTCTTTAGGTTTTTTAGCCCCTCCCGAAGTAGGCATAGACTGAATTACACTACCTTCTGGTAAGTAAATTCCGTCGTATATTTCGCCAGCAAATACTTTTTCGTTTTCTTCACCTTGTACTTTAAGCATTCCTAAAGCTCCTTTGTTAAAGGCTCTAAAAATACTGTGGTCAACAAGGATAAATGTACCGGGAACTTCTACTTTAAATTCAACTATGGCAGCACCACCAGCAGGGATCAGCGTTGTTTGTACATTTTCATTTACCAAATCGCCGCCTTCTACATAAACCTTGTCGAAGATTTCACCAATTACGTGGAATGATGAAACTAAATTTGGCCCTCCATTACCAACAAAAAGTCGTACTGTTTCGCCCACTTCGGCTGTAATAGCATTATCGCCAGTCATGGCACCTACGTGACCGTTAAAAACTACATAGTCTGCATTTTCATCAATAGCTTTTTGCATATCGAATGGTTGTAAACCACGCTCGCCGTATTTCCCTTCGGTGTAGAAATCACCTTGCATAATGTAGTATTCTTTGTCTACGGGTGGAAGTCCGCCTTCTGGTTCAACTAAAATTAAACCGTACATACCATTTGCAATGTGCATCCCCACAGGAGCCGTAGCACAGTGGTAAACATATAAGCCTGGATTGAGCACTTTAAATGAAAATACTTTTTCGTGGCCTGGTGCTACAAATGAAGACTCTGCTCCACCACCAGGACCATTTACCGAGTGTAAGTCTATGTTGTGTGGTAGCTTGTTATCGGGGTGATTTTTAAGATGGAATTCAATTTCGTCTCCCACACGAGTGCGAATAAAACTTCCGGGTACGGTACCACCAAAGGTCCAGTATACATATTTTACACCGCTAGTCATTTCGCCTTCGCGCTCTTGAATTTCAAGATCTACTATTAATTTTTTGGCCATACGTTTACCAACAGGGGTTGGTACCATAGGAGGGGCAGTAAGCTCGGCTATCATTTCTTGGTTTACAGGAATATCGATAGCGTCATCGTACTTTTTGTCAGATTGATCGTTAACGCAGCTAGTAAGCAAAGCAATAACGCCTACGCCAACAAGCATTTTAGTTACCATTTGTTTTTTAATAGTTGTCCTCATAAATTGAAAGTTTTAATTTTGGTTGATTTCGTTTTTAATAATTATAATTTTGGTTGCTCCCAGGTAAATAATACAGGGTCAATAGTTATCATTAACCAACCCCAATTATTGGTGTTTTTATCAAAATTATTTTTTACGGCTTCTATTCCAGCGGAAGCAAAAAACTGCGAATAGCCCGCTTGTAGGTTAACAAATTGATTTAATTTAACGGAAGTTACAAAATCAGTTTCAAATCCCAAATTTTTAGAAGTTTCTCCTTCAATTTCGGCAGCAGCATAAAATTGATGTAGGGCAAGGTTTAAATTCACCTTTTTGTTAATATTATACTTCGTTTTTCCGTAAAAATTTACCAACCCTACATTGTTTAAATGATTGCCAACGTAGAAATAATCCATAAACCCATTAAATTTATGATTGGTACCATAAAGGGGTGTAAAGGCATTATTTTTACCATTTAGTGGTGCACCAAAGTCGTTACCACTTTGTATTTCGCCACCAAGACCGAGGTTGAGGTTAGTAGTTGCTTTATAATTGGCATCTATTGAAAGTAAATATGCGCTTAAATCATTATTGGCAACATCTTTTCCAAATTGATAGTAGAGATTCGATGCTAGTTTAAAATTTTTGAATTGGGTTACTAAATGTACGCCCGTAGTTTGACTATAACGCGTTTTATTATTTGTTTCGTCCAATTCATCTATAAATTGTAAGCCATTATTAAGAAATAGAAAGCTTACCGCATGCTGTTGCCATTTTTGTTGAAGCCAAACATAATGTAAGTTTTTATACGTTTTAGTATATAGCGTATTCCCCGTTAATGCCTCCCCATCTTGATTATAGGCAGCACCAAGGTGTAATTTTAAATTTTCAGAATTAAACTTTGCAATGGCTGCATCGTGGCTTCTACCTTGCTGTGCCCATCCCACATTACCAAAAATACGGTGGTCATCGTATACAATTTCTTGTCGTCCTAATTTTAAATTTACATGAGGGATTAGTAAAAATTCTGCCCAAGCTTGATGAAGTGAAATGCCGTTGTTGTCGGCAACATTTAACTGTGGAACATCACCCCAAACCCTTACATCCTGCGGACTGAGATAAAAGTGAAGTTTTTCGGTTTTATATGAAAAATTTAACCGTGTACGTTGCGAAACAAACGAAGCTGCATCTGCATTGTCGGGGAAAAGTGTTTTATATCCGTGTCGGTACTCAAACCGAGGTCTTAATTCGGCATCGATAATAAATTGCGAATAGGCATTTGAGATTGCAAATACCGAAAAAAGTGTTATTAAGATTCGGGAAAAGGTCATTTTCAATTATTACGAATTTGTAATACAAAAGTCTAACTAAATGACAATTGTAAATATGACAACGGTCAGTATTGCTAAAAAACTTGAATTTTTTTTTGGTTTTTATCAATTAAATAGTCATAGAAAATAACTGGGTGCCAGGTTTTGTGCGTTGTAATAAGACATCAAAAGCCATGCACACGTTTCTAACAAACGGTCTACCTTTTTCGGTAATTTTAATACTGTTTGAGTTTAATAAAACCAAGCCATCGCTTTCCATCTCCTTAAGTTTAATTAATGTATCGGGAATTTCATTAAACCACAACGATTTGTCACTCCATGAGGTTTCCAACCTACACATTAAATTAAGGATGTGTTTTCTTATAACTAAATCTTCGTCTGTTAGTAAATGACCTCTATAAATAGGAAGTTTATTTTGCGCTACTAAACTCTGGTATTCTTCAACATTTTTAGCATTTTGACCAAAACTGTACCAACTATCACCAATTGCCGAAACACCAAGACCAATCATAAGTTGTGTTTTGCTTTCAGTATAACCCATAAAGTTACGGTGTAGCTTTTTGTCTTTAACGGCCTTGTATAAACTATCAGATTTCAACGCAAAATGGTCCATGCCAATTTCAATATACCCAGCGTCTTCTAGCATCTTTTTGCCTATTTCGTACATTTCGCGTTTTTCGGCTGCAGTAGGTAAATCGGCTTCTTTAAATCCGCGTTGTCCGTTTCCTTTAATCCAAGGTACATGTGCATAGCTGTAAAAGGCAATGCGGTCTGGCATTAATTCTTTTGTTTTTTCAATAGAAAACATTACGTGTTCTTTTGTCTGAAATGGTAACCCAAAAATTATATCGTGCCCCACCGAAGTGTAACCAATTTCGCGTGCCGTGTTAGTAACATTTTTTACATTTACAAAGGGCTGTAATCTGTTAATTGCAACTTGTACTGTAGGGTTGTAATCTTGTACTCCGTAGCTCACCCGGGTAAAGCCACAATTGTATAAAGTTTGTAAGTGATTGCCTTTGGTGTTGTTGGGGTGACCTTCAAAACTAAAGGACGGGTCTTTAGCCATGATTGCGCCTTCAAAAATCCCGTCAATTAATCGTTTTAAATTTTCTGCCGAAAAAAAAGTTGGAGTACCACCGCCCAAATGCAATTCTTTTATAATAGGCCTTTCGGAAAACATTGCCAAATAGAGGCGCCATTCCTGTAAAACAGATTCTAAGTATGGCGTTTCAACCTTGTGATTTTTTGTAATTCGTTTATTACAACCGCAAAACGTGCATAAACTTTCACAAAAAGGGAGGTGAATGTATAAACTTATTCCTTCGCTAGCGTTACTTTCAGAAAAACTTTGAACTACATTTTTTTGGTAATCATCGCCTAAAAATTTTGTATCATCCCAATAAGGAACGGTAGGGTAGCTTGTATATCGGGGTCCGGGAACATTGTATTTGTTGACTAAATTATTATGCATAGCGAATTAATTTGCGACAAAACTACCACAGGTAGAAAAAGCATAAAATGATATTCATCAGTCACTTTAAGAAACTGCATAATGTTGCGATTAATTAATGTGAAATTTCAGCTTGAAAAATTAAGGATTTCGCAAAAAATTTATCAATCGCTTTTCATTTTTTCAATAACACACTAATGGGTAACCATTTGGTTGCGAATTTTTTAATAAATGATTAAATTCGCAGAAATCGCTATTTTATGATTTTTTCTTAGGATTTGTTTTTAAAATTTAGTTTTAAATAAGTTGTCAAAATCCTAAAATATATCTGCTTTTCTCAGATATTTTACAATTAGAAATCTAAATATAAAAGTGCGCTAATCTGCAATAGCATTTTAAGCGCTCCCTTAAAACTATTGCAAAAATTTAAAAAGAGTTATGAAGAACAAGAACTTAATGAAAGACAAACGTGTAGGTATAATTGGTGCGGGCCCGAGTGGTTTGGCGATGATTCGTGCTTTTGAAGCATTTAAAGAAAAAGGGCACGCGATGCCCGAAATAATGTGCTTCGAAAAACAAAGCAATTGGGGTGGTATGTGGAATTACACTTGGCGCACAGGCGTAGGCAAATACGGTGAACCCATACATGGTAGTATGTATAAATATCTTTGGTCAAATGGGCCTAAAGAATGTCTCGAATTTTCAGACTATTCGTTCGATGAGCACTTTAAAAAGCCTATTTCATCGTACCCACCAAGGCCTGTTTTATTCGATTATATTCAAGGACGAATTAAAAAAAGTAAAGCCCGCGATTACATCCGGTTTGATACCACTGCACGTTGGGTGAGCTATGACGAAGAAACAAAAAAGTTCACTTTAATTTTAGACGATTTAAAAATCGATAAAACTTATTCGGAAGAATTTGATTATTTGGTGGTGGCATCGGGGCATTTTTCAACACCAAATATGCCGTATTTTAAAGGTATTGAAAATTTTCCTGGAACCGTTATCCACGCCCACGATTTTAGAGGGGCCGATCAATTTAAAGGACAAAATTTATTATTAATAGGAAGTAGTTATTCGGCCGAAGACATTGGAGTACAATGCTATAAGCACGGAGCGCAATCGGTTACCTTAAGCTATAGAAGTAACCCAATTGGGGTAAATTGGCCTGAAGGAATTAAAGAGCTTCCGTTAGTAACCCATTTTGATGGCGATACAGCTCATTTTAAAAATGGAACTACCGAAAAATACGACGCAGTAATTATGTGTACTGGGTACCAACACAAATTTCCGTTTTTACCCGATAACCTTCGATTAAAGACAAAAAATAATTTATACCCAGATCAACTTTATAAAGGTGTCTTTTTTAACGATTTACCAGAGTTAATCTATTTGGGAATGCAGGATCAATACTATACTTTTAATATGTTTGATGCACAAGCTTGGGTAGCACGCGACTTTATTATGGATACGTATAAGCTTCCAAAGAAAGCCGAAAGAAGGCTTGATATGGACAAGTGGTTAGAACGAAATGAAAACTTACAATCGTCTCACGACCACGTCGATTTTCAAACAGATTATATAAAAGATTTGTTGGCACTTTCAGATTATCCAGATTTTAACTTAGATAAAGTTGCCGAAATGTTTAAATCGTGGCTTAATGACAAGGCCGAAAACATTTTAACATATCGCGATAAAACCTACCAAAGTGTTGTAACTGGTACTATGGCTGCCGAGCACCACACTGAATGGATGGACGAATTGGACGATAGTAAAGAGCGGTTTTTATACGAACCTGAAGAGGAAGAAACTATCCCCGAAAATATTTAAATTTTAATTGTCACATTGTAAAAACTACCTATCAAGTTTGTGATAGGTAGTTTTTTTTATTCGGAATATTACTGTTTAAAATGATAGATGATTGCTTTAGACTTTAACGTCTTAACGAAGTTGTATGTATAAATTTTTAAGCCGTAAACCAATTATAATAGCTTACTTTTAAACTTTTTTATTGTGTTATTTTTAAATACAACAAGTGAATAAAACTTCTCGATTTTGGCTATTGTTTGGAGTGCTATTTTTAGCGCTTAATCTGCGTCCGGCACTTTCAAGTATTGGCCCATTAATAGATGAAATTGGCCGTACATTTAACTTATCTGAAAGTTTGTTGGGGCTATTAACTACACTTCCGTTGATTGCTTTTGGCGTAATTTCAACAGTAACGCCGTACTTTACAAAGCGATTTGGTTTAGGGCAAACCTTACTTTGGTCGATGGTACTTTTAACTGCAGGTATTGTTATTAGATCTTTGGAAGGAGTATTTTTTTTGTATTTGGGTACTACAATTTTAGGGATTGCCATTGCATTTGGCAATGTGCTCATTCCCGCCATCACTAAAAATAATTTCCCCAATAAAGCTGGACTGGTTACAAGCCTTCATTCGGCTACCATGTCATTTGGGGCAGCTTTGGCGGCTGGGTTAAGTGTACCACTCGCGCGCGATTTAAACTTGGGATGGGAAGGTTCGCTTATTACTTGGGCTATTTTATCCTTTATTGCAATATTTATATGGATACCTCAGATTAAAAAAATTAAAAATACAACCACAACTCGCAGTTTAAAAGTGGCAATGCGAAAGTTAAGTGGTTCGCGGCTCGTGTGGCAAATTGCAATTTATATGGGGCTTCAATCTTTGGCGTTCTATGTAATTTTAGCGTGGCTGCCCAGTATATTGTTAGATTATGGTTACAATGAAGAGTTTGGCGGATGGATGTTATCACTTTCCCAAGCGAGTGGTATTTTAGGAGCTTTAGCCATTCCGGTTTGGGCAGCTTCGCAAAAAGACCAACGTAGTGTAATTACACTATTAATTGTGGTTGAGGTAATTAGTTTTATTGGACTCATGTTTCCGCATAGTTTCCCAGTTTATATATGGATAGCAAGCTTAGGATTTGTGTTAGGAGGAACCTTTGGATTAGCCTTGCTACTTATTGTTTTACGTGCTCCCGACTCCGAAACCGCTGCAGAATTGTCTGGAATAGTGCAATCTATTGGATACTTTTTAGCCGCCATTGGTCCCTTTATTATTGGTCTTATTCAAGATTTATCCAATAATTGGAAGTACTCCCTTGGCTTTTTAATTTTGGTAAGCTGCTATAAATTAGTTGCCGGATTGCAAGCTGGAAAAGCTCAAAAAGTGTAAAATGGAAAACCTAATCTTCTTATAATTACAATTTCGTATTTAGTGTAAATAAAATTTAAGTCGCCTTACTAAACCTTTCATTTATATACAGTTTTCCTTTTTTCAGTTTTTCAAGATAAACGTTCATATCGTTATAAATTTCTGGGGCTAAAATATATAGTCCAGCAATATTAGGGAACGACATTGCCAAAATCATCATATCGGCAAAGCTTAGTACAGCGCCCAAGCTTACAGAGGCACCTAAAACCACAAAGCCTAAGTACATAAATTTGTATAGTAACTCGCCTTTTTTACTCCTTCCGAATAAATACGTCCAAGATCTCATTCCGTAGTACGACCACGAAACCATTGTTGAAAAGGCAAATAAAAATACCGCGATTGCTAATACAATAGGAAACCACGAAACTACACTACCAAAGGCTGCCGAAGTTAATTCAACACCACCCATTCCTAAATTACCTTGATGCTTTCCTGTAAATATTAAAACTAAAGCTGTCATTGTACAAACCACCATAGTGTCTATAAAAGGTTCGACAATAGAGGTGAAACCATCGGCAATTGGATGTTTTGTCTTTGCGGGACTATGTGCAATCGCTGCCGAACCAACTCCTGCTTCACTTGAAAATGCAGCTCGTTGTAATCCTACAATCAATACCCCAATAAATCCACCTTTAAGCGCATCGGCAGAAAACGCTCCGTCAATAATTGCTAAAAATGCACTTCCAAGTCCTTCGATGTTTGTACCAATAACAACCAAACATCCTACTATATAAAGGATTGCCATAAACGGAACAACTTTGGCCGTTACCTTGGCGATGCTTTTTATACCACCAATAATTACCATTCCTACTAAAATTGCAAAGCCAATCCCGAACCAAAAACCTTGGCCTTGCAGTACAGGAATTTGTTCAGATACAATTTTAAAAGCCTGATTGGACTGTAGCATATTACCACCACCAAACGATGCACCCACACCCAAAATGGCAAAAAATCCTGCCAAAAACTTTCCTAAATTTTTTAAGTTTCGTTTTTCGAGGCCGTAGCGTAAATAGTTCATTGGGCCTCCAAACACCCGACCGTCCGAGTCGATAACACGATATTTAACACCCATAGCACATTCGGCAAACTTCATAGACATACCAAAAAATCCTGCCATAAACATCCAAAAAGTAGCACCAGCACCCCCTAATGAAATTGCCACAGCTACTCCGGCAATATTTCCTAAACCTACCGTAGCAGATACAGCTGTAGTCATAGCTTGAAAGTGCGTTATACTTCCCGGAGCTTTAGGGTCGTCATACTTTCCGCGAGCCAAATCTATGGAGTGCTTAAACCCACGAATATTGATGAATTTAAAACGAAGTGTAAAAAATATACTCCCCAAAATAAGCCAAATAACGATAAAAGGAATAGTGTTTGTCACCACGTCGCCATTGGGGTAGAGTAAGGCTTGTTTTTTAGTAAAGTCTATTCTTCCAATGGTTAAATCTTCGGTAAGCGATGCTTTTGAAGTAGGTGTGATTTGAGTGCCTTCGGAAATTAAATGATTGATTTTTCCTGCGTAATCGGCAATTAAAATTAATTCTTCACCATCAATTTCTAAAATTGCCAATTGCTGTTTCTTTTTAACATTTTCACCATGAGATACCAACCACTTTTTTAAATAGTAGTTTTGATGGACCACATTGGAGGTAGGGGGTGCGATATTTTCTTCAGAAATATAAACCTTTGGATCGTAAACGTCCAAGGCAGCAAAGGGATCCCAAAATAATATGGCGCCTAAAAAATCTACCGCGGGCTGAACATTGCTATTAAAAATTTCAACAATAGATTTTGCTGGAATTTTAAAGTTTTTTGATACGCTATTTCCTTGGCTATCGGTTACCGTAACCGAATGAGTTTGACCTTCAATTAAGCCAGTAGATTTTTTTGAAAGAAGTGGAGTGTTTTGGTTGCTCCATTTATATTGAAAGGGAGGGGTGCCACCATTTACTGTTACTTGCGCCGTGGCGTTATTTATTTCGGGCGATGGGTTTTCTAAATCAAGATTTACAGTAAAACCATCTGTAGGGCTGTTTTGGTTATTTAGGTTTTGAGCATTTGTAGAAATTGTTAAAAAAAGGGTAAATAAAATAGAGATTACTGATTTAAACATCAATTATATAGCTTTTTCTTATGTTAAAATTCAATTTTTGCAATTTAACCAATATGTATATTTCGCCCAAGTTATTGAGGAGGTTTAACGGGTTTGGGGACAGATTGTGGGTAAAAAACTAATTAATAAACATATTTGTTAAAACTAACTTTATAACATTCTTTTTTTTTAAAATTGATGAATTTGCAACCTATCTTTGCAAGACTGTTTATTCCTTAATTCTTCAATAAATTTTAACAATGGCGCTTTGGTTAAAGGAGAATGATACTTTAAAAAAAGTATTATTTGTGTTGTGCATGGTACTGTGTATTCTCGGGTTTGTAAATAGTCCGGTTGCATTGGTAGGTGGTTTTGTTTTTACCTATTTTTTGGGAAATCCATTTTTAGCGCTAAATGCCAAAGCGGTTAATTGGCTTTTAAAAATTGCTGTAATAGGTCTCGGGTTTGGCATGAATTTTCAAGAAACCATAAAAGCTGGCCGCGAAGGGTTTTTACTCACTATATTTTCAATTTTAGCCACCGTTTTATTAGGGTATTTTTTAGGGAAGCTTTTACGAATGAATAGAAAAACAAGCCACCTTGTAAGTTCGGGCACAGCTATTTGTGGTGGAAGTGCTATTGCAGCGGTAGCTCCTGTGATTGATGCTTCTGAAAAAGATATTTCCATTTCATTAGGCGTAATTTTTCTTTTAAATTCAATTGCGCTTATCGCTTTTCCGCCAATTGGTAGTTTTTTAGAATTATCGCAACACGAATTTGGACTTTGGTGTGCCATTGCCATTCACGATACAAGTTCGGTTGTTGGGGCGGCATACACTTTTGGTGAAGAAGCATTAAATGTTGCAACCACTGTAAAATTGGCACGTGCACTTTGGATTATTCCGCTTTCGTTAGTTTCAGTATTTCTTTTTAAAGGAAAAGGAAAGCAGCTTAAAATTCCGTATTTTATATTCTTATTTATAGTTGCAATTCTATTAAACAGTTATTTACCAATTCCGGCAGTGGTAACCAGTGGTATCACAACGGTATCAAAATCATTGTTAGTGCTCACTCTGTTTTTAATTGGCGCTGGCCTTTCAATAGATAAAATAAAATCGGCAGGGTGGAAGCCTATGATTCTCGGGATTTCACTGTGGATTTTTATATCCATTAGCTCTATTTTGGCAATTATGTTTATATAGTATTTATTTCACAATTTTGAACTTGTTTAAGTTTAAGATTTACTTATTTTTGCGGTTGAAATTTTCGAGAAACTGCAAAATTTCAAAACAACGGGATGTGGCGCAGTCCGGTTAGCGTACACGGCTGGGGGCCGTGTGGTCGCAGGTTCAAATCCTGTCATCCCGACAGTACTTAAAAGACATCGGTTAACCGATGTCTTTTTTTTGGTTGACACTTCAGCAGTAAAATTGTCGTTATTTAATTGTTGTGCTACGCTATTTTTTATTTTAAATATTGAAAAGCTAAGTTGAAATCTTTAGATAACTCCTAAATAGCTATTGACAATACTTTGATAATAAATCTTCATAACTTTTAGAATGACAATCCTTTAAAAGTTGTTATTTTTACCGTTCGAAAAAAATAATTGAAAGATAAATTATGAGCGAAACTATTGAAAGAATTAAATGCCTTATTATTGGTTCGGGGCCAGCGGGATACACTGCTGCTATTTATGCAGCTAGAGCAGATTTAAAACCTGTTGTTTACACAGGAATGGAGCCTGGCGGACAATTAACTACAACTACCGAAGTTGATAATTTTCCTGGATATCCAGAAGGTGTTGACGGCCCAACGATGATGGTTCAGTTACAACAGCAAGCAGAACGTTTTGGGACCGAGGTGAGAATAGGAATGGTGACAAATGTTGAGTTTAGCGATAAAGTAGGAGGAATTCATAAAATTACTGTAGATAACGCTACCCAAATAGAAGCTGAAACGGTTATTATTTCAACTGGGGCAACCGCCAAATATTTAGGGTTGCCAAGTGAACAAAGATTGCGCGGAGGCGGGGTTTCGGCTTGTGCAGTTTGCGACGGTTTTTTCTATAAAGGACAAGACGTAGCAATTGTAGGAGCAGGTGATACTGCTGCCGAAGAGGCAACTTATTTGGCTAATATTTGTAATAAGGTAACAATGTTAGTTCGTAAAGATTATATGCGTGCTTCAAAAGCAATGCAGCATCGCGTAAATAACACCGAAAACTTAGAGGTATTGTATAATACTGAAGTTGATGAGGTGCTGGGCGATACTGTAGTAGAAGGATTACGAATGGTAAATAATCAAACAGGCGAAAAATCTGAGATAGAAATTACTGGATTGTTTATTGCCATTGGTCATAAGCCAAATACCGAAATTTTTAAGGGTCAGTTAGATATGGACGATACTGGGTATATTATTACCAAAGGGAAGTCTACAAAAACTAATATGCCGGGAGTGTTTGCAAGTGGCGATGTTCAAGATAAAGAATATAGACAAGCGGTAACCGCTGCCGGAACTGGTTGTATGGCTGCCTTAGATGCCGAAAGATATTTGGCAACTATTGAAACTGAAGTTACAGCTTAGTTTTATAACATTAGCAATTAAAAAAGCCGCTCATTGAGCGGCTTTTTTGTTATATGCTTGATTGGAAATTATAGTTTAGTAAAGGTCAATAATTCAAGGTCGCCATCACCCCCGCTAATGTCTGAAAGTTCAATTTGCGAATTGCTTATTGAAACAATTTCCCAATCGTCATTAATTTCATCAAAAGGCGTAGTATTTCCAAATTGCAGTACTAACTCTTCGTCATCGCTAGATGAATTGTCGTAATTCCAAGTTCCGTTTTCGGTAAATAAATTGTTTTGAGCTTTTACGGTTCCATCTGTATTAAAAGTAAAATCGAAACTTTCAAATTCTGAAGTTTTATCAGAATTGCCATCAATTAATCTACTTATAAACCATTTTCCCTGTGGTAAAATAGTTGTTATTTCTTCAAATTCGCTCGTATTTACATCGCCTGCATCGTCACTAGAGCTACAAGCCGAAGCGATAATTACCGTTAATGCTAATATTAATATCTTTTTCATAATTATTTGTTTTGTAGTAAAGATGAAACTTTTATAACAAAACAATCTTAACTATTTAATAAATAACAAAGGTCTAACAAGATTTTAGCATTAATTTAAGCTGAAAATGAGCTTCTTATTTGAAAATCATCAAGAATTGTAACTACATTTTCTTTACACTGCCCGATCTACTTTTATTTGAGTCTACAGATACGGGATTGCCGTAATAATTTATTTCGCCCCCACTCGTGGCGTTGGTTGTTAATCTGTCTTTTACGTTAACAATAACTTCGGCACCGCTAGAGGCTTCGGCTTTGCAGCTAATAACTTTTAAATCCTTCGCTTCAATTTCGCTACCACTCGAGGCATCGGCCTCCAAGTTTGAAGCTTTTCCTGAAATTACCATTTCGGCACCGCTACTAGCTTTTGCAATTAAATTTTCAGAAAAAACCGATACTTCCAAATCGGCACCACTACTGCTTCGCAAACTTAAGTTTTGACTTTCCACTACCGAATTTGTTACAACTTCGGCACCGCTACTTGCTTCAATACGGTTAAGCTCTGTAAAGGTTACAAACACTTTTTTCGCAGTAGAACGGCCAATATTTCCTGAAGTTGAAATTTTTAACTTCCCTCCTTCAATTTCAGTTTCAATATAAGGCAACAAATTTTCATCTGCCTCTACAATAATTTGTGGTGTTTCTCCGTGAGTTAAATATACATCAAGCCCCGAACTACCGCGAACTTCGGTAAAATTTGAAGTTACTGGGCGTTCTTCGGAAATTACATTTCCATTGCCTCTCTCTCCAGGATTAATATTAAAATTACAGGCGGTAAGTAGTATGGATACTGCTAAAACAAGAAAAAAATTTGACGATTTCATATGTATAGTTTTTAGTTAGTTTTTGTTTTAAAATTTGACAGAATTTGACAGCAAGTTATTCTTCAAAATCTTCTTCTACTTTATCCTTCCAAGTATTTGACTTTTGTAAAGGTAGCGTGTCAATGGATTTTTCAATTAGTATTTCTGTGGTATCTGTTTTCTTAGAAGTCGTTTTAACCACATCGCAATCCAGACAAATTACATCGTCTTTTAAAATTTGAAAATAATGCGATTGGTTTCTGTCTTTATTGAGTTTTCTAAAACTTGAGCGATACGTAAAATACGAATTAGCCTCTTTTTTGGGCATAACTACTGTGCCTTCAGGGATAAAAAGAGTAATTTCAATATGCTGGTCGCGATATTTATTTGAAACATTAGTTGTAAAAAAACCATCGAGAACCAAGTTATTATTTTTAATGGTATAATTATATTCAATTGCTTCGGCGCGTTTTTTTGCGTCTAAACTATTATTGCCTTCAGCATTTTTTTCAATTACAATTTTACCTATGGAATCTGTTGTAGACTTTACGGTAAGCAATATATCGGTTGAGTAGATTACTCTTTGGTCGTTGTCGTTATATTTTAATTCTAAACCACGTTCGCGACGCACGTTATAACTGTATTGTCTGTCTGCTCGCATATTGATTTGGAGTGTATCTACGTTGCTAATTGCTAAGGTTTTTTCTTCAATAAAATTTCCGTCATACGCCTGTTCGGTCGCTTGTTTTATTCCTAAAACCGCCAAACTTATAATTGATAGTGCCCAGACTACGATTAGCAAAATTTTAACCGTAGAACTCATAGGTTTTAAATTGCTAATTAAAAGTTTTAAGCCTAGGATAAATAGTGCAAAAAACGGTATCCCGATTGCAAAAAGGCCTAATAGTGCAAGTAACCACATTGGGGCGTTGGTAACATCGACCATTGCAAAGTTTTCTAAAATTATGTTATCGCCCCAAAAATCGATAGAACCAAAGGTGAAAAACGCAATAACAAGTCCGATTATAGTAGATAAGGAAACTATAATTATAAGCGCGCCAATTAGTTTTGCAAAAATCTTAAAAAGGGTAACGAATACGTTTCCCAAACCCTCAAAAAAACCCGATGTTCCGGTTTTTATTTGGTTGCCATACTTATCGTAGTCTACGTTTTTTACTTTATCGGCAACGTTGTTAAAACCCTCTTTAAATTTTTTTTCAATGTTTGAAATATTAACGGGTTGCCCAGTCATTTTAAGTTTATCTGATGTTGTGAGTGCTGGAGGAACAAGCACCCACAACAGGATATAAACTAAGATTGGTGACCCAAATCCTGCCAGAATTAATAAAATCCAAAGCAGTCTTACCCAGATGGCATCGATACCAATATAGTGGCCAAGACCTGACGAAACCCCCGAGATGTATTTGTTATCTACGTCTCTAAAAAGTTGTTTGTGTGAGGTGCTTCGGTAAGCTTTTTGGTTAGCATGTGGCGGAATATCTTCAAAAATTTCATCGTCCACTTCATAATCTTCGGGTTGCCCCATTACTGCAATAACTTCATCGAGAATAGTTAAAGTAACAACTTGAGATGTGTTGTCAATTTTTTCTGAAAAAAGTTCGGCAATACGGGCTTCAATGTCATGCATTATTTCCTCACTACCGGGTGCACCTTTTAATGATCGTCTTACGGCGGTAAGGTAGCGCGAAAGTTTGCCGTAGGCATCTTCGTCTATATGAAATGAAGTGCCTGCCAAATTGATATTTACTGTCTTGTTCATTTTGTGTTTTTTTCGCTAGTTACTTTGTTTACGGCTTGTTGTAATTCGTTCCAGGTGCCGTCTAATTCGGTTAAAAAAAGTTTGCCTTTTTCGGTGAGTTCGTAATACTTACGTGGTGGTCCTCCTGTAGATTCTTCCCAACGATAGGAGAGAAGCCCAGCATTTTTAAGCCTAGTTAACAAGGGATAAATAGTACCTTCCACGACCAGCATTTTTGCATCTTTTAAGGTTTCGAGTATATCTGAAGTGTAGGCCTCTCCACTGTTTAAAACGGAAAGGATACAATACTCCAAAACCCCTTTTCGCATCTGTGCTTTTGTGTTTTCAATTTTCATGTTATTCTAATTAAGGTTTTGAACTATTTGTTCGTTTTTTATTGATGAATGTGTATAAAGGCGCTGTAGTGGTTTTTCACAATGGTGATTAGTCATTGTGCTTACAAAATTATCTTTTGTAGGCTTATTTGCACTTACGCTTATAAATTGTAATACAATTGCTAGAATATAACTAACGAGTGTGCTCATGATTAATAGTTGATTTTTGGTTAGTTTTTATAAATGAAATAGTAAACGGGTAATTGTACAACTTACCCTGTGACGCGTGAATTGCTGCATTTACAACAGCGTATATTTCAAAAATAAACAGCGCTGTAAGTAAAAGAATAGCCAAGCCAAATAGCGTAATATATCCTGCTATATTTTTAATTGTACCTATTGAAAAGGAGTGTGCGTTATCTAAAGTTTCTAAAATCGTAAAAATATCGGCTGCAAAAATTATTGCAAAGGGAAGGCAGATTAACCCAATTAAGATTGTGTAAAGCAAAACACTTAATTGAAAATTAATAGCTTGTTTGCCGTGGTTATCTACAAAAGATTTCTCTTTGTTAAAGCTCCATATTAATAGGGGAGCAATAAAATTTGCGAAAGGAAAAAAGTATTTTAAAAACGTTGATAAATGAATGAAAACGCTTGTGTTTTTTTGAGTTTCTGTAATTGTAGTGTCCATTGCTAAATATTTTCTTATACAAATATATGTCTAAAAGACAGTAGTATGTTACGCATAGTACTATAATTAACATTTATTTAACAAATAGGATTGCAAGAAATTATTGGATATCTTCGTAAACAAATAATTAGAAAATGAGCCTTTCACCTAAGAAAATTAATACCTATTTGCTGTTTAAATTGCCATCGGCATATTTTACGGGAGTACGTGTAAAATCTATATCAGAAAACAGTTGTGTAACTACGGTAAAACATAGGTGGATAAACCAAAACCCATTTAATTCAATGTTTTGGGCCGTGCAAGGTATTGCAGCCGAATTGAGCACCGGAGCAATAATAATGCAGAAAATAGAACAGAGCGATCAACGAATTTCTATGTTGGTAGCAAATAATAAGGCATCGTTTACTAAAAAAGCCAAAGGTAGAATAAGCTTTTCTTGTACAGATGGGGCACTAGTAGATAGCGCTATAAAAAAAGCCATTCATACTGGCGAAGGGCAAACAGTTTGGTTAAAGTCTGAAGGAAAAGACGAGGCTGGCGATGTTGTGTCAATTTTTGAATTTGAATGGACCTTAAAGGTGAAAATTCAATAACCTTCATTAATACAACTACTTACAAATTAAAAAGTGTGGTTAACACATTTTTAACAAGAACAATTGCCGTGTTATATTTCAAATATTAGATAATTATTGCTATATTTATTTCAAATTAAAAATAATTCTTCGCCTATTGAAAATTTCTACCTAACCTAAATTTTAAAAATTCAATTAGCTATGGCAAGAGCAATGTTTGACTACACCAAAGCCGTACTTGCAAAAGTAAGTTTTGATGTGAATTTGTTCTGTAAAGAGTTACAAAAAGCTTTAACCCGCTTGCTTCCTTACGAAGTGGAGGAGCTTAAAGTTTGGATAAACTCGCTAATAAAACAGAATCCACAACTTAATCAATGTTTAATTTATTTAAATCCATAAAAAAAGCCCTCTGAGAAATCAGAGGGC
Organism: Flavobacteriaceae bacterium UBA3591; assembly: GCA_002375695.1. Classification (GTDB taxonomy): domain Bacteria; phylum Bacteroidota; class Bacteroidia; order Flavobacteriales; family Flavobacteriaceae; genus Aequorivita. The sequence goes on from DFMO01000008.1 coordinate 263,882, forward strand.
TTTTTTAGTTTTATTTGCTAGCCTATTTAGTTTTTCATTGGACTAATAATTTTTACATCTTGAAATGCTATAGCCCCACGAATAACGCCAGATATAATGGAGTGCAAGGCGTTGATAATTTGCATTTTTAATTCGCTTTTACTGTAAATTAAACTTACTTCTCGCGCCGGTGAAGGATCTTTAAAATATTTTAAATTTTGAGTAAAGGATTGATCTATATCTAAAGTGTGCAAATATGGAAGCAACGTCATTCCTAAACCTTCATTGGCGAGTTTTACTAAAGTTTCAAAACTTCCACTCTCTAATTGAAACTTCTCACCTAAATTATTTTTAGATGCTTTGCAAAGATTAATTATTCCATCTCGAAAACAATGGCCATCTTCTAACAACAAAATATCATCAATATCCAAATCGGTTACGTCCAATTTCTGTTTCGAACCCAATCGGTGGCTTTCAGGAATGTAGCCTACAAAAGGTTCGTAATAAAGAGGTCGTTCAATAATTTTCTCGTCTCTTAAGGGCGTTGCCGCAATAGCAGCATCGAGATATCCATCGTTTATTTTGGCAATTATTTCGTCGGTATTTAGTTCTTCTATTTTTAAGTGAACTTTTGGATACCGATTTGAAAATGTTTTTAAAAATAGGGGTAAAAGCGTTGGCATTACGGTAGGGATAATACCAAGTTTAAAAGTTCCGCCAATAAATCCTTTTTCTTGGTCTACAACATCTTGCATCCGTTCAGATTCATTTACTATATTTTTTGCTTGTTCAACTATTTTTTTTCCTACTCCGGTAAGTTCTATCGGTTTTTTTGTACGGTCAAAAATTCGAATTTCAAGCTCCTCTTCCAATTTTTGAATTTGCATACTAAGCGTTGGTTGCGTAACAAATGTTTTTTGGGCAGCCTTGGTAAAATTTTGATGCTCGGCTACAGCTAATACATATTTAAGTTGGGTAATCGTCATAGTAAGTTATATTTATACAAAGTTAAGTAATTAATCAATATAACTTATAGCTTTCGGGTTAAAGTAGGCCTCGCGATTTAATTTCTAAATATTTGTTTATCGTATTAATTGTAAGATTTTCGGGGGTAGTATATATAGTTTGTATTCCTCGCTGTTGTAGTTCTCGAATCATCAACTTTTTGTCGAATTCAAATTGTTGGGCAATGGTTTGGTCTACAATCTCAGAAATATTTTCAGCTTTTTTATTGCTGAGTTTGGACACTTCGGTGTTTTCAAAAAATACAACTACCAGTACATGTTTCTTTGCAATTGCCAGCAAATAGGGCAACTGTCTTTTTAATGCCGAAATATGCTCAAAATTAGTATAAAGCATAAGTAGGCTACGATGCGGTATTTTTCTTTTTACCATGGTTTGCAACCTGCCGAAATCTGCATCCAAAAATTTAGAATCTACATTATATAAAGTCTCTAAAATTGTGTTTAAATACATTTTTTTAGACTGAGCAGGTAAAAACGAACCAATTTTATTTGAAAAACTTAAAAGGCCTATTTTGTCATTTTTCTTTAGTGCAATATTTGAAAAAGCCAAAGTGCTATTAATAGCATAATCCACCAGTTTTAAACCGTTAAAAGGCATTTTCATATTTCGGCTAATGTCAATAATTGAGTAAATGGGTTGCATTTTCTCATCCTGAAATTGGTTAACCATTAAATGTGCCTGCTTTGCGGTGGCTTTCCAATTAATAGTGCGCACATCATCACCAACCACATACTCTTTAATTTGTTCAAACTCCATGGTATGGCCAATGCGTCTAATTTTTTTTAGTCCAGTTTGCGAAAGTCGTTGGTCAATGGCAAGAAAATCGTGTTTTCGCATTTGTATAAATGAAGGGTACACTTTCACCATTTGTTCGCTGTTAAAAGTATATCTTTTTTGAACCAACCCAATTACTGAAGATACATAACAGTTTAAATTTCCGAAGGTGTATTCGCCCCGTTCAACTGGACGCACTTGGTAATTAAAAGTGGTTTTTTCTTTAGCTGAAATAGTAATTTCTTTTAAAAAATCTCGCTTTTGAAATTGAACAGGCAGCTCATCAATGATTGCGATATTTACTTTAAAAGTATATTTATTAATAAGGGCAACGGCAACTTCATTATCATCGCTATTCGAAAATTTTTCTGGCAAGATGCGCTTTCCTTCGAGAAGTGAATTTGAAAATAGCATTGAAACATCTAATAAAACAAGTACCGTTAATGCGGTTATTAAAATCCAAACCACTCCAAATAACGGCTGCCACCAATACGATATTAAAAATAGAATTGATATCCCCGTAAGTAAATAAAACAAACGAGGTTTTAAATAGATGGATTTTAAAAAAGTAATCACTTATCGCGGTATTTCAATAGATTGACTAATTATATTGATTACTGTTTCGGGCGTCATTCCTTCCATTTCGCGTTCTGGTGACAAAATTAATCTGTGGCGAAGTACAGGGGTTAACGTTTTTTTTACATCGTCTGGAATAACAAAATCGCGACCTTGGATTGCGGCAAAAGCTTTTGAAGCATTCATAATTGCAAGAGATGCCCGCGGCGATGCGCCTAAAAATAGATGTGGATGATTTCTGGTTTTATCTACTATTTGCGCGATGTACGAAAATATTTTGTCTTCAATTAAAACCTCGCGAACTTGATTGCGAAATTTTTGCAGTGTTTCGGGAGTAATTACGCTCGAAATTAAATTAAAAGTAGCTTCGTTTTTACGGTTGTGATGCGTTTTTAAAATAGTAACTTCGTCTTTTAAACTAGGATAGCCCACTTTTAATTTAAAGAGGAATCGATCTAATTGAGCTTCTGGCAACGCGTAGGTTCCTTCTTGTTCTACTGGGTTTTGAGTGGCTAAAACTATAAAAGGATATTCCATTTTATGTTCAATCCCGTCCATAGTAATTTGTCGCTCTTCCATCACTTCAAATAAAGCAGCTTGCGTTTTTGCAGGGGCTCTGTTTATTTCGTCAATTAGAATTACATTCGAAAAAATAGGACCTTTTTTAAATTCAAATTCCGAAGTTTTCATATTTAAAACAGAAGTCCCTAAAACATCACTCGGCATTAAATCTGGCGTAAATTGAATTCGGCTAAAATCGGTTTCAATAGTTTTAGAAAACAATTTTGCCGTTAGCGTTTTTGCAATACCCGGAACTCCCTCAATTAGCACGTGACCGTTTGCTAGCAATCCAACAATTAACAGCTCAATAAAATCGTCTTGACCAATAATTACCTGCGATAGCTGGTTTTTAATATTGGTTACAGCCTCTTTTAAAACATCTAATTCAATACGATTATTAAAGTGTAGATCGGTATTTTCTTCTTCAGGATTTTCCATCGGTTTTCTTTTTAAAGTCGTTAATATCGTGATAAAGTTTTTGCAAATTGGCTTTGCTAATAGTATTTTCTCTTTGTATTTGTTCTATAAAATTAAATAGCGCTTCGGTGGTTTTAAATGAATTTCCGCTGCGTTCGGCAATTTTATTTAACAGCACCTTATCCATAGTTTGGGGGTTAAGTTGCAGCCGGGTACGAATGTATTCCATAAATAGTTTAATTTGCTTTTCGGCAATTAACTTGTACTCCTTTTTTTCTAAATATATCCCGGCAATTGTGCGAGTGTATTCGTAAGTTTTATTTTGCAGGGGTTTAACAATAGGGATGCTACGCTGCTTTCTTTTTCCTTCAAAAATTATAAACAATAAAACCCCAATTAAAACAAAATAGTACGCCCATTTAAAATATTTATTTTTTAGTAAAACCCGTAGTGGCGATACATCGAGGCGTTTTCCAGATTTGTAATAATTGTCCCAATAAAGGTTGTTATTGTTGTTTATATAAGAAAGTACTTGTGCAGTATGTTGTGCGTTTTTATTAGAAAGAATAAAGAAGTTCGAAAAAACTTCGGGTTGCAGATGTAAAAATAACTGACCTTTGCCGTGCGTCATTTTAAGAAAGTTTTTTCGCGGTTTTTTTATTTTAATTGAATCTATTAACCCTCCCGAAACTCCAAGCACAGTTTGCCGAAGGGTGTCAATTTCAGAAAAATAACGAACGGGTAAATCTTTTTTAATATGAAAAGGTTGTGGTGTAGCAAATTTTTTATTTACTAATTTTACCAAGGGTTCGGTGCCAATTTTTTCAACATTTACAACTGTGGAGGTTTTAACCTTTAAGGTGTCTAAAAGTTTGTCGCCCAAATAATTTGCCGAGATAAATATATTATTTCCTTTGTGGACCCAATTTAATATTGAGTCGAGCTCAACCTCGTCAAAACCAATTTCGTCATTGATAAATAAATAAGTTCCGCTAACTTCATTATTTTTTAAAACTTCAAAAGGAGGAGCGTCTACTTCAATAAATTTCTTTTGAAAAATTTCATGAAGCAACTTGTTAATCACCAGTGTTCCAAGCGGAATTTTATCTTCTTTGTGATAGCTGGGGAACCAATTTATAGGCTGAGGTTTTGTGGCTTCCATATACACCAAAGCCCCCAACAACAGTAGAAACACCAAGAATAATATTTTTTGAAATTTAGTCAATGTTATTCGGGATTTGGTTTTCTAATACATTAAATGTCTTTTGTGCTTTTAAATAATCGTTATGTGTTACCGAAAAATTACCGTACCAAATAAATTCATAGATTGAAGTTACTTTTTGAAATCTGGAATTTATTTTTTCGGAAGCTATTTCAGCAAAATACTCACTATTGGTTTTATCGACAGCGTAATTTATAAGTTCGGCATCGGTCAATTTTTTTAAAATAAGCAAATAATTATACCGTACAGCTAACCTGTAGTTTTTATTTTTCACTGCTTTTTTAATTAATTCGGGGATGTTTTTTCGTTTTATAATTTCTTCATCTTCCGAAAAAAATACCTCCGATTTTTCTCCCGATTTAAAAAATGAAGCACCCGGATTTAGTCTATAAAATAGCCAAATTGCAAAAGCCACTAATGCAAAAATAAATAGGTAGGGGAGTAGATGTACCAAAAAGGAAATAAAGCCACCCGTTTCAAAATCGCCGGCTAACCAATGCCAAAATTTTAACCATACATTCCACAACCAGGTTTTAAATTGGCTCCACCAGGAGTCTGCGTTAATTTGATCGGTATAATTAAAATTTTTATCGTTTTTAAATTTTTCAATAGTAGCTTGATTAAACTCTGGGGTTTTCAAGTTTTGAGAATTGTCGTATCTAATTTCCTTTTTCGTATTTTCTTGAATGGTGTCATTCAAGCTGTTTTGCAAATAGCTATTACTTACAAGCAGTGATAGAAAAAAGAAAGTTAGCTTAAACATGGTTACAATTCTTTTTTACCGAGTGAGTCTATGGCTTCAAAAGTGCCAGAAAAGTTTTTCTTTTCGTTTAAGTTAAAGTAAATAAAGGCTGCGCAAATTACCAGCATGGTGTAAAGCAAATATTGAAATACCATCCCCAGAGTAGCTAAAGCAATATACACCCAATCAAACATTTGTGTGGGGTCTGCTGCAATTTCTTGGCTAGCGCTTATAGCTTTTATAAAGAAATATATATACTGTGGCATTTGAAAAATAATATTTATAAAATAATAAAGTAGCCCTGTTACAAAAAGGGTAGCAAAAGTAATCCACCATTCGCCTTTTATAAGTTTAAAGCAATAGCTTAGTGTCTCTCCAATATCTTTTCTTTCGAATACAACTATAGCGAGTGCTGTTGAAAAAACCACCCATAAATATATACCAGGAAGTATACATAACATTGCACCTAAAAAGCCTAAAATTGCCACAATAAAACTAGTCCCTAAAAGCCTCCAAAAGTCATCTCTCACACCTTGATTAACTTCATCGCGGCTTACAACACCATTGTTTTTTATATAAGATTTTATAAAATGTAATACCACAGCATTTAGCACCGAATAATATAAAACACCCACAATCATCAATAAAAATAGTGACAGCACCATGGTAGTTGTCATGGTTTCAACCATTTCAAAAGTATCTACCATGCCATTTGCGCCTACAAAGGTTTGTAGATAAAAAATAAATCCTCCCAGTACTAAAAGCAGGGCGGGACCGGCTATTTTTAAAATTAACTCAAAGAGCAATTTCCAGTTTTGACGAATAAATTTGAAAATATCTGTTAGTATCGTACCTACTTCTCGTTGTTTTTTAAAAATAATTATTTCGCTCATTGTATTTATCGGTTAAAGTTGTTTTGCGGTTAAGCGTCGTTTTAATTGTATAGGAAATATTACATAATAGAAACAGATTGTAAAAAGTGAAATTCCTATTATGCTTATGGCTAGCCAATCTGGCATTTCGGTATGGCGAGTTACAAAGCCTTCCAAAAATCCGGCGATTATAAAAAAAGGTATTGTACTCATTAATATTTTAAGTCCGTCTTTTGCACCGCGTATAAAAGATTGCAGTCGGGTAAACGTGCCGGGAAACAGGATACTATTTCCTAAAACTAATCCTGCGCATGAGGCGACAATTATTACTGAAATTTCAATAGTTCCGTGGATCCAAATGGTTCGGGCCGATTCCCATAAAAGTCCTTGATCGTAAAAAAAGTACTGAAAAGAACCAAGCATAATTGCGTTGCGCATTACGATATAAATGGTGCCTAAACTTAAGAAAACACCTAACACAAAGGCGTAAAGCGAAACACGAATATTATTAATGGTTATCCCTAAAAACATATCTATGGCGCCCATTTGCTTGTAAACTGCCATGGGGTCGCCACTTTGTATGTTTGCTAACGTCATATTTACATATGCGTCGCCCATAATGAGCCGTACAAAATTACCATCAGTAGCTGCCGAATAGGCGCCAACTATTGAGAATAGAACAAATACGCAAAATGCTATTAATAGCTGCTTGTGATATTGCACAAAAAACTGCGGAAATTCGCGCGTGTAAAAGGAGATTATACGGTTGCGCGATTCGCGTTTTGTTTTATAAATTTTTTGATGCGCTAAAACCGATAGCCCATTTAAATATTTGTGGGTGTTGCTATTAGGGTAAAACGTTTGTGCGTAGCTAAGGTGGTCTGTAACTTCTATATAAAGCGCACTTAATTCATCGGGGTTTATTGAAATATTATTCCGAAGAACGCTTTCAAATTTTAACCATTTATCCTTATTTTGCTTTGCAAAAGCGGCTTCGCGCATATTGTGCAGTTGTTTTGCTCAAAGAAACATATTTAATGGATAATTTTCAAGTAGAAACTGCTCAAAATGTAAATATTGTTCACAATGTGGCAGGAGTGGGAGACCGCATAGTGGCGTATTTACTCGACGGCTTATTTATGGGAGTTTACGCTATTATTGTATTTGTAATTTTTGCAAATACTGAAATATCGAGCGACCATTTTTTTATTGTAGGGCTTACTATTGGACTTCCGTTATTTTTATATCATCTGCTTTGGGAAACTCTTTATAATGGGCAAAGCCCGGGGAAAGCCATAATGCAACTTCGAGTAGTAAAAATTGATGGCTCAAAACCTGCGTTTTCAAACTATTTATTGCGATGGCTTTTAAGAAGTATTGAAATTACAGCAACAAGTGGGGCTTTAGCGCTGGTTACAATTTTATTAAATGGAAAAGGACAACGCTTGGGCGATGTCGCTGCGGTTACTACCGTAATTTCTGAAAAAGAAACAGTTTCACTTTCACAAACACTTTTAACCGAAATTCCCGATAATTATAGTCCTACTTACCCGCAGGTTACTATTTTTAGTGATTCGGAAATGCAAACTATTAAAAACATTTATACCGAAGCCCGATACCACCGAAATCATAAAGTAATTTTGGAATTGGCAATTAAAGTTGCAAATTTGATGGAGGTGAAATACGAAGACAAACCGCTGTCGTTTTTAGATACCGTAATAAAAGATTATAACCACTTTACACAAAACATGTGAGTATATTAGTATTAATGGACATATTTGGAACCATTGCGTTCGCCATATCTGGAGTGCTTACAGCCTTGAGTAAACGCTTAGATCCATTTGGGATTTTAATAATTGCTTTTGTTACAGCCGTTGGTGGTGGTACGTTACGCGATATTTTAATAGACGCCAATGTAGCGTGGATGCGAGATTTAACCTATGTGTATGTAATTTTTGGTTCTACTATTTTTGCAGTTTTATTTAGAAAACGACTCGGGTATATTCGACGGTCACTTTTTATGTTTGACACAATAGGGATTGCCCTTTATACAATTGTAGGGGTTGAAAAAGGAATTGCTGCAGGTTTTCACCCAATAATTTGTATCTCTTTAGGAACCATTACCGCTTGTTTTGGTGGGGTAATTCGGGATATTTTATGTAATCAAATTCCTATTATTTTCAGAAAAGAAATTTACGCAACAGCTTGTATTTTGGGGGCTTCGGCATATTTTATACTTTTAAAAACTGCCATGCCTTTAGAGTTTGTTGTAATAATTTCGGGGGCTATTGTATTTACTGTTCGCCTTTTGGCAGTGTATTTTAACCTTTCACTACCCACAATTTACCGAAAAGATGAATTAGAAAAACTTGATGAGTAAGTTTATAAAACTTTCGCACTTATATAAATATTATTTAAAGGCCAGTCGCCGTCATCGGCTCTTACTTGCGAAATTTTTTCCACTACATCCATACCCTTAGTTACTTTTCCAAAAATTGTATACTTACCGTTTAAATGAGTAGTAGAAGATTTAGGCCCTAAAAAGATAAAAAACTCATAAGGTGCGGTGCGATTATCGGGGTTTTCGCGATAATTTTTAGCTCCCGAAACCGTACCGTATTCGTGAACTCTTCCCGAGATTATTTCGGCAGGTAGCAAATAACTTTTCCCTAGTTTGGCCCTCTTTTTTTGGGTTGAAGCAAGGTCACTATTTCCTGCCTGAATAATAAATTCGGGCACAACACGATGAAAAAAAGTTTCGTTAAAATACCCTTGTTTTACCAAATAAATAAAATTGGCGCGATGTAGCGGCGTATCGTTAAAAAGTTCAATTTCAATATCACCAAAGCGAGAGCTAATTAAAACTTTGGATTCTTTATTTTTTTTGCCGTATTCGGTTAAAAATGAAACTACATTTTCATTTGTAATTTTCGGAAATTCGAGTGTATCTTTTGTTTTTTCAACTTTTTTATCGGGTTCTTCAGTTTTGGGTACTGTTGTGTTTTTAATTTGATGGTTTGTTTCGGGAGCCTTTTTCTTATCTTCACAGCCTCCAATTAATAATACAATTCCTAAACAGTAAACAAATAAATATTTCATAAATGAATTTTCACGATTTTGAAAAAAGGATTGTAAAAGTAACAAAAATGGAACTTCCTGGTGAAACTGTTCAATATAGAATGGCACCTATGGAACGTTTGCAAGAATTAAAACGGGTTGCCAAACACCAAAATACCGCAAAAAGAGCGGGGGTTATGTCTTTGTTTTATCCTTCGGAAAATCTAGAAACTCATTTAATTTTAATTCTACGTAAATCGTATAAAGGAGTACACTCTGCTCAAGTAGGTTTTCCGGGAGGGAAGGTAGAAAAAGAAGACAACAACATGCAAGACACTGCCTTGCGCGAAACCGAAGAAGAAGTTGGCGTACCACGCGAAAAAATAGCAGTTTTAAAAGAATTGACTGAAATATATATACCGCCAAGTAATTATTTTGTTCAACCCTACTTGGGTATAACTTCAAAAATGCCAAAATTTATTCCGCAGGAAGATGAAGTTGAAGCACTAATTGAAGTAAACTTAAAAGATTTTTTAAACGATAATAGTATTACTTCTCAAATTATAACAACCTCATATGCAACAAATCTTAAAGTTCCTGCTTTTAAACTCAACGGTCATATAGTTTGGGGAGCGACTGCCATGATGTTAAATGAAGTGCGCGAATTACTTGAAAAGGTACTGTAACCGCATAATTTAGTATATTTGCGAGTTGAAGTTTGAAATTTTAAAACCTAAAATTTGCTTAAAAACCTTTTAGTTTTTCACTTTTTTAAAACTTAGTTTTTACAAAATTTTTTACAACGCAACACCAACGATAAAAGCATGGGCCTTTTTAAAAAAAATCCATTTGGACATTATATTTTCTTGAAACTCTGGTTAATACGTATTGCTGGAGTTTTAACCCATAGACGATTTAAAGGGTTTAACGAGTTGCAAATTCACGGCAGTGAAATTATAAAAACCTTACCCGAAAAAAATGTACTTTTTGTAAGTAATCATCAAACCTATTTTGCCGATGTTGCTGCTATGTTGCATGTGTTTAATGCAAGTTTGAGCGGCCGAAACGACAGTATAAAAAATGTAGGCTATCTATGGCGTCCAAAACTTAATATATATTTTGTTGCGGCAAAAGAAACCATGAAATCTGGTTTACTACCCAAAATATTAGCTTATGCAGGATCGGTGAGTATTGAACGTACTTGGCGTGAAAAGGGAAAAGAGGTAAATAAGCAGGTTAAAATGAGCGATGTTAACAATATTACCAAAGCATTAAATGATGGTTGGGTAATTACCTTTCCGCAAGGCACAACCAAACCTTGGAAACCAATTAGGCGTGGTACAGCTCATATTATTAAACAAAACAAACCAATTGTGGTGCCTATTGTAATCGATGGTTTTAGAAGATCGTTCGATAAAAAAGGTTTGCGTATTAAAAAGCGCGGTATTCTTCAAACTATGGATATTAAAGAACCGTTGGAAATTGATTACGAAAACGACTCAATGGATAAAATTGTAGAACAAATTCAATATGCTATCGAGCAGCACCCTTCATTCCTTAAAGTTATTCCTTCAAACGAATTAAAAAGCGAAGAAGAGTTAAATAAGGAGCGTCAATGGCGCTATTAATGCTACATTTCTATTTTTTCTAACTCTTTGTAATTGTTGCTCAATCTTTTTAGCAAGATGCCGTAAACTACACGGTAAAAGAGCATTATCAATAAAATCATTCCCACCCCAAAAGCTATTTGAATAAAGAAAAACATATTCATAAACTTTTCTTGTGAAATATTAGTCACACCAAAATCGGCAATCATATATTGAAATACAATATCTTGGTTTAAATAATAATAGACGTTAATGCCTATAATCAATAAAGCCGAAGCCACTATGTTATAAATAACAAAATACTTTACAGTTTTTCGAGTTACAATAATATTGTGCATTAACTCGCGAACTGTATCGGTAATTGAAATTCTTCGATAATTTCGGTAAAACAAGACGATAAATATTGCAAATACAGCATAGTTAACAATATTTACGCCTATTAACACATTGTGAAGGCCAATATCGTCGGTAAATTTTCTACTCGATTCGGGTACAAATAATGCTAAAACTGTCCAAAAAATTATTTCGGCAATGCTTATAAAAAAAATCCATTTTACGATGGAAGAAGACTTCTTTAAAAGCATTTTGTAAATATCGTCATAGGTAAGCTTGGGAAGCTCGTGTTCCCCGCTTTGCCATTTCTTTTTTAATAATTCTAATTCATCCATCGTTGCTTACGGATTTAAAATAGTTCGAAGTTTTTCCTTTATTCTATTCATTTTTACACGTGCATTAACCTCAGAAATACCTAAAGTTTCTGAAATTTCTCTATAACTTTTATCTTCTAAATAAAGGAATACTAGGGCTTTATCAATATCGTTTAGTTTTTTTACCGCACTGTACATAAGTTTTAATTGTTGTTCAATGGTATCATCATAAGGCACCGATGAAATTTTAAAACTTATACCTTCATAATCTTGCGTTTTTATTTTGCGTTTAGATTTTCTATAAAGTGTAATTGCCGTATTTAGCGCTACGCGGTACATCCACGTACTAAATTTTGAGTCGCCTCTAAACTTAGGGTAGGCGCGCCATAATTGTATGGTTATTTCTTGAAACAAATCGTTGTGCGACTCGCTGTCGTTAGTATATAACCTACAAATTTTATGTACAATGTTTTGGTTTTCCTCTAGTTGGGTTACAAAACTATGTTCAAGTTCTTTATTCAATGGTTTGCTGTTGTTGTAGCATTAGTATTTACTCTTGGCACTTTGTTACAAAATTCCTAAAAAATACGAAAACCTCATTTAGTATTATTAAATTTATAAAAACACAATATTTTATGAATATTCCTAAAACTAGCGCGCCTCGTATTGTGGTAATAGGAGGGGGATTTGCTGGTATTTCATTTATAAAAAAACTTCGCAAAACAAAAATTCAAATTGTTTTGTTTGATAGGCATAACTACCACACCTTTCAACCTTTGCTCTATCAAGTTTCTACCGCTGGCCTCGAACCAGATTCAATAGCCTATCCGCTTAGGAAGATTTTTAGAAAAAACGATGATTTTCATTTTAGAATGGCCGATGTAACGGCTGTCGATCCTACCAATAATATTATAGAAACTTCTATCGGAAATTTATCATACGATTATTTAGTAATTGCTACGGGTACGCGTACTAATTTCTTCGGAAATGATAATATCGCCAAGTATAGTATGCCTATGAAAACGGTGCCGCAGGCATTAAATATTAGAAGCTTAATGCTTCAAAACATTGAAAAAGCCGATATAACTACCAATGCTGAAGAACGAAAGCGTTTGCTAAACTTTGTGATTGCTGGAGCCGGACCAACGGGTGTTGAATTGGCTGGGGCTTTAGCAGAATTTAGAAAAGGCATATTAGAAAACGATTACCCCGAACTTGAAGAAGAGGAAATGAATGTTCATTTAATCGAAGGTTTAGACAGAGTTTTACCTCCAATGAGCGAAGAAGCTTCAGAAAAAGCGCAAAAATTTCTCGAAAAATTAGGCGTCCAAATTCATCTTGAAACCTTTATAAGTGATTACGATGGAAAAACTGTTACTACAAAAGACGGCCGTAAATTTGAAAGTGCAACTTTTATTTGGGCAGCCGGTGTAACTGGTGCACCAGTAAAAGGAATTAATGGCAATGCCCTTGTAGAAAAAGCGAATAGATATAAGGTAGATAAGTTTAATAAAATTGTTGGCTTTAAAAACATTTTTGCATTGGGCGACATTGCTTTAATGGAAACCGAAGACTACCCCGAAGGCCATCCACAAGTAGCACAGCCAGCCATACAGCAAGGAAAACATTTGGGCGATAATTTTAATAAAATGCTACAAGGCAAACCTATGGAACCTTTTAATTATCTCGATAAAGGTACAATGGCGACCGTAGGACGAAATAAAGCCGTAGTAGATATTAAAAAACTGCGATTTGGAGGCGCAATTGCATGGTTTTTATGGATGTTTGTTCACCTTTGGTTTTTAGTAGGATTTAGAAACCGAGTAGTCACTTTTATAAACTGGATTTATAGCTATATTAATTATGATCGTGCGGCAAGATTAATAATTAGACCGTATAATAAAAAGCACGAATAGTTGATTGTTAAGTATAACGATTAATCTTTTATATACGTAACCAAGCCTATTTCTTCACTTTTTCCACGTAATTTTTCTTTTCCTAAGGGTTGAGGTTTTACGCCTTTTGGTAAATTATAGGCAATATCGGCAAATGATTTTGAGGCTAAAATTTCAACGTCCAATTCATTACACATTGCTTGTATTCGTGAAGTGGTATTTAACACATCGCCAGAAAATGCAATGTCTCGTTTTATTTGTCCTATTTCGCCTACCATCACCGTTCCGTAGTGTAAACCAACTTTAAATTCGGGTACTACGCCGTAGCGTTTTAAATATTTTGGTGCTTTATAGGCTATAATTTTTTTCATATTGTAAAAACATTGAACGGCATTACCGTGTTTTAGGCCCCATTTCATTTTCCATGATACAACTACTTCATCGCCTACGTATTGGTAAACTTCGCCACGGGTTTGCACAATAGCAGGGGCAATATGCCTAAAGAAGTCTTTTAAAAAGTTAAAGTATTTTTCTTCTCCCAAGCTTTCGGCAATTCCGGTGGCATTTTTAATGTCGGCAAACATAAAAATACGTCGTTCGTGTTTAGGTCTAAAATATCTTCCTAATAAATAATCTGGAAACACTCCCGGGCCATATTTATCATTCACCATTAAAATTATAAGGGTAATTAAAACAATAAAAAGCCAAATGATATAATTTTTAATAAACAACCACGAGCCAAAGAAATAAAGGGTGTTATTTAAAACTTCGGCCGAGTAAAATGGAATACCCATCTCCTCACTGGTAATATAAATTGCACCAAAAGAACCCACTAAAAATGCAGTAATTGTATAAGCAATTATAAGATAGAGTAGCGCTTTCCAAAATACTAACCGTCTAAGCCATCGCTCCATAAGGTTTACGGTAATAAACCCGCCAATTAACCCTGCCGATACTGCCACTATTAAATTGGCCATTACTGCCGAGTAAAAATCATAACTCGAGCTTAATATGCCGTTACTTTTTAGGGTTAAATATTCATAAAAAAACATAATGTTTGATATGAATACCCAAGAAACTAATATCCAAAATGCCCGCCGTATATAATACCACAATTGTCGCGTGGTATATCTTTGGAAGTGTGGTTTTATAGCCATTAACAGTTTTTGTATTTGTCGTGTAACCCAACCCCTTGGTGTATCATGGGTATAATTTTATCGAGTCTTTTTTGTTGTGTTGCCTCACGTTTGGCTTCCGAAATATACTTGGTGTATTCGCGTTGTTTTCCAGGGGTAAGTTTTTCGAAATTTTCTTTTAATTCGATGCTGTTTTCAAAGGCAGATTTTAAAAGGGCTGGGATTTCAACCTTCTTATTACGCGAAGGTTTTAAAACCTTTCCTGCTTTGCAATTGTCAATAGCTTCGTTAATATATTCTAAAACAATTTGTGATTCAATTTTATCATGGGGCTCAATACGCCATTGCCGCAGCGCCTTTGTTACCCCTTCTTGTGCATTTACAAGTTTGTTGTGTTTATCTTTTAAAAACACACCTTGATGAAACCACAATGCCATATGGTTTTTAAAATCGGCAACGCCAATTACTATTTTTCCATCGAGCGTATATGTGGGTTTGCCCCATTTAATTTCTTCTTTTAATTCTGTTGTCAACAAAATTTTTCGAAGTGTTTTAAAGTTTTCTTTCCACTGTGTTTGCTTGGCAATAAAGGCATCTACTTTTTCTGAATCGGTCATCTTTAAATTTTCTTTATTCGAAGATACAATTTACGGTTTTCTTTTTCTGTGATAGTAAACATAAATAATGCTACAATTCGGTATTTAAAATTAACAGTTCGGTTTTTTTTCTTCTGAAACTTTCTGTTTTCAGCCCATATTTGTCTCAAAATTGAAACAACACAACCAAATGAAAACTTTATTTTTTACAATTCTACTCGTTACATTCCCAAGTATATTTTCTGCGCAAACCGAAATTTCAGGTCGTGTTTTCGACACTAATGGCACGCCTATCATGGGTGCCAATGTGTATTTAGACGGGGCTTATGACGGTGCAACTTCCGAAGAGAACGGCTATTTTACTTTTAGTACTTCAGAAACTGGCGTTCAAACTTTAGTGATTTCTTATGTGTCATTCGAGACTGCCGAAATTACAATGGAAGTTTCAAAAATGCAGAATCTTAAAATTAATTTACGCGAAGATGTAAATTCGTTAGAAACGGTTACTATTTCGGCAGGATCATTTACGGCTGGAGACAATAGTAAAATAAATGCGTTAAAACCTTTAGATATTGTTACAACCGCCAGTGCATTAGGCGATTTTGTGGGGGCGCTGCAAACCCTGCCCGGAACCACCACCGTGGCCGAAGATGGCAGGTTGTTTGTTCGCGGGGGCGATGCTAACGAAACCCAAGTGTTTATTGATGGGATTAGAGTTTTTAAGCCATATTCGCCTACAGCAAATAACATTCCAACGCGGGGGCGTTATAGTCCGTTTTTATTTGATGGAATTACCTTTTCTACCGGTGGATATTCTGCCGAGTACGGGCAAGCACTTTCGTCGGTTTTATTGCTAAACACCGTAGATGAACCTACGCAGGAAAAAACAGATATCGCCCTAATGACTGTGGGAGGAGGGGTAGGACATACCGAAAAGTGGGATAAGAGTTCGATAAGTGTAAATACTTCATATATAAATTTAGCACCTTATATTGCACTGTTTCCCGATAGAAATGATTGGGAAAAACCATTTGAATCGGTTGCCGGAGAGGCCGTTTTTAGACATCGAATTGGCGACGGATTGCTAAAAGTTTACAGTGCTTTTGACACTTCAAATTTCGAACTTACTCAAGAAGATATCAACAAACCCGGAGGGCAAGATTTTGGGTTAAACAATAACAATTTTTATACAAATGCGAGTTATTTAAAAATGCTAAATAACAACTGGACCGTGTTTGGCGGAGCGAGTTTTACTTCGGGAAAAACTAAAGTAGGTTTTGAAGAAACTACGGTGAACAGCACCGAAAACGCTGCACATTTAAAGTTAAAACTGAAAAAACGATTTCACAATAGGCTAATTTTAAGTTTTGGCGCAGAACAGTTTCTTTCAGGTTTTAAAGAGAATTTTAACGATGATAGTACAGCGGCCCAGTTAGAATTTGATAATAATATTTCGGCTGCATTTGCCGAAACCGATATAATATTTTTGCGTAGCTTGGCTTTAAAGCTCGGTTTAAGAGGCGAGTATAGCCAATTGTTTGATGAGGCTACTCTTTCGCCTCGAGTTTCCTTTGCGTATAAAACCGGAAAAAGCAGTCAGCTTTCATTGGCGTACGGTAATTTTTATCAACAACCAGAGAGTAATATTCTAAAGTTTAACAACAATTTGAGTGCCCAGCAAACGCAGCATTACATTTTAAATTATCAGTACTCTGCCAACAACCGGATTTTTAGAGCCGAAGTGTACAGAAAACATTATAAAAACTTGGTTATGTACACAGATGAATATCCCTCCTTTGACAGTGAGTTTTCTAATAGTGGTAATGGTTTTGCTCAGGGGTTAGATTTATTTTGGCGCGATAATAAATCTATTAAAAACATGGATTATTGGATTAGTTATTCGTATTTGGATACCGAGCGCAAGTATAAAAATTACCCCGTAGCGGCTACACCCAGTTACGCCAACACTCACAATCTTTCGGTAGTGGGAAAATACTGGGTCGACGCATGGAAAAGTCAGCTTGGGTTTAGTTACCAATACGGAAGCGGCCGCACCTATACCAACCCCAATACCGAAGGGTTTTTGCAAAGTAAAACCAAGGGATATAACAATGTAAGTTTAAATTGGGCGTATTTAATTTCGCCTCAAAAAATATTGTATGCCTCTGTTAATAATGTTTTAGCCACCAAGAATATAAACGGGTATCAATATGCAAATACTCCCGATACCAACGGTAATTTTGCACGCCGCGAGATATTACCGGCAGCAGATCAATTTTTCTTCGTTGGGTTTTTCTGGACGATTAGTGAAGATGGAACCGATAATCAACTCGATAATCTTTAATTGAATAAAAGAATAACAATTCGGTCTTAAAAATTGACAATTCGGTAAAATCATTTTCTATTTAATCAAATTATAAAGGACATTTGAATACAATTAATTTAATACTAACTTTTAAAATTTCAATCATGCAAAATGTAGTTACTTATATTATAATTTTCTTCGCAGGCTTAATAATGCAGGCGCAGAGCAATGTTGAACAAAGTGCGGCGGTTGAGCCAACTAAGTATCAAAAGGGAATGCAAAAAGCATTTCAGCTGTGGCAACAAAATAAATCTTGGGAGGCAGCCAATGTTTTTGAACGTATTGCCACTGCCGAAACAGATAACTGGCTACCCCCGTACTACGTAGCACAAATTAACGTGATAAACAGTTTTACTGAAAAAAACGAAACTAAGTTAAAAGCGCAATTAGATAAGGCACAAAACTTTATAAACGAGGCGAAAGCCATTTCAAAAGATAATCCAGATTTAATGATATTGCAAGCACAACTTTATACCGCTTGGATTGTATTTGACGGACAGCGATATGGAATGACATATTCGCCCAAAGCATCTGAGCTTTACGCTAAGGCTTTAGCGATAGCACCACAAAACCCGAGGATGATTTTAGCAAAAGCCGAATGGGATATGGGAAGTGCAAAATATTTTGGCCAATCTGTTGAACCGTATTGTAAGGAGATTCAACGTGCAATCGATCTTTTTGCTACTTTTAAACCACAGGGCGAATTTTACCCAAGCTATGGTGAAGAACGCGCTAAACAAATTAAGGCAGAAAGCTGTAATTAATAACGTTGAGTACCGTATTTTGAGTACATTAACTTTTTATAATTTTTATAATGCGCATTGAAAAAGAATTAGCAAAAGCTTTTTTAGTAGGGATAGTAGTTTTTATTGTTCTTAGTGTAATACAGTACATTAATGGTGTTACCATAAATAGCTTTAAGCATTTATTTGTGCTTTTTTTATACAATCAATTGTACGCTGTAATACTCTACATGGCCAATGCGTATTATTTTGGTTATTTGCTTAAAAAATTCCCGAATAAAGTTTTTAAACCTAAAAATCTATTAAAAGGTATTTTAGGTGGGATTATAATAACGCTTGTAGCAATTTTCATAATCAGGATTATTACGCAAGTAATTATTGGCGGCGATTCGTTTTTCGATTTTGTAGCTTCAGAAAAAGTAGGGTACTATTATATATCGTTTATTATTTCGGTAGTAGTAACAATTGTTTTTTACACATATTTCTACTATAAAAATAAACAGCAATCTATTGTAAAAGCCCAAAAGCTTATTGCCGGAACAGCTTCGGCCAAGTTTGATGCCTTAAAAAATCAATTAGATCCGCATTTCTTATTTAATAGTTTAAATGTACTAACAAGTTTAATTGAAGAAAATCCACAAGCTGCCACGCGGTTTACAACATCGCTTTCAAAAGTTTATAGATATGTTTTGGAGCAAAAAAACAAAGAACTTGTAACCTTACAAGAAGAATTAAATTTTGCCAAATTATACATGTCATTACTCGAGGTGCGGTTTGAAGATAGTATTGTTTTTACAGCGCCAGAAACTTTGGAAAATCCAGAGGCAAAGGTGGTTCCGCTATCGTTGCAACTTGTTTTGGAAAACGCAGTAAAACACAATCGCGTTACACCTTCAAAAAAGTTGTATGTAGAAATTGCTATTCGCAATGGCAATTTGGTAGTAATAAACAACAGCCAGCCAAAACAAATTATTAAAAAAAGTACAGGGATAGGACTTAAAAATATTCGCGATCGGTATGCCTTGCTTACAGACCAACCTGTAGTTGTAAATAAAACCGCAAAAGAGTTTAGTATTGAAATTCCTATCTTAGAAGAAAGCACTAAAATTATGAATACATCGCAAACATATATTTCAGAAAAAAAGTATAAACGAGCCAAAGAGCGGGTTGAAAAATTAAAAGGTTTTTATTTACACTTGGCCATTTACCTATTGTTTGTACCCGTATTTATTTATTTAAATCACATTTCACGAGCAGGGTTTCCGTGGGCAATATTTCCTATAGCAGGTTGGGGGATGGGCGTGGTTGGCCATGCGGCCGAAACCTTCAACTACAATCCATTTTTCGGAAAAGATTGGGAGCAACGTAAAATTCAAGAATTGATGGAAAAAGAAGACGCTAATAGCGATTAATATTTCAGCAAATACATAGATAAAACACACTCTCTTAAGACATAAAGCAATGGAAAATAAACCAGATAATTACGAATCTAAATATCACAGAGCAAAAAAACGGGTGGCAGATATTAAACAATTTTACACCAGTTTAATGATGTACGTAATATTTATTGCCTTTTTGGCCGGACTAAATTATTACGTAAATGAGCTGCGCAATCCGTGGTTTTTATGGGCTGCGTTTGGATGGGGAATTGGTATCTTTTTTCAAGCGGCAAAAGCCTTTAGATGGACCAATATTTTAGGTAAAAATTGGGCCGATAGAAAAATTAAACAATTTATGGAGGAAGAAGAGGAAAAAAACAGTTAAAATAAGTACTACTATGGAATCTGAAAAAAGTTTAGCCTATTTAAGAGCCAAAAGAAAGGTCGAGTATTTAGTGAGTTTTTACAGTCATATTTTGGTTTATGTGGTTATAAATACCTTAATTATTCTCGTTTCGGCAAATGTTTTTAATTCTGAAGAAATAAACTTTTCAAAATGGAGCAATTACATTACCGCAGCATTTTGGGGCATAGGGCTACTGTGCCATGCGCTTTATGTTTTATACATAATGAAATTTGAAAATAATTTTCTCAGAAAGTGGGAAGAAAAGAAAATAAAAGAGTTTTTGGACGAAGACCAAACTTAGGAGATTTTTAAATTTGAAATTTTAAAAACTAACAAACCATCAACCCAATGAATGTAATAATTATCGAAGACGAAAAACCTTCGGCGCGCCACCTGCAACGTATGTTAAAAAAATACGATGTTGAGGTAAACACAATGCTACACAGTGTTGAAGAAGCAATTGAATGGTTTTTAAACAATCCACATCCCGATTTAATTTTTCTCGATATACAATTAAGCGACGGTTTGTCTTTCGAAATTTTTGACGCAATACAAATAAAAAGTGCTATTATTTTTACTACGGCATTTGACGAATATGCACTACAAGCTTTTAAATTAAATAGTATTGATTATTTGCTAAAACCAATTGACGAAGACGAATTAAAACTGGCGGTAAAGAAATATCAAAACTTTAAACCAACTTACGAAAACATTCAACTAAACTTCGACGATATTAAAAAGTTGTTGGTAAACCCCGTAGAACGCGAATATAAAAAGCGGTTTACCACTAAAATAGGGCAACATATTAAAATGATTTCGGTAGATGAAATAGAATGCTTTTTTTCTGAAAATAAAGGAACCTATGCGCATACAACCGATGGTCGAAATTACCTTATTGAAAGTACTTTGGAACAATTGGAAAGCGAATTATCGCCCGAATTATTTTTTAGAATAAGCAGAAAATTTTATATCAATATAGATGCTATAAAAGACATCATTGCTTACACCAATTCGCGATTACAACTTAAATTAAAATCGTATTCTGAACAGGATGTAATTGTTGCTCGCGAACGCGTAAAAGATTTTAAACTGTGGTTGGAATAAATTAGTTTTTCTTAGAATCTATTCTATTATCTTGAAACGCAGACGGCAATAATTTTGGAATAAATTTTACCAATAGCGGCAAGAGTACCGTACCGCCCGGCAATAGAAAAATGGTTAACGAAGGGATGGTTTTGCAAATATCTAACAATTGTTCTTTAACTTTTGCCTTTTCTTGCGTAGATAAATCTCTAAGCGTAGACTGGCCTAATAATAAAACCAATTCGCCACTCTCTTCAAGCTCGCGAGCCAACCTATCTTTATTTCTAATTATTAGCAGTTTTACTGTAGCAGCAGATTGTTTGTAAAACTGCCGTACAGGATGTGAATATTCAAAAATTAGAATTTTTTCGGTGTAGTTTTCTGAAAAATTCTGTAGTGCCAATAAGCTTTTCTGTAACTCCTCGTCACTAAAATTAAGGGTTACTAACAATTGCTGCAAAAACTGATGTTCAAACCTGTCAATTTGTAAATCTTCCCACACCGTTAAACAACACAAATCGAGTAAAAAGTATTTTTCCAAAGACTCATCAACTTTATCTAAATAGTTTAAACTCTCTAAAAAAGTTGCCGCGCCGCTTTCGGTTCCATCAACTATATAGTGAGACGATGTTTCAAAAAGTGAAATTAAAAGTGCATCGTATTTTGTCTTGTTGTGTTTAGATTTTAGGGTGTAAAAACAGGCTGTTAATGCCGCATTTTCAAGATTTTTATAATATGTTTTGGTAGCATTGGGGTGCGAAAGCCAATAACTATATGCCAAAACATCGAGAAATAATAGTGAATGTGTTAAAAGCGAAACCGTATTTTTCTTTAACACCGTATTTGAATCTTGCAACCTAGTAGACAAAATATCTTCCAAAATATTTGCCGGTTGCGGCGAGATGGAAAATTTGTTTAAAAAACTAGTTTTCTTTTTTTCAAGATGAGTATAGAATGCGGTAATGCTTTCTATTGCTTTTTCATTACTCGCATTTTCAAACTTTTCAAAAAAATGATAGAGTAATGCGTGAAAAAGGTTTATTTTAGTTAATTCCTGCTTTGTAAGTTTTAAATTGCTAAGGGCTTTTTTAGGTAAGGCTGACGCAGATGCTCCATAGATAAACCCTGTTTCTTTTAAGGCTTTGTAAAAAGCATATTTGTCTTTATAAGGTGCAATTAGGTCGCTCTTATTAAAAAGATCTAAAAATTTTAAAATCCAATCAGATGCAGATGGGTTCATCTTTTTAATTATTGACTATTTTAAAAGCTTCAAAATTACTATTTTTCGACATAATAAAGGAGATTGCCCAATTTCAGCATAAAATTTAAATAAATAAAACTATATAAATTAATTAAATATAAAATGAAAAAATCAAAACTTATAGGCGTATTTGGAGGGGTAGGATTAGCTGCACTTTCGTTTCTATTTATTTCTGCAGACCATTTGGACGCCCCGTCTATTTCGGGGACAACAGCAGATATTGCAGACTTTTTTGCCTTTCAAGGTGAAAACCAAGACAATTTTGTTTTTGTCGCTAATATTCAAGGATTATTGCCGCCTGGACAGCCCACAACCCAAGCCGAATTTGACGAATCTGTTTTACTCGAATTTAATATAGATACCAACAACGACTTAAAAGAAGATTTGGTAATTCAGGCTATTAAACGCGGTGATTCTATGTATTTTTTTGGGCCGTCGGCCCCAGCTATGCAAGGCTTAGAAAGCACGATTGTTACTTCCACCCGAAGAAGTGTAAAAATTTCGACTAAAGATGATATTCAAATAACCGAAGAAGACGGGATGAAGTTTTTTGCCGGTCCGCGTGAAGATCCGTTCTTTTTTGATTTAAATAAGTATAACGAAATTATCGATGGAACGGCAACTGCTTTTGATGACCCAGGTACCGATACATTTGCCGAAACAAATCTTTTAAGCGTGGTGGTGGAATTTCCAAAATCTATGTTGCCTTCGGGTACAACAGGCGTAAATCCATTTGCGCCATCAACCCCAATGTACAATGTTTGGGTTGAAGCGAAAAGAAAACAATAAATATTGATAACCAAAAAAAATATAAAATGAAATTATATAAATTAAAGACACTTTTTGCAGTTGTTCTTACCGCTCTTTTGTTTGTACAATGTGAGAATGATGACGACAATGTAATTACGCAAATTACCTGTTCAGACGGAATTATGAATGGAGAGGAGACCGATGTAGATTGTGGCGGACCAGATTGCGAGCCTTGTGGCGAAACTTTAGATTTTAGTGGTACCTACGTGCAAGAAGACCAAATGGGGCGACCAGGAATAAATATTATTTTTGGTACAGAAGGATTTAAAGATGCTTATAATGTTACGGTTCCTTCTGAAATGCAAGCTGCTTTTCAAGATAAATTTGAGGAAAAACTCTTAACTGTAAATCCAGCATATACTACAAATATATTAGGGCTCGATGCCGAAGAATATACAACACTGCTCTCTAAAGACGTTTTGTGGTTGGCTCAAACAGGAGCCACAACGTATAGCAACGGGACTGAAATTTTAACCGGAAGAGCCTTAACCGATGATGTTGCCGATGCCTCGCTTTTGTGGATTTTTGGTGGAGCAGATGGCTTAGAAAATCCTGAATTAACAAACGATGGAGTGCCTGCAAACGATGCTACATTTTCAACGAGCTTTCCATATTTGGCCGAACCGTTTTAAAATATTTTAAAAATAATTGTTGAAAAAAGAGAATCTGTTTAGGTTCTCTTTTTTTATACCTCAATAATACTTTTAACTATAAAACAATCAATAAATGGGTTAATATTAAGCGGTTTGAAATATTCGGTTTTAATAATTATAGGTGTTAAATTTTACGGAATTGCTATTAAATATCTTTAAAAAAATTAATTTTCTTTAAGTTTACAAGATAAAACCATCATAAAATTTTTATTAATTTAAATATATCCAACTAATGAAGAAAATTACCTGGAACATATTCTTGGCAATGCTTTTCGTTTTTGCGAGCAATGTAGTTGCTCAAAATTACAATCAAGCAATTAACCAACAATTAAACAAATCTTTAGAACAAAAAGATTTATTGCCGCAAGATGTACAGTGGCAAGTAACGAGTGAAAGCCATAGTAAAACCAGCGGCATTCAGCACGTATATTTTAGACAATTATTTAACGGAATTGAAATTTATGGAACAGAATCGAGTATTCATATTGCGAATAATGGAAAAATTGTTTCTGAAAACAATAAATTTATTAAAAACATTTCGGAAAAATTATCTGGTTCCACAACCCCCTCTTTAACGGCAATTCAGGCTGTACAATCTGCTGCTGCAAAACTTAATTATTCAATTTCTGAATCTCTTTCGGTACTCAATTCTGAAAAAGGGCGGGAACAAAAAACCTTATTAAGCGATGGTGGAATTTCATTAAGCCCAATTCCGGCTAAATTAATGTATACCCTTACCGAAGAGAATCAACTGGTTTTAACTTGGAATATTTCTATTGAAGAAAAAACGGGACAAGATTGGTGGAGTTTAAGAGTAGATGCCAGTACGGGAGCTATTGTAAATAGAGCCAATTGGATGGTAAGCTGTGCCATACATCACGACCATAGCAACGACGTTCAAGAGATCAATTTTAACGCCAATCTTTTTGATATTCCAAATTATAAAGCCGAAGCCGAATCTGCAGCAGCTTGCACAGAATGTTACGAGGTTTTTGCTTTGCCTTTAGAAAGTCCTTATTACGGCGCTCGTACTATTGAAGTACAACCGGCAAACCCTGTAGCTTCTCCTTTTGGATGGCATGATACAGATGGGGTGCCTGGAGCAGAGTATACCACAACGCGCGGAAATAATGTAAATGCTTACGAAGATGGAAACAACCCAGGTTATCAACCCGATGCCGGTTCCAATTTAGAATTTACTGGTTATCCATTTTCTGAAATTTATACAAATGCAAACCAGTACGAAGATGCTGCAATTACCAACTTATTTTATATGAATAATGTATTTCACGATATCATGTACCAATATGGTTTTGATGAAATAAGCGGAAACTTTCAAGAAAACAATTACGGAAATGGTGGATTAGGAAACGACTCTGTAGATGCCGAAGCGCAAGACGGTTCGGGTACCTGTAATGCCAATTTTGGAACTCCACCCGACGGAAGTAACCCAAGAATGCAAATGTACATTTGTGGCGATAAAGATGGTGATTTTGATAATCTAGTAATATTACATGAGTACGGACACGGAGTTTCTAATAGGCTAACCGGTGGTCCGGGAGCTTCGGGATGTCTACAAAATTCTGAGCAAATGGGCGAAGGATGGAGTGATTTCTTTGGTGTACTTTTAACTATGCAACCCGGCGATGTAGGTCCCGATGCTAGAGCAGTAGGAACATATTTATTTGGTCAAGGCCAAGGTGGTAGCGGTATTCGTGACTACCCGTATAGTACAGATATGACGGTTAACCCGCAAACGTATGATTATATTAAAACAGCTGCTGTTCCTCACGGTGTTGGTTCGGTTTGGGCTCAAATGCTTTGGGAAGTTACTTGGGCTTTAATAGATGAACACGGTTATGACCCAAATGTTTACAATTTTACCGGTGATGTAAATTTAGATGCCGGAAACATTCAAGCTTTAGCTTTAGTTACCGAAGGGATGAAACTACAACCTTGTAGCCCTGGCTTTATTGATGGCCGTGACGCCATAATGGCGGCCGATCAAGCTATTTATGGTGGTGCAAACATTTGTATACTATGGGATGCTTTTGCTAAAAGAGGATTGGGTTACAGCGCTAGTCAAGGGTCTTCTTCTAGTAGAAGCGATGGCACCGAAGCTTTTGATACGCCTTCGCAAACCGCTACTTTATCAATCCTTGAAGAAGTTTGCTTTTCTTCACCAGTTTTAACCGATTTAGGTGGTGGAGCTCCTGTTGGAGGTGTATATAGCGGACCGGGTGTAACCGATAATGGTGATGGACTTACCTTTAATTTCGACCCAGCTGTTGCTGGAGTAGGTACCCATACGGTTACTTATAATGTACCTGCTGGACCTTGCTCTGTAGCCTCAAGCGCCACCGATACAATTGAAGTTCTAGCTGTACCTAATGGACCTACTACCACAGGAGTTACAGATTTTTGCGTAGGAGATTCAGTAACTGTTACTGCTACTCTTAATGATCCAAATAATGTAATTAGATGGTATGATGCCCCTACAGGAGGAAACTTTTTGTTTGAAGGTACTTCGTACACCTTTACTCCTACTAGTAGTGTGAATGTTTATGCGCAAGAAAGTGCGCCAGGTCCGTTATCGCAACTCGTTATTTCTGAAATCAATTTAGAAACACCCGATAGGTTTGAAATTCAAAATGTAGGGATAGCCAAAGATTACACTGGGTATAGAGTGGCATTAAGCGATACGCCATATGCTAATATTAACTCTGTAAATAGTATAGTAGCCACCTTAGGAAATATGGGGCCCGATTCGGTAATGGATTGGAATGATTCTGGTGGAGCAGGATACTGGGGTAATAATATTTTTTGGGATAATTTAGGTACAGGATGGATTTTAATAATTGATCCAAATGGAGACGTGGTAGATTCAGTATTTTGGAATTTTACCGCCGCCGAAATAGCAAATTTCAATGTTAATATTGCAGGATTTAATATCACAGCGTCCGATTTAGATTGGACTGGGGATGGAGCTGATTTGAGTGCTGATTGTTCCTCAGGATCCTTTAGACGCGTTGGCGATACAGATACTGCAGCCGATTGGAGTGGTACTTGTGAACCAGAAGATTTTGGAACCCCCAACAGCGATATCAATTTAGGTACGCCTGGTTGTCCTGGCGAACGCACTGTGGCCGAGGTTACAATAGATTCTCAAAACCCGGTAATTATTTGCCCTTCAGATATAGTTGTTGAGGTTGTTGAAGGCGAACAATACACAATCCCAGATTATACTGGAGATGCTACAGTTACAGATAATTGTCCTAATCCTACGGTTACTCAGTTGCCAGCGCCAGGCACCATGGTAGGACCCGGAGACACAACAATTACCTTAACTGCAACCGATAGCGCCGGAAATGAAGCCGTTTGTACTTTTGTGTTAACGGTAGACGAGGTGTTAGGTTTAGGAGAAAGCGAATTATATAAAAATCTTTTATTGTATCCTAATCCTACATCTGGATCGCTTACGTTGCTTAATAAAACAACTACACAGCTAACTAATGCTATTATTACTGATGTAAAAGGTAGAGTTATAAAAACTATAGATTTATCACAATCAGAAATAGAAACTAATTTTTCTATAGATAGTTTTGCTCCTGGGATGTATTTCGTAAAAATTAATAGCGAAAGCAACAGTGTGGTGAAACGTATTGTAAAACAATAATAGATTAATTAATAACTTAAAAAACCCGCATTATTAATAATAATGCGGGTTTTTTCATACCTCTATTTTCTATAACTTTGACATATGAATAAAGTATTATTTTTTGCTGGAAGTAATAGTAGTAAGTCAATCAATCACCAATTGGTGAGCTTTGCCGCTACCCAATTAAGCAATCACCAAGCCGAAATTATAAAACTCACAGACTATAAATTACCTTTGTTTAGTGAAGATATAGAACGCAATGAGGGATATTCTGAAGCATTAAAAAACCTCAATAAAAAAATTCAACAGTTTGATGCGATAGTTATTTCGGTAAATGAACACAATGGCATGGTATCGGCATATTTTAAAAATGTTTTAGATTGGTTATCAAGGTTAGATCGCAAGTTTTTAAACGATAAAAAAATGCTGCTTTTAAGTACTTCAAACGGAAAAAGAGGAGCTTCCGCAGCACTTGAATACACAACTAAAGTTTTACCGCGTTTTGGAGCTGCGGTTGTTGATAGCTTTAGTTTACCTTCTTTTTCAAAAAATTTCTCAAGGCAAGAACAAGCTATTATTGACGACGGTCAATTAACTGTATTTAGCAAGGTTTTAAAACAATTTGAAGATCAACTTAGCGACTAATGCGAACCGAAAAAAGTTTTTCATTTCAATTAAACGAAAGGACCAAACTACAATTACTACATTGGGCACAGCAATTCGATGAGGTTATTTGGTTAGATAGCAATAACTATACACAAGAGTACGAATCGTATAAAGCAATTTTGGCGGTAGATGCGTTTACAGCTTTAAAAACAGATAGTTTTAATGCTTTTGAGAGATTAAAAGAATATCAAACCACCACTGCCGACTGGATTTTTGGGTATTTATCATACGATTTAAAAAATGATGTTGAAAAATTAAATTCAAACAATTTTGACGGCTTAGATTTTCCCGATTTATACTTTTTTCAACCTCAAAAAATATTTCTTTTTACTGAAAATACAGTCACGATTCAATACTTAAATATGGTGGCCGATGAAATAGAAGACGATTGGAATACAATTATCAATTTAACACCGCAGCCAGTTAAAACTGGATCGTCAAAACCTTTAAAAATAAATGCTCGTACGTCCAAAGACCGTTATATTTCAAAAGTAAATAGCGTGCTCGATCATATTAAACGAGGCGATATTTATGAAGCGAATATTTGTCAAGAATTTTATTCAGAAAGTGCTGAAATAGTGCCGTTGACTACTTTTTTAAATTTAAATAAAATTTCAACCCCCCCTTTTTCGGCTTTTCTAAAATTAGGAGAACTATTTGCGCTTTCGGCTTCGCCAGAACGCTATATAAAAAGGGATAGCAACAAGGTAATTTCGCAACCCATAAAAGGGACCGCCAAACGATTAGAAAATTTGCAAGGCGACCTAAAAATGGCACAACAATTAGCTGCCGATCCTAAAGAACGCAGTGAAAATATAATGATTACCGATTTGGTTAGAAACGATCTTTCTCGGGTTGCCCAAAAAGGTTCTGTAAAGGTGGAAGAACTATGTAAAATTTACACCTTTAAACAAGTTCATCAAATGATTTCAACCATTAGCTGTGAGGTTGCCCAAACACTACCAAGCGTTGAAATATTACGTAATACGTACCCCATGGGGAGTATGACTGGCGCCCCAAAAATATCGGCAATGCAAATTATTGAACAAACCGAAGATGCTAAACGCGGACTCTACAGCGGGGCAATAGGTTATTTTACGCCGTTAAATAATTTCGATTTTAATGTTGTAATCCGTACTATTCTTTATAATGCTTCAAAAAAGTACGTTAGTTATTCGGTGGGTAGCGCAATAACGGCTAACTCGATTCCTGAAAATGAATACGAGGAATGCTTGATTAAAGCAAAAGCTATGAAAACAGTACTAAATAAACCAAAATAATTCATGTATTAGTTATTTTGCTTATAAAGGGTAATTATAAGTTTTTAAACTTATAAAGTGTATTTATTAGCTTAAAAACTAATAAATATGTATATTTGAATAAACTACGGCGAAAAATGTATTCAGTTATCTCGGGCGATATTGTTTCATCAACAAGTTTAAAAAGTGATGATAGTGCTTTGGTTGAAGCACAGCTAAAAATTTTAATTCAAGATTTAAACAAGAAATTCAAGGCGTATAGTCGGGTAATAAAAGGCGATTATATTGAGTGTGTTGTTCCAAATGCTTCAGAAGGTTTACAGGTGGCACTGGCGATAAAAAGTTTTATAAAAGCTTTACCTATTAACACCCAAAATTATAAAAAAGACGATAATCGTTTTAAACAATTTAAAACACACGGCATAAGATTGGCCATTGGGTACGGCAATTTAAGTAGATATTTACCCGAAGATGGAATTATTGATGGTGAAGCAATTTACCTCTCGGGAAGAGAAATTAGTGGCGGGACAACATATAATAAAGAGCGAATTGTTATTAAAAGCACTTTATTTTTTGTAGCCAATAATGACAAATTAAACACTATTTTTCAACCTGTTTTATCGCTTTTAGATGTGCTTTTTAGCAAAGCAACCTCGCGTCAATGCGAAGTATTGTACTTAAAACTTCTCAACTGTCAAGAAGAAGAAATAGCGCAAAAACTTGGGATAAGCCAATCTGCCGTAAATCAACATTCAACAAGTGTAGGCTGGAATGCTATCGATGAGGCGGTTAAATTTTATAAAACGATAATTTTAAAGCAGCAATAATGGAATTAAAAGAATTACTTCTGCTTCAATTTATTGCACATTTGTGTTTAGATTATTTTTTTCAGTCAAACCAATCTGCGCTACACAAAAATAATTTTGGTTTTAGAAGTGCACATTTATATTGGCACGGACTAATTTGTTTCTTGCTTTCGTGGGTGTTTTCCCTTCAACTAAACTTTGTGTTTGCCGCTGCGTTTATAGCTATTTCACACTTGTTAATTGATGGATTTAAAAATCAATTTGTAAAAATTCAACAATTAAAACGGTACATTTTTTTTATAGATCAAGCTATTCACCTTGCAATAATAACCGTTGTTGTATTTCTTTTTTCACAGTGGAAAGAGCTAAATCCCACAATAATTATTACTTTAAATTTTAAATACTTACTAATAATTGCAGGCTATCTTTTGTGCTTAAAACCCGCGAATATTTTTATTAGAGAAGTATTTAAAGCCACAGAAATTCAAGTTAGCAGCGATAACGAAATGCCCAATGCAGGTAAGGTAATAGGAGTTTTAGAGCGTATTTTAACACTTACTTTAATAATTGTTTCGCAATATTCGGCAGTAGGATTTCTAATTGCAGCAAAATCTATTTTGCGGTACGGCAATAATGAAACTCTAAAAACCGAATATGTTTTAATAGGAACCCTACTAAGCTTTGGTATTGCTGTAATTGTAGGCATTGTTATTAATCTTTTTTAATTACAACACTTTGTTTAAACAATTTAAATACGAAATAGAAAATAAATTTTCTTTTTTAATAGGAAGTAGAATTTTAGTTGCCTGTAGCGGTGGACTCGATAGTGTGGTATTAACACATCTGCTTTCAAAAATGAATTTAAAAATAGCCCTTGCGCACTGCAACTTTTCGCTACGCGGAAAAGAAAGCGATGACGACGAAGATTTCGTGATAAATCTAGCAGAAAATTTAGGGGTTACTGTTTATACTGAAACTTTCGATACTAAAAAGTATGCAAAAGAACACAAAATTTCAACTCAAATGGCGGCACGCGATTTACGATACGCGTGGTTTGAAGAGCTATTAACGCTCCATAAATTTCAATATATAGTTACTGCTCACCATTTAGATGATGATTTGGAAACTTTCTTTATCAATCTTTCTCGTGGTACGGGTTTAAGCGGTCTTTCAGGAATTCCGAAGAAAAATAACAAAGTAGTTAGGCCACTTTTAAATTTTTCGAGGGAAGATATTTTTCAGTATGCTCAAAAAAATAGTTTAAATTGGCGCGAAGATAGTAGTAACAAAAAAGCAGATTACCTTCGTAATAAATTGCGATTAGCGGTTTTGCCTCAATTTAAAACGGTAAATCCGGCCGTGCTTCAAAATTTTAAAACAACACAAAGTAACATTCGGGCATCGCAATTGCTAATTGACGATTATATTGCAATTGTTTACAATAGGGTAGTGACCGAGGCCGAAAATGCCTATAAAATTGATATCCAAAAGCTTCGTGACTTTCCGCATACAAAACAATTGCTGTACGAATTACTAAAAGATTTTGGTTTTACCGAATGGGACGATGTTTCAAATTTACTCGATGCACAAACAGGGAAACAAGTGTATTCACAAACGCATCGATTGTTAAAAAATAGAGACGAATTACTACTAACTAAAATGGAATTGGATAACTTAAATAGGGAGTTTCCAGTTTCTAAAAAAGGAATAGAAACACCAATTTCACTAAAATTTGAAGAGACAAAATATATTGGTGAAACCGAAAAAAACCTAATTTATGTAGATTCGGCACGATTAAATTTTCCTTTAAAATTGCGAAGGTGGCAAGATGGCGATAGCTTTCATCCATTTGGGATGAAGGGAAAAAAGAAATTGAGCAAATTTTTTAAAGATGAAAAATTATCGCAATTAGAAAAAGAAAAAACGTGGGTGCTGGTAAGTGATGATAGCATAGTTTGGATTGTAGGTCATCGAATGGATGACAACTTTAAAGTTACCAAAAATACCCTGCACATATTAAAAATTACCTATCGACCGTAGGTTTACAAAGGTTTTAAAAGTAAGAATCTCGGCCAATAAGACCGAGATTCTTTAACAAACCTAACTTAGTAAACTTTTAGAGCACTAAAAACATTTTCTATCCCCACAAAAAATGTTTTCAAGTGCATATCCACTAATTCTATATAGCAAATATATGTAAGTAGTTTCTTTCGTGGTATACGTGCTAACACGTATATTTAAGTGATTAAAATCATTTATAATTTTAAACATAAATAGTAACTTAACCCAATGAAAAAACCAAAAAAAATTGCAGTACTCACTAGTGGAGGTGATGCTCCAGGTATGAATGCCGCCATTCGCGCAGTGGTAAGGGCTTGCGCTTATTACAACTTAGATTGCGTAGGTATTTACAGGGGATTTCAAGGATTAATTGAAGGCGATTTTAAAACGCTTGATGCACGTTCGGTAAAGCATATAATTAATCGCGGTGGAACATTTTTAAAATCTGCTCGATCCAAAGAATTTATGACTACCGAAGGTAGAAAAAAAGCCTTTCATCACCTTAAAAGTAATGATGTTGATGCCTTGGTAGTAATTGGTGGCGATGGCACATTTGCAGGGGCTTCCATCTTTTATGGTGAGTTTAATTTTCCGGTTGTGGGTATTCCTGGTACTATTGATAACGATATAAATGGTACCGATTTTACCATTGGATACGACTCGGCACTCAACACTGCTGTTGAAGCAATTGATAAAATTAGGGATACTGCCAACTCACATAACAGACTGTTTCTGGTTGAAGTTATGGGGCGCGATGCGGGCGATATTGCTTTAAATGCTGGTATAGGCGCCGGTGCCGAAGAAATACTAATTCCCGAACAAAACTTAGGCCGCGAACGATTGCTTGAATCTTTAAGTCGTAGTAAAAAGTCGGGAAAATCGTCGAGCATTGTTGTAATTTCTGAAGGGGACCAAATTGGAAAAAATATATTTGGTCTTGCCGATTATATAAAAGAGAACTTAACCGAATACGAAGTGCGGGTTACGGTGCTGGGGCACATTCAGCGAGGGGGCGCACCAAGCTGTTACGATCGGGTTTTGGCGAGTAGGTTGGGCGTTGGTGCCGTAGATGCTTTGTTAAAAGGCGAAAATAATGTAATGATAGGTTTAATTCACAATAAGGTTAGTTCGGTGCCATTTTCGAAAGCGATAAAGGGGAGCAATGAAATAGATGAAGAATTAATACGCGTTGCCGATATTATCTCGGTTTAAAAAAGCGCTGTTTTAAACTTATACTTTAAAAAAAATATATTGATATGATAAAAATAGGAATTAACGGTTTTGGCCGTATTGGGCGTTTAGCCTTTAGGATTGCCTCGCAAAGAGAGGATGTTAAAATAGTTGCAGTAAACGATTTGTTAGATGTAAATCATCTTGCGTATTTACTTAAGTATGACTCAGTTCACGGAAAATTTCCGGGAAAAGTAGAGGTGAAAAATGACCAGTTGGTTGTAGACGGCAATGAAATTCGAGTTACTTCTGAAAAAAATCCTGAAAATTTAAATTGGGATAAAGTAGACGCCACGATGATAATAGATTGCACGGGTATTTTTAAAGAAGTAGAATCGGCCCAAGCCCATCTTAAAGCCGGAGCAGAAAAAGTGCTAATTTCAGCACCATCAAAAACTGCACCCATGTTTGTTATGGGGGTTAATCATAAAGATATTAAAGCTACCGATACCATAATTTCTAATGCTTCGTGTACCACAAACTGTTTGGCACCAATGGCCAAAATAATAAACGATGAGTACCAAATTGTAGAAGCATTAATGACCACGGTGCACGCAACAACGGCATCGCAGTCTACAGTAGATCAACCTTCAAAAAAGAATTATAGAATAGGTAGATCTGCATTAAACAATATTATTCCTACTACAACTGGTGCTGCTGTTGCGGTAACTAAAGTAATTCCCGATTTAAAAGGTAAACTTACAGGAATGGCTTTTCGGGTTCCTACGGCCGATGTCTCGGTGGTAGATTTAACCGTTCGTATAAAACAACCAGCTACATATAACGAAATTAAAGCACTTTTTAAAAATGCTGCCGAAAACGAATTTAAAGGAATAATAAATTATACCGAAGACGAAGTAGTTTCGCAAGACTTTGTTTCAGATCCATATATTTGTACTTTCGATGCCAACGCTGGAATCGCATTAAACGATAATTTTTTTAAATTAATTGCGTGGTACGATAACGAATATGGCTATTCAGCAAAACTAATTGATATGGCTGCTTACGCTGCAAAGCTTTAAATATGACCCTAATAACCGACGGAGGTTCAACCAAATGCGATTGGGTATTGCTCGATAATTCTGGAGCGGTGGTTTTTAAAACTACAACTTTGGGGTTAAATCCCACTGTGGTTTCTCGAGATGAATTGCACTCCCGAATTGCTTCAAATGAATATTTAAGTGCTAACTTTAAAAAAGTAGAAACACTCCATTTTTACGGGGCAGGATGTGGCACGCTTACGCCTCGCAGCATATTAAACGAAGTGTTAAATATTTTGTTTACCAATGCAAAAGTTGAAGTTTTTGAAGATTTAACTGCCGCTGTTTACGCTGTTACTACAAAGCCTGGTATTGTTTGTATTTTGGGAACTGGTAGTAACAGTTGCTATTTTGACGGGACTAAAGTACACGCTCCAATTCCGGCTTTAGGGTATACTTTAATGGATGAAGCCAGTGGTAATTACTTCGGAAAAAAATTACTTCGTGATTATTTTTACAATAAAATGCCACTACAAATTGCTTCTCAGTTCGAGTCGGAATTTAACCTTGAACCCGATGAAATTAAAGTGAATTTGTATAAAAAGGCCAACCCAAATGCTTATTTGGCATCTTTTACTCAATTCATATTTACTCAAGAAGAAATAAACCCATACTTTTATGCGCTCATTAAAAATGGTATTTCAGAATTCATTGAATGCAGAATTCTAAATTTAAAACAAGCTGCAGATGTACCAATTCATTTTATTGGTTCTATCGCACATTTTTCTAAACAGATAATAAAGGAGTGCTGCGATGAATACAGCTTGAATCTTGGAACCATCGTTCAACGGCCAATAGATGGGTTAATTGAGTATTATAAAAATAGAATTACAAATTAAAAATTTAAATGATTTTACCCGCTATAAATCCAACCACAACCGAAGCTTGGAGCGCACTCGACGCACATTTTAAGGAGCTAAAAGCTCAAAAAATGCAACAAATCTTTTCGGAAGATAGCACGCGCACCGAGCGTTTTAAGATTGAATGGGAAGATTTTTATATAGATTATTCTAAAAACAGAATTACCGATAAAACTGTTTCACTTTTACTGAAATTGGCCGAAGAGGTGAAACTTTCCGAAGCTATTCAAAAGCAATTTGAAGGTGCAAAAATAAATGAAACAGAAGACCGTGCTGTGTTGCATACTGCCTTGCGCGATTTTGATAATATGAAACCCGAAGTAAAAACGACTCTAAACAAAATGGAGGCGTTTAGCGATGCGATAATTAACGGCGATTTTAAAGGATATTCGGGTAAAACCATCACCGATGTTGTAAATATTGGGATTGGCGGAAGCCATTTGGGCCCTGAAATGGTAACCGATGCACTTCAATATTATCGCAATCATTTAAACATTCACTACGTTGCCAATATTGATGGCGATGCAGTTGCCGAAACTTTACAAAGTCTAAATCCAGAAACGACATTATTTATTGTAGTTTCAAAAAGTTTCACTACTCAAGAGACGCTTGCAAATGCAAACCTTGTACGGGATTGGTTTTTAAAAACCGCAAACCAAAACGATGTTCAAAAGCATTTTGTAGCCGTTACCGTAAATATTGATGGTGCTAAAAAATTTGGAATTTCAGAAAAAAACATCTTCCCGATGCAAGATTGGGTTGGGGGTCGGTTTTCAATGTGGAGTGCTGTTGGACTTTCTATTTGTTGTGCCGTAGGCTTCGGTAATTTTAAAGCAATGCTTAAAGGCGCCTTTCAGGCCGATAAACACTTTAAAAATGAAACTTTTAAAGATAATATTCCAGTAATACTTGCATTGTTATCGGTTTGGTATAACAACTTTTTTAAATGTGAAAGCGAAGCAGTAATTGCTTATTCGCAATACCTTCAAAAACTTGTTCCGTACCTTCAGCAGGCAGTAATGGAAAGCAATGGAAAAAGTGTAGACAGGAATGGCAAAAAGATAAATTATGAAACCGGTACAATTGTTTGGGGTAGTGTTGGTACAAATGCCCAGCACGCCTTTTTTCAGCTTTTACATCAAGGTACCAAACTAATCCCGACAGATTTTATTGGTTTTAAAGAATCATTGCACGGAAACACAGAAAACCACAACATTTTGATGGCAAATTATTTTGCGCAAACCGAATCGCTCTGGGAAGGAACACACGATAAAAATATTAAAAATTGTTTTAAATTTTTTGAAGGAAATAAACCCACAAATTCAATTTTAATTAATAAGTTAACACCAAAAAATTTAGGTAGTTTAGTAGCTTTTTACGAGCATAAACTATTTGTACAAGGTATAATTTGGAATATTTTTAGTTACGACCAATGGGGGGTAGAGTTAGGTAAAATTGTAGCCAAAAATACTTTAAAAGCTATACAAACTAACGATCTCTCAAACGTTAAAAATCATTCAACAACAGGTTTAATCTCTGCATTTAAGCAAAATTGACTTTTACTTTTTGTAGCCTAATAATTTTCCTTATTTACAATTTCCTTTTTCCCATTTTTTAATTCCAGCTCTTTCGGCTTCACAACTGTTGCTGTAGTTTTTGTTATCACATCCACAAACTGGATCAAATAAATCTGGGCAGGGAATTTTATATGTTTTTGTGTTTTCTTCATAACAGTCCCTGCTTAAATTTTTTAGTTGAACAGCTTCGGGAGCCTTTGTTTTTTCATAAGTACGGGGAGGGGTGGGAGGTTGTGGGTTTTGTACAGTTGGGGTTTTATGCGCTCTATTGTTGCATGCTGTAAAACACAGTAAAGCACAACAGAGCCCTATTTTTCTAAGTTGAAGAAAATTGGCTTGCAAGGTTTTCATTTTGAATTGCTTATAATAAACTATCAAGTTACAAATATAGAATGACCTATATAAGAACTTGATAGCTTTCGGTTAGTTAGTTATAATTTAATGCTATTCTACATCCTTTCTTTTTCTAATATTCTTTATTCGCGATTTTTTTAAAGTTGCTTTTTTAATATATTCTTGCGCTTCGGGAGCTTCTTCTGCTGGTATAATTTCCTCTGGTGGATTAGACAATGCAGCAATTATCCCTACGTAATCAAATGTAATTCTGGGTCTTTCCTTTACTTTAGGGAGCATTACATCTACCTGGAAAAAATAGGCCGGTTGTATATAGTTTTTACCGCCGTCATAATAAGCCAAATACATATCTCTAATTTTGAATTTCGCATTTTCTCCATAATCATTTACAAGCTGTTGTCTCATTTCCATTTCGGCTTTTTTAGCACTTTTTAAAGAAGATTTATCTAAACTTTTTGCATTCTTTTTATCTATCTGTTTCCATCTTGAATTTACACCTACAACTTCTCCCTTATCTCCTACGTGAACAATTATTTTTGAGCCAGCGCCATACACTGGCACTCCATTTAGCATTCGTCCATAAGTAACAGTTCGCATTACATCTATAACTTTTTCAGAACCTGCCGCTCCGGCACGTAAACCGCCAGAGTGAAGCATTTTAAGTTCTTTTATATTTTTGGGAGCTAAACCTACTTCTTTAATAAATTTTAAGGAAATATCGTTGGCCTTTTGTTGCTCTGGGAGTCGTAGTTTGGAATTTCCGTGATATTCTTTTATTCCTTTGTTAAAAGATAAAATTCCGGCATTTAAGTCTTGTTCATAAAACGCTGAAGGGTCCTTATCATTAAATGCCAACGATGCCTTACTATTAGAAGTTGGTAGAAGCTCGTTTGACCGTAATTTACTAGCCGCCATTTTTTGAAATCTGTTTACTGTTTCAAATTCGGGTGCACCGGTTTTATAAACGTACATTTCGCCTTCTTGATACGTAATTAAATTATTATAGGCTGTAAGTTCTATCTCATTATTATCGAGTGTTATATTTTTACCTTTTAAGTAAGAAGATGTGGTTAACATTGCAACTACAATTGTACCTACTGTAAGTAATCCTGTTTTATATTTAGAAATCATGATATTTTAATTTAAAGATTAGTATTGCCAGTAGGTGTACATTCCACTAGTACCTGGGGCAGGATCGCTTGCATAAGACCCTAATCTGTCGTTTGCACAACCATCACCAATAATAACACTAGCTAAGCCAGGGTAGGGGTAGTTGCTTCCGTATTGCGGGTCGTAATATGAAGGATTAAAAATCCAAAAACGTTCTTCGTTTACGGCATCAAACCAAGCTTGCCACACGCCACCATTATTTTTTAATTTCCCCGCATAATTGTTTGGAATCCCATTGTCTGAATGACTTAACGTATGAAAACCCACCAGTTGGTGTAAGCCTCCAAACATAGCATTGTAATCGCTCCACCAATTTGATTTTTCTGGCGCCGATGAGACTGTATAACACGATTCAATTATCATAAATTCTAAGTCGTCACCCGTGTCGCCGTATTGAGGAACCGATCTTAAATCTACCCCTAAACCCAAACTTTGATTGGTTTCTATAAAATGATAATTTCCGTGTCCGGCTACGTAGGCTAAATCCATAGCATCTACATAGTTTTTATGAGATGTGGTAAACTCATAAGGTTCTGCCCAATAGTATTGGTAGTATTTCCAACTGTGTGAACCAATATTTTTTGAAGTTTTAAAGTTTTTAATAAAATTCCATACATTTCGTACAAACCTACTTTCGGCTTGATCTACGTATCCGCCTATTTCCCTATTTCCTGAAACGGAAATGGTACTAAAAATCAAAATAAAACTCAAAAGTAGAATCCATTTTGAATTTTTGAAAATTTGATTATTCATAACTTTTATTGTTTAGTTAATACCTCTTTTATTGAAACTTTTTGCAGCTTCACCCTTACAAAGGTAGCAATCACAATTTTTTCATAAAAAGTTAAAATCCTGAAATTCAAAGTATTATGCCTTTAGGTTCTTTAGGAATTTACCTATGTTAAAACGGGGAATTGTCCTGTTTTTTGCGATTTCACCTAACTAAGTGATTGGTTTTTAGGTATTTCTAATAAAAAAATATTAACTTACTACAATAATTACCTCCCCTTAATTACATTCAAAATTATGCTTACTAAAGTATATGGAAGCGCTGTTTTTGGTGTAGATGCCACGACTATTACCGTAGAGGTAAATGTTGATAGTGGTATTGGATATCATTTAGTTGGACTGCCCGATAATGCTATTCGTGAGAGTAACTTTAGAATTGCAGCCGCACTTCAAAACAACGGTTATAAAATTCCGGGTAAAAAATTAATTTTAAATATGTCGCCCGCCGATCTTCGTAAAGAAGGTTCTGCATACGACCTTACGTTAGCGATGGGCGTGCTTATAGCCACTGGCCAAATTGAAGAACGCAATCCATTATCTAATTATATTATTATGGGTGAATTGTCCTTGGATGGAAATTTGCAACCCATTCGCGGCGCTTTGCCAATAGCATTAAAAGCTAAAGAAGAAGGATTTAAAGGATTTATTTTACCCAAGCAAAATGCCAAAGAAGCTGCCATAGTAGATGGAATTGAGGTTTTTGGTATTGAAACTATTAAGGAAGTAATAGACTTTTTTAATGAAGGTATTCCGCTACAAATGACCAAAGTTGATATGGTTGCCGAATTTTACAATCACCTTGAACGCCCAGAATTCGATTTTGCCGATGTAAAAGGACAAGAGTCTATTAAACGTTGTATGGAAATTGCTGCAGCCGGTGGTCATAATATTATTTTAATTGGTCCGCCAGGTTCGGGAAAAACTATGCTTGCAAAACGATTGCCAAGTATTTTACCACCAATGACTTTGCAAGAAAGTTTAGAAACTACTAAAATCCATAGCGTCGCTGGTAGAACATTAGAAAAAGGTGGGGTTATGACCTCGCGTCCTTTTCGCAGTCCGCATCACACAATAAGCGATGTGGCTTTGGTTGGTGGTGGGCAATATCCACAGCCGGGCGAAATTAGCTTGGCGCATAATGGGGTTTTGTTTTTAGATGAATTACCCGAATTTAAACGCGGCGTTTTGGAAGTAATGAGGCAACCGTTGGAAGATCGCGATGTAACTATTTCGCGCGCCAAGTTTACGGTAACTTACCCGTCAAGCTTTATGCTGGTGGCTAGTATGAACCCAAGTCCGGGAGGATATTTTAACGATCCCGATGCGCCCGTAATGTCATCCCCAGCCGAAATGCAACGATATTTGAGCAAAATTTCGGGACCGCTTTTAGACAGAATAGACATTCATATTGAAGTAACTCCTGTCCCTTTTGAAAAGCTTAGTGACAAACGTCGTGGCGAATCGAGTATTGTAATTCGCGAACGCGTTACCGAAGCCCGAAAAATTCAATCGGAAAGATTTTCAGAATTTGAAAACGTACACTACAATGCACAGATGGGGGTAAAACAAATTAGAAAATTTTGCCAATTAGACGAAGCATCACTTACCCTATTAAAAACTGCCATGGAACGGTTAAACCTATCTGCTCGAGCCTATGACCGTATTTTGAAAGTGGCACGCACAATTGCCGATTTGGAAGGAATAGAAAAAATAAATGGCAATCACATTTCAGAAGCTATTCAATACAGAAGCTTAGATCGCGATGGTTGGTTTGGTTAATAGCTTTATATTCAATTTGTTACGCTGCGGAATTATAATGAATAATCATACTCGTTTCAACAAAAAATGTGTTTAAATAGCAAATTTGTGTACAAATCGTTTTAACTTAATTTTAAGAGTTATAATAACTTCCCATATTATCTTTAAAACCTTCATAAAAAAACCAATTAAATATGTTTAAAATTTCCGTAAAAACCAGTGTGGTTGCTATAGCGCTTACTGCATTTGTTGTTTTTTCTTGTAAAACAAAACAAGATGCCAGTACCGATGAAGATGCAACACTCTCGGTAGAATTTGAAAAATACGAACTCGAAAATGGACTCGATGTTATTTTACATCAAGATAAAAGTGATCCTATTGTTTCGGTTGCAATTCAATACGGTGTAGGGTCTAGTCGCGAAAAGACTGGTCGTACTGGTTTTGCTCATTTATTTGAGCATATGCTTTTTCAAGAGTCTGAAAACGTGCCGCAAGATCAATTCTTTAAAACCATCCAAGATGCAGGGGGAACCTTAAATGGTGGTACCTGGAAAGATGGAACAATTTACTACGAAGTGGTGCCAAAAAATGCTATGGAAACTGTTATGTGGTTAGAAAGCGACCGTATGGGCTTTTTAATTAATACTGTTACCGAATCGGCTTTTTACAATCAACAAGAAGTAGTTCAAAACGAAAAAAGACAACGCGTTGATAACAATCCATACGGGCACACGAGTTGGGTAATCGATAAAAATTTATATCCCGAAGGTCACCCCTACAACTGGCAAGTAATTGGCGAGCTCGAAGATTTGCAAAATGCAACCGTAGCAGATGTAAAAGAATTTTACGATCGTTTTTATGGACCAAACAATGCCACATTGGTTTTAGCTGGAGATTTTGATAAAGCCGAAGCTAAGCAAATGATTGAAAAGTATTTTGGCGAAATTAAACGTCGCCAAGAGGTTGAACCACTTAAGCCACAACCTGTAACCCTTTCGGAAACTAAAAGATTATATCACGAAGATAATTTTGCTACAGCGCCCCAGTTAAATATGGTTTGGCCTACTTTAGAGCAGTATACAGAAGATGCTTATGCCTTAAACTTTTTAGGCGAAATACTTTCACAAGGTAAAAAAGCGCCGTTGTACAAAGTTTTGGTTAAAGATAAAAACCTTACCTCTCGAACCACAGCTTATAATAATTCGAGTGAATTAGCTGGGAGTTTTAGAATTTCAATTACCGCAAACAATGGTGTAGATTTAGATTCGGTTGAAAGTGGAATCTACGAAGCTTTTCAACTTTTTGAAAAAGAAGGCGTAACCGATCGCGATATTGAACGCATTAAAGCGGGATTAGAAACTCAATTTTACAATGGTATTAGCAGCGTTTTAGGTAAGTCTTTTCAACTTGCGCAATACAATGTATTTACAAACGACCCTGGTTTTATTACGCAAGACATTGAAAATATTAAAAAGGTAACAAAAGAAGATGTTGTACGTGTTTACAATAAATACATTAAAGACAAACCTTTTGTTATGACCAGTTTTGTTCCTAAAGGACAAAGTGAATTAATTGCCGAAAATTCTGAAAAAGCAAATGTTGTAGAAGAAGAAATTAAGGAAAATGTTGCCAAAGAAGTGGAAGAATCTCAAAATGAAGTTGCAAAAACACCTTCAAACTTCGACCGTTCAACGCCTCCTTCGCAAGGAACTTCACCAGACCTTTCTATTCCAGAAATATGGCAAACAGAACTCGCGAATGGAATGACAGTTTCAGGCATTGAGCAGGATGAAATTCCAACGGTAAATTTCAGCTTAGTGATTGAAGGCGGTCATTTGCTCGATGATTTAAATAAAAATGGTGTAGCCAATTTGATGAGCGATATTTTAATGGAAGGTACCGCCAATAAAACCCCCGAGCAGTTAGAAGAAGAGATAGATTTGTTAGGTGCTTCTATTAGAATGTACACTACCAGAGAGTCTATCGTAATTCGCGGAAATACCTTAACTCGTAATTTTGACGAAACTATCGATTTAGTTGCCGAAATTCTTTTAGAACCCCGTTGGGACGCGGATGAGTTAGGCCGAATTAAAACAAAAACTATTAATCAAATTGAACGTTCAAACGCAAATCCTAATGTAGTTGCAAACCGTGTTTATAACAAAATATTATACGGTGAAGATCATATTTTTAGTCACCCCACCACTGGGACGGTTGAAACTGTTGAGGCAATAACAATGACCGATTTAAAAGATTATTATAAAGCTAATTTTTCACCATCGATAAGTACATTTCAGGTGGTGGGTAAAATAAATCAGGAAAAAGTTTTACAAGCTTTAAAAGGAATTGAAGAGCGTTGGGCCGCAAAAGATGTTACAATTCCTGAATACCCTGTAGCAAATAATCGCGATAAAGCATCTTTATATTTTGTCGATATCCCAAATGCTAAACAATCTGTAATAAATATTGGCTATATAGCGCTACCAAGAACAGATGCCGATTTTTATCCTGCCGAAGTGATGAATTATAAGTTAGGCGGTTCATTTTCGGGTAACGTAAATTTAATTCTACGTGAAGAAAAAGGGTATACTTACGGCGCACGAACGGGATTTAGCGGAAGTAAAATTCCAGGAACTTTTACAGCGTCATCGAGCGTTAGAACAAATACCACGGGCGAGTCGGTAGCTATTTTTAGAGATGAAATTTCTAAGTATAAAAACGGTATTTCGGCAGAAGATTTAGAGTTTACAAAAAATGCACTTATTAAATCTAACGC
Source organism: Flavobacteriaceae bacterium UBA3591 (assembly GCA_002375695.1). Taxonomy (GTDB): domain Bacteria; phylum Bacteroidota; class Bacteroidia; order Flavobacteriales; family Flavobacteriaceae; genus Aequorivita. The sequence continues at coordinate 307,693 of DFMO01000008.1, forward strand.
ACGCCGTTTTGAAACTCAAGGATCGCTTTTAGGAATGTTGCAAGAAATTAATGCATACAACCTTCCATCAGATTATATTGAGAAAGAAGAAGCAATCGTTCAAAATATGACGCTCGAAGAACATAAAAGACTTGCGAACAAATATTTAGATGCATCAAAAATGGCCTATTTAGTAATAGGTGATGCAGCAACACAGTTTGCACAGTTTAAAGAAATGGGCTTTGATGAAGTAATACTTCTCGATAAAAACGGCGAAGAAGTAAAACTCGAAGACGTAAAAATGTAAACTTTCTTTTAAAAATTTTTTTACCACGAATACACTAAAACTTCAAATTATTTAGTGTATTCGTGGTTTTTTTATTTCAGTATCTTTATAAAAATTCATCATATTTATGAAAAAGTTTAACTTACTTATTTTTTCGATACTACTTTTTATTAGCTGTAAAAACGAAACAAATAAAACCACAAAGCTTACAGTAACAGAAACTATTGCTGTTAAAAAGTTTGCAGCTCCCGAGTTTACATTGGCCGAAGCCAACAAATTAATTGAACTACCTTTGCATTGTGTAAGTACAACGTACCCGTACAAACCGGGGCATACCCTAGAAAACAAATCTGATTTAAAAGAACCCAAAACGGTACATCCAATTTTTTACGGCTGTTTTGATTGGCATAGTGCTGTACACGGGTATTGGTCCATGGTAACTTTGCTGAAACAATTTCCTGCTATGGATAGGGCTACCGAAGTGCGAAATTTAATAAAAGAAAGAATTACAACAGAAAATATAGCAACCGAAATTGCTTTTTTCGATAGGCCAATCAATAAATCTTTCGAAAGAACTTACGGTTGGGCATGGCTCTTAAAACTAGCCGAAGAGCTTCACAATTGGGACGACCCTTTGGCACAACAATTGGCGCAAAATATGAAGCCCTTGGCAGAGGTTATTGTGCTTCGCTACAAAGAATTTTTGCCAAAACTCAATTATCCAATTCGAGTGGGCGAACATACAAATACTGCATTCGGACTTACTTTTGCGTATGATTATGCCGTGACTATTGGCGACAGTGAATTGAAACAATTGATTGAAAAGCGCGCGCGTGAATTTTATTTAAATGATACAAACTACCCCATAAATTGGGAACCCAGCGGTTACGATTTTCTTTCGCCTTGTTTGGAAGAAATTGATATTATGCGCCGTATACTCCCCAAGGAGGAATTTTTGTCATGGGCAGAAAAATTTATGCCTCAATTAGCTAATAAAAATTATCATTTACAAGTAGGAGAGGTGAGCGACCGAACCGATGGGAAACTCGTACATTTAGACGGTCTAAATTTTAGCAGAGCTTGGGTTTTTTACGGCTTGGCTAAGCAGTTTCCAAAATACCAACACCTCGAAAATTTGGCAAATGAACATTTAAGATATTCATACCCGAATCTTGTTGGCGATAGCTATGAGGGTGGCCACTGGTTGGGGAGTTTCGCCATATATGCGTTAAATACATCGCACGACAATTAATTTATGACTGTATTAGTGAAACCACTACCAGTTCACAATAAGAATTTTATCGTGCCACGGAAGCTTTACCAAATGTATATTCCACGGTAATCGATCTAATAGTAAATCTTGTGTTTTTCGCTGAAGAAATAAGTTTTGCTTTTGGTTGGTGATGGTAAGTTTACCGTCGCGTTGCAAAAATTCATTTTGAAGAATTTCTACGCTGTTACTTTTTAGCGTAGTCCAATGCTCGAGTACCGCTTTTAAAAGTTGATTAGCTGCGTTTTTTTGTGCCTCTGTTAAAAATATTTGACGGTTTATTGTTCGAAAAAGTGGTGTGTTACATATAAATTTTTCAAAAATTACCTCGTGTTCGGCGGGTTGTTCACGACCGGTTGCTAAGTAGTGTAAAATATGAATTGCTTCGTCTATTTTCTCAGGTTTTATATCGTTTTCAGTAAGGAAATCCAACTTTTTAAAAAACATTTTTAAAAAGGGATGCAGCAGAATTAAACCCGCATTTTTTACTAAAATCCCAGAACTAACAATCTCTTTAATTTCAGTTGAATTAAAAGTAACCAAACTACTATCTACCTTAAAAATCTCTGCAAAAGACATTTGTTCCTTTGTATTATTTGTAGATAAAGAATTTTCAGTGAACTTTTTTTTAGAATTCAACTTTTGAAAATCGCGGTAAGCAATGGGAGTTTCTATTCCCAAATCTTTATTTATAATAGTCAACAATTTTTCCGTCACTTTTATTGGAAATTTATTTAAGTTGACGATAAATTCTTGTTCTTCTTTGAATGCCAAATAACACAACACAGTTTCCCAAAATACATTTCGGTATTTTTTCGGAATTTTAGTAGTTATTACTTTATTTAATTTTGGCAATTTGTTGCTCGCTGATACTAAAATTGCCAGTTGCTTATCATCAAATTGACACATTAATCTTTTTCTAATTTGAGGCTTTGTAAGCAGTGTTTTAAAATTTTTTAAAAATAATTGATGAGGTTTTATTTTTCTGAAAAACTTACTTTCAAACTTCTGTTTTTCATCGCACCACCAAGGTAGGATGCCAAATTCCAAAAAGTAAATAAAAGCGTCTAATTCGCTTTTTTCAACTGTAGTTTTTTTAAAAGTGTCAACTTTATTTGTTGTAATACTTTCGGTATTTATTATTTTTTTTAGTTCGTTTAGAATTAAGTTCTTTAAATCGCCATTTGAATCTGCTACATCAACTCCAATTTCAATCTTTTCAAACCGAATAATAGCGTCCTTTTTTTGAATAGAATTAAAATGCGCATCTATTGCAGGAAAGATTTCATCTTTTAAAAATGTACTCAATTCATCCTTTAATTGCGTACCGCGCGACAGAGATTGTGTGTTTACCGTTACCGCTATTTTTTTAATGATATTTTTTTGCGCAACCATTTGCTATTTAATCTTTTAAGCTTATATTTACTGTTCGATTCAGAGATGAATTACTGGGTTGTTTGCAGGTTAGTTTCTTAGTTCTTTTATAGTTTGTATTTTAGTTCTTATCGTTAGGTTATTTTTCTTTCGATGTTCTATTTTTCATTCTTTTAAGTTCTTAGTTCTATAATGTTTGACCCATAAGGGTATCATTCGGATTGTACGATTTTTACCGACTGATACCCTTCTTTTTTTATCCTTTCCCGAAATTTATAAACTTATAGCATTTTCACCCGTGGGTCTTCCAAAATAGAAGTCGGCGTGGGTTTTATATTTAGCTAACACTTTATCCAACTCGTTTGAATATCTTAAATTGGTTATGTAAATAGAAAGTTTTGTAACACCCGTTTCGTTGTGCAAATATTTCCGAAGATTTACAAATAAAACAATATCATCGTGAGTGTTTTTCTTGTTTCGTCTGTGATGATCTAGCATAAATTTGTTAACCCAAGTACCATTTACCCAATCTCCGTCGAGTTTAAAAACAAGGTCTTTGTCCTCTTGCGTTGCTTGTAAATCGCGCTTAATATTTTGCACTACATTTAAAATTTCTTGTGGCAACATTTCAACCCTAGTAATCATTCGGGTTAATCCGGCTTCTTCGATATTTGGATTGGTAATTAACCGCTGTGTTAATTTACTCCACTTGGCCCACTTGTTGTCATACTTACCGTAGTCGTCATCTTTATTAACAGGCGCAATACGAGCTTGCAACTTTTCGTAAAATGATTCGCGATAGCTTCGTAAATCGCGACAGCGCATAGCATCTGGTCTAAACACCAAATTGTTTCTAAACATTCCTGTATTGCTGTAGGTGTAAATAGGATTGTTATTAGCCATGGAAATTTCGCGCAATCGAATGGTAAATGTGTCTTGTTTTGCGCGCGTAATTACCAAACGTTTTTGGCTTTCGTTAAAATCGAATACCACTCCTTTATTAAACTTTTTGTTTAGCGCTTCGGTGACGGCGTGTATTCTTCTTAAAAATATCTGTGATAGGGGTATTGTGATGGTAGTTGTTCTATTTATTAAAGGTTCACCATTAATTTTATATTCAATTATCTGCAATACATAATTTTGTGGCATGGGTTTGTTTCTGCTCTGTTTTCCTTTTAAACTTCGCGATAGATTGTTCATATATTTTAGCGAACTAATCCACGGGTACGTACATTCCATTAGTGAGCAACAGCCGTCGTTAGCGTTGTTAGTTTGTTTTGTTGCAATACAGAAATCGGCTACAATTTTTTCTTTTTCTGAAACTAGAATAAAAGTACCCCCTTTGGGAACGCCAGCTCTATGGGTGATAGAAGGATTTTCGCGTAAAAATGAAGTAAAAGCTTGCGAATCGCGCTTTAAATCGAATATTAAGCAATCAAAATCTAAGGCCTTAGTTTTTCTAATATTGTTAATAGTATTGCGACTGTCTTGTGCTGGACTTCCCAAATGTCCTTCGATTCGATAAAAATCAGTATTGTCTATTTCAAAATTTAACGGATTTTGAATCCAACTATTTGGCTCCAGATTTTCCTTGTGATAACTCACATTATAACGTTGTTTGTAAATTTCGGTTTTTGAAAAGTCCCAAGCACTTAAAAGTTTTTCGTCAACTTTAAAATACACAGGTATTGCTTTTGCCCCTAAGTTTCCAGAAATTTTGGAAGGCGTAATTTCAAGTTCGTTCTCGTTGGTAAGGTTGAAATTTTCTGCAAGAATTAACAATCGCTTTACCAAACTTTTCGCCATCCTTAAATACGTGCCGTATTCGTTATTTGTAGGTGAATGGTAAAAATCATGGCGTAATTCGGGGTAATTTTCTTCCGAAGAAATTACGCCGAGTAATAAATGTTTAGGAAATGCTTTAATATTGGGGCAACATTCGGTTTTTAGTTTTAATAGTAAATCGGCTAATTCGTTATAAGTATCACTTAAATCGCGCACTAAATCATACCTGTATTGAATCATATTATTTGTATCGAAATCTTCTAAAATACTGGTTAGCCTATTGAAAAGTTGATTAAAATCGCTCTTTTCAATTTCTAATATTTCAGAAAACCCTTTAAATAAATCCTTTAGTGCCGATTGCAACATCGAGTTTGCTGGAACAATAACAGATTTGTAGGCGCTTGCCAATTTTGAATATGAATTAGAATTGCCATCGGTTAAAACCAATTTTGGGACAGCAATTTGCGGTAGGTTTGAAAAAGCTTCATAAGTATCGTGCTTTGTAAAAATTTCGTCTTGCGGGTTCACGGTATTTACAACATCCTCAATATCGATAAGCAAAACGCGAAGGTTTTGAATGTTGGGCTGCCCTTGGTTATCGCAATTTGTAGTGGTGCAAATATTTGGTGTATTAGGATAGGTTTCCAAATAAAGTACGGCCACTTTATCTTTTAGTAACTCTGAATTGATAGGAAGGTGACCAGCCTCCTCGTTAACCTTTTCTTGCGGAATTAATTCCCATAAATCTATTGTATCTTCCTCGTTTATAAAATGTTTGTAGTTAGCATTCTCGTCTTCAAAATCTTGAAAATGAGAATATTTAATGTTTTCTAAAACAATAGAAGTATCGGAAGAATTTTTAATGTTTTTTTGAAGTTTTAGCAGGTCACCATCGGTAGTTATACCACACCCTTGGGTAATTGTTACAAGCGTTTTTTGGTTGTTAACCGAAACTTTAAAACCACACGCCACGCCAACACCTACAAGGCATACACGCGTTAACCTATCTTGGTCTTCAAAATAATCAATAAATTCATTCAGCTGTCCAGAGGTTAGTACTTGATCGTCCACAAATGAACGGTACTGTGGAGTAATTTCCAATAATTTTGTGCTCATAACTTTGGTATTTTAAAGTTTCCCTAGGTTGGTCCTACCTAGTATAATATCTTGTTGTTCTTGGTCGTCATCGCAATCGTGTAATTTGCCTTGGGTATAAATTGTGTGAAGCGTGCTTACAATTTTAATGAGTCTTTTCAACTTTAAATTGGGTTGTTTTTGATTCATATCGGTTTTTGCAAACAACCACGCTTTATACGCTTCTTCCAGTTCAACCATTTCATTTTCTTCGCCTTTGGTGTCGTAACTTTTTGGATAACCAATCCAGCAAATTTTTGCCATGATATGCGCCGGTAGCTCTTTTTGAATTAAATTCTCTAAGTATCTTCTAAAATCTACATTGCTGTATCGCTCTGTCCAGCCTGGGAGCACAATGGACACTCGAAATGAATAAGGATCAATGCTTTCGCAACCTTCACAATTTTCTGTGCAAATGGGCAGAAAAGTATCTTCGGTAGCCGTAGTTTTTGTAACATCGGGCCGAAGTAAAATATGTTCAATAACATACATGCCTTCATTAAAATCGAGTGTATTTATAAATTCAACCACTTTTAAAACCGCTTTTTTTGCCAATGCTTTTGTTGAAAAACTTGAAATTCTTCGAGCAATTACGTGGTCTTCGTCTGTTGTATCGGGAACGTTTGGGTTAGTAAGATTGAAATAAAATTTGCCAGCTTTATTTTTCTTTATTTTATAATTTTCGGCAAAACGCCCGTAGTTTTTTACGTCTAAAATTTCCTTGTAGAGAGCAGATAGGTTGTGGTAATGTTTGCTAGATGAAGAAAGAATGGTTTTATTTTTATTGCGAATGCGAAAGCGATATTCAATAATCCCGTCTGAATCAATTTCTTCAAAAATTTCAAGCGGATCGTCAGAGAAATTTTTTCTAAAATAACTTGGGTTACCACTTAAAAGTGCAATTCGTTTTTGAAATGCTGAAACATTGCCGGTGTTCCATAAATCTTCTGTTTCTTGATTAAAATAGTTAAAACTTAGCGGTCTTTCACTGCCAATTTTTCCGTACTGTTGTAAGAAACGTTCCTTAGTTTTAATAACTGCTTCATCTGTATTACTGCCGTAAAGTTGTTTCATTAAAAAGGCATATTCGCTAAAGTTTTCGGCAAAACGCGCAAGTAAATGATCGAGAATTTCATTTCTGCGAGTCACTTTATCGTCTAGATTTGAAAACAAAAGGTCTGTTAAATCTTCATCGGAGGTATAGTTTTCAGAGACTATTTCAGAAAGATCTTTTACATTTTCAACAGCTTGGGTAAAATAGGTTTTTTCCATTTTGCCGTTGATTGATAGCACTTCTTTTACATTTTTAAGATGCGCAAAATAGCTAGCAAAAATTTGGTCAAAGAATAATAAATATGCTTTTAATTGCTTGGCTTTGGCACGATTTGCAACCGAGCTTGAACTTTTTACACCCAATTCGCCAACACCGTAAACTTCTGGAAAATCGTTTTGGATGGTGCTGTATTTTTCTACACCAGAATAACTTCCCATAGGAATATCTAACGATTTTTTTTGTGAAGCTACATCTTCAATACTTGCGGCTATTTCATTATAAATATCTTTTGTGTGTTTTGCAACGGCATCACTATTTATATTTAAAGGAAGAAAGCCTTTAAAATAGCTAAACGAACTTTTTTCGCAACGTTTCGGTTTTTGGCCGCTTGGAATACAAAGGTTCCAAATTTTTTCGGTTTGCGGCTTTCCATCACATTTGTTAAAGGTAATATCGCGAATAACGTCTACTCCTTCAATTTTTTGAAATAAATCAATTAAATCAGTCAAACGCACTTCGGTTCGCAGCTCAGTTTGTTTTAATTCATTATAATCTATAAATCCGTTGTTTAATAGAGGACCGTTAAAAATGTCGTCGGTAGTATGCCCTTTGCCAAGCATCTCTTTTAATGAATAGAAGCGGAGGGAAGGCGAAAGATATTCGTCTATTGTATATAAAATCTCGGCGTGTACCTTTTCTTCATCGGCTTCGGGTGTTAGCTCAACGATTGCACAAATGGCTATCGGGAAATCTTTAACTTCTTCGACATCTACAAGGTCCTCGCAAAGGTTTCTATGGGCGTGATAAACTGTTTTTACTTCGTTTTTTAAGCGCTTAATTTCTTTTTTCCGGTTTGCGACTGTGTTAAAAACTTCAGTATTTAATTCATCCAATTCAATTAAAACATCGTACAATCCATTTAAAATAAACTCTTTTTTATACTTTTCTTTAATATTGAATGGTTGGTACGAAAGTTTGTTTTCTTTACAATTCGCAAATACCTTTTTTTCGTGTTTTTTTAGCCATGCGTTTTTAACACCGTCAATATTTATAAATAACTTGCGGTAGTCTAAAGCGGTAACAGGTTTGATAGGTAGTGCGTTTTCGGCTGTTAAAAACTGTTCGTTTAAATAATTTGGATTGTTTTTATCTGCCAAAATATCTTCCAAAGGCAAAGAAAGCCTAGCGCCCAAATCGGTTATCGCATAACATAAAACCTCTAAAATTGTTATCCCTGGATCGTGTGCGTTATAGTCTGTCCACAATTCGCTACCCAAAGCCTCGATGTATTCAATTCCTTTTTTCTTTAAAAAATCGAAATCGAGATCGTCCAGACTCGCAGTATTTTTTGCAAGAGTGCTATATGTTTTTATGGTAGACATACAGTGGGCTTTTTTGGAGATTTACTTTTGCATTTTGATTGTACTGAGGTTATAAAGTGTTTTTTTGCTGAAACCAAAATTGCTTTCGGACTAGCCGGAATTACATTTATTTTTTCAGAATACGAATTGGTTTTAGAAGTGCGATGTTTAATAATTACATCTTCTAAAAAGTCTATATAGGACAGATTTTCTAAATACGAAATGAGTTTGTTTTTGTGAAAAGACACCCCAAAATTTAATACCGAAGTTTCTGAAAACGCCCAAGGAGAAAGGTATTTTTTAATGTCTTCTTCAATTTGTTTTGTGTAGAAATTTTCATCAAAACCTGTGTTGAATTTCACACTTAACGAAACCTCAACTTCTTCATAATTTGGATTAATAATTTCTGCCGAAATAAAAAACGAGTTTAATTTGTTTATATAATTGCTAATTTCATTGCGTTTTGCAGTGCTTAATCGCGGCTGAAAAGCGTCGAAAGCATTGTTGTTTTTAATGCTTGGAATTACAACAATCGCGACATTTCCGGGGGCGTGATAGTCCTCACCTTTAGTGTGATTTAAACATTTCACTTTATAAACTTCTGGGAATTTTTCAAGGATTAATCGTTCGTAATCCCACAAATTTATTGCACGATCGCGATGCCGAATACGTTCACTAACCCGACGGTAATAATTTTCATCGCTCTCTTGCCCGCAACCACCAAATGTATTGTAGGGTTGTAGAACTTTTTTTATCGCAGAATCACGTTCTGTAAGTTTACTAATTGTATTAGCTGCTAAGCCATTTTCTAAGTGGGTTGGGTCGTTTTCACTTTCTACAAATGTGGCCGTGATAACTTGCGCGTGTATATTTATAAATTTACAAACGGCATCAAAATGTTTTGTACTTTTGGCTCGCAACCACACTTTACCAGCGGGGAGTAAAGTATTGTTTTTAGTGGCTTCGCGAGGGATAGTAACTGTCACAATCCCTGTTTTTAAAAAATTATCTGTGCTATCGCCTAATAAATATTCGCTCGAAAGCTCCATCCACAAATTGTTTGAAAGTACTGCCCAAGATATTTTTTCGGTGGCAGAAAAACTTTCGGCCAACGGATTTTCGGTTCCTTCCATTAATTGAAATAATAGTTGCACTTGTTGTAGCGCTTCGGTGTTTTCGAGACCTAAATATAATTCGCCCCCAACACAATAGGAGGGAAGTAGTGTTTTTTCGGTGGCAGCTTGACCAAAAGGATGTTCGTGAAAAAGCTGTATTTTTTCGAGATTGGGTGTTTCTGAAACCCCAAATTCTATCTTTTGCGAAGCCGAATAAGCGAGCTCAATTTTTTCAATAATAGGGGTGTAAGGCTCATTGGGTAATACGGTGTCTTCTTCGGTAGATAACGCTAAGGCATATACTTTTGGGAAGATTGCGTGTAAAAAAGACTGATTTAATGACAGTTTGATGGGCCCATTTTTTCCCGTTGTATAATTGGCGTTATCTAACCGTAGATTGGTTTCAAAAATACTTCCGTTTTTAGTAAAAAGTGGATACGCATTTTTTACACTTTTGAGACTTTCATTGTTTTCAACCGAAACTTTTGCTTTAAAATAATCGTTGCCGGTTACATACAAATTAGATGAGTTTGTTGTAGGACTAAAATTTAATCCGGCAGGCTTGGCATATATTTTTGAAACAGTATTAAAGTTAAAATAGAGTGTTTTGTAATATAAATTTGGCGATAGATTTAAATTGTTATCGTCTCGACGATAGGCTATATAATGATTTTTAAAATCAGCTGGCGTATTGAGCCAAGTAGCGTGAATTGAAATATCCTTCCAATTTTTATTAAACGCTTCGGGATAGTTAATATAAAACGCCGAACGCACCATAGGTTGGGTACCAAATGGATAAAAAGGTTTGTCTACAGCAAGATTGCCAAAGTCGTTTCTTAATTCTAATTTCTCTGCATTTGAAATAGAGACATTTATTGTGGCTTTTTTTATTTCTTTTTTTAGTAATTCGGTATATAATTGATAGCCAATCGTAAATTCTGGCTGTTTTGTTTTTAGTAAGAATCGAAACACAGGTTGATTGGTTTCAAAATTTTCTTGATGAATTTCACTATTATAAGAAACAATTGCTTTTTGAGTTTTGTCAATTTTTACGCATAATTGTACCTTTTTATTGCCAATTTCAGAATAAAATTCACCTATATTTTCTGAAATTTTAAAAGGTCCTAACCAGCCTTCTTCTCCCGTTGCATAAACCTCTATACAATCTATAACTTTTGAAATATTAAAAACTGAAATTGACTTTTTAAGATTAAAAGTAGTTTGTATTATACGGTCGCCTTCGGCCAGATTGAGCGTAGGAGCGGCTATTGCAAAACCCAGTTTTGGTGTTTGCAAAGGTGTTTTTGGCTTAAAATGAGTTGGGTATCCAAACGGCAGCCAAGTTAGGTCGTTTTTAAAAGGTTCGCCTTTTCCATCTGCCGAATTTACTACTGAAGCCGCAAAAAGTCCATTGTTTTCAAGGGGATTTAAATTGTTTGATTTTCGATGGTGATAAACACTTTTTAGCGCTGTAACGGCTGCTTTATTGATTACAATTTCTTTGTTTGTTGCATATTGCAGTCGCTTACCATTTTTGTCCTTTCCAGCTTCCAGCAGCGTGTGTTCATCTACTTTAGAATTTGTAATATTCTTGGCCAATTCAAAAATTAGATGAACACTATCGGCAACTGGAGCTTTTTTATTTATTTGAAGTATTTTACTGTAGTAAAAATCAAGATGTCTCTTTGTAATGTTATTAAACCGTGCTTTTGAAATATCCATCAATTTTAAAAAACATACAAAAAGCGCTAAGTGGGGCGATAGTTTGTTTGATGTTTCTGCTTTGGCGAGAAAAGCTTTTATATCTTCTTTTGTAATAAAAAATGACTCCCAATTTCCTGATGGAGTAGTTGCATTATCAATGTTAAAATAGTTTACTTCCTTGGAAAAATTATACGCAAATTCCATCCATTCTTCTACTGAAAAATTATTTAAATTGAAATTTTCAGGAAGTATATTTGTTAAAAACCGTTGGGTTTGTTCAGTTCCTTTTTGGTTTTTTAAAAATTTATTTTCGCAATCTTTTGCCATAATTTCTTAAACTTCAGTTCCTTCATTTTTGTAGAATGGAAATACCATATTTGCGCGCGAATTAGTAATACGTACTATGTATTCAATTTTTATTAAAACTTCTCCGTTTAATTCGTTGGTTGTATCCAACGTAATTTTTTGTGTGTCAATTCTCGGTTCGTAATAGAGTATCGCAGTTTTAATTAGTTCTTTTATGTAGGTTTTTAATGTAACATCCAGCGGTTGAAATAATAATTCTTCGAGATTGCAGCCGTAATTGGGTGTCATAATTCGTTCCCCCAATCGTGTTGACAATAAAATTTCTAAACTTTCATTGATGTCTGCGGTCCCCGAAGAAGTTATCAATTGGTTTGTTTTTTTGTCAAAATGTGGTGGAAAACTCCAACCTTCGCCTAAAAACGTTTCACTACTCATACTGTGATATTTTACTTTTACTATGTTTTTTGTGCGCTGTTCGCATACAATCACCTTGCTGTTTTAGCCAATTAAAACGGTAAAGTCACCAAGTATAATACTGCCGCCATGGGCCGTACTATCGCCCATTCGTGCTGCGGGCATTCCACCAATAAATACAGTAGACGAACCACTAATTATAGTATCTGGCGGACCTGCACAGGTTGCCATGTCGCCTACTTTTGCTGCGGGCATTCCGCCAATAAGTACCGTGGGTTCTCCCGGTGGTAAAATTGGTCCGCCAACATGCGGACTACCATTTGGGTTTGTCATTGGACACATATGCATATCATTTATTCTCGCTGCTGCTGGCATAAATTTTCTTTTTAATATTTTATAATTTTATATTGGTTTCCCTCTTTTAAATTACTTGTAGAAAAAAATGCTTTTTTCCACAAATTTTTAGATTAGTTAATCTGTACCAAAGACCCTTTTATTACAGCGATAGCACTGGTTGAAACTTCAGCACCCGCGCTACCTTCTGCTGTAAATTGAGCATTGGCTTTTATATTTATATTCGTCGCTTCAATATTGCAATCGCCGTTTGCTTTAATGCTTAAATCGCTACCGCTTTCCATAATAATACCATTACTATCTAAGGTTATTATATTGGTATTATCATCCTCAATTTTTATTGTTCCGGCGTCTTCGTCTATAATTATTTTTTTACCGCCGGGGGTTTCAATTGTAACAGATTTTTTATCATCGTTAAAAAGCAATTTCATCTCACTGCGAGTAACAAAGCCTTTTTCGTGGTTATCGTCGGAAGCGATTATTGGTGCCGGTTTTGCACTGCTGTGAAGCATTCCGAGAATTACAGCATGGTTTGGGTCGTCGTTAATAAACCCTACAATTACCTCGTCGCCAATTTCGGGGAGAAAAAAGGATCCGCGATTTTCTCCAGCATCCAAGGTGGCTACGCGCGTCCAAATTCCTTGCTCGTCTTGGTTGATAATTGGTATTTTAACTAAAATTCTATTTTCGCCATTGGGGTCTTCTTCTAATTGAGAAACCACACCAATTTGCAAGCCACTTACAGCAGGGATAATCCCAGATGCGGGTAATTCTGAAATATCATAGGTTTCACTAAACCATTGTGGATTAATACCAAATTCGGCATCTACAGTCCAATTTCCGTCGGCAATTTCGTGACGTACGGCATTTATAAAAACCTTACCGTTAAACCGATCGCCAACCCCTTCTAACTTTAACATAGTGGCAGGTTTTACGTTTGCGATACCTTGAAACTTCATCCTGCCGCGCGTTTTTGAAAGTTGCTGAAATAAACTTTTTGAATCACTCCACTGTTGGAGTTGTGCTGAGTTATAATTTCCGCCGTGTTTTAATTCTAATTGGTCTACTGCGAGTGCTTCGGCTAAATTGCTAACCGTAATATTGCCATTTAATGTAAGATTGGGATCGGCAGCAGGCGCTTCTACAATTTCTTGCTCAGAAGGGTTCCATCCATATGCGGTAATTGAATTAAACTGATTACGAGCGTCCATTTCGGCATCAAAATCAAGGAGTGTTGCACCAAAGGCTACAGTTTCAATTTCATCTTGTGAAAGATCGGGTTTAGCAATGGTAATTGTACCATCGTCTACTGTACAAATTTGACCGTTTAATTGTGCTCGGGTCATGATAAAATCCCAATCTGAGGCTTGGTATTGCACTACTTCTTTGTTAGTATAACTGGTAGCGGCAACATTACTCTGAAGGTTGTATTTTGTAATTATTTCTTCAATTAAATCGCTGTCTGTACTTTCGTAGTAGAAATTACTTTTTCTGCCAATTGTCATTTTTACAGCTTCGTCTCTACATTCAACAATTAAAACCGAAGCATTTTCTCTAACTTTTATACTGTGTTTAATTATAACTCCTTTAAAAATTGTTTGATTGTCGTTGTGGTATCCTGCTTTAATTTCAATTTCTTTTCCGGGGATAAGTAAATCTTCATTGCTTAGGTCAAAGTTTTGCGAAGCTGCGCTACCATCAAAAAACACGATCTGCGCAAAGGGTATTCGGTTTATTTCTTTTTCTACTGAAATGTTCTTTACGTGGTATTCTGCCGAAAGTTCAACGCCTTCAACTAATATTGTAAAGCTCACCAAATCGGCGCTACGCGAAGTTGTTATGGTTCTGCTATTATTCATCTATGAAACTTTTTCAAGGGGTGGAAATATTATTTCTTGCCCGGGTTGTAATCTTCTAAAATTAACAAGCTTATTGGCAGCTGCCACTTGTAAATAGTATTTTGAATCGCCGTAAATTTTAAACGTCATTAGCGGAAGCGTATCGCCATCTTTTACCATTCGCACGTGGGTTAAATCTGGTGAATTGTTGTTTTCGCGGGCTAGGCGTAAACTATCTTCCATAATTCCTTTAAAGTTTGCATCTACAATGGCACGAAGCGGTACACCTTCAGAAGAGAAGAGTTTATATTCAATAGACATTTCGGTTAAAACCCCTTTTAAAAGTAATGTTCCCCAAGCAATCATTAAATAGTTAGGTTTGTGTTCGTCGCCGTTATAATCGAAGACAATTTTTTTAAACTTTTCAATATCTTCTATTACTCCATCGCCCTGTTTATTGTCCTTTCCCTTAATTACTCCTGTACGATCAAAAAGAAACTGTAAGTCTAATTTTTCGGGTACCGAGCGCAAATATTTGGGTTGTGTGGCGCTGGTACCTTGGCCTTGGGCTTCGGTATATTCAACCTTGTATTTTAAAGTGTACTTTTCTGGGTTTAATAACGAAGTAAATTCGCCATCGTTTACCTTTTCTGTAAACTTATCGTCTTTAAAACCTGTTATTTTCAACTTTGTTAATTCGCCCTTCATTATCGTTCTTTTTTTCGAGATTTAATTCGCATTACTTCTTCTACACACGATTTTAAAATGGTGTCTACCTTTTTTCCGTTTTGCTCTTTTGGTGAAGCGTTGGTTTGTTCGGTTCCATTTACATTAATCTTTATATGTAATTCTTTAATTTCTATCGGCATTTTATACAAGTGTAAAATAGTTATAGGCTAATTCTATTGTTTCGATCATTACTTCGCTTTTTTCAGCATTTAATTCGGCAACATTCCATTTTACTGGGTATGCGTGAACTACATTCCAAGTTACAAGCGGTTCGTGTTTTTCATTTAGCAAAATTACCGTAAGGTCTATGGGTTCAAACTGAAAGCTTTCGATAGCATTTTGACACCATTTTATTAAATACGAATCGGTTACCATTCCACGTTTTAAAATAAGGTTTGGAAATTTAGACCTTGCAGGAAGCTTGTGTTTAAACCGGTTTTCGCCACCTTCGGCAAATTCAACCGTTTCAATATCTACAGATAATCCCATTACAGATTGAAAGTGTACGTCTTTCTCTTGAGTGGAAATTCCATTGAATTCCACTTTAAAATGAAAACTTACTGGAGGGTATTCTGCGCTCATTAATCACCGTTTTGAATAGTGAGTCCCTCGTGTGCAATCTCTAATGTTTCAATAGCTGTTTCGTTGCCATCGCCTTTTAAATCGGTGGATTGAACTTTAATTGGGAAAGCGTTTTTTACTTTCCAGACAACCACTGGTTCGTGTTCTTCATTGAGCAATGAAATTGTAATGTCTCGGCGTTCAATAGTGTTTAAGTTTACGGTGTTATACCATTGATAAAATTCATTGTCGTTTGCAAATGAACCGCGTTTTAAAGTAATGTTGCTATATTTTTGAAGCCCGGGCATTTTTATTTTACTAAATTCTGGGCTTGCCCCACTGCGATATTCAATTACTTGGGTTTCTATATCTAATCCGCTAACTTCTGTGAAGCCTATATTTGTTCCTCCCCATTCTACAGAGAAGTGAAACTTTACTAAAGGATATGTATTGGCCATTTTGATTGGTTTTAAGTGAGATTTTTAAAGCTTAAATCTCAGGTTATTGTTTTTTTACTATTTACTTAATTAAGCTTCTTGCATTTTATGCGAGAATTTTAAGACAATAAATTCGGCGGGGCGCACGGCTGCCATGCCTATTTCAATATTCATAATTCCGTTTAAAATATCATCTGCTGTCATTGTTTGGCCTAATCCAACGCGCACATAAAATGCTTGTTCGGGTTTAGCGCCGGCCAGTGCTCCTGCACGCCATTGTAGTGTTAAGAAATTTTCTATCATGGCACGCACTTTAATCCAGGTATTCGCATCGTTGGGTTCAAAAACAAATTGCGATGATGCTTTTTCAACAGATTCTTCAACCATATTAAAAAATCGTCGTACCGGAACGTATTTCCATTCGTTGTCATTACCTGCTAATGTTCGTGCACCCCACACTAAAATTCCTTTGCCTGTAAAAGAACGGATGGCGTTGATGGATTTACCCGAAGTGTGCACATTTAAATCTTGTTGTGCCTCGTGGGTAATTTTTATTGAAGGCTCCACGGCCGAACTCACCGAAACATTTGCTGGGGCTTTCCAAACCCCTCTGTTGCCATCTACTCTGGCATAAATTCCGGCCATTGCACTGCTAGGCGGTAGGGTAACATATTGTTTTTCTAAGGTAGCTTTTATTGCGTTGTACAGTATTAAATTAAAATCTGAATCGGCACTATCGGCTAACTCGTTTAATTTTTTAGTGTCGTAAACCCCTGTTGTCGTGGTATTTGTTTCATCTGTTACATTATGAGCTAATGTTACATCTGCATCGACATAGGCATAGCTGTAAACCGATTTTAAAAAGGGATGGTAGGCGGCTCCATATTTTAACAAATCTACGCCGTTACCCAATGTAGACGAATTGCGAATATTATCACTGTTGTCTGCAAATGCATCTATTATAACAAATCGGTCTTTTAGCTTTTGCGCCTGCATTAAAGCCTTGTTAATTAGCGAATAGTAACTATCTGCAGTTGAAACCGCCATGGCATCGGGAAAAACGTAAAGGGTAGGTTCGTCAAACTTTTCTAATTCGTCTAATCCTCCAACCAATGATGGCTGACTTACACTGCCGCCCGAATAGTCACCAACAGAGCAAACATAGCAAGGTCCGCCACCGTTATCAAAATACATTCTAATTGCGTAATACATTACAAACGGACTTTTAGTTGGCATAGCAACACTTAGCTTTTGGTCTAAAAGTTTAGTTGGTGGACCGCTATTAATTCTATCATCAATAGTTACGGTTATATCGGTCTCATTTTCGGCTTTTCCAAAATATGTTTCATATTCTAAAAGCGAGACAATGCGTTTTGGTTTGTTTCTTACAGTAGTATCACTGTTTTCGGTGTAGCCAATAAAGGCAGGAATTGCAGTTTCTACTTGTGCCACAGATGGAGGAAATTTTGATATTTCCTCTATATAGACCCCGGGAGTTTTGTACGTAGTTGCCATAGTTGTTGTTATTGATTAATATATATTTCTGAAATTGTCTTAATTACATTTCCGCTGCCATCTTTTTCAAAAATGAGTTGGGTAGGTGTTGCTGAAGGTCGCTCAATGCCATCGAAACTATACCCAATAATACCATTTTTGGCCAGCGGCAGTTCTGTTGGGGCTGTTGAATGTAGCAAGTTGCTATTTACAGCATTGCGGTAGTTCCAAATGGTTTTGCGATTTTTAATCTGAATTTTAAAAGTTTTGGGGTTGGCAGGAATGGTTCCGCTTAGGTTTAAAATATTGCGAGGGTTACCGTCAAAAGGGAGGGTGTCATCGCCGCTCATTTCCAATGAAATTATTCCGAAAAGCCCTAATTTTTCTTTTTCTGAAAATGCTGGGCTAATTTCAGTAAAACTTGTTTCACTTATCGTGAAATTTGAAATGGGCAGCGTAGTAGTCTCCAAATCTATATACTTGAAAGAAACGCCTTCAGAATCTGGTTTTTTATTCGAGAAAAAATAGGGGATTTGCGGTATTGAATTTACTGTTGAATAATTTTCAAAAAGTGAATCTTTCACATAAACTAAAAACGTGAAGACTGTAGTTTGCGGCAGATTAACAAAAGGTTTATACGTCCCTGAGTTGGGAGCGGTTTCTTCTGCTTTAACATAAATAGTAAACCCAGCGGGCAGGATTTTATATATTATTCTATTTGCTGTAAAAATTTCTTGTGTTTTTTTTGAGGGTATTATTTTAAAGAAATCTTGAAAATTGTACTTATTTAATTGATTTTCTTTTAAGCTTAAACTACTATCAAAAGCATTGTTTCCATCGTCTAAAAAGTAGTGATGATACACGTTTAAATTAAACAGAGGCCTGTATGTAGTAGTAAAACTCATATAGTTGTATTTTTTAGAGTTCCAGAAATTTGTGTAATTGGCTTGCCTTTTTCAATAACAGCACCACTTTCTATTTTTACAACGCTTATTTTGTAGAGAACAGCCGGAAGCGCTTTGCCGCCCAAGGTATTCCAAATGGAGTTTAGTTGTTCAAAGGTGGGCGTATATAATTCGGCAAGAAACCGAAATTCCTTAATATTTGCTAGGGCCGGGATTGCCGGATTTAATGGCGTATTTAATTGATTAAATATTTTTTTTGACTGAAAAAACTCAATTATATACGATATGTTAGTTAACGAATTTGTGTAGGTGCTTCTATTTGCCGAAAAGAGAGCGAAAATATTAAGGTGTACGGGTGAGTTTTTATAAATCGTTTCGCCGTTTTTAATTTTTACGTTGGGATTGTTTTTTAATGAAACTTCTTCATCTATATTTAAAAGTGAAAGCACCACTTTATTATCCATTCTATTGACGTTTGGATTGTTGTAATTTGAAACATTATCTAAAACTACGAGGTTGCTATCGTTAGTTTTTAGCTCCAAATAGTTGGAAACTTCATCTTTTAATATTTCAAAAACTTCATAGAGCATAAAAGTTGTCTTAATATTTCTTACCAAATGTATTTATTCGTAAGTGGTTAGTCAATAGGATTTTACCTATAATTTAAGTCGGGTTTAAGCCTTTTGTATAATGGTAAAAACCCGCAAAACTTGTAAGTAATCACTTACGCGTAAAAAGGATTTTACCTAATTTTTAAAACAAAAAATGCCACATTGAATGTTTTCCTTATTTTAGTTGCAACTAAATTGAAAATTGATATTATGGCATTACCATCAAATTACATTACAGAAGCAGAGGCTAGATCTTTACAAGATAATTGGGTTGCAACGCGCGCAGTAGATATAGAGCGTGCAATGGGCTCGGCAGATACGCGCGAATTTTTATTTAGCGTAGCAGAACTCGAGCAATATTTAAAATACATTCGGGATAACTCTAAAAGTGTTGACCCGGGTGTTCGAATTTATTTTGGAGCTTATGATAACGAAACTAACGATAAAGCCACTGTATTTTTGGCGCCTACTGTTGGTACTAATGAGGGAGCAGCAAATGATTATAATTTATCGCCCTTAAATAAGGGGATTTCTGGTTGGCCTCCTAAAAACTATTAAAAATTGGAAATAAATTATGTTTTAAAAATAATACTCCCCATTCTTATTGTAGAATTATTGGCGGCTGTAGCAGGTACCTATTATTTAATTACTACCACTCACTGGATTAAAAGTACAAAATATTTTGTAATATTTTTATGGTATACCTTTTTTGTTGAATTAATAGGTACTTATTCGCCCATCGCCTACTTTTCTAATTATTTCTCATTTGTTGAAGGTACAAGCTTTGAGAATAACTATTGGTGGTACAATATATACACCTTGATAAGTGTATCTTTTTTGTCGTGGTATTTCATCTCTTTTGTTAAAAATGCAATCTGGAAAAGAATTGCAGCGATATTAATTTTTGGTTTTATTATATCGGGGGTAATTGAATACGCTACAAGTGGTGAGTTTTTTTTAATGACTTCTTCGTTTACAAGTATTTCGGGGGCGTTTTTATTATTTATTAGTATCGCTATTTTTTATTTTGAACTTCTTAAAAGTGATATGTTACTACGCCTACAAAAGTTTTTACCATTCTACTTTTCTATTGCGGTTTTAGTATTTCACCTTACGGTTACTCCTTTAGAAACCTTAACTCAATATTTTAAACTCGAGGATGGCAACGATTTATTTGTTAAATTGCGAGCTAATGTACTTATGTATGCAATACTATTTATGTACTTAACTTTCACCCTTGGCTTTTTAATATGCTCAAAAAAGAAGAAGTCCTTTTACTAGCGTACCTAATAGGTGTAATATTTTTTCTAGTATTATTTGTGGTTGTTTTTTTTATAGCCTTTCAACGTAGAAAAAATAAATTATTAGAAGAGCGGTATTTGGCAGATCAACGCTTTCAAAAAGAACTTGCAAACTCTCAAATTGAAATACAAGAGCAGGTTTTAAAAAATATTGCTTGGGAACTTCACGATAATGTTGGCCAATTGCTTTCGGTGGCTAATATGCAGCTCAATGTGCTGCTTAACACGGCCGCAAAAGAATCTCATACCCAAATTTTAGAAACTAAGGGAATTATTAAAGAGTCTGTTCAAGAAATACGTTCGCTTTCCAAAGTGTTAAATAACGACGTGGTTTTAAAAAACGGGCTAATTGCTTCACTTAAAGTAGAATTAGATAGATTTAATAGGTTAGGGTACCTCAATGCCACGCTCGAAATTCAAGGCGATATAATTCCTATTAACAGTGCAAACGAAATTATAATTTTTAGAATTATTCAGGAATTCCTTAATAACGTTTTAAAACATGCACGTGCTTCAAAATTATTTGTACTTTTAGCCTATAAAGAAACTACTCTCGATATAGTAGTTGAAGACAACGGGGTGGGTTTTGACACTTCGTCAACTACTACAAGCTCGGGAATGGAGACCATAAAAGGTCGCGCCAAACTCATTAATGCTAAATATTCTATCGCGTCCCAAATAGGAAAAGGCACAAAATTATTTTTAAGTTATTCCTATAATAGCAAAAAATGAAAGTAACTAAAAAAAACTCAGTTGTAGTGGTAGACGACCACTCACTTTTTGCTCGGTCGTTAGCTAATTTAATCAACTCATTTTCAAACTTTGAAGTATTATTTCAAGCTAAAAATGGAGTTGAAATGCAAGAGAAATTGCAAGCCCACGATGTACTCCCCGAAATTATTTTATTAGACATAAACATGCCAGTTATGGATGGCTTTGAAACTGCCGAATGGCTCGCTCAAAATCACCCCGAAATTAAAGTGCTTGCGCTCTCTATGGAAGACGAAGAGCAAACCATTTTAAAAATGCTGCGCAAAGGTGTAAATGGTTATTTGCTTAAAGATATTCACCCCGAATTATTAAATAAAGCATTGGTTGAGTTACAGGAAAAAGGGTACTATCACTCCGAAAAGGTTGCAGAAACTTTACTGCATTCATTAAATCCTACCGAAGATGAAAAAAATCTAGAATTTAAAGAAAACGAACTTACATTTATTAAGTTAGCTTGCTCTGAAATGACTTATAAAGAAATTGCCGATGTAATGGACTTAAGTCCCAAAACCATTGATGGTTATCGTCAAGATTTGTTTAGACGACTCAATATAAAAAATAGAGTAGGGTTGGTGATATTTGCTTTAAAAAATAATCTAACTCAGCTTTAACGGCAGGCATTCCAAATAGCGTCATTTGGTGGAGGCGCATCAATGGTTAAAGGTGTTTTTTTAACAGGGTGTGTAAACGTTAATTTTTTAGCGTGCAAATGTATGCTTCCATCTTTATTACTACGGTCTGCACCGTATTTTAAATCGCCTTTAATAGAACATCCAATGGCCGAAAGCTGCGAACGTATTTGATGATGCCTTCCCGTTTCTAGATTAATTTCTAACAAAACGTATTTATCGAGTTTTTTTAGCATTTTATAATGAAGAATTGCTTTTTTGCTTTCGGAAACTTCTTTTTTATGGGCGTACGATTTGTTCTGTTTTGGGTTGCGTTTTAGATAGTGAACTAAAGTATCTTCAGTTTTAGACGGGGTGTTTTTTACTACTGCCCAATATATTTTTTCTGTTTCTCTTTCAGAAAACATTTTATTTAATCGAGTTAAAGCTTTAGAAGTTCGAGCAAAAACAATTATACCGCTAGTGGGGCGATCTAGCCTGTGTACAACTCCTAAAAATACAGCGCCAGGTTTGTTGTATTTTTCGGAAATATAAGCTTTAACAATTTCGGAAAGAGGCGTGTCGCCCGTTTTGTCGCCTTGTACAATATCGCCGGGTCGTTTGTTTACAATTATTAGGTGATTATCTTCATATAAAACTTGAAGATTTTCTTTTGTAGTATGTAAACTGTGTTTTTGGATGGTTAACTGTTTGAGTAATTTAAAAAATACAATTTCCGATTAAAAAGAAAAGTTGAAAGAATTAATTAATACTGTTCAGACTCATTAGGGAAATTACCGCTTTTAACATCGGTGCTGTATTGGCTAAAAGCATTACGCATTTCAGTATATAAATCTAAATAGCGTCTTAAAAAACGCGGATTAAATTCGTGCGTCATTCCAATCATATCGTGAGTTACCAACACCTGCCCATCAACGCCGTTACCAGCACCAATTCCTATTACAGGGATGTTAATTTTTTGCGCCACTTTTTCGGCTAATTGTGCCGGAACTTTTTCTAAAACAAGTGCAAAACACCCAGTTTTTTCGAGTAAAACAGCATCGTCTATAAGTTTTTGAGCTTCTGCTTCTTCTTTAGCTCGTACGGTATATGTACCAAATTTATAAATAGATTGCGGGGTTAAACCTAAATGTCCCATTACAGGGATACCAGCATGTAAAATTCTTTTTATTGAATCTTTAACCTCTTTTCCTCCTTCGAGTTTTACAGCATGCCCGCCGCTTTCTTTCATAATTCTAATCGCCGAACGCAAGGCTTCTTTTGGATCACTTTGGTAGCTTCCAAACGGTAAATCTACAACCACTAAACTGCGTTCTATCCCGCGCACCACCGAAGCAGCGTGATAAATCATTTGATCTAATGTGATAGGTAGCGTTGTTTCATGACCAGCCATAACATTTGAAGCAGAATCACCCACCAATATTACATCTATGCCAGCGCTATCTACAATCTTTGCCATAGTATAATCATAGGCAGTAAGCATTGAGATTTTTTCTCCCTTCATTTTCATATCGACCAACGTTTTGGTGGTGATACGTTTGTATTCTTTTTTAGCTGTACTCATAATTATTAGAAATTGAAGGGCAAAAGTACTAATTTACCCTAATTGATACCTATTTATTGGGTTGCCAATTGCGTTTAAATAAATTAACAGTCACTAATATTTACTTGTACAGCCAAACCACCCTCACTGGTTTCTTTGTATTTTGAAGTCATATCTTTTGCAGTTTCCCACATGGTAGCAATAACCTTATCTAAAGGAACTTTTGCTTTGCTTGGATCGCTGTCTAAAGCCATTTCGCAAGCATTAATAGCTTTAATAGCGCCCATAGCGTTACGTTCTATACAGGGTATTTGTACCAAACCTGCAATTGGGTCGCAAGTGAGTCCTAAGTGGTGTTCCATAGCTATTTCACTAGCCATTAAACACTGCTCTGGGGTGCCTCCCATTAATTCACAAAGTGCGCCTGCTGCCATAGAAGATGATACCCCAATCTCGGCTTGGCAACCGCCCATCGCCGCCGAAATAGTTGCACCCTTTTTAAATATACTGCCTATTTCTCCGGCAGTAAGTAAAAACTTGCGTACGTCTTCAAAATTTGCATCGTGGTTTTCAATAACCATATAATATAAAAGGACTGCAGGTATAACTCCTGCGCTACCATTTGTTGGGGCAGTTACAACACGTCCCAAGGATGCGTTTACCTCGTTTACAGCTAATGCAAAACAAGAAACCCACTTTAAAATTTGCCTAAATTGTACTTTGGTGTTACGTATGGCTGTAATCCATTCTTCGGCACCGTTATAGGTGTGTTCACCAATAAGGTTTTTATTCATCTCAAAGGCGCGTCTTGTTACATTCAATCCGCCAGGTAAAACGCCTTCGGTATGAGCGCCCACATACATTGAGTCTAACATTACATCCCAAATTTCTTTGAGCCCGTTGTTAATTTCGGCCTCGTTTCTCAGCGATTTTTCGTTTTCGAGTACAATTTGCGAAATGCTTTTTCCTTCGGTTTTGCAAATTGCTAAAAGTTCTTTTCCGTTTTGGATTGGAAACGGAAACTGCGAAAATTTTTCGAGTTTAATTTTTTTGTTTTCCCGTTCTTCTTTCACGGTAAAACCGCCTCCAATAGAGTAAAAGGAGGATGCGATGCTTTTACCGTTTTTTAATGTAGCACGAAACGTCATCCCGTTAGGGTGAAAATCTAAAAATTTACGATTAAAAATTATATGTTCTTTCGGATTAAAATCGACCGCTAATTGGTTGTTGAGTTTTATTTTATTTTCAGCGTGTATAAAATCAATCTCTGCTTCTATATTTTCAATAGGAAATGTTACTGGGTCAAACCCCGAAAGACCTAACATTACGGCAATATCGGTAGCGTGTCCTTTTCCTGTAAGTGAAAGCGAGCCGTAAAGATCTACCGAAATTTCCAAAACTTGGTCAAATTCGTTATCTCCTTTTAACTCTTCAATCCATCTTAAAGCAGCACGCCAAGGTCCTAAAGTGTGCGAACTCGAAGGTCCCACGCCAATAGATAACATATCAAAAACACTAATACTTTCCATTTAAAAATTCTTTTAAACAAAGATAGCATCTTATTTAATTTTCGGTTGCTATTTATGGGTTTTGAAAGTAGATTTTCCTGAAATATTTTCTGTAAAAATTATAGGTGTCATAAACCCTACAATCCTTTTGTGCTACGGTGTTGTTAATCAAAAAAGTACGGAATGGTTTTTCTGCTTCTGCCATCCTGTCATAAACTGTGCGGTGGCATAATCATTGACTTATAGAAACCGGAAATCAAGAATACATTTATAAATATAATTAACAAACAATATTATTATGAGTAAAATAATTGGAATCGACTTAGGTACAACCAACTCCTGTGTTGCCGTAATGGAAGGTAGCGAGCCAACGGTTATTCCTAATGCCGAAGGAAAAAGAACAACCCCTTCTGTGATTGCTTTTGTAGAAGGTGGTGAAATTAAAGTTGGTGACCCTGCAAAACGTCAGGCTGTTACTAACCCAACAAAAACCATTAGCTCTATTAAGAGATTTATGGGTAATAAATTTTCAGAGTCTAAAGTAGAAACTGAATATTCATCATATAAAGTGGTAAAAGGCGATAATGATACTGCACGTGTAGATATCGATGGCCGTTTATATACACCGCAAGAATTAAGTGCTATGATTCTTCAGAAAATGAAGAAAACTGCCGAAGACTATTTAGGACAAGACGTAAGCCGTGCGGTAATTACCGTGCCTGCATACTTTAATGACAGCCAACGTCAAGCTACAAAAGAAGCTGGTGAAATTGCTGGTCTTAAAGTAGAGCGTATTATTAATGAGCCTACAGCAGCAGCTCTTGCATATGGTCTAGATAAAAAAGGTACAGATCAAAAAGTAGTAGTTTTTGACTTTGGTGGTGGTACACACGACGTTAGTATTCTAGAATTAGGAGACGGCGTTTTTGAAGTATTATCAACAGATGGTGACACGCACCTTGGTGGTGATGATGTAGATCAAAAAATTATTAACTGGTTAGCAGATGAGTTTAAAGCTGAAGAAGATTTTGACTTGCGTAATGACCCTATGGCATTACAACGTTTAAAAGAAGCTGCTGAAAAAGCAAAAATTGAACTTTCTTCTGCTGCGCAAACAGAAATTAACTTACCATATATTACTGCTACATCGAGTGGTCCTAAGCACTTGGTTAAAACTTTAACTCGTGCAAAATTTGAACAATTAATAGACGACCTTGTAAAAAGAACGATGAAGCCTTGCGAAACTGCATTAAAAGCTGCAGGATTAACCAAGAGTGATATAGATGAGGTAATTCTTGTAGGAGGTTCTACACGTATTCCTGCTGTACAAGAAGCTGTAGAAAAATTCTTTGGTAAAAAACCACACAAAGGTGTAAACCCAGATGAAGTAGTTGCCGTAGGTGCTGCAATTCAAGGTGGTGTATTAACCGGAGATGTAAAAGATGTTCTTCTTTTAGATGTAACACCACTTTCATTAGGTATTGAAACAATGGGAGGTGTTATGACTAAATTAATTGAAGCAAACACTACAATTCCTACAAAAAAGAGTCAGGTATTCTCTACTGCAGCAGACAATCAACCAAGTGTTGAAATTCACGTACTGCAAGGTGAGCGTCCAATGGCAAACGACAATAAAACAATTGGTCGTTTTCACTTAGACGGAATCCCACCAGCGCAAAGAGGAGTGCCACAAATTGAAGTAACGTTTGATATTGATGCTAACGGTATCATTAAAGTAAGCGCTACAGATAAGGCTACTAATAAATCGCAAGACATTCGTATTGAAGCTTCTTCTGGATTAACTGAAGAAGAAATTCAAAAGATGAAAGCAGATGCCGAAGCAAATGCTGAAAGCGATAAAGCTGCTAAAGAAAAAGTAGACAAGTTAAACGAAGCTGATGGAATGATTTTCCAAACTGAAAAGCAACTTAAAGAATTTGGTGATAAATTATCTGACGATAAAAAGAAGCCAATTGAAGACGCTTTAGAAGAATTGAAAAAAGCTTACGAATCTAAAGATGTTGCAACAATTCAACCCGCTTTAGATAAAATAAACGAAGCTTGGAAAGCAGCTTCAGAAGAAATGTACAAAGCCCAAGCCGAACAGCAAGGCGCCCCAACCGGTGATGCCGGAGCAGGAGCAGAGCAAGGAAGCACAGGCGGCGGCGCAGAAAATAGCGACGTTGAAGATGTAGATTTTGAAGAAGTAAAATAAGTTTCTTTAAATAGTTTAATTAAAAACCGCAACCATTAATGGTTGCGGTTTTTTTTATTCATATGTTAAAACAAAACGCCCTAGCACATACTGTAATTGTAACCTGTGAAGTTATAAACAGTAAATTTTAGTAATTCTAGATCTATAAATTTTGATTGTGAGAATATTGATTTAACACTCAAAACAATCTGTTTTTTTTTAAAAAAAAACAGCCCAATTACGGGCTGCTTTAGGAAGTGAGGGATTTTGAGTAGTATTTTAATCTTCAGCTTCGCGTTCTATTGCAAAAGTTGATTGGTCATTAATTAAAGTATTTTGGCTGTTTAACTGCACCTTGTTACCCGAGGTTGATAGTACAACGATTGAAAAATCTTCGGGATTTGTAAAGTTGTTTTCAGCTACAACAAGCTCTCTTAAATTTCTACAGTTTGCAAGTTCTATTGGCAAAGTGCCCGATAAATCGTTGTCGAAAACATTAAAAATTTCAATGTTTTTTAAGTTGCCTATACTGTTTGGAATAGTGCCACTTAACTGATTACTGCTTAAATGCAATTGCTTAAGTTGGCTAAGGTTGCCTATCGACTCTGGTATACTACCGCTAAGATAAGCTCCATTTATAGCTAAAACTTCAAGATTTTTTAGATTTCCAAATTCTGAAGGAATAGTTCCAGTAATTGGATTAAAAGAAAGTTCTAATTTTTTTAAACTTGTAAGCTCCCCTATAGAAGCCGGGAGCGTTCCAGTTAAATTGTTAAACAACAAATTGATGCTCACAATTTTGTCGTTTTCAACGGTAACTCCTTGCCAAGTATTTACAGGCAAATCTAGATTCCATTTAACTTTCCAATTATCGCCATTTGTACTATTATGAAGATCAATAAGAATTTGTTTATCCTTTTTACTTACCTCAGCAAAAGCTAAAGCGGCAACAAATAAACATAGTAGGGTAAGTGTTTTTGTTTTCATAATTGGGGCCTATTTTGAATTAGAGCATAGTAAAAGAACAAAACCCTATGCTTAAATACAAATTTATTCGATGAAATGCATAAAATCTCTAAAATTATTTGGAAATCGTTAATAAAAATGGCTTGTATACTTCATGTTTTCCATTAAAAACCTCTATTTTCAATTTTTTATTAAATAGTGCTGTTCCTTTTAAATATTCTTCAGTTTTTCGCGCCTCAGTAATATATTCGTCTTTATCGCCGTAAATATAAATTACCCTCGTATCGTCGGTTAAAAATTCAAAATCTTCAGGATTTAATTCTTTTGGAATACCGCCCGAATGTAAAACTAAAGTATCGCACTGTATTTTTCTTTTCGCTACCCAGCGCGTTGCAATCGAAACCCCTTGTGAATACCCAAGCACAATGAGTTTTGCATTGAAATTTGCCAATTCACTTTTATAAACGGCATCTACATAATTTAAAATATTTTCGGTTTCGGTGGCGGTGTTTTCGCGGGTAAGCCAGGATGCACCAATATGTTTAAAGCGATTATCCTGATAGTATTTTGAAGGGGCTTGCGGTGCAATTACATAGTTTTCATCGGGATCTAATTCAGAAAAATATCTAATAAAATACTTACTTAAATACCCCAAGCCGTGAAATACAATCCAAATATTTTTGGTTTTATTGGTGAGTTTGTTAAGCGTGTGGTAGGTATTGGTGCTGCTATAGGTAACCTCTTTTTGAAAGCTCATTTTCTTTAATTCAATTTTGTATTTTTACAAATGTAAAAGAATGCTATGAACTATACGAATACCGAAATTTTGGCCGCTTGTAATAAGATGTGTCAAAATACTTTAATGGAAACCTTAAATATTGAGTTTACCGAAGTTGGCACCAATTATTTAGTAGCCAAAATGCCCGTTACTCCCAAAGTACATCAACCCGACGGGGTATTACACGGGGGTGCGTCGGTTGCATTGGCAGAAAGTGTTGGTAGCGCTGCCGCATTTGTTTTTATGAATTCAAAAGACATAGCTATTCGCGGTATTGAAATTTCGGCTAACCATGTAAAAAGTGTTAAGAGCGGGTACGTATATGCAAATGCTACAATTTTGCACAAAGGAAGAACAACACAGCTGTGGCAAATTAAGATTACTAATGACGACGGAAATCTTGTTTCGCTTGTAAAACTTACTACTATTGCTTTATCCCGACAGAAATAATGAACCTACACGAATTTACCCAAGAAATATCAGCCCATTTTAAAAAAGAATTACCCTTTGTATTATACGCCAAGCCTACTGAAAATAGGGTGCAGGCGCTTTTGCAAAATGATAATACGCTGCATTATACCGAAGATTTATCTGAAAATGGCTTTGTGATGGCGCCTTTCGACTTTACGGGTACGGCTAGTTTTATTCCTGAAAAGTCTTCGGTAAAAATTAAAACCGAAGTAGTTACTTCAAAAATTGATAAAACTCTTTCGCCGCTCGCAACAGAAATTACAAACAACAAACCTGAAAAGGACGCTTACCTCAAAAAATTAGAAAAAGCAATTGAAACGATTAAAAATAGAAAAGCAAAAAAAATTGTACTGTCGCGCTATAAAGATTTTGAGCTTCAAAATTTTTCAATTGAAAAGCTAATAAACCAGTTGCTAAACATATATCCTACAGCATTTAGATACGTATGGTACCACCCACATACAGGTATTTGGTGTGGCGCAACCCCCGAAACCTTAGTACAAGTAGAAAACCAATCGTTTAAAACCATGGCGCTGGCAGGTACGCAACCATATAAAGATACCGAACAAGTAGAATGGGGCCCAAAAGAATTAGACGAACAACAATTAGTAACTAACGCTATTACAAACAATTTACAGCAAATAACCTCTATTTTAAAGGTTTCAAAAGCTTATACGCATCGAGCGGGATCACTATTACATTTAAAAACAGATATTGAAGGTGTTTTAAAAAAAGGGAAGACAACGCTTGCCAAAATTGCAAATGTATTGCATCCCACACCAGCCGTGGGTGGGGCGCCAACAAAATTTGCTAAAAAATATATTATTGAAAACGAAAGTTATAACCGCTCTTACTATACTGGGTTTTTAGGTCCAATTACAAACAATGGCGCCACGGCTTCACTTATGGTAAATTTAAGATGTATGGAAATAAATGATAATATTTCACGTATATATGTAGGGGGCGGAATTACCATAGCTTCGCAACCTTTAGCCGAGTGGCAGGAAACTCAAAACAAAATGCAAACTATGTTACAAGTGTTAGCGCCAATGCTATAAAATGTACGCCAACTTTGTACCTTTGTAGGCTATGATAGCATCAACAAAAATTCTTTCTCAAACCTTAATTCAACTGTGTTTGGATAAAGGTATTCGGCATATAGTAATTTCACCCGGCTCGCGTAACGCACCACTTACAATTGGTTTTGGAAATCATCCCAATTTTAAATGCTACAGCATTGTTGATGAACGCTGCGCAGCTTTTTTTGCCTTAGGAATGGCACAGCAATTAAAACAACCGGTGGCGGTACTTTGTACTTCGGGCTCTGCATTGCTCAACTATTATCCGGCAGTAGCCGAAGCCTATTATAGCAACATTCCGCTTGTAGTAATCTCTGCCGATAGACCTGCCGAAAGAATTGATATTGGCGATGGACAAACTATTAGACAACCCAACGTTTTTGAAAACCACATTCTTTACAGCGCAAATTGTACTGACGGCAATCAATTTCAACAAAAAAATGAAACCGAAATAAACGTAGCATTAAATTCGGCTATTGAATTAAACGGCCCCGTACATATAAACGTTCCTTTTTCTGAACCGTTATACGAAACTACAAACAAACAACTGGCGGTGCCGCAAAATGTTCCGCCGCAAAGTGCAGACTTGTCTATTCAAGATGATTTAACGCCTTTTGCCGAACAGTGGAATGGCAGTAAAAAGAAATTGGTGTTGGTTGGTGTATTAAACCCCAATAGTGTTGAACAACAATTTATTGAGGCATTGGCTAAAGACGAAAGTGTTTTAGTTTTAACCGAAACTACTTCAAATTTACATCACGACAAATTTATTTCGGCAATAGACCAATTAATAACGCCGCTTTCAGATTCTGAATTTGAAGATTTACGGCCAGAGGTATTGTTAACTTTTGGTGGAATGGTAGTTTCAAAACGCATAAAAAACTTCTTGCGTAATTTTCCGCCCAAATATCATTGGCACGTTGATACTAAAATAGCTTACGATACATATTTTGTTTTAAGTCATCATTTTAAAACTTCAATTAATCACTTTTTAAATGCGTTTTTACCCAAAACTAAATCTGTACAAAGCGATTATCAAAACCGTTGGTTAGCTGTAAAATCATATAGGCAGAATCGGCATAATCTATTTTTAGAGAATCTTTTATATTCAGATTTTAAAGTTTTTTGTCAAATTTTTCAAAATCTTCCTCAAAACTTACAATTGCAACTTAGCAATAGTGCTACCGTGCGCTATGCACAATTATTTTCGCTACCTGCAACAGTAGCGGTATTTTGCAATCGTGGCACAAGTGGGATAGACGGCAGTACGAGTACTGCCATAGGAGCGGCGCTAACATCAAAACTGCCTACGGTTTTTATTACTGGCGATTTAAGCTTTTTTTACGATAGCAATGCACTTTGGAATAATTATATCCCCAATAATTTTAAGATTATTATAATTAACAATGGAGGAGGGGGAATATTTAGAATTCTTCCCGGTGAAAAAGATACCGAAGTTTTTGATAAATTCTTTGAAACCAAACATAATTTAAATGCGAAGCAACTTGCCGAAATGTTTCAATTTAAATACAATGCTGTGCAAGAAAATGATGAATTAGGTAATTGTTTGGCTGCTTTTTTTACCAAAGACGACAAGCCTTCAATTTTAGAAATATTTACCCCTGCACATATAAATGATAAGGTTTTAATAGATTATTTTAAATTTATTGCATAAACATATTTTTAAAAACTCCATTCGTAATTACAGTTTAAATAGTTGTTGCGATTGGAAGTTAGCGTAGTAATATAATTATCTTTGCACTTATGATAAAATTGGGTGAATACAATACGTTAGAAATTTTACGAGAAACCGAGCCAGGACTATATTTGGGCGATGATGAAGAGAATGTAGTACTCTTGCCACACAAATATAAACCCGAAGCTTATGAGATAGGAGATAAAATTTCGGTTTTTATTTATCTCGATAATGAAGAACGTCCAATTGCCACAACTTTAGAGCCATTTTTACAGCTAAACACTTTTGGCTATTTGCACTGTAGTGATGTAAATGAATATGGTGCTTTTATGGACTGGGGGCTCGAAAAGCAATTGTTTGTTCCGTTTAAGGAGCAAGCGCGCCCCATGAAAAAAGGAAATTGGTATATAGTTTATTTATATATCGATGAAAAAACCAATCGCCTAGTAGGGTCAAGCAAAACAAACAATTTTGTACAAAATGATAACTTAACGGTTTCGGTTTTTGATGAAGTTGAAATTTTGGTGACTCATATTACCGAAAAAGGAGCAAATGTTATAGTGAACGGCGTACACAAAGGCCTAATTTACATAGAGGATATTTTTGAAGATATTCGAACTGGAGATAAGTTGCACGCATACGTTAAAAAAATTAGACACGATAATAAAATAGATCTTGTGCTCCAAAAACCCGGCTATCGCAGTATTG
The DNA here is from genome assembly GCA_002375695.1 of Flavobacteriaceae bacterium UBA3591. GTDB lineage: Bacteria > Bacteroidota > Bacteroidia > Flavobacteriales > Flavobacteriaceae > Aequorivita. The sequence goes on from DFMO01000008.1 coordinate 340,267, forward strand.
AACCTAACGCTAATTTTATTCGTGAAGAACTCGACGCCGCTGGAGGATTTCTACCCTTGCACGACAAATCTGACCCCGAAACCATAAAAAATATGCTGGGGATGAGTAAAAAGAGTTTTAAAAAAGCTATTGGTACACTTTATAAAGACAAGCAAATTTCTATTAAAGAAGATGGTATCGAGTTGCTCGATGGTCCTAACGACAAGTAAATTCCTCTATTTGTAATTAGCTTGTTTTCTCAACAAATTCTGGGCAGTCTAGTCTAATATCCTTGGTATATAAAGGCTTTTGTAGATATTTGCAATAATCATTATTATTTTTAGTGCTGTGAAACTTGCAAGCATAACACATACGTTGCACGCTAATTATTTGCGCGCTATTTAAATTTGCAATTAGTTTTGAAATTGTATCGTAAACAGTCTCTAACTTTTCGTCTTCAAAACCAGCAAGTTTTTCTTTTAACCTATTAGCGTACGTACTTGTTTGTGCTACCAAATCATTGCCTTTTTGGGTAAGTACGATTAAAAAACTTCGACTGTCAGAATTTGAAAAGTCTTTAAAAATATGTCCTTTCTTTTCTAAAGCTTTTACGGCATCGCTTATTGTAGGTTTAGAGACGTTAAACTCTTTAGCCAAATAACTAATGGTACTTAGAGAATCTTTATGGTTGGCAACAAAAATTAAAATTTGAATTTGTATAGGGCTTACCCCGTGTTTTTTGGCCTCTTCCCAAAGTAAAGTTCTAAAAACTTCCGATAGGCGCTCCAGGCCAACAACTATTTTATTGCTTACACTGGTTTGCTGAAAATTTATATCGAAGACGCTTTTTTTCATAATAATTGCCTGTCAAGATCTATTTCTTAACAGGCAAAGTTAGTAATCCTAATTAATTACAGTTTTCCTTTTTTGTAAAATAATAAGCTTTTCAAAAAAAACTATAAAGTTATCAATACTGAAAACCTTTTAGTGATGTGTTATTGTTTTACATCGGCCATTGAGGCTCCATAATTTATATGAAGCACATTGCCCGTAGGAGTAACCAGAGCAGGAACCGATTTTACCCCTGCGCTTTCGGCATTGGCAATTTTCGATTTCTCTTCGCCTAAATGAATAACTTCAACCGAAGCAGGATCCATTAATTGTAAAATTTCTTGTTCGGCACTAACACAAACAGGACATCCTGCGTGATAAAAAACAGACTTTTTCATACTATTAAATTTAAATTAAAGCAAAATTGCTACTGTAAATATAGTAAGGATTCCTAACTAAATAAAATATTTGTAAATAAATTTTCAGCTACCAACTTTTTTCAAGTGGGATAGCAGTCTAAAATGTATGCTGAAATTTTAAAAGGAAAATGACTGTCTATTCAATATTTATTGGGTGTACGAGCCATATGCTCTATAGCCAAAGTGCAATCCGCGACGACGATGTGGGCGTTGATAAAAACCGTAGGAGTAGGGCATAAGCTCTGGTCTTAGATATCCTTGCGAAGCTTTATACGAAATGTTTTTAACTTTGGTAGCACCATCGGGGCTGTAACTGCTGTTGCCGCCGTAAATACCCAATTCTCTTGGGTCGAGTGAAATTTGTAAATCAGATTTTACATAATTTTCATTCGCTACCATGGCATCAAACATACTCACCGGCTCGCGGTAATTTTTTTTGTTTAATTTAAATGAAGGCAGCTTATTATTATTTTCTGAAGTAAAATTGGGCTTTAAGTCTAACGAAGTACTCATTAAACTTTCAATCGCTGGGAGTTTTACAAAGTCTAATTTCAATTTATTAGATTCAAAATCTAATTGAGCCCAAACCGACAGCGGGAGAAACCATACTATAATTAGATACTTTTTCATTGCCACAAAGATATCAAATATTAAACCAATTTATATCTTGTAAAAAATTGCACTATAAATTTAATTTTTTTGAAGTTTTTTTGGGGATGGCATCTTTATGAATGGTGATGCTAATAGCTTTTAACCGCATATAGGCTTCACTAAAATATACATATCCATCGTTTGCAATACGACTTTTATCATTTCCCCAACTGTTTTTTACCTTGTAGTATTTTGTGCCATTTTGATCGCGAAGTACCCCAGTAATGTGCATTAAATGGTCGTCTGTTGTATTGTAGTTTTCAAATTCTGCTTGTCTAAATTCTTGGGTAATATGTTTTTCGGGATAGATACCTTGTAAAGCTTTTACTTTGTTTGCGTTGTTTTCTGGAATTACAGCTACACCATCTTTTGCCGAAAAACTTCGCTCGCTTACATCGCAATCTAGCTCAACCGTAAAACCGTTTAATAAGGCATTGTCTATAGTAGCCATCATTTGGTTTAATGGAACGTTGTAAAAACTACCATTACTCCAATTATCTGGAATATTTAAAATAAATTTTGAGTAAAAAGGAGCGTGGGTAAAACTGGTAAGATGAACATAATCACTTGGTATAATTTTAGTCATTGCCAAGAAACTTTGCGGGGTGTATTGTTTTCCGTTATATGTAAAGCCTGTCACTTCTTTCCCAATATAAATATCGAGAACATTCGCTACAACTTCGCGCCATTTGCTGCTCAATTTTCTTCCAGGATTGTCTACATATGTTTTTAAAATTGCTTCCAACACGGCTACCATTTCAGCGTGATTATAGGTTGTTTCATTTTCGTTTAACCCCGTAAATACAGCTTCAGGTACTAGCCCATAATGTGCCACTGAATTTAAGACGTCATGAGCCAAACCACCTTCGCTAAATTGTGCTTTACCCTGTCGCATTATATAATTTTCAGCTTTTAATGGGTATGTATGCCTTACTTGGTACATTTCGCTTAAGTCAATATTTTTCCCAGTGAGGCGCATAATTTCACTTTCTAAAAATGAAGTACTACTAAAACTCCAACAAGTTCCTGTAACCCCTTGACTTATAACTGGTGTGGTTTCAAGGTCAATTTCGGTAGTAAATTTATAGGCTTCTTGTGCAGAAATTGTAATCGTAAAAAGTAGTAAAAAGAATAAATTAAATTGTTTCATTGTTAGTGTTAGGTCGAGCGCAGTCCAGACCGTATTGCTTAATAAGTTAAAATGACTTCTCCACTGCGTGTGGGAGGGAGTCATTGGGCTATTTAATATTTTGATTTTATATCTTTACGCTAAAATAATAAATATGACATCACCCAACTGGAAAACAGCAAAAGAATATACCGATATAACCTATAAAAAATGTGAAGGCGTAGCTCGTATCGCGTTTAATAGACCCGATGTACGCAATGCTTTCCGCCCAAAAACTACTGCCGAATTACTCGATGCTTTTCATGATGCACAGGAAGACACCGCGATAGGCGTAGTGCTTTTATCTGCCGAAGGCCCCTCGTCCAAAGATGGAGTTTATAGTTTTTGTAGCGGGGGCGATCAAAAAGCACGTGGCCATCAAGGCTATGTAGGCGACGATGGCTACCACCGTTTAAACATACTCGATGTACAACGCTTAATACGCTTTATGCCAAAAGCCGTAATTTGTGTGGTTCCTGGGTGGGCCGTAGGTGGCGGACACAGTTTGCACGTAGTTTGCGATTTAACTTTGGCCAGTAAAGAACACGCTATTTTTAAACAAACCGATGCCGATGTTACCAGTTTCGACGGTGGTTACGGTAGCGCATACCTTGCCAAAATGGTAGGTCAAAAAAAGGCTCGTGAAATATTTTTCCTCGGAAGAAATTACTCGGCACAAGAAGCTTTTGAAATGGGAATGGTTAACGCCGTTATTCCACACGCCGAATTGGAAGATACAGCGTATCAATGGGCGCAAGAAATTCTTGCAAAAAGTCCTACTTCTATTAAAATGCTGAAATTTGCTATGAATCTTACAGACGATGGAATGGTAGGTCAGCAAGTATTTGCAGGCGAAGCTACCAGACTCGCCTATATGACCGATGAAGCAAAAGAAGGTCGCGACGCTTTTCTTGAAAAGCGTAAACCAAATTTTAACAAAAAGTGGTTGCCGTAATTTTTTATAAATTACCGCATTAGGAGTAAAATTTCGGCAGGAAGCTCTATTTTGTCAATTTCGTTACCAACCGTGTTGTAAAACACAAATTTCATCTGGTTACCTGCCAATAATTTTACCAAATATAATTCGCGTTCGGGATTGTAAAGACTTATAAATTTAGCCGAATGAATTTCGAAGTCTTTATAATCTTGATCAACTTTAAGCCGCACTGTTGAAGGAATAATTTCGGCGGGTGTAAATTCTGAATGGAAAACTAAGGTGCCATTCGGTAAATATGCCGCCGAAAAACCCGGCCTGCCATCTTCTTCAAATTTTGCGAAATATAAAATATTGGGTGCATCGTGCATGCCATCCAATTCTTGAACCTCCCATTCTGAAACAAAGTTTGAAGGGTACAAGATGTCTTGTTGGTTTAAAATCACTTTAGGCACCTCAGACTCTGGTATAAATCGAGTAGTGTCGTTTACATCCTGCCCAAGGGTAACCCCAGTAAAAAATAAGCTGAAAACAATAGTAAAAATCTTTCTCATAGCGTTATAATTTTTATACGCTATAAGATACGGAGCTTACATAAAGAATAACAGGATTTTAGCGTTATCTTAACTTCGGAAATTGCGAAGGATTAGCTTCGTGCATTATTTCATAAACCTTTTCGTAAACATCTTCAATAGATGGCTTTGTAAAGTAATCGCCATCGGTACCATACGGCGGACGGTGATCTTTGGCCGAAAGTGTTTGTGGTTTGCTATCTAAATGTTTATAACCCCCTTGTACTTCTACAATTTCATTTAAAATATAAGCCGAAGCACCTCCCGGTACATCCTCGTCTATCACTAAAACACGGTTTGTTTTTGCAACACTTTTAACCATATCGTGGTTTATATCTAAAGGCAATAAACTTTGTACGTCTATTACTTCTGCATCAATCCCAGCTTGTTGTAACTCTTTGGCAGCTTCTATTACTATACGCAGCGTACTACCGTAAGAAACCAGGGTAATATCACTTCCTTCTTTTACCGTTTCAACTACCCCAATTGGCGTTTTAAATTCGCCAAGATTGTTTGGCATTTTTTCTTTTAGACGGTACCCATTTAAGCATTCAACAATTAGTGCAGGTTCATCGGTTTCTAATAGCGTGTTGTAGAATCCTGCGGCTTTTGTCATATTTCTAGGTACTAAAATGTACATTCCACGAAGTAAGTGGATAAGCCCTCCCATTTGTGAGCCACTGTGCCAAATACCCTCTAATCTATGGCCACGTGTACGAACAATTAACGGTGCTTTTTGGGTTCCGTTTGTTCTATAACGCACCGTCACTAAATCGTCACTCATTATTTGTAAACAGTACAATATGTAATCTAAATATTGAATTTCGGCAATAGGGCGTAACCCGCGCATAGCCATTCCAATACCTTGTCCAAGAATAGTAGCTTCACGAATACCTGCGTCGGCAACGCGTAGTTTGCCGTACTTTTCTTGCATTCCTTCGAGCCCCTGATTTACATCGCCTATTTCACCACTGTCTTCACCAAAAATTAAAACTTCGGGATGCTTGTCAAAAATTGCATCAAAATTATCGCGCAATACTACTCGAGCATCTACTTCTTTGGCATCCTCGTTATAAGTAGGTAAAACTTCTTTTACAGTTTTAGCATTTTCTTCTGCTTCAGAATATAAATGGGCACTGTATTTTGGTTGAATTGTTTCAAAATAATTTTCAATCCAATCTTGCAACTGTTTCTTTTCGGGCGAATTCTCGCCAACTACATAGCGCAATGCTTTTCTTGCAGACGCCAAAATATTTCTGCGCAACGGCTCTTTTTCTGAAGCCAATTCGTCTTTTATTTTTTCAATAAAATTTTTGTTTGCGCTATTTTCTGCCAAGTTGCCTAATAATAAAACAGCTTCTTCCTGCTCAACTTTTTGCGGCGCAAGAAAGGCTTTCCAAGCAGCTTTTTTACCGTCGCGAACCTTCTTTTTAATATCTTTTTCAATTGCTGCCAAAGTTTCTTCGGTAGCAATATCATTTTCAATCATCCACTCACGCATCTTAACATTACAGTCGTACTCGGCCTCCCAAGCTAAGCGGTCTTTACTTTTATATCTTTCGTGAGACCCACTAGTACTGTGGCCTTGCGGTTGTGTTAATTCTTGTACGTGAATTAAAACCGGTACGTGCTCTTCGCGAGCAATTTTTGAAGCACGGTTATAAACCTCAATTAATTCGGGGTAATCCCAACCTTTAACTCTAATAATTTCGTAGCCGTTTTCTTCGTTATTTCGCTGAAATCCTTTTAAAATTTCTGAAATATTCTCTTTAGTAGTTTGATATTTTGCGTGAACAGAAATTCCGTATTCATCGTCCCAAACACTCATCACCATTGGCACTTGCAACACGCCAGCGGCATTTATAGCTTCCCAGAAAAGTCCTTCACTAGTACTTGCATTACCAATTGTACCCCAAGCTACCTCGTTTCCGTTGATAGAAAAATTAGTTTTGTCTTTAATACCGCTAACATTTCTAAAAATTTTTGAGGCTTGTGCCAACCCTAATAATCGCGGCATTTGGCCTGCAGTAGGCGAAATATCGGCACTACTGTTTTTTTGTTGCGTCAAGTTTTTCCAACTTCCATCCTCATTAAGAGAATGTGTAGCAAAATGCCCTCCCATTTGTCTTCCGGCGCTCATAGGGTCTGCAGTAATATCAGTATGGGCATATAATCCTGCAAAAAACTGCTCGATTGTAAGCTTGCCAATAGCCATCATAAAAGTTTGATCGCGATAGTATCCACTTCGCCAGTCACCATTTTTAAATGCTTTGGCCCACGCGAGCTGTGGCACCTCTTTTCCATCGCCAAAAATGCCAAACTTCGCCTTTCCTGTAAGTACCTCACGACGGCCCAAAAGACTACATTCACGGCTTGTAACCGCAATTTTATAATCGTTTAAAACAGTTTCTTTAAAATCTTCAAAAGAAATCTCGCCGTTGGTCTTTGGATCTGTTTGCATTTTTATAGGGTTTTAATTTTTGCAAAAATAGCGAAATTGAAGGGGTTTCGCAATGCTAAAATTACTTGCGAAATATTATCAACCTTAAAAAATTGAACCTTATTTTTTATTTGAGTTGAAAACGCTCACAATCAGCAATCTAAGTAAAAGAATAAACGGTAGGCCGTGAAAAATCACATCGAACCAATCTTCGGCTTTCATTCCTACAGCGCCGCCGGCAATCCATTTAATTTTCCCCCAAATATGAGGCTCGGGTAAAAAAGGGGCTAATCCCAATGTTAAACAAAGGAGCAAAATTATTCGCCAATTATTTAGTATTTGCATCTTCAATTTTCATATTAAAAAATCTATAATAGGTATTCGCCACATTTTGAAAATGGCCCAAATTAGTACCATCTTCGGGTAAATAAGCCAAGTAAAGTTTTTGGACTTAACGTAACGATAAACCTAACTTTTTCGTCGTAATGTGGTAAGTTAGGTTCAAAGCCTAAACTTGAATAAATTGGAAAGTACAATTCAAAATAATCGGCTACCAAACTCAATCGAATTCCGCTGTCAAAAACAGCGTTTACTCCTCGCTCTTTATTTGCAACCAACCCTACATCGCCATAGGCATAAATCCATTTCCAAATGTTAGTGCTGGCATTTACGGTGGTCATCCAACTGTTAGCATAAGCAGGTTCTAATTGCGATTTAAATCCGCCTTCGGCTATAATTAATTGTTGGCTAAAGAGCCCCGAACTTTCGCTACGTCCGTAGTAGTTATAATCAAAAAGATAGTCGTTTGGTCTATCTAGTGCAAAACTGAAAAAATCTTCACTCTCGCGGGTATCGTTAAATAGAAATACTCCCGCAAAAAACCGAAGATTTAATTGCCTATTGCTTAAAAATAACTTTCGGTATTCTAAATCTAAAGATAGTTTGCTAAATTTTGATGAGATTTCATAATCGGCAACCGCCCTAAAATAATTAATCAAATTTGGGTTAGAATATACATACCGCATATTGTAAACACTGTAATTTGGCTCTTGGTTGGGGTCATTTGGGTTTTCGTCTCTATAAACATTAACATTCCTAATGTTTATAAACTGTTTTTCGTTGTTTCTCAAGTCCTTATTTCGAAATGAAAAAGTAATATACGGAGTAAATTTTCTGTAAAACAATCCGCGATCGTAAGAGTAGTAATTGCCCGAAAAACCGTAGCGCATTGCGTATAATTCGCCCTGATCCATATGTTGGGTGTAGCTAATTGAAGCCCCACCAACTAAGGTTTTGGACCTAAAAGCAAATTGTGGTGTAATACTGTAGTGTACGGGTTTTGGTAAAACTGTTTTATTGTAAATTCGCAACCCGGTTGATAGCCCATCATAAAGATTATATTCAAAAATAGGCATAAAGAAAAACTGCGTAAATTTTGGGTCTTCCACATCTTGAAACAGCCTAAATTGCAAAGGTTTGTTTAAAAGCCCATCCAGGTTTTTATAGTTGTTTCTAAGGTTAAACTCTGGAATGGTTTCGTCGTGATTAAGCGCTAGTTTTTTTACATTGTTACCAGGCACGGTTACCCAGGTTAAACTGTCTATTGGGGGAGTCCAGTTTCTAAAAACTATTTCTTCTTTGTTTAAGCCATAAACCGAAACGGGTAATTTGTTTTTTCTTTTATTTTTTATAAGCACGTCTAACGAATCTCCTCGATTTTCTACCCTTTTTATTTTGAAATCAATAGTTGTGCGTGAATTGATATAATCTTCAAAAAACCAATCGGTTGGTAGCGCGGTTTTGCTTTGAAGAATGGTTCTAAATTTTGAAGAATTGATAGGTTTTAACTTATTTTCCAAGTACAACTCTTTAATGCTTTCATTGAGTGCATTATCTCCTAAATACGCATTTAAATACCGCAAACCTGTCCCGCCATAATACCCGTTAGCAATATTCATATTAAACTTTAAAAGCGAATCTTTGGGCGTGGTTAAAGCTTGATGAATATTATTGCGTGCCATATTTTGATATAGCAGCGGGTATTGGTCATTAAATTCAATTTCGGCAGCATGAGCCCATCGTATTATCCACCAATTGCTTAAATTTCCTATAATTTTCATTTTAGGATAATAGATGTCTACATATTCCATCATTAAATAAATCTGTAGTGCATCTTGCAACCAATAATCGCGACGCGGATCTAAAATTAATGTGTTATTTATGTAATGACGTGTAATGGTTTTTAATTGTTCAATGTCGTACTCAAAGCCATCGGGATACGGACTTATAAAGCTGGGAAGCTGATTTAAACCGTAAACTGGGTTTATTTTGTAATCGGCTTCGCTAATTACCATTTTTTTAAAAGGGTAGGGGCCTAATTTTTTATCGAGAAAGTGTGTAATTCTATCAATTAATAAAGCCTGTACCGGTGGGTTTACTTTGCCGTCTTGCAAATTGGTTATTACCGTAAACTTATCGGTTTTAATAGATTGAAAGGTGTTTAATCTTTCTAAATATAGCGTGGCGTGCGTGCGATTAAATCCTTGTAAAACAACGTGTTTCGTTTTTTCTGAAATATCTTCGGAAACTACATCGAGGTCAGATATCAAAGAATATCGCTTTGGGAAATGTAAGGTAATAGCAAATTCTGAAGGCGTTAAATATTTATCGTTGGTGTTTTTATTGCTATAAATTCGCCATTCGCCGTTGTAAACTGCGGGTGAGATGTACCATTCGCGCAATTTATAGTTACCATTTTTATCTACACCAAATCGAGTAAACTTGCTGTCTGCAACCTTTTCTGTGTATTCCAAATTAAACTTATACTCCTCATTTGGCAAGATAGGTTTATCTGGAATAATTTTTAAAATATCTACCGCCTCTCCGCGTTCCCAGTGCAGCGGAGATTGGGTAGCATTAAACACTTTATTAATTGTAGTTTTCCCTCGGTCTTCTTTTTTTTCAAAGTGAAATGAACTGTCATAATTTTCTGCAAAGCGCTTGCCTAAAGGGCTTGTTTTTGTTGAAAAACTATTAGCCCAATCAAATAAATACAAAACGTGAAGCGTATCTGCTGATGTGTTTTTATATATTATTTGTTGGTTAATTGCAATGCTTTTTTGAGTGGGATTAAGCGTAGCATCAACATTAATAGTGTGTTGCGCTTGGGCTTGTATCACCAAACAAAAAAGCAATAGAAATATGATTCTTTTTGAAATCAAAAAGCTAAAAGAGGTTAAGTGTTCTTAAAAATTCGGACTTAAATTGTATTCATTGTAGAAATCGTTTAAGATTTGTAGCACTTCGTCTTCGGTGTCAACTAAATGAACTAAATCTAAATCTTCGGCACTTACATTGTTATTTGCCTCTAACAGTGTTGTTTTAATCCATTCAAACAAGCCGCCCCAAAATTCGGTGCCCACCAAAATAAGTGGAAACTTGTCTATTTTATGTGTTTGAATTAAGGTTAATGCTTCAAAAAACTCATCTAATGTTCCAAACCCTCCTGGCATTACAACAAAGCCTTGAGAGTACTTTACAAACATTACCTTTCTTACAAAGAAATAGTCAAAATCGATATTTTTATCGCTGTCAATGTACGGGTTATCGTGCTGCTCAAAAGGAAGTGTAATATTTAACCCTACCGATGTACCGCCCGCCAAATGCGCTCCTTTATTACCAGCCTCCATAATTCCTGGGCCACCACCGGTAATGACACCATAGCCGTTTTCGGTAATTTTTTTAGCAATATTTTCGGCCAGTTTGTAATACGGATGGTCTGGCTTAGTACGCGCCGAACCAAAGATAGAAACACAAGGCCCAATACGGCTCATTTTTTCATAACCACTAACAAACTCGCCCATGATTTTAAAAATTGCCCACGAGTCGTTTGTTTTTACTTGATTCCAGTTTTTTGGTATTTGTTCGTCTCTCATTATTTTAATAGTGTTATAAAATATAAATTCAAGGCATACTTTATCGAACCTTGAATTTTAAAAATAGGTTTTTTGCTAATGTAATTCTTTTTTAAGGAATCGGGCTGTAAAGCTTTTTTTGTTTTCAGCTACTTTTTCGGGGGTGCCCAAAGCCATAACTTTTCCACCTTTTCGCCCTCCTTCGGGCCCAATGTCTATTATATAGTCTACTGTTTTAATAACATCTAAATTATGTTCAATAATTAAAACGGTATTTCCTTTTTCAACAAGTTTATTTAAAACCAACATCAACACTCTAATATCTTCAAAATGCAAGCCCGTTGTAGGTTCATCGAGTATGTAAAATGTATTGCCCGTATCGCGTTTGGAAAGTTCGGTAGCCAGTTTTATTCGTTGCGCTTCTCCACCCGAAAGCGTCGTTGATTGCTGTCCTAAAGTAATATACCCCAAACCAACATCTTTTATGGTTTTAATCTTTCGGTATATTTTAGGAATATTTTCAAAAAATTCGGTAGCCTCGTTAATTGTCATGGCAAGCACATCGTAAATTGAATTCCCTTTGTACCTAATTTCGAGCGTTTCGCGATTAAAACGTTTGCCTTGACAGGTTTCACATTCAACGTAAACGTCTGGTAAAAAATTCATTTCAATTACTCGTAACCCAGCACCTTTACAGGTTTCACAACGCCCGCCAGCTACATTAAAACTAAAGCGTCCCGGTTTATAACCACGAATCATTGCCTCTGGTGTTTTTGCAAATAGACTTCTAATTTCTGAAAATACGCCGGTATAGGTAGCCGGGTTGCTTCGTGGTGTTCTACCAATGGGCGACTGGTTAATATCAATTACTTTATCGATATTTTCTAAGCCTTCTATTTTTTTATACGGCATAGGTTTTTTAACACCGTTAAAGAAATGCGCGTTTAAAATAGGATAGAGGGTTTCGTTTATTAACGTAGATTTCCCACTTCCCGAAACGCCGGTTACACCTATCATTTTCCCCAAGGGAAAAGTAACGGTTACGTTTTTTAAATTGTTACCGCTGGCTCCTTTTAGGGTTAAAGTTTTACCATTCCCTTCGCGACGTTGTTTAGGAATTTCAATTTCTTTGGTTCCATTTAGATAATCGGCAGTAAGGGTGTGGTGCTTTTTTATTTCTGCCGGCGTTCCTTCACTTACAATTTCGCCACCATGCCTTCCCGCCGCAGGACCAATATCTAAAACATAATCGGCGTGTTCAATCATGTCTTTATCGTGTTCAACCACAATTACTGAATTACCAATTTCACGCAATTGTTTTAGCGAATAAATTAATCGTTCATTATCGCGCTGATGTAATCCAATACTCGGTTCGTCCAGAATGTATAACACCCCAACCAACTGAGAGCCTATTTGTGTTGCAAGCCTAATACGTTGTGCCTCACCACCCGAAAGCGATTTGGAACTACGGTCTAATGCCAAATATGTTAGCCCCACATCTACTAAAAATTGAAGTCGTGTGCGAACTTCTTTTATAATTTCTGAAGCAATTTTAAGCTGTGTCTCTGAAATGTTTTCTTCAATATTCTTAAACCAGTCGGCTAATTCAATGATATCCATTTGCGCTAATTCGGCAATATTCTTATCATTTACTTTAAAGAATAGTGATTCTTGTCTTAGGCGGGAGCCATTGCAAGCGGGGCAAACAATATTATCCATATATTCTTTTGCCCATCGTTTTAACGATGTAGTTTCATTGGCGTCAAATGTATTTTGGATAAAGGTAGCTACGCCTTCAAAATCTATTTTATAATTACGGGTAATGCCCAATGCCTTGGAGGCGACTTCAAATTTTTCATTTCCGCCATAGAAAATTATGTCTTTTGCTGCCTTCGGAATTTTTTCAAAAGGATCGCTTAATTTAAAATTATAACGCTCTGCAATTAATTCAAGCTGTTTAAATACCCAATTGTTTTTTTGCGTTCCGTGAGGTGCCAAAGCTCCTTGTTTTATTGACATCTTGGGGTCTGGAACTAATTTTTTCAAATTAACCTCATACAGCTGTCCCAAACCTTTACATTTTGGGCACATCCCTTTTGGTGAGTTAAAAGAAAAATTATTTGGCTCTGGATTTGGATATGAAATTCCCGAACTTGGGCACATTAACGACCTGCTAAAATATCGTGCTTCGTTGGTTTCATTGTCTAAAACCATCAACACATCGTCCCCGTGATACATAGCTGTGTTTATGGTTTCAGAAAGTCGTTTGTCGTTATCGCTACCTTCTGCTACCGACGCATTATTCGCGCTTGCCGACGGAACTTTTAGGCGGTCGATTACAATTTCAATATCGTGGTTTTTATAACGATCTACCTTCATTCCTTTGGTAATGTCGCGCACCTCACCATCTACCCGAACTTTTAAAAATCCTTGTTTGGCAATTTGCTCAAAAAGCTCGCGATAGTGACCTTTTCTTGTACGTACTACTGGCGCGAGTATACTCACTTTTTTGTCGGCAAAATCTTTAAGAATTAATTCTTTAATCTGCTCATCGCTATAACTCACCATTTTTTCGCCCGTATTATAACTATAGGCATCGCTGGCTCGTGCGTAAAAAAGACGTAGAAAGTCGTAAATTTCGGTAATAGTGCCAACGGTTGAACGCGGACTTTTACTGGTAGTTTTTTGTTCAATTGCAATTACAGGTGAAAGGCCTTCAATTTTATCGACATCGGGTCGCTCTAAGCTGCCTAAAAACTGGCGTGCATAGGCCGAAAATGTTTCGATATAACGGCGTTGTCCTTCGGCGTAAATAGTATCAAACGCCAAAGAGGATTTTCCGCTGCCAGAAAGCCCTGTAATTACTACTAATTTTTCTCTTGGAATACGAACGTCAATGTTCTTTAAATTGTGGACGCGTGCGCCCAAAACTTCTATAAAATCCTCATTTTTCGACATAGCTTGCAAAGGTACTCAATTGAACCGAAAATAAAGAACAGCTGATACTTAGCGATGTTAATTTTAGGTGAAATAGTTATAAAATTAATACCCTACCGCAGTATCGTCGCCACGACTGTCGGCACCGCCTTGTAATTTGCCATTGGGCAACACTAAAATAGCATCAACTTTGCCAATAATTGGGTCTACTTCGGTATTTTCGGGGTATCCTTTTTCTTTTAAATTTTCTATTAAATTGGTAGGAAATCTATTAAGCTCGTACCTAATTGCATCGGGTAACCATTGGTGATGAAACCTAGGCGCATCTACGGCTTCTTGCATATTCATTTCAAATTCATACACATTTAAAATTGTTTGTACCACCGAGGTGATAATTGTTGAGCCACCAGGGGTGCCAACCACCATAGATAATTCTCCGTCTTTTTCAATTATTGTAGGGGTCATGGAGCTTAACATTCGCTTTTGTGGGGCAATAGCATTTGCTTTTCCACCCACCAAACCGTAAACATTTGGAGCGCCTGGTTTGGCACTAAAATCGTCCATTTCGTTATTTAAAAAGAAGCCTAAATTATTTACATATAATTTTGAACCGTACCCCGAATTTAAAGTTGTGGTTACCGAAACTGCATTTCCCGAAGCATCAACTATCGAATAGTGCGTGGTTTCGGGACTTTCATAACCGCTAATTACTCCTGGTTTTATTTTGGTTGAAGAGGTAGCGGCATCAAAACTAAAGCTTTCCATGCGCGAGCTTAAGTAGGCTTCAGAAAGTAATGAATCTACGGGGATATTTACAAAATCTGGGTCGCCCAAATAATAGCTTCTATCGGCGTAGGCACGGCGTTCGGCTTCGGCTAAAAGCTGTATGTATTTTTCGGTATTATGGCCGTATTCAGAAAGTGGAAATGGCTCAACCATTTTTAAAATTTGAGCGATACAAATACCACCGCTCGAGGGGGGTGCCATTGAAATAATTTTTAAATTCTTATAATTAAAAATTATGGGTTCTCGCCATATTGCTTCATAAGCTTCCAAATCTTTTAAAGTGATAATTCCTCCTTTTTCTGCAATAAATTCTACAAGCTTTTTCCCGCTTTCACCCCCGTAAAATTCAATCCTACCATTTTGTGAAATTCGTTTAAGGGTATTTGCTAATGCAATATTTTTTAATGTGTCGCCTGCTGTTAAATTTGTAGTAAAAATGGAGCTTGTGCCGTTTACTTCTGTAAAAATGTTTTTGTAATTAGAAAATCTTTCGGCTTGTTGCTGCGTGATTACAAATCCGTTTTCTGCTAATTCAATTACTGGGTTTAAAATCACTTCCATGGGTAGGCTGCCGAACTTTCGGTGTACAGCAAAAATTCCTGCTACGGTGCCAGGAACTCCCACGGCTAAAGCACCTACTGAACTTTTGTTGGGGATTACGTTTCCTTCGGCGTCTAAAAACATATTTTTACGGGCTGCCATGGGCGCTTTTTCGCGATAGTCTAAGGAGCCTATTTCGCCATACTGACTTCTGTAAACCATAAATCCGCCACCACCTAAATTACCTGCGTAGGGATACGTTACTGCGAGGGCCATTTCGGTAGCAATCATGGCATCGAAAGCATTTCCGCCAATTTTTAGAATTTCGGTACCAATTTTAGAAGCTTCTTCGCGCGCCGAAACCACCATGGCGCTATCGGCTAAAACGACTTCTTTTTTAACCATTTCACCGAAAGTAGCGTTGTTAGTGGAGATGGGTTGGGGGCTGTCTTTACAAGAAATTAATAAAATTATAAGTAGAAGTGAGTGGTATATTTTCATAATTCGCTAAGTTTTTGAACACTATGCGCCCTTAATTCTTCAAAAAATAAGGTGAATTCTTTTTCAAAATCGTCGTAATACGTAACTAATTCTTCTACGGCTAAATTCATTTTTGAAACTCCTTTTGTACGCACATTCATTTGGGTCAAAATTTTTCCTATACCTTCAACCGTTGCGTAGCTCAACAACCAGTTATCGGCAATCATATAGGGCATCATTCGCTGGATACGAGCGGGAAGAATGGTAAAGTTTTTCCGAAGTAATTTGTAAAAATTCTCTACGTATTCATCTAAAGGCACTACCGAATAAGTGCTCCAGTTTTTCGCTAAAAAGTGGTCGTACAAAATATCTACAATTACCCCGCTGTAATGGCCGTAGTTTTTGTGAAGCCGCGCTGTACTTTGGTGTACAATAGGGTGCGAATCGGTAAATGTATCGATGGCGCGGTGCAGCAATATGCCTTTGGCGATGGCGGGTGGAAATTTTTGGTAACGCTTGCCTTTAATTCCATCGGCAATAAAATTGCCAATAATTATGTCTTCATCATCGCCAGAAAGGTAAATATGTGCTAAAAAATTCATTCAATAAATATATGTATTTTTGGCCTGTAAAAATTGAAATTTGAAGAGGTTACCCAATTTAGATCCGTTGCGGTTTTTTTTAGCTTCCTTGGTGTTATTATTTCACTTGCCCCAACTTGCTGCCAATCAAGGGCTACCATATTTTGATGATCTTCCTATATTTCATCGCGGTTTAGAAGCAGTTTATATGTTTTTTGTGCTAAGCGGATTTTTAATTATACGTATTATTTACCGAGCTAAAATTAGAGATGCTTTTTCAATTAAGGATTTTTATATAAGAAGAATCCTTCGCATTTTTCCACTTTACTACTTGGTTTTGGGTTTTGGTCTCTTTTTTTACAATGTAATTTTACCGTATTTAAATATCCCTTTTCAAATTAATTATACTTGGAAAGAAGCGCTGTTTTACAACGTTTTCTTTTTGCCCAATGTATTTGCTAAACTTTACGAACCTGGCGGTATTATTGAAATTTTATGGTCTATTGGTATTGAAGAGCAGTTTTATTTAATGATTGCTCCTTTGTTATTTTTTATAAATGTAAAATGGATTTTACGGGTTTTAAGCTTTTTGCTTTTGGGGTATTTTGTACTCTATTGGACTAATGTTTTTGAAGTACTTAAACAATATACATTTGTATTTTTCTATTTGTTTACAGGCGGAGTAATTGCAATTCTCGAAGAAAAGAAAAAACTACAATTTGTTAAACGAACGGCTATCTTTCCACTTGTGGTGTGTGTAGCAACAATCATGTATTATATTACAGATATCTTTATGTTTGAACCGCTCTGGTTGCGGTCATTGCTCACTTGTTTCTTTTTTGGTTTCTTTATTCATTCGTTAGCGTTTAATAATTGGGGGATAGCAATAAATAGTAAAATACTGCACCATTTGGGTAGCATTTCGTACGGAATATATATGTTTCACGCCATAGTTTTAAACGCTGTTGTATTTTTGTTCCTCGAGTGGGAAATACTTCAAAATATTAATGAAACTTTAACGATACTTTTAATGCTCCTGCTTACTTTCGCAGGTACAATTGTAATAGCTCACTTATCGTATACCTATTTTGAGCTCTACTTTTTAAAAATGAAAAACAAGTTTAGAAAATGACTTTAATAAAATCTATATCGGGAATTCGCGGTACCATTGGGGGTGCACAAAGTGAAAATTTAACGCCTATCGATGCGGTAAAATATGCAGCTGCCTATGGTACTTGGGTAAAACAACAACGCAATAAAGAAAATTACAGAGTTGTAGTGGGGCGCGATGCGCGCATTTCGGGCGAAATGATACAGCAGCTTGTAATGAATACTTTGGTTGGAATGGGAATTACGGTTATAGATTTAGACCTGTCAACTACGCCTACGGTCGAAATGGCTGTAACTATGGAACACGCCGATGGGGGTATAATTTTAACAGCAAGCCATAACCCAAAGCAATGGAACGCCTTAAAACTGCTAAATAATAAAGGAGAGTTTTTAAATGCAGCAGCCGGACAAGAAATTCTTGATATAGCCGAAGATGGAAATATTTTGTTTTCGGAAGTGGATAATTTGGGCGAAATTCATAAAAATGATGCCTATATCGATTTGCATATTGACGAAATTTTAGACCTTGATTTGGTTAATGTTGAAGCAATAAAAGAAGCCAAATTTAAAGTGGTGGTCGATGGTGTAAATTCTACGGGAGGGATTGCAGTGCCACTTCTTTTGGAAGCCTTGGGCGTAACACCGGTAAAATTGTATTGCACCCCAAATGGCGAATTTCCGCATAACCCCGAACCTTTAAAAGAACACTTAACCGATTTAATGGAATTGGTTAAAGACGAGCACGCCGATTTTGGAATAGTGGTAGACCCCGATGTAGATCGTCTCGCTTTTGTTGATGAAAATGGCGAAATGTTTGGCGAAGAGTACACCCTGGTGGCGGTTGCCGATTATGTATTGCGAAATACCCCCGGAAGCACCGTAAGTAATATGTCGTCATCGCGTGCCTTACGTGATGTTACCGAAAAACACGGCGGAACATACACTGCCAGTGCCGTGGGTGAGGTGAATGTAGTGGAAAAAATGAAGGAAACCAATGCCGTAATTGGGGGCGAAGGTAACGGCGGAATTATCTATCCCGAATTACACTTCGGTCGCGATAGTCTGGTTGGAATTGCTTTGTTTTTAAGCTTTTTAGCCGAAGAAAGAATTTCTGTAAGCGAATTGCGAAAAAAATACACTGCGTATTTTATGAGTAAAAAGAAAATTCAATTAACTCCGCAATTAGATGTCGATGCTATTTTAAAAGCCATGGAAGCCAAATACGCCAACGAAGACATAAACACTATAGATGGCGTTAAAATTGATTTTCCTGAAAATTGGGTACACCTGCGAAAATCTAACACCGAGCCTATTATTAGAATTTATACCGAAGCAAAAAGCCAAGAAGAGGCAGATACGCTTGCAGATAAAATAATAGCCGAAATTAAAGAAATAGCACAGATTTAAGAATTGAGTTCGGGTAATTACTCATTCGGGGTTTTTGTGAATGCTCTTTATTGGGCTGTATTTTTTAAAAGGTTTTTACGGCAAAGCCATCCATTCCGATTTTAGGATGGAATAGATGGCTACGTTTATCTTTTCACCATTTTTAATTTCGCATTCACGCATAGTGCCTTCGTGGTAAAAATTTATTTTTTCTAAAGCTCTTTTACATTTAGCATTATCGCTCACTACAAATCCTTCAATTCGGTTTAAATTTAAATTTGTAAACCCATAATTAAATAGGGCTGGCATAACTTCTTTTAATATGCCTTTACCCCAAAAACTTTTGTATAACCAAAGACCTACTTCGGCTTTTTGATGTGTTTTGTCTAAATTATTAAATCCTGCAGCGCCACAAAATTGGTTGCTACTGTCGTAAATACCCCACCAAATGCCCGTACCCTCAACTCTTAAATTTTTATACCATTCCATTTGCTCTTTTGTTTCTTCTAAAGTTGAAAAATGAACGTCGTAGTATTTGGTGATTTCTGGGTTTGATAGGCCTTTATAAACCGCTTTAATGTCTTTATCTTCTATTTCTTTTAAGGTGAAGTTTTTGGTTGTCATAATTTAAATTGTGCTATTTATTTTAAGAAACAAAGCTGAACCTTGATATTGCTAATTTCCTCGATTAATAGGTTTTTTTATACTTTTAACTTGTTAAAATATAAGCTTTGGCGTGTTTAGAAAAATCTCTCTAAGTAAAAATCGGCGTTGGGAAATCCGCGACCCGATAGCTATCGGGATTCGTAAGTAGCCGAGTACCAGCAATTAATTTTATACGTTGTGCCTGTTGCACAAGTTGCCAATCTTCCTTAATTTCATGGTATGCAAGGAAAAAAGATCTACCAAGAAAAGCTCCTTAACTATTTCCGTTTGAGCGAGCGCGTCCCGGAGCAGAATTTCTACCGCCGGTTGAAATCGGTTCTGGACCTTAATTATCTATATGCACGTACAAAAGATTTTTATGGCGACAGCGACTAGAAATGTATCGACCTTGTTTTTTTTCAATGTATAACACCTTTTTTAAGACACTTAAATACGCCCGATTTACAACTTGATCAAAAAAATAAAACCGCTTAAAGCGGCTTATATGAGTTGGGTTTTTATAAATTATGGGGTTGTGCAACGGTTACCGGTGTAAGCTCTCGTTACT
Source organism: Flavobacteriaceae bacterium UBA3591 (assembly GCA_002375695.1). Classification (GTDB taxonomy): domain Bacteria; phylum Bacteroidota; class Bacteroidia; order Flavobacteriales; family Flavobacteriaceae; genus Aequorivita. The sequence goes on from DFMO01000008.1 coordinate 360,208, forward strand.
TATCCTTTCAGCCGTTCTATTTCAGTTTCAATTTCTTTCAGTACTGCTTTATTTACAATATCTTTTTTGTTGCCAACTCGGGTTGAGAACACTACAAATACTTTTCCGCCAAACTCTTCTTCAAAATTTTTAAAACTGTTGCTCATACGCTCTGAGATGTTATAATTCCCAAAGTTTGAGTTTGCGGTTATTGGCTTTACTTGAATACCAAATGCCTTGTCACCAACTTTTCCAATATAGTCTATATCGCCTGCGTGGTCTAACTCTTCGTCAGATTCTTCAAAATGAACTTCGGGGAATGCTTTTGCAAGACCGTCATTTACAACTGATTTTTCAAGTAAAAATCCGTCAAAAGTTCTAACGACTGTTACTTGGTAAATGTATTCCTTACAATCTTCAAGACTCAAATCCTGGAAGGCAGCTGTCCATTCGGGAATAACAACTTCAGTAATTTTTGCGTAAAGTCTTTCTCCAAGTTCGTCTAAGACTTCTTTGGTTACTTTAGTGGGATTTGTCTTAGATTTTGAATAGGCATTTTCAAAATAAAATTGCTCCCATTCATCTAATGCAGTCGGCTGGCACTCACGAATTAAGGCCATTACTGCTCCAACCTTATTTGGTCGTGTTAGTTGATAAGTGTTGCTTGCATAATTTAAAACTTTCTCTTTTGCTCCAAATGGTTTTGCGTGTTTCTTCGGTTGGTTAACTGCCATAACTTTTTTGTAATTGTTCGAATTTTGTCTTGTTTTTGTACTCTTTTTCCGTGTCCGCTAAGGCAAGCCCGTTTTTAATTAAATGAGCGTTTAGAAAAGTTTTGTTCTTTAAATAAACATAAGCCATTAAATTGTTTGAATTGTCGTGCTTTGTTTCATCAAACTTTAAAAAAACTTGCTGATTATTCGTTTTGTCCCTTAAAAACTGAATTCCTTCTTCATTTGTTTTGGGATTGTCTTTTACACCAAGAAGCCTTACAACTAGATCATTGTTTAACTGGATGAGTTCGGGACTAATTATTTCTTTGACACGATAGAATGTTTCCCTGTCTTTTTTGTTTTTATCTATTTTGGAACCAAATTGTAGTTTTTTTGGGTCGGTTTTCTTATCAAAGTTGTGAAAGTCTTTGAATTTATATGGCAGATTTTGTATTTCAGCAATAAAGTCCGTGTTTAATTGTTGGTTATGAAAATTAATTTTATGCTGTACAAGCTCTGGTTGTCTAACTCCAAGTTTCTTTTCAATGAATGGCTTGAATTCATTGTTGATTTCATATCCCACAGAGTTTCGATTTAACTTTTTGGCCGCAAGAGAGGTTGTCCCGCTTCCCAAAAATGGGTCAAGTACGGTATCTCCAACAAACGAAAACATTTTGATCAGCCGATGTGGCAATTCTTCTGGAAACATTGCAATATGACCGTCTTGTCTTGCTCCACCAAAATTCCAATGACCATTAAAGTATTCTTTCCATTCTTCTTTGGTCATACTTGATTGAGTCTTTATTTCTTTACTTACTTTTTTCGGTTTCCCAAGTTTTTTAAACAGCAATATAAATTCGTAATCAATGGATAAGATACCATTTCGTGGGTTTGGATAACTGCCCATTAAGGAAGCTCCCCCTGTTGTATTGGTGGTAGTTTGTTTCTGCCAAATGATAGCACCCATATAGTCGAATCCAATACTTTCACAGAATTTAATTATTTCTGTTCGGATAGGGATTACTTTATACCGTCCGTAGTAAACTGCCCTAGCAAATTGGTCGCCAATATTTACACAAAGTCTACAGCCGTTTTCAAGAACTCGATAACATTCTTTCCAAACGAGGTTTAAATTATTAATATAGGTTTCATAATCTTCGTGATAACCAATTTGATTTTCTGTACCATAATCTTTGAGCTGCCAATATGGTGGCGAAGTAATGGCGAGCTGAATTGACTCGTCATCGAGATAATCCATCTGTCTGCTGTCGCCTATAATTATGTTATGTTTGGTTTGCATTCTATTTTTTGGTGTAAAGATACGATTTTACAATCGGTTCTTAAATGAGAGCTAACGGATTTGTATATGATTTGCGGCGTTTTTCGCAGCGCGATTTTTTCCGTTGTACCAAATGCGTTTTAAAAATACTACGTTTTCTTACTTTCACGAATTTCAGCCGTAAATTATATGC
>DFMO01000008.1:362525-381255 GCA_002375695.1 Flavobacteriaceae bacterium UBA3591
TCATGGTATGCAAGGAAAAAAGAACTACCAAGAAAAACTCCTTAACGATTTCCGTTTGAGCGGGCGCGTCCCGGAGCAAAATTTCTACCGCCGGCTGAAATCGGTTCTGGACCTTAATTATCTATATGCACGTACAAAAGATTTTTATGGCGACAGCGACTAGAAACGTATCGACCTTGTTTTTTTTCAATGTATAACACCTTTTTTAAGACACTTAAATACGCCCGATTTACAACTTGATCAAAAAAACAAAGCCGCTTAAAGCGGCTTATATGAGTTGGGTTTTTATAAATTATGGGGTTGTGCAACGGTTACCATTGTTGGCTACAGTTTTTTGATTCCATTATAATTTTTCATTCAAACCTTGTCTTCCAACTATTGTCACTATTTCAACAATATCTTTATTAACTTTGTAACAAATACTATCAACTCCACGCACGCAACGTCTGTAGCCTTTTTTTATATAATCAACAGATTCAAAGGAAAAAGGACGTTCAGCGATTATGTCTAAATATTCAAAAAAAGACTCAAAATATTTGTCCGCTTGGGTCATTCCGAATTTTTTTACTCCGTAATGGTGAATCCGAATCAAGTCATTTTTGGCTTCATTTGTCAGTTTGTATTTAGCCATTTAATAAAGACTTTGATTGAGCTAAAATACTTTCTTTACTATCATTCGTAAATCCACTATTTTCAGCTTTTTCGATTTTAGCTCGAATCCAGTCAATTTGAACTTGCTGCTTTCTTGCTTGTCTAATTAAATCGTTAACTAATTCGCTTTTGCTAGAATATTCTTTATTGTCCACTTGGGCTTTTAGCCATTCATCGTTCGGTTTTGTAAATGATATACTTTGTCTCGACATAATTTATTTATTTGATGTAAATGTACACCAAAAACGAGTCGTTTCCAAAATGTAGCTAACGGTTAGTATATGAAAAGTAGGCGATTCCGAAGCACCAAACTTTCAGTCAAGCACAAGCTTTTACACGGGCCAAAACCCTTGAATTCACTACTAATTCGCCTATTTTTTATATACATTGTTAGCACCTGTTATTTCTTTATTTTCAGTCCCGTAGGTCTGTTTGTTAGTTCAAATATTTCCGTGTTTCCAAGGATTAGAACAATACCTGAAGAAGCTCTGTCCTTATATTCTTCATTTATAAATGAACGAGTAATTTCTCCGTTTTTTAGTAGGTGGTTAATTGTTTTTTTGAAAATTTCAATCTTTATTTTTTGAGGTTTGCCATTTGAAGTAATACGCTGAATACCTGACCAATCTACCTTTACGATTTTGTTTGTTTTTCCATCTGGTCTTTTGATTGTTTTACCTTCTAGTGGCATTACATACTTTTCCCAAATGTTTTCGAACGAGTTTGATTTAGTCGTCCTTTTGGTTTTGTTGGAAGTCCGAATTGCAGGTATGTTTAAAATCTCAATTTTCAACTTATTGGCGACTTCAAGTGCATTGTCTATTATTCTTCCGTTTGTTACTATTATAGCCTTTGTACAGTCGAAATAGTCTTTTGCTCCGTGAAGTTCCATAACCATTTGTCGGTTTATTGGACGAGTTGAACCACCAAACATTTTTGCTTGAATTGCAATTTTTTCTTTGCCTTTTGTCGCAAATACGTCTACACCGTAATCATTTGAATATTGAGAAACAGTTGTTTTATAACCCTTTGCTTCAAAGTGTTCAGCTACAATATGTTCATATTCGTCAGGTCTCATCCGGTCAGGTTTGCAAATGGTCTTACGCCAAATTGTTTAATGTATTCACTTAATAATTGCTTCTCAATTTCTCTTGGGTCATCTTTTGGCGTAGGCTTCCAACAAAATATTAAGTCACTATGATTTTTTAGTTGCCAAATTAGTCTGCCACCCCAATGTCCGACATTTTTAGTTTCTCCAAATCTCAAATATTGCCCAAGTCTTGAGTTTAAAGTGGCTTGTCCTGTCGGACTTCCTGCTTTTCCAATGTAAACGACTTGGGAGTTGTCAACGTGATTGTTTTTCAATTCAGCGATTGAAACATTTGGGTCTTTCCCTTTAAAAAAGCCACCTACTCCTGGATTAATAAATTCGGTTTTCTTAAAATCTGGGTTAATTACGAGGTAAACACCTTTAATTTTTGGAATGCATGATTTGTCAGTCCAAAGTTCTCCTACTGTTTTGAATCCTGTGAAACCATTTTTCTTTATGTCGTCAATGTCATTGAAGTTCACGGTCGTTTTTTTTAATAGGTGCTAACACCTTTTAACCCCAACTTTATCACGTTTATACTGCAACACATGGGGCTTATAGGAAGTTAAGACAGTTAACTAATCGTAAATATAAAAGAAATTAATTAAAAGAATTAAAAGTCTTAAAATAGTGTTGTAGGTTATGTTTAAATGGATTTTATAATCGTTTTTTCTAGGTGTAATGTATTACCCTTTCTCGACAATAATAATTGATAAGTTTTTACTTTTCGGTTTTAAAAATTTCTTCGAAAGCGTTATAAACTGCAATATGCAGGGCATCGCCGTGGGTTTTATCTTTTAAAAATTCGTAAAAAACCTCGGTGTTTTCCAGCTTTTGCTTTTTTAGTTTTTTGTATAACGCTTTTGCGGTACGTTCCATTATTTCGCCCTCTTTACCACTCGCGATGTAAATAGATTTTTTAGAAGTATAATTTTTAGGTTTAACAGCTAATAAACTTTCATCATCCCACCATAAGCTTGGGCTAACAATAATATAATTGTCGAAAAGATTGGGTTCTTTAAATAAAATTTCAGTAGCTAGCAATCCGCCAAAAGATTGCCCTATAAGCGTTTTAGTAGCGGAAGTATTGTAATTTAAATTGATAAAAGGTTGTAGTTCGTTTGCGATAAAATCAATAAACTTTTCTGAATGCCCTGCACTGGGAAATTCTTTTTGATCTAATTTGTTTTTAGATGGATAGGTGAAATCTCTTTTTCTATCTACATTGGCAATCCCCACCACAATGGATTCGGGAATCATATTTATCCATGAAAAGGATCCAAATTGAACAATGCCCGAAATATGAATAAAGTCTTCGTCTTTCGATCCATCGAGCAAATAGATTACAGGGTATTTTTTTAACGAATCGGTCCCGTAGCTTGCAGGTAAATAGATGTTTAACGTTCTATTTTCATTTAAAACTTGCGACTTAATAGTGAGCGATTTGCCAATAACAAAATCTGTTTCACTTATTTTTTTCGGTAATATTTGGGCTTCCGATACCTGCATAATTAGCAAGCAAACAGCAATTAAAACTATATTTTTCATATTTTAAAATTACACAGGTTTGTAAAGTGTAAATTTAAAATTTTTAATTTTTTTTTGAAGAAATTGAAAATGAAGCGCAACATTTGCTATTTACGATGTTTCCACCGTTTATGCGACCATAGATAATACGCAGGTTTTTCACGAATTTGTGCTTCCAAAGCATCAAAAAACATACGCGTAATTTGAAAATCTGGATAGTTTTTAGGACTATCTACTAAAGGAACAAATGTTGCTTTGTAATATCCGCGTTTTACTTTTTCAACTTTTAAATAAAGTACGGCAAAGTCAAGTTTTTTTGCCAGTTCTTCCGTGCCGGTAAACATGGGCACGTTAATACCCATAAAAGTATCGCGGTGCTTAAAAGCCCCTAGTTTTGGAGTTTGGTCTGAAAGGATGTAAGTTAAGGTTTTTGTACCTTTTTTCCACTTTCTATAAAGTACGGGTACAATTTTTTTATTGCTAACTATTATGCCGCCAAAGTGTTCGCGGGTTTTCTTTACTAAGGCATCAAATTGTTTACTGCCCAGGGGTTTGTATACCGCGTGAGCTTGATGTTTCATTAATTTATTTAAAATTCCGCTCCACTCCCAGTTGCCGTAATGTCCCGCCATAAGCAAAATACTTCGATTGTTTTGGTAGTAGGGCTCTAAAATTTCGGCATTGGTAACAACAAAGCGTTTGCGTATTTCTTTTTCTGAAATTGTAAAAGCCTTTATTGTTTCAAAAATTAAATCGCATAAATGTTTAAAAAACTGCTTTGTAATTTGATTGCGTTCTTGTTGCGTTTTTTCAGGAAATACAAGTGCCAAATTATCTTTTACCACCTTTTTGCGGTAACCAATAATATAATAAGCCAAAATATACAGCGCCGTTGCTTTAATGTACAAGATGCGCATTGGTAGAATTGAAAGCATCCAAAGAATGGGATAGGCCAGAAAATAGAGCAGTTTTTGCATAGTATTTATTCCTGCAAAATTACTTAATTCCTATTCAATGGTCAATCTTAAGGCGGTAAAAAGTTTTAAGTATTGAGAATTGAGTAGTTAGTAGTTAGTAGTTAGTAGTGAGTAGTGAGTAGTGAGTAGTGAGAATTGTCCCCCTGAGCGCAGTCGAAGGGTTACTTATGACGTTGGAAGTGAGAATTGAGTAGTAAGTAGCGAGTAGCGAGTAGTGAGTAGTGAGAATTTTAAAACTAACAAATTTATATCCAAAAAGTATTTCCACCCTTTAGGGCCGGGCCCCTCGATACAACCTCCTATCGTCGGCCACTCAGGGACCTTTATGTTGGCTATTAAAGCGCAAAATACTAAGGTGACCGAGTGAATTTGAAAGAGCGATAGCGGCTTCAAATTAGTATCGAGGTGACCGCTTTAAAATTCCCAAATTAACAAATCACAAATCACCAATTAACCAATCAGCAAATCCATATTTCTCAACCTCAAAATATCGTTATGAATTCTCTATTTTTACAATCACTTTTAATAATCTAGTAAAGCAACAAATACTTAAATTTTCACCCGAATATGCAAAACATCAATATTGCGACTATCGTAATTATCGCTGCCAACGTTATCATTTCAATGAAAGGTTTTAACGATATGGCTTTCTTTGAAAAGTATAAATTTAATATCGCTGGCATTCGTCGCGGTGAGCATATACGTATGTTTAGCTCGGCTTTTTTACACGCCGATTTTTCACATCTACTTTTTAATATGCTTACCCTTTACTTTTTTGCGCCAGTGGTAATAATGAGTATTGGGGTTACGTATTTTATTTTAATATATGTAGGTAGCTTAATTGTTGGAAATCTATTGTCATTCTACTTTCACAAAGATGAGTACCACTACAGTGCCATTGGGGCGAGTGGGGCAGTGATGGGGGTATTGTATTCGGCTATTTTGTTTTTTCCAGATATGAGTTTATATATGTTTTTTATTCCTATCCCTATTCCGGCCTGGCTCTTTGGAATGGCATATTTGTTGTATTCTATTTACGGCATGAAAAAGCAATTAGGAAATATTGGTCACGATGCTCACATTGGCGGCGCTATTGGTGGCTATATTTTAACCCTTGCTTTTGCACCTTATTTATTTCAAACTAGTTTATGGATTGTGGTATTATTGGCACTGCCTTTAATAATTCTATTTGTGATGCATAAATTGGGAAAGATTTAAATGCCGAGTACCTACAGAAGCAAAGTAAATATTACTAACTTATTTAAAAAACGAAGTTTATGAAATTTATTAAAACACTATTAATCTTAGCAATAACAACTACCGCAATGACAGCTCAAAATGCGGTCTCGCAACCTACGGTCGATGTTACTGGCGAAGGTATAGTACGTGTGGTTCCAGACCAAGTTACTATTAGTATTCGCGTTGAAAATACAGGCGATAATCCAACAAATTTAAAAAGACAAAACGATGCAGTTATTAGTGAAGTTTTAAAATTTTTAAAGAAAAAGAATATAGCCGAAAAAGATGTAAAAACGCAATATATGAATTTAAGCAAAAGCTATAATCACAATAATAAAACATATACCTATACTGCCAATCAATCACTTTCGGTGAAACTTCGCGATTTAAGTAAATACGAAAGCGTGATGAACGGTTTGCTTGAAACCGGGATTAACAGAATAGATGGCGTGCAATTTTCTTCAACAAATGAAGAGGCTTTAAAAAGTGAAGCTCGAAAAAAAGCCATTGTTAACGCCCAAATGAAAGCAAAAGAATATACTTCAGTTTTAAACCAAACTATTGGCAAAGCTATTTCTATAAGTGAAATGGGCAGCAGCCCACGCCCGCAGCCAATGTATAAAATGGAAATGATGGATTCTTCTTCTAGCGGCAGTGGCGGACAAACCATTGCTTTAGGCGAAATTGAAATTAAATCGGTTGTAAATGTGAGCTTTCTTTTAAATTAAGCTTGGTCAAATAAGTTCAATAAAAAAGCCTCGGTTGTATTTACAACCGAGGCTTTTTAGTATTTAAATCTATACGTTTAAATCACAATTACTTATCGCCTAATAGCGAAGCAATCTTTGCTTCCAAAGCATTGCCTCGTAAGTTTTTATCGATTATTACGCCGTTTTCATCAAGTAAAAAAGTGGCAGGAATTGAGCGTACGTTATACTGTCTGGCAATTGGGTCTTGCCAAAACTTAAGGTTTGAAACGTGATACCAATCCATTTTATCGTCTGCGATAGCCTTAATCCATTTGTCTTTCTGACTTTCTTTATCTAAAGAAACACTAATAATGTTTAATCCTTTGTCGTGATATTTGTTATATACGCGCACCACATTTGGGTTTTCTACTCGGCAAGGCTTGCACCAAGATGCCCAAAAATCTATAATGGTATATTTGCCTAATACGTCGTTTAAAGCAATGGTTTCGCCATCTGGGTTTGGCGCGCTAAAGTTTGGAGCTTTGCTACCTACATCTACTTTCTTCATCGTTTCCAGCGTAGACTTTAAATCGGTTACAATTGCCGAGTTCTGTAGTTTTTGGTCCATACCTTCAATAAACTTATTGGCCTCGGCAACGGTTAGTTCTTTTCTACCCATCATTTCAGAAATAAGCATAGCAGCAAATATTGAATTGCTATTTTCTTTTAAAAATTCTTTTTTAAAGGCAGTCTCTTCGGCTACAATATTTAAGTTTTTACTTTGTATTGCCGTAATTGTGGCGGTGTCGTTAGAGAGTCTTGCTTCGCGAAACTGCTCCATACTTTCTTGCTTTCTTTGGTTAAAAGCAGTCATTTTTTCTACAAATTGGCTATAAGCTTCATTTTGCTTTCCACCTCTAACACGTGAGGCTTGTATGCTGTCTTTATAGATTGTAGCTGTCATATCTACATTTTCAGGAAAAAATAAAACCGACCCTTTTACTTCATTTACGCGTAAGAAATTTAGACTTGATTCGTCTACCTTAGGGTATGTTGCAGCAAATTTACCTTCAGAAACAGTTAGGGTGTCTAAAATTTTAGGCTGTCTATTTTCTAAGGTATAAACATAAATTTGGGTGCCGTCCTCAAACCCTACGGCTTCACCAGATAGCTCGTAACTGTTAGAATCATTGTTACATGAAATTAATGAAATTGTTAAAAGTGTAGCCAATATAAGTCTCATAAATATGTGATTTTAAATTTTGGCAAAAGTAGCAGATTATTCTCTGAAAGTAGAGAATACGCCAATTTTTTGTTTTATATTAACATATTGCTTTCTTATTAACCCGTACATTTATACCCATATGGTAAACGAAGAAATGATACAAGAAAAGAAACATTTTCCTATGAAAATGAAGATAGGTTTTAAAAAAGTATTTGAAACTTATCAATCGCTCGATGCCCAAAATGAAATTGAAAAATTACAGGTTTCAAAATTGCAGGCAATAGAAAAAGAGTATCCAAAATTATCTTCGGGGATAGAGCGGTATGACGAACTTGCTACTTATAAAGAGCAAATAGATACCATTTTAAATCCGTTGTTCCCTTCGGTTTTAACAAATAACGAGATAAAGTTTGCTACAATACCCTTTCAAAAAATAGCTTTTAAAAGTACCCAACGTTTTAAAAATATCCTTAAAGCGGGCGGGGGTAATGCAGCCTTAGATATTATAAATTTTAATGAAGACGAATTTTATTTAATGGGCTGTAGTATTATTTTAAATGTTTACTACGGAAAAAAAATAGATTTTAGAAGATCCTACTATTACAACATCCCCGATGAAAGAGGGATGACACGAAATTACCGAATTTTGTACAATGCCGATTTTGTTGAAATTACCCGTACCGAAAAAGCAAAAGAAATTACCGAAGACGATATGAACGAGCTTTTGGAAAGCTTCGATAATGTTGCTGTTTGGAAAGAAAAGTTCCCACCCGAAAGTTATGTTTTTAATGGCTTTGTAATTGCTGTTTTAACCGATGTTACCTTAAACGTTTCAATATCCGACTTTAAAACCAATCTTTTACGACTCGAAAAAAACGGTGGTTTTGAGAATACTGAATTTAGCCGAATCTTTCGATCTATTTTCGACCTCGAAGATTTACACATAGGGTTTACCGATTACAACGAAGAAACTGAGTCTTTTGAGCGAACCCTTTTTAAAGAAGTTCCGAGTTTTATTTTAAACGAAAAGGAGTGCCAAAAGTGTAAAGACGCACTTTGCAACGCTTCGTATTACAAGTTGTTTAAGCAACAAGAATACTACTGTATTACCGATGCCGAGCGTTACCATAAATTGTACCCCGATAATCTGCTTTACAAAAAAATGCTCGATCAAGGGATGAAGAGTGCGCTATTTGCATCAATTGTTCACGACAATAAAATGTTGGGGGTTTTAGAGCTTGTATCGCCTAATGCAAACGATTTAAACACTATAAACGCCAACAAGCTTAAGCACGTTATGCCGTTTTTAATAGATTCGGTTGTTCGGGCTAAAGAAAACCTCGAAAACGAGTTAGAGTTAATTATTCAAGAAGAGTGTACTGCCATCCATAGCAGTGTACACTGGAAGTTTAGACAGGAGGCCAAACGCTACCTTTTTAATATTGAACAAGGCAATCCTACGTATTATAAAGAGATTGTTTTTAACGACATTTACCCTTTGTACGGGCAAACCGATATTAAAGGTTCTTCCGAAGCGAGAAATGAAGCTACTAAGGAAGATTTATTGCTTCAGCTTAAACATTTAAATGCACTGGTTAAGAAGCTATCGCGCGAAAATTCACTGCCTATATTCGAGCAAATTTTATTTAATATCGATAATTTTTCAGAAGAAATAGCAGAAAACCTTCAGGTTGATACCGAGCGAAAAATTATGAATTATATCGCTTCTGAAATTATTCCGTTTTTAAACCATATTAAAAACCGAAGCGAAAAACACGCCAAATGGGTAGAAGAATACGAAAAGCAAATAGACCCAAATACAGGCTTTGTTTATAAATTTAGAAAAGATTACGACGATTCGGTAATGATTACTAACAAAAGGCTTGCCTCTATTCTCGATAAAAAACAGCAAGAAGCACAAGCTATGTATCCGCACTACTTTGAGCGGTTTAAAACCGACGGGGTAGAGCACAATATGTATATTGGTGAATCCATAACTAAAGAACGCACCTTTAATAAAATCTATTTAAAAAACTTAAAATTGTGGCAGTTGCAAGTTATGTGCGAAATGGAAAATAGCTTTTATCGCTTTAAAGATACCTTGCCTATTGAAATGCACGTTGCTTCAATGATACTGGTGTTTAACAGCAGTTTATCACTGCGGTTTAGAATGGACGAAAAGCGTTTTGATGTAGATGGAACCTACAATGCACGCTACGAAGTTGTAAAAAAACGTGTGGATAAAGCGCATATAAAAGGAACCGAAGAACGTATTACCCAACCCGGTAAAATTGTAATTGTTTACTCACAACAAGAAGACGAGGAGGAATACTTACAATACATTAAGTTTTTACAAATGCAAAAGCAAATTGATGAAGAAGTAGAAATGCTGGAAGTTGAAGACTTGCAAGGGGTAACAGGATTAAAAGCTCTGCGTGTTAAAGTGCTTTATAGTTTTAACAACGAAAACGAAAAAGAATACTACACTTACAACGATCTTATCTCGGAACTAAACGATTAGGTTTGAGTTGAGTAGTGAGTGATGTGTATTGAGTAGTGAGTAATGCGTATTGAGTTTTGACGCAACTATCAATTTCCATTTATCAAATAATCAGATTATTAAAATCACCTACAAATGCTATGCTTCAAAGTAAAAGAAGATAGCAAAGGCGAGTAGTGAAATTATAGTACCTGCTACAAAAATGGTGTAGGTAAGTCTTAAAATTCTATATTTTCTATCCAGCACTTTCCCTAAAAAGTACAAGTCTTTGGTAAGCGATTTATACACGTAATCTCTATCTTTTAACAGCTCGTCTATGGCCCATTCATATTGCTCGAGTTCCATTTTGTGAAAGTTTCCGAAGAAGGTAAGATTTACTGCTTGATTAGCCACGTCTTCTTTTGTAAACTCACCACGAGTAACGTTGGGTCGCGTAGCTATGACAGCCAAAATCATAGTAATTGCACTAAAGAGTATAAAAATAGCCGTAGGAATAATTAGGTAGTTGTTATTATCGAGTTTTGAAATTAAGTTTGAAAGCACCAACGAAATGATAATTGCATTTACCGAAAGCATAATATTGGCTTTTGTATCGGCTATATCACTTAACTTCATGTGGTTTCTTAGGGCAGTTCTATAAAAGGTTTGAATCCCGCGTTCGGGGCTGTCGTTTTTATACTTTGCTTTAAGCTTTGCTTTTACCTTTTCTTTTTGAACTTTAGCTTTATCTTTTTTACGTTTTTTAAGAAGTTTGGCTAAGTTTTCTTCCTTTACGGGCTCCCAGTTTTTTAGGGCGTATTCGGTGTAAAATTGGTGGTCTTCAACTAAAACTTTAATATTCTCGTTTCGCCATTCTTTTGCGGTGTAATTATGTACATTTTGAAAGAGGTATTCTTGTCTTAAAAACTCACTGGCCTCATCAAAATAATCTTTTCCAAAGTGCGAACTATCGGCATCACGAATTGCTTTTTCAAGTTCGTCATTGGGGTGGGTATCTTTAAATTTTGTTGCCCGAATACATTTAATTACGCCTTCGATAATTTCTTTATCGGCCTCCTGTTCTTTTAAAAACTTTTCGGCAATTTTTACGCTCTCTTCTTCGTGCCCTTCTCGCTTAATTATGTAACCCGTGTCGTGTAGTAAAGCCGCTAACCGCAGTACAGTAGCATCTTTAACATCAAATTGGGAGTTTTCAATAATTTCATTTATACTTTTATAAACACGCTTTGAATGTGTGTAGTTATGATACACAAAAGTGTTCGGAAGCTTGTCTTTAAAGAGTTCGAAGATAAATTTATCGGCAGCTTCAACAATATTGTTCATAGATAAAATTTAGGTATCCAAAGTAATAAAAATTCAATCCACATAAATAAATATGAATAAAATTAACACCATTATAACTTTTTTTGCCGCAGCAATTCTATCAGCTTGTGCAACCTACAATCCTCAATATAAAAATACCGATTATTCAAACACTCAACCTGCCATTGATGGCGAGATTGATAAAAGTTTTTATTTAATTGGCAACGCCGGCACCCGTGGCAATGAGGCATCTTCTGCCGTTAAGGCGCTTCAAAATTATATAGCTGAAAACAACAATAAAGACAGCTACGTTTTATTCCTCGGAAATAGCTTTTATCCAGCCGGTATGCCGCCAAAAGATGATGCCGCCAGGCAAGTGGGCGAGGCGAGTATGCAGAAACAAATAGATGCGTTAAAAGGGTTTAAAGGTAAGGTTGTGGTACTGCCGGGAAATCGCGATTGGCGTGGAGGTGTAGATGGCCTTGAGCTTGAAGAAGATTTTTTAAAAGCACAGTTTGATGATGAAGATATACTACAACCCAATAACGGCTGCCCGCTTGAAAGTATAGATATTAATGACGACGTACATTTATTGGCTTTAGACACTCAATGGTTTATTGAAGATTGGGACAATTACCCAAAAATGAACGATAAGTGCCAGATTAAAACCAGGGAGCGCCTGTTTATAGAAATTGAGGGCGAACTTAAAAAGAATGCCACTAAAACTATTGTTTTTGCCATGTACCACCCGCTAATTACGTACGGGGAGCACGGTGGAAAATACCCAATTATTCACGATGATGTAGTTAGTACCTTAATAAAGCCAGTGCGCACCTTGGGGGCTATTTCAAAACAAGACCGATACAACAAACGATATAACGAATTGATGAGTCGCATTAAGGTGCTTACAAAAGATTTAAACCGATTAATCTTTGTGTCGGGGCACGAAAAATCTATGCAATACAGTGAAGAAGGATCGGTTAAACAGATTGTAACGGGATCGGGTTCGAGTGCTACGGCCGCAGCTTTGGGGCAGTTTGCCGAATTTGTTTACGGGCACCAAGGCTTTGCCCGCTTAGATGTTGCCAAAAATGGAGCGTCGCGGGTAACTTTTTTTAAGGCAAATAACGATGGTAGTTTTATAGAAGTATTTAAAAAAGAAGTACACCCCGCTATTGAAAACTACGACCTGTCCATCCTACATCAAAACTTTCCTAAAACTACCAAAGCGCAGGTTTATGACGACGAAATGGTAGAGAAAACAGGGTTTTTTAAAGCCCTGTGGGGAGAACATTACCGCGATGTTTACGGCACAGCAGTTACTGCCCCAACAGTGCTTTTAGACACGCTGTACGGCGGATTGAAAGTAATGAGAGCCGGTGGAGGCCACCAAACAAAGTCGTTGCGATTAGAAGATAAAGAGGGCAGAACTTATAATATGCGAGCTCTAAAAAAGAGTGCTGTACAATTTCTGCAAACGGTAATAATTAAAGACAAACAAATTGAAAGTGATTTTGTAAACACCCTGCCCGAAGAGCTAATCTTAGACTTTTACACAGCGGCTCATCCTTACGGGGCGTTTACGATACCTAAGCTGGCCGAGGCGGCTAATATTCTTCATACAAAACCTAAACTGTACTATGTTCCTAAGCAGTTTGCCTTGGGGAATTTCAACAAAGACTATGGCGATGAACTGTATATGATAGTAGAAAGACCCGATGAAACATTTGAAGGCGCTATTTTTAACTATCCCGACGATATGGAAAGTACAGACGATTTGTTTGAAAAGCTTCGGGAAGATGAAAAATATAGTCTCGATGAAAAGTCGTTTGTAAGGGCGCGCGTTTTTGATATGTTGGTTGGTGATTGGGATCGCCACGCCGATCAATGGCGATTTACAGAGCACAAATTGGAAGACGGTCGTAGGGTATACGAACCAATTCCGAGGGACCGCGACCAAGTGTATTCAAAATTTGATGGGGCTTTATTTGATATTGGTCGCACTTTGTTTAGTACGGCGCGCCAGTTTCAGGTGTACGATGAAAGTGTAAAGTATACTGGCGGGCTAAACCTTGCCGGGATTAAATTAGATCGCGCTTTGGTTCAACGAGCGGGCGAAGAAACCTGGTTGGAAGAAGCACAATTTATTAAAGAGAATGTGACCGATGCGGTAATTGAAAGTGCCTTTAAAGACCTTCCGTATGAGGTGCAAGATGAAGCTGCCGAAGAGATAAAGAGAAAGCTTAAAAGCAGACGCGATAATATAGTTGCCATTGCGCAAGATTATTTCAATCACTACGCTAAATTACAAACCATAACAGGTACCGATAAGGACGATTATTTTGAAATAACTCGGTTGCCGGGAGGGAAAACAAACATAAAAACCTACCGAATTAAAGATGGTGAAAAAGGGTTTTTAATGTTAGATAAAACCTATGATGCAAATAAAACAAAGCAAATATGGATCTATGGCTTAGATGACGACGATGTATTTGAAGTAAGAGGAAAAGGCGACCACCCTATTTTTATTAGAATAGTAGGTGGGCAAAATAAGGACACTTATAAAATTGCTAACGGCCGAAATATTAAAGTTTACGACCAAAAGAGCAAAAAGAATACAATAGAAGAAAAAGGCGGTGCGAGTATAAAGCTTAGCGATAATTATGACTATAACACCTACGATTATAAAAAGGAAATTAAGTCGGTTAATTTATTTCTTCCCACTTTGGGTTATAACCCCGACGACGGGTTTAAGATTGGTCCATCTTATGTTTTAACCAAATACGGTTTTAAACGAAATCCTTTTTCACAACAACACAAAATAGGGTTTGGGTATTATTCGGCTACGAGTAGTTTTGAGTTGAATTACGAAGGAGAGTTTGCCAATATATTCGGAAACTGGAATTTTGTAATAAATGGGCATTTTAAAAACCCTAATTTTTCAGAGAACTTTTTTGGTTATGGCAATGAAACCATAAACCCTAATTATGAATTTGACGCAGGAAAAGACTACAATCGCGTACGAATTGGCGGATACGGTGGCGCACTTGGCTTGCGAAAAGAGTCAGTTTACGGAAGCTTGTTTCAAATTAAAGCGAAATTTGAAGGTGTAGAAGTTGAAGGCACCGAGGGCAGGTTTATAACGGCTACTACCCAACCCATTACTCAGCTTGACGAGACCAAGTATTTTGCAACGCTGGAAGGAAACTATCAATATGAAAGTTATGACAATAAGGTAAATCCAACGCGGGGAATGTTGTTTAATTTGGAAGCAGGCGGTACCCAAAACTTAGACGATAGTGATAAAGTATTTGGATATGTTAACCCAAGATTGGTATTTTATCAAGCCTTAACGCGAAGCCGGAAATTGGTTTTAAAAACCGATTTTAGAGGGCAGTTTAATATTGGGAACGAATTTGAATTTTACCAAGCTGCCCAACTGGGTAGCGACACTGGCTTACGTGCTTACCGCGACGAGCGCTTTTCGGGGCGTACTGCAGCAGTAGCCAGCGCAGATCTTCGGTATAGTTTTAACAAGTTTAAAACCGCTTTATTACCAGTTCAAATTGGGGTATTTGGGGGGTATGACGTGGGTAGAGTTTGGGTTCCGAATGATAATTCAGATAAGTTACACAACTCATACGGTGGCGGATTTTGGGTAAACACAGCCGATTTATTAAGTGGATCTTTTAATTTGTTTACAGGAGAAGAAGGGATGCGCTTTACTTTTGGAGTAGCACTTTCAATGTAATTAATTATGATTTTTAAGAAGTTTTATTATACACTTTTTACAATTCTCTTTATTACTTCCTGCGCCACTTATGCGCCTCAATACAAAGATAAAGAGGCCAATCCGGTGTATCCTTCAACTAAAGAAATAGAAAAAACCTTCTACTTGGTAGGCGATGCGGGCTTGTCGCCTATGGGAGGAATGAGCGATGCGCTATTAACGTTTAACAACTACTTAGAGACTGAAAAGACCCCCGGTAATTACACTATTTATTTGGGCGATAATATTTACCCTTCAGGGATGGATCCAGAGGGGCACCCACGGCGCAAGGCTTCAGAAAATATGATAGATGCCCAGTATAAGGCTGTTAAAGATTATGATGGTAATACGATATTTATTCCGGGGAACCACGAGTGGTATAACAACGGAGTAATAGGCGTGGCGCGCGAAGAAAACTACGTTGAGGCACTATTTCCAGATCAAGATGCCTTTAGGCCTAGTAACGGCTGCCCGTTAGAAAGTGTAGCTATTTCAGAAAACATTCAACTTATTGTAATAGATACACAATGGTATTTGGAAGATTGGAATAAAAACCCAACCATCAATAAAAACTGCGATATAAAAACGCGCGAAAAGTTCTTTTTAGAGTTACAATTGGCTTTAGAAAAAAACCAAAATAAAACGGTAGTTTTTGCAATGCACCACCCAATGTTTACCAATGGCAATCACGGCGGGTATTTTGCCCTGCCCAAACATATGTACCCCCTACAAAGTAAAATACCTATGCCGGTATTGGCGTCGTTAGTGGTACAAGTGCGCTCTCAAGGCGGAGTTTCGGTTCAAGACAGGTATAATGAGCTGTACAATAAGTTGATGAACAAACTACAAGAATTGGTAAAAAACAACAACCGATTGGTATTTGTTTCGGGTCACGACCACAATATGCAATATATTGAAAGAGATGGCTTAAAGCAGATAGTTTCGGGCTCGGGCGCAAAAGAATCATATGCTGCTATAGGGCAAGATGGGCTATATAGCACTGGGGCACAAGGGTTTGCTGTTTTAGATGTTTTTAAGGATGGTTCGTCTTGGGTTCGATTTTATGTGAAAGGGGACAATCATCAACCCGTTTTACAATTTCAGAAAGAAATAATAGCCGCTCCTACTGTCAACGATGTTTCAAAATACCCGCGAATATTTCCGAAGGAAAAAACAGTACCCATTTACAAACAAGACAGTATAAACGAGGTTTTGTTTTTTAACACTGTGTGGGGCGGAAAATATAAAGATACTTACGCAACGCCAGTAAAGGTGAAGGTAGCGAGTTTAGACACGCTTTACGGTGGGTTGCACGTGTTGAGGGAGCACAAAGACAAAGACTATAATTCGTTGTTATTAACCGACAAAAAAGGAAATAGGTATAGGTTGCGGTCTATGGGTAAAAACGCTTTGGAAATATCTAAAAAGATAGTTTTTAGCGATACAGAAACCGAGGGTATTGAAGATAAACAAATAGACGAACCCAGTGTAAAAGGGCAGGACCTTAGCTTTTATACCGCTTCGCACCCCTATTCAGTAATGGCTGTGCCAGATATGGCGCGGGCAATAGATGTGTTTTATACAACGCCACAATTATTTTATGTTCCAAAACAGCAACGATTGGGGCAGTACAATGAGTCTTTTGGCGATGCATTGTATTTAATTTCTATTGAACCTTCGGAGAGTAGTGAAGGCGAAGGGTTGTTTCAGTATCCAGACGATGTGGAAACCACCGACGATATTTTAATAAAGCTTAGAGAAACTGGCGATGTGTTGGTTGATGAGGAGAATTATATTAAATCGCGACTGTTTGATATGCTTATTGGCAATTGGGACCGGCAACCGGGCTATTGGCGTTGGGCCGAATATTATAACCAGTATCAACAAAACGTGTATGTGCCTATCCCCGATAATAGAGATAATGCTTTTTCGAGTTATGAGGGGAATATTTTAGATATTACCCGCTCTTTATTTAGCGGGAGCTTACAAAGGCATGTGTACGACGAAGATTTAACTAATTTTCAATGGTTTAATAAAGAAGGGGTGATACTGGATAGGGCGTTGTTAGAGAATTCGGGGAGGCGACAATGGCAACGTATGGCTAAAATGATACAAGATAGTTTAACCGATGCGGTTATTGAAAAAGCTTTTAATAGTGTTCCAGAAGAGGTGCAAAACGAAGCCTTGGCCGATATAAAAACAAAGTTAAAAAAGCGTAGGGACAATTTGGCGAAAATTGCCAACGACTATTATGCGTATTTAGCTACCCTACAAACCATAGTAGGAACCGATGGGAACGATGTGTTTGAAATTACAAGACTGCCTAACGGACAAACAAATGTTATAAGTTATACTGAAAGTAGGGGTAAAATTGCCGATACTTTAATTAATAGAACGTATAATAATAAAGATACAAAAGAGCTGTGGATATACGGTTTAAAGGGCGATGATAGGTTTACGGTAGCAGGCGACGAAAACAACCTTATTTACTTGCGTATTATTGGGGGGCACGGCCTTGATACGTATAGTTTGCACAACGGAAAAAAAACGAAGGTTTACGATTTTGAAAGTATGCCGAGTACAGTTACTACCAAGAAAGGCGGAAGCCTTAGGTTTACCGATGTTTACAATTTAAACACTTACGATTACCGCAAGCAAATAAAACGCAAAGGAGGGTTGGTTTCGGCAATAGGCTATAACCCCGATGATGGGTTTAGGGCTGCTTTACAGTATGTTTATAGGGTTGATAAGTTTACTCGTAATCCGTTTTCACAAAAACACGTATTTAATGCGGCTTATTTTACCGATATAAACAGTTTTGAAATTTCATATTTAGGGGAAGTTGCCAATGTGAAGGACAATTTAAACTTAAGTTTTGGTGCCCGAATTACGAGTCCGAATTTTACGCGTAACTATTTTGGTTTTGGGAATGAAACCGAAAATATGCAGGATGAAAGAGGGTATGCCTATAACCGTATTGAAGTGCAGCATATTTCGGGGAATGTAGGCTTGCTTCGCAATAGTAAATTTGGTAGCTTTTTTAAGGTGCAAACTACTTTTGATGCTTATAAAGTAGACGATTCGCCAAGTAATATTATTGCAACTGTTCCGCTTCAGAATAAAGGAGAGCCCAGTTATTTTGGAACCTTGGAGGGAATTTATAATTACCGAAGTTTTGACGATCCACAAAATCCGACTATAGGGATGATGTTTGACTTAAATGCGGGAATTACCGATAACTTGGAAGCTATAGAAGACGTTTTTGGGTTTGTAAAAACCAGACTTGGGTTTTATAATACTTTGGTGAGAAATAGAACCTTGGTGCTAAAGACCAATATAAGCTATCATCAAAATCTGGGGAAGAAATACGAGTTTTATCAGGCTGCAAATTTAGGTGGCGATAATGGCTTACGCGGTTTTAGAGAGCAACGCTTTACGGGGAAGTCGTTTTTAGTAGGAAACGCCGATTTGCGTTATAGTTTGCCAAAATTTAATATTGGCTTAGTACCCGTTCAAGTGGGCGTTTACGGCGGATTTGATGTAGGTAGGGTATGGGTTGCCAATAATACTTCGCGAAAATGGCACAATTCGCGCGGGGGAGGAGTATGGATAAATGGCTCTGGCGGGTTGAATGCCAATGTAAGTTTATTTAATTCGGAAGAAGGGAGTAGGTTGACGTTTGGATTGGGGTTTGATTTTTAGGGGGATTTGTTAATTGGGGATTTGTTAATTTGGGATTTGGAGGGGAAAGCATTTCTTTA
>DFMO01000008.1:381424-381559 GCA_002375695.1 Flavobacteriaceae bacterium UBA3591
AAATTTTCACTACTAACTACTAACTACTAACTACTAACTACAAACTACTAACTACTCAATTCTCACGTCCTACGTCATAAGTGACCCTTCGACTGCGCTCAGGGGGACGGGTTTGGTATTTAGTTATGAGTTATG
>DFMO01000008.1:381818-470299 GCA_002375695.1 Flavobacteriaceae bacterium UBA3591
TTAAAATTTTCACTACTAACTACAAACTACAAACTACTAACTACTCAATTCTCACGTCCTACGTCATAAGTGACCCTTCGACTGCGCTCAGGGGGACGGGGTTGGTATTTAGTTATGAGTTATGGGTTATGAGTTATGAATTGTCAAATTGACCCTTCGACTGCGCTCAGGGAGACAATTCTCACTACTCACTACTCACTACTCACATCTCACTACGTCTTAAGTCTTTTCGTCATACGTCATATGTGTCCCTTCGCTATAGTAATAAAAAAGTCTGAAAATGATTGTTAAAATATGCTTGGGGGAGCATGGATAACATCTTTTTCAGACTTTTAGGGTTTTGAGTAGGAGGTTCTTTTTTACAAGTAAAGTTTAATTGCGAACCACTACTATTTTATTATGATATTAAACTTCGGGGTGGTTATCGCCTCTTTTCATACTCCAAGCGTCTAGCATCCAGCTTACTTTTTCAATATGACCAATAAAGCCACCAACCATATCAATGGTTCCTTCATCGTCGGCTTTATCTGCAGTTTCAACTACTTTTCGCATTTGCTTTAGTAATTTTCCGTGATCGTCTAATAAAATTTTTACCATATCCAAATCTTTTGAACCGGCTGAAGATTCTTCAATATTGCTCATTTTTAGATAGTCGGTAAAGTTGCTGGTAGGTTGGTACCGCAGGGTTAAGATACGTTCGGCGATTTCATCAATCTTAACTTTGGCATCGTCGTACATTTCTTCAAACTTTATATGAAGATCAAAAAAGTTATGTCCTACAACATTCCAATGGAAGTTGCGTAGTTTTTGATAGTATAAATGGTAATCTGCCAATAAGATGTTTAATTCTTTAGCAGTTGATGAGGTTTTTTCAGTATCAAGATTTAAGTATCCCATAATTTTATAAGTGTTTAAAAATTGTTTTGTGTGAATATTTTCGGTTTCTGTAAAGATAGCTAACACCACGCTGATGGTCAATTTTTTAGGGAGAATTAGCCTTTTTTTAACTCGGATTAATCGGTAATTATCTTCGGAAGTTATAGTTAATGGTTATTTGCGGTTTATGTAGGAATTATGGAGTGAATACTTACATTTTAATATTTTAAGTATGCTTTATCTGTGGTTTATCTATGCTGGGATTAGGGGGGTGGGTAGTTATAAGTTATGAGTTATGAGTTATGAGTTATGAGTTATGAGTTATGAGTTGTTAATTTGTGATTTGGGATTGGTGATTTGTTAATTGGTTAATTGGTGATTGGGAAAGCATTTCTTTGCCCCGGCTTTATTGGGAGGAAATAAAAGTATTCTTTTTCCCCGACCCTAAAGGGTGAGAATACTTTTAGGAGGAGATTTGGATGGAAAACGCATTTCTTTACCCCAGCCCTAAAGGGTGGAAATGCTTTTTTGATTTAGATGATTTAGTTTTTAAATTTTCACTA
Organism: Flavobacteriaceae bacterium UBA3591; assembly: GCA_002375695.1. Taxonomy (GTDB): domain Bacteria; phylum Bacteroidota; class Bacteroidia; order Flavobacteriales; family Flavobacteriaceae; genus Aequorivita. Next base: position 383,258 of record DFMO01000008.1, read on the forward strand.
CTAACTACTAACTACTAACTACTAACTACTAACTACAAACTACAAACTACAAACTACAAACTACTCAACTCTCACGTCCTACGTCATAAGTGACCCTTCGACTGCGCTCAAGGAGACAATTCTCACTACTCACTACTCACTACTCAATTCTCACTATGTCTTACGTCTTATGTCATTTCGTTCTTTATTGTGGGGATTTATATGAATATTTGGGTGGGTTGAGACTTATATTTCGGAATATTTGAGGTCTAAGGTTATGTTAAATTATACTGTTAAAACGGTAGTTTTTGTTAAGAATGATGTAAGTTTTGTGCATTAGAACGTAAAAAACACACCTTTTATCAAAAAGTTTTTATTATTTTAACATTGTATAAATGAAAATTCTAAATTGCGACATATAATAGCGGACCCTAATCTCGTTATTATATGTAAGTTAGCAGAGGTCCCAACTCTTTAATTTACTTTGCTAAATTTTGAATTTAACCTAAATAACAAGTCAATGAACTCATTGAAATCCCTATTTGTTCTCGTTTTATTATTTTCTAGTATTAATCTCTTTTCTCAAGGTTCTGCCTACAATCGCTTTTCTGCTGAAATTACCACTGGTGTACATGTACCACTATCACCAAATGATGGGGTGTCGCGTAGTAATTATGTAGGGTTTCGCCAATTTCAACTTTCGGGTAGATATATGTTTAATACCAAATTTGGTATAAAAGGACATTATGGATATAACAGTTTTGTAAATACAGACGATAAAGATTTTGGCGTAAACTACAATAGAGTAGGATTAGAAGGAGTGCTAAATGTAGGGCGACTTTTAAATGTAAACTTTCATATACGCGAAACCTTCGGTCTACTTTTTCATACTGGGGTAGGAGTTACACTGTCTAATCCTACAACAATTACTGGTACTGACCGTATGGGAAATATTATGGCAGGATTTACTGGCCAGATAAAAATAAATAATGATATTTCATTAGCCGGCGATATGACATATTTTAGAACCATTAAACAACATTACGGATATGCAGGTAATAATTTATTTGCTGGCAAATCGGGTGTGTCTGGTGGTTTTGTAAATGTAAGTATCGGCCTTATCTTCAATATAGGCGAAGAGCGTCATCACGCCGATTGGTATTAGATTTTGAGTTGTGACTTTGTGATTTGTTAATTGGTTAATTGGTTAATTCGTTAATTTGTTAATTTGTGATTTGTTAATTTGTGATTTGTTAATTGGTGATTTTTGAATTTTCAGTTGGTGGCCTCGATACTAATTTAGCTACGCTTTGCTCGCTAAATTCACTCGGTCACCTTTGATTTTGCTTTTTAATAGATAAGTTTAAGGTCCCCGAGTGGCCGACGGTAGGAGGTTGTATCGAGGGGCCCGGTGATGGTAGACGATCGGGGTAGGGATTTGTGATTTGTTAATTTGTTAATTGGGGATTGGTGAATTCGGGATTAGTTAATTGGTTAATTGGTGATTTGTGATTTGTGATTTGTTAATTGGGGATTAGTTAATTTGTGATTTGGGATTTGTTAATTTGTTAATTTGGGATTGGTGAATTCGGGATTTGTGATTTGTTAATTTGAAAATGGAAAAAGTATTTCATTGCCCCAGCCCTAAAGGGTGGAAATGCTTTTGGATTTAAATTCTTTAGTTTTAAAATTTTCACTGCTCACTGCTCACTACTTAACGCTCACTACTCACTTCCTGCGTCATAACTATTTCTTCGGTTGGGTTTAGGGAATGAGGATTAATTATGTGGTTGCTTCTTTTTAAAATTTATGACCTATAGAATTTCCTAATAATTTAGCCAAAAAGCTTAATTGAATTTTTATCTTTGTCGGTTTAATTTATGTAGCATAAATATCTCCCCCTTTACATACAATTTTTATATTAAGATAATAACACTAACTCATTATTTTCAACTACTTATATGGATGTTTCTAAAACTAACCTTAAGGCTAACCCTGTTGGTAAGGAAGATAGCCCTATTAAAATAGGGGTCATCGGTTTAGGGTATGTTGGTTTACCAGTAGCTAGACTTTTTGCCACCAAATACCCGGTGGTGGGTTTTGATATAAATAAGGAACGAGTAAAAGAACTTCAAGAAGGACACGATAGCACGTTAGAGGTGGAAGACGAAATTCTACAAGCTGTTCTACTTAAGTCGAATCCGTTTGTTAAGGCAAAGTTGGACAATAATGAAGGAAATTCTGATACGATTAAAAACGGACTTTTTTGTAGTAGCGATTTAATCGATGTTCAAGATTGTAATTATTTTGTAGTTACCGTTCCAACCCCAGTAGATAAAAACAATAGACCGGTATTAAAACCCTTGTATGCCGCAAGTGAAACTGTGGGGCGCGTGCTTAAAAAAGGGGATACAGTGGTATATGAATCTACAGTATATCCCGGCGTAACCGAAGAAGAATGTGTGCCGGTATTAGAAAAGGTAAGCGGACTGAAACTAAACGAAGATTTTTTTGTGGGGTATTCGCCAGAACGTATAAATCCGGGGGATAAAGAACATACAGTAGATAAAATCCTTAAAATTACGGCAGGTTCAACACCTGAATCGGCTGAAAAAATAACTGCCATTTATGCTTCTGTAATCACGGGAGGTACCTATATGGCGCCCAGTATAAAAGTGGCGGAAGCTGCTAAGGTTATTGAAAATTCGCAACGCGATATAAATATTGCCTTTGTAAACGAGTTGGCTAAAATTTTTAATCTATTAGAAATTGATACACACGAAGTATTAAAAGCTGCCGGAACCAAATGGAATTTCTTGCCCTTTAAACCGGGCTTGGTTGGCGGACACTGCATTGGGGTTGACCCGTATTACTTAGCACAAAAAGCACAAGAAAAAGGCTATCATCCCGAAATTATTTTGGCGGGAAGAAGGCTTAACGATTCTATGGGCGAATATGTAGCGAGCCAAGTAGTTAAGTGTATGATTAAAAAAGGCATTGCTATATGCGATGCCGAAATTCTTATGCTTGGTATTACTTTTAAAGAAAACTGCCCCGATGTGCGCAATACCCGTATTGTAGATGTTATAGCTGCCCTCGAAGATTATGGGGTTAAAGTAACCACCTACGATCCGTGGGCTAAACCCGAAGAGGTTATGCACGAGTATAAGATTGAAACCAAAAATACTCTTGACAATAAAAAGTATGATGGTATAGTGTTAGGGGTTTCGCATAATGAATTTTTGGAGTTGGATCTAACGCCTTTTCAGAAAGAAAAAGCTATAGTATACGATGTTAAAGGAGTGTTGAAAGAGAGTACGGGGAGGTTGTGAGTTGTTAATTTGTGATTTGTTAATTTGGGATTGGTGAATTTGGGATTTGTTAATTTGTTAATTTGTGATTTGTGAATTTGTGATTTGTGATTTGTTAATTTGGGGTTTGTTGATTTGTTAATTTGTGGTTTGGGATTTGTTGATTTGTTAATTTGGGATTGGTGAATTTGTGATTGGGGATTTGGGATTTGTTAATTTGTGATTTGTGAATTTGTGATTTGTGAATTTATTAATTTATGAATTGTTATAAGTGAGATTTTTTTCAATTAAATTTATAACAATACTTAGCGCAGCTAAGATTGTATTGAGCGCAGCGAAAAAACCAATTAACCAATTAACCAATTAACCAATTAACCAATTAACCAATTAACCAATTAACCAAAACATTATGGCATCAAATTTCGAGGATTTAAACTGTTGGAAGGAATGTTATAACTTAAAGGTTTTTTTAAAAGAAAATGTATTAACAAACCTGCCCAAAACTGAAAGGTTCGAATTGTATTCGCAAATTTTGCGTGCGGCTCGGTCTTCAACAGCAAATATTGCCGAAGGATGGGGGAGGTATCATTATAAAGAGAATATTAACTTTTTGCGCTTCTCGAGAGGCTCAATCGCTGAAATATTAGATCATTCAATAGAAGCTAAGGATTGCGATTATATTAGTGAAGAAGTTTTAACAGAAATACGATTACAGACTGATACTTGTATACAATTAATCAATGGTTATATAAGATATTTGAGAAATAAATATGATGAAAAATAGTGTGATTTGTGAATTTGTGAATTTGTGATTGGGGATTGGTGATTTGTGAATTTGTGATTTGTGAATTTGTGATTTGTGAATTTGTGATTTGTGATTCGTTAGATCTGAATTATTGAATATTCACTCGGTCACCTCGATACAAATTTTAATTCGCTTTGCTCATTAAAATTAACTCGGTAACCTTGGAGGGTTGAATTGTTGAAATGTGGATTCTCTGTAAAGAATGAAAATGATTATAAATTGTAACACTGAGCGAAGCTAAGATTGTATTGAGCGCAGCGAAAAAACCCATTAACCAATTAACCCATTAACCAATTAACCCATTAACCAATTAACCCATTAACCAATTAACCCATTAACCAATTAACCAATTAACCAATTAACCAATTAACCCATTAACCAACTAACCAATTAACGATTCCCGAATTAATAAAAAATGAATTTAGATCAATTTAAAATATTAAAAGATAAGAACATTCTCGTTACAGGCGGAGCTGGCTTCATTGGTTCAAATCTCTGCGAAGCTTTATTAGAAATAGGCGCAAAGGTTACTTGCTTAGACAATTTTGCTACTGGACATAGACACAATATCGAACCCTTTTTAGCGGATAAGAATTTTAAATTAATTGAAGGCGATATACGCGATTTAGAAACTTGTCAGCTTGCTTGTAAAGACCAAGATTTTGTGTTGCACCAAGCGGCGCTTGGCTCGGTACCGCGTTCTATTAATGATCCAATTACTTCTAATGATGTTAATGTAGGCGGATTTCTAAATATGCTCGTGGCCGCAAGGGATGCGGGGGTGAAGCGGTTTATATATGCCGCCAGTAGTTCTACCTATGGCGATAGTGAAGCCTTGCCAAAGGTGGAAGATAAAATAGGGAAGCCTTTATCGCCTTATGCTATTACAAAATATGTGAATGAATTGTATGCCGAAAACTTTTATAAAACCTATGGGTTAAACACCATTGGCCTACGATATTTTAATGTGTTTGGCCGCCGCCAAGACCCTAATGGGGCGTATGCTGCTGTAATACCTCTATTTGTAAAACAGTTAATGAAACACGAGAGCCCAGTGATTAACGGCGATGGTACTTATTCGCGCGATTTTACCTATGTGGATAATGTGTTGCAAATGAATTTGTTGGCGATTACAACAGAAAATAAAGATGCTTTAAATGAAGTATATAATACTGCAGTAGGCGATAGAACAACTTTGCTAGAGTTAACCGAGCTATTAAAGAAACATTTACGTATTTTTGACCCAGAAATTGCAGAGGTTGAGATAAAACACGGACCCAACCGAAAAGGGGATATCCCCCATTCTTTGGCAAGTGTTGACAAAGCGATGAAATTAATGAATTATAAACCCAGCCATACCATCGACAAAGGTATTGAAGCTGCAGTGGCATGGTATTGGGAGAATTTGAAGTAATATAAAATATAATAGAGAATATTAGTCTCACACCTGCCTGCCGTAGGAGGGTCTCAATTCTAATATCTCACATCTATTTAAAAATGAAGAAAATACTTATTGTATTTGGTACTAGGCCAGAGGCTATTAAAATGGCGCCTTTGGTTAAGGAATTTGAAAAGCATCCTGAAACTTTTGATACAAGAGTTTGTGTAACAGCACAACATCGTGAAATGTTAGATCAGGTATTGCGGTTTTTTGATATTCAACCACAATATGATTTAGATTTAATGAAGCCTGGGCAGGATTTATACGGGCTTACTGCTGCCATAATTACCGAGTTAAAGCCGGTGTTGGATGATTTTAAGCCCGATTATGTTTTTGTTCACGGCGATACTACAACTACCATGGCTTCGAGTATTGCAGGTTTTTACAGTGGCGCTAAGGTTTGTCATATAGAAGCCGGATTGCGAACGCATAATAAATACGCACCATTCCCCGAAGAGATAAACAGACAGATAACGGGTCGCGTAGCCGATTTTCATTTTGCACCTACAGAGGCCTCTAGAAATAATCTGTTAAAAGAAAATATAGATACTAAGAGTATTAAAGTTACAGGAAATACAGTAATTGACGCTTTATTACAAAGTGTAGAGAAGGTAAAACAAGAACCTAGTGAATTAGTACAGCAAATAGATAAAAAGTTAAAGGGAGCCGATTTATTATTGGTTACTGGGCACAGACGAGAAAATCACGGTGATGGGTTTATTCGTATTTGTGAAGCTTTAAAGACTATTGCAATAGAACGGCCACAGGTACAAATAGTGTATCCAGTACATTTAAACCCAAAAGTGTTGGAACCTGTAAATCGTATTTTGGGAGATATTAAAAATATTAACCTGATAGAACCTTTGGCTTATCACGATTTTATCTGGATGATGGATCGTGCTAAGATTATTATTACTGATAGTGGTGGGGTTCAAGAAGAAGCCCCAAGTTTGGGGAAGCCAGTATTAGTAATGCGCGATACTACAGAACGCCCTGAGGCTGTAGATGCAGGTACGGTTATTTTGGTAGGTACAAATACTGAAAAAATAATTGCAGAAACCTTTGCGCTCTTAGATGATGATGATCATTTTATAGAAATGAGTAGCCGCCATAACCCATACGGCGATGGAAAAGCGTGTGGCAGAATAGTAGAGTTTATGAAGGAATTGGAAATGGTCAAAGTAATAGAATAACTTGTCCAATCGAACGCAGGCGATTATAGGCCAGCCTCGAGCTCAGTCGATTATAGGCCTGCCTCGAGCGCAGTCGAGAGGTTGTTTAAATAAAAATTAAAAATTAACCAATTAAGAAACAATAAATGAATCCAGATGTAGTAACCATTGGGTTAGGATATATAGGATTGCCAACTTCAGCGCTCATGGCATCTAAAGGGATGCAAGTACATGGAGTAGATGTAAATCCAGAGGTAGTAAAAACAATCAACCAAGGAAAAATCCATATTATAGAAATGGATTTGGAAGAAGCGGTTGCCAAGGCAGTAAGTGCAGGTAAATTAAAAGCTGATGTTCTGCCAGTAGCGGCAGATACTTATTTGATTGTAGTACCTACGCCATTTAAAGGTAATCACGAGCCGGATATTTCATATGTTGAGGCGGCTACACGAGCGGTTTTACCATTGTTAAGGGAGGGAGACCTTTATATTATTGAATCTACCTCACCTATTGGCACTACCGAAAAGATGATGGAGCTTATTTATAGAGCGCGCCCCGAATTAAAGGGTAAAATACATTTAGCGTATTGCCCAGAACGCGTACTTCCTGGGAATGTGATGTATGAATTAGTACATAACGATAGGGTAATTGGAGGTGTTGATGAGGCAAGTACTGAAAAAGCTATTGCTTTTTACAAACAGTTTGTAAACGGAGAATTACACGCTACCAATGCACGTACTGCAGAAATGTGTAAGCTTACTGAAAACTCAAGCCGCGATGTGCAAATTGCATTTGCCAATGAGTTATCGCTTATATGCGATAAAGCCGATATTAATGTATGGGAATTGATTAGACTAGCAAATAAACATCCGCGTGTAAATATTTTACAACCGGGGTGTGGCGTAGGCGGACATTGTATTGCGGTGGATCCTTATTTTATTACTTCCGACTTTCCTATGGAATCTCAGATTATTGGAAAAGCAAGGGAGATAAACAACTATAAAAGCTTTTGGGTAGCAGAGCAAATTAAAAAGACCCGGCACGCCTTTCAATTGGAACACGGTCGCCCCCCGGCAATAGCCTTAATGGGATTAGCATTTAAACCCAATATTGACGACCTTCGCGAATCGCCCGCTAAGTATATTGTACAAAAAGTATTGCAGGAAGCACAAGATGAAACTTATTATATTGTAGAGCCAAATATTGAAGATCATCAAGTTTTTAAAATAACGGATTATAAAAAAGCTGTTGAGAAAGCAGATATTATTGCCTTGTTAGTTGCCCATAACGAATTTAAGGAATTGAAATTTAATGAGGGGCAGGTTGTTTTAGATTATTGTGGGATTACGAATTAATAATTAAAACCAATGAGTACAAATATTTTAATATCCGGAGGAGCAGGATTTATAGGGAGTCACGTGGTTAGACGGTTTGTAACCCAATACCCAAATTATCATATTTATAATTTAGATGCTCTTACTTATGCTGGTAATTTGGAAAATTTAAGAGATATTGAGAATGCTTCAAATTATACATTCCTGCACGGCGATATAACAGATAAATCTTATATTAATCAAATATTTTCGAAGTATCAATTTGAAGGGGTAATTCATTTAGCAGCAGAGTCGCATGTAGATCGCTCGATTACAGATCCACTGGGATTTGCAAAAACGAATATTTTAGGAACCATGGTTTTACTGAATGCATTCAAAATACTGTGGAAAGATAATTGGAATGAAAAACGTTTTTACCACGTAAGTACAGATGAGGTATTTGGTTCATTAGGAGAATCTGGATTTTTTACAGAAACAACTCCTTACGATCCAAATTCACCATATTCTGCTTCAAAAGCAAGTTCAGATCATTTTGTTAGAGCTTATGGTGAAACTTATGGGATGCCGTATGTTATATCTAATTGCTCTAATAATTATGGCCCGAACCATTTTCCAGAAAAACTAATACCATTGTTTATTAACAATATTATTAATAAAAAATCATTACCAGTGTATGGTGATGGAAATTATACTAGAGATTGGTTGTATGTAATTGACCATGCGATTGCTATTGATTTAGTATATCATAAAGGAAAAAACCACGAAACTTATAATATTGGAGGGTTTAATGAATGGAAAAATATCGATCTTGTGAAGCTTTTATGTCGACAAATGGATGTAAAATTAGGAAGAATAGAAGGTGAAAGTGAAAAGCTTATTACGTATGTTAAGGACCGACCAGGTCATGACTTACGTTATGCCATTGATTCATCTAAAATAAATAAGGAACTAGGTTGGTCTCCTTCAGTTACCTTTGAAGAAGGGTTATCTAAAACTATAGACTGGTTTTTAGAAAATAAAGAATGGATGGATAATGTGACAAGTGGAGCTTATCAGGAGTATTATAAGGAGCAGTATAAGTAGTTAACGAGTTATGAAGTTAACAAGTTAGGCAGTTACCTTGTGACGTAGTTCTGTTAGTTAGTACTTTAAAATAATATTAAACACCATAACACCAAAGCTAAGCAAAACCCACCATGACAATAAAATCCCATAAAGATCTTATCCTTTGGAAAGAAAGCATGACTTTAGTTGAGGAAATATATCGGTTGACAGAAGCTTTCCCAAAAGAAGAGATATATGGACTAACTAGTCAAATTAGAAGGGCAGCAGTTTCTATACCTTCCAATATTGCAGAGGGAGCCGGTAGAAATGGAGAGAACGAATTTTCTAGGTTTTTGTATATAGCTTTAGGTTCTTTATCAGAATTAGAAACTCAATTTGAAATAGCTATTCGATTAAAGTATCTTGAAAAAAATGAACAAACTGAAGTAGTTTTTGACAAAATTATATACATAAGAAGAATGCTAGTAAAACTGATAAAGAGCCTAAAGAGTTAATTTACAGAATAAGATAACAGTATAACAAGATAACGTCTTAACAACATAACAGTAGAAAAAATGAAAGGAATCATATTAGCCGGCGGCTCAGGAACTCGCTTACACCCATTAACGCTGGCAGTAAGTAAGCAGTTATTGCCTATTTACGATAAGCCAATGATTTATTATCCGTTATCGGTTTTAATGCTAGCGGGAATTCGAGAGATTCTAATAATTTCTACGCCGCATGATTTACCAAATTTTGAAAAGTTGTTAGGCGATGGCTCTCAATTCGGGATTAGTTTGAGCTATGAGGAACAACCAAGCCCAGATGGTTTAGCACAAGCTTTTATCTTAGGTGAAACATTTATAGGTGATGACGATGTTTGTTTAGTGCTTGGAGATAATATATTTTATGGAGCTGGCCTGCAAAAGTTATTAAGTCAAGCGGTCCAAACTGTAAAGAAAGAAAATAAAGCAGTCGTTTTTGGTAATTATGTAAATGATCCAGAACGATACGGAGTCGCTGAGTTTGATGATGATAAAAATGTGATCAGCATTCAAGAGAAACCTGAAAATCCTAAATCTAACTTTGCGGTTGTAGGATTATACTTTTACCCAAACAATGTTATAGAAGTAGCAAAAAAGGTAAAACCCTCTGACCGTGGTGAGCTTGAAATCACTTCTATTAACCAACATTATTTAGAGGAGGAGAATTTAAAAATGCAAATTCTAAGTAGAGGATTTGCTTGGTTGGATACAGGTACCCACGAAGCTTTAACTGAAGCAACAGAGTTTGTTAAAGCAGTAGAGAAAAGAACTGGTTTAAAAATTGCATGTCTAGAAGAGATCGCTATTAATTACAATTGGATTAATAAAGCAGCTGTTGCAAAAGAAGTTAAAAATCTCAAAGGCGACTACTTTGATTATTTAAAAAAGATTACGAGGAAATAAAATGTCGTTAAAAAAACAGACCTTTTCTGGTGTTATTTGGACGTTTTTGGATACCTTTTTTCTGAGCGGCTTATCCTTCGTGGCTATGATTTATATAGCGCGAATTTTAGGCCCTACAGAATTTGGTCTTATAGGAATGATCAGTGTGTTTATTGCTGTAGGAACCTCTATGGTAGACAGTGGTCTCTCTGCAAGTATTGTTCGTACGAAGAATGTAGATAATAGCGATTTCTCCACAGTATTTTATTTAAACTTGGGTATGAGTTTTTTGGTCTATGCCATTATGTTTCTTCTGGCCCCCCTTATTGCAGATTTTTATTCCCAACCAATCCTTACAGGTGTAGTTAGGCTCTACTGTTTTAGTTTTATTATAGCTGCTTTTTCAGCAATACAGCTGGCCCAGCTAAATAGAGAAATGCAGTTTAAAAAAATTGCCAAATATAACCTTCCCGGAACCATTATTGGGATTATCGTAGGCATTATCCTTAGTTTAAAAGGATCTGGAGTATGGAGTATTGTATGGATGCACCTGACCAAACAATTGGTCCAGTCTTCGGTATTGTGGTTAGCTTCCGCGTGGAAACCTACCCTTTATTTTTCCAGGGAAAAAATGAAATACCATTATGGCTTTGGATATAAGTTGATGCTTTCTGGTCTGCTCAATACCGTCTTTGATAACAGCTATAATATTGTTATAGGTAAATTTTTTACCGTACAAAGCGTTGGTTTTTTTGAGCGGGCAAGGAGTTTTAACCACTATCCGGTCAGCACCCTTACAGGTATTATCAGTAGGGTTACCTACCCTTTGCTTTCAAGGATTCAAGATGAACAAGAACGGATTTCAAGAGTATATAAACAGCTTTTGCAATTTTCTTTTTTCATTACTGCTCCATTGATGCTTGGGGCCGCTGCACTTGCAAGGCCACTATTTTTTTTGGTACTTGGGGAACAATGGTTGCCTGCAGTACCCTATTTCCAGATTTTATGTTTGGCCAGTATTTTTTTACCTATTCATTCTTTCAACCTCAACGTGCTTAAGGTTTACGGTAGAAGTGATTTGTTTTTAAAACTCGAAATCTTAAAGAAAATTGTTATTGTGGTAGGTATAGTTATTGCGCTTCCTTTTGGAATGATGGCATTGGTATGGAGCAGTGTAATAGCATCATTTATTGCCCTTTTGATAAATACTTATTATAGCCAACATTTAATCCATTACAAAACCGCAAAACAGTTGCTGGATATGCTGCCCACTTTTTTAATCGCCGGCATAATGGCGGCAGGAATGTTTGCACTTGCTTTGAGCTTACAGCCGCAGGGTCTTTGGCTTCAAATATTAATACCAGCTTTAGTAGGAGCATTGTTTTATTTAAGTGTAAATTTTTTGCTAAAGAGACCTTCTATTCAATTTGGTTTGAAATTAATAAAAATTAAATAGTAATATGATACCCGTTACCAAGCCTTTCTTGCCTCCCCGGGAGGAGTACCAAAAATATTTAGATGGAATCTGGAAACGCAATTGGCTTACCAATATGGGGCCCTTGTCCAGCGATTTGGAAATGCGGTTAAAGGAGCATTTGTCCGTAAAACATCTCTTGTTTGTGACCAATGGTACAATCGCACTACAAATGGCTATAAAAGCCTTGGGATTAAAAGGTGAAATTATTACTACTCCATTTTCATTTATTGCAACAACAAGCAGTATCGTATGGGAAGGCTGTAAACCTGTGTTTGTTGATATAGACAAAGACTCCTTAAACATTGACCCTTCTAAAATTGAAGCGGCGATTACAGATAAAACAACTGCAATACTCGCAACGCATGTCTACGGAAACCCTTGTGATGTGCTGGCCATTGAAAAAATTGCAAAAAAGCATAAGCTGAAGGTAATTTATGATGGTGCACATGCATTTGGTGTTCAGGTGAATGGAAAGTCTATTTTTGAATATGGAGACATTAGTATTTGTAGTTTACATGCCACAAAACTATATCACTCAACAGAAGGTGGATTAGTTATTACTAAAGACCCTGATTTACTAAAAAAAATTGCTTATATCCGTAATTTTGGTTTTGATGGTCCTGAAGCGTTTGCAGAATTAGGTATTAATGGAAAAAACTCTGAGTTTCATGCTGCAATGGGATTGGCAAACTTGCCGTATATCCATCCTATTCATGAAAAAAGAAAAACCTTGACAGAGGCCTACGACAAAGACTTGAAAAACTTAAATGCTGTTAAACCGGTTTTACACCCTAAAGCCAACTTAAACTATGCTTATTATCCTTTGGTATTTGAAAGTGAATCTCTTATGCTGAAAGCTAAAAACTATTTAGAACGTTATGAAATTTTTACTAGACGCTATTTTTATCCTGCACTTTCAAACACACTTCCGTATTTGGTTAACACAAAAATGCCGATTACAGATGAAGTTGCTAAAAAAGTAATGTGCCTACCTTTATATTATGACTTGACGATGGAAGAAGTTGAATTGATTTGTAGGTATTTATTAAGAATTCAAAATAATTAGTTATGAAAGCTGCTATAATGCAACCCTACATATTCCCTTATTTGGGTTATTTTCAATTGATAAAAGCAGTTGATGCATTTGTATTTTATGATGATGTGAATTTTATAAAACGTGGTTGGATAAATAGAAACAAGATACTATTAAATAATAAAGAAAAATTAATCAGTTTTCCATGTATCGGGGCTAGTCAAAATAAATTGATAAATGAGGTTCAAGTGGATTTGAGTGATAAACAGTACTTAAAGCTAATTCAAACCATAGAACAAGCATATAATAAGGCACCATATTATAAGGAGGTATATCCAATTATTGAAAAGGTTTTTAATAGCTCAGCGAAAAATATAGCAGAGCTAGCTATACATAGCATAAAAATTGTATCAGAATACATAGGTATTAATACTGAATTTTACGTTTCTTCTGAATCGTTTGGAGAAACAAAAGGAATTGATAAAGCAGATAGACTTATTGCTATTTCAAAGAATTTAGGTTCTAACACATATATAAATGCTTTAGGAGGAATAGAACTTTACAATAAAGCCTATTTTAAATTGAAAAATATTGAACTTCATTTTTTGAAACCATCGTCAGCGCCTTATAAACAACATGATCCAATCAATTTTATTGCAGGATTATCAATAATTGATGTAATGATGTTCAATTCTCCAGAAGAAATCAATGAAATGTTAGACAATTTTGAACTGGTATGAGAAAACAATTAATAGCTCTGATAAAAGAACATAACTCAAAAGAAAGTGGTATTTATATTCCTGTGGACGTAGAAGAGTATGTTGATAAATTACTTAAATACGCTACAATTGTACCCTATTTTTCACAAGGTGTACTAATGGGGTTTATTTCTTATTACAATAATGACGAATTCAAGAAAAACGCTTTTTTAACTATGATTCTGGTTTCTAAAGATTATCAAGGAAAGGGGATTGGGAAGTTATTACTTGAGTTTTCTATACGTGATATTCAAAATAGTGGATTCGAAAACTATTCCTTAGAAGTCTTAAAAAATAATGCTAAGGCAATCGCATTTTACAAAAGTTATGGTTTTATACAAAAAGAAGATAGAGATCAATTATGGCTGATGGAAAAAAAACTGATGTAATGGTTAGTGTGATAATGATCACTTACAATCACGAAAAATATATAAGAGAAGCAATAGAAGGGGTTCTAATGCAAGAATGTGATTTCGAGGTTGAACTTATTATATCTGACGCATATAGCTAGTCCTTCCATAAATATTATTGAGGTAAATTTGTCTTCAGTATTAGACAAATAAAATCCTCCCTATAAAATAATTCAAAAATAAAAGAATAGCAATGACAGAAAAGTTATATCACGTTTTTACAGCAGATAGACATCATTTAGTCCCCAATATGGTTAAAACTATTGATCTTCATTTGCCAACTTTTCTTCACATCTATTTATTAGTAGGAAATAAGGATGAAAATAAAATAGTATATGATTTTAAAACTTCCGGGAAAATTGTTTTACTGAATTCCTTAGATGAAATAGATGTTAAAAAATTAAAATCCGAAAAAACTATTTTGCATGGAGTACCATATACCTGGATGTTTTTTTTTATTAAAAACGATTTAAAATCGCTATACTGGATATGTTGGGGAGCAGGAGCTAAGTTGAGCTGGAGAAACTTTAAGAGTGTATTGTTTCATCCTTTTAAAATTCTTCTTTACAATAAATTTAAGCGCATAGCTGCCTTAATGTATCAAGATAAGGTAAGCTTGGAAAAACAATTTTTATTAAAGAATGTGAATGTCATTTCTTATTTTGATCCTTCCTTAGATTCCTTTCCATTTTCATTGAAAGATATCTCCATAAAAAACATAGAAACTTCACAGAATACAATTTATATTGGAAATAATAGTTCTTCCCTATATTCATACAATGATGTACTCGAAAAATTGAAATATTTTGAAAACGTTAGACATATAGAGTGTATGGCAAATTATAACTTTCAAGAAAGTTCCCTTTCAAAATCCCTTAGGTCTAATGGCAAGAAACTCTTTGATGAAAAGTTTAAATTAAATACAACTTTTTATTCTCTAGAAGAATATTACAATTACATGAAACAATGTGATATTTACATTTGTGCTGTAAAAAAACAAACTGGTCTAGCTGCAATTTATACAACTTTGCGAATGGGAAAAAAATTGTTCCTAGCTGGTCATAATTATGAATGGATTCTTTCATTGAATTGCAAAATTTATCATTTAAGAGAATTAGAAAGAATGAGTGAAGAAGAATTATTTACACCTCTATCTTTAGAAGAAAAAATTAAAAATTATAATATAATATCTAAACTTTTAAATTCAAAAGTAATTTGTGACAAATGGATAGAATTTTTAACAAAATAACCATATTAAATGAAGGGAAACCGATCATCATTTTTTGATTTTAATCTATATTTGGCTTTTTTCTTAGCCTTTAGTGGATATTATGTGGTTCTTATGCTCGTTAGTAATTATGGTTCAACTAGTCTTTCAAGATATTTTACCATTCCTATTCGCTTAATTCTGTTAATATCATTCTTCTATTTTTTTAAAAAGACAGGAAAAAAACAAAACAATAGAGCTCTGAGGGCATTCTTAGTGTTTTCTGGATTTTATCTGCTACGAATTTTTTATGAGATCATTTTTGGAACCAGCGAATTTTATATGTCTAAATTAGAGTTCTTGCTTTACTTCGTTTCATTTGTGCTGCTTCCATTTTATTTTATTTCTAAAATTAAATTTAATCCAGCTGATTATAATAAAATTTTTAAAACGGTAATCGCTAGCTGTTTTTTTCTGTCTCTGTTCACCTATTTATTCTATCGTGATTTATTAGGTAGCGTTAGTAGAATTTCTATGGAAATAAGTAAAGATGAAAATTATATCTCACCGTTGGCTCTTTCTTACTGTGCCTCTTTGGGTATAGGAATAGGAGTGGCATATCTTTTATCTAATAAGACAAGTTCATCAATAAAAATGTTGATATTGCTTGTCATTATAAGTTGTATGGTACCTTTCTTTTTAGGAGCTTCAAGAGGCTCATTGCTTGCATTGGCCATTCCATTTCTTTTTTACTTTCTTTTTTCACAAGGAATTAAACGCAAATTTCAAATAATATTTAGTTTACTTCTTGGTATTGTAACCATGCTTTACGCAACCAATTTTTTAGGTACAGGTGTTTTTGATAGATTTTTTATGATTTCTGAAGCTATAGATCAAGGAAGTTCTTCGGCAATCAGACTGCAAATTTGGAAATCGGACTTGAATCAATTCTTAAACCATCCATTTTTTGGAAATAGTTTGGAATCTGAATTTGCTCTGCACTATCCGCATAATATTTTTATTGAAATATTAATAACTACTGGGGTTTTAGGATTTATTCCATTTAGTTTGTTTCTTATCCTCATTCTTAAGAAAAGTGTAAAAATTGTAAAAATTTATCCCCGTTATTTTTGGTTATTTGTGGTGTTCATGCAATCATTTGTTCAATATTTATTTTCAGGAGCTATATGGAATGCATCATGGTTAGCAATTGGAAGTGCGTTAATATTAGGATTTGATAATTTTAATAAAAAAGACAAATAAATTTCTAAAATGAATTTATTGATATTGAAGATAACCTCGTTGTTTTTTATATTCCATCGATGTAAAAAGAAATCATTTATATCTTCTCTTAAAATTTTCTTTAAGGAAATTTTTATTTTCACATTTAAAACTAATTTTTCGAATAATGCAATATAAAATTCTTTTTGTGTTACCTGTTTCTACGCAGCCAAGATTTTCTAAAAGAATTCAAAATTATTTGGATCGAGGTTATGAAGTAACTGTCGCAAGCTTTGAGAGAGAATATTTTAAGAAAAACTCCTTACCCGAAAATATAAAATTTTTAAGTTTAGGTAAAATAGAATCAGGAGCTTATATTAAAAGAATTCCAAAGATTGTTTCAGTATTTAATAAGATATATAAATTATCAAAAAAAAATGATTTGATTTACATTTTCTCCCCAGATATTCTTTTATTCACTTTCAGTTTTCTCAAAAGTAGTAAATTATATTATGAGATAGGGGATATCAGACAAATTAGCGGCAATCAGGCTGTCTCTAATCTTTACGATGGAATATATAAAAAAGCCTTGAAAAAATGCTCCAAGATTTTTGTCACTTCCACAGGCTTTAAAAGGTTTTTTGCTGATAAATATTCCGTGGATGTAATGAAATTTCGAGTTATAGAAAATAAACTTCCAGTTTCTTTATTCTCTCCCTTTGATCGATCAGAATTTAGACATATAAAGAGCTCCTCTTATATAGTAAGCATTATAGGATTGCTGCGATATAAAAATATCATTTCCTTTTTAACTGCGTATTATAAAGCAGATGCCAAATTTAAAATTAAAATATTTGGGGACGGTCCTTTACGAGATGAAATAATGAAATTTGTTGATAACGATAATGTTCAATATTTTGGGCAATTTAGAAATCCAGATGATTTATTCGAAATTTATAATCAAACAGATTTATCTTTTACTATGTATAATAGTAAAAATAAAAACGTACAACTGGCGCTACCGAATAAATTGTATGAGTCTATATATTTTAGGAGGCCAATCCTCGTTTCCGCTGACACCTATCTGGAAGAAATGGTAAATAAATATCAAGTTGGCTTTTTTTGGAAACAAGAGGATATGAAAGGTTTAATATCCTATATGACATCCGAATCATTCATAAAAGATTATAACCGCCTTTGTGCAAACTTCGATCTAATAAATCAAAATGTATACTTAGCTAAATAAAATTAAATGAAACAAATCATCCAATCCTTTAAAACAGGAGAAACCATATTAGAAGAAGTGCCAGCGCCTCAGGTTAAACCTGGGCAAGTACTCATACAAACTACAAAGAGCTTAGTGTCATTAGGCACCGAGCGTATGCTAGTTGAATTCGGGAAATCGAACTTAATTTCTAAGGCGAGGCAGCAGCCAGATAAGGTAAAACAAGTATTAGATAAAATAAAAACGGAAGGACTAATGCCAACATTAGAAGCTGTTTTTAATAAGCTTGGTGAGCCATTGCCACTTGGTTACTGTAATGTTGGGAAAGTAATTGGTGTTGGAGATGGTGTTTCAGAATTTAAGGTTGGTGATCGGGTAGCCTCTAATGGACAACACGCAGAATTTGTGAGTGTGCCTAAAAACTTAGTTGCGCATATCCCAGATAATATCAGCGATGAAGAAGCTGCATTTACGGTAATAGGTTCTATTGGTTTACAAGGCATTCGATTGTTAAAACCAACATTTGGCGAAACCGTTGTGGTTACTGGGTTAGGCCTTATTGGTTTACTTACTGCTCAAATGCTTTTAGCGAACGGCTGCAGGGTTATAGGAATAGACATCGATCAATCTAAGTTAGATCTTGCAAAACAATGGGGGGTAATTCCTATTAACCCTAAACAGAGCGACGTTGTAAAAGAAGTTACCGAATTAACAGATGGTATTGGCGCAGATGGAGTTATCATCACTGCTTCTGCAAAAACAGACGCAATTATTTCGCAAGCTGCCCAAATGTCGCGTAAGCGTGGACGCATTATTTTAGTTGGAGTGATTGGCCTAAATCTAAGTAGAGCAGAGTTTTACGAAAAGGAATTGACCTTTCAAGTATCATGTTCATACGGTCCAGGACGTTATGATGAAGATTACGAAGGAAGAGGAATTGACTATCCATTGCCTTTTGTACGGTGGACAGAAAAACGCAATTTTGAAGCTATTTTACAGGCCATATCTTCAGGGAACTTAAAAGTTAAGGAGCTAATTACTGAACAAATTCCGTTAGAAGATTATTTGAAAATTTATGGAGAAATTGGAAATAGCAAGGCAATCGCCTCTATTCTTACCTATCCCAAAGAATCTCAATTGAACCCTGCCCATACTGTTACTCTTAGCGATAGGGCCTATGAGGCTAGTAATGGGGTTATTGGAGTTGTTGGATCAGGTAATTTTACTAAGATGACGATGCTCCCAGCTTTAAAAAACAGTGGCGCATCCTATAAATACATTGCCAGCCAAGGAGGGGTGAGTGGTACTTCGATGGCACAGAAATATGGGTTTAGCCATTCAACTACAAACTATAAAGACATTTTAAATGATAAAGATGTTGATTTAGTTTTAATTACTACCCGTCATAATTTACATGCACCGATGGTAGTGGATAGTTTAAAGGCAGGGAAACACGTTTTTGTTGAAAAACCCTTAGCCTTAAACTCAGAGGAACTGAATAGTATAATTAGTACTTATGAGAAAGCCGGAAAAAGCCTAACAGTCGGCTTTAATAGAAGGTTCTCTCCTCATGCAAGAAAGATGAAAGAACTTGTAGGGGATGCAACTATGAATATTATTGCCACTATGAATGCAGGTAATATTCCTGCGAATGTGTGGGTGCACGACATGCAGATAGGTGGTGGACGAATAATAGGAGAAGCTTGCCATTTTATGGATTTAATAACGTACTTAACCGGAAGTAAAATTGTTTCGGTGTGTATGAATGCGATGGGTGTAAATCCTGAGGAGAATACAGATAATGCTTCTATATTATTAAAATATGAGAATGGTTCAACAGGGGTTATCAATTATTTTGCAAATGGCTCAAAATCATATTCAAAAGAAAGAGTAGAGGTGTACAGTCAGGAACGCACTTTAGTAATGGACAACTTTAGAATTACAAGAGGGTACGGCTTTAAAGGGTTTAGCAAATTAAAGACAAAATTGGATAAAGGGCATAAAACTCAATTTACCGAATTGATAAGCGCAGTTAAGAATGGTGGGAATCCATTAATACCTTTTGATGAAATAGTTAATACCACCCAAGCTTCTTTTGCAGCAATTGAAAGTTTAAAGAAAAAAAGTTGGATAGAGATATAATAAAGTATTTATAGTACTTTATATTGGAAGCTGTAGTTTTGCAGATCTAAATAGAATATTTAGCTTAAAACTCTAAAATGCTTAGGAAACTATCCTTAATATTATCTACGGTTAGTCATTTAAAGATGACACAGATAAAGCATCAGTTACTTTATAGATTCCAAAAGACGAAAAACTTGAATGACTATAAAAAACTTTATAATTTTAAAGAAATTGTTTTCCTTGATTTTAACAATTCGCCTTACGTTTACAATACATATCTTGGGAATAATAAATTCACATTTTTAAATATTAAGCATAATTTTGGACAAGAGATCGATTGGAATCATCAGGAATATGGTAAACTTTGGAATTATAATCTTCAGTATGCCAATTATGTCATGCAAGAAGAGATTTCGGTCGATGAAAAGATTAGATTAATAAATCATTTATATGAAGCTTTAGTTTCTAACAAATTGCTTTTGGAGCCATATCCAGCTTCCTTACGAGTAATTAATATCATACGTCTTTTTTCCTATAAAAAGCTGAATGATGCTAATATTCAGAAAAATGTATACGGAGAGCTTCAATTCTTGTCAGAACGTCCTGAATACCATTTGTTGGGTAATCACTTATTAGAAAATGCTTTTGCATTATTGATGGGAGGAGCTTTTTTTTCAAATAATGATTGGATAGCGCAAGGCGAAAAGATTTTGTTAGAACAACTGGATGAACAAATTTTAAAAGACGGCGCTCATTTCGAGTTAAGTCCTATGTATCATAAAATCATTTTGTTCAGAATGTTAGAGCTGATAGACTGGTATGGAAAATATCAATCACATAAAAGCACATTTCTTCAATTTCTAATTTTAAAAACTGAGAAAATGTGTTCTTGGCTAGAAAATATAACCTTTCAAAACGGAGATGTTCCTCATTTTAACGATAGCGCTATAGATATTTCTTACAATTCTAAATGGTTAATTGATTATGCACGATCACTAGATATCACATGGGAAAACTATCCATTAGGGGAGTCTGGTTATAGGAGTAAGAATACTAAAGTGTATGAGTGTCGCGTAGACTTTGCACAAATAGGACCGTCATACCAACCTGGTCATGCCCATGCCGATGCCCTTAGTTTCATACTTTACCACAATGATATCCCCGTATTTGTCGAACAAGGAACTTCTACCTATGATATAGGTGAAAGACGGAATTTGGAGCGTTCCACTTCGGCCCATAACACAGTAGTTGTAAATAACCAGAATCAATCTGAAGTATGGAGCGGCTTTAGAGTGGCGAGAAGAGCAACAACTACAATTACTAACGATGCCGAAGATAATATAGCTGCATATCACGATGGTTATAAAAAACTAGGGGTCAAACATTACAGGGCATTTAAGTTTAAGCCGGATAATATAACTATACTAGATTCACTTTTAAAAAAAATAGATGGTGTTTTTTATCTACATCTTCACCCTAACTGTACAATAGTTCAAAGGTCTTCAACTATTTTTGAGATTAATTCAAGCATTAAAATAGAATTTATAGGTTCAAAAAAAGTCGCTATAGAAGAATATTTATATGCATATGGTTTTAATAAATATTTAAAGAGCAATAGGTTAATTATATGCTTCGAAGATTCTTTAAAAACCTTTATTTCTTTTAATTAACACAATGAAAAAAATATTATATCTCACTTTTTATTTTGAGCCTGACCTTTGCGCTGGATCTTTTAGGAACAGCCCCTTGATCAAAGAATTAGCTAAGCAGGCAAAAAGTGAAGCAACAATAGATGTTATTACTACCTTACCCAATCGATATAGCAGTTTTGTTGCAGATGCTTCGAAGTATGAGCAACGAGATAATTATACAGTTCGGCGTGTTGTTATTCCAATGCATCAAAGTGGAATGAAAGATCAGATGCTTTCATTTAAAACCTATTATACAGCCGTGAAAAAACACACCAAAGGAAAACAATATGATTTGGTAGTAGCTTCCTCCTCTAGGTTATTTACCGCCTTTTTGGGCTATAGAATTGCTAGCAAATTCAATGCTCCATTATATTTAGACATTCGAGATATTTTTTATGATACAATGAAGGATGTCTTGCAGAATAAGGCGTTAAAGACATTAGCTTTGCCTGTAATAAAGAAGGTTGAGAATAAAACATTTGGTTATGCATCTCATATAAATCTTATCTCTGGTGGTTTTAAACCTTATTTCGATACTTATAAAAAGCCGAATTACACTTATTTTCCCAATGGGATCGACGATATTTTTATTGTAGCGAATAAAAATAGAAGTGAAAACTTAGATAGACCTGAAATTAAGACAATCGTTTATGCAGGAAATGTAGGTGAGGGACAGGGTCTTCACAAAATAATTCCACAAGCGGCAAAAGCCTTAGAAGGAAGGTTTAATTTTTTAATAATTGGAGATGGAGGTGCCAAGCAAAACTTAATAGATAAAATAAAAGAATTTGACGTATATAATGTTGAGTTGAGATCTCCAGTAAAAAGAAATGAACTCATTGCTCTTTATAAGCAAGCTGATTTCCTTTTTGCTCATTTGAATAATTATACTGCTTTCGAAAAGGTGTTACCCTCCAAACTTTTTGAGTTGGCAACTTTCTCTAAACCACTAATTGCAGGGATAGGAGGCTTTTCAGCAAATTTTGTACGAAAAAATATTGAAAACAGTATACTTTTTGAACCTTGTAATGTGAATCAATTTGTTGAAAAACTCACCACTTATAAATATAAAGAGGTTTATAGAGAAAATTTTATTGAAAAATATAAACGCAGTGAGGTAAATAAAAATATGGCCCAGACTATGCTCAATTATTTATAAAACTATGAATATTATTATCACAGGCGCATCGGGATTCGTAGGGAAGAATCTATCCAATTACCTAATTTATAAAGAGTATCAAGTTCAAAAACTCTCCTTGCGCGATTCAGACTGGAAAGATAGCATAAATTTAAATGCAGATGCTATTATTCACCTTGCAGGAATAGCCCATGATACTTCGAATACTTCCGAAGAATCATTGTACTTTCAAATAAATCGAGATTTAACCATTTCTGTTTTTAAAGAATTTTTAAAATCTGATATTAATGATTTCTTTTTCTTCTCATCTGTAAAGGCAGCAGCAGATAGTGTCGATAATGTTTTAGATGAATCAATTGTTCCACAACCTAAAACTGCATATGGTAAATCGAAAAATGAAGCTGAAGAGTATTTATTAGAACAACATTTGCCACCGGGAAAACGTATTTTTATAATCCGTCCTACAATGATTCACGGCCCAGGCAATAAAGGGAACCTCAACTTGCTTTATAATTTGGTACGCAAAGAAATTCCGTGGCCGTTGGCGTCTTTTGATAATCGGCGGTCGTTCCTAAGTATAAACAATCTTTCGTTCCTTATTCTCAAAATGCTAACCCAGCCACAAATAGAATCAGGCATTTATAATTTTGCTGATGATGAAACGATATCTACTAACAAACTGATTTCCATAATTGCGCTCTCTAAAGGAAAGAAACCAAAGTTGTGGCAAATTCCTGCTGGCTTAATTAATAATGTTGCTAAAATTGGGAATTTGTTACCCCTACCATTAAACAGTGAACGTCTTAAAAAGTTGACAGAATCTTATGTCGTTTCAAATCAAAAAATTAAGACAGCATTGGGTATAAAAAAACTACCTTTGACGGCAGAGGAAGGCCTTCAAAAAACTATTAAAAGTTTTAAATAATATCAAGGTTTTAACTTTCGAACTATTGACTTAATTTTTAGTTATGATACGTTTTTTTGATTTTATATTTTCATTTTTCGGAATTATCTGCCTTCTTCCTATAGGCTTAGTACTTTATGTAATCGGACTCTTTGATACAGGTTCGCCTATATTTAAACAAAAACGTGTAGGTAAAAATAAAAAAGCTTTTACACTTTATAAGTTCCGCACTATGGATGTAAAGGCAAAGTCTGTTGCAACCCATTTAGCGAGCCAAGCCGAAATAACTAAATTCGGTGCTTTTTTACGTAAAACAAAACTTGATGAACTACCGCAATTAATAAATGTATTGATAGGTGATATGAGTTTAGTCGGTCCCCGCCCCAATTTGTTTAATCAAACAGAATTAATAGAGGAGCGTGATAGGCGAGGGGTGTATAATCATTTACCAGGCATAACAGGTCTAGCTCAAATAAATGAAATAGATATGTCTACCCCGGTTAAATTGGCAGAGATTGATGCCGAGATGCTTCAAAAAATAACAGTTGTAGATTATTTCAAATATATTTTTGCAACTGTTGGCGGTAAAGGGCAAGGCGATCGTGTTAAAGATTAATTTTATTCGATATACTTAGAATTTTACTATTCATAATATACAGGCATTAAACGATTCTTCGACATATTGCTTTCTATCTTTCTCCTTCTTTTTTTAAGCTGGTTAATTGTTTTATTGCTTTTAATCGCTACTTTCGACACAGGAAACGGACTTTTCCTTCAAAAACGAATTGGACAATACGGATTACCCTTTACTATTTTTAAAATTCGGACCCTAAATCTATATAATAATCGAATTTCAACGTTAGGTCAATTATTAAGACGATATAAATTGGATGAACTTCCACAATTACTAAATATCTTGTTAGGAGAGATGAGTTTTGTTGGCCCCCGTCCCGATTTACCCGGCTATTACGATGCGCTTCAAGGCGAAGCACGAAACATTTTAGAATTAAAGCCAGGCTTGTTCAGTATTGCTGCTTTAAAATATATTGACGAAGCATCACTCTTACGAAATCAAAAACATCCCTTGAAGTATAATGATGAAATTATTTTCCCAGATAAGGTGAAAATGAATTTAGAATATTATTATAACAGATCGTTTATTGGTGATATTAAAATTTTGTTTAAATGTGTAAAAAGCATTTTTATAAGTCGAATTTAAACCATTTTATAAGTTAGTGTAACAATTAAATTTTATAAAGTAGAAGAGCCCCCAGACACCCGGAAGCTCCATTTAAAAAATATTAGCCACTACTGTCTCTCAATTCGTTTGCCAATCCATCTTAAAACTAACGTTATCACATAACTACTAATAGTCCCAATGATAGCCATACAAACGGTTACCATTATATCCTCTATCGGTAAATTAGGTAATATTCCAAATACCGTTCCTCCAAAAATACTTATCTTATAATTGCCCATAATTTCTCGTATTTATCGATTAATATCCAATAACGGATTAGAACCTGGGTCCAACATACAGTCAGATGGAGGATAGTCGTTGTCATCTTCACCATTAATCACTGTCTGACTCACAACAGAAGCCACAGTTCCAGCAACTATCAAATATCCGGCAATTTTCGTTAATAGTAATGGCATGTATAGTACATTGCCAACAATGGCTCCCCCAATAGCCGTCAATCCTATCCCAAAATTCCGTAACTTTCTAAAAAACCGCGGCGTAGGCCGCATTATTCGTTCAAATAAATTCATAATCTAATTTTTTAAATTATACATATTTTATTTCCCTCCTTTGAAGAGCTTGTCTCGAATTTACTTTGGGAAAGGCTAAGGGGGATGTTCCTGTTTCTAGCAGCGCAGCAGTCCTGTTTCTTTCCTCAGACCATACTTATCAACAATCCTCGATTTCAACCAATCCCCAATCCCCAATCCACCAATCCCGAATCCCGAGTCCCGAATTAACCAATCCCAAATTAACAAATCCGAAGAACTGCCACCCTGAGCGCAGTCGAAGGGTCAATTATGACGTATGACGAAAAGACTTAAGACGTAAGACGTGGAACTTTTAATACTAACCGTGTTAACTATCCAAAAAGCATTTCCACCCTTTAGGGTCGGGGCAAGAAATGCTTTCCTTCCCAACCCCAATTCACACATCACCAATTCACAAATTAACCAATTCACAAATTCACCAATTCACGAATTAACGAATCCCCAATCCACCAATCCCAAATCCCAAATCAACGAATCCCAAATTAACCAATTAACAAATTCACCAATCCACCAATCCACCATTCTCCCCATTTACCCACGTCCCACCCTCATTGTCAAACACAACTACCACTACTTCGTCCCCCGATGCTTCAGCTTAGGAGGACACCATCAACCGCCAACCGACAACAGACAACAGAAAACCGCCACCCGACTATCTCCCCGAAAAATCCGATATCACCGTCAACGTAATCGCTTCATGCGTTTCCCGATGCCCTTCAATCCGCATTAAGACCTTATCCAAAGCTCTTCTAGATCCAAGACCTCTGCCAATGCCTGTTAACTGCGACACAGGTGCTATACAGCCCCGAAGCTCAGTTTGAGCATTGTTTGCCGGGTGCAATAGTATGCCACTTCTCCCAGGTACGTCTATCAATCGTAAATGATGTTTAAAACGCAGAGAGAAAAAAGGTCGCATCTCATAGGTGCCGTCAGGAATACAGGAAACATTCCGGGCGTTCAGACGCCAAGGCAACTCTATACAAAAACACAAAAACTGCTGCTTGTGAAATAGCGTGCCGTTTGTTCCGCCTTTATAATGAATTCTATGAAGATAAAATTCCATAATGCTTCTTTTATTGATTACAGCTGATCTACCTCAACAATTGCCAAGGCATTAAATGCGCCGTTTCTAAGCGGATACATTTCTCCATTCACCTCTTGAAAGAAGTTCACACCAACTACTTGGATTACCGGTACGGTAGTCGCTGGGCTTATGGTAGAACTCAGAGTAATAGGAGCTTGCAACGTCATATCCCAAGGGATAATTGTGGAAAACGCATGGTCTTCTTCAAAAGATTTATTTACAAAATCCAATGCGCATACACCACCTACCAACTGAATATGAGTAGTACCTCTCGGCGCATCAATGGTCTCATTAGGTATAAATTCCGCAATTGTTACATCCAAACTTCCTGCAGCACGGTCAAACGCCAAACTATATCCGCTAAAGAAAACTGTGTCTAGCTTTCCTTTAAGGTTAAAATCAAAACCTTTCAGTAAAGCCATATTACCATCCTGCACAGTTCTACTTCCGCGCTTATTTAACGAATCGGTTTTAATAATAGACATTAATACTTGCACCAATCGCGATGTTACACGATTGTCACTTGCCTGTCTAAGTAGTAACCGTTCTCCTTTTCTAATCAGCTGCCCACTTTTTCCAGCGGTACCAAACTCCATTCCGTTTTCGCGAGTTCGCTTAAATGCGGGATCATTTAAAATGCGGTTTTTTTCAATCCCGCCTTTTTCACGCGCCAAATACCCGTCTCCCGATTTATAAAAGGTAAAATCTCCAATCGTACCTTTTAACTTTACAATTCCTTTTTGCTTTGCCATAATAACAAGTTTTAAGGGTTATACATACCCCAAACCTACAACCACAACCCTCCAATTCAATTTTTCAATACACAAATTGCATATTTTTGCATATATCTGCATATATCTGCACATTATTTCAATAGAGTTAAAAAGAAGTACTTTGGTTGAGCAGAAAAGTGTGTAAGTCGAATTATACAATATTATCTAAGGCAACTAATGCCAAATTAATTGCCATACTTATTGTTTCCTAAAAAACTATTGCTTTAATCTATACACAAAACCCACACATAACCGAAAACCGTACGTGCGGGCTTTTAAATTGGGGAGAATATCAAATATAATGTTTTTGACTAAAGCAACCAATGGTATATCAGTTGCAATAAAGATAGAGTTACTTTAAACTTAGATTCGCTAAAACTATTATTCCCATAACTTTAAATCTTAAAAAAATCTTCAGAAATCATTTTCTTAAACTGCCTTTCCTGGCAACTTCCAGGCTACTAAGAGGCGGATGAGCTCTGACAGCTGTGGCTGGACGCAAACTATCTACACGCTCAATATTGGCGGTAATCGATAGATGCTAAAATGTTAATTAAACTTCAAAGCCAAACACTATAAAATTATAATCGCATGTAAAAATTAAGCCGAATTAATTATTGAGATGAAGTAATCCTATTAGCGTGTATTTGAGAAAGAAATTTTTTGGATAATTTAAGATGTTATTTTCCTATTACGGTACAATAGGGCAATTTTTCTGCTTTAAAAACATTATACTCTTTATCCGTTAATATTTCTTTAGAAAGTATTTTTAATCTCTCCGGAACATTGCCATTACTATCAAGTACTTGATTTCTAGTATTTATATCAAATAATTCAAGTCTTAATTTGACAATATCGCTATTAAGGATTTGTTTGGGTAATATTTCAAAATAAGAGTTATGCTTAAGGGCTAAAGCAATTCTCGCAATCAATCTAGTATTTGCTTTTGCCGGATTTTTTGGATTCTCAATATTTCCAATATACCCTTCAGATACGCCAATTTTTTGAGCAAGTTCCACTTGGTCTAAGCCAGCTTTTATACGAGAATACCTAATATTTTCTTTTATATGGAAATCTATTTCAGATATTACTATTTCTACTATCATGTATAAAAATTAGCTGACAATGAAAGTTTTTTTAAAATTATCATCACATACCTATGGGTGTGTGATAAAATTTTATATATTTGTTTAAAATTCAGTTTCGAATTTTTATTTTGCGATTACTTCTTAAGTAAAATATTAGAAGCATTCGCTTTGAATCTCGCCATTGAAAACTGGTAATTTTTGCAACGAGATGATAAGCATGAATGCTCACGACCCGGGACGTGGGCTTCTCACTTATTGTTGCATGGTATACCAGTACCGCAATGGCATAAGTTGAGACCTGCGTCCTTTTTTGTATTTGGCTTGGTCGCTACTTTTCACTTCAACTTACTTTCAAAGCAATTAGTTTCTTCTGTTTTATTGTTTTCGCATCTAGAGTCATAAAAACATTAATAACTTATTTAACGATAATCCTAAAAATCAAGCGTATGAAGTGAAAAACCTGATCCATTCAAAGTTGGCGGTCAACGTCCTAGTACAACGCCTCCTCCCGGTACCCTTCGGGAGGTTGAATGGATTATTTTAAAAATAAATTTGTTGAAACATTCATCAACATGAGATATAAATATTAAATACTGAGTGTCTATTTTCTTTTAAACCACACTCAATACTCAGTACTCAATTCTATCATCTCAATAAAAAAACCCGCTCCCGAGATTTGCACACCTGTAGGAGCAGGCCAGTAGTTAAAATAGTATATAACATCTTAACCAATGCAAAATTATGAAAAATAATTTCAGGCATGGACTTGCATTTGTAAGTTTCTTAGCCATCTTCTTCAATTATAGCTTCCCGCTTTTTTCTCAGAACCTTCCGCCTACGAATGTTAGCGGTATAATTACCGATGCCGATGGTCCACTTAGTGGCGTAAATGTGTTAATAAAAAATACCACCCGTGGCACCATAAGCAATCTGGATGGGCAGTATTCCATTAGGGCG
The DNA here is from genome assembly GCA_002375695.1 of Flavobacteriaceae bacterium UBA3591. Classification (GTDB taxonomy): domain Bacteria; phylum Bacteroidota; class Bacteroidia; order Flavobacteriales; family Flavobacteriaceae; genus Aequorivita. The sequence goes on from DFMO01000008.1 coordinate 412,652, forward strand.
TCCACCATTGATACCCTGGTGCTTACCTATTTAGGGTATAAAACACAAGAGGTGGCAGTTGGCAAAAGTAGTACTCTTAATGTTAAAATGCAGCTCGACGCTACAACCCTAGACCAAGTGGTTATCAATGCGGGATACTATAAAGTTTCCGATAAAGAAAAAACGGGTAGTATAGCTCAAATTACATCTAAAGATATAGAAAACCAACCTGTCTCCAATCCCTTGGCTGCCATGCAAGGAAGAATGCCGGGGGTGGACATTGTTCAAACCTCTGGCGTAGTAGGAGGAGGCTTTAAAGTTCGCATTCGTGGACAAAGCAGTATTCTGGCTGGTAATGAACCGCTATACATTATAGATGGATTACCCTATAACAGCCAATCATTAGGTTCTCAGAGTGCCGCCGGACTAATAATTCCTGGTGGCGATATAAGTCCGCTAAATGCCATAGATCCCAATACCATAGAAAGTATTGAAGTGCTTAAAGATGCCGATGCAACAGCAATCTATGGTTCGCGAGGTGCTAATGGAGTCGTACTAATTACCACAAAAAAAGGGAAGGAGGGTAAAACAAGCATAACCATGAGTAGTAGTACAGGCGTAGCAAATATTACCCGTAAAATAAAATTGCTAAATACAGAACAATATTTAAACATGAGGCGGGAGGCATTTGCTAATGACGGTATAACCGATTATCCCGCAACCGCCTTTGATGTAAATGGCACCTGGGACCAAAATAGATATACCAATTGGCAAAATGAACTTATTGGCGGTACAGCAAAATTAAGAGATTTAAATGCCGCAATATCTGGAGGAAATAATAACACCCAATTTAGAATTAATGGTAGATACCTTAATGAAACAACCGTCTATCCAGGAAATTTTAATTATGATCGTATAAACCTCAATTCAAATTTACAGCATCACAGCAATGATGATAGGTTTCAATTCACCCTCAATGCCGGATATACCCTAGAAGAAAATTTATTACCTGGCTCTGACTTATCAGGAGTGGCACTTCAGCTTGCACCAAATGCCCCAGCGCTGCATACTGAAGATGGTTCCCTAAATTGGGAAAATAGCACTTGGGTAAATCCATTAGCACAACTAGAAGGTGTATACAATAATACATCCAAAACTCTTTTAGGAAGTACGATAATGCAATATAAACTGCTGAAGAATTTAAATTTAAAAGTACAAACTGGATATCGTAGTACCAATTTTGAAAGCAATAACCAAATACCGCATACCATTTATGATCCCGCTTATGGCTTAGATAGTAGTGTTTCTCAATCATATCTCCATACCGGAACCCATACCTCCTTTATTACAGAACCGCAGATAAATTGGAAGTTAAAAAAAGAAAACCACAGTTGGAATGTTTTATTGGGCTCCACCTTCCAATCTCAGAAAACCAACCGTCTTACATTATTGGGTTATGGATTTGCTAATAATGGCTTTTTAGAAAACCTCTCCGCCGCCAATACTTTATTAATCCTCAATGAAAATAGCAACCAATATAAATATCAATCCTTCTTCGCAAGAGTAAATTACGAATTCAAAAATCAACTTTATTTTAATTTAACCGGAAGACGTGATGGATCCAGTAGGTTTAGCAATTCTTATAGATATGGTAATTTTGGCGCCATTGGGGCAGCATGGATATTTTCAGAACAGTTAAAATTACCCTGGCTTAACTTTGGAAAACTCCGCGGAAGCTATGGAATAACTGGAAATGACCAAATTGCAGACTACCAATTTCTACAAAATTATTTCTTAGTCGACCACTCTTATGATGGAAACATCGGTCTGGAACCAGCACGAATCTATAATCCCAATTATCAATGGGAAGAAAATAAAAAAAGAGAAGTAGCTATAGAACTTGGCTTGTTTAAGGGAGCATTAAACCTCTCAACGGCCTATTATAACAATCGCTCCTCCAATCAGCTAATAGATTATTCACTACCCGCCACTACAGGCTTTCCATCCATACAGGCTAATTTAAATGCCATCGTAGAAAATTCGGGCTTTGAATTTGAGCTGTTGGGAAGGGTGGTTCGAAAAGAGCATTTTAAATGGAATAGCTCACTAAACCTATCACTGCCTAAAAATAAGTTGGTAGCCTTTCCTGGTCTCGAAAACTCAACATACTCTAACCAGTTTGTAATAGGCCAACCGCTTAATATTTTAAAACTATATAACCTTAAAGGCGTTAATCCAGAAACAGGGCTTTATGAATTTGAAGACTATAACGGCGATAACGAACTCTCTGGCTTGGAAGATAGACAGTACTTGGTAGACCTTTCTCCCAAAATTTTGGCCGGACTTTCCAATTCGCTTACTTACCGCAATTGGTCATTTAGTCTATTTCTACAATATGTTAAGAAAAAAGGTTTTAATGAATATTATGGAACCGAACCTCCGGGCACTATGTCTAATCAGTCAACTAGTATACTAGATAGATGGCAAGAACTGGGAGATAACGCACCTATGCAACAATATACCACAGGTGTAAATGATGCGGCCTATACGGCTTATTCCCGTTTTAGCCAAAGTAATGGAATTATTTCCGACGCCTCCTTTTTACGGTTAAAGTCTTTGTCAATATCATATAACCTTCCACTGGCACAGTCTAACAACAATACTTGCAAATTATCACTCATGGCTCAAAACCTATATACATTTACCAACTTTAAAGGTGGCGACCCAGAACAAACAAAAGGCTTTCTGCCCCCATTGCGAAGAATATCCTTCCAAGCACAATTTCAGTTATAAAAACTAAAAAACAGTAAAATGAAAACAATAATCAATCAACAAAACAAAACCCTAGCGCTTTTTTGGGGTGTAATAGCAATTTTGGTATTAAGTAGCTGCGAAGACTATCTAGAGGTCCAAGACCCCGTAGGACAAATAAATACTGAAACCGTATTTACAGACGAAAATACCGCTACAGCAGCAATCACCACCTTATATGGCAAACTTAGAGATCAGGTGCTTCTAACAGGAAATTCAAACGGTCTAGGGATGTTAATGGGCTTATATGCCGATGAATTAGATTATTATGGATCCCCAGGAGCAAGTGCCGAACAATTTTATCTACATCAAGTCACCGCATCCAACCAAATGGTAAAGGAACTTTGGGATAACGCTTATCACCTTATTTACTTATGTAATGCGGCTATTGAAGGTGTCGTTAATTCCGATGCTTTAACCGAAGAAGTTAAAACACAATTAATAGGAGAGGCCCTATTTGTTAGGGCAGTAGGTCATTTCTATCTCGTTAATTTGTTTGGAGATATACCCTATATTACTACTACCAATTATCAGCAAAACGCAACTGTGACACGCCTTAGCGAGCAACTAGTTTATGAAGCTATAATAAGCGATCTTCTGGAAGCCAAAAACCTTTTAGAAACTAACTACCCCACCCCCGAACGCATTAGAGCAAATAATTATGTGGCAGCCTCCTTTCTTGCCCGTGTCTATCTGCATCTTGGCCAATGGCAAAGAGCAGAGGAAGAAAGTACCTATGTTATTAATAATCCCGACTATGTAATGGAAACTGACCTAAATAGGGAATTTTTAAAAGAAAGTACTTCTGCAATCTTACAATTAAAACCTAAAAATGAAGGTGACAATACTTTAGAAGGTGCAAGTTTTATCTTTTCCTCCGGTCCACCTCCTGTTCCTACACTTAATTATAGGTTGGTAGAAGAAATGGAAGAAGACGACCTACGGAAAGAAAGTTGGGTAGGAGTCGTTAGTGACGGTACAAATGCCTGGTATTTCCCTAATAAGTATAAACAAAACCTTAATACAGGTACTACCATAGAATATTCTGTAGTTCTCAGAATTGCCGAACTCCACCTTATAAGAGCAGAAGCGCGAGGTATGAAAGGAAACTTAACGGGAGCAGCAAACGACCTAAATAGTATCCGTACACGAGCGGGATTGCAGAATATTTCCATTAGCACTTCAGAGGAATTGATAGACGCTATTTTAAAGGAAAGACGTTTTGAGCTATTTACTGAGTATGGCCATAGGTGGTTCGACTTAAAAAGGTTAGGCTTGGCAGCAGATGTTTTGGCCAATATTAAACCAGGGTGGCAGTCAACCAATATTTTACTGCCCATTCCAGAAGCTGAACTGCTACTAAACCCAAACCTTCAACCTCAAAATCCTGGATATTAAAAATGAAAACAAATTCAAAACAGCCACATAAAAAGAAGATTATACTGAAAGAAAATAAGAATATCCATACTATTTATTATGCTATTCAAATTATAGTACTCTCCTTTTTTATTGGCTATTATCAGCCATTATATGCGCAGAATGATTCCGATGCAATACCCGATAAAAACTTAAAACCTTATCCTTATAATCTAGACAAAGTATGGAGCAACAACGTGACGATAAGGGCAATGTCACCCGATGGCAATTGGTTTGCCTTTACAGAATACTTTTCGGTAGGAGAAAATAGGATGCGATTGCGAAATGTGAATAAGGAATCAAACCAAATTTTACCGGTGGGGCATAAAAATATATTTTCCCAAAATAGTAAGTGGTTCGCAAGTTTATCTGCAGACAATAGTCTCCTATTAATAAATCTAGAAACTGGAAACAGAAAAGATTTTGAGTCTGTTCAGCAATTCAACTTTTCTTTTGATGGGCAACACCTTAGCCTACTGCAACAAAAAGACAATGGCACTTCAGTTTTAAAAATTATAGATTTAAAAACACAAAAAAATAGAACTATTAAAAATATTTCCTTGTTCACGTGGAATCCCAAAAATCATCTGATGCTTTTTGTCCAAGGTGATAAAAACAAAAATGTTTTCCTTTATGATGTTCAAAAGGATTCAAAATCAAAAATAGGTCCAAAAATTTCAGAGGAAGTCAACTGTATAAAGTGGAATGAAAACGGCTCTGCCGCCATCATCATGACCCGTAAAAACGAAAAGATACATTTAGGAGTGTATTATCTTCATAAAAGTTATATTCCTTTAAACCACTCTTTACTAAAACAACAGATACCCTCTTATGAACTTGCTAACAAGGAGCCTTTCCTTTCTGCGGATGGAAAAACAGTATTGTTTTTTAGAATACAAAAAGGGGTAGAGTTGCGTAAAGACGATAAAATTGAGGTCTGGAATACCTCAGATCCATTGCTATACCCCGATTTGAAATTGCGTGAAGATTATATTTACCCCTATTTACTCACTGCCTGGTATCCAAAAAGCGAGACGATTAAAGAAATTGGAACCCCCTTATTTCCTAACGTCGAAATGGATATTGAACATGATTTTGCCATCGTCTATAACGAGCTGCAATATGGGAGCCAAAATACAGAATTCCTTAAAGCCGATATTTATTATAAAGAAATAGAGACAGGACGAATGCACTTAGTTGTAGCAGCACAACCTCTCACAAACCTAGTTTCCATCTCCCCATTTGGCGATTATATTGTTTATTTTAAAAATGAAGATTGGTGGTCATACAATGTAAAAAACAACAAAGCTGTAAACATAACTAACAGACTTAAAACAAGTTTCCGCAACTTAAATAATGAATATCCCAAAAACCGAATTGAAGTTTTCTCCAAACCAGGATTTCTTGAAAATAATCGTAAGATTATTGTAGCCGATGAATACGATTTGTGGGCAATAGATCCCAATGGCAAAAATGCTAAACGAATTACCAAAGGAAGAGAAAAAAATTGCCGCTACTTTTTTAAACAAAAAAATGATGTAGAAGATTACTACCAATTGACAAGCGGAAGCTTTGCCGGCAACAAAATTAACCTAAGTAAACTCCCACTTTTGCAAACAATAAATTATAAAACCCATTCCATGGGAATTTCATTATTGCACGCAGATCTATCAATTACAACTCTAACTCGCTTAAAAAAAAGTATTTTTCAAATATTTAAATCGCCCAATAACAATAGTATATTATATATTTCAGAATCCACTACACTGCCAAAGGCGTTGTATCATTACAATATAAATGATAAAAAAGAAAAATTAATCTTTCAATCCAATGAAGAATTATTGAATTATGACCTCGGTAAAAAAACCTTTATTAACTATAAGGTAAAAGGTAAAGAATTAATGGGAATATTAATGTTTCCGGCCAACTATAACCCCAACAAAAAATACCCCCTAGTTGTTAATATATATGAAAAGATTTCAAAAAATGCGATGGAATTTTATCCGCCCACCGGATATAATTACCAGGGATTTAGCTTATTAAGCTATACAACTTCGGGATACTTCGTGCTGTTACCCGATATAACTTATGAAATTGGTAAACCAGGTCTCTCGGCTGTAGAGTCTGTAAATAAAGCAGTAGATAAAACGCTTGAAGTTGAAAGTATTGATGAAAAAAGAATGGGGCTTATAGGGCATTCCTTTGGTGGGTACGAAACAGCTTTTATCGCTACACAAACTAACCGTTTTGCAACCTATGTGGCAGGTGCGGCCGCTACCAATGTAGTCAGTCATTATCATGGAGTAAATTGGAACAATTCGGCTACCGATTTATGGCGCTATGAAGACCAGCAATGGCGCATGGGTGATAGCTATTACGATAATAAACGAGCCTATTTGGAAAACTCACCTTTGGAATATGTTACAAATGTAACAAGCCCCATGCTATTATGGACTGGTGATAAGGATTATCAGGTAGCGTGGACACAAAGTCTTGAAATGTTTATTGCCCTACGCAGATTAAAAAAAGAAGCATCCTTGATACTTGTAAAGGATGAGGCACACTCCCCAGAGAATACTGAAAAACAATTGCTGCTGTCAACGCAGGTCAAGAAGTGGTTGGATAAATATTTAATGAAAAAAGAAAATGGGGAATCCTAAGAAATCCCCATTTTCTAAATTTTTATAGAGGTCTGTGGGTCATAGCATTAGCACAAGACTTTCCTAGGTCAAGACTATATACTTGATTTCCCGCCTCCTTGCAAGGTATAGTACCTTGGTTATTACAAACCTTAGTGGTTGTAACACAGTCATTGTTCCAAAAGATATATCCCTGCACGAGAGCATCATCTTTGGGAGCATTGTTTTCAGTGGCAAAAGCAAAAACGATTGCCAGTAAAAATGCCAACAAGGGCATTCCGAACTTTAAAATTTTTGTTCTCATATTATAAAAGTTTTAATGAATTAGCGACCTACTATTTTTACAGGTGTTCGGTCTTAGTCCTGATACTGGCCAGTATGTGTTGTGTTAGAGCCGGGGAAAAAGTGCTCCGGCTTTAACTTATAAATGAATAGCTTTTCTTTTACAAGGGCTATCAAAATATTCTTGTAAACTTGAAAATCATAGAGCTTGCCCCCGGGTTGATGATATACGTAAAAACTAAAGACATAGCTTTTATCACTAATATTGTACACATCAATAATAGAAGCAGATTTTAACGGACCCTCATCTTCAAACCGTCCCAATCGATCGCTATTTATAAATAAATAGTTAGCAGTTGTAGCACTTAATCTATTTACAACTGTCGATTTACCACCTAGGGTATACATATCATTTTGCTCTGAATAAGTAACGTCAAGTCGAGGGGTTTTAATGGTATCAATCGTAGAACCTGTATATATCAACTGTAGCTTTCTGTCAATGACCTCAAATTTATTTTTGTAGTAATAGATATATAGAAAACAACTAAGCTTTTCATTCCAAACCAAAACCCCGTCGTCAGCAAATGGTTCTGGGGCAACTTCTCTTATTGTAGCAGTGGTAAAAATAGAATGATCCTCTCCACTTATGTTTTTATATAAACCTATAATCTTCTTTTTAGTCCTAGAATCAACAGTTATAATGCCAATGTTATTAGGCTTAGTTACTACATATTGTGTAAAATAAACCGAGTCAATAGGTAACTGATAAGCTAATCTTTCTTTGATATTTCCTTGAAATAGAGCAGGTACAGTTCCATCTGCAACTGTGAATTTAGGTGGTTTAACTTCAATCTTTATTTTTCGATAAGGATAAGTCATGTTATCTAATTCAACTCGAATAATCTTCTGTTCTTTTGTGATTATATTGTTAGTAGTTAAATAAAGTGGAGCTTGATAATTTCCTAAATATACAAGTGAATCTGAATATCCAGCTATATAGTATGAATCATAATCCAATTGAAATTCTCTTATTTTTTCAATAGGATGTGGCAAATAACGCCTCTGAAAAGCATTATTTCTATGCATCTTCCTTTCCGAAAAAACAAATAATAGAACTATGATACCTATTCCAATAATGGTAAGTATTATCAATAATAGAGTTGTTTTTTTTAGTTCTTTCCGCGAGCCTAATAAGAGTACTACCCCAGCTACAAGAATTAATAAAATATTAAAAATTAAATGCTGAGTCCAGCTCATTGTCTCCAAAATACCTCCACAGGAGCAAGGTATATAGTCAGAGAAATTAAGAATAATAAAAATATAAGCCGTAAACATAACCATTATGGTAAAGGTTGCGTAAAAGGCTATTTTTTTTAATTTAGGAATTAGTAACAATACAGCAATAACTAATTCTATTCCAGGTACCAACCAAGCTATAATACCTGCATATGCACTAATTAGGGGAGACTGCGCAAGTTGAAAACTAAAAGTTTCAAAGTCTAAGAGCTTACTAATAGCCGCATATACAAAAACCATTATAAACACATAAGTTGCAAGCCTAGTTATAGAATCACGGAACGATCTTTTTTCAAAAAACGACATATAAAAGGTTTTTAGACAGTCTAATTTCCAGTATTATAAAATTAGGCTCAACTAAAACAAAAATCCAACCGCTTATCAGTTTAAATAAATCGTTTTGCGGTAAAAAAACACACACTTTCCTTTTTACCCTTCACAACCAATTAACAAATCCCAAATTCACAAAACTGTCCCCCTGAGCGCAGTCGAAGGGTCATTTTTACAATTCATAATTCAGAATTTTAAACTCATAACTCATAACTCATAACTAAATACTAACCCTGTCCCCCTGAGCGCAGTCGAAGGGTCACTTCTGACGAATGACAATAAAACTTAAGACGAAAAAATTTTAATATTAAATAATAGCAATCCAAAAAGCATTTCCCTCTTTTAAGGTCGGGGCCAAGAGGTGCTTTTATATCTTCAAACTCACCAATTCACCAATTCACCAATTCACGAATCAACGAATTAACCAATTAACAAATCAACAATTCACAAATTAACGAATCCCGTTCCCTAGGCTGAATCGAGATGACAAAACACCAATTTCTTTGTGCCCTTAGTGTCACCTTTGTGTTCTTTGTGGTTAAATATTATAAGGTTTTTTAATTTCTAGATTGAAGCAAATAAAATCCCCAAATCCCCAATTATCCAATTAACCAATTAACGAATTAACGCATTAACGAATCCCGAATTAACCAACTCACAAATTAACAAATCCCCAATTCACCAATTACAAATTAACAAACCCATCGTCCACACCCGGGCCCCTCGATACAGCCTCCTATCGTCGGCCACTCGGGGACCTCAAACCTGGCTTTAAAAATGCACTCCCCAAGGTGACCGAGTGAATTTAGTAAGCGGAGCGCAACTAAATTTGTCTGTGCAACCTTTTCACACACATATCGCAGTACTCTCTGCATGGTCAATTTTACATCTGCGCAGTAATAAGGTCATAACTTCGTTCCTTAAACAAAACCTTTTTCCCTTGCTTCACGAATCAATTCACTATCAGTTAAATCCGAAACCCCAAAAAATTCCTTTAATCGCATCCGTCTCTTATATATTACCGAAGCGGAGAGAAATACTTTTTTAGGAAGAACATTTATTGGTGTATTAATAGAAAGTTCATATAGTATTTCATAATCCAAACTATCCATTACTTCATTAGCGTTCAAAAACTTTCGAAACAGTTGAAGTACAGATTTACTATAAAATATTTCTCCTTTGCGCAGGTCTCTAAAAGCGCTATTAACTGTTTGTTGAGTACAATCCTTAATATCGATGATACAAGTGGGCTTTAACTTTTGATTCAATTTTTTCAAAGTATAAATAGTTGTATTTTGAATACTAACCATAATTCTAATTGTGGGGTATTTCTTTGAAACATTAGACAAACAATTTATCATAAAACCTTGTTCTGTCTGATTATTAAACCGAAAATTGAGGTTAACGCAGATAAAATTAAACCTATGTTTCTCAATCAGCTCTAAAAGATCTTTATTTTTATTATCAATTTCAGAAAGCCAAGTTACTTTAATTAATGAATCCACATTATTTTGAGCAATCTCTTCTAAACTCTTACTATAAACATCTATCAAAACAGGGAGATGTTCCAAAATAAGATATTTCCAAACTTTTGTTCCCATAAATTCATAACTAAACTACTGTTTGAATGTGTCTAGAAGCAACACAGTAAACAATAATCACTAAAATATGTTGTTGTTAAACTAATATTGTAATTAAAACCCTATAATTTAATCCTTTCGATTGTGGCCTAACTATACTTAATCATTTTAAATCCCTGTGGTATCATTCTCTTAAATTTTAGCCGTCTTCTCTTTTTTGATGTTGTATTTAAAGGATTATTTTTAAAATTTAATATTGGTAAGCTTAGTGGAGACCAGTTATTATATCGAGTAGAGTAAGAGTTGTGCTTTAATCCTTTTTTAAGTCTGCGAATTCTAGTCCTATTCAGGCAGTTAAACCTAGTGTATTTAAGCCTTCCTTATTTTACTAGGAGCTATCTCGAAATACTTACTGAAATCCTTACTAAAATGTGTCTGACTTTTATAACCACATAATTTTGCGATTTCTCGCATAGTTAAATTAGTATTTTCTATTAATAGCCGCGCCTTCTTCATGCGTTCTTGTTTAAAAAACCGAAATACCGTTGTTCCGTATAGTTTTTTAAACCCATACTTAAGTTTAAATTCATTAATCGCATATGCGTGCGCCAAATCTGTTAAATGGGGTAGAGGAGTCTCTAGATTTTTTAAAATATAATTATATATATTCTGCAACGCACTCCTGTCCTTTGGTCGTAACAAGACATTCGGTAGCTGTTTTTTGTTCAGTGGCCTATTGGCTCTTGCTTCCTGCTTTTTCTTTTCTTCAAGCATCCTACTTTTATAAATAGGCTGATAACAATCTATCATAATATATTGCGCTTCCGCTATTTTGTCATAGATAGCAACCACTCCACAAGTATAAGTCCGCTCTATCTTATTTTTGGAACTCAATATCATTTCATGCTGTTTATTGTATTTCTCCGTAAAAAGAATCTTACTCCCAATTCCTCGCCATAATTCTATATAGTTTTTTGCCAGTAGTGTTGAAAAAGAGGTGTTAATTAATTCATCCGCTTCATACCCTAAAACCATGTTTATATTCGATGTTACAAATAAAATCTTATAGTTATTATCAAGAATAAATACCATATGTATTAGTTCTGTCTGCGAACTTCTTCTACGCATATCACTATAAAAATTTAAAGTCTCCTTCATTTCTTCCCCCATCATATTGAGCATAACACTTATGGTCTCAATTTCATCGTCTTCTGTTGTACGTGCAACCCTTAAATTAAAATCCCCATGAGCCATAGCCTGTATAACTTTTTGAATGTCCTTCAGTCTATCAATATCAATGCTCCTCATTGTACTTAAAAATTTATCAGTTGATTCTTAAAAATGTAATTGCGTCATCTCGGTTGGTAAAGATGGCAGTAGGTACTATAGGGACGTTGCGGAATAAATAGTATTTTAACATCACTGTAGCGAATTTTCTGTCGTCAAAAATTGCAATTTTCTGGGTTAATATTGAACCTTCTAATGCTAGATAATCGCGTGCAATCTTACTGCTGTCCATTATTCCACGAGTATCACAAAATATTACCTGCTTCCTACCTTGTTGAAAACGCAACCTACTTGAAACTATGTTTTTGGCAATATCAATATCTAGATATTCTATAGGTTTATATATTATATATAAGATATCCCCATCTGTCCAAAATTTACAGAACTCTGTTTCGAGTACCCTTTCCATCAACTCAATTTTTTCCTAGTAATCCTGCCAATTTATAAAATAATTTTACAAGTTTAAAATTCAATTGTAATATAAGGGACAGAAAATCAGTTAAATAGGTCAAAAGTTTACCCTAAGGGATTTTTTTTGTTACCTAAGGGATTATTTAACACCCAAAACTCTCAATATTTTGGTTTCATACATTTTTTTTGCAAACTTTATTCCTGTAACTATCACATAATCATATAAATAACCAAATAACCAAATAACCAAATAACCAAATAACCAAATAACCAAATAACGAAATAGCCAATTCACCAATTCACCAATCCACCAATCCACCAATCCACCAATCCACCAATTCACCAATTCACCAATCCACCAATCCACCAATCCCCAATTAACAAATCAACAAATTAACAAATCAACCAATTAACCATTCAACGATTTCACCAATCAACCAATTAACCAATCAACCAATCAACCAACCAACCAATTCACCAATCTACCAATTAATCAATCAACCAATTAATCAATCACAAATTAACAAATCAACCAATTAACTAATTAACCAATTAATAAAATCATGGCAAAGATCAAACACAACAACTTTATGGATTCTATTGATGAAGTAATAAGCAACGCAAAACAACAAGGTGTAATACATCTATATGCCGATGGAAACAAGTTCAACGGACGAAAAATTGCAATTAATAATAAAGAGCTATATCATTTTGGCACTACCGGATACCTCGGACTCGAACAGGACATTCGATTAAAAGATGCTGCTTCTAAAGCAATTTATGATTATGGTACTCAATTTCCGTTATCCAAAACGTATATATCTCATCCCTTATATGCAACCCTAGAAGAAAAGCTGTTTGCTATGTATAAGCAACCAATAATAGTTACCAAAAATAGCACCTTAGGTCATATGGCGGTTATTCCTACGGTAGTAAGAGACGAAGATGCTGTCATACTAGATCACCAAGTACACTGGTCTGTTCAAAGTGCAGTCCAGAGTTTAAAAACAAGAGGTGTCCCTGTCGAAATGATCCGTCATAATAATTTAGATATGCTCGAATCGAAAATAAAAGAGCTCTCCAATAAATCCAATAAAATTTGGTATATGGCAGATGGAGTTTACTCTATGTTTGGCGATTTTGCACCTATTGCTGAATTAATAAATCTCTCAAAAAAATATCCTCAACTTCATCTTTATATAGACGATGTACACGGTATGAGCTGGCGAGGTAAACACGGCACAGGTTTCGTAGCAAGTAATTTTCAATCCTTACCAGAAAATATACTTCTGTTTACAACCCTTAGTAAATCGTTCGGTGCTAGTGGTGCTGTTTTAGTCTGCCCAAATAAAAAAATTCACCAATACATTAAAAATTTTGGCGGACCTCTTACTTTCTCAGCCCAACTAGAACCTGCCTCTGTAGCGGCGGCTATCGCTTCTGCAGATATTCATTTATCCAACGAAATTTATTTACTTCAAAATCATTTGCAAGAACGCATTCAATATTTTAATAAATTACTGTCAAATACCAACCTGCCATTAGTAGATGAAAACGACTCCCCAGTTTTTTATATCGGCACCGGAATGCCAGCATCCGGCTATAATTTTGTAAAAAGACTTTTAAATGAAGGCTTCTATGTAAACCTGGGGCTTTTTCCTGCAGTACCAGTTAAAAACACTGGAGTAAGAATTACCATCGCTCGCCATAACCAAAAAGAGGATATGAAAAAACTGGTTGAAGCAATGAAATATCATTTTCCCTTAGCCCTTCAAGACACTCAAACTTCACTCCATCGAGTTTCAAAACTTTTCAAACTCAAAGTTAACGGCCAGGTAACCCCCAATCATAATAAATCTAATTTGTATCTCACCTACCAAACTAATATTAATACAATCGATAAAAAGTTTTGGAATAAGTACATGGGAACTAATAATATTTGCGATTGGGAAGGTATACAGTTTTTGCAAGAATCATTTTCACATAACGATGCAATGGAACACAGTTGGAATTTTCATTTCTATATAGTGTTCGACCATAAAAACGTTCCAATCGTAATAACCTTCTTCACTACAGCTATTTGGAAAGACGATATGCTTGCTCCACTTTCAGTATCTCAGAAAATGGAGGAGAAACGGCTGGTAGATAAATATTATGCTACTCAAAAGGTAACTGCTATGGGCTCCTTATTTTCAGAAGGTGCCCATCAATACACAAATGTAAATCACCCAGAATGGCAACAAGCTTGGAGAGAAATATTACTTCACCTTGAAGTCACAGCTAAAAAAGAAGGAAGTAAAATCACTGCTTTAAGAGATTTCAAAAAAACCGACTCATATCTAAATTCCTTCCTTATCGAACAGGGTTTTATAAAAATCCAAATGCCAGAGGCCTGTATCACTCCTCAACTAACTTGGAAAAATAAAACGGAATATATTGGGTCGCTTTCTAAAAGGTCTGCGAAACACTATCGAAAAGATATAAAGCCATACGAAGATAAGGTAATAGTTAATTTAAAACAGTCACTAACACACACTACCTTATTACAGTGTTACCAATTGTATAAAAATGTAAAAAATAGAAACCTTGCTATCAATACATTCACATATCCATTTGAAGTGTTCAATAATATGAATAAAAGTGCCCAGTGGGAATTTATCTTGCTTTATTCTAAAATAAAATCAAATAAAGAAGCAGAGGCTCCTATTGGAGTAATGTTTTGTTATAAAAACCGAGATGAAATATATGTGCCATCTTTAGTCGGCCTAGATTATTCCCACCTAGAAAAATATCAAACTTACCGTCAGTTGCTTTATCAAGCAATCCTTACTGCTACTGCACAAAATTTCAAATCGATTGATTTCGGTATTTCAGCTAATTTCGAAAAGAAAAAATTAGGCGCCACCATTATTCCAATGCACGCCTACATACAAGCAGAAGATAATTTTGCACTAGAACGTCTGGAAACTATGCGGTAAGCTAATCTATTATTAATACTTAATTAGTAGGTTGTTAATTTTAATTAGTCACATTATTACATAAAACAGAATTAATAAAAATACAACCATTCTAATCGCCATAAATCCTTTAAACAAAACATCATGGAAAAAAAAATAGCAGCTTTTTGGAATCACTTTTCATCTATTCAAAATAAATTAATCGCTTCGAAAGTTGAAAAAGATATATTACAGCACGATAAGCTTTTTGCCTCTATTCAAAATAATGCCGTTAAAATTCATCCCCAATTACGTGTTTTACTAATGTATTCAATTCATGAGAATAATGTAGGAAAGCTAATTTTTCTCACTAAAGGCAACTATAAAATACAATCTCTAATTTTAAAAGTTGTTGCCGTCGCACCCACTTCAGATTTATGGGAATATCAAATCGGCCTTCCTCCCTATAGTGGTTCTTTATCTACCCTATATTCATATTTTAATTGGTTTAAACAACCTACTATTATTTATCAAATCTATTTTGCAATACTCAAAGTTTATAAGTCATCGAATAAGATGCATTTACTTATATTTTGCGAAATGGATAGAATTTGCTCCAAAGCTGAAATCCGTATGGCTATAAAAAGCATTCTTAATTTATACTTAGGTGATAATTTTTATTATAACCATATTAGCAGATTTAAAGTTGTACGTCGCAAATTTTCTAATATTCGCTTTTTACCATTAGAGGAGCTAAGAAATTTAATACTATATAAAAACTTCAATTAAGACTTCTATAACGAATTAATTGAATTTTATACCTCAAATGCATACTACCTTCAAACCAAATTATGTAGGTTTAAAAATTTTTAATGTATAACTGGAGAGCAATCTATGCTCCTTTCATACTGTGTTAATGTATCTTTCATATACCTTTCATGCTACTCGAGTACCACTTTCATGCTAGTGTTTCCCTAGTCAACCCCTAGTATTATACTACTTTCTTAAAATTGACACCTAATAGTCACAATGATAAAACCCTTCTTAAACATTCTAACATAATTCTCAACTAAGTCAATGCAATACAAGATTTCAAACTGCAATAAAATGAAATTATCATGCAACCTAAAAAAGAAAATAATGAAAAACAGTCTCTTAAAAGGTTACCCCCTTCCAGAATAGTAATTTACCCCAAAGATATCCAGCTCCTAACCGGCAAATCTTATCGCCATGCCCTTTATCTAAACAAGGAAATTAGAGCCTACCTCCGCAAAAAAAAACACCACCTCCTTACTATCTACGAGTTTGCAGACTACACCGGCATCCCACCAAACATCATCCAACTCCACCTAAAATAAAAATGCTTTCCTATCCAAAATCTCATTCACCAATTCACCATTCCCAAATTCACCAATCACAAATTAACGAATCCCAAAACATCAGTATTGTCTCCCTGAGCGCAGTCGAAGGGTCAATTGTAACATAGGACTTAAAACTTAAGACGTAAGAAGTGAGTAGTGAGTAGTGAGAACTTTAAAGCTAAAAAATCTAAATTCAAAAGCATTTCCACCCTTTAGGGCCGGGGGTAAGAAATTCTTTTCCATTCACCAATTCACCAATTCACGAATTCACGAATTAACAAATTAACCAATCCCCAATTAGCCAATTCACAAATTAACAAACCCATCGTCCACACCCGGGCCCTTAGATACAGCCTCCTTTCGTCGGCCACTCGGGGACCTTCATTTGGTCTTTTAAAAAGCAATATCAAAGGTTGTCGAGTGAATTTAGTAAGCGTAGCGCAACTAAATTAGTATCGAGGCCACCGAATCCCCAATTAACCAATTCACAAATTAACAAATCCCGAATTAACAAATCCCCAATTCACCAATTCCCCAATTCACCATTCCCCATTCCCCATTCAGGGTTTCCCCCGAGAATTAAATTCCATAGTTCCCCCGATACATTGCGGGTATATTTTTGGCAGTTTTGCTTTAAAAATTTAACTAATTGAATTATTTGAACTATGAAAAGATTTTACAAAACTGTAGTGAGCGTGTTTACAGTATTATGTACGGTAAGCTTAGCTGCACAAACTAATAGGTATGTAGACGAAACGGGAGCCGATGTTGGCGATTGTACCAACCCTTCGAGTCCGTGTGCTACCATTAATTACGCAATGGACGAAGCAGCAAATGGCGATATTATTGAAATAGCTTCGGGGGTGTATACCGAAACTTTGCGAATTTCAAAAGATTTAACCCTGCGAGGGGCTGGCGATATGCAAAACGGCGGGACAATTATTCAGGCGCATGCGCTGCCTGGTGAAGCTACAGAACGTCCGGTAACTATTTTAACTGGTATTTTTGTGCATATTGAAGATGTTATTATTCAGCACGGCTATAACGAGGATTATGGAGGAGGTATTTATGTGGTTTCTGGGGGTAATCTTACACTAAGCAACGCTACTGTTAGAAACAATACAGCCATGGTTTTTGGGGGCGGTCTTTACCTTGTAGGCACGGCTAATGTAACACTCGCAGATGTAAATTTGATAGAGAATCATGCAATCTCTAATGGGGGAGGTATTATGGTTGGTAATATTAGCACATTAAATATTACCGATAGTGAGTTTATAGACAATACCGCCACCCGCGATGGGGGTGGGGTGTACACTCAGGGGTCAATTACTTTTAGCAATACAAATTTTACAGGCAACTGGGCCGGCCATAAAGGTGGCGCTATAAATGCTGTTAGTAGTGATTGTATATTAAATATTGAAGACAGCAATTTTACCAACAATACTGCCGATTGGAATGGGGGTGCAATTTCACTGGTATATGAAAGTATGACAACATTTACAAATGTTGAATTCAACAATAACGAAACGCTTGATACCGGTAATGGCGGGGCCGTATTTATTAGTGAGGCCACAGCAGCGTTTAATAATGCAACATTTCAAAACAATAAAGTTGCAAATAATGACGGAGGTGCCGTGTATGCTTCTGAAAGTAATGTGAGTTTTAACAAGGCTCAATTTACTTCTAATGAAGCATATTTGTTAGGAGGGGGTGTTTTATCTTCAGACAGTGATATATCTTTTTTTGACACGAGCTTTGAATTTAATTCGGCCAATTTGGGTGGTGGCGCAGCACTATTAAGCGCCTTGAATAATGAGATTTTAATACAAAATAGCCAATTTAAAAATAATGAGGCTACTGGTGACTTTGGTGGAGGACTATTAAATGAAGGTAATCGAGTTACTATTGTAAATACCTTGTTTACCGAAAACTTGGCAGCCGATATGGGCGGTGCCATTGCTAGCTTAGGGGAATTAAACTTAATTAACAGCACGATTTCTAAAAATGAAAGCAGCGGCACAGGTGCTGGAGGTTTATATAATACAATTGGAACTGTATTACTAAAAAACAGTATTATTTGGGGAAATATTGGCATCGATGCTCCCGATATCGCAAATGTTAATGGGGGGACTATCAATGGCAGTTATTCGCTTTATGACGATACCGATGTATATAACGATGGGGTGTTTAATTGTACTAATTGCCTTACAATCAACCCACAATTTACCGACATAACTACTGGTGATTTTACCCTGGGAGACAATTCGCCTGCTCTTGATGCGGGAGACCCTAATACCGATATGTCTGTTTTTCCTACCGAAAACAACACTCCTATTGATTTGGCGGGTAATGAGCGGGTGATGAATAATATTATCGACCTTGGAGTATATGAAACGCAAACCCTTTCAAATACCAACTTTTCTAATCCTGAAGTAGCAATAAAAATATATCCAAACCCAACAAGTAATGTGATACACCTTGGTGCCAAAGAAGAAATTACTTCGGTAACGCTTTCAACAGTAACTGGGCAGGTATTAAAAACTTGGAAAAATAGCAATAGCATTGATTTAAGTGCGTATGCAAAAGGGATGTATTTTGTTTCGGTTGAAACTTTAAAAGGAAAAGTGACAAAAACTATTATTAAAAAGTAAGAATTAAAACTAAGTGTTTAGGCACTTGTAATTTATAATTATCAATAAAAAGGAAACAACAAATGAAAAAAACAATTTTAAACATGACAGTATTTTTAATGGCATTATGCCTGTTTACGGCTTGCTCAAAAGACAGCGACAAAAATGATGATAACGGAACAACAACAACAGGCGAGCACACCTATAATATTGAAGTAGAAGGCGGCACGGTATTTAATGGCAGTGTACCCAAAGAAACAGCAGGATATTATTATCCGGTTGCCTTTGTAGAGTATGACGAAGACTTGGGAAGCGACCTACTTGCTGGTATACTTCAAGATGCTGCTGGCGATTTCCAATTTGGTTTAGGCCTTGCTTTAGATAGTAACAACCAACCCACTATTCCCGATACTGGGATAGGGCTCACCTTCGGGCAAAGAAATTCACAAAATAAATACGGGCCTGCAGGACCTATAGAACTTACCCTTTCAAATTATGAAGAAACAATCCTTTCTATGTATGGCGAAGAGGCGAGAGTGGCTTCTTTTACACTGCAATTTAGCGGCTTGTTTAAACTTGGGCAATCGGGAGACCCAGTGAATGTTACGGGTGAAATTGTAGTAGCAAAACCATAGTAATTTTTAAAATCAATAATAAATGCTGCCTAATCTATGTGAAGTATTAAAATAGAATAGGAAGTTAAAACAACAATTAATTATGAAAATGTTAAAACACTCCCTGGCTGCTTTGGTGGTAGGCATATTATTTTCTTGTAACGGAAAGGCACAAAACGAACAAGAATTAATAGGTACTTGGGAAATTCAAGGAACTTTAATGGGCGATAATGGCGAGGGCTGGTTGATGCCTCATAACCAAGCCAATCCCGATTGCGAAGCAGACCATACCGTTTTTGCTGAAGATAATACTGCTTCCGAAGTAAGGTATAATAAAAATTGCGATGCTAAGGAAAAATCTTTTAGCTGGAAACGGGAAGGCGATCATATTATTTTAACCTCTGGCGACCGTACCGTAGACTGGCTAATTCATAGTATAGAAGGTGATAAAATGACCGTTGGGGTGCAAATGCGACCTAATGCAAAAAATAGAATGTATGCAGTTTATAAAAAACAAGAATAATTAAAATGGGATAGAGGCTGATAGCAGTTGGTCAATAAAGTAGCAATTCTAATGTGTTTTTATTAATTAATTATGTTTGAATTAGTCTTGTTAAATTATTAAAAATTGCTGTTCATCTAATTTTTTACTCCTCTATATAATTTAATAATTCTGAATTGAGAATGAGGGTTGCAGGTGTTGATTATGAAGCGGAAAACAGCACCCAGCAACCCTCTATCAATCAATAAAACACCAAATACTTTGCAAGGGAATGCTGTAATGTAAAGTTACATTATGGAAGGAGTTATAAAGGGGCAAAAATTTTAAAGTAGCAGCCTTAACAAATAAATAATTTTTGTAAGCAATTGATTTTCAAATAGCTATTGGTAAAAGGCTACTTAAAAGCCTAAAACTAGTTTACTTACCCAACAAAAAGAGCTAATTTTATCTTTAATACAATTTTTAAAATTAGTATGATGAAGATTTTGCTTGCAGACGATCACTTTTTGGTATTGGAGGGATTAGAAGTGCTTTTATCCACTTTTAACTTTGTAGAAAAAACCGAAACCGTCTTAGATTATATAGCTCTAAAAGAAGTTTTACAGCAGGAGCATTTTGATGTTTTGTTGCTCGATATACATTTTGGCGATTACGACGGTAGAGAAATTTTGGGCGAGATAAAACAGTTGGCGCCAAAATTAAAGATTATAGCCCTAACCAGCCATTCAGACTCTGCAACAATAAAGTCGTCTGTAAATGCTGGGTTTGATGGGTATTTATTAAAGATTGATGGAAGAGATGAAATAGAGCAAGCGCTAAAAGCGGCAATGAAGGGGGAGCGTTACTTTAGTTCGAAAACACAACAAACATTTTTTGAAATGAACACCTCAAAAAACAATAATGCTTTAACCGATAGGGAAAAGGAAGTTTTACAACTAATTGTTCAGGAATATACAACCAAAGAAATAGCCGAGCAATTGTGTTTGTCTGAAAAAACAATTGAAAGTCATAGAGCAAATTTGATGCTAAAACTGGAAGCTAGGAATATTGCGGGGATGGTTAAAAAAGCAATTGTTCAAGGATTAGTAGAAGTTTAATACCATACATTATGAGGCCATTATTTATCTGCTTTCTCACCATTTTACTATTTGTTGAAACGCAGGCACAAAATAGAGATACTTTAGTAAATGTAAGCAATGAGATAAAAGCGCTTGTATCAAAATTAGATTCGTGTTCAAACGATAAAAACAAAGACTGTTTAAATATAGCCAATACCATCGTTAAAAAGGGCGAGAAGGAAGGAGTGCCGTATTTAGATTATCTGTATTTTAAAAAGGCGTATTATTTCTGGAAGCGCAACATGCTCGATTCTACTTTGTTTTACAGTAAGTTGGCAATTGAAAATCCGCATCCGGTAGAGCGGCAGCGCAGTGATATTGACGCTCATAATCTTGCAGCTTCAGTTTATTATCACAAAGGAAATTTGGATAAAACTGTAGAAGTGTACATTGCACTTTCACGATTATTAGAAGACGGCGGAAACCCGCTACATTTGGGGTATTTATATTCAAATATTGGTATTTTATTAGGGACTACCAATAATAACGACCAGCAAATAGCATATTCGTTAAAATCGTATAAATTATTAAAAGAGAACAATGATACCCGGTATATTGCTACGGTAGCTAGTAACTTGGGATTTGGTCATTATTATAAGCGCGATACCTTAGAAGCCATAAATTGGGCTAAAAAAGCGTATGAGCTATCTAATTTATCTAATGATATGGTAGCAAAAACCCAATCGAAGCTTGTATTGTCGTATTTAGAAAATGATTTAGACTTAGCGTTAGATTATGTTGTAGAGGCAGTAAAATATGCCGATTCCTTGGGCGATAAAACGCACCAGACTAATGCTTATAATAGATATGCCGATGTTTTACACCAAATGGGCCAAGGTGAAAAGGCATTTAATTATGCAGCGCAAGCAGTAGATCTTGCATCAGCCATAGGAGATAATACTACCTTGCGCAGAGCGTCTAAAACTGCAGGAATTATAGCTTATGAACTTGCTAAAAAAGAAAAGGCTGCAGATTTTTATAACACCTATATTGTGTTAAACGATTCAATTTCAAATATTGAAAAAACTAAGGAGATTAATGAAATTTATACCAAGTTTGAAACCGAAAAGAAGGAAAAACAACTAGCCGAACAGGCATTAAAAATTCAGAAGCAACGTGCCAATTTATTATATGCAATTTTAGGAGGGATTTTGTTAGCCGTAATTTTAGGCGGAATTGTTCTTTACTCGCGGAAAGCTCAAAAACTAAAGCTAAAACAACTACAACAAGAAAAGGAAAATGCTATTTTAAGCTCGTTTATTTTGGGCGAAGAACGGGAGCGGAAACGTATTTCGCATGAGTTACACGACGGGGTTGCAGCTATGATTGGAGCAGCCAAGATGACCCTGGAGTCTATTCCGCATCTCGCAAAAGAAAAGCAAAAAGAGCATTATAAAAAGGTACAGCAAATTTTAGAAAGCACTCATACCGAAGTACGTTATATAGCGCATAATTTACTGCCAACAGTTTTGGAAAAAGAAGGCTTGATAAAAGCCACGATGCATTTTGCCGAAGAAATAAATAAAACAAAGTTGGTATTTATTGAAGTAGTAGATAGTACAAATAATACCCAAAAATTATCACCGCAATTAGAACTAATGTTGTTTAGGGTTATTCAAGAATTAGTAAATAATATTATTAAACATTCGGAAGCTCAAAATGCAAAGATAATTTTTAGCAACAAGGGGTCTCATTTAAAGATTGAAATAACCGATGACGGCATAGGGTACGACGACCAAAACACTAGCGGAAAGCAAGGGTTGTATAGTATTAGCAAACGACTAAAATCTATTGGCGGGAATTTTGTAATAAGAAGAAAAACCCAAGGCGGAACAGAAGCAATGATTGAATTGAATAGTAAGATGTAAGTGTTTAAAATCGCTCTTTACTACCCCTAAATGCACAACGCTTTCACCCAGAGCGCAGTCGAAGGGTTAATTATGACGTAAGACGTAGTGAGAATTGAGTAGTGAGACGTGAGAAGGTAGCGATCCAAAAAGCATTTCCACCCTTTAGGGCTGGGGTAAAGAAATGCTTTTACCACTCTTTCTGCCCCTAAATCCCCTAAACGGGACTTTTATGTTTCTTATAAATAGCATTTCCACCCTTTAGGGCTGGGGTAAAGAAATGCTTTTACCACTCTTTCTGCCCCTAAATCCCCTAAAGGGGACTTTTATGTTTCTTATAAATAGCATTTCCACCCTTTAGGGTCGGGGCAAAGAAATGCTTTTACCATTTTCAAATTAACCAATCCACCAATTAACAATTAACAATTCACCAATTCACCAATTCACGAATTAACGAATTAACCAATTAACAAATCTCCCAAACCCTTCGGCCACTCGGGGACCTTTAATTTATATGAAAATTTAAAACAATCCATCCAATACTAAGTTTGAAATACAAGTTATTCAACTTAAATAATTCTTACAAAACTAAGTTCCCACCAATATTCTTTATACCTTTGCGAGGCCTTGAAATCCCTACTTTAATTTATTTTAAATTTCAATGGATAGAAAACAAAGAGTAGATTTTCTACTTTTAAAATGATTTGTTTTTAACGTATTAATAATCTATAAAGCCCCCAGGTCTATTAAACGGTATGAACGACAAGATTTATCTTTCATCTCCCCATATGGGAGGAACCGAACAAGGCTATGTAACAGAAGCTCTATCCTCTAATTGGATAAGTTCTTCAGATTTAAACTTAAACAAGTTTGAATATGGACTTGAAACGTATTTAGGAGCAGGTAATTATATTACCGCATTAAGCTCGGGAACGGCAGCCATCCACCTTTCTTTAATAATGTTGGGAGTGGGACAGGACGATGAGGTTTTGTGCCAGAGTATGACGTTTTCGGCTTCAGCCAATCCCATTGTATACCAAGGAGCAACGCCGGTTTTTATCGATAGCGAGCCCGACACTTGGAATCTTTGCCCTGTGCATTTAGAAAGTGCCATTAAAGACAGGATATCAAAAGGCAAGAAACCCAAAGCTATAGTGGCAGTACATTTGTATGGTATGCCATGTAAGGTTGATGAAATTACTGCAATTTCAAAAAAATATGATATCCCGCTTATTGAAGACAGTGCCGAGGCATTAGGGAGTAGTTATAAGGGCAAAAAGTGCGGTACATTTGGCCATTTCTCTATCTTATCGTTTAACGGCAATAAAATAATTACTACTTCTGGTGGCGGGGCTTTGGTTTGTAGAGACCAAAAGAATAAAGAACACGCTCTCTTTCTGGCTACCCAGGCGCGAGATGAGGCGCCTCACTATCAACATAGCCATATAGGATATAACTACAGGATGAGTAATGTTTGTGCCGGGATTGGACGCGGGCAGATGGAAGTTTTGGATAAACATGTAGCCCTAAGGCAAGAAATGCACGCCTTTTATAAAGAAATCTTTTTAAATATTTCGGAAGTTTCTGTTTTTGAAGCGCCAAATAATGATTATATTAGCAATCATTGGCTTAGCTGCATACGGTTTAATATTGTAAACAATAAATTTAACCCAGATGGGTTAAGAGAGGCTTTATTAGCCGAAAACATAGAATCTCGCCCCTTATGGAAACCAATGCATTTGCAGCCAATTTTTAAAAACTCCCCATATTACGGCAATACTACTTGCGAAACGCTTTTTAATACAGGTCTTTGCCTTCCCTCGGGCAGTAACCTAACAGAAACCGATCGCCAGCGAATTGCAACCACTATTACAAAATATTTTAATAGCTAGTATTATGGAAAAAACTACCCAACTAAGGTTTTTAAACAGGCAATATGCTGGCGTTAGAAACTACGTACTTGAACAACGCTTTTTACCGCGGTGGGCTGTTATTGTTATAGACTTAAGTATTTGCTTATTCTCTTATGTTATAACACTGGCATTTTTGCGCAGTATTCCTATAGATACTTTTAATGTGTTAACCGCTGTTGAGCGGGCAGGACTTATATTAGGCGTTCAGCTTTTGTGTTTTGCTTTATTTAAAACCTATTCGGGGATTATTAGGCACAGTACGTTTACCGATGTTTATAGACTTGCCTTAGCTATAGGGTCGGCTTTTTTAATTATTGTTATTGGCAATTATGCTTACTTAAATTTTACAGGGGAGCAGGTGTTTATCAATACCGGAATTTTGCTGTATTCGTTTTTATCGCTTACCTCTTTAATTGCTTTTAGAATTGTGGTAAAAGAAGTTTATCGTTATTTAAGTACTACGGCTTCTCAAAATTCTAAAAAACGTATATTAGTTTTTGGGGTGAATGATCAAAGTATTGGGATAGCCCAATCATTGTTAAGCGATGCAAACTCTCCTTACCGTCCGGTAGCATTCTTAAGTACAATTGAAAAAGGCCATAATTATAAAATTATGGATATGCCTATTCTAAGGCTTTCTGATACCTTAGAAGGGAGTCTCAAAAACTTTAAAAAGAAGTATGGTGTTAATGGCTTGTTATTGGTGGGCGATGCGCTTTCGGTACCCGAAAAGAATAGTATTGTAGAAAAAACCTTTGCTGCTGGGTTGGAAGTATATAATACTTTTATGCCCGAAAAATGGAATAAACTATCTGATGTGCATTTAAAAATTGCACCACTACAAATTGAAGACTTATTAGATCGCGACCCTATTGAAACTGAAGTTGAGGCAATTTCAAAAGACTTGGAAGGGAAAACTATTTTGGTAACTGGAGGTGCGGGGAGTATAGGCAGCGAGTTGGCAAAACAAATTGCTGCATTTAAACCTAAAAAACTTATTGTATTAGACAATGCCGAAAGTGCATTACACAAGATTGATCTATACTTAACTAATAATTTCCCTGATTTAGATTTTCAATGTTACTTGGCCGATGTGACTTCAAAGGGCCGTATGCATGGGATTTTTGCAAAGTTTAAGTTTGATGTTGTTTATCATGCGGCTGCATATAAACATGTGCCTATGATTGAAACCCACCCGCGGGAAGGGATTAGAACCAATACTATTGGCACCCGTATTTTGGCCGAATTGGCAAGCGAATATAAGTGTGAGCGGTTTGTAATGGTATCTACCGATAAGGCTGTAAACCCAAGTAATGTGATGGGAGCAACAAAACGTGCCGCCGAAATGTATGTACAAGCATTACAACAAATGCCGGGTATAAAAACTAAGTTTATCACTACGCGTTTTGGAAATGTTTTGGGAAGTAATGGTTCGGTAATTCCATTTTTTAAAGAGCAAATTAAAAACGGAGGGCCTGTAACGGTGACTCATAAGGATATAATTCGCTATTTTATGACCATACAAGAGGCTTGCCAACTAGTGTTGCAAGCAGGTACTATGGGAAAAGGTGGAGAGATTTTTGTTTTTGATATGGGGAAGCCGGTTCGTATTTTAGACATGGCAGAGCGAATGATAAAATTAAGCGGCTTAAAACCGTATGAGGATATTCCTATTGAAATTACAGGGCTGCGAAAAGGAGAAAAGCTATACGAAGAATTACTAAACGATGGCGAAAATACCTTACCTACTTATCACCCTAAAATTATGGTAAGTGGGGTTAGGAAATACGAATACGACTATGTGTGTTCTGCCTTAGACGAGCTAGACATAATGATTAATAAGGTTGGAAAAAAGAAGGCAATTATTAAACAATTAAAGCTATTAGTACCCGAATTTGTTAGTCAGAATTCTGTTTACTGCGAATTGGATAAAGCAAAAGGCGAAAAAGTGCTGAACGGGAGTAAGGTTAAAAAGTAGTTTGTTGTAGTGGGCCCCTCGGCCCTTAGGTACAACCTCCTGCCGTCGGCCACTCGGGGACCTTTATCTTGGCTAGTAAAGAGCAAAAACTAAGGTGACCGAGTGAATTTAGCGAGCAAAGCGAAGCTAAATTAGTATCGAGGCCATCGATTGGAAATTCACACGTTCCCCACCCCTAAATCCCCTAAAGGGGACTTTCAAATCTCAATGCAAAAGCATTTCCACCCTTTAGGGCTGGGGTAAAGAAATGCTTTTACCATTTTCAAATTAACCAATTCACCAATTAACAATTCACCAATCCACCAATCCCAAATTAACAAATCCACCAATCCACCAATTCACCAATTATCAAATGCTCGATTTTCAAAATCTGCCATTCAACATAGGTGACCAATCATGACAACACTCAATTTAAGTAGAATTGACAAAAAAATCGCTTATAACCTATAATTAACAGCGTTCACTCTCAAACAACTTACACAAAAACCATATATTTGTCAAAAAAATATTAGATGAAGCGTATTATAAGTAATGGACTGCTTTTGTTGCTAGTAGTAGTATTGGGAGCGTCTTGTGTGTCGCGGCAAAAAATTGTTTATTTTCAAGATTTAGAACAACAAAACGCTTTGGTTGACAGTATTGAAAATAGTTTTAAAATACAGCCAAACGACTTATTAAACATTGTAGTTTCTGCTTACGATTTAAATGCGGTTCGTCCTTTTAATCTCATTAGTGAAGCCCGACCTTCTATGGGCAATTCAAATTTTGTTTCAACTAATTCGCAACAATTAAATTATCTAACAGCCGAAGATGGCACGATTGACTTTCCGGTGCTGGGCAGGATAAAAGTAGCTGGTTTAACTCGTACCGAATTAAGCGAATATTTGGTTGAGCGTATTTCAGAATACGTAAAAGACCCTATAGTAACCATTAGAATAGTAAACTTTAAAGTGAGTGTTTTGGGCGAAGTAGCGCGCCCCGGAACTTATAATATTGAAGGTGAAAGACTTACTTTGCCAGAAGCTATTAGTTTGGCTGGCGATATGACACTATATGGCCGAAGAGATAATGTGTTGGTGATACGAGATAACGGCAATAGTAAGGAGTATAAATACTTAGATTTTAGAGATTCGTCTATTTTAAACAGTGAATACTATTATTTGCAACAAAATGATGTAATTTATGTAGAGCCTAATAATGCTCAAATACAAAGTAGTAGTTTTAATAGGAATGCGAGTATTTACATTAGTGTAGCTTCCTTACTACTGTCTACTTTGGTAATTATTTTTAGGTAAAACAAAGAGGTGCGTAGCGCACAAAAACACTTAAATTTTTAGGGTTGTGATTAGAGCAGTCTATACACCCCAATTGTTATTAACAAGCTTTAAAGAGAATAATTAGAATGCAGGATATACCTCAAAATTATAATGAAGAGCAGGAACTTACGTTACGGGAGCAATTAGAGACTTATTTAAGGTATTGGCCTTGGTTTATTATTGGGGTTTTAATTGCCGTAACGGGTGCTTATTTGTACCTGCGTTATACCGTTCCGTCGTATCAGGTAACCGCTACTATCTTAATTAAAGATGAAAAAAGCAATGCTTTTTCTGAATTATCTGCGTTTCAAGATATGGGGTTTGCAAGCGGATTTTCAAATTCCGATATCGATAATGAGTTGGAAATATTAAAATCGAAGTCGCTTACCGAAAAAGTAGTAGAAGAGCTTAATTTAAATATTACTTATTTTAAAGAAGGAAATGTAAGAGATGCCGAAGTTTTTAAAAACCGTCCTTTTGAGGTAAACCTTATAAGTCTTAATGAGAATCGTACGGCGCAAGGGGCGTTGTATATAGACCCTATTTCTACTACCCAATTTATTTTATATCCTGAAGGGGGCGAAAAAAAGACTTATAATTTTGGCGAAGCTGTAGAATTAGAATGGGGTACCCTAGTAGTACTTCCTAATCTTACAGTTTTAAACAAGGAAGCAACAGGTAATAAATTACGTGTAATTATTAGAAGTAAAGAAGCAGTGGCTTCGAGTTTACGAAATCAAATTTCTGCCAATTTGGTTAGTAAAAATAGCAGTGTTATTGGTTTAGAAATGGTTTCACCTACCCCAGAAAAGGCAATTGCTATTTTAAACGATCTTATTCAACAATTTAATACCGATGCCATAAACGATAAAAATATGGTGTCGCGCAACACAGCTAACTTTATTCAGTCGCGACTTGAAATTATTACCAACGAGTTAGATAGTGTTGAAACTAATAAAGTTGAATTTAAAGAAGCCAATAGACTTACCGATATTGCTGCCGAAGGGCAGTTATTTTTGGAAAATGCCAGTGAGTTTAATAAAAAACAACTTGAGGTTGAAACTCAAATTGCATATGTAAATACCATGCAAGAATACCTTAACAATGGTAATCCAGACGATTTGCTGCCGGCTAATTTAGGGGTAGGAAAAGAAGGTTTTGACGGGGAGGTTGAAAAATACAATCAATTAATTTTAGAACGCAACAAACTTTTACAAAGCAGTACGGCCAAAAACCCGATGGTAGTTGGGCTTGAAGGTCAAATAGCTGAAATGCGTTCGAATATTAAGCAGAGCTTAGCCAATGTAAGAGACGGGTTGCAAATACAACGCAATAGACTAAATAGACAAGGTGCCGAAATTGGCGGGGCTATTTCGGCAATTCCGGGGAAAGAAAAAGAATTTAGAAGTATAAGCAGGCAACAAGAAATTAAAGAAGCTTTGTACCTGTATTTATTACAAAAACGAGAAGAAACTGCTATTTCATTAGCAGTAACTACGCCGAAGGCAAAAATTGTTGATAGTGCATACAGCTCAGCAAATCCTGTTTCACCCAAAAAACAGATTATTCTTCTTGCTGCAGTTATTTTAGGACTTTTAGTGCCATTTTTGGTAATTTACGTACAACAGCTTTTAGATAACAAAATTAGAAATAGAGCCTATGTTGAGCGTAAAGGTGGTGATATTGCCATAGTAGGGGAGTTGCCCGAAATAGGTAAAAACGACCAAGAATTAGTAGGCGAAAACGATTATTCAATTTTGGCCGAATCTTTTAGAATATTGCGTACCAATTTGCAGTATTTAATGTTAGATAAACAAGAAGACTCAAATAATGGGAAAGTAATAATGGTTACTTCTACTGTAAAGGGAGAGGGGAAAACATTTGTTTCGTCCAATCTGGCACTCACTTTGGCAAACAGTGGTGCGAAAGTAGTATTAGTAGGAGCCGATATTAGAAATCCGCAGTTGCAGCGTTATATAGATCACGATTTTACCAATAAAGGCGTGGTGGAATACTTGGTGTATCCCGATAGTGATATCCACGATTATATTCAGCCATCGAATTCAAATAAAAACTTATCGCTAATGGTAAGTGGTACCATTCCACCAAACCCGGCCGAATTGTGGATGCAAAAAAGGGCGGGCGAATTGTTTTCTGCCTTGGCTAATGAATACGAGTACGTAGTAGTTGATACGGCACCGTCTATGTTGGTTACAGATACATTATTAATAAACCAATACGCCGATGTAACCCTTTATACCTTAAGAGCTGGATATACTGAAAAAAAACTCCTAGACTTCCCGATAGAGCAAGAGAAAACCAAAAAGCTAAAAAATGTTGCGTTTGTGCTGAACAACGTAAGTATGGCCAATTTTGGGTATGGTAATAAATATGGTTACACCTACGGACAGAAAAAACTTAGTATGTGGGAAAAAGCTTTTGGAAAACGGTAGCGTGAATAGCGATTTTTGAATTCGCGAATCACCCCGTCCCTTAGATATAGCCTCCTGTAGTCGGCCACTCGGGGACCTCAAACCTGGCTTTAAAAATGCACTCCCCAAGGTGACCGAGTGAATTTAGTAAGCGTAGCGCAACTAAATTAGTATCGAGGCCACCGACTGAAAATTCACACGTTCCCCACCCCTAAATCCCCTAAAGGGGACTTTCAAATCTCAATGTAAAAGCATTTCCACCCTTTAGAGCTGGGGTAAAGAAATGCTTTTCCATCTTCAAAATAACAAATTAACGAATCCCAAATCACGAATTAACAAATCACAAATAAACAAATCACCAAACCCATCGTCCACACTCGGGCCCTTAGATACAACCTCCAACCGTCGGTCACTCGGGGCCCTTTATGTTGGCTATTAAAGAGCAAATACTAAGGTGACCGAGTGAATTTAGTAAGCGTAGCGCAACTAAATTAGTATCGAGGCCACCGATTGGAAATTCACACGTTCCGACCCCTAAATCCCCTAAAGGGGACTTTCAAATCTCAATGCAAAAGCATTTCCACCCTTTAGGACTGGGGTAAAGAAATGCTTTTCCAACTTTAAAATAACAAATTAACGAATCCCAAATCACAAATCACGAATTAACAAATCCCCAAACCCGTCCCCCTGAGCGCAGTCGAAGGGTCACTTATGACGTAGGACGTGAGAAATGAGTAGTGAGAGTTGAGTAGTGAGAAGTATACATTTAACACAAAACGATCTCGATCCAAAAAGCAATTCCACCCTTTAGGGCTGGGGTAAAGAAATGCTTTTCCATTTTCAAAATAACAAATTAACGAATCCCAAATCACAATTCACGAATTAACAAATCACAAATAAACAAATCCCCAACCCATCATCCACACTCGGGCCCTTAGATACAACCTCCTGTCGTCGGCCACTCGGGGACCTTTATGTTGGCTATTAAAGAGCAAATACTAAGATGACCGAGTGAATTTAGCGAGCAAAGCGTAGCTAAATTTGTATCGAGGCCACCGACTAAAAATTCACACGTTCCCCACCCCTAAATCGCCTAAAGGGGACTTTCAAATCTCAATGCAAAAGCATTTCCACC
Source organism: Flavobacteriaceae bacterium UBA3591 (assembly GCA_002375695.1). Lineage (GTDB taxonomy): Bacteria > Bacteroidota > Bacteroidia > Flavobacteriales > Flavobacteriaceae > Aequorivita. The sequence continues at coordinate 444,465 of DFMO01000008.1, forward strand.
CTTTAGGGCAGGGGCAAAGAAATGCTTTTCCATTTTCTAATTAACCAATTAACCAATTAACCAATTAACAAATCACAAATCAACAAATCACCAATTAACAACTTCTCTGTGCTCTTTGTGGTTAACCAATATTTATTCTGCTAATTGTTTGAGTGAACCCAGTTGAAACGCTCAAACTTGGCTATAAACTTTGACAAAACGTCATTGTTTATATTTTGCAATTCAAGTATTTGAGGTTAATTTTGTAGGAAATGAGTTAGGATTTAAAAATTAATTATTTAAAATATATTCACTATGAAAAAGTTATTATTTGTATGTTTTGCTGCCATAGCGGTAAGCTGTGGAGATAGTAAAAAGGAAGAAAAAGAGGAGATTAAAATTGGTACACAAACCGAAATTAAAGAAGCTCCCTCCGAAACTACCGATGAGGCAGTAGCCAATGTTACCATTGAAGGTAACGACCAAATGAAATTTAACAAAAGTGTTATTCGCGTAAAAGCCGGACAAAAAGTAAAACTTACTTTAAAGCACGTTGGAAAGATGGGGATTGAAGTAATGGGGCACAATTGGGTGTTACTTACTCAAGATGCCGATATTGCTGCCGTAGGCCAAGCCGCTGCTCTTGCTAAGGAAGATGATTATATTCCAACCGATATGACCGACCAGATAATTGCACATACCAAAATGCTTGGCGGGGGAGAAACCGATACTATCGAGTTTGAAGCTCCGGCTCCGGGTACCTACACTTTTATGTGTACCTTCCCGGGCCATTACGCCTTAATGAAAGGAGAGTTTATAGTTGAATAGTAGTCCTTTTTAAGGTCTATTTAATACTTACAGAAATAAATACGCCATAATAAATGGCTTGTTAATTATAGTAAAAAGCTGCAATTTTTTGCAGCTTTTTTATTTCTTCTTATTAAAGAAAAGTCCTAAAGGTAAGGCCACTAAAATGAATAAGTATTTACCGGTTACCAAGCCAATGATGGTTATTATAGCAGCAAGAATATATAAAAACATTCTCATAGGGTTAAAAATCTAAAGGTTGAATAAACAGTTATGCTTATTAACTAGCTATCGCAATTGGAAGAAATAGACGGTTTTTTAACTGTCTAATTAACAATGCATTATCCGCCGTACACCAATTCTATAAACTCTTCTTTGTCAATAGCGCCGAAATAATCTGTAAGGTCGATATTTTTTAGTTTTTCTGAAATATCATCGTATTCATATCGACTACCCATTAAAATATTTTCTAAGGTTGCAACTGGTTCTTTTCCGAAGAAATCGCCAAATATTTTAAAGGCTACTATATGTCCTTTTTCAACATAAATACGCAAGTCTATTTCGCCTATATCAAAACGTTTATTACGCTGAATATTAAATTTTGGCGAACGGCCGTAATTCCAGTCCCAAGTGTCGTATTTTTCTTCTTTTAGCTGGTGTACAGCTTTCCATTCGGCTTCGGTGAGGTGGTAGCTTTCAAAAGGTTCGCTAGCATCGTACAGGCCTTCGAGTAGTAGTTTTCTAAATTCTTCAATAGACATTGGCTTTTTTAGAAATTCAGAAATATTTGCAACTCTACTTCGAACCGATTTATGACCTTTTGACTGAATTTTACTCATCTTTACGATAAGTGCATTCACCACTTCGCCAAGATCTGTATTGAACAAAAGCGTTCCGTGGCTTACCATTCGTTTTCCTGTAGAAAATTGTGCGGTACCCGAAATCTTTTTCTCATCAACCTGAATATCGTTCCGTCCTTTTAATTCTGAATCGACCCCCAAATCTTTCAGCACTTTAATTACAGGAGCTGTAAACTTTTTAAAATTGTTTAAACTTTTTATGTCGTGATTGGTAATAAAACTAAAATTTAGATTTCCGAAATCGTGATAAACAGCACCCCCGCCCGAGATACGACGAACCACGTGTATATTATTCTTTTTTACGTACTCGTGGTTAATTTCTTCCAAAGTATTTTGATTACGGCCAATGATTATAGAAGGTTCATTGATGTAAAAAAGCAGATAATCTGTATCGGCACTAAAATTTCGCAAGGCGTATTCTTCCAAAGCGAGATTTAACCGCGGATTAGTGTTGTTTTCGTTTTCAATAAAAATCATGCTATATAGTTTTACACAAATATAGATAATTGTTGGTGGTTGAAGGTGCGTACTTTCAAGGAAAAATAGATTTTTAAAACGAAGAAATTTAGCACCAACGTATTTTAGCTTTCTTGCAATAAAACAATGTTTAAAACTTTTAAAGCGTCACTTTTAATTTTACACCGCCAAAATAATTACGCGGCCGGCCAGGGTAGTAGTACCTCGGTTCGGAAGAGCCAAAACTTGTAGCATTTATTAAGATAGACGAAGCGTACTTTTTATCAAACATATTATCTACGCCAAGATTAAATTGCAATTCAAAATGTTGTCCTAATTGCTGTATATAACGAGCTTTAAAATTAAATACACTGTATTTGTTTGAATAAAGCGAATTTGAATCGGTTATGGGTATTTCGCCCAAATGAATAAAATTTGTATTTACCGTAAACTTATCGATAATAAAATTTAAGCCTCCATTTAGTTTTACAGAAGGTACACCGGTTAGTTGGTTTCCAGAATAATTATTTTCGCCATCGATAAATTTGGTGAAAACATGGTCTGTAAATTCGGCATTAAAATAGGGAGCAACTGCAAATTTGGCTGTAAAATTGTGCTTAAAATTTGTCTGTAACTCTACACCTTTATGTGTGGTTTTTCCGGCGTTTCTGCCAATATATTCATCTTCACCAACACGGTCTGCCACAATTAAATCTTTTACTTTTAAAACATAAGTTGTAGCTTGAATCTTTAATTTACGCTTAAAGAAAGATAGGTTGGTACCTATTTCAAAATTGTTGCCTGTTTCGGGGCCAAGCGACGGATTAATAACACCGTCTGGTGTAAGTGTTTCTCCTATTGACGGGTAATTAAAGCCACGACTAATACTTAAATATGCGTTAGCCGAATTGCTAATTGCATATAACAAATTAAAGTTGGGTGCCACAATGGGACTAAAATTGCGATTGGCATCCTTATTTTGAGCCCCTGTGTTGATATTGTCTGTAAACTTATAAGCGGTGGTGTTAAAATTAAGTCCGATTTGGGTCTTTAATTTTTCTGAAATAGGAAGAATTAAATTGGCGAAGGCGTTTAAATTACTTCGCACTTCAAAATTATCGCTTAGTAATGTCCCTTCTTTACTGCCCTTGCCGTTATTTTCTTCGTATAAATTTTCAATAGTTTTCCAGTGATATTCATCTTTAAAAATTTCACCACCAAACCTAAAAGTTGAATTTTTATTAAAAAGCTTCCAATTAGCATTAAAAACCGTACGCGCACCGTAACCATTGGTGTACTCATCCAGAATATTAAAGGGGCGAGGTTCATAGTGATCTAAATAATTATAAAAGACGCTGGTAGTATTTTGGAGATTTTTGGAAAATATATGTTTAAAGCTTAACCCCAAAACTGTGTGTTTGTTGTCTTCAAAACCTTGGGCAGCACGCCAGTTATTTGCGGCTTGGGTGGGCTCTTCTTCAAAAGCTGTTTTGCCCAACGAGCTGGGAATTTGCGCAAAATAATCGGTATATTTTGCTAATAACGATAAAGAATTTCGCCCATTGATTGTGTAGGTAGAGGTGAACAATAATGCCTTGCGATTGTAATTGTTATTTTCTCGAAATCCGTTGGTTTGCAAATGGTCGTAATGCAGATTAAATGATATTTTTTTGGTGGCAGAAGCTGCAGTAATTGTGTTTTTTAATAAACCAAAAGAACCGAGGATTATGCTGCTTTTTAAATTAGTTTTTCCCACAGTAGTGGTTGGAGTGGCGAGCAAAAGCGTACCGCCAAGATTGGTGCCGTATTCGGTAGCTTTTGGGCCTTTTACAACTTCAATATACTGCAAGTTTTCGGGGTCAAAACTATCTATTGAGGTTTCGCCACCACCATTGGTAATTGGAATTCCATTAAAATAGGCTCTAATTTTATTGGTGCCATAAAGGGTACGGGAGCCAACCCCGCGAATGGTAATTCGGTTGGTATTAATTGCACCACTGTGCATATAAAGTCCGGGAACTTGGTTTAAAGTAGCAACTAAATCTACCGGATTGGATTCTTGAATTTTTTGAGAATTAATATTTGCAATAGGTATAATTACCGTTGAAGCTGCCGGAGTTGTTTGACTAAGAGTAGCGCTAACTTCTACTTGTTCTAATTGTTGGTAGTTAAGACTGTCTTGCGGTTTATTGGTTTTTTTATCGTTGTTTTGAGCCCTCATCACGCTCGAAATTATTATTAATACGAAAACTGTAAGTATGTATTTTAGGGCAGGAATCATATTTATTTTGTGCAGCATTATAAAACTATACCCTATAAAGATACGGGTAGGGAATAAGGGGTGCAATAATAATTTCTATTAAAAATTGATTAAAAAAAAGCTTTCGGTTAAGAAAGCTTTTTATAGAAAATATATTCGTAGAATTATTTAATTTCTAACAATTCTAATTCGAATGTTAAATCTTGACCTGCTAAGGGGTGATTTGCATCAACGATGATAAAATCTTCTTTAACGTCTGCCACGCGTAATTGGCGCTCGGTTCCGTCAGGGTTTTTAGATACTAATCCCATCCCAACTTGTGGTTTAATTTCCTGTGGTAAATTTTCATTAGGAATTTTTTGGAATAGTTCTTTTTGAACTTCGCCGTAAGCTTCTTCTTTAGGGATGGTAATGGTTTTCTTTTCGTTCACCTTCATATCTACCAACCCTTTTTCAAACCCAGGGATTAATTTGCCTTCACCAAGTTTAATTTCTAATGGCTCACGCTCTAACGAACTATCAAAAACTTGTCCGTTGTTTAATTTTCCTGTGTAATGAAGTTTTACGGTTTCATTTCCTTGTACTTGACTCATAATGTGTGTTTTTTTGATATTTTAATCAATAAGTGCGCAAAACTATGGGTTTGAATTGCCAATTCCACATAATAAAGGAATTAATCTTACAGATTAAGTGAAATTTAACGAAACTACTTAAATTTTAAGCTGAAATATTAACTGTTTAAAAACTGAAAATGAGCGTTTTAAAGGTAGGGAAAAGGGTTAAATTGCGATAGATTTTAAGACATCTACTTTTAGAGGTTTAAGTAAATAGGAAAGTACTTGGTCGCTTTCTTTAGCTTTTTTAATATCGGTACTATCGATGGAGGAAGTTAAAATATGAATTTGTAAATCTAATGAATTAAGTTTTTCTTTTATAACCGAAATAAAATCCCACCCGGTCATCTGTGGCATATGGATATCTAAAAAGATTAAATATTTTTTTTGAGGATTTTCGCTAATATAGTCCAAGGCTTGTTTCCCACTTTCTACAGCCTTAATTGGCACTTCGGGGAACTGCGTTTTTACAACTTTTGTATTAATTAAGTTAATAATACGGTCGTCGTCTACTAATAATATTTCACGATTCCTTGTTTTCAAAGGTGTTGATTTTATGTGTAATCTCGTGGATAACTTCATCCAGTTCCTGCGCTGCGCCTGAAATCATTTTAAAGATTTCTTCGGGGGATACATCGTTATTTTCCAATTCTGAAATATAAACTAATCCCATGATTTTTGAAAGCGGAGCTCTAATTACGTGCGATTGCAGCCAAGCAATTTCGCGAAGGTTCTTGTTTTGCCTTTTAATTTGTTCTAATTGCAACCTCGAATTAGTTACATCTAAAGCCGAACCTATTGATCTTAAAGCATTTCCTTCTTCATCTCTAATTATATAACATCTATCAACAAAATACGCAATAGAATTATCTTCTGCAAATATTCTATATTCCATTTCCCACGATTTTTTATTTGTGTCGTGAATGGTTTGTTGTAGTGATTGCCACAGCTCTTCTAAGTCGTCTGGATGTACTTTATTAAACCAAGAGTTATTTTTTACAAAGGGTTCGCTAGCGTCGTAATTAAAAGCCCCAACATAACCCTTCCCTCGGGATACCTTGTTTTTAATATGGTCTATTTCCCAAATCATCTCGTTACTTACGCGCATTGCCATAGCAAAGCGCTCATTGCTTTGCGCTAGTTGTTGCTGGTACTCTTTACTCTCTGTAATATCTAGCAAGGTGCCTTCAAGCCGTAAAGGCTCGCCGTCTTTATCTTTTATTAATCGAACTTCTTGTCTTACCCATCTGGTTTCATTAGCCGCAGTAATAATTCTATGTTCAAAACTTTGAACGGCACCAGACTGTAATCTATCTGGGAAAGGACCAACAAATAAGTCTTTATCTGCCGGGTGAAATGCGTTCTCAATATTTTTAAGGGTAGGAGTAAAGGTTGTGGGTGATTGCCCATAGATGGTGTACATCTCGTCACTCCATTCAGATAAGTTTGTGGTAAGATTTCTACTCCAATAACCAAGTTTGGCAATTTTATTTGCATTTTGAAGTCTGTGATAGGCTGCCTCTAACTCTTGCTCGGCAAGTTTTTGTTCGGTAATATTTTTTGCTACGGCAATTATTATTTTTACATCTGGATTTAATGAAGCGCTCCATCGCAACCACTTTGTATTGCCGTCTTTTGAAATAATACGCACCTCTTGTAAATTAATACTTTGGGCGTTTGCAATTAAATTTTCTTTAAATGCTCCACTGTCTTCAGGATGTATAAACTTAAAAATTGGACTGCTAAGAATTTCTTTTTCCGAATACCCAAGAACTTCCTTAAAGGCGTGGTTTAGCTTTTTTATATAACCGTCAAAACCTAATAAACAATGGGGATCTGGCGCTATATCGAAAAAGTTTCTATATTCTTCTTCGGTAATTTTTTGTTTTACAACGGCGCCTATTTGTGTTCCTATTTCATTTAAAAGTTTAAATATATCGGTTAAATAATTGGCGCTAAATTTCGAAAAACAAGTAATACAGCCTAAAAACTCATCGTTAAACACTATGGGGATTCCCATACCCACATCCAAATCTAAAAGCTCGGCAGCTTGATTTCTAATAAAACTGTCGTGAGTTTTAAGATTTTCCCATAAAGTTGTTTGTTTTGAGTTCCAGGTGTGGCCCGGTAAACCTTTGCCTTTTATAAAACTATGAACGTTTTTTGATTTGTCGTGAAACGCTTCAAAACTCTTATCTTTATAGGCCTTTGCCACCAAATTAAGTTGTTGTTTATCTTCAGAAATTAACCAAACTTCACTTATGTGTATTCCTGAAATTTTAACCAACTTTTTAAGAGCGTCGTTTAAGCAATCGGTAAGGGCGCCGGGGCTGCCAATGGCTTTGGTGAGCGAGGCAACAATTTCTTTACCCATTTTTTCTTCAACTTCGGCTGTTACATCTTTTGAATTAACAACTATTCCTTGAATGGCCGGATTATCTAAATGATTGGTAAATTCGCTCTGTATCCAACGCCAATTGTTATTGGCATCTAAAAGTCTAAAAGGCTCTGACTTAACCTCTTTTCCCGCCAAAATGTCTTCTAAATATTGCAAAAGGCGAGGGGTGTCTTCATCTGAAATAAAATCGAAAGCACTATTGCCTATAAAATCCTCAGGCGGTATTCCAAGCACTTTAATTGAGGTTGATGCAACGTAGGTGTAAACTCCTTCCTTGTTTACAATTGCAATTAAGTCGGAGCCATTATGGACCAACGACCTAAAGCGCGCCTCACTTTCTTTAAGTTTTTGATGCGACCTAGAGTCTTTTATTACGTGCCCTAAATTTGAAGTTAAGTTTTTTAGTAATTCGTTTTCGTTTTCGCTCCAGTTTCTATCATTTTCGCAATCGTCTACTCCTATAAAACCACAGAACTCGTTATTTATCATTACCGGTAAAATAAGGATAGAAGCAATGTTTTGGGCTTTTAAAATTTCTTTGGTATCTGAAGGTGGAAGTTGAGAAATAATAGCTTCAAACTTTTCACCATCGCGTAAAGGGTTTAGCAATACGGGAAATTTATTGTACGACACATTTTGTAAATGTGGATTGTCTATTTGAGTTTGATTGGTATTACGAGTCCATTCTAATCTTTGCGAAGTAGTATTGTTTTCTAAGTCGTTTTCAAAGAAATAGATTCTATCCACATCTAAGGTTTCGCCAACAATTTGAAAGCAACGGTCTAAAGCCTCAACCCAGTCGTCGGTTTTTAAAAGTAGTTGGTTGAGTTCGCCAATTATGGAAAGATATTGTTTTTGTTCGCGTATACGCTGTTCTTGTTGGTACTGTTTTGTTAAGTCGATAGCAGTTACTAAATCGGCTTTTTTATTGTTATAAGTAATATAACTGCTTTTAATTTGAACATTCATTAAACTGCCATCTTTTTTTTGATGTAAAAACAGTTTAAGTGCGAATTTATCGGTTTTTGTCTCTTCGCTTTTTATGGAGCGTAGTAGTTTTGGTATTTCTTCGGGAGGACGAATATCTGTTATTTTCATTGTTAGAAATTCCTCCTCGGTGTATCCATAATGTTTAATTGCTTCTTTGTTAACCGCTAAAAATTGCAACGTTTCCACATCGTAAATCCACATTGGAAACGGGTATAGATCAAACATAATTCTGTCGGGAAAATTATCCTCTTTTTTATTGGCCATAAACAGCGGTGGTTAGGTGGGGACTATTGCAGAAGAAGCTATATAATAATATTTATTTTAGGTTAATTTTTTTTAGAATTTTTAGAGATTTATTGTTAAATAATCAAATTCAAAATTGGTATTTGATAATTTAAGAACAAATTAAAAATTTAATCTATAATCTCAAAATTTAACAGCCGGTATTTCTTTTTACTGCTTTCTGAAATGTTGAAGCGGTGTAATTACTTCCCGATGCAAAAATTAGCAAAAATATTTCCAAGTAGCTCGTCGTTGGATATTTCGCCTGTAATTTCGCCGAAATAATATAAAGCTTGACGAATGTCTATGGCTAGTAAATCGCCACTTAACCCACTATCTATGCCGTCCTGCACTTTTGTAATTTCTTCTAAAGCCTTAATCATCGCATCGTAATGCCTACTGTTTGTTACAATAGTTTCATTATTGCGAAGAGCACCGGTGTTTACAAAATCGAGAAGTTTATTTTGAAGTTCTTCAACGCCTAATTTTGTTTTTGCCGAGAGTAATAAATGCGATGCACCTTTTACAGCGTTTAAAGTTTCGTTTAACTGATTTACCTCTTCTTCGGTTAGTTTATCCACTTTATTGGCAACAATTACCAAGTTTTTAAGGGGGTATTTGTTTTTAATTGTCTCAATTTCAACTTGAAACTTAGTGCCCGAAACCTTAAACTTCTGCGCATCAAATAAGTAAATAACAACTTGGGCGGCCTCAATTTTTTCGAATGTTTTTTTAATCCCTAACCCTTCTATTACATCAATTGTGTCGCGAATGCCGGCCGTATCTATAAACCTAAAACCAATTCCGCCAATGGTAATTTCATCTTCAATGGTATCGCGAGTAGTTCCAGCAATGTCGCTTACAATAGCGCGTTCTTCGTTTAACAGGGCGTTGAGTAAGGTAGATTTTCCTACATTGGGCTCGCCAACAATTGCAACAGGAATACCGTTTTTAAGCACGTTTCCGGTGGCAAACGAATCGATAAGGCGTTTTAGAACGTGTGTAATTTTTGAAATTAGCTTTTGAAACTCATCGCGATTAGCGAATTCTACATCTTCTTCGGCAAAGTCTAATTCAAGTTCAATTAAAGAGGCAAAATTTAACAACTCTTCACGTAATTGTTTTATTTCCGAAGAAAATCCACCGCGCATTTGTTGAATAGCCAATTGATGGCTCGCAGCGCTGTCGCTAGCAATTAAATCTGCAACCGCTTCGGCTTGACTTAAATCCATTTTACCGTTTAAAAAAGCGCGAAGGGTAAACTCCCCAGCCTGCGCCATACGGCATCCTTTGCGCAAGCAAAGCTGAATAATTTCTTGCTGAATATAACTACTGCCGTGACATGATATTTCAACTACATCTTCGCCCGTATAGCTGTTTGGATTTTTAAAAATAGTAACCAACACTTCGTCAATTACACGGTTGTTTTCTTTTATGTGCCCAAGGTGAACGGTGTGTGTTTTCTGTTGTGAAATATCCTTACCCGAAACGGATGTGAAAATTGAAGCTGCAATAGTAAAAGCATCTTCACCCGAAATACGAATAACTGCTATTGCACCAGCGCCTGCAGGCGTTGCCATGGCTACTATGGTATCTGTGTGTGTCATCGCTGCAAAAGTACTAAAAATGTAGTTGAAATAGGGTAGGGGTGAAACTGGTTGAAACGTTGGGTAAATTATATGAAATAGTTGAGTTTTATTGAAGTAATAGTTGCGCAAATAATACTCAAAACCTACTGGAAAAGTTTACTTTTTTTGGCCTTTTTTAAACCTTCAATAATTGTTTTAAACTCTTTTTTACACGCTTTTGTGGCAGAAGTTAAATTTGACTCAGAATCATTTGCCGCAATTAATTCAGAACAATTTTTCATCAAAGTTGTTACTTTGTCAGCCTTTAGATAATACAGCGTCATGGTAGATTGATGAATAAGTTTGTCTAATTGGGTAGCGTCATTGCTTTTTACTGCAACGTTAAATTCTTTGTAATAATCTTTAACTGCATTAAGCGAACTTTTTACAAACTTCTGGAGGTACTCGGGTTTGTTATTCGCCATTTTTTGGTACTTCTCTAAACTAAAACTTTCGTGCGAAGTTGGAGGTGTTTCGGGCCCTAATTGCTTTGCGTACTTTTTTGAACGAGTAGCAGTTTTTAAAAGTTTTTTTCGGCGTTTTTTCCCCTTTGTTTTTTTTAGGGTTTTATACATTTTTAAAAGGTCCAAAAGCTCTGCTGGTTGAAACGGTTTTGGCAAATGGTCGTCTATGCCTGCTTCAATTAGTTTGGTCTGAACCTCGCCTTTTGTTGTAGCCGAATATGCAACAATTACTGGGTTTTGAGATAGTTTTAACGCTCGTATTTTTTCGGCAGTTTGGTAGCCATCCATCTTTGGCATTTGCAAATCGAGCAAAATAATATCTACAGCTTCATTACTTAAAATTGAAAGCGCTTTGCTACCACTTTTGGCAGTAATATATGGAATATGCCACTGATCTAAATATTGGGTGGTAATAAATAAATTTACATCGTTATCATCAACAATTAAAACCTTGTAATCGTCAAAATTAATCTCCTCCTGTGGCTCGGTAGCTTGTTTCGATTTTTTAGACTTCTTTTTATCTATTTTATAGTTTAGTTCAAAACTAAAAGTGGATCCTTCGTTAAGCTTGCTACTTACGTGTAACTGGCTGCCTTGTAGCTCGAGTAGTTTTTTACTAATAGTAAGCCCCAGGCCAGTACCGCCGTATTCTACGCTAACATCATAACTCGCCTGCGAAAATTCTTGAAAAATAGCTTCCAGTTTTTCTTCGGGAATACCTATACCGGTGTCGGCAACTTCAAATTTTAAAGTAACTTGTTTTTTTACTTTTTGAAGTACACTAATTACAACCGCAATTGAACCTTCTTTTGTAAATTTTATCGCATTCCCAATAAGGTTAGTAAGAATTTGATTAAGTTTTACTGGGTCGCCAATAATATTTTGCGGTATATCTTCATCTAATTCTAAGCGTAATTCAACATCTTTTTCGGCAGCTTTTACCGAATAAATTTGTTTTAAAGTTGTAATAAGGTCGAATATATTAAAAGAAACATATTCTAACTCTAGTTTTTTGGCTTCAATTTTACTTAGGTCTAATAAGTTGTTAACCAAACTCAACAGATGTTCAGAAGAGCCTAAAAGAAGGCGTGCGTATTCTTTTTGGTCTTCGTTTAACGGGGTGTCGTGCAGTAAATTCCCTATCCCTAAAATAGCGTTTAGCGGGGTGCGAATTTCGTGGCTAATTGTGGCTAAAAACTCGGCTTTTGCTTTGCTGTCTGCTTCGGCTTTTCGCTTTGCTTCTATAAGTTCTTTTTCATACTGTCTACGGTCTGAAACATCTAATATTGTAGCTTGGTATGTCGCTTCACTATTACTTTCTGAAGGTATTTCTCTTACGTTAATTAAAGCGTGAAATATGCTTTTATCTTTTCGTAACATATCAAAATACACTTCTTGAATAAAGCCTTGCATTTTAATCAATGGAAAGAAGTGTGTTTCGAAATATATTTGTCCGCCAATTTTAAATAAACTTGGAAGGGTACGATGGTTTACAATTTCAGATTTTCGGTATCCCAACCAGCTGGCAAGCGTATTATTCATTGCAACTATAAGCCCGTCGTTCCGAAATATTACAGAACCACAAGGCGCATTTTCATATAAGTCTAAAGCTGCCTTTAAACGAATAGAATCTGATTGCTTCGAAATATGATTGCTTTTATCCACTAAGCGTTTGTTTCAAGAAAATCTTTTATAGCTTCGGCGGTTTCTTCTGGGGCACTTAAATTAGGGCAGTGCCCCGTAGCTTTTAAGATTTTTAAAGTGCTGTTTTCAACAGTATCTGCTACATATTGACCAACCTCGGTTGGCGCGATAACATCTTGCGAACACTGAAGTACCAAACAAGGATGCGATACTTTTTTTAAATCTTCTCGATTGTCTGAAAGAAAGGTTACCCGAGCAAAATTTTTGGCTATTTCGGGATCGGTATTACAAAAACTGTTACTTAATTCTTTTCCTAATTGAGGTCTGTCTTCATTGCCCATAATTACGGGCGCCATGTTTTGCGACCAACCTAAATAATTACTGTCTAAGGCCTCTAAAAGCTCATCAATAGACTCTTTATCGAAACCGCCAACGTAATTTTCTTTATTTATATAACAGGGCGACGGACCAATTAAAATCATTTTGGAAAAGATGGAAGGCTTTTTAATTGAAGCCAAAAGACCAATCATTGCACTTACCGAGTGTCCTACAAATATTACGTCTTTTAATTTTAGATGTTCGCAAATGGCAAGAACATCGTTGGCATAACTTTCTAACGAATTATATTTTTCTTTTGAATATGCCGAAAAATCTGAGTTACCAGCACCTATGTAGTCAAAAAGTACAATTTTGTATTCCTCCTCAAAATATGGGTATACAAAACGCCACATATTTTGGTCGCAACCGTAACCGTGCGCAAAAACCATGGGTTGTGTGCCTTTGCCTAAAATCTTAATATTAAATGTTTTTTTAACGTCTTTAGATTGGTAGGTGCTCATAACAGTTAGGTTTAAAATTTGGTTGCTTAAAAATAGGTAAAAAAATAATAGTTAACTATTATGAAGCTTTTAATTTCATAATAGCTAACTATCACTAAAAAATTTAAGTACTTGCGGCTATTTTTTAAAAGGCAAGTATTTGTTTTACACGGTCCTTGTTAAAGCTGCGTTTTTACGCTAATTGTTTAACATTACAGGCATAACCAACATAGTAACGTTTTCACCTTCGTCTAAACCATCTACTGGGGTTAAAATTCCGGCGCGATTTGGTAGACTCATTTCTAGAGATACCTCGTCGCTTGTAAGGTTGTTGAGCATCTCGGTTAAAAATCTACTGTTAAAACCTATTTGCATATCGTCGCCTTGATAGTCGCAAGTAAGTCGTTCTTCGGCTTTGTTGCTGTAGTCTACATCTTCGGCAGAAATATTTAACTCGGCACCCGCAATTTTAAGTCTAATTTGGTGGGTTGTTTTGCTCGAGAAAATAGAAACACGACGAACAGAATTTAAAAACTGATTGCGATCTATAATAAGTTTGTTTGGGTTTTCTTTTGGAATAACCGCTTCGTAATTTGGGTATTTCCCATCAATTAAACGACAAACCATGGTTGTATTTTCAAAAACAAACTTGGCGTTGCTATCGTTGTATTCAATAGTTACGTCTTCTTCGCTGCCGGCCAAAATACTTTTTAACAGCGTTAATGGTTTTTTCGGCATGATAAATTCGGCAGTTTGTGAAGCGCTAATATCGTCGCGCGTATATTTTACTAGTTTATGCGCATCGGTTGCAACAAACACTAAATTATCTGTTGAAAATTGAAAAAACACCCCGCTCATAACTGGTCTTAAATCATCGTTACCAGAAGCGAAAATTGTTTTGCTAATAGCTGTTGCAAGAATATCGCCTTGTACTATAGTAGCCGAAGGGTCTTTAAGTTCAACTGCACTCGGAAACTCTTCGCCGCTGGCGTAAGCTAAGGCATATTTACCGTGATTACTGCTTATTTCAATAGTGTTATTATCCTCAACCGTAAACGTTAAAGGCTGCTCTGGGAACGTTTTAAGCGTTTCGAGCAAAAGTTTAGCTGGAATACAAACCATACCGTTTTCTGAACTCTCTACTTCTAATTTTGAAGAAATTGTAGTTTCTAAATCGGAAGCTGAAACGGTAAGCGAATTCCCTTCTAGATTAAATAGGAAATTATCTAAGATAGGAAGCGTATTATTATTGTTGATAATACCTCCTAAAACTTGTAGTTGTTTTAATAAATACGAACTAGATACGATGAATTTCATTATGTGTTTTTTTTATGAAATAATTCTCATTTATGCGCGACCGAAACTTATTACAGCTTTTTTAAGTAAAGAACAAAGCGTTTATTGAAATGCTAATAAAACCTATGTTTTTATTAAACAATTAAGCTATTTCAGCTTAGCTACATACAAACTTCGTCGAAGTACAAATATATTTCAATTGATGTGTTTGTTAAAACAAACTTATTAACATTTAAAGGGTGTATTTGCGTTTGCGATAGTAGGTAAAACCTATTCCAAATAGTGCCAGTAATCCCAACGGTAGCAGTATATTAAGGGTTTGCCATTTGGTTCTTTCGTCCACTATTTTTTGCGAATCGAGAAATGGTACAGCAATTTGGCGTGTTCTAATGTTTATAAGTCCGGTATCGTCAAGGAGATAATTTACCGTATTAAGCAAAAACTCTTTGTTTCCGTAAAACTGATTGGTCATTTTATCAAAACCTAATTCCAGCGGTCTATTACCTTGTAATTGGTTTTTTATAACATCGCCATCGCTAATAACTACCATTTTGGCAGCTTTGCCTTCGTCTCTGTTTTTTGTGTTTTTTAGTTTTACAGGCTTTACTCTGTTTTTATAAACCGAAGTAAATTCACCCTCCAATAATACTGCTAAGGGTACTTCGCCGGCGTTAAATTCATTTGGGTTGGGACCTTCATTTACAACCGCCAAGTTTTTTGGAATTTCAACATCAAACTCAATAGGAAAAGGAAGGCCTACAATTTTTGAAATAGGCGAGGTAGATAATAAAATAGTTTTGTCAATTTGGTTGGCTAGCGTGTCTATTGCACTGGCATAATCAAACTTTACAGCTTCAATATTGGCAACAATGGGATGGTTGTTAGCACTGCTACTCAACGGACTGAAAAACCAAGGGTAACGGTTGTATTGCGACTCGCGTTCGTCGCCACTAGCAAGCACAATAGGCGCCGAATAAACATCTTTTACCAGATTTGGATTCACCCTAATTCCGTATTTAAAAAAGAAATCGCCTAAGTTTAAATCTTTTCCAAAGGCATAGGTGTTACCGCTAACGGTATCGAGTTTCATTTGCGTTGCATCCAACAGCCACAGCGTATTTTTTCCTTGCATTAAATATTGGTCGAGCACGTATTTTTCGGTATCACTAAAAGCCTCTGTTGGTTGTGCCGAAACTACCAAGTCAAACTCTAACAAGGCTTGCAAGGTTTTTTCGGCATTATTTGCAACCGAATCTAGAGTGAATGGGGCGATAAAATAATAATCGCGCAAGCTGGCAAAAAAGTCGGCAATATACCTATCGTCGTATTGGCCGTTTCCTTTTAGTACGGCAATCTTTTTAGATTTTTGAGTTGCCAATTTTTTAAAACCATCGGCAAATGCATACTGCAAATTTTGAATTGAGCTATTTACTCGTTCTTCTGAAGTTGCTCCTAGTTGGTTTTTTAACAAACCTATTTTTACAGTCTTTCCGTTGTAGTGTGCTAATGCCCACGGGTAAACTAGCTCGGTGCTTTGTTTTCCGCCTTCGGTTACCGAAACTTGAGCAGGAGTAAGGCCAAACTGTTCAAATTGTGCAAGTAAGGCTTCGTTTTCTGCTTCGGTTGGGTTAACAAAATTGAATTTTATACTCGAATTATAAGCCGAAAATTCCTCCAAAAGTTGTTCGGTTTCAGATTGTAGTTTTCTAAATTCGGGAGGGAAACTTCCCTTTAAAAACACATCTACAATTAGAGGCGATTCTACAAAATCTACTATTTCTTTTGTTTCTTTTGAAAGCGTAAAGCGTTTATCTTCGGTAAGGTCAAACCGGGTGTAAACGTAATTGCCTATAATATTTAAAACAATTAATCCTACAACAAAATAGAGTAGGGGTGCAAGCGTATTTTTAGTTGAAGTTTTCATCTTTGTCGCTTCAGTTTAAAAATAGTTAATGCAATAAAAAATAGCGTAATGCTAACAAAATAGAGTAAGTCGCGCGTATCTAAAACACCACGTGCTACACTGTCAAAATGTGCTTTCATCCCTAATTGCGAAATATTAAAAGTTGTAGTATCAAAACCTTCAAATCCGTAATAAAGGCTAAAACTTAAAAAAACAGCGATGATAAAAGCTACAATTTGGTTTTGTGAAAGCGTAGATGAAAAGATGCCAATAGCGGTATATGCCAAAACCAAAAATAACAAACCAATATACGAGCCGATAGTGCTTCCAAGGTCAAAATTTCCCGGGGGATTGCCCAATTCTGATACAGTAAAAACGTATAAAATTGTTGGAATTAAAGCGATAATAATTAAAAATACAGCACCAAAAAACTTACCCAAAACAATTTGTTGTAAAGACAGTGGTTTTGTGAGTAAAAGCTCTAAGGTTCCCATTTTCATTTCGTCACTAAACGCGCGCATACAAACGGCTGGGATTAAAAATAACAACACCCATGGCGCCAACTGAAAGAAGGGTGAAAGATCTGCAAAGCCAGAATCGAGTATATTAAAATTACCGCTAAAGACCCAAAGAAACAAACCGTTTATCACCAGGAAAATTGCAATCACCAAATACCCAATGGTACTTGAAAAGAATGAATTTATTTCGCGAGTTATTATTGTAAACATTTTTAAAATCTTAGTGTTGCAAAGATGCCAATTTATAAGTTGTTTTTTTAAAGCATCTGCTATTAATTGGTTATTTATAAGTATTTCGATTTTATAAACTTACCAATGTGTCTACGCTCCACGCTTGTGCTTTATGGCGAAACATAGGTTTAGTTTTGCTCCAAACTTCTTTAAAAAGTTCGCTGTGTCTATAGTTTTCTAAATGGGTTTCATCATTCCAACGGCTGTAAGTAAAAAAGATTGTTTCTTCGTTTTTATCGCGGTATAATTCTAAAAATTCGCAACCTGGAAAATTTCTAATTTTATCTTTAACCGTTTCAAAATTTTCTAAAAAGGCAGTTACATTTTCTGCTTTAAATTCCATTTTTACAATTCGTGTAAACATACTTTTTTATAATTTTTAAAACGCACTATTTTTATGCTATTATTAGTAATTACTGGTTATCTGGGAGTTGTAATTCGGTGAAATTAACAGTAATTGTATCTCTAAATTCCAAACCAAACAAGCTAGATGCACCACCTACCGAAGTTGGGTTGCTTTTATAGATTGCCAATTCTAAAAATTGCGACGAATTCCAGATGGCTAACTTTTTACCGTCTTCTTCGCGCTTTTCCTTGGCATGGCTAAA
Organism: Flavobacteriaceae bacterium UBA3591; assembly: GCA_002375695.1. GTDB lineage: Bacteria > Bacteroidota > Bacteroidia > Flavobacteriales > Flavobacteriaceae > Aequorivita. The sequence goes on from DFMO01000008.1 coordinate 462,221, forward strand.
ATTAATAGCGTCGCTGTAATGTGTATGTATTTCATTAAATTTGGCTGTTCGCGCGCTTATAATAAAATCTCTACCGCGACCTATATCATCAAATAGTTTTTTTGTGATATTACTAATAACATTTCCGTAGTTATCGATATAAATTACATTGCCAATTATCTGACTTTCCGCAGGATTAATAACCGGTCGCAAGCCTGTGAGTTCTTTAATTTCGGAAATATTTTTACCAATCACATCTAATGTTCCGCCACGGGCAATATGCCCGGCAACTTTTACAAAAACATCTAAAACGGGAAAGTTGCTAATTATGCGGTCGTGAATGTTTATTTCAACCATTTTTTCGGGTCGTATTTCTGAAGTTAGCATTGAAATAATTCCGTTATCTGCACACACAAAATAATGACCGTCCATATAAACGGCAATATGCTTGTTTTCAATGTTTAATTCAGAATCTACGCCTATAACGTGAATGGTACCCGGTGGAAAACTTTTATAAGCATTTTGAATTATATATGCGGCTTCGTGTAGGTGAAAGGGCGATACGTGATGAGAGATATCAACAATTTTTGCATCTTCCATTTCAGTATATATAGCTCCCTTTACTGCGCCAACAAAGTGATCTTTCACGCCAAAGTCAGTAGTAAGTGTAATTATAGCCATAAATGGATTGTTGATATTTTCTTAAAAGAGTTCCCACAAAAATAGGTTACTTTTGTTAGTAGTAAAACTATTTTTATCAATAAAAAATTATAGCTAAAATAGGGCAGTTTGCAGCAAATATTAGCAGTTAAAAATTAGTTTTAAAAAGGTCATTTTTAAGAAATTACTTTTTTAAATTGCCTTGTAAATATTAACGTCATAAAAAAGCACGCCTTTTGAACGAACTTATTATTGAACTTACAGAAATTAGTCCGAGAGATTTTTTTGGGCTCGAAAACGCAAATATAGAAACGTTAAAGAAGTATTTTCCGAAACTAAAGATTGTTGCCAGAGGGAACAAAATAAAGGCCTATGGCGATGAAGATGTTTTGGAAGAATTTGACAAGCGAATTACCATGCTTTTAGAGCATATTGCCAAGTATAATAAGATAGATGAAAATGTTATTGAACGCGTACTGTTAAGCAGGTCCAAAGATGATTATGACACTCCCGTTAGCAGTGGCAACGTGATTGTTCACGGGTTAAGTGGTAAACCAATTAAAGCCCAAACGGCTAACCAAAGAAAATTGGTAGCCCTTATGGAAAAAAACGATATGGTATTTGCGGTGGGGCCTGCAGGTACTGGTAAAACGTATACGGGTATTGCCTTGGCAGTAAGAGCGTTAAAAGAGAAATCGGTAAAACGGATTATTTTAACAAGACCCGCGGTTGAAGCAGGTGAAAACTTAGGTTTTCTTCCGGGTGATTTAAAAGAAAAATTAGACCCCTATATGCAGCCGCTGTACGACGCTTTACGCGATATGATTCCGCCCGAAAAGCTGGCCTCACATATAGAAAATGGAATTATTCAAATAGCGCCTTTGGCGTTTATGCGCGGTCGAACTTTAGACAATGCTTTTGTAGTTTTAGACGAAGCACAAAATACAACCCATGCGCAAATGAAAATGTTTTTAACCCGTATGGGGAAAAACGCCAAATTTATGATTACCGGCGATCCTGGCCAGATTGATCTTCCGCGAAGAGTTATTTCGGGATTAAAAGAAGCACTATTAGTTTTAAAAGATGTAAAAGGCGTTGGAATGATTTATTTAGACGATAAAGATGTTATTAGACACAGACTCGTTAAAGAAGTAATTGCCGCCTATAAAAGTATTGAAAACATAGATTAAAAAATATTAAGCATTAAAATCTGTCAAATAAAACCTTGCAAAAACCTAATCACCAATCCCTAGTTTAATGAGTAATACAATAATTGCAACCGATTTTAATTTTCCCGGACAAAAAAGTGTTTACCACGGAAAAGTACGCGAAGTTTATACTTTAGAAAACGATAAACTTTTAATGATAGCGACCGATAGGTTAAGCGCTTTTGATGTGGTTATGCCGAAAGGGATACCGTATAAAGGACAAATTTTAAACCAAATTGCCACCAAAATGATGCGCGCTACCGAAGATTTGGTGCCCAATTGGTTAACGGCTACACCAGATCCAAATGTTGCAATTGGCGAAGCTTGTGTTCCATTTAAAGTTGAAATGGTTATTCGCGGTTATATGAGTGGCCACGCGGCACGAGAATATAAGGCGGGGAAACGTAGTTTATGTGGGGTTGCCATGCCAGAGGGTATGAAAGAAAACGACAAATTTCCCGAACCTATAATTACACCTGCCACAAAAGCCGAAATGGGCGATCACGATGAAGATATCTCCAGAGAAGAAGTTTTAAAGCGCGGGATAGTTTCGGAAGAAGACTACTTACAACTTGAAGAATACACGCGAAAACTTTTTAAAAGAGGAAGCGAAATAGCTGCCAAAAGAGGGTTAATTCTCGTTGATACAAAATATGAATTTGGTAAAACTAAAGATGGGAAAATTGTACTTATTGATGAAATTCACACCCCAGATTCATCGCGGTATTTTTACGCCGATGGTTACCAAAAGCGGCAAGATTTAAATGAACCACAAAAGCAACTTTCAAAAGAATTTGTACGTCAGTGGTTAATTAAAAACGGCTTTCAAGGGTTGGAAGGGCAAACCTTACCCGAAATGAGCGACGCTTATATTGAAAGTGTTTCAGAAAGATATATCGAGTTATACGAAAACATTACAGGCGAAAAGTTTGTAAAAGCAAATGTTTCAAACATTCACCAACGTATTGAAAATAATGTATTAGAATATCTTTCTAAATAATACAAAACGTAGCTTTTTCAAAATAAAACAAATAGCTGCGTTTTATACTATTAGTCGTCAAAATTAAAACTGTAAACATATCCCAGGCTTATTTCAGAAAAATCTGCTTGGCCTAAATTGGCGTTGAGATGCGCGCCTATGTAGAAATTATTTTTTGGAGCGTGTTCCATTGCTATTAAATAATATTTGAGGCCTAAACGCGAAGAGATTATTTGCTTCTTTTTAAAACTGCCGTCAAATTCGCCTAACACCCATCCTAAAGGGATTTCGCGCGGCGGATTGTCCCAACCTTGGTTTATGCGCCAATCTATTTTATAGGCTGGCTTATGAAGATTGATGCCTAACTGTAAATCGATTCCAAAATGATTTAAAAAAACTTCGCCATGTAACGTTACACCCACATTGCTTGCGTAATACCACGGATTTCCTTTAAAATAGTCAAATTCGCGACCTGCTTGTACCAACGACTCATTATTATTGATATAATCGTAATAATGTTGGTAAAACCGATAGTAAAACCCAACACCCAGTTTAAATGTGCGATTGTAAATTTTACCGTATTCGCCCGCAATTGTATAAACATCTTTTTTGTCATTAAAAGCGAGTGCAAACGCATTTTTACCCAATCCACCACGGAAGGCTATATAATTATAAGTGTTTCTATCAGTGGGAGGTTGCGGTTTAAAGATTTCATTTTCAGTATAAAATGGTTTAATATCTGCTGAAAGGCTCAATAAAAATGAATTATACCCCTGATTTAAAAGACGCGTATGCCCATTTGAATGATGTGAATATCCTAAACCAATTCGCCAATCTATTTTTTTAGATTGGTGAAGCTTATAAAACATGTACATTCTAAACGCCCAAGTTAAATCGGTTGTTACTGCTTCGTTTTTAGGGTTTGTCTCGGCGTTAAATTTTTTTGTAAAATAGGAAGCGCCCAAACTTGTAAATAATTTCCAACGTTCACTTCTAAAAGTTTTAAACTCAATAAATGGCATAACAGAATAAGCGATGCCTAAACTATCTAAATTGCCAAAATCTGTAATACTCATGGAGACCCCAGTTTTGGGACCTTTTAGTAGTTGAGCCCAGGTTTGAGGATTGTTTTTATGGCTTCGTCCTAGGTTTAATGCAAACTGTTTTTGAAGTTTCCTTTTAGGAAAACCATGATTCGATTCCATAGTTAAACCTACGAGCAGTTCAGGATTAATTATAAAGTTGCTTTTTTTCCAATGGGTTTCGGTTTGAGCCAAGGAAATTAGGGAGAAAAAGACAAAAAGTGTAGTTAGTTGAACCTTCATTTGCAGCTGCAAGAAACAATTTCCTCCTTAATTTTAAAAATTTAAACCCTACATTCGTAAAAATAAAGTGTGATTTAATTGGAAGCATTAGACAAATTTATTGCAGATGTAGCATCGATAGCGTGGGGTTTGCCATTACTTATTATTTTAATTGGCGGTGGCTTGTATTTAATAGTAAGGATTAAATTTTTACCGTTTCGGTATTTAGGGCATGCTATTTCAATTTTACGTGGAAAATACGACAATAAAAGTGATACAGGTGAAATATCGCATTTTCAAGCCTTAACTACTGCACTGTCGGCAACCGTGGGAATGGGGAACGTTGCAGGGGTAGCTGTTGCCATTGCAATTGGTGGTCCCGGGGCTGTTTTTTGGATGTGGGTAAGTGCTGTAATAGGGATGTCGACCAAATTTTTTACGGCAACGCTGGCAATTTTATACCGTGGAAAGGATAGCGCCGGAAACATTCAAGGTGGCCCTATGTACTTTATTATTGAAGGACTTGGTAAAAAATGGATGCCTTTGGCAGTACTTTTTAGTGTGGCAGGTTTGGTAGGTGCGCTACCAGTTTTTAATGTAAATCAACTTACCCAAGCAATAAACGACATTTTGTTAAAACCAGCGGGTTTTTATAGTGGTTTTACTTCAAACTTAATGATAGGCTTAGTTTTAGCTTTAATTACAGCCATAGTTATTTTGGGCGGACTTTCACGTATAAGTAAAACAGCGTCTAAATTGGTTCCTGCAATGGTATTAATATACTTTACCCTTGTACTGGTAATCTTAGGGGTTAACTTTAATGTGGTTCCGTACTATTTTAAACTCATCTTTACCGATGCGTTTTCGGCTACTTTTTTTGAAGGTGATACTTTTTTGGGAGGAATTGTTGGTGGATTAATTTTGTTGGGCATTCGTCGTGGAGCGTTCTCAAATGAAGCGGGAATAGGTACAGCGCCAATGGCACACGGGGCAGCTAGAACAAACGAACCCATAAGAGAAGGGTTGGTAGCTATGCTTGGGCCGGCAATAGACACTTTAATAATTTGTACGCTTACAGCCTTGGCAATTTTAGTTACTGGGGTGTGGCAAAGTAGTGATGCAAATGGAGTGAGTTTAACTGCTTCGGCATTTGAGGCAAGTATTCCTTTCTTCGGAAAATACGCTTTATTAGCGTGTATTGCTATCTTTAGTATTTCGTCTTTGTTTTCGTATTCATATTACGGAAGTAAGTGTATGGCGTTCTTATTTGGCGTAAAAAACAAAGGTATTTACAACTATATTTATATTTTAAGCATTTTGGTAGGAGCCACAACCTCGTTAAACTTAATGATTAATTTAATCGATACTTTTTTCGCATTAATGGCTATTCCAACCATGACGGCAACCATTATTTTGGCGCCCAAGGTTGTAAAAGAAGCTAAAATATATTTTGAAAAATTACAGAAAGAAAAATCGGTTTAGCTGCAAAAACTAAAATTATATTAAATTGAAACTGTTTCTAAAATAAAAAAACCGCATCTAGATAAGTTGATGCGGTTTTTGTAATTTAAAAAACTGTCAATTAGTCGAAATAACTAAAAGTATCTCCATCTTTAATATTTAACAGCGTTTCGTAAATTAATTTTATTACGTTTTCCACATCGTTTTTATGTACCATTTCAACCGTGGTATGCATATAACGAAGCGGTAGAGAAATTAATGCGCTCGCCACCCCGCCGTTGCTATACGCAAAAGCATCGGTGTCGGTTCCGGTTGCACGCGATAAAGCGGCTCTTTGGAAAGGAATCATTTTCTTTTCGGCAGTATCTACAATTAGGTCGCGTAATTTTTGTTGTACCGCAGGAGCGTAAGCAATTACAGGGCCTTCGCCAATTTCGGCAAGTCCTTGAACCTTTTGGTTTATCATTGGTGTAGTAGTATCGTGGGTAACATCGGTAACAATAGCAACATTTGGTTTAATACGGTCTGCAATCATTTGAGCACCTCTTAACCCAATTTCCTCCTGCACCGAATTTGTAATATAAAGTCCGAAGGGTAAATCGATTTTATTTTCGTGAAGCATTCGTGCTACTTCAGCAATCATAAATCCACCCATGCGATTATCTAATGCACGACATACAAATTTGTCATCATTTAAAATATGAAAACTATCGGGGTAGGTGATAACACATCCTACGTGTATCCCCATTTTTTCAACTTCTTCTTTATCTTTTGCACCTACGTCAATAAAAATATTGTCTGGCTTTGGGCTTTCTTCTTTGCTTTTATCGCGAGTGTGAATAGCTGGCCAACCAAAAACTCCTTTTTTAATTCCGTTTTTGGTATGAATGTTAACAATTTTAGAAGGTGCAATTTGGTGGTCGCTACCGCCGTTTCTCACTACATAAAGTAATCCGTTGTCTGAAATATAATTTACATACCACGAAATTTCATCGGCATGCCCTTCAATAACAACTTTAAACTTTGCATCGGGGTTTATTACACCCACTGCAGTACCATAAGTATCGGTAATAAATTCGTCTACATAGGGCTTTAAGTAATCCATCCAAAGCTTTTGCCCATCCCATTCATAGCCCGTGGGCGAAGCGTTGTTTAAATATTTCTCTAAAAAATTGAGTGATTTATTATTTAGAACTTGAGTAATCATAGTGTATTATTTCTTGATAATTTGAAAAAGGGGTAAAATTAGTAAAATCTAATTAGGGTCGCACAGCAATTTGCTTATTTTTGGTACGTTCTTGGATAGCGTATTGCATAATTAAAAGAATGATTAATGAAGATTTTTATACCTATATATATATACCTACTTTTTTCGGGGTTTAATAATTTGTATTCTCAGGTAGATAGTGAAGTATTACAAAAACAAAAAGATTCAACCGAGATAATGTATTACATCATTGCTGGCGATACCATTGCTCATGAGATGATAGATTTGGATGAAGTAATTTTATTGGATAAGCTTAAATTTAATTCTGAAAATGATAGAAGAAGATACCTTATCCTTAGACGAAAAACTAGAAAAGTATATCCGTATGCTAAATTAGCTGCCGAACGATTAACCACCATGACCCAGCGGTTAGAAAAAATAGAACGAAAACGAGATAGAAAGAGATATACAAAACGCATTCAAAAATATATTGAAGGCGAATTTTCTGAAAAACTTAAAAAACTAACCCATACGGAAGGGCAAATTTTGGTTAAATTAATTCACAGACAAACGGGACGCACAGCTTTTGATCTTGTAAAAGAACTTAGAACAGGGTGGCGAGCATTTTGGTATAACACCACAGCCAACCTTTTTGAAATTTCTTTAAAGAAAGAATATCGGCCATATGAGGTAAAAGAGGATTATTTAATTGAAGATATTTTAGAAAGATCGTTTCAAGAATATATATTGGAACGACAAAAACCAGCTTTCTCTATTGACTTCTTAGATTTAAAAGCGAATTGGAATAAAAAAACGGTTAATAACTAAGATTATCAAGTAGTTGCACAGAATTTTAAAACATGTTATGTTTGTAGTTCGCTCTTTTTATTTTTATAACATACAGATTCTGAGTTTGTTTGTAAAATAATCGATTTTCAGAGGTTGAATTTACAGTCCGAAAAAACTTTAAAATTTTTTTATTGGTAAACTGGTAGCTTTCAAATCGTTAATATTTTATTTTAAAAATAATTTAAAAAACTAGCTTAATTAGTTTGTGAGAACCAAAAAGCGTTCTATATTTGCACCCGCTTAGCAGAACAGATAGCTGTTCAAAAAGAGTTAAGCAAAACGCTCTAAAAATTTTTTGAAATATTTTTTTTAAAAAGTATTGCAGATTAAAAAAAGAGTTGTATATTTGCACCCGCTTAGCGAATGAGTGACTACAAAACACGAGTTAGCGAGGCGAGAAAAATAGAAAAAAGTTCATTGAGATATTGAAAT
>DFMO01000007.1:0-1192 GCA_002375695.1 Flavobacteriaceae bacterium UBA3591
TTTTACCTCAGTTCTTTGTTAGCACACGTTTTTATTTCCGCTTTGAATATGCGTTCAACTTTCTAATCGGTTCTTTAAAAGCGTTTTCCATTCGGACTGCTGCATCTATTAAAAAGTCATTTATTTTGTCCCAATCGTCTTCCTCAAAGTAACTTACTCCATCGTGTTGGTACTTAATTCTACAAGTAACATTTTCGTCCATTCGTTCCCAAGTCAATTCCGCTCCAAAATCATTTTCGATACTATCTTTCATTTGGTAAAGAAAGTCGAACAGTTCTTTATTTTCTTCTTTGCTACCTCGATTGATTGTTATTTCGCTCCGACAATATGAATTGCTTACCACAATATTCATATTCACTCCGCTCATTCCAATTCCTTTTCCTATCCAACTTTCTTTGGAAGGCGAATTGTTTGAAAAGAGGTTATTTTTTGTATTACTGAAATTGATGAAGTTTTCCCAAAATTTAAGTCGGACGTGATGTCTGTTTTTTAAAGTTTCTTGGACTTCAATTTCTTCCTGTGCCTTTGTTGATATGCTAATTGCAAAATCTTCTGTTTCTTTAGTTGGCAGTATTTGCTCAACATTTAAAAACAGTTGGTCATCATAAGCAAAAGGCGTAACCTTAAAACATTGAAGTCTAATTTTAAAATTAAGCAACCAAAGTACAGAAGAAGTAACTTCTTTTCTGAAATTCGCTGCGACCAAAATCAGTCTTTGTGAGTTTAGACCTTGATTTAATACAATTTCCGATAATTCTCGACCATCGAAAAAGTCAGATAGTTTTTCTTGTGCGATAGCGGAAGTTCCTAAAAAATCTTGATAGACTTTTATGATGTCTTGTTTTGTTAAACTCGCACAATACGAAGCGTATTTTATAGCTTGCCAAGTAACATCTTTTCCAGAATCGTCAAGTTTGTTTTCGATTACAACTACGTTTCCAAGTTTATCCAACGCAAGCAAATCTAATCTTTCATTAGTTTCGCTAAATCCGCTAAATTCTTTTTGGATAATTAGAAGTTCTTCGCCTAATGTTGACGGATTATTCGCAATCCATTCCTGCAAATGGTCACGCTCTCGAAATTTCAATTCCGAAAATGTTTTTTGCTTTAACTTGGTAACTCTATTTTGTTCTTTATTGATTAAGTACATTGGTTTGGTTCAAATGTGTGCTAACGGTTTTGCATATGATTT
>DFMO01000007.1:1478-5364 GCA_002375695.1 Flavobacteriaceae bacterium UBA3591
AGTTTCGTCCGAGTCAAAATCCGGGCGAGTAAATTGTCCGAAGTCCGATCACCCAAATAAAACGCCTCCGAATTAATTCGGATGAATTCAATTCGGAGGCATTAAATATAACGTGTTTGTGTAAGATTAGTTGCGTGTTTAAGTAACTAATTTAGCAAATAAAAACCGAATAGAATATTCCGCAGGAATATTCGTAAGTAGGCTAGAACTAGCAATTAATTTTACACGTTGTTGTAAGTAGTGCTTTTTTCATTCACTTACTTAATTTCAAAATCCGAAACGCTCCTTGAATTACCAAAATAAAAACGATTGTTCCGATAATTAAATCAGGTTTACTCGAACTCAACCAATTTACCAAAATTCCAGCAATTATTACTCCTAAATTGATAATCACGTCATTTGATGTAAAAATCATACTCGCTTTCATATGAGCCTCTTCTTTGCTTTTTGACTTTTGCAAAATGTAAAGACAAATTCCGTTTGCGATAAGTGCAAAAATCGAAACGATAATCATTGTCGAAAAATCGGGTAATTTCTCGTCTCCGAAAAATCTTCTTAAAACTTCCACAAATCCGATAATCGCAAGTGTAATTTGAAAATATCCAGCAAGTTTTGCAATCCGCTTTTTCTTAACTATAGTTCCTCCAACCGCAAACAAACTAATTCCGTACACGAAACTGTCGGCAAGCATATCCAAACTGTCTGCAACAAGTCCCATTGATTTTGAGATAATTCCTGTTGTCATTTCGATAATGAAAAAAGCAAAATTGATTGCAAGTACAGACCAAAGTAGCTTTTTTTGGTTTGCGTTTTCTTTAAATTCCGTTTGGTCGGTTTGTTCCGTTGAGATTTTTTTTCCGCCTAAATTCAGTTCGATAACTGACTTTTCGATTTGGTCAATTTCTCCACTGTGAAAAACAGTCAATTTTCGATTCGGAATATCAAAGTCCAGATTCGCAATACTTGAAATTCCGTCCAATTTCATTCGGATTAGATTTTCCTCGGAAGGACAATCCATTTTACTGATTATAAATATCGTTTTGTTCATTTTAGTCGTCATCTTCGTTTCCAAAAGGTTTGATAATTATCCCAACGCTAAATATAAAACCGTCTGTTGGTGCATAGATTTCGGGAAATTCTGGATTGTCGTGTGGTGGCAAAACCAATGGCGAAAACCTGCTTTGTCTTCTGTCCGTAAAGTTTTCAAAATTCACAAACGTTGTTCCCCATTTAAAATTTCGCATTGCCACAAAACCCATTGTTATGAAGTCGGTTGTTTCTGTTCCATTAGACAAAAATTGCTTTCCTGTGTAAAACGTTTCATAACCGATTCGCCATTTTTCAGATTCGTACATCAAAACACTTCCTGCGTTATGTTTTGCTGTCAAAGGTTTTTGAGGATTGCCAGCTAAATAGTTCAACCTTGTGTCAATGAGTGCATAATTTAGGAACCACCTAAAATCTTTATAGGTAAACTTGATGTTTGTTTCAGCACCTTTGCTCAAAATTTCATCTGTTGCATTCTCAAATTGGAAAAATCCATTATCAGTTGAATTTAACAGTAATGCTTCATTAATCGCAGTTACATAAAACAGTTGATTAATAGAAAAACCAACGGTTTCAAATAAACGTGTTTGATAGTTGAAATCAAGATTTACTCCATAAGAACGTTCCGCATTTAGTGAAGATTTATCAATACCAAGTACATTTTCGAAATTGATAAATTCTGCCTCTTCTGTAAAAATATCTGGAATTTTGTAGCCTAAACCACCACCAATTCTGCTCGAAAATCCGCTATCATTTTTGTATAGCAATGAAACTCTGGGAAGCGGAAAGAAGCCAAAATCAGTATTGTAATCTGCTCGCAATCCTGTTTCCAAAATCCAATTATCCGAAATGTCATAAATATTATTTACAAATGCTCCATAAGTTATGTCTGTTTGGTCACGTTGCAAAGTTGCATTATCATTTTCATCAAAATCGGAAGTATATAGGTTTGCACCAAAAATCCAATCTGTTTTATTGGCTGACTTTTGATAGTTTATTTCCGTGAATGTATTGGTTTGTTTACCGTCAAATGTAAAATCGGGAATGGTCAGTTCTCTGTCGAAGAACGAGATACTATTTTTGATATTTAATGAACTGACGGAATCTATTTGAGTTTCGTAAACCGCTTGACTGCTCAATCTTTTCGATACGTTTTCTTCGGTATATTGATGGATGCCATTTTCGCCACTTTCAATTTTTGTGATGTCGCCACCAATTCTGTCGTCATACGTTCCGTTTAAGCCAAACCAAAATGTTGTTTTTTCCGATGGATAATAAAAGAATTTTGGGTTGAATGAAATCGAAGTTGTTTTTGGCAAGTTACTAAAGCCGTCATCTTCTGGGTCATACGCTTTTTGATAATGACCTGAACCATAAAGTGAAACACCAAACTTATCATTCCGTTTGCTGTAAAACACATTTGCTGTACTTCCCAGAGCTTGGGTTTGTGTCAGCATAATATCCAAAGCAGGTTCTTCGTCTGGTGTTTTGGAAACCATATTTATCAAACCTGCAATTGCACCACCACCATAAAGCGTTGATGAACTTCCTTTTATGATTTCAAATTGTTTTAAGTCTAATGGCGGAATCTGTAAAATACTCAAACCACTTGAAAATCCACCATACAAAGGAAATCCGTCTCTTAAAAGTTGAGTGTATCGTCCATCGAGTCCTTGAATTCTAATGTTGGTATTTCCGCTACTTAACGAAGTTTGTTGCATTTGTATTCCTGTACTTTCTCGAAGTACCATTGAAATATTGGTCGGATTCATTACTGCTTTTTCGCTCAATTCTTCCGCTCCAATGAATTCTATTCTTGTGGGTATTTTTCTAACAGTTCGTGTACTTCTTGAAGATTGTATGACTACTTCGTCCAATTCATTTCCTCCAGATTCAAGTTTGAAAGTGAACGTTTTTTTTGTGCCGACTACAATAGTTGTTTCTATGGTTTTGAAACCTACGTATGAAATTTTTATGGTTTGGTTGCCGTTAGGGATTTCCGTAAATGTGGCAATTCCGTCAAAATTTGTTACCGCTCCTTTTTCAAGCTCCTCGAAATAAACTGTTGCTCCAAGTAATGGTTCGTTGGTTTCCGAATCTGTAATGAAAATAGAAATGTCGCTGTTCTGTGCGAAAGAAATAAATGATATAACGAAGAAAAATGAAGTTAAAAATGCTTTTGTCATCTGCTAATTCTGTTTTTAAGAATAGTGCAAATGTAAATTCCTTTTACTGCAACTCGATTGCAAAGATTACTTGTTACAGTTATCGCATAGACCTTTTACGACCATATTTGCTTGTTGTAGTTTGAAGTTTTCGGGAAGTTGAATTTTGGGAATAGGAACATCAAAAAGGCAGAATGTTTTATCGCAGTTTGTGCAATAAAAATGATGGTGCAAATCCTTTGGGTCGCAGTTACAGCCTTTGGCACAAACCGCATATTTGGTCATTCCAGAACCATCTTCAATGCTGTGGATGACTTTGTTTTCCTCAAATGTTTTCAGCGTTCTGAAAATCGAACTTCTGTCCGTATATGCCAATGCGTTTTCAATATCTTTCAACGATTGTGCTTTTTCTTGGCTCAAAAGATGACGTAAAACCACAGTTCTGACTGCGGTGTTTTTCACTTTTTTTATTTTTAGGATTTCTTCTTCAGTTTGCATTTTCCTAATGTATCGTTTTTTTCGAGCGTTGGCGAAAAACAGCTCTTTTATTTTTTTAGCGTTGGCATTTCGCGTTGGCAAAAAAAAAATAAATGTGCTGTTTGTGCGGTTGGCTTTTTTAGTTCAAATGTTGAATTTAGCACGATTTTTTGCATGTCTTGTCCTGAAATATGGCT